>DAIDHW010000048.1 GCA_027451865.1 Leptolyngbyaceae cyanobacterium clean351 | reverse complement strand
CAAGTTCATGCTCTGCTGGCCAAAGCGCCGGGCGTGCGTATCGTGGATGACACCGGCAGAAATTACTTCCCCATGCCCAAAGATGCCGCCGGCCAAGGCGATGTTCTGGTAGGACGCATACGCCAGGATATAAGCGATCCAAGCGGTAAATCCATCGCCATGTTTGTCGCCGGAGATCAACTTCTAAAGGGCGCTGCACTTAACGCCGTGCAGATTGCCGAACTGCTGCTTAAATAACTGCCCTGCGGGCTTAATGTGCAAGCAGTCCCGGGTGCTGTACGCTTAGCGACGGCGGCTCGTTTGCGGCGCCCACCCCCCAGTTGCGGTTGGGCGCGGCGCCAAGACCAAAGTCAATCGTCCCGCCATGGGCGATCGCCTTTTGGTCAAACCAGCATTTGGTCTGGGACATTCCATCCACCCTCACATTCTGAATGTACTTGTTGGCCTCAGTTGCGGCCGGCGCCACAATTGTAAACTCACGGCCTTGGTACGGGCTACGCAGCTTGAT
>DAIDHW010000047.1 GCA_027451865.1 Leptolyngbyaceae cyanobacterium clean351 | reverse complement strand
ACTATTCAATGACGCCGTAAGGCGTTGAGCACGTGACGATGACCTTGAGCGTGGATCCGGTCGCGGGAGCGAACCATTCAATGACGCCGTAAGGCGTTGAGCACACCGCTCACGCGACTCGGCCCACGCGAGATATTCGGCGCGAACCATTCAATGACGCCGTAAGGCGTTGAGCACTTCTCGCTTCGACGCCTCGGCGGCCCTGTGGTCGGGCGAACCATTCAATGACGCCGTAAGGCGTTGAGCACGCAGAGGCGCAGCGTGGCAACGAGATTGCGATCGAGCGAACCATTCAATGACGCCGTAAGGCGTTGAGCACGACCGATCTGGTCAAGGAAGAGGGCCTCACGATTGCGAACCATTCAATGACGCCGTAAGGCGTTGAGCACCCACCACGGGGACCGGCGCCGCGGCCGGCTGCATGCGCGAACCATTCAATGACGCCGTAAGGCGTTGAGCACGGTTCCGTTGTTGAACTCCACGCTCGTGGCCTGGGGTGCGAACCATTCAATGACGCCGTA
>DAIDHW010000046.1 GCA_027451865.1 Leptolyngbyaceae cyanobacterium clean351 | reverse complement strand
GAAATTGGCGTCGAGATCGTTCTCGATCTCGCCCCAGACACGGTTGATCAGCGCGAGCGCTGTCTTCACGCCCATGGCGGAATCATCATCTTCCAGCAACCGGGCAAAGCGAGTGAACACGCCCATGCCGGGGCCGATGACCGATTGCGGCATATCGACGGGGCCGACACCGGCCTTGCGGATTTTGTCCACGGCTTCGGGCATTTCGCGTTTCAGCGCGCGGATGAACTCGGCGCGGGTGACGGTCTGCGCCGCCTCGCCGCGCTTGCGGCAGACGAGGACGATGGACGAGGCGAGGGCGTTGGTGCCGCTCGCGACCATCCGGTTCCCCAGTTCGCTCCGCATCGGCCAGGTTCCGGTGATCGAGAAGCCGGTCCGGAGCAAGCCTTCCAGCATCGTCTCCCAGCCGGTCGAGGCGACAGCGCTGCTCGCGTCCCCATCGTCGTCGTCCTCTGATTGTTTGAACGCGTAGAAGACCGAAAGCGGATAGTCCGGGTGCTGCGCCTCGCGCATCTGCCCGAAAGCCT
>DAIDHW010000045.1 GCA_027451865.1 Leptolyngbyaceae cyanobacterium clean351 | reverse complement strand
AGAACCACGGAGTCCTGGGGGTCACCAGCGGCCTCATCAGCGGTAACACCGCCACCACTGGAGCTGGGGGCGGCATCCTTAACTACAGTGGGGCCACAGCTAATGTCAGCGGCACCACCATCAGCAGCAACACCGCCAAGACCAACGGGGGTGGGATAGAAAATGCCGGCACCCTCAACATTACCAGTGCCCTGATTAGCAACAACACCGCCACCAACGGCGCCGGCATCGACAACAGTGGCACCCTCACCGTCACCAGCAGCACCCTCAGCGGTAACACTGCCGGTAATAATGGTGGTGGCATCAACAACACTGGCACAGCCCTAGTCACCAGCACCAACATCAGTGCCAACACCGCCCTCAACAGCGGCGCGGGGATAGAGAATAGCAGCACCATTACCGTCACCAGTAGCACCCTCACCGCCAACATCTCCGCCAACGGTGCTGGCATCGAGAACCACGGAGTCCTGGGGGTCACCAGCGGCCTCATCAGCGGTAACACCGCCACCACTGGAGCTGGGGGCGGCATC
>DAIDHW010000044.1 GCA_027451865.1 Leptolyngbyaceae cyanobacterium clean351 | reverse complement strand
GGAGTTGGTGATGGTGAGGGTGCCGTGGTTCTCAATCCCAGCCCCATTCTTGGCAGTGTTGCCAGTGATGGTGGTGCTGCTAAGAGTGAGGCTGACCCCACTCTTGACTTCTAGACCCCCACCACTGTTGCCAGCGGTGTTGGCACTGATGAGGGTGCTGGTAATGCTGAGCACTCCTGCGTCGTAGATGCCACCCCCATTCCCGCCGGCCATATTGCCACTGATAGTACTATTGCTGACAGTCAAAATGGCATTATTGAAAATCCCCCCCCCATTCTGACTAGCTGTGTTGCCACTTACACTACTATTACTAAGTGTCAAGATGCCATTGTTCAAGATTCCGCCGCCGGAGCCATTCAAGGCGGTGTTGGCTTTGATAGTGCTACTAACAACTGAGAGGGTGCCCAAGAAGTTATAAACCCCGCCGCTACTCAGGGTAGCAGTGTTGCCACTGATGGTGCTGTCACTGACTGTCAGTAGGCCGTGGCTGTAGACCCCCGCAGCATCGCCACTAGAAATATTGCCACTGATTGTAC
>DAIDHW010000043.1 GCA_027451865.1 Leptolyngbyaceae cyanobacterium clean351 | reverse complement strand
CTAGTGGCAAAGACTGCGTTACCGTTGATCCGCGTGTTGCTGACGCTCAAGAGGCCGTAGTTAGCAATACCAGCGCCGTAGGAGTAGGCTGAGTTGCCACTGATAGTACTACTGCTGACCGTCAGGGTGCCGAAGTTAGTAATCCCACCCCCGTACTGAGCTGAATTACCACTGATAGAACTGTTGAGGACCGTCAGGGTGCTGTCGTTGTGAATGCCACCCCCATACTTGGCCGAATTACCACTGATAGTGCTGTTCAGGAGAGTCAGGGTGCCGTCGTTGTCAATGGCACCGCCGTCGCTGTCGTAGGGACTGGCGGTGTTACCCTGCATGGTGACGCTAGTAAGGCTCATCAGACGAGAGTTTTCGAGACCTGAGCCATAGTTATAGCTAATGGTACTGTTGGTGATATAGGCTGTTCCGTCGTTACCAATGCCACCACCCCCCCCGTTCGCCCTACTAGTGGCAAAGACTGCGTTACCGTTGATCCGCGTGTTGCTGACGCTCAAGAGGCCGTAGTTAGCAATACCAGCGCC
>DAIDHW010000042.1 GCA_027451865.1 Leptolyngbyaceae cyanobacterium clean351 | reverse complement strand
AGGGTGCCGTGGTTCTCGATGCCGGCGCCGTTAGCAGCAGTGTTGCCGCTGATAGTGGTGCCGCTGAGGGTGAGGCTGACCCCAGTCTTGACTTCTAGACCTCCACCACTGTTGCCGGCGGTGTTGCCACTGACGAGGTTGTTGCTGAGGGTGAGAATGCCAGCGTCGTAGATACCAGCCCCATTGTTGCTGGCACTATTACCGGTGATGGTGCTGGAGGTGACGGTGACCGTGCCCCCGGCGTAGATGCCCGCCCCATTCTTAGCTAGGTTGGCAGTGATGGTAGATCCGCTGACGGAGGCGGTGGCCCCACTGCTGTTGTAGATACCACCACCTGCTCCATTGGTAGCGGTGTTAGTGCTGATGGTGCTGCCCAGGACATTGAGGCTGCCGTAGTTGGCAATGCCTCCTCCGTTGAGACTAGCGGTGTTGCTGCTAATCAGGGAGTTAGTGAAGCTGAGGGTGCCGTGGTTCTCGATGCCGGCGCCGTTAGCAGCAGTGTTGCCGCTGATAGTGGTGCCGCTGAGGGTGAGGCT
>DAIDHW010000041.1 GCA_027451865.1 Leptolyngbyaceae cyanobacterium clean351 | reverse complement strand
ACCGTCAGGACACTACGGTTAAGAATCCCACCCCCGTACCTAGCCGAATTCCCACTAATAGTACTACTGCCGACCGTCAGGGTGCCTTTGTTGTAAATTCCACCCCCGTAGGTTTTACTTGAGGGTGACTGGGGCGCCCAATTACTACTAACGGTACTATTACTGATTGTTAAGGTGCCAAGGTTGAAGACCCCACCGCCATCTCTAGTCTGGACGGTGTTGGCACTGATGGTGCTGCCCAGGACGTTGAGGCTGCTGTAGTTGGCGATGCCCCCACCATTGAGACTAGCGGTGTTGCTGCTGATGAGGGAGTTGGTGAGGCTGAGGGTGCCGTGGTTCTCGATGCCGGCCCCATTCTTGGCGGTGTTACCACTGATGGTGGTGCCGCTGAGGGTGAGGCTGACCCCAGTCTTGACTTCTAGACCCCCACCACTATTGCCGGCGGTGTTGGCACTGATGAGATTGCTGGTAATGCTCAGCACTCCCGCGTCGTAGATGCCCCCCCCGTTGTTGCTGGCACTGTTCCCGGTGATGGTGCTGGAGG
>DAIDHW010000040.1 GCA_027451865.1 Leptolyngbyaceae cyanobacterium clean351 | reverse complement strand
GTAGTTCTATCAGTAGTAATTCGGCTGGGCTTGGGGGTGGTATCGCCAACAATGGCACCTTGACAGTCAACAGTAGTTCTATCAGTGGTAATTCGGCTGTCCTTGGGGGTGGTATCGCCAACAATGGCACCCTGACGGTCAGCAATAGTACTATCAGTGCCAACACTGCCGGCAACAATGGGGGTGGGATTTTCAACGATGGCAACCTGACAGTCAGCGGTAGCACTATTAGTGGTAATACGGCTAGCCTGAGTGGCGGCGGGATTGCCAACTTTGGTAGCCTAAATGTCCTGAGCAGTACCATCAGGGCTAATACTGCCGGCAATAACGGTGGCGGCATCTACAACAGCACCGTCGCTGGGGCTACCGCCTCCGTCAGTGGTTCCACCATCACCGCCAACCTGGCTAAGAATGGGGCCGGCATCTACGCCGGGGGCACAGTTACCGTCACCTCCAGCAGCATCACCGGTAACAGTGCCAGCAATAATGGGGGTGGGATCTACGATGCCGGAGTGCTGACTGTCTCCAGCACCCTCATCAGTGCCAATACCGCCGGCAATAG
>DAIDHW010000039.1 GCA_027451865.1 Leptolyngbyaceae cyanobacterium clean351 | reverse complement strand
AAGGCGTTGAGCACAACTGAGCGACGACAGGCCCAGTTTTATTTCCCGGCGAACCATTCAATGACGCCGTAAGGCGTTGAGCACTTCCGAGCGAGCGCTGAGACGATGTCGCGGCCCAGCGAACCATTCAATGACGCCGTAAGGCGTTGAGCACGGATGCGATCGCCGAGCGTCGTGTGCACCCCGCGGCGAACCATTCAATGACGCCGTAAGGCGTTGAGCACTTGCTCGACCGGCGTCGATGGATAGGCGATGTAGAGGCGAACCATTCAATGACGCCGTAAGGCGTTGAGCACAATTCATGTCGGAGATCCTGCCACGCGATGCGTTGCGAACCATTCAATGACGCCGTAAGGCGTTGAGCACCCCTCGACGGTGCCGGCGATCTATCTCGGCCGCCCCGGCGAACCATTCAATGACGCCGTAAGGCGTTGAGCACACCCCTCGAGTGATTCAGCCCGCGTTCCATTTCGGGCGAACCATTCAATGACGCCGTAAGGCGTTGAGCACGGCCGCTCGCCAGCGCGAATCTTGCTCGAGGACGCGATGCGAACCATTCAATG
>DAIDHW010000038.1 GCA_027451865.1 Leptolyngbyaceae cyanobacterium clean351 | reverse complement strand
GGTTCGCGGAGCGGGCTCGTGCAGGCCAAGAGGATGAGTCTTGTGCTCAACGCCTTACGGCGTCATTGAATGGTTCGCCCGGCGGTAACGCTCGCAAAAAAGTCTGCCAAATGTGCTCAACGCCTTACGGCGTCATTGAATGGTTCGCGAACGCATCGATGATCCTCAGGACGTCGGTGCCCAGTGCTCAACGCCTTACGGCGTCATTGAATGGTTCGCCGCGGCTTCGACCTTGAGATCCGACCCGCTGGTCAGTGCTCAACGCCTTACGGCGTCATTGAATGGTTCGCCCAGTAGACCGCCGAGGCTGGTATGGGGATTGCGAGTGCTCAACGCCTTACGGCGTCATTGAATGGTTCGCGAGCCCGGCCGGCTACCTCTGCGCTCGAGCAGGGCCGAGTGCTCAACGCCTTACGGCGTCATTGAATGGTTCGCCGCAAGCGAGGGGGGTTAGGGGCTGGTCGTCAGTGTGCTCAACGCCTTACGGCGTCATTGAATGGTTCGCGGAGCGGGCTCGTGCAGGCCAAGAGGATGAGTCTTGTGCTCAACGCCTTACGGCGTCATTGAATGGTTCG
>DAIDHW010000037.1 GCA_027451865.1 Leptolyngbyaceae cyanobacterium clean351 | reverse complement strand
CACCAGCTGTATTGCTTTTAACAGTGCTGCCACTGACTATCAGGTTGCCACCGTTGTCAATCCCACCTCCTATCCGAGCCGAATTACTGCTGACAGTACTGCCACTGACTGTCAGGGTACCTACGTTGAAAACCCCACCCCCAAACACAGCAGTGTTGGCACTGAGGGTGCTGCCGAGGACATTGAGGGTGCCGTAGTTGGCGATACCCCCCCCATTTAGGCTAGCGGTGTTGCTGCTAATCAGGGAGTTGGTGAGGGTGAGGGTGCCGTGGTTCTCAATCCCAGCCCCACTCTTGGCAGTGTTGCCAGTGATGGTGCTGCTGCTCAGGTAGAGGCTAGCTCCACTCTTGACCTCGAGACCCCCACCACTCAGGCTAGCAGTGTTGGCACTGATGAGGGTGCTGGAAACATTCAGCACTCCCGCGTCGTAGATCCCGCCCCCATTGTGGCTGGCACTATTACCGGTGATGCTGCTGGAGGTGACTGTGACCGTGCCCCCAGCGTAGATGCCCGCCCCATTCTTAGCTAGGTTGGCAGTGATGGTGGATCCGCTGACGGAGGCGGTGGCCCCGCCGCTGTTGTAAAT
>DAIDHW010000036.1 GCA_027451865.1 Leptolyngbyaceae cyanobacterium clean351 | reverse complement strand
AAGCTCATTCTCACCGCCCGCCGCCGCGACCGCCTGGAAGCGCTCGCTGCCGAGCTGGCCGCCAAAGGGGCCGACACCCGCATCCTCCTCGCCGACCTCAACGACCCGGACGCGCCGCAGCAGATCTACGAAGCTACCGAAGCCGCCGGCCTCACCGTAGACATCCTCGTCAACAACGCCGGCCTCAGCCGTGGCCTCGACAAGCTCCACAACGGCAAGCTGCAGGACTGGGAAGAAATGATCGACACCAATATCAAGGGCGTCCTCTATGTCACCCGTGCCGTCGTGCCCGGTATGGTCGCTCGTGGCCGCGGACACGTCGTCAACCTTGGCTCCACCGCTGGCGAAATCACTTACCCGGGCGGCGGCGTCTACTGCGCCACCAAGGCCGGCCTCAAGGCCCTCAACGACGGCCTCCGTATGGACCTGCTCGGCACACCCGTCCGCGTCACCAGCGTCGATCCCGGCATGGTCGAAACTGAATTCAGCGAAGTCCGCTTCCACGGCGACAGGGACCGCGCCGCCAAGGTCTACCAGGGACTCACCCCATTAACCGCAAACGACGTTGCAGATGCCATCCTCTGGGCCGTATCGCGTCCCGCGCACGTCAACATCGCCCACATTCTCCTCACC
>DAIDHW010000035.1 GCA_027451865.1 Leptolyngbyaceae cyanobacterium clean351 | reverse complement strand
AACTTGACCCGGTAAAGGTACCTGCCCCTAGTTTTAAGTCAAGGCTGCCATACCTGACGTAGCCTACCACTCCTAAAGCCTGGTTGATGTAGTTGGGGTGGCTAGTCCCTGCCCCCGCCCCGGAGGCTACCTCGAGTACCAGGTTGGCATGGGCCAGGTTAATCGAGCCCCCAGTGCTGGTAATCGATGTTCCGGCTTCCAGGGTCAGGGTTTCACTACCGTTCCCTGTCACCGGCGCTCCCGAACCCCCCACCACACTGGCAACGGTAATGGCGCTGGTGGCTACGATGTTGAGGTTGGTGTGGTTTGCTTGGATGGCGGTGCTGATAAAACCTGGGCTATAGGGTGAACTGCTGTAGATGGTGATGTTAGCAGGGTCTAGGAGCCAAGTTCCAGGGTTACCAGAGACGATACTGGCATTCACGTCGGCACTGGGGTCCAAGTAAATGTGCTGTCTGCCGGAGGTTTCGACAAAGCCCCCATTACCTCCCAAGGGTCCCCCCTGGGCCAGGACTGTGCCGCCAAACTGGGTGTTGACATCCGACCAGATGGCCACACTGCCGCCGTTCCCGATGTGGGTGGCGTTAGCATTAATTACGGCCCCGGGGGCAATAGTAGTACCCTGGGCGTTGGGGA
>DAIDHW010000034.1 GCA_027451865.1 Leptolyngbyaceae cyanobacterium clean351 | reverse complement strand
GATCGACAGCCTCTTATTTCTAGCCCGCGCTGAGAGTCCAGGGCCACATTTGACCAGAGAACGTGTCGAGGTTGCCAAGGAACTCGCGACAATCCGCGACTACTATGAGGCTGTCGCAGCTGAGGCGGGGGTCACCCTTTCGGTAGCAACAGCCGATGAAATTCCGGCGGATCTGGACCGCGTACTTCTGCGACGCGCGGTCGGAAATCTGATTGAGAACGCAGTCGCCCATACGCCTTCGGGAGGCTCTGTGACCATGACGGCTCGAACCGAAGACGGCTTGGTCTACATCGATGTCGCGGATACCGGGTCCGGCATATCCCCCGAGCACCTGCCTCACGTGTTTGACCGGTTTTACCGGGCTGATTCGGCACGCTTTTCCCATGGCCGGAATATGGGTCTCGGTTTGGCGATCGTGCAGGCTATCGTCGGGCTGCATGGAGGAAGAGTGAATGCGTCAAGTGAGATCGGCCGGGGCGCCCAAATCACTCTGGCGTTCCCGACCACTAATCATCACGAACCTGAAGGCGTTGTGCGCGCCGATGCCGTGCCCAAGATGACGGAAACGTAATCCGCGCGTCTGAGTTTCGTCATTTCTCGGATCGTATTGTCAAAGGTGGAGTGATTAGGCAAATCCCGAGGCGGCTGCCTGCTCC
>DAIDHW010000033.1 GCA_027451865.1 Leptolyngbyaceae cyanobacterium clean351 | reverse complement strand
TTCTGCCCGCCCTGCCGCTGCTGCTGGCCACCGCCGCCGGCGTGCATGCGCAGTCCGTGACTGCCTGGGCCGGCAACGGCGCGCCACGCCGTGTCGATGCCGCGGCGCCGCCCGCGGTGGCGCGATTCGAGGTGCCCGCCGCCATCGAGCCCCACCTGACGCCGGCGCGGAAACTGGCGCTGCTGCGCGAACACATCCGCTACGTGTTCGTGATCTACCAGGAGAACCGCAGCTTCGATTCGTACTTCGGCACCTGGCCGGGCGCCGACGGGATCTACTCGCAGCCGCCGGCGCGCACGCCGGGTTTCGTGCAGCCGCTGCAGCTGCCGGACGGACGCTGGACCACGATCTCGCCGTTTCGCATCGGCCCGGCCGAATACGCCGCCGACACCGACGACATCGACCACTCGCATCCGCGGATGCTGCGCAAGCTGCACGTGGTCGGCGGCGTGCCGCGCATGGACCGCTTCGCCCTGACCGAGGAACGCAAGTATTCGCCCAGCGGGCGGCCCAGCCTGGAAGCGCTGCAGTTCGGCGAACTGGCCATGGCGCACGAGGATTGCGATACGGTGCCGATCCTGTGGAACTACGCCGACCGCTTCGCGCTGTTCGATCACATCTTCCAGACCATCGCCGGGCCGTCCACGCCCGGCAACCTCAGCATCATCGCCG
>DAIDHW010000032.1 GCA_027451865.1 Leptolyngbyaceae cyanobacterium clean351 | reverse complement strand
ATGACGCCGTAAGGCGTTGAGCACAGAACCGGTTCAGCCGCCATAACGCCCATCCTTCGCGAACCATTCAATGACGCCGTAAGGCGTTGAGCACCTTGCTCCCTTGTGTGTTCCGATTGATCGGCGACGGCGCGAACCATTCAATGACGCCGTAAGGCGTTGAGCACGAGCTCCGCGGGACGCGGTCCAGTGTGCTCATGACGCGAACCATTCAATGACGCCGTAAGGCGTTGAGCACGATTCTCCAGAATCAACAATCGCGACACCGATCGCGCGAACCATTCAATGACGCCGTAAGGCGTTGAGCACAGACGGTGCGCCCCGCGGCCGAATGGAAGACCACGGCGAACCATTCAATGACGCCGTAAGGCGTTGAGCACCCGCGCCCATTACGGGGCGTGCTCTCCGCCTTATTGCGAACCATTCAATGACGCCGTAAGGCGTTGAGCACTTCGACGAACGGCGACACGTCATGTCGGCGGCCGAGCGAACCATTCAATGACGCCGTAAGGCGTTGAGCACAGTAAAACACGCCCCATCGACCCCGAGCCGGCCGGCGCGAACCATTCAATGACGCCGTAAGGCGTTGAGCACGCTCCTCGGCCGGGCCGATGAGCAGTGGGGGAACAGCGAACCATTCAATGACGCCGTAAGGCGTTGAGCACCTCCTTACGTTG
>DAIDHW010000031.1 GCA_027451865.1 Leptolyngbyaceae cyanobacterium clean351 | reverse complement strand
TGAATGGCGGCACGATGCAGCTGATTGCCAGCACCATCAGCGCCAACACCGCCAGCCTGAATGGGGGTGGGGTAGAAAATAACAGTACTCTCAATGTCACCAGCTCCCTAATCACGAGTAATACTGCTACCAATGGCGCCGGGATTGACAACACCGGCACCCTGACCGTGACTGGTAGCACTCTCAGTGCTAACCAAGCTAGTTTTGATGCCGGGGCCCTCGATAACAGCGGGGTCGCCCTAGTCAGTGCCAGCACCATCACCAGTAACACCGCCAGCAACGCTGGGGGGGCCATTCTCAACAATGCCCAGTTGACCATCCTAGGTAGCACCCTGAGCAACAACTCAGTCGGCAACAGTGGGGGGGCTATTTTCAATAATGCCGGCGGCAACCTGAGTATCAGCACCAGCACTCTCAGCGGGAACACTGCCACCAGCAACGGTGGAGGGGCCATCTTTGATAACGGGGGCAGTAACCTGGTGGTCAGCAGCAGCACCCTCAGCGGCAACCTGTCTAAGAATGGGGGCGGCCTTTATAACGTGGCCAGTGCCCAAGTAACTTTTACCAGCAGTACCCTCAGTGGCAACTCAGCCCGCTACAGCGGTGGGGGAGTCCTGAATGGCGGCACGATGCAGCTGATTGCCAGCACCATCAGCGCCAACACCGCCAGCCTGAATGGGGGTGGGGTAGAA
>DAIDHW010000030.1 GCA_027451865.1 Leptolyngbyaceae cyanobacterium clean351 | reverse complement strand
GATGTAGCTGTTGTTGAGGGTGAGGGTGCCACCACTAGTGGCCAGGCTGACGCTCCCGTAGCTGAGGGTCAGACTCCCGAGGTTAGCGACCCCACCACCGAGGGTGGCACTGTTGTGACTGATGGTGCTATTGCTGAGGGTGAAGGTGCCGAGGTTGGCAATCCCGCCCCCTAGCTCAGTGGCGCTGTTGTGGCCAATGTAGCTGCTGGTAATGCTGAGAGTGCCGGTGTTTTCGATCCCGCCTCCGGTAGCGGCGGTGTTACCGGTGACGGTGCTGGCGCTGAGGGTGAGGAGGCCGCGGTTGTAGATACCGCCGCCGTTGAGGATGACGCTGTTGCTCAGGCCACTGAGGCTGATGTTCCCGGTGTTGGCACTGATGGCGCTGTTGCTGATGGTCAGGGTGCCACTGTTGTAGATGCCTCCACCTTCAGCGGCGCTATTGTAGCTGATGGTGCTGTTATAGATGTGAGCTATGCTGCCCTGGAAGTTATCAATTCCACCCCCATACTTGGCAGTATTGTCACTAATAGTACTGTTAGAAATGACCATATAGCCATTGCTATCAACACCCCCGCCAAAGACACCGGTATTCCCGCTAATGGTACTGTTGCTGACCATCAAGGTGCTAAGGAGGTTATCAATCCCACCACCACTACTAGCAGTATTCCCGCTAATGGTACTGTTGCTGACCATCAAGGTGCTAA
>DAIDHW010000029.1 GCA_027451865.1 Leptolyngbyaceae cyanobacterium clean351 | reverse complement strand
ACAGCCCAAAGCCCTTCAGGGTTGAAGGCTGCAGAGTGGTTATTAACCAAGGGAGCGGCCGCTCGTGGACCAGTGCGTTTGCCGATGCCATGGTTAATCTCGCCAAAACCAACGATAAGGTTGTCGGCATCACCGCGGCCATGCCCGATGGCACCGGCATGATTAAGTTGAAGCCGGCGTTTCCAAACCGCTACTTCGACACTGGCATCTGCGAAAGCCACGCCACGGCAATGGCCGCCGGCATGACCAAAGCGGGCCTTCGCCCGGTGGTGGCGATTTACAGCACCTTTTTGCAGCGGGCCTTTGACCAGATATTTCAGGAAGTGTGCCTGCAGGGCCTGCCGGTGACGTTTTGCGTTGACCGTGCCGGCCTGGTAGGTGACGACGGCGCGGTGCATCATGGCTTCTGCGATCTGGCATTTCTTAAGAGCCAGCCCGGCATGGTGCTAATGGCTCCATCCGACGAGCGAGACCTTGTGGCATGCCTCAACTTCGCCACCACACTCGATCACCCCAACGAAATTCGCTACCCACGCGACAACTGCCCACCGCAACCGCTCGGGCCGGATGTTCCGTGGGTTATTACCCGCGAGGGCGGCAAATCGCGCACGCTCAAGGGCGGCGAAGATGCAACCATCATTGCCTATGGCTCAATGGCGTGGCAGGCCATGCAGGCCGCCCAACTGCTCGAAAACGAAGGCCTTAGCGTGGGTGTCATTGATGCTCGCTTCTGCAAGCCCAT
>DAIDHW010000028.1 GCA_027451865.1 Leptolyngbyaceae cyanobacterium clean351 | reverse complement strand
GTCAGCAGTAGTACTATTAGTGGTAACTCAGCTAGCTTTGGGGGTGGGATTGATAACCACGGCGCCCTGACGGTCAGCAGTAGTACTATTAGTGGTAATTCGGCTAACTATGGGGGTGGGATTGACAGCAGCGGCACCCTGACCATCAGCAGTAGCACTATTAACAATAATTCGGCTAGGTACGGGGGTGGGATTGACAGCAGCGGCCGCCTGCTCATCACCAACAGCACCCTCAGCGGCAATACTGCGGCCACGTATGGTGGTGGGATTGATCACTACAATGGTAATGGTGGCTTGGCCCTCATCTACAACAGCACCGTTAGTGGAAATGTAGCCAAGTTTGGAGGCGGGATTGCCAACAAAGCCAGCCTGACAGTTAGCAACAGTACTATCAGTGGAAATACTGCTAGCCTCAACGGTGGGGGTATTGACAACTATAAAAGCTCTGGGATAGTACAGATCAATACCAGCATTATCAGTCAGAACAGTGCCGGAACAGGGGGAGGAATTTTCAACAAAGGCACCCTCACCCTCACCAACTCCCTCATCAGCAGCAACTCTGCCAGTGGTAATGCCACTAGTTATGGGGGTGGGATTGACAACTATGGCAACCTGACAGTCGGCAGTAGTACCATCAGTGGTAATTCAGCTGGAATAAGTGGGGGCGGGGTTAATAACCGAGGTACTCTGACAATTGGTGGCAGTGATATTAGCGATAATTCGGCTAGTGAAGGGGGCGGGATTAAT
>DAIDHW010000027.1 GCA_027451865.1 Leptolyngbyaceae cyanobacterium clean351 | reverse complement strand
GCTGAACCGGTTCTGTGCTCAACGCCTTACGGCGTCATTGAATGGTTCGCGAGCACCGACTGAGCGAAGCCTCTCACCCTGAGAAGTGCTCAACGCCTTACGGCGTCATTGAATGGTTCGCAACGCGGGATAGGGGGTGTCCCCCGTCTCGCCCACGTGTGCTCAACGCCTTACGGCGTCATTGAATGGTTCGCCCAGCCAGGGCGAAGCACCCGCCTTCCCCTGGGTGTGCTCAACGCCTTACGGCGTCATTGAATGGTTCGCAGGAATCCTGATGCACGCCGGTGCTTCCATCACTCTGTGCTCAACGCCTTACGGCGTCATTGAATGGTTCGCGGTGGGCTCTCAGGGTGAGGGCGGCGTTCTTGCGGCCGGGTGCTCAACGCCTTACGGCGTCATTGAATGGTTCGCTCGATTGGATCGGGAAATCAACACCCGTGCAACAGAGTGCTCAACGCCTTACGGCGTCATTGAATGGTTCGCCCCGAGCCGGGAGCGCCTTGCGCGTAAATGGCATTGTGCTCAACGCCTTACGGCGTCATTGAATGGTTCGCATCGATAGTCGCACGACTTGGGCGTTCGCCCGGACGTGCTCAACGCCTTACGGCGTCATTGAATGGTTCGCCCAGGAGCCGCCCTAGTGCTCCCGTCTTCGGTCGTGTGCTCAACGCCTTACGGCGTCATTGAATGGTTCGCCCGGTCGGCACGACCGTCGCCCCAAAATCCGTAAGGTGCTCAACGCCTTACGGCGTCATTGAATGGTTCGCATCGCGTCCTCGAGC
>DAIDHW010000026.1 GCA_027451865.1 Leptolyngbyaceae cyanobacterium clean351 | reverse complement strand
AGTTGGTGATACCTCCACCTTTGGGGGCAATGTTGCCACTGATGGTGCTGCCACTGATTAGGGTGCTGACATTAGTGATGGCAGAGTTGTGGTAAGTGTCTATACCACCCCCGCCGAGGAGGGCAAGGTTATCGGTGATGGTGCTGGCATAGATGGACAGGGAGCCACTGCCACTGTTGATGCCACCGCCGTACCTACTAGCGGTGTTAGCGCTGATGAGAGAGTCGGTAAGGATGACCTCACCCTCATAACTGCTAATTCCACCCCCATCACTGGTAGCCGAATTACTACTAATGGTACTATTACTGACCATTAGGGTGCCTTTGTTGAAAATCCCACCCCCCTTAGACAGAGCCGAATTACCACTAATAGTACTATTGCTGACCGTCAGGGTGGCAAGGTTGTAAATCCCACCCCCAAAGGTAGCCGAATTACCACTAATGGTACTATTGCTGACCGTCAGGGTACCACCGCCACCGTTGAAAATCCCACCCCCAGAGCTAGCAGTATTGCCACTGATAGTACTATTGCTGACAGTCAGGCTGCCGTAGTTGGCGATGCCCCCTCCGTTGTTGCTAGCACTGTTCCCAGTGATGCTACTAGAGTTAACCGCAACCGTAACCGCGCCCCCAGCGTAGATGCCACCCCCAGTAACGGCTGAGTTACTACTAACAGTACTGTTACCAACTGACAGAATTCCCGAGTTGTTGAAAATCCCGCCCCCAAGCCTAGCTGTATTGCCACTAATAGTGCTGCTGCTAATAGTCGCCGCTGCACCAGTGAC
>DAIDHW010000025.1 GCA_027451865.1 Leptolyngbyaceae cyanobacterium clean351 | reverse complement strand
TGGCGGTATTGCTGCTAATCAGGGAGTTGGTGAGGGTGAGGCTGACCCCACTCTTGACCTCTAACCCCCCACCACTATTGCCGGCGGTGTTGGCACTGATGGGGGTACCAGATAGAGTTAATACTCCCACGTCGTAGATGCCGCCCCCGTTATTGCTGGCACTGTTGCCGGTGATGCTGCTGGAGGTGACGGTCACTGTACCCCCAGCGTAGATGCCTGCTCCATTCTTGGCAGTGTTGCCGCTGATGGTGGTGCCGCCGAGGTAGAGGCTAAACCCACTCTTGACCTCGAGGCCCCCACCACTGAGGCTAGCGGTGTTGGCACTAATCAGGGTGCTGGAGACAGTCAGTACCCCGGCGTCATAGATCCCACCCCCATTAAAACCAGCCGTATTATTATTTATAGTACTGCTGCTGACCGTCAGGGTACCCAAGTTGGCGATCCCACCCCCGAAGCGAGCCGAATTGATGCTAATAGTACTATCGCTGATTGTCAGGGCGCCATAAAAGTTGTAAATCCCACCCCCCCTGTTGCTAGCGGTATTACCACTAATGGCACTGCCACTGACCGTCAGGGTACCAAGTATGTTGGCAATCCCACCCCCATTATTGCTAGCGGTGTTACGACTGATATAACTACTGCTGACCGTCAGGATACCTATGTCGTTGTTGTTAACGCCACCCCCATACTTAGCCGAATTACCACTGATGGTACTATTGACGACTGTCAGGGTGCCGTTGTTGGCAATCCCACCCCCATTATTGCTAGCGGTGTTACGACTGATATAACTACTGCTGACCGTCAGGGTGCCTTTGTTGTAAATCCCACCCCCATTCAAGTTAGCAGTATTGCTAGTAATAGTACTACTGTTGACCGTCAGGGCACTATCAAGGCTGTTGTAAATCCCACCCCCATACTTATCCGAAT
>DAIDHW010000024.1 GCA_027451865.1 Leptolyngbyaceae cyanobacterium clean351 | reverse complement strand
ATTCAATGACGCCGTAAGGCGTTGAGCACCCCTCGTCGTGCTCCGATCGGCCCCGATCACCCCGGCGAACCATTCAATGACGCCGTAAGGCGTTGAGCACACGAGTGGCCATCACGAAAACGCGCACTACCGGAGAGCGAACCATTCAATGACGCCGTAAGGCGTTGAGCACTCTCGATCAGGTATCGCACGCCGGGCGACCGGACGGGCGAACCATTCAATGACGCCGTAAGGCGTTGAGCACGACCGTGAAGGTCTTGAGCTCGGCCGTATAGGTGGGCGAACCATTCAATGACGCCGTAAGGCGTTGAGCACGGCGATCTACGAGTTTGAGACGGCCCCGGCTCGAGCGAACCATTCAATGACGCCGTAAGGCGTTGAGCACATCCGATAGTCGATCAGGGCCGTGACTCGCCTCAAGCGCGAACCATTCAATGACGCCGTAAGGCGTTGAGCACAGGAGGCAGGCGGCCGCCACTCGGCGAGCCATCTCCTGCGAACCATTCAATGACGCCGTAAGGCGTTGAGCACATTCGTCGGGATCCTGGACGGCCAACCAGGGGCGCGCGAACCATTCAATGACGCCGTAAGGCGTTGAGCACGACAGAGCGGCTTCGGCAACGTCGGCCGCGAAGGCGGCGAACCATTCAATGACGCCGTAAGGCGTTGAGCACAACCAAGCCGCCGTCAACAGCCCGGAGCGACAGGGCGAACCATTCAATGACGCCGTAAGGCGTTGAGCACAGCTCATCCCAGTACTTTCAGCCTGAGCAATACCCGGGCGAACCATTCAATGACGCCGTAAGGCGTTGAGCACCGGCGACGGCAACGGCTCGCGCTCGCCGTGACGCAGCGAACCATTCAATGACGCCGTAAGGCGTTGAGCACATCGCCAGCTTCTCTACGCGTCTGAGTCGCCGCGAGCGCGAACCATTCAATGACGCCGTAAGGCGTTGAG
>DAIDHW010000023.1 GCA_027451865.1 Leptolyngbyaceae cyanobacterium clean351 | reverse complement strand
AACTCAGCCGTATTACCACTAACAGTGCTACTGCTGACCGTCAGGGTGCCATTGTTGTTGTAAATCCCACTCCCCCTATAGGCCGTATTACCACTAATGGCACTGCCACTGACCGTCAGGGTACCAAGTATGTTGGCAATCCCACCGCCCTCACTGCTAGCGGTGTTACCACTGATGGTACTGCTGTTAACCCTCAGGAGACCTAGGTCGTTGTTGTTAACGCCACCCCCATACTTAGCCGTATTACCACTGATGGTACTGTTGCTGATGTTCAGGATGCCGTGGTTATCAATCCCACCCCCAAAGCTAGCTGAGTTACCACTAATAGTACTACTGCTGACTGCCAGGGCGCCCTCGTTGAAAATCCCACCCCCATCATGACCAGCCGTATTCCCACCGATAGTACTACTACTGACTGTCAGGGTACCGGTATTCTTATTGTAAATCCCACCCCCAGAGATACCAGCCGAATTACCACTAATAGCACTGTTGCTGATGTTCAGGATGCCGTGGTTATCAATCCCACCCCCATAGTGAGCCGAATTACCACTAATAGTACTATTGCTGACCGTCAGAGTAGCATTACTATAAATCCCGCCCCCCTTATTGCTGGCAGTGTTACTATCGATAGCGCTGTTGCTGATGTTGGCTACTACACCAGTAACGGTGCTAACGGTGTTGAACAGACCTCCTCCGTTAGCGGCACTATTGTTGCTGAGGGTACTGCTGAGAATGGTGAGGACACCGGGGCCATGGTAAGCGCTGTTGTAGATACCCCCACCGTATTTACCAGCGGTGTTGGCGTTGATGAGGCTATCAATTACTGTCAGGGTGCCGTAGTTGGCGATACCTCCACCTTTGGGGGCAGTGTTACCACTGATAGTGCTGCCACTGATTCGGGTACTGACATTAGTGGTGACGGAATTGTGATAGGTTTCAATCCCACCCCCACCTAGGGAGGCACT
>DAIDHW010000022.1 GCA_027451865.1 Leptolyngbyaceae cyanobacterium clean351 | reverse complement strand
CGGTTAGAGTTCTGCTGGATGGTGAGCCGGGTGCTGCTCGGTTGGGTGATGACTACTTTGCCGGCCTGGACCTGGGCGCCTTGGGGTAGGGCGAGGGCGGGGGAGGTGATGGCTCCGAGCCCCAGTGCTACTAGGGCACTGAGGGCGGTGCGTCTGGGGGTAGGCATAACATTAAGGAGTAAGAATAAGCCCCATTAGTTTATCACCCAATTCTCACCCGGTCAATACAAGTCGGGGGGTGTGTTAATAACTCGACAAATTTTGGTCAAAGGCTAGAGGTCACTTGCTGGGGGGAGGGAACTAGTCACCGTGATGGTGGTCGTTACACTGGGGCAGGTCTCCCGCTGGCTCGACGTTGTTACACAGGCGGGGCTCAGTTAGCGGTCAGGGGGGGGGCAACAGCTAGGTCGGTGCTGGGGTCTAGCAGGACTAGAGAGCTGCCACTGAAGATGCCTCCGGGGCCGCTGGTGGGGATGCTAAAGCTGATGCTCACGCCGCTCAGGTGCAGGGTTTGGCCATTTGTATCCGTGACTTGGGCAGCAATATTTTGGGGAAACTGAGTGTTGACAGTGGTGCTTTGGGGGGTGTTGATGGGTACTAGTACAAACCCATTTGATTCAAAGGCGCCGATGTCGACGGTGCTGCCCACGATCCGAATTAAAGCCGGTTCCCCATTGGTCAGTGGTCACAGTGACGCCATTGATGGTGCCAATCAGGCTATCGTTGCCGGCATTGATGGCGGGGCTGGTGGGGTCGAGATATCAAAAGACAGCCTGCAACACTGCTACTGGCAGGATCAAGACAACCGTGGCTCCTTGGTAGTAGCAGGGTCAGATTGTTTTTTGAGTTGTTTTGTTAGTCATGGCGCCGGGGCTAGGAGGCTTATCAGGCGTCATTAATAGTTTCCCCAAGCATCTCCCTGCGGGTAGAACATGGGGAATGGGGGTAAAGAACTCGGCTTCCACTGCCCACC
>DAIDHW010000021.1 GCA_027451865.1 Leptolyngbyaceae cyanobacterium clean351 | reverse complement strand
CGGGGAAGTACCTCTTCAGGGAAGATAAAGTTTTCGTGGGGTTGGTCTTGGGGAGCCATCCAGGCCCGGATACCTTCGTTAAGCAAGATGTTCTTGGTGTAGAAGGTCTCAAACTCAGGGTCCTCGGCGGCCCGAATCTCCTGGGAAACAAAGTCGTAGGCCCGCAGGTTCAGGGCGAGACCAACGATTCCCACAGAGCTCATCCACAGGCCCATCACCGGCACAAACAGCATGAAGAAGTGCAACCAGCGCTTGTTGGAGAAGGCAATCCCGAAGATCTGAGACCAGAACCGGTTTGCCGTCACCATGGAGTAGGTTTCTTCCGCCTGGGTAGGGGTGAAAGCCCGGAAGGTGTTGGAGGACTCCCCGTCTTGGAACAGGGTATTCTCCACCGTCGCCCCGTGGATCGCACACAGGAGGGCTCCCCCCAAAATCCCCGCTACCCCCATCATGTGAAAGGGGTTCAGGGTCCAGTTGTGGAACCCTTGCAAAAACAGCAGGAACCGGAAGATGGCTGCTACCCCAAAGCTGGGGGCAAAGAACCAACCCGATTGCCCCAGGGGGTACATTAAGAACACCGAGACAAACACTGCAATCGGGCCAGAGAAGGCCAGGGCGTTGTAGGGACGGATCCCCACTAGCCGAGCGATCTCAAACTGCCGCAGCATGAACCCAATCAGACCAAAGGCACCGTGGAGGGCTGTGAAGGTCCACAGACCACCCAGTTGGCACCAGCGGGTGAAGTCCCCTTGGGCTTCCGGGCCCCACAGGAGCACCAGGGAATGCCCCAGGGCGTTGGGGGGGGTTGATACGGCTACGGTTAAGAAATTACACCCTTCCAGGTAGGAAGAGGCTAGGCCGTGGGTGTACCAGGAGGTGACAAAGGTGGTGCCAGTCAGCCATCCCCCCAGGGCCAAGAAGGCGCAGGGGAACAGCAGCAGGCCTGACCAACCCACGAACACAAACCGGTCTCGCTTTAGCCAGTCGTCGAGGACATCGAAGAAGCCCCGAGTCGGCTGGACGCGTCCGACTGCTATGGTCATTGGCTTAAAATCCTC
>DAIDHW010000020.1 GCA_027451865.1 Leptolyngbyaceae cyanobacterium clean351 | reverse complement strand
AGCCATCATCGCCATGACAACGACCATTCAACGGCGCGAGAGCGCCAACGCATGGGACAGATTCTGCGAGTGGGTGACCAGCACCGACAACCGCCTGTACATTGGCTGGTTCGGCGTGATCATGATCCCCACCCTGCTGAGCGCCACCATCTGCTTCCTGATCGCCTTCATCGCCGCTCCCCCCGTGGACATCGACGGGATCCGTGAGCCCGTGGCCGGTTCCCTAATGTTCGGCAACAACATCATCACCGGCGCTGTAGTGCCCTCCTCCAACGCCATCGGCCTGCACTTCTACCCGATCTGGGAAGCCGCTTCCCTAGACGAGTGGTTGTACAACGGCGGCCCCTACCAGCTCGTGGTATTCCACTTCCTGCTTGGAGTGTTCTGCTACATGGGCCGGGAATGGGAACTGAGCTACCGGTTGGGCATGCGTCCCTGGATCTGCGTCGCCTACAGCGCCCCTGTCGCCGCCGCCACTGCTGTGTTCTTGATCTACCCCCTAGGCCAAGGGAGCTTCTCTGACGGGATGCCCCTAGGGATCAGCGGCACCTTCAACTTCATGTTGGTGTTCCAAGCCGAGCACAACATCCTGATGCACCCCTTCCACATGCTAGGGGTAGCCGGGGTGTTCGGTGGGGCTCTGTTCTCCGCCATGCACGGGTCTCTGGTGACCTCTTCCCTAGTGCGGGAAACCAGTGAAAACGAGTCTCAAAACTACGGCTACAAGTTCGGGCAAGAAGAAGAAACCTACAACATCGTGGCAGCCCACGGCTACTTCGGGCGGTTGATCTTCCAATACGCCTCCTTCAGCAACAGCCGGTCCCTGCACTTCTTCCTAGGAGCCTGGCCGGTAGTGGGAATCTGGTTCACCTCCCTGGGGATCAGCACCATGGCCTTCAACCTGAACGGGTTCAACTTCAACCAGAGCATCATCGACAGCCAAGGGCGGTCTGTGAACACCTGGGCTGACGTGCTCAACCGTGCCAACCTGGGGATGGAAGTGATGCACGAACGCAACGCTCACAACTTCCCCCTCGACCTAGCAGCGGTCCAAGCTCCTGCCATCAATGGCTAGTCCCCTGACTACCTTCTAGGTTTTTCAAAGCGCCTCC
>DAIDHW010000019.1 GCA_027451865.1 Leptolyngbyaceae cyanobacterium clean351 | reverse complement strand
ATTCAATGACGCCGTAAGGCGTTGAGCACAGGCTTATGCGTTGCTCGACGCGGCCTGGTGTCCGCGAACCATTCAATGACGCCGTAAGGCGTTGAGCACAGGGGCGCACGACGCTAGGCACATTTGCTTGCACCGCGAACCATTCAATGACGCCGTAAGGCGTTGAGCACATTTGGACCGGCGTCGCCGAGTTCGAAGTACCGTGCGAACCATTCAATGACGCCGTAAGGCGTTGAGCACCCGCCCTTGGTCTTGTAGATCACCGCGCCGCTGTAGCGCGAACCATTCAATGACGCCGTAAGGCGTTGAGCACAATGAGACTAAATCTTTGAACGCCGCCGAAACCGCGCGAACCATTCAATGACGCCGTAAGGCGTTGAGCACGCTTCTGCCAACGAGTCGGCGCGCGTTCGCGCATCGCGAACCATTCAATGACGCCGTAAGGCGTTGAGCACCTGCGATTCGCGATCTGGCCCGAAGAGGCGAAGTGCGAACCATTCAATGACGCCGTAAGGCGTTGAGCACCGCCCGATGCCAATCCAATCGATCGACCTCTGGGGCGCGAACCATTCAATGACGCCGTAAGGCGTTGAGCACAGCCCATTCCGCCTGACGACGACGGGGAGGTCGAGCGCGAACCATTCAATGACGCCGTAAGGCGTTGAGCACCCTGTCGTTTATTGGTGTCGGCTCGTGTGTGGGGGCGAACCATTCAATGACGCCGTAAGGCGTTGAGCACTCGGCAAGCTGTTTGGTCGTGAGCATGGACTCTCCTCGCGAACCATTCAATGACGCCGTAAGGCGTTGAGCACAACCGCACCAAAGAGTGCTTATACAATAGGTGACGGGCGAACCATTCAATGACGCCGTAAGGCGTTGAGCACATCGTGCAAGAGAGCGCCTACAAGACGCCCGTGGCGAGCGAACCATTCAATGACGCCGTAAGGCGTTGAGCACGCGGACCTCGAGGCATTCGGCCTCCAAACAGGCGTGTGCGAACCATTCAATGACGCCGTAAGGCGTTGAGCACGCTCGACTGGCCAGACGACGCGGTCAAGCGCATCCAGCGAACCATTCAATGACGCCGTAAGGCGTTGAGCACTCGGGCCGATG
>DAIDHW010000018.1 GCA_027451865.1 Leptolyngbyaceae cyanobacterium clean351 | reverse complement strand
GCGGTAGTACCATCAGTGGTAATTCAGCTAGGTACGGAGGTGGAATCGCCAACTACTACAGTCTAATAACCATCACCAGCAGCACCATCAGCGACAACAGCGCTCACTACGGGGGCGGCGGTATCTTCAATAAGTACGGCAATCTGACCATCAGCACCACCACTATTAGTGGCAATACCGCAGGATTGGGGGGTGGCCTAGATAACCGTACTGGTGAGTTCTCTGGTACCGTTAGCATTTTGGTGTTCGGTAGCACCGTAGTTGATAACCTCGCTTCCAATGGTCTTGGGGGGGGCATATACAACGGCCGTTTGGGAACCTTGACCATCGTCGACAGTCAAATCACTAACGACACCGTCCAGGGAGGAAGAAGTACTAGCGGAGGGGGGGTCTATAACTCCGGCCACCTAAACATCAGCAGTAGTACCATCAGTGGCAACCAGTCCGGCAGAGAAGGGGGAGGGGTCTTCAATACCTTCATCGGTACCCTCACCCTCACCAACAGCACCCTCAGTGACAACAGTGCCAGTGTACAGGGGGGAGGTTTGGCCAACTTCGGTTACTTCAACATCAGCGGCAGTAATATTGTGGGTAACTCCGCCGGCACCTCAGGGGGCGGGGTCTACACCCAACAAAACCTCCAGACCCCTGTGATCAATGACAGCCTCATTGCTGACAACACCGCAGCTACTGGCGGAGGGATCTTTAGTGAATTCAAACTCAACCTAGTCAACAGCACCCTCTACGGCAACAGCGCCACCACCGGGGGAGGTCTTTATAACCGAGCCTTCTACAATAACACTGGCTATAGCATCACTCTGGCCGATGACACCATTGCTGGGAATAGTGCGGTTACGGGTGGAGGGATTTTTAATGCCCCCACCCACACGGCGCTCGAAGGCTCAACCTTATATAGCATCCCCATCAACATCGCCAACACCATCGTCGCCAACAATACCGCCACCACTGGCCTAGACGTCTCCGGCGCCTTCGTAGACCAAGGCAGTAACCTCATCGGCAACACTAGCGGTAGTAGTGGCTTCACCGTTAGTACCCTCCTCAACGTCAATCCCCTCCTTGGACCTCTAGCCAACAACGGCGGCCCCACCGACACCCTCGCCCTCGACCCCACTAGCCCCGCCATCAATGCCGGCAACGATAGCCTGATTGGCACCATCAATGGCGTCACCGTGACCACTGACCAACGGGGAACCGGCTTTAATCGGATCGTGGGTGGCACCGTCGACATCGGTGCCTTTGAATCAAATGGGTTTGTATTGGTACCCATCAACACCCCCCAAAGCACCACCATCAACACTCAATTCCCCAAAAACATCGCTGCCCAAGTCACCGATACCAATGGCCAAACCCTGCACCTGAGCGGCGTGAGCATCAGCTTTAGCGTCCCCACCAGCGGCCCCGGGGGCATCTTCAGTGGCAGCTCCGTCGTCCTGCTTAACCCCACCACGGATCTGGCCATTGCCCCCACCCTCACCGCCAACAGCACCCCCGGCAACTTTACCGTTAGTGCTAGCGCCGCCGGGATTCCCCAGAACGCCCTGTTCAGCTTAACTAACCTACTAACTCCCACGCCAACCCCCATCCTGACCAGCCGCACAAAGCAAAACGCCCCGGTTTCCCGAGGCGTTTCGCATTCCATCCCATCAGGTGGCTGGTTAGAACTGGCCCCAGAGGAGCTGGTTGTAAACGTCGTGGTGGAACTGGACTTCGCTGGCCTTCACCACCGTGCCCAGCAGGCGCGGGCAGCGGTCAGCGGATGCCTGCTTGAGCTCGGCGTAGCGCTCCTTCACGTCAGATCCAAGCAGTTCGTCGATCCAGCTAGCGGCACGGAAGTTCTCCAGAGCCGTGTAAATGTTGTCGGGCAGAT
>DAIDHW010000017.1 GCA_027451865.1 Leptolyngbyaceae cyanobacterium clean351 | reverse complement strand
CCGGGTGCTGCTCGGTTGGGTGATGATTACTTTGCCGGCCTGGACCTGGGCCCCTTGGGGTAGGGCGAGGGCGGGGGAGGTGATGGCTCCGAGCCCCAGTGCCACTAGGGCGCCGAGGGCGGTGCGGCTGGGGGTAGGCATGGGGGGGAAATGGAGGATACGAAGAGGATTGTAACCGGGAATCCGCCTCTAACACGAACAAAGGCACAAATTCTCGGTGCTGTACAGTCATCTGTCTACTGCAGATGGATTTCCGCTCCATATCTTTCAGTCCCTCAGTCCCTTTAGGGATCCCAAGGCGTCCCGGGAATACGTGGTCATGCCACTAGGTAAACAGTTTCAGCAGTTCCTGGGCAGTTCCCCGGGGATCATCGGCGGCCATCAAAGCTCGCACTAGGGCCACTTGTTGGGCCCCAGCCGCCCGGACTGCAGGCAAGGTACTCCCGTCAATGCCGCCGATGGCAAACCAGGGAATGGTGACGTGGGCAGCGGCGTAACGGACGTAGTCTAGACCGGCGGCCAGTTTACCAGGTTTGGTGGGCGTATCGTACACCGGTCCTACACCTAGGTAGTCTGCCCCAGCCTCTAGGGCCTGGACCATTTCTGTGGGGTTAGTGGTAGAGCAACCAATGAGGAATTGGGGTCCGAGGAGTTGCCGGGCTACAGCTACAGGTAAATCCTGCTGACCTAGGTGCACCCCGTCCGCCTGGACGGCCAGGGTTAGGTCCACCCGGTCATTAATGATTAGGAGCGCCCCGTAGTCGTCACACAGGCGGCGCAGAGCTTGGGCAATTTCCCAGCGGCGGCCATCCCCGTCTCCACTTTTATCCCGGTATTGGACCATGGTCACCCCCCCCTGGAGGGCCCCTTCCACCTGGGCAATTAGATTGTCATGGGGGGAAGTTATTAAGTATAAATGTGCTTGCTTTAGGCGCTGATATTTTTCTCCCTGGGCAATCTCACTTTGGAGGACGTACACCCGGTAGCGCAGTTGCTTGCAGGCAGCAGCAAATTCCGGCTCGTAGAGTTTGCCGTACTCTTCAAGCACCCGCAGCGCCTCCTGGACCCGACCAAAGTTGGCCTGGAGCACCTGCTGGAAGGAGTGGCGCTCGCCTTCCCGGGGGTGGGTGAGGTCCGTGCCCGGGTCCTCTGGGGTGTTGCGGGCGGAACGCAGGTGGGGAGTATGCCACTGGGCCAATTCCTGGCGCAGGCTCTTACAGGTTTCGGTTAGCTCCCGTTGGTGCAGGCCGAATCTACACCACTCCTCCACTACCCGGAGTCCCTCCCGGGCCCGGTCCAGGTTGGCATCTAAGATACGGTACAGGATGGATCCGTGTGGCATGATGGGAACAATTTGATTGGCTTTGACGATCTTAGCGGTGAAACCTAGCTTTCTTGACCCTTGAAAGCTGATTGGCTCTGGTAAACCCTCGGCCAGGAAATCCCAGCTTCCTAACTCCTAGTTAGCCCCTGAGAGAAGAGACTATGCCCCTCTTGCCGCCACGCTTTTTTCCTGCCACCCCCATCACGGTGGTTGCTGATGCCCCGGGAAGTTTGTTTGTTGACCCCACCCAGGGCAGCGACTCGGCCAAAGGCAGCGAAAACAAGCCCCTCAAAACTATCACCCAAGCCCTCAAGCTGGCCCGACCAGGTACTGTGATCCACCTGGCGGCCGGGACCTACGACGCCCAAACCGGGGAGGTCTTCCCCCTATTTATGAAGCCAGGAGTAGAAATCCTCGGCAACCCCCAACAACAGGGGGCCCACGTGGTGATCGACGGGGGGGGCCGCTTCTTGAGCCCGATTTTTGCTGACCAGAACACAGCCATTGTGGGAGCCAATCAGGCCAAGTTAGTTGGTGTTACTGTTACCGACCCTAACCCCACTGGCTACGGGATCTGGATTGAATCCACCAGCCCCACTATAGAGGACTGCACCCTTACCGGTAACGGTCATGATGGCATATCAATTGACGGGATTAGCGCTCCCAAAATTGATCACAATTACTTCTTCCGCAACGGCGCTAACGGTATGACCATCTACGGTTCCTCCCGCCCCCAAGTGCAAGATAATTGGTTCCGGGATACCGGGTTTGGGATTAACCTCGGCCAGAGTGCCGCCCCTTGGTTGATTCACAATCGAGTCACTGATAATCGGGATGGGATTGTGGTTCAGGGTGAGGCCCATCCAGTCCTACGCCAGAACCTGATTATCGGCAGCCGGGAAGATGGTTTAGTAGCCATTGCCCAGTCTAGCCCTGACCTAGGGGTGCCCGGTGACCCTGGTAATAACACCTTTAGGAACAATGGCCGCTACGACATTAATGATGCCAGCACTCAACCGACCCTAACTGCTTACGGAGATACAGTACATACCACTAAAGGTCATGTGCAGGTAGTCGCCCTAACCCCAGCCGTCACCACCCCTCCCCGCAACTCCATCTCAATTCCCGCCCCTGACTCTATCCAAGCTAGCAAGGTTCCAGTTAGTACTCCAGTTCCTATTCCCTTCACCTACCCCAGCCAGGCAAGCAATAACCCCGCCCCCATCACCATCCCGGTTACCTACCCCAGCCAGGCGAGCAATAACCCCGCCCCCATCACCATCCCAGTTACCTACCCCAGCCAGGCGAGCAATAACCCCGCCCCCATCACCATCCCGGTTACCTACCCCAGCCAGGCAAGCAATAACCCCGCCCCCATCACCATCCCGGTTACCTACCCCAGCCA
>DAIDHW010000016.1 GCA_027451865.1 Leptolyngbyaceae cyanobacterium clean351 | reverse complement strand
TGGACGCTTTCGGGGGCGGCGACGCTGAAGCTATTCCAGTTGACGATGGCCCGGTTAGAGTTCTGCTGGATGGTGAGGTGGGTGCTGCTCGGTTGGGTGATGACTACTTTGCCGGCCTGGACCTGGGCGCCTTGGGGTAGGGCGAGGGCGGGGGGGGTGGCGATGCCAAAACCCAGGAGGGTGACCAGACCAAGCACGGACCGCCGGTGGTGAGTAGCCATGGGGGGGGAAACGGGGGAAACGGGGGACTGCGAAGACTATTGTACCCGGGAATCCACCTTGGGCTATCACAGATAAGTATAAAGTTTTAGTGTTGTGAAGCTAGTTCAAAAATCAGTGTATTCACTTACCATCAAGAATACCAGGGGTATGTCAAGACCACCTCTGAGGGAAATTTGCTCAAAGCCCTACTTGTCCTCGGGATCAAGACATTACTTAGGGTGGCCACTGAGGGTGTAGCAATCCTTCGCTTTTGTCTACAGGAGGGGCTTAGGGGGGTCCTGGCTCTCCCGCAGATGGTGGAGAAAATAAGGAACCACACAAAGTTAGTCCCCTGCTCACTCTGACAGGCCGGGATCCCCCCCGCCGGTGAGACATTCGCGCACACCTGCAACAGCAACTCGCTGAAATTATCAAACACCTCATCAGGCAAAGAAAACTGCACCCTCTCCAGTTCGCAGACCAGAAACGGCAACTGCACAGCTGAGGTACTAAGTGCCACTCTATTACTACCGTCATTTCCAAATATTGTGAAGTCTCTCCTGAAGCGACTATCACCGAATACCTACCCAGTTTTGCACACACACTATTTGCAACGATGAGCACGAGGGGTCTATTTTATTGGCTCAAGCACACCGGAATATCCGTTGATATATAGTGCTGCTATTCTTAATCCCTGCCCCACTGCTAAGGGCAATGTTGGCACTGATATTAGTATTATATGTAGGACGATTAACTAGGACAGTGTTGTTGATGCCCGCCCCGTTAGTGGCGGTGTTGTTGATCATCAGGGTGCTGGTAACACTGAAAGGGCCTGCATTTCCCACCCCCATTGCTGGCCACACCCCCCGTAATCACCAGACTGTTGAAGGTGACAGGGGTAGTGTTAGGCTCACTAATGAAAAATACCTCGTACTTGTTACTCCTACTGACTATAGTCCCTACCACCCCCGCCCCCGTGATCCCTGAGGCGGCGAGGTTACTGATGTAGTTGGCGCGGGTGCCACCAGGGGAGGCTGAGGCGGTGTACAGGACGAGATGTTTGCTCTGCTGGTGGAGGCAATAGAGGTCTTAGTGTTTAGCTCTGCGGGCTACCTGGACATAATTGAGTTTTAGTTATTAACCTTAACCCCATCCCCGACCCCACTTTCCAGCCAAAAACCGTCAAGGACAGGGAACTCCCCGGCCACTCCCGGAGGATTCGAGGAGGGAGCTAGTCACCCCGATGGTGGCCACTGGAGTAGGGCGAGTCAACCGCTGGCTACACATTGGATGTAGGCGGGGCTGGGGGATGACTATCTTCCTGGCCTGGGCTCCCTGGGGGGTTTATGAATCCTCCCGGCACCAGGGACCTAGGGTTACTGATTGTTAGGCAGGTTACCGGTTATCTGACTGTGGTTATTAGTCAGACCCCCCCCTCCAAATACTCCCCCACCGTTGTAGTAGGCGTAGTTGTTGGCGATTTTACTTCTGATGAGGTTTAGTTTAACAGAGTTGTAAACTCCCCCGCCGTAGTCGGCTTCATTGTTTGCTACTTGGCTATTCTCCAGGGTCAGTTTACCGGAGTTGTAGATGCCTCCCCCATAACTATTGCTGCCGGTGCCATAGTTGTTGGTTACCTGGCTGCTCTGAATGGTCGTGCTGTGGGAGTTGTAGATGCCGGCACCGTAGTCCACGGCGTAGTTGTAGTTGATGGTGCTGCCCTTGATCTTGGCTACCCCGGAGTCGAAGACCCCGCCCCCACTAGTACTGGCTTGGTTGTAGCTAAGGTAGCTGTCGGTGAGGGTCAAGTTGCCGTTGTTGTAGATGCCGCCGCCGTAGTCAGCTTGGTTACGGGTAAAGGTGCTGCTGCTGATGGTGATGAGGCCGCTGTTGTAGAGGGCACCGCCGTTAGTGCCGATGTTCTTGCTCAGGTTGTCGCTGGTGAGGGTGGCAGTGCCCCTGTTAAATAACCCACCACCGTTGCTGCCCGCTTGGTTGCTATTGAGAGTGGTGTTGTTTATAGTCAGATTGCCGTAGTTGGCGATGCTACCTCCATTGCCACTGGCTTGGTTGTAGCTGAGGTTATCGCTGGCGAGGGTGGCACTGCCCCTGTTAAATAGCCCACCGCCGTTGCCGCGCGCTTGGTTGCTATTGAGAGTGGCATTATTGAGGGTCAGGCTACCGTTGTTGTAAATGCCACCACCGTTACCGCCTGCTTGGTTGCCAGTTAGGCTGCCGCCGCTGATGGTCAGGTTGCCGCTGTTGAACAGACCACCACCGTTGCCGGCGTTGTTGCTATTGAGAGTGGTGTTGTTTATAGCCAGATTGCCGTAGTTGGCGATGCTACCCCCATTGCCACTGGCTTGGTTGTAGCTGAGGTTATCGCTGGTGAGGGTGGCACTGCCCCTGTTAAATAGCCCACCACCGTTGCCGGCGTTGTTGCTATTGAGGGTGGCATTATTGAGGGTCAGGCTACCGTTGTTGTAGATGCCACCACCGTTACCGCCTGCTTGGTTACCAGTTAGGCTGCCGCCGCTGATGGTCAGGTTGCCGCTGTTGAGCAAGCCACCACCGTTGGTGCCGGTGTTGTTACTCAGGTTGCCGTTGTTGAAACTGGCAGTGCCGCTATTAAATAGCCCACCACCGTTGCCGGCGTTGTTGCTATTGAGGGTGGGATTATTGAGGGTCAGGCTGCCGTTGTTGTAGATGCCACCACCGTTGCCGCCTGCTTGGTTGCCAGTTAAGCTGCCGCCGCTGATGGTCAGGTTGCCGCTGTTGAGCAAGCCACCACCGTTGGTGCCGGTGTTGTTGTTCAGGTTACTGTTGTTGAGGCTGAGGCCCCCTAGGTTGTACAGGCCACCGCCCCGGTTGCCGGTATTGTTGCTCAAGCTGGTGTCATTGAGGGTGGTGTTGCTGTTGTGGTTGTTAAATAGGCCGCCGCCGTTGCTTGCTTGGTTGCTGCTAATGGTGCTGTTGTTGAGGCTGAGGTCACCATTGTTGAAGTAGATGGCACCTCCATCATTACTTGCGCGGTTGCTGCTCAGGCTGCTGTTGTTGAGGCTGAGGATGCCAAAGGAGTCGATCCCTCCCCCATTGGCGGCGGTGTTGCTGCTAATGGTGCTGTTGTTGATTGTCAGGACGTCGTTGTTGCTCAGGCCGCCACCGTTGCCGCTGGCGTTGTTGGTGATGATCAGATCGTTGTTCAGGGTCAGGTTGCTGTAGTTGGCAATGCCCCCCCCTGTCTGAGCAATGTTGGCGATGATCAGGTCGTTGTTGAGAGTGTCGTTGCTGCCGGGGTTGACTACAATTCCTCCCCCGGCGCTCCGGCTGGAACCTCCAGTGATGGTCAGGTTATTGAGGGTGATGCTGGGGGCACTTAGTTCGAGGGCGCTGCCTGCGTGGTTGCCGTTGATGATGCTACCGGGGCTACCGTTCAGGGTCAGGTTCCGGGTTATGGCGAGGGGGCTGCTCAGCAGGAAGGTGCCACTGCTGAGGTTGAGGGTGCCGTTGTTTTGGGTTAGTTGTTGAGCTTGGCTGATGAGGCCGCTGGGGCTGAGGTTGATGGTGAGGATGCCGGGGCCGCCTAGGTGGTAGGTGCCACCGTTGGCTTTGATGGGGGCGTTGAGGTTCAGAGTGCCGTTGCTGTTGCCGTTGATGGTGAGGTTGCCTTGGTAGCTGGTCAGGGGGGCGTTGAGGGTGTTGGTGCCGTTGCCTTCAAGGTTGATGGTGCTGTTGTTGCTGCCGCTGGGGTCGTTGAGGGTGGTGGCGTTCAGGTTGATGGTGCCGTTGCTGGTGTAGAGGCCGCTTCCTCGGGGAGCGCTGTTATTGCTGATGCTGTCGCTGTTGAGGCTGAGGTTGCCGCTGTTGTAGATGCCGCCGCCTTTGCTTCGGGCGCTGTTGCTGCTAATTAGGGCGCTGTTGAGGGTCAGGACCCCGTGATTTTCGATGCCAGCGCCATTCTGGGCGGTGTTAGCGCTGAGGGTGCTATCGGTCACCCCCAGGACACCTTGGTTATAAATACCCCCCCCACTATTACCGGCACGATTGCCAGTGACCGTGCTGGCCTGGAGGGATAGACTGCCACCATTGACAATCCCGGCGCCGTTTAATGCCGTGTTGCCCGTAATTACATCGTTACTTAGGCTCAAGGTAGCCCCGGCCGCCACGGAGATGGCACCGCCATTCGCCCCTACCGAACCACCACTGATGGTGAGGCCATTAATACTCACATTGCCGGCTGTCACGGAAAACACTCCGTGGGCGCCACTACCGCTGACGGTAATCCCCAGTCCGCTGGTAATCACTAGGTTACGGCTGAGGGTGATGGGAGCATCCGGCTGGAAAAGAGAGCTACCGTTCGCCACTAGCCCCACGGTACTCCCCGCGAGCTCTAGGCCTTGCTGGAGGATGAGGTTAGTGGCAGAGACATTGCCATTGTTGCCCACATCAACTGTGGTGATTCCTCTGCCTAGGCTGTAATAGGCCCCGACTGCAGCGGAGAAAGGGAAGTCTAGGTTCAATGCCCCCGGCCCACTGGTATTCACTACCAGGGTGCCACTGTAGACACTCACAGGGGCAGCTAGGGTGACTGTACTCCCGGCAGCCGCAGTCAAGCTCAGGGTAGCCACAGAGGTATTGCCGGTTCTAACTAGGGGATTCTGGAGAACTAGCTGTCCCCTAGCAGCTCCATAAAGGTTGAGGTAGCCACCGTACAGATCAATGCCAGCCCCTTGAGGGGCTTGGTTACCCCCGATCCAACCGTTGATTATGGTCACAGTGCCGTAGTTGTAGAGGGCTCCCCCGTGAAGGGCAGCGGTGTTGTTACTAACGGTGCTGTTACTGAGGACTAGGGTGGCCCCACTGCCATTGTCGATGCCCCCACCGCTGCCACCGACGCTATTGCCAGTAATAGCACTGGCCAGCACTGTCAAGGTGCCGGTGTTGAAAATCCCCCCCCCGCCGGTGAAGCTACCAGTAACCCTATTGGCACTGACAGTACTGCCAATTAGGGTCAGGGTACCGCCAGACTTGTTGCTGATCCCCCCACCGTCGATGGCAGCAGTGTTACCATCAACAGTAGTACTGTTGAGGACTAGGACCCCACCTGTGTAAGTATTGTTGCCGAGAATGATGTTGCGGTTGTAGACTCCCCCCCCGTAGCTGCCGACAGAGTTATCAGTTATCTGGTCGGCGATTGCCGTTAGAGTGCCACTGTTGAATATCCCGCCCCCAAAGGCGGCACTATTGTGACTAATGGTGCTGCCACTAATGTCACCAATGCCCTCCCGGTAGTTACTGCCCTGCTGGATAAACCCGTTGGCCAGCCCGCCGCCACTCTGAGCGTAGTTAGCAGTGATGGTGCTATCGGTGATGACTAGGGTCCCACCGTTGAAAATTCCTCCACCGTAGGTGCCCCCGGTGTTGCCAGCAATGGTGCTGTTAGCAATGGTCAAATCCCTATCACTGTTATAAATCCCACCCCCACTGCCACTAGCAGTATTACCACTAATAGTACTGTTCTCAATCGTCACATTCCCGCCAGCCGCCACCGACACCCCACCCCCATTGGCCGCCGAGCCCCCCGTAATCACCAGGTTATTGAGGGTGACACTAGGAGCACTGACTACCACATCCTGTTTAGTACCCCCACCACTGATGGTGGTGCCCACTACCCCATTCAGGACCAGGCTCTTAGTAATATTGGCTACCGGGGAACTAGCATCCGTAAACGTCCCCGCCCCCAGGTTCAGGGTAGTCCCGCCCCCCACGATATTACCAATTACCCCGATTGCCCTGTTGATATACCCCGGGTGAGTCCCCCCCGCCGCCTTGTAGGCCACATCTAGGACTAGGCTATCCCCCCCCGTCAGGTAGACTTTACCCCCGCCACTGTAGATGGATTGCCCCGCCTCCAGGGTCAGGGTCTTGCCTGAATTGGTGGCAGAGACACTATGGATGACATCGATACTACCGGTGGCCTCGAGGCTGACATTGTTCGTGGCTAGGGCACTCTGCACTTTGCCGTAGCTGATCTGGCTGCTCCCCACTGTGGCTGAGTAGGTGCCTGTGGGGATTACCGAGTAGCCGCTGTTGGTGGTGGTGATGGTGAGGTTGTTGGGGTCTAGCAGCCAGGTGCCGGTTTCTCCCCGGGGGGCGTTGGTGGAAACGCTAGCGGAG
>DAIDHW010000015.1 GCA_027451865.1 Leptolyngbyaceae cyanobacterium clean351 | reverse complement strand
TTCCCCGGCCCCCAGCGATTACCCGGCCGTTAATTCCGTCTCTAATACCTCTCCCCCCCTGCCAACCCTGGTCATCTCCTCTGAAACCGGGGTGTTGCCTCCCCCTGCTCCGGCCATCCTCAATAGCCCTATGCCCCCGGTAGTAACGGCTCGGTTACCTGCCCCGCCGGTAGTTACCCCACCTCCTATTAATCAGGTAACCCCTTCAGGCTCTCTGCCGGTACTTTCCCCGGTTACCGGGGCAACCACTCCCCCTCAGGAGGCGGCAGTTGCCCCCCCCGCCTTAACACCCCCCCCCCAATCTGACGCCCTCACCCCCAGTGCCTTGCTACCCGTCCCCCCAGTCCCGGCCCCGCTGGGACACCCGGGCCGGTCAGTTGTGGCCACGGCTCTCAAGTATCGGGTACTGGTGAACCTAACCTCTGCTGGCCAGTTAAGCCTAGTTCAATCCCTGGCCCCGGGAGCCTTTAGTACCGTTGCTGACGGTCAGACGGTGATCCAGGCTGGGGCTTTTGCTAACCTTGCTGACGCTCAAGCACTTGTCCAAATGCTTAGTAGTAAAGGGCTCCAGGGTGTGATCCGGCCAATGAATTAGGAGGCTTCCTCCAGCAGTCGGAGGAACTCCCGAGCCATGCGAGTTTGAAACCGTTCTCGGTGCCACAGGAGGGTAAAATCCCGGTCTAGCCCCACCAAAGCCTGGCCAGCAGCGGTTGCCTGCACTGACCGGAGCCGGTGTAGGGCGAGCTCCTTAAGGACCATCAACCCTGAGATAGCTGTTGCTCCTACTCCCTCTTCCACTACCGCCTTAACCATCTCACCGCTACTTAGTTCTAAGGTAATCTTCAGGTCACCAGGGTCGAGCTGCCAATGGTGGAGAGTTTCCTCAAAGTGCTGGCGAGTCCCGGAGCCGGGCTCCCGTAGGACCCACAGGGTAGAGAGCAACTCCTCACGGGGTATCTGGAGTCGCTCAAACCAGGGATGGCTGGGCCCCACTACCAGGAGTAACCGGTCTTTTTGCAAAAATTGCTGATGTAGCTGTACTTGCAGAGCTGATTTGACTGGACCCTCCACAAACCCCAAATCGAACTGCCCCCGGAAAGTCCCTAGGGCGATGCTTTCGCTGTTCCCTAGATGGCAGTAGACGCGAATTTTGGGATAAGCCTGCTTGAACTTGCTGATGTATGGGGGGAGCCAGTAATTACCCACGGTCTGGCTCGCCCCTAGGTGTAGTTCCCCCTGCTGAAGATCATTTAACTCCCGCAGTCCCCGCTCCGTAAGGGATACTTGGTCGAGGATCTTTTTCGCCTCCTGCCGCAGCAGTTCTCCCGCCTGGGTCAGTTCAACCCGGCGCCCGAGGCGGTGAAATAGCTTCAGGTCGTACTGCTCCTCCAGGTTTTGAATAGCTGCACTGACCGCTGGCTGCGTGATATAGAGGGCTTCAGCGGCCCGAGTAAAATGAAGATGCTCTGCCACTGCCAAGAAAATCTGCAGTTGGTCTAGGGTCATAATTAAGTCATTGCACTCGATAACAGGAGCTACACCATGGGACTGGGAGACATTGTACAAAAGGCCTTCTACCTAGGAGTTGGCTTAGGGGCCTACGTGGGCGAGAAGGGGGGCACACAGCTAGCACAGTTGAGAGACAATGCCGAAAAGCTCGTGGAAGAAATGGTAGCTAAGGGGGAAATGACCACCGAAGAAGCTCGCCGGCTGGTGGAGGCTTTAATGAAGCAGGCTAACACCTCCAAGCCCCCCGAGTCTGCTGCCCCTGAGCCACGGCCCATCAATATTGAAGACGAGGAATCGGACTCGGCCTTGGTGCAGATCCGGTCACAGGTGCAGGACCTAGAGGCCAAAATTAAGCTTTTGAAGCAGGGGAAGCCCCAGGCCTAGCTAGTTACAGGTAGTAGCGTACCGTAGTTACCACTCGGCTTTTGTTGGCCCTCAGGGCAGCCTTGAGAAATAGGGTGGTCTGGTTGTGTAACAGGCTTTCCCACCAGTTGCGGGGGACGTAGGCGGGAATAATGACAGTGGAGAACACCCCTGGGTGCTTCGCCTCAAAGACGCTCAAGTACTCCAGGATTGGGTCGATAATTGAACGGTAGGGGGAATCTAGGATCACTAGAGGAATATCTGGCTCAAACTTATGCCAGTCTTTCAGCATCTGGTCTCGGTTTGTAGAGCCAATGTCCACGTGTAGGGCGACTATTTCATCGGCAATGCTGCGGGCGTAGTCTAGGGCTTCTACGGTTCCCCGGTTGATTTGACCGACCACTACCACGGCCGGATGGGTAGCCACTTCCACCTTAGGCCGGGGTAAGTAGCTACGGGGGCTAATCTCTTGGGCATTGAGGCGCTGGGCGAAGTATTTGTAGTGGTTGTTGATGGCGACAAACCCAAGTACCATCAGGGGAACGGTGACCACTACTAACCAAGCCCCCTCAGAAAACTTTGTATAAACAATTACTACCAGCACCACTGCAGTCGCCAGGGCCCCAGAACCATTCATAACGGCACTAGCCTGCCAGCCTTCAGTTTTATCCTTAACCCAGTGCCATACCATCCCAGCTTGGGAAAGGGTGAAGGCAGTAAAAACCCCCACGGCATACAGGGGGATGATCGCGTCTACTTGAGCTCCAAAAATCATCTCCAAAATGATCGCAAAGGCACTCAAAAGAATGATCCCGTTGGAGTAAACGAGGCGGTCGCCTAACACAGCTAACTGCCGAGGGCAAAACCCGTCCCGGGCCAAGAGCGAGCACAGGCGGGGGAAGTCGGCAAAGCTGGTGTTGGCCGCCAGCACCAAGATCAGCAGGGTGGCAAACTGAATGAAGTAGTAGATGGGGCTGTTGCCGAATACCTGGTGACCGAGGAGGGAAACTACCGTTTGGTCTCCCTGGGGGCGGATATGGTAAGAGTTGCAGACGTAGCTCAGGCCAAAGAACATGCTCCCGAGGAGTAAACCCAGGGTAACTAGGGTCCGGCTAGCCTTTTTCCATTCCGGTGGCTTGAAGGCCATCACTCCGTTGGAGATCGCTTCCACCCCCGTTAGAGCGGTGCAACCGGAGGAAAAGGCCTTCAAAATCAAAAACAGGCTTAGAGACTCCTGGGCGGCAATCGGGGGGCCCTCCGGGGGAATATGCCCAGTAATCTGAGCTACGAGCCCAGCCCCGATCAACAGGTAGATCGAGCCTACGTAGGCGTAGGTAGGCATCATGAATATCCGTCCAGACTCCTTAACCCCCCGCAGATTAGCCACCATCAGCAGGAGGGTGAAGAAAACGGAGAGGGGGACAGTCAGGGGCAGCAGCTGAGGAAAGGCCGAGGTGACGGCTGCTGTACCGGCGGCGATACTCACGGTCACCGTCAGCACGTAGTCGATCATCAGGGAGGCAGCGGCCACTAGTCCCGGGTACAAGCCCAGGTTAGAGCGGGCCACGGTGTAGGAACCACCCCCGTGGGGGTAGGCCTTCACGGTCTGCCGGTAGGACATGACCACGATTGCCAGGACTACCGTGATGGCGATGGAGATGGGGATAGAAAGGGTGAGGGCCCCACTCCCGGCCGCCACCAAAATTAGTAGGGTCTCTTCCGTTGCGTAGGCAGTGGAGGAGAGGGCGTCGGAGGCCAGGATGGCTAGGCCTTCGGGGATAGTTAGGCGCTCACTGGCGCTGGCACTGTTGGGCAGAGACTTGCCGATTAGGAGTTGCTTGAGTTGAGTATATAAAGACATAGGCGCTCGTTATAGAATCAGTGTATTAGTTACTTGTGGTTCAGGGTAAAACTCATTTTAGGTTACAGGAGCCCCGGACGAAAAAATAGTAGTTTTCCGCACAAAGCTCCGAGAACCTCGACCAGGGTTGAGGGAAACAAACAAAAAGGGGGTGACCCCCCCGATTTGGCCGTTAACTTGACCTGGTGCTCAGCCTAATTGACGGCGGCGATCTTGACGTTGTTCTCCGCTAGCAAGGTCTGGAGCTCCTCCGCATCAACGGTTTCCTTCTCTACCAGGATCCGTGCCAGCAAGTCTAGCACTGGCCGATTATTTTCCAGAACTGCCTTAGCCCGTTGGTAGGCTTCGTCCACGAGGACTCGCACCTCCTCATCGATAGTGGCGGCGGTTTCCTCGGAGAAGTCCCGCTCTGAGGCAATCTCCCGGCCCAGGAACATATTATTTTGCTGCCGTCCCAGGGCCACTGGGCCCAGACGGTCGCTCATGCCGTAGCGAGTGACCATCTGCCGAGCGGTGCGGGCGACCTGTTGCAGGTCGCTGGCGGCTCCGGTAGTCACCTCTTCTTCCCCAAAAACCAATTCTTCGGCAATCCGCCCTCCTAGGGCTACCGCCATCTGGTTTTGCAGGTAGGAGCGGGAGTACAGGCCCACGTCCATCCGGTCCTCACTGGGGGTAAACCAGGTCAGGCCCCCAGCTCGGCCGCGGGGAATAATACTAATCTTTTGCACCGGGTCGTAGTCAGGCATTAAGGCCCCCACCAAGGCATGGCCTGCCTCGTGGTAGGCGACTAGAGACTTACGCTTCTCACTGATCACCCGGTCTTTCTTCTCCGGTCCAGCCAACACCCGGTCAATGGCATCGTTGATCTCATCCATGGAGACCTCAGTCAGACCGCGGCGGGCAGTAAGGATGGCTGCTTCATTGAGGAGATTAGCCAGGTCCGCACCAGTAAATCCCGGGGTGCGCCGGGCGATCCGCTCTAGGTCAACATCCTTGCCTAGGGTCTTGCCCCGGGCGTGGACGTTTAGGATCTCGAGGCGACCACTGTAGTCAGGACGATCAACTACCACCTGACGGTCAAACCGACCCGGTCGCAGGAGAGCGGCGTCTAGGACATCAGGGCGGTTAGTCGCGGCAATGATAATAATCCCGTTATTGCCTTCGAAGCCGTCCATTTCAGTGAGCAGCTGATTGAGGGTTTGCTCCCGCTCGTCGTTACCACCGCCTAGACCAGCACCCCGCTGCCGGCCGACGGCGTCGATTTCGTCGATAAACACAATACAGGGAGCGTTGGCCTTTGCCTGCTCAAACAGGTCCCGGACCCGGGAAGCCCCCACCCCGACAAACATTTCCACAAATTCGGAGCCGGAGATGGAGAAGAAGGGCACTCCCGCTTCACCGGCCACCGCCCGGGCTAGGAGAGTTTTACCAGTGCCCGGGGGACCTACTAGCAGGACGCCCTTGGGGATCTTGGCTCCTAAGGCAGTAAACCGGTCAGCATTTTTGAGGAAGTCTACCACTTCGCTTAGCTCTAGTTTAGCCTGGTCAATTCCGGCCACATCCCCGAAGGTGACTTGGGTCTGGGGCTCCATCTGTACCCGAGCCTTGGATTTACCGAAGTTCATCGCCTGGGACCCGGGGCCATTTTGGGCCCGCCGCAGGAGGAAAAATAGGCCTACCAAAAGGACTACTGGGAAGAACAAGCCGCTCAGGGCCCGGGCCCAAAAGTTGTCATCGCTTTGGGGCAGCACCGAAATATCAACATTGTTCTGGGCCAGGATATTGATTAAATCCGGGTCGTTAGGAGGCAAATTGACCAGCACGTCCTGACCACCATCCTCGGTTTTGGCGATTGCCCGGGTCCGGTCAGCGCTAATGCGTACCTTGGCCACCTTCTTGGCCTCTACTGCCTGAATGAACTGGCTATACTTCCAGGTCTCCTGGGGCGAGGGCTGCTGGTCAAAAAGGGTGGTGGCCAAAGTCACTACCACGATTGCGAGCAGGGCGTAGAGCCCGGCGTTTCTCCACTGCTTATTCACCGAATCGGTTCCTCTTGGCTGGGGGTAATGAGAATTATGTTAACTTGTGTTAATTTTAGCAGAACTCAATCTATAGAGGGAAAATCTGCACTGCGCAGGCCTTCAACTCCGGTTGGTGGGAATCAGGGCAAGCCAGGGGGTGCGTGAGGGTATTGACGGCTGCCTGGTCAGCCCAGAGGGCCCCCCAGTGCATGGGCACAAAGAGAGTACCCGGGGTAATGGCTGCCGTGATCCGGACTGGGAGTTGAGCTTGCCCCCGGCGAGAGCGCACCTGAACCGCGTCGCCAGTCTCAATCCCCAATTTAGCAGCATCTCGGGGATGGATTTCCAGAAAAGGCTCCGGGTGCATCTGCCGGAGCTTCTCGATCCGGCCAGTGCGGGTCTGGGTATGCCAGTGGCCGTAGAGGCGACCACTAGTGAGTACCCATGGATAGGTGGAGTCAGGGGGCTCTGCCAGACCGTGGGAGTGGGTGGCGCTGAAGCGGGCGCGGCCGCTGGGGAAATTAAGGTCTTGGTAAAGGCGGGGGGTGCCGGGGTGGCCAGGGGGACAGGGCCATTGGCAGGGTCCCTGCTCACTTAGGCGACGGTGGCTGAGGCCGCTGAGGTCGCAGGGGCGCCCTGCCGTGAGGGCAGCGAATTCCTCAAACACCTGGGAGGATTCCTGGTAGGGAAACTGGGCCCCGAAGCCGAGGCGGTGGGCAACTTGGGCAAAAATCCGCCAATCCGCTTGGGCCTGACCGGGGGGGGAGCGAAACTGGGGACAAAGGGTGACCCGGCGTTCAGAGTTAGTCATGGTGCCGGTCTTCTCCCCCCACTGGGCAGCGGGTAGGAGGAGGTGGGCAAAGGCAGCCGTCTCTGTGGGATGGTAGGCCTCCTGGTAAATAGTGAAGGGGGATTGGGCAAGGGCTGCCTTGACCCGCTCCAGGTCTGGTAGGCTGACTAGGGGATTAGTGGCCACGATCCACAACAGCCCCACAGCCCCCGTCTCGAGACCGGTAATAATTTCCCAGGCGTCCCGACCAGGCCGGGGGGAAATTTGGCCCCGGGTAAGACCCCAAGCTACTTCTAGTTCGTGGCGGTGTTGGGGGTTGGTCACGGAACGGTAACCCGGCAACAGGTGACTGAGCCCCCCGGTTTCCCGGCCCCCCATGGCGTTGGGCTGCCCAGTCAGGGAGAAAGGACCCGCCCCGGGTTTGCCGATCTGGCCGGTGAGCAGGTGAAGGTTGATCAGGGCCCGGGCCTTGGCGGTCCCCTCAGCGGACTGGTTGAGGCCCATGGACCAGAGGGAGAGGACCCGCTTACTGGTCTGCCACCAGTGGGCTACCTGCTTGAGGTCCGCGATGGTGATCCCACAGGTAGCTGCTACCCGGTCTGGGGGGTAGTGGGATAGCACCTTGAGGTAGTCTTCAAAGCCCTGGGTGTGCCGGGCGATAAACTCCTGGTTAGCGCCTCCCTGGTCAAGGAGCAGACGACCGAGGCCGTGGAGTAGGTGAATGTCGGTCCCGGGCTTGATGGCCAAGTGCAGGTCGGCAGCGCTGGCGGTGGGGGTGGTGCGGGGGTCTACGACCACTAGGCGCGTCCCCGGATGGTGCTTGTGGTGCAGCCGCAGGCGGTTGAAAATGATCGGATGACATTCAGCAGTGTTGGTGCCGATCAGGAAGGCATAGTCAGTCAGTTCTAGGTCTTCGTAGCAGCAAGGGGGCCCGTCAGCACCAAAGCTTTGCTGGTAGGCTGCCACGGCACTGGACATGCACAGGCGGGAGTTGGAGTCAAAATTGTTGGTGCCAAGACAACCCTTAAGGAGCTTTTGGGCGACGTAGTAGTCTTCGGTTTGTAGTTGCCCAGAGCCGTACATGCAGATGGACTCTGGGGTAGCCTGCAAAGCCTGGATACGGTTAGTGATCTCCTCTAGGGCCTGGTCCCAGGTGACCGGCGTGAAGGGGTCCTGGAGGGATGAGCGCCTGAGGGGGTAGAGGAGACGGTCCCGGTTGAGGGCCTGGGTAACGGTCGCTCCTTTGACACAGACCTTACCGAGGCTGGAAGGGTGAGTCCGGTCTCCCCGCACCTGGCCTGTCTCTCCCACGCTTGGCAGTACCTCTAGGCCGCAGCCCACGCCACAGTAGGGACAGAGAGTTTTAACCGGGGGGGTAGTCACTAAAAGACTCGGCGCGTAATCAACACCCCATTCAAGGGGATTGAGGACCAGGCAAAAGTATTTTTAGCTACGATCTGCCCCTGTTGGTTCCCCCAAAGCTGGGGAATTGGCTATGAGCTGCTTGAGGACATCCGGAGATGGTTGCCATCGAAAGGGGGCATTACCAGGGATTTTATTGAGCCCTTCACCACAGCTAATCCATAGCAGTTATCTAAATTGGGTGGATTTCTTTGGTTATTTGGTATTAGTAAATTATTGATTAATCATTATGACCCTTAGCCTCAGGTTGATCAGTTGTCTACCATGAAAAAGAAATCCTCATCAATTTTTTTGATCGCTAAGGTCTCCTCTAGCCTGCATCCCACGTCGTAGCGGATCATGAGATGTGTCAGTTGCTTACCATCTATGAGGACAATGCGTTTACTGAGAAGGTCCGCCGTCTCCCTGGCAGAGGGAGAAAAATTCGAGGTAGTCACAAACAGACCCTTGTTGGCTTTGTGGCGGTCTAGGCTACCAAAAAAATCGCGAATTGCCCCCGATCCGATGTTATTATCCGGAGCGTAGCGCTTGGCCTGGACGTAAACCCGGTCAAGACCTAAGGGGTCTTGGTCGATCACCCCATCTACCCCGCCATCACCACTACCTCCTAAGACTCTCCTAGAGTCTTTAGTTGATCCCCCGTACCCCATCCCCTCAAGTAACTTAAGGATCAGACGCTCAAAGAAAGAAGGGGGGGCCTTGAGGATGTGTTCAATCAACTCTTGACCTAGCGCAGATTCGATCTGGCGGTGGGCGGCCCTCATCACTTCATCGGGGGTCAGGACTCCCTCACCTACGGAAGTGTCAAAGACTCTAGCCTCACTGTCTCCGCCCCTATTTTTAAACTCTCGAAACCCCTCAAATTGCATCAAATAGGAATTATCAATTTGCGGGGGATTACTGGTAATGACATTTTGGCCCAGACTGGTAATGCGAAAATAACCTCGACGAGTTAACTCAAGTAGACCAGCCTTGGCAAGATAGGTCTTCGCCCAACCCACCCGATTGACAAAAACTGGTTGCACCCCGGAGGGCAGCAATCGAGAAATCTCCTCCTCAGAGAGCTCAAAGGTTAGAGCTAGGGACCGAGTTACTTCACTGAGCTTAACCTCCCCTTGGGCAGCGGAGTGCAGCACTGGCAACATCAGGGTTTGATAGTCTGGGATGGTCATGGTTAGGCTTTCTCGGGGTTGGGGGGAGGGTTAGGACTAAGCCATGTCAATACCCGGTCGTCCTCCTAAGGAGTATTCCCGGGGGGGCCAGCCGGAGGGTCGTGGAGACCGTTGACCACAGGTCCTGCAGCCGGAGAGGCTGAGGTCGGAGGGGATTTGTGTGTCTGTAGGGGCGATGGTGTCGGGGGATCCGTGAATAGAGGAGGGTTAGGACTAAGCTAGCCGTGTCAATACCCAGTCCTCTTCACCAAGGAGAGTTCCCGGGAGGGCCAGCCGGAGGGTCGTGGAGACCATTGACCACAGGTCCTGCAGCTGGAGAGGCTGGGGGCG
>DAIDHW010000014.1 GCA_027451865.1 Leptolyngbyaceae cyanobacterium clean351 | reverse complement strand
GGGGCCCGGGAGTCTGGGTGTCTGTAGGGGCGGCGGTGTCCGGGGGCCCGGGGGTCTGGGTGTCTGTAGGGGCGGTGGTGTCCGAGGGCCCAGGTTGAGGAGGTTTGTGACCAAGAAAATTGTGAATCAGAAAAGTTGCACTGACCAACACAGAGGCGAAAACCAGGGAAAACCCGAGAATAAGAAACTTGGTATCAGTGTGCTTGGGCTCGGGGTTCATGGTGCCGGAGGTGAAAAGCCTATGACTATAGTACCCCCCCTGGTCTTAGCCTAGGTACCCCCCTGGCCAGGGAGGAGGCCTAGCGGGCCGGCTTGGATCTTGGTAGTCCTTAATCAACTTCAGGACTGATGTTGTAGGCTTGCTGATTGTGCTGAACCTCAAGCAAGTCTGCGGTTTTCTGGAGGTCGGCAAGAGCTAAGGGGCGCTCTCCTGTCTGTTACCTGGCCCTAGCTCGGCTACTATAGTCCCTGGCGTTGTGGGGGTCTAGGAGGTCCGGCGCGGTTGCTGGACCCGTTCAACCGGTCACGTTGACTTTGGTATGAGAATTCAGCTTGGCTAAGGGCCCGGCGGCCAGTCGTGGTGAATAACTAGGGGAAGGCCGCTGGCTGCCTGGGCGTAGTTGCCGGCCCTCAGCCGGGCATCCCCCCGCTCAAGACCACCCCGACCCGGGGGGTGATGAGGCCGCAAGCCCTGGTGACTAGTCCTCGCCACCCCTAGGACAGTCATGAGGAGGGCTATCCCCACGTAACTGACCAGGACGGAGCCAAATACTAGGCAAGACTCTAGTAGGCGAAACTCAGAGTGCTTGGACACACACCCTCAATCGATGGGAGGCTAACCCTGCCTTGGACTGATACATCTCAGGGGAATGCCCGAGGTTTTCCGGACTGGCTATCTTCAACCTAGGGTCAAGATTCTCGAGGCAGGGTTCAGCTAGGGACAGGACTGATTATACCCAGTGGTAGGTAAGATAGTCCCCCCAGAGCACCCCGCCAAAAGCCCTAAAATCTGGTTTATTAGTATTGTTATCTGGCAGCCGGTCAGGAGGGCTCCGGTCGGGAAACAGACTGGTAATGCCTGATTAACTCCTGGACGTGTTGGTACTGGGACTGATCCCCTTGGGCTTGAAATAGGCTAGCTGACTTTTGGAGATCGACAATGCCAGCGGTAAGGTCCCCGGTGGCAATCTCGGCTAAACCCCGGTCCAGGTAGGCGGAACCACTGTGGGGGTCAAGCCGGATCGCCGTAGACTCATCAGCGATTGCCCCTGGATAATCTCCGGAGTGGATCTTAGCTAACCCCCGGTCCAGGTAGGCTAGGGAATTTCCAGGGGCAAGGGAGATTGCCTTGGTCTCATACCTGATGGCTCCGGCATAATCCTTGATGGCTAGGGAAGCCAGACCACGATTAATGTAGGCCAAGGGGTCTTCCGGATGGAGATGAATTGCTCGGTTGCTGTCACTGATCGCTCCTGGAATGTCACCGGTGTGTAGCTTGGCTAGGCCCCGATTTATGTAGGCCAGGGAATAGTTAGGCTTGATTAGGAGAGCTTGGTTTTCATCTTGGATTGCCCCTTGGTAGTCCCCCAGGCGGATTTTGGCTAACCCCCGGTCCACGTAGGCCAGGTAGTTGTGGGGAGCTAAGCGGAGGGCCTGGTCTTCATCTTTGATGCCCCCGGCGGCATCCCCGAGGTTTGAGCGTGCCAACCCCCGGTCGATGTAGGCTTGGGGATCGTTAGGGCGCAGGCGGAGGGCCTGGTCTTCCTCCTCGATTGCGCCCGGAAAGTCTCCGGTCTGGATGGCGGCTAATCCCAAGTCGACGTAGGCAAAGGAATTGTTGGGGTCTAGGTTAAGGGCTTGCTGTTCATCTCTAATCCCCCCCCGGTAGTCCCCCGTATCTAACTTGGCTAGACCTCGGTCCACGTAGGAACGAGGGTCGTCAGGTTGCAGGTTGATGGCTTTGTCTTCGTCCTCGATTGCCCCCTGGTAGTCTCCGAGATTCAGCTTGGCAAGCCCTCGGTTCAAGTAGGCCAGGGAGCTATGGGGGTCTAAACGGATAGCCTGGGTTTCATCCTGGATTGCTCCCCGGTCATCCCCGGTATTAATCCGGTCTAAACCCCGGTCGATGTAGACGTCGACATCGGTGTAGTGGAGGCGAATTGCCCGGTCGAAGTCAGCGATGCCAGCTTGATAGTGGCCCTGTTCAGACTCCACTAGACCGCGCTCAAAGGAGGCTTCACCATCACTTTGGTTCAAGTATGTCCCTGAGGGGTCCTCGGAGGAGTTGATCGCCAGGCATTGGTAAGGGCCAGGCTGGACCGGGACCGCCGGCAGAAGGTTAGTGAAGGTGGGCATAAAAGCCAAGATAAAGCCAAGCATAGGTCACTTGAGTCTAGGGGGATGAGGACTCGGGGCCAGTGTGATCTAGTAAGCCCCTTGGGAGTACCATACATAGCCCGGGAGGTATCAGCAAGCAACCTGCCGAGGAGTCTTTGGGGGCCAGCCTTTAGCCTGCGGGGGAATTAGGGCTACTTTCCCCGTTCCCCCTAACTACCAAACCCTCCTCCCAGGACAAGGGATAACCGATCCGCCAACTTTCTATTTACCAGCCTGGAGGGACTGGATAATGTTAAGTATGTTCTGATGCGTCACCTGATTATCTTCAGCCCGGTATAGAGCCGCCGCCTTCTGCAGATCAACTAGGGCTACGGGTAGGTACCCGGCCTCAAGCCTGGCTATGCCCCTGACACTATAGGCCTTGACGTTCTGGGGGTTAAGTTGGATGGTCATGGGTTCATCTTCAATCGCCGCCTGATAGTCTCCAGTACTCAATTCGGCGCTTAGATTATAGTCGCCCCAGATCGCTATAGGTAATGGGATTGGTAGGTTCTAGGTTGAAAGCTTAGTTAAAGTTGCTCAAGGCCTCCTGTAAGTCGTGGAGATCGGTCCAGGTTTCCCCCTCCTCGACGTAGGTGATGTGGGATTGGGGATTAAAGGAGAGTGCCTGCGTGTAGCCTCTGATCGCTCCGACGTAGTCGCCCTGGTCGCTGCGGGCTCAGCCTCGGTCAGTGTAGGCCACGGAGTTTTTGAGGCCAATCGCCAGGGCTTGATTTTCAGCCCTGATAGCTTCTTTAAGTCCGTTTGTATTAATCAGGGCGATCCCCGGTGGGATCGAGGAGGACAGCTTGACTGAAACTAGTGATGGCGGCTGATACCTCTCCCTGTTGATACTCAGCCAAACCACGGTCAAGATAAGCTTGATCATTAGCTTGACTCAGGTATCGCTCCCGGTCCTAGGCCGGGGAGTTGATCCAGTGACTGGTGAGGAGAACGGACGCCCGCAGCAGGGCTGTAAAACTGTTAGGGCTGAGGGCTCCCGCCATTTGTGGACTAAGGAGCAAAATCAAACCAAGTGTGAAACCGGGGGATTTTTGGGGCTCGGGATTAGGCATAATCTGTTGGCTTCGGTCAGCGAGTAGGGTGGGGCTCATTGGATCGACTATATAGTGCCTTAGTATTTTTGGCGACTAGGAAACCCATAGATTGTGATCTGGGAGTTTCAGGGGAAAGTCTGCATTGTGCTAAAGATTTATTGAGCGCCCGCTTCTCGGATCCAGATGATTAGACTAAGACTCGCTATCGGTGCCGACAACCACCCTTGAATTACTGCAGTTAAAGCTCTTGCTCCCTATCCCTGTTATCCCTCCTGAGGCCTGCACCTATGACTACCTGGCATTGGCATGACTTGAGCACTAACCATGCCCGCCTCACCTGTAGCCTCTTGGAGCCATTCCCCCACGGCTTCTTCACTCGCCTAGCCGCCCCCTACGGTCCGAGTCATTTGGTAGAGTGTCTCGCTCCCGGAGCCCCGGTATTTCGCCTCCGGCAGGTTCATGGTAATACCCTCTACATCACTCACGAGATCGTCCCCGACCTAGAGGGAGATGGTTTATTTAGCACTCGGGCGGGAAACTCCCTGTGGGTATGCAGCGCCGACTGTACCCCAGTCTTAATTGTTGACGGCCGCCTGGGTTGGGGGGCTGCTCTCCATGCTGGTTGGCGCGGGACAGCGGCGAGAATTGTCCCCCTGATGATCGAGCGCTTCCAGGGACTTGGCAGCCAAATCGCCGACTTGCGGATCGCTCTGGGGCCTGCCATTTCTGGCCCTAATTACCAGGTGGCCAAGTCTGTCGCCCTCCAAGTGGTGCAAACCCTGGCACCAACCCCCGGGGACGAGTTGACTGGGCTTTTGGAGTTACCTGGTTCCCCCCTGGGGCCCGACCCCGACCCTGGGCGAGTGCGCCTAGACATCCGGCGAGTCATTGCGCAACAATTGCTGGACCTGGGAGTTGACCCCGAGCAAGTAGCCACGGCCCCCTACTGCACCCATCGCGACCAGGAATGGTTTTTTTCCTACCGTCGGGACCAACAAAAGCAGGTTCAGTGGTCAGCAGTTGTAACTAGGGCACCGGCTGCAGAACTGGACAAATAGTGCCATTATCCGCAGGCGTCGTAGCTGGCCATTGGTCTAGGAGTTCGTCTAGTTCCCTTTTGAGCTCCTGTAGTTCCTCGAGGCGCTGATCAAGGACCTGGGTTTTCTGCTTGAGGGATTCTTGCACCGCAGTACAGGGGAGCTGCCCACGGTCGTGAATCGCAAGCAGAGCTTGAATTTCCGCCAGGCTCAAACCTAGGCTCTGGAGGCGCTTAATAAACGCCAATCGCGGCAGGACCTGGGGGGAAAACTGGCGAAAACCCCCGGGAGTCCGGCTGACGGCCTTAATTAGCCCCAAGCCCTCGTAGTAGCGCAGAGTGGGGATGGCGATCCCGCTTTGGGCTTGGACTTGACCAATTAGCAATAGCTCATAGGGCATGGCTGAACCGGGGGAACTTGACTCTCTAGTCCACTAGAGACTTTAAATTAATTCTAAATCATAGCCTCCTTAACCCTATGACCTTTCACCTCCAAGTTCCCTCCATGGCCTGCGGTGCGTGCGCCCAGAAGATCACCGAGGCCATTCAAGCCCTTGACCCCCAGGCCCAGGTGGCAGCTGACCCCAAAACCAAGCTAGTCCAGGTGGACAGCCAGTATTCCCTCGAGCAGATCCGGGCCGTGCTGGCGGCGGCCGATTATCCAGCAACTTAGATCCATGGAGAACCTGACTCTACAACTAGGTGGTATGAGGTGTGCTACCTGTGCCGCCACCATTGAGGAAGCCCTCCAGGGGCTGCCGGGGGTTACCCAGGGTAACGTCAACTTTGCTGCTGATGTGGCCACGGTGACCTACGATCCCAGGTTGATTGCCCCTGCGCAGATTGCCCAAGCAGTGGTGCAGGTGGGTTACCAAGCTTCCCTCCTGCCGGACGGGGGCCAAGAAACTCACCACTCCCGCCCGAGGGAAGGGCTAGGAGGGAAAATCCTCCTCGGGGGAGTAGTAAGCCTACTGCTGTGGGGGGGGGTTACTAATCCCTGGCTGCAGTTGTTGCTGACTACTCCGGTGCAGTTTTGGGTAGGGGGTCAATTCTACCAGGGAGCCCTCAATTCCCTGCGCCACCGCTCGGCCACCATGGACACCCTAGTGGCCGCGGGCACTAGTGCTGCCTACGGTTACTCCCTGGGGGTGACCCTCTGGCCGGGGGGGCTAGTTGGTCAGGGTCTGACTCCTGGCACCTATTTTGACACCTCAACGGTGGTGATCACCTTGGTCCTAGTGGGCAAGTACCTGGAGGCCAGGGCTCGCCAACAGACTACCCAAGCTATCCGTAAGCTTTTGGGCTTGCAACCCCAAACTGCCCGAGTGGTCCGCCAGAACCGGGAGCTAACGATTCCTCTGCCGGAGGTACAGGTAGGGGATCTGGTGGTGGTCCTTCCCGGGGAGAAGGTGCCGGTAGATGGAGAGATCCTCGAGGGCAGCACTCGCCTAGATGAGTCTATGGTAACTGGGGAGAGCCGTCTAGTAGCCAAGGGACCGGGAGAGGAGGTGATCGGGGCTACTCTCAACCACACTGGCAGTTTTAGGTTTCGGGCTACTCGGGTGGGTCGGGATACGTTCCTGGCCCAGATGGTCCGGCTAGTGCAAGCAGCTCAGGGTTCCAAGGTCCCCCTGCAAAGAGTGGCAGACCGGGTAATCCGCTGGTTTGTGCCGGGGGTGATGACCGTGGCAATCCTGACCTTTGTGCTGTGGTTTGACCTTACGGGTAATCTCACCCTGGCCCTGGTGAGCAGCGTGGGGGTGCTAGTAGTTGCCTGCCCCTGTGCTCTGGGGTTGGCCACCCCCATGGCGGTGACAGTGGGAATTGGCCAGGCTGCCCGGCGGGGGATTTTGGTCCGGGAGGCCCGCAGTCTCCAGGTAGCAAGCCGAGTCACCACGGTGGTTCTAGATAAGACAGGCACCCTCACGGAGGGGCGACCCACGGTGACAGACTTTTTCTGCCTAGCTGGGGTAGCGGCGGAACTCCCTTGCCTGGGTTTGGCGGGTTCGGTGGAGCGTCACTCCGAACACCCCCTGGGAAAAGCGGTGCTGCGCTACGCCCAAACCCAAGGAGCACTCCTGGGGCAGGTCCGAGACTTTGAGGCTGTACCCGGGAGGGGGGTAACGGCAACCTTGGGGGGAGTCCGGGTGCACTTGGGGAATGAGGCTTGGCTCCTGGAACTAGGGATGAGCACCCAAGCTCTGGCTGCAGTCAGGGAGCAGCTTAACCAGGCAGGCAAAACCCTGGTGTGGCTGGCGGTGGACTCCCAGGTAGCCGCTGTGTTCGGGATCGCTGATGCCCTAAAGCCTTCTGCCCGGCTGGTGGTCCAGGCCCTACAGCGGCGGGGGGTAGAGGTGGTGATGCTGACCGGCGACCAGGCTGCTGCCGCGCTATCCCTGGCCCGGGAAGCCGGGGTGCGGCAGGTGGTCTCCCAGGTCCGGCCTGCCCAGAAGCTGGCCTACATCCAAGCTCTGCAGGCCCGGGGCCAGATAGTCGCCATGGTGGGGGACGGGATTAATGATGCCCCTGCCCTAGCCCAAGCGGACCTGAGTCTAGCCATGGGTACCGGTACCGAGGTGGCGATGGGGGCGAGCGATATTACCCTAGTCTCAGGGGACCTGGTGGGGATCTTGACTGTGATCGAACTCTCCCGCGCTACCCTGCGCACTATGCACCAAAATCTGTTTTTTGCCTTCGTTTACAATCTGCTAACTATCCCAGTGGCGGCCGGGATTCTCTACCCCATAGACGGTTGGCTGCTAAACCCGGCCCTCGCGGGAGCGGCCATGGCCTTTAGTTCCCTCTCCGTGGTCGGCAACTCCCTGCGCCTGGGGCGATTTTCCCCGCGTGTCTATGTTTAGGTGGTTTTTGGGGGGCGTCCTGGCCTTGGGGCTTTGGCCCGGGGGGACTATTGACCCGGGGCAAGCTAGTCCCAACCCTCGATTTCGCCCCCTGGAACAACCCCTAGAGGTGAAGATAGTAGTCACCGCGGCGGGGATGGGGTTGGCAGGGATGCAGTGGTGGTGGTTAGGGACCGGGAGGAAACCCCCTAAGGACCCCTGACTAACGAATACCCACAAAGCCGGTTTGATTAATTAGGGCCTGGCCTTGATTGGTCAACAGCAAGTTGGCATAGGCTGTGCCAGCCTGCTGGTCTAGACCGCCATTTTCCTTAACAATTACGAACAACCTGCGAGTGACCGGGTATTCCCCGGACTTAAAGGCGGCCCGGTTAAGCTGGTTGCGGTGCTCTGGGGAGCAGTTTTGGGGCAGGACTAGGCTCCCCTGGTAGGGGGGAACTAGCTGCCTATCCTGACCGCGCAGGGCCAAGGGCTTGACGGTACACTGGGGGACTACCTCCGGAGCTGAGGCAAAATAAATCCCCCCCGGATTGCGCGCTAGCCGCTCTAGGGCTTGAGTAGTGGTGGCTACCACGACGGTGCCAGGACCAAAGTTCTTGCCTGCCATTACATTGTCTTTAAAGAACTCCACAGTCCCCGAAGCCTTGTCACTGCGGGTATAGGGGATGATCTGCAGATTGGGCCCCCCTACTTGGCGCCAGTTGGTGAGCCTGCCGGTATAGATCTGGGCTAGTTGGGTGACAGTTAGACCGGGAATGCTTAAGCCTGGATTAACCACCACAGCGATGCTATCAATGGCTACCGGCACCTCTTTTAGCTCAAACCCCCGGGTCTTAGCCCGTTGATATTCCTGGGCCTGGAGGGGTCGAGAAGATTGGGAAAAGGACAACTGGTCAGCCAGGAGCATGGCAATTCCGGTACCTGACCCCGGGGGAGCTGTAGGGGATTGGGTATAGCGCAGCTGAAAATTGGGATAGACCCTGGCGATAGTGGGGTCTACCTGGCCCCGAATAGCAGCCCAGGTGGTACTTCCTCCATAATTGAAAACCCCTTGGGGTACCCCAGAGACTTGATCAAAACGGTCCAAATGGCCGATAGCCGTGGAGGAGGAGGCCCCCACCAGGTGCCCCAGGTATTGCTTGCCTGGACCAGTAAGCCACCAGGTAGCTGCACCTAGGACCCCCAAGGTGAGGACGAAGGAGGTTACTAGGGCCGCCGTATCATTTTTGCCAGCCATAGGAGAGTTAGGGAGAGGGTGGGACTGAGGGGGCGGGAGATGCTTGACCCCAAGTTTTGATGTACTGCTGAGCCCGGGAGTAAGCATCCGCTTGGGGGGGGATTTGGGCAGCAGCAGTAATGGCTGCCTGGGGATTATTGGGGGCCACAGATATGGCCAAATTTAGTATACTATTACTGAATTGATTGATCAAATTAGTTGCCTGGGAACCAAGGGGGGTACCCGTGGGAACCTGCTTTAGTAACTGCACAGCCTGCGTTAAGCCGTCTAGGGTGCCGGGTGCAGCAAGATTACTAGCACTGGAAATTATCTGTTGGGCCTGGATTGTCTCCTGCCAAACCTTAATCTGGGCCTGGGCTTGGGGGTAGAGGGCTCGGCCAGCAGCAATACGACCGGCAATGGCGATAGCAGCGTTCAGGTTACCGGCGGCGGCCTGGGCTTGGGCCTGGTTAAGGATAGGTTGATCCTGGATACGCTGAATCTGGAGAGTCCAGCCCTGGATCTGGGCCTGGGCTTGGGGGTAGAGAGGATTGTCAGAGCCGATCTGATCAGCAGTAGCAATAGCCTGGGTAAGGTTATCGAGACCGCCGGGGGCAGCAAGGCTCCGGGCCTGGGCGAGGATCGGGAGCGCGGCTATTTCCTGTTGCCAGCCATGGATCAGGCTTTGGGCACGGGGATAGAGAGGCCGGTCCTGGGGGAGGGCAGTGGCTGTGGCAATAGCTTGTTCTAGGGCTGGGATAGTGGTTGGCCAGGCTTGAGCTTGGGCCTGGGCGAGGTAAAGAAAGTCCTCGACCTGCTGGGCCATACCTGCACTGGCAGGAATCTGGAGAGCAATGGCGGTGGCCACAGGAAGATTGTGGCGGTCCAGGCTCTGCTGAGCTAGAGTGAGCATCTGTTCTCCCAGTTGGTTTACTACCACCTGGGCCTGGTCATGCAGGGCGCTAGTGGGGGAGATGCCCTGGACCAGGTTGATTGCTGCTAGGAGGTCTGCCACGTCCCCCCGACCGGCTAACTCACGGGCTTGCCGCAGGTGGTTAGCGTCAGTCCGGGCCGCCTCAATAGTCTGGGTGAGTTGGTTATATCTTGTGGTTGCCCAATACTGGTTATCGAGATTCTCAAGGCCCCCTGCTAGGGTCAAGGCCTTAGCCCACAAACCCTGGTTGAGGGCAGCCTGACTCTGGTTAAGAACCTGCTCGCCCTGGGCCCACAGGGCTTGCCAGGCTTTCACCTGTGCTAGGGCTTTGGCATGGGTGGGGGAGTCAGGGGGAATTTTCTGCACGGCGGCAATCCCCCCTTCCAAGTCTCCCTGGTCCACCCGAGTTGCTGCCAGCCGGAGTATCTGGTCAGACCAGTCCTGAAGATATTGGGTGAACAGGTCATGGAGGGGGGTTTTAGCCGGCAGACCATCGATTAGGGTCATCGCCTCCCCTAGTCCGTCTACGGTGTGGGTGGCCGCGGCGGCCTGGGCACAGTACAGACGATCGGAGACGGAGGCCAAGGGCCAAAAAACCCCCTGGCACCTGGGGGCGCCGGGGGCTCGCAGTAATATCAAGCTGGCCACTAGACTAACTCCCAGGGAAAACCCCAACAGGGCCAACTCCCAGGTCCCCAAACCTAGCTGTTCCAACTGCTCACTGAACCGCCGGCGGGCCTGAGGTCGATAATCTCCCCTCAATCGAGGTGGTGAAGGCTCTGGCTCTGCTTGGGTCATAGCCGAGAATTAAAAATGCGGTACAAGGTGCGGTACAAATTCTGCCCCGCCAGCGACTAGACTATTATTGAGTATAGGCCCATCAGCCTCATCCCCCCCTTGAGTGAACCTTGCTTAGCCCTTTGACAAACCAGATTTATCAACTGCAGCGTCTAGCTGACACCTTAGTTCAGGGCCAGTTGCAGCATCTCGGTTGGGGTAGTTTTGCAGTAGTCTTGGGGGCAGGATTGATTACCAGTCTCAGTCCTTGCATGCTCTCGATGCTGCCTATTACCCTGGGTTATTTGGGGGGCTACGAGGCGACGGGCCAGACTCAAGGGCGGGTATGGTTACAATCCCTATGGTTTTCCTGTGGAATTGCTACTACCCTGGCTGGTCTGGGGGTTCTGGCTGCGCTCATGGGCAGGGTCTACGGCCAGGTAGGGCTAGGTTTGCCTATCCTGGTGGCCCTGTTGGCCATCGCCATGGGTTTGAACCTTTTAAATGCTCTGCCTATCCCCTTACCCAACTGGGGAGGCTTGGGCTGGATTTCCCCCCAACTACCCCGGGGCGTGCGCTCCTACCTCATTGGTTTGAGCTTTGGCATAGCCGCTTCCCCCTGCAGTACCCCGGTCTTGGCTACCCTTTTAGCCTGGGTAGCTAGCTTGCAGGTTTGGTGGACTGGGGGTGCCTTGCTACTGGTCTATACCCTAGGCTACTGCATGCCCTTAATGGTAGCCGGCAGCTTCACTCTGGTTTTGAAGCGTTTCTTGGCCCTGCGCCAGTGGTCTGCCTGGATCACCCCCACCAGTGGGGTTTTTCTGGTTGCTTTTGGGGTATTTGTACTCTTGGGTCGCCTTTGGCCGGAGGGAGTTTGAATTTCGCAAGTATTCTCCCAGGCTGGCGGCGGTTTTGGGCCCAGGAGCTCTTGCCTACACTGGCGGATCTGCGCCTAGCTATCCTACTGCTGCTGAGTATTGCCCTGTTCAGTATTGCCGGCACCGTCATTGAACAGGGGCAGCCGGTGGGGTTTTACCAAGCTAACTACCCGGAAAAGCCAGCTTTGTTTGGTTTTTTAACTTGGCGAGTGTTGGTCGGCTTGGGACTGAACCGGGTCTACAGTACCTGGTGGTTTTTAGCCTTGTTAATTCTCTTTGGGGCGAGCCTGACTGCCTGCACCTTCACCCGCCAAATCCCCGCCCTGAAGGCTGCTTGGCACTGGAAGTTCTACGACCAGCCCCGGCAGTTTCAGAAACTTGCCCTTAGTACTACCCTAGTCAGAGGTCAGTTGCCAGGGGTGGCAGTGGCTCTGCGCCAGCGAGGTTATCGCGTGTTTGAGGCAGATAATTTCCTCTACGCCCGCAAGGGCCTGGTGGGGCGATGGGGACCGATTCTAGTCCACGGCAGCATGTTGCTGATCCTGGCTGGCTCAATTTGGGGGTCCTTGGGGGGCTTTATGGACCAGGAAATGATCCCCCAGGGCGAGACTCTCACCTTCGATCACCCCCTCGAACGAGGGGTGTGGGCCCGTGTACCCCACGACTGGTCAGTGCGGGTAAACCGATTCTGGATTGAGTATACCCCTGACGGACACATTGACCAGTTCTACTCAGACCTGTCGGTGTTAGACCAGGACCAGCAAGAGGTTAAGCACCAGACTATCCACGTCAACCAGCCCCTGCGTTACCGGGGGGTGACCCTATACCAAGCGGATTGGGGGATTGCTGCCGTTCAGGTGCGTGTAAACCAAAGTCCAGTTCTCCAGCTGCCCATGGCAGTCCTGTCGGGGGTGCAGGGGCGGATCTGGGGGAGCTGGATCCCCACCCAGTCGGACTTGAGTGCGGGGGTTTCTTTAGTTGCTAAGGACCTCCAGGGGATGCTCTTGGCCTACGATGGGGAGGGGAAACTGATCGCCACGGTGCGGCGGGGCATGGCCGTGGATCTCCAAGGGGTGACCTTGGCGGTGGTAGATTTAGTGGGCAGCACCGGACTGCAGATTAAGGCTGATCCTGGGGTCCCCCTGGTCTACCTGGGGTTTGGTCTCCTAATGGCAGGGGTAGTTATGAGTTACTTTTCCCACTCTCAGGTTTGGGGCTTGGAAACCAGTGAGGGCGGCTACCTGGGGGGCCGCACCAATCGGGCCCAGGTGCTCTTCGAGCGGGAACTAATGCAGATCCTCTCCGGACTTACCCTAGCTGAACCGGCTGTCGCCCCTTCACCCGAGTCTGGGAAGACTGACTAGGTAGCGGTACCCCAGCTCTCGCGAGCCTTGGATCGTGATCGCACCTCGATGCAAATGTACCAAGTAGTGACTAAATTGCAGACCGAATAACTCCCGGGAATCAGGGGACAATCCACAGGTCAATAGTTGACCGAGGGGGAGCTCTGAGATTTCGCCGGCCGGATTCTCCCCTAACCAAGGATGGGTCGCCCACAGCATAAATTGGACGCGGTCGTGACGACGTGACACGTGCATCCGCAGGGTGCTGGTAGGACTGGAGGTTTGGATGAGGCTGTGCAGAAGCTGCTGAAGAATTTGGCGGACCTTCTCCCGGTCGAGGTTCCACGTCAATAAGCCTGGTTCCACCGTCAGGGCAATTTCCTGCTCCCTTTTGGCTAGCTCTGGCCCCAGGTCTTGGGCCGCTCGTTGGCAGAGCATTCGCACATCCGTCGCGGCCAGGGTCAAGTTCGGGCCGCTGAGGGTGGTTAGGTCCACAATTTGGTTTACCAACTTGGCCAGGTACTGACCGCTATGGTGTGTAATTTCTAGGTACTGTTTCTGTTTGGCGGTTAGGGGGCCGTAAACCTCTTGGCCAAGGATGCTACTCATCCCCACTATTGCAGTTAACGGCGTGCGCAGGTCCTGGGCTAGCTCCGCCAACAGCTGGAGCTTCAGCTGGTTACCCAGACCAGGGGCAGTGTAGGCCTTGTAGGAGCGCTCGTACTCACTGGCACCCCAACGGGCTGTCATCTTGAGAAACTCAATTTGCCAAGGGAGAAATTGGCGCGGTTGGTTGTCGACAATTGCTAGGGCTCCTAGGCATTCACCAGTACTAGTTAGCCAGGGGACCCCCAAATAGGCTCCGGTCCAGGAGGCCCCTGCCATAGCACTGATTGCCAAGGGGGTCTGCTGTTGGACTACCTGCGCTGCTAGGCCTGCAGGACAGGAGGGGATATCCTGGGACCGCCAGCTAGCCTTCAGAGTTTCCACCCCCCCTTGGACAAGGGTAAGTAGGGCCAAGGGAGCCTCCAAAACTTGGGCGCTGGTCTGGACCATGTGTTCGCAAGGATCCTCTGAACCCGTAGACTTCTGCCCGGCGGATTCTACCTCATCAGGTTCAGAGTAGGGATTGGGCCTAGGGTCAACTGGATGCAGACAGGGTGGCCAAGGTTCTGGTAGCTGTTGCACATAACTGGTCATGACACTTGCCATTGCTAGCTAGCAGACCGCCCCACTGATTAATGTCTGCTTGGTTATAAAGAATAGGCTCACGGGCAATGGTGGTTAAGCTCCCCCCTCCCTCGGTCAGGATTAATTCAGGGGCTGCCAAGTCCCAGTCCTTGGGGGCAGACTTGCCAGACAGGGACAGGTACACATCTGCCTTCTGTTCCAGAATGAGGGCTATCTTACAGCCAATACTACCGCAGCTGAATCGTTCTTGGAAGGGGAAGCTTTTCACTAGGGCCTCAAAGCGCCTCCCCCGATGGGTGCGGCTAGTCACCAGCCGCAGAGATGGAATGTCCGCGCGTTCCGAGACTCGCAGGGGGACCGCCTCACCCCCGTAGGTCTGGCTCCAAGTCCCCCCTCCTAGGCGAGCGAAGTAGAGTTTCTCCGCTTCCGGCCAGGCCACCACCGCCACCACCGGCCGATGCCGATACACTAGAGCAATGTGGAGGGCATACTCACCCGTCCGGTCAATGAAGTCACGGGTTCCATCTAGGGGGTCAATCACCCAAACCCACTCCGATTCAGCGGGTTTCCCGTGGTAGGTCTCCTCGCTCACGTAGGCAAATCCATCCTGCTCTAGGGCTGCCTGTAAATGTTCGAGGATGTACCGGTTAGCTACCAGGTCTGCGGCAGTAACGGGGCTGTCCCCTTGGGGGTCAGAAATTTCCAGACTGGCCTGGGGCTGACGATAGAACTGGCGCAGCAAACCTGCTGCTCCCCAAGCCACCACCTGCGCCAGGTTCATCAAGTCATCCAGACGGGTTAAGTCTGGGCCGAGTCGGGTTTTAGGTAACATATGGGATTAGAATTCAGTCTTAATGGCTGACCAGGCCCCAAGGTTGTGGGCACTTGCATACTATGACTGGTTATTTGGTTTTCGTCACCACGTCCACTGCCATCTTAGCCCTGTTTAGTCTTGGTCTAAATCTCCAGTGGGGATTTACGGGACTGGTGAACTTTGGCCACGTGGGGTTTATGATTCTCGGTGCCTACGCAACGGTGCTGTTGAGTCTTCAGGGAGTGCCCCTAGTCCTGGCAACCGGAGCTGGGGTGCTCCTCGGGGTGTTGCTGGCTTTGGTGATGGGTTTAACTACCCTACGGCTGCGGGAGGACTACTTAGCTATTGTCACCCTTGGCATTGCCGAAACCCTCCGCTTGGTGGTCCTAAACGAACAGTGGCTGACCCAGGGCTCCTTTGGGGTGCAGGGCTTTGCCTTGCCCTTCGCAGGGGAGGACTACAAGCTTCTTCTGATGTGGTTGTGTTTGGGGGTATTGGGGGTAGTTTTCTGGGGCTTAGAACGATTAGTCCGCTCCCCCTGGGGGCGAGTCCTCAAGGCGATCCGAGAAGATGAGGAGGTGGTGAAAGCCCTAGGTAAAAATGTCTTCTGGTATAAGTTACAGGCCCTGATGCTGGGGGGGGGGATAGCAGCCCTGTCAGGGGCATTTTTTGCTTGGCAAGAAACCTCCATTTATCCGGAGGACTTCCAACCCCAGCAGACCTTTGACGCCTGGACGGTAGTGATTTTAGGGGGCGGGGGGAAAAATTTAGGTACAGTCCTCGGGGCAGTCATTTTCTGGGCCTATACCTCCCTGACTCGGTTTGTGTTGCCTAACCTAGTCCCCCTAGACGATGCCCGGCTAGGGGCTTTGCGGATCATGATTATTGGCCTATTAATCATGGTGTTGATCCGCTGGCGGCCTCAGGGAATTTTGGGTAAAAAAGGAGAACTCACCCTTGGTAAGTGAACCCCTGCTCAATGCCGTCAAGGTAACGAAAAGCTTTGGGGCCCTGCGGGCTGTTGACCAGGTGAACCTGCAGGTATACCCAGGGAGTATCACATCTGTGATTGGTCCCAACGGGGCAGGCAAAACCACCCTGTTCAACCTCCTGTGTAACTTCATTTCCCCAGACCAAGGGGAGGTGTTTTTAGCTGGTGAACCGATTCATCGCCTGCCACCCCATCGGATTGCCCGCCGGGGGATGGTCAGGACGTTTCAGGTGGCTCGGGTACTCTCGCGCCTCACGGTCCTAGACAATATGCGCCTTGGAGCCCAAGGCCAAACTGGGGAAAACTTTTGGTGCACCTGGTACCAGGGGAGGGCGATTAGCCGGCAGGAGCGGCAGTTGCGCGACCAGGCGATGGCGATCCTTGAGTCCGTGGGGTTAGCGGCCATGGCAGACACCTATGCCGGCGCTCTCTCCGGCGGGCAGCGCAAGCTGTTGGAAATCGCCCGAGCCCTGATGAGCGAACCGAAACTGCTGTTGCTAGATGAACCAGCCGCCGGGGTGAATCCCCGTCTGATCGAACAAATTTGTGAGTACATAACCGCTTTAAACCGCCAAGGCTTGACGTTTTTGATCATCGAGCACAACATGGACCTGATTATGTCCTTGAGCGACCAGGTGTGGGTCCTAGCGGAGGGCCGTAACCTGGTGGAGGGAACACCAGCCCAAGTCCAAACTAACCATCAGGTTTTAGAGGCCTATCTGGGCTGCTAACCCCCTAACCGAGGGAAGATTATCGCATAATGAGGGTGATACCAGTTGGGACAATTATTGTGCCTCGGCCCCCAATTTAAGCTATGCCTGATTCCCCATCTGCAAATCGAGAAAAGGTTGTCGTCGGCCTCTCCGGGGGGGTAGATAGCTCCGTGGCCGCCGCCTTGCTGGTACAGCAGGGGTACGACGTCGTGGGTCTGACTCTTTGGTTAATGGCTGGTAAGGGTCAGTGTTGTTCGGAGGGGCTCGTTGATGCGGTGCGCATCTGTGAACAGCTAAGTATCCCCCACCAGGTGCTCGATAGCCGGGTGCAGTTCGAGCGGCAGATCGTTAACCTCCTGGTGGAGGGCTATAGCCGTGGGATTACTCCCCTACCCTGCTCCCAGTGCAACAAGGGGATTAAATTCGGCCCAATGCTTGCCTACGGCCGCCAAGTCCTAGGGGCTACTAAGGTAGCCACAGGCCACTACGCTCGGGTCCGGACTAGCCCGGAGCGCCACCAACTCCTCCGGGCTGTAGATTTAACCAAGGACCAGTCCTACTTTTTGTACGACCTCCCCCAGGAGGCCTTGGGAGCAGTGCTATTTCCCCTGGGTGAGTACACGAAGGCCGAGACTCGAGAACTAGCCGCCCGATTCGGTTTGGCCACTGCCCATAAGCCTGAAAGTCAAGACCTATGTCTGGTGGAGTCCCACGGCTCCCTAGGGGCATTTCTGGAGCGCTATCTTTCCCCCCGGCCCGGCGAGATTGTGGATATCCAAGGCAAAGTCCTAGGCTATCACCAGGGGATTCATCACTACACCATCGGTCAGCGCAAAGGACTAGGGGTCTCGGCGCCCCAGCCTCTCTACGTGGTTGCCCTAGACCCAGGACGCAATCAAGTAGTACTAGGGGAGCGGCAGGCGGCGCTCAAGGACGGCTGCACTGTGGGGAGCGTAAATTGGGTGAGTATTGCTCCTCCTCACCAGCCTCTGGCGGTCCAAGCGCAAATTCGTTACCAGGCCCGGGAGGTGCAGGCCACCCTGGTGCCTTCAGATCCGGACCAGGTCCAGATCCACTTTCACCAGCCCCAGTTCGGAGTCACTCCCGGTCAGGCTGCTGTGTGGTACCAGGAGGATCTTCTGTTAGGGGGCGGAATTATCCAGCCTGGATCCTAAGCCAGGGGTAGGGAGAACCGGAACTCACTGCCCTGGTGGAGAGTACTTTCCACTTCGATCTGACCGCCCATTAGTTCTACTAACCGTCGGGTAATCGACAGGCCTATCCCTGTTCCCCCAGATTCCCGGGCCCGGGACCGGTCGGAGCGCCAAAATCGCTCGAAAATGTGGGGTAGATCCTCGGGGGCGATCCCCTGACCTGTGTCGATGACGGCGACCCAGACCACTTGAGTATCCCACCAAACCTCAAGGGTGATTGAGCCCTGGGGAGTGTGGCGCAGGGCGTTACCCAGCAGATTAAACAGGATCTGTTCCACCCGCTCCCCATCCGCTAGGACTAAAGGGAGGTTAGGGGGGCAATGCAGAAATAGCTCCGGCCCTTCCTCCGGAAACTGGTCAACAAATCGCCGCACCAGGGAGGTGAGCAGGGGGGCGAGGTCTACCTTCTGGGCATTGATAGGCAGGTAACCTGCCTCGGCTTTGGACAACTCCTGGAGATCATTAACCAACCGCGACAGCCGGGCTGTTTCCCGGGCCAGCCGTTGAAAAATCTCCGTGGAGGGCTCAAGGGTGCCATCCGCTAGCCCCTCGAGGTATCCCCCGAGGATCGTCAAGGGGGTCCGCAGCTCATGGGTCAGGTCCCCTACCAATTCCCGCCGCCGTTGTTCAACCCCCTCTAGACCTACAGCCATGCGGTTGAAGCTGCGGGCAAGGCGATTAAACTCCGGGATGTCATTGGCAGGCACACGCTCCTTTAGGTTACCGGCGGCAAACTTTTGGGTGATCCATTCCATTTCGGTTAGGGGCCGCATGATTCGCCGGGACACCAGATAACTCAAGCCGCCGGCGGCTGAGCCACCGATCAATAGTGACCAGAGGGCACCACGACTCCAGGCTGACTCAAAACCCGAGATTAATTCATCCCGCAAAAACCCCAGGTCCAAACCCCGTTCTTCCAACTTGGCTAGTCTCAGGACAAATAACTGGGGAGTATAGAGCCGGCCTACCGCCACCAAGGTGATCAGGCCCACAAGCATGACGATCACGTGGGAGAGAAACAGGCGGGCTTGCAGGCCAAGTTTACCCATGGAATTGGCAACTCTCAGGAGCCCTGAACTGGTATCCCCAACCGGGGGCAGATTTAGGAACCTGCGGGGGTGGGAGAGACGTAGGTGGTGGGGGTCAAGTCGGTGGGGAGATCAATACAAGAGCTCATAGCCTTGGCCACGGGTAATCCGGCCTGACTAGATAATCCGGTGACACAACTGGCGAAGGTGTCGGGCTGGAGAGAGCGCCGACAATCGTCGAGGATCAAGGTGTTGGGGGTTTTGTTGTTGGGGGCAGCACTGATGCTGACCACACATCTGGCCAGGGCTTGAGGCTGCCGGACCCGCCGGCAAGCATCGAGGGCATTGAGGCCAGGGGTAGAGGTTTTGGTGGTAATATCTGCGACACAGCGCCCAAGGTATTGGGGGTTGAGGGCGGCGCCGCAGGCTTGGGCTGCCTGGGTCCCATCTACCTTGGCTGCCATCACTTTCTGAGCGCACTCCTGGTAGTCCCTAGGAGTAGGGGCATAGCTGCCGAAGGGGTTGAGGTACTGATTATAACCAGCCTGGGCGGGAGGCAGGGGCAATAGCAGGCTCAGGCCACCGGTGATTGCCAGACACAAGGTGAGGCGGTTGGGGTTAAAACGCAAGGACATGGGGTTAGGAAGTGAAGAAATTAAAGGGGTGCAGGGCCAGCCTCTCCCATCTTGACAAATTTCGTTCCGAGTTGACCCCCTTAAGCTACCGCCGCCAGGGCCTCCTGGCCGTGCTTGCGCATCAAGTCCATCAGCTCATCGCGATAGTCATGGAAAATGGCTTGCCGCTTCACCGTGTGGTCTCGGTGGGGTAGGTTAATTACCATCTCCTTACGAATAGTGCCCGGGCGGGAGCCTAGGGCATAGATGCGGCCAGAGAGAAATACCGCCTCCTCCACATCATGGGTGATCATAAAGACGGTGATTTTAGTACGCTGCCACAGGTCTAGCATGAACTCGTGCATTGCTTCCTTAGTATGGACGTCCAGGGCCCCAAAGGGTTCATCCATCAGCAGGATCTTGGGTTCTGAAGCCAAAGCCCGGGCAATGGCCACCCGTTGCTTCATTCCCCCTGATAGTTCCCGGGGTAGAGCGCGGGCAAACTGAGTCAACCCCACTACGCTCAGGTAGTAGCTAGCCTGTTCGCGGCGGACCTGCCGGGGCACCCCTTGAAGTTTGAGGCCAAACTCGGTGTTAGCCTGGACGTTCATCCAGGGGTAGAGGGTATAGTGCTGAAACACCATCCCCCGGTCCGGTCCGGGGCCGACAATGCGTCTCCCTTCAATCCTGACTTCCCCCGAGGTAGGTTGGTCGAGACCAGCTATCTGTCGTAGCAGGGTTGATTTTCCAGAACCGGAAGCTCCCAGGGCACAGACGAACTCCCCTTGGTGAATATCCATGGTGATATTTTTCAGCACCACTAGCTCACCCTGCCTGGTCCAGAAATTCTTATGTAAGTCCTTGATCTGCAGAAACATAGGGATTCATCCTCAGTTGGTCGGGAGATCTAGCCGGTTTCATCAGCGCCTCTGGCTGGCCCAGCGGCAGGTTGAGCGCAGGAGTGCTTGAAAACCCAGGTCCATCAAAAGCCCGATCATCCCGATGACGATCAGGCAGACAAAAATTTCATCCGTGCGCAGAAATCTACCGGCGACGCTGATCCGACGTCCCAAGCCATCGGTAGCAGCAATCAACTCTGCCACAATTACCAGTTGCCAAGCGGCAGCCAAATTAATCCGGCACGCATCAATAATGCCGGGCACCACATGGGGGAGAATCACCTGTCCTAGGGTGTCCCAGCGGGTCCCCCCCAGCATGTAGGTCGCCTCAATCAGCTCCTTGGGAACGAATTTCACCGTGTCCATGACCATCAGGGAGTTAAAGAAAAACACCCCGATGAAGATCAAGGTGATCTTCGGTTCTTCCCCGATCCCCAGGTAGAGAATCAGCAAAGGAATAAACGCTGGCGCCGGCATGTAACGCATCAGGCCAAACAGCGGCTCTAGCAAGGCCCGGATACTGGCAAAGCTGCCCATGAGGACCCCAATTGGGATTGAGATGAGGGCAGCCCAAGCAAAACCCACCCCCACCCGCCAGAGGCTAGCCACCGTATCCCGCAGCAGGTCTCCACTACGTCCCAGGCGCACTCCCGCCTCAATTACCTGTTGGGGAGAGGGCAGGAATTTGGGGTCTACCTGGCCAAAGGTAGTGATCGCCCACCAGGTTACCAGGGGAAATAATACTGAAACCAGAATCAAGGTGGAGCTCAAGGTCGAGGGAATGTCCTCTGCTAGGCGCCAGAACACTGTCGGCTTGATAACTCGTGGCTTAACCAAGGATTGAATGGGGTGGGGGCTGTTCATGCTCGGGGGGCCCTAGGCTTTTTTGAGTTTGGCAGCGTAGGCTTTGACAAACCGGTCATCGAATAGGTGGGTCAGATCAGGAGTATGGGGAGTGAGGTTTTGCTGCTCTAGGAATTTGGCCATCTTCTGGGCGGCGAATTGCAGGGAAATCATAGTGTTTCCCGGCTCAAAGGCCTTGAGATTCTCCGCTAGGGTGAAAATGTGGGTCCCTGTGGCGTAGGCATGGTAGTCCTTGAGGCTCACCCCGGCTCGCTCGGCCATGATCTGGTCTGACTTAGCCGGATTGGCCTTGATGTAGGCTAAGGTGGCAAACCAGGAGTCCACAATTGCCTGGACCTGGTCGGGATGTTGGTCGACAAAGTCCTGGGTAAAGACGAGGTGGTCGGAAATTGACCCCGGAAAGTCCTTGGAGCTAAAGAGGGTTTTGCTGCCGGGGCGCTTGAGGGCCTCGGTGGTGAAGGGGGCAAACACCGCTACGGCGTCTAGTTGGCCAGCAACAAAGGCGGCGGCCGCTTTGCCGGTTTCTAGGGGGACAAACTGGATATCACTTACTTTCATGCCGGCTTTTTCCAACCCCTGCAGAAGCAAGAAGTGGTCTACAGTCCCCTCTTCGGCCGCCACTTTTTTGCCCTTGAGGTCCTGGATGGAATTAATCCCGGCTCGGACGATAATCTGGTCATTGCCGGTGGAGTTATCGTTGACCAGGACAATCACCTGATGGGCTCCCGCAGCTACAGAACTGAGGGTATCGCCGAGGGTTTGACTGTTGGCGTCGATCTGCTTGGCAGCTAGGGTGCTAATGGATTCGGCGTACCCATCGAACCACTTCATCTGGGCATTGACGTTGTTTTGAGTAAAGATATTTTCATCGGCGGTGACCTGCCAGGGGAACCAACCGGGCCAGGCACTAAACCCAATGGTTACCGCGTTGGGGGCAGCTGAGGGGGTAGAGCTGCTGGTAGTCAGGTTATTCGCTGGGTTGGAGCACCCCACCGCCAGACCTAGGGTAAGGACAAATAGGAGGCAGTAGTTAAGCAAAGAGGGCTTTTTCATGAATTTGAGGGGATAGTTGGGCATGCAACCAAGCGAGCCAGGGCGAGAAGCCTACCCCGGTCTGGGCGGAAAGGGGGAAAATGGGCACCTGGGGATTGATCTGGCGGACGTGGGCAATGATCCGGTCTAGGTCCACCTGGAGGTAGGGGGCCAAGTCCAACTTAGTGACCACTAGGCAGTCGGCCTGCTGGAACATCAAGGGGTACTTGAGGGGTTTGTCTTCCCCCTCGGTAATGCTCAGGAGAGCAACCTTAGCGTGCTCTCCCACAGCAAACTCAGCCGGGCAAACCAAATTCCCCACATTCTCCACAAACAACAGGTCAAACTCAGCTGGGTTATGCTCCCGGGCCCACTGGCGCAAACCGCCGGCCACCATCTTGGCGTCTAGGTGGCAGCATCGACCGGTATTGATGGCAATCACTGGTACCCGGCACTGGCGCAGACGTTGAGCATCAAGATCTGTGGTCATGTCCCCCTCGATTACCGCCACCTTCAGGGCAGGGGTGAGGGAGTGCAGCGTCCGCTCCAGAAGGGAAGTCTTACCAGCTCCCGGGCCACTCATAAAGTTCAGACAAGTCACTCCCCAGGCATCTAGGTGAGCCCGGTTATGGTCCGCCCCGGCTTGATTAGCGTGGAGCAGGTTGACCTCAAGGGCATGGTCAAAGGTTTGGTGCATAGGCTTCCTGATATTGGATGTGCTGAATTTTTAACTCTCGGCCAGAACGGATTTCGGCCATGGGTCCCCGACACGAGGGGCAGGAGTACTCTAAGCCCACCCGGGGCCGGTACTCCTGGTTGCAGGGGCGGCAGTAGGCCACTAGGGGGATTTCTTCGATCACCAGCTCGGCCGCGGCCAGGAAGGTGTTTTGCTTTTGGCTGGCAAAAGCAAACTCGAGGCTCTGGGGCTCAACCCCAGCAAACTCCCCCACGGCCAGGTGAATGTGGGTGATGTGCGGCGGCCTGGGTTGCTCCGTCCACCAGTCCCGGACCGTGGTGATCAGGGCCTTAGTCATGTCCGTCTCGTGCATGGTCTTAGGTCCAGGGGGGAGCAACGGCTAGGTTGGGTTCCGGGTGAATGTAGGTGGGCAGCTGGCGCCGGGGTAGCTGCCCAGAGAGCACCAGATGGGCCATGGCATCACAGATGACCCGGGTGGCCATCAGGGAGGTGATGTCACTGATGTCGTAGGGAGGAGACACCTCCACCACCTCTAGGCCACACACGGGCACCGCCTGAATAATCTTCCCCAGGAGGTAGAGGGCTTCCCGGGGCAGGAGTCCCCCGGGTTCTGGCCAGCCGGTCCCCGGGACAAAACCAGCATCGATACAATCAATATCAAAGCTGATCCATACGCAGTCAGTGCCGGCGGTGGCCCGCTCAATGGCAAACTCGGCGGCCTTATCTAGGCCCATTTCGGTGATGTCAGTCACGGTCAAGATATTACTTGAGCGCTCGCGGCAGACCTTCACCCCCTGGCGGGGCACCTGCCAGCCGCCAATACCTAGCTGGACTAGGTTATGGGCGGGGGCGTTGGCCATGTTGGTGGCATGAAACCAAGGGCAAGTGTGCATCCGCTCGTCCAGGTCAGTTTCCTGGGTATCTACGTGGCGGTCAAAGTGGATAATCCCCAGCTTCTTATCCCCGAGGTGCTGACACACCCCCCGTACAGTGGGAAAGCCGATGGAGTGGTCACCCCCCAAGACGATGGGAAAGGCCCCAGAGCTGAAGACGTGGGCTACCCCTTTGGAGATTTGATCAAAGGACTTTTCGTTATTCGCCGGGATTGTAAAGATATCCCCCACGTCGCAGAGGGTAATTTGCTCCCGCAGGTCAATCCCGAACTCGAAATTGTAAGGGGTGTAGAGGGCGGAGATCCGCCGGATCCCCTGGGGGCCGAATCGGGTTCCGGGGCGGTAGGTGGTACCGCAGTCGTGGGGAGCTCCGAGGATGGCGACGTCGTAGTTACCTACCAGACGCACATCCTCGAGGTAGGGAGCCTTGAGGAAGGTATTGATTCCGGCGTAGTGGGGCAACTCTCCCCGAGAAAAGGTGGGAATGCTCCGGTCGCGGATGCTAGAAGCAGCTTCTAGGCCGTACATGAGCCCTTGGGATACCTCCTGCTGCCAGCCAGTCAGGGGGAGATGGGCCTCCCGCTCCAGGGCTTGCTCAGCTTCGGTTGGGTGCTTAAAGAGGGGTTCTTGTGCCATGGGTTAACCTAAGAAGGATTTGGGAACCCGCACAAACAAGCCAGCCCGGCAGGTGAATCGCAACTGCCTATTCAGCTGCGGCTCTCCTCCCGGGCTTTTATCCCGCCGTGTGGTCAGGCTCTCGGGCCTGACTTATCCCTCTCGGACCAGCACCCCCCGTGGAGTCGGAACCCTAGGGACCCCTGTTTTTAGTCTGGCTGTTGCGGTGGGCAGGGGGCCTAGGAAATTGACTATTTCCTTCAACCCTTGAGGGAACAGTAGCAATTCTCCTCCGGGTGAACTGTAGTTGAAACTACATAAGATTCTCGATATGGAAGAAAGTTGAAAATCTTATGGGGAGCTTGAGTTAAGTTCCGTTAAGATGAAGGCTAGCGGGCCAAAACCCTTAGGCCTTGGCTCGCCGACTAGTTACCCGAGCTGGTTGCCCCGGCGGTATTGGAGATAGGCGGCAACAAACAGACCCGTAAGGGTAACTGAGATTAGGCCTAAAACGATCCCTGATAAGAGGGGTTCCACCATGGTCAAAAGCTCCTCGCTACTGCGCTCAGTTTAAAATCAATTCTAGACGACCACTGCTCCCTTGATTTGAACCCTTGGAAAAACAGATTCCCTGGTTGCTACCCTGGAAGTCCTGGCTGACCGCCGCCATACTCGTGGTGCTGCTAACTGCGGGGGGCTGGTTGTGGTGGTACTTCTCTCCCCCTGACCCCTACGTCCAAGAGGTCTTGGCCCACCAGGGCGACCTTGCCCAAGGCCACGCCATTTTTCAGATGAATTGTGCTGCCTGTCATGGTTTGCAGGGGAATGGCCGAGTTGGACCGAGCCTGTGGGGAGTTGGCACTCGTAAGTCTGATGTGGCCCTAATCTACCAGGTGGTCAGTGGTAAGACTCCCCCCATGCCCCAGTTCCAGCCTAGTCCCCAGGAGATGGCCGACCTCCTACAATACCTTAAGAGTCTGTGAACCCCCCTGAGCCTTGGTCTGATCCCTGGGTAGTTAAGCACAGTCAGGACCTTTGGCTTAGCTACCGTCAACTCACCGGTGAGGATTTAATTGACGAGGTAACTACCCCTTTGCTCTTGGCTCGCCACCTTTTTTATGCTCCCTTCGTACTGGTATCCCACGGTCTAGGGGCTGACCCAGTGCTTAACTACGGTAATCGCCAGGCCCTTGAGCTATGGGAAATGGATTGGGTATCCTTCACTCGCACCCCATCCCGCTTGACTGCTGCGGCTGACCAACAACCAGAGCGGGAGGCTTTTCTCTCTCAGGCCCAGAGTCAGGGCTATGTGAGGGACTACCGCGGGCTGAGAGTATCTCGTACGGGCCGGCGGTTTTGGATCAAAAATGCCCTAGTGTGGAACGTCCTGGGCCCCCAGGAAACTCGTTTAGGTCAGGCAGCTAAGTTTGCGGCCTGGGAGAGGGTGCCGTAGGGGAGGTTGGGCTAGTACTGCTAAGGTAGTGGTAGATCTGGGCGGAGGCTTGTTGGATGAGGGTCCGGGCCAGGTCTGAGTTGTAGGGACGAGTCACCATGGCTGTGACCACGTAGCGTTTGCCGCTGGGCATGTCGATGATCCCCGATTCGCCAATCATCGTGCCGATATCTCCAGTTTTATGGGCAATGATTGCCCCTGGCCCCAGCCCTGGGGGCAGGAGGGTGTTGATGGTGGTGTGGCGGAGAATATCTAGAAAGCGGTCCCGGGAGGTGAGGGAGATTAAGTCGCCCTGGCTCAGCCAAATCAACAGGTTAGTCAGATCCTGGGGGGTAGAGACATTCGTACCTTGCAGGTCAGGGAGGAGATTATGGATCGCCGTGGCCTGGAGCCCCCAGGCTGCGAACCTCTGATTTAGGGGCTCTATACCCCCTAGCAGTTTAATGATCATGTTTGCGGCAGTGTTGTCGCTGTCTACTAGCATGGCTGTAACCGTGTCTAGGACCGTAAATTTAGAGTTCAGGGGCTGATACTGCATCCAGCCGGATTGGCCAACTAGTACGTCCTTAGTCATGACCAGCTCCTGGAGTAGTTGCACCTTGCCCGCATCTAGGTCCTGAAAAAGGGCCATGGCAATTGGCAGCTTAATCAGGCTAGCGGTGGGAAACATCTGGTCGCCCCGAATGTCCAGGTAATCATGGTCTTGCAGATCCACTAGGTACAGCCCGAGCTTCAAGGTGGGCTGATGGAGAGCAAGGGCAGCAATTTCCTCCTGGAGGGGCTCAAGGTCTTGATCAAGGGGGAATGGTGAAGGCAAACCACCAAAACTGGCACTGGGAGAGGGAACAGAATTTTGACTAACCAGGGAGATGGGCTGACGTAGCTGGTGAGTAACCGGATTCCACACGGAAAAAACTGTACCTGCCAAAACGCTTACTCCCACTCCCAGGATCACAAATCGCAGTAGATACAGCAGGGGCCAGGGCAAATTCAGACGGCGGCGGGGAGAGACATAGGTCTCCTGGAGGCGGGTGGCAACGGGGCGGGGGC
>DAIDHW010000013.1 GCA_027451865.1 Leptolyngbyaceae cyanobacterium clean351 | reverse complement strand
GAAGGTATCCGGGCCTGGATGGCTCCCCAAGACCAACCCCACGAAAACTTTATCTTCCCTGAAGAGGTACTTCCCCGGGGTAACGCCCTGTAGAAAGGTTGCCTTACTTGGCTAGGTGAGTTCACCTCCAGCTTGCCGTGATGGTCCCCCGTCGCGGTAGGCTGGTTTTGAGCAGTTGAGACATTTTAGGATCTTCCCCTATGACTATGGCCCCGACTAAAAGTGACCAGAGATACGAAGTCAAGGATCTAGCCCTCGCCCCCCAGGGACGCCAGCGCATCGAGTGGGCAGGTCGGGAGATGCCGGTCTTGCGGCTTATCCAAGCCAGATTTGGGGTCGAAAAACCTTTAACTGGGATTAGATTAGTGGCTTGCTGTCATGTAACCACAGAAACGGCCCACTTAGCCATCGCCCTCAAGGCGGCGGGGGCTGAGGCGCTGCTGATTGCCAGCAACCCCCTCTCTACCCAGGATGACGTGGCGGCCTCGCTAGTGGCAGACTACGACATTCCGGTCCTCGCCTTTCGGGGTGAAGACAACGAAACCTATCACCGGCACGTCCAGACGGCCCTAGACCACCGCCCCCAGATCATCATTGATGACGGTGGTGATGTGGTAGCTACCCTAGTTAAAGAACGGCAGCACCAAATCCCCGACCTGATCGGCACGACGGAAGAGACCACCACCGGGATAGTCCGACTGCGGGCTATGTTCCGGGATGGGGTACTCACTTTCCCGGCTATGAATGTCAATGACGCCGACACTAAGCACTTTTTCGACAACCGCTACGGCACCGGTCAATCCACCCTAGATGGCATCATCCGGGCCACTAACATCCTCCTCGCAGGTAAGACGGTGGTGGTGGCTGGTTATGGCTGGTGCGGCAAGGGAGCAGCCCTGCGGATGCGGGGCTTAGGCGCTAATGTAATCGTGACTGAAATTGACCCAGTGCGGGCGATTGAGGCAGTTATGGATGGTTTCCGTGTCATGCCCATGGATGAGGCTGCCACCCAGGGAGATCTGTTCGTCACTGTTACCGGCAACAAGCATGTGATCCGGGCTGAACACTTTGCCCTGATGAAGGACGGTGCTATTGTCTGCAACTCTGGGCACTTTGATATTGAAATTGACCTTAAAGCTCTGGGGGCTGAGGCCACTGAGGTGCGCACCGTGCGCAACTTTACGCAGGAATACCACCTGAAGAGCGGCAAGTCGATTATTGTCCTGGGGGAGGGCCGCCTGATCAACCTGGCTGCTGCCGAAGGCCACCCCAGTGCAGTAATGGATATGAGCTTTGCTAACCAAGCCCTAGCCTGTGAGTATCTGGTCAAAAACCGCGGCACCCTAGCCCCGGGCATTCATGCAATTCCCACCGCCGTCGACCAAGATATTGCCCGCCTGAAGTTGAAGGCCATGGGCATTGCTATTGATACCCTAACCCCAGCCCAACAAGAATACATGAACTCTTGGCAGTCGGGGACCTAAACCCTATGGTGGATTGGATTACTGAAACCATGGCCTCCCTGGGGTACGGCGGGATTATACTGCTGATGTTTCTGGAAAATATCTTCCCGCCCATCCCTTCCGAGCTAATTATGCCCCTGGCGGGTTTTACCGCTGCCCGGGGCGACCTGGACCTGGGTTTAACGGTGGTGGCGGGGGTTATAGGCACCATGCTAGGTACCCTGCCCTGGTACTACGGCGGCAGGGTCTTGGGGCAAGCGCGCCTGAATGACTTCGCCGACCGCTACGGCAAGTGGTGCGGTATTTCCAGTCAAACCCTAAACCAGGTCAACAGCTGGTTTCAGAGCCATGGCCACCAGGCTGTATTCTGGGGGCGGCTAGTACCCACCGTACGGACCTTGGTTTCCACCCCCGCCGGCCTGGCCCCAGTCCCCCTAGGCCCTTTTCTGGCCTACTCCACCCTGGGTACGGGGATTTGGATTAGCTTGCTGACGGGGGCCGGCTACCTCCTAGGAGAAAACTACAGCCAAGTCGGTGAAGTCCTAGCTCCGGTCTCCCAAGTTGTGCTAGTCCTAGGGGTGGTAGGGGCCGGCAGCTGGTTTCTACGGCGGCGATTGCATCCATGAGTCACCTACAGGACCACCTCCTAGCTCTGGGATTTTGGGGAGCCCACCTGGCAATCTGGGCCGTAGTGTTTGCGGAATCTGGCCTGCTGGTAGGCTTTTTCCTGCCTGGGGATAGCCTCCTTTTCACCTCGGGCTTTTTGGCCTCCCAGGGTTTTCTCAACCTAGGCTTGCTATTGTTTGGCTGTTCAGTCTGCGCCGTGCTCGGGGACAGCTGCGGCTACTACACCGGCCGGCGTTGGGGGAGAAACCTGTTCGAAAGACGAGAGTCTTGGCTATTTCGCCGTTCAAACCTGCTCCGGGCAGAGAAGTTCTACGCCGATTACGGTCGTAAAACCATTCTTATTGCTCGCTTCCTACCGGTTGTGCGTACCTTCGCCCCAGTTTTGGCCGGTATCAGCCGGATGGATTACCGCACTTTTTTGGTCTATAACCTGGTAGGGGGGATTGGGTGGGGCAGTGGCCTGCTGCTATTGGGATACTTCCTGGGCCAGACGGTCCCCCACGCCGACCACTACATTCTGCTGATCGTGGGTTTGATTATTATAGCCTCGGTGATTCCTCCCGCCCTGCACCTAACCAGTAACCGCTCTCGTAAACGTCCCTGAACCCTTGAAAAAACCCCATTCTGCCTACTGGCAGTTGCTCCCCTACCTCCAGCCCCAGTGGCCAATTTTCCTGCGCGGTCTGGTGTGTGTGGTTGGTTACGGGGTAGTCACCCTCTGCCTTCCCTACCTAGGCGGGGAAGTGGCAGTTACTCTGGGAGAGGGAAAAGTATCTGCGGTGAGCCACTGGCTAGGTTTGGCTACCTTAGTTTTCCTCGTGCGGGCCGCCTGCCTAGGGGGTCAAGACATGTGGATGGCCCAGGCTTCCCTGCAGGTGGCTTTTCAGCTGCGGCGGCACGTCTACAGCCACCTGCATCAGATGAGCTTGGCGTTTTTCGAGCGCAGCCGGACCGGGGATTTGGCCTATCGCCTGACCGAAGATGTAGACCGGGTCGGGGAGGTGGTAAACAAAATTGCCCACCAGTTTATTCCCTGCCTTTTGCAACTGGTAGCCATTCCTATCTACATGTTCTACCTGAACTGGCAGCTTACCCTCGCCACCCTCTGCCTGGCGCCACTGCTGGGGTGGTTGATCAGCTGGTTTGGGCAGAAACTATTGCTGTTGTCCCGCCGCAGTCAACAGCGGGTCTCAGATCTATCAGCCCTGGTCACCGAGGTTTTCGCTGGTGTGCAATTGGTGCAAGCCTTTGCCGCAGCAGATCACGAGATTAAACGTTTTACTGAGGCCGCCCAGCTTAACCGCCATGCTCAGCTGCAGTCTGAGCGCCTCAAGGCAGTCCAGTTCCCAGTAGTCGGGTTTTTGCAGGCCATGAGTATCCTGTTATTGCTCCTCTTGGGCGGCTGGGAAATCTCCCGCGGCACCCTCACCAGCCGGGGATTTGTCAGCTATCTGACTGCCATTGCCCTCCTGATCGAGCCCATCGCCCTCTTCACCAGTAGTTACAATGACTTCAAGCAGGGAGAAGCCTCGGTAGAGCGGGTGTTTGAGCTCTTGGCGATCCAGCCTCAAGTAGGGGATGCTCCCCAAGCCATCCAACTGACCCACGTCCAGGGGAAGGTAGAGTACAGGCAAGTTAGTTTTGCCTACCAGAGTGGTCAAAAGGTCCTCGATCAAGTCAGCCTGGTAGCCCTGCCCGGGGAAGTGGTAGCTCTTGTGGGGGCTTCAGGGGCTGGCAAGTCAACCCTGGTCAACCTATTGCCACGCTTCTACGACCCCCAGGCCGGCCAGATCTTGATTGATGGTTCAGATATATGCACCTTTAGCCTTGCTAGTCTTCGCGGTCACATTGGGATTGTGCCCCAGGAAACCATCCTATTCTCTGGCACCATAGCGGCCAACATTGCCTTTGGCCGAGCCGAGTTCTCCCTCGCTGCGGTTCGGGAGGCAGCCCAGATCGCCAACGCCGATAGTTTTATCAGTCGATTCCCCCAAGGGTATCACACTTGGATGGGGGAGCGGGGGGTAACTCTATCCGGAGGCCAACGCCAGCGACTAGCCATTGCCCGAGCTGTACTCCTTGACCCACCGATTTTGATCCTCGATGAAGCCACCTCTGCCCTAGACTCTGAGTCAGAAGCTCTAGTCCAGGAGGCGATTGAGCGGCTAATGGTTCATCGGACCGTGTTCATCATAGCCCACCGGCTGAGCACGGTCCGGCGGGCCAGTCAGATCCTCGTCCTTGAGCAGGGAAGAATCGTAGAGGCCGGCACCCATAACCAGCTTCTCGAACAATCCGGCCGCTATGCTCAGTTCTATGCCCAACAGTTTGCCTAGGGTTTCTTGACCGGTACCTCTGGGGCGTTCAATAGGTTGCGGATCTCTGGCCCGGGGGTGTAACCGTAACCAAAGGTAGCCCGGTCTGTATCACCGACAATGTGGGGAGTCACCAGCACAATGACCTCCGTGCGCTCGTCTTGCTTGTCAGTACTGCGGAACAAAGCCCCCAGAAGAGGAATGTCCCCGAGGAGCGGCACCTTGCTGACTGTGGTACGGTCCTGGTCTTGGATAATCCCAGATAAGATCAGGGTCTGGCCATCCCGTAACCGCACCAGACCAGAATCCACCTCCCGTGTGGCGATCAAAGTAATCTCCTGAGGGTTAGTAGCCCCCGGCACTACGATGTTTTGGGTACCACTGATGGAGGTGACCTGGGGGGTAATGTTGAGGGACACAAAACCGTTGTCATCAATGCGGTCTACGGCCACATTGAGGGTTAGTCCCACAGGCACCAGGTTGGCAGTGATGTTGGTGGTCGTGACGTTGTTCTGGGAAGTTTGGTCGAAGGTAATGTTGCCCACCACGTCTTGGGTGAGAAACAGGGTAGCCCGCTGGCCATCCTGGACTAACAGACTAGGATCGGTGAGGATCTTAGCGTTGCCGTTTTGCACCTGGGCCTGGAGGTTGGCTAGAAACTGGACCGGGAAGGAGGCTGGCGTATTTGTGCCGGGGGCAAAGGGACCAAAATTAATGTTGCCGTTCCCGTTGTTGAAGTTGAAGTAGCTACTACCGGAACCAAAGGAGAAGCTACCATTTTGCTGGTTAATTGCCGACAGGTCCACCTCGAGGATTTCCACATCTACCACCACCTGCCGTTTTCTAGCATCCAACTGGCTGATCAGGTGGGTGGCTAGCTGAACTTGGGAGGGAGAACCAATGAGGGTGATGGTGTTGAGACGGGCATCAGGGGAAACGGTCAAACCCCTGAGGGGCAAAGGACCAATAGCTGTCTTAGGGGGGGTAAGGGGGGTAATTGTCGGGGCAGTGGTGGTGGTGGTGATTACCGTCTGCTGGCTAGGACCATTGCCAACTACCGTAGAGGTGGGGGTGCTGGTTCCAGGAACTTCAATCTCGGTTTCCGCCCCTTGGGTGACAAGGTAAACCGCCACGTCGTTAGCTACCGCCTGGTTCAAGCGGAGGGTGCGGATCATCAAGTTCTGGGCAGTAACTGGCAGACGGGTACCCACAAAGATGGTGTTGCCGATCCGGTTGGCCTGCAATCCACTGACCTCAAGAACGGTGTTAAAGACGTTTTGGACCGACTCGTCTTGAATATCCAGGGAGATGTGGGGACCCTCCCCTTCATCAGCTGCCGTATTGCCTAACCCAGTCGGCGGCACGGGAGTAGCTCCAGCCGGTTGATTTTGCGAGTTAGCGTCAGGGTTAGTCACAAAAACCAGGTTCAGACCAGCCGCCCTCGCTAACAGGGATAATACTTCCCGAGCTGAGGCATCCCGGAGTACTAGATTAGGGATCTGGCGGTTAGTGCCTAGATCTACCGTATCTGAGGGGTTAAGCAGATTGGAGACGGCAATATCACCCACCGGGGGGGGGACGGCCTGGGGCGAGGTGGGGGGCGCCTCAGACATTCCTGGGGCAGCCACAGTTTCACTGGGAGGATTAAACTGGTTTACCCCCGGGGAAACCACAGGGGAAGTTACAGGAGTAGCCGTTTGGCCATCAATGGTAATCCGGGGATGGGGAACTAGCACCGGTACCGGCGTCGGCTCAGCAGACCAGGCCGCCGGGGCTCCCAGGAGGGCAGCTCCACCACCAAGCATCAGTGCAACTAGGCTCGAGCGTTTCACAGTTCTTTCCTCACACAGATAGACGGGTTTACAGGACTAGGAGACCGAGTTATTTGGGGGCAGGCCCCGGGGAACTAGCAGGGGTGGGGGGAGTGGCGGCAACAGGAAGCACAGCAACCAAATCAAAGGTGGCCTTAATTTTGGCATCCGAAGCTTGGGAGCTAGAGTTAGGCTGAATGACAACTTGTCCCCGCTGTAGGTTCACCTGCACTTCCTGGGAAGCCTGGTTTAGGTCAGCGCTCAAATTCTGCACTAGTAACAGAGGTTGTAGCCGTTCTAAGGTAGCAAAAATTTCCTTGAGGTCCTCAAAGTTACCCTCCATCTCCACGTGGTACACCTGTTGTTGAAGTTTACCCTTCACCCCTTCCCCAAGGGACTGGTCATTAATTGTTGCTGGGCCACCGACCGGGTTGAAAACCAAGAGCTTACCCCGGTAGACTCGGACAATTCGGTCAAGGTCGATGAGAAGGGTGCTCAACTCGCCGGGGGAGGCAAATATATTCAAGACCTGTTGCTGCTGGGCTTGGACTTGTTGAAGTTGGACCGCCACCTTTTGGTATCTAGCTAAAATTTCTCCCGCATGGAGGGCCTCCTGATTTTGGGCTGCTATGGTCTGGTCTAGCTGCTCTTTTTGGGTGTAAACCGGCATGACTAAATTGACCAGCAAATAGGCTGCTATGCCAAAGCCGCCCAAGCCAATGGCGATGCCGCCCACCCTAGGGGTAACGCTAATCCCAAAAACAACCGGGTAGGCCTGAGCCTGGGCTAGATCTGGTACTCCGAAATCTCCACTGGTAGTCACAGTTGGCCCCCTATTCTATTGCCAAGGGTCTCGATTCTGGTCACCAATCCCACTGCTCCGTCTTTTTTGAGGGCGGCCAAGAGTTGATTGGCACCGACGGCGGTGAGGGTAGTTTGGATTTGGAAACTCACCACCTTAGGTAACTTAACTACCGTGCCTGAAGGAACGCCTGTCCCCAGGGAAATTTTGGTCGGATTAGCCACTAGCTCAGCCGAGGTCAAACTTGTCTGGTCGGGTTGGAGAAAGGGGGATTTCTGTAACACCAAGAGAAATTGATTCACCTGGGGAAACGAGCGAGCCAGGCCCGTAATAGTTAGGGTGGGGGTGGGGAGGGGAGGAGTGGTGCCTGGGGTGGGGGTGGGGGGTGCCGCCGGAGCCGTCCCCGGGGCTTCCTTTACGGAAACCAACTCCACTCCCACCGGAGTACGTTGGGAGATATCCTGCAGCAGTGCCGACCAGGGCTTGATCTGGGTCAACACAGAAGCAATCGCCAGGGTGTTCCCCTGAACTTGCTGAATCTGGGTTTGCATTGCCGTAATCTGATTTGTCTTGGTTTGCAGTTGTTGCAAGGCGGCGCGAGTTTTGACTTCCTGTTGCTCTAGCCCTTGAACTTGATTGTTCAACATTACCCACAACCCCCCCGTCATGGCTGGTAATAATACCGCCACCACACCACCGATCACTAGGGGCATACTATCTCCCCCAGTAGGCAAGCCAGGGGGTCTAACCGGTACCCGTTGACCACGGTCATTAAGGAAATTAATATCTAAGCTGTACATAGGTGCCCCTAACTGACTTCCCGTAGGCCTAAGCCTAAGACTACCCCTAAGGTGACCCGCTGCGCTGGTGGGATACTCTCGGTAGTCTCAATGGCCAAGTTGGCAATCGGGTCAAGGGGGACGACTGGCAAACTCAGACGTTGTCCGAAGAACTCGTCTACTAAACTAATGGAGGCCCCAGGCCCTGCTAGCATCACTTGGGCAACCTCCCGATTCTCCACCTGATTGAGGTAGAAGTCGATTGACCGGCGCAACTCATCGGCTAGTTCTCCCAAAACGCGCATGGCTGCCGATGTCCCCGGACTGGCAGGGCGGGGGGCGGGTTCCCCGGGGGTGCCGAGGGGAATGGTTAAGCTTTGGAGAATGTCAGAATTAGGGGAGGGGGGGAGATTCATTGCCCGGGCCAAGGCGGCTTGGACTTGATAAGTGCCAATAGATACTGTCCGGGAAAACTGAGGCACCCCATCCAAAACAATACATATCTCTGTACTTTCCGACTCGATATTGACAATGGCTACGGCTTCTTGGGAGGTGAAGTGCCGCAACTGAGTGCGCACCGTCCGGATCAAAGACAAGCTGCTAGTTTCTAAAACATCCACCTCCAAGCCCGCCCGCTCAAAAGTGTTCAGGTAGGAGTCTGTCACTTCCCGGCGCGTCGCCACCAACAACACCTGCACCTTTTCGATGCCATCCTCATCAATAAACAAGCCCAACTTTTGGTAGTCTACATCTGCGTCTTCCCGGGGGAAGGGGAGAAACAATCCCGCCTCTTGATTGAGGACCACATCCCGCAGCTCCTGTTCATCGACCTCCGCTGGCACCGGAATTAGACGGGTCACTGCGTCCCGACCAGGGATTGAAGTAGCTACCCGCCGCACCTTAGTTAAGTTGGCACTAGTCAAGGTACCTTGGATCAACTCTGCCAGTCCTACCGGATCGACAATCCGCCCCTCCTGAATTATTCCTTCCGGCATGGGTGTAGTGATAAAGGTGACTAGTTTAATAACCTGGCCCTGCTTGCGCAATCTGACGATATTCAAACGGTCAGCTGCCACCTCTATCCCCAACCCCTGAGGTTTACGCGCAAATATACTGAGTAGATTAGCCACAAATAATCTCCCTGGGGGAAGCGGGATGAATACCAAGAATACTACACAAAAATTGCCCTGTGTAGCCTAGGGTCCCGCAAAAATTTTCCCAGGGCTGGCATGCAGTAAGGCTGAGCGCATCACGTCTACCGGCACCGACTGTTCAAGCCAAATTTCCAGAGCTGCCGCCCCCTGGTAAATGAGCATTTCTAGGCCGTCAATAGTGCCCAGGCCCTGGGCCTGGGATTCTTGAAGCAACAGACTAGGCCGGGGGTTGTACACCAGGTCGTAGACTATTGCGTCTCTAGGCAACTGCATCAATTCAAGGCCAGACACCGGAGACTCGTTAACCTGCGGGTGCATGCCTAGGGGAGTAGTGTTCACTAGCAGATCAGTAGCAGGCAGCAGGGAGGGCAGTTCACTCCAGACTCGGGCCGATAATTCCACTCCTTGAACCGCCCAACCACTACAGAAATGATGGAGCTTGTGGGGGTCACGACCAACAATGGCAATCTGCCCGCAGCCTAGCTGCGCACAAGCAGATACCACTGCCCGGGCTGACCCGCCACAGCCTAGGACTAGAACCTGATGGCCAGACCACTGCCTCTCTAGGAGGGGTGCCAAGAAACCTCGAACATCAGTGTTAGTCCCCTGCCAACCCTTCTCCCACCACACCGTATTCACTGCCCCTACCTGTTGGGCTAGGGGAGTAACCCCCTCGAGGAGGGGCATGACCGCCTGTTTGTGGGGGAGGGTGACGTTGAACCCCCGCCAGCCCAGGGCAGCTAGTCCCGTAAGAGCCACTCCCAAGTTAGGCGGTGCCACCTCGAGGGGCACATAGACGTAATCTAGGTCCAGGTGGTTGAGGACCGCATTATGCATCAGGGGAGACTGGGAATGGGCAACAGGATAACCAATTACCCCTAGTTTCTGGGTCGTGCCCCTAATAACCATGCTAATTTCAGCCTGCGACAGCCGCAGCAGCGGAGCGACGCAGGCTAGCGACAGGTTGGGGAGGCACCTGTAACAGAAGGATCAGCATAGGTGTGCTCTGAAGTTCCCGCCGCAATAGGCGGCGTAGCTCCTGTTCGAGCAATTGTTGCAGACCGTCCCAGTCTACTTCCTGCTTACCTTGACCACGGGAGAAGTCACCCCACTGGTTCTGGAGACAAGTCTGCAAAACTTCGCGGATCCGCTGCTGCAGCTTAAGGGGGTCGAAGGAACTAACCACCCCCCGCAAGTGGATCTCAGGAGCGGCTAGGAGCTCGCCATTCCAACCCACAGCCGCCGCCACCGTCACTACCCCTTCCTGGGCTAACTGCTGTCGCTCCTTAAGCACTTCAGCATGGAGGATGCCAGAACTGTCCACTAGCTCAATCCCAGAGGGGACCTTACCGGCAATACGGATCGACTCAGCAGTCAACTCCACCACATCCCCGTTATCAATGATCACCATGTTGGCTGCGGGAATCCCCAGACTTTGGGCTGTAGCCGCGTGCTTGACAAGCATCCGGTGCTCCCCGTGCACTGGGAGAAAGAACTTAGGCCGGGTGAGAGCAAGCATCAACTTTTGGTCTTCCTGGCAGCCGTGGCCAGACACATGAATCCCCTGCTCCCGGCCGTAGACCACCTTGGCCCCCTGCATCATCAACTCGTCGATGATGTTCACCACCGCAATTGTGTTACCAGGGATAGGGTTAGCGGAGAAGACCACCGTGTCACCGGGGCGAATCTTCACCTGACGGTGTTCACCCTTGGCAATCCGACTCAGGGCCGCCATGGGCTCTCCTTGGGAACCAGTAGTGAGGATGATAATCTTATCGTCGGGAATTTGCCGCAGGGCCTGGAGAGGCTGAAAAAGGTCATCCCGACAACGGATATACCCTAAAGCCCGAGCGTGGGCAATAACATTGAGCATGGAACGGCCTACCACCGACACGAAGCGGCCCTGCTGTTGGGCAATCTCCAAAACCATGTTGAGGCGATGCACCGAAGAGGCAAAGGTAGTCAGGAGGATCCGGCCCGATGCCTGGGCGAAAATCCGCTCCAGATTGGGATAGACCGAGCGTTCGGAGGGGGTAAACCCTGGTACTTCCGAGTTAGTGGAATCGCTGATCAGGCATAGAACACCCTTCTGACCGTGCTCGGCTAGACGGTGCAGGTCAAAGTACTCCCCGTCTACCGGCGTGTGGTCAATCTTAAAATCACCGGTGTGGATCACCACCCCCAAGGGGGTGTGCAGGGCCAGGGTGAAACTGTCCGCAATGGAGTGGGTGTTGCGGATAAATTCCACAAAGAAGTGGGTGCCAAGGCGCACAATCTGCCGGGGCTCGACGGAGCGCAACTCGGTACTGCTAGCTACCCCGGCTTCTTCTAGCTTCCCCTGCAGCAGGGCCAGGGCTAACCGGGGGCCGTAGATGACTGGAATACGAAATTGCTTGAGGTGGTAGGGAATGCCACCGATGTGGTCTTCGTGGCCATGGGTGACCACCATCCCCTTGATGCGAGCCTGGTTCTGGCGCAGGTAGGTCATGTCCGGCAGGACAACATTCACCCCGTGCATCTCGTCACTGGGAAAGGCCAACCCCGCATCCAAGAGAATGATCTCGTCCCCGTACTCGAAGACACAGGTATTCTTACCAATCTCATGGAGTCCACCGAGGGGAATAATCTTGAGGGCGGACGGGGATGAGACTTTGGGTTTACTGGCAGTTTGGGTCATGGGCATCCTTAGGGAATACATAGACGAAGGAAATCAAAAATCTGGGCTGTTCAGATCAGGGTCAATTGTTCCATTAGGCTCCTGAGAGTCTGCACTACCTCCGCGGGAGGTTCTCCCAACGGGGGACGAGTAGTAGAGGTACACCAGCCTTGAAGACTGAGAGCAGCCTTCACAGGTATGGGATTGGTGGTCAGGAATAAAGCCTTAAACAAGGGCAACAGGTGCAGATGCAGGGCGAGGGCACTCTGGTGGTCGCCAGCCTGGAAGGATTGAATTAAAGACTGTAGCTGAGGTCCTACTAAGTGGCTAGCTACGCTCACCACGCCCCGCGCCCCCACAGCTAAGAGAGGCAAAGTGAGGGAATCGTCTCCGGAATAGATCGCAAACTCAGGGGGGGTGAGGCGACGGATTTGACTTGCCTGGTCAAGGTCGCCACTGGCCTCCTTCACGCCTACTACGCTCGGTAATTCCGCTAGGCGGGCCACAGTTTCCGGGAGCAGGTTTTGTCCAGTCCTCCCAGGTATATTATAAAGCAACAAGGGCAGATCGGGGACCGCGGCCGCAATTGTCCGGAAGTGGTGATACAGTCCCTCTTGGGGAGGTTTGTTGTAGTAAGGCACTACCTGGAGAGAACCTGCCAATCCTAGGTCCCGGGCTTTCTGGGTAGCCACAATAGCCTCACGAGTGCAGTTGGAGCCGGTTCCGGCAATTACCCAGGCTTTACCCTTGACTGCGTCTTGGACCACTTGAAACAGCTTGTGCTCCTCATCCCAAGTCAGGGTGGGCGACTCACCAGTAGTGCCGCACAACACCAGGGTGTCAGAGCCCCGGTCCGCCAAGTGCTCTGCTAAGCGCTCCGCTGCAGCGTAGTCCACCTCCCCATCCCGGCTGAAGGGGGTAACCATGGCCGTGAGTACAGAACCAAAATCAACCACAAACACCTTGGCTGTGCGAAGGGGCAGGGCTGACTAGGGGATCCTCTTGGAGAGGGTAAAGTAGCTCGGCAATCTGAATGGCGTTGAGAGCTGCTCCCTTGCGGATCTGATCGCCGCACAGCCACAGGTCCAGCCCCCCAGGCCGGGAAATGTCTTCACGAATCCGCCCCACCAACACCTCATCTTGGCCGCTGGCTTCTAGGGGCATGGGAAAGTGATTGGTTTGCCAATTCTCTACTAAGCGCACCCCCGGAGCATTAGCCAAAACCTCCCGAGCAGTCTCAACCGCGAAGGGTTCGGCAAACTCTACGTTAACTGCCTCAGAATGGGCCCTTAGTACTGGCACCCGTACGCAGGTTGCAGTGATCCGCAGTTCAGGAGCGGCAAAAATCTTGCGGGTCTCATGGACTATTTTCATCTCCTCTTCACAGTAACCTAACTCATTAAGTTTGGAATTGTGGGGGAACAGATTAAAAGCCAAGGGATAGGGGAAAACTTCTGTGGGGGGGGAATCACCCCGGAGAATCGCCTGAGCCTGAGTTTTCACCTCCTGCATTGCCCGAGCACCGGCACCACTAGCAGACTGGTAGGTGGCGACCACCAAGCGCTGGATGGGGGAGAGGCGATGCAGGGGCCAGACAGCCACGCACAGGAGAATAGTGGTACAGTTGGGATTGGCAATGATGCCCCGGTGACCGTGGAGAGCTCCGGGGTTTACCTCGGGGACTACCAGGGGCACATGGGGGTCGAGCCGGAAGGCACTGGAGTTGTCTATGACCACAGCCCCCGCCTGCACTGCCTGCGGAGCCCAGGCCCGGGAGGTGGAGGCACCAGCCGACGCAAATACTAAGTCAATGTTCTTAAAGGAGTGTTCTCCCACCGACTCCACCTCTAGCGACTCCCCGGCGAAGTCTAGGTGAGTCCCAGCGGAGCGGGGAGAGGCCAGAAGTTTTAGATCTGCAAGGGGGAAATGACGCTGGGCGAGAAGTTCAAGCAGCTCAGCGCCCACGGCCCCGGTGGCTCCCAACAGAGCAACGCGACAGGAAGGGGACAAGTTGTTGTTCCTTAAGGTTTGTACGAGCGTTAAGCTGATTGTAGCAGGGAATTTTGAGCTAGGATTAGTCTGCCAGGCCTTGCCCTCCATTCAAGAATTGTCAGGTTTTATGAAAGTTACCCAGGAAAAGCTCCCCGCCAGTCAGATCGGCTTGGCGATTGAAGTTTCGCCGGACCAATCCCAAGCGGCCTATGAACAGGTGATCCGCCAGTTTAGTCGCACGGCGAATGTTCCTGGGTTTCGCAAGGGCAAAGTACCGAGACACGTTCTCCTGCAGCGGCTAGGGGCAAAACAAATCAAGGCTGCAGCCCTAGAAGAGCTCCTCCAGGAGGCAGTGCCCAAGGCCATAGCCCAGGAGTCTATCAGTGCCATTAGCAACCCTGAATTCTCACCCCCCTTGGAGGAGTTGATTAGTCGCTATGAACCCGGGGAAGCCCTGGTAATTAACTTGAAGGTAGATGTAGCACCCACTGTCACCCTGGGGGACTACAGGGGCCTTGAGGTTGAAGTCGAGGAAGTGATTTTCGACCCTACGCGGGTAGACCAAGTCCTCGAGAAGGAGCGGGAGAACCTAGCCACGCTCGTACCGGTGGAAGACAGGCCCGCTGAGCTAGGGGATACAGCCCTAGTGGACTACGAAGTATTCCTGTTAGACGAGACCGGTGAGATCGCTGAGCCTCTGCCGGGTGGGAAGGCGGAAGGGTTTCAGATGGAGCTGGCCATGGGCAAGTTTGTTGCTGGACTAGCTGAGGGAATTGCCGGGATGGAACCGGGGACGTCCCGAGAACTGACCATTCAGTTCCCGGAGGACTACCCGAACGCGGATCTTACAGGCCGCACCACTCGTTTTGTAGTCACCCTGAAGGAACTTAAGCGTAAGGAGTTACCCCCCTTAGATGACGAACTGGCCCAGAGCGCCGCAGACATTGCCACCCTGGAGCAGTGGCGTTCCCAGCTGTCGGAACGGGAGCAGCAGCAGGCGGAGCAAAAAACCAAGCAAAATCAACACTCAGCCCTAGTAGAAGCTCTGCTGCAACGGGCGGAAGTGGAACTGCCGGAGAGTTTGATCCGCGAGGAGATCAGTAGCCTAATCAGTCGAGCAGCCCTGGAGTTGTACCAGCAGGGTATAGACATCCAAAAGTTTCTCGATGCGACCACTGTGCAGCAGATGCGCACTGAAAGCCGCCCCCAAGCAATCAAGCACCTTAAGTCCAAGCTGGTACTGCTGGAGATTGCCAAACAGGAGGGATTAACTGTGGATGACACCACAGTAGAGGCACAAATGCGTCAGCTAGCTGCTCAGGCCCAAGAAAACAAAGTTAACCCAGAGGAGCTGCGGCAGGAAATCACCGAGAATCTACTGCAGGCCAAGGTTCTAGAATGGCTAGGAGAGCAAGCCAAGGTCACCCTAGTGTCACCCCCGCCTCCCCCAACTACCCCCCCCGCCACCTGACGGGTAGTTCGTTAGAATAAGCCTAGTCGCTACGCCCCATTTCGCCATGGTCCATTCCACCTCCCGGCTCCAGTTCACGAGTACGAGTAACCACACCCTTGCTTCCCTGACCCGGAATGTTATGCCCATGGTGGTGGAGCAGTCGGGGCGGGGAGAGCGGACCTTTGATATCTACTCTCGGCTGCTGCGGGAGCGGATCATTTTCCTGGGCACTCCCGTAGACGATGCGGTGGCAGACACCATCGTAGCTCAGCTGCTCTACCTAGATGCAGAGGATGACGAAAAGGACATCCAGCTGTACATCAATTCCCCCGGCGGTTCAGTCACCGCCGGCATGGCCATCTACGACACTATGCATCAGGTCCGTCCTGATGTGGTGACAATCTGCTTTGGTCTAGCGGCCAGCATGGGGGCTTTCCTGCTTTCTGGAGGTACTAAGGGCAAACGTCTCTCCCTCCCTAGTGCCCGGATCATGATTCACCAGCCCCTAGGGGGAGCTCAGGGCCAGGCTATCGATATTGAGATCCAAGCTCGGGAGATTTTGTACCACAAGTCCACCCTCAATCGCCTGTTAGCCGAGCACACCGGCCAGCCCCTGGAAAGGATTGAAGCTGATACGGAGCGGGATTTTTTCATGTCCCCAGAAGAAGCCCAAGCCTATGGACTAATTGACCAAGTTATTCATCGCCAACCCCAGCTGGTGTCCCCGGCTACTACCTGAGAGGCTCTATGTCCAAGTACGACTCCCATCTGAAATGCTCCTTTTGTGGCAAGTCTCAGGAACAGGTGCGCAAATTAATTGCTGGCCCGGGAGTCTACATCTGTGACGAGTGTGTTGAGCTTTGTAATGAGATCCTAGATGAGGAGCTGCTAGAGACCGCCCAGACCCCACCCCGCCCCGAACCAGCGGATAAGCAGCGTGTAGGTCAGTACTTGGCTCGGCCCCTGAGTCAGATACTTAAGCCCCAGGAGATCAAAAAACACCTCGATGACCACGTCATTGGTCAAGACGACGCTAAGAAGGTGCTCTCCGTGGCAGTCTATAACCACTACAAACGCCTGAGCGCCCTAGAAAGTAAGGCGAGTGACAATGCCGTAGAACTGCAGAAGTCGAACATTTTGTTGATTGGCCCGACCGGCTGTGGCAAAACTCTTCTAGCCCAAACCCTAGCCGAGGTTCTTGAGGTGCCCTTCGCCGTAGCCGACGCCACCACCCTCACGGAGGCCGGCTACGTGGGGGAAGACGTGGAGAATATTCTGCTGCGTCTGTTACAGGTAGCGGGGTTAGATGTGGCCCAAGCCCAGCGAGGCATTGTCTACATTGACGAGATCGATAAGATTGCCCGCAAAAGTGAAAACCCCTCCATCACCAGGGACGTGTCGGGAGAAGGGGTGCAGCAAGCCCTGCTGAAAATGCTGGAGGGCACGATTGCTAATGTTCCTCCCCAGGGGGGACGCAAACACCCCTACCAGGATTGTATCCAGATCGACACCAGTAACATCCTGTTCATCTGTGGGGGGGCTTTTGTGGGCTTGGATAAGGTGGTAGAGCAGCGTACCGGGCGCAAGACCATGGGGTTTATGCAGCCCGGGGATAGTCCCTCCAAGGAGCAACGGGTTGCTGACATCCTCCAAAGCTTAGAGCCAGAGGACCTAGTGAAATTCGGCATGATCCCGGAGTTTATCGGCCGCATCCCGATCGTGGCTGTGGTTAATCCTCTAGATGAGGAGGCCCTGACGGCTATCTTGACCGAGCCCCGCAACGCTTTGGTCAAACAGTATCAAAAACTCCTGAAAATGGATAGTGTCCACCTGGAGTTCGAATCTGAGGCAGTCCGGGCCATTGCCCAGGAAGCCTACCGGCGCAAGACCGGGGCGCGGGCTCTGCGCAGCATTGTGGAAGAACTAATGCTAGATATTATGTACGAGATCCCCTCACGCCAGGATGTCCGCCACTGCACCATCACTAAGGAGATGGTGGAGAAGCGCTCCACCGCCGAATTAATTGTCCACCCCTCCTACATCCCCAAACCCGAATCTGCCTGAGCTGTCTTAAGGGTACTTCCTGTACACTGATTAGACGTTGCTTGGCTACCCTAGGCTCAGCTCAAGTCTGGGTAGGGGGTCAGGCAGCCCCCTTGTAACCATCACCTAGACTTTTATGAATCAGTGGCAGGAAATTGACGGGGGAATAACTGCCCCACGGGGCTACCAGGCGGCCGGCATTACTGCGGGCTTGAAACCTTCAGGTGCCCCGGATTTGGCCCTAATTTATTCGGAAGTAGAAGCCATTGCCGCCGGAGTCTTCACCACCAATCAGGTCCGGGCTGCCTGTGTAGACTACTGCCGACAGCGTTTGGAGTCCAGAGGATCCGCCCAGGCAATTCTGTGCAATGCTGGACAAGCCAACGCTGCCACGGGAGATCAGGGCTGGGCGGATGCCCTCGAATCAGCTCGTGCCCTGGGAGCCACCCTGGGTATTGCAGCAGACAGGGTTTTACTTGCCTCCACCGGGGTAATTGGCAAGCGGATACCGATGGAAAAGCTCTGTGCTGCCATGCCCCAATTAGTTGCGAGTCTCTCCCCCCAGGGTTCGGAGGCCGCATCCCAAGCGATTATGACCACGGACTTAGTACCTAAATCCATTGCCCTAGAGACCACAATTCAGGACCGGCCGGTGCGCATTGGAGGGATTGCCAAGGGTTCCGGGATGATTCATCCCCAGATGGCTACCATGCTTGCCTTTATTACCTGTGACGCAGCGGTGTCCCCCCCCCTCTGGCAACAAATGCTTAGCCGAGCGGCAGAGCGTAGTTTTAATCAAATCACCGTTGATGGCGACACCAGTACTAACGACACCCTGATCGCCCTAGCCAATGGTCAGTCCCGCACCCCCGCCATCACCGATCCGGGTCCTGAGGCAGAGAAGTTGGAGGCTATGCTGACGGCTGCCTGCATACATCTAGCCCAAGCCATTGCCCGGGATGGGGAAGGGGCTACCTGTCTGATCGAAGTCCAGGTAACAGGAACGCTCAGGGACCAGGAAGCCCGGCAGGTGGCCCGGCACATTTGTGGTTCTTCCCTGGTTAAGGCAGCGGTGTTCGGCCGAGACCCCAACTGGGGCCGGATTGCCTGTGCGGCCGGCAGTGCCGGGATCCCTTTTGCTCCAGAACAGCTACAAATTTGCCTCGGTGACCTGACCCTCATGAGCGGCGGTCAACCCCAGGTCTTCGATCCAGAGGTAGCTAAGGCAATACTCCAGCAAACCACGGTGGTGATTACCGTCAGCCTCGGGCCGGGGCCCGGTCAGGGTGTCGCTTGGGGCTGTGACCTTAGCTACGACTACGTGAAAATTAATGCTGATTACACCACCTAAGAGCCATGGTCTCGGACCGGCTGAGTAAGGCTCACCTGTACTGGGCGCGGCAAAGTTTGGTAGAAACTCAGCGGCGCTACCTTGAGCCCCCCTCCGAGGACCCCCAGACACAGCAGCTATGGCATGACTGTCAGCAACAGTTAGACCAACTAGTCACGAAACTTGACCAGCAGCGGGTCCGGGTAGTCTTGTTGGGGGGAGTTAGTCGAGGTAAATCAGCTTTGATCAATGCCCTACTGGGGCGCGAAGTGATGACCAGTAGCCCCCTGCACGGAGTTACCCGCTTTCCCCAGGGGGTGGTCTGGACCCAGACAGCCGGGGATGCCCTAGTGGAATTTGTGGATACTCCCGGGTTGGGTGAAGCCGACGGGAAACCCCAGGCCGCGGCGGCATGGGAGATAGTTCAAACTGCCGATCTGGTGCTGTTTGTAGGAGCGGGGGAGATCACAGAAGAGGAAGCCCGGGCCCTAGAACGGTTACAGGGCCTTTCGAAGCCCTTCATCTTGGTATTTAACAAGGCTGACCTGTACCCAGATCCAGAGTTACCAGCCAGTCTGGCAGCCTACCCACGAGTAGTGGTAGCCGCCGCCCCCCAGGCTCGGCAAGTCCGCCTAGAGTGGCCTGATGGCCGTGTGGAGTACCGCTGGGAGACTCCACCCCCTCAGGTAGAGGAACTACGCCAGCTCCTGGTAACCCTCCTAAATCAACAAGGCCGCTCCTGGGTAGCCCTCAACACCCTCACCCAGGCCGCCGCAGTGGAAGCTGATCTAGCGGTTTTAGTGGTGGCTAAACCTGCCCTAGGTTGGGGCTTGGGCAAGGTTCTAGGGGTGTTGCTGCTCCCCCTAGCGGGACTAGACCTACTCCTGGGGGCGGCTATGGACCTAGGTTTAGTACGTCATTTGGGCCTTCAGTACCAGGTGCCAATTCATAGTTACAGGCCAGACCGTCTAGTATGGGCCCTCCTCCTCAGTGGGGTAGGCTTAGGGTTAAGTGAGCTAGGGGACCTCTGGCTACCAGAATGGTGGGGGGCCTGGCTCCAGAGCTTAGTAGCCGGTGGGGGCAGCCTTTGGGTGGGGCGGACTGCCCAAACCTATTGGCAAGAGGGCAGGGGCTGGGGGCCCTACGGAATTCGCCGCGCTATTGCGGCCATCGAGCGTTCTCTGGGGGAAATCGAAGTTAAAGATAGCGAGTGAGCTGGACCCGGTAGCGGTCTTTTTTGGTTACTGCTACTTCTCCCACCTGCAAACGCCCCTTGCCGCGGATCGAGATTAGGTCCCCAGCAGCAACCATAGTACTAGGACTGCGGACTTCTCGCCAGTTTACTTGTACATCTCCAGTTTCAATCATTTGCACCATTTTGCTCCGGGAGACACCGAAGCCGGCCGAAGCTAGGGCATCTAAACGTAGGGAGGCCTCGACAGTGGTCAAAGTTTTGACCCGGGGCGGGGCTACCTTCAACTCCGTCAAGCCAATCTGGCGAGTACGCACGGGCACCGAGCGCACCTGGATCAGATGCAGCTCTAGGAACTCCACCAGTTCTGGGGTGGTCAGGGCTTGGGCCCCCCGCTCCCCTAAAACTAGGATGTCACCAATCCGGTCCCGTTCCAGTCCCGTAGCTAGCAAAGCCCCGAGAAAATCCCGGTGAGTGGCCGGGTCAAACAAAAAGTTACCACTGATCTCCACGGCCGCTAGGGGGATATCGCCTACCTCAGTTGCTAGTTCCGGCCGACTGAGAGCCAAGCGCTGACGCTCAGCTTGGGGGTATCCCCCCCCCGCTACCCCCTGTACCTCTGTTAGGCGGCTGAGCAACTCCTGGGCGGCTAGGAGTTCGGCCGGCCCGAGGAAGGTGCTCACCACTACCGTCCAGGTTTTGATCGCCGTTTCCGCCAAATCCAGGAGCCGGCTGATTACCTCGCGGTGGTCGCCCGCCCCCTTAAGAAGCGCTTCCCTAGGCAGCATCTGCGCCGCCGGGAGTGATTACAGAATTTTCTAAGCTACCGATACCCTCAATTTCTACCCTCACCTGTTGCCCAGGCACTAGGGGGCCAATGCCCTCGGGGGTGCCCGTCAACACCACATCTCCAGGCAAGAGAGTCATCACCTGGGTGATATAGGTGACAATTTGTTCCGGGGTAAATACCATCTGCTCGAGGGTAGCAGACTGGACAAGACAATCTGCCAGGAAGGTTTGCAGGCGAGCGGCAGGACTGATCTCCCGTACCACCCAGGGGCCTAGGGGACAGAAGGTGTCAAAGCCCTTGGCGCGAGTCCACTGAGCATCCTTGTGTTGCAGATCACGGGCCGTGACGTCATTAGCGATGGTATAACCCCAGATCAGGCTACGAGCATCTTGAGCGGTACAATTGCGGCCTACTGCCCCAATCACTAGGGCTAACTCTCCTTCGTAGTCGACCCGCTGGGATTGGCTAGGGCAAATAATCGATTCTCCATTAGCAATTAAGGTGCTAGGGGGTTTTAGAAATAGCAATGGCTCCGGAGGCACCTCGGCCCCCATTTCCGCCGCGTGGGCAGAGTAGTTGCGCCCCACAGCAACAATTTTAGAGGGGGTACAGGGAGGTAACAGGGTATATTGTCCCCAGGCTACCGCTTGGTCGGTGGGTTGACCTCCATTCCAAGGAGCAGCGCTTAGGACTTGGACAGATCCGTCGATCAGGAGACACCCGTAATAAACTTGTCCATCTTGAGCCCGGATTCGAACGTAGCGCTGTGCCATAAACGGTGGGTAGAGGTAGGGAACTACAAACCTAACTTAGTGTAAGATCATAGATCCCTTGCCTGTTTAGCGATAGGCCCTATTGTCCAGAAGGAAGATTTCACCCATGGTCTACACCTATGAGACTATTTGTATTATTCGCTCGGACCTCGGCGATGAAGCTACAGAAGAGGTCATCACTAAGCTTAAGAGCCTCCTAGAGGAAAACGGTGCCCAGATCCAGGATTGCCAGCGTTGGGGGGGCAAACGTCGCCTTGCCTACGAAATCGATCGGCACCGGGATGGAGTTTACGTTCAGGTCAACTACACTGGCAGCCCTACTCTCGTGGCCCAGCTAGAGCGGTCTATGCGTCTGAGTGAGGCAGTGATTCGCTACCTAACAGTCAAGCAGCCAGGCCCTGCCCAGGTCCCGCAGACCTAACTACCTTGGCTAGATACCCGGTCCGGACTCTCCTGCTGCTGATCCTACTCTGGTTATTGCAGGTTGGGGTAGACGAGTTGTGGTTAAGGCTAGACCACTCCATGCCAGGATGGGACGAGGCAGAACACCTGACCAATGCCCTCGAGTACTGGGATTTCTGGCAGCATCCCCATCTCCTTAACCCCCACTGGTGGCAAAAGATGTGGGGGCTGTCGGACAAGTTTCCCCCCTTGACTTACCTAGCTACTGGTCCCTTGTTCAGCTGGGCCGGGGCCGGAATCGACCAGGGGATACTGATCAATGCCGGGGCGGCAGCGGTGCTACTGCTGTGTACCTACGGTCTAGGGGAGCGGTTATTCAACCCGGGAGTAGGGCTGGGGGGGGCGGTCTTGTGCGTCATCCTCCCCGGCCTTTATAACGTGCGTCTGGACTATTTACTGGACTACCCCTTAGCCGCCGGGGTGAGTGCCGGCTTTTTGGGCTTAACCCTTTGGCGCCAGAGCCGCCCAGGTTGGGGTTGGGCGGGGGGGTTTGGCTTGGCCCTAGGAATAGCTCTCCTGGTTAAGGAAACAGCCTTGTTTTTTCTCTTGGTGCCCAGTCTGGCAGTTGCAGGCCGGGATCTGGTCCGGGGAGCTTGGAGGAGGCTAGGTCAGTTGGGTCTAGCCTTTGGCCTAGCCTATCTGGTGGCTGGGCCCTGGTATCGGACTAATTGGCTATTAATTCTCACCGCCTCCAAGCGGGCCACCATCGATTCAGCTCTAGCTGAGGGTAAGCCAGGTCTGGGCACCTGGGAAGCCTGGACCTATTACTTGGTTCATCTCCCGGAGCAGGTTTCCTGGCTCCTACTGATCGGAGCAGGCGTAGGTCTGGTACTGCGAGCCCGCCGCCAGTCCCCTGGCCCACCCCGGTCAACCTGGGCTTGGTTAGGGTTATTTCTGGGGGCAGCCTACCTTTTAAACACCTTGAATATAGACCACGATAACCGCTATGCGGTGCCCTACTTACCGGAGGTAGCCCTGATATTAGCCTGGGCCTTGGGGGGGTGGCCCAGGGCCTGGCGGATTTTAGGATGCTTGAGCCTTGGCTTGATGGCCCTAAACCTCTTCCCCCCCTACCTACCATTGACCAACCAGTTTACCCAGGTACTTAGTCCGGGTATGGTCCACCCGGTGTACTGGGGTCCCCCTTGGCCCCATGCCCAGGTGATCAGGCTAATCCAGGATTGGGAACCCTACCGCCGCAATACCTTGGGCGTGTTGCCCTCCACTGGGTCGGTCAACCAACGCAGCCTGAGTCTTTATGGGGCCCTGGCAGACTTTCAGGTCTACGGCCGGCAAGTGGGTACTGAAACCTCCCAAGTACCAGCCGATCTGGCATCCCTAGATTGGTTCCTGACCAAGTCTGGTTCCCAGGGATCGATCCGTGGGGCCATGGCCCCCGCCGAGGCAGCCATGAACCAGGCGGTCCTCCATAGCCGAGAGTTAGTGCGGGTCAAGACTTGGCCCTTAGACGACCAGTCCGACCTATCTCTGTATCACCGCTCCATACCCCGAGTGCAAATTGTTCCCCTAGCCAAGCCCCTTGAGCAAGTGCGGCTAGAGCAAGTAGAGGTGCCGGCTGTGGCCCCGGCGGGAGAGCCACTCCCGGTGACTTATCAATGGTCTGCCCCGGGCAAAGCCCTAGGGGAGGGGCTAGTACTGCTAACCTGGCAGGGGGAAAAGGGGGCTTGGAACCATGACCACGGTTTGGGGATGGGGGAGATAATGACTGCGCCTGCCACCGCCATGGTCCTTGAGCACACTGCCACCCTCCCGCCCCCCGATTTACCTGAAGGAGTCTATCACCTGCAGGGGCAGTACCTAAACCGCACCACTGGCCAGGTTTCTCCCCTGCCCGTGCCACCCACCCAAGTGGTGATCCGCTCCGGTGTTCCAGCCCAGCCGAGCCCCCCCCTAGACCTGGTTACTCAATTACTCCAGTTAGCCAAGGAATTGCCGGCCGGTGAACGTGGCCTGGCAAAAATCTTCCCGGAAATTGCCCGGATTAACCAATACGATCCGCGACTTGATTACGCAGCCCAAGCCCAGAGCGCTCTGACCTATCGTCTGGCTCATGATCCCCATTACCTAGACCAGGTCTATGCCCTGGCCCTAGCCTGTATTCTTCAACGGGAGGTCACACCGGCAGTGCAAGCTCTAGAAATGGCTACCCAGTTAGACCCCCAAAATCCTAACCCCTACCTCTACCTAGCCTTTGTGCATCTGTACAACTTATCCCCCCTGGCTGCCCGGGCCCCCCTGGCCCGAGCCTTGGCCCTAGCCCCCGGGTCGCGGACCGCGCACCTTCTTCAAGGGGTAGACAACCTAATGCAGGGCAATCTCTGGGGGGCTTGGGGGAGTATTTACCGGCCCTCCTAGGCGCTGGGCCAGTAATTGTGGCAAGATCAGTATGGTGACTTTTTGAGGTCCGTCCCGGTGGCTGACACAACCAACTTCGAACTCCTCCAAACGGCTGACCCCCTCGTGGCCAATCTTCTTAGCCAAGAACTCCAGCGTCAACGCCAGCACTTGGAGCTGATTGCCAGCGAGAACTATGCCTCCGCCGCAGTCATGGCAGCCCAAGGCTCAGTGCTAACTAACAAGTACGCCGAGGGGTTGCCAGGGAAGCGTTACTACGGCGGTTGTGAGGTGGTTGACCAGGTTGAGCAACTGGCAATTGACCGGGCCCGGCAACTGTTCGCTGCCGCCCACGTCAATGTCCAGCCCCACTCAGGTGCCCAAGCCAACTTTGCAGTTTTCCTGGCACTCCTCAAACCCGGAGACCGGATTATGGGCATGGACTTGTCCCATGGCGGTCATTTGACCCACGGTTCACCAGTCAATGTTTCGGGTAAGTGGTTTGAGGTGAAGCACTACGGAGTTAACTGTGCTACCGAACGGTTAGACTACGACCAGATCCGCGAATTAGCCCTGGAGTACCGGCCACGGCTACTTATATGTGGTTACTCTGCCTATCCTCGGGTGATTGAGTTTGATAAATTTCGGGCTATTGCCGACGAGGTAGGCGCCTATCTCCTGGCCGACATGGCCCATATTGCCGGCTTGGTAGCGGCTGGGGTACATCCTAATCCCCTCCCCTGGTGTGATGTGGTAACCACCACCACCCACAAGACTCTCCGGGGTCCCCGGGGCGGCATGATCCTTACCCGCGACCCGGAGCTAGGGGTCAAGCTAGATAAGGCCGTGTTTCCCGGCAGTCAAGGGGGACCTTTAGAGCACGTGATCGCTGCTAAGGCCGTGGCCTTCGGTGAAGCCTTACAACCAGATTTTCGTCTCTACAGTGCTCAGGTAGTGGCCAATGCCCAAGCCTTAGCTGAGCAACTCCAGACCCGGGGTCTAAAACTTGTCTCCGATGGCACGGATAACCACCTATTACTTTTGGATCTGCGCAGTGTTGGGATGACCGGCAAGCAAGCTGACCAACTCATGGGGGGCATTCACATTGCCGCCAACAAGAACACCATCCCCTTCGACCCCCAATCGCCCTTTGTCACCAGTGGTCTGCGCCTCGGCACCGCTGCGATGACCACTCGGGGTCTAGGGATAGCCGAGTTTCAGGAGATTGCCAATATTATTGCTGACCGACTGTTTAACCCCGAGTCGGAAATAGTGACGCGGACCTGTCGGCAACGGGTAGCCCGCCTATGCGAAGAGTTCCCTCTCTACTCCCATCTGCAAGGTCCAGTCACGGTTCCCGTCTGAGCCTCTATGGGTTTTTACCGCGCCGTGGTCCGGCCCTTAGTTTTTCGGGCTGACCCGGAGGACCTCCACCACCAACTCTTGAGGGGGCTGAGTTGGCTCAACGACCACCCAGGTCCGACCGGGGATTGGTTGCTTGCCCAGCTGGCCAAATCCTACACCCACCACAGTCCGGTGTTGGAGTGCTCCTTGTGGGGATTATCCTTCGCTAACCCTGTGGGCCTGGCAGCGGGCTTTGATAAGAATGGGGTTGCTAGCCGGATTTGGGCACACCTGGGGTTTGGCTTTGCCGAGGTGGGCACAGTTACTCAACTGGCTCAGCCGGGCAACCCCCGGCCGCGCCTGTTTCGGCTGCCCGCCGATCAGGCAGTGCTGAACCGCCTTGGGTTTAATAACCAGGGAGCTGCTGCTCTAGCCACCCGGCTAGCTAGTTCCCCCTGCACCTACCCCCTGGGAATCAACTTAGGCAAATCTAAGCTGACACCCCTGGCAGAAGCGGCAGCGGACTACGCCAGCAGCTTCCAACAGCTCTACGACTGGGGAGACTACTTTGTTGTCAACGTCAGCTCCCCCAATACTCCCGGCCTACGTACCCTTCAAAGCAGGGTTCATCTAGAACCCATACTTGAGGGACTGCAGCAGCAAAATCGCCACTGCAAGCCTCTGTTAATTAAGGTTTCCCCAGACCTGGAGCTGGAGGAAGTAGCCGACTTGGTAGATTTAGCCCGCACCTATAAACTCCAGGGCCTGATCGCCACTAACACCACCACTAGCCGCCAGGGCCTGACCACCCCTGTGCCTGGAGAGGGAGGGATTAGCGGTACTCCCCTGCGTCAGCGCTCCTTGGCCCTAATCCGCTGGATCTACAAGTATACCGGCGGCGAATTGCCGATCATCGGGGTGGGGGGGGTCTTCACCGCCGACCACGCCTGGGAAAAAATCACTGCCGGAGCCAGTCTCGTACAAATGTATACTGGTTGGGTCTACGAGGGACCAGGGGTAGTCCGCCAAATCCTCATGGGCCTCGAGGCAAAGCTTAAGGTAGCAGGTCTAGCCAACATCGCAGCTGCTGTCGGTCGCCAGGACTTGGGACTAGCTCCCTAGTTCGCCAACTGGCCGGTCACCAAACAAAATTGTCCCCAGACGCACCATCGTCGCCCCCGCAGCGACGGCTAGTTGGTAGTCTCCAGACATGCCCATGGAAAGGTCGTGCAGGGAAAGCCGTGACCCCTGACTGATAGCAGCTGCCAGCTCTCGGGTCACCGCGAATACAGCGGCAATGTCTGCATCTGGTAAGCCCTGGGGTGGGATGGTCATCAGGCCACACAGATCGAGGTTGGTGCACTGCTCTAGAGCCCCTACTTCCCTCCACAGCTGGTCTGGGCTCCAGCCAAATTTGTGATCGTCGGGGAGAATTTTCACTTGCAAGCAGACCTGGGGACGCTTGCCCAACTTCGACCCTAGGGCATTGAGGTACTCCGCCAGCTTAAGGGTATCTAGGGAGTGGATCCAGCTGAAGGACTCCAGAACCCTGAGAGCTTTATTACTCTGCAGGTGGCCGATAAAGTGCCAGGTGATATCCCGTAGATCCCTCAACTCGGCCTGTTTAGCTAGGGCTTCCTGGACCCGACTTTCAGCAAAGTGGCGGACACCAGCCTGGTAAGCAGCCCTCATCAAGGTGGTCGGCACGGTTTTAGTGACTGCTACGAGGCGCACGGTCGTCGGTAGGCTAGTCTGCACAGCCAGGATGCGGTCCATAACCAGGTCTGGCGTCAGCACAGGAGATTAAAGAAGGTCCGTTGATGAACCGCTTGTAAGCGATTGTAGTCGGGGGTCTGGTGGTTGCGACGCAGGACCCGGAGGCGATTTTCCACCATTAGCCTTGCCTCCGCCCGGGTCAGAGATTCAAACTCCAAGCCCCCCGGCCCCGACCGCACCAAGAAAAAGAGTCTTTGGGCGTAGAGGGTAGTGAACAGCTCACAGTCATGCTCTAGCTCACAGACACGGTACAGCAGTCCAAAAGTGGGATGGTTCAAATAGGTTTCAGCACTCATCTTGTTTCAGCGGAGGGACCCCAAGGAGCGGGGAGATTACCTCCCCCCATTCGGTACATATGTACGAATTCAAAGTGATGGGCAGAGCCGAAACCTTGGGAGTCAGGGTAGGGTAACCTGTCCCCGAACTGGAAAACACCAAAAGGTGAGCAGACACCAGCTTGCCTGCTCTAATCCACAAGCCAGCTGCCAGTTTCTGAATCCAGTTAACTAGTCTACTGCGAATCGCTATCTCAAGTTTCAACCGGTTGGTTGATCCTAGGCCCAGAACAGCCGCAGGACCCATAACACTGATAAGACCATCAAGGCCAACCAGTCCCTCCAGCCGATCCCTAACTGATGCCAGACTACCTGATGCTGATCCGGACTGGTAAAGCCCCGGACTTGCATGGCACTTGCAATCTGCTCTGAGCGCAGCAGAAGATTAGCCACTAAACGTTCGGCCACCGTCAACCAGACCCGAATTGCGTTCTTCACCCCTAGTTTGCGCCAATTAATGGCCCTAGTTCTGACGGAGCGGACTAGATTCTGTATCTCCTCCATTACCAAGGGAATAAAGCGCAGTGACAAAGTCAAAGTCAGACAGATCTCAGTCACTGGCCAACCACAGCGACGCAGGGGCTGAAGCAGACTTTCAATGCCAGCAGTAATTTCCTCGGGGGCAGTGGTGAGTAGATAAAGGTTACTACTGTACACCAAGGTGAACAGGAGCGTACTCACCCTCACCCCGAGGCTGAAGGATTGACGGGTGACGTTGATGACTCCCCAATTGAGTAAAACATACCGATAGGGGGTGGGTTGGGGCAGTACCTCAGCATGTTGACCAGGCAAGAGGGGGACAACGGTAGGTGGTAGGCGGGGGCGACTGAAAATGTCGAGGCCATCGGGCAGTACGGCCGTTAACAACAGCACCCAGAAACAGATGATCAATAACCAGCCTACTTGGCGTCGCCAAACCGGCCGGGGAATCACGGCGCTCAGGGTAATGAGGATTAGCAGGCCCACAAGCCCCAAGCGCCACAGGTTGTCCGCTAGGAGGGGAGCAGCCAAAAAGGTGGAGAGCCAAGCTAACTTTACCCGTGGGTCGAGATGATGAAGCCAGGTTACGGGCTGCTCTAGGTAGAGACCGAGGGGCAAGGAGCGCAGAAGGTCCATGGGTTAGGCCGGGGAAACCACTTCGCGAGCTTTTTTACCCCGCCAGAGCAATCGGATGGGGGTGCCGGCGAAACCCAGGTGCTGGCGAAATTGGTGCTCGACGTAGCGGCGGTAGTTGGGGGGGAAGCGGTGGGGGTCGTTAACAAACAGCACCAGAGTAGGGGGAGCGGCGGAGACCTGAGTACCGTAGTAGATTTTCCCTTGCTGACCCTGGCGGGTAGCCGGGGGAGAACGCCAGCCCACCGCTTCTTGGAGCACCTCATTGATCACAGCTGTGGTCACCCGGCGACGATGTTGGGTAGTGCAAAGGCTCACCTGTTCCAGGATTTTATCTACCCGTTGGCCTTTGAGGGCACTGACAAAAAGTAGAGATGCCCAGTCTAAAAAGTAGAGCTTTTCGCGAATCGCCTGTTCGTAGGCGTAGATGGTGTGGGAATCTTTTTCTACCGCGTCCCACTTATTCACGATAACCACACAGCCGCGCCCCTCAGTCTCAATGCGCCCAGCTAACTTGCGGTCTTGGTCCGTCACCCCATCTAGGGCATCAATTACCAACAGAACTACATCCGCCCGCCGGATTGCCTGGAAAGCCCGGTTAATGCTGAAGAACTCCGGGCCGTAGTCAATATGCTTTTTCTTGCGGATTCCGGCCGTGTCAATCAACCGATACCGCTGTCCTTGCTGCTCAATCACGGTGTCTACCGCATCCCTAGTGGTACCGGCCACGGGACTGACGATCACCCGCGTTTCCCCTACTAGGGCATTTAGCAAACTCGATTTGCCCACATTAGGCCGACCAAGGATGGCAACCTTGATTTCCTCATCCTCTAGGGTTTCAGGAGTAGGGGGCAAGTGGGTGACCAGGCGGTCTAGCAGGTCCCCGGTGCCATTGCCGTGAATACTGGAGATGGGCATGGGTTCCCCCAGACCTAGACGCCAAAATTCCGCCGCCAGGGCTGCCCCCTGGTCCACCGACTCACATTTATTGACCGCTACCACAACCGGTAGGGGCTGCTCTCGGAGCCACTGGGCGATAGTTTGGTCAGCATCCGTGAGGCCAGCCTGGCCATCCAACACTAGAACTACTACCTGAGCCTCCGCCAGGGCAGCCATAACCTGCTGGCGGATCATCGGGAGAAACTCCGTATCATCCCCAAACACTAAGCCCCCCGTATCCACCACCAAAAAGTCTCGGTCGCGCCAGAAGCTAGGTTGGTAGGTGCGGTCTCGAGTGATACCCGGTTCTCCGTAGACAATGGCACTCTTGCTGCCCGCCAGCCGATTAGCAAGGGTAGACTTGCCGACGTTAGGACGGCCGACAATGGCAACAATGGGCAGGGATGGCATGGTTTGAGGTTAGCATTCAAACCCCCATCATAACTTTTTGAAGAATAACTGATCAAGAACTATTAGAGGCGCGGCCAGACCCGGGGGACACAGGCCGGCCGCTGGAGGAACCGACAACGCAACTGGTGCCAGACTAGCCTGAACCATCCCTGGGCCGCCGCCGTAGAGGGGCCACGATAGCGGCATAATAGACCCGACTGCAACCGAGTCACCCCGTATTCCCCCCCCAGGACAGGCAGGGACCGAATCTCGGTCAACAGATCTGCTGTCACCTCCTGACCGAGGAAGGCTAAGGTGGCAAGCACTGCACTGCCCCTGAGGCTATGGGGGTCCTCTGGCAGCTCCTCACTCCCCTGGAGCCGCTGGGGGTCGATCCACAGGGGCCGGCCAGCTTGCCAGACCTCCGTGCGGCTGTGCCAAGCCCCCGCCGTAAACCTTTCCCCCCGGGCACTGCGCCCCAGACGGGTCAAGTCCCACCCCAACCAGGTAGCTCCCGGCTCCAACTCCACCCGCAGATTTTGAGACCACCGGGCCCCGCGAAACAGAATGGTTTCCTGGGGCAGCCACTCTAACCATCCCCCCGGAGCCACACGCATGAAACTGCACTGGGAAGACCAAGCCCCGTCACTGCGATAGACCTTAGCGGGGCTGGCAGAGGTAACTAAAACCCGGGCCGCCGCCTCCACCTGAAAACTGAGATGCAACTGATCACCACCCACCACCCCTCCTGCCGTATGGAGAACAGCCACATGACAGACTTGTGGCCCTTCTGGATAAAAAGGACGCTGGGTACGCAGAGGAGCTGCCGACTTCACCAGGCGCATTTTAGTATCTGGGGAGTCCCAGGTAAATTTCAGTTCTAGGTCCCCCCGCCAACCGCTCTGGGAACTGGCCGCGGCCGCCAAGGGTGGAAGGGTGCTCATAGGCAAGCGCAAAGGTTAGGGGAGATTCCTGCTAGAATCCCCAACAGACTTCCAGGAGGGGCGATACCTATGCAGGTGGAATGGCAAGTTGCCAAGGTTTACACCGATATTCTCTATCACAAGGGAGATGGGATAGCCAAAATCACCATCAACCGCCCCCACAAGCGTAATGCCTTCCGACCGGAAACCGTAAGTGAGCTTTGCGATGCCTTCACCAATGCCCGGGAAGACCCCCGGATTGGGGTAGTCCTGTTAACTGGGGCCGGGCCCCACACGGATGGCAAGTACGCTTTTTGTGCCGGGGGTGACCAGAGCATCCGCGGCCAGGCCGGTTACCTCGATGAGCAAGGTGTGCCGCGCCTCAACGTCTTGGACCTCCAGAAACTAATCCGGTCCATACCTAAGGTGGTAATTGCCCTGGTGGCCGGTTATGCCATCGGCGGTGGAAACGTGCTGCAGCTCGTGTGCGATCTGACCATTGCTGCGGACAATGCCATCTTTGGCCAAACTGGCCCCATGGTGGGCAGCTTTGACGGGGGATTTGGCAGCGCCTACTTAGCCCGGGTGGTGGGCCAGAAAAAGGCTCGGGAAATTTGGTACCTGTGTCGTCAGTACAGCGCTGCCCAAGCAGAGGCTATGGGACTGGTAAATTGCGTTGTCCCAGTGGAGGACCTGGAGGCGGAGGGAGTAGCCTGGGCCCAGGAAATTTTGTCCAAGAGCCCCTTGGCAATTCGTTGCCTTAAATCAGCCTTCAACGCCGACTGTGATGGCCAAACGGGTCTTCAAGAACTGGCCGGCAATGCCACTCTTTTATACTATATGACCGGTGAGGGGGAAGAGGGGAAGCGGGCCTTCCTAGAAAAGCGAGCCCCAGACTTTAGCTCTTCCCCTTGGCTACCCTAGCCTTTGGTAGGATTAGAATAATTCACCAAACCTGCTTGCCATGCTAGACCGTGAACAAGTCCGCAAGGTTGCCCTCCTGGCCCGCCTGCAAATTACTCCTGAGGAGGAAGCTAAACTGGCCTTGGATCTGGGCAATATCTTAGACTACATCCGCCAACTCAACGAGCTTGATACCCAAGCTGTCCCCCCCACCAATCGGGCCTTAGAAACAGTCAACGTCAGCCGCCCTGATCAGTTGTCCATCTGTGACCAGCGGGAGGCGATTCTTCAGGCGGGCCCGGCTGTAGAAGGGGACTTTTTCCGCGTCCCGAAAATTCTTTAGGATCTTTGGACTTGGCGGGCCATGTCAAGGAAGGAGCTCATACTTGGCCCTGGGAAGCGCCGAGCCCCGGTCTGATTATTAGCTGGGTTGAGGTAGGTAGGTGCAAAAGGAGCTACCGGAACCGCAGGAGAGGCAGGGGCAGCAGCTGGTGGCGCTACCTTAGGGGGCTCAGGCTCTGGGGGGACGGTCGGGGCGGCCACTACGGGGACAGGAGGGGAAGGCACGGCTGTTTCTGGCAGCTCCATAAAGTATCCCGAGCGAGACTTACGAACACCAGGTATCAAGCCGAGCAGGAAGCTGAAGATACCACCGATCAGATTTTTGAGCAGACGGAGCATAGGACTTGACTCCCAGGGGTGGGGCGGGGGACACCGTATTATGGGATCTTAGCCCGGAGCTAGGAAGAATTATTAATATTTCTTTGCGATAGTTAATAGACTACCGAGGGTTGGTCGCCTACTAGGGGGAACTCCCGAGCTCCAAAAATCGCCTCCTCGTGGGTGTAAAACTTAAACTCCAACAGATTATGGGAAGGGTCAGTCAGGAAGAAGGTGCCATGCTCTAGGGGAGTGCCGGGAAACCGCACGCGCGGAGCTTGATAAAAAGCTATTCCCTGCCTTTGTAGGTGCTGTCCTAGAGCTTCCCAGGCTTCCTGGCTAGGGAGCACTAGACCAAAGTGGCGCGGGTAAATACCGGCCGGGGGGGGTAGAGGCTCGGTGGTGAGATGAGCAACTAGCTGGTGACCAAAAAAATCCAGCACCAGGGAAACTGGTGACTCCCTGCCCAGGGTACATCCTAACCCCTGTTGGTAGAAGACCTTAGTTTGCTGCAAGTCTAATACCGGAAAGGCAAGATGAAAGATGGACCTATTGGGGGGGGGATTAGGTATGGCGGCTTGGGAGACTTCCATGATTTATCCGTGGGGGATGGGGGTAATACTTAACGGGGCCCTCCTAGGCCTGGTGGCCCTCAGCCCCAAAAAACTCCTCACTGGAGCAGGGATTGCCCACGCCTGGTTGTTGGGGGTAATTATTTGGGGGGGGTTGGGCTGGCAAGGCTACGCTATTGTGGCGGCCTACTTCCTGGTGGGCTCCGGGGTGACCCGGGTAGGCATGGCCCGCAAGGAGGCCCTAGGCATTGCCGAGAAACGCTCCGGGGCCCGAGGGCCGGAAAACGTCTGGGGGTCCGGGTTGGTAGGAGCCCTGTGCACCCTAGGCTACCTGTTACTGCCAGACTACGGCAACCTATGGCAGCTGGCTTACCTGGCTAGTTTCAGCACTAAGTTAGCAGACACCTGCGCGAGTGAGGTGGGCAAAGCCTACGGTCGGCACACGATTTTGATCACCACCTTGCAACCAGTACCTAAGGGGACTGAGGGAGCTGTGAGTCTGGAGGGGACTGCAGCCGGAGTCCTGGGGAGCCTGGGGTTGGCTAGCCTGGGTTGGGGGGTAGGGTTAGTGAGCCCTTGGGGGGTCGGTTGTGCAGTTGGGGCCGCCTTTGTGGCTACCAATCTGGAAAGTGTGATTGGGGCGACCCTACAACAACGCTTTGGGTGGCTGACTAACGAAGTGGTCAATGTACTTAATACGCTGGTGGGGGCAGTTGCCGCCGTAACCCTAGTCCTGGCGCTAAATTTAGGGGTCTAAGTATCAGGAGATTGGGCAGAACGGACAGCCCGGTAAAAACAAAAGCCGCTGAGGGGAATACTGACAGCCAAAATCCCCCCGGTAACCCAACTGCCCAGCTCTGGCACTCCCGAGGCTAATTCAAACACCGACCCTACCGCCGCTATGGCACCCACACAGGAGCCCCCCAAAAACAAGCCACTCTTAAAGGTAAGCATTATTTCCCCTAGGCTGCCGAGACTAAGGGCCGCACATCCTCCAGGGAAAACCGGTGGGCAGCTAATTCTTGGGTAAGAGCTAGGGTGTTTTCCACACGGTCTACAAATAAGATCCCGTTCAGGTGGTCGATTTCGTGTTGAATCACCCGGGCTAGCAAACCAGAGGCCTTGAGATTACAGGGGCGGCCTAACTCGTCTTTGTAAGAGACTTCAACACCAGCAGGACGACGCACGTCCAAGTAGACATTAGGAATGCTGAGACAGCCTTCCTGACCGACCACTAAGTCTGGGGTGGACTTCTTAATCACCGGGTTGATCAAAGCTAGGGGGGCAAAACCATCTTCCCGGGCACCGATGTCAACCACAATAATTTGCTTAGTAATACCAACCTGGACCGCCGCCAGACCGATCCCCTCCGCAGCATACATAGCTTGGAACATATCTCGACAAAGCTGGCGGACCTCGCTATCCACCCGGGCAACACGCTTGGCTCCAGAGCGAAGCACACGTTCACCCATATAGCACAGCTCAAGGGCTGGGGCATCAGTGACTGGCAGACCCATAGGAATATTGCTTTAGTTTTGCAAAATGTTTTGTCATTCATTATAGCGGGTTGACCCCCACCCGTGGCAAGCACCATCCCTAGCCCCCACCTCAAGTAGTGCTCCGGAAGCGCTAGGTATCTCAACTACATTGAAGCAGCCTAAGCCCCAGAGCCCATCGTTTAGGTGTATGATCGACCGCACAAGTCACCGTAAGTTGAGGTCTGGCCAGGATGGTAAGTACACCTCGGCGCAGGCAACCAAACCCGATGCCGGTCACCATCCCCACCCTCCTGACACCCCCCCTAAAATGGGCAGGGGGAAAGCGCTGGTTAGTCCCAACACTAAAAGAAATCTGGCGTAATCATAGTGCACGGCGTCTGGTTGAGCCCTGTGTAGGGGGGATGGCTGTAACCTTGGGATTGCAACCCCAAGCCGCCCTGCTCAACGATGTCAATATTCACCTGATCAATTTTTTCCAATGGCTCCAGAGGGGCTTAACCATCACCATCCCCCTAGAAAACCATGAGGAGTGCTACTACCGCCACCGCCAACGGTTCAACGAGTTAACCCAGCAGGGGCAGGAACTAAGCCCGGAGGCTGCCCAACTTTTCTATTATCTCAACCGGACTGGCTTCAACGGCCTGTGCCGATTCAACAATCGGGGGGAGTTTAACGTTCCTTTTGGTCGCTATAAGACTATTAACTACGCCAAAGAATTTCCTGATTATCCGCCTGTCCTGACCAAGTGGAAGTTCTCTTGTGGTGATTTTGCGGCCGTAGAAATTGACCCAGATGACTTTATCTATGCCGACCCCCCCTACGACGTTGAGTTTACCAAGTACAGCAAGACGGATTTTACTTGGGATGACCAGGTGCGCCTAGGTGAGTTCCTAGCCCGTCACCCGGGCCCGGTAGTGTTATCCAACCAGGCAACTGACCGGATCCTATTCCTGTATAAACGTCTGGGCTTCAAGGTCAAGATCATGAATGCCCCCAGGAGAATTTCGTGCACGGGAGACCGGACACCCGCCCGGGAGGTCATCGCCCATAAGGGAGTGCAGAATGTCAAAGACCGGAGTTAATACAGGACAGATATTTGAGCAACTTTTTGATAACGTCTTACCCCGGAAGGGATACAGAATTATCCCGAAAAAAGAGTATGAGCGTTTCGTGCCACCTAGCATCACCGGCGGTAGACATATTCCCGATAGAGTTATTGAGACCCCAGACGGCCAGTGGCTAATTATCTCTCAGAAATGGCAGGAGACGAGCGGCACAGCTGAGCAAAAAATACCGTTCGAGGTTATCAAGCTGATTCACACCCTAGTTAGCAGTAACAATCGTTTTCCCTACGCCTATCTCATTCTCGGAGGAGAGGGATGGACGCCCAGGCTTAAGGAGTTTTACTTAAATGGTGGACTATCACGTTACATTGTAGGCCACGACCTAGTGCGGATCGTCAACTCTGACCAGTTTTTGGCTCTAGTTAATCGAAACCGACTTTAACCAAGAGATAGAAAACCAGAAGTACTGAATCTAGTCACGAAATCTCATATTTCAGTGAACGGGGGCGTTAGTCAGGAGATCGTCGCTCCAGTGAACGATAAAACAGCGGCAACTCAACTCTAATTGCACATAGCGAAATTTATCCAACGGTCGTTGCCCATACAACACCTGCAGAATCAGATCGGCCACCAATCATTATTATTTGATTAATAGGTAGTAGAACCCTCTTTTTTATCCCGCTTCTCTTCTGCTTTAAGCTTTCTTGCAACACTTCCGAGTTTAGGGACGATTTCGCATCTCTAGCCAGTGCTTAGCCGCTGCTGGCTCTCTCCTGTCAGGCCCCTTTACGCCTGTCGATTCTCCTCAGGTGCCTGGCAGAGTTGGTAGGCACAGATAGGTCGAGCGGGGCCTGGGCCTGTTGGCAGTTAAGGCCGGGTAAACCCTCAGGGGGGTCCTGGCGGGTTGGGAACAAGACTGGACTATGGTCATTGGGGGGCGGAGGACCCCGTCGGCCCAAAACAACAAGCTGTACCGCGGGCAGACCGGGTTAGGCATGGCCATGGCTTGGATTTTGGTGTTCTCGATCTCACCATACCCTTAGGGGTTGGTTAAGGAATCAACCGTCCCGGCCCCTCAGTTATAATAGTTAACAACAATTAACAAACTACCTATAAATGGTTACCACGGCTGACCCCCTCACCAAAATGGCTTACCAGGCCTTGCAGCGCAGTAAAAGCTATTTTGGTACCACCCATAAGCTCCTCAGCTCTCGACTACTCCAGGCCCTTTACCCCCCCCCTGAGCACTTGCAAACCCACGCTATTGATGCCGAGGTGGTAGGTGAGCTCTACCAGTGGCTGGAGGCTATCCAAGAACAGGACTGGGCCGACGGGGAGGCGGGGGTGTATCCGATTAGCCTCCTGTTTCAGGAACCCTGGGGAGAGTTCCTACATACCTATCCCCTGGTATGGCTAGACCTACCCCGCATCTGGGAGCGCGCCCACCAGCGCCGCTACCAAGACTTTCCCCCTGACTTAGATACTACTGGCTATCCTGAGTACTACCTGCAGAATTTTCACCACCAGACTGACGGTTATCTCAGTGATTACTCTGCTCAACTATACGACCTCCAGGTGGAAATCCTGTTTAATGGGGCGGCCGATGCCATGCGCCGGCGGATTCTCGCCCCCCTCAAGCGGGCCTTAGGTTCGGTTGTAGCTAGTCGCCAGCGGATTTTGGATGTGGCCTGCGGTACGGGTCGGACCCTGAAGTTTCTGCGTTCTACCTTCCCCTCCGCCCAGCTATTTGGCTTGGACCTTTCCGCTCCCTACCTGCGCAAAGCCACTCAATTGTTGACCCAAATCCCCGGCGAGCTCCCCCAGCTGGTCCAGGCCAACGCTGAAGAACTCCCCTACCAGGATAACTATTTCCACGCCCTCACCTCCGTATTCCTCTTCCACGAGCTCCCCCCCCCTGTCCGCCAGCGGGTAATCGAGGAGTGCTACCGGGTGATCCAGCCCGGGGGAGTACTGGTGCTTTGCGACTCGATCCAGGCTGCGGATTTCCCGCATCTGACACCAGTGATGGAGAACTTCTCCCGTATGTTCCACGAGCCCTACTACCGCCACTACATGTACGATGACCTTGAGGGGCACCTGGTGCAAGGGGGATTTGTGGATATTCACACCACCTATCACTTTATGAGTAAGTACTGGGTAGCCCACAAACCCCACTTCTAAGAGTCTTTTATGGTCAAACCAGGTCACTTAAACCTTCTGGCCTGTTTTCTGGGGGGGACGTCCCTGCTTATCCTGCCAGCCTGGGTCAGTTCAGCCATGACCGGCTGGTCAGCTAACTTCTCGCGGCTGATCAGCACCCGGAATTGGAACGTGTATGATAGTGCTCCCTTTCGCTCCACCCAGAACGACTGCTTCATGGCCAGTAATACTTTTGTAGCCAATGGGGTCCTAAACCTGGTGGTGGATACCTCTCCCAATACCTGTCACCTCCCTTACTCCTCCGGTGGCCTAGACACCTACACCGCCCATGCCCAAAACTATGGCACCTGGACTGTGAGGGCCAAGTTCCCCAGGGGCCAGGGGGTCACTGGTTACCTAGGCCTATTTGTCAGTGACGGTACCACCTGGCCGCCGGAGGTTGACTTTGCGGAGGTAACTGGGAATAACCCCCAGACCCTCTACCTTACCCAGCACTACACCGCTAACGGCCAAGACTTATCCCATTCGGTTCCGTACACCACCCGTGGGACTGACTGGACCCGGGGGTACCACACCTATACCCTCAAGTGGAAACCGGGCACCCTATACTACTACGTTGATAATCATCTGGTCTTGACCCAGCCCCAACTATTTAGGGCCCCGCCCCAAAAGATGATGCTGGCTATTGGCACTGGCACAGGGGACGCACAAAACTTTGTCGGTGACCCACCCCCGAACTTCCGCTACGCTCGCATGCAGGTATCAGCTGTGAGCATCACTCCCTTGGGTTGAAGCTTAAGGGACGTCCCCGCACCGTCGGGTCAACTCTCCCCTGGTCCCAGGCTACCTGACCCCCCACTACAGTTACCACCGGCCAGCCGGTTAAGTTCCAACCGGTGAAAGGACTCCAGCCACACTTAGTTTGCAGGTCTTGGGGGCGGACTGGGTAGTAATGCTCTAGGTCTACTAGCACAAGATCAGCATCGTAGCCGGGGGTAACTAGTCCCTTGTTGGGAATGCCGTAAGCCAGGGCGGGGGCGCGGGACATCCAGTGAGCCACCTGGCTCAGACGACAGTGGCCCTGGACAGCTTGGGTGAGCATCAAGGGCAAGGAGGTCTCTACCCCAGGCATTCCGGAGGGGGACTGGGGGTAGGGCAGAGCCTTCTCCTCTAGAGTATGGGGGGCATGGTCAGTGGCAATAAAGTCAATTATCCCCTCTAGGAGGGCTTGCCAGAGCACCGCCCGGTCCCGCGGCCGCCGGAGGGGAGGATTCATCTGCGCCAGAGACCCCAGATAGTTATAGGCGGTGGTATCCAGGAGGAGATGCTGGGGAGTAACCTCAGCGGTAACCCAAGCAGGCTTATCCTGGTAGAGCAACTCCGCCTCATCGGCCGTGGACAGGTGCAGAATGTGTAGGCGGCGTTGGTACCTATGGGAGAGGGCTAGAACCTTTTTGGTGGCTAGCAGGGCAGCTTCGTTGTCCTGGATCAGGGAGTGAAGCTCGGGATGATAAACATCGGCTAAGGCTTGGCGGCGCTGGGCAATCCGGGCCTGGTCCTCGGCGTGGACGGCAATCAGCCGGCGACCCTGGGCAAAGACCCCCTCGAGAGTCTGGTCCTGATCTACCAACAGGGGACCATGCATGGAACCCATAAATATCTTGATGCCCGGGGTAGGACCGCAGCTGTTGAGGACTGCTAGGTTATCCGCCGTGGCTCCGATAAAGAAGCCGTAGTTAACTAGGGACTTTGCCGCTGCTCGGGCCAATTTGTCCTCTAGGGCTGCCTGATCTGTGGTTAGGGGACGGGTGTTGGGCATTTCCAAAAAGGAGGTTACCCCGCCCCGGGCACAGGCGCAGGAGGCGGTAAATAGGTCCTCTTTGTGTTCTAGGCCGGGCTCCCGAAAGTGTACTTGGGGGTCAATGACCCCGGGCAGGAGAGTTAATCCCTGGGCAGGTATCTCCCGCACTCCAGGCAGGACAGCCGGCAGATGGTCGGCCAGCCGCAGGATCCGATGCCCCTCAGTCTGTACATCAAGCCGTTGCAATTCTCCCTCTGGGGTCAGAACCTGGGCTTGACGGATTACTAGTCCAGCATTACTATTCATCAGTACACCTGGGGGACAAAGAACTGTTCCTCCTTAGGAGGGCGGACATAATCTGCCCCCTTGGCCCGGGGGGTCAGCTCTAGGGGCGGGGGGGTAATGTCCTGGTAAGGGATCTTATGGAGGATATGGCTAATACAGTTGAGCCGAGCCCGGGGCTTATCGTCAGCCTCCACCGTAAACCAGGGCGCTTCCGGAATGTTAGTGCGGGCAAACATGGCGTCCTTGGCCCGGGAGTACTCCACCCATTTATCACGGGATACCAGGTCCATGGGGCTAAGCTTCCAGCGGCGGGCCGGGTCCAGGGTGCGAGACTGGAAGCGCCGCTCCTGCTCCTCGTCACTGACCGAAAACCAGTACTTTAGCAGAATGATCCCCGAGCGCACTAGCATCCGCTCAAATTCCGGGCAGGACTGCATAAACTCCTCGTACTCTTCAGGGGTACAAAACCCCATCACGTGTTCCACACCGGCCCGGTTGTACCAACTGCGGTCAAATAGGACTATCTCCCCCGCCGCTGGCAAGTGGGCTACGTAGCGCTGGAAATACCACTGACTGCGCTCGTGGTTGGAAGGTATGCCCAGGGCCACGACTCGACAGCCTCGGGGGTTGAGGGGCTCAACGATCCGCTTAATTGTCCCCCCCTTACCCGCTGCATCCCGTCCCTCGAAAAGGATCACCACCCGCAGGCCAACGTGTTTGACCCAATACTGCAGCTTAACTAGCTCAAGCTTCAGGTGATTCATGGCCGCTTCGTAGGCAGACTTTTTCAACCGCTTAGGAGTTACCGGGGCGGATTTGGGGTTTTTGGGAGGGGAAAACTCATCCTCAGAGGTGAGCTGAAAACCTGGTTCCATAGTCACTACTGGGCGGGAGACTATCCCCACCATAGCAATTTCTCGGCTTGACCCCCTAGACCAGGAGAGTTAGTTCCGAACCGTGGGAGGTTTTGGACACCTCAATCCGCGCCTGGAAGGCTTCCCGAAACTGGGGCATGTGGGTGATGGCTAAAACACAGGCAAAGTCATTGGCGATGATGTTAATGGCCTCGATGAGGCGCGCACATCCCTCCGCGTCCTGGGTGCCAAACCCCTCATCCACAATCAAGATTTGCAGCTGGGTGCCGGACTGGCGAGCCAGTAGCCGGGCCAGAGCCAAGCGGATTGCAAAGTTGATCCGAAAGGCTTCTCCCCCAGAGTAGGTTTCGTAGGGGCGAGTATCCTGGGCATCGGCAATTAAGATGTCCAGAGTCTCGATGGTCTTGGCAGACTGATTTTTAGAGCTCCCAGCCCGCTGGGTAACAAACTCCACGTGCATTTGGCCAGCGCTTAGGCGGGCGAGGATCTGATTGCTTTGAGCCTCCAGGTAGGGGAGGATATTCTCCAACAGCAGAGCTTGGATACCCTTTTTGCCAAAGGCTAGGGACAACTCTTGGTAGATGCGCGCCTGACGACGCTGGACCTCTAGCTGTTGGCGCTGCTCAAGCATTTGGGCTTCTAGGGCCTCGAGGTGGACAAGAACCTGCTGTTTCTGACCCTGGATCCCCAGGCTGCGCTCCAGGTCCTGTCGTTGGGTGGTTAGGGTTCCTTGCCACTGGCTTATTTGGGGCTGGGGGTCCCCTGTCGCCGCCAGCTGCTCCTGCATCCTAGCCAATCTGGCTTGGAGCTGGGCCTGTTGGTGATGGTTTTGGTCCAACTCTTGCCGCCTTAGGGTGAGACGCTCTTGGACTTCAGGTTGGGTCTGTTGGGCTAGGCAAAGTTTTTGGTGCTGCAGTTGCCAGACTTGCGCCTCCCGACAGTCCTCCTCTAGGGCCCGGTGGGCCTGCCAATCGTAGGCTAGGTCAGTCAACTGCTGGTCTAGCTCCTGCAGCTGCTGCTGGAGGGGCGAGGCACAGCACAAGCCCTCCAGGTCAGCGGTAAGCTGGGCGTGGCGCGCGTCTAGCTGGGCCTGTTGATCCCTCAATTGCGTGAGGCGGGCTTGGGCCTTAAGGAGTTCCTGATGTTTAGCTTCCGCCCAGCGCCAGCGGTCTAGGTCGGAGCGGGCTAGGCCGTGGTCCCTTTCGTCGTAGGCCAACTGGGCTAATTCCTGGTCTAGCTCCTGCATTTGGGCCTGCAACTGCTGGACCTCGGGACTGGCATCAGCCTGGGCAAGTTGCTGCTCTAGGCTCAGGACCTGCTGCTGCAACTCCTGGAGGGATTGGATTTGGTTTTGAAGTTGGCCGCGCTGTCCTAGAAGTTTAGGGTAAGGGGTCTGCTCATCTACAAGGAGTAGGTATTCTCCCCGCAGCACCTCGATTTCCCGTTCGGCCACGGCGGTTTGCTCCTGGAGGATCAAGATTTTATCGCGCAGCTCCTGCTGTTGCGCGTGGTGCTTCTGGGCGATGACCTGGTAATGGGCCGAGTCTAGGGGCTGGTCACACAGAGGACAGTTAGCCTTCTCCTCGAGGGGGACAATTTGCTGACTGAGCCGAGTTAACTGGTCTTGGTACTCCTGGGTTTGAGTTTCCAACCCCTCCAAAAACCTCCGGCGCTCGATGCCTTTATCTTTAACGCGATCCTGGTAGTTACGCCGCCGCTCTAGGTGAGCAATTTGATCATTCAGGGTGGCTAGTGCCGCCTCCAGATGCGCTTGCTGTCCCAGTTGGGTGCGGTATTCAGCGAGGCTACGCTCCCAGGTGGTGGTCTGGACTTGGTGTTGGGCCTCGGCTCGGGCCAATTGAGTCTGGAGAGCCCCCCGCCGGTGTAGCAGCGGCGTCGCCTGGGCGTGGCGCGTGTCTAGCTGCTCTAAACGCAGGCGGCAGACCCGCAGCTCTCCTAGAGCCTGCTCCACCTCCGGCAGGCGAGTCAGATCCTGGGTTAATCGTTCAATTTCTCCCTCCTTTGCTTGCCGTTGGGCGGCTAACTCCCGGATCTGGTCACGCAGCTGGTTCATCTGCCCGTCTAGTTGCTGCTGGAGGGCCTGGCGTTGCTGGGTAGTCCTTTGGTAGACAACAAACTTATCACCCTGGTGCCGGACCTGCTGCTGGAGCTGTTGCCACTGAGCATACCCCTGACTGATTAGCTCTGCTTGATCCAGGAGCACCGCCGCGGCTTGGGCCTGGGCCTCTAGGTCAGCAAGGGCAGCGATTAAACTCCTTTCATTTTCCCGTAGAGTTAAACTTTGCTGTTGCTCCCAAAGGATCTGCTGCTGCCACTGCTGCCGTTGCCGCTCAAGACTCTGGAGGTCTTGCAACTGCTGCTCGGCCTGTTCAATCAGTTGACGCTGGCTGGCAATGTCCCTCTCCAGATTATCTAACTCTGCCTTTAGAACAGCCCGCTGTGCCGCTTGCTCCTGTAGGCTGGAGAGCTGCCCTTCAAGGGTATCTGCCATCCCCCGATACTGGTTAGCCTGCTGGCGGGACCGGTCCGCTAGCTGGTCATATTGGTCTAACTTAAGAAGATTAGTAAGGATTTGTTTACGCTCACTGGGGCCCTTGAGCATAAATTCATCGGCTCGCCCCTGGCGCAGGTAGGCAGAATTGACAAAAGTTTCGTAGTCTAGACGCAGGACTTCAAGGATTTTTTCCTGCGTCCCCCTGACTCCTTTTTGACTGAGGGAAGTAAAGCTGGTACTGTTGGCAAGCTGAAACTCAAGGGCGGTTGATTTACCCCGCACTCGGCGGCGCACCACCCGGTAAGTTTGCCCCCGATTCTTGAACAAAAAGTCCACCTGGGCTTCCTGGGCCCCAAAGTGGATCACGTCGTCTTCAGTATTAGCCCGACTCTTACCCCAAAGCACCCAGCCGATAGCTTCGAGCAGCGAAGACTTACCTGCCCCGTTGGCACCGCATATGCAAGCGGTGTGCAGGCGCCCAAAATCCAGGCTGGCGTGCTGATAGCTAAGAAAATTTTTGAGGGTTAGGTGGACAGGGAGCATAGGCTCTGAGGAGGGGCACAATCCCCATAGTATCCTAGAGAGCCAAATAAGAACCTCACCCCTGTAAGGTAGCAGGGGTGAGTAATAGAGCAGGGTTGTCAGTCTGGCATCGCGCTATTTTCACAGGAAGCTACCCTCCCACTATCGTC
>DAIDHW010000012.1 GCA_027451865.1 Leptolyngbyaceae cyanobacterium clean351 | reverse complement strand
GGGGGGAAGGTGCTCAACGCCTTACGGCATCAGAGGTTTGGACACCCGGGAGGAATCCCGGCTTACAGCACTTCGGTACCAGTGCTCAACGCCTTACGGCATCAGAGGTTTGGACACCACATCCACTAATAACGCAGCCTCAGCAAGCGTACTGTGCTCAACGCCTTACGGCATCAGAGGTTTGGACACTCGCAAGCTCGTGAAATGGATTCGAATCCATCGGGTGCTCAACGCCTTACGGCATCAGAGGTTTGGACACCTGGCTTGACCTATACCAAGGGGCCTTGGCAGTAGTGCTCAACGCCTTACGGCATCAGAGGTTTGGACACTAATGGGTCCAGGGGCCTAAACCCTGCCCGTCGCCGAGAGTGCTCAACGCCTTACGGCATCAGAGGTTTGGACACGCAGTGAAGCGCGCGCAATCGCTAAAAAATTTGTCGTGCTCAACGCCTTACGGCATCAGAGGTTTGGACACCTGAGTTAAAACCCAGGCTTCAACCGTAATCTTGGTGTGCTCAACGCCTTACGGCATCAGAGGTTTGGACACACGGCTGACCCGCATCTCAGAAGAGCGATACGTCCGTGCTCAACGCCTTACGGCATCAGAGGTTTGGACACACGCTCTAATTGAATTACCTCCTTAATCTTGTTAAATAGTGCTCAACGCCTTACGGCATCAGAGGTTTGGACACAAGGCCTTTCGCGCGACAAAAGGCGCCATGAACCTGTGCTCAACGCCTTACGGCATCAGAGGTTTGGACACTCCCCCAAGGAGAATCTGCGCTTCCAAAACCTTAAGTGCTCAACGCCTTACGGCATCAGAGGTTTGGACACAAAGTTGGGAATGGAAAGAGGTTGGCAGTCTCAAGTGCTCAACGCCTTACGGCATCAGAGGTTTGGACACCCTAAAATAACCCCTCCGCCTTCAATTTCCTCAGCACGTGCTCAACGCCTTACGGCATCAGAGGTTTGGACACTAATTTGGCGAGGTACCGCCACAGGCTCATTGCCCAACGTGCTCAACGCCTTACGGCATCAGAGGTTTGGACACATTGCAGGGGGGGGGAATTCCCCACTTGCATCTATTGTGCTCAACGCCTTACGGCATCAGAGGTTTGGACACATTGCCCTACCCTCTCGGCCTCTGCCTCGCTTCCGGGTGCTCAACGCCTTACGGCATCAGAGGTTTGGACACATTCGACAAATACTGACCAGGCCGATGCGAAGGGGTTGTGCTCAACGCCTTACGGCATCAGAGGTTTGGACACGCCCAGGTGCCAGCGGATTACTTCCATTATTGATCGTGCTCAACGCCTTACGGCATCAGAGGTTTGGACACACTTTCTGATTGCCAGCCATCTTGCCCAATCCTTGGCTGTGCTCAACGCCTTACGGCATCAGAGGTTTGGACACCTCCGAGTGCTTCTTTTTCATGGATCTGCCGGGTGAAGTGCTCAACGCCTTACGGCATCAGAGGTTTGGACACAATCGCGGGCAATATTCATGGCGACATCGATCAAATGTGCTCAACGCCTTACGGCATCAGAGGTTTGGACACTGGTTTTCTGTCCTGATCAAGAACAGAGAATTTCGTGCTCAACGCCTTACGGCATCAGAGGTTTGGACACAAGCAACAATAGGCAAGGCATTAGGCCCTTCTTTTTGGTGCTCAACGCCTTACGGCATCAGAGGTTTGGACACGAGAATCCCCCCCAGGAAATCGAAGGAAGATCGGGGTGCTCAACGCCTTACGGCATCAGAGGTTTGGACACAGAGCAGCAGCCCGTGAAATTCTTTCCCCCTCGGTGTGCTCAACGCCTTACGGCATCAGAGGTTTGGACACGGGGAGTCCATTGGGGGGATGGCGAGCTTCTTTCGGGTGCTCAACGCCTTACGGCATCAGAGGTTTGGACACTACCTGTTACCAAAGTATTTATCTGTTCGGGACTAGATTGTGCTCAACGCCTTACGGCATCAGAGGTTTGGACACGGCGACCTTCAAAACCCTTGCCAGAAAAGGACTCCTGGCAGGTTTTGCAAGCAACTTGGCTTCTAACTTGAAAAATTGTGCAAGACACCTGCAATCTCTCCAAATTATCACCCGTCAAAATCGCCGTAACCGTTGTCCTGCATACATTGTATCTCGATTGCAAGGATCTGTGTCGGCTCGCAAACAGTTGTAATCAAGTCCCACAGAGCATTTCGAGACCTTCTGTTCCAAATCGACCCGCCCATCCGCCGGTGCTTGCATCAGATCGCTCTAAATCGCTCTTCCTCAGTTTCCCAGGCGTCCTCACGGTTACATTGCTCCACTCGCTCCACACAACGATGGCACAGGCCAACCAATAGGATCTTGTCCTCCTGTGACAAGATCTGTTCTAGTTCCCAACGTAACTTCTCTCGGTCTCGCTGACTCAACCGACAACGAAAAACCGACAGTTGTACTGCCTCCCCATACCCCAGCAAAAGCTTGTGCGCCTTACGCCAACGCCTAGGACAGCGAATGTCGTAACACACCAGATACCAGTTTTTCGACTCCGCCATAATCTCCCTACCGGATAATCAACTGTCCAAAAAGTCCCCCTTCCCCCATCCACTCCTTCTCCAATAGGCGCACCTCCAACTCCATTAACCGTCGGTAAGTGAGCGAATACTCTGTCACTGGGTGTTTCCAGCTCTCTTCCTTACGCCGTTCGTACAAGGCCACAAACTTGCGCCGTCCATCATCACTCAGCCACACTTGCTGCTCGCACACCGTAAAGTCTGTTGCTGCATCCCATTGATTGCGGTTTATAGAGCCAACAACTGGCATGTCTACCAAAGGGATTCTGAAAATCTCCATCAGATCGAGTGCCAGCGGTGGTGCCTGAGTCCGAGGCTGATGATAAAACCCCAAGGCAGGCTCCAAACCCACAGTCAGAATGGCATTCATGACATCCTTCAGTAGTAATGCATACCCAAAACCTAGCAATGCATTAAACCGGTCCTTTGGCGGTCGTCGATTGCGCTGATCAAACCGTAATTCCTGAGGCACTCCCGGACTGATCATCTCCCCCAAAGCACCAAAATATAACGCTGCTAAATTGCCCTCCAGACCGAGGAGTGAACCCAGGGATTCAGCCCTAGGCACTCCCTTCAGCACAGCCTTCATTTGGTCGATGGCTACTCCCAGTGCCGCTGTTGCCTCCCCAGCCCCTCGACGTCCACGCATCAAAAACTTACGCTGTCCCTGTCCCCGACAAGCTACTAATCGCCGCGCCAGCTGCAGACAAAAGTCAGGGTTACTTAAAGCCTCGTACTGCCGTAAACGTCGTTGAATGCTCCCTTGGCGACTATCAAAACTCCCCAGATAACGCCCGCCCCCTGAGACAAGATGCACGCCAATCCCCTGATCGGCACAAAAACGAAGCGCCTGGGTAGAAATCTGGGCAAAACTATGCAGCACAACCTGTCCAACCTGCCGGGCTGGGACTTTTTCCACCGTGGGCTTCGTGCCGGCAGACCTGTTGGGACAGGCTGTAATCTTCAGTTGCTCTCCCGCTCGTCCCACACTGGTCCCCGGCTCAAGAATGTGCAGGATCTGGCGGTCGTCATCCTCAGGAAATAAACGCACTGGCTGCCACCCCTGGTCGTGGGCTAGCCGTGCCTCCTCTGGCAAACATACAGGGGCGAGGGAACACCGCCCACACAACCGCTCATTCTCCGTCACTGGGGGACGATGGGTCGAGCAGCGCAATGCCCGCGCTTGGGCAATTGCCTCCCGCACCATCCGCCGTCCTGTCTCATCTAGCGGCACGTGTACTAACACGTTGTCCGCATGGTAGCGAATCCGCCCTTCTTGAATCGGTACACCCAAGGTCACCTCCAAGAGGTAGGCGTAGGCAAGAATCTGGAGGCGGTCACTCTCCCACGCCTGGGGTTGATCATGCTCATCCCGATAGCTGCGGCCCCGCTTATGTTCGTAGGGAATCACCCAGCCATCGCGGGTTCGCAGGGCATCAACCCGTCCCCGCAACCCGAGCTCTTCATTCTCTAAAAACAGTTCCTCCCAATCCTCGTCCTCTTGCTTTTCTAGTTCGGCATGCAGCCTACGACCGGCAAAAACTGCCGCGTCTTCGGTATAAAGTTCTTCAACTTCCTCAAGGTAAAACAGGCGGGGGCAGTAGGCCAAGGCATGGAGGGAGGAGACACGCAGGGTCGAATTTGCCGTCGCTTCCAGGCTGTCAAGAAAAGAGGTGATTGCGTTCATCTTTAGTTTCTATCCAAGTCAGTTATGTCTACCTTGCGCCATCAACCCGGCAAAATAGTTTCCGCCTACAAAATTTCTTTACTGGAACGAGGGTTTCTCCAATCCCCACCCCTCGCCAGGAGGTCGGACTCGTGTTGTAATTTCTGGAGTATCTCCCCTGACTGCGTCAGCTCGTCTTGCCTGGAGATCTAAGCAGAGACAGCAGCACTAGCACTTCAGAGTGAATCCCTGAGAGTGCGTTGGTAGTGAGTCTTCTGTTGAAAGCCCACAGGTGGGGGGGGAGATACGTTAACTTCTCTTCGACGGTAAAGGAGGCGCTTCTGGGCGGGGGTCCTTTACCTGTCATGGGGTTGGAGTGAGTTGCGTACAATAGCCCTAACGAGCTATTTTCCACGTCTAAACACACATAGAAGACTCCGAAGCCTTAGTAAACCGTGTGTCTTCGGCAACTTATCCAAAATTGACACAGAGTCGATCACCTGAAACCATGAGCCTCCCAGGTACCGGAGGGAAACTTCTAGACCTGACTCATAGGTTCAACTTAGCCTTTGTCTAAGACTTCTTCCTGCGCGGAGAACCTACCTTTACTGGTTTTCGAGTGTCCTCTGGCGGAGTAATACTTACCCAGCAACCATCGGTGAAGTCATCAGTAAAAGCAAACCGTGCAAATGTGCCCTGGGTTGTCTGCCGGTCGATCCAAACAGGTAAACCAATGAGACCACGCTTGTCTAGGGTTAGCCAACGGACCAACCCATCACCTTCACGGTACATACGAATTCCATTCAACATCGCCCAAGATTCACCTAAACTCAGGCCCCCGAAGCGGGAGATCTGCTCAGGGGTTGACAGGGCAGCCCTAACGCGGTCAGCCAGTGTTAGTACTCTGGTTTCATCACCCGCATCAATCCTCACGACAAACCTCAAGTCAGTCAGAAGCTCCTGATGGTTGGGTTTGGCAAACTGACTAGCTGGATAAATGCCTTCTCCATATTTGGATACTCGTTTGTTGCCTTCGGTTCTACCAATAGCAAATTTATGATGGCGCTGTTTACGAACAATGCGGGAGATTGGTGGATTCTGCCCAATCATTCCAATCGCCAATTTCACGCCGACATGGGCAACCATATCCACTTCACCGACTAAGGATAGGAGCATCCCGTAAACAGTTGATGGTGGTGGGTAGGGATAGGTCTCCTTGAAATCCCGAGCAAAACTCCGAGGAAAACTAGTGCACGGACACTCAACATAAAGCTGCATTAAGCCTAGCCTCCTTTCGCAAGAGATTCCTCAGCCGCCTTCGGGCTTTCTTGGAGGTTACTCTTGGCATGAGTGATTGCTTCCTTCACTCCCCGATAAACCTTAACCCGCAGCTGTTTCAACTGCCCCCCATAGGGGGTGTCGGCAATTTCCCCGGCCACAATTAACTCACTTGCCTTTACATCCCCCACTTCAACTAGACGCACTAAGTCACTGCAACCAACTTCATCTCCCACTCGCTTAAAACAGTTCATGATCCAAGGGCTGGGGTCATCGGTAATCCGAATTACAATCGATTCGGGTCGAAAGTCGAACAAGAACCGAGAATGATTACCCCCTACATGCCGTACGGATGCAATTGCATCTAGGGCTAAAAGGGCACGGTTTGGTTGCTTCAGACTTTCAGGAGTAAGGGCAGCGGTATACTGGTAGGCTGTACAGTGGACCTCTGTGCTGTGAATAGAGGTCTTGCCTTTCTCACCACCGGTAGAGCCAAAGGCAACATCACCCCAATAGGGGTCAAGACTGATAGCTCGACTGATTTCTAAAGCCCCACGGCGCTTAGTAGTTACATCTTGGTTGTCAGAGTTCTTCCTAGCATCCATGTAACCAAACAGGTCATCGTCAATATATTCCTTGGGATCAAATCTCTTACCACCTTGACCAGCCTCAGACTTGAATGTGTACTTATCTGTATTGGGATCAAAAGTACGGTTAGTATGAGGCTCATCCGTATTTTGGAAATACTCCCGTAATCCCCAGCGAATAGCTTCTGCACTTACCGTGGTGTACTGGTCACTACCCCGGGTAATTTTTTGCAGCGTCATCAGAGTGCTACCGTCACCTTCTCCCCGATTATTTGCCGCGATGGCGGTGGGCGTGACTACAGTGATAAACAAATGCTTGGACATGGTTTTCCCTCCTGAATAATTCTCTAGAACTGCATTTCGTACATTCCAGGGTTCTCCTGGTCCGCTTCGGTAGGAGACTTAGGCGATTCTGCTCGCCCTGTCTCCTTTTCCACCCCCACATAGGTAGCGATCGCTAATAGAGTTAAGTCTCTGGCTGTGCGCCAGTTTTCTTGCCGATGAATCCATTGGTAAATATCTAGGCCAACACCCTGGGATGCCTTACCCCGAAATTGGCTGAGGAAGTCTACCAAGGCAGTTGCGAATTCCTGCTGAGTACTCGGTCGCTGCATCCGATAAACCACCTTGTCGGTAACTTGTCCGTAATCCATTTCTCGACCTTGCTTACTAGCCTGTTCCCCCTGTCTAGCCAGGTAAACCCTAAAGCTTCCCTGCACCGCATTGAACAGTACTCTTTCCTGTTCGGTAAGTTCCTCAGCCATTTTAACTAGACCCTCTCTTTCATAGATTTCCTGATGCTTCCGAAATTCAAAAAATCCAGCGTACCAAACCTTCCCTGCAATCAAGTTGTCACAGATCCAAGCTAAGGTTGCCGAAGTTGCTAACCAGGGTTGACCTGCTTTATTCTGTCCATCGACTTTGGGTTGAACCACTCTGGATGGAAATAACTGAGTCGCTTGGCTGTAAAGTCTGAGGACTCCCTCTTTCAATTCCACACGGCGAACAGACTGTTTCAGGTGGCGTTGATTACTATCCCAGGTTTGCTTTCCCAATTGATAGACTTCGCAGTACTCAACACGCTCTAGTTTAGCATCATCGGCTATATTCTCCTGAAAGAGGAATTTCAGGGCCGATTCCCCGGCACTACTGCTGCGGTAATCTCGATAGGTACGGCCAGAGATTTCCGGTCGGCGCCTAACCCACTTTATGAGATTCGTCACCTCTGGGATTAAAACTATCGATCGAAAACCTGGTAGCTCGTAGTAGTGACAAGCTAACGGCAGAAACAGGAGAGGGATAAAGTTCTGGGGAGACTCCTGGTATGGCCCATTAACAAAGCATTCTACTAACCCAGGTAAATGCTGTCCCTTCAGCTCTATCATTTCCCTAAAAGCACCTTTTGTATTAAAAGGTTCCTTCAAGTCCTCGGTGTAATAGCAACTCAACAGAGGCTTGAACTTGAGCAGAATTTCTGGTTGTCCTTCTTCAATAGTGAAAGCCTTGTCTACTTCGTTACTGTCGCGCTTGTGTTGCCTAGGATGTTGCAGGAAGGTTGACAGAATGCCCGTGGTGAATGTGTATTTTCCCTGGTCATCCAGATTAAGTGCAGGTGCGTCAAGGTAGCCATCCCTGATCTGGTAGGTTTCATTCAACAACCACTTCACAACCTGGTGGTCGCTTCCCTGCCAGGCAAGTTGCACCTGCTCCTCAGTCACTTTCCAGGTCAGTGGGGCGTCCTGTTGCTTCATCACCGAAAGGGCCAAGGCTAATCCAGCGATGCCCGCGCGATGGGGCAACAACGTATTTGGGTCAAGAATCGACAGTGTGTATTCAGACATTTTTTATCTCCTGAGCACCAATCTGTTGGTTGTAACTCCATTCCTCCTTCGGTGCGATCAAGTAACCCTTCCGATGGCGGCCCCAACGTCCAGTCTGGTGGGTTGGCAGGGGTACCACATAACGGTCTAAATCTGACGTCTTTGCGTGTTGCCAGTTAGACTTATCCACTTCTAGAAGTGCCGAAATTGTGTAACCAGCCTGGCGCAAAGGAGCTGGGTAGGTCCGCCATTTTCCATCTAGCAACACTGTGCAGGTCTTGGGTTCTCCCTGAGCACCTGACTGCTCTAACCATACTGCTAATTCTGCCTGACTGACTTCGCCACTGAAGGCGCGAATCAGTGCTTCTCCGGCATCCAATTCTGACTGTTCGTAGGGGTAGCGGTTTTCTGGGGGATAGAAAATTGCATCTAATGCATGGCCGCAATATCTCCTGTTCAGTCGTCCTAGGCGCTGAACTAAACTAGCTGGATTAGCAATTTGGCTTACCAGCAGTGTAGCTGATAGGTCAAGGGACATCTCAGCTACCTGAGTAGTAACTGCCAGAATAGGAGAGCTTCCCTCCTTAAATCCATCTACCACAGCTCGGTGGTGTGCCACTCGGTCCTCATAGCGGAATCGACTGTGATATAGGACGGTATTAAAGCCTCGTCTGCGAGCTTCTTGGTAGACTGCAATCGCGACATTCACCTGATTGCACACCCACAGGACCTTGCCATCCCTAGACATCTCTACTTCAACTCTTTCCCAATCCGGCTGATCTACAAGGTGAAATCTATAGCTTGGCCGTTCTTCAATTTCTTTCGGGCCTTGTATAATCTCAATTGATTCACCTACAGCTCCTTTGATCAATTCAATCTGCCAAGGTAAAAATGACGCCGACATTAGCAGCACTGGAGCCTTTACTAGCTCCAAAAATTTTAACAGCGCTCCAAATAGGGCATCATCATAGCAGTGGACTTCATCAAAGACGAATGCCGCTTGAGCAATCGCTGGAAAACAATACAAAGGCCGGCGGTTACACTGTAGTAGCCCTAACACAGTATCCACAGTGCAGACACTTACCTTCGGACCCCAGGCTTGGAAGGAAGCTAACTTTTGAGCTGCTTCGTCGACGTAGGTGGATGTAATTAATTCCCTACCGTTTTCGCTCTCTTCACCTGTGGTAGCCATTTCTAGATCAATTGCCGCCCGGGAATGCAGCAAAACTGATTCAACTTCATCCTGTACATAGTCGAGGAATCCCTCAGTAGAGGTACCGGTAGTGGGATAACAGAAAAAAAGCTTACATCCAGTCGCATGGGTCTTTGCCCAGTTGTAGGCTCCCAAGGTCTTTCCAGTACCACAGCCCGCCCGCGCTAATGTCACTCGCCGACTGGATTTACCTAAGTCAACTTGAAATTCGCGTAGTTCATACTCACCGCGCCTTGCATCAATTACCTTTTGCAAATCATCAGTCGATAATCGTTGCTCTAATTCCTCGACCATCCAGGCTTGAATATCAATCTTGGATTGTGCGGAGGCAGAACCAATAGCATCTCCAGCAATCAACAGGGATTTGACCGCCGCTAGCATTGACTTGTCTGGCTCCCAATCCAAAAATCGATCGAGCATCTCTAGGCGTTTCTCCTTCACCATGGAAACATCCCAGCATGCCTTAACACCTCGCACTTTAATTTCGCGTGGTAAATCTAATGCTCTAATACCATAGCGCAAGAGCTTCTTAAAGAAGGGATGCTGAATATACCAATGCATTCTGGTATCACCAGAGCCATCTCGCCATTCCCCAAACTCGCTTGTATCCTTACCTTGCTTACCACCCATCTTCAGATGATGCCCACCAGCAGCAGCTAGCGCCGTCATCAGGTCTGCTTGAGGACATTGTTGCAGCCACTCGCGAAAATCCCATGCCATCAGAACTGAGGCTACCTCGTGACGAATCATTTGGGGAAATTCTATGGGATTGCGACGATACATTGGCTCCAGCGACCTCAGGTCATTGCGCACTACCATCTGAAAGTGATGATTTGCCTTCCCCCAATCATGTAAATATGCCGCTAATCTAGCCGTTGCCCGTAATTCTTCAAAGCTACAAGATAAGCCGAACCGTGGAACCAAGAAGTCCTTGAGCGTGTCCACCAACAGCGTCACCGACTGGACTACTGAGGCTGTATGACCGACCAGATGGCAGCTTCCGCTCCAGTCGGGCATTCCTGGCATAGAGGACTTTGCCAGTAAAAGGTTTGGTTTTAGATCTGGAGGAATTGGATTAAATCCCATGACCTTCTCCTTTATAGGGATAAAACCACCCACAACCAAAATGTTGTCGTCCACCCAGCCCATGCCATTGCAGTTTCAAAGAGTCTTCTGCGTTTAATCCTTCTACAGTAAGGGCATACCCAATAATCTTCTTGTCTTTGATCTGTAGTGTCTTGCGAGCTAGATTCCCGTTTCGATCACTGGGGATAAAAACGCTTCCCCCCGTAATTTCTAATTGTGCTAATCCTCTGTGACATGAGTCTAGAAAATAGTGGGGTAACTCTGGGTGATCAACCCTCTCTAGCTTAAACGTCACCATTCTCGCCCGCACTACTTCTGAAGCCTCTGGTAAAGCCAATCGTGGCCGTACTAACCGAACTTTGTGTCCCCGGATATTTAGCTCTTGATTTTGCAACAATCTGTACCATATCTGTACTTTATCAGGTAGACATCGTACACGTACTCTAGACTGCCTATGTAGGTAAATTTTTCCGTCACGATTTGGTATGCCTGATACACTGCAAAGCTTTATGTCTACGGGGATATCTTTTGGGTCAAAATCTTCTCTTTGCAACACCCGTTTAACCGCTGAGTAGAGTGCATAGCCATGATCAGCAGGTAATGTCTTAGCGGCGCCACTAATTCCGAATTGAATCTCTAAAAAATTCATCCCATGCCCCTATCTGTACGATGTACTCATGCTAATAATCTCTGACTTGACCATCTCGACCAACTCCCGGGGCTCCCGCACGACTGCACCCTTCCCATAACCCAACACCCAGCGCTTGAGGTCATTTAACCCGCCTACTACCATCCTCAGGGTCAACGAACCATCGGGATGCTCCTGGATTTCCTGAGTCCGGTGCCAGCGACGTTCCCGAATATAAGGAGCAGTGGGCGCATCGAACCAGACGATAATGGTCTGAGGTACTCCACCTGCCTCGTGCTGAAATATCATCTCCAGATGATCCTTTGCATCAAAGGTAGGATCTAATACAAAAACATTATCCAAGACTTGTAGTTGCTTAATCCGGTCGACTCGAAACCAGCGGATCTCCTGACGCTGATGGCAGTAGCCAATCACATAGGGGTTTGTTCCCCTGTAGATGTGCAGTACGTAGGGGTCTAATTTGCGGGTTGAAACCGCATCCCTACTGGCAGTGTAGTATATCATTTCTACTGTCTTTTGTCTTTGGCAAGCCCCCTCTAGCTTGTGCCAAATGTCTGGGTCTAAATCGACCTGCGCCCCTGAACGAAATAGGATCCGCTCTTGCGATAACTCTTGCAGGTCCACCCAGGTCTTCTCGGGGAGCCGCTCCGCTAATCGGTCAATGGCCGAGTGCAAGTCCTGGGCGTAGGTAGAACCTGAGTAGGCCTGGAGCATTCTTGCCCCTAAGGTCAAAGCAAAAAGTTCCCCTTTGGAGAGGAAAATGCTCGGTAATCGCCACGTGGGCTCTGTGTAGTGGTAGCCTTGCTTCTTGTTAGAACTGATGGGAGCGTGGAAGCGGTCACGCAGAAACGCCAAGTCATTGCGAATAGTCCTTTCACTGACCTCTAGTTCCTCAGCTAGCCTTGCCGCCGTATAGGGTTGACCACACCTGAGTAGGGCATCTAGCTCCAGTAACCGCTCCAAATGTCGTGACATAGGATTTGAAATTAGCTACTCCCCATGTTATGGGTACTACCCTGCAGAAAACTTGCCGGCTTCAAAAAAATTTCTCAATCAGCCCCTAGCCGGTCCTTATCCCCTGCAACCTTCCTCGGCGAGGGTCCGGACCATAGGGGGATGTCATCACCTTACATGTTATCGTAGAAATGTACTATAGTGACCGCCGAGAGTACCTGAGTGCCAGGAACGCTAACCTGGATATCTGGCTTAGGTATACTAGCAACGACCCTGAGGATGAGCTCAGGGACCAGAACGAATTGCCCCCATCCCTAACCACTTGTGCTAGGCCCCGAGATGAAGAAGTTTACTCAGAAGCTAGGCGATGAAGACGACTAGGGAAACAGTGATCACCTACCTGCGACAGAACCTGGCCTACCTGCAGGAGCGCCACTACATCAAGAGGCTGGCCCTGTTGAGGGAGGGCGTCCCCCCCGGAGACCAGAGGGGTTGAGTTGGTGGTGGAGTTTGCCCAGCCGGTGGGGCTAGGCTTTGTCGATCTGTGTGACTACCTCGAAGCCTGCCTAGGTCACCCGGTACTGAGTAGGGCCGCGGTGGACAACATCCCTGACCGGGACCTAACCAGCCGGATCCTCGAGGGCTTGGGCTATATTTGGCCTGGGTGACCGGGAACTGCTCCTAGTAATGCTCGAGGCCAGCCACCGAGCCCCTCTCTACCTCGACCGTATTAATTATCGGGAATTTGGGGCGGACCTCCGGACTAGGTGGGCAGGGGGTTTCCCCCGCCCTCAAGGTCCAATTCCCCGGTCTTCCCTGGCGGGGGATAGTTGGTCTATCTGACCGGGTGGCCTATCAGTACTTCGGAGCTAAGGTTGACCTAGCCGCCCTAGAGCCCCACCTAAGACAAGTTCTAGATAGCCAGCTGAAATAACCTTGGGTACTTAAGGACAAGGGGTGGGACCGAGAGAGGGTTGGGAATTATTGAAGCGGCTGCTGGAGTTGTCAGGCCCTGCCATTGCCTCGATCCCTCTCCAGACTAGGGGTCCAAAGCCGAGCCCCCGGCCGAGGGTTCCACCGACGACGAGACCTTCTGGAACCTTATGGACTTCAGTTATGTCTGAAAGTAACGACGTTGCCGGTACCCAGACGTGTCGAACCTCAGTCAGCCTTCTCCTTCTGAGTACTACGTTTACGTTGATAGCGAAACCTTTGTCCGTCATCCCCAGCTGGGTCTGACCGAGGGTGAGTCGCTCTATTCAGACTACTACGGCCTTAACAACGAGGCTTTGTGGTCAGAGCTGGCAGCCTTGGGGGAGCAGCTAGAGGGAGATAAGCCCTAGGGAGTGGTAGTAGGCTAGTAGGCTGGGTCAGGGTATGTGACTGCGAGGCTGGCATCCCCTCTAGGGATGACCCAAACTCACACCAACATGACAAGACCGATTGGAGTGACAGTGTACTCCTAAGAAATATCTCAAGAGAAGGGAACAACTTCTAAGACAAGGCGCTATACGCATGTCGATGGCGAATAGTTACGAGCTTTTAGGTAAAGGCACTCTTGTTCGAGCACAAACCTCTGTCATTTCCCTACTGCGTTGGGCGCTCTCTTGTTTGCCACAGGATCTAGAACAGAAATTAAATTAGTCTACTTAAACTACTTACTACTTATTCTGTGGGTTCCGTAATGGGCGAATTCGAATGGAACTTGACTGAAGCTCAATTCAAACCGTTAACATTACTTGCCTGCCCCTCAGGGGACAACGCTCCATCCTCGCCAACCCCAATAACCTCTTTACCTCTAGTCGCGCGGGAAAAACTAAATAAGCTAACCGATTGAGACCTCTAAGTGGGTGTTAGGTGATGGTGGGAGGAGAATAATCTAATTTTGAATTTCTCATTGTGATTTCCTTTCCCGTGAATTCCTGATGATAATCCCCTTCTCCTGAGGATGAGGGAGTTAGTGTAGTTGGGGTTGCTGTTATCTTGCCTGCATGCCAACACTACTACACGCCAGCTAGCTGACCGGGCTAGGGCTTTCACCCCATCCCCGGGGCCGAGGGAAACAAGCAAAGGGCGGAGATGGTTAGGAAATTGGGGGCAGCCTCAGGGTTACCAACGGCTAAAGAATCAGACCCCACACCTGGTCTATAGTTATAAGGTTTTGCTGTCTCGGTATTCCTTAAACCTTAGATAGCGACGGCTAGGCAGAAGGGTTGGGGAGGAGGTTTGGCAGGGGGATTCTCCCGACTGGTAATTATTAGCTAAATCCTGTTATTGTTGACTGCGTTAGTGCTCACAGGGAAGAGTAGTCTATAGTTCTTCTGTAGCGAGCTAGAGTGCGTAACATTCAGTTGACTACATCAGGTAATTTTGCATTATCAAAGGCTTGTTCTAGTTTCATCTAATTTTATTTTAAAAGGGCGGGGCAATCAGGCCTATTCCCAGGCCCATTGATAAGTTTCACTAAAGCTGACCAAAACATCAAAAATAAGTCTACCGGTGCCAAGATCAACCAATCAACTGACATAATCGGTCTAGCTAGTGTGTCCCCTGGCCTCACTTTAAAACAGGCGTTTTAGCACTCGGGCCTTATAGTTTGACCCTCAAACCCAAAACAACATCATTCTGGTGACTTGTAGGAGACATCTCCATGGACGCACACCCACAAAGTAAAACTGCCCTAGTCACAGGCGGTAATAGAGGAATTGGCTTGGCGGTCTGCCGGGGTTTGCTGCAGGCAGGGTTCCGTGTGATTCTGGCAGCTAGATCCATGGACAAGGCGCAGGCAGCTATGGACCAGCTTGAGTCTACCCAAGTCTCACCCCTGGTGCTGGACGTTGACTGGGATAATTCGATTCTGGATGCGGCGGCGCGGGTGCAATGGGAGTTTAAGCACATTGATGTCCTAGTTAACAATGCTGGCATCTATCCCGACCAGGGAGTGAATATCTTGACCGTTGGGCGGGACCTGCTGCACCAAGCCCTCAATACCAATACCTTCGGTCCGATTAAAATGGTCCAGGGGTTTCTCCCCCTTCTAGAACAGGCCTCCGGAGCGCGGATCATCAACGTTTCTAGCGGCTACGGTACTCTGGCGGGGCTATCGAGCAATGTGCCGAGCTACTGCCTGGCTAAGTTGACCTTAAATGGAGCTACGATCATGCTGGCGGAGGCCCTCAAACCAAAGGGGATTGCTGTCTACGCCCTATGTCCCGGTTGGGTACGCACAGATATGGGTGGCCCTTCAGCCCCCCGCTCCCCGGAACAGGGAGCATATACGGTGATTTGGCTTGCCACCGAAGCTTCTGCCAGTTTGAGTGGCAAGATCTTTCAAGACCGGCAAGTGGTGTCCTACTAAGCTCAAGGAGGTCAGTTTCCATGGATTTGCAACTGCAGGATAAGCGGGCCCTGGTCACCGGCAGTACCAGTGGCATTGGGGAAGCGATTGCCAAAACCCTGGCTGAGGAAGGAGTCAAAGTAGTGGTCCACGGGCGGCGCTTGGCTGAAGCTGAACGGGTGGTAGCGCAGATTACCCAGGCAGGGGGTACCGCTGCCTACGCCCTGGGGGACCTGGCCACGGATGCTGGGGCCGACCAGGTAGCTGAGGCGGCCCTGGCCGCCTTTGGTGCCATTGATATTCTGGTTAATAATGCCGGTGCCTACCCGGCCCAGGGCTGGTTCACAGAGCTGCCCGAGCTTTGGAACGATGTCTATAACACCAATGTGGCCTCCATGGTCCGGATGATCAATCGCCTAGTACCAGGGATGCAGGAGCGCCAGTGGGGCCGGGTGATTGCCATCGCCAGTGGAGTGGCCACTAAGCCCCAGGGGAGTATGCCCGCCTACAGTGCCACCAAGGCCGCTAACATTAACCTTGCGGTTTCCCTGGCCATGAGCCTGGGTGGATCGGGGGTAACCAGCAACGCCATTAGTCCCGGGATTATCCTCACCCCCGGGACTGACGAGATGTTCGACCGGATGGGGGTGGAGCCAGACCGGGGAACCCGGGCCAAAATTGCTGCCCAGTACGCCCCTAATCCCGCAGGCCGGGCGGGCTTCCCCCAAGAGATTGCCAATGCTACGGTTTTCCTCGCCAGTCCCAGGGCCGACTACATCAACGGCGCTAACCTCCGGGTAGATGGTGGTTACGTGCCGACGGTTAACTAGGTGGCCGAGCTCCCCTCTCCTAGGCCAAAGGCAGCCGGCCGTACTTACTCAATAGATCGTTCAAGGCTTCCTGGAGGAGAGCCTGCACTGTGGTGTTACGGTCTAGGGCCAACTGTTTGAGTTGTTTACCGACAGCCGGGTCAAAGTGACCAGTGATGGCCTTTTTGCCCCGGCGGCTAGGGGGCAGTACCCGGGTGGGGGTGGGGGGTGGTAGCTCCGGCTCGTACAGGGGGTTGCCGCTTGCTCCCTTGAGGGCAGCAACTAAATCAGGGGGTTTGACCATGGGGGCTCCTCGAGGGCGGCTAGTTTGTGCCTATCCATATTTACCCTATTTCATGCCAACATGCTTACGTGTCCACTCGTAAAGCCGGTGGATTTCCTGGGCGGCTTTTCCCTGGGGATCGTACTCCTGGGCCGTCAACCCCCCGGTGAGGGAGTGGGCAAAGGCTACCCGCTGGCTAAGGTGGAGCGGGCAAACGGGGATGTCGTAGGTGTTGCCGAGGGCCGTAGCCGCTAAGCTGGCTAGGTTTCCCCGAGGGGGGACAGTGTTAAGGACAATGCTGGCGGGGCGGCCGGCTAACCTAACTAGATCGATGGTGTGGCTGATGGCCCGGATGTCTAGGATCGCCGGGCGACAGGGAATCAGGATGTAGTCAGCGGCCCGGGCGGCAGCTAGGGCCGCGCTTTCTGAGTGGGGGGCAGTGTCGATGATCACCAGGTGGGCACCCCCCCCAGCGGCCGCCTGGAGCACTTTCTCAAGGCGACTGGGCTGGGCAGAGATGATAGCTGGGTTATCTCTGGGGCGGCTATCCCCCCAACCCGCCGCCGAGGCCTGGGGGTCAATGTCCACAACCGCTACGGATTTACCGTCTGCCGCCGCCGCTACCGCCAGGTGTAGGGCCAGGGTCGTCTTCCCCGCCCCCCCCTTTTGACTGATAATGGCCAGGGTCTTCATGGTCGCATGTCTAAGTGTATACATCTAGCCATGGCCAAGGATCCCCGTGGCCTCATGAAGATAGTAAGCCATGGAGTCCCCTACTCCACCAGGGGAATCACTTCCTCCAAAACTGCCTCCCGCACCACCGCCAAGGAGCGGGTCAGTTTGCGGCGGGCGGCACTGCGCAGGTGATGGGTAAGGGCCGCTACTGAGTTAAGCTCCGGCCGCAGGGTCAGCTGTTGATCTGACAGGGGAGCTCCCTCGGGGGTGCGCTCAAAGGCCTCAGCCCAGATAAGGCTCATCAGGGCAGCCTTGACTGAGTCTGGAGGCAGCAGACTCCCTAGCTGGGCTTCGGCTTCTTCGTAGATGGTGCCCACGTCTACCCCAGAGCGGGGGTGCTCCACCAGCCAGCGGAGGATTATGGAGAGCTCGGGGCCAGGAGGCAGGCGCAGGGGACCAGTGCCGGCGGCCAACACTGCCCGGTACCCTTCTGGGGAGTGGAGGTCCCGGGCTTGTAGGTCGGGTAGGACCTCCGCCCCCCCCCGCCCCCCGTTGCGCAGGCTCAGGTGTACCTGACCACTAGCAGGCCGCACCACACACAGGGGTGTACCTGTGCAGGCGTACTGAAGATACTCAATAAACTTGGGGAAGCCGTAGCGGGCGGGTTGAAATTCAGGAATGAGGAAGTTCAGGGCCTCCTGGACCACTGATAGGACAATCCCCTGCCGGCTTAGGTCGTGGTGGTGCTCGGCGGCGTACCACTGCAGCACCTCGTGGGTTTTAGCTAATACCGCTTCGGTCTCCTGGGAACTGAGTCGCTTGACCACCTTGGTAAGGCGGACATTACGCGGGTCGTTGACCTGAGGCCGGGGGGAGGTGAGGTCGCCGGGGAGAGTACGCTCGGGCCGGTCTGCCTCATCCGGGTCAGTTATCCAGACGAAGTCATCACACACGGCCTGAAAGACCCGGTTAGTGGCGTTGCGGTAAGCGCAGCCGATGACAGTTTTACCGTACTCGTGAAGTTTCTTAGCCAGGGAGGCAAAGCCCCCGTCCCCGGAGATGATCACGTAGACGCTCAGGGCCGGTCGGATATGGGCAATGTCGATGGCATCGATGGCCAACTGAATATCGGCGGCATTTTTTTTGGGGTCCTGGGAAAATCCCAGCACCTGGACTGGCTCAATCCCCAGCTCGTTGATCTGGCCACGTAGGAGCTTCAGGCGGTGGTCACTCCAGTTGGCGTAGGCTCGCTGCAGGGCGATGTGGCCTAGGCGGCTGGTGTCCCGAATATCCGCAAGGATGTCGCGCAAGGACAGATTGTCAGCCATCTGCTGGGAGAAGCTGTAGCCCTTGAGGAGGTTTTCGATGTCGTAGAAGATAGCAGTGTTAAAGTACATCGGTCAGAGGGTCCCGGGACATCAGCTGCACTAACAGTATCCATCTCCTAGCTCCAGTCGTCGCGCCGGCTAGATCGGTCCTGATAGACCTGACCACGGCGGTGGATTTCCCGGGTCCGGGCAAACAGCTCCTCCTCGCTCAAGCCCCAACGTTTGAGGGCCTGGTCTAGGCCAGCCTGAATCTCTCGGGCCCCGGGAAAGCCCCGGTAGCGGATCCGCAACCGAGCCAGTTCAGCTAAATTATAGTCTGTGGGCTCTCCCTCCCCGAGGGCGTTGACAATCCCTATGTCCAGGTGGGCTTGGGGGTGAAACAGGTCTGGGGTAGGTTCAGCCATGGCTCGGGGCAGGGGCTACAAAAAAGCGGGCCGGTGGCGGATCAGGTTAAGGAACTCTTCACGGGTCTTTTGGTCTTCCTGAAACACCCCTACCATAGCGCTGGTTACGGTCCAGGAGCCGGGTTTTTGGACTCCGCGCATCACCATGCACATGTGACTGGCCTCTAGGACCACTGCTACCCCCCGGGGCTCTAAAATGGTGCGGACTGCCTCGGCTACCTGGCGGGTGAGCCGCTCTTGGACCTGGAGGCGGCGGGAGTACATCTCCACGATCCGGGCTAGCTTGCTAAGGCCGACCACCTTTTGGTTCGGGACGTAGGCCACGTGGGCCTTACCCACAAAGGGGAGCATGTGGTGCTCGCACAAACTAAAAAAGTCAATGTCCCGCACCAGGACCATCTCGTTATGCCCCTCATCAAAGATGGCGTTATTCACCAGGTCTTCGAGGGACTGGTGGTAGCCACTGGTGAGAAACTGCATCGCTTCTACTACCCGTTTGGGGGTTTTGAGCAAACCTTCCCGTTGGGGGTCTTCCCCCACCCCCCGAATAATCTGCTCTACCGCAGCGGTCATCTCTTGGAGCAGCTCCGGTGAGGGAGCCTGTAACCTAGGCTCCTTGCCGTTGAGGGTGTTGCGGTCAGGGCGAGACTCGGAGCCGGGATTGACTTTGCTCAAAGGGGGAAGGGCGCCGTTCATAGGGTGGGTGGAAGGGAGTGGACTAGAGAGTACCTGCCTGGGGCAGGAGGGTGACTTCTTCGAGGACGGCCTCAGGGGGCAGCAGGGAAGCGGTGTAGACCACTTGAGCTACAGATTCCGGGGAAAGCATGGCTGCCCGGTTGAAATCTCCAGCCACAGCGTCCCACAAGGGGGTGTCTACAGCTCCAGGACAAACAGTGGTAACGCGGATGCCGTGGGGACGCTCCTCCTGGGCAAGCGCCTTACCTAGAGCCATGAGCCCAAACTTGCTGACGCAGTAGGCGCCCCACTGGGGAAAAACCTGGTGGCCAGCAATGGAGCTGATGTTGATGATTGTCCCCCGACGCTGCCGACGCATGGTGGGTAAGACTCCCTGGATACACTGCAGCACACTCGTTAGGTTTAAGTCTAGGACCTGCTGCCAGGCCTCTAGGGGGGTGTCTGCCAGGTTCTGGGTGTAGGCGATCCCCGCACTATTAACCAGCACATCTACCGCCCCAGCTGCGGTGCTAATCGCCTCTAGGGTAGGCCGGACCCGGTCCACCTGGGCTAGGTCCAGGGAATGGACGGTACATTGAGCACCCTCGAGGGACCCCTGGGCCGCCACCGCTTCTAGCTTAGGGAGGGAGCGACCAAGGAGGACTAGATGGACACCCGGGCGGGCAAAAGCTAGGGCAACAGCCCTGCCAATGCCACTCCCAGCGCCAGTAATCAGGACGACCTTAGGGGTAGCCTGAGTCATGGGCGAGGTGGGGAAACGTCATGGAAAACCTTAAGATTTGTTTAGCTCTCTAAGGGATCATAGCACAGGCCCAGCCTAAGAGCCGCTGAAGCGAATCTTCAGGTAGTCATCCTCGAGCTTGGCCCCGGCGGGCTGCAGCAGGGCAAGGGCCTGGGGAAGGACCAGATTCCGGCGGTGATTGCCGATCCGGACGGTGAGTTCGTCGCCATTTTTGGCCAATTCCACCCGGTCCTTGGGAATGCCCGGCAGGTAAAGCTCAAGGCTGTACTGATTTTGCTCCTGGACTACCCGCATGGTGGTCTCCTTGTAGTAGACCTGCGTGGGGTCCTCGTCACCGTACAGGACCTGCGCAAGGCGCTCGAGGGCTGGCAGACCGCACAACTCCTCGGTAAACAAGGGCACCTCCCGCACCGGTAGGGGGCAAAAGTCCTCATGGATCTCCTGGCGGTAGCGCTCTTGGGCTACCTTCCAGCGCTGGAAAAAGGGGTCCGTCACCTCATCGGGGATGATTCGGTTGGCGATCACCATATCCGTGGCCACATTGTAAAGGCTTAGGTAGGCATGGGCCCGGAGGGACTCCTTGATCACCATTTTTTCCGGGTTAGTTACTAGTCGCACCGTTGTTTGAGTGGGGTCTGTTAGCACCTGGGCTAGGGCTTCGATCTGCTGGTAGAACTCGTAGGGGGCATCCATCACCTCGTTATCCGGCAGGGAAAACCCAGTCAGGGGCCGAAAAATTGGCTCTACTAGGGGGCGCAGGGCCGCGGACATTCTCTGCAGGGGCTTGTAGAATCGGCGCATGTACCACCCGGCCACCTCCGGCAGGCTCAAAAGTCGCAAAGCCGTACCGGTGGGGGCCGAGTCAATCACTAGCACGTCAAACTCCCCCTCATCCTGGTGACGCTTCATGCGCACCAGGCTAAAGATCTCATCCATGCCCGGTAGGATCGCCAATTCCTCCGCTTCCACCCCATCTAGGCCCCGGGCCTGCAAAACTTGGGTAATATAGCGTTTGACCGCTCCCCAGTTGCTTTCTAGTTCCCTGAGGGCGTCTAGTTCTGCCCCCCATAGGTGGGGCTTGATCAGCCGGGGGTCGTGGCCTAGCTCCTGGTCAAAACTGTCAGCCAGGGAGTGAGCCGGGTCGGTGCTTAGGACTAGGGTCCGATATCCCATGGCCGCACAGCGCAGACCCGTGGCCGCGGCGACGGAGGTTTTACCGACGCCGCCTTTCCCCGTTAAGAGGATTACACGCATGATCAGTACCTAAAAATCCGGGGTGCAAAACTCCTTGAGGCCAATCCCCAGCTTTTGGGGAAGTCCTTTGGTGACCTAATGACTGTAAGATCCTTAGGAACTATCCTTTCCAGTGTACCTTGCCTAGGCCCCCTCAGACTTTCTGAACAAAGGCACTATAATCTACCTTGAAGCAAAATTCCTGGCTTGGCCTGGCCTTTAATCTGCGCGCTTCCATCCTGCCGGCGACCCTACCGCGGATATTCCTTTGCGGCGCGGTGGCGGTGGTGGCGTTAGGGCTGCGGGGCTTTGCTGTGCTCCCGGACTGGCCCGCTGGTTTGGAGGTTGCCCCCTCTGTGGTGCTCAGTCTGCTGCTGGTATTTCGCACCAACACCTCCTACGACCGCTTTTGGGAGGGCCGCAAGCAGTGGGGCAATATCGTCAACGCCACCCGCAACCTGAGCCGGCGGGTCTGGGTGGAGGTGGAGGAGCATACCCCCCAAGACCGGCAGGCTAAAGTCCGGGTCCTGCAGATGACGGTCGCCTTTGCCGTGGCCACTAAACTTCACCTGCGGCATCGCCCGGTCGACCACGAGTTGGCCAGCCTAGTCCCCCCAAGTCAGTATCAGGTTCTGGTACACCATCCTCACCCCCCCCTAGCGTTGGCCTTCTGGATCGGTGAGTACCTCCACGCCCAGTACGAGCGGGGTTGCCTGAGTGTCTACCAGATGAATGATCTTAACCAGCTCCTAGATAACCTAGTTGCCTATCTAGGCAGCTGTGAGCGGATTGCCAAGACCCCAATTCCCTTGGTCTACGCTATTCACATTAAGCAACTACTGTTGGTGTACTGCCTGACATTACCCTTTGAGATCGTCGGCCGCCTGGGGCCCTGGACGATAGTGGTGACGATTCTGGTTAGCTTCACCCTGCTTGGGGTCGAAGAAATTGGTGTGGAAATTGAGAACCCCTTTGATGGGGACGTCAACGACCTGCCCCTAGACATCCTCTGCAATACCCTCAGGCAAAACCTAGCGGCCCTCATTAGTCTCAATCCTACCGCCAGCCAAAAGTTTACCCTCCCGGAGACCCCCGCCGATCGGCTCTAGGCCCTAGGGGTGGATCCGCGGGTCCGCCAGCCGCAGCAGCAGGTCAGCAATCAGGTTGCCTAGGATCAGCATCACCCCACCCATTACCAGACTAGCCATTACTAGGTAGATGTCCTGGGCCTTGACCGCCTGGAGGATCAGCCGGCCCAAGCCGGGCCAATTAAAGATGAATTCAGTCACGAAGGCTCCCCCCAACAGGCTTGCCAACTCAAATCCCAGCAGGGTGATCAGGGGATTGAGGGCGTTGCGCAGGGCATGGACGTAGACCACCCTAGTTTCCGACAAGCCCTTGGCCCGGGCCGTGAGGATGTAGTCTTGCCGGAGTACGTCTAGGAGCTCCCCCCGCATGATCCGCTGCAGCCCAGCGAAACTGGTCACGCTCAGGGCCACTACCGGCAGCAGCAAATGCCAGGCCAGGTCTAGGAGTTTGCCACCCGGGGAAAACTGGTCAAAGTCAATACTTGTCATCCCCCCTACCGGGAGGAGGGGGGCGCTATCCTGGGCTAGCAACAACAATCCCAGGGCCACCACGTAGCTAGGGAGCCCCTGACCCAGATAACTCAGGACGCTCAGGCTCCGGTCTAACCAGCGGTTCTGATGCACCGCCGCCAGAATTCCCAGGGGAATAGCTACTCCCCAGGTACACATAAGGGAAGTGACCGTCATCAGCAAGGTGGCGGGGACGCGCTCTAGCAAGAGACTGCCCACCGGTCGCTGGTAGACAAAACTGGTGCCGAAGTTACCATGGAGGGCTTGCCAGAGCCAGCGCAGGTACTGCTCCGGCCAGGGACGGTCCAGGCCGAACTGCTGCCGCAGCTGTTCAATCCGCTCCGGGGAAATGTGGGGGTTTTGCTGCAGGGTTTCCAGGTAGTTCCCCGGCGCTAGCTGAATGAGCAGAAAACTCAAAGCCGAGGCTAAAAGTAGGGTCAGCAGGGCCTGGAGGAGGCGCTTGAGGAACGGTGCCATGGGCCGGCTAGTGTCCCCCCCTAGTATTCCACTAGGGTAATAATCGGCACTTGGGGCAGTCGTGAGCGGCCCTGGAGACCAGCTAACTCGATCACGAAAGCAAAGCCCGCGAGGATGGCGCCGGTTTGGGCGACTAGGTCTGCGGCGGCTAGAGCGGTGCCGCCGGTGGCAATTACGTCATCGGCAATCAGGACCCGATTGCCGGGCTGGAGGGCGTCCTGGTGGATTTCCAGGCGGTCGGTGCCGTACTCAAGGCTGTACTCAATACTGTGGACCGCCGCTGGTAGCTTACCGGGTTTGCGAGCGGGCACAAACCCGACCCCTAGCTTCTCTGCCAAGGGGACTCCCACAATAAAGCCCCGGGATTCAATCCCCACCACCCGGTCTACCCCCAGACCGGCGCACTTCTGGGTGAGGCTGTCTAGGGTGTAGCGTAGGCCCCCGGGGTCGGCTAGCAGGGTGGTAATATCCCGGAACATGATCCCGGCCTGGGGGAAATCAGGCACGTCGCGGATGAGAGACTTAAGGTCCATGGTGGTGCTGTCCAAAGCTGAGAGCCATGATAATCTGAAATCACCCAGTTAGCGGCGGTAGGGGTGTCTAAGGGGTGTTAATCAATCCTCCCCTGGGGGTGGTGGAGCGTCTATGGCGCTACCCGGTCAAATCCATGCAGGGGGAAGAATTAGCGGTGGCCCTAGTGGGGGACCAGGGAGTCCTCGGGGACCGGGGCTACGCCCTCGGGGACCTGCAAACGGGTCGGGTCGCTAGTGCTAAGTATCCCCAGCGCTGGCGGCGCCTGCTGGAACTCCAGGCCCAGTTCGCCGCCGCTCCTGTCCTAGGGGAGCCCCTGCCGCCGGTGCAGATTTGGGGGCCGACCGGGGAGATGGATGAGAGGGCTCTGGGGGAGTTCCTCGGCCGGCCAGTCCAACTGTGGGCCAGTGCCCCGCCCCAGGCCAGTCTGGATAAGTACTGGCCGCCCCTGCCAGGTCTAGACCATCAGGACCAGGTTACCCAGTTGTTTATGCCCCCAGGGACCTTCTTTGATTCCTCGCTGGTGCATCTGATTACCACGGCTACCCTGGAGATCCTGGGAGCTCTTTATCCTCCAGGGGATTTTACTCCCGTCCGGTTCCGACCTAATTTTCTCCTCCGGGTGGCTGGGCCAGGGTTTCCAGAGCAGGCCTGGATCGGTAAGACCCTGGCCCTCGGCGACGAGGTGCGCTTGCGTCTGGAGCGGCCCTGCCGTCGCTGTGTAGTCACCACTCTCCCCCAGCCCGGGCTGCCGGCAGACCCGGGGATTCTAGGCACTACCGTCGAACATAATCAGGCCGTAGCAGGGGTACGTGCTGCCGTGGTGGCGGGGGGTACTGTTACCCGCGGGGACCCGGTATGGTTAGAGTAGAGGCCAGCGCCGACAATTTCCCTTAAACTCCTCTCCTGGATCGGAGGCAATTAAATCCCCATGGCAACCTCCCTCACTGACCAGTCCCTGACCTTGCGCCTGTTGGCTTTCCCGGTGGGCAATCTGACCCTGGGCTTTCCGTTGGCGGCGGTTCAGAAAATTATCCCCCAAGCATTCACCTCCGCCAGTGGTCTTTCCTACACGGGGGTGGCCCACCTGGAGGACCAAGAACTAACGGTCCTTGACCTCCACCAAGCTATCTTCCGCCGGGAAGGGGAGCTGCCGGCCCAGGGATACTTGATTGTGGTCCGGGGCCTCGGGGGTGAGTTCTTTGGGGTGCCGGTCCCCGAGCTGCCCACCCTCCTAGACTGTCCCCGAGAACAGGTCCGGCAGATTCCTCCCTCCTACCGGCGTTCTGACACCCTCGGCATCGCCAGCCACGTGGCCCTAGTGGCTCAAGAGGGGGGACGCACAGAGGCGGTGTTTATCCTTGACCCCGCCTGTCTCGGCACCCGATAACTCACCACCAGGGCCATGAGCATCCACCACAGGGTATTTACCTCTGGTCGATACCACACTGTGTCCACCAGGCCATGGGCCATCATACCCACCAAAATCGCTCCCGCCGCAATTAACCATAGGGCCTCCTGGTCCTGGCGGGCCCTAGCTTCTGTCAACTGCAGCCACCACCGGTGAGCCGTGGCGGCCAGGGCCCACAGAAAGGCTCCCAACCCCACCAGACCACTTTCGACGGCAATTTCCAAGGGGATGCAGTAGGTGCCTAGGGCGTTGAAGCGGGGGTGCTGAAACAGGGGGTAGATCCGGTTGAAGACCTGGTTGCCAGGGCCATAACCCAGAACCGGGCTGTGGCGAATCATTGCCAGGACCGCCTCCCAGACATTGATCCGGAAGTTGTTGCTACTGTCCTGGCGACCGGCAAAAATGCTCAGGACCCGCTCCCGTAGGCTGGGAACGAGTAATAACCCCACCAGCAGCACAGCCCCAAGCCCGGCGATCACCGTTGGCAGAGCCCAGAGACGCCAGAAGGCCGGGAGGCGGTCACTGTACCAGTACACTAGGCCGAGCAGCAGTAGGGCTAGGGTGACCACGGCGCCAATCCAGCCCCCCCGACTAAAGGTGAAGACCAGGCACGTGGTGTTAGCCCCTAGCATCAGCACCGCCAGTACCTTGGTGACTACTCCAGGCCAGGCCAGAATAGCCACCGCGCTCAGGCCAATGGCCGGCACCAGGTAGGCTGCCAGGAGGTTGGGGTTACCCAGGAAACTGTAGACCCGGGTAATATTGGCCAGGGGGGATTCGGGGTCGACCCAGGTAGCCAAGGCCGCTGCCCCAGAGAACCACTGGTTGATTCCGTGTAGGCTCACCACTAGGGCAGCTAGGAGGTAAACCGTGACTACCCAGGCTCGGGCCCGGGCCGAGCGAAACAGCCGGGCCAACAGGGCAAACAGAACCAGGTACAAGGTTAGCTTGCCCAGGCCGATGAAGGCGGGCCGCTTGACAGGCGAGAAGGCAGCTGCCACGCAGTTAATTCCCCAGTACAACAAGATAATCAGGTGAGTAGCGGTCATCCCCCGCGGCAGCCGGGGGAGCGGGTCTGAGAGGGTAAGGATTACCCAGTAACCCGCACAGGATAGCAGGAGCAGGCCGGTAAAGTCATTGGCAATGAAGGGGGCGGCCGCAAATACAGCACTCACCAAGAGAACCCCAAGGGGTTCGGCCCACCGCATCAGCCAACTCCCCTGCCGCCAAGGTTCTAGCAGGCCGACCAGGTGATTGAGGTAGCTAGACTGGCGCCACTGGGGGATGGGGAGGCCGTTAAGGGTTAGCAGTTGCCAATTCTTCATAGGGTGGGAATTGTGGGCGGCGTGGAGATTATAACCCATGGAGGGTCAGCCCAGGGTGCGGGAGCTATTGACTAGCCGCTTTACTTACCATCAAAAAACTCTGCGTCACTTCGCGGGCCAAACCGTTTACCCTGGAAGGAGCAGTTATTATCCCCACTCAGTATTCACTATGCCTGCCACAACTGATTTCCTACTGCCGGGTCTTTACCTGGCCCTGGCCGGGGCTTACCTGCTGGTCCTGCCCCTAATGCTGTACTTTTACCTGCGGGCCCGCTGGTACGTGGCTAGTTCTGTAGAGCGGCTGCTACTGTACTTCCTGGTCTTCCTCTTCTTCCCGGGTCTACTACTGTGGGCGCCTTTTTTAAACTTCCGGCCCCGCCCCCGCTCAGTGGTTTAGGGGGAGAGGATGCGGCGGCTAGATCTAGTCCTCATTGCCCTTGGTCTAACTGGCGGTGGTCTGGGGCTGTACGTGCTCCTAACCCTGCTGGGAGTGGACTCTCCCTGGGCGGGGATTGGGGTTCAGGGAGTCTTTACCCTGGTGCTTCTGGGCTGGTTGTCCACCTACCTGTGGCGGGTCGGTAGTAAACGCATGACCTACCATCAGCAGCGGCGGGATTACGAAGAGGCCGTACTGCAAAAACGGCTTGAGGAACTCACCCCCGAAGAATTAGCACAACTACAGTCCCAGGCCGAACCTAAATCCTAGACTACGTCAAAGAGGACTGTAGTCATGTAGGTCTCGGCCCAGGCTTCCCCGAAGGCCTTCTCCAGGACCCGCCGGGTCTTGTCGTTTTCTTGTTGTTGCTGGCAGTACAGTTGCTGGCCTTGGTGGATCTGGGCGGCCCGCTCTGGGGAGACCACTTGGGCTGCCTGGGCGGCTTGGCAGTGGATCGTCACCATGGTCCTCACCCGCTCGAGGAACTGCTCCTCCTCCAACCCTCCCATGGGTCGCACAAACAGGCAAAAGGGCGAGAAGATGTGGCCCCACTCGGGCAGTAGGCGCGGCTGCTGAAAACTCAGGGGCGGGAGGGACTGCAGCTGTTCTTGGTAGGTTGGTGGCAGGGGGCCCCCGAGGGGCGACAAGTCAGCAATAGCGGCACTGATCTGTCCTCGGCCCCCCACTAGGTCTGCCCCAAACATGGGTAGATCGTACTGGGGGTGGGGGAACATGACGCAGTGGAGGATATCCAGGTTCTGGCCAACCTGGGCTAACTCCAGGTGGAGCTTGCGAAATTGCCGGGCTTGGTAGCAGTGGTTTTCAATCACCAGCCTTTCCCCCTCCAGACGGCCCTCCACAAACCCCATCGCCTCCGGCAGGGGGTAGGGGCTCAGGTCCAGGTATTGCTGCCAGGTGGCCTCAAGGGTCTCGGCCAGGGAGCGGATCAGGGGGTGTTGACGGCTTTTGAGGGAGTCGGACATGGGGGTTAGGCGGGTAGGTTGAGACGGTCTAACTGACGCACGAGCAGGCTTAAGAATAACCCCACATCAGTTACCACCCCCACCGACTCAACGGAGCCGCGGTCACTGAGTTTGGTGACTACCGCCGGGTTGATGTCTACGCAAACTAACTTGACTCCGGCCGGGGTCATGTTGCCTACGCCAATGGAGTGGAGCATCGAGGAAAGCATCAGGATTAAGTCTGCCCCTTCCAGAAGTCGGGCGTAGTCTGCCTGGGCCTGAATCAGGTCCATCCAGGTATCGGGCAAGGGGCCGTCATCGCGGATGGACCCGGCCAGGGAAAAGGGTACTCCCCTCTGGACGCACTCGTAGAACACCCCTTGAGTGAGGAGGCCCTGCTGGACTGCCTGGCGGATGCCGCCGGCCTGGCGAATGGTGTTGATCGCCTTGAGGTGATGGCGGTGGCCACCGTGGACCGAAATCCCCCGCTGCATATCCACCCCCAGGGAGGTGCCGAGCAGGGCCTGCTCGATATCGTGGACAGCGATAGCATTCCCCCCTAGGAGAGCCTGGACGTAGCCTTCCCGAATCAGCCGCGCTAAGTGCTCTCCCCCCCCGGTGTGGATCACCACAGGACCGGCCGTCACCACTACCCTACCCCCCTGGTCCCGGATGTGGCGCAGTTCCCAGGCAATTTGCTCCACTACCAGTTCTACCCGGCGCTCACTGGAAACCCCAGCCCCCATAAAGCTAAATTCTTGGGCTGGCTTGGCTTCCCGGGATTCCGGCTTGCGCACGGTCCGGATTCCCTCCACGCGCACTACAATTTCTTCTCCCACCACTAGGTCTCGTAATAGCTTACAGCTAGCCCGCCGGTTAGACCGGTCCACCACGATGGCCGCATCCATGCGCTGGTGCTGGACACGGATCCAGGTGCCCTCCACCCGCACCTCGGTGGGATAAATAGTACTGACATAAAAATCCTCCGGGGCGGTACCAGCCTGGGTGACTGGTTCTAGGTAGACGTCTTGCTCCTCCTGGGGTCTAGCGGCGGCCCCCAGGTCAATGAGCTGGGCCATGAGGGTTTCCATCACCTCCCCGGAGGGGGCGGACACCTTCACTTCAGCGCTGGAGGTACTTTGGCGCTGCAGACCCAACTGGAAATTTAAAATCTGGAAGCTTCCCCCCCCTTCCACAACCAAATCTAGGGCCCGATTGATCAGACCTGAGTCCAACAGGTGCCCTTCTAGATAGATCACTCGACTGGCTACCCCGGCTTTGGCCTGGGAGGTTTCCATGACCGGCTCGGTCACCCGCAAAGTAAGACACTTGGATGCTCCCCCGGCCTTGAGAAACTCTGTCAGGGGAGTTTCGAGGACTTGGAAGCCGTGGTGCTGTAGGTGAGTCTTCAGGGGGTCGCTGGCCTGGTTAAGGATCACGATCTGGCCGATGTTGACAGCATTGGCCGCAAACTGCACTGCGTCAGTCTCCTCGAGCATGATTCTTTTTTCCCGGGGGACACGCAGCTCGATCAGGCGATTCGAGTAGGCGTCAAAGGCAGAGGGGTAGTAGAGCAGGTAGCCACCCTGGAGGGGACAAAAGCAGGTGTCTAGGTGGTAGAATCTCTCGTCTACCAGGCGCAAGGAAAGCACCTCGATGTCTAGCCAGCGGGCTAGGTAGGGGTGGGAATCTAGTTCTGAGCGAAATCCATACCCGGCCCATAGCCAGCGCCCTTCCCGGTCTAGTAGGGCGTCCCCGGCTCCCTCAAAGGGTAAGTCTTGGGGCATCTCCCGTACCTGATAGCCCTGCTCGAGAAACCACTGCTTAAAGTAGGGTTCTTCCCCTTGGCGTTCCGGGTGGTAGAAACGGCTCAAAACCGCCGTCTGCCCTAGGACTAGTCCTGCGTTAGCGGTGAACACCATGTCGGGCCAGCCCGCTTGGGGAGTGACTAGATCCACCTGAGCGTGGGCTTGGACTAGCTGGTAGAGTTGCTGCCACTGCTCCCGGGCCCTAGCTGGAGAGGACTTGTGTAGGTTCCCCTCCATCCAGGGATTGATCACGTAGTCTACATCGTAGTGCTCAGGTGGGCACATCAAAAAACGCAAGGGGGAATTCATGGGTGATGGTGACAGTTCAAGGGACGTGGACGCCGATCAGGCCTGCTTCTCCCAGGTAGCTCTGGAAGCAACCCTCTTGGGAGAGAAAAACCACTAACTGCAAGGACCAGCCAGGGTGCACAGGCAGGTCACCCCAGGGGATGGCCACTTCCAAGCACTCACCCCAGGCGGCCCGGGCGGTGGTGGGGCACTTTCTCCAGCGGTTCTCCGGCTCGGCAACTGCTAAAGTCAGTTCCGGCTGAGGGAATTTGATCCGTAGTCGATGGTGGAAGCGGTAGTTGAGGGGAGGGAAATCCGGTAGTGGGGGTTCATCGATGGGGCTGTTGTAGAGGGGTTGATGGGGGTAAAACCAGCACAGGTGCAGGTCCGGGGGTATTCCTGGCTGCAGGTCAAAGCGTAGGTAGTAGTGGAGGTGGTCAGCTCCGTACCAAACTCGCTGGACGGGGCTGGCCTGGTGGATCACGCCCTGGGCCCCGCCAATCTCAATTCGGCCGGCCTTGTCCCAAGCCTGTCGATCTCCCTGGCCATCAACTAGGGGATGAATTAACCCCTGGGGGTTGTGGGTGCCTGAGGGGGCATGGGGTTCGAGGGGGAAGGCTAGGTACTTGGGGGGGGCTTCCTGGAGCGCTTGGTAAAGGGCAACTAGATGCTCCCGAAATAACTGGTCGAAGATGGCGTCCTGGTTGGAGGTGTGTCCCTCGCCAAACCACCAGAACCAATCGGAACCTTCGGCGGCGTAGAGAGCTTCCCAAGCGGCCGGATTAGTTGCCTCCGTCGCCTCCGGATGTTCAGCGAGCATCTGGCGGGCAGCAGCGAGATAGGTCCAGGCCTGGTTTTTGACCGGGTCGCCAATCCAGGTGGTGAGGGAGCCATCGATCCAGGAGCCCGTGTGGAGGTAACCGAGGGTCTCTCGGGGGGGATACTGGTCGATAAACTCAGCTACTGTCACCAGTTTTAAGGCCGGGTGATAACTGAGGGATTGGTAGAGGGATTCAAAAAATTCTTGGCCGTCTTGCTCGTAAAATTCCCAGCAATTTTCCCCGTCTAGGGCGATAGTCACTAGCCAAGGGCGGTCTAAACTTGCGGTCCCCTGGCGTGCCTGCAGGGAGTAGGAGATTTCCTCTAGGTGATGGACCAGATCGGCGGCCGCCTGAGCGGGGGGCATACTGCCGTAGGTAAAACCAATCAAATCTGAGAGACGGTGGTCCCGAAAGACGATTGCCAGGTCCCCCGCCTTGGTGGTGAGGCGGTAGGGTTGGTAGAGCACCTCGGGGGTGTAGAGGTTCCCCCGGGGGTCTCGCTGAAACAGGTGTCCCAAACTCTGGCCGAGGATCATCTCGTCACTGCACAACCACTTGAAGCCTTGCCGGGCCACGTAGGGAAGGATAGCCGAGCTGACCGCCTGCTCCGAGGGCCAGAGGCCCCGGGGGTCACAGCCAAACCACTTCTGGTACAGTTGCCAGGAGCGCTGCAGGTGGCGACCAATGTCCTCGGGCCAGTGGAATCTCTGGGCCGGTAAGCTCAGCCGGGGGACGGCGACGCGGCCGGCGTCCGTGTCGGCAAGTAGAGGCAAAATCGGGTGCGTGTAGGGGGAGGTGGTCACCTCCAGTTGGCCGGTGTCCTGGAGCTGTCGGTGGTAGGGCAAAATCTGGGCCAGGATTTGCCGCTGTTTGCTGTAGATCCGCTGCCGGTCACTGAGGGTGAAGCCGCAGCCCTGCTCAAGCCACGTGCTTATCTGGGGGTCATCCCAAAACAGGGGGTCAAACCAGGCTAGATTGTGCCAAGCTAGCAGGTCGCCGTAGTCCTCCTCTCCCCAAGTTTCTAGGCACTTGTCTACCCCTTCCTCTTGGCGTCGTTCGTAGAGCTCCCGGTAGCGGGGATGGGGGGCGATCATCCGCTGGGCGTTGGCATCGAAGAAGTAGCGTAGGATGTAGGCTTTGTTATCGCGACTGAGGTTCTCAGTGGGGGTGAGGGCCAGGGCCAAGTAGGGGTCAAAGGCCTCCCCCTGAATGTAGTCCTGGAGTTGCAGGACTAGGGAGGGGACTAGATTGACGGTCTGGTGCAGGCGGGGATAGCGGGCCAGCCGCAGGACCATATCCAGGTAGTCTTTGACCCCGTGCAACCTCACCCAGGGCAAGTGGTACTTACCGGGTGAGGCTCCCCCCGGGAAGTTGATTTGGCTGCGGTACAGGGGTTGGTGTTGGTGCCAAATAAAGGCGACGTAGAGGGGATAGGCCATGGAGGAGGCAGCCTAGAGGACCTGCTCCACCTCGGCGATGTCCGGGATAATCTCCCGTAGACGGCGCTCAATGCCCATGCGCAGAGTCATAGTGGAACTGGGACAGGCGCCGCAAGCCCCCTGGAGGCGGAGCTTTACCACAGGCCCGCTGATGTCTACCAGTTCTACATTTCCCCCGTCGGCCATCAGGTATGGACGCATCTCGTCCAAGACGTTCTCAACATTTTCCGTGGTTAGGGCAAGGGGAGCGCTCATAATTTTGAAGAGTTTAAGTCACCCCTAAATCTTAGCCTATTGCCAGGCTCTCACAGGGAATCCCACAGCTGTGGCGGCAGTTGGGAGGGATTGGGTCGCAGACCAGCCCGGTAGTAAGTTTCCTGTTCGGTTATTTCCGTACGCAAAAAACCCCGGCTTACCAGAGTCTGCAGGAGGGTTTGGGTGGTTTCTGGGTCAGTCTTGAGCTGGGCTGCCACCTGGGGGGTTGTGGCCCGGCCGGCCCGCAGAAACCAGGTCACTAGGCGCCGCTCCTGGGGGGTTAACTCGAGTACATCGAGCATGCCAGGGGATCTGACTTCAGGAGTGGGGTCGGACTCAGCTGGCATGGCTGGTGAACACGCTAAGGATACCCAAAAGATTAAACTAAAAAGCCTGACTTTATACCAGCCATTATGCCTCAGCAATTGGTCCCGGAGTCCTAGTCCGGTTTGTGGTAGGCTTTTAAGGGTTCTAAGACAATTTGGATAAGGACGTAGGATTGTGATGGAAATTGGCGAGAAAGTGCGTGTCCGGCGCTTGCGGGACCGAGTCGGGCCGGCCGTCATCGAAAAGCTAGGGAAATTGGGCACCGTGCAGGGCTACAAAATGGTCGATGGCAGCGGGATCGGGGTGATGGTGAAATTTGACGACCAAGCCACTACCTGGTTTTTTGAGGATGAAGTAGAGCTGGTGCGGCAGTAGGCTCTATGGCCAAGATTCTGACGTTTTTGGGTAAGGGCGGCACGGGACGCACAACAGTGGCGGCAGCTGCTGCCCGGCAACTAGCAAGCCAAGGTCAGAGGGTGCTGCTCGCCACTGACGACTCAGGTCCGGGTCTGGGGTTGGTCCTGGGCACTCCCTTAAGCCCCGGTACCCAGGAGCTGTCGCCTAACCTGCACGTGTGTCAACTCCAGGCAACCGAGGCGATTAGTCGCCACTGGGAATCCCTAAAGCAGCAGGAGTCCAAGTACCTGCGCACCCCTTTGCTCCATTCAATCTATGCCCAGGAGTTGGGTATCCTCCCCGGCATGGATGGGGCCTTAGTCCTCAATGCCCTGCGGGAGCTTGAGGCCAGCGGTCTTTACGACGTGATCCTCTACGATGGTCAGGCCTCCCAGGCTACCCTCCGCCTCTTGGGGATGCCCGAGATCCTCAAGTGGTACCTGGACAAAGCCGCCCAGGTATTTGCCGAGTCGGATTTGGGGAGTCTTGTTCCCCTGGTCCAGCCCATTGTCAGCACTGTGGTAAACTTCGGTTCTGGGGGCGATACCTTTACCCAACCCGCTCACCAGGCCGGAGAAATGCTCGAGCGCGGCCGGCAGGCAGTTCATGACCCGGAGCGAGTAGCTGCCTTCCTGGTGACTAGCCCTGACCGGGCTGCCGTCGCCCAAGCCCTCTACCTCTGGGGTAGTGCTCAGCAGGTCAGCCTGACGGTCAAGGGAGTGCTGCTAAACCACACCCAGCCCGGTGAGGATGCTCCCCCCGGCAACTTTGCCCCCCTGCCCATCACCCCCCTCCCCTACTCCCCGAGAGACTGGCAGCCCCTCGCCCAAGCTCTGCCTGACCTGCTGCACAGTAGTGGCCCTGCTCCCCTGGTTGTAGATGTGGCCGCGGCTAAGGTGTCGGTGTTTCTGCCTGGCCTAGACAAAAAACAGGTCAAGCTGACCCAGCAGGTGCTTGGGCTGACTATAGAGGCGGCCGACCAACGGCGTAATCTAGTCCTGCCGGTGCCGCTGCGGCACCGGGAGATTGCCGGTGCTAAATTTCAGGATGGTTATCTTGTCATCTCCTTTGCCTAACTCCTATGGCTGACTCTTCCCCCACTCCTGACCCCCGACAATTGCTGGGGATGAAGGGGGCTCACCAAACCACATCCCTGTGGAAACTGCGCCTGCAGCTGATGAAACCGATCACCTGGATCCCCCTGATCTGGGGGGTGGTGTGTGGGGCCGCATCTTCTGGCCACTTCACTTGGACCTGGGAGCATGTCCTTGAGTCTTCCCTGTGTATGCTCCTGGCGGGTCCTCTAATGGCGGGTTACACCCAGACCATGAATGACTACTACGACCGAGAGATTGATGCCATCAACGAACCCTACCGGCCCATCCCCTCGGGGGCAATTCCCCTCGGGCAGGTAGTAGCCCAGATTTGGATCCTCCTAGCGGGGGGCCTGGGGGCAGCTTTCCTTCTTGACCGCTGGGCAGGGCACCCTTGGCCGGTGATGAGTGCCCTGACCCTGGGGGGGGCCTTTGTGTCCTACATCTACTCCGCTCCTCCCCTCAAGCTCAAGCGCAATGGCTGGCTGGGGAACTACGCCCTGGGGGCAAGCTATATTGCCCTCCCCTGGTGGGCGGGTCAGGCCCTCTTTGGTACCCTCACCCCTGAGGTAATGTTTTGGACCTTGATCTATAGCTTGGCGGGGCTGGGCATCGCGGTGGTGAACGACTTCAAAAGCGTGGAGGGAGACCGGCAACTGGGTCTCCAATCCCTGCCGGTAATGTTTGGGGTAGATAGGGCGGCCCAGATCTGTGTTACTATGATCGACCTATTCCAGATTACCATTGCCATCTACCTGGTATCTCTAGGAGAGCACCTGTATGCTTCACTGTTACTGTTGCTGGTGATTCCCCAGATCACCTTCCAAGATATGTACTTTCTGCGTGATCCCCTAGGCAACGACGTCAAGTACCAGGCTAGTGCCCAGCCCTTTTTAGTCTTGGGGATGCTGGTGGCTGCCCTAGCTCTAGGTCGTCACGCCCTTTAGGCTCAGGGACCAGGATCGAAAATATGAAAATATTTGTGAACCTGGATCGACCCCTAGGCAGGTTCAGAGGTGGCCTTGGGAGACGCCTTGGAGAGCTCCCGCCCCTCTTTTGCCCTGATTAATTTTCCGATAGGATAAACAGGTCAACATCCTGTTTGAGGAGACATCCACCGTGGCTGACCCCAATTCCGACCCCAACCTGATTCAGCAAGCTGGCAACTTCGCCGTCGACGCCGGCATTGACAACGCAGCAGATGGGTTTATTAACCAGGCCGTCGACGGTTTAGTCTCCCACGTCCCTGGTGGAGATGCCATCGAACAAGCCTTGAACACAGAAGTTGACCAAGACGCCAACAACTGGATCAACTCAGAAGTCAGTGACCTGGAAAGCAAGTTGTAGACTGACTTCCCAGGAGTGCGGGAATGCGCTGTCAGGTCCGGTTGACCACCCATCACATCGCGGGTATTAAGCTAGGCCATCCCCTGAGCAGTCCGAAATATTCACTGCCCATATCACCGCCAATCTGGTGGGGGCGCCCGGGGGATGGGTGGGTGAAGCTCGCCTTGGAGCGGACTATAGAGCACGACAGCGCTGGCCCATGACTTTGCCATGGTTCAGTTCAAATCCCTAGGCTTGCCTGGGGGCTGCAGTGGATCGATTTTTGGTGGCCGCTGCCGGGGTGTTTACCCTGGAAACCGAGGATGCTGTCCAGGCACCCACTCCCGGACCGATTTAGCCCACCTCCTAGGCCCCGGGGGCGCCGGTCTCCAGCCCCCGGTCAGATTTGTTGTCGGTGCTGCCAGCTCTGAGGATGCACTTAGTAGGGTTTTGGTCTGTTATCCTACCCCCCGGCGGGTAGTTTTTTCGATGGTCAACCTCAAGGGCATACCTGGGGTTTTCAATCCGGGGCCCTGACCTCGCCCTAGGTTTGAGGGGCTAGGACCCGCTCCCGTTGACGCTTGAAGATCATTTCTACTCCCTTGGCGGGGGCGAGGGTGAGGCCCCGCCGCTGGACTCGTTCTGGGTCTGAGCTGGCTAAATCCAATTCGTAGTGGGTGAGGATAGTGGCGATTACTAACTTCATCTCAAACATTGCTAAGGCCTCACCAATGCATCGCCGGGCTCCCCCGCCAAAGGGCAGGTACTCGTAGGGCCCAAACTGGCGCTCTAGGAAGCGCTCCGGCCGGAAAGACTCTGGGTCTGGGTAGAGTTCTGGCCGCCGGTGCAGCAGGTAAATGCACGGGGCAGCAATGGCACCTGGTTCTAGGGGATAGCCCAGAAGGTTGACTGGTTCTTGGGCTACCCGGGGAAAGGTGAGCAGGCCAACGGGATAGATGCGCAGGGTTTCGTTGCACACAGCACCTAGGTAGGGCAGCCTGGCTGTTTGTACTGGATCATCTCCGACCTGGGCCAATTCCTGCAGGAGCTTGTCTTTGACCTGGGGAAGACGATGGATCCAGTACAGGGCCCAGGCAATGGCAGTGGCGGTAGTTCCGTGACCGGCAAAGAGCAAGGTCATGAGCTGGTCCCGCAGGTCCTCATCTCCGAGGGCTTTCCCCTCTGAATCCCGGGCCTTCATCAGTAGGGAAAGGATGTCGGTGCGCTCTGGGTCAGGAGCAGCCCGGCGCTCTGCTATTTCCTGATACAGAAGCTGGTCGACCCGGTCACGGTTGCGGCAGAATTTCCCCCAGGGACTCCAGGGACCTAGGTCCTTTTGTAGAGCCGGAAAGAATAAAAGTAGGGAGGCGAGGGGGGCATTGAAGGTATTACCCATGCGCGCGACCCGCTGACTGATTTCGGTGTAGCGCTCCCCTTGGTGCAGGCCAAAAACCGCGGTCAAAATTACCCGTAAGGAGACTCTCTGGGAGATGTTCCGGGCGGTGAAGGGTTGTTGGGGTGACAGTTTGGCGAGGACTTGGTGGGTGGCATCACAGATCAACTGGCCGTACAGGCGCACGCGCTCCCCATGGAAGGAGGGCATTATTAATTGCCGCTCCTTGCGGTGCCGCTCTCCCTCCAGCATGATCAGGGACCCGCTGCCCATGAGGGGCTCGATAATTCTGTTGACTGACCCTGGGGCGGAAAAGACCTTACGGTCGCTGGTGAGGATCTGTTGGACTCCCTCGGGGTGGTGGACAAAAATCAGGGTACTCCCGAACCTCCACAGCTGGGCTGTAAACAAGTCCGGATTGTCTTTGACAGCTCGGTCCATGTAGCCTAAGGGGTCTGTAACCCACCGCCAAAACTGCAGCGGCACGGGTTCGTTGATGAGGCGGGGGTAAACCATGAACCGGGGTCAAGCTACGGACCCCAATATAGCCTAAGAAACTTAATCTTAGGCTCCTGAGACCAAGAAACTTAATCTTGGGCCCCTAGCGCTTTACCCCGGGAAGCCCTCCCCAAAAGGCAAAGACTACCGCTAGCAGCACCAACCCCATGGCCACTAGGGTGTTCCAGCGCAACTGCGCCTGAAATACGGTGTGGGCATAGACCAGAAATACCACCAGGGTGATGCACTCTTGGAGGATCTTTAGTTGAGTCAGACTCAGGCGGGAAAAACCGATCTGGTTAGCTGGGACTTGGAAGGCGTACTCTAGCAGGGCAATACTCCAGGACGCGAGAATAGTGGGGATTAGAGCACTGTGGGGCCGCTTCAGATGTCCGTACCAGGCGATGGTCATGAAGGTGTTGGAGATGACTAGGAGGATGACGGTAGTGAGGATGGTTTTCATAAGTGAGCTACACCTTAGTGCGGGAATCCGTACATACTTCCAGCTTGCTGAGCGGGGTTTGGGTCAACTAAATTAGCACTCAGGGGATGAGAGTGCTAGCTCCCCAGCTAATGTTAAGAGTGGAGAACTGTGTATGGCAGCGATGACTTTGAATGTTTCTACGGTTAAGCCCCTGAGCGACCGGGTGTTCGTCAAGGTGAGTGCTTCCGAAGAGAAGACCGCCGGCGGCATCCTGCTACCGGACACAGCCAAGGAAAAGCCTCAGGTGGGAGAGGTGGCAGCGGTAGGCCCTGGCAAGCGCAATGATGATGGGACTCGTCAGGAAATGGAAATCAAAGTTGGGGACCGGGTCCTCTACTCCAAGTACGCTGGCACCGATATCAAGCTTGGTACTGAAGAGTACGTGCTCCTGTCTGAAAAAGACGTCCTGGCCATTATCCCCTAGACCTCTCAATCAGTAAACTACTCCATTCACTTCAACCTCTAAAATCATGGCAAAGCGGATTATCTACAACGAAAATGCTCGCCGGGCCCTGGAAAAGGGCATGGACCTGCTAGCAGAGGCTGTGGCGGTTACCCTGGGTCCCAAGGGCCGTAACGTCGTCCTCGAGAAAAAATTTGGTGCCCCCCAAATCATCAATGATGGGGTGACCATCGCCAAGGAAATTGAACTAGAAGACCATATCGAAAATACTGGTGTGGCTTTGATCCGGCAGGCTGCCTCTAAGACCAACGACGCCGCCGGGGATGGCACCACCACTGCCACGGTGCTTGCCCACGCCATTGTTAAGGAAGGCCTGCGCAACGTAGCCGCCGGTTCCAACGCTATCTCCCTGAAGCGGGGCATTGACAAGGCTACTGCTTTCCTAGTAGACAAGATTGCCCTCCACGCTCGCTCTGTGGAAGACTCCAAGGCCATCGCCCAGGTGGGGGCCATCTCTGCCGGTAATGACGATGAAGTCGGCCAAATGATCGCCAACGCCATGGACAAGGTGGGCAAGGAAGGGGTGATTTCCCTTGAGGAAGGCAAGTCCATGACCACCGAGTTGGAAATCACCGAAGGGATGCGCTTTGACAAGGGCTACATTTCCCCCTACTTCGCTACCGACACCGAGCGGATGGAAGCGGTGCTCGATGAGCCCTACCTGCTGATCACCGACAAGAAAATTGCCCTGGTGCAAGACCTAGTCCCAGTGCTGGAGCAAATGGCCCGGGCTGGTCGCCCCCTGCTGATCATCGCTGAGGACATTGAGAAGGAAGCTCTGGCCACCCTAGTGGTGAACCGGCTGCGCGGGGTGCTGAACGTGGCCGCTGTCAAAGCTCCTGGCTTTGGAGACCGCCGTAAAGCCATGCTCGAGGACATCGCCATCCTCACCGGTGGTCAGGTAATCAGCGAAGACGCTGGTCTGAAGCTAGAAAACACCAAGCTGGACATGATGGGCCGAGCTCGCCGCGTGACCATCACCAAGGAGCACACCACCATCGTCGCCGAAGGTAACGAAAAGGCTGTCAAGACCCGTTGTGACCAACTGCGGCGGCAAATGGAAGAAACCGACTCCTCCTACGACAAGGAAAAGCTCCAGGAGCGCCTAGCCAAGCTAGCTGGTGGGGTGGCAGTAATCAAGGTCGGGGCAGCTACGGAAACTGAAATGAAGGACCGCAAGCTGCGCCTTGAGGACGCCATCAACGCCACCAAGGCGGCGGTAGAAGAAGGGATCGTCCCCGGTGGGGGCACCACCTTGGCCCACCTTTCTCCTGATCTGGAAGCCTGGGCTAACGACAACCTGAAGGAAGAAGAGCTAGTCGGGGCTAAGATTGTGGCTCGGGCCCTAGCAGCTCCCCTGAAGCGGATCGCCGAAAACGCTGGGGTGAACGGAGCCGTGATTGCTGAACAGGTGAAGTCCAAGCCCTTCGATGTGGGTTACGACGCTGCTCGCAATGAGTACGTCAACATGTTTGAGGCTGGGATCGTCGACCCGGCTAAGGTGACTCGTTCGGCGCTGCAAAACGCTGCTTCCATCGCCGGTATGATCCTCACTACCGAGTGTGTGGTAGTCGACAAGCCCGAACCCAAGGATGCTCCCGCCGGTGGCCCCGGCGGCGGCATGGGTGGCGGCGACTTTGACTACTAATCCTGGCAGCTCAGTCAGGACCAACTAAGTAGCAGGGCCGGGGGGAACTCCCCGGCCTTTTTCGTGGTTAGTTGGGTGGAGGATGGGTGAGATAGACTAGGCGCCACCGATAAAAGTCTCAGCTAGGCGCCACAGACCTAGGCCTACCAGGGCACAACCAGATAACAACCGTGAAAGTCGGACGGAAAAAAGCATCCCGACCTTTTGGCCTACCCACTGCCCCAGAGATATGGGTAGCATACTCATCCCAAACATAATCAAGGTCAAAATAGGGATATCTAGACCAACAATCCCGGCGCCTACCCCACTGGCAAGATTGCTAAAGGAGAGGCTCAACCCAAGTAACGCCGCTTCCCGCCAACCTACTTGGCCTCGGATGACAGGTTCCTGTTCCGGTTGCTGGTCCCTGATGACCAAGAATTCCCCCAGGGTGATCACCCCCAAGACCAAAAATACTCCATTGCCGACTATGTCCCCCACCTGCTCGGAAATATACTCCCGGAGGTAATTCCCGAGGAGCATGGATAGGAAGGTGGTGGTAGCATTAAGAACCCCGATCAGCACATTGAAGCGGAAATAAATATTCCTTGCCCGAATACCGTAACTAGTCCCAACCGTCAGGTTATCAATGTTGGTGGCTATCCCCAGCAAGAGATAAGAGATTATATGGTCCATAAAACTACTGCGCTTTAGAGATTACGTTGGGAGTCCAGGAGCCTTACTCTGTTCAAGCTCATCATAGGCTAAGGACTATAAAATCCTACCCTCAACACTGGTACTTACTCCCTAGCTCCCGGGAACGGCAAGCGGGATTCTGGGTGATGGTGGTTAAAAACCTGGCCCTTAAATTCCTCGCTACCAGCCTCAGGGTAAGATCACCCTAGGTTGTTTCTGGTGCATCTTGGTGAAATTTTTCGCCCTTTGTTTGGGGGTAGCTCTGGTGAGCCTACTACTTGTGCTTGCCCCTCCAGCTACCGCCGCTGACCAACATTCTGAGCCTATTGCCATGAGCGAAACCGTGACCACTCCTTCCGGACTGCAGTACAAAGACTTGGTGGTGGGTACTGGTGCCACGCCCCAAAAGGGCCAAAACGTTAAGGTCCACTACACTGGCACCCTTGAGAACGGCACCAAGTTTGATAGTTCTCGGGATCGGGGTGAGCCCTTTCAGTTCCGTATCGGTGTCGGCCAAGTGATCAAGGGCTGGGATGAGGGGGTAATCACCATGCAAGTTGGAGGAAGACGAGAACTGATCATCCCGCCCAACTTGGGCTACGGGGCCCGGGGGGCGGGGCGAGTAATTCCCCCCAATGCCACCCTGGTCTTCGATGTAGAACTGCTCGGCGTTTCCTAGGGAACAGTCAGGCCTCGCCCTGGGGGTGAGCCCGTGTCAGGTCCCGCGGCACCGGCGCCCTAGGGGTGAGCCCGTGTCAGGTCCCGCAGCACCGGCGCCCTGGGGGTGAGCCCGTGTCAGGTCCCGCAGCACCGGCAACAGAAATTCCCCCAGGGTTTGGGGGTCGACCCCCCGTTCGGTTCGCTGGGCCGCAGCCCGCAGGCCTGCCTGGGAATGCCACCAGACGGCGGCCGCCACCAGGGTCAGCCAGTTGTCTCCCCCTTGGGCTGCTAGCCCTCCGACTAGGCCGGTGAGCACGTCGCCAGTACCCCCCCGGGCTAGGGCCGCAGTACTCTCAGGGTTGATCCCCAAGTTCCCCTCCGGATCAGCAATCACGGTTCTGGCCCCCTTGAGGAGGACTACTGCCCTGGTCAACCGGGCAGCGGCGCGGACTGCTTCCCAGGGGGAGTTCAAGGATAAGTGGGGAAAAAGCCTCGCAAATTCGCCCCGGTGGGGGGTGAGCACCGTGGGGGCCTGGCGAGCGCCCAAGCACCGGGCCGGGCCGAGCTCAGCCACAATGTTCAAAGCATCCGCGTCCAAGACCAGGGGCACCCCCACGCGACAGATAGCCTCAACTAGGGGTCGGGGCTCACGGGTCAGGCCAGGCCCACAGGCGATAGCCGTAAATTTCCCCTCCTGCACCTGGGCTTCCAGGCTAGCAGGCCAGGTCAAAGCTCCGGAGTCGGTTTCCGGACAGGGAACCACTAGGGCGCCCGGGAGGTGACTAGTGATTAGGGTGCTTATCGAGGCTGGCACAGCTACCGATAGCATGCCCACCCCGGTGGTCTGGGCGGCCATCCCAGCTAGGAGCGCTGCCCCCGGGTACCGTTGGGAACCACAAATCAACAGCAGATGGCCTAGCTGGTACTTGTGGGCCGTCCGGGGCCGGGCTTGGCACAGGAGGTCCCGCACCCCCCCGGGGGTGATTGTCTGGATGGCCGGGGTGGTCCCCAGTACTGCTTGAAGGTCCTTGGGGGGCAAATGGAAACCTACCAACTCCACCTGCCCAGCCCAATCTAAGCTGCACTCCTGCAGCAGCCCCGCCTTCCAAAGTCCCAGACAGAGGGTGTGGTCAGCCCGCACCGCCGTGCCTAGAACTTCTCCCGTGTCCGTGTGCAGACCCGAGGGGAGGTCAATGCTGATAACCTGGGCCCCCCCCTGGTTGACGGCGGCGATCTGCTCAGCCGCCAACCCCGTGGGGGAGCGCTCCAGGCCAAAACCAAACAGGCCATCTACTAACACCTCGTGGGAGCCCAGCTCCTCGACTCGCTCTACCCAGGGGACCTCCAGGTGTCGGAGGTAGGCAGCGTGACTGGCGGTGAGGGGTTTAAGGCTGGGCAGGGGACAGCATACCTGGACCCTATAACCCCGCTGCCAGAGTTCCCGGGCTACCACTAGAGCATCACCCCCGTTGTGCCCTGGTCCAGCTAGGACCGCCACCCCCGGGGGGGTGCCCAGGGCGACAATGCGAGCCGTGATTAGGTTGGCCACTTTTTCCATCAGGGCTGCTACCGGCATGCCGGCAGCGATCACCCGATCCTCAATCTGGCGCATCTGGGCAGCGGTAACTACCGGGTCTCCCAGGCAATTCATAGGGCCAGGTGTTTTTGCAGGGTGGATTCTGGCATCGCGGCTTGCAGATGGCTCCAGGGTAGGACCACCCCCGGTTGCCAATCCTGGTGGACGTAGTAGTCCAGGTCCGGCACTTGAGCCCGTAGGTCCTTAGCCCCGCGGCGGTAACTGCCCAGGGAGTCGCCGTAGCTGCAGCTTTGCTCTAAGATATGGCTCACCCGGCGGTCCCCCCGGGAGATTAGGGCTTGGATAACGGACCATTGATAGCTCTCGGGGCGAAACTCCACGCCTTGGGACTGGAGCTGTTTTTGCAGCCAGGGGAGACGTTTTTGGGCCGCCGAGCGCACCCCGTACCACTGCCAGGGGGTGTGGGCCTTGGGGACGAAGGTGCTGCACCCTAGGGTTAGCCGTAGCCCTGGGGCTGCCCTTTTGATCGCCATTACCAGGTCAACGGTTTGTTGCAGGTCAGAGGTGGTTTCCCCGGGCACCCCTACCATGGTGTAGAGCTTAAGATTAGTGAGGCCCCCCGCCTTGGCGTTGACGGCTGCCTGGAGGATTTCCCCATCTTCTAGCTTCTTATTCACCAGTTGGCGGATGTGGGGGGAACCGCTTTCGATGGCGATGGTGGCCGAGTGACTGTGGCGTTTAACCAGGAGGGCGGCTAGCCGCTCGGTGAGGGTATTAGTGCGCACAGAGGCCAAGCTCAACCTCACCCCGTCGTGCTTAGGCAGGTCAAGGAAATCCAAAAGAGCCTCAAACTCCGGGTGTTGGGTGATGGAGGCTCCTAGGAGTCCTAGTCGGTCAGTGACCTTTAGCCCCCGTTCTAGGGCGTCGATCAGGGACTCCAAGCTGGCGGGGCGAAAGGGAAGGTTGAGATAACTTGCCAGACAGAAACGACACATCTCTGGGCAGCTGCGTACCACTTCCACCATGTAGATGTTTTCCCAGGCGGCCGCTGCAGTAACCACGGTGGAAGCACAGAGGACACTCCCCCGGTAGGTTTGCTTGTGTACTTGGGGGGGGGCCCCCTGGGCTTCAATCCTCGTCACTGGGCCCGTGGGACCGTCGTAGGTTACCTGGTAGAGACTGGGGACGTAGATGCCAGGCACCTGGGCTAGGCCCTGGAGTTTTTGGAATCGGCTGGCGTTCTCCAGGTCCCGGTAGGTGCTGATGAGGTCTCCGAGGAGTTTTTCCCCATCTCCTAGCAACACCAGATCAAAAAAATCCGCCAGCGGTTCTGGGTTACCTGTCAAGACTGACCCACCACCAAACACCAGCGGGTCTGATTCCTGACGTTGCTGGGAGCGACGGGGGATACCAAGAAGCTCAAGCAGGGCAAAAATGTGGCTGTAGTCTAGCTCCCAAGAGAGGGAAAAGCCCACCAGGGCTGGCTGGCGGGGGAGGGGCTCATGGCCGTCGGTAAACAGGCGACTGACCGCCACGTCGGTGCGACTGGCGAGGGCCGCCCATAAACCCTGGTACCCCAGGCTGGTTATCCCTACCTGGTACTGGTTAGGGAAGGCAAACACCACTGGGGTGGCATCTGCCCGGGGCACAGCTGGGGTGAACAGGAGGCGCTCAGCGGTAAACAAAGAGGGACTCAAGGGGGCTTGCCTAGGAACCCCACTCGGAGTGGAATACCCCAGGCTTATCTACTCGCAGGTAGGTGTGGGCGCCAAAGTAATCCCGCTGGGCTTGGGTAAGGTTTTGGGGCAGCCGGGCCCGCCGGTAGCTATCGAAGTAATCTAGGGAAGCACTGAAGGCAGGCACAGCAATGCCCATCTGGGCTGCTAGAGCTACCACTTCGCGCCAAGCACTCTGCTTATCAAGGATGGTTTGCCGGAACTCCGGTGCTAGGAGCAGGTTGGCTAGCTCTGGGTCTTGGCTAAAGGCGCTCTTAATCTTATTCAAGAAGCCGGCGCGGATGATGCAGCCCCCCTTCCAAATCCGGGCGATTTCCCCTAAGTCCAACTGCCAGTCGTACTCCCGGGAAGCCCGGTGCAGTAGGGCCATCCCCTGGGCGTAGGAGCACATCTTGGAGCAGTAGAGGGCATCGCGAATCTTGGCAATCATCGCCTCCTGGTCTGGGGGGGTCATGCTTGACTCCGGGCCAGACAACAGCTTGGCTGCTGCTAACCGCTCTGGCTTGAGGGCTGACATGCCCCGGGCCGTGACTGCCGCAATAATGGTGGGGATGGGGACCCCGAGCTCGAGGGCACTCATCACTGTCCATTGACCAGTGCCCTTTTGGGCCGCGGCGTCCATGACCAGGTTCACTAGGGGGGTTTGGGTATCTGGGTCCAGCTTACGGAAAATATCCGCGGTGATCTCAATTAGATAGGAGTTTAATTCGGCAGTGTTGTTCCAATCGGCAAAAACTGCCTGCAGCTGGGGAGCTTCTAACCTCAGGACATTAGCCAAAAGGTCGTAGGCTTCGGCGATCAATTGCATGTCGCCGTACTCAATGCCGTTGTGTACCATTTTGACGTAGTGGCCGGCCCCGCCAGCCCCAATGTAAGTGACACAGGGGCCATCATCTACTTGGGCGGCGATCTTAGTCAGAATCGGCTCTAGGGCGCGGTAGGCAGTCTCCGTCCCTCCGGGCATTAAACTAGGACCATTCAAGGCTCCCTCTTCCCCGCCGCTGACTCCCATACCAATAAACGTGAAGCTAGCCGCCTCCAACTCTTGGGCCCGCCGAGCCGTGTCGGTGAATAGAGAATTGCCCCCATCGATGAGCACATCACCCGGTTGCAGGAGCGGCTTGAGTTGTTGAATGACGGCGTCTACTGGGGCTCCTGCTTTGACCATAATCAAGATCCGCCGGGGCCGCTCCAGGGAAGCGACAAACTCCTCTAGGGAGTAGGTGGGCTTGATGTTCTTGCCTTCTCCCCGCTGGGCCATGAAAGTATGAGTCTTCTCAGCAGTACGGTTATAGACCGCCACGGGGAAGCCATTGCGCTCCACATTTAGAGCTAGGTTCTCTCCCATGACTGCCAAACCAATTACGCCAAAACTTTGCTGTGCCATGGTTATATTTAGTCAACTGTAGGCCGAGTTCCCCTTTAGGGTAGCCTGATTGGCTTAGGGATGCCCTGGAAGAATAGATTAAATCTCAGCTCTGGGAACTTGGGTCTTCTGTTCAGACCTACCCCCGGCCTCCGGTCGCCGCCGGAGGGGATCTAAAAACCTGCTAGATTAAAAGCGCCTAAGCTCAACACCGATCGTCCCTCGGGCTATGCCGGGTTAGATCTGCGAGAATTAATTCTAACTGGGGGCCAGGATTAGCCAATTGGTCTAATTTTGCTGAGGTGGGTAAACTACCACAGTTAAGATGTAGATCGACTTTCAAATCTGCGATGGGCAATTGGGGAGCCATGCTGGAATATTTCCTTGCGTCTGTAGTCGGCCTAGGCAGCTTAGTTCTGTTTTTTACAGTTTTTATTTTTTCTGAGCTTTACCGCCAGTACGATCTGGTTTGGGCGGGGGTGGGGCTTTTTTATGCCCTCGGCCTAGCCCTGTCTGCCCCCCAGGACCGGAGTACTTTGCTTGCTGAGACCACTAGCGTAGTCCTGATAAGTTGGCTCGGTTGGCAGGTAGTGACCCTCCGGTGGCAACTAGTGCCCGAACAAAAACGTCCCCGGTTACCTGGTTGGTTGGTTAAACTAGCCAGCTTGGGGGGGTGGCTCCTGGGCCTAGTCCTGAAGATTTTACAGGCCTTTGGTAAGGGATTGACAGCTGGGATCAAACTGTTCCGGCGCCCCAAGCAGCCAGTTTATATTCGCACAGGTGGGACTGAAGCTCCCACTCCAGAGGCTACAACCCCAGAGGCCGCAACCCCAGAGGCTACAACCCCAGAGGCCGTAACCCCAGAAGCCGTAACCCCAGAGGCTACAACCCCAGAGGCTACAACCCCAGAGGCTACAACCCCAGAGGCTACAACCCCAGAGGCTACAACCCCAGAGGCTACAA
>DAIDHW010000011.1 GCA_027451865.1 Leptolyngbyaceae cyanobacterium clean351 | reverse complement strand
CCCGGGGGGCGCTTTTTTCTTTCTTGGTCCCCCTCAGGGTTTAATCAGGTAGTCCCTTGAGGAGTTGCCACTCTACCACGAAGGCTGAAGGAACAGGGATGTGCACAGGTATCCCAGTTTTGGTGGGGACGGTCAGACTTAGAGGAGCCTGGGTAGCAAGCTCAGATGCCACAGACCCAAGTTCGTATTCCCCAACATTGGCCTGCGGATGATAGGAGTCTGTGAAGGTAATGGAAGATAGATCAGCTGCCTGGAGGATCTTACCCTGGGCGTCACTGATCTCTAGGGGTCGGGAGTGGTCAATGTTCACTGTCCCCGGAAATCCCACCAGTCGCAAATGAACTTGACCGGTGCGCCGGAAGGCGATCGCCTGCCAGGGTTGGCCCTGCCGGTCGGTGAGGGTCTGGCGGGTTTGGTAGATGAATTGACCGGCAGATTCCTCCAATGGTCTGATGGTCGCCCCGGCGGGAGTCTGGACAAACATCCCCAATCCCCAACCGACCAACCAAAATAACACCACTAACCACAACACTCGAGATAAATATCTCCCCCTTTTGTCCTCGGATAATTGCCCAGGACCTATAGGTTCCCGTTGGGGCAGAGGTCGGGTCAGGGTTAGACCTAGCCCTCGCAGTGCCCAGCGCTCAAACCAGGGAACTCCTAGACCTAGGCTCATCTTCCACAGAAAATAACGCTCAAATCCAGTCTTAAGCAGACCTACCCAAGGACCCCGAAGAGCTAGGGTACGGTGGCGTTCACCTGCCGGCACTATTACTGGGGCAGCCACAAATAGAATTCCTGTGTTGCCAAAATCGGCGAAGCAAACTGCCTCGAGGGTGGGTTGTACGGGTGGAGCCTGAATCTCTCCCAAGGTATAGGCAAGGTTATGGGCGACGGCTAGACCCATGGCCTCTGTCATTTGGCCGGTTTTGGGTACGCCGATGGGGATTGGGGTTGGTTCAGGGGGAGCTAATTGAGTGACTACACCAACACTGTAAATGTTGGCGTATTGGGGATGTTGATAAGTATTTAAAACGGGGATAAATCCTTGGTGATCTCCTAGGTCGGGGGTTTGGCGGACGAATTGGGGCCCCCGAAAGGGAGGTAAAACCATGGCAAATTTGAACGGCAAGCTCTCTCCTGAGGCTAAGACTACCGTCTGGGGAGTGATGGCTGTGATGGCCACATTGTCTATTAAGTTGATCTGGCGCTCCCACAACAGACGAGTTACCAGCTGAGCAGAGTTAGCCATTCCCCCAATGCCTAGATGCCCGGCGTAGGGTTCTGGAGTGACTATGGTTATCGGCACTCGGAGACCTTTCTGTCGTAAAACGAAATCGGCCAAAAGAGCAAACTCGTAGAGGGGTCCAAAACAGCTAGCCCCCGGAACTGCCCCTACCACAAGTTCCCCGGGCTGTTCCAGGAATCTCTGCCAAGCCTGCCAAGCTAACTCGGCGTGGTGAGGAGTACAAACAGATTGAGTGTAGCCATGTTCCGGTCCTAGTCCCGGTACGCTTTCTAGATCTAGATCGGCGCCAGTCGCAATGACTAGGTAGTCGTAGGTAATAGTCTGTTCACCAACCCAGACCTGCTGTTGCTTAGGGTCAAGTCTAGTTACTGACCCCGATAACCATTGAATCCCCCGCCGAGACAGTACTGACCCTAGATCAACCTGCAGCCGACTGAGGGGCACTAAACCTAAGGCAACCCAGGGAAGAGAGGGAATAAAAGTGAACTTCGCACCGGGGGAAATGAGGGTAATCTGATGCTCTCGGGGCAAGATCTGCCGCAACTCGTAGGCTGTGGGTAGGCCCCCCAGCCCAGCCCCAATCAAAACAATGTTGGCCATGGTAACTCTCTCCTAGATGTAATTGTCTCCCTCGAGACCCCCTAAAACCCGGAGATCGCGAACAAAGCTCATACGATCGTAGCTAACACAAGCAAATTAATGACTTTATAGTTATAAATTAATTATACTCTCTCTATGCCTCTGACGCCCATTTCCCACTGGAGTATGTTGGGGATGATTGGTATTGCCGTCTGACCGCGGAGCATAGTCAAGATCCAAAGCGCTGCACCAGGGGAATTTCAGTTTATGATCTAAGTCCGCGGACGTAGTCTCAGGTGAGAGTGCGGTCCCTCGCACCCTCATTCATCTCTCCCTCCTCAAGGATTGAGTAATCCATTGCCTACCCTCCTTACTCAACTGCGGCAGCGCTTCCATCAAGCCCTCGGGGCAGCCTTTGGGCCTGAATTCGCCACTTTTGACCCCCTACTTGTCCCCGCTAGCCAGCCGAAATTTGGCGACTATCAATCTAACGTGGCCCTGTCCCTAGGCAAACATCTTGGGCGAGCCCCAGTCCAAGTTGCTGATCAGATCCTTCACTACTTGGCCTTAGATGACCTGTGTTACCCACCCCAGATCGCGGGACCCGGATTTATTAACCTGACTTGGCAACCGGTCTGTCTAGGACGGCAACTCCAAGCCCTCCAGGGAGACGCCCGCCTGGGAGTCCCCCAGATCTCCGAGCCGATACGGGTGGTGGTGGATTTTTCCAGTCCCAACATCGCCAAGGAAATGCATGTCGGTCACCTACGCTCAACGATTTTGGGCGATTGCCTAGCGCGGGTTTTGGAATTTCAGGGCCAAGGAGTGCTGCGCCTTAATCACGTGGGAGATTGGGGGACCCAGTTTGGCATGCTGATTACCTACCTAAGACAGGTAGTCCAGCCCAACAACCTGGAGGAGCTAGAGTTAGGAGACCTGGTGGAGTTTTACCGAGCTGCCAAGGCGCGCTTTGACAGCGACCCGGTTTTCCAGCAACTCTGTCGCCAGGCAGTTGTGGACCTACAGTCTGGGGACCCCCCTTCTCGGGCAGCCTGGGAATTTCTCTGCCGCAAGTCCCGTCAAGAATTTGAGCATCTCTACGAGCAACTGGGGGTCGCCTTGCTTGAACGGGGTGAATCCTTTTACAACTCCATGCTCAGCGGAGTGGTAGCGGACTTAGCCCAGGCTGGCCTGTTGGTTGAAGACCAGGGGGCCCGCTGCGTCATCCTGGAGGATTTTGTCAACAAGGAAGGTAAACCCCAAGTACTGATCGTGCAAAAGTCTGACGGGGGATATAACTACGCCACCACGGACCTAGCAGCGCTCCGGTATCGGATTGAGCAAGACCGAGCCCAACGCCTCCTCTACGTCACCGATGCCGGCCAAGCGACCCACTTTGCCCAAGTTTTTCAGGTGGCGCGCCGGGCTGGCTGGGTACCTCCGGGGGTAGAACTAGTCCATGTTCCCTTTGGTCTAGTGATGGGGGAGGACGGCAAGAAATTCCGCACCCGCTCCGGGGACACGGTGCGGTTACAGTCACTTCTAGACGAGGCCAAAGCTCGAGCCCACGCCGACTTGACTGAGCGCTTAGCCACGAGTGGCCGAGCAGAAACCCCGGAGTTTTGCACCTCCGTTGCCACCCGGGTGGGGATTGCGGCCATCAAGTACGCAGACCTCAGCCAGAATCGACTGAGTAACTATAGCTTCAGTTACGACAAGATGTTATCTCTCCAGGGAAATACTGCCCCCTACCTGCTCTACGCCTACGTGCGCATCCAGGGGATCTATCGCCGGGGTGGCGAACAGTTAACGGCTGCGGTGGTGAACCTAGAGCAGGAGACTGAACTGCTGCTCGGCAAGCATCTGGTCCAGTTTCCCGATGTATTAGAGGAGGTGGCCCGGGATTTATTCCCCAATCGCCTTTGTCAGTACCTGTTTGACCTAAGCCAGAAGTTCAATAAGTTCTATGAGACCTGCCCAGTGCTAGTACAAGAAGAGGAGGAGCGAGCTTCCCGGCTGGCCCTGTGCAACTTGACCGCCGCCACCCTCAAACTGGGTCTAGAACTGTTGGGGATCCCAGTCCTAGAGCGACTTTAGACCTCTGCAATCGGGCGCCAGAACCAAACCTGCTGATCCCAGCCGCCGCCGACTACCAAGCCCTGAGGGCCGATGGCTAAAGCTTGGATCGGCTTCTCTGAACCTCGCAGTACCTCTAGTTCGCGGCCCTGCTGGGGGTCCCAAATCTTCAACGTACAGTCCCAACTACCACTTAACAGGTGTTCAGCACTAAATTCCAAGCAGGTCACCTGCCAGGGATGCCCTCCCAGAGTACTGAGCAAGCGGCCAGACTGGGGGTGCCACAACCTTACGGTGCGGTCGGTGCCGGCAGTGGCAAGGATCTCACCCTGGGGATGAAAAGCCACAGCTAGCACGGGCATAGTATGGCCTTCTAGGACATGCCTAACTCGAGGGGGTGCCTGGAGGTCCCAAAGCCGCACTCGGCAATCTGACCCACCGGTAGCCAGGAGTGTTCCCTGGGGACTAAACCGCAGACAGTTTACTTGCAGGGGATGGGGTAGTACCTGCAGGCAAGCTTGGGTTTCGGGGCACCACAGCCGCACTGTCTTATCGGAGCCACCACTTGCTAGCAGCTGACCAGAGGGGGCAGAATCCAGGGCTCTGATCCCTCGGCTATGGCCGGCAAGGATGTTCCGCACCTCACGGGTGTTCGTATCCCATAGGTAAACCCGTTGGTCATCTCCAGCAATGGCCAGGGTGGATTGGGCCCAAGCAATAGCCCGGACTGGCAGGGCAGTGGTGAAAATTTCCTGCTCTTCATTAGTCTCTCTCTGCCATAGAACCACAGATCCGTTTTCAGTCCCAATGGCTAGGGTCTGACCAGAGGGGGAAAACTTGAGGCTAGACACCCGTGCTCCGATCGGCAACTGCTGGCAAACTTGCCATAGGGGGAGGGGGGGAGGTAGTCCCAGGGCTATTAGTACTTGATCAGCTTCAGCAAATCGCTGCTGGGGGTCAGGATGACACAGGCGCTCTAACACCCGGGCCATGGTCGGCTCTACCCCAGCTAACAACAGCTGGAATGAATCTTGGGACACCAGGGAAAAGGGGGTCAGCCCAGTAAGCCACTGGGAGCAAATTAAACCCAAACTGTACAGATCACTGCCAGGACAGGTCAAACCCCGCAGCTGCTCAGGTGCCGCGTACTCAGGGTCTACCCCCGTCTCTCCCCACCCCAGGACTCGGTATCTTCCCGTCCGCAGGTCTGGCTGGAGATACTCAGGTCGCAAGTGACCATGGACCCGGCCTCGGGCGTGGGCTCGGGCTAGGCTAGGTAGCACATCCGCGAGCACCTGGCGGATCTTTTCCTCGGGGTAAAACTTAGGTAGATCCAAGCCTTCTGCTTGCCCCTAGCATGTCTTCCGGCCTTACCAAACGGTCAAAGTCCTCCCCGCTCAGGTAGTTTAGCTCCAAACAGGCTTGGCGCAGGGTCTTATCTTCCTGGTAGGCCTTTTTAGCCACCTGGGCGGCCCGGTCATAGCCTAGGACTGGATTGAGGGCAGTTACCACCATTAAAGACTGGTCAAGCAGTAACTGGATTCGGGACCGATTAGGTTGGATGTCTAGGACCAGATAGTCCGTAAAGGAACGACAGGCATCCGTTAGTAGGGTCATAGACTGAAGCAGATTGTAGATTAGAACCGGCTTAAACACATTCAACTGAAAATTCCCCTGGCTGGCCGCGAAGCCGACCGCTGCGTCATTACCCATTACCTGCACGCACACCATAGTCATGGCTTCACACTGGGTGGGGTTTACCTTCCCGGGCATGATGGACGACCCCGGTTCATTGGCCGGTAAAAGCAGTTCTCCTAGGCCACACCGGGGACCCGAACCTAGCCAGCGCAAGTCATTGGCGATCTTCATCAGGGTGCAGGCCAGGGTCCGTAGAGCACTACTGGCCATGACGAGGGGTTCATGGCTGGCCAGAGCCGCAAACTTATTATCAGCGCTGACAAAAGGCAGCCCAGTCAGACCCTGCAGCTGATGAGCCATGGCTGATCCAAAACCTGGGGGGGCGTTAAGCCCGGTACCAACGGCGGTGCCGCCCACTGCCAGAGCCCATAACCCAGGTAGGGTCATTTCTAGATAGCTGCTGCTCTGGTCTAGCTGGGCGCCAAAGGCGGAGAACTCCTGACCGAGGGTGAGGGGTACTGCATCCATCAGGTGAGTGCGGCCAACTTTGATCACCTCGGCAAATTGGTGGGTTTTTTCCCCTATAGCCTGCTGCAGGCGCTTGACTTGGGGGATGAGTTCCCCCTGGAGAGCCTCGGCGGTAGCAATATGCATGGCCGTGGGGAAGACGTCGTTGGAGGACTGGGAACAATTCACGTGGTCATTGGGGTGGATGGGAGTCTTACTCCCCAACTCTCCCCCCCCTAGCTCAATGGCCCGGTTGGCAATCACCTCGTTAACATTCATATTCGTCTGGGTGCCACTGCCAGTCTGCCAGATCCGCAAGGGGAAGTGGTCATCTAGGGTGCCCGCTACCACCTCCAAGGCAGCCTGACGAATCAAGTTAGCCTTAGCTGCCGGTAAACAGCCCAGTTGAGAATTAACTGTAGCCGCCGCCAGTTTCACTAAGCCCAAGGCCCGGATCAGTCTCCGGGGCATGCGCTCTTCCCCAATGGCAAAGTATTTTAGAGAACGTTGGGTCTGAGCTCCCCAATAGCGGTCGGCGGGAACCGCCACGGGTCCTAGGCTGTCAGTTTCGATTCGTGTGTTAAGGCTAGACATGGGAAAGCCTAAAATTAACTAGGTTTATGGTGCAAAACTTGAGGCCGATCAAATCCCTCTTTCAATCTAGGTCCAACTGGCACTGGACAATTTCCTGGGGCAGCGCTTTAGGCAGTGGACTGCTAATGGCCCAGGCAGACCCGGCGGTAGGGATATGGGGTTTGGCTTGGGTGGCCTTAGCCCCCCTCTGGTGGTTGGTAAGCAGAGACCTAGGTTTAGGTCAGTCAATGCTGTTGGCCATGGCCTGGGGCCTAGGCTATTATGGCCCCACCTTGTTTTGGATTACTGGTCTCCATCCTCTGACGTGGTTAGGAGTCCCCTGGTTAGCCAGTCTACTGATTGCCGGGAGCTGCTGGGGATTTGTCACCCTCTGGGGGACTGCCCAAGTGATTCTTTGGGCCGGCCTGCTTTACATCTTATCGCGCTTTCCCCACCCCCTCAGCCCCGGCGGCCGCTTGCTATTGGGGGTAGCTCTTTGGTGTGGCCTAGAGGTACTCTGGAGCTGGGGCCCCCTAGACTGGAACTCCCTGGCCTTAACCCAAAGCCCGGGCAACCCTTGGCTACTGCACTTGGGGCAGTTGTCTGGCCCTACTGGTATTAGTGCTGTATTAGTAGGAGTCAATGGCCTCCTGGCAGAAACCTGGCGCGAGCGTCCCCACCGCCGGGAGTTCATGGCCATGGCGGGGGTCCTAATTGTAGTTGCCCACGGTTTGGGCCTCGGTTTATACGTCTATTCCTCCAGCGTACCCGATCAGGAACGCCTGACTGTAGGAGTCATCCAAGGTAACATCCCCACTCGGATCAAACTGGAGGCTCTAGGTCTACAGCAATCATGGCAAGCCTATACCCAGGGGTACCGAGAACTGGCCGCCGCCGGGGTGGAAGCTGTCTTGACTCCTGAAGGGGCTATCCCGGTGATTTGGGCAGGAGCCACCGCGGCCACCAATCCCCTTACCTTAGCGGTTAAGGCAGCTGGGGTAGACCTATGGCTAGGAACCTTTACTAGCAGCTCCGGGGGTCTGGCTCGCAGCCTCCTGAATATACTCGGGGATGGTCGGGTCTCGAGCTACTATGATAAGCAAAAACTAGTACCCCTGGGAGAGTATACCCCCTTCGAATCCTTGCTTGGTAGGTGGCGCCTTTCCCTGGTGGCCCTTAATGGGGCAGCTGGCACCCCCAATCAGCATCTGGAAACCCCCTGGGGGCGGGCAGCAGTTGCCATCTGCTATGAGTCAGCCTTCCCGGAGGTCCTGCGGACGCAAGTAGCGCAGGGTGCCCGATTTATCCTCAGCTCAGCCAACCTTGACCCCTTTGGCCGGGCCCTGATGGCTCAACACCAAGCCCAGGACGCAATGAGGGCAGTGGAAAACGACCGCTGGGCTCTGCGGGCAACTAATACGGGTTACTCAGGGGTGATTGATCCCCACGGGCAGATCCGCTGGCGGTCTGCCCCCCATACCTACACCATCCATCACGGTGAAATCGGCCTACGACAGACCCGCACTCCCTACGACCGCTGGGGAGATTGGCTGACGCCGATCCTCCTAGGGTCAGCAGGCTTAAACAGTATAGGGGGTCGGTGGGGACGCAGCCAAGGGGCTTGAGGGGCGAACCGCTCCCCGACTGCCCTCAGGCCAGATAACTGCCTTGACTACTTAATATCATCGGAAACCCATGAGCGCTAGACACTACCAGGTCACCTGCCCCCACCCCCATAACCACCTCTTCCACGTCACCTTTACCCTGGAGGGATGGGCGGGAGCCTGGTTAGACCTGAAGATGCCCGTGTGGACTCCCGGCTCTTATTTAGTGCGGGAGTATGCCCGCCACGTGGAGGAGTTATGCCCCCAGGACGCCGCTGGTCGGCTTCTCCCTTGGCGGAAGATCACTAAGAACCACTGGCAGGTGTCCACTGAGGAGCTTGGCCCGGATGGAGTGGTGGTAGTTCGCTACACCGTCTCAGCCCACGACTTAACCGTTCGTACCAACCATCTCGACCACAGCCACGGCTACTTTAATGGGGCAGCCCTCTTTCTGTACACTCCCACTTGGCAAGGCCTACCTCTAACCCTAGAGGTGATTGTTCCCTACCCTAACTGGCAGGTGACTACTGCTCTGCCACCGGTAGCCGGCCACCCCAACACCTTTCGAGCCCCCGACTATCATGCCTTAATTGATAGCCCCTGTGAGTTGGGCACCCACACCCTGGAGGAGTTTACCGTCCAAAACCGCCCCCATCGCCTAGCCATCTGGGGTACTGGTAACCTACACGTGCCCACTATAGTTACTGATATCCAAAAGCTGATTCACGTGCAAGCGGAGCTATTTGGTAGCTTGCCCTACTCTAGTTACCTGTTCATCGTACATCTGTGTGCCCAAGGGAGGGGTGGCCTAGAACATCGAGACTGTTGTACTCTCCAGTACCCCCGCTTGGGGTTTGGTGACCCCGAGAGTTACCAGGGGTTTATGCAGTTGGTAGCCCATGAATTCTTTCATGTGTGGAACGTCAAGCGGATTCGGCCCCGGGTATTTGACCACCCCGACTACGACCGAGAAAACTACACCACTTGTCTATGGTTCAGTGAAGGAGTCACCAGTTACTACGACCTAGTAATGCCCTGGCGTGCGGGCATCTACGGGCCCCAGGAGTTTTTGCGCAAGCTTGCCCAGGACGTCAGCCGCTACCTTACCACCCCAGGGCGGCTAGTTCAGTCCCTAGCCAGCTCTAGTTTCGATGCCTGGATCAAGCTCTACCGACCTGATCCCCACAGCAGCAACTCCCAGGTCTCCTATTACCTGAAGGGAGAGATAGTTGCTTGGCTGTTGGATCTACACCTGCGAGCCTACTCCGAGAATAGTCGCAGTCTAGATGATGTGCTACGCGACCTGTGGCAGGAGTTTGGCCAGCCCGACGTAGGTTTTACTGAGCCCCAGCTCCTGGATCGGATTGGGGCGATAGCCCAAAGGGACCTAGGGGAGTTCTGGGAGCAATACCTGTATGGCACTGCGGAATTGTCATTTAACGCCTACCTGGAACCCTTTGGCCTGGAATTAGTCGCCACTAGTTCTTCTGTACCGTTCACTGGTCTCGGAGTTAAAAGCCAGCAGGGACGGGAGGTGATTCAATCAGTCCAGCGCCATTCTCCAGGGGAGGCAGCTGGTCTGGTCCCCGGTGATGAAATCCTAGCGATTGCCGGAGTGCGCCTGGCCCCAGGACGATTTGCCCCAAGGCTGATGGACTTCTGTCCCGGGGAAGTAGTGGAGGTAACGATTTTCCGGCAGGACCTCCTGCAAACCCACCGAGTCAGTTTGGCCCCTCCCCAACCTAGTGTCTACTCTATCAGGGCCCGCCAGGGGTTCACTCCTAGCCAAGCTGCAACCTGTCAGGCGTGGTTGGGAATCGGGCCGGGGGAATTGCAATGCGCTTAATTCTGCCTGATGCTAGGGCGACGCACCAGGTGGGCTGCTGGCTGGGGGAGATAGCCACCCCCGGGACTGTAATTCTGCTCAGTGGGGAACTAGGAAGTGGTAAAACCTGCCTAGTCCAGGGCTTGGGCCGGGGACTAGGAATTACCGAAAGTATAGTCAGCCCTACGTTTACTCTAGTGTGTGAATACCTAGAGGGCCGGCTGCCCCTTTACCACCTAGACCTCTATCGCCTCTCCTGCGCCAGTGTGGAGCAACTACACCCCGAGGGGTACTGGCAGGCCGAGGAAACCCCCCCTGGAGTCACGGCTATCGAGTGGCCTGAGCGCCTAGTCACCTACCCCGATTCCTACCTGGCTCTGGAATTGGATTGGATAACAGACCAGGGCCGACAGGTAAGCATCCGGGTAGGTGGATCAACGGTCGGTAACTACCACCTGCTTTTGCACCTGTTGCAGGAAAAATTCCTCCAGGGAGGGACGAGCTTGGTGGAGGTCCCAGATTTGAGCGCTAGTATTCTGCAGGTGCAAGAGAAATTCCCCGGGCAAGCCCTGGAGTAATCCTGACCAGGAGTTCCCTTGGATCTTAAAGTTGGTCAGCCACTGCTCGAGTAACTTGGGATCCCCGCCCTGACCACGTACCCGGTAGGAGTTGTCGGGACCTAAAAGTTCCCCCAAGGACCCCACGCACACTAGTTCTCCCTGCACGAGCAGGGCTACCCGGTCACAGATCATCTCCACGTCCGAGAGAATGTGACTGTTAAAAAAAATGGTTTTACCTTGTTGCTTAAGGGCAAGAATGATTTCCCGCATCTGGTAGCGGCCGAGGGGATCAAGACCAGACATGGGCTCGTCTAGGAACAGTAGATCCGGGTCATTGATCAGGGCTTGGGCCATACCCAGGCGCTGTAGCATTCCCTTAGAATACTGGCGCAGCTGCTTTTTCTGAGCAGTCTTTTCTGTCAAGCCGACTAGGGCTAGCAACTCGGGGATGCGCTGGCGGCGGCGGGGGCGAGGGATTTGAAAGAGGCCAGCAGTAAACTCTAGGTATTCCCAGCCCGTCAGGTAATCGTAAAAGTAGGGATTCTCCGGCAGGTAGCCGAGGCGCTGCTTGACAGTTTGGGTGCCAATTGGCTCTCCCCAGAGCGCCCCTCGACCCCGGGTAGGCCGGACGATTCCCAACAGGGTTTTCAGGAGGGTAGTTTTGCCGGCCCCATTGGGCCCTAGCAGACCAAAGGTTTCCCCCTGATATACGGTCAGGTTACAGGGCTTGAGGGAGAGAACCTTTTGGTTTAACCAGAAGCCAGTCCGGTAGGTCTTTTCTAGGTTGAGTGTCTCTACCGCCGGAACCTTAGGGGCGGCCGGGTTGTGATGGACAGCTGACATAGTTAAGGGTTGAGGACCGCTGATAGACTAACACCCTTCCTGTTGTCAAACCCTGGTGAGGAAGTTAGTCATGCTGATATGGTACAACATCGCCAGGGATGGTCACCCTTCTATTCCCCCGGAGGACTAGCGGCAAAGCCTCCTCGCAACTGTAGATAAACCAGACCTAAAGCTAGTAGCAGCAGGAGGGTGGCCGCGGCAGCGGCGTAGCCAAAATCAAACTGGCCAAAGGCCTGAGTATATATATAGTACACCAGGAGGTTAGTGGAATTTAAGGGCCCCCCGCCGGTGATCACGTAGACCGGTTCAAAACTGCGCAGGGTAAATAGGGTAGTGGTAATCAGGGCAAACAGCAGGGTGGGGCGCAAGCTCGGCAAAGTAATGTGACGCAGTTGTTGCCAGGCGTTGGCTCCGTCTATGACCGCTGCTTCGTAGAGGTGTTGGGGAATAGCCTGTAGCCCCGCCAAAAACACCACCAGGTTAAAACCTAGTTGCTTCCAGATGCTCAATACAATTAACACCGGCATGCCCCAAACTGGACTGCTGAGCCAGGGCACTGGGGGCACTCCCAACCAGGTGAGCAGGTCATTAACAGGGCCTTGGGTTTGGAACAACCACCGGAAGGCCAGCCCCGCCGCCACCAGGGATGTGATCGAGGGCAAAAAGTAGATCGTAGACCACACCCCCCGCCGGCGGACAGCCCGGTGCAACAGGACTGCTAAGGCTAAAGGGATGACCAAGCTTGGTACAACTGTGGCCAGGGTAAAGTAAACCGTGTTGCCTAACACCTGAATAAAATCCGGGTCTAGGGCTAGCCGCCAGTAGTTGCGCAAACCAGCCCACCGCGCCCCGGCTTGGGTGAAACTGCCCACCGTAAAACTCAACCCGGCCAGATACAGGATCGGCCAAAACACAAACACCCCTAGAAATGCTACTGCTGGGGCCAGGAAAATCGCCGCCGACGCTTCCTGATGGTCTAACCAATGTTTAGGATCTAACCTGATGTACCGCAATTAGGATGCCTGGTTTGTGAGCAGTTTCCTCTCCGATTCTACCCCTAGCCTAATTTCTCCCTGGACTGATCTGCGCCCCGATCACCCTTGTCTATCGGTAGGTGTGCTTGCCTCGGGTGCCGGCAGCAACTTTACTGCCCTGGCCAGGGCAATTCAGGAGGGCCGGCTCCAGGCCTGCCTCCGGGTGGTAGTGTACAACCAGGCTACAGCCGGAGTGGCCCAGCGGGCTAGGGATGAACAGGTACCAGCAGTATTTATAGACCACCGCCGGTTTCCTGAGCGTGAACCCCTAGACGCGATGATTGTCGACACCCTCAGGAAACACCAGGTGGAATGGGTGGTGATGGCTGGGTGGATGCGGGTGGTCACGCCGGTCCTGATTGATGCCTTCGCGGGCCGAATTATCAACATCCACCCCAGCCTACTCCCCAGTTTCCCGGGCCTGCGGGCTGTGGAGCAAGCCCTGGCGGCCGGGGTTAAAATCAGTGGCTGTACAGTCCACCACGTCAGTCCTGAGGTAGACCGGGGGCCAATTATCTGTCAGGCAGCCGTGCCAGTTTTAGACCAAGATACTCCTAGCAGTCTGCACGAGCGCATTCAGGTCCAAGAGCACCGCATCCTGCCATTAGCTTTGAGTATGGCGGCTAGGCTTGCCGTGAGTAGTACTCAACCACCAGCAGCTCATTAACCTGGAGAGCCACCCATTCCCGTTCCACAACACCGTTAACCTTAGCTTCTAGCTTCGTCTTGTCCAGTTCCAGGTGACTAGGAAGATTGGCTAGACCAGGGGACTGGAGATTTTGCTCCACTACCCGCTTGGACTGCTCCTTGTTGCGCACCGCGACCACATCCCCCGGCCGACACTGATAGCTGGCAATGTTTACCACCCGGCCATTGACCGTAAAGTGGCCATGGTTCACCAGCTGCCTGGCTCCCGGGATGGTAGGTGCCATACCAAGGCGGAACACCGTGTTGTCCAGGCGCATTTCCAGCAGTTGCAGTAAAATCTGACCAGTGGAGCCCCCCGCCCGACGGGCCCGCCGCACGTAGCGCAGGAGCTGACGTTCGCTCAGACCATAGTTGAAACGGAGTTTTTGTTTCTCCTCTAAGCGCACCGCGTACTCGGAGCGCTTTTTGCGGTTTTGCCCGTGTTGTCCGGGGGGATAGGCGCGTTTAGCAGTTTTACGGGTCAAGCCGGGCAGGTCTCCCAGCCGACGAACGATACGCAGGCGTGGGCCCCTGTAACGTGACATAGGTAATGGTGGTCCTTGTAGATATTATCGGGAATACTAGTATAAGTCTAGAGATGACCAAAGCTCAAGAGGGCTACCCACAATTAATGCCGCCATCGCCTGTGAAGTCTGTTCTCCTTGGTCTGTTGCACTTCTATCGCTGCTTGATTTCCCCCCTTTTGCCCCGGGCCTGTCGCTATCAACCTACCTGTTCGGTCTACGCCCTAGAGGCAGTGGAGCGGTTTGGCCCCTGGCTAGGGGGTTGGTTAGCCCTCAAACGGCTCCTGCGTTGCCATCCTTTCCACCCCGGGGGCTATGACCCAGTACCCCTAGAGATTAACCGGCAGTGATGCCGTTAGGGTGGCTTTACGCTTACCTAGGTCTGGGAATAGGCACAGGGATGATTCTGGGGCGGTGGGGGCCTACCCCTCTGCCAGACCGGTTGGGGCGGGGTCTCTTCTGGATTGGGGTACCCTTGGGGATTCTGGCCTTCTTACCCCAAGCTCCCCTCCACCAAAATCTCTGGCTAGCCCCCCTGGTGGCTTGGGGGGCGGTGGGCTTGGGAGGAGGATTGGCCTGGTTAGTAGCCCGCACCCAGGCCTGGCCGCCTCCTACTCAAGGTAGCTTCATCCTCGGGTCCATGGTGGGCAACACTGGTTATCTGGGCTATCCAGTAGTGCTGCTGTTAGTAGGGCCGGCCGGGTTTGCTTGGGCCTTGTTTTACGACCTTTTAGGTACCACCGTGGCGGCTTACGGGTTAGGAGTCATGGTGGCTGCTCATTTTGACCAAAATCCCCGCACCCGGCTCCTGGGAGCCCTAGCCGCCAATCCCGCCCTCGGGAGTCTAGTGCTGGGATTGGTCTTGCACGGGATTTCCTTGCCGGTTTGGCTGCGCCTCGGCCTTGACACCGTGGGATGGACAGTAGTGGTCCTGGCCCTGGTTTTGATCGGCATGCGGATTAGCCGCTTACCCCGACGGCAACCCTGGAGACGCCTAGGATCACTCCTGGCCTTGAAAATGCTTCTAGTTCCCCTAGTGGTGGCGGCTGGTCTGGCCTGGGGAAACCTCGGGGGTGATTTGGCCAGGGTGTTGGTTTTACAAGCGGCCATGCCCCCCGCCTTTGCTACCCTGGTAATCGCCGAAGCCTACAACCTAGACCGGGACTTGGCAGCCACTACTTTGGCCCTAGGGGCTGTGCTGTTGCCCCTAGGCTTGCCTCTGTGGGTATGGTTGACCTGAGTCCTACCATGGGAGTCTGGTAAAATAAGTGGCTGACAGCCCACACCGCAGACTTTTCTGCCTTGCCATGCCAGGCTCAGATTTCCCCTGCCTCAACCTAGGGATTGACCAGCTCCTCACTACGGAGGAGGACCACTTCGCGATCTGGATTCTCCAGGCTCCCTACCCGGGCGGCTATGTTCACCATGACTGCCTATGGCCCTCAAAGCTGCAGACTACCTGGAGAGCTTGGCAAAGTATGTTCACCCTTGGGGAACAGGGCAATGACCTGGGATTGGCGCCTGAAGCTGGCGCGAGCCATAGCGGGCGGCTGATGCAAGACCTGGGGGTTGAACTATGGCAGTGGGTATTCCACGGCCCCATCCAAACCAGCTTCAGCCATAGTCAGGGGATTGCCATGGGGCAAAACAAGCCCCTACGCCTGCGCCTAGATGTGCGCACCCCCAACCTAATCACCCTCCCTTGGGAGATCATGCAACCCCAACCGGGTAAACAAGCCATTTCCCTCAGTCAACAGGTCCTTTTCAGTCGCACCACTAGCGATGTAGACCCGCTCCCGGACCTAGAACCAGAACAAGGCCTACGCTTTCTTCTCGTCCTTGGCCACGACAACGGTCATTCACCCCTGGCCCTAGAGCAGGAGGCTGCCAGTCTAGTGCGAGTGCTCAAGGATGCTCAAACAATTGACCAGGGGTCTGATGATTATCCCCTAGCCCCAGTCCCCTGCCAGGTGGACACCCTCCTAGAGCCGACTGCCACCCAGTTGATAGCCAGCTTGGAGTCGGGCGCCTACAACATTTTTTTTTACGCTGGCCATGGCTTGACCGGTCCTGATGGGGGGATCCTATTTATCGCTCCTCACCAAACCATGAATGGTACTGAACTGGCCCAGGTTCTCACCCGGTGTCGGGTGAGTTTGGCGGTATTTAACTCCTGTTGGGGAGCTTACCCAGACCGCAATAGCCTTGGGTTAACCCACCGCAGTAGTCTGGCAGAAGTTTTGCTGCACCATGGGGTGCCGGCGGTGTTGGCTATGCGCGACCCCATTGCCGACCAGGAGGCTACTACTTTTATCCAGGCCCTCACCCGTGGCCTGAGTCGCCGGCTGCCGATTGACCAGGCCGTAGCTGTGGCGCGCCAAACCTTGATCACCCTCTACAAATTCAACCAGCCCGCCTGGACCCTGCCGGTTCTCTACATGCATCCCCAGTTCAACGGTGAACTGATCCAAAGCACCGATGAGGGGATGACTGAACTCCCAGACCGGACAGTCCTCACTGCTTCTTACCAACACTTCCAGGCTTTTGTCCGCTTGCTAGTTAGCCCTAGTCGCTCTTGGCTGGTCCGGGACGGCCTGATGCGCATTGGCCGCCGAGAGGGTAACGACCTAGTAATCCCTGAACAGTGGGTATCTCAACGTCATGCGGAAATCTTCTGTCGGGATACCATCCTAGTGGAAACTAATCGTCCGGCTTTCTTTCTGCGAGACTTTTCCCGTTACGGTACCTTGGTGAGTACTGAGACCCAGGACTGGGACCGAGTCCATCATCGGGAAGTGCTCATAACCTCCGGGACTAAGTTAAAGTTTGGTAGTTCTCGTGGTCAGACCCTAGAATTTGTCGTCCAGTCTTCTCCTCTCCCTCCTGCGGAATAATGACGAATCATCCTGTAGATGACTCCTGTCATCCCCCTAACCCCTCTCTCTCTATGACTAGTCCCTCAGCAACGCAGAAAAGTTCAGTTCATTCGGAACTCCAGGTTGCAGTCGAACACGACTTCCTGTTGAGTCTCCTTAAGGAGGAGGTGTTCTACACCCATCTGGCAGCTGCCGCCCCAGATCCAGAGTTTGCCGTTGACGACAGTCTGAGTGGGGATGAGTTTTTCTCGGTCCTAGAGCGGATTTGGGGACGATTGGACCAACGGCAGACCCTGCTGAGCCATCTAGCAGCTCAGTTTCACAGCTTGCCCCAGGAGATCATGACCGCCATTGTGCACCAGGCTGAGCAAGTTATGGCTAGGCAGTGGTTGGACCGCTTAGTTGCCTGTGTGCAAGCAGCCCTTCCCGAGTGGAGCTCCGAAGATCTGCAAGTGCTCGGCCGCCCCTTGGCCTGCGCCATGCGGGGGGGTGAGGTCGCCGCCCGTGAAAGTCTTTTGCGTACCGTACGCCCCCTCGACTGGTCGGAGCTGTCAGACCTGGAAAAAGCCAGATTAGCCCTGGCAGCTGCTGATGCCGTCCTGCGGGAGTTGCAGGCCTAGCTGCTCTCGAGCTAACTAGCTTATATGTACGTGTATGGCTTTTGTGAGACCTCCCCTCATCCCTCAGCTTTGGCGCGAGGGATTGCCGGCCCCCTGCAGTGGGTAGAGAAGGCTGGACTGGGGGCAGTAGTAGAGCCAGATCTGACCCTGGACAGTCTCCCCACCGAGGCAGAGGAGTTGTTGCGGGCCCTCTGTGACCACGACCAGATTCTCCAAACCCTTTTCCAGCAGATACCCATCTTGCCTCTGCGGTTTGGTACTTGTTTTGGATCCCTAGAAGCTCTTGAAGAATATCTGCTTCAGCACGGTCATCGCTACAAGCAGCAGTTGGACCTTTTAGGCCACCGCGGCGAATACCTCCTAGAGTGGCACTCCCCGCCCGAAAAGCCGAGCTCAGAACTACCCAGGCAAGGACGGGAATATTTTCTGGCCAAGAAGGATCGCTACCAACAGCAGATCACCAGAGCTGAGCGCCAAGCTAACCAGTTGAGCTGGCTTGCCCAAACCTTGATGGCTGAATACCCCACTTGCCCCCGGGCCACAACTGGGCTGTACCTCCTGGCCACCCCGGCCCAGACTGGTCACCTTCTGAAGCAGCTAGACCACTGGCAAGCTCACTGCCCAGACTGGCTTCTCACCCTGGGGCCAGTTATGCCCCCCTACCACTTCCTAGCTTGAGCGCAGGTGGGTAATGCACCGGGTAGGGGGTCTGTGTTATGTTGGGAAACTGGTTAGTTGAGCCCCATCCATGGCTAGTAAAATTCCGGTCACCGTAATCACTGGCTTTCTTGGCAGTGGTAAGACCACCCTGATTCGTCATCTCCTAGAGCACAATCAGGGTTGGCGGATGGCTGTGTTAGTGAATGAATTCGGGGAGCTTGGCATTGATGGGGACCTGCTGCGTAGCTGTCAAACCTGTCCGCCGGCCACTCAGATTATTGAATTAGCTAATGGTTGCTTGTGTTGCACCGTCCAGGAGGAATTCCTGCCTACCCTTGTAGAGTTACTGCAACGCCGTCACCAACTGGACCAGATCTTAATTGAGACCTCAGGTCTAGCCCTGCCTAAGCCACTCCTGCAAGCCTTCCGCTGGCCAGAGATACGCCATGGGGCCACGGTGGACGGGGTTGTGACCGTGGTAGACTGCCAGGCCCTAGACCAGGGAGCCTCTCAACCCGGGGAGATCTTGGCTCACGGCACCCCCCTAGAAGAGCTATTTGCTGACCAGCTAGCCTGCGCCGACCTGGTGGTGCTGAACAAGACTGACCAGCTTGATACACCAAGCCTTGACCGAGTGCGAGCCCAGGTGAGTGTTGAACTACCCCGGGAAGTAAAAATCATTACCTGTACCCACGGGCAGGTAGACCCGAGAGTGTTACTGGGGTTAGGAGCCCAAGTAGAGGACCACCTGGAGCAGCGCCCCAGTCACCACGACAACCTAGAGGACCACGACCATGACCCGGAGGTGAACGCTGCTCAAGTGGTGATCGCAGGGGGATTTGACCCGGCAGACCTAGAGAAGCGACTGGTAAAGCTGCTCAAAACCCAAGAAATCTACCGGGTCAAGGGATTTGTGGCGGTGCCTCAAAAACCCATGCGGCTAGTTTTCCAAGGGGTGGGACGCCGCTTCGACTACTTTTACGACCGGCCCTGGGAACCGGCAGAGGCCCGGAAAACCCGCCTGGTTTTTATTGGTAAAGACTTAGAACCAACTCAGATTGCTGCGGTCCTGGGGGAGGGAGTTTAGAAGCGGCGTACTTCCTTCAAAGCCACCCCAACCGTCTGACTGCCCAGGCTAAGTCCCTGCAGGGGTGTCCCCTCGACAGTCACTGTGGTGTTGAGGGCTGGCACTCCATGGGCCGCCACTACCCAAATATCTCCAGAGTTGTCACGCACATCATAAGCCCCTTGCCCAAAGAGGCTAACCAAGTTGACTACCTGACCGTGAATGGTCACCTCTGGATGCTGACTAGGGTTGCTAGTGACTTGGGCGATAGGAGTGTCGCCAATCCCCAGGCGAGCCAACTGACCACAACCTCCCAGACCCATCAAGGAGGCAGACAAGGCCAGAGGCCAGAAGTAGGATGGCCTCAAAATCCTAATTACTTTTAAGCGCAAAGTTCCGACCAGCTGAGACGGCAGGTTGATTCCCTGGGCAAGATGCCCAGGGGCTCACTGGGAAGAGCTAGTATAGTTGCTCTTCTTGGTGGGTAATGATGGTGCAGTCGGAGGTGGGGTAGGCCACGCAGGTAAGGACAAAGCCCGCTTCGATCTGGTCATCATCCAAAAATGACTGGTCAGACTGGTCTACGGTACCCTCCTTCATCTTGCCAGCACAGGTGGAGCAAGCTCCGGCGCGGCAGGAGTAGGGCAGGTCAAGGCCTTGCTCTTCAGCAGCATCAAGAATGTACTCGTCATCGGGCACTTCGATGGTCTTGTCTAGCCCTTCGGCCTCGTTGATCAACCTGACTTTATAGGTTGCCATGGGAAAATCCTTCGTGAGTGGTGAATTATCGAGCTTTCAGGGGGACGAACGGGTATGTTGATTATCGCTTGCCATCCCCACTAAAATATCTAACACCCCTGAGGTAGATAATGTGAATGGTATTCGTAATCAAATTGGCGGCTTTCATCTTGATTACTTATAGTTTATCGGTACAAACCAGGACAACTCCCTGACTATGTTAACCATCGCTCTCCCCAAGGGAGCCCTTTTAGGGGATAGCATCCAGCTACTTCAGAGGGTGGGCCTAGACTTTAGCAGCTTTCTAGCCCCGGAAAACCGTCAACTGCAGATTGAAGACCCGACTTGCCAAGCGCGCGCTCTCCTGGTCAGAACCCAGGATGTACCAGTATACGTGGGGTACGGTCAAGCCCAACTGGGTATTGTCGGCTACGACGTACTCCGGGAGAAAACCCCCCAGGTGGCCCAACTGATGGATCTGGGATTCGGCCAATGTCGTCTGTCGGTGGCGGTGAAAGCCACCAGCCCGTACCATACTCCCCAGGCCTTGCCCCCCTACAGTCGGGTGGCGTCCAAGTTCGTCCACTGCGCCCACGAGTACTTCCAACAGCTCAACCTGCCCGTGGAAATAATTCCCCTGTACGGCTCGGTGGAGCTAGGACCCATCACTGGTATGTCAGAGGCGATTGTTGATCTAGTTTCCAGCGGCAAGACTCTCAGGGAAAATGGCCTAGTGGAAATTGAAATTTTGTTTCAAAGCACCGCTCGCCTGATTGCCCACCCCCTTAGTTATCGCCTAAACACCCACAACCTCCAGAGTTGGTCTAACCAGCTGGCCGAACTATGATCCAGTCCCTCAGGGTACTCCTAATGTCTACCCCTGTCGGTCCCCTGGGGTCGGGATTGGGAGGAGGGGTAGAATTGACCCTCCAGAACATCGCCCTTAGTCTCAGGCAGCGAGGCCACACCCTAGGTGTGATTGCTCCCCAGGGTTCCCTCGGAGATGTCACCCCGATTGCCGGTGCTCTCCAACCCACAGCCCAACACCAGGGCCGCCAAGACCCCCTGGTGTTACCTGCCCATAGCGTGTTGGCCAACATGTGGACCTATGCCCGTCAAGTCCAAGCCGACTGGGACCTCCTGCTCAACTTCGCCTACGACTGGCTGCCCTTCTACCTCACCCCCTTCTTCCACCGACCGGTAGTGCACCTGGTCAGCATGGGGTCCCTCAGTGAGGCCATGGACCAAGTGATTGGGGAGGTCGCTAAAACCTGCCCAGACTATATTGCAGTCCACACCCGCGCCCAGGCAGATACTTTCAACCTTCCTTCGGGCTATCATATCTTGGGTAACGGTCTGGACCTAGACCAGTACGTTTTCTGGGCCCAACCGGGGCGGGAGTTAGCCTGGCTCGGCCGCATTGCCCGGGAAAAGGGCCTTGAAGACGCGGTTTGGGCAGCTGAGAGGACGGGCATACCGCTGCACGTGTTTGGGGTCCTGCAGGACCAAAAATACTGGGAGGAGATTCAAGCTGCCTACCCCCAAGCTCCCGTCCGCTACGAGGGCTTCATTCCCTCTGAGGAATTGCGCCGCCGCCTGGGGGACCACCGGGCCCTGGTAATGACCCCCCACTGGTTAGAGGCCTTCGGCAATGTGGCCATGGAGGCTTTAGCCTGTGGACTGCCTGTAGTCGCCTACGATCGGGGGGGGCCGGCGGAAATTGTTCGCCCCGGGGAGACAGGATGGCTAGTGCCACCGGAAGACCGGCAGGGGTTAGTCCAAGCCATCACCCGACTAGACCAGCTAGACCGTCGGGCCTGTCGCCGCCAAGCCGAGGCTGAGTACTCCTTATCAGCCCTGGGAGAGCGGCTCGAGGGGTGGTTTGAGGCAGCCTTGAGGGCGACACCACCATAAATCCTGGGTCGATTAAACTCCGGCTTGACCTTGGACGCTCGGGGAAATGAAAGACCGCACATCCTCCCAGGCATAGGCCACCTGGGGTAAGTTACCGGAGCGCTGGTATACCAGGTGTCCCCCCTGGGCTTCACAGAGCCCCCGGGCTGCCAGGGCTGCCTGGGGTGTCCAGAGGATGAGGGAGCGGCAGTCCTTGACCTTTAGGTGTACCGCTAGGCTCAGCAGCAGCTGGGTGGCTAGCTTCCGCCGGCGCCAACTCTCCAGAACACAGATGGAGTAGACTTCCCAGGCGTAGGGTAACTTCCCCGTGCGCTCCGGGCCAGCCGCCGCGAAGCCAACTACTTGACCGGGGGGGTTGACCGCCACGTAAACCCAGGGACCGGCTGCCCCGGCCTTGGCCAAGTTACGCTGCCAACTCTGGCGTTGTTGGTCGTAGGATAGGCGGGCTAAATGGGCAGCCGGAATCAAGTGGTGGAAGCTTACCCACCAGATGTTTACTTCCAGACGAGCAATGGCGGCGGCATCCTCTAGGGTTGCTGCCCGCAAGAAAATATTATTCTCCACCCCGGTCTAGGCTACCAGCGTGCCCAGGGCCTGGTCCAAGCACCCTAGGGCTTGGTCGACGGTAGCCTGGTCGACGATGAGGGGAGGTACCAACCGCACCACCTTGGGTCCAGCCGGTACTACTAGTAGGCCTTTTTGCAGGGCTGCCTGCACCACCTCAGCCGCCTTGAGGTCACCCTGGAGCTCCAGACCATTGATCAACCCCCAGCCACGAACCTGAGCAATCAAGGTGGGATAGGTCAGGGCCAGACGCCCTAGTCCAGAGCGCAGTTGTTCTCCCCGTCGGACCACGTTCTCCAGCAGGCCTTCTCGCTCCAGGGTCTGACAAACCCCCAGGGCTACCCCACAGGCAAAGGGGTTACCACCAAAGGTGCTAGCATGGTCCCCCGGCTGAAAGACATCACACTTGGATTTGCACAGGAGGGCCCCAATGGGAATACCGCCCCCTAAACCCTTAGCGGTGGTGAAGATGTCCGGTTCAATCCCTAGGTGCTCATAGCCCCACAGCTTGCCGGTGCGGCCCATCCCCACCTGTACTTCATCCAGAATCAAGAGCATGCCCTGCCGGTCACACAGGTCCCGGACTCCTTGGAAGTAGGTCGGATCCCCAGGCAGTACTCCTCCTTCCCCTTGGAGGGGCTCCAGGAGAATAGCCGCTACCCGCCGACCCTCTCGGTTCCAGTCCTCAACCCTGGCGTTCAGGGCAGCCAAGTCGTTGTAGGGTACGTAGTCAAAGCCGGGGACTAGGGGGTCGAAACCCTTGTGATACTTGGGTTGACCCGTGGCGGTGACCGCGGCCAAGGTCCGGCCATGGAAGCTGGCCTGGGCAGTCAGAATGACCGGCTGGCTAATACCCATTACTGTATGGGCATACTTACGAGCTAACTTAATTGCTCCTTCGTTAGCTTCCGCCCCGGAGTTGCAAAAGAATACCCGGTCAGCACAGGAGTGTTCCACAAGCCAACGGGCTAACTCCCCCTGCTGGGGAATGTAGTACAGGTTAGAGACGTGGTGCAGGGTTTGAATCTGGTCGGTGACCAGTTTAATTAGGGCTGGATGGGCATGCCCCAGGGTACAGGTGGCAATTCCAGCCACAAAGTCTAGGTATTCCCGGCCCTCCGCATCCCAGAGCTTGCAACCTTGGCCCCGGACCATGGTGATGGGGAATCGTCCGTAGGTCGCCATCACGTAGCGGTCAAAGTCTGCCCGATTAAAGTTAGGAGGGGAGGCAGGAAGGTCAAGGATAGCGTCAGGACTCATGGCAACACCTAGATTCACTTTTGCCTTTGATTCTAGTATCTTGGCCAGTTTTGTGGGTGCCTATGCCTGGTCTCCCTAACCCAATCCCCTGGTGATATTTTTATCAGATCCGGACTAAAGTGCTCCCACGGCTATGAGGGCAGGGTATTATAAGGACTGCCTGCCATAGCGCCCCAGGAAAATCCGAACGTCAGTTTATGGCCTTGCACTCACCGACATCCCCAGCCCTCCGGGGCGCCTGTTGGTGAAATTTATGACCAATTACTACCTAAACTAAAACTCTATGCGAGTTCTGGTAACGGGAGGGGCGGGCTTTGTTGGTTCGCATCTAATAGACTCCCTGATGGAAAAAGCCCAAGAGGTGATCTGTCTTGATAACTTCTATACGGGGCACAAGGCGAATATCCACCACTGGATCGGCCATCCGAAATTTGAGTTGATTCGCCATGATATTACTGATCCCCTACACATTGAAGTAGACCGGATCTATCACTTGGCCTGCCCAGCCTCTCCGGTCCACTACCAGCGCAACCCCATCAAGACCGCCAAGATCAGCTTTGTGGGCACCATGAATATGCTGGGCTTGGCAAAACGCCTCCAAGCCAGAATCCTCCTTGCCTCCACCTCGGAGGTGTACGGTGACCCAGAAGTGCACCCCCAAACTGAGGAGTATTGGGGTAACGTTAACCCTATCGGTCAGCGGGCCTGCTACGACGAAGGGAAAAGAATTGCCGAAACCCTCGCCTTTGACTACTATCGTCGTCACCAGGTGCAGATCCGAGTGGCTCGGATATTTAACACCTACGGGCCCCGGATGCTGGAAAATGATGGCCGAGTCGTGAGTAACTTTATTGTCCAGGCCCTGCAGGGAAAACCCCTCACAGTCTACGGAGATGGCAGCCAAACCCGCAGTTTCTGCTACGTTTCGGATCTAGTGTCAGGCTTGCGCGCCCTGATGGATGGAGAATACCCAGGACCAATTAACCTGGGCAACCCCGGAGAATTTACGGTCCTAGAACTTGCCCAAAGGATCCGGGCCATGATCAACCCGGATCTACCCATTGAAATGCGGCCCCTACCCCAGGATGACCCCCGCCGGCGACAGCCGGATATCACCCGCGCCCGCCAGCTGCTCGACTGGCAGCCAACCGTGGCCCTAGAGGAAGGATTGCGGACTACGATCGCCTACTTTCAGGAGCGGTTGGGGACCGAGAGCTCTTACCTATAGTGTACTAGTACCGTATGCGAGTTTCCGTAATTGGCACCGGCTATGTCGGTTTAGTGACAGGAGTATGTCTGGCCCATATTGGCCACCAGGTCCTAGGTGTGGACAACAACACCCAGAAAATTGCTCTGCTTAAACAAGGCCTATCCCCTATTTTTGAGCCAGGCCTTGGGGAACTCCTCCAAGACAACCTCAAGGCAGGTCGGTTAGAATTTACCACCGATGTAGCCCTGGGGGTCGCCCATGGAGAAATCCTCTTTATCGCTGTCGGGACACCGGCATTATCCGGAGGAGCCAGTGACACTAGCTACGTAGAGGCAGTGGCCCGGGGGATTGGTGAGCATCTCACCCCGGGGTATCGTGTGGTTGTCAATAAATCAACTGTGCCCATTGGCTCCGGAGACTGGGTGAGGATGCTGATCCTGGAGGGTTGTAGGACCCGGGGTTCCTCCCAGTCCGTGGACTTTGATGTGGTCAGTAATCCCGAGTTCCTGCGCGAAGGAGTAGCGATCCAAGATACTTTTTGCCCTGACCGGATCGTCCTTGGCAGCAGTAGTGAGCGCGCCCTCCGCTGGATGCAGACCCTCTATGCCCCCATCGTCCATCATCAGGTCCCGGGTTGGGCTCCGCCCGGCGCACCTGAGTCAGTCCCCGTGGTAGTTACGGACCTGAACTCAGCGGAGATGATTAAGTACGCTGCCAATGCATTTTTGGCCACCAAAATCAGCTTTATCAACGAAATCGCCAATATCTGCGACCGGGTAGGGGCAGACGTGCAACAAATCGCCCGCGGGATTGGCCTTGACTCCCGGATCGGCCAAAAATTTCTCCGGGCCGGGATTGGTTGGGGAGGCTCCTGCTTTCCTAAGGACGTCGCCGCCCTGATCCACACCGCCGATGACTACGGCTACAACGCCCAACTCCTCAAGGCAGTAGTCAGTGTCAATCAGCGTCAACGCTGGGTCGTCGTCGAGAAGCTCCAACAAACCCTCAAAATTCTCAACGGCAAGACCATCGGCATTCTCGGCCTGACCTTTAAGCCGGATACCGATGACCTGCGGGATGCCCCGGCCCTATTGCTTGCCGACCACCTCAACCGTTTAGGAGCCCGGGTAAAGGCCTACGACCCGGTCATCTCCCAGGGCCGGACCCAAGCTGAACCCTCTGGGGTAGTGATTGAGGCGAATCCTGAGGACCTTTGTAAGGGTTGTGACGCCTTGGTATTGACGACGGAGTGGGAGCAGTTCCGTCACCTAGACTACAGCGCCCTAGCCAGCCTGATGGATAATCCCGTCCTGATCGATGGTCGCAACTTCCTAGACCCCAAAACCCTAGAAGCAGCCGGTTTTCGCTACCTAGGGATTGGCTACCACAGCCTTTAAACTGGCAAGGCGTGCTGCTTGAGGTCCGCAAAGTCTAGGTGCTCTAGGGTGACCGCATTGGTAGCCTCTAAAATTACCGGCGGCGCCACCCCTGCTTCTAGGGCTTCCTGCCAGCGGGCGGCACACAGACACCACCGGTCGCCGGGCTTTAAGCCTGGGAAGTCGTACATGAGCATGGGGGTGATTAGGTCATTACCCCGGGAGCGACTAAAACTCAAAAACTCTGCCGTCATCTGGGCGCAAACCACGTGGGCTCCAGTATCCCCTGCCCCAGTGTTGCACTTGCCGTCCCGATAGTAGCCGGTCATTGGGTCAGTACAACAATCCCGCAGAGGCCCGCCCAAAATATTTTTTGCCTCGGTCATAATATTAGATCCTCACTAGAAACTCAATTCAGAGAACTAAGGTTTGGGAGTTCCTGCCAGGCCTGGAGGATAATCTTCACGACAAATGAGGGTAACCTAAGCCATGCCCAGGTAATCTTCCTAAACCTCCTCAGATCCTAACCAGAATCCCGGGCAAAGGATCAGCCCGTCTCGCCAGACAGGTTATCCGGAGGTCTATCTCCAGAGACCGTCAAAAACAAATCGATCATTAAGGGTAACTGGGTTATCGACGGGAGTAATGTTAAGATTATTGAAGCACATTAATTTAGAGCGCCTGGCTTCCAACAGTGCAGCCAGGAGTCAGTAGCGAAGACCCTGGGCAGAGGCTATCTCCAATCCTACTCTTTCGTCCCTAGGCTGTGTCCCCCTCGCTCCTGCCGAGGAATTGTTAATTTTGTAACCACTTATCCTAAGTTTCCCCTATATCATCGCTTACCTAGCTCAGGCCAAGCCCTATGAAGACCACCCAAACCTCCTCTGACCTAGTGCGCACCTACCTGCGTGAAATTGGCCGTGTTCCCCTCCTCAGCCAAGAAGATGAGATCATCTACGGCAAGCAAGTCCAACAGGTTGTGATGCTGCAGCGCCGCAAGACATCTCTAGCGCAAGAGCTAGGGCGAGAACCCACTCTCGAGGAGTGGAGCGCCGCCGTTGGGTTATCTGCATCAAGCCTGCAGGATACCTTGGAATTGGGACAACAGGCCAAGCGCAGGATGGTAGAAGCGAATCTGCGTCTGGTAGTCTCCATCGCTAAAAAATACACCAAGCGAAACATAGACCTGCTTGACTTGATCCAGGAGGGGACTATTGGCATGCAGCGGGGAGTAGAAAGGTTTGACCCTACCCGGGGTTACCGCTTTTCCACCTACGCCTACTGGTGGATCCGCCAAGCGATTACTCGCGCCATCGCCGAGAAGAGTCGGACAATTCGGTTGCCCATCCACATTACCGAAAAACTCAACCGGATCAAGCAGGCTCAACGCCAGTTATCCCAGCGCCTTGGCCGGGCGGCTACCCCTAGTGAGCTAGCAGCAGAGTTAGGGCTCACCTCAGCACAAGTACGTGAGTACCTAGACCGCAGTCGGCAGCCCTTGTCCCTCGATCTGCGTCTTGGGGATAACCAGGATACCGAGTTGGGTGAGCTTTTGGAAGATGCAAGTCCCTCTCCGGAAGACTTAGTATTTCAGTCTTCCCTGCGCCAAGAACTCGAAGCCATGATGGTTGACCTGACTGCCCAGCAGCGGCAGGTGCTGGCCCTGCGGTTCGGCCTAGAGGACGGCCAATCCTTGACCCTAGCCAAAATTGGTGATCACCTGCACATCAGCCGCGAGCGGGTGCGTCAAATCGAACGGGAGGCCCTGAGCAAACTACGTAAGCAAAGGGCTCTGGTGAAGGAATATCTGGCCGGCTAGTCTTCGTGCTCCTCAAAGGGGTCACGCAGTTCTTGGCCGGGGGGACCAAAAGACACATAAACAAGAAAACCGGTAATTGCCACTGTAGCCACGGCAATGGAAATACTAAGAACTGTTGCAGGTTCCATGGAGGAGTAATCTTGGGCAGAGGATTCTCCTATAATATTACGGAAAGTTAAAGCCAGTTTAATCTTCTGAGGATCATTAGTATGGCGCAACAGACTCGTCTAGGAAATTTGCTCAAGCCCCTCAACTCTGAGTATGGCAAGGTCACCCCCGGTTGGGGCACCACTGGGCTTATGGCCGTGTTTATGGGTTTATTCTTCGTATTCCTGCTGATCATTCTGCAGCTATATAACTCCAGCCTGATGATTGAAGGGGTCGACGTTGACTGGCAGAGCCTCGGCAACTAAACCCAACGAATCCCCCCCGGTGTGTACCGGGGTTGTTCGGTCTTCCTTCACTGCTGACCTATGCTTGTTTATCTCCTATTGCACAATGCTCGCCAGGATAATGAAGCAGTTCATTCTCTGACTGTCGGTGACCGCAACGTCGTGCTGATGTTTGAGTCGGAAGATGATGCCACTCGCTATGCTCTCCTCCTAGAAGCCCAAGACTTTCCTCCCTTAACGGTAGAGGCCATAGACCGAGAGGAAATCGAGCAAATGGACTACGAGTGGCAGCTGGTGCCGGCCGGGTTCTTGCCTAGTACGGAAGCAGAGCGGTTGCTATTAGCACCTCCCCCCCAGAATCTGCCCCAGGCATCAACTACGGATGACCTCCGCCGGCGCTTAGAAGAACTGCTTTGAACCTCAGCCGTAGCCATCTCCTGACTGAGCAGCCTAACCCTGCCAGTCACAACCTAGACCAAATGTCTACCCTAGCCTTGGTGGACCTGTTTGCCCGTGAGGATCAAAGGGTGGTAGAGGCTTTGGCTGAGGCCCGCGAACAGGTGGCGGCAGCGATTGAGCTTACAGCTGCCCGCCTGGACAAGGGAGGGAGACTATTTTATGTGGGGGCCGGGACCAGTGGCCGCCTCGGAGTCTTAGACGCATCTGAGTGCCCCCCCACCTTTTGCACCCCCCCTGACCTTATCCAAGGGATTATCGCTGGCGGCCCCCCTGCCCTCGTGCGCAGTTCCGAGGGCTTGGAGGATGACCCGACGGCTGGGGCCCTAGCAATCGCCCAGGGGGGAGTTACTCGGCAAGACGTGGTGATGGGTATTGCCGCTGGCGGGACTACCCCCTACGTCCACGGAGCCCTCGGAGCAGCTCGAGAGCAGGAAGCGGCCACTATTTTTCTCGCCTGCGTCCCCCCTAGTGCTGTGGCTGTCGCCGTGGACGTAGACATTCGGGTTTTAGTGGGACCCGAGATCCTCGCTGGGTCTACACGACTAAAAGCCGGTACAGCGACCAAAATGGTTTTGAATACCCTCTCTACGGCAGTGATGGTGCGTCTGGGAAAAGTTTATGGTAACCGGATGGTGGACATGGCAGTCAGCAACCAAAAACTCCACGACCGAGCCTTGAAAATCCTCCAAGACTTAACTGGGCTCGACCGGGAGAGCTCCCGCCGGCTGCTTGAGGCAAGTGGCGGGTCTGTAAAGACAGCCTTGCTGATGCAGGCAGCAGGGGTCAGCCGCTGCGTAGCAGAAGGCCTGCTGCGCCAGCACCAAGGCAAGTTGCGGGCAGCCTTGCTTAGTTGCTCTGCTTCACTGGCGTCTGGGTAAGCGCGGTTTGTTCTAGGGCCTGCACAGCTCGGGCGTACTGAGGGTCCGCATCAGTGCCGATCAATTGGGGGTCAGCAGCTAGCCGCTGCCGGGCAGCACTATCTAGGCTCACCTTAATTTGAGGTTCGATCCCCACGTGATTAATGTCGGTTCCCTTAGGGGTGTAGTAGTGGGCAATAGTAACCGCTAATCCCGACCCATCAGACAACTGGTGAACGGATTGCACCAGCGCCTTCCCGAAGGTTTTGGTCCCAACGATAATGGCCCGGCCGTTATCCTTGAGGGCCCCGGTGAGAATCTCGCTGGAGCTAGCAGAATTTCCATCTACAAGCACCGCCAAGGGTAAATTCGTCAGGGCCGTGTGGTTGTTATTGATCTGGTCACTATCTCCCTCCCGGTCAACGGTGCGTACGATTGCTCCAGAATTCATCCACATGCGGCTAATGGCGACGCTAGCTTCCAACAAGCCACCGGGGTCATCGCGTAAATCGAGTACGAAACCATTCACCTTATCGGCCAGGAGAGCTTTGATGGCGTGCTCCATTTCGTCGGGGGCATTGGCGCTGAAAACACTCAGGCGAATGTAGCCAATTTTGTAGGGCCCCTCCTGGCGCAGGGCGTAATTTACGGAGGGTACATTGATGACCGCGCGGGTCAGGTCTACGGTGGTATCATGACCTTCCGGATTCATCACCCGGAGGGTCACCTTAGTGCCCACCTTGCCCCGAATCAGCTTGGAGGCTTCTTCCACATCCATGCCGTAGGTAGGAGTGCCGTCAATAGCTAGGATCTGATCACCCGCTTTAATACCGGCTCGGGAAGCTGGAGAATTACTTATAGGTTGCACCACTGTCAAGATTTTAGTCTTCTTATCGACCTCTAGTTCTATACCCACTCCCGACAACTGCCCAGAGGTCTCATCATTTAAGGCTCGGTATTGCTTCGGATCCATAAACCGGGTGTAGGGGTCCTGCAGCTTCGCCAAGGCGGCCCGCAGGGCAGCGTAGGCCTGGTCACGGGAAGTATAGTGACGGTCTAGGAGTTGCTGCCGGACTGCCTGCCAGTTCACACCGTTGAAAGTACCATCTACGTACTCTCGATTGACAATTTGCCAAGCCTCGTCCAGCACAGCCTTGGGACTGTCTTTCAGGGTCGCGTGTACGGTGCGGGTCAATTCAGGGGCAAGGACGGCCAGGGACATGGCCGCCACAGCACTACCCGCCAATATAACTGGTTGCCAACGAGGACGTAGGGGGGATCGGTTCATAGGGCTTGGTGGAGAGTTGTGGTCTTAGACAAAATTAAGCGCAGGCCAGTTTAATTCTTGCTGATGTTCTTGTTGATGACTAAATTGGGCCCAGGCAGCACCGACGGCGCAATGGGTTCAAAGTATGGTCTGCCAGCTACCCCCTACTGTAGCCCATCACCAAATCGAGTCGCCAGCCAGCTTCGCCACCGCCAGTGTTGCATCAGATATAATCAGAGGGCATATTCGTCCCCGGTGGCACCCTAGCTCAAGGGAGTGATAAGATAGGAGGACCGCCTAATACCCCTGGGGTTATGCCTCTGGGCTCTTGGGAGGAGAGTCGGCGAGTCTTGCCCAATTTCCTAACCCTCTCCAGACAACCGCGGTGTGGCCTTGGGTGGGTGAGGGCGTGAGTCCGGGTGGGTGAACCAGAGAATTGGCTCGGGGTAGCACGCCCGCACTTCTCCTTAGCCAATTGGAGCCTTTGCCGCTGATGAATCACCCCCTCATTCCTCAGATTATAGAGTTTGCAGCCCCCGTGGCCAGCCAGCTGGGTTTGGAGTTGGTGGAAGTCCAGCTGCACACCCATCAATCTCCCCCCCTGCTGCGCATCAGCATTCGCAATCTTCACCAGGACACTAGCTTGGCTGATTGTGAACGCCTGAGCCGGACCCTGGAACTGACTTTGGAAGGGCAAGGTTTACCTCTTGACCGCTACGTCTTGGAGGTTTCTAGCCCGGGAGTTTCGCAGTTGTTGACCACAGACCGTGACTTCACGGTGTTTAAGGGCTTTGTGGTCAAGGTTACTGCTCCGTTCATGGGCGAGCAGGAGTGGATCGGTCAACTTCTGAACCGCCAAGCTCAGGGAATCACCCTTAGCCGCAAGGGGCGCCGGATTACCATCCCGGAGCACCTAGTCTCGAAAGTGGAACTCTGGACCGAGTAGTGACTCTATCCCCTCCCCCAACTGAATATCAATACCATCAGGAGATTCTCCCCTCATGTCCATGGTCAGCCTCCCTGGTCTAAAGGATCTTATCGACAACATCAGCCGGGAACGCAACTTGCCCAAACACGCTGTTCAGGAGGCTCTGCGTGAAGCACTCCTTAAGGGCTACGAACGCTACCGGCGTACCCAGCACCTAGACGGCAGTCACTTCGAAGAGCATCACTTTGATAACTTTGAAATCAAGCTTGACCCTGAAGACGGCGGCTTTCGGATCCTGGCTACCAAAATCATTGTTGACCAAGTCCGTGATCCTGACCACGAGATTTCTCTAGAGGAGGTCCAGCAGGAGGTGATTGAAGAGGCCCAAATGGGTAGTGAAGTAGTGCTAGATGTAACCCCTGACCAGGGGGACTTTGGTCGCATGGCTGCCATGCAAACTAAGCAAGTCCTAGCCCAGAAGCTCCGTGACCAGCAAAGACGTATGGTCCAGGAAGAGTTCCAAGATCTAGAGGGGACAGTCTTGTCGGCCCGGGTCCTGAGATTTGAGCGTCAGTCAGTAATCCTGGCTATTACCAGTGGTTTTTCTCAGCCAGAGGTGGAGGCGGAGCTACCCAAGCGGGAACAACTACCCAACGACAACTACCGAGCTAATACCACCTTCAAAGTTTACCTAAAGCGAGTAGCTGATGCCCCTCATCGTGGCCCACAGCTGCTAGTGTCCCGGGCCGATGCAGGTCTGGTGGTGTATCTGTTTGCCAATGAGGTACCGGAAATTGAGGATGAAGTAGTACGAATTGTGGCTGTGGCGCGTGAAGCTAACCCCCCTTCCCGGTTTGTGGGACCCCGCACCAAGATCGCCGTTGATACCCTCGAGCGGGATGTAGACCCCGTAGGAGCTTGCATTGGCGCTCGGGGTTCACGAATTCAGGTGGTGGTTAACGAGCTGCGGGGCGAAAAGATCGACGTGATCCGCTGGTCCCCCGACCCGGCTACCTACATTGCTAACTCCCTCAGTCCGGCCCGAGTCCAGGATGTAAGGTTGATGGACCCGGAGGAGCACCAAGCTCATGTGCTTGTAGGTGATGACCAACTAAGCTTGGCGATCGGTAAGGAGGGGCAAAACGTCCGCTTGGCTGCCCGTCTGACAGGCTGGAAAATTGACATCAAGGACGCAGCCAAGTACAACGCCGCGGAGGAAGATGAGAAAATGACCGCGATTCTTGATGCTCGGCATCAGGACCAAGCCTGGGATGAAGAGGATCTAGAGGAGGAAGCGTGAGGCCAGGAGAACGGCGCTGCGTCAGTTGTGGTAAGATTGCTTCCAAAGCAAGTTTCTGGCGGGTGGTGCGATTGCACCCGTCCCATTCTGTGGAGCTTGACCAGGGGGTGGGTAGGTCTGCCTACCTGTGTCCCCAGGATAATTGTCTGCGGACTGCTGAGAGAAAGCGTCGCCTAGAGCGGGCTCTCAAGGCATCTGTCCCCAAGCCTCTCTATCAGAGTCTTTGGGGACGATTGACAGCCGAGGCCGGAACTACATCTCTGATCCAGGCGCTTCCTCCTACGATTAGCAGCCAGCGCGACAGATAATTGCAATTGGTACGACGAGGGACCGGGGATGAATAGCGGCAAAGTCCGAATTTACGAGTTGTCACGGGAATTGAATTTGGATAACAAAGATATTTTAGTGGTTTGCGAACGGTTGAACATTACAGTCAAATCCCACAGCAGCACTATTTCTGAGCAGGAGGCAGCCCAGATTCGTACTGCCCTCCACACCGACAGTAAGGAACATCCCCCTAAGGAAAACTCTCCCGATAAGCCTGAACCCCGGTCGCGCGTCTCACCCGTCAGGGATTCTAACCCCAAGCCCCTACAGCTTCCCCAGAAGAAGCAACAGATTCTTGAGGTACGCAAGCCTGTGCCCCGGTCCCAGCTGCCGCCTGAGCCCCTAGGAGAAGACCAGGAAGACTCAGGTCAAACGGCTACTACTATCAGCCCTCCTCCCCGCCCTGTCCGCTCTCCCCGCCCGGTGATCAATCCTGCTCCGGTAGTCAGCCGGGCTCTAGGTGATGCTCCTCGCTCTGCTCCTACTGCTGAGCGGCCAATTCTGCGGCGCACTCAGCCAGAGGCAGACCGCTCTGAAGCAACTCTGCCGACTCCTATTCCCCGGCCCCAGAGGCGGGACCCGGCTGACCCACGACCGGCCGACCTGCAGCGGCCCCGACCTGCCCGACCCGGGGCTCCAGGAGTAGCTCCCCGCCGGCCGGGTGAAGGCTTTCAGGCCCGACCAGCTGCCCCAGGGCCGGCTGATGTCCTGATTGATCCGGAACTGAAGCGGCCGACCGCGGCCCGGCCCCCCAAGCGTACTAAGGGCCGGGATGTGGACGACCGAGAGGATATCCTCGACCTGACAGACAAGACCGCCAAGGTAGGTCCAAAGACTAAGCGTCGCGGCCACGACGACCTTGAGGATACGGACCTGGTCTTTGAGGACATTGATGAGTTGGTGGAGGGGACAGAAGAGGACAACACCGAAGAGGAGAGGCGACTCCCCCCCGCCCTTGTCCAAGCGACCCTATCAATTGCCCGGCCCCCGAAACCAAAACAAAAGGCTGCTCAGGTGAAGCCGGCGGCGGCTGCCCCTCGCAGCAAAAAGCCGGCCGGTGAGGACACGGAACGGGGACGACGGCGAGACCGCCGGGAAAGTGAGGTTGCACCCCAACGGCCAGATAAGCTGGTGCTCAATAGCAATACAATGACTGTCCAGGAATTGGCCAACGCCCTAGCAGTGCCCGAAGCGACGGTGATTAAAACTTTGTTCTTCAAGGGGATTGCCGCCAACATTAATCAAATGCTGGATATTCCCACCATCACCATCGTCTGCGATGGCCTGGGACTGACCATAGAAATGGCTACCCAGGAAGCTGAGGCGCGCAAGGTCCGGGAAATCCTTGACCATCAGGACCTCGACCATCTCCATCGACGGCCGCCTGTGGTAACGATCATGGGCCACGTGGATCACGGCAAGACTACGCTTCTGGATGGGATCCGCAAAACTAAGGTGGCCCAGGGAGAGGCGGGGGGGATCACCCAACATATCGGCGCCTACCACGTGGATGTGGAGCACGAGGGTCAAATGCAACAGGTAGTCTTCCTAGACACCCCGGGCCACGAGGCCTTTACCGCCATGCGGGCTCGGGGAGCTCGGGTGACTGACATTGCGGTGCTAGTGGTAGCCGCTGATGATGGGGTCCAACCCCAGACCATTGAGGCTATTAGTCATGCCAAGGCTGCGGAAGTGCCTATCGTGGTGGCCATCAACAAAGTAGATAAGCCCGACGCTCAGCCAGACCGGGTTAAGCAGGAGCTCACCGAGTACGGCCTTGTCCCGGAAGAGTGGGGGGGAGACACGGTTATGGTGCCCGTGAGTGCCATTGCCAGAACTAACCTGGACACTTTGCTAGAGATGATCTTACTGGTGGCGGAGGTGGAGGACCTTTACGCTAACCCAGATCGTCCCGCGATGGGCACTGTGATTGAAGCCCACCTAGACAAAGCTAAAGGTCCTGTTGCCACCCTGCTAATCCAGAATGGCACCCTCAGGGTGGGGGATGTCCTGGTGGCCGGGTCTAGTTTAGGTAAGGTGCGGGCAATGGTGGATGACCGGGGCCGGCGGGTTGAGGCAGCCCTGCCCTCCTTTGCAGTGGAAGTTCTGGGTTTAGGAGATGTGCCGGCAGCCGGGGATGAGTTTGAAGTCTTCCCCGACGAAAAGCAGGCCCGGGCCACAGCCACAGCTCGCAGTGAAGCCCAGCGGCACTCGCGGCTGCAACAGGCCCTCTCATCGCGGCGGGTGAGTCTCAACACTCTGTCAGCTAAGGCCGAGGAGGGAGAGCTCAAGGAACTAAATTTAGTCCTGAAAGCAGACGTTCAAGGGTCCCTAGAGGCGATCCTAGCCGCCCTGAAACAACTGCCCCAGAATGAGGTGCAGGTGCGGGTGCTCTTGGCGGCCCCCGGAGAAGTGACTGAAACTGACGTGGACCTGGCGGCTGCCAGTGACGCGGTGATCGTGGGCTTTAATACCACCTTGGCGACGGGAGCCCGGCAGGCGGCCGATCAGCAAGGGGTAGATGTCCGGGAATACAACATTATCTACAAACTCCTAGATGATATCCAAGGGGCTATGGAAGGACTCCTAGAGCCAGAAATGGTTGAGGAGTCTCTCGGCCAAGCGGAGGTCCGGGCGGTGTTTCCGGTAGGCCGCGGGAGTGTGGCCGGGTGTTATGTGCTCTCGGGTAAGCTGGTGCGCAACAGCCGCCTTCGCGTCCGGCGGGATAAGGTCCTAGTCCACGAAGGGATTCTCGACTCCCTCAAGCGGATGAAAGAGGATGCCCGGGAAGTAAACGCCGGCTACGAGTGTGGCGTGGGTACGGAGGCTTTCAATAGCTGGGTAGTCGGGGACATAATTGATGTCTACCGCCTAGTCAGTAAACGGCGCAGCCTCAAGCCAGCCTAGGAAATTGCCAAACCTGCAGTTGCTTCTTTATACTCCAGTTATTGAGGGATAAAGCATGGACGTCAAAGCTGCAGTGGCCTGGGCTCCTGGTCAGCCCCTAACTCTCGAGACCGTCCACCTGGAGGGCCCCCAGGCTACAGAGGTGCTGGTGGAAATCAAGGCTACCGGCGTCTGCCACACCGACGCCTACACTCTGTCCGGGGCAGACCCAGAGGGCCTATTCCCTGCTATCCTCGGCCATGAGGGAGCCGGGGTAGTAGTGGAGGTAGGAGCCCAGGTGCAGTCCCTCCGGCCTGGGGACCACGTAATCCCCCTGTACGTGCCAGAGTGCCGTCAGTGTCTCTACTGCCTCAGCGGTAAAACCAATCTTTGTCAGGCAATCCGGATTACCCAAGGTCAGGGCTTGATGCCCGATGGCACTAGTCGCTTTTCCTGTGGAGACCAACAGCTATTCCACTACATGGGTACCTCCACCTTTGCCAATTACACCGTAGTCCCAGAAATTGCCCTGGCGAAGATTCGCTCCGACGCCCCCTTCGACAAGGTCTGTTACATCGGCTGCGGGGTGACCACCGGTCTGGGGGCTGTGATCAATACTGCCCGGGTAGAGCCAGGGGCAACCGTGGTAGTGTTTGGCCTCGGGGGGATCGGACTGAACGTGATCCAAGGGGCCCGTCTGGTGGGTGCTCGGCAGATTATCGGCGTTGACATCAACCCCGCTAAGCGGCCTCTGGCGGAAAAAATGGGTATGACCGACTTTGTTAACCCTAGGGAAGTGGCGGGGGACTTGGTGGCACACCTAGTAGAGCTTACGAGCGGAGGGGCTGACTATAGCTTCGAGTGTGTGGGCAACGTCAAGCTGATGCGCCAAGCCCTAGAGTGCTGTCATAAGGGGTGGGGAGTTAGTGTGGTAGTAGGGGTAGCAGGGACCGGAGAGGAAATAAGTACTCGCCCTTTTCAACTAGTCACCGGGCGGGTGTGGAAAGGGACGGCCTTTGGTGGTGTCCGGGGGCGGACTGGGGTACCCAAAATTGTAGACTGGTACATGGACGGCAGAATCAATATTGACGACCTAATCACCAGCGTCATGCCCATAGAGCGTATCAACGATGCCTTGGCAATGATGCAGCGGGGTGAAGGAGTCCGGACCGTACTTACCTTCTAAATTCTTCATGGCTAATCTGATTGTGCGCTCCCAGTCCACCTGTTTTGGAGGCACAGTTGGCTTCTACGAGCACCAGTCCTGGGCCTGCCGAGCACCGATGCGCTTTGCCGTCTTTGTGCCCCCCCAACCCGGACCCCGCCCAGGTTTGTATTTTCTCTCGGGTCTTACCTGCACAGAGGAAAATTTCTTTGCCAAGGCTGGGGCCCAGAGGATGGCCGCCGCCTTGGGGCTGATCCTAATTGCCCCCGACACCAGTCCCCGAGCTACAGGCATCCCCGGAGAAGACGAGGCAACTGATCTAGGCAGTGGGGCGGGATTTTATCTGGATGCCACTCAAGACCCCTGGGCCAGCCACTACCAGATGTACACCTACATTACCCAGGAACTCCCCTCCCTGATCGCCGAGCACTTTCCCCTTGACGAAGGGCGCCAGGGCCTGTGTGGCCATTCCATGGGCGGACATGGGGCCCTGGTGTGCGCCCTTCGTAACCCCCGGCAGTACCGTTCCCTATCCGCCTTTGCCCCGATTGTGGCCCCCCGCCAATGCCCCTGGGGCCAGAAGGCTTTTACCCACTACTTGGGGGCGGACCAGAGCCCTTGGCGGGCCTACGATGCCACTGATCTGGTACTCCAACGGCCCCTGCCCTACCCGGTCCTGATTGACCAAGGGGGGGCAGACCCTTTCCTGGAGCAGCAGTTGCAACCACAGAAATTCCTGGCCGCCTGTGAGCAGGCCGGTCAAGACCTGCAGTTTCATCTGCGCCCCGGCTACGACCATAGTTACTACTTCGTTGCCACCTTTATGGCTGACCACTTGGCCTACCACGCTTGGAACCTGGGAGCATAAGGAGACTATGAATGGGAGTGTTTTCAGTGCGGCCCTGGGGGCGGCTAGTGTAGAGTTTCTGGAAACCGCCGCGATTGCCTACGCCATTGGCCGCTCTGGTTTCCCTCGGGAAGCCTGGATAGGTACCATAACTGGATTTGTAACGGTCGGACTCGGGGCAACCATCAGCGGACGCTTACTAGTCCTTGTGCCCCGGTCCTGGCTGCAGGTTGCCGTCGGCCTGCTGCTGGTTTGGTTTGGCGCCAAGTGGGCTATTAAGTCCCTCCAACGATTAATAACTGGTCGGCGGGCTGGCTGGATCGGTGAAGATGTCCTGGTAAAAGAGCACATCCAGCTAGCTCCCCAGGCCCAGGGGTTTAACTGGATAAATTTTCTCGTGATGGCTAAAAGTGCGGCCCTAGAGGCGCTAGAAGTAGCCCTAGTTGTCGTCAACCTTGGTCTAGCCTCCCAGGCTTGGGCAGAAGTCCTGGGGGCCACGGCGGTGGCTTTGGTCTTATCAGGCAGCATAGTTATCTGTCTGCACGCCTACCTCAGGCAAATTCCCGAGGTCTGGATCAAGTTGGTCTCCGGGGTCCTCCTAGTCAGCCTAGGCACCTTTTGGTTCGGAGAAGGCTGGGGATGGCCCTGGTGGAGAGGGGATCTGAGTATACCAATACTAGTACTTATATATAGCCTCCTGGCCGCCCTAGTCCTCTGGCGTTGGGGGCACTCCCACCCCAAGCCCCGGTAGCGGCCCATGGCTTTCTATCCGGCAGCAGCGGCCTCTTGCCCAGTCCGGATTCTTCCCACCCTCACCCTGAGTGACCAGGGACGCAGTCGGTCAATTCCTTTAAGGATATACCTGCCCCAGCAGCCTGGCTTGGCACCAGTAATAATTTTCTCCCATGGGATTGGGGGCACTAAGGATGCCTTCTCCTACCTTAGCTATCACCTGGCCAGTCACGGCTACCTATGTATCCATCCCACCCACCTGGATACGGACGCCGCCGTTCTGAGGGAAAAGGGCCTGATCGAAATTCGCACCTACATGGATAATCCTGGTCTTCTGTCCCTGCGGCCTCGGGATATCACATACATTATTGACTCTCTCGGGGAAATTGGGCGACGATTATTCCCTTGGCCCGGTACCCTAGACCGGGAGAGGATTGGGGTAGCGGGTCATTCCTACGGAGCTCTAGTAACTGTCCTGCTAGCTGGAGCAGCTCTGGATTTGCCCGACACCCCGGGAGACCGCCTGGTAGACCAACGCCCCGGGGCATTCCTCGCCATCTCCCCCCAAGGCACAGGCAATGGGTTAACTCGGGAATCCTGGAGAGCGATCCGGCGTCCCCTAATGACCATCAGCGGAACCCGGGATGTGGGCTGGAGTGTCGGTCCTGGCACCTCTAGTCGCGACAAGAAGCCCCCTAGTTGGCGCTTGGAGGCTTTTATCCACAGTAGCCCGGGAAATAAGTACCACCTACTGCTGGCTGGTGCTAGCCATTTCTCCTACGGGGAAGAGAACTTAGCCCCCCGCGACTCGGCCGCCACCCCGGTCCACTCCTACATTAAAACCGCCGTCCTAGCCTTTTGGGATGCTCACCTGCGCCACCACCCCCAAGCCCTGGCCTTCCTGCGCTCCGATGGATTACTCCGGTTTTCCCGGGGTTACGCCTCTTTATTTTGGAAGTGAGGGGGCGGTTGAAGGGGGGAAAACTTGGTACGTGTTCTGCTAACTTAAGTACTATGGAAGAGAAATCACAGCAAGGACACGCCTCCCCTACCCTGGGAAAGGTCGAATTAAAAACAGAAGTATTATCCGAGCGCCTTGGTTCAGGCAACCGTCAGAAGTTAGTCCGCGGCCTCGAAACCGTTCAAGACTTGATCGTGATCTCCCTGTGCATCGGCTTATTTGCCGTGATGGTGTTGCAGTTGAAGACGGTTTTTGTGTCGCTCCTGCCCAGTTTAGACTTTCCCCTTGTCACCTCCGATATCCTCTCTCTGCTGATTTTCGTGGAGTTGTTTCGCCTGCTGATTATTTATCTACAGGAGCACCGGGTATCCATCGGGGTGGCTGTGGAGGTATCGATTGTATCGGTGCTGCGGGAAATTATTATCCGGGGAGTCTTGGAAACCCCCGTTACTAAGATCCTCGGCGCCTGCGCCTTGCTGCTAGTGCTGGCTGTTCTGCTGGTGGTGAGGGTTTGGTTGCCGCCTACCTTTGAAGGTATTGATCCAGAACGCCGGATCAAACGCTCGCAAATGGCTAAAGCCCAAGCCACTGAATCGGCCCCTTCTAGCCTGGACTAATTGCTGGGACACCCCTTACCCTGGTCAGCAGCCTGCCAGTAGTACCAGGCTGCAGTGCTGCTGTAGGGACTATACATTGAGCCAGCCTGGGCTAGGGCTCGGGGGGAGAGTAGTTGGTTCAACTGGTGGACCCGGGCATAGCCAGAGCGCACCCCCAGATCATCTACTGGCCACACGTCTGGCCGGCCTAGAGTAAAGACCAACATCATCTGCACCGTCCAAGGACCAATGCCATAAACGCGGGTAAGGTGTTCGATCAGTGCCTGGTCTGACAACTGCTCAGCTTGGGCACGGGTGGGAATCGAATAACCAGCCAACTCCCGCAAGGTCCTGATTTTGCGAGCTGAGAAGCCACACTGGCGCAGGTCTGCCTCGGGGAGGTCTGCTAGGACTGATGGGGCAGGATAGGAGCAACCCACTCGCTCTTCCAAGCGGCGGAGTATCGCCTGGGCGGCACCCTGATGGAGCTGCTGATGGGCAACTGCCCGGATTAGAGCTGGATAAAGCTCCCCCATCGGCGTGACTGGCAAGCCACAGGCGCCGACCACCTGGATCCAGTCTCCCAATCGGGGATCGACCCTGGTCAAATGGCTAAGGGCCGGGGTTAGGGGTGGCGACTGGCGATTATTCAAGGCAGTGCCCCTACCCGTCAGGTTTAGGTCGAGGTAGGCCGGACTTGCTCACCTAGCTGGTAAGCCCGCCGGACTGCCGGGCGCGCTTGCAGGTGTTCAAACCAGGCTTGGAGGTGGGAGAAATCCGCCAATCGCTGCTGTTGGCGTTGGTGGGGGATTATCCAGGGATAGCAGGCCATGTCAGCGATGGAGTAGGCACCAGCTACAAACTCACGGTCCTGCAGCCGCCGGTCTAGGACCCCGTAGAGTCGTGCAGTTTCCTTGACGTAGCGCTCCATGGCGTAGGGGATACGCTCGGGAGCGTACTGGACAAAGTGATGATTCTGCCCGGCCATGGGTCCGAGGCCCCCCACCTGCCAAAACAACCACTGCAGGACCTCTAGATACTCTCGCAAAGTTCCGGGAAGAAATTGACCCGTCTTCTGGGCCAGATACATTAAAATGGCCCCAGACTCAAATACTGTCACCGGGGCACCCCCGTCCTGGGGCTCTGGATCCACCAAGGCCGGCATGCGGTTATTAGGGGAAATTGCTAGGAATTCTGGTTTAAACTGGTCCCCAGCCGTGATATCCACCGGCTTGATCCGGTAGGGCAAGCCCGACTCCTCCAGAAAGATAGTAATCTTGTGGCCGTTAGGGGTTGGCCAGTAGTATAGATCAAGCATGATTCACCTGCTAAGAGGGCCTGGGGTTATAGGGGGTTGAGACAACCCTCAACCTAGTAAGATTTTAGTCTCCAGAGCCAGGGCTTGGCGGAGGGTATCTACTACCCGTTGCTGTTCTTCTGGTCTTAGCTCCGGGAACATGGGCAGGGACAAGACCTGACTGGCTAGGCGTTCAGCCACCGGAAATGCCCCTGGCTGATATCCCAGTTGCTGGTACACTGGCTGCAGGTGGAGGGGAAGCGGGTAGTAGACCATAGTAGCGATGCCGGCCGCCTTCAGAGTGGCCTGGAGGGACTGCCGATCAAAATTGGCCGGCAGAGATTGAACCTGGAGGGTGTACTGGTGCCAAACATGCCCCGGCCCATCTTGGGGAGGAACAATCCCCCTCATCCCCTCCAGCAACCTCGTGTACTCTTGAGCTACTTGGCGGCGCTGCTGATTCCACGTGTCCAAGTGAGGAAGTTTGACCTCTAGGAGGGCGGCCTGGAGAGCGTCTAAACGACTGTTCACCCCTAATAGTTCGTGACTATAGAGGCCTGTGCGGCCATGGTTCCTCAGCTGCCTCAGAGTAGTGGCCAGGGCATCATCCTGGGTGATCATGGCTCCCCCATCCCCACAGGCCCCCAGATTTTTAGTGGGGTAGAAACTAAAGCAACCAATCTGACCCCAAGTACCGACTTTTTTACCTTCCCAATCAGCTCCGGTAGCCTGGGCACAGTCTTCAATCACTGCTAGCCGGTGGGCCTGGGCAATATCCATCAGGCGCCCCATATCTAGGGGTAAACCAAACAGGTGCACAGGGACAATTGCTCGGGTGCGGGGAGTGATGGCCTGGGGCAGCCGGTCTAGATCCAGGTTAAAGCTTCGGGGATGGACATCAACAAATACTGGGGTAGCCCCGACGGCACTAATAGTTTGGGCTGTGGCAATGAAAGTGAAGGGGGTAGTGATCACCTCATCCCCAGGACCGACATTTAAAGACCGCAGGGCTAAGTACAAAGCATCAGTGCCAGAATTACAGCTAACACAGTGGGCTGCCCCTAGGTAAGCCGCAAACTGAGACTCGAAGGATTCCACTACCGGGCCGCCGATAAAAGCCCCAGAGGACATTACCGCAGCCATTGCCTCAGTCAAAGCTGGAGCCAAAGCCTGGTGCTGGCGAGTTAAGTCTAGGATCGGAATCGATGGACGAGAAGGCATGGAACTACTTGTCACCGTCGGCAACGCTGGCAATCAAGTGACAATGGGAATTCTCTAATATCCGAGTATGTAACTGGTCAAATATTTGCCGACAGTGATTGTTGATTTGTAGGGGCAGTTCTTCGTTCTTGATCACCAGATTTACCTGAACTCCCTGGTCAGTGGCGGTAGTATGGTCGATTAGAACCTCTACGGTGACTAACTTGGCGAAGGCAACCTTACCCGGCAACTCCCGCGCCATCATGTAGTCAGCACTATCGTAGATCACAGGGAGGTTACAAGCGTGCAAGACTTCGGTCAGGACGGGCCGCAATTGGCTGAGGGGGGTAGCGACGGTAAAAAAACAGGTATAACGGGCCATAAATTATCTTCAAGTGCAGGAATAATCGGAAGACTGATCACCTTTGAGGGCACGGAAGGCAGCGGTAAAACAACCCAACTGCACCAGGCCAAAACCTGGCTCCCCTTATGGTTCGCTGCTCAAGACCGCCTCTGCCCTCCAATTATACTGACTCGAGAACCAGGTGACACGGAGTTGGGCCATCAGTTACGCCGGATTTTACTAGCCCAAACCCTGGACCCCCAGGCGGAACTCCTGCTTTACATGGCCGACCGGGCCCAGCACGTCGCCCAAGTAATTACCCCCTACCTCAACCAGGGGGCCCTAGTATTGTGTGACCGCTACATCGATTCCACCCTCGCCTACCAGGGTTATGGTCGGGGTATTCCTCCCCGGGTAATCCGCTCCCTCAACCGCTTTGCTACCCGAGGCCGGCTGCCGGACCTAACCCTTTGGCTTGACCTACCGGTAGAACAGGGGTTGGCCCGGGTTGGGAACCGGGGCAGCCTAGACCAGATGGAGCAGGCCAGCATTGAATTTCACCGGGCAGTTTATCAGGGGTTCGCTGACCTAGCCCGGGCGCAACCGGAGCGGGTGGTGGTAGTCAACGCCCAAGGCTCAGTGGCCCAGGTGGCGCAGCGCATTCAAGGGGTATTGAGCACCTGGCTAGACCACCAACTGCTTAAGCATTAGCGACCCCGGCTTGACGGGCTGCCCGCTGGACCGCTGCCGCCACCGTCGCTGCCACCCGTTTATCAAAGACTGAAGGTACAATCTTCTCCGCACTCAGTTCCGCGGCGCTGACTAGGGAGGCAATAGCGTAGGCGGCCTCCAGGTACATAGAAGAGGTCAGGGCCACCGCATGGCAATCGAGGGCCCCCCGAAATAGGCCCGGGAAGGCAAGGACGTTGTTGATTTGGTTAGGGTAGTCGCTGCGGCCGGTGGCGATTACCGCGGCCTCCCCGGCGATCAGCTCTGGCTGAATTTCGGGAATCGGGTTAGCCATGGCAAAGACAATCCGGCCTGGGGCCATGGTCTTCACCATCTCGGGGGTCAACACCCCAGGCACGCTCACCCCCAGAAACACATCCGCTCCCTGGAGGGCATCTGGCAAGGACCCCCCCTGGGAAACGGCAAACTCTCGTTTTTCTGCTGTTAAATTGGGCCGGCCGCTGTGGATGATTCCCTGGGAGTCACACAGAACGATGTGGTTAGCGCCCGCCTCTTGGAGCAACCGGGCTACTGCCACCCCGGCGGCCCCAGCCCCGTTGATCACAATGCGCACTTCGGCTAGGGACTTACCCACTAACTTCAGGGCGTTGATCATGGCCGCTAGACTGACTATGGCAGTGCCATGTTGGTCATCATGGAAAACTGGGATCTTCAACTCCCGGCGCAGACGCTCTTCAATCACAAAGCATTGGGGAGCAGCGATATCTTCTAGGTTCACGCCGCCAAATACCGGTGCTAGGTATTTAACTGTCCGGATGATTTCCTCCGGGTCTTGGGTATCTAGACAAATGGGAAAAGCGTCTATGCCGGCAAATTCTTTAAATAGCATTGCCTTACCCTCCATCACTGGTAGGGCGGCCTCCGGACCAAGGTTCCCCAGGCCTAGCACGGCACTGCCATCAGTAACAATTGCCACGGTGTTAGCTTTGATGGTCAGGTTATACACCTGGGATGGATCATTAGCAATCGCCTTGCACACCCGACCTACCCCGGGGGTATAGGCCATGGCCAGGTCATCCGGGTGTTCTAGGGGTGCCTTGCTCTGGACGGTGATTTTACCGCGGTAGTGGAGCTTGAAGGTCCGGTCGTAGACGTCTATGACCTTTACCTGGTCCAGGATGCGGATCTGCTGGACAATTTCCTCAGCATGGTCAGTACTTGTGGCGTCAATGGCCAAGTCCCGCACTAGCCAGTAGCGGTTTTGCTCTACCAAGTCAATCCGGCCTAGATTACCGCCTACCTCCGCGATGGCTTGGGTAACTGCTGCCAGCATGCCGGCCCGGTGGGGCAGCTGCACACGAACCGTAACACTAAAGCTGGGGTTAGGTGTTAGATGTACCATGTTGGGGGGTGGTCCCTTGAGTTCTACAGGATAAATTTTTCGATGGCCACGGCTACTCCGTCTTCCTCAACCCCCGGAGCAACCCAGGTAGCCACGGACTGGAGGTCCGGTGGAGAACCCCCCATGGCGATACTCACCCCAGTGTAACGAAGCATTTCCAAATCATTCATGTTGTCACCAATTGCCATCACTTGCCCTGGTTTAAGGCCTAAAATCTCCTCGCTTAGGTAGGCGACTCCCTGGCCTTTATTGGCGCGAGGGTTAGTGGCCTCTAGGAAGTTAGGTACTGAGGTGGTGAGGTACAGCTCCTGGGGCTGATATACGGCTCTCAGTTTAACTAGCAGCCGCTTGATTAAGCTAGTGTCTTCCGCCAGGGCTATCACCTTGGTTGGTTCCTGGTCAACAATCCGGCGTAGGTCCCCGACAATATTTGGCTCTACGGCTGAACGCTGACAGTAGGAGGCTGTCTGATTCGACATCTCCCGCACGTACAGTTCATCCTGGAGGTAGAAGTGAATAGATACCTCTGAGCGCAGGGAGGGCTCCTCTAAGTAGTCCAAAAACCCCAGGGCCAAAGGTGGGGGGACTGACAGGTGACGGTAGACCTTGCCAGTTAAGGGGTCCTTGATCAAAGCCCCTTGATAGCTAATCACCGGCATAGAGGACTGAATCTGGTGATGAAAGCGCACCGCCGAGCGGTACATCCGTCCCGTAGCTAAGGCCACGGGAATTCCTTGACTTTGGACTGCCGCCAGGGCCTCCAACACCCGAGGCCGGATCTCATTGCTCGGACCAACCATCGTGCCATCTATGTCCAGCACCAGTAACCGGATATTCACTATTCACCCTCCTTGGCATAGAATTGGCTCCTAACCATTGTGGGGTATTGGGCCTTGTTTAGACGAAGGAGGGAAGATTTTGGCCTTGGTCACTGGTTGTACTTAGGACCTAGACTGACTCTATGCCCCCTCCCTAAATTCGGTGATGGCCATCTACCAAACCAACAGTATTCCTTGGCAAATCCAGCTGCAGCTACGTAACCTCCAAGAGGAGATCGAGTGGCAACTTAACAGTTGGTTCAGCCAGATCCCCACCTCTTGGCGACTGCCAGGCTGGCCCGTATGGCTAGAGCACCTGTGTATTTGGCTAGCCTGTTTGGGGTTGGGATTATTGGCCTACTGGATTGGCAAGCAGTTATATCGGTTAGCAAGGGCTACTGCCTGGACTAGGGGGCGGCGTTCTCCCGCCTACCCCATCTCCCTCCCCGAAGAACGGTACCCTGCCCACTATTGGCAGCACCAAGGGAACTACCGTGAAGCCTGTCGCGCCCTCTACCTGAACTTGCTCGAGCAGCTTAACGACCAGCAGATCCTTCCCCACGAGCTCAGTCGCACCGACGGCGAGTACCTCCGCGCTCTGGAAACCTTAGTGGCCCGTTTACTCCCGCCTTGGCAACTACTGTTGTCTACCCATGGACGCCTGTGCTTTAGCACCGCTGAGATTTCTGCCGCCGACTTCGAGCAGTGCCAGCAGGCCTACAACCAGTGTATTAGGCAAATACAGCAGCTTAAACGGGGCGGCGGCTCCAGTAGCGCAAGCCCAGGAGGACAGCCACCAGGGCCAAGCCTAGAGGGGTCTCAAAGCCACCCAGGTCTTGATTGGTAAGGTCTAAAATCCCCAGCCCAAAGGAGTAAATCACCACTAAAATCCCCAACAAAAAGGAGGCTTTACGAGCCCGGCCATCCCCGGTCAGGGCTTGGGACTGGGTACGAGCAGCCCAATAGCCATCTGGACCCTCAATGGCTAGCATCATTAGGGTGAATATTCCCCCTAGAACCCAGGGGCTAACGTGACTTGCAGTCCCAGCAGCAGCTAATTGGCCGGCGGTATCTAAGGCCACCCCAAATACTCCTCCTAGCAGGAGCGGCGTAAATGCTGTCCCGAGGCGGAAGGGACCAGTTTCCACCCAGGCGGGCAGAGAAAAATGGAACTGGGGACTGACCCGCCCCAACTTCACTAGGGTTAGTCCCCCGAGGATCAGCAGCAGCCAACCCGCAGCATCCTCTAGGGGAGCTAACACTTCTCCCAGGCCGATCGCCAATAGCAGCACCATTAAGCCATGACCAAGGGCAAATAATGCCCCATTCCAAGGACTAGGCCGGAGGCGAGTTAGACCATCCACCACGGCAATGTGCTCAGGGTCCGCTCCATGGCGCAAACCTAAAAAGACCGCCAGGAAAAGAGGAGAAAGGTCCATAACGCTCCGAGAGTTGTAAGTTTAAGTTCGGACACCGCTACCATCTGACCCAGGGGTTGTAGCTTAAGGATTAACATCCCCCATCTTCTATGCCAGGGAAAGTCAACGGGGGGAACCAGAAATTAAATTTATGTTAAGATTATGGGTACCGCCCGGCAGCTCCAATGCCTCCAGACCTGAGCTAGGGAAAAATAATTCTGCATTTTCCGCTCAAGATACTGTACAATTACCCTCGAGTACGTTCCACCAGCTTTCCCCAAGACCCTATGAGTGTAACATCCGTTGCTGCCACTCCCCTTTCTTCCCTAGAACTAAACCTAGAGCTCCTAAACCGAGAGTTTGACCAAGCTAGCCCGGCTAAAATCCTCGGCTGGTGCGTTCTTAATATTCCTAACCACCGGTTGATCCAAACTAGCGCCTTCAACGTCGATGACCTAGTGATTACGGATATTCTCTACCGGGAGCTGGGGCGGCCAATACCTGTACTCTTTCTGGAAACTCTCCACCACTTCCCGGAAACTCTGGAATTAGTGCAAAAAGTCGATTCTCAGTACTCCCTCCAGCTGCACACCTACCAAACCCCGGGCGTAAATTCCCGGGCTGAATTCGCTGCCCTTTACGGGGAGCAGCTGTGGGATACCGACGTGAGCAAGTTTCACCAGTTGACGAAAATTGAGCCTCTTCAGCGAGGTCTAGAAGAACTGCAGACCTTAGCTTGGATCACCGGCCGCCGCCGCGACCAAGCTGTCACCCGGGCCAATATGCCGGTTTTTGAATTAGATAGTGCCCGCCGTCTGAAGGTGAATCCCCTGGCCTCCTGGACCCGGGCGGACAGTTGGGCCTATGTGGCTGAGCATCATGTCCCCTACAATCCCCTCCACGACCGGGGCTACGCCAGCATCGGAGATGAGCCCCTGACTACCCCCGTTGCTCCCGGGGAAGACGAACGGGCAGGCCGCTGGCGGGGGACTGGTAAAACCGAGTGCGGCATCCATATCTAGGCGCTGCGCAGAGCTACTATCGGGTCTAGTTGGGCGGCTTGGCGGGCTGGAACCACCCCGAACACCAGGCCGATTCCCCCAGATACACTGACGCTTAGAAACACTGCCACCAGGGAAACACTGGCGGGTAGAGGGGTAAGCGAGCCTACTAGCACCACCACCCCACCCCCAATCAGGGTGCCCAAAAGCCCCCCAAGGGCAGAGAGAATTACCGCTTCTAAAATAAACTGCTGCAGAATATCTCGCTGCCGCGCTCCGATCGCCTTGCGCAAACCGATCTCCTGGGTACGCTCGTGCACCGAGACCAGCATGATGTTCATAATTCCGATCCCTCCTACTAGTAGGGAGATAGCGGCAATGAAGGTCAACATCAGGGTCAAGGCCCCGGTGATGTTGCCGACGATGCTGAGAATGTCTTCCTGGGTGCGGACGGTGAAGTCGTCCTCGGTGACAATTTTGTGCCGCAGTCGCAGGAGATTGGTGATCTGAAATTCCGCAGCGTCAATACTTTGAGAATTCTTGGCCATGGCTGAGATGAAGGTAACTTCCATTCCGTAGGGGGAGGTGTTGCCGACGATCTGGTTGCCCATGGTGGTGATGGGGATGAAGATAGTGTCGTCTTGACTATTGCCAAGGAAGGCGCCCTTAGCCTGCATCAATCCCACCACGCGAAAACTGAGATTGTTAATGCGTACGTCCTGGCCAATGGGGTTACGACTGCCAAAGAGGGCGTGGTCCGTATCCGTGCCCAGCACGGCTACAGCATTGTCTCGGTCTAGATCGGACTGGTTGAGGAATCGGCCTTGAGCCACGGGAGAACTGCGCACGACAGTAAAGTTGGGGGTAGTTCCCACTACTAGGGTGCTAGTATTGCGGCTGCCGTAGACCACTGGCAGTTGCTGTTGAATCTGGGGGGTAACCTCTCGCACCGCCGGCACCTGGGTGGCAATGGCTTGGGCGTCAGCGTACACCAAGGTTTTAGGGAGGGTGAAGGTACGCTGCTGGGCTATGGGGGTGCCGGGGGTGATGAAAATCAGGTTCGGTCCTAGGGAAGCAAACTGACTGGCTGCTAGTTGCTGGGTGCCCCGGCCGATGCCAATCACCGCAATTACTGAGGCGTTGCCGATGATTATTCCGAGCATAGTCAGGGAGCTGCGCAGCCTATGGGCAAGTAGAGTCTGAGCCGCCATCTGTACACTTTCCCACAGTCGCATTAGGGTTCCTTGAGGATATCCTTGAGGGTTTCCCCGGGGGGGAGTTGGATGAACACCCGCTCTCCCGGTCCCAGACCTTGGAGTACCTGGGTTTGGTCCTTGACTGAGGGGCCCGTAGTGATGGGTTGAAAGCGAGGTTGGTTCTGGGCCCCGGGTACTAGGACGCCGGTCTGGCCACCCCGGGTAGTGATAGTTACCGTTGGTACTAGCAACGCCTGGCGGAGGTGTTGGCCATGGAAGTACAGGTTAACGTTCATCCCCGAGAGTAATTTTTGACTGCCGGTCAGGAGGGAGACCCGGACCTGAAAGGAGGTGACATTCTGGTCTACGACTGCTTCGGGGGCCACCAGCCGCACCCGGCCCCGGAACACTAGCTCAGGATAGGCATCAGCCACAATGTCCACCAGTTGACCGGTGTGGACCTCACTGATATCTACTTCGGGTACCTTGGCTAACACCTCTAGGCCCTCCGCCAGGGCTACTACGGAGGTGGATGTGGCCGAGGCGGTGCTAGAGGCGGAGGTGGTAGGGGTAACAAAGTCCCCGGGCTCAGCATAGCGCTGGGTAACAATGCCGTTAAAGGGCGCTCGCAGCAATGTGTCACTCAGCTGGACCTTGACTGCCTCCAACTGGCCTTCCGCCTGTAAAACTTGGGCTTGGGCCTGGGCAATCTGCTCTGGTCGAGTACCCGCAAGCATTAGGCTCAGCTGCTCTTGGGCTTGGTGGAGGGCGGCTTGGTCCAAGGCAAGGTCCGCCTGGGAAGCTTGGGCGCTGGTGCGAAACCCGTCTAGGGTATCTCGACTAATGGCCCCTTGGCTCGCCAATAAGGCATTACGATTAAGGCGCTCCTGGTCTAGGCGGAACTGGGCTCGAGCCGCCTGGAGCTTAGCCCGGGCTTGGTTGACTTGGGCCCGGGCCTGGGCAATATCTTGGGGACGGTTACCATGCTCAAGCTGGAGCAGGTTAGCTTGGGCTTGCCTAAGCACCCCTTGAAACTGCAGCAGTTGGGGATAGATATCCTGGCTTTCCATGCGAGCGAGTACTTCTCCTCGGTACACCCTATCTCCCTGGTCAACGTACAGGGCCGATAGCAATCCGGCAGTCTTGGGACTAAGGTTCACCGTGTGCACGGGGGTTACGGTACCGCTAGCAGGGATCCGCAGGGTGACGTCAGCTTGGCGCACTGGCACTGTCAAGGCTGCTAAGTCTACAGAGGGCGTCGTCGGCCGCCGCCAGAGATAAATTGCCCCCCCCAATACCACCAGTGCCCCCAATGCCCACAACCAGGGGTGGCGATGTTTCCCCAAAGCTCCTGACCTCTGAATTTACTGCCCTGTCAGGATTTAACTTCCATGGTCTTTAGTCAGAGGACCGACGTCTAGCTGCCGGGTGATAAAGACTCCCCCCTTCTCCCCCAGAAGCACCGCTGATAACCAGAGAGTTTGGGGGGTGCCAGGGGCCGTGCCATCCTTGAACAGACCGCCCATATCCAGCAGGGATAGATCAGCCGGAGCAGGGGCAAGGAATTTGCCGGGGGTAGCGGGGCTCTCCGTGGCCAGACCGATCAGCAAACTGTTCCCTAGGGGCTCTTGGACAATAGCGTCAAAGGGGTAGGTTGACCCAACTCGCACCTGCGCCGGAGCTTGGACCTGTACCGTAGGCGGTTGGTCACCGAAGCTGACTTGGCTTTGTTCCTCCAGGACAGTCTGGGAGGTAATTTGCTGGTTTTGGATCGTTTGCCGTGAGACGATTGTGGCGTGCAGATTGACTAGCCTTCCTTGCACTGTATCTGCCCCGGTGACCGTTGTTCGAGTCTTAGTAGTATAGCCGTCTCTCTGGGGCTGCCACTTGATCAGCTCCGTGTGGTAGCTCAGGTGGGGATACTGCTGCCACAGGGACTGGAGACTACTTTTAAGGCCGTCTTTGTTCAGAGCATCGCTGCCAGTAAAGTTAGCACTAAAGTAGCCTAGGACTCCCGAGAGGTTTTGGGAGGAGGCGGCTTGGTCAAGTTGGGTCAGTAGGGTAGTAAGGGCAGGAGGAACCTGGTCTGCCCGGGCCGGAGCCACCCCTAAAGTCACTCCCAAGAGTAACAGCAGTCCTGAGGAGGATGCAAATTTAAGGGGCCGCCGAAAGAGGGACTGCAGCATGGATAAACCTTAGAGTTGAAGCGGAGGAAAACAGATTCAGGGGCGCTAAGTCTGTTGATATAACCCATATTGTAGCGATTACCCTGGGGAAGTTTGTCAAGGAGGGAACCTCAGGGGATCTGCCAAGGGACACAGCAGCCACCCCTCGAGGCTATCAACCCCGTAGCCTACCAGTCCAGGTCTAGACCCGGGAGGCGGTTTTTCAGGCTGTAGGACTCCTCAATAACCGGATTTGTGATTCCCAGCTCTTGGCGCCACCGGCTGAGGGGTTTGTCCCACCCCTCTTCCCATCGCTGGGCAATTAAGGGTTGCATCTCCAGGGCCATGCCCATGCCGCGGGCTGTCTGGCTAGTAATAGTTGGGAGATTTTCCGGCTGAAGTTTGAGGGCCAGGGCAAGACTAGCCGCCTGCAGAAGGACGCACATGGGATAACCAATCTGCACAGCTTGGATCGATAACACCCCCGATTCACCACCGGTAGGACCAAAGCCAGTGACCAAATGACCAATATCATGGGTCTTGCGCAGACGCATAGTCACCCAGTCGCCATCGGTTTCCACGACTCGCCGCCGGTAGAAGTTAGGGTCGTAGCCTAGGGCATTCATGACGGTGGCGTAGCTGTGCCCCAGGGTGCCGCGGGGTAGTTGGGATAAGGCTACCAGGTCCATATCAGGGCCCATGTAGCGCTCTTCCAGCATGGCCTTAGCCCCAGGGATTGCCTTCACCCGATTAACACAGGCTTCCATCTGTTCACTATCCCGGAAGTTATCCTCAATATCAAAGACGTTTTCGGTTTTCTCCCCCATAGACTTGATTAGGTCCATAACTGTGTGCAGATTACGAACCGTCCGGGTCAGGTCTTCAAGTTGTTTCAGCATAGTTTTGATGGAGAAGAACAATTAACAGCCGAGGGGATTACGGCAGGGGCGCCAGTTTTCCCCAGCTTCGAGGGCTGCACTATAGTTTTGATGGAGAAGAACAATTGACAGCCGAGGGGATTACGGCAGGGGCGCCAGTTTTCCCCGGCTTCGAGGGCTGCACTACCAGAATAGCCCTCCGGTCTTTAACCTGCCCTTTGCTGCCCTCCCCCAACAAAGCCACTCCCGCCCGAAGAGCATCACAGGTTCCCGACCGCCACGGGTGAAGGCCAGGGTCTGGACTAGGAGGGGGCTGCTAAGGGTTCAAAGCTGACTTCATGGAAACTGTACATTAGTTTGTCCCCAGCCCCTACATCACCGGTCTAGAGGCGCGCTCTAACCCCCCGCTGACCCATGCTCATCCCAGTAACAGCCCCGGCACTGACACCAGTCCCCAGGTAAGGATTTCTCAAATGCAGCCAACCTCTCGTCAGTCCGGTAAATTCAACCATCCCGCTGCAGGTGCAGTCAAGGCCCTCACCCCCCGTAGTCCTGGGATGGCTGATAGTTGGGGTCTGGAAGGACTTCCTGATAGTTACTACCCGATATCCCTAACCGTTGTTGAGTAAGTAACTCTGATTACCCCCCATGCCAGCAATCCCCCTTACCAAGCAAGACAACAGCCTTTAACCAAATGGCAGTCGAAGCCCCCCGGACTTGGGATCTGGCCGTTCGTGGCAAAACAAATCAGGGAAAGGATGTCGGGAGACAAATTACTCCGCCGCTCGTAGATCCGCCCCTTTAAGCCAGGAGCCAGACTAAACTTGCCCCAGCGCGGGTCCCAGAGCAGCGCGCACACCTGCCTGGCGGACCTCGCCGGATTACTGACTCCCAGCGGGAAGTGGATGTAAGCCGGCTCTACCGCTAATCAAAAGCCTTAACATCAGGAGGTTCCCAATAGCTGGGAACCTCCCGGGACTAACCCAACCTCGTCCTCCATCAAGGCGAGAGAGTTATTACACCTGCTGAAACTAGGGTGCTCCCCTGGCTTCATTTAGTTATTTTTTTTGCCAAGAATCTTGGCGCTGATAGTATCGATCTGTTCACCGAGCTCCTTGCGGTTGGGGGCGAAGAGCAGGTAACGGTAGGTGAACCAAGCCGTGTAGCCAATCCCCACTAGTTCAAAAGTAGGAGATACTAGGGGAATATCGTTAAGGGCATCAAGGATGGCAAAGCCAAGCTTGACCCCAAAGATAGCCCCCAGAACTAGACCAGCCGTGCGCAGGGGGCTGGTTTGAAAGGTGTTGAACATATAAACGGGCAGCTGCTGGATAAACTCTAGCAGTTGCTTGCTAAGGGCGCTGACCTGCTCAGCGGTGAGGGGGGGGCGGTCTCCGGGTTGCTGACTAGATTGAGGATTGTGGGTCATGGGACTAGAGATAGGTAGAGAAGGGCCAGGAGGAGAGGAATCTACCGGTTTATCGGCTGCTTCTAATTCTTGTTTATTTTGATCATTCATAACCAAGGGAGATTAGGGTGCAAGAAAATTGTAAATTCAAGTGGGCTGTGGGGAAAGAGATTAGATCTTTTTTACTCTTATGGATGGTTCCGAATACAACTCGACATAACCATCCCAGGATACACGATTGTGTTCCCCCCACGTGGGGAGTGTGACATGCCCAGAGACTCTACCCTCGGAGCCCGGGGTGAGGCAGTGGTGGCCGACTGGCTGAGCGCCCAGGGCTGGGAGATCCTCAGGCAGCGCTGGCGCGGCGGAGGGGGAGAAATAGACTTAATTGCCCGCCAGGAGTTAGTAATCGCCCTTGTGGAGGTGAAGACTCGCAGCCGCGGCAGTTGGGACCAGGGGGGACGCTTGGCTATCACCCCCAAAAAACGAGAACATCTCACCCAAGCTGCTATCGCTTTCTTGGGAGCCTATCCCCAATGGTCTGACTATGCCTGCCGGTTTGATGTGGCCTTGGTGAGCAGGCGCCCTGACCAGAAGTTAGAGCTTTGGGAGTATGTCCCGGGGGCCTTCGAAGCCGACTGCATTTAAAAATCGGGATGACAGGATTCGAACCTGCGACCCTCTGCTCCCAAAGCAGATGCGCTACCAAGCTGCGCTACATCCCGTCTAAGCCTTTTCATCATAGCCGCAAAGCCAGAATTTCTACCACACCCCTTTCCCCATCAAGGCGCACCAACTGCCCGTCTTCAAAAATAGCCATGGCCTCCTGAATATCCATCACCGCCGGGATTGCATACTCCCGGGCGATGATGGCCCCGTGGGATAAACACCCCCCTGTGGCTGCAATCAGCCCTCCAGCCTGAGCTAAGACTGGAGCCCAACCAGCATCCGTGTAGGGTACTACTAGGATGAGGCTACGGTCAAGGGGCGGCAGGGCAGTTAAATTACGCAGCACTTTCACTCGCCCTTCCACCCGTCCCGGACTAGCCCCTACCCCTTGGTACCGGCGACTGGTAGGACGAGTGGATAGAGAGTATAACTCTGGGGGCGTCTGGCCGTAAACCAGGGGGGGGACGACATCAAGCTTGGCATTTTGGCTGTGGGCTTCCCGGCGTTGGGCAATTTTGGCCGGGAACTGGGAGAAGTCTGGGGACTCGATTTCCGGCCGCTCCAGAAAGAAAATATCTTCTGGTACTCGGAGGTTTCCCTTGTCACACCATTGCTGGGCCAAGGCCAAGTAGGTCCAGCGCAACTGAGCCATTAGCTGACTGTAGAGTTCACTGACCTGGCCTTTGAGGGTCAAACGGGGATTTTCCTGGGAGGGGAGTTGGCTGGGTAGCTGGCCCCCACAACTCTGAATAAACATTTGCTCGAGGGGACCTGAGTCTTCCTGCCAGGTAGGCACGGTGATATCGGTACCAGCAGCGCTCAGGTACCCAAAACTGGTCTTGATCTGTGCAAGGGCGGTGAGTAACTCTTGGCCTTCCGGATGTTTCTCGAGGGTGGTAAAAACCGCTTCGGCCTGAATTTGCGGAAACTTCAGTCGGACCTGTTGGGCTAGGGTTTGGACCTGGGCCAAGGCGGCTAGTTCTGGGGCATAACCTCGGGCTCCAGGGGGAATCAGCCCTAGGGCCTGCCGCAGGGCCACCCCTAGGGGCACCAGAATACTGTAGTAGGTAGCCCGCTCCAGGAGCCGGATCAGGGTCCGGGCTCGTTGAATCAAGTCCGCTTGAGAACTATCTCCTAGGGGGTGCAGGGCCGCTAGGGCGGGCTGAAAGAAGGTGCGCAAATCCCGGGCAAAATCTCGGCCGACAGACCACTCGCGTTTGGCCAAGGCCAAAAGTCCGGGCAGATTCCTCAAGGTCACTTGCCAGGAAGGACGAGACAAGGAACCACCCCGGGTCAGAAAGTCTAGGCTTTCTACCGGTAACCCCATCCGCTGGAAAATTTCCCCCAACAAGGAGGCATTGAAGTATCCATAGCCGTGGTGCAGGATTGCTAAGCGGGAAAATTCGAGGCCAGCAGCCTTTTTCCCCAGTACCAACCTGAACAGGTCTCCCCAGGCTTGGCTGGTTAGGGGATGATTGATCGACCAGGTCAAAGGATGAACTAGACCGGGGATAACTTCAGCGGCAATGCGGCGAGTCCAAATTGGCATCAGGGTGGTGACAGGCCGGGCCTGCAGCAGCCAAAGGCTCTGGCCATCGTAGGTCCACTCTAGGTCCTGGGGGACACCATGGTAACGACCCTCTAAATGGCGAGCTAAAAAAGCTACCTGGGCAATCAGGTGTGGTGGTACATCGCCCCGGCCGTCTACCTGCCAGCCGCCGGATTCTGGCAGTACCCAACTGTCCTTGAAATCCACGGGCGGGAGCGTTACCCGGTAGCTCTCAGGGGTGACTCGGCCCGAGACAATTAGGCTAGCGGGTCCTGGTAAAGCTTCAACAACCACTTCACTACCCTGACGCGTCACGGGATTGCGGCTGAAAGTCACCCCAGAAAAAACCCCGTTGATCTGGGGTTGGATCACTAGGGCCATACTGGCTTCCTGGAGCCCTCGATCCCGGCGGTATCGCTCGGCCACTGGGTCACTATAGGAGGCAAAACAGGTGAGAATCGCTTTTTCTAGGCCGGGTCGGTCCACCACCTGCAGGATAGTCTGATACTGACCGGCGCTGGAGGCTGAGATGTCATCTTCCCCGAGGGCTGAGGAGCGCACTACCAAGGGATGGCTGAGGGATGGCTCAAGGAAGGAGATGAGAGGTTCCGGGTCATCTCCGGCGGCTAACACCCATCCGGGAGGGACGGGGTAACCCCAAGTCCGCAGCCGGCTCAAGGTGGCAGCCTTGGCTCCGAAGCGCTGCGGGTCTAGGGGGCGTTCTAGGGACACTAAACTGCGGTCCCCCCGAAAAAACTTAAACATGGCCTGAGAACTGGGGGATTGGTGAGGTTCCGGTAGGTCCAGGTCGTCAGGCAGGTGCTGATAAACCAGGGCTAAAACTCCCGCTAAGACCAAGGCTGCCACCACCAAGGCCGGGTCATTCCCATGGCGCAGAACTGTAACTGCCACAAACAAGCCCAACACCCCCAGGCGAGCCCAGCGCCGTTCTCGCACTAGGGTAAACCCCAGAGTACCAAGGAGTAGGGTGAAGAAACTGGTCACCGGGGCAGCTACTAGACAACCCCAAACCACGTTTGTAGTTCCGGCTCCCCTTCCCAGATAGTAGCGTCCTAACACTAGGGTACTCAAGGCAAGCAATGGCCAAGCGGGCTCCCCCGGGAAAAAGTGTCGGGCTAGAAGTACTGCCGCAATCCCCTTAAAGGCTTCTGAGCCGACTGCCAACAGTCCAGACCAAGTACCACCGTGATAGAAGGCAGCGGCCACACTCAGATTGCCGGTACCCAAACGATCTAAGGATTTACCGCTGCTTAGATAGGTGAGAATGCCAATCAATGGCAAAGCCCCCAGGAGAGGGCATAGGCCGAAAATAACTAGTAGACCAACAATGGCACTCATGCCTATAGATTAGCGCAATCAAAAAGCGCCCCCCGGA
>DAIDHW010000010.1 GCA_027451865.1 Leptolyngbyaceae cyanobacterium clean351 | reverse complement strand
CAGTCGTCGAGGACATCGAAGAAGCCCCGAGTCGGCTGGACGCGTCCGACTGCTATGGTCATTGGCTTAAAATCCTCAAAATGGGGAAGATTCGGGTAAGTAAGATTGCTAACTGGGAAACCACAAGAATCACTAATGGGTCACAGTCGAGGGCAAAGTTTACGATTCTTTACCTTGAGACAATTATAATTTATTTTCCTGAGACTGCAAAGGGGATCTAAGGACACCTATGGAGAATAGGGGATTCGAACCCCTGACCTTTGCGGTGCGATCGCAACGCTCTACCAACTGAGCTAATTCCCCAGCCTAAGGCAATCCTATCACCTTTGGCTGAACACTTGCCGGACCCTCTCCAGGTCTAGGTCGTCTAGGTAGTCGACTACCCAGTCTGTCCACCTTTGTAGACAGTGGAGGGGATAGTTATGGGCGACTCCAACCACCGACATCTTGGCTGCTTTGGCGGCCTCGATCCCTGCCGGTGAACTCTCTACTGCCAGGCATTCCTGCGGTTGTAAGCCAGGAAGTTTGGCATTCAAGTGCTCCAGAGCCTTGAGGTAGCTCTCTGGAGCAGGTTTACTATCTCGGACCTGGTCATCAGTGATCAACACAGCAAATTCACCGGCTAAGTTTACCTGTTGTAGCACCCAATCTACCTCGGCACCCTGCCGGCCTGAGACTACAGCTGTAGGGATCTGAGCCCCCTTAATTTGGAATAATAGATCAGCTATTCCTGAGTAGGTAGATAACTTTGCCTGGTTGGCCACCAGTTGTTGGTATAGGGCTACCTTTTTAAGAATTAGTCTTTCTGTTTGCTCTCGGTTGGCGGCCCGACCAGCTTTCCTTAGCAGGCCCTCAAGGCAGTCCCGGTCACCTCGGCCCCATTCATACCGCGGATATTCCCCTAGTTTAAGGCAAATATTCTCCGTCAGCAGCAGTTCCTGAAACACTTGTTGCCGGAGGGCCTCATCGGGGAAAATTACCCCACTAAAGCCAAATAGAACCGCCCTTAGCTGTGCCATTATTCCCCCCCTCGGTTAGGGGATAAGGGCAGTATGGGGGTGGTCATAAGCCGTGGGAAACTCTCGCAGAGGTAGATTCATCCCCTCAGAATACACCAAAGCACCTAAACCTAGCGACGATGGCCGGGGGTCCCCTCATCGTTTTGGGGTGGAGCATCGGCCATCAGGGTGCGGGGCTGAGAAAAAGCCACGTGCTCGGACCCTGTCCCCCCTAGGGTCCATACCCCCATCAGGCTCAGCAGAAAAGCTATCAGTACTATCACAATCTTCATCATCAAAGTCTCCAAGTGCTTCAGAGGTCTAAGTTTAGGGGACGATCCTCCATGCGTTAGCACTTAAGGAATCCAATATCTGCCCCCCTAGTATTACCCGGTGTCTATAGGGCAGGTAGCACCCGCTACTGGTAATTTCACCGCACTGGGGAGGAATTCCGCAAGGGGTGAGGCCGGCCTAGGGTAATAAATACTTACAGGTGGGTTACTTACAGGTGGGTTTCAGCTAATAGTTTACGCAGAGCCTCTAGGCCCTTCTTAACTTGTCGAGAGATTGTCACAGCACTAAGACCTAGGTATTCGGAGGTCTCCTTTTGCGTCAGGTCGTAGAGAAAAACAAAGCGCAGGATGTCATAGGTGCGCTGCTCAAGGGTGTTGAGGGCTTGCTGCAGGCGCATCTGGTCCTCCTGAGCTAGCTGGAAATCCCGGTACCTTTGGTCAGGTAATAGATCTGCTAGGGAAGCGGAACCTTCGTCCTCACTGCCAACAGTGGCATCGAGGCTTAACAGGGACTGATTCTGGCAAGCAACCTGAATTTCTCGCCATTCCTGCAAGTCAATCCCTAGGGCTGCCGCTAATTCCCCGTCGGTAGGATGACGCTTCAGGTCTTGTTGCAGGTGAATAGCGACCCGCCGGGCTTGGCGGTGTAGCACTAACCACCGGCGGGGAATTTTGATGGTGTAGCTTTTATCCCTGAGGTAGTGCTGAATTTCCCCTCGGATGTAGGGCAGTGCAAAGGAACTAAAGGCGTGCCCCTTCCCTAGGTCAAACCTCTCTACAGCTCGGATCAACCCAACTGAGCCTACCTGTAGCAGATCGTCATAGCTTTCCTGGCACTGATTTACCCATAGGTAAACCTCTTTGCGTACCAGCCCCAAATTTAATTCCACTAGCCGGTTGCGGACTCGAGTGGAAGGGTTGCGTTGATACTCCTTCAGTAACTCAAGACGCTGGCCCTGGAGGTCGCCGGGAGTCGGGAGCGGCATGGCTTGGGGACAAGTGGGATGGTAAGCAAGCCCGGAGAGCGGCACAATAATCTAGGCTTAAATGAACCCGATGTCATCTGCAGCATCTGGTAAAAAATTTATCCTGGGCCCTCAATCCAAAGCAATTGAGGAAATCACGCAGATTTAGATCCCAAAACTTGACTGCACGGCTACAAATCCCCTGGGAAAAGAACGGCGGAGGTGCATTGCCCCTAACCCAAATTGAGCTAGGGGGAATCAACCACTTAAGCTGCTTCTACCCGGCCGTAGAACAGGCCTTGGATCTTGACCTCCCGGGGCTGTTTAGAGCCCATGTCCGTATCGGAGGGCTGGAGACTTTCAAAAGTACCAGCTATTTCGCCGGTGCTACTGTTGACCCTAGCTACCTGGAGAGTGATACTACCGGCGCCCACGTCAAAGCGCTTCACATTCTCCTTGATTAGCTCACTGTCATCGGCTTGGGCGGGGAGGGCGACGGCGTTGTCATAACCCGCAGTCAAGCCTCGACCCTTGGGGTCGAGGAAGGCTGAGGTTCTGTAGGAGGGCACCGTAAAGTGACCGGAAAAGTCGGTGGAGGTAGTAATTGCGGTTAAGGAGGGGTCTGAGGTAGCGACGAGGTTCTTAACGGTGAACAGAAGGGGGACCAACTCCCCCCCGGGCAGTTTCACTGTCACGGCCTGGAAATCAATGCCGTCTTTTTCGGTAAAGGTAAGGCTGCCATCGTTGTTGTTGGTAAGGGTACCCTCCACAGCATCAATGCTGGAAGTAAAGCGAGTCATCAGCTTAGAGGGGAGAAATTCAGGGCTTTGGCGCTTGCGATTGGCTTCTTCCTTGACAAAAAAGGAGGTGGGCTGCAAACAAAGGGCGGTTAAACGGTAGGACTTGTTAGGGTCGATGGTGATGGCTTGTCGACTGAACTGGTCAACGGTCGGGCAGTTATTAGCTAGGCCTGTCCCCCGGATTTGGTCGTAGGTAAGGGAGTTGTCGGCTGTAGCTGCCCCCCCCCAAACTGTGAGCGCGAGCACCATAGCCAGAACTGTTGTGATCAGGGCGCGATACCTCATGGTCAACCTCAAAATACCTAATCTGTAATTAATTTTTTCCATTCCAGTCCTCGCCAGTCTAATTAAGGTAGTTTTAATTCCTGGATCTCGACGCAGACTCCGAAAGTATTTTACCGAAAAACGGTCTTCAGCCATGATCTGGTTTGTATGCCAGGATGGTGCGGTGCCGCGGATCACTGACTGCCCGGACAATACCAGTCCAACCCATATCTCTTAGAGCAGTTTCCAGGTCAAAGGTATAGTAGTCATCGGTCCAAGGCTCGGTACTCTTCATGAGAGTGAACAATACAGGGGGGAGATTCTGCATCACCGCCGACGAGGGGTCGTTATCCCAGAGGGCCAAGCAACCGCCCGGCTTGAGGACTCGCCAGGCCTCCCGGAAAATAGCTTGAGTGGCTTGCCGGGGTAGCTCGTGCAGTACTAGTTGCAAGGTGACCAGGTCAAATTGCTCGGGGTCTAGACCTGTAGCCTCCCCGGGGGCATGGACCCACTGGGTAACCTGACCCTGGGTGTCTCGCCACTGGGCTACCGCCAGCATGTAGGGGGAGAGGTCGAGGCCGACGGCCTGGATCGGCTGGTTTTGCCGCCGCTGATAGAATTCCAACAAAGTCAGGGTAGAAATTCCCACGGAACAGCCGATGTCAAGGAAACTAGTCACCTGGGCAGGACCATGACAGTCCAACACCTCATGGAATCCCCCCCTCAGTCTGGCCTGGGCCACGGACCAAGTCAAGCCTTCCCGGGGCCAAATGCGGATGCCCATGGCATAGGTGGCCGCCTCAGCTTCAAAGGCGGCTTGCCAACACAAATTCCCCTCAGGATAGGCATGGAAAGGGACCTGATAGTAGTCCGGGTAAACAACAGCGGGATTAGTTACTGTCTCTAGGAGGTCCTTAACCCCCGAAGCCTCTAGTTCCGCACAGGCCTGCCGCCAGGGCACCCCACTTTTCTCAGCCGTACGGATCAGCACAGCCCTAGCTTGAGACTTCATCAGAGCATATAAGGGAGGGGTCTTGATCAGCAGGTTAACCAATCGGGATAGCCAGTCATCGCCAGCCCAATCGGGTTTGGTCTTTAGGGCAGTTTCCATGGGCAGCTTAGGATCGAGGAGTTGGTGCAGGAGTTGGGGAAGAGGTTTTGACAGGGCAGACTTCGACTGGGTGCTGTTCAATATCCCCCATGTGATTTAGGGGCCAGAACCTAAACACTGCCTTGCCAATGATGTCGTGGTCCGGGACGTAACCCCAGTAGTGAGAATCATAGCTGTCGTTGCGGTTATCACCCAGTACCAGATACTGATTGGGAGGGACTTTGTTGCCTGGAAGGCCCAATTCGGCGTTGAGTTTCTGGGTAGAAAAGGTGTAGTCAGGCCGGGCAGCAATGTAGGGTTCCTTAAGGGCGCAGCCATTGACGTAGACAGTTCCTCCCTGCACCTTCACTACGTCTCCCGGCAAGCCAATAATCCGTTTGATGAAGGCTTCATGGAAGTTTTGGGCCCGGAGGGCGGCCGGGGGATTGAAGACGATAATGTCCCCCCGCTCTGGCTTGGCAAACCGGTAGCTGAGCTTGTCAATCAACAAACGATCGTTGATCTGGAGGGTAGGAAGCATGGATCCGGAGGGAATATAGCGAGCTTCAGCCACAAAGGTCCGGATCCCCAGGGCTAGGACTGCACTGATGACAACAGTCTTAAGGGCTTCAACCCAAGGATTTTCCGGGGGACGGTCAGGCTTACCCTCCCGCAATTCTGGTTTTGAGGGGGGGTCGGGCAGAGAATTCATGGGCGTGGGAGTTAGGTACTCTTAGGGGATCTTAACCTGCTGATTGGACCTTCGAGGTGCCTAGTCTGGAGACTGCCAATGGCCATGCTAAGCTATAGTTAAGTTTTGCAAACTTTCCCCCATGATCCTCGACCCATCCCTGAAGTTCTGGCTTAACTTTGTTCACCCCGCCACCATGTGGGTTCTGCTGGGCCTATCTCTCTACGCTTTGTACTTGGGAATCCAAGTGCGCCGCACCCGCACTATCACTGATGCGGAGGAGCGCAAGGAGTTGATCAAGGCTAAGGTCAGCCTGCGTCACTTCCAAATTGGCTCCCTACTATTAGTCCTGATGGTCCTGGGAGCCCTAGGGGGTATGGCTGTAACCTACATCAATAATGGCAAGTTATTTCTTGGCCCCCACTTGCTGGCAGGTTTGGCCATGACCGCCCTGGTAGCCCTATCCGCTTCTCTGTCGCCTTACATGCAAAAGGGTTACGGTTGGGCGCGCTCTCTGCACATTTTCCTGAACGTCTCCCTAGTGGGCCTTTTCGGCTGGCAAGCCCTCAGCGGCCTAGAGATCATCCAGCGAATCATCAGCAATGCTTAGGCCATAACCAGGCCCCCGTCTACGTTGAACACTTGACCAGTGATGTAGGCGGCGGCTGGGTCGGTCAGCAAAAACCTGGCCATTCCGGCCACTTCCTCAGGTTTCCCTAGACGACCGAGGGGAATTGCTTTTAGAAGCTCCGCGGTGGCCAGACCCTCGGTCATGTCCGTCGCGATGAATCCGGGAGCAATGGCGTTAACGGTAATACCCCGAGAGGCAAACTCCCGAGCTACAGTGCGGGTAAACCCAATCACTCCAGCCTTAGCGGCACTGTAGTTAGCCTGACCAGGGTTGCCCATTTGTCCTGCCACCGAGGTGATATTTAAGATTCGCCCGGAGCGTTGCTTAAGCATGATCTTGCTGGCTACCTTGGTGCACAGGAAGACACCATTTAAATTGAGGTTAATGACCGCTTGCCAGTCTTCTAGCTTCATCCGCAGCAAAAAGGTATCCCGCGTGATCCCAGCGTTGTTCACCAGCAAGTCCAGGCGCCCCCAGGTTTCCAGGGTCTGCTGACAAATGGCCTCTACCGCCGCTGACTCGCTGACATCCCCTTGCACCGCCACGGCTGCACCTCCCTGACTAGTGATCCTCTCTACTAGGTCCTGGGCTGCGGCTGCCGAGTTGACATAGTTGACAGCCACCCTTACTCCCTCGGCCGCTAGGGCCAGGGCAATGCTGCGGCCAATGCCCCGGGAGGCGCCTGTTACTAGGGCCACCGGCTTTTCCACTTCACCCATAGCTACCCCCTACAAATTTCTGGGGACTAGACAAGTCTCCCCTGACTCTAGATTACCGGAATCTCCGCTGACTAAGCCGGTGAGACGCAGGCTAAAATGGAAGGGTACCCCTGCTCCGCCCCTATGCAATTTATCGACCAAGCTGAAATTATCGTCCGCGCTGGTAAAGGGGGGGATGGAATGGTGGCCTTCCGGCGGGAGAAGTATGTGCCAGCCGGAGGGCCCTCCGGTGGTAATGGGGGCCGGGGAGGATCAGTAATCCTCAAGGCCGTTACAGACCTGCAAACACTTCTGGATTTTCGCTACGCTCACCACTTCCAGGCGGCCGACGGGGTGAAAGGAGGCCCAAAAAATATGACTGGGGCCGCCGGTGAGGACTGCTCCATTGAAGTCCCCTGCGGAACTATGGTCTACAACACCGACACCGGTGAGCTTTTGGGAGACTTGGTTACCCCGGGGCAAACTCTATTAGTGGCCAAGGGGGGAAAGGGGGGACTGGGTAATCAACACTTCCTCAGTAACCACAACCGGGCTCCCGACTACGCCCTAGAGGGACTTCCCGGGGAAGAATATCGCCTGAAACTAGAATTAAAACTCCTTGCCCAAGTGGGGATTATCGGCTTGCCCAACGCCGGTAAATCCACCCTAATTTCTGCCCTCTCCGCTGCCCGCCCCAAAATCGCCGCCTACCCCTTCACCACTCTTGTGCCTAATCTGGGGGTGGTGCGCAAACCCAGTGGGGATGGCACAGTCTTTGCTGATATCCCCGGCTTAATCGAGGGGGCCCATCGGGGTGCGGGATTAGGTTACGAATTTCTGCGGCACATTGAAAGAACCCGTCTACTAGTGCACCTAGTTGACGTAACTGCTGCCGACCCCCTGGCCGACTATCAGATAGTACAACAGGAACTTGTGGCCTACAGCCCCGCGGTGGCCAGCAAGCCCCACCTAGTCGCACTGAGTAAGATTGATGCTCTAGACCCCGGGGCAAACTGGCGGCAACTGAAGCTACATCTAGAGGCTCTGAGTGGTTGGCCAGTCGTCCCTATCTCCAGTGCCACTCGTGCTGGCCTAGACCGATTAATGGAGCAGGTTTGGCAACGCCTAGAAACTCTAGAATCCTCCCCAGCTCCCCCCCTTAGTCGGGTAAACTAGCGGCAAATAAGCTGCAAATAAATCTAGGGATGGGGGGCTGCTATGGAGGTTTGGCAATTTTTGCTACAAAGACAGGGGGAGTCAGCCTGGATTCCCCTAGAGTCATCCCCAGTTGACCTGCAGGAGGGATGGTGTCGTCTCCTGGTTCAGACCAGTCGCAAGGGAGTTCCCCTAGAGATACGGATTATTTACCAGCCTCCAGCTGGGAGCTCCCGTAAGATCCTCACCCATCGGCGCCAAGCCCACACCAGCCGCGATGGCTTACTAGTAGTCTTCCCCTTCAGCCATCTGCACCCTGGGGTCTGGCAGGTGTCCTGTCGGGCTGACCTGTTGGAAGATTGCCTAGGGGAAAGTTGGCAGTACAACCTGGTGCTGTGCAGTGAGGCAGCGGCTCCACCTCAGCCCCTCAGTCCTGCAAATGTCCTTGAGGGTCTCCTAGACCAGGTCAACGCCGTGGCCGAGGCTGTGGCTGACGCCGTGTTACAAGAGGTTTTCCCCTCCTCGGCCCCCACAGCAGTACCTAAGCTCTCCTTGAATCTGGACTTACTAGGGTTTGTCCGGCCTATTCCCCGCGTCGAGTTACCACCAGCGCCCGCGGGTTGGGTAGCTCCCCCTAGACTGTCGACGCTGCCTCCCCCCTCGGAGGGAAAGCGCGGCCCAGATTTGCCTCCCCTGCAGGAGGAAAGGGCGCCCTTAGGGGGGCAGAGGATCGAACCCAGGTTTCTTGCTCGCCTCAATGCCCTGGCGAGCACTCAGCTAGACCCAACTAGCTTGCCTTTACCAATATTAGATCCAACCCTAACGGTCTCAAGTTTAGGGGAGCTGGTGTCTGTGAGTGTGCAACTCCCAGCTTCTAACCAGGCCCTCGGGGCTAAGGTGTGGATGAGCAACCCTGAGACTGGTGAGTTTCTGGACGGGCCCCACATCCTCATGAATTTTTCTCCCGATGGTCAGGGCCGCCTGGAAAAAACCTTACACCTGTCAACACCAGGGGGCTACCCGAGGGTGGAAATCTCAGCCGTAACCTTCATGGGGGCTCAGGAGAGTCAGCCGGCGACCCTCCTGTTGAATTTGGCACAGGCGCCGAGTTATAGGGAGGAGCCAAGGCCGGCGTAGGCGCCGTAGAAGAATAGGCCGACAATGCCGATCACACCCAGACCGGCCACGGTAGCTACAACCCAGAGGGGGATTCTGCCGCTGGTAGACATAGGGATTTTCTCCAAGGGTAAATGTTGATGGTGGTCTAGTTAAAGAAGTAACTCGAGAATAAAATTCCGAGTACAAACACGAGTAAAAGTCCCAGATAAAGGGAAGTCCGGTTCAGGTCTACCGGCTGCCGGTTGGGGTTAGGGGTCCGAGTTGGCATATGGGTAATTACCTATCGTTGAATGAATTGCATGGCGGCAATCGCCCCGAGGAAAAAGATTGTCGGCACAGCTAGGGCATGTACTGACAACCAACGCACCGTGAAAATTGGGTAAGAAACAGGCTGATTAGGACTCTTGCTTGTCATGGGTTAGTCTGCCTAGGAATAGGGGAAGTTACTTACTGGGACTACCAATAAAGTCTTGGACTTGCTGCTTCGCTTGGAAGCGGTCAGAGACAATAGGTGGCTCTTGGCGGGTTTGGGTGTAGTATTGGTCAGGGCGGGGGGTACCGAAGACATCATAGGCCAGGCCTGTGCTCACAAATAACCAGCCAGCGATAAACAGAGCCGGGATCGTGATACTGTGGATCACCCAGTAGCGCACACTGGTGATGATGTCGGAAAAGGGACGCTCTCCTGTAGAACCAGACATAGTTTCCTGAGGATTGAAATTATTAGGTGACCAATTCAATCATAAAACCAGGGGGACGCGAAAAAACCCCTAGGTTTTTTGGTATTTCAAGAGGGTGCCCCGCTGCCCGAGAATAAACCCTTGATTGGGGCTGAAGAAGACCACCCGATAAAGATTGGAGGGGATGTTTTCCGTAGAGCGGTCCTTAAGCCAGGTCTTGCCTCCATCTTGACTACATAGTAAGTCTCCCCCACCTCCACTAACCCAAAGCTCCTCCGGAGTCCGGTAGGCCAAATCCAAAAGTCCCCAGCTAGTAGCTAGTTCCGGATTACTTGCCTCTTCCCAAGAGTCAGGACTACTGCCGGATGTAAACTGTAACTGACCACCCCGGGCTAGCATCCATAGGCGCCCATCTTCAGTAAACCCCATGTTCTGCACCCGCCGGGAACTGTTGCGGTTGTGGGGTACCCAGGCATCTTGACCCGGCTCCCAGGTCGAGTAGAAATTCCCCTTGGCTGAGACGGCTACATATTTCCCTTCCGGGGAACGGGCAATGTTGCGCACCACGCCTACGGCACTTTGGACCATAGCCTTCCAGTTTTGACCTGAGTCCTGGCTGCGGTAGATGGCACCCACATCTGTGGTCATTTCTACGGTCTGGGGTCCTATGGCTGTGACGGTGATCGGCTGCCCGGGTAACTGGTTGCTCAAGGGGACGCTCGACCAGTCCTTACCATCGTTAGTTGTGTGCAACAGCAGGGCCGGCTGGCCGGCGATCCAACCCTCAGAGCCATGAAAACTCACGGCGGCGAAGCGGTAGTTCTGCTCCCCCAAGCTGAGATTACGCGGTCTCCAGGTGTTTCCCCCATCTTGAGACTCTAGCAGAGTGGCGTTATTTCCCACTAGCCAACCATGATTCGGGGTACTAAAGGTGATGTCTAACAGACTAGCCTCCGTAGCTAAGGGCACCCGTTGCCAGGGACTGCTCGCCAAAGGGGGCAAGTAGTTGAAACCGGCACAACCAAGGCACAAAAACAACAGGGCCAGCCAAGGACCGAGGCGTGCTACTGAGCGAGATAGAGGACGGGGTAAAAAGATCATGATGACTGACACGCGCTCACTTCAAACCATAAAGACTTAAGAAAAACAGGATGGCCACCCCCAAACTGCCATAAATCAGTAAAGTTTTTTGGGCAGGGGTGAGATTATTGACCCCCAAGCCATAGCCGAGATTCTCCTTGAATCCCGAAGGCGCCCCGACCGGGCCGATGTTGCTAAAAGCTGGCCGTTTAGCCCCGCAGACCGGACATCGCCACAGGGGGGGTAAGTCCGTGAACGGAGTCATGGGGGCGACTCCCTTGTCTCCATCTCCTTTTGCCGGCTCGTAGATATAACCGCAGCTGCGACACTCGTAGCGGTCCAAGGGTTGGGGGGCAGACATAGGTTGCACTAGGAAGGCAGCAAATGATCAAGATAAATTATCGCACTGAATTAGGCTTTCCCTCAGTCCCCAAGAATTATTTGCCCTTTGGCTAGCGTGAATGACTACAGATGTGTTAGCTTAAGAATCGCTGCTGTAAAGAACTTGCGGGCCCCCCAGCCTAGAGCCTAAGCGGCAGTCCTTGGAAAAAGCAAGGGACTGTAGTTCAATTGGTTAGAGCACCGCCCTGTCACGGCGGAAGTTGCGGGTTCGAGCCCCGTCAGTCCCGTTACCAGTCAAACCCATGACCTCAGAAATCCCCCTTCTCACAGAGCGCCCCCTGTGGCAGGCTCTTGTGGAGCATCAGGCTAAGTTGGCCCATGTGCAGCTACGAGACTTGTTTGCCGCCGACCCCCGGCGCGCCGAGCACTTTTCTCTGGAGGCGGTGGGCCTATTTTGTGACTACTCCAAGCACCGCCTCACCGCCCACACCCTAGGACTGCTGATCAGCCTGGCGGAAGAATTGGCTCTCCCCCAGCAGATTGCGGCCATGTTCCGGGGGGAAAAAATCAACACTACGGAGGGTCGGGCAGTGCTGCATACAGCCTTGCGGGCGCCCCGGACCGATTCTCTGTGGCTCGATGGGGAAGATATTATTCCTCCTGTACACCAGGTTCTAGACCGGATGGCCAACTTTGCCCGGCGGGTGCGTGAGGGGGAGTGGCTAGGCTACACGGGCCGGCGGATCAAGGCTGTGGTCAATATCGGCATTGGTGGGTCAGACTTGGGACCCGTGATGGCCTACGAGGCTCTCAAGGCCTACAGTGACCGCCAGATCGAGTTTCGCTTCATCTCCAATATTGACGGCACAGACTTCTACGAGACTACCCGGGACCTAGACCCGGCTGAGACTCTGTTTATCATCTCCTCCAAAACCTTCACGACCCTAGAGACCATGACCAATGCTGCTAGTGCCCGGGCCTGGTGCCTGGCTCAACTAGGAGACCCAGCGGCGGTCCGGCAGCACTTTGTGGCCGTGTCTACGAACCGGGCAGAGGTGACCAAATTCGGCATCGACACCGAAAATCAGTTTGGCTTCTGGGACTGGGTCGGGGGCCGCTACTCCCTAGATTCTGCTATTGGCTTGGCGACCATGATTGCCATTGGTCCTGATCACTTCCAAGATATGCTCCAGGGCTTTCACGCCATGGATCGGCATTTCCTCCATGCCCCCCTGAACCGTAACTTGCCAGCTCTGCTGGGGTTGATCGGTTTTTGGTACAGTAGTTTTTGGAATTGCCAGACGGTGGCTGTACTCCCCTATGACCAGTACTTGAAGCGCTTTCCGGCATACCTGCAGCAGTTGACCATGGAGAGTAATGGCAAGCGGGTCACCAAGGCAGGGGTGCCCGTAAACTACGAGACTGGACCGATTTTCTGGGGTGAGCCAGGCACCAATGGTCAGCACTCCTTCTATCAGCTGCTCCACCAGGGGACGAAATTGGTTCCCTGTGACTTCATTGGCTTCTGTGATCCGATCAATCCCCGGGGTGACCACCATGACCTGCTGATGGCTAACTGCTTTGCCCAAACCGAAGCTCTGGCCTTTGGTAAAACTCCAGAGGAAGCCCAAGCCGAAGGAATACCTGCCCACTTGATTCCCCATCGCACCTTCCCTGGGAACCGCCCTTCAACCACAATCCTAGCCCCCAAACTCACCCCAGAGACCCTGGGCAAACTAGTGGCTCTCTACGAGCACCTAGTCTTTACCCAGGGGGTGATGTGGGGAATAAACTCCTTTGATCAATGGGGGGTTGAATTGGGTAAAGTCCTAGCCATGCGGATCATTCCTGAGCTGAAGGCTCCCCAAGAACCCACCCTCCACCACGACAGCTCTACGAACAACCTGATTCGTCGCTATCGTCAAGGTCGCCTGGGTTAATTTGGCCAATCCCCTAACACTGGTGTCCCTGCTTACCGCTAGAATAAGCTTTGCGTCGCTTTTTCTATTTTTGCGCCCCTAACCATGCCCAAGGTTCTTGTTTCCGACCCCATTGACCAGGTAGGCCTAGCTATCCTGGCTCAGGTTGCTCAGGTAGATGTGAAAACTGGTCTTGCTCCTGAGGATTTGGTGCGGATCATGCCCGAATACGACGCCCTGATGATCCGCTCTGGTACCCGGGTTACTAAGGAGATGATTGATGCCGGAACCCAGCTTAAGATCATTGGCCGGGCCGGGGTGGGGGTTGACAACGTTGACATCCCTGCGGCTACCCGCCGGGGGGTCCTCGTTGTTAACTCTCCGGAGGGGAATACTGTAGCAGCTGCCGAACATACCCTGGCCATGATGCTATCCTTAGCCCGCTATATTCCCGCAGCTCACATGTCCCTCCACCAGGGAGCCTGGGACCGGGCTAGCTTTACCGGGGTGGAAGTCTACAAAAAAACCCTCGGTGTGGTGGGCCTAGGTAAAATCGGTTCTCACGTGGCCCAGGTGGCTCGGGCCTTGGGTATGAAACTGCTAGCCTACGACCCCTACCTATCGCGGGAGCGGGCTGAGCAATTAGGTTGTCGCCTAGTGGAACTGGACCTGCTGCTGCAGGAGTCAGACTTTGTTACCCTACATTTGCCGAAAACACCGGAGACTTCGCACTTGATCGACGCTGCCGCTCTGGCTAAAATGAAGCCCACTGCCCGGCTGATCAACTGTGCCCGAGGCGGGATTGTCGATGAAGTAGCCTTGGCCGAGGCCCTAGGCAGCGGTCAGATTGCCGGTGCCGCCCTCGATGTGTACGAAGTCGAGCCCCTGGCAGCGGATTCCCCCCTGCGGCAGTTGGATAAGTCCCTCGTCCTGACCCCACACCTGGGAGCTTCCACCGAAGAGGCGCAGGTGAATGTGGCCATTGATGTAGCGGAGCAGATTCGTGACGTATTGCTTGGCCTCCCGGCCCGCACGGCAGTTAATATTCCTGGCCTGCGTCCGGATGTTCTCGAAAAGATGCGGCCCTACTTGCAGTTGGCCGAGACTTTAGGTAACCTGGTCGGGCAGCTAGCTGGAGGGCGGGTAGATTCCCTGACAGTCCGCCTCCAGGGAGAGCTAGCCACTAATGAGAGCCAGCCCGTGGTGGTGGCTGCTCTCAAGGGGCTCCTTTCCCCAGCTTTGAGAGAACGGGTCAATTACGTCAACGCTAGTCTAGAGGCGCGGGAACGGGGGGTGCGGGTGATTGAAACTCGCGATGCCTCTCAACGGGACTACGCCGGTTCCCTACATCTTTGTGCGCGGGGCACCTTGGGGGAACACTCGGTGACCGGAGCCCTGCTAGGGGAATCGGAGATCCGGATTACCAACGTGGATGATTTCCCGATCAATGTACCCCCTAGCCGCTACATGATCTTCAATCTTCACCGCGACTTCCCGGGCATCATTGGCAATATCGGGTCCCTCTTGGGCAGTTTTAACGTCAACATTGCCAGCATGCAGGTAGGCCGCAAGATTGTCCGGGGAGATGCGGTCATGGTCCTGAGCATTGATGACCCGCTACCCGAAAACCTAATCCAGGAAATCCGTAAGATCCCTGGCATCAAGGATGCCTATACGGTCGTCCTGCCCGACTAGGCTAGGGTTTCCGGGCAGTACCCCAACCCCCGGACAAACTGGCGCCGGAAAGTCTCAATTTCCTCCTGGTCCGGGTGACCATGGGAGACTACGGCGATTTGGTATTCATGCATTACCTGGACTGGGGAACGTCCCGCCTCGAGGGATTGTAAAGCCATTTTCACAGGAGAGGGGGGGACTAAAGCTATCCCTAGCTCCTGTAGATAGGCTCGCAGGTTGCCAACCACTAAGGGGCCCGGGTCGGCCTCGAGTTTGACCCGGATTACCCAACCGTTTATCTGGTGGATGACGCTGAGAAATGCCACCCGCAGGTGGGGATTCTCAGCCAGGTACCGGACGACTCGGAGGGTAATGCTGGCATTGCCTAGATGGTATAGGTACTCCATACCGGTGCACCTTAAGTGACTGATACTAATATTGTCGGGTCATGACTGCCCCTAGGGGAGGGTAGGTCCCCCCCAATCAAGGGGGGGGAATCCCTCTACCTACTCAGTCCACTTACAATAAACTCTAAAGGTCCTTGCAACTAAGCCCCCATGAGCCCTTGGTACGCTCTAGAATGTCTCTGGCAGGGGGACGAAACCGTAGTCCAAACCGGTTTGTCACATCAGCAGTTGTCTCCACCCTGGCAAATGTTCTTACTCGGGGATGGATCCCCTACCCGGCATCTACAGTTGCTCACTGGCCAGAATATTGTTGTTGACCTCATCGATATGGTGCCTGTTGGCAGCGACCCCCAGGGGTCTCCTCCTCAGCTGCTGTCCCTGCCAGCCCCCTGGACCCGCCGGCAGGTGTGGTTACAGACAGCGGCTGGGGAGTGCCTGGCCTACGCTGCCTCCTGGTGGGAGGCCCAGCGGGTAGACTCCTATCTGCCAGACCGCCACCTGCCGATCTGGGCTAGCTTGGCCACCCTGCGCACGGAGCTATACCGTGACATTCAGGGCATCTACTACGGCCACCAACCGCAGCTAGGGGAAAAGTTTGGGGCTCCGGGTCCCTTTTGGGGCCGGCACTACCTATTTTGGCACCAGGGCCAACCCCTGACCCTAATTTACGAGGTGTTTTCCCCTCACCTACAGGCCTACCTGGGGCCCCAGTAACCAGCAGGGCTGGGTGAAGACCGCCCGGGGATATCCTGATAGATGTGCTAGTCAACCATTGACCACCCCTATGGATTACGCTCGCTTTTTCCAAGGCTTGCCCCCTACCCAAGCAGCAGACCCAATTACCCCTCTAGTGGATTGGGCCCTGACTTGTCTGGGCCCGGGAGAAGTCTATGCCGAGGTGGGGGGAGAACACCTTGTGGCTATGCTCACTCTCCACCCCGGTCTTTTGGCCTACGGGATTGCTGCTGAACCTGGAGCTCCCTGGCAACCTTACCTAGAGCAGTCCGAGTGGGCCGAGCAGGTTTGGCTAGCTGACCAGGGGGTAGAGGCTTTCTGCCAAGACCTCCATCGTCTGGCAGTAGAGGATCAAATTGGCGTATGCTTGTACGATGGCCCGGAGAATTACCGGTCCGTGTTGTTGGGGCTACTGCAATTAAGTCATTTCCTAGCGGACCAGGCCCTGATTCTGGTTACCCAGGGTCACCATCCTGGGGTGACTCAGGCCTTGGAGGATTTTCTCCTAGCCCAACCAGAGGCTTCCTTGGACCTTGACCTAACTGGTATTCCGGAGGACTGGAGTGGCCTGCGAGTAGTCACCTGGGACCGGCAGCGAGTTAGCTCATGCCGCGTCCTCCAGCCCCAACCAGAGTTTCTCCAGTCCCTAGCCCAGGAACAAAAGCAAGCTCTTCAGGCTGGGGTTGACCAGGCTCTCCAGCTAGCCCTAGAGGCAGAGCAGGCAGGGGACCCGACTGAAGCGTGCCAGCACTACCGGCAAGTGCTACGACTAGACCAGCACCATGCCCAGGCTTGGGCTGGCCTGGGCAACCTCCAGTTCCAGGCCCGGGATGATGGCGCGGCAGTTACTGCCACCCTGAAGGCAGTGCAGCTAGCTCCCCACCAAAGCAACTACCATCATCAACTGGGGGTGATCCTGACTCAAATTGGTCAGGTGGATCTAGCCATGAAAGCCTACGAACGGGCAATTCAAGTGCCAGGCGCCCACCCTGACTCCTACAATAACCTGGCGAATCTGCTGTTAGACCAGGGGGAATTTGCCCGGGCAGAGGCTATGTATCACCAGGCCCTAAGGCTGCGGTCTGACTACTGGGGTTACTGGTTTAACTTGGGTAACCTGCTTAATCTCCAGTACCAGTTTGCCGAAGCTATCCCCCACTACCAACGGGCGATTGAATCCGACCCCGAACAGTTAATGCCCTACGTGGCTCTGGCAGATTCTCTTAAGGCCTGTGGTCGGGCTGCTGAGGCCAGTGCGGTCCTAGACCAGGGAATGGCCCAGGTCCGTGATAACCTCCTTCTTGAGCGAATCCGTGCTCTAGAATTGCCGGTGCTCTACCAGGACAAACTGGAGATCACCCTGGTTAGGCAGCAATTTCAGGCTGGTCTGGCACAGCTTACGCAGCGGCTAACTCCCCTGACCTCGGTCGATCGGGCTGCTGCCCTCACAGCCATGACCTATGCCAATAATTTCTACCTAGGTTATCAAGGCCAAGATGACCTCGAATTGCAGACCAGGTACGGTGATCTAACCCATCAGGTCCTCGCCAGCAGCTACCCCGCCTGGACCGTTCCTCGGCCCATGCCTCTCCAGTCCGGCCCTCTGAGAGTGGGGTACATTTCCGCCCACTTTTACAGTCACACCGTCAGCAGGTTAATGCTCGGTTGGTATCGCTACCATCGCCCGGAAAGAGTCCAGGTCTACACCTACCACTTTGGCCGCTCCCTCGACGCCTCTACTGCGGCTTTCAAAAGTCATTCCTACCGCTTCTACCACCTGCCCGGGGAGTTGGAGCGCACCTGCGCCCAGATCCTCCAGGACCAGCTCCACATTTTGACTTTCCTGGATGTGGGTATGAACGCCGGCTGCGACGTCATCGCGGGCCTGCGCCTTGCCCCCATCCAGTGCGTCACCTGGGGCCACCCAATTACCACCGGCCTCCCCACCGTCGACTATTTCCTGTCCAATGAACTAATGGAGCCAGCCCAGGGCCAGACCCACTACCGGGAAAAACTCGTCCTTCTCCCCCATATTGGCATTGCCTACCCTCGTCCCCTTCTGGACCCCTTAGTGCCAGACCGGCAGGAGTTCGGATTTACTCGCGAACGGGTCCTCTACCTCTCCTGTCAATCCCTGTTCAAGTATCTGCCCCAGTACGACTTTGTTTTTCCGGCCATTGCCCAGGAACTCCCCCAAGTCCAGTTTGTCTTCCTAGCCCACCTGACCGCTGATATAACTAGCCAGTTCCAGGAGCGCCTAGAGCGGGCCTTTGCCGCCTGGGGCCTAGACAGCAGGCACTACTGTCAGGTTTTACCCCGCCAAAATCACCAGGGTTACTTGAACCTGAATCGAGTTAGTGATGTTTACTTGGATACCTTCAGCTGGTCCGGGGGCAACACTACCCTGGAGGCAGTAGCCTGTGGGTTGCCAGTTGTCACCTGTCCTGGGCCCTTGATGCGCAGTCGCCACTCCTACGGGATTCTCCGGCGTCTAGGAGTCACCGAAACTGTTGCCCGCGATGAGGCCGACTACGTCCGGATTGCCGTGGCCTTGGGACGCGACCCCCAATGGCGACATCGGGTGGTGGATCAAATGCAAAGTAATTTGGATCTTCTGTATGAAGACAAAACCTGCGTCTGGGCCCTAGAGGAGTTTTATCAGCAGGTCGTAGATACGTATCAAAACTGATCTAGGGGTTATTGTATGGACTGTTCCTACTTTCTTAACCATCTGCCGGTGTTACCTCCCCTCGACCCGGTCACCCCGATGGTCCACGGAGCGGTAGTCTGTCTCGGGGAGGCAGAAGTCTACGCGGAGGTAGGGGGGAGTCAGTTGGCGGGGGTACTGGCAGCCCATCCTCAGGTCCTAGCTTACGTGATCCCCACCTCTGAGCAGGAGTTGGGAGTCGAAGCCTTCCTGGAGCGCTTTTGGGTTGGGGAAAAGGGGCTTGAGGCTTTCTTCCGGGACCTGCGAGAGCTCCAAGGGCCGGAGCGTATTGGTGTTTACCTGTACGACGGACCGGGAGACTACCGGTCGGTGCTGCTAGGATTACTTCTGGTGCGGCCCTTTCTCGCCCAGACGGCCGTGATCCTAGTCACCCAGGGCCATCAACCCGGGGTCCGCCAGGCAGTAGGTGACTTTTTAGCTACCCAACCCCGGGCCAAGCTGGTGTTCGACTTGACTGCCTTACCCGAGGACTGGAGTGGGCTACAAGTGATCGCCTGGGGAGAGCTCTCTCCCCTCCTCCCATCCCCTACCACTGAATTGCTGACTCAGCTGCGGCAGTTGCAGGAGTATTCTCCCCCCGACTGGCCTAACCTCTCAGACCAACAGTTGTGGGACCTGGCTCGCCAACACCCCCACCAGCCCCTAGTCTGGCACCACCTGGCACAATTCCATCGCCAGCGCCAAGCCTATCCCCAGGCGGAATTAGCCTATAGCCAGGGCCTGGGAGCCAACCCCGGTGAACCGAACCTGTGCTTGGGCCTAGCTGTCGTGTTCAGCCGCCTGAGGCGGCACCAGGAGGTGATCAAACTCTACGAGCAGCAAATGCACTTTAAGCCCTACGAGGCTGGTCTCTGGAGTGGCTTAGCCTTCCATCTAGCCTACTTGGGACTGGCTAACGAGGCCTGGGAGGTAGCCCAGAAAGCCTGGGATATGGCTGCTGATTGCTTTTATCTGCGGCTGGTCTATCACCTGGCCCTGCCGGTGGTCTATGACAGCCTTGAGGAGATTGACCAGTGTCGCCGGCGCTACGGGGATGGTCTCGGTCACCTAGCCCAGGAGGCGGTAGATAACTCTAGCTTAGCTTTGGTAGGGATAGGCGCTGACCCCTATCTGCCCTTTTATTTAGCAGCTCAGGGTAGGGATGACCGCCACTTCCAGGAGCAGTACGCAGCCATTGTGGAGGGGGTAATGAAAGTCCACTACCCCCAGTGGCAGGTTCCCCTGCCGCCGGCGCCTGAGGGTAAGGTGCGGGTGGGTTATGTTTCTGAGTTCATGCGCTCCCATACCGTAGCTAAGCTATTCCGGGGGTGGTTGGCCCACCACGACCGGGAGAAATTCACCATCTATAGTTACTACATTCGTCGGGAGGTAGACGAAGTTACCCGGGAAATTATCGCCTGTAGTGACCACTTCCATCAGATCCCTGATGATCTGGCGGCCATGGCCACCCAGATTCGCGCTGACCAGCTGCATATCCTGGTATACCTAGACATTGGTATGGAGGCTCAGATTGCCCAAATGGCTGCCCTCCGGCTCGCTCCAGTCCAAGCCATGGCTTGGGGTCACCCGGTCACCTCCGGCCTCTCAACCATTGACTACTTTATCTCCAGTGCTCTGATGGAGCCTGATGATGGCCAGGCGCATTACAGCGAAACTCTGGTGTGTCTAGAGGGGGCAGGGATTGTTTATGCCCAACCTCGGTTGCCGGAACTGACCAGGACTCGAGCTGATTTTAGTCTGAGGCCTGAGGCTTGTTTGTACCTTTCCTGCCAAAGCCTACATAAGTACCTGCCTCAGTACGATTTTGTCTTTCCGGCGATTGCCCAGGGAGTGCCGGCAGCCCAGTTTGTCTTTATTGGTGGTAATGCCTACGCGGCGGGTCGTTTCCATCAACGCCTTAAGACTGCCTTTGCTGCCCAGGGCCTAGATAGTGACCAGTTCTGTAGTATTTTGCCCTTTTTATCCTCCACGGCCTATCTCGATCTCAATCGCCTCTGTGACGTTTACCTGGACACCTTCGCCTGGTCAGGGGGGAACACCACCCTGGAGGCCATTGCTTGCGGTTTGCCCATAGTTACTTGTCCTGGATCCCTGATGCGGGGGCGCCACTCCTACGCCCTGCTGCGGCAGTTGGGGATTACCGAGACCATTGCTCAGGATGAGCAAGATTACATTCGGATTGCCATAGCTTTGGGGCAAAATCCGGCCTGGCGTCGCCAGGTTACCCAGGCCATGGCCCGGGGGTTTCCTCGGTTGTACGGGAATAACCGGTGTATGGCTGACCTAGAAGCTTTCTACCTCCGGGTTGCTGGGCGTGCCTGACCAGGCTTGGGTAGATGTGTTGGTGGACAGTCCTGGAGTCGAGCAGCTGTACACCTACGCCGCCCCTTGGCCGGTTAGTCCCGGGGATATTTTGCTAGTACCCTTTGGTCAGCGCCAAGTGGGGGCAATTGCTATTCTGGAGCGCCGTGAACTACCCCCTGACTTGCCCCCGGCCCGGGTGCGGGAGGTGACGGCGGTGCTGGCCCAGGGTCTATTCCCCCCTCAGTACTGGGCGATGCTGTCCCGGGTGAGCGCCTACTACCTGACTTCTCCAGTGCAGGTGGCCCGGGTTGCTCTTCCCCCGGGCCTCTTGACCCGCGCCCAGCGGCGAGTAGGACGGGTCAAGCCCGGCACCGACCCCCAGTTGAGCCCCGCGGCCCAGCAGATCCTGGACCTCCTTGGTTCCCCTGAGCAAACCTATACCTGGAAGTATCTCCAACGCCTAGTACCGGGGGCAGAGCTCGGGCTGACTGAATTGCTGCGTCAAGGGTGGGTTAAGAGTCGGCTGCAATTTCCCCCCCCACCCCGGCCCCACCACCGTCTGGCCGTCCACTTGATTAGATCTCCCGACCCTGACCAGCCAGGGTGCACCCCTAGACAGCGTCAGATTCTGGCGGCTTTGGCCCAGCAGGGGGGTGAGGCTTGGGTACAGGAATTTCTCCAGGCTAGCGCCACGACTCCCAAAACCCTGGAGCAGCTACAGAGGCAGGGCTGGGTACTGATCCGCTCCCAGGAGTGGCTGCGCTGCGAGCGGGGTCCTGAGGTGAATCCAGACCAGCCGCGGGACTTGAATGCTGACCAAGCCCGGGCCCTAGCCGCCATTACCCAGGTACCGGGCTACGCCTGTGTGTTGCTGCACGGGGTGACCGGCTCTGGTAAGACCGAGGTCTACCTCCAGGCAATCGCCCCAATTTTGGCTCAGGGGAAATCGGCCTTGGTGCTGGTACCCGAAATTGGTCTTACTCCACAGCTAACGGACCGCTTCCGAGCCCGCTTTGGCACGCAAGTATACGTCTACCATAGTGGCCTGGGAGCGGGAGAGCGCTACGATACCTGGCGCCAAGCCCTCTGGGGTAAGCCCCAAGTGATCGTGGGGACTCGGTCGGCGGTGTTTATTCCCCTACCGAACTTAGGGTTAATTGTTCTTGACGAAGAGCACGACAGCAGCTACAAGCAGGAGGAAAGTGCCCCTTTCTATCATGCCCGCACGGTTGCCCAATGGCGGGCTGAGTTAGCGGGCTGTCCCCTGGTGCTCGGGTCTGCTACGCCGTCCCTAGAGACCTGGTATCAGGTTAAGACCAGTCCTACTGGTCTCTATCTATCTTTGCCCGAGCGGGTGGCGGCCCGTCCCCTACCATCCATTAGGGTGGTGGACATGCGCCACGAGCTGCAGGAGCGCAACTACTCCATCTTCAGCCGGTCTTTGCAAAAAGCCTTGACCAACCTGGAGGGCCGCCAAGGCATCCTATTCATCCATCGGCGGGGGTATAGCACTTTTGTCTCATGCCGAGCCTGTGGTCACGTCCTAGGCTGCCCTAACTGTGATGTTTCCCTGGCTTACCACTGGACTAATATACTAAACAAGCCCCAGTTGCGCTGTCACTACTGCAACCACACGACCGCCTACCCTTCCACCTGTCCCCTGTGTGGCTCCTCCTACTTGAAATACTTTGGTAGTGGCACCCAAAAGGTGGTGCAAGAATTAAACCAGAACTTTCCCTACCTGCGCTGCTTAAGGTTTGATCATGACACTACGGGTACTAAGGGTGCTCACCGGGACCTGCTTGGCCGCTTTGCCGCCGGGGAAGCTGACCTGTTAGTGGGCACCCAAATGCTTACCAAGGGCCTAGACTTACCTCAAATCGCCCTAGTGGGGATTCTAGCTGCCGACGGACTGCTGTACTTGTCTGACTACCGAGCGGCAGAGCGAGCTACCCAGACTTTCATTCAGGTGGCCGGCCGGGCCGGCCGCGGCTCAGACCCTGGCCAAGTGATTTTGCAGACCTACGTACCCGACCACCCAGTCATTCAGGCTGTCTTAAACCACGACTACGAAACCTTTGTACACTCTGAACTAGAACATCGCGCCAGCCTCAACTATCCCCCCCAGGGCCGTCTGATTCTCCTGCGCTTGAGTGGCTTAGAGGAGGCTCTGGTGGAGGGTACATCTAACACCTTAGCTACCATCCTGCGGGCAACTCCAGGACAGGAAATCCTCGGGCCAGCGCCAGCCCAGATCCTGCGGGTAGCCCGCCGTTACCGTTGGCAGATCCTCTGGAAGCTGGCCAAGGAACAGCCCATACCCGTCTCGGCCTTGCACCAGCTGCGGCACCTGTGCCCCCCCCAGGTCAACCTAGGTATTGATGTAGACCCGCTAAATCTGCTGTAGCCAAGGGGGGCAAGCTCAGAGAGCCAAGGGGGGCGGGGGCTTGTAGATCTCCAGGCAAGAAGGTACGCGCACTCACTGCCACTAGGGCAACCAGGAACACCAGCACGATCAAAAGGGGAGCGATGTATTGGCGCAGAAAGGCCATGGGAGGAAGTATTTAAGCCACAGGCAAATTATCTCGCTTCCTGAGCTTAAATGTCACTATTTGTTAAGCAAGTTTGGTTTCTAGGGGTTAGTCTCGGCCGTTGCGCCACCGCCACCCCCCCTTCGTGCGGCGGCGAGCTACGACCACGAAGGGAGGGGTCAGTACTATGAGCATCGCTAGGGAAATCCAGGGGGCACTGCTTATCCCAAATACGTATAAACTAATCATAGGCAGGAACAGCACAGCGGTAGCATAGCCTAGCAGCAGTGCCCAACCCTCCCAGCATAGGGGTAGTCCGGCACCATAACCGTAACGTTTAGGGGCAAACCAGGGTTTAGGCATAGAGCACTTACGGAGAATTGGTTACTCTCGAATCAGGGTGACCAGCAGACTAGTCACCCCTGTTTGCTAAAGGGGATGGGTTGACTCAGGGGTAAGTAGGCGACCTGATATGTAGGAAGTCATCCTGGCTTTTCCCTGGGCCCATGTCAAGCCCCCCCTAGCTAGTTGACAGCTCCCTGGGACTCGCCTTGAGGCGGCCATGGTTGATGTGAGCTCTTTCGGTGCCCGGCCTCCCCATTCAGAAACCTTACCCATGTGAGACCCTAAACTGGCTCCCATCGAACCCGCTGGACCTTATCTGGTCAGTAAGGGCTGGCAGCGCACCGCCCATGCCCGTTGGGCTCCCGGCAGTGGACAGGTCTAGACAGTTAAGTGGTGGGGGGTAAGGGAGGGAGATCCCACAGCACAAGTTCAGCACAGCCAGTGAGGGTGATAGTGCAGGGGAGTAACCTGAGGGCATCGCCTTGGTGCAGAACTACCCTATCGCTCCCCCCCGATGCCACCTCGACCGCAACCTCCCCCTCAGCCACAAAGAGGAATCCCAACCGTCCCATTTCAATGGGGTGTCCGAGTTGCCCACCGGTTTCGAGGCGCGCCACCCTCAGGGTAGCGGCTTGGGTCAGGGCAATGGGGGCGGGAATACCGCCTTGACCTGAGGCAACGGTTAACCAGCGGTTCTGGCGGTCAAGTAGGCAAAAATCCGTTTGCCCATAGGATGGTGGCACATGGTACCTACCCGGTAGCACCCACATCTGTACTAAATGGAGGGGGTGCTCCGGGGAATGATTGTACTCCGAGTGCCGGATCCCGGTTCCAGCACTCATGAACTGTACACCTCCACTCCGCACTACCCCGGCCCCCCCGGTGCTGTCTCGGTGCTCTAGTTCTCCAGCAAGTACGTAGGTGAGAATTTCCATATCCCGATGGGGATGGGTAGCGAACCCCTGTCCTGGGGCAATTCGGTCATCATTGAAGACTCGCAGGGCACCCCAGTTTAGGTTATCAGGGTCATAGTATTGCGCAAAGCTAAAGGAGTGGTAGGTCTCAAGCCACCCGTGATCGAAGTGGCCGCGCTCGCTGCTGCGCTGGACTTGGAAGGGTGCTGTCATCACTATTGCTTAAGTTTCCCCTACCGATTTTAGCGACTGTTGTCGCTCGGGCAGTCTTTGCAGATTAGTCAGTTCCCTTGGCCGGTCTGAGCTGCACGAAAGACCTGTGAAATCGCTGGTCGCGTGAATGATCCTAGCAATTGCAGATAATCTCGGGTCCATCAGACCCCATCCGGCCGCGGCTCCTCCCTTGGGTTGTCCGTCGGCCCCCCGGATTAATTAATACAATCAACGTATACCCGACTGGTCAAGGATAATGCTGCGGTGCCACCGTGAATTACCCGAGTACATTTCAGCAGTTTCCGCTAGTGGTGAGGTGCGGCGGGGCTCTCCCTTGCCCTTCGGGGCTCAAGAAACAGGCTCGGGAGTGAACTTCGCCATTTTCAGTCGCCATGCCCAGCACGTCCGTCTAGAGTTTTTCGATGATCCTGCAGACTCGGTCCCAGCGCGGTTTATTGACCTCGACCCCCTCCTTAATCGAACCGGTGACGTTTGGCATGTTTGGGTAGCAGGAGTTTGTCCTGGCCAATTCTATGGCTACCGGATGGATGGTCCCTACGACCCTCCCGCCGGCCATCGCTTCAACTTCCACCGGCTGCTCCTCGACCCCTTTGCTAGTGCCATTTCCCAAGTACCTGAGTGGGATTGGGCCTCCGCCCGCGGTTATGACCCCATGGCTCCCATGTCCCCTTCCCAGCAGGATAATGCCGGGTCAATGCCTAAATGTATCTTTGTCCAGGACTCCTTCGACTGGGACGGTGACCAGCCCCCCCGGCATTCCTGGTCAAAGACCATCATTTACGAAGTGCACGTCCGGGGTTTTACGATTCACCCTCAATCAGGGGTAGACCATCCGGGCACCTACCGGGGTCTGATGGCCAAGATCCCCTACCTCAAAACCCTAGGGATAACCGCTGTGGAACTGATGCCAGTGCAGGAGTTCAGTGACGCTGCCATGGCCAGTTGTAACCCCCTTACTAACCAGCCCCTGCGCAATTTCTGGGGCTACGACCCAGTCGTTTTTCTGGCGCCCAAGGCTTCCTACAGCAGTTCTGGAGGTTTAGGACACCAGAAGCTAGAGTTTAAAGAGATGGTCCAGGCCTTCCACCGGGCTGACATTGAAGTAATTCTGGATGTGGTGTTCAACCACACCGCCGAGGGTAACGAACTGGGGCCTACCCTCAGTTTTCGCGGTATAGACAACACCATTTTCTACACCCTAGACACAGACAAGCGTTACTACAGAAACTACACGGGCACTGGCAATACGATCAACGCTAACCATCCGGTGATGCGCGACCACATCTTGGCTGCTCTACGTTACTGGGTGGTTGAGATGCATGTGGATGGTTTCCGGTTCGACCTAGCGTCCGTGCTTGGCCGGGACCAATCTGGTAACTTACTTGCCAATGCCCCCCTCCTAGAGCGGATCGCTGAAGACCCAATCCTCAGGGAGGTAAAAATCATTGCCGAGGCTTGGGATGCGGCCGGAGCCTATCAGGTGGGCAGTTTTTCCGAGCGCCGTTGGTCGGAATGGAACGGTCGCTACCGGGATGACGTGCGGCAGTTCTGGCGGGGTGATCCGGGCTTACTTGGTTTGTTTGCCAGCCGTATCAGTGGTAGCGCCGACATCTACACCAAGTCCGGTAAAGGACCTGAAAGCAGCATCAACTTTATTACCAGCCATGATGGCTTTACCCTAGCCGATCTAGTCAGCTATTGCACCAAGCATAACCTGGCCAACGGCGAGAATAATCGGGATGGCGCGGATAGCAACTTCAGTGACAATTATGGGGTGGAAGGAGAGACAACGGACCCTGAAATTACCCTAATTCGCACCCGCCAAATCAAAAACTTCCTGCTCACCCTGCTCATCTCCCGCGGGGTGCCGATGCTGCTCGGGGGTGATGAATTTTGCCGGACCCAGGGAGGTAACAACAACGCCTACTGTCAGGATAACGAAACCAGTTGGCTAGACTGGCGCTTACTAAGACGGCATCTGGAAATATTCCGCTTTACCCAGGGCCTGATCGCCTTTCGTTTGGCCCACCCAGTCCTGAGACGGGAAACCTTCTACACTGAAGCCGAAATCCAGTGGTTCAGTCCCCAGGGAAGTTTACCCCCTTGGGGAGACCCAAGCGCTAACCAGTTAGGCTGTGTAATCCGGGAGCAGGGGGAGGCTGCCCTTTGCTTGATGTTTAATGCTAGCTCGCAGCCCAGGGATTTCCAGTTACCCCCAGTTACCCTCCGGTGGTATGTGGCTGTGGATACCGCCAGGGAGCCCCCTGAGGACCTGTTCCCTGCTGGTCAGGAATTGCCCTGGGAAGACCGGCAAACCTATCCCCTCGGCCCCCGCTCAAGCGTCATTCTCCTTACTCGTTCAGCTCTCGGTTAAGGGACTACCACGTTAGAACCCTACCAAGCAGGCTCAGACCCCTACGCCCGCCGGAAAGCCCCTTTTCCCCGCGACTTTGATGGGAAGCGACTCTCGGTGTAGTCCCCGTAGGCATCAAGGCTGCGCTGCTGACGGCAGACTGTGATTGGCATTGTCTTTGGGGGTCCCCTGCCTAAGCCGATGGCGGGATTTGAACCCGCGGCCGCTCGATTACGAATCGAGTGCTCTACCCCTGAGCTACATCGGCAAGTTAGTTGTGCCTAAGACTTACTCCGTTATCATAAACTATGGCCCGGGTTTTCCAGCTACCCCCCCATGTACCAACATTCTCGTTACGATTTCCAGGCTCTTGAGGCCAAGTGGCAGCAGCAGTGGGAGTTAGAAGGCCTAGACCAAACCCCCTGTGACCCCTCCCAACCTAAGTTTTACGCCCTGTCCATGTTCCCCTACCCCTCGGGAAATCTGCACATGGGCCACGTGCGCAACTACACTATCACCGACGTGATCGCCCGTGTCCGGCGACGTCAGGGCTATCGGGTGCTCCACCCCATGGGGTGGGATGCCTTCGGTCTGCCGGCGGAAAATGCGGCTTTAGACCGGGGGAGCTTGCCCCAGACTTGGACCTATCAGAATATCGATCAGATGCGCCGGGAGCTCAAGCAACTGGGGCTATCCTATGACTGGAGCCGGGAAGTAACCACCTGTAGCCCTGACTACTATCGCTGGACCCAGGCGATTTTCTTGCGTTTTTTCCGGGCTGGTCTGGCTTATCAGAAAGCGGCAGCGGTGAACTGGGACCCGGTAGACCAGACGGTACTAGCCAATGAGCAGGTAGACAGCGACGGACGCTCCTGGCGCTCTGGGGCCCTGGTGGAGCGGCGGCTGCTGCGCCAGTGGTTTTTGCGAATTACCGACTACGCGGAGGAGCTGCTCACCAGTCTAGACACCCTGGAGGGGTGGCCGGAACGGGTGAAAGTCATGCAGGCCAACTGGATCGGCAGGTCCTTGGGGGCTCAAATTCGCTTTGAGACTGGCACTGGCCGTCAGATCCCTGTTTTTACCACCCGGCCCGACACCCTCTGGGGGGCTACTGCCCTAGTCCTGGCTCCAGAGCACCCCTTGGTACCGGAGCTGACCACCCCGGAGCAGGCAGAAGTGGTGCGAATTTACTGTAATCAGGCGGCTAACCAAAGTGAGGTCCAGCGCACTGCTGAAACCCGGGAAAAAACTGGGGTGTGGACTGGCAGCTACGCGGATAACCCAGCCCACGGTCAGCCAATCCCGGTCTGGATTGCCGACTACGTGCTAACGGACTACGGTACTGGAGCTGTAATGGCGGTGCCGGCCCACGACCAGCGGGACTTTGAGTTTGCCCGCCATTTTGGTTTAACCATCAAGGTGGTGGTTGAGCCGCCGACCGGGGCCCTGGACCCAGCTGCCATGACCGAAGCCTGGACAGGAGCTGGAGTGATGGTCAACTCTGGTCCCCTGAATGGAGTGACCGTGGGCAAAGGACCTGGGGAAAGTGTGGCGGTGGCAATAGCTTGGTTAGAGAGCCAAGGTCGGGGTATCGGTCAGGTGACCTACCGGTTGCGGGACTGGTTAATCTCGCGCCAGCGCTATTGGGGAGCTCCCATCCCCATCGTCCACTGTCCCACCTGCGGCCCTGTAGCGGTGCCCACAAGCCAGTTGCCTGTACTACTACCGGATAATATCCAGCTGTCTGGCCGGGGTCCTTCCCCCCTAGCCCAACTGACTAGTTGGGTTGAGGTATCCTGCCCGGAGTGTGGTCAGGCCGCCCGACGGGAGACCGACACCATGGACACCTTTATTGACTCCTCCTGGTATTTTTTGCGCTACACCGATGCCCAAAATCCAGACCAGCCCTTCACCCGGGAACAGGTGGATGCCTGGATGCCGGTGGACCAGTACGTGGGTGGCATTGAACACGCCATTCTCCACCTGCTGTACTCCCGGTTCGTCACCAAGTTTTTGCGCGACCAAGGCCTGCTAAGCTGTGGTGAGCCCTTCCGGCGCCTGCTCACCCAGGGGATGGTACAGGGCCTCACCTACTTCAATCCCCACAAGACTGGCAAGGACCGCTGGATCCCTTCGGTCCAGGTCGACCCGCGGGACCCCCGGGACCCCCAGACGGGAGAGCCCCTTGAGAGTGTCTACACCACCATGTCTAAGTCCCGCCACAATGGGGTTGCCCCTAGGGCCGTAATCGACAAGTACGGTGCCGACACGGCCCGGATGTTTATTCTCTTCAAGGCCCCTCCGGAAAAGGACCTAGAGTGGGAAGAAGCAGATGTGGAAGGGCAGTTTCGCTTTCTCCAACGGGTGTGGCGCCTAGTCCACGATTTGCCCCAGTCATCAGCACCAGCCCCCCTAGACCGGGAGGAGCAAGATCTGCGCCGGGCGATCCACACCGCCATTCAGGCCATTAGTGAGGACCTAGGAGAAGGCTGCTACCAGTGCAACACCGCCATCTCGGAGCTGATGAAACTTAGTAACGCCCTGGGGGATTTTAGTCGGCGATCATCCCCAGTTTACCGGGAGGGGGTGGAAGTGCTGGTGCAGCTGTTGGCCCCCTTGGCTCCCCACCTAGCAGAGGAGTTGTGGCGTATTACCCTGAGCCACCCCGACTCTGTCCACCGCCAGCCCTGGCCCCAGGTAGACCCCGCTGCCCTAGTAGCCCAAGAGAAAACCCTAGTGATCCAGATTCTGGGCAAAACTCGCGGCACGATTCAGGTGCCTGCCGATGCCGACCGGGCAGCCCTAGAGCGCTACGCCCGCGAGTCCGAGATTGCCCGGCGCTATATCGGTGACAAGGTCATCCACAAGGTGATAGTTGTGCCGGGGAAACTGGTGAACTTTGTGATTGCCTAACTCCCGGTTAGGTATCTGCCGGGTGAAAGTAGCGGTAGATTTGGGCCGCCAGGTGAGGACCAATGCCTGGCACCTCTTCTAGCTGGGCTTGGGTGGCCTGGCGGACGTAATCTAAGGAGCGGAAACTGGCGAGTAACTGTTTTTGGCGCTGGTGGCCGAGGCCGGGAATCTCATCTAGGCGGGAGCGTTGCTGCCGCTGCCGCCGTTGTTGCCGGTGAAAAGAGACCGCAAACCGGTGGGCCTCATCCCGCAGGCGACGTAGCAGCTGGACGCCTGGTTGGTCTGGATCTGTAGCCAGGGGTATCCTAGCGCCGGGGGTAAAAATCTCCTCCCGTTGTTTAGCCAAGCTCAACAGGCAGAACTGTGCCGGGAGGGAGATGTTAGCTAGGGCTTTGACTACCGCCGACAGTTGCCCTTTGCCGCCGTCAATTAGCACTACGTCTGGCCAGGATTTCGGGTCTGGGTTGCGGAACCGGCGCTGGATTACCTCGGCTAAACTCGCGTAGTCGTCCGAGTGACCAGAGCGCACCTGGGGGGTGGTGATCTTGTAATGACGGTAGTCCTGGGGGGCCGGCAGGCCATTGAGGAACACTGCGCGGGAGGCGACCGGGTCACTACCTTGGATGTGGGAGATGTCGTAGCCCTCAAGGCGCCCCGGGGGAGCGGGCAGGTTTAGTAACCTAGCTAAGTCCTCGAGGGCCTTGGTAGTGCGGTCCTCCCCCCGCTGTAGCCGGACCAACTCGTAGGTGGCGTTACGCTCCACCAAGGCTAGTAGTTCTGCCTTGGCCGCTCGTTGGGGGACTTTCACCTCTACCCGCCGGCCCCGCCGCTCGCCCAAGGCCGCTGCCAACAGCTCTGGCTCCGGAAGGGGGTGCTGTACCAGGATTTCCGCCGGGACCTCTACCGGGTCTACCTGGGTGTAGTGGGCTTCTAGGACCCGCTGCAGGATCTCCCCGGGACTAGCGGCTTTAGGGTCTGCCAGGAAACCTAGCCGGCCCACTAGGTGTCCGGCCCGGATTTGAAATAGTTGCACACTACAGTAGGCCCCCCCTGACGCCAGGGCGATCGCGTCTCGAGACACCCGGTCATCGGGCAGAGCTACTTTTTGCTGCGCTCCCAAGGCCTCCAGGCCCTGGATTTGATTGCGCAGTTGGGCAGCCTGCTCAAAGTTGAGACTGGCCGCCGCCTGATGCATCTGCTCGGTCAACCGCTCCACCAAGTCAGCGGTGCGGCCCTGGAAGATCATCGCCACCTTTTCAACGGTGTGGCGGTAGTCGGCGGGACTGATTAGGGCCTGGCAGACCCCTGGACAGCGGCCAATGGAGTAGTTGAGGCAGGGGCGGTCCTTAAATAGGGGCCGGGGCCGTTGCCGCAGGGGGAAAGTCCGGTACACCAGGTGCAGGGTACTGCGTAATAATCCGGTGTCCACGTAGGGGCCGTAGTAGCGGTCCTGGGGGTTGCCTAGGCGGCGCTTGCGGGTGATGAAAATCCGGGGGTAAACCTCGGACCAGGTAATGCAGACGTAGGGATATTTTTTGTCGTCCTTGAGCAGCACATTAAAATGAGGTTGGTGCTGCTTAATGAGATTGGCCTCTAGGGCTAGGGCCTCCGCTTCGTTGTCAGTGACAATGAACTCAATGTCTACAACTTGCCGGACCATTAGGGTGATCCTGGGGCTGTGACTAGCTAAATCCCGGAAGTAGGAGCGGACCCGGGAGCGCAAAAGCTTAGATTTGCCAATGTACAGGATCTGGTCCTGATAGTCACGGAAAAAGTACACCCCAGGCTCAGCCGGGATCTCCTGCAGCCTAGCGCTTAACCGCTCCGGTTCCAGGAATAGACTGGTCCTAGAAGAACCACCCATAGGAGTGCAGACCCTTGCCCAACAAGTTCACCCCCAGGTAACAAATCCAAACCACGGCGAAACCAGTTCCAGCTAGCACTGCCGGCCGCCGCCCTTGCCAACCCCGAGTGATCCGGGCGTGGAGGTAGGCGGCAAATACTAGCCAGGTGATCAAAGCCCAGGTTTCCTTCGGGTCCCAACTCCAGTAGGAACCCCAGGCCTCGTTAGCCCAGACCCCCCCGGCAATAATCCCAATGGTCAGCAGGGGAAAGCCCAAACCAATCATCCGGTAACTAATGTTGTCCAGGGTGGCTGCTAGGGTCAATCTTTGGGGGGTGAGGGTAGCCGTTGTAGACGTAAGCACCGCCACAGAGCCTTCCCGGGGGGCTGGGGACGTCGCCAGCTTGGCTACACTGCGAAAGCCACCGGTCCCGACCGAACTCCCATGTAGTTCCACCGATTGCCCAGCGGTAACTACCAAGAAAGCGATAGCTAGCAGGGACCCCACCATCAGAGTGGCGTAACTGAGCATCATCACGCTCACGTGCATCATCAGCCAATTAGACTTAAGAGCCGGCACCAGAGGCGCTGAATCTCGCATGGTCTCTGGCAGAACCAGGGCCCCAAAGGCGCTGATACCCAGGGCTACGGGAGCAGTGGCCACTCCCACCAAACGGCTGCCACTCATGGCCTCGGCCACCAGGTGGGCAGCTGTCACCCCCCAGCTAAGGAAGAATAATGATTCGTAAAGGTTGCTGAGGGGGAAGTAACCAGCTTCTAGCCACCGAGCAGCCAGAAGAGTAGCCATGGCCAGGTTAGCAGTGACCATCCCGGCAGTACCTATCCCCTCCAGGTAAGGCAAGCGGGGGAAGGCTGCCCCTAGCCAATAAACCAGCATTGTCCCCAGCAAAATGGCGAAGGCACAATTGTCCAGGAGGTTTTGGAGGAGGACGAGAGTCATAGGCAGTTGTCTCAGGGGACTGGGTGTTTAGAGTTACTCTTCCTCGGCGAACAGAAGATGCTCCTCGATCTGGTTCAGGTGGGGCTTGATGGCTTCAAACTCTTCCGAGGAGAGAAGTTGGGGTCGACCAGTAGCATCTAGGCGCGCCAGGATCAGGAAGGGGTCAAGGGGGGCGTAGATTACGTACTCCTTATCCTGATGATAGAAACTGGCTAGGTGGTGGAGCTCCTCGCCATCTTCTGACTCAATCTCTTCCTCGGTTTCGTACTCCTCATCAAAGTCCGGCAGACTCCCCTCCACCGTCAGGGTAATGGCAGTCCTCTTCAGGGTGAGGTTTTGCTCTTCTAGGACTGCCTTGGCGGTCGAGAAAATCCGGTCGATATCCTCATCCGTTTCCACCAGTACTGCTTCTTCCTCATCCTCATCTTCATCCTCCTCCCAGGTGAATACCTCCACCGGGGCATCCACAGGCAGCAATACTACGTACTCTTGTTCCTCTATGGTTACGGTGTCTTCGATGTAGCAGGTCAAGGTCCGCCCAGCCTCATCTGTGAGGGTGGTGGTGGGAGCATCCATGTCAAATTCTTCTTGCACTTTTTCCATAGCCCTAGTCTAGAAGCTCTGTAGCCACAGGGGACGCTTCTCCAGTAGATATCGGTTTTATCATAGCCGAACAAGGGGACAAGGCACGTCGCCGGTCCAGCCACTCCTGCAAGATTATTCGGGCTGCCTGCTGGTCTATCAAGTGTCTATGGTGGGAGGGACTCAGTCCTCGCCCCCGAAGACTCTCGGCCGCTGCCACGGACGTCAGGCGCTCATCCACATACTCCAGGGGGAGATCTAGGGCCTGGGCAATAGACCGGGCCAACCTTTGCACTTTAGCAGCCTGGCAGCCTAGTTGACCGCTGAGGGTGTAAGGGAGACCGGCTACTAACACCTGCACCCGGCGCTTGGCTACTATCTGCCTCAAGTGTTGCAGATCCGCTGGAAAGGTAGTGCGGATCAGGGTAGGTAAGGGGGTGGCGATCAGACCGGTACCGTCGCAGCCAGCCAGGCCAATCCGTTTTCTGCCCAAATCCAGAGCTAGTGCCGACAAAAAGTTCATCGGTTAGTCAAATCTGGCTAAAATGTTTCTATACGATATCTTAACCAATCTTTAGATAAAGCTTCGTTTTCTAGACCCTCCTTTACCCGTTGCCCCCGGCATGAATCAGCGGTTCCCTTCTAGACCCCACCCCCTCGACTCTCTCCTCAAGTACGATCCCCAAGTTATTCAGTCCTACTACCGTTATCGCTTCTGGTCAGTTATATCGCGGTTAATATGGGTTTTCTGGGCCTTTGGCATTTTTATTCTGGGCCTGCGGTGGGAAAGCCGCCGGCACCAAGGCCATTCCCGCTCAGCCGCCCGTCTGCGGAAACTATTGACGGAGCTTGGCCCGACCTTCATCAAGGTTGGTCAAGCCCTCTCCACCCGCCCGGACCTGGTGCGTAAGGACTTTCTGGAGGAGCTAGTCAAGCTCCAGGACCAGTTACCTCCCTTTCCTACTCCCCTAGCCTTAGACCGGATCGAGGCTGCCCTCGGCAAGCCTCCCCAGGCCATATTCGCCCAGATATCCTCCACTCCCGTAGCCGCCGCTAGCCTAGGTCAGGTGTATAAAGCTCGCCTGTACGCGGGTCAGGAGGTGGCCGTAAAGGTACAAAGACCTAACCTCTTGCCCACCTTGACCCTAGACCTGTACCTGATGCGTTGGGCGGCTCGGCATCTGGGAAGATGGTTGCCGGTCAACCTAGGTCACGACCTAGTTATGATTGTGGACGAATTTGGCACCAAGTTATTTGAGGAGATCGACTACGAAAACGAGGGCCGCAACGCTGAACGGTTCGCCGCCAACTTTCGGGACAACCCCTCGGTAAAGGTACCGGAAATTTACTGGCCCTATACCAGTCGCCAGGTGCTGACCCTGGAATGGATCGACGGCATCAAGCTGATTAACCTGGAGGAGGTGCGGGCAGCTAACCTGGATAATGACGCCCTGATCCGGATTGGGGTCACCTGCGGGCTGCAACAGCTCCTTGAATTTGGCTTCTTTCATGCGGACCCCCATCCCGGCAACCTATTTGCCCTCCGGGACGGCCGCATGGGCTACATTGACTTCGGCATGATGGACCAGCTTGACCAGGTCACCAAAGAGACTCTAGTAGATTCGGTCGTACACCTTATCAATCGCGAATACACAGACCTAGCCCTAGCCTTTGTGAAGTTGGGATTCCTGACCCCAGAAACTGACATTGCCCCCATCGTCCCTGCCCTGGAGGCAGTCTTGGGAGATGTGGTGGACCAGGCGGTGGGACACTTTAACTTCAAGACCATCACGGACCGCTTTTCCGAACTAATGTATGAGTATCCCTTTCGGGTCCCTGCTCAGTTTGCTTTAATCATTCGCTCCCTAGTCACCCAAGAGGGGATTGCCCTCACCCTCAATCCCCAGTTCAAGATCCTCGATGTTGCCTACCCCTACGTGGCCCGCCGCCTACTGACCGGCGAATCCCCCTCCCTGCGGCGACGCCTGTTTGAGGTCCTGTTTAAGGACGGCCGCCTGCAATGGGCGAGACTAGAAAACCTGATTGCCATCGCCCGGGCTGACCAGGGGTTTGACCTGCTGCCGACTGCCCAACTCGGACTTGAGTACCTGATGTCCGAGGAGGGCCACTACCTGAGGACCCAGATTCTTCTAGCCCTAACCGAGGATGACCGTCTACACACCACGGAGGTGCAAAGGCTTTGGGACTTGATTAAGCACGACCTCCCGCCCCGACGCCTGATGAACGCGGCCTGGGACACGCTAGCGGACTTTTCCCGGGAACGGGCAGCCCAAGTTCTAGCCCCCCTCGGTCTGGGGTAAAGGGATGTTTTACTTGACCGCCATCGGTCATACTAAACCCTAGGGCAGCTGGTCTGCCCGGACCAAACTAGACTCAGGGGGTAGTTACCTCCCCGGCTGGTCAAGCTTTACTACAGATATATAACCCTCATGCTGCTCTTTCCCGAACCTCCCTACGGACTCCTGGTGGCTGGGCTCCTGGCCAGCCTAGCCTGCGGTTTCGCCTTCAATTCCACCCTGACTCAACAGGTCAAACTTTGGTCTGAAAGCCACTCCACCCGGATTCTGGCTAACCTCCAGGGTCCCTCCCTCCTGCTGCCCTTCATGGGTATCAGTGCCGGTGCCTGCGTGTTTCTGGCTTCCGGAGTGGAGATTTTTGGCTTTCCCCACTGGTTTTCCTACGGCCTTGCCTTGCCCTTAACCCTGCTAATTGCCTCCTTAGTTTGGACCCAGCTAGGTCGGATTCTAGTCAAACTAGAGCAGGGTGGGTCCCAGGCTTTGGATCTAGACTCAATTAATTGATGACTGATGCCACCTTAAGGCCTCAAGAGAGGGTGAGGATTTCCACACCATCCTCGGTCACAGCTACCGTGTGTTCAAACTGAGCTGATAACTTGCGGTCTCGGGTCACCGCCGTCCAGCCATCCTCAAGAACCTTAACCTCCCAGGTCCCCTCGTTGATCATCGGTTCGATGGTGAACACCATCCCAGGCCTGAGACGCTTGCCTGTGTCCCGGCGACCGTAGTGGGGGATCATGGGCGCCGTATGGAAGATGTGGTTAATCCCGTGGCCAACAAAGTCTCGGACTACAGAAAAGCCCTCCGCCTCAGCATATTCCTGGATTGCCGCTCCTATATCGCCTACCCGGCCCTCTGGCCGGACCGCCTGAATGCCGCGACGGCAGCACTCCTGGGTTACCTCAACCAGTTTACGGGCCTTGGCAGAGGGTTGGCCGACAAGAAAAGTCTTGGAGGTGTCGCCGTGGTAGCCGTCTAGGATCGGTGTGACATCGATGTTGATGATGTCACCATCCTTGAGCACTTGCTTAGAATTGGGAATGCCGTGGCAGACTACCTGGTTGACACTAGTGCATATAGACTTGGGAAAGCCCTTGTAGCCCAGGGGGGCACTTTTAGCACCGTGCTTTTGGGTCCACTCCTCGGCTGCATCATTAAGCTCGAGGGTAGTTACCCCAGGCTTGACCATGGGTTCTAAGTAATCGAGCAACTGAGCAGCTAACTGGCCAGCCCGCCGCATCTTGTCTAGTTCTCGTCCTGATAGGAGGGTAATGACCTCTTTTTCCATGGTTTTTAGCGGTAATGGTGAGCTTAACAGGGAGGAACTACCAACGGGGCTGGGAGGCGATAGACAGACCCAAATTCATTTTACCCAAGCCCCCTTGCCTGGATCGGTTATGGATAGCTAGATCAGTTTGAGGTCCGGATAGCCGACTAGGAGGTCATCGGCACTGAGCACATCCCCGGGTGCCTGCGGGGTCCAGATCACCTCTACTGCCAACAGGTCTGTTGCTGCCCCACCCCCGAGTTGAGTAAGGGCAGCCTGGAGACCGGCGGAGTCCCGCACCTCGGGCAGGGAGCTGCGGCCCCGGGAGGCGACCAATATACTGACGACAATATAGCCGCCCTGGTCATTCCGGGGAATAGGCATCAGTCCGGGGGAGCGTCCCGCAGCTATGAAGGCCTCTTGGCTGTACTTGCTGCGCTCCGCCAGGGAGTAGCGGTTAAACTGAGCCTCAGCACTGTCAAGGCGCAATTTCTGGCTGGTACTGCCGGCGTAGACCCAGCACTCTGGGTGGCGTAGCAAGGCTAGGGAAGATTCCTGCAGGAGCTTCGCTAAGCCTGTTGGAGTGCTGGTATCTACCTGCTGACCTAGGTTCTCCAGGTCTGCTTGCAACTCCCGGGCTTGAGCTAACAAGCCCACCTGCAGCCGACTGACTACTACCTCTGGGTTAGGGCTGCTCTCCTGGTCGGTTGGTCGATTGCGCCAAGTTTGCAGCAGGGAATTAGCTACTGCTAACAACACGAATAAACTCAGTAAGCCCGTCAGTCCCCCCCCGGAAAAAAGAAAGGGAATCAAAAAGGGAAAACCGATACCGCCCCCCCGGGGAGTAGGATAGTAACCTCCGTTGTGGGAAGAGCGGGGAGCGACTTGGTAGGTGCGGGGCCGGAAATTTCCCCCCCCCATCCGTCCTCCAGTCCGGGCAGCCAGAGCGCTGGGGCTTACACTTAACAGCAGACTGAAAATTAGAATAGTGGCTAATAGGGGTTTCAAGAGGCGATGGATAGGCGGGAGGTGTCGGTTAGTCATGGTGTAATAGGGAGATAGTCAAAGAGTAAAGTCAGGTAATCTAGCCTGGGGAAGGGGACCAAAGGTAGCTGGGAAAAAGGCCCTCTCCGTCCTCATTCCTTACCATTGTATCGGTTCCCCCTTCGAGGAGTTGTCGCCCCCATGTTGAGCCCCTTGCCAGGGCTAGAAGTTGACCCTGGCACCCTCGAGCAGGTTCTCCAGCTTGCGAGTTATCCCCCAGCCCCCGACCTGGAGCTCCTCCAGGCGATTACCCACGAGATTTGTACACCCCTGACGACGATCCGGGTGCTGACGCGCTCCCTGCTAAAGCGACAAGACCTGGGTCCGGAGGTGATTCAGCGCCTCCAGGAGATTGAACGGGAATGCACCGAGCAGATCGATCGATTTGGCTTGATCTTTCGGGCCACAGAGCTCCAGTCTTCCCCCCGGGCGCTCAACTTAACCTTGGTATCCCTGGAGGACATCCTGGACCAGTCAGTGCCGCGTTGGAAGGTACAAACCCGACGTCGAGACTTGGTTTTGGAAGTGGAAACTTCTAGGTTGCCAGCCGTGCATCTACTGACTGACCCCGTGATGCTCGACCAAGCCCTCCTAGGACTGATCGACCGCTGCAGTCGCCATCTACCGCGGGGCGGCAAAGTTTGCGTGCAGGTGGGAGTGGTGGGAGACCGGATCAAGGTGCAGGTGTGGACTAGGACTCCCCCCGAGCAGCACTGGCCTAGTGATCCCCGGGCTCTCGGTCAAATCCTGGTTTGGCATCCCGCCACGGGCAGTCTCAACCTGAGTCTCACTGTTACCAAGAGCTTATTTCAAGCTCTCGGGGGCAAGTTGGTGGTACGCCAGCGCCCCCAAGAGCCGGAGGTAATGACAGTATTTTTGCCGTGCCAAGGGGCTCCTTAGAAGTTCATCTCAGCGGCTTGTACCCGCTCGACTTGTTTCTTTTTCAGGATTAGCATCACTTGGGAAAGCATCACTGCTCCAAAAAAGGCTACTAACCAGTTGATCCGATTGGGGTCCTGGAGCACAATTTCCGTGTCGGCTTGGCCAAAACCACCAACGTTGGGATTGTTAGTTAAGGGGGCCCCTGCAGCTACCGTATCCCCCGCCGCGACCGCAAGTTCTGGGCCGGCTGGGATGTTGTCTACCACGCTTGCTCCAGAGGCAGTCTCAAGGGTAATGGCGTAACCACCCTCCTCTAGGGGGGTAACTTGGGTCACCTGGCCGGCAACGGAAGCGTTGAACACTCCGTTGTTGCTCTTATCACCCGTCGGGTAAAGCTGGCCACGGCCGCGATTCCCCCCGACGTGAATGGGGTACTTGCCAAAGTAGACCCCCTTTTGCTGCTGCGGGTCTGGGGAGAGGACCGGGAAGGTAATTTCCTGGTATTGGTCACCGGGGACTGGCCCGACGACTACGATATTTTCTTGGTCAGGGCTGTAGGACTGAAAGTAGAGACCGTCGGTCTTCTCCTGCAGTTCAGGACTCAGCCGGTCTGGAGGGGCAATTTTGAAGCCCGGGGGCAACATCAAAACTGCACCCACGTTCAGGGGGCCTTTCGACCCATCTCCTAACACCTGCTGGAGGTTTTTGTCGTAGGGAATCTTGACTACTGCCTCAAACACCGTATCTGGTAGGACAGCCTGGGGTACTTCTACCTGAGTGGGCTTGGCCCCGAGGTGACAGTTGGCGCAGACAATCCGGCCCGTAGGTTCCCGGGGGTTATCGTAGGCAGTCTGGGCGTAGACGGGGTAGGCAGAGGCACTCTGGGACGCACTAAGAAAACAAACCAAGGCCAGGGTAAGGCCTAGGAGGGAACGGCCGAGGGTAGCGGACGGGAAAAAAGCTTGCTTCATCGCTTCTAGCACAAATGTTAAGTTACCAAGAATGCACAATAACTACGGACTTCAGGTCCACCAAGGCTCTTCACCGGTCCGGAAATCTTGTTCTGTCCAGGGGGAAAATTCGACTTTGTTATTAACGACTGCGGCGTGGGCCAAAGCCAGGGAGAGGGGTGCCGGCCCCCGCACCACCTTGCCCGTGCTGTCGTACTGGGACCCGTGACAGGGACACTTGAATTTATTTTCACTGGCTACCCAAGGTACCACGCAACCTAGGTGGGTACACACAGCGTTGAGGCCGTAGTCCCGCAGGCTAGTGTTGTCTACAATCAGGTAGGTGGGGTCACCCTTGAGGCCTTGAACTAGAACGTGGTCACCACTTTTGTGGGCGCTGAGAAATTCCTTAACGCCAATGTCATTACCTAAGGCATCCTTGGCGACCGCTCCGCCCCCACTCCCACCGCTAGTGGGGGGGATGAAGTAACGAACCACCGGGTAAAGTGCCCCCAAGGCGGTACCAGTGACTGCCCCAAAGGTGAGCAGATTCATGAATTGACGACGCCCCAGGCTAGGTACGTCGGTGGAAGCAGTAACTTGAGTCATGGGGTCTTAGAATAAGAACTGATTTCAAGGGAATAGGGCCCACTTGCCTTCCCAGGCCAGACGCAGGGGGGATTACAGTGTAGGTCTAGGAGTATTTACTCCCAGCCGCCAGGCCCTAGCCGTTGGGCGATTCATAATCCATGATACCGTAGTTGTGGATAGGCAAACTCCGGAAATACCCGAGCCATGACTAGCTCAAGGGATTGACAGGGGTGCCTTCCCGCCCTAACTTCCCTGGCATCTACGAAAAATGTCTGTCATGATCAGGGGCCGGGATTTACGTCAACTGCTCCGGCACAAGTGGGGATACTCGTATGACCTACAGCTGCGCCAGGTGCAGGGTGCAATTGTCCTACAAGTGATGTGGAAGTATCTCGAGCAAGTCTCCTTTCCCCTCACAGAGCAGGAGTATTTGGACCGTCTAGACTGGATAGCTCAGCATTTGGTGGCTTGGGATAGTGTGGATAAGGTAGTGCATTTCATCGAAACCACCTCAGACCGCCCCCGGGTCGGCAAGGCTGTGACGATTAGCCTAGACTTAGGGGAGCGGGCTAGTGAGTGGCTATCGGTGTCGGATTAATCTGCCTTAGGGGGGCTTTAAGGGAGGCAAGTAGCCAGACACCAGTAAGTCTTTGCCTACTCCCTGCCACGCGACTCGCTCTAGGACTAAAGCTGCGGCCATGGTCTGAACTCCCAGATCGCCGACCGGCGAGGGAGCCTGGGTCCCGCCGACAATTTTACCGGCTATGAAGGCCATGACCTTTTGAACCACCCCTTCGGCAATGGCCCGGGCTGCTAGAACTCCCCCGCACTCCCAGAGCACCGTTAACAACTCTCGATGGTAAAGGTAGTCCATGGCAGCACTGGGGGTGAGGGGAGCAATTTCCACCACCTCAACCCGCTGCTGCCGCAGGAGCTCTTGTAGGGAGGGGTTAGCCCCTGGTTCAGTCAGTACCAGGGTAGGGGCCTGGTCCACCTGCCATACCCAAGCATCTAAGGGCAAGTTTAGGGTGCGACTCATCACTACCCGGAGGGGATTGGGACCCGCAGCCTGATGGCTAGTAAGTTGGGGATTGTCTAGGCGGAGGGTATTACCACCGATGACAACTGCATCACAGGTAGAGCGCAGCTGATGCACGGCTGTGCGGGCTGCCTGGTCGGTGATCCAACTGCTATGGCCCTGGGTAGTGGCGATCTTGCCATCTAGGGTCATGGCGTACTTCAGGATCCCGAAGGGGCGATGATGGTGGACGCGATGAATGAAAGCTTCGTTGAGCTCCTGGCAGAGGAATTCCTCCACCCCCACTTCTACCTCCAAGCCTGCCTCCCGCAGCCGCGCAATCCCCCGGCCCGAAACTCGCAGGTCCGGGTCGACCATGCCCACTACCACCCGGCTCACCCCAGCTGCTAACAGGGCCTCCGTACAGGGGGGGGTACGGCCGTAGTGGTTACAGGGCTCCAGATTAACGTAAATAGTTGCTCCTCGGGCCTGGGAGCCGGCGGACCTAAGGGCGAACACCTCCGCGTGGGGCTGACCGGCGGCGGGGTGGAATCCTTCCCCGACTACAACTCCGTCCTTGACCACTACGGCCCCGACTAGGGGATTGGGGGCCGTGTGACCCTGACGAGCTAGCTCCAGACAGCGGCGGATCATCTGGCTGTCGCTGGGGGAGTGGTCTGTCACTGGTGCTGGGCTCCTACCCGGGGACTGGGAATCGGACTGGCCTACTTATTGGGCTGGGGGGTCAGACGCAGGTAGGGTTTGACTTCCTTTACCCCCTTGGGGAACTTCTGCCGCGCCACATCGGTGGGAATGGAGGGGACCACAACGCAATCGTCGCCGTCGGTCCAGTTAACTGGGGTGGCCACCTGGTAGTTATCAGTCAACTGCAGGGAGTCGATCACCCGCAGGATCTCCTGGAAGTTTCGGCCGGTACTCGGGGGGTAGGTGATAGTGAGCCGGAGTTTTTTGGCCGGGTCAATCACAAATACTGTCCGCACGGTGAGGCTGGCGTTAGCACCGGGGTGGATCATGTCGTAGAGGTCAGAGACTTTTTTGTCTACATCTGCTAGCACCGGGTAATTGACGGTGGTGTTTTGGGTCTCGTTGATGTCTTGGATCCAACCCTGATGGGAGTCTGTGTCGTCAACGCTCAAGGCAATTACCTTGACATTGCGGCGGTCAAACTCCGGCTTAAGTCTGGCCACTTCCCCTAGCTCGGTGGTACAAACGGGGGTGTAGTCGGCTGGGTGGGAAAACAGCACAACCCAGCTATCTCCTGCCCAGGCATAAAAATCAATTTCCCCCTGGGAAGAGGCTTGGGTAAAGTTGGGTACAGTGTCGCCTAAACGAAGAGTCATAAGTTGCTGTCCTCAATAATGCGGGAGCTTACGAGCCTGATTTTTTTGAGCTGGGGCAGTGTGATGTTAGCACAAGCACTTGGTCGGTTCAGGGGATGGATTACAGATTGTATTGATGGCAGAGGTGGTCGCTCCCCCGTACTCAGCCTTCAGGGGGGGGCTACCTTTCCCCCCAGGCGTGGTTCAGTACCCGCGAGTAGTCGGCTGATATTGGCTCGGTGACGCCAGATCACGTAGGCCCCTGCTACCCAAGCAAACCACTGATAGGCCTGGGGCTGATGGAAAAGGACCATCAATACCCCCACCGCCAAGGTAGCTATGATCGAACTGAGGGAGACAATCCGGACCACTCCCAGGCAGAGGCTAAACACCCCTAGGGCTGCCAGTCCCACCAGCCAATTCATCCCCAGAAGCACCCCAAGACCAGTGGCCACGGACTTACCCCCGGTAAACCCGAGCCAGACAGACTTACTGTGGCCTAGCAGGGCTGCTACAGCCACCCCTACCCCTAGCCAATCCTGATCCCCGAGGGGGTAGATTGCCCCCAACCACTGGGCGAGAAGCACTGCTCCTAGGCCTTTGCTCAGGTCAACGGCAAAGACTGCCAAGGCTGGGCCCTTGCCTAGGGTACGCAGGACATTAGTAGCGCCAGTCGACCCTGACCCCTGCTGGCGAATGTCTATACCCTTCAACCATTGTCCTGCCAAGTAACCCGAGGGAATAGACCCCAGCAAGTAGGCCAGAACTATTAAGCCCAGGTCAGCCCACCACCATGGTGCCATAGTTATTTTCGTAAGCATTCTCCCCTGAGGATATCACGCTCTCCCCCCGCAGGTTGCGAATTACCGCTAGGGTTTTCTGGCCCACCTCGTCGATCTGCGCTTCGGTGTTAAAGCGGCCCAGACCAAAGCGCAAAGATGCCGCCGCCAGGGCAGGGGAACGGCCTAGGGCTGTGAGAACGTGGGAGGGCTTGATCTGTTTAGAGCTGCAGGCGGAGCCGCCGGAAACTGCCGCCACTTTTTGCATCGCAAGCAATAGGCTAGCCCCGTCTACCCCCGCCACGCTGATATTGAGATTGCCTGCCAGCCGCTGGTGGGGATGACCATTCAGGTAGACCCCTGGAAGAGAACCGAGAGTTTGCCAGAGTTTATCCCGCAGCCCCCCTAGGTATTGGTTTGTCTGGGGTAATTCCTCCAGGGCCCACTCTAGAGCCTCTGCAAAACCCACGATCAGGGGCACGGCTAAGGTACCAGAACGCCACCCATCCTCTTGTCCTCCCCCATGGATCTGGGGGGCTAGGCGCACCCGGCGGCGGCGGTAGAGAGCACCAACTCCCTTGGGGCCGTAAACCTTATGGGCTGTCAGGGACATCAAGTCTACCGATAAATTCTCCACATCCAGGGGCACCTTACCAAGGGCTTGGGCCGCGTCGGTGTGGAAAAGGACCCCCCGCTCTCGGCACAGGGCACCAATTTGCGCTAGGGGCTGGAGTACCCCGATTTCGTTGTTGGCAGCCATCACTGACACTAGGATCGTATCTGGTCGCAGGGCCTGCTCTAGTTCAGTCAGGTCTATCAGACCGTCCGGGCCCACAGGTAGGTACGTGACTGCCAAGCCCGCCGCCTCCAGACAGCGACAGGTCTGCAGAACAGCCTGGTGTTCGGTTTGGACAGTGACTAGGTGACGACCGTGGTCCAGGTAGGCCTCCGCTACTCCCTTTAGGGCTAGGTTATTAGCCTCGGTCGCGCCGCTGGTGAAGATGATTTCCTCCGGGGCAGCGTTGATGGCCGCTGCCAGAACAGCGCGGGCCCGGTCAACCGCCGCCGCTGCTTCCCAACCGTAGACATGACCGCCACTGGCACAATTACCAAATCTATAGGTAAAGTAGGGGATCATAGCTGCCAAAACCCTCTCATCCAAGGGAGTGGTAGCATGACAGTCTAGATAGATGGGGCGGCCCTTAGTTGTTGGAGAGTAGTTCATGCCGATGGGTGAAAATTTGGTTTAAGTTAGTATTGTGACCTACCCAGATTCACCTCTAAATTCCCTCCAAGCAGGTCGTTGGTTCAAGCTCATCTGCGGCGCCAGCTATCAACATCTGCCAGCCGTGCGCAATCTTGCTCTAGCCTACACCCTGGCGGGGGCGGACTGTATAGACGTGGCCCCAGACCCGGCAGTGGTGGCAAGTGCCCAAGCGGGCCTGAGGGCAGCGGCAGTACTGCAACCGGACCGCCCCCAGCCCTGGCTGATGGTCAGTTTTAACGACGGGGAAGACCCCCACTTTCGCAAGGCATCCTTCGACTCCCACGCCTGTCCTCCGGAATGCCCCCAGCCGTGTGCCAGGGCTTGCCCGGCGGAGGCCATAGTCTTCGGTCCCCAATTTTCGGGGGTCGTGGACCCCCGCTGCTACGGCTGCGGGCGGTGCCTGCCCTTATGTCCCCCCCAGATCATCACCACGCGACCCTTGGGCTCCTCCGTGGCGGACCTAGCTCCCTTGGTGTTGGGAGCAGGGGTAGATGCTCTGGAGTTGCACACCCAAGTTGGTCATCAAGAGAGCTTTCGCCGGCTGTGGGCCCAGGTTCAGCCCTGGGTAGGGCGTCTGCAGTTGTTAGCCATTAGTTGTGGAGACGGAGAAGGGCTCCTAGACTACCTACACTTCCTGTTAGAGCTGATTACTCCCCTTCCCTGTCCCCTGGTGTGGCAGACCGATGGCCGGCCCATGAGTGGTGATCTGGGGGTAGGAGCTACCCGGGCAGCCCTCAGGTTAGGCCAAAAAGTCCTGGCGGCGGGGCTGCCCGGTTATGTACAGCTAGCAGGGGGTACTAACGACCAAACTGCCCTTAGGTTAGCTGCCCTGGGTCTCCTCAAGGGGACTAGCCAGAGGGGCCCCTGGGTGGCGGGAATTGGTTATGGTAGCTATGCCCGTGCTCTTGTCAATCCCCTCTTGGATGGCCTGGGATCTGAACCCCTGGAGGTGAGACCCCAGACCATGACCCGAGTTGTGGACCTGGCTAGGTCCCTGGTCCAGGGGATCAAAAACCCTGAGGCTTTGACTGGTGCGATGACTGGATAGTCTTTCTCCCCTAGATGCCATGATTGATTCTGTGCACGAGACTCCGCCAGGGCTGACCCATAGTCGGCAAGTGACCGATGATCTAGACCAGATGATGCAGATCATTCCGCCGCACCTGTCTCAACCCCTTGAGCAGCACCCAGACCGCCTGGAACTGGTGGAAGTGGTCATGGACCTTGGGCGGTTGCCGGAGGCGCGCTTTCCCGCCGGAGCTGCCTACCTAGCCCAGATCCCCGTTACCAAGGCCGACTTGCAGTACTGTATCGACCGGGTGGGAGAGTTTAGTGGGGATAACCGGGCCGGGATTGAGGGGACCTTGCACCGGATCAGTGCCCTACGCAATCGCCGGGGAGAGATCATTGGCCTTACCTGTCGCGTGGGCCGGGCAGTGTTTGGGACTATTGGCATGATCCGGGACCTGGTGGAAACCAATAAGTCCATCCTGATGTTGGGCCGCCCCGGGGTAGGAAAAACCACTGCCCTGCGAGAAATTGCCCGAGTCTTAGCCGATGACCTCCATAGGCGAGTGGTAATCATTGATAGCTCCAATGAGATTGCCGGGGACGGGGATGTACCCCACCCTGCCATCGGTCGAGCCCGGCGGATGCAGGTGGCCCGGCCTGAACTGCAACATCAGGTGATGATCGAGGCGGTAGAAAATCACATGCCTGAGGTCATTGTCATCGATGAGATTGGCACCGAGTTAGAAGCTCTAGCCGCCAGGACTATTGCTGAACGGGGAGTCCAGTTGGTGGGCACTGCCCACGGTAACCGGATTGAGAATCTGATCAAAAATCCCACCCTGGCAGACTTAGTTGGGGGAATTCAGGCTGTTACCCTGGGCGATGACGAGGCTAGACGGCGCGGCAGCCAGAAAACCGTCCTCGAGCGCAAATCCCCCCCTACCTTTGAAATTGCGGTGGAAATGCTAGAGCGGCAAAGCTGGGTGGTCCATCAGCAGGTATCCGACACCGTTGATAGTCTGCTGCGGGGGCGCCAACCTAGCATCCAGACTCGCACTGCCCAACCCTCTGGAGAGGTCCTAGTCACCTACGAGGACCCGGCCCCCCCAGAAGTGAATACTAGACCCGGGCCGCGCAGTTGGCGGGGAGCAGGGGAGCCTCTTTCCCTTAGTCCTATCGCTCCCCGGGAAAAATCCTTCGCCCAGATGCTGGAGGAGTATACTCCCCCCTGGGAGGCCCCTGCTCTGCCGGGCCTGAATGGAGAAGACACTCCTCTGCACATCTATCCCTACGCCATAGGACGTCATCAGATTGAACAGGTGATTCAAACCCTCAAGTTGCCGGTGGTGATCACGAGGGAAATTGATGGTGCTGATATGGCCTTAGCTCTACGTTCCCAGATGAAAAGCTATACCAAGTTGCGCCAGATGGCCAAGGCTCGCCAGGTGCCTATCTACACGATCAAGTCTGCTTCCCTCTCCCAGATTGCCCGAGCCCTGCGGCGCATGCTGAACCTGGAGGAACCAGAGACCCCGGCGGTTACCGATCTGGACCTATACATGACCGGTGAGAGTGATGATGAGATTGAGGCCCTAGAGGAGGCCCGCCTAGCGGTGGAGCAGGTGGTGATCCCCCAGGGACAGCCGGTGGAGCTATTGCCTCGCCCCGCTGGTATCCGCAAGATTCAGCATGAACTGGTGGAGCACTACCGCCTAGAGTCACGCAGTTTTGGTGAGGAACCCAATCGCCGTCTGCGGATCTATCCCGCCTGAACCCTATGGATCCCCAGCAACGCATTCAGGCCTACGCAGCCGCCTATACCCAGGACTACGAATTTGAGGCCGTCATGGTGGCAGCTCGCCAAAACCTCCTGCGGGAGCTGATCAATCAGCTCAGGCCCCGGGTAGTGGTGGAGGTAGGCTGTGGCAGTGACCTATTGATCAACCAGATCTCCCCGGACCAGGGTCTGCAGCGCTGGGTGATCATTGAGCCGAGCCCAGAGTTTCGGGAGCAAGCCCAAGCCCAGGCCCCGCAACACCTGATGCTGGTGCCTGGGTTCCTGGAGCAGGTTTGGCCGCAAGTCCTGGCGACAGCAGGTCCCCCGGATCTGGTGATCTGTTCCTGTGTTCTCCACGAAGTAGCAGACCCGGAGCGTTTTCTGGGGGCAGTGGCCAGTTTGATGGCCCAACACACCTGGGCCCACGTGAATGTTCCCAACGCCCACTCCCTGCACCGGCGTCTAGCTAAGGCGATGGGCTTGATCCCCGACGTCAAGACCATGTCCCAGCGCAACCAGGCCCTCAATCAATACCAGGTTTATGATCTTGACCTGCTCAGGACCCAGGCTACCAGGGCCGGCCTGACAGTAGTAAATGAGGGGGGCTATTTTCTCAAGCCCTTTACCCATGGCCAGATGGCTGCCATCCGCTCCGTCCTCTCCCCTGAGATGCTGTCGGGCTTATTTGAGCTGGGGCGTGATCTGCCGGAGCTGGCTAGCGAAATCTACGTCAACTGTCGGCGGGCCTAGGTGGAGGTTCTCCCCTACTGTTCTGAAGATGCTACTGCCTGGGATAATCTTGTCCGAGCAGCTAAGACCGGCACGTTTTTGCAGACCCGCCAGTTTCTTAGTTATCACGGTGACCGGTTTCGGGACTGTTCGCTAGTAGTGAAGGACGAGTCCCTCAGAGCAGTCTTGCCGGCCGCCCAAGACCTGGGTCAGCCTACGCGGGTTGTTAGCCACCCGGGTCTTACTTTTGGGGGTCTTATCTATCGCCAGCCTCCGGGTCTAGAGACCCTCGAGCGGGTGTGGAAGATGGTACTTGGCAGGTATAGGCGAGCAGGATTTGAAGCCTTGATTTATAAGCCGGTGCCTTTCATCTATCAGCAGACTCCCTGGATGGATGACCTGTGGGTGCTCCAAGGGTTGGGAGCTCGCCTGGTGGGTTGCCAACTTTCTGCCACCATTGATCTAGCCCACCGAGCGGCCCTAAGCGGCTCAAAGAAAAAATCCCTCAAGAAAGCTGCCCGGATGAACTTGACTCTCCAGGTCGGGGCCACCCTGGAAAACTTTTGGCCGGTGCTGGTGGAGAACTTGGCAGCCAGATACCAGACTCAACCCGTCCATTCCTTGGCCGAAATTTCCCAGTTGCAATCTTGGTTTCCGGATCAGATCGAGTGTGTGGTTGCCTACCAGGGGACAGAAGTTTTGGCAGGAGTAGTGCTATTTATTTACCCCCAGGCAGTGCACGTGCAGTACGCCGCCGCCACGGAACTAGGATTTGTTTGTTGTGCCCAGGACTTTGTCTACGACCACTGTATCCACTGGGCCCAGGAACGGGGGTTCCGTTACTTCGACTTTGGCACGAATAACCAGCAGTGGGGTAGAGTCCTCAACGACACCCTCTATCAGTCCAAACATGGCCACGGGGCCGGCAGTACGACCCACGAATTTTGGCAGGTTGAACTTGGAGGATTCGCTTAAGGTATTACACTTTAGCAGTCAAGGCAGAAACGGGCCGGCCAGGATTGGCCGTGGTTCATAGCTAGCTGCGCCAGGGAAGCGAGCTCCCTGAGCACCGGCAGATCACTAAACTCTTCAAGGGCGAACCCAAAGGCTCGAACCACACCCCCCCTGACTGCTCTAGCATCTCGCGGGCATTCCTAAGTACCTGTTCTTTCCCCGGGAAGGTCAATTATCCCAAAAGGCCCTCACGGAGAATGCACATGGGAATGATGGTGTCCAAAGATCTGATCAAATCTAGCTGCCGTAGTCATTTTGACCTCACAGGGTTCCTAGCTAAATCGCTGGGTGAGGACCTCTCCCCCAGTGGCAGTCACCAGGACCGTGTGCTCAAACTGGGCTGACAGTGAGCCATCGGTGGTTACTACTGTCCATTGGTCGGCTAGGGTGCGCACACGGCGGTCCCCGGCATTAATGATTGGTTCGAGGGCCAGAACCATCCCGGCCCGTAGTTGTACGTTGGGCAAACTGATAGTGCGGTAGTTGAAAACCGCTGGCTCTTCGTGGAGATTACGCCCAATCCCGTGCCCCGTGAACTCCTGCACTACTGAGACCCCCTGACTGAAAGCGTAATCCTCTACACAAGAGGCTATGTCAAGAAGATAGTTGCCCGCTTTTACCGGAAGGAGGGCAGCATCCAGAGCTCCCTGAGCCTTGGCAATTAGGGTTGTCACCGCCGGTGGAGGGGTCCCTACGGCCACTGCCACACAGGAATCAGCGTGGAACCCCTGGTAAGATGCCCCGGCATCAATCTTCAGCAGGTCTCCATCCTGGAGTACCCGTCGGGGGTCAGGAATCCCGTGCACTACTTCCTGGTTAATGGAGGTGCAAAGAGTAGCCGGGAATCCATGGTAGCCCTTGAAGCTGGGGACTGCCCCCAGGGCCCGGATTCGCCCCTCAGCGTAGCGGTCTAGTTCAGCAGTTGTCACCCCTGGTTTCACCAGAGCGGTCAGTTCTTGCAGTACTGCAGCCACAATCTCACCTGCCCGGCGCATCAGCTTGATTTCCGGGGCCGACTTAGTCTCCCCCCAGACCCTGGGAGCAGAAGACAGCAAGGGAGACTTAGATATCCCGTTCAGCTAGTTCAGCCGCTAAGTGATCGAAGGGTTGGTCGACGATCCCCAAGTCGGTCACCCCGGCCTTAGTGGCCTGCTGTTTAACAATCTCCTTCATCATCTGGATACCACAAATAGTGGGCCCGAGGGGTACCCCGAGAGAGTTGTAGGTTTCCCGGAGCCCTTGGAGCACCCGTTCATCCAGAATATCTGTACTGCCCGCCACCAAAGCGTAGCTGGCGTAGCGCAGGTAGTAGTCCATATCCCGCAGGCAGGCAGCGTAGCGGCGGGTGGTGTAGGCGTTGCCCCCGGGGCGGATCAGCTCAGGTTGTTCAGCGAACAACTGGGAACCTGCTTGTTTAACAATACCGGCGGCGTTGCCGTTGATGATAGCGGCCACCTGCACTCGAGCTACTCCAGTTTGGAAGTAGGTTTTTAGCCGGTCCATGGCGTCTCCGTCCAGGTAGCGCCCGCCTAGGTCGTAGTTCTGAATTAGGTTAGTGACTGCGTCCCGCATACTAAAAATTTCTCCCCCAGAGGTCTTTATGAGCGATTAATTAGAATTTCCGTTCAGCTTACCACACCGACGTCCCCCCCTGAGGCTGCGGATTGTTCCCCTTTACACTTTGTTAGAATTGGCGGCTGGGCAAAATGTAGCATAAAGCACAAAAACGCGTCTCTTCAGTCCCTAGTATGGTTCAGATGCGAGACCACCATCTGTAGTTTGTTTTGACCGTGTCTCCCACCAGTATTATCCAGAGGAAAAGCTATGCCCACGCCCCAGGAAATCTTGAGCTTAATCGATCAAAAGTATGAGTTGATTGACCTCAAGTTTATTGACATGCCCGGCACCTGGCAGCACTTGACTGTCCACAAGAGCCAGATCGATGAGTCCAGCTTTACTGCCGGGGTAGCCTTTGATGGTTCTAGTATCCGGGGCTGGAAGTCCATCAATGATTCAGACATGGCGATGGTCCTAGACCCTAATGCTACCTGGGAGGACCCCTTCATGGAGGTTCCTACCCTAAGTATTGTCTGTAGTATTGTGGAGCCGCGCACCGGCCAGCCCTACTCCCGCTGTCCCCGAGCGATCGCCCAGAAAGCCCTCGACTACCTGGTATCTACTGGTATTGGTACCGAAGCCTTTTTCGGGCCGGAGGCAGAATTCTTTGTATTTGATGATGTGCGCTACGGCCAGGCGGAAAACAAGGGCTACTATCAGGTGGACAGTTCCGAAGGCTTCTGGAACAGCGGCCGGGAAGAAATGGAAGGCAATTTAGGCAATAAGATCCGGCCTAAGCAGGGCTACTTCCCGGTAGCTCCCATTGATACCCTCCAGGACTTGCGCACTGAAATGCTGCTAACCATGGCCAAGTGTGGGGTGCCCATCGAAAAGCACCACCACGAGGTAGCCACTGGTGGTCAGTGCGAACTAGGGTTTCGCTTTGCTTCCCTAGTGAAGGCGGCAGATTACCTGATGACCTACAAGTATGCCATCAAAAACGTGGCCCGTAAGTACGGTAAGACCGTTACCTTTATGCCCAAGCCCCTGTTTGGCGATAACGGCTCCGGGATGCATGTTCACCAATCCATCTGGAAGGACGGTCAACCCACCTTCTTCGGTGGTGGTTATGCAGACCTGAGCGAAAGTGCCTTACACTACATCGGCGGTCTACTGCGGCATGCCCCGGCCCTGCTGGCCATAACTAACCCGACTACCAACTCCTACAAGCGCCTGGTACCTGGTTTTGAAGCCCCAGTTAACCTAGCCTACTCTCAGGGCAATCGTTCTGCTTCCGTGCGCATCCCCCTCACGGGTGGCAATCCCAAGGCCAAGCGGATGGAATTCCGCTGCCCGGATGCCTCCTGCAACCCCTACCTAGCTTTTTCGGCTATGTTACTGGCGGGTCTAGATGGGATCAAAAATCGCATCGACCCCGGCAGCCCTATGGATGTGGACATCTATGAACTCAGTGCCGAGGAAAAAGCCCACGTGCCTTCTACACCGGGGTCCCTCCAGGAGGCCCTCAAAAACCTCAGGGCAGACCACGACTTCCTGCTTGCCGGGGGAGTGTTTACGGAAGACTTCATCCAAACCTGGATCGACTACAAGTCTAAGGAGTCCCTAGACGTCAACATCCGGCCCCACCCCTACGAGTTCGCCCTCTACTACGACGTTTAGGTCAAGGTCCACGCCAACAAAATCGGGGGCCCGGGGCCCCCGACCTACCACTGAAGCAACTAAAGTCCCAGTCTAGTTAGCTGCCACCACCTGAACTTGCACTTCTGCTACCACTTGGGAGTGGAGCTTGATCTGGGCTGTGTAGTTACCTAGTTTGTGGATTTCAGGCAAAGTAACTAGTCGCCGGTCTACCTCAATACCAGTCAGCTCTTGAATCAAGGCCGCCACTTCCCGCTCAGTCACGGTGCCAAACAGACTTTCTTTTTCTCCTGCCTGCTTAGCCACCGTCAGAGTAGTTAGAGCCTCTAGAGTTGACTTATGGCTGATTGCTAATTCTTTAAGAGCCAACTGTCGCTCCTCTTCTTGCTGCCGCCGGCGCTCCGCCTGCTTGAGAACACCGGGGGTAGCCAGTACGGCAACCCCTTGGGGGATGAGGTAGTTGCGGGCGTAGCCGGGGGCTACTTCTACCAGATCTCCGGACTTGCCAAGCTTCCTGACTTCTTCTCTTAAGACTAATTGAACGCGCTTTGCCATGGCTGTCGCTAACCTACTACCCAGAAAGAACATGGTAGCAGAAAGTATCTGGTTGAGACAAGCCCCTTAAAAGCGGTCTTTCAAGCCCCGTAGCCGAGCAAAGCTCTGAATTGGATCAAAGATACCTGTGACAGCCAGGAGGTCCTGGTGGTCCCAGCGTAGGAAAGGGTTAGTCAAATTTTCTACGCCTATCTGGGAGGGAATTGTCGCTTCCTGGCGCTGCCGGGCGATCTTGGTCGCGACGTAGCGGTTTTGGAGGTCACGGTTATCTGGGTCGACAGTGAGGGCAAATTCGAGGTTTTTCAGGGTGTACTCGTGGGCACACCAGACCCGTGTAGGATCAGGCAGCTGGCGCAGTTGGTTCAGAGACTCAACCATTTGGGCGGGGGTGCCTTCGAACAGCCGCCCACATCCCCCGGCAAACAAGGTATCTCCACAGAACAATTCCCCTGGGGCCCCTGGACTGGCCGCCGGGAAATAGTAGGCAATGTGTCCCCGGGTGTGGCCAGGCACTGCCAACACTTGCCCCTGATGGCCGCCGAAGCTGACCTGGTCTCCCGCCTCCAGAAATACCTTTTGCCCAGGGATCCGGTCTCGGTCAGCGGCACTACCGTAGATGATTAGATCAGGAAAATCCTGCAATAAGCGCTGGTTACCCCCCACGTGGTCCTGGTGGTGATGAGTGTTAAAAATGGCGCTCAGGTTTGCTCCCAGTCGGTTGAGCTCTTGTCGCACCACTGAATACTCCGCTGGGTCCACCACAGCAGCGGTGTGGTTAACTGGGTCGTGCAACAGGAAAACGTAGTTATCGAGCAGGGCGGGTAGCCGGTGAATATCCATGGGCGGTGTATGCTGAGCTCTAGGGCGCCAGTCTAATCTAACCTGCCTGGCTTGGTCCTGTAGAATAGTCTCTGGCTGGGTTACTAATTCCCCAGCCTCCAACTGGCCTAATTGTGAAAAAACGGGTTACCCTTACTTTTCCCCCCAAAGCAGTTCAGACACCGGTTACCTATCGTCTGGCTCGGGACTTTGATGTAGCTGCTAATATCATTCGGGCTCAAGTGGCCCCAGACCAGGTCGGCCGTCTAGTAGTAGAGTTGGCCGGGGATATGGACCAGCTAGATGCGGCTATCGAGTGGATGCGCACTCAAGATATTACGGTTTCCTCTACTGGCCGGGAATTAATTATTGATGAGGAAAGCTGTGTCCACTGTGGTTTATGTACTGGTATCTGCCCGACGGGGGCCTTGAGTTTAGACCGGGAGACTTTCCGCTTAAACTTCGCTCGTCCCCTATGTATCGTCTGTGAACAGTGCATCCCCACCTGTCCTCTCCAGGCAATCTCCACCACCCTGTGAGGGGAGACTACAGTAGAGTACTAGCAGGAAGAAAAGGATTACCCCCGCTAGGTACTTCAGGCTAGAGGGCACAACTAGACTGGGGGAGAAAAACCCCTCGATGGTCCCAGCTACCGCTAGCAGCGGCACGATCCCGTAGGTCAGCTCAGCCGCTCGCCGGCTGCAATACCACAGGGAGTCGGTGCGGCGGTAGGGCCCGGGAAACAACAAACCCCGGGCAATCAGCAGACCCGCACCCCCTGCTAGAAAAATGGCCGGTAATTCCAGGGAGCCGTGGGGAAATACAAACGCCCAAAACGGGTAAGCCAACCCCCCCTTAGCCACCAGGACGGCAGCGCAGCCCAGCATTAGCCCATTAGTAAATAGCAGATAGGTGGTGTAGAGACCGGCCAGGATGCCGCCACCGATGGCCTGGAATGCCACCTCCATGTTATTGGTCATAATGCCACTGGCAGCCTCAGGTTCGGTGCCGAGAATTGAGTAGACCCACAACTTCCCCTGGTTCTGGACCTGGTTGATAATGTCTGCCGGTAAGACGAGAGATAAAAAATGGGGGTCCTGTCGGGCATACCACCAGGCTACTAGGCCCCCCAGGCCAAAAATCCCCACTGCTGTCAGGGTGTAGGGGAGAGTTTGCCGAATCACCAGAGGCAATCTCCAGCGATAGAACTGGAGTACTGAGTGCCACCCCGGGTGGCGAGGACCCTGATAAATTTGGTTGTAGCCCCGCTGGGTCAAGGTTTGCAGTTTGTTGACTAAAAGGGGGCTGAGTTGCTGGGTTTGGGCCCGTGTGAAATCTCCACACACGGCTCGGTACAGGCTTGCCAGGCGGCGGATTTGGCTCGAGTCCAAGCTCCTGAGACCCCTTCGTTCCACTTGGTTCAAGAGGGTTTCGAGGGCTTGCCAATCAGTGGTCCGGCGGCTGATCCAACGTTGAGGATTCATGGAGGACCTGGGTCTAGGGTCCGGGTTGGGCCAGGGTGATTAGTTCATGCACTAAATCTGGGAAAGTTAAGCCACTAGCTGTCCACAGGGCAGGGTACATGCTTGTGGCCGTAAAGCCCGGCAGGGTATTGATCTCATTGACTAACAGGGTGCCATCGGCCTGGTAGAAAAAGTCTACCCGGGCCAGACCCGCGCCGCCAATAGCCTGAAAAGCTCTCAAGGCCATGGACTGGACCTGCTCACTAACCTCCAGGGGAAGAGGCGCAGGAATTAGGAGGTCAGCTTGGCCGGGGGTGTATTTGGTCTGATAGTCGTAGAAGTCGCTGGTGTAGGTGATCTCCCCGACTACGGAAGCTCGGGGTTGGTCATTACCCAGAACAGCACACTCCACCTCCCGCGCTATGACTCCAGCTTCTACGATCAGGCGCCGATCGAGGGCGGCAGCCTGGGCTAGGGCAGTCACCAATTGGTTGCGGTTACGGACCTTAGTAATCCCGACGGAGGAACCCAAGTTGGCTGGCTTGACAAAACAGGGGTACCCCAGAATAGACTCTACCTCGAGCCAAACCTGGGGGTCTTGGGCCGCCGAGGGTTTTTCTAGGCCTAGGAACTGGACTTGGGGTAGGCCTGCCTGGGCAAAGATCCTCTTCATAACAATTTTGTCCATCGCTAGGGCTGAGGCTAGGAGTCTGCAGCCTACGAAGGGCTGCCCCATTAGCTGCAGTAGACCTTGGATAGTGCCGTCCTCACCGTTGGGTCCGTGCAGGACCGGAAACCACAGGTCAACTTCAGCCACCTCAGGGGGAAATACCCAAGTCCGGGCAGTGCAAACTAAGGGCAAGCCAGTACTGAGGACCTCAATGGCGGCACTACCCCCTAGCCAGGTGCCGTCTTTTTGGATGTAGATGGGAACCAGATCGTAAAGCTGTCGATTAGGTCCTTGACGAAGGGCTGTGACGACCGCTCGGGCTGAGGCAATGGAAACCTCGTGCTCCCCTGAGTTACCCCCAAACAGCAAGCCAATCCGCAATTTACCGTCCTCCGGGACCACACCAGTTTTAAGTCTAGCGCTCCTAGGACCGAGGACGAGGCTTTTGCAGGGCTGCTATCAGCATGCAGCCAATTCCCACATTAATTACCACGTCAGCCACGTTAAAGACGGGAAACTTTAGCCAGTAAACATCCAAAAAATCTATCACCCGACCGGTGACAAAGCGGTCAATGCCATTGCCGACTGCCCCTCCCAAGATACAGCCCAGACCGACCTGTTCCCAGCGGTTAAGGGGGGGGCCCCATACTGCCCAAGCAGCCAACCCTAGGCTCACCCCTAGGGATAACCAGCGCAGCCAGCTGCTGCCATGGGTAAACAGGCTGAAGGCGGCGCCGGTGTTGGTAATGTAGGCTAGGTCTAACACCCCTGGCCACAGGGGCCGCACCTGGTCCAAGGGTAGATGTGTGACTACCCAGAGTTTAGTCAGGCGGTCTATTCCCAGACACAAAAGGGTGGTAAACCAAAAGAGCCGGTGCCGCAAGGTCATGGGCTGAGGAACACAGGCAACAGCAGCAATTGTAGCAGTCACCGGCCTAGGGGGCAGCAAATAGTAGCCGAGCTGCCCCCTGGACCCGCTCTAGCGGCGACACGCTCCGGGGCAGCACCGGCAGTCTGATCAAGGTTTGACTACCAAAGGGTTCCGGATCGATGTGCTCTCCTCCTTGGTAGCGGTTGTGCACTAGATAATTCTGGGCTACTCTTAGCTCCCGCAGGGCTAGACTAAGACGCTCAGCTTCGGCCAGAATAGGGGCTTGGGCCTGTACTACACCGATAAATTCTGTGTGTTGGGGGTTTTGCAGTTCCCTTTGGGCTGCGAGGACCTGATGGCGCAGCTGCCGCAGCCGAGTCATCAGGGGCACCCGCCCCAAGACATCTTGATACTTAATCCACAACTTGAATATCCAACCCAACCAGTCTCCTAGGGCGGTAGGCATCTCTAGGAACCGCAACAGGTGACCCGTAGGGGCCGTATCCAGGACCACTAGATCTAGTTCACGGCTCCCTAAAAGTTCCATCACCTTGACCAAGGCTAGCATCTCATCGATGCCGGGTAGAGCCTGATCGACAATTTGGCGCCAGGCTTCCGGACCGTAGGCTAGTTTCAGGGGACTAGTGGAGTCGATTTCCCCACTCATCATTTCCGCCAGTTCCCAGAGATAGTTTTCCCGGAACTCCTGCAGGAGGATCTTGGCATCTACCTCTTGGGCACTGAGATTAGCGACCAAAGATTGGGGCAAGTGACCTAGGGACTGACCAAAAGCATCCCCTAGGGAGTGGGCTGGGTCAATGGATATGACCCGCACCTGGGCCTGGGGGTATTTGCTAGCCATGGCCCAGCTGATGGCAGCGGCAATTGTGGTTTTGCCCACTCCCCCCTTGCCACCTACCAATACCAGGCGGCGACCTGCCAGGATCAAGTCCCCCATGGGAGGCGGAATCGGGTTAGGCCAATTGGCGGTTACTGCCGGGGCAGGACCTTGAAACTTTTCCAGAGGGCAGGCTTGTTCCCAAAGATAGTCCAGGGCTGCCCCCCCCACAGGGGCCTCAGCCTCCAGGGGTACTCCCAGGGCCGGACGGTCCGAGGCTAGCTCCAGAAACCGGGGAATTTGTTGCTGTTGCTCTAGGTAGCGGTCTGGGTCCCCCAGGGGCAGGCCGGGGGTCAGGAGGCGGTTGAGGAGGAGACCTCCCCAGGGGATACCGAGTCCTGCCAACCCCTTTACAAACCGCTCACTTTCCAGGTAACTCATCGGTTCTGGAATCCCTACCACAAAACAGGCGGTCCGGGTTTGGTCCTGCAGGAGGGCTCTGCCCCCAGCCAGCTCTGCCCCCATGGTGGCCAGGAATTCATCCCCGAAGTCCCGGGTAGAGCGGCCGGTAAAGGTTTGCTCTAGTAGGTGATGTTTGCGCTGGAATAGGTCTAAAGCCCCTAACAGGGAGTCTAGGAAGTCCATCAGCCCGAACAGGTTTAGGGTGTGACCACTAGGGGCCATATCCACGACGAGACGCCGTACCTGCCCGGTCCCGAGCAGCCGCTGAATCTCTAGCAACGCCATTAATTCATCCAAGCCGGGCCAGTCCAGGTCCCACACCGGCGTTAGATCGTCTCCTTCCACAAAACTACCCCGCTCCACTAGGAGCTCTAGGGCCTGACCGTGGCGGTCTTTAAACTGCTCAAGCAGTTGATAGGCGTCTAGGGCCCTCACCCCCAGGTTGGGGAGGTCTGGTACTGGGCAAGGGTCATCGGTGACAGGCAAATCCAGGACGTCCCCTAGGGAGTGGGCTGGATCAGTGGAGATAAGCAGGACTGATTCGGTAGGGAACTGCCGGGCCCAGTAGCGGGCAAAACCACAGGCGAGGGTAGTCTTCCCAACGCCCCCTTTCCCGCTAAAGAGGGCTAGGAGGAGGTTGTCTGGGGCCAGGGCCATAGGATGTTAAATGGGGAGGGCAGAAGGGCGGTGCTCTTCAATCAGGGCTAAGGTCCGGTTGACACTTTCAGGCAGAATCACCACTAGCGATCCGGCTGGGGCATTGCCAAGGGCTGTCTTAATAGCCGTCACCTCATCCAGAATAACGGTAAAGGTTGCTCCTTGTGCTTGGACACCGATGCCGATCAACCGGGCCGCGTCTCCCCGGTCTCTCCCGCGGGTGTCATCATCCTCCTTAATGAGAATTTCATCAAACATTTGGGCTGCTAACTTACCCAGGGTAATAAAGTCTTCATCCCGCCGGTCTCCTGGTCCCCCGACTACACCTACCTTCCGCCCAGGCCAGTTCTTCACAAAGCCTCCTAGGGCTGTGTAGCTGGCGGGGTTATGGGCGTAGTCCACTAGGGCATGGTAGTGTCCCAGGTCAAACAGGTTCATGCGGCCTGGCGTCTGCTCCGCGGAGGCTTCAAAACTGAGGAGGCCGGCCCGGATTTCTTCTATGGAAAGCCCCTGGGCAAAGGCGGCCAAACTCGCTGCCAGGGCGTTGGCGATCATAAACTCTGCCCGGCCGCCCAGGGTCAGGGGGACATTGGCCGCCAACTCGATGCGCAGGACCCAATCCCCCTTCAGAATCGATAAATAACCATGCTCATAGACGGCGGCGAGCCCCCCCCGTTGGGTGTGTAGGGAAACTAAGGGATTATTAGGTTCCATGGCAAAGTAGGCCACCTGGGCTCGGGTACTTTGGGCCATGGCAGCCACCAGGGGGTCATCGGCGTTCAAAACCGCGTAGCCATTGGGGGTGACTGCCTCTGCTACTACGCTCTTCAGGCGGGCCATATCTTCTAGGGTTTCAATGTCTCCCAAGCCCAGGTGGTCCGCCGCCACGTTTAGAACTACCCCCACATCACAGGCTTCAAATCCCAAGCCAGACCGGAGAATACCCCCCCGGGCACATTCCAGGACTGCCACCTCAACGGTCGGATCGTTGAGGATGACTTGGGCACTCTGAGGGCCCGTGTTATCTCCCCCCTCCACCAAGTGATTACCAATGTAGATACCATCCGTGGTGGTGTAGCCCACGGTCCGCAGAGTCTGGTTAAAAATGTGGGCTAGTAGACGTGTGGTAGTTGTTTTGCCGTTGGTGCCAGTCACCGCCAGAATGGGGATTCGGCAGGGGGTGCCTGGCGGGAAGAGCATATTAATTACCGGTTCAGCCACATTGCGGGGAATCCCTTCATTAGGGGCCAGGTGCATCCGGAAGCCCGGAGCGGCGTTTACTTCTACTACTACTCCTCCCGCCTCCCGCAGGGGCACCCCAATATCAGGGGTAACTATATCCAAGCCGGCAATATCTAGGCCGATAATTTTCACGACCCGCTGGGCTAGCCAGACATTTTCCGGATGAATTTCATCGGTACGGTCTACGGCAATCCCGCCGGTACTCAGGTTAGCAGTTGCCCGCAGGTAACACACTTCTCCGGCGGGCATAACCGTGTCCATGGTGTAGCCAAGGCGGCCGAGAATAGTATGAGTGTTTTGATCGATCTCAATCCGAGTGAGGACATTGTTATGACCCTGACCCCGGCGGGGGTCGCGGTTAGTACTCTCTACTAGGGCGGCAATAGTGGAGACCCCGTCCCCGACGACGTGGGCAGGAACCCGTTCAGCTACTGCTACTACCCGTCCCTGCACTACTAAGACGCGAAAGTCCCGGCCGCGGTAAAAACGCTCGACAATCACACTGCGCGACTTAGACTCACTGCTGGCTAGATCGTAGGCGGCCTCCGCTTGAGGATAGCTATCAATGTTGATGGTTATACCTCGACCGTGGTTACCGTCTAGGGGTTTGAGAACGATGGGGTAACCGCCTACCTCCTCAATGGCTCGCTCTAGTTCGTCGAGGTAATGGATCACTGTCCCCTGGGGCACTGGCACACCCGCCTCACGCAGAAGGGTTTTAGTCCCCTCCTTATCGCAGGCAAGTTCTAATCCCAAAATTCCTGTCAAATCGGTCTGGGTAGCTTGGAGGCGGCGTTGGTAGACCCCGTAGCCTAGGCGGATCATGGAGCGGGTGCTCATAGGCGCCCAGGGTATACCCCGATTTTGGGCTTCCTTAACCAAGGCTTCGGTACTCGGTCCTAAACTTGCTTCCTGAGCCAGCTCCCGCAGATCCTCTAGGTCTTGGGTCAGATCCTCGGCTGGGTAGCTCCCCTGATCGACGATGCTCTGGCACAGGCGCACCGCTGCCCGGGCAGCATAACGGCCTGCCTGTTCGTATTGATACTCAAACACTACCTGGTAGACCCCCGGGGTAGCAGTTTCCCGAGTCCGACCAAAACCTACGGTCATTCCTGCTAATTGCTGCAATTCCAGGGCCACGTGTTCAATAATGTGGCCCTGCATTGTCCCTTCGACTACCCGCTGGAGAAACCCCCCCCGACAACCAGGTGAACAGTAGTGCTCTACCAGACTAGGTAAAACCTGAACGAGACCCTCGTAAAAACCGGGAATCAGGTTGGAGGGAAGTTCCGCCAAACCCTCCAAATCCAGACGCAGAACAATCAGCTTAGACCGACGAATACTCCAGTAATTTGGTCCGCGCAGAGTCTGGATTTTGAGGATTTTCATAGAAGCGGGGTATGAGGTTTTATGGGTTTAGATACTCTGGGATACTGGTCTTGAGTAGCTGATGGGAGTACGGTTGCGCAGGTCATAGCGGTCTCCCCCCTTGAGGATATGCAGCCGCAGACCGTGGACCCGCAGAGGCCCGGGTCCGGGGGGGTCCCCCTGGGAGATGTCTTGGGGATCAAGGACAGTGACAGTCCCCTTGCCGAGGACTTCTAGGGCGCCATCCCCCTCGAATAGGGCACAGGTATCCTCATCGATGCCAATACCTAGCTTGTCAGGGTATTGGGCGATGGCACTGATCAACCGGGCCATTCGATTGCGATTGTGGAAGTGCTGGTCAAAGATCACCTGAGGCAGAATTCCCAGACCAATTGCCATGTCTGCCAGAGCAGGGTTAGGGCATTCCCCACTCCCTCCTCCTGCGATCATGTGGTGGCCCATCACAGCTGCCCCAGCGCTGGTACCAGCTAGGGTAACTTGACCCTGTTGGGCCCGCCGACGGACAGTATCGATCAAAGGTGTATCGGAGAGGATACCACACAGGCGCAACTGATCACCCCCAGTCATAAATACACCAGTGGCTGTGGCAGCGTACCCTTCCCAAGCGCTGTCTGTCATCTGGTCCCGGTCGCGAATATCTAGAATTTCTACTCTGGCACAACCCATTTTTGCAAAGATGTTACTGTAGGTACTGCCACTGGCTGCCGGCTCTCTAGAGGCACTGGGGATAATGGCAATCTGAGCTTCTCGCCCCCCGGCTCGATGGAAAAAAGCCCAGAGGATATCCTGAGTATGGATCTTATCTTCCGCCCCACCTATCACCATTACGGCAGCCTTCTGCAAGCAGCGAGGGACCCAGGGGTCAATTTCCTCTTCTAGCAGATGAGCGCTCCAGTTAGCTGAGACTGGCAGAGAATCGGTGGGCGCAGGGCAGTAGTCTGTTGATTCCATCTTTGGCTTGTCGCTTAGTCTCAGGGTAGCCCGGGTGGCCCCCGGAAGCTTAGTCTTTAAGCATTATGCCAGATATTCTCAGGTGGGCGAGTCTACACCCTAGTCGGTTTAGCAGCGGAGATACCGTAGCCTGGGATACAGTTGATGCAAGGAAAAATACCTCTAAGAAAATTCTCCCAACACCTTTACAAAACAACATAAATGCCCGATGATGTTTATTAAGCCGCAGAAACGCTTAACTTTCTCAGGCTTAGCTCATTATCTAGCCATCATCGCCATGACAACGACCATTCAACGGCGCGAGAGCGCCAACGCATGGGACAGATTCTGCGAGTGGGTGA
>DAIDHW010000009.1 GCA_027451865.1 Leptolyngbyaceae cyanobacterium clean351 | reverse complement strand
CCAACCGACAGGCCGGTCTCCCCGCCACAATCGTGCGGTACGACCCCCTCGATGATCGCGGCCTTCCGCGGGGCGCCCGATCCGCGCGCGGCGGCGGCGGCGATCGCGGCTGGGATCGGCGCGTGATCCGCGTCAAGGTCTGCGGCGTCAACAGCGCTGCGGCGTTCGACGCGGCCGTCGCGGCGGGCGCGGACTGGGTCGGCTTCGTGTTCTTCCCGCCCTCGCCGCGCGCCGTCACCCCGGCGCTGGCCGCCGCCCTGTCGGCGCGGCACGCGGGCGGGCCGCTGCGCGTCGGGCTGTTCGTGGAGCCGGAAGAGGCGGCGGTGGCGGCGGCGCTGGCGGCGGTGCGGCTCGACGTGCTGCAGCTCTATGCCGACCCCGCGCGGGCGGCGGCGCTGCGTGCCCGCTTCGGCGTGCCTGTCTGGCGCGCGGCGGGCGTCGGCACGCGGGCGGACCTGCCGGTATCGGCGGCAGGCGTGGACGGGTTCGTGATCGAGCCGAAGCCGCCTGCCGGGGCGACCCGGCCGGGGGGCAATGCGGTCGTGCTCGACTGGACGCTGACCGCCGGATGGCAGGCGCCGGCACCGTGGCTGCTGGCGGGAGGGCTGACGCCCGGCAACGTCGCGGCGGCGATCCGGGCGTCGGGGGCCGCATCGGTCGATGTCTCGTCCGGCGTGGAGCGGGTGCGGGGAGAGAAGGACCCGGCGCTGATCGCGGCGTTCGTCGCGGCGGCGCGCGCCGCCTCAGCGGCGGGCGGCGAAGAAGTCGCGCAGCAGCGCGGCTGACTCGGTTTCGCGCACGCCGCCGATCACCTCCGGCCGGTGCAGGCAGGAGGCGGCATCCAACACCCGCGCGCCGTGTTCCACGCCGCCGCCCTTCGGGTCGTAGGCCCCGAACACCAGGCGGCGGATGCGGAACAGGCTGATGGCGGCGGCGCACATCGGGCAGGGCTCCAGCGTCACCACCAGGTCGCAGCCGGGCAGGCGCGGGGCGCCGATCCGGCGGGCGGCATCGCGCAGCGCGAGCAGTTCGGCATGGGCCGCGGCGTCGCAGGCGGCCTCGGTGCGGTTGCCGGCGCGCGCCAGCACGCGTCCGTCCGGCGCGAGCACGACCGCGCCCACCGGCACCTCGCCGCGCGCGGCGGCGTCGCGGGCTTCGTCCAGGGCCAGCGCCATCGCGTCCATCGGCGCTTCTTGCCCCGCCGCGGCGCGCGGCGCTAGCAACGCGGCATGACCAAGCACTCCCGCCCCGTGATCGGGGTGACGCTGGATGCCGAGCAGCCCGATCCCACGGGGGGCGGCTATTCGAAATATCCCTGGTACGCGCTGCGCACCAACTACGCCGAGGCGCTGGCCGCGGCCGGCGCGCTGCCGGTGGCGCTGCCGCATCTGCCGGCGCTCGCCGCCGACCTGCTCGACCGGATCGACGCGCTGGTGGTCACCGGCGGCGCCTTCGACATCGACCCGGCGCTGTATGGCGCGGGCGAGCGGCACGCGACGGTGACGCTGAAGCAGGGGCGCACGGCGGCGGAACTGGCGCTGCTGCGCGGCGCGCTGGCGCGCGACATGCCGGTGCTGGGCATCTGCGGCGGCGAGCAGTTGCTGGCGGCGGCGCTGGGCGGCACGCTGATCCAGCACATCCCGGACGCGGTGCCGCACGCCCTGCCGCACGAACAGCCGAACCCGCGCCACGAGCCGGGCCATCCGGTCGCGCTCACGCCCGGCACGCAGCTGGCCCGCATCGTGGGCGCGGCGGCGATGCAGGTGAACTCCTCGCATCACCAGGCGGTGCGCGCGGCGGGGCCGGTGGCGGTGGTCAACGCGGTGGCGCCGGACGGGGTGATCGAGGGCATCGAATCGCCGCGCCACCGCTTCTGCCTCGGCGTGCAATGGCACCCGGAATTCCTGATCGACCCCGGCGATGCCCGCATCTTCGCCGCCCTGGTGGCGGCCTGTGCGTGAGGGAGGGCACATGAGCGAGGGCGAGCGCATCGCGAAATGGCTGGCGCATGCCGGCGTGGCCAGCCGCCGCGACATCGAGCGCATGATCGCCGAGGGGCGCGTGCGGCTGAACAACGCGCCGGTGACGCATCCGGCCACCTTCGTCACCGCCGGCGACCTCGTCGTGGTCGATGGCGCCGCCGTCGAGCCGCCCGGCCGGGCGCGGCTGTGGCGCTATCACAAGCCGGCCGGCCTGGTGACCACGCACCGCGACCCGGAAGGCCGCCCGACGGTGTTCGAGCGGCTGCCGCCGGGCCTGCCGCGCGTGGTCAGCATCGGCCGGCTCGACCTGAACAGCGAGGGGCTGCTGCTGCTGACCAATGACGGCGCGCTGGCGCGGCGGCTGGAACTGCCCGCGAACGGCTGGCTGCGCCGCTACCGCGTGCGCGTGTTCGGCAAGCCGGAGCCGGCGGCGCTGGCCGCGCTGGCGCGCGGGGTGACGGTGGAGGGCGTGCGCTACGGCCCGATCGAGGCGGGGCTGGACGCGACCAAGGGCGACAACGCCTGGCTGACGGTGGCGCTGCGCGAGGGGCGCAACCGCGAGGTGCGGCGGGTGATGGCGCATCTCGGCCTGTCGGTGTCGCGGCTGATCCGCCTCGCCTACGGCCCGTTCCAGCTCGGCAAGCTGCCGCCCGGCGCGGTCGAGGAAGTGCCGGCCAAGGTGCTGCGCGAGCAGATGCCGGCGGAACGCGCCCCGGCGGAGCGCATCCCGGCGGAGCGGGCATGAGGATCGTCGCCGGCCAGTGGCGCGGCCGGCGGCTGGTCGCACCCGCGGGCGCGGCGACGCGCCCGACCGCGGACCGCGTGCGGCAGGCGCTGTTCGACATGCTGCTGCACGCGCCCTGGGGCGGGCGCGCGGTGGTGGAGGGGGCGGCGGTGGTTGCACTACCCGGGAGCGGGGCACGATAACCAGTTCCACAGCCCGGCGCAGGTCCTCCGCCTGGACCAGACGCCGGCCCTCGAGGGCCGCTTGGGCCTTGGCGACCCGCAGGGCAAACAGGTCCGCTCGGTGACCTTGAATTCCTCCCCGCACCGCCTCCTGGACTAGGTAGGCAATTTGCTCTGGTTGGCACTGGACCTCCTTGAGCCATTCTCGGCCTAAGATGATCTGGACCTTGAGGTCCTCGAGGTCTGCCTGGTACTGGGACCCAAAGGCAGCCGGGTCCTGACTGTGGCTGAGAACCCGCTCCACCACTTCCACGCGGTCTGCCAATTCTCCTAGGTTCTCGGCCCCGAGGGCAATAGCGATTCGGTCGAGGAGATGGTCGCGCAGGGGCCCTTCCTCGGGGTTATAGGTGGCGATCAACAGGGGTCGGCAGGGGTGCGCAAAGCTAATGCCTTCCCGTTCAATTCGATTCACTCCTTCAGTTAATACTCCTAGAAGGAGGTTGGCAATCCCCTCCTCCAGAAGATTAATCTCGTCGACGTAGAGGACCCCCCGATGGGCTGCCGCCAGTAGGCCGGGCTGGAAGACCGGCTGCCCCTGGCGCAGGGATTCAGCCACATCCACGGCCCCTAGGAGACGGTCTTCCGTAACTCCTAGGGGCAGTTGGATAAAGGGGGCCGGCACCACCACTTCTTCAAGGGTGTCTGGGGGATGCGCAAGTAACTCATCATCCCAGTCTTCAGGACTCGCGGGGTCGGCCTGGAACCGCGAGCCGCGAACAATGGTAATAGGGGGGAGGAGGGCATGGAGGGCCCGGGCCATCACTGACTTAGCTGCCCCCCGTCGCCCGGCAATCACGACTCCTCCCAACCCCGGGTCAACAGCTCCAAGGACTAGGGCTAACTTGATCGCTTCCTGACCCAGGATAGCCGGAAAGGGGAAGGTGGTTTGGAGCCCTAGGGCCATAGGTGAAATCCGTTTAGTCAAGGCCCCGGAGGTTGCCACCTCGGGAGAACCTCCGGCCGCCCCCTTGGCCGACTTGGGCCGGGGCGGTCTGAGTTATTTTTCACTCTCTATCATACCATCTAGGATGGGAGCTTCTGGGCCCTGGTGTCTCTTCCGGCTCTCCTCCCACTTCAAAAGACCTCGCCCCAGCAACTAGTGTCTACCCTGGCTAGTCTTCACACCCTCAACTTCCCTGGTCTCCTACATCAACTGGGCATATCCCTAGTCCTGTCTAGCTCCCCAGACCAAAGCGTAATCCTGGTGCGCTCCGATGGCCAAGTGCTCAACACCCACTTTTGCGCCTTTGACCAACCCCTAGCCTTGGCAGCGGCGGGAGCCCGGCTCGCCGTTAGCACCCCGCGGCAAATCCACGAGTTTAGTCAGTCCCCCCCTCCCCCTGGGCCTAACGACTTCCAGTACACTCTGCGCCAAACCTGGGATACCCGGGACACAGTCATCCGGGAGATGGCCTACGGTCGGGACGGTCTTTGGTTTGTCGATAGTCAGTTTTCCTACCTCGGCACCTTGAAGGAGCAGGGGCTAGAGCCCTGGTGGCGGCCGGCCGAGCCCTGGACCATAACCGGCCTGGGAATGCGCTCGGGAGTGCCCCGGTATATTACGGCCGAGGGTATGGTCTGGGACCTGGCTGCCAGCCAGTCGGTCTGCTCTAGCTTGGCCGCTCCCTGCACCCCCCGCTGGCATAATCAGCAGCTATGGGTACTTGAGGCCGGGGCAGACTGCTGTTATCTGACCAAGGTAGAAGATACCTCGGGCCAGGCCAACCGGGTTGCTAGGTTGCCCGGGCTACCCCGGGGGCTAGACTTCTGGGGACCCTTTGCCCTGATTGGTCTTTCCCGCCCCCCTGCTGGCCACAGTCCCAGTGGAGTGTGGGTAGTGGACACCCAAACTGGTCAGGAAGTGGCTTTTTTGCAGTTTAAGGTGTTAGGGGAAATCTCCTCCCTGGTAGTCCTGCCTGGTGTGCTTTATCCTGACCTGTCCTACCAGTCCCAGCCATCCCCCCCTCCCCTCCCTGTAACCCTTAGCCCCCCCTCCCCCCGACCTCCGGTCAGCTCCCTGGCAGTAATTGTGCCGGTGTACAACATCTGTCGCCGCGGGGAGAACGAAGCGGTTCTGGTGAGGACTCTGGAGAGTATTGAGGCTAGCCTCAGGTACTTTGAGCAGCACTATCCCGGAGCTGAGCACTGTTCCGCCGAAGTGGTCTTGGTGGATGATACAACCACGGACAAGGCTTGGGCCACCCTACAGCGACTAACGAGGGGTAAACCCTGGTATCGGTTAGTGCGCCATGCTACTAACCGGGGCCAGTCCGCCGCCCGCAATACCGGGGTACGCTCCTGTCAGGCCCAGGCCCTGTTTTTTTGTGACGATGACGACCGGTATTTCCCCACCCACACCTACTACGGGATGCTAGCCCTTAATCAGCCCCTGCCGGAGCACTTTCCCTCATCCCGGCTGGTGATGGGGGGAGGTTATCCCGGAGTCGTGCGTTCCCGGGCCAGGTTTTCCGTCCCCATTCATCCAGAGTGGGTCAAAATGCTCAGCCGGATCTTACCCATTACTCTAGTGATCCGGCGGGAGGCCTACGAGTTCATCGGCGGGTTTCCGGAGCAGGAGGCCTTCCGCAAATCCTTCTATGGCCAGGAGGATTGGGCCCTATCTGAATGGATCGGTCACTTTTGCGTCCCTGGCATCCTCGAGGAGGAAACCGTTGAGCACTTTGCCTACCCCGGTAATGCCTTCCACCACCAGATCGAAAAGTTTCAGTACCCCCCAGGCCGATACCCCTACGGGGATTACGACCGCCTACCCGACCCCGAGCAGCAACAGGAGTACACCCGCCAGATCGGCCAGATCGTCCGGGATCACCTGCAAGTCTTAGAGGGAAAGTACCGGCAGCGGCGGGTATCAGAGCATTTGCACTATTTGGGGAGCCAAGCTATGGCCCAGGGTAATTACCCCCTAGCGGTCAGCTTCTACCAACAATGCCTCCAGCTTGCCCCCGACTATCCCCTGGGTCACTACCACCTGGGGATGGCCCACATGAAAGGGGAAAACTGGCTCTCTGCCCAGGCCGCCTTTGAGCAGGCCATCGCTGTCCATCCCACCCACCCTGAAGCCCACCACAACCTCGGCTGGGTACACCATGCCCAAAAAGACCTAAAGTCAGCGGCCCTCCATTACCGTCAAGCCCTGGCCTTGTCCCCGGACTTGGCCTCTAGCCATTTGAATCTAGGCTTAGCCCTCCTAGTCCAGGGAGATTGGCCGGCGGGCTGGGGGGAATACGAATGGCGCACCCGAGCCGGGCGAGTCCCCCCGGTCCACAGTCTTCAACCACGCTGGGATGGCGGTAAGCAACCAGGCAAAACCCTACTGCTGTACACTGAACAGGGTTTTGGAGATGCGATTCAGTTTGTGCGCTACGTGCCCCTAGTCCGGGAGGTGAGTGATTGTGGCGCCTTAGTCCTAGTGTGTCAGCCGGAACTGAGGGACCTGTTTGCCCTGGTGCCGGGGGTAGACCACCTCTTGCCCCCAGGGGAGGTGCCCTCCAACACCTTTGACCTGTTGGCTTCCCTCCTGAGCCTCCCCCATCTGGTGGGAACCACCCTGGCTACTATCCCCTCCCCCAACCCCTACCTGCGGGTGCCCGAGGGACAGACCTTCGGGGCTCTGCCACCCCCCCTCGGCGGCACCCTGGGAGGCCTGCGCCTTGGCTTGGTGTGGGCCGGAAGTCCGGAGAACCCGGAAAACCTCCGCCGGTCCTGCAGGCTGACCGATTTTAGCCCTTTGTTTAGGCAGCCGGGGGTCAGCTTCTATAGTCTCCAAAAACCCGTTACCCCCCGGGAACAAGAGTTATTAAAACAATTCCAAGTCCAGGACCTAAGTGCCCGGCTGACCACCTTTGCTGAGACCGCTGCCGCCATTGCCCAGCTAGACCTAGTGCTGGGAGTTGACACAGCAGTGGTGCACTTGGCGGGGGCCTTGGGTAAACCCACCTGGACCCTGCTGAGTTATGCCCCGGACTGGCGATGGTTTTTAGACCGGGACGATAGCCCCTGGTACCCTACCATGCGTCTCTTTCGCCAGTCCCGACCCGGGGACTGGGGGGAGTTGGTCGGACGGGTAGGTCAGGCATTGAGTCGCCTGAGCCGCCAAGGGGGGGAATAAATCAGGGGTACCTAGTTTGGTCTTATCCTAAATGCTATGGTAACAAGTTGAGCACGCTCTCTGACAGCCTTAGCGCCACCCATGAACTCCCCCATCACCAACCTACGCAGCATCCACACCACTAACTTCCCCAACATTCTTAGCCAACTGGGCATCTCCCTGGTAGTCTCCACCTATCAGGCGGGGAAGGTGATTCTGTTGCGGGCGGATAACCGGGTTGTCAACACCCACTTCTGTGATTTTGACAAGCCCATGGGGATGACCGCTAGCGGAGACAAGTTGGCCATTGGCACCACCTACCGAGTCTGGGAGCTGCGCAACACCCCGGCGGTGGCCCCGAAGCTGGAGCCAGCAGGCAAGCACGACGCCTGCTTTATGCCCCGGGAGATGCACATCACTGGGGACATCGACATCCACGAGATGGCCTACGCCAAGGATACCCTCTGGTTTATCAACACCAGGTTCTCCTGTCTGTGCACCATGGAAGAGCGCTCCCGCAGCTTTGTCCCCCGCTGGCGGCCCCCCTTTGTCACCGCCTACGACCTAGGGGACCGCTGTCACCTCAACGGTTTGGGGATGCGCGATGGGGAGCCCCGCTACGTCACGGCTCTAGGGCACAGCGATAGTCGGGATGGCTGGCGAGAAAATAAGGCCCGGGGGGGGGTGCTCATGGACATCACCACCAATCGGATCATTAGTCGGGGCCTGTCGATGCCCCACTCCCCCCGTTGGTATGGTCAGCAGCTCTGGGTCCTCGAGTCTGGAGAGGGTAGCTTGGCCAAGGTGGACCTGGAGACAGGCCAGTTGACCAAGGTGGTAGAGCTGCCGGGGTTTACCCGGGGGATCGACTTCTGGGGACCTTTTGCGTTTATCGGTCTATCTCAGGTGCGCGAGACCGCGGTGTTCAGTGGCATCCCGATCACTGAACGGCTCCAGGAGCGCACCTGTGGAGTGTGGGTAGTAAATATCCACACCGGGGAGATCGTGGCTTTCTTGAAGTTTGAGGATGCGGTCCAGGAGATTTTTTCGGTGGTAGTGCTGCCGGGGGTGCGCTATCCCGGGCTAGTGGATTCGGATCCTAAGCTGCTTAGTAGCTCCTACGTCCTGCCCGATGAGGCCCTGCGGGAGTTAGCCCTCCCCGAGACTCCGGCGATGAAAATGCCCGAGTCCAAACCGCCGGTAGACTCCTTTGCGGTGGTCATGCCGGTCTTTAACCTCTCCCGGCGGGGCAAAAAGGAAGCGGTCTTAGCCGCCGCCTTGGCCAGTGTGGAAGCGAGCTTGGATTACTTTAACGAGCACTACCCGGGGGCAGATAAATTCACCTACGAGGTGGTCTTGGTGGACGACACCGCCAATGCCCGCGTCTGGAAGACCCTGCAAAAGCTCACTGAGGGCAAGCCCTTCTACAAGTTGGTGCGCCACGAAACCAATCGGGGTCAGGCCGCTGCCCGCAACACCGGGGTACGCGCCTGCAAGGCCAAGGCCCTATTTTTCTGTGATGATGATGACCTATTCTTCCGCCCCCACCTGTGCGAGAGCATCAAAATCCTCAACCAGCCCCTAGGGGCTAATGTCCAACCCCTGATTTCCATGACCGGGGGCTACCCGGGGGCAGTGCGCACCCGGGCTGAGTTTTCGACCCCCATTCACCCGGAGTGGAAAAACCTGGTCAGCAATTTGTTGCCCATCACCCTGGGGGTACGGCGGGAAGCCTACGAGTTTGTCGGTGGCTTTCCGGAGGAGGAGGTGTTCCGTCAGTCCTTCTACGGCCAGGAGGACTGGGCCTTCAGCCAACTGCTGCAAAACTTTTTTGCCGTAGTTATCCTCAACCAAGACACGGTCAAGCACATTGCCTACCCAGGGAACGCCTTTCACTTTCAAATCCCCAAGTTTCAGGTAGCCCCCGGGGAGTTCCCTGAGGATGAGTACGAGAAACTCCCAGACCCCGAACAACAGCGGGAGTACACCCGCCAAATCCAACAGATAGTCCAGCAGCAGCGGCTAGCTCTGTACCAAAAACAAAGGAACCGCCAGGAATCAGACCGTTTGTTTAACTTGGGTAACGAAGCCGTCGGCCAGAAAAACTACGCCATGGCCGTTAGCTTCTACCAGCAATGCCTACAGCTGACCCCCGACTACCCCCTCGGCCACTACAACCTCGGGGTGGCCTACATGAAGTCTGAACAGTGGTCCCAGGCTAAGGCCGCCTTTGAGCAGACCCTGGTGGAGGACCCCTCCTACCCCCAAGCCCACAATAACCTAGGTCTGGTTTACCATGCCCAAAACGACATGGATAAGGCCATTGAGAATTACCGCAATTGCATCCACTACGCTCCCGATTTAGCTGACCCCCACTTAAATCTCAGCCTGGCCTTGCTGTCGAAGGGGGATTTTGCTGAGGGACTGAAGGAGTACGAGTGGCGCACCAAGACTGAACAGGTCCCCGGTTTCACCTGTGAGCACCCCCGCTGGGATGGCACTGAGCAACCCGACAAGACCCTGATGATTCATACGGAACAGGGCTCAGGGGATGCCATGCAATTTATCCGCTACATTCCCCTAGTCAAGGAGCGCTCTCGGTGTCGTTCCCTAGTCTTGATCTGCCATCCCGACCTCCAGGCTCTTTTTGCCACGGTTCCGGGCATCGACCGGATTCGCCTCCCTGGGGAAATCCCCCTGAATGAGTTTGATACCTACATTTCCTTGATGAGTGTGCCCCTAGTCTTGGGGGCTAACCTGGATAACATTCCTCAGAGCATCCCCTACCTCAAGGTGCCAGAAAACCAGACCTTTGGTGAGCTCCCACCGCCCCTGACCAACCCTTGTACCTTGAAGGTGGGGATCGTTTGGGCGGGCAATCCTGACCATCCAGACAACAGCAGTCGCTCCTGTGCTTTGACGGATTTTCTGCCCCTGTTCCAGATCCCGGGGGTTAACTTCTATAGCTTGCAGAAGCGGGTAACCCTGATTGACCAGGCGCAGTTGCGGGATTTCCGGGTTCAGGACCTTAGCCCTCGCCTGACCACCTTTGCCGAGACGGCCGGGGCCATCGCCCAGCTAGACCTGGTGATCAGCGTCGATACTTCGGTAGTGCACCTCGCGGGAGCCCTGGGTAAACCCACCTGGACCCTGCTGCGCTACTCCCCGGATTGGCGTTGGTTGATGGACCGGGACGACACCCCCTGGTATCCCACCATGCGCCTGTTTCGCCAAACTAAGCCCCGCGAGTGGGGAGAAGTATTTGAGCGAGTGGCCCAGCAGTTGTCAACTCAAAATCTGCAGCACTTGCTCCAGCCGGTTTAGATCACCGACAATCCGCCGCGCCGGGGGCGGCCACACCTTCATCAGGGTGGGGGTAGCCGTGACCTGATTAGTCTCGGCCTCCTCCGGGTGCTGGTGGATATCAATCACCCTTAGGGTATAGGAGCAGGGGAGGGAGTTCTCTAGGCATTCGTAGAGGGTCTTGAGGTTACGCTCGGTGCGGCGGCTGTGGTCGGCAACAAAGAACCGAAAAACGTATTCCTTGGAGTTAGTTAGCAGGGGAGTCTCGAGGGTGGGGGAGGAGACTTTAGGTTTCTCGGGAGTCCGGTGCCGCACAATTAGATCTTGAGTTTCCCACAGCTGGGGGTATTGGTGACGAAAGGAGCTAAGGACCAGGGGGTCACACTGGTCTGGCTGCAGGGGCTTGACTTGCCAGACTTCTTGAATCCCAAACAAGGCATTGAGCAGGGCTTGATGACTGTGGACGAGAGGATAGGCTTCAGCCCAAGTGCGGACCTGTTTGGTTTGGGCATCCAGCCAACGGTCGACGGTGGCAGTGTAGCAGGGGATCAAAAAGTGGGGGGGTTCCGCCAGTCCCATCAACTCTTGCAGTTTGGTGCACAGGTCTAGGTGCCAGCGGCGCTGTTTGTCCCCCTCAAGGCAGTACACCACATCATGGCCAGGGGTAAATAGAGCGATGCCCTTGAAGGAGGATTCAGCAGGGGAGGGGGTCAGGGACAAGGGTCAACACAAATGGGAGGTCTTTGTACCTTCATTATCACTGCTAATATACCCGCTGCCGAAAGGACCACGAGGTGAATTGCCCCCGCCCCCCTACACCCATGCAAATTCATCCCCACTTTAAATCCCTTGCCTAGGAAGAGGGCGGGTTTAACGGTAGACTAGGACAAGCTCGTTACCAGGCTGAGCCGGGAAAACGGCAGATGCGAGTTTTTGACCCCAGGCAACATGGATGCCCCTTTAACTGGCAAGCTAATCTTAGTTACCCGGGCGGCTAGCCAGTCCGAACAGTTTTGCCGGCTCTTGCAGGAGGTGGGAGCCCAAGTGATGGAAGTGCCCGCCCTAGAGGTCACTGCCCCGAGCACTTGGGTCCCCCTTGACCAAGCCCTAGGCCAGTTGCCGCTGTTTAGCTGGCTAGTGGTCACCTCCGCTAACGGTGTGGAATTCTTTTTCCAGCGGCTGCGCTTTCTGGGGATAGATAACCAATCTCTGGCCGGCTTGAAGGTAGCCGCTGTCGGGGAAGAAACCGCCCGCAGAGTTGCCCAACAGGGGGTGAATGTGGATTTTGTGCCCCGGGAGTTTGTGGCAGATACCCTGGGGGAGGAGTTTCCGGGTCCCCTGGAAGGCCAACTGGTACTTTTCCCCCGCGTGGAGACCGGCGGCCGGGAGGCCCTGAGCCAAACCCTGCAGGAGCGGGGCGCTCTAGTCAGGGAGGTGCCGGCCTACCAGTCCCGATGTGTTCCTGAGCTTAGCCCCGCCGCCCTCACTGCCCTGAATGCTCACCAGGTCGACGTGATCACCTTTGCCAGCGCCAAGACCGTGCGCTGTTTTCGGCAACAGCTAGGGGGGACTTTAAACCTGCTGCAGGGGGTGAAGATTGCTTCCATTGGTCCTCAGACCTCCGCAGCTTGTCAACAGCTTCTCGGAAGAGTGGACATGGAAGCTAGTCCCTATACCTTTGCTGGTTTGACTCAAGCAATTGTTGAGAAGTTTTAGGGTTCAATGCAAAGCTCATCTACGATTGGCAGGCTAGGCCTTGAAATTCTGTGGGGTTGCCTGGCAGCCCTAGCCCTAGGGACTGCACCAGGAAGGGCTCAAGGTTTTACTGCCAATACCGCCGCCCTAGTCAGGCAAGGAGACCGTTTATTTCTCCAAGGGGATTACAGTGGGGCTGGGGCTGCCTACTCCCAGGCCCTCCGGGAAGACTCCGATAATGCCAGCATCTACTACGACCGGGGTAATGCCCTGATGCGCCAGGGAGACTACCTCGCCGCCCAGGCAGACTTCGCCGCCGCCCTGCAGCTAGAGCCCCACTATTCCAGTGCCTTGGTCAGTAGTGGGGTAGCGGAGTTTTACCAGGGCAATATCCCCGCCGCCCTCGCTGCCTACAATCAAGCCCTCGAGCTGAATCCTAATAATCCCTACGGCTTCGTCGATCGGGCTCAGATCTACTATCAAGAACAGAACTATCAAGAGGCAGTGACCGATTACAGTCGCGCCTTGAATCTAGACTCCAGCTTACCGGCAGCCTACTACGGGCGAGGACTAGCTAACTATCAGCTGCAACGCTATCAGCAGGCTGTTGCTGACCTCACCCATGCCCTTGATAACAATCCTCATCGCCTGGAGGTCTACTACGCCCGTGCCATTGCTCGTAACTATCTGGGGGATTACCAGGGGGCAGCGGCTGATTACTCCCAGGTAATCCGGCTGCTGCCAGAGAATGCCAACGTCTATATTGACCGGGCTAATGTGCGACTCAAACTCGGAGATAAGTCTGGAGCAGTAGCTGATTTGCAGGCCGCCGCCAGCCTGTTTCAGCAACAGGGAAAGTCTGATAGTTATCAGAAAGCGCTTACCTTTGCCCAACAATTACTAGCACCCCCCCCACCGCCCCCAGTACCCAAGAAGCTCCCAAAACTGAGGGGCAAACGCCATCGGGTAACTAAACATCAAACCGGTTAGTTTCCCCTTTGCATTTTGGTCCCAGATTGGTTAACTGAGACCAAGAGTGGGCTTGGCCACAGGCTGCCCTACATCCTCTGAGCTGGATTGACTAGGATAAAAAAGGCTCCACCGAGAGATTGTCCTTGGGTTAGGCTCCCTGCACCGCCATCTCCCCCGATGAATCACCCCCCTGAGGCAGACTACCACCTAGAGTACCGCCACCCTGGTTTACCCCTTGTCATTGCCTGTGGATTTGTCTCCTGGCAGGGGCAGCCAGAGTACGACTTCATCAATCGCCTGCAAACCCTCGAAGCTCTCTGTCACGTCCAGTTCAATAAAATTTTCCTGCGCGACTCCCAAAACTGTTGGTACCAGCGGGGGGTTAGGGGGCTAGGTGACTCGGTAGCCGGGGTACTCCAGGCTCTCCAGGAACTCATCCGCCAGCTGCAACCCCCCCAGGTAATTACCCTGGGGCAATCCATGGGGGGTTATGGGGCCCTAGTCCTCGGGCTCCTCTTGCCTGCCGATGTCATCATCAGTTTTGCTAGCCTATCCTGCCTGGAAAGTCAGCTGCTAGAGCTCATCCAAGACCACCGCTGGCTACCCACCCTCCGGGAGCTAGAAAAAACCGAACTCCCCCCCGGCAACTGTCCTGATCTGGTGCCCCTGCTAGCTCAAAAACCTCCCCACACTAAGGTCCACTACGTCTTCGGCAGTAACCCCCGGGATGCAGACGGCACCATTAATCTGGATGCAGTCCATGGGGTGCGGCTGCGGAGCGCCTGTCCTAATCTACAGCTTTACCCTTACCCCCAAGCGGGACACGCCATCGTTAAGTATCTCGGAGAAAGCCATCTGCTCAATGGGTTGCTGACCCGGCTGATCCTCGGCCGGGAGTTAGCCGACCTCAATCCCCCTGGCTCGGAGGAGCGGGTGTCCCGGGACTGGCAGGGATGGGTCTGCGAGAACCTCATGCGGGGGGCATCCCCTACCGACCTGCAGAGGGTGATGCAGTCTCAGGGCTTCTCCCCCCATCTGGCCCAACAAATCGTCGAAGCAATGGCCAATCATCCGGCCATCCCCGTGGGTAAACAGCTCTACGTCACCGGTCGCAAGCGGGAGTGGTTGCTCGAAACCCTAGACAGTTTGGCAGCTCTGGAACCCCGACCGGTTGAGCGGTGTAAGACTCCGAGCCTGGCGCGCTTCTGCCAGGAGTACTACAGCCGCAACCGCCCGGTGATCCTCACGGATGCCATCGAAGCCTGGCCAGCCCGAGGGAAGTGGACTCCAGCCTACCTGCGGGAAACCTTCGGCACCCTAACAGTCCAGATTCAGGAGCAGCGCACCCAAGACCCGCACTTTGAGCGCCATGCTCATCAGCTGCGCGGCCAAGCCCGGCTAGACCAGTTCATTGACCGCGTCTTAGCAGTCGGGGAAAGCAACGAGTTTTATATGACTGCCGGTAACTCCCAGGAGAACCGGGAACTGATCCAGGGCTTGCTGCCGGACCTGGGGGATATTGGCGATGGCTACCTAGATTTAACTCGCCAGGACCAAGCTTGCCTGTGGCTTGGGCCCCAGGGTACTGTCACCCCCTTGCACCACGATCTCACTAACAATTTGTTTATTCAGGTCTACGGCCGCAAGCGTTTTCTCATGGCCCCGGCTACCCAGGTGTCCTACCTCTACAACCATCACCACGTCTTCAGCGAGCTGTCACCCTTGGCAGTCGACCAGACCAAATTTCCCGCCTTTGCCAGGGCCAAGATCTACGACCTAGTGATTAACCCCGGCGAGTCACTATTTATTCCGATCGGCTGGTGGCACCACGTGATCTCCCTGGAGGTCAGCATCAGTTTGACCTTGACTAACTTCAAACTTAACAATGATTTCCACACCACCTATCCCCGGCAAGATTAACTGGCAGTAGCGGCCAGTCAGGGAGGGCAGAGTATTTTTAAGCTAGTCAACCGGGGGCCAGGGTAATGGGTTTTAGGTTGTGTCGGTAGGCCGGCCGGCGGCGAAGGTTAGTACTTGACCTGAGTCCCCACCGCTAGCAGCCTGGGGTAAAATGGGATTGTAAAGTTATGTAAAAGGTAATGGTTAAGGATCATCCCCACCGGTCCAAGGTGGTGGTGGTAGGGGGAGGAATCGGGGGTTTGACAGCGGCAGCACTCCTAGCCCGCCGGGGTTACCAGGTAAGCGTATTTGACCAGGCTTACCTTCCCGGGGGTTGTGCGAGCAGTTTCCGGCGGCGGGGATTCGCCTTCGATGTGGGGGCGACCCAGGTGGCCGGATTAGAACCGGGGGGAATTCACCACCGGGTCTTTGAGGCTCTAGACATGCCAGTCCCCCCGGCGGCCCCCTGTGACCCAGCCTGTGCGGTATACCTGCCGGGGCAAAGGGAGCCCATCTCCCTGTGGCGGGACCACCTCCAGTGGCGCCAGGAGCGCCAGCGATGGTTTCCAGGGAGCGAGCCCTTTTGGCAGCTGCTGCAGACTTTGTTCACGGCCAGTTGGGCTTTCCAGGGGCGTGACCCGGTCCTCCCTCCCCGCACCCTCAAGGACCTAGTCGGTCTGATCAAGGCTCTGCGCCCAGACACCTTGGTGACAGTCCCCTTTGCCTTGAGCACCGTAGGTGATGCCCTGACCTGGTGTGGCTTAGGGAAACAGGAGAATTTACGCCAATTTCTAGACCTGCAGTTGAAGCTTTACTCCCAGGTGGAGGCTGCAGACACTGCTCTACTGTACGCCGCCACGGCCCTGGGAGTGACCCAGGCTCCCCGGGGGCTATTTCACCTTGAGGGCAGTATGCAAGTACTTCCTCACCAACTACTGAGGGGCCTGCAGCGTTGGGGGGGGAAGCTTTACCGTCGTCACCGAGTCGAGCAGATTCTCGTGACTGGGGGTCAAGCTCAGGGGGTAGTGGTGCGAGACCTGCGGACTGGTCGCACCTGGGATGAGCCAGCCCAGGAAGTGATAGCCAACACCACCGTTCAGGATATAGTACAACTGCTAGGGGAGGCTGCTCCCCGGGGCTATCGCCAGCGGGTAGACCGTCTCCCCCCCGCCTCCGGGGCTTTTGTCGTCTATTTGGGGGTCAAGGCAGCCGCAATTCCCCCCGGTTGCCCGCCGCACCTGCAGTTCTACTACGACCCCGCCGGACCTATCGCTGAAAATAATTCTCTGTTTGTTTCCGTGAGCCGGCCCGGTGATGGCCGCGCACCTGCGGGTCAGGCTACCATCACTGCCTCTTCCTTCACCGACCCCCGTCCCTGGTGGAGCACCTGCGACTATCCGGCTCTTAAGGAGCACTACACCCAAACTGCCCTGGCTAGACTCGGGCAATTTTTTGACTTGGCCCCTGAGCACCTGCTCTATCACGAAGCAGCTACTCCCCGCACCTTTGCTAAATTCAGCGGTCGCCATCAGGGGATCGTAGGTGGGATTGGTCAGCGGGTGGCCACCTTCGGCCCCTTTGGTTTTGCCCAGCGCACTCCCCTAGACCACCTATGGCTGGTGGGGGATTCCACCCACCCCGGGGAAGGAACTGCCGGGGTAAGCTACTCCGCCTGGACCGTGGTGGAGCAGATCCTTAGCTGAGGCGGTGGCCAGAGCTTGTGAACTTTCCCGGCCTGGAATTAGGGTCCTGGTTGGTGCTAGAATCTTACTCTAGGACGCAGACTTGAGATACTCCCCAAAGCTGACGCCATTCCCGAGGAATCTCAACTTTGGGGGGGGTTGCCTCGAAGTCCTGGGCCTGCGAAGGTATCGGTAACATAACAGACCCCTTAAGTGACCTATGACCTCCACCACCCAACTCCCCCAGCGGGGTATCCAAATGACTGAAGCAGCTTTGCGCCAGGTGCAAGCCCTGCAGCAGAGTCAAGGTAAAGACCTCTACCTGCGGGTAGGTGTGCGCCAGGGGGGCTGCTCGGGCATGTCTTACACCATGGATTTTGAACCTGCCAGCCGGGTTACACCCCAGGATGAGGTGTTTGACTACGATGGGTTTAAGGTGGTGTGCGACCCCAAAAGTATGCTCTATCTCTACGGTCTGGTCTTAGACTACAGTAACGCCATGATTGGGGGGGGGTTCCAGTTTACTAATCCCAACGCTGCCCAGACTTGTGGCTGTGGTAAGTCCTTTACCGCCTAGGTTATGACAGGCAATACCCAAGCTGAGGCCCTGTTTGACCAGGGGATCGAACGGTATAAAGCTGGAGAATCCCCTGAGGCTCTGATTCCCACCTTCGAGGATATTTGTCGCCAAGCCCCCAAAAGTAGCCCGGCTTGGACTTGCCTGGCCTGGCTGTACCTCCTCACCCGCAAACCAGTCCAGGGGCACCGGGCCGCTACCCAGGCGGTAAAGCTTAATCCTCAGGACCCCCAAGCCCGGGTTAACTTAGTGGTGGCTATGCTAGAAACCGAACGCAAGGGAGTCCGGCCCCACGTGGAATTAGTGGCGCAACTGATCACCGCCTTGCCGGAACTAGGCGCTGAGATCCAACAAAATATCGATGATGGTCTCACCCGGCGGCCAAACTGGCAGAGCTTGCGGCGTGTCCGGGATTGGCTATTTTCCACCTAGGTAATGACCTCTAGCGCCCTGGAACTATCGGAGTGCCGCGAGCGAGTGCTACCACGGCAGCTACAGGCCTTACTCAACCGGGGCGCCTTCTGGGCCCAAAATCGCTCCCTAGAGGACTTGGCAGTAGCCCTAGCCCATAGCGAGCCGATAGTGAGTCTCTGGGATGGGGAAACCCTGGTGGGATTCGGGCGTGCCACCTCCGATGGAGTGTACCGAGCCGTCCTCTGGGATATCGTGGTCGACCCGGACTACCAGGGTCGAGGCTGGGGACGCAAGTTAGTCACCAAGCTCCTGGAACACCCCCGTCTGCGGCGAGTAGAGCGAATATACTTAATGACCACCTACCAGCAATCCTTCTACGAACGTTTGGGGTTTTCTCCCGATACTGGCACCACTACTCTTTACCTCTCCCCTCCTCCCCCGCGTCCATGAGCGTATCCCTTGAGCAGATTGGCATCATCTACCACCAGTCTCTGCCTGACCTGATTTATCAAGCCCAGAGTGTCCATCGTCAGACCCAGGAACCCCAAACCGTCCAACTTTGTACCCTCTGCAATATCAAAGCGGGAGGTTGCCCGGAGGACTGCGGTTACTGCTCCCAAAGTCTGCACCGGCAGCACCCTATGGTCCCCAGCGGCCTGCTGCCCCTAGAGACTGTGGTCCAGGAGGCCAGGGCAGCCAAGGCCCAGGGTTCAAGCCGGTTTTGCATGGGGGCGGCCTGGCGGGAGGTCCAGGACGGTCACCAGTTTGACCAGGTCCTGGAAATGGTGCGCCAGGTGGCTGCCCTAGACCTGGAGGTCTGCTGTACCCTGGGTATGCTCACCCCCGCCCAAGCCCAACGCCTGAAAGCAGCTGGCCTCACCGCCTACAACCACAACCTAGACACCTCTCCCACCTACTACCCCCAGGTGGTCAGTACCCGCACCTACCAAGACCGCCTCGCTACCCTCAAGGCGGTGGGAGCTGCGGATATCTCCATCTGCTGTGGCTGCATTCTTGGCCTGGGAGAAACCATCCAGGACCGCTGGGAATTCCTGCAGGTTTTAACTACCCTGACCCCGGCTCCCGAATCCATCCCCATCAACTGTCTGGTACCCATCCCCGGCACTCCCCTAGCCCCATCGGCGCCGGTGGACTACCTCGAGGTGCTGCGGTTAGTAGCCACCACCCGGATCCTTTTCCCCCAAGCCCGGATCCGGCTTTCCGCTGGCCGACTAGAAATGGGAGAGCAACTGCAGCTGTTGTGTTTCCTAGCCGGGGCTAACTCCATCTTCACCGGCCCAGCTCTGCTCACTACCCCTAATCCTACCCAGTCCCAGGACCAGGAGTTACTGGAGCGTTTTGGCTTGAGCGCCAGTCCAGTAAAGGGGATGATATCCTAAGACTGTACTTATGGGTATGAGGTAACAATGATCTTCCCTGGCACCACCGTAGAGGTTACTAACATTGACGACACCTATTACCGCTTCCGAGGTCAGGTCCAGCGGGTGTGCGACGGCAAGGCAGCGGTTCTATTCGAGGGGGGAAACTGGGATAAGGTAGTCACCTTTAAGCTATCGGAGCTGGCCCTAGTAGAGACTAGCCGGAAAAAATAAATGCGTCTCCCCCTCCCCCAATCCCCCGCCAGTCAACGTCACCCCTACCACTTTGCGGAGGTGATTGAAACGGCGACTACGGAGTTTTTAGCCCAGTGTCTGGATCCAGAAACCTTGGAATTTCCGGTCATGCCCCCCTTCGGGGGCTGGGTAAATTCCCACGAAGAGGTGGGGGGGAACCAAGTGTACGCAGTAGTCTACCACGCCACCACTAATCCCATCGATTCAGTGCACCGTGCTCGGGCCCTTGGGCTGTCTCTAACGGACCTGCGCGATCAGCAACCGCAGATTTTTTCCATGCTCAAAACTGAGTTCCGGGCGGCCATAGTTGGGTTTACCCCTCCGGAGAATCCCCACTTGGTTTATCAACACCTCCCCCCCCGGCCCCCCCAGATTCACCAGGCAGTCTGCCACTGCAGCCCGGCAGAGGTGATCAACTTCACCCACCAGGTGGATTTTCTGCGCACCCTGCTCCAGGTGAGTGTCGCCCCGGTAGACGCCCTGACGGCAGCAGTCCTGCGGGAAGTTTACCAGTTGCGGGGGGGAGACCGCGCTTGGCTAGTCCAGGCCTGTCGGGCCCTGAGCCTCCTAGTTAAGGACGACTACGACCGGCTGCAGCTAGTACTGCGGCAAATTCACTTGGCATAAAGCCTATGAAAGCTGTGTTAATGAATAGCCCCGGGGAACCAGAGGTGCTCAGCCTCGGGGAGCGGGGTCTACCGATTGTGCGGGAGGATCATCAAATCCGGGTGCACCTGCGGGCAGCCGGGGTAAATCCCATCGACACCAAACTGCGCCGCCGCGGGACCTTTTTCCCGGAGCAGCTCCCGGCTATCCTCGGCTGTGATGGGGCGGGCGTGGTAGAGCAGGTAGGGGCCGCGGTAGAGAAATTCCGCCCGGGGGATGAGGTTTACTTTTGTCAGGGGGGCTTAGGGGGAGAAGCGGGTAACTACGCGGAGGCGATCGTAGTTGATGAGCGCTACGCAGCCCCTAAGCCTAAATCTCTGTCTTTCCTTGAGGCCGCTGCCGCCCCTCTAGTCCTGATCACGGCTTGGGAGGCTCTCTACGACCGGGGGCGCCTCGCGCCAGGTCAGCGGGTGCTGGTCCATGGAGGGGGAGGAGGGGTTGGGCACCTGGCTATCCAGTTAGCCAAGCTGCAGGGGGCTCAGGTTTGCGCTACCGTCGGCTCTACCGCCTCTAGCCAGCTGGCCAGTAGCCTGGGAGCTGACTACCTGATCCCCTACCGGGAGACGGATTTTGTCACCGCAGTCCTAGACTGGACCGGGGGGGAAGGAGTGGACGTAGCCTTGGATACGGTAGGGGGGGATACCCTAACCAAAACCTTCCCGGCTGTACGCTACGGCGGGGATATAGTCACGATCCTCGAACCTGCCCCCAACACTAGGTGGAAGACTGCTCGGGACCGGAATTTACGTCTGGGTCTAGAGTTGATGCTCACTCCCCAACTACTGAACCTTACCAGTGCCCTGGTCCATCAAGGACAGATCCTAGCCAGGGCCGCTGACCTTTTCGACCGGGGTCAGTTGCGCATTCACCTCGGCCGGGTCTTTCCCCTGGCGGCAGCAGCAGCAGCCCACCGCTTGCTTGAGGCCGGCTCCATGACCGGCAAGCTGGTCTTGGAAATCCCATGAATGCCCTAGAGGACTGCCTACAGCGCGCCCTAGAGGGGGAGGAGTTAACCCCGCAGCAGGGGGAATTTCTCCTTTGCCAAACCGACCCGGGGGCCCTTGAGGCCATCGGCCAGGCGGCGGACCGACGGCGGCAGCAGCTTGTCGGGGATGGGGTTACCTACGTAGTCAATCGCAATATTAACTTCACCAATATCTGTGAACAGCATTGCAGTTTTTGTGCCTTTCGCCGCGATGCTGACCAGCCGGGAGCCTTTTGGTTAGAGGAAGCCCAAATCCTAGCCAAAGCCCAGCAGGCGGTAGAGCAGGGGGCAACTGAAATCTGCATGCAGGGAGGCTTGAACCCCGCCGCCACCCAGGCGGGCAAATCCCTACCCTACTACCAGCAGTTAGTTAAGGGAATCAAGCAGACCTTTCCTCAGCTGCACCTGCACGCCTTCTCCCCCCAGGAGATTCAGTTTATCGCTCGCCAGGACAATCTGAGCTACCAGCAGGTGATCAGAGCCCTAGCCGCCAGTGGGGTTGACTCCCTGCCAGGGACAGCGGCGGAGGTACTTGATGACCAGGTCCGGCAGGTGATCTGCCCCGAGAAAATCGATACTGCTACCTGGCTAGAGATCGTCGGTCTAGCCCACCAGGAGGGTCTGTCCACTACCAGTACTATGCTGTGCGGCCACGTAGAAACTCCCCGGCAGCAGGTAAGGCATCTGGAACACCTCCGGCAACTCCAGCGCCACTCCCAGGCCCAAGGATACCCGGGGCGAATTAGCGAATTTGTTCTGTTGCCCTTTGTGGGTCAACACGCTCCCGCTCCCCTGCGCCGGCGGGTTGGCCGGGACCAGCCAGATCTAGGGGCTGTGCTCCACTTGACAGCAGTAGCCCGGCTTTACCTGGGAGGGGCGATCATCCACCACCAACCCAGTTGGGTCAAGCTGGGCCTGTCAGGTGCTACAGAAGCGCTCCGGTGGGGCTGTGATGACCTGGGAGGGACCCTGATGGAGGAGCACATCACCACCATGGCCGGGGCCCAGGGGGGCACCTCCCTAGAACCAGCCCAATTGAGGGCAGCAATTACTTCCCTAGGTCGGAAACCCCGTCAGCGGGATACCCTTTACCGCCTAGTTAGTGGTTCATAGATTAGTCACAGTATTGACATTGGCCAGCGATAAGCTCCCTCTATACTGAATTGCCATGGGGAAAGACATTACTTTCCAAGACCACTAGTATTAAGGAAAATCAGCTCATGTTGACCACGAAAAAGAATATTTTGCTAGCTGCCCTGGCCCTAGCTGCTCTGGGTGTGGCTCCTCTGGCTGCCCGTGCCGACCAAATGGCTCCCACCAAACTCACCTGTAAAACCGGCATGCACGCCATGAAAATGTCTGGTAAGGCCATGTGCGTCCCTGTCTGTAAGGCGGGCACCCACCTGACCACCACCAAGCCCTACAAGTGCGTCGCCACTAAGCCCCATCCCATGGGTAGCATGAAGCCCCATCCCATGGGTAGCATGAAGCCCCATCCCATGGGTAGCATGAAGCCCACTGCGACCCCCTAGGTATAACCTCGACCCCACTCCTCCCGGGGTGGGGAGATGTCTGCAAAAAAGCCGCCTAAGCCAATTACCCACCGCTGAAGTCCTTCAAGCTAATTCCTATTAGTCCTTCCTAAAGACCTTAATCTGTAGCTAATTTCCCGGTTACTTGGCTTCTCCCGCCAGTTGCACCCCCCGATAATCTAAAATAAAGGCGTCAGTTTTTACCCTGTTTGGCCTAGGTGCCTGAGCCAGGGTTGTGGGGACTAGACCCAGCGACGTCGAAAATGCATCACTCCGACGAATTGCAGGCCCAAATCGATCGCCTTTCGGCAGACTTAGAAACCCGGGACCTCCTCCTGCAGCAGCTCTCGGAGGAGTTGCTGCGCCTTGCTAAAATTGAGCGCTCCTCTGAATTACCGCTCCTGCCCCCCCCCACTACCTTAGCCCTCAGCGGTAACCCGGAGACCGATCCTCATCAACTGCGCCAGGAACTACAGTTAATGACTGAACGCTGCCGAGCCCTAGAGCAGGTAGTACGGGATCTACCTCAGATCTACCGCCGCAAGTTCATGGAACGCATGGCCATCATCAAGGAGAAAGTGAGTGCCTTGCAAGCCGAGAACTTCCAGTTGCGCCAGGAGCTGCAAAGCATTGGCCAGCGAGTGTCAATCTACACCCTGGCCACTCCCCCTCAATTGCCTAACCTCCCCCGGCCCCCGGGTTGAGAGCGTTATCGAGGACCTACCTAGTGGCTAGGCAAGTCTTAATCCTCACCGACGGTCAGGGTGGTGCTGAAGAGACCCGCATGGTGACAGCTATGTCCCAGGCAATTGCTGCCGCCTGGCCTTGGGGTACCCAAGCTCCTGCGCCCCTGGTTCAGCCCGCACCTGGGGCCTTGCCCCCGGGCCCGGAAGTGCTAGTGTGTCCCCTCACCCTAGACCTACCTCCCTGGCTGCCTCGCCTTCCCCTGGAGAGTCTAGGGTCTTTCCTGGCCAGTTGGGGAGTGCTCGCCGGGGTGGGAGACCACTGGCTGCCGGTGGCCTGGACTCCCAAGGGCCCCCTCTATGCTGAGGTAATTACCGCCCAGGCCGGGGTTTACCGGCAACCAGTGGACTTGCCAGACCACCAACGCCAACCCCTATACCAGCTTGCCTTCCGCCTCCTCACCCACCTACAGGCCTCCCCAGGGGTGTACCTGCTCCAGTTTAGCTGGGGAAAGCAAGGACAAATCTACCTTGAGCGCCTGTGGCCCTTTCCGGCGGCCCCAGCTTTAGCCAGCCTCGGCATCCAGGAGCCGGACTTGTTTAGGTGTCATTGGTTGTGCCTCACCCACCAGCCCCTACGCAACCTCATGATTTATCCCCAGCCGGGTTTGACATGGGCAGCCAAACCGGACCAGAATAGGTTAAGTTAATCTTTGTAAATAACCTTAAGGCTGAGGGCATCAGGTGGCCGCGGGGTAGCTGAGCCCTGGGGTGTACTAATCAAGCTTACAGGTTAAGTTGCCGTTAACTCACCCCCCCTTGGGTTATTGCCCCCCTATTGCGGGAATCACCCACACCCATTACGACTATGGAACTCCTATCCCTTGAGACAATTCAGGCCCTGGCTCGCGAGTACGGCTACTGGACCATCTTTGGGGGGATGATGCTGGAAAACACTGGCATCCCCGTACCTGGCGAGACGATCACAATCGTGGGGGGATTCCTGGCGGGGGTCGGGGAATTAAATTATTGGCTAGTCTTGGTCACTGCCATCACTGGGGCGGTCTTGGGGGACAACTTTGGCTACTGGATCGGTCGCTGGGGTGGCTGGCCCCTTCTAGTGCGCCTCGGGGGCTGGTGTCGGATCTCTGTTCCCCGTCTTGAGCAATTGCGGGAGCAGTTTTTGCGCAATGCCCCCCGAGCGGTTTTCTTAGGTCGTTTCATCACCCTGTTGCGGGTACTGGCAGGCCCCCTAGCCGGGATCGCCCAAATGCCCTATCCCCAGTTTTTCCTGTGCAACGCCGCCGGAGCAGGCCTGTGGGCAGTGGTCACGGTCACGGTCGCCTTTCTGGTCGGCCAAGTAGTACCTCTGGAGGTCTTGGCGGCCTGGATGAGCAAAGCTGGGGCTCTGGGGGTGGTTCTCCTCCTAGGTGCAGCCCTTACCTACTGGGGCTTCGAGTCCTACCGGCACCGGCCCATTCCTGGACGCCTCCACGCTGCCGAAGAGAACCTACGGGACCCAGTTTAGAGGGCTTTCCCACAACTGCCCCGGCATCGTAGAATGGTGGACGGCAACTTAATAACTCCCTTGACTTATGGATACCCTTACCCTCGGCTGGACCTCCCTGATGGTTGTCTTCACCTTCTCCATCGCCATGGTCATCTGGGGCCGTAACGGCTTCTAAACGGCTTTACCCTAGTTTTTGTTAGTACCAGTGCAAGACACTCCTGTTTTTACTGCCCTTGTGGTCACTGCCTTCAGCCTAGTGGTTTTGCTGACCGGTGGGGTGCTCTACCTAACAGCTATTGATTGGCGGGACCGCCGCCGGCAGCAGCGAGACCGGCAAGGCCGCTAGTCACAGTAACCCCGTTCCCTAAACCAGTGCACTGCCTCCCTAAGGGCGATAGGGAGTGGTGTCTGGGGCAAGTTTAGTTCCTGCTTCGCCTTGTGGCAGTCGTAGTACATGTACTGGTGAGCCATCCTCACCCCGTCTACGGGGATGCTCGGGGACTTGCCCATGCGGGCTAGGATTTTCTCATCGACCCACGCTGCTCCCAGGGGTAACCAAGCCGGCAGGGACCAGTTAGGGGAGGGGAGTCCGGTAATATCCTGCAGTTGGTCAAGCAGGGCCTTGAGGGTAAGGTTTTCGTGGCCAAGGATATAGCGCTCCCCCGACCGCCCACGCTCTAGGGCCTGGAGGTGACCCCGGGCTACATCCCCCACGTAGACAAAGTTAAGGCCCGTCTCCAGGTAGACAGGCATCTGACGGCGCAGGAACCGCAGGACGATCTCGCCGGTGGGGGTGGGCTTAAGGTCCCAGGCGCCGATGGGAGTGCTGGGATTGACAATAACCACATCCTGTCCCTCCCGGGCGGCTTGCTGGGCTTCCTGCTCCGCGTAGTACTTCGATTTCTTGTAGTGTCCGACCAGGGAGGCTACCGGGCTTTGGTGGGTCTCGTCTACGGGTTTGTCACCAACCCCGATCGCCGCCACGGAACTGGTGTAGACTGTGCGCTTCACCCCCGCTAGGCGGGCTGCAGCTAGGACCTGACGAGTGCCCACCACGTTATCCCGGTAGAGTTGCTCCCGGTCACGCTGCCACAGGGAATAGTAGGCCCCCACGTGAAACAGCACCTCGCAGTCCTTGATCTTCTTGGCTAGGTCCGGGTCAGCGAACCCGCCCTCTACTACCTCCACAGGTAATCCCGCCAGATTGCGCCGGTCACTAGTGGGGCGGACCAAAACCCGCACCCGGTAATCCTCCTGCAACAGTAATCGCACCAGATTGGCGCCAATAAAGCCGGTTGCCCCGGTTACGAATGCTTTCTTCGGCATCTTCTCCCTTGTTCCCGTCGGTTCCATGGTTTAGCTTAGCCGACTTGCCTGGGAAGACACCGGGGCTAAGCTGGGATTTGGCTAGGGGTAAAGACACGAATGTTAACATGAGGGGGCAATTTTGGCGGATAGAGGCCAGACACTCAATGCAGATCGGCACCCCGGCCCATAGAGAACTTTTTTGCCGCAGCTTTATGGAGAGCCATGTTACCTATCACCCCTCCCGACTTCCCTGGCCAGTGCTAGAAGGGGAAACCCTGGAACTGATCCGGAGCATTCCCTTTTGGGAGGAAGCCCTGCACACGGAACGCCAAGCCGGTCTGATGGTCAGCGCCTTTGCTGAGGAAGTGTCAGACCCCCTGATCCGCGAGGCTATTGCCCTACAGGGAGTGGAGGAGACTCGCCATGGCCAGTTAATCCAATACCTAATCAACTATTACCAAATCCCGGTCAACCTGCGTCCCCAGCCCCAGTTACCCCCTAACCTTACCCCTGCTTTCATTCGGTTTGGCTATACGGAGTGCTTCGACTCCTTCTTCGCCTTGGGGTTATTTGAATTAGCCCGCCAGTCTGGTCTGTTTCCGGCAAGCCTATTCAGGATTTTTGAACCGGTGATTCATGAAGAAGTTCGTCACATTGTCTTTTTTGTCAATTGGGTGAACTATCTGCAGATCCACCAAGGACGCCCTTGGAAACCCCTGCGGGATCTATACGCCCTCAGCAACTATGGTCAAGCCCTCCACACCCTCTGGCGGTCCCTGACCAGTACCACCGTGACCAACGATGACACCTTCACCAGCAATGGGGCTAAGTTGTTCAAGGTTGACCTCACCCCTGAGCTGTTGCTTAGGACCTGCCTGCGGGAAAACCACCGGCGCCTGGGCCAATTCGACCCGGAGCTATTGCGGCCAGAGTTCTTACCCCAGTTAAGTGGTTTTGCCTGCCGTATCTTGCTGAGAATCCCCGGTCGGCGGCCGGCAACGGCTAGCTAAGCCTTAACCAGGCCGCTGTGGCGCAGGAGGGGTTCAGGGCTAGGGGGGCGGCCGCGGAAGGCCTCAAACACCTCGAGGGGGGGGCGGCTACCCCCCCAGGCGAGGACCGTGTCCCGGAAGCGGCGGCCGGTTTTAGCTACTGCTTCCTCGTCCTCTAAGCCTGCCTCCTCAAAGGCCGCGAAGGCATCGGCACTGAGTACCTCCGCCCACTTATAACTGTAGTAGCCCGCCGCATAACCCCCGGCAAAGATGTGGCTAAAGGAGCATAGGAGACTGTCTTCCGGGAGCAGGGGGAGGAGACTAGTGGTCTGGGCGACCTGCCGGCGCACCTCGGCAGCGGTGGTGGGTCCCCCGGGCTCGTAGGTGGCATGGAGCTCTAGATCCACCAGGCTAAGATGAATCTGCCGCAGCATAGCCATGGCGCTCAGGTGGTTGCGGGCTGCTAGGAGCTTGCGAGCGTAGTCCTCTGGCAGGGGCTCCCCTGTCTGGTAGTGGCGGGCCATGCCCAAGAGGGTCTGCCAGTCGTAACACCAGTTCTCCATAAATTGACTAGGCAGTTCGACCGCATCCCACTCGATATTGTTGATCCCCGCTGCTGCCCGGTAGTCCACCCGGGTGAGCATGTGCTGGAGCCCATGGCCAAATTCATGGAAGAGAGTTTCTACCTCCCGGAAGGTCATCAGACTAGGATTGGCGCCTACCGGGGGAGTTTGGTTACAGACCAGGTAGGCTACCGGGGGTTGGACCTGACCGGTTTGGAGGTCTCGGTAGCGGCCAAGACACTCATCCATCCAGGCTCCCCCCTGCTTTTCCCCGGGGCGACTGTAGGGGTCTAGGTAGAAGTAGGCCACTACTGCCCCTGTGTCGTCCTGGACCTGGAAGTAACTTACCTGGGGATGCCAGCGGGGGGCCTGGGGGTCACCGGGGGTGATATGGACCCCAAATAGTCGCTCAGCCAATTGAAATAGACCACTTAACACTTGAGGGAGGGGGAAGTAGGGCCGCAGCTCCTCATCAGTAAAAGCAAACAGGGCTTCCCGCTGCCGTTCAGCCCAGAAGGCCAAGTCCCAGGGCTGCAGGTCCGCGGGAGACCCCTGAGCCGCCGCAAAGGTGCTCAGCCCGGCCAATTCCTGGCGGGCTACCGGGTAGCTGACGGCACGCAGTTGCTCCAGGAGCTCCCGGACAGCCGCCACATTGGGTGCCATCTTCTGGGCTAGGCTCAGCTCAGCGTAGTTGGCAAAGCCCAACAGTCGGGCTTGTTCCAAGCGCAGAGCCAGAATCCGCTCTACAAGGGGAGTATTATCGAGCTCTCCCTGGGAAGCGCGAGTGATGTAGGCCCGGTAAAGCTGCTCCCGCAGGGACTGCCGCTGGGAGTGCTGCATGAAGGGGAAGTAACTAGGGGCTTCTAGGGTGATCCGCCAGGGACCCTGGTCAGGGGTAGCCTGGGGGTGACCGGCGGCCTGGGCGCTTTGGGCTGCCAGAGCCAGGAGGCTCGGCGGCAACCCAGCCACATCTGCCGGGTCCGTGAGGGTGAGGCTGTAGGCCTGGGTGGCATCGAGGACGTGGTTAGAAAACCGGGTAGATAACTCCGCTAGCTCTTGCTCTATAGCGTTGAAGCGCTCCCGAGCTGCCCCCTCTAACCCCACCCCCGCCAGCTGAGCTGACTGGATGGCTTGTTTGACGATCCGTTGCTGGCCGGGGTCTAGGTGGGGGTAGGCGGGACTCCCCTGGAGGGCCAGAAAAGCCTGGTACAGGGGTTGACTTTGACCGAGGCGATTGTAGAACTCCACCACCAGGGGCTGAGTTGCCTCTTGGGCTGAGCGCAGGGCAGGGCTGTTCTTCACCCCTAGGAGGTGGTTGACAATCCCCCAGCTCCAGCGCAAGCGCTCCTGGAGCTCCTCTAGGGGTTCAACAAGACCCTCCCAGGTGGGGACTAGATGCTGCTCTAGGGCTGTCAGTTCTCGGTCTAGCTGGGTGAGCACCTCCTTGATGCCCGGCTCTACCTGGGCCGGGTCCAGTTGCTCAAAAGGAGGGAGGCCGCTGCCAATCAGGAGGGGATTAAGGTTCATGGCGACCCACCTGGGTAAATATTTCCTTGAGAATTTGGGCTGCTCCCTGCTCAAGCAATCGGTGGGCGAGCTCGACTCCTAGACCTTCCGGGTCTGTTGCGGGTCCAGTCGCCTGGTCTTTGACTAACCGTTGACCATCTAGGCTTGCCACCAGACCCTGCAGGTAGAGTTGGTCTCCCTCTAGGCGGCTGTTGACCCCAATTGGTACCTGACAGCCCCCCTCTAGGGTCCGCAGTAGGGCCCGTTCTGCCAAACAGCATAGACTAGTGGGCTGGTGTACTAGAGTTTGGAGGAGCTCAAGGATGTGAGCATCTTCCTGGCGGCATTCAATGCCTAGGGCCCCTTGCCCAACCGCATGCAGGGAAATCTCCACCGGCAGGACCTGCCCAATCCGATCCCCAAACCCCAGGCGCTCTAGGCCGGCCACCGCCAGGATCAAGGCGTCGTACTCCCCGGCATCAAGCTTTTGTAGGCGGGTGTTGAGATTACCCCGCACGTCCTTAAAGGCCAGGTGGGGATAGTGGTGGCGCAGTTGGGCCAGACGACGCAGGGAGGAGGTACCCACCACCGAGCCGGCGGGCAGGTCGGCAAGTTGCCGGTCTTGGTGACGCGGGTTGACTACCAGGGCGTCGGCTGGGTTGACCCGCTCCGTGACGGCCCCGAGGCACAGGCCCTCTGGCAGGTTAGTCGGCAGGTCCTTGAGGGAATGGACCGCCAGATCAATATCCCCTGCCAGCATGCCCACCTCCAGCTCTTTGGTAAACAGGCCCTTATCACCAATCTTGGCTAGGGCCACATCCAAAATCTTGTCTCCCTGGGTGTGCAAGGTTTCTACCGCAAAGGTCTGGTCAGGATAGGCCTGTTGGAGTTGCTCCCTCACCCAGGTGGTTTGCACCAGAGCTAGTTGACTTTTGCGCGAACCAATTCGGACAGGGGGGGTAGCAGAGGCCATGGGCAGCAGGAGAGTTCATGTTTTGAGCATAGCCTACAAGGGGGGCCCCGAGATGGGCTATCCCGTTGCCAAGGCCGGCAGCGGGCACTCTAATACCACCTGTAGGGGCCGGCCAAACTCCGTCTCAAAGGCTTCCCGCTTGAGATTTAGGCTCCACAGCTCCAGGGCACAGTCATCCCCCGGGTCGGCCGGGTGCAGGTGCAGCAAAACCCCCGGGTCCTGAAACTCTAGGCGTACCTGGGCTACCGCCCCGATCTGCCGGCGATCAAGAGCTACGGCTAGACGCAGCAGAGCGCTCAACTGGTCAACTACTCTGCGGTGGGTTTTGCTGGTGAGGTTGCGATAGTTTTCGTGTTTTTTTCGGGGGGGGCTTTTACGGTGGTAACGGGCCAGGTTAGCGATGGTTTCAAGTTCGGTTTCGGTGTAGCCAAGCAGCTCACTGTGGCGGATTAGGTAGTAGGAGTGCTTGTGATGGCTGGAGTGGCTGACGTGGTGACCGCAGTTATGGAGCATGGCGGCGGCCCAAAACAGTTGCCGTTCCTCCTCACCCCAGGTGTGAAGGGGGCCCTGGGCTTGGTCAAACAGGCTCAAGGCAAGGTCTGCCACCTGCCGACTGTGCTCTAGGTTAACTTGATACTTTTGGGCGGTGTGGAGGACGCTAGTTTGGCGCACCGAGCTTTGGTAGCGCAGGCGAGGCTCAATGTAGCCGTGGGTGAGCATCCAGTCAACGATGATCCCCTCCCGCAGGGCCCGCTCACATACGGTCACCCGGTCGGCATTGAGCAGCACCATCGCTTCGTACAACACCAAGGCGCCGGCAATGATAATATCAGCGCGGCGCTCGTTCATCCCCGGTAGGGCCAAGCGTTCGGCATTGTTGAGCCGGCGCAGGCGCTGTAGGAGGTCGCGCAGGTCCGTCAGGCTGATGGTATAGCCGTGGAGCGGGTCGGGGACAGTGCCCAACTTCTCCCGGGCATGAAGGATAGCTAAGGCCTCAATGGTGCCGGCAGTACCGATCAGGGCCGGGGGATTGTGGGGGTCGATGTGGGACTGGATCTCCTCAACCGGCCGCTCGAGCATGCCCCGCACGTAAGCCTGGAGGGTTTGAAACTCACTGGGGCTAGGGGGGTCAGTGGTAATCCACCCGGCCGTTAGGCGCACTGCCCCCACCTTGGTGCTGCTGAGGCACTGGGGCTCATGGCCATCCCCGAGGATCAGTTCTGTGGAGCCGCCGCCAATGTCAATTACTATGTGGGGCTGGTTGTGCAGGTCCATCCCTGAGAGGACTCCTAGGTAGATGCGGCGGGCTTCCTCCGGGCCCGAGATGAGGTCCACATTCAAGCCTAGTTCCGCGTACACCCAGGCCAAAAACTCCCGGCCGTTAGCAGCTTCCCGCACTGCACTGGTGGCTACGGCGATGATCGTCTGGGCCTGGAGACTCTGGGCGAGGATTTGGAACCGACCTAACACCTCGAGGGAGCGCTGCATTGCCTGTGGGGTTAAGTCACCGGTCAGCTTATCCCGGTCCGCCAGGCGTACCGCCTCCTTTTCCTGGGCCAAGACCCTAAACCCCGGTCCGGCCGTTAGCACGCGCACCACCACCATGTGAATCGAGTTACTGCCGACATCAATGGCGGCCAGGATCGGACCAGAGTCAGCTAGGGTCATGGGTTACCGGGGGCAGGGTAAATCTGGATTCTATCCTAGCGCGCTTGGTCCCCCCTAGAGCTGGATTCCTCAGGTCCCAGCTTTGTTCTAGGCTTTAGGGGGCCCCCTGATCCCAGAAACCCAGTGCTTTGGGGTCATGAATGTGAGCGAAAATAGGCTCAAGGTCATTAGACCGGTAACCCCCCGTGCCAGCATCTCCTGAGTTTGACCTAGGCATCTCGGTACTGGAAGCACTGCTACAGTCCCTGCCACGCCTGAAGCCGCAAATCTACTTCAAATCCTCCCTGACAGCCCTATCCCACGCTATGGAAGACCAAGTCCTGGCCGGGGACAGGGCGCCCTTGATTATTGCCAGTTTCCAAAAGGAGCGCTTCTACCGCCAGGAAGCCCACCGCTACGAACGCATCGCTGCCCATACCCAGCAGCTGTACGTACTGGCGGCCCCAGAAACCAGCTTTGTTAGCCAATCAGGCCCCTACGAAACCGTGGCCTTTTCTCCTGCAGACGCCCTAGTGCGCGAGTGGCATCTGGTGGTGTTAGCTCCGGACTACGCTACTTGTCTGGTGTGTCGGGAACGGGAGGGGGCCCCCGAGACCATTGACCAAGCCCGGCGCTTTGAGGGGGTATGGAGTTTCGAGCGCCCTGTGGCCCAGACGGCAGCGGAATTTCTGTTGGGGCGTATCCACCACTACCGGCCAGAGCTTGGGGCAAAACTCCAGGCGGCTCGGCAGGAGTTTCTCCAGGCGCCGTACCCCGACAGCTACAATATCGACCCGGCCCCCTTCGCCGAGCGCCTAGTCACCTATCTCCAGGCAGGTCAGTACAAGCTACTTAAGGCCTACCGCTCCCTTGCCGACCAGGGGCGGCGGGAGCAACTAGTTAATCTGATCGTTACGGCGATCCGCCGCTCCCTAAATCCCGAGGAGATCCTAGGGATTACGGTACGGGAGCTAGGTCAGGCTCTCCAGGTGTGCCGCTGCCTGATCTACCGTTGCCAAGCCGCGGACACCCAGGTGGTGATTAAACACGAGTTCTGTCGGCCAGCGGTGGCCCCCCTGGTTAATCAGGTCTGGTCCTTAGCCCATCACCCCCTTTTCTCCCAGGCAGTAGCCACCTGCGAACCAGTAGGCCAGGAGGACATTGACCCCGGGTCCGGGGGTGGGTGCCGGGGTGCCTGGTTGCTAGTACCAGTATTGTATCATGATCAACTGTTGGGGATGATTGAGCTCCAGCGCTCGGCTCCCCTGGCCTGGAGTACTGGGGAGCTAGACTTGCTGGTGGCCGTGGCCGTGCAGGTGGGCACCGCCTTGATCCAAGCTGAATCCTACGCCCACCTGGCGGAGCTTAACCAGCAGCTTGCGGCCCTAGACCGGACCCGGGGGAACCTAACCGCCATCATTGGCCATGAGCTGCGCACTCCCCTTTCCACGGTGCAGATCTGCCTAGAGAGTATGGTCAGTGACCCGGACATCAGTCTAGAAATCCGCCAAACCATGCTCGACACGGCCCTAGAGGATGCTAAGCGTCTGCAGCAGTTGGTCCAGGATTTTCTCACCCTCTCCCACCTAGATAGTGGGCGGGTACGCTGGCATCTAGAGCCGATTTCTATCCAGGAGTGTGTCGATTTGGCCCTCAGCAGTATTAACAGCCGCAACTCAAATGCCCCGGAAATTATCCGTCAGGTCCCGGAGGACCTACCCCTAGTCCAGGGAGACGGGGAGTGGCTAGTAGAGGTCTTGGCTAAACTGTTGGATAACGCCTGCAAGTTCAGCCCCCCCCCGGGGAAAGTCACTATTAATGCCCACTGCAATGGCGGGCCAATGCTGGAGGTGAGTGTCACTGACACCGGCCGAGGGATCGAACCGAATCGGTTAGAACAAATCTTTGACCGCTTCTACCAGGAGGAGGGAGCCCTGCGACGTACTGCCGGGGGTACGGGCCTGGGCCTGGCGATCTGCCGCCAGATCATTACTGCCTTGGGGGGAGAAATCTGGGCTGAATCTGTCGGCAAGGACCAGGGGAGCAGTTTTCACTTTACAGTACCCCTTGCCTAAGGGAGTAGGGCAGAAGTTTTGAAAAAAAGAGGATAGAGAAGAATAATATCCTCCCCATTGATCAAAATTGATGATGTCTAACGTTACCGAATGACTACCCAGCTTTGAACACACACTTGTTCTTTGAAATCTGGCTGACCTTTGTGCTTGATAAGAGCTTGATAAGCATGAGAGACCTATGTTATCGGCTCAAGCATGCCGGAGTCTCCGTTGATATTTCCACCTTTTCTAAAGCCTGTAAAACTCGGCAAGGGGAAAACTTCTGCCGGATTTACATAAAGTTAATTGAGCGATTAAAGCAACAACGTCCTGCCACTGCTCAGATGCTAATTCCGATTGATTCTACCGTAATTACCCTGACAAGCAAGTTGTTTGGGAAACAGAAATATCACCAGATTAAATTGCTCAATGTTCTCAACTTAACCCAGTGGAATTCAACAGAGTGTTTGATTCACTTTGGGCAAGCACATGGTGCTCATCTTGCACAGATTCTAAATGGTATAATTCCCGAAAACGGTCTCGGGATAATGGATAAAGGCTTTGCCAGCTGGGGATTTCTCGATGGACTAAGTGCCACTCAAACCCGCTTTATCGTGCGGATTAAAAACAACATGAAAACCGAGTTAGAGCATGAGTGCTATTGGGTCGCATGGTTTTGTGACCTAGAGTGTCGCACTCAATTTCGGCTGGCAACTAATTTGTAGTAACCGACCAATGAAGAGATTGGTGATATCTATCGTAATCGCTGGCAGATTGAGATTTTGTGGAAGTTTCTAAAGATGCATCTGAAGCTGGATCATTTGATGAGCAAAACCCCCAAGGGGTGACGATGCAAATCTACATGGCATTGATTAGTATTGATCGCCTATTTAATGCTAGAGTTGATGAAAATCCCGGCGTTTTATGAGCGGCAATTATTGGATAAGTTTCGTTATTTACAATTGGAACTGAGTCGCCCCTGTTCTATTGTCCACTGGAGCTACGATCTACTGCCTGGTACACTTGTGTACTGGAGTGTCAAGTTTCATGACGAAGTTCAACACTTCTACTACACTCTGAGTATTTAGAGAGTACAATCCCCCTTTTTCTGTCTTAAACTTTCTCTCAACAGATCTGGATGTGCCACATGACCACCCCCGCAACATGCTCTTTCGATGTGCGTGATCAAAAGATCAGGCTGCCGGGCAAGGAGGACGGCTATTCCCGCGTTCTGCTAATTGGCCCCACGGGCAGCGGCAAGACTTCACTTTTGCGTCAGGAGTTCATTGGCTCGGACCCCAAGCGCGACCGCTTCCCGTCTACGTCAACTTCGCGCACCACAATCTCCGACATCGAGGTGATTATAGCGCCGGGCGAAGCCTATGCGTGTGTGGCGACCTTCTTCGATGAATTGATAGTCCAGATGCTTGTGCGCGAGTGCGTCACTGACGCATGTGCAATTCTCTGGGATCGCTATCAGCCTGACGACAAGGTTGCTAATCGTCTGCTACAACACCGCGATATGCGCTTTCGGCTCAGCTATGTCCTCGGGTCTTGGGGTCAGGGTGCGAAGGCCTTAGCCGACGACCATGATGGCTTTGATGAGGAACCTGCCACCTTTGAAGCTAAAGGCGAGGAGGTTCCCGGCCCTAAGGAAATCGCCAGGATGCAAAAGAAGCTTCAGGACTACATAGCTCGCATACGCTTACTGGCGGCCAAAGCCAAAGCAGACCTCGGTGTTATTGAGATTGAGTCCCCTAGGAGAGGAGGACCAAGCTGCAGCCCAGGATAGCCTTGAGAAAACCTTGCAGACTCTGCCCGATTTTGCTGAATTGGTCAGCGACATCATGGACAAGTTGCGCAAGCGTTTCGACCAACTAGACGAGGGCCTGAGCCGCCTGCCGGGCGGATGGCCAGCATCTTGGGTCTTCACGTCTAATGACCGTGACAAGTTTATTTATACCATACGTCGCCTATCAAGCAATTGGGCGGCTGCATTCGGAACGCTGCTGACACCTCTGGTAGACGGCATCCGCATCCGCGGCCCGTTTGCGCCTCGTTTCAGCAACCGTGAGCACAGGCTTGTCTTGCTTGACGGTGAGGGCCTAGGTCACGCCAAAGACTCAGCAGCAGCCTTAACATCTCGCATCGCTAGCCGCTTCGACCAGGTCGACGTCATCCTACTAGTCGACACAGCCACGATGCCGATGCTCGAGACACCGACTTCAGTAATAAGCATCGTGGCTGCTAGCGGCCACTACGACAAGCTAGCGATCGCATTCACGAGCTTCGACCTACTCAAGGGCCAAGATAACCTGCCTACCTTTGCTGACAAGCAAGACCATGTCATGGGCACGGTCAACCAAGCCTTGGATAGCCTCCGGAAAATCGTCGGAGACGTGGTTATCCGGTCCATCAGTCGCAATATAGATGAGCGATGCTTCATGCTCAGCTATATTGACCGGTCCATCACCGACAAGAACTCGCGTCCTGCAGCTGAGCTACTGCGCCTGCTCAATCACTGCGAGAAAGTTGGCCGGGCAGATGCCACTTCCAGCACTGAGCCGGTCAAGGTTTACCCAGCAGATGGTGCTTCAGTCAGCCCTAGGCCGGTCTACAAACTAGATCCTTTGCGCTTTGCAATCGAAAGTGCAGCGGAAAAATTTCATCGCCGATGGGACGCGGTCTTAGACTTGGGCGGCGCGCGGGACGTAGAACCCGCTCATTGGAATGAAGTTAAAGCTCTCAACCGGCGTGTGGTGGAGCACAGAGACAATTACGAGTTTAAGGACCTGAAGCCAGTAGCCGACCTTGTCAAATACTTAGCCACATCGATTACCCGCTACTTGAGTGAAACGCTGCAGTGGGAGAGCAGGCAGCTATCTGAGAAAGAAATTGAGGTCACCTTGGGCCGGATCCAGCGAGAGGTCTTCAAGGGTCTAGAGCCTTTGGCCAAGGAACGATTAATGAATGCGGCATACGACCTATGGGAAAAGGCCCTTGATCTGTCTGGTCTAGGCTCGATCACCAAACGCGCTAAGTATATTCGGAAAATTTATCAGGAGAATGTACCTATACCTGAGCCCGAACTGACATTTGACTACCGCGCAAACGCCTTGGCGCGGGAGCTAGAGAGCTTGGTCCGCAAAGCTATCGAGGCAGTAGGCGGCGTTTTGACAAGGTGAGGGCGAATGTATACAAGCAACCTAGCACCTCAAGGTACCTAGGTGCCAAAAAGACCCCACCCCTTCGAGGAGGTGGAAGGAAGTGATTGCTTCAACGGCAGCATCAGATGGTTAACAGGGAACACAATGCTCTTGCTGCTTTCTTGCAACAGCCCGTCCTCATATCCGATATCTTGGCCAAATATATGGCTCTGAGGAGGAATTAGGTCCTAAACTTCGCCCTAATCAATTTTCATCTTGGCTCATCTAACTCAACTAAGATACCTACGGCATCGCTGTAAAAATCGCCGGGGCAACTCCATGTGCCCCCCCCAGTGCAGGTGCACATAGGAGGCATGTAGCCGGGGCGAGAACCAACCCTCCCGCTGGGCCGGGGTGTAGTTCCCCCAGGTCTCGTAGAGGGGAGTCACCGGCGAGGTGCTAAGGGTAGAGCGATGGAACTCGTGGCCCCACCCCTGCCATCCCCGCCGCACCAGGGGGCTGTTCCCCTGGGCCCGCACCTGCCGGTAGCCCAGGGTCAAGGTATTGCCCATGCGGGCTATTGTCGGCAGGGCCCCCACCATGGGGTAGACGTGGCCCTCAAAGTCTTGGATCTGCTCGCTGAGGTACATCAACCCGCCACACTCGGCGTAGGTGGGCATCCCCCGGGCGATCAGCTGCCCCAGGGACTCCCGCGCCGGGCGATTGGCCGCCAGTTGGCCAGCAAACACCTCGGGAAATCCCCCCCCCAGGTATACCCCCTGCACCCCCGGGGGTACCCCCGGATCCACCAGGGGGCTCCAGGGCACTAGCTGGGCACCCAGACCCTCAAGTAACTGGAGGTTGTCGTCGTAGTAGAAGTTAAAGGCTGTGTCCTGGGCCAGGGCAATGGATACCGGGGAACCCGGGGGAAAGAGCCGGGGGGAAGGGGCCGGGAGGGCGGTTTCCACTAGGGGCAGTAACCGTGGCCAATCAAAGCTCACCTCCCCTAGGGCTGCCAGGGCCTCCCCCAGGGGCCGGGATAATTCTCCCGGGGGCACCAAGCCCAGATGTCGCTCTGGCAAGCTTAGGTCGGGGCGACGCTCAAATTCCCCGAGCACCGATACCCCTAGAGGAGCCAGGGCTGCCCGCAACAGGCGGCGGTGGCGTTCACTGCCGACTCGGTTGAGCACTACCCCTACCAAATTCAAGGCAGGATCAAAACTACGGTAACCGTGCACCAGGGCTGCTACGGACCCGGACAGGCGGGCACAGTCCACCACCAGCAGCACTGGTAAGTCCAGCAACCGGGCTACCTGGGCCGTGCTGCCCTCGCCCCCGGGTCCCCCGTCAAACAGTCCCATCACCCCTTCCACCACTACCGCCCCTGCCCCCTGACTGTGGCGGCGGAAACAATCCCGCACGTAGTCAGGACTCGTCAGGACCGGGTCTAGGTTAGGAGCACAGCGCCCCGTGACCTGGCGCTGAAACATGGGGTCGATGTAGTCGGGACCGATCTTAAAGGATTGGACTCGGGGGTAACGCCGCCCTAGAGCCCCTAGGAGAGCCAGGGTAACGGTAGTCTTACCGCAGCCGCTGCGCTCCCCGGCCACCACCAGTGCCACTAGCCCATCTTCAGCAGGATTTGATTAACTACCCCTAGGCTTTCTTCGTAGAGCACGTCCTGACCCCAGCGCTGCAGCTGCTGACTGAGGAGAAACTCAGCTCGCTCATCGGCAGTGGCCGCCACCTGCTCCGTGCGAGCACTCTGGGCACTCCCCCCCGCCTCCAGACGCATGCAGCCAGAGGTTTCCGAGCACAGGATCGTGGCGCAGTCGGCCTGGGGATTAGTGGAGCTGAGGCGCAGACCCACTAGGTCCCCTAGAACTTCCCCTGAGGTGGCCGTAGGGATGGCAGCAAGCTCGACTTCAATTTCCCGCCCTTGCCTCCCGCGGAAGTAAAAGTGCTTCAGGTCGTAGGGCCCCCCCTGGAACTGATAACCCGTTGGTTCCCAACCGAGGCGACTAGCTAGCCAGCCGAGGAACATGAAGGCCTGGGCGGAGTTGCCCTTCTCAAAGTCCAGGGTGACCCGGTCCACCTCCCACAGGGCTGCCCGCCGGTCCGGGGGGTCAAAGGCCGCCGCCGTGAGCTCCTGCCACACTACCAAGCGGTGCCAGTTGAGGTCTGCCACGTAGGTGCCCGAGTCGATTAGGTTTTGAATCTTGGGGAACTCGGTTTCGGGGGCGACGAAGTAGGAGGAGTCCATGACGATGCAGTGGCAAGCTTGGATCAGCTGTTGGAACAGCTCATGCTCTGGGTTAGGGGTAGCTTTCCACCACACAAACCGGGGCAGGTCCGGGATCAGCAGGGAGGCTACCAACTCCCCCACCCGGTTCAGGGCCGCCTTGGTGCCCCGCAGGGTGATGTACTCACAGCAGATCAGGTTACCACCACTGACCTTCTGGATCGGGCAGTAGGCAGACACCTGGACGGTCACTCCCTGATCAGGCCCCAGGGTGGGACACAGGGTGATGATCCGGCAGGGATTCTGGGCGGCGATGGCCTCACTTACCTGGGTACCCCGCAGGTCCGGGTTAGTGATACTGGGGGTTTCGGCCGGCAGCCCCGCCACCTCCTGGCGTAGTCGCTCCAGGGTTTTGACGTCTAGACGTCCGGTCACGGGCAAGCCGAAGCTACCCTGGGCCTTGGTAATCGCCTCCCGAGTTAAGGGACCGTGGACCCCGTCGATGGGGCCGCTGTAGTAGCCAAGCAGAGCTAGGAGCTGCTGGAATTCCTCAGGGGCATAGACCACCATGCTGAAGGTAGCTGCCCGGGTGGCCGCCGGAGCTTCTCCCCCGGGGGTGCGCCAGATCGCCTTGAGTTCGGCTTCAATCTCATCTAAGGAAATGTCCTTCGGCCGCTGGAGAGTTACGAGAGGAGTAGTAGTCATATGTGAGGGAGTATTAAAGTCTACGCCAGTTGCGGCCATCTCGGTTCAGGAGCAGTTCTGCCTCCACCGGTCCCCACGTCCCTGCTTCGTAGAGGGAAACGGCCTCCGGGGGAGCCGGGGCATCCCACACCTCCAGGAGGGGGGTGAGGATCCGCCAGGATGCCTCCACCTCGTCACCGCGGGTAAAGAGGGTCTGGTCCCCCAGCATGCAATCAACCAGTAGCCGGGAGTAGGCTTCGGTATTGGCCATGCCAAAGGCGGTGTCGTAGCGAAAGTCCATATCCACTGAGCGGGTGCGCAGGGAGTTACCTGGGGTTTTAACTTCGAAGCGCAGGGACACCCCTTCATCGGGCTGAATACGCATCACTAACACGTTGGGGTTAGCCTGTTTGGCTACCGACTGGAACATCAAAAAGGGCACCTGCCGAAACTGGATGGCGATTTCTGAGACCTTTTTGGGCATGCGCTTGCCGGTGCGCAGGTAAATCGGCACCCCCTGCCAGCGCCAGTTATCGATGGACAGCTTGAGGGCAGCGTAGGTGGGGGTGGTAGAGACTGGGTTGGCCCCCTCCTCCTGGCGATAGCTCGGCACCCGTTGGCCGCGCATCCAGCCCTCCGTATACTGGCCCCGGGTGGCAGTCAACATCAGGTCCTCGGGGTGGGCTAGGTGAGTGGCCTGGAGGACCTTCACCTTTTCGTTGCGAATGCTGTCGGCATCTAGGGAGTTGGGAGGCTCCATGGTAGTCAAGCAGAACAGCTGCATGAGATGGTTCTGGACCATGTCCCGCAGGGCGCCCGCCGACTCGTAGTAGCCCGCCCGTCCCTCTAGACCTACGGTTTCGGCCACGGTGATCTGAATGTGATCGATAAACTGCCGGTTCCACAGGGGCTCAAAGATGGCGTTGGCAAACCGAAACACCAGCAGGTTCTGGACGGTTTCCTTACCTAGGTAGTGGTCAATACGGTAGATTTGGCGCTCTTTCCCCGCTTGGCGCACCACTTGGTTAAGGGCTTGGGCCGAGCGCAGGTCCCGACCGAAGGGCTTCTCAATTACTAAGCGCTGCTGCTGGGGGTCTTCTAGCATGCCGGCGTTCCCGAGCTGCTGCACCGCCTCAGCAAAGAATCTCGGTGCTACCGAGAGGTAGAAGACCCGGTTACCCCGGGTGCTCCGGGCTTGGTCTAGCTCCCCGAGAAAGGCCTTCAGCCTCTGGTAGTCCTCGGGGTTGTCCAGGTCACCGGCACAGTAGAACAGACCCCGGGCAAAGTCTGTCCACAGGCTCTCAGAGCCGATGCCGCTGCCGAATTCCTCGACTCCCGCCCGTAGATGGTCGCGGAAGTACTCATGGGTCCAGGACCGGCGGGCTACCCCGACGATCGTCAGTTCGGCGGGTACCCGGCGCTCCCGGCGCATCTGATAGATGGCGGGTACTAGTTTGCGTTGGGTCAAGTCACCGGAGGCGCCGAAGATAACCAGGATTTGGGGATCAGGAATCCGGTCCTTCTGCAAGCCGGCCCGGAGGGGATTTTCCAGGAGAGTTACCATGGGCAGGTTAAGATGGTGGGGATCAAAGGGCAGTCAAACGGCCGTCAGACTTAGGGCCTTGGTGGTCAAGGACTGCAGGAGGGAGTCGAAGGGCTGAACAAACTTAGCAATCCCATCCTCAAGGAGTTCCGCCATTACCTGGTCGAGGTTGATCCCCAGGCTAGGGAGGGCGGCGATGACTTGGTGGGCTGCCTCTAGACCCGTGGTGATGCGGCTGGCCGGGTCGCAGTGGTCGGCACAAGCCTCAATGGTCAAGGGGGGGAGAGTGTTTACTGTATCGGCTCCTACCAGCTCATCCACGTACATGACGTCGCTGTAGTTGGGGTTCTTGGTGCCGGTGCTGGCCCACAGGAGTCGTTGCACCCGGGCCCCCTGGGCTGCCAAGGACAACCAGCGCTCGCTTTGGGTGATTTCCTGGTACTTCTCGTAGGCTAGTTTGGCGTTGGCAATCGCTACCTTACCTTGGAGGCTTTTGATCAGGGCTTGCTGGTCGGGGTCCGTAGTGGTGGCAAGCCTAGCCTGCAGGAGGCTGTCTACCTTGCTGTCAATGCGGCTCAGGAAAAAGCTGGCTACTGAGGCGATGGACCTGACCTCGAGGCCAGCTGCCACCCGGGCTTCTAGACCCCGGATGTAGGCCCAGGCAGACTCTACGTAACTTTCTACAGAGAACAGTAGGGTGACATTAACGTTGATCCCGGCAGCGATCACCGCTTCTACCGCAGGTAGGCCCTGGGGGGTGCCGGGAATTTTGATCATCACGTTTTCCCGGCCGATGGCGGCGTAGTAGCGTTTAGCCTCGGCGATGGTTTGGGCTGTGTCGTTGGCGATGGTAGGGGGTACTTCGATGCTGATGTAGCCGTCGAGGCCCCCGGAGGCAGTGTAGACGGGCTTAAACACGTCGCAGGCCTGCTGAATATCCTGGAACACTAGGGATTCGTAGATTTCCGGGACACTCTTGCCGGCCTTGACCCCGGCTTCAATGTCGGCATCGTAGGTGGCATTACCGACGATCGCCTTTTCAAAGATGGCGGGGTTAGAGGTGATCCCCACAACCCCCCGTTCCCGAATCATCCGGTCTAGTTCACCGGAGTGGATCAGGTCTCGGGTAAGGTTGTCCATCCAAATGCTCTGACCGTAGGCTTCGATTTCTTGGATCGGATTGGTCGTCATAGTTGGCTCCTGGGAAAAAAGCAATTGAGTTAAGCTTGGGGCCCTTGACCGAGCAGGAAAGACTCCACCAAGCCGACGTTCTGGCGGCTGCCTAGGACTACAGGAGTACGTAGGTGGATCCGGTCAGGCACTAGATCTAGTAGGTCCTGGCAGCCATTGCTGCCCCGGCCTCCAGCCTGGTCAACCAAGAAGGCTAGGGGAGCTGATTCGTAGAGCAGCCGCAATTTCCCCTCCGGCAGCTTGGGGGTAGCAGGGTACAAAAAGACTCCCCCCTGGAGGAGGATGCGGTGGAAATCTCCCACCATTGCCCCACTGTAGCGGGCCGTGTATCCGCCCCGCCGCTGCAGGTAGCTGAGGTAGTCACGGTAGGGCTGCTCCCACTGGTGGAGGCTAGCCTCGTTGATACTGTAGATGAATCCCTGGTCAGGGGTGCGCAGGTCAGCTTGGGTGAGGATAAACTCCCCGAGGACCGGGTCTAGGGTGAAGACATGGACCCCCCGGCCTAGGGAGTACACCATTAAAGTACTCGGGCCGTAGAGAATGTATCCGGCTCCCACCTGCTCGCGGCCGGGGCACAGCAGACCTGTAGCCTCTAGGGTAGTGCGGCGATGGATGGAAAAGATGGAGCCGACGTTGAGGTTAATGTCTAGGTTGGAGGAACCATCGATGGGGTCGTAGAGAATTGTGTAAACCCCAGTGGCGGCATTTTCCGGTAGATGGTAAGGGTCAGCCATCTCCTCGGAGGCCAAACTTGACACCAGGCCACTGCCCCGGAAAACCGAAATAAAAACATCGTTGGCGTAGATGTCCATTTGCTGGACCGATTCCCCTTGGACATTCAGGTTGCCGGTCGCACCTAGGGTATTCACCTCTAGGGCAGCCCGACTGAGGCGGCGCAGGATCAACTTGCCCGCTAGGGCAATCCGTTCCAGGACCACACCTAGACCCTGGCCAGTGGCGGGGGCGTCGGAGAACTGCTGCCGGACGTGGTGAGATAAGGTGACACAGTCACGGTCTAGGTCAGATGGGAGTTCAACCATGGCAGTGTAGTAATTATGTCTTAAAGTCACCCTAAGTCGATCTTAACTTATGGCTTTGGGGGAAGCTGATAACTTTAGACCAGCTTTAGAATAAAGGGGAGCTGCCCCAAAATCCTGGGGGGCTACTCTGGGGTTAAGACAAAATTTTGGGTTAGTAGATGACCAGGCGATTACTACTGGTAGATGATGAGCCAGGGGTCCGGGAAGCGGTGCGGGCATACCTGGAGGATAGTGGGTTTTTAGTCCAGGTAGCCCGTGACGCCCGAGAGGGTTGGGAAATGGTCCAGACCCTAACCCCAGACTTGGTAATCTCCGACGTCATGATGCCCTACAGCAACGGTTACCAGTTCCTTGAGCAGCTGCGCGCGGACCCGCGCTTCCACGGCCTACCAGTAGTATTCCTCACCGCCCGGGGAATGACCAAGGACCGAATATTGGGCTATCAGGCTGGGTGTGATGCTTACCTAGCCAAACCCTTTGACCCGGAGGAGTTAGTGGCTATTGTGCAAAATCTCCTGCAGCGGCGCAACCTGGGGATTGAAGGGATAGATGAGGCATCGGGGTTAGCGGAGATGGCCCGTCAGGTAGCCGAAATCCGGGCCTGGATTTCCCAACGCCAGGGAGCCAGTCTGAATGTAACGACCACCCCTGTGGCCATCGACTTTACCCCCCGGGAGCAGAGTGTCTTGGATCTGGTCGTGGAAGGACTAATGAACAAAGAGATCGCCCACCGCCTAGACACCAGCATTCGCAATGTGGAGAAATATGTCAGTCGGTTATTTAACAAGACAGGCACCAGCAGCCGCACGGAACTAGTCCGCTACGCTCTAGAGCACGGCCTGACCTTACATCCGCCGCAGTAGGCTTTTACCGTGGCTATCGGTACCACAGGTGCTCAGCAGTTGGTACAGGTTAGCCTGGGCCAACACTAGTTGGGTTTCCCTGGGGCTTGTTTGCCAAGGGTCTGGGTTGCCGTAGGCGTAGTAGGTCTCTACCCCATCGATCCCGAGGGCGGCAGCTGCAGGAATGAGCTCTTGGGCGGGGACACGATAACGGGAAGGGTGGGCTAGGACCGCTAACCCGCCGGCCTGGTGGACTGCTGCCACGACAACGGCGGCTTCGGCTTGGGCCTCAAGAGGGGCTTGGCCTAACAGGTAGGGCAACAAACTCGGGTGTTCTGGCGCAAAACTGTAGGCTAAGATGTGTACTTCCGTCTGACACAGGTAGGCGGTCACCTCCATGCCAAGCCACAACTGCAGCCCCAGGCTAAGGGTACGGTCGACCTGTTGAAGATAGGCCTGGGCTTGCTGATACCCCCGGATGGTGTGGTGGTCGGTGATGGCTAGGCCCTTAAGGCCAAGCTCAAGGGCTTGGTCAATGACTGCTTCCGGCCGCAACTGACCATCGGAGCAGTTGGTGTGGAGATGAAAGTTGTAGTGGTAAGGGCAGCTTTGGGGACCGAGGCCCGCGAAAATTTGGTGTAGGTGAGTGGTAGGCGTGAGGACCTGACTAGTCATGGGGTAGGGCTCAGGGGTAAACAGGACAGGAAGCCTACGCGGACAAGGGGTTGACCTTGGGTTATCTACCCTGGTTATGGACCTTGCTTACCAATTGATCCTGTCAGGGGCTAGCGGTGACAGATGTCGTATATATATCTTATGGCAATCCAACCCTATCGAGCACCACCAGGAACAGAAGGCAAGATTAATTTCTAGTCTAAGGAAAACCACCGTCAAGGATCAGGCATATAAATTCTTAATTACCTCGATAATCACAACTAATTAAATGTTCCTATCCCAGTCCCTGACTCTCCCTCAGCAGCAAGATTGAGACCTAGCTTCCCCAACCTCACTAATCGGATTTTCCAGGGGTTATCACCAATTCCTTACTCCTCTAAATAGACTAAATCCGGGATATTCCATTAATGCATCCACCCGGGCTTTTAGAATTAGCAGGATTGCTCGTATATGTCCTCCCAACTACTCATAACTCTCCTAGGGGATTGACTCTAACCCCCACGCCGCAGCGGTAAGTGAGGGCCCTGGTAAATGTTCTCCCTAAACCGCTTCTAATGCCTGGGGGAATGGTCCAGCACCCCAATTACCAAGTTAAATTTCTTAGGGGAATTTCTTTGAACCCTCAGGTTTAGTGCCGTCCTAGAGTGGTAGTATCCACAAATAATGTTAGCGGTCAGAATATCTCTCAAGCCTAGCCCCCCGGTATTGGTGGGCACCCTCTCTCCCCCCCCATCAGCATCTGCCCTGGACTCCCAACTGGACTATCATCTAAACCTAACTTATGACTAACCCTAACTGTGCCCCTGAGGCCAGCCCACGCAGTTGCTGCCTGGTTGATTTTATAGTGCGGGGGAACCCGCAGTTAACTCCCCTCAACCGGGGCTTGAGGCTAGGGCTGCTGTTGGGTTCCCTAGGGATCTGTTTATTCCTAGCCCCAGCTGAGGCCGCACTCCCGGCTGCTCCTCCCCCAGTCCCTAATCCAAACCGCTTTCGCTCCCTCCCAACCCCCCCCACCCCCGGTCCCTTAACCCCCGGGCCAGTGGTTGCGCCGCCTGTCCCTCCCTCCCCAGTCCCCTTACCCCCCGCTGCCTCCCTCCTAGTACAGAACATTCAGGTAGTGGGCAGCACAGTCTTTACCCAGGCAGACTTCCAACCCATCCTGAGTCCCCTAGAGGGCCATCGGGTAACCCTGTTGCAACTGCAGCAGGCGGCCGATGCCATCACCCAACTGTACTTGGACCGGGGTTACATCACCTCGAGGGCAGTCCTGGTCAATCAGAGGATTACCAATGGCCTCGTTCAGATCCGCGTAGTAGAGGGGCATCTGCAATCCATTGAGCTATCAGGCACGAAGCGGCTTTTCCCCCACTACATCCTGACGCGTCTGCGCCTGGCTAACCGCGGCCCCCTGAACATCCACCGCCTAGAGGACCAACTGCAACTACTGAAGACTGACCCCCTCCTAGCTAATATCCAAGCCCAGCTGGAGCCGGGCCAATACCTGGGAGAAAGTAAGTTGATAGTCACAGTCCAGGAAGCTAACCCATTTTTTAGTGATATTTTTGCCGATAACTATTCTCCCCCCAGCAACGGCTCAGAACGCTTCGGATTTCTATTTGGGATCCGCGACCTCAGCGGCCTAGGGGACGAGCTTTCCGTTGCCTATGACCGCACCACCACCGGCGGCGCCAACGTGTTCGACTTTGACTATCGAGTCCCCCTAAACGCCATGAATGGCACCCTGCTGGTGCGAGCTGCCCCCTACAGTAGCAACATCACCGAACCCCCGTTCAATAGCTTGGGGATCAATAGTCAAAGTTCCCTCTACCAAATCAGCTTCCGCCAGCCCCTGATCCGCACTCCCAGACAGGAACTAGCCCTATCCCTAGGCTTTACCTACGAACAGGGCCAAAGCTTCATCGCCAACAATATCCCCTTCCCCTTTGGCATTGGCCCCAACGCCAACGGCATCAGCACCACCAGTGTGTTTCAGTTCGGCCAGGACTACCTGCGGCGTGACCCCCACGGGGCTTGGTATCTCCAATCCCAATTCAGCCTAGGGGTGGGGATCTTGGGCGCCACCATCAATCCGGGGACAATCCCGGACGGGCGGTTTTTCAGCTGGCTAGGTCAGTTAGAGCGCGCCGAAGCCCTCGGCCATGACCGGGTGTTGATTCTCCAAGGGGAGGTCCAGCTCACCCCCAACACCCTCTTGCCCTCCCAACAGTTTGTGATCGGCGGCGGCGAATCGGTCCGGGGCTACAGCCAAAATGCCCGGTTTGGGGATAATGGCTTTCGGCTCTCCGCCGAGGCCCGGCTGCCGATCCAGCGGGATGCCTATGGCACTCCCATTGTTCAACTAGCCCCCTTTATTGACGCCGGAGATGTGTGGAATACCAACGGGAACCCCAACCTCCTGCCCCCTCAAACCTTTCTCCTCGGAGCCGGGGTGGGGGTGCTGTGGGACCCCTTTAAGGACTTCCACATCCGCCTGGACTACGGCTACCCATTTATCAACTTGGTAGACCGGGGTAACAACTTGCAGGACGCAGGGTTCTACTTCAGTGCCCACTGGACTCGCTAAGGGGGCCCTCGGCCAAGTGATCTTAGCCTGACTAGGGGGTACCCTAAAGTTATGTCTTGGGGACTGTCGTTTAGGTGACAGGTGTGCTGCCGTGAACTCTCTTCAGATCGGGACTGCCAAAATTCTTTTAGTCGACGACCATCCCGCCAGTCGCACTACCGCTGCCGCCCTGTTGGCGCTGCAGGGGTATGAGGTAATTGAAGCCGAGTCGGGTCTACAGGCTCTGGACTGGGTAGAGGGGAAAAAACCTGACCTAGTGCTCTTGGACGTCATGATGCCTGGAATGACAGGGTTTGAAGTTTGTCGCCACCTGAAGAATAACCCAGCTACCCGCCTGATGCCCGTGATCCTCATGACAGCCCTCAATGACCGGCGCTCGCGGATTACCGGCATTGAGTCCGGAGCGGATGACTTTGTCACTAAGCCCTTTGACCCCTTTGAGCTCTCCGCCCGGGTCAAGTCCCTAGTGGCCCAAAAGCGTCTTAACCAGGACCTAGAGCACGCCGGCCAGATGCTATTTGCCATCGCCCGGGCCGTGGAGAGCCGCGACCCTAATACCGGCGACCATTGCGAACGCCTCGCCCGCCGCGGCAAGGCCCTCGGGGAGTTTCTCGGGCTTAGTGCCGATGAGGTGCGGGACCTTAGTTGGGGGGGATACCTCCACGACATCGGTAAGCTGGGAATTCCGGACGCCGTACTGCTTAAGCGAGGCCCCCTGACACAGGAGGAGTTCGCCATCATGAAGCGCCACGTGGTGATCGGTGAGGAGATTTGCAAACCCCTGCGGACCATGCGGGGGGTACTGCCGCTCATCCGGCACCACCACGAGCGCTGGGATGGCTCCGGTTACCCCGACGGTCTAGCAGGCGACCAAATTCCCCGCTTGGCCCAAGTGTTTCAAATCAATGATATCTACGATGCCCTGACCAGTGAGCGGCCTTACAAGCCCGCCTACTCCCCGGAGCAAGCCCTGGAGATCCTGGAGGAGGAAACTAGGCGGGGCTGGCGTAACCCGGAACTAGTAGGGCAGTTTCGGGAGTTTATCCAGGCGCAAAGGGTTCTAGACCAGACAGCCTGCGCTATACTGACGTAGGAAAATTAGCACTTTGCAGAGCCCAAACACCATGGTGGCGGTAGCAATTCTAGCGGCGGGGCGGGGGACCAGAATGATTTCGTCTCTGCCTAAGGTGTTGCACCGCCTCGGGGGGCGTTCCCTAGTAGAGCGAGTGTTACTCAGTCTAGGGGATATCCCCCTAGAGCGCCGGTTTGTGATCGTGGGCTACGGAGCCGACTTGGTGTGCCAGGAATTAGCCTCCCTCGGAGGTGCCCCCCCCCTAGAATTTGTTGAACAGCCCCAACAGCTTGGCACTGGCCACGCCATCCAGCAGCTCCTCCCCCATCTGGTCGGCTTTTCGGGCACCCTGCTGGTGCTCAATGGGGATGTGCCCCTGCTGCGGCCCCAAACCCTAGAACTGCTCCTGAAAACCCACCACCAGTCAGAAAGTGCCTGCGCCCTATTAACTGCCCACCTACCTAACCCCCAAGGCTACGGCCGAGTTTTTTGCGATGAGCAGAAATTCCTGCGCCAAATCATTGAGGACCGGGACTGTAGCCCGGCCCAGAAACAGAATCGCCGCATCAATGCCGGGATCTACTGCTTCCGCTGGCGGGATCTAGAGCAGATACTACCCCAGTTAACCAGCAACAATGACCAAAAGGAGTACTACCTCACCGATGCCGTCAACTACCTGGACCGGGTAGTCACCGTTGATGCTGAAGATTATCAGGAAATTCTCGGGGTTAACGACCGCCAGCAGCTGGCCATTGCCCAGGATATTCTGCAGGTTCGGATCAAAGACGACTGGATGCGCCGGGGGGTGACCCTAGTGGACCCGGGTAGCATCACCATTGAGGATACGGTACACCTGGAACCAGATGTAGTCCTTGAGCCCCAGACCCATCTGCGGGGTAAGACCCTTATCCAAGGGGGGGCGCGGATTGGACCTGGCAGTCTCGTAGAAAATAGCTGTGTTCAAGCAAACGCCACGGTGTTATTCTCCGTCGTGAGCGATAGCGTCATCGAGCGGGGCTGCCGAGTCGGCCCCTACGCCCACCTGCGGGGGGGGACCCAGGTGGGGGAAGGCTGCCGCATCGGTAACTTTGTGGAGATCAAACATAGCGTCCTGGGGAGTGGGACCAACGTGGCCCATCTTTCCTACCTTGGGGATGCCACCCTCGGCCAGCAGGTGAATGTGGGGGCCGGCACCATCACGGCTAACTACGATGGGGTGAAGAAACACCCTACCCAGATCGGCGACCGCTGTAAAACCGGATCTAATAGCGTCCTAGTAGCACCCATCACCCTGGGGGCAGACGTAACGGTGGCCGCCGGGTCAGTGATCACCCGCGACGTGCCCGCCGACTGCTTAGCCATTAGTCGTCCCCTGGAAGTGCACAAACCCGGCTGGCGGCCCAAAAGCGTCCTCCCCACCCCAGACCCCGAGTGACCCTCTGGTCATGGCTTCCCCACCAGGCCCCGCCGAGCAACTCCAGGGGATAGTCGAACGGCTAACCTACCAAGCCGAGGACACAGGGTTTGCGGTGGTGCGTCTGAAGACCCCCCGCACCCGGGAACTGGTGACAGCGGTGGGCAACTTTGCCCATATTCAGCCGGGTCAGACCCTTACCCTCCAGGGGACTTGGCAAGACCATCCCAAATTCGGGGCTCAATTTCAAGTCTCCACCTACCAGGAGACCAAACCCGCTAGCCTGACTGGCATCGAAAAATACCTCGGCAGTGGCTTGATCAAGGGGGTGGGACCAGCTACCGCCAAGCGGATCGTTACTCACTTTGGCCTGGACACCCTGAGGGTTCTAGACGAGGAAATCCAGCGTCTGCGGGAGGTGCCGGGCCTCGGGAGCACAAAAGTTCGGCAGATCCAGACTGCCTGGCAGGCCCAAAAGGCGATCCAGGGGGTGATGCTATTTTTGCAGGACCATGGGGTTTCCCCCACCTACGCAGTCAAGATTTGGCAGTACTACGGGGACCAGGCCATTACCCGAGTCAGGGAAAACCCCTACCAGTTAGCCACTGACATCTACGGCATTGGTTTTGCCACTGCCGACGCCATTGCCCGGACTCTAGGGATCCCCCCTGAGTCCGAGTTTCGTTACCGCTGCGGGGTTTTGCATCTCCTGCGGGCGGCGGCCGAGGAGGGGCATTGTTTCCTGAGCCTATCGGAGTTGATCCGCCAGGGAGGGGAAAAACTTGCCCAGTCGGAATTTACTCCGGACCCGCAGGTACTAACCGACGTAGTCTCCGCCATGGGCCTGACAGGAGAAGTGGTCCTCCAGGGGGGGCCTAGTCCCTGGCAGGGAGAATTTTTATGCTACTTGCCGTCCTTTTACCACAGTGAGAAAAACCTAGCCGAGCAGCTGTACCGCCGCTGCCAGGCAGCCCTCTCCGTAGACCCGCTGCGGTTGAAGAATTGGCTTGAGCGCTTTGAGGCGGCCCAAGGGATCACCCTTTCCGACCAGCAGCGGCAGGCGGTGGAACTGGCAGCCCAGGAGCGGGTTTTGGTCCTCACCGGGGGACCAGGGGTGGGCAAAACCTTTGTGGTGCGCACCATCGTTGCCCTCTGGCAGGCCATGGGCAAGACCTTAGCCCTAGGGGCCCCGACCGGCCGCGCTGCCCAAGGCCTCAGCGAAGTCACCCGCCAGCCGGCCCAGACTCTCCATCGATTGCTGGAGTTCGATCCCAAGACCCAGGAGTTTCAGCGCCATCAGCACCGCCCCCTGGAGGCCGATGGGGTAGTGGTTGATGAAGCCTCGATGTTGGATCTGTTTTTGGCCTACGCCCTGGTAAAGGCTGTGGCACCAGTGGGACAGCTACTACTGGTGGGGGATGGAGACCAGCTGCCCAGCGTCGGTCCCGGTAAGGTCTTGAGGGACTTGATTAATTCTGGCCAGGTGCCGGTGGTGAGGCTGACCCAGATTTTTCGTCAGGCCCAAACCAGCGCCATTATCACTGCTGCTCACCAGGTCAATCGGGGGGTCTGTCCTCCCCTGGAGATGGTCTCCCCCCAGCCTCACTCTGATTGTCTGTGGTTAGAGAGCCAAGGGGTGGCCGCTCTAGAACGGCTAATAATCCAACAGTTGCCGGCCTGGGGCTTTTTGCCGGCCCAAGACCTGCAGGTTATCGCCCCCATGAACCGGGGAGAACTAGGTACCTACAATCTGAACCGCTTTCTGCAGGCGCTGCTCAATCCCCCCTCCCCCCTCAAGCCGGAACTAAAATTCCCAGAGTGGACCCTACGCCAGGGGGACCGGGTAATGCAGCAGGTGAACGACTACCAACGGGAAGTCTTTAACGGTGATCTGGGGTTTATCAGCACCTTAAACCCCGCTGCCTCGGAACTGACGGTCCAGTTTGGCGAGCGCCTGGTTCCCTACGACCTAACTAATCTGCCGCAACTGCACCCGGCCTTTTGCTGCACAGTCCACAAGGCCCAGGGTTCTGAGTATCCGGTGGTGATTTTTCCCCTCTCTCTTCAGCACCGGATTATGCTCAGCCGCAATCTTCTCTACACTGGCCTTACCCGCGCCCGGCGCCTAGCGATTCTGGTCGGGTCTGCCCAGGCCTTGGCCATTGCCGTGGGCCAGGTGGAGGCCCAGAAACGCCATACTCTCCTAGCTCACCGTCTAGAACGACTCCACCTAGAGGGAGTATAGAAAGATAGCAGGTTGCACAAAGTGGCCTCTTGGTGAGTTGTTGGGGCTGTTAAACCTTGGTGTGAACTTTACCAAACTGTCGCCTGGCAGTGTGTCTGCCTCGCACCACATCCGTTCCCTGCAGGACGAGATGATGTACGTCGTCAGCGGCCAGCTTGCTTAACAGCCGGCAGAATGCAACTGGCGGCCGGCATGGTCGTAGGCTTTCTAGCCGGCGGCCCGGCGCATCTTATCCGGAACGACGGTGACGCAATCTGCGCCATCTTGGAGGTTGGCGACCGGTCCCGGAACAACGTTGTCAGCTATCCCATGGATGACATCCGGGCGGTGATGGGCGGGGACGGAAAGCGGCAGCTTGTTCACAAGGATGGCACGCCCTACTAGTACAGCCTTGAAGAGTTGTTCCCAGAAACAGGGTGTGTTGGTGGAATGCACAATTGCCTAAATTTTTGTGTTGTGCACTCCGACCCATGATCAATCGACCCCAAGGCTGGGTAGGATCCTAGGGAAGCCTGCCAAGGGGAAATTGAGTTTATGTCCCAATTTGACCACGAGCCCGTGCCCGAGGCTAGCAACCCCCGAGGGACTTTCACCTGCGGCGATCTGTCCATGCGCGTGGAAGGCGAAGTAGTGCCAGTAGTCGATGTGGAGTTAGGTTCCCATCAGTCCATCTACTTTGAGCACCACATCCTACTTTGGAAGCACCCCCACGTCAGGCTAGGGATGAAGGGCCTCGGGGGGGCGGCAAAGCGCTACTTTGCCGGGCTGCAGATCTTCATCAGCGAGGCCCATGGTCCAGGCAACATTGCCTTTTCCCGGGAGGCGCCGGGGCAAATTGTGGTTTTGACCCTCCAGGCTGGGGACGCCATCGATGTGCGGGAACACCAGTTCATGCTAGCCACCAGTAACATCAACTACAGTTTTACCTTCCAACGCGGCCTGGCCAACCTGCTGCTCAATCGCCAAGATGGTCTGTTTATTGACCAGTTCCGGGGCGAGCGGGATGGGGGTCTGTTGGCAATCCACGGCTACGGCAACGTGTTTGAGAAGACCCTTGGGCCAGGGGAAACCCTCCAGGTAGAACCGGGGGGCTGGTTATGGAAGGACGCCTCGGTGAAGATGACCACGGTAACGGCCCTACAAACCGGCGGTGGCCTACTGGGGATGATGGGCGGGGGTAATTCTTTGACTCTGAATCAGTTCACCGGGCCGGGGCGACTCGGCCTCCAGTCCATGACCTTCTATCCTCCCAACCCTCAGACTACGTAATGGTTGCTCAACTACAGATCTACGTCCCTCCCCATCCCCTCCTGCGGCACTGGCTAGCCATCGCCCGCGCCCAGGACACCCCACCGGTCCTCTTTCGGACTGCCCTGGGCGAACTCGGGCGCTGGCTTACCTACGAGGCGGTCCGTGAGTGGCTCCCGGAACTAGAGACTACCGTCGAGACACCCCTAGCTAGTACGCCAGCCCACTTGGTGGACCCCGCTGCCCCCCTGGCAGTAGTGCCGGTGCTGCGGGCAGGCTTGCCCCTACTCGAGGGGGCTCAGGCCCTGATCCCTCTAGCTCCTGTGTACCATTTAGGCCTAGTCCGGGATGAAACAACTCTCCAGCCACGGCTGTACCTGAATCACCTGCCCGAGCGTCTCAGGGGGCGGGTGCTAGTGTTTGAGCCTATGGTGGCTACCGGGGGAACTGCCCTAGCGGTAATGGAGCAGCTAGTAGCTAGGGGGGTCGACCCGGCCATGGTGAGATTTATATCAGTAGTGTGTGCTCACCCGGGCTTGCAGCGGCTAAATGTCGCCTACCCGGGTTTAACCATTTTTGCCGCTACCATCGACCCGGAGGTGAATGGATCGGGCTTTATCGTCCCTGGCCTCGGGGATGCGGGGGACCGGGCTTTTGATACCGGACCGCCGGGTCTAGATGGTAAGATTGGGGGTGCCTGGGGGCAAGGTTAGGCCAAGACTGTACTTGTCTCCCCCGGGACCCCCCTGCTAGGCTTGAAAGGTAACTCCCCGCCGTCAGGAGGTCGCCGCCTGCAGTCAGCGACCCTAGGGGTGAATCGTTGGGTTTTATCCGGCGGACCTTAGTTAAGCCGGAAAGTTTACTAGAGAGCGGTCTTAGGGAGAATCTACATGAGTGGACGTGGCAGCTTTACGGTCGGTATGATCCTAGGTGCCCTAGTCGGTGGAGTAGTGGGGGCTGTGGTGGGAGCTATGCTCGTCGATTCTAGCCAGGAAATAGACCCAGCCCCCTCCTCTCTCCCCCAGTCAGAGGCCCTCGATGCTGGGGAACTCCCAGAAGTGGACGCAGTCCGTCGCAGCCTAGAGGAAAAGATCTCCCAGTTAAACCAGGCCATTGATGAGGTGCGCCAACAGTTAGGCACCCAGGGTCCCCAAGCCTAGGATCTGTGCCCTTAGAATGGTCATAATTCCCCCTTAGTTACCTTGAGGCTCCCAGACCCCATGTATTCTGCCCCAGCGCTTCTGGCTAACTCCCTTTCCACCTTTGTGCAGATATACATTCTGCTGCTGATCATCCGGGTGCTGTTGACCTGGTTTCCCAATCTGGATTGGTATAGCGCCCCCCTCTTGTGGCTAGCCCAGATGAGCGACCCCTACCTAAACCTATTCCGGCGCTTGATCCCCCCCTTGGGAGGTATAGACATCTCGCCGATGCTGGCAATTTTTGCCCTCCAGCTAGTAGCCCAACCCCTCCTTGATGTGCTGGCCCACTCCGTTGGGTCCTTCTAGCCGATAAAGCGATGCTCAGCAAACCGCAGCCCGAACAAAGCTAAGACTAGGCCGAGGCCCAGGAGGGCAGGCCGGCCCCAGAAGCGATGGCGCCCCAACCACCAACCGAAGGCGAGGCTGCAGGAGACTACACCGTAGCTAAAACGGCCTACGGAAACCGGGTGGCCAGCCGCCAGCACTAGGGCTAAGGCCCAGTATCCGTAGGCGACTACAACCCCGGGTACCTCCCGGCGGCTGCGCCACAGCAGCACCCCACTGCCAAAAACCATAGTCAATTGGATCAGGGGGTCACTGCCCCACAACCAGACTCCCAGGCCCAGCAGTAACCCTAGGCCTTGATGGGTGACGTGGGGCAGGCGGCGATGGCAGCGCCCAAGAGCGTACAGCCCCAGCGCCAAAAGCCCCCCCAGGGGCAGGTGGAGAGGGTTTTCCTGCAGGTAAAGCTGCCAAGTTTTTTCTCCCAGGCTTGCCTCCGCCCCCAGACGTACCCAGCCTAGCCAATCGATCCCCAGGGTTGAGCGCCAGGGGGTTTGGGCATGGACAAAGGCTAGGTAGTCTCCGAAGTGGACTTGACAGTAGAGACTAAATAAAACTACCCCCAGACTAGTTCCTAGACCGCTGAGGTAGGCCGGCCAACCTAGTTTCTGCCGCCAGGCCACGGTCAGCAGAGCCGGGACCAGAGCCAGGCCCGTGGGTCTGGCAGCCGAAGCCAAAGCCCCCCACAGGGCTGCCCAGGAATACCGCCCCTGGTCAAAGGCCCGCAGGGCCAGGGTGCTCACCAGCAGATAGAGCCCCTCGGAGTAGACCACAGTGGTAAATACTCCGTAGGGGCACCAGGTAAGAAATCCGCAGCTCCAGCGGGCTAGGGTTTCTGAGTAGCGCTCCCTAAGCCAGCCATGGAGGACCGTCAGCGCTCCCAGGAAGGCCAAGTTGTTGATCAGGGCCCCCCCCAGCCAGGCCGGCAGACCCAACTGCCCCAGCAGCCAAATCCCCAAGGGGTAGAGGGGGAAAAAAGCTATAGTGTGCTCTTGGCCATCTAGGCCATAGTTGTAGCCATGCTCAGCAATGGCGATGAAATTGAGACTATCCCACCAGGTAAGGATCTCCCAGCTCAAGGGCGGCTGGATTCCCGGGTGGGGAGCTCTCAGGAGGGGTGCTAAGCCAAACATAGCCAGGGCCACTACCAGACGGCTGGCCAGCCACTGGGGGAAAACCGACCGCAGGGAATTCATGCCTGTGACCGACGGTGGGAGAAGTGGGCGTAGGCTAGCAGAACCGCCAGGAGCAGGTAACCTACGGCCCACTCGGCCCCCTTACCCCAACCTAGGTCCAGGACTGTATCGGTGGCAATCCAGGTGAAGGCGTGCATCAAACCCACCCAACTTAGGGCCGCCGCCGCCAGACACCCCAGAGCAGCGGCCAGAAACTGTTGTTCGATAATGTAAACCGTAACTCCAGCTAGGAACATAGCGGAGAAGACGGCTCCCTGCTCTAGGGCAAACAACCCGCTCAGGTAGGTACCACTAGCTTCAAACAGGGGTACCAGACTAGGGCTGAAGGGATGGGCGGGTGTGCCTAAGCCCGCAGCGCGCAGGGCTGTTTTGACCAGGCTAGCTCCCCAACTGGCAATCCCTGGCAACAGACCCACTACCACTGCGGGGGCGTGACGGGGGGGGGTAGCCGTAAACCCCTGGGCGACGATCACAATCCCGATCCAGAGGACTATGGCCATGCCGGCATCGATGGGTACCAGGTAAGCCAAGAGCCCCACGGCCCCGGTTAGACAAAGAAGACTGATCCCTAGGGCATTGAGCAGGGAGTAGCCAACCCGGGCTCCCATGGCTTTCCAGCCAGGGTGACCAATGTAGATGGTCGTGGGGAAGCAGGAACCCCCCAGGGCGGCCAGGATGCTGCCGAGGCCATTTACCGCCAGGCACGGCCCAGTCGGGTAGACATCCCCGGCCGCCTCGGCACTCTCCAGGTTTTGTAGGCTGCCAATCAAATTGAATAACCCCATGGGGATGATTACGCTCAGGTATTCTAGGGCGGCCGAGCGGGCCTGCCACAGGTCCCCCGGCCATAGGTGGGGGATGTAGAACCCCAGGGGCCTCAGGGCCTGGTCAAAAAGGGCCCGGTCCCAGGACACTAGGCCAGTCCCCCAGGCCAGGGCTAACCCCAGCAGCACCGCCAGCAATCCCCCCGGCAAGGGGAATTTAACTTGCCCAAAGTAGGTCAGCAAAATTATCCCTAGGGGTACGAGAGCCACCACCGGATGAGCAAAGGTCCGAAATAAAAACCCCAGGGAGATAAAGGCCAAGGCAATCCCCCCCAGGGTCGACAGCAGGGCTGCGCGGGGGGCGAGCTGGCGCAGGTATTTCCCTAGGGTTGCCCCTCCTAGCTCAATCAGGCCCGAGCCAAGACAGGCCACCAGGCCGGCTTGCCAGGCTGTCAGGGCCGCCGCCTCGCTAGAAACTCCGGCCGCAAGGGCCCCTAGGCGCACCGGCAGCATGACCAGAAACACGTAGGCAAAGAGGCTGACGGTATTGATGCCGTAGGGGATAGCGGTTAAGTCGTCCCGGCCCTGGACTTGCCCCTGGTGATAGGCTAGCCAGCTGTAGTAGACATTGCCAATCACAATACTGAGGGCCGCCCCGGGCAGGACTCGGCCGTAGAGCAGCTGGTCTGGAAAACCAAGTACCCCTTGGGTAAGGCTGACGATTAAGAGAATCTGGATGAAGTTGTCCAGGGCCAGGCCAAAGAAACCATCTAAGTCCCGCCGCACTAACCAGCGGGGAGCTACTGTAGTCGGGCTGGTCACGCTCATCCTCCCTAGGTTTCAGAGCTTACCATACCACAGAGCTCCCAGGGGACCTAGTAGGCGCCCCGGCCAAACAGCACAATTCTGGCAGTTTCCAGGAGAATCTCTAGGTCTAAGTTCAAGGACCAGTTGTCAATATAGTAGAGGTCCAGGCGGGCAGCCGCATCAAAGCTGGTGATCTCCGAGCGGCCAGAAATCTGCCACAGACCGGTAATTCCCGGCAAAACCTGGTGCCGGATGTGATGCCAGGAGGCAAAGCGCTCCACATCCCGCAGGGGCAGAGGCCGCGGCCCCACTAGACTCATCTCTCCCCGGAGCACATTCAGCAGCTGGGGCAGCTCATCGAGGCTGGTTTTGCGCAGGAATTTCCCCAGGCCCGGGATGATCCGGGGGTCGTCTTTGATCTTGAAGAGAATCCCGTCGGCGCTTTGGTTGCGCTGCTCCAGGGTGGTTTGCCACTGGGCGGCATTATTGACCATGGTCCGGAACTTCCACATCCGGAATACTTTCCCCTGGAGACCCATGCGCTCCTGGGCAAAAAACGCCGGGCCTGGGGAAGATAGTTTGATCAGCAGGGCCACCCCCAAAAACACCGGGGCCAACAGCACCAGCCCCCCGAGGGCACCCCCCACGTCAATGGCTCGCTTACAGCGGTACTCCCAGCCACTAAACACGGGGGTTTGCAACCGCAGGGTAGGTAGACCAGCGATGATTTCTGGGGTGCCGCGGCAGTAGAGGATGTCTCGGCTGGTGGGGAGGAGGCGTAGCCCCAGGCCGTGCTGGCGCAGGTACCAGTAGAGGGAGGAGGCCAGGTCCGTGGGGGGGAGGCCCTGGGCAAGGACCTCCTGGGCTCCCGAGGCTAAAATTGCCTCTAGGGTTGCCGCCGTCTGCGCCGTATCCGCGGGGGCTGTCCCCACCACCTGGTATTGCCGGTCCCCCCCTAAGCCCTGGTGCAAGGCCCCTAGGCGTTCTGGAGGAGCGAGGATAAACACCGCGACCCGGTTGGCCCGGGGGGGGGCAAACTGCCGCAGCATCAAGGTGCTCACCAGGCGAAAGCTGATTACCAGCACCACGCTAGAAAGCCAAGCACTCAGGAATAGGGAACGGGGGGGGCTGAGGTGGGGGTTGTAAAAATACTGCCCCAGCAGGGCCAGGAGGTATACCAGACTGACTAGTTGGCCAGCCTGGACGTATTTTTGCCGCTGGGCCGGCACGCTGTAGAAGCCGTAGCTCGCCAGGACCAAGAGGGTAACGGCAAGAAAGATCCAGAACAAACTCGGCAGCCCCCACCAGACCCACCACACCAACTCCGGGGGAATGGGGGCGTAGAAGCGGTTTAGGTCAGCGGCAATTTTCCAGGATAACCCCAGGGCCAAAATGTCACTGAGGGTCAATACCAAACCCCGGCCCCAGGGCCACAGGAGCAACCGGGGGAGGGGAAAGCGCCTAGGCGCCCGAATATCTGGTCTGGGGATGGGAGTCACAGGCCACCGGGGAGGACTATAGCTCTAGGATTCCTTGTTTGACCCTCCGATCGATCTTCGGGGCCGGGCAATTTCCCCGAGTTGGGGTTAATTCTTATCCCTCTCCCCCCCGAAAATCAATCCCTGGTCAAGGATGGCGGGAATTATCCTCCTTTATAATGGGAGGCAGCTAACCAGGGAGAGCCTCTAGTCATGGCGATGATTGAAACCAAGACTGAACCCATGATCCTGAACATGGGGCCTCATCATCCTTCCATGCACGGGGTGTTGCGGCTGATTGTGACCCTAGATGGGGAGAACGTAATTGACTGCGAACCGGTGATCGGTTACCTCCATCGGGGCATGGAGAAGATCGCCGAGAATCGCACTAACGTGATGTTTGTCCCCTACGTCAGTCGCTGGGACTACGCCGAAGGAATGTTCAACGAGGCCATCACCGTCAATGCCCCGGAAAAACTAGCCGATATCCCGGTCCCCCGGCGGGCTAGCTACATTCGGGTAATCATGCTGGAGCTCAACCGCATCGCCAACCACCTCCTGTGGTTAGGGCCCTTTCTGGCCGATGTGGGGGCCCAGACTCCCTTCTTCTACATCTTTCGGGAGCGGGAGTTGATCTACGACCTGTGGGAGGCTGCTACCGGTCACCGGATGGTCAACAACAACTACTTCCGGATCGGCGGTGTGGCGGTGGACCTGCCCTACGGTTGGGTAGACAAGTGTCTTGACTTTTGCAATTATTTTCTGCCCAAGGTGGATGAGTACGAGCGACTGATCACCAACAACCCGATCTTCCGGCGGCGGATTGAGGGCATTGGGGTGATCAGTCGGGAAGAGGCGATCAACTGGAGCCTCTCGGGGCCGATGCTGCGGGCCTCGGGGGTAAAGTGGGACCTGCGCAAGGTAGACCACTACGAGTGCTACGACGACTTTGATTGGGAAGTGCAGTGGGAGAGCGCCGGAGACTGCATGGCCCGCTACCTGGTGCGCATCCGGGAGATGCGCGAATCAGTCAAGATCATTCGCCAAGCCTTGGAGGGGTTGCCGGGTGGTCCCTACGAGAACCTGGAAGCCCAGCGGCTACTAGCCGGGCCTAAGTCCGAGTGGGATGGCTTTGATTACCAGTACATCGCCAAGAAAGTGGCTCCTACCTTTAAGATCCCGGCCGGTGAACACTACGTACGAGTAGAAAGTGGTAAAGGAGAACTGGGAGTTTTCATTATGGGGGATGATTCAGTATTCCCCTGGCGCTGGAAGATCCGGGCGGCGGACTTCAATAACCTCCAGGTCCTGTCTCACCTGCTCCAGGGGATGAAGGTGGCAGACATCGTCGCCATCCTCGGCAGCATCGATGTGATCATGGGGTCAGTAGACCGTTAGGCAGCCCCTGAGGAAGTCTACCACTTGGCCTAAGCCCTCACCGGTCTTAAGGTTGGTGAATACAAAAGGCTTGGGCCCACGCATGCGCTGACTATCTCGCTCCATCACCCCCAGGTCTGCCCCTACCCAAGGGGCTAGGTCGGTCTTGTTGATTACCAACAGGTCAGACTTAGTGATCCCTGGTCCTCCCTTGCGGGGAATCTTGTCCCCCGCGGCGACATCGATCACGTAGAGGGTGAGGTCCGCTAGTTCCGGACTAAAGGTAGCGGCCAAGTTGTCCCCCCCACTCTCGATAAATACCAGGTCTAAGGGAAAAAACCGCTGTTCCAGGACCGCCAGGGCCCCCAGGTTAAGGGAAGCGTCCTCCCGGATAGCGGTGTGGGGACATCCCCCCGTCTCTACCCCGAGGATCCGCTCCGCCGGCAGGGCTTGGGAGCGCACCAGAAACTGGGCATCCTCCTGGGTATAGATGTCATTGGTGACTACGGCGATCTGGTAGGTGGAGCGCAGGGCCTTACACAGGGCATCTACCAGGGCGGTTTTCCCGGAGCCCACCGGTCCTGCTACCCCCACCCGCAGGGTTTGTGCGCTTACAGTTGTCATTCCTAATTTGAGGTTTAGGTTAGGTTTAGGTGAGCCGTCACTTTTGCAGTCATTCTAGCTCCGAAACAGGCGTGTGTACTGAGTCTCGTGGGCCATGCTGGCCAGGCTCAGGCCCCAGGAGCAGCAGTGCAGGTCCTGGTCCGTAAGCTCGAGGCTGGCCTGGAGGGTGTTGACTAGGGCTGGTCCGAGCTGCCGCAAAAGGAGCTGCCCGGCGGTCTGACCCAGGGGAATTAGGCGTACTCCCGCCCCCACCAGATTGGTAGCCCAGCTGTACAGGTAGGCTAAGACGGTCTCCTCCAAGCCCAACTCATCCCCGGCCGCCGCCAGGCCAAAGGCAGTTACGAAATTACAGCCCCAGGGGGGCTCGGTGACTAGGGGGCGAGCTAGGGGCAATAGGGGCCCCTCCAGGACTCCTAACAGATTGACTAGGGCGTGACCCATCTGCCAGCTTTGGACCCGCAGCTCCTCGGTCTCCCGCACCGCCGACAACCAAGCATTCCAATGACAGACCGCTTCAGCGTCTCCCGCCGACCCGGCCCGGTAGATGCGCACTAGCAAGGCGGCATCCAGGAAGGGGGCACCCCGGCTTAATTCCCCCAGGATCCAGGCCTTGAGGGTGGCTTGGTCCCGAACTTGACCTGACTCCACCAGCCATTCGAGGCCCTCGGAGTAGCCAAAAGCCCCCACCGGTAAACTGGAGCTGGCCAACTGGAATAAACCTAATAGACTTGCTGTCCCCATCAAACCAGAAGCTCCTCGATCCTTGAGATATCGAGCAAGTGAATGGCATCGCCTTGCCGCCGGATGACCCCTTGGCGCTCTAACCGTTTGAGGGTGCGGGTGACGGTTTCCCGGGCTAGCCCACTCAAGGTGCTAAGTTCACGATGGGGAACACGACTGATGACCACTTCGTTGCCACAAGGGCGCCCTTGGCACTCAGCCACTACTATCAATACATCTAGCAAGCGAGCAACGCTGTCACTTTCCCGCTGGCGCAATCGCCGATTGATTTGCCGCAGTCGCCGAGCTAGCACCTGAGCTAAAGCCAGCCCCACCATGGGTTTACTTTGCAGTAGTTGCAGGAAGTTGGCCGCCGGAATGTTGCCCACCTCAGTGGCTGTGACCGCAATCACATCGGCACAGCGGGGGGCCTGGTCCACAAGGGCCATCTCCCCAAACATTTCCCCCGGCCCTAGGAGGTTGAGGGTGATTTCCTTCCCCTCCCCGTTATGGGTGCGGACCTTGACCCAGCCCTTCAGGATGATCCCCACCCACTCCCCCCGGTCTTTTTCCCGCAGCAGGACTTGGTCAGCAGGATACTGAGTGACCTTCAACCCAGTCAGGGCGGGGTCCACTGCCTTCTGGGGAATGCCGCGAAAACAGGCGGCAGACCGGAGCAGGTCCAGGAGAGCCGAGGGCGCTAGGGGGATAGGGGGAAACATCTAGATTAGGAGAGCTCTTAGGGGGGAGGCCGCTTTCAGCTGAATTAAACACATCCTACCAGGCTTTTTCCCGGCGCCTAGACCTTACTTCCTAGATCACCCTAGCTGTAGACCAGGAGAACCTCCGGGAGCCCTTGGGTCTTTGTTGGATCTAGTCTCAACTAGAGTACAATTGTACTTATTTGTGGAGTGTACACTTTCAGTAATCCTAAGCGTGGCTGGGTCTTTGCCAGTCCGGGAAAGACCAACGACCAGAAGGGGCCAGCCCTCATCCCCTAGCCCCTTCGCCCACGGGGCAAAGGGGAACAAGAATCTAAAAGTCCCTCTCCCCACGGGAGAGGGATTTGGGGTGAGGGCTCAAGTCATTCCGTACTTCTGGTGCGTGATATTGTATGGGGGGGCTAAGGGCGCAGCTGGCCAAAACCGTTACCTTGACTACTAGAGACCTTGGGAATGGCAATCATAACTGTTAGTGATGGATGGTTTGGGAATAGTCTTGGTAGGGTCATTTTAGAATCACGGAGTGGCGACATAATCGAGGTTCGGCCAGGTTCCTACATCATCGATCGTAAGATCGATCAAAAAGCACTGATAATAAGAGCTGCCTCCAAAACTACCAAACCCGTAATTACCGGCGCCTTAAAAATTGATTCAGGTTGTGATCTGCTGCTGCAAGACCTAGAGTTAGTCACAACTGAATTAGTAGCCCATGACCGGGGTACTGTATTAACTCTCAACAATTGATTGATTGATTCGGGATACCCAAACAAGCGGGATAAAAGTCTGGAATAAAGCCCAACTCCAAGTCACTGGTGGGGAAATTGTTACATGGTGTACTGAGCATTACCCATCGATTGTCATCAGCGAGTCGGCCACAGCCACCCTGCAACAGGTAAAAATCCACGACACCGCTTCCAGTGGAGTATGGGTTAAAGAATCTGCCCAGGCTACCCTCAAGGACTGTGAGGTGTGGGGGTGTGGAGAGGCTGCTTTGGAAGTACAGGACTCCGATAGCCTGTTGACCCTCAACAATTGTCTGATTCGGGATACAGAAAAGAACGGAATATGGGTGCATACTGAAGCCGAACTCCAAGTCACTGGTGGGGAAATTGTTACGTGGTGTACCGAGAGGTATCCATCCATCACCGTTGGGAAGTCAGCCCAAGCTACCCTGCAACAGGTAAAAATTCACGACATCGCTTCTAGTGGAGTATGGGTTACATGGCCTTCCTATGTCACTATTGATGAGTGTGAAATTTATAACGCAATGGATTACGGTGTATATGTAAGTCCAAATGAGGTAGATGAAGATGGGGGCTCAAGTGTAACCATCACGAATTCATCGCTATACGATCATCAACCACAACAGGTGTATGTCGGAGGAGGCTCTACCGTTACAATTTCCGATTGTTATTTTCCCAAGAATTCATCACCAAAAGACGCCTTCAATGTAGATGACTCTGAATATACATCCCTAGACTGCACTAACCTTAGATTCGGTAGCGCACCTACATCCTCCAGAAAATCTACCAGCAATATTTCTAAGCCAGAACCTCTCGCCCTGAGTCACTTGCGTTCAATGATTGGGTTACAGGAGGTGAAGCTAGAAATCACAAAGCTAGTGAATCTAGCAAGAATTCATCAAGAACGAAAAGTACATGGGTTGCCAGTACAAGCAATCTCACTGCACATGGTATTCACTGGTAACCCAGGTACAGGGAAAACTACCGTTGCCCGTTTAGTAGGAGAAATTCTGGCCAGTATAGGGCTGCTACAAAAAAGTCATCTCATTGAAGTTGATAGATCGTCAGTGGTAGCCGGGTATATTGGGCACACTGCCATCAAGATGAAAGAGGTCATCGCGTCTGCCCAGGGTGGAGTGCTGTTTATCGATGAGGCCTATGCCTTAGCCACAGGAGGCGATCATGACTTTGGCAAGGAGGCCATAGATACCCTACTAAAGGAAATGGAAGACAAGCGTGATAACTTTGCTGTAATTGTGGCGGGGTATCGCAGCCCCATGAGGAGGTTTATCGAATCTAACCAGGGGCTCTCCTCGCGTTTTACCAGATACATCGATTTTTGTGACTATAACGAGCAGGAGCTTTTTGAAATTATCAGCCAGCTAACTGAGGAGTATCAACTATGTCTTTCTGACGACGCCTGGGGGAAGCTGCAAAAAACAATAAACGTGATTTACAAAGCCCGTGGTGAAGATTTCGGTAACGCCAGGGAGATGAGAAACCTATTCGGTAAGATCCTCGAGAACCAGGCAAACCGACTAGTTGAATATGAGGAACCTGATCTTAATGAAATTCTGGATACTGATATTCCAAACCTTATGCCCAATGCCGCCGCCGACCTAGACCAGGTCTTGCAGGAACTCAATGGCATGATTGGGTTGCAGTCCGTCAAAGACGAAATCAATAAATTAGTTAACCTGGTCCGAGCTAATCAAATCCGAGAAGCCACCGGGGGAAATGCCGTTTATCCCTCACTGCACCTGGTGTTTTCCGGCAATCCAGGTACAGGCAAAACCACGGTAGCCAGAATCATCGGCAAACTCTACAAAGCCTTGGGGTTACTGCGGAAAGGACACTTTGTTGAGGTTGACCGGGGTGGCCTCGTGGCTGGGTATGTGGGCCAAACCGCCATCAAGACCCAGGAGAAGATTAAAGATGCCCTAGATGGTGTACTTTTTATTGATGAAGCCTACGCCCTGATTAAAAGTGATAACAGCAACGATTTTGGCATGGAGGCGGTGGAAACCCTCCTCAAGGCCATGGAAGACCAAAGGGATAGGCTGTGCGTGATTATTGCCGGCTACACAGGGCCAATTAGAAGGTTTCTCTCGGCGAACGAGGGACTTGCCTCAAGATTTACCAGGTTCATCGATTTCGGGGACTACTCCTCTGGAGAGCTATGTGAGATATTCTCTAGGTTTGCAGCCGATGACAGCTTTGGGCTAGATGATCGGGCCCGAGAAATGGCCATCCAGTACATAAACAGTATCACCGCCCACAAGCCGGATAACTTCGGTAACGCACGGTTGATCCGTAACTTTTGGCAGGCAGTTTATGAGGCCCAATCGGAGCGGGTAGTTAGGGATGGAGGCGATCCGTATACCGTTATCGATGAAGATATTAATGGCGCCATCGAAAATAGTTGAAGCCGCCTCAACCCCCCATGGTTTTCACCCCCGCTACCTGGATTACCCTTAGCCGGTCCCTAGCTATCCCCGTAATCTTCTGGGCCCTGCAGGAGTTTACGGTTGCCCATCGGTGGTGGAGCCTGGGGATTTTCCTCGCCGCGGCCGCTACTGACTGGCTAGATGGCTACGTAGCTCGTCGCTGGCAGCAGGTGAGTGACCTGGGAAAAATCATTGACCCCCTGGTAGATAAGCTCCTGGTATTAGGAGCCCTGTTGGCCCTGGTGCAAGCCGGGCAAGTCCCTGCCTGGGGTACTTTTCTGATCCTGGCCCGGGAGCTGGTGATTGCCGGCTGGCGGGCTCGCAGTCCTGTGGTGACCGGAGCCAACCTAGGCGCTAAGCTCAAAACCGGGTTGCAGATCACGGCGGTAGCCCTGTTGTTGGCCCCCTGGCCCGGGGGTCTAGGGCCCCAGGTAGTGTTTTGGCTAGCGGTGGTGTGGACCTGGGTTTCTGGGGCGGTCTACCTCCGGTCGATTAACTAGTTGGCAGCTGGGGGAGACTGAACACCCCCTAGGCTAAATATCCGCTCGGCCGCCGCTGCCCCCACCGGTAAGACGGATAGCCGGTTACCAGGGCGCACCACCAGCAGCTCCTCTGGCTTAAAGTGCTGCCGTAGGGCTGCCAGGGAAACCAAATTAGCAAATATCCCCCCGAAGCCCACTCGTACGGTTTGCCAGCGGGGGGCCTGGGGTTTAGATTGCGGGTCGTAGTAGGGGCTAGCCGGGAGGAATTGGCTGGGGTCAACCACGTCACCCTCGCGCACCTCCATCCAACCGACGATCCCGGGCGGCTCGGTGTTGGAGTGGTAGAAGAAGGCCAGGTCTCCCGGTTGCATCAGGCGTAGAAAATTACGGGCCTGGTAGTTGCGCACCCCATCCCAGACCGTCTCCCCCTCCCGCTCTAGGTCGTGGATGCTGTAGGTGTTGGGTTCGGACTTCATCAGCCAGTAGGCCATGGGGAAACCTAACTGAACTCAATCATTGAGGGAAATCATCAGCTGGGGAGTCGGGATGTGGTGGTCGGAGCGCAGGGGGATCACAGCCGTACCGATGACAAAAAACTCGATTACGTGGGAGTCCCAGGAGTAGCGGCCCTCATGAATATCCACCCCAACGATCCCTTCTGCCTTGAGGTGGATAGCCTCCGCCTGCATCCGCTCCATAGCCAACTCTCGGGCGTCGTAGAGGGCCTGGGTAAAGTTGGTCATCTCCGTGTTGCGACCAATGTTGTTGAACCACTGGCCGAGGCCTTGGTAGGCCACGTGATAGACACAATTACCCATCACCATACCGGTCGGCCGGTAACCTGCCCGGATCAAAGTCCAAAAGTCTTGGCCAGAAAGGTCACTGGTAAAGGGTTTGTTATCGACAGTCCGCCAAGGGATATCCCGGTTACTAGACTTAACCGCGGTGCCAATGGCCACAAATTCTGCTAAGTTAGGTTCCCATTCCATGTGCTTAGCACTCAAGTGCACCGCCACAATGCCATCAGCCCCCAGGGCATCCGCCTCCTCCTCCATCCGGGACATGGCTAACTCCCGGGCGTGGTACGTGGCCTGAGACAGGACTTTCATTTCCATGTTTTGGCTGTTGCGCACTGCTTGAAAGCCAATGTGATACATTGAGCACCCCACCACCATACCCAGGGGTTCAAAACCCAGCTCCTTAATCAACAAGAACTCATTTACAGACAGGTCGCTGGTGAACAACCGCGATTGATGCTGCGGCCCTTGCATAGCCTGGAGGCGTTCCCGGGCGTGGATCGGCAGGTCAGGTGGGGTAGGGGTGGTCATGGTAGGGGGGGGATAGCTAAGCTTAGCCTATCAAAGAAATTTCCAAATCCTCAAGGGGTGAGTCTGATCAGCTGTATCCCCAGGGATGCACCAGGAGCCGTGAACCGGGAGAGTTGACCATGGAAGACCGTTGGGATAAGCGCTACGGAGCTACCCAGGAGTACATTTTTGGAACCGAGCCCAATCAGTTTTTAGAGTCTCAAGTCCACCACTTACCCCCCGGGGCCCGGGTCCTGACGGTGGCTGAGGGGGAAGGTCGTAATGGGGTCTACCTGGCAAGCCGAGGTTACCAGATCCACGGGGTGGAAAAGTCCGCCGCCGCCCTGGTCAAGGCCCGGCGCCTAGCTCAGCAGCGGGGAGTGTCAGTGGAATTTACCCAGGCGGACCTGTTGAGTTGGTCTTGGCCAGCAGCTGCCTACGCCGGGGTAGTGGCAATTTTCATCCAGTTTGCCGGTCCGGCTGACCGGGACCGCATCTTTGCCGGCATCAGGCACACCCTACAGCCAGGAGGAGTCCTGATCCTCCTGGGGTACCGGCCGGAGCAGCTGGCCTACGGCACGGGGGGACCCGGGGTCAAGGAAAATCTTTACACCGAGGAGCTCCTCCGGCAGGCCTTTGGCGATTGGGAAATTCTGACTCTGACCGCCTACGACCAGGAAATTTGGGAGGGGACAGGCCACGGGGGGATGTCGGCCCTGATTGGGATGGTAGCCCGGCGCAATTCCCCCTGAGGCTCGAGGGCCTTAGACTGCTGGGGCCCGGTGAGCCGCTGCCCCTAGGAGGGGAAACCCCAACTCCTGGCGTTGCTGCACGTAAAGTTGGGCTACCCGCCGGGCCAGGGAGCGGACCCGCCCAAGGTAGCCAGCCCGTTGGGTGACGGAGATCGACCCCCGGGCATCTAGGAGGTTGAAGGTGTGGGAGCACTTGAGGATGTAGTCTAGGGCAGGGGTAACTAGGCCCTTGTCTAGGAGTTGCTCGGCCTCCTGCTGATAAAGGTCGAACAGAGTAAATAACAGCTGCGGGTTAGAGGCCTGGAAGTTGTAGGTGGACTGCTCAATTTCCCCCTGCAGATGAACATCTCCGTAGGTGAGGCGGTCATTCCACTGGATCTTGGCGATGGCGTCGGTTTGTTGTAGGTACATGGTCAAACGCTCCAAACCGTAGGTGATTTCCACGGATACGGGTTGGCAATCCAGACCGCCGCACTGCTGGAAGTAGGTAAATTGGGTTACCTCCATGCCGTCTAGCCAGACCTCCCAACCTACTCCCCAGGCCCCTACAGCCCCGTCTTCCCAGTTGTCCTCCACAAACCGGATATCGTGCTCTTCCGGCAGAATCCCCAATACCCGTAGGGAATCTAAGTACAGGTCTTGGATCCCATCAGGGGAGGGCTTGATCAAAACCTGGTACTGGTAGTAGTACTGGTAGCGGTTGGGGTTTTCGCCGTATCGCCCATCCCCCGGCCGGCGACAGGGCTCCACGTAGGCCACTGACCAGGGCTCAGGTCCTAGGGCCCGCAGGAAAGTATGGGGACTTTTAGTGCCAGCCCCCTTCTCCACGTCGTAGGCTTGGACAATCAGGCACCCCTGGGCGCTCCAGAACTGGTGAAGGGTGGCGATCACTGACTGAAAATTCACAACAAAATGCTCCCGAAGTTAACCCAGTTGACTTCCTTGATTCTCTCCCAAACTCCCCCCGGTGAACCGGTTTTCAGCTGAGAGGACCCCTCTAGGGGCCACGCTAGAATAAACCAGGTCGGCTTCAGCAGGACCGGCAATCTAGGCAGTAATGTGCGTTAGAGTCGAGAATCTGACCAAAAATTTCGGCCCGTTCCGAGCAGTCGATAATATCTCCTTTAGGGTTGAACAAGGGGAAATCGTTGGCCTAGTGGGCTCCAATGGAGCCGGCAAGTCCACGGTGATCCACATGCTGTTGGGGCTGATTAAACCGAGCAGCGGGGTGATCCACCTGTTCAATCGGCCCCTAGGGGAGCAGCGTTCGCGCACCCTGCAAAGATTGAATTTTATGTCCCCCTACATGGCCTTCCCCAAGCGCTTGACGCTGTACGAGAACCTAGACGTGGTAGCTCGGATCTACAATGTCCCCGACCGCCCCCAAGCCGCCCGGTAGATCCGCCAAGTTTTACTTGACCTCCAGCAGCGCCACGGCTTGACGGTCCTGTACACCTCCCACAACTGAGGGAAGATGTAGGTAGACAAGGGGGCCCCTAACAGGTCCCGGGCCACTGTAGCCCTAGTGGTCTCGGCCTACACTCCACTTACGCCCCAATCACCATCCAAGCCGCGGTCTCCGGACTAGCTACCTGGGCTAAGGGCAGACAAAACTTGACTTGCCCGAAATCCTCCACCGTAAAAGTCATGGGTACGCAGAGAAATAATTGACCCCCGGCCAGCAAAGATACGCGCCAGGAGGGTACCGTGGAGGGAGTGAACTTCACAGGCAGTGATTACCAGGTCCCAGGTGCCGGTGTGGCCGTACTTAAATAGATCGATGCTGTCTACCACATCCTTTTCCCCAGATAGGATGGCCTGAAGCCGGGCCCGGGCTTTCTCGGCAATGGTTAAGAGGGCTACCAATCGTATGTAATCGAAGGCATTGCAGGCAAGAAGTCCAGCATAGGCCTAGTTAGATCGGGATAGAAGTTCACAAAAACTATCTCAACCTTGTCTACCTTTCTGCTGCAGGCTTTGGACGGGTGGCCCACCATCATGGTCACCACCTTCCGGGACCCGCGGGATATCATTCCTTTCAGCCATTGACCACGCTAATCGCTCCCGGACTACTCCTACTCCGGGTTTTCAGGAGCGATGTGCGCAGTGCCATCCCCTACACCCGCTGGTGGGCGAGAATGACCCTCCGGTGGATCAATAGCGGCCTGACCTTGCCAGTGCGCTATGAAGACCTGGTGGTGTCTCCCACAACTACCCTCCACAGGGTCATTGACCATTGCGGGATCAAAGCCAACGCCGCGATGATTGCCGTGGTGGTGGACTACGAAACCAAGATCCGGCGCTACGCCAAGAACCAGTTCAATCGCGGTCTGATCGGCCGCTACCGTGAAGAGATGACCAGGGAGGAGATTGCCTGGTGCTAGGAGAGCTTCGGGCCGGAGATCGAGACCCTCGGCTACCTGTTGGCCTAGACCCGGACCAGGGAAAAGAAAAGAAATGCGGAGAGGGGGTTGACAAGAGAGGGAGAAGTGGGTAGATTAGTAAAGCGGTCGAAAGCACCTAGC
>DAIDHW010000008.1 GCA_027451865.1 Leptolyngbyaceae cyanobacterium clean351 | reverse complement strand
AGCCGCAACCCCAGAAGCCGCAACCCCAGAAGCCGCAACCCCAGAAGCCGCAACCCCAGAAGCCGCAACCCCAGAAGCCGCAACCCCAGAAGCCGCAACCCCAGAAGCCGCAACCCCAGAAGCCGCAACCCCAGAAGCCGCAACCCCAGAAGCCGCAACCCCAGAAGCCGCAACCCCAGAAGCCGCAACCCCAGAAGTCAATTCCTCTTGGGTAGCTAGAATCTGGCGGCGGCTCCAGGTGGTGCTCGGAGTTCAACCCAAGACCAAACCACCCCAGTAGACGTTTTCAGGAACTTAGACTCGTGACAGAATCGGGAGCCTACAAGGACACTATCAACCTGCTTAAGACTGACTTTGAGATGCGGGCCAACGCCAAGGTGCGGGAGCCCCAGTTGCAGGAGTTTTGGCGACAACAAGACATCTACAACTATCTGGCTAGCCACAATCCCGGGGAACCTTTTATCCTCCACGATGGTCCCCCCTACGCCAATGGTTCCCTCCACGTCGGCCATGCCCTTAACAAAATTCTGAAGGACTTCATCAATAAGTTTCAACTCCTCCAGGGCCGCAAGGTCCGCTACATCCCTGGTTGGGACTGCCACGGCCTGCCCATCGAGTTGAAGGTTCTCCAAAGTCTTAAGCCGGCCGAACGCTCTGGGCTTTCGCCCCTGGAGTTGCGCCACAAGGCCCGGGACTTTGCCCTAGGGGCGGTAGCGGACCAAAGTCGCGATTTTCAGCGCTACGGAGTCTGGGGTGAGTGGGCCGATCCCTATCTGACCCTCAAGCCTGCCTACGAGGCGGCTCAAATTGGGGTATTCGGTCAAATGGTCTTGGCGGGTCACATCTACCGAGGCCGTAAACCGGTCTACTGGAGTCCTAGTTCCCAGACGGCCCTAGCAGAGGCGGAGCTTGAGTACCCTGACACCCACGTCTCCCCAAGTATCTACGTTGCCTTCACGGTTCAGACCCTCTCTCCGGCACTACATAAGGCTCTCCACCCCTACCTGGGGGAGCTGGCAGTTGCGGTTTGGACTACCACTCCCTGGACAATTCCGGCTAATTTGGCTGTCAGCGTTAATCCCGAGCTGGTGTACGCCGTGGTCGAGGTGGGCCGGGCCGAACAACTAGGGGTACTCCCCTACCTAATAGTCGCCCGAGACCTAGTGGATACCCTGAGCCAGACCCTGGAAACTCCTCTGGAGGTCAAGGCTACCTTGCTGGGGAAGACCCTGGAGCACTGCACCTACGTCCATCCCCTCTACGGACGTTCTAGTTTCGTCGTCCTAGGGGGGGACTACATCACCACGGAGTCGGGTACTGGTCTGGTACATACCGCCCCTGGCCATGGAATGGAGGACTATCAGACTGGCTTGACCTACGGCTTACCCGCCTTCGCACCGGTGGACGAACAGGGTAATTTTACGGCTGAGGCAGGTCCCTTTGAGGGCCTAAACGTGCTTAAGGAGGGTAACCAGGCGGTTATTGCAGCCCTCCAAGCGGCGGGAGCGCTGCTGCGGGAGGTCCCCTACAGCCATAAGTACCCCTACGACTGGCGCACTAAACAACCCACCATTGTCCGGGCTACGGAGCAGTGGTTTGCCTCCGTGAGCGGTTTTAGGGAGGCTGCCCTCCAAGCCATCGCCCAGGTTCAGTGGCTGCCCTCCCAAGGGGAAAACCGGATTCGAGCCATGGTAGCAGAACGCTCAGACTGGTGCATCTCTCGCCAGCGCTCCTGGGGAGTACCCATACCGGTGTTTTACCAGTTGGAAACTGGTGAGCCGCTCCTGAACTCAGACACAATTCAGCACGTACAAGCTATCTTTGCCGAGCGCGGTTCGGATGCCTGGTGGGAGATGAGTGTAGATGAGCTCCTGCCCTTAGCCTACCGGGGCCAGCCCTACCGCAAGGGCACCGACACCATGGATGTTTGGTTTGATTCTGGCTCCTCTTGGGCGGCGGTTCTGCAGGCAGGGGGTCTGGCCTGCCCAGCCGACCTATACTTGGAGGGCTCCGATCAACACCGGGGCTGGTTTCAGTCTAGTCTACTCACCAGTGTGGCGGCCCAGGGCCAGGCCCCCTATCGCCAGGTCCTCACCCACGGGTTTGCCCTAGACGAGAAGGGCTTGAAAATGAGTAAGTCCCTCGGGAATGTGGTTGACCCCAAAATTGTCATTGAGGGGGGCAAGAACCTCCAAACTGAGCCAGCCTACGGAGCTGACGTATTGCGGTTGTGGGTAGCCTCCGTGGACTACCGGGGGGATGTGTTAATTGGCAAGGGGATTTTGCGGCAAATGGCAGATGTGTACCGCAAGGTCCGCAACACCGCCCGCTACCTACTCGGCAATCTCCACGACTTTGACCCCAAGCAGGATGCGGTAGCCCTAGGGCAGCTGCCCCAGCTAGACCGTTACCTGCTCCAGCGTTTAGGGGAAGTAGTAGAGGAGATCACTACGGCCTACAGTAACTATGCCTTTGACCGGGTGTTTCAGGCGGTGCAGAATTTCTGCGTGGTGGATCTGTCTAACTTTTACTTAGACATTGCCAAGGACCGGTTGTACATTAGTGCTCCCAAGGCCTGGCGCCGCCGCAGTTGTCAAACGGTCCTGCAAATTGTCCTAGAGAGCCTGGCCCGCTTGATCGCTCCCATCTTGTCCCACCTAGCGGAGGACATCTGGCAACACCTGCCCTACCCCCAGTCTCATCCTTCCGTATTCCTAGCCGGCTGGGTAGCGGTGGACCCCGCCTGGTCAGCCCCGGAGTTAGTTGGTCCCTGGACCCAGCTGCGGCAGGTCCGGACCGAAGTGAATCGCTTCCTGGAGCAGGCCAGAGCTAGCCAGGGACTGGGCGCCCCCCTGGAGGCCAAGGTTAGTCTCTGTAGTCCAGACCCCCAGGTGCAAGGGTGGCTCAGGCAGTTAGTCCCGGCTGATCCTTTGGCTAGCAACCGAGTTGATGACCTGCGCTACATCTTAATTGTTTCCCAGGTCGAGGTCATCGCCCCTCCCCCTTCAGAGTTACCTGACGGGGGCTTAGTCAGGGTAGTCGTGGAGCGGGCTAAGGGCAGCAAGTGTGAGCGCTGCTGGAACTATTCCCTCCGGGTAGGTGCTTCCCCAGCTCATCCCAGTCTGTGTGAGCGCTGCCTCCAGGCCCTAGACGGTCACTTTTAAGCCCATGGTTAGTGGATCTGCGACATCTCCGGAGCCAGCGATCCGGGTGCGGGGCGCCAGGCAGCATAACCTTAAAAACCTAGACCTAGTCATTCCCCGCAACCAGCTAGTGGTGTTTACAGGGGTCTCAGGGTCAGGAAAGTCCTCTCTAGCCTTCGACACCATTTTTGCTGAGGGCCAACGGCGTTACGTGGAATCCCTCAGTGCCTACGCCCGTCAATTCCTCGGTCAGATCGACAAGCCAGACGTAGACGCCATCGAGGGCCTCAGTCCGGCCATCTCCATCGACCAGAAATCCACCAGCCACAATCCCCGCTCCACCGTCGGTACTGTCACCGAAATCTACGACTACTTTCGGTTACTGTTTGGCCGGGCTGGGGAACCCCATTGCCCCCACTGTCAGCGCTCCATCGCCCCCCAAACCATCGACCAGATGTGCGACCGGGTGATGCAGCTGCCGCCCCAGACTCGGTTTCAGATCCTCGCCCCCTTGGTGCGGGGTAAAAAAGGGACTCACCGCAAGCTCCTGGCTAATCTCGGCCTTGAAGGCTACGTGCGGGTGCGCATTGACGGGCACCAGCGTCAGCTTACGGAAACCATCACCCTAGACAAAAACCAACCCCACACCATTGAGGTGGTGGTTGACCGACTAGTGCTCAAGCCGGGTCTAGAGGAGCGCTTAACTGACTCTCTAGCCACGGGCCTGCGCCTAGCGGGGGGGGTGGTGATGATTAATGTCCTGCCCGCCCCAGACCAAGCAGATTGTCCCGCGGACCTAGTCTTTTCGGAAAACTTTGCCTGTCCTGACCACGGCGCAGTCCTAGAGGAGTTAGCCCCCCGCTTATTTTCCTTTAACTCTCCCTACGGGGCCTGCCCTCACTGCCATGGCCTAGGTAGCTTGCGCAAGTTTAGCCCAGAGCGGATCATCCCTGACCCTACCCTGCCTCTGTACGCTGCCATTGCCCCCTGGGCCGATAAGGAGAACACCTACTACTTTTCCCTCCTCGATGGCCTTGGCCAGGCCTACGACTTTTCCCTTCAGACCCCCTGGAACCAACTGAGGCCCGAGCAGATTCAGATCCTCCTGTACGGGGCCCCCGAACCCGTCTGGTTAGAAGCGGACTCCCGCTACCGGGGAAGTAAGGGATATCTAAAGACCTATGAAGGGGTTCTGGCGATGCTGGAGCGTCAGTACGCCGAGACAAGCTCCGAACTGCAGCGCCAAAAGCTGGAGCAATACCTGGTAGACCAAACCTGTGAAGTCTGCCGAGGCTTGCGCCTCAAACCCGTAGCCCTAGCGGTGCGTCTGGGCCAGTACCAGATCCACGATTTTACCAATGTGTCAGTCTGCGAGTGCCTAAAGCGGGTCCACAGCCTACGCCTTAGCCCTCGCCAAGCTCAGATCGCCACCTTGGCTCTGCGGGAGGTGTGTGCTCGCCTAGAGTTTCTTCTGGAGGTAGGTCTGGACTACCTGACCCTGGACCGGGCAGCCCTGACCCTTTCAGGGGGAGAGGCCCAGCGGATCCGGCTGGCCACCCAGATTGGCTCTGGCTTGACCGGCGTCCTCTACGTTCTAGATGAACCGAGTATCGGCCTGCACCAGCGGGATAATGGCCGTCTCCTGCGCACCCTGCGGCGCCTGTGTGACCTAGGTAATACCTTGATTGTGGTGGAGCACGATGAGGAAACTATCCGCCAGGCAGACCACCTGGTAGATATTGGTCCGGGGGCAGGGGTCCATGGGGGTCAAATTGTGGCCCAGGGGAGCTTAGAAGACCTCCTGGCGGCCCCGGATTCCCTGACCGGCGCCTACCTGGCGGGCCGCCGCCAGATCCCCATCCCTGACCAACGCCGGTCTGGTAATGGCCATCGTCTGCGCTTGGTAGACGCCCACCTCCACAACCTCAAGCACCTGACAGTCGAGATTCCCCTGGGAAAATTTGTCTGTATTACTGGAGTCTCCGGGTCTGGCAAGTCTACTCTCATCAATGAACTCCTCTACCCGGCTCTCCAGAATCACTTTGGCGGTCGGGTTCCTTTTCCCACGCACCTCGGGGCCCTAGAGGGGCTGCGGGCTCTAGATAAGGTAGTAGTCATTGATCAGTCCCCCATCGGCCGCACTCCCCGGTCTAATCCCGCCACCTACACCGGGGTATTTGATGGGATCCGGGAGGTATTTGCGGCCACCCCGGGGGCCAAAACTCGGGGTTACAAACCCGGTCAGTTCTCCTTCAACGTCAAGGGGGGACGCTGCGAGGCCTGTGGCGGTCAGGGGGTAAACGTGATTGAGATGAACTTTCTGCCGGATGTGTACGTGGAGTGTGACGTGTGTAAGGGCAGCCGGTATCACCGGGAGACCCTACAGGTAAAATTCAAAGACAAGTCTATTGCCCAAGTGTTGGCCATGACTGTGGCTGAGGCCCTCGAGATGTTTCAGCATATCCCCCAGTGTGTTACTCGCCTGCAAACCCTGGTGGATGTGGGCTTGGGTTACCTCCAGCTCGGGCAAACTGCCCCCACCCTTTCTGGAGGTGAGGCCCAACGGGTCAAACTGGCCACCGAGCTCTCCCGCCGGGCTACCGCCAAGACCCTGTACCTAATTGACGAGCCTACCACCGGCCTATCCTTTTACGACGTGGATAAGTTGCTGGCAGTGATACAGCGTCTGGTGGACCGGGGTAGCTCTGTAGTAGTAATTGAGCACAACCTGGATGTGATTCGGGGGGCTGACTGGATCATTGACCTGGGACCGGAGGGGGGAGACCGGGGGGGAGAGGTGGTGGCCTGGGGCACCCCCGAGCAGGTGGCGGCCGAGCCGCGCTCCTGGACTGGTCAGTATCTCCGCCGGGTCTTGAATCAGTGATTGATACTTCTAACCTGCAGTTTCTCTGGGCCTCGGTCCTGGTGGAGACCCTGGTTCAGTTGGGGTTGACCGAGGCAGTGATTTGCCCGGGCTCTCGCTCGGCTCCCCTAGCTTTCGCCTTTGCCCGCCATGGCCAGATCAAGGCTCGCTCCGTTTTAGATGAGCGCTCAGCGGCCTTCTTGGCCCTAGGACTAGGGCAAAAATCTCATCAAGCCGTTGCCCTAGTGTGCACTTCCGGTACCGCCGCCGCCAATTTCTTGCCGGCCCTAATTGAGGCGCGGGAAAGCCAAGTGCCCCTGCTGGTGCTCACCGCTGACCGACCGGCCCCCTTGCGCCACTGCAACTCGGGCCAGACCATTGATCAGCAGAAGCTCTACGGCGCCTACCCCAACTGGTATGCTGAGCTGGCCTCCCCGAGTCTGGAGGACCTGGCCTATCTACGGCAAACCCTTGTCTACGCTTGGCAGCGCACCCAGGCACCGGACCCCGGTCCAGTACACCTAAACGTTCCCTTTGGTGAGCCCCTAGCCCCCCTCAAGGCCCCCGAGCCCCTAGCTACCGCCCTTCAGGTCTGGGGCCAGAGGTTTGATCCCGAGCAGTTTTTTAGCCTACCGGCCGCTCTTGGGGCCCCGGCTACCCCAGTCCCCCTGCCCCAGGAGTGGGCGGGCGAAGCTCAAGGAGTGATCCTGGCTGGCCCCGAGAGTCCTGCCTGTCCTCAAGCCTACGCCGCTGCGGTAGCTCAGCTAGCCCTAGCCCTCGGTTGGCCAGTCCTGGCGGAAGGGTTATCTCCTCTGCGCAACTACGCCTCCCTTAATCCCCACCTGGTGTCCACCTACGACCTAGTACTGCGGGACCCACAGCTGGCGGCCCGCCTCACTCCCCGTCTAGTGGTGCGGTTAGGGGCAATGCCTACTAGTAAGGTGCTGCGGGACTGGTTGGGGCGGGCTCACCCCCACCAGTGGGTCTTGCGGCCAGGGCACCGCAACCTAGACCCACTCCACAGTCTTACCCGGCATCTGAGCTGGGGAGTAGAGGACTTGGAGTTGACGGGGGTAAGCGCTCCCCTATCCCCCTACGCTGCCACTTGGCTGGCGGCGGAGGCGGCAGCTGGTCACCTCCTAGACCAGACCTTGACTGAGTTGATCTGGCCCTTTGCCGGTAAGGCGGCGTGGTTACTTTCCCAAACCCTACCGGTCCACACCCCCGTCTTTATTGCCAACAGCAATTCGATCCGAGAGGTGGAGCGCTTTTGGCGCCCTAATTCCCGGGAGTTAGTGCCCTTCTTCAACCGCGGCGCCAACGGCATTGATGGCATTCTCTCCACGGCCCTGGGGGCTACGAGTGGTCAGGCGGGGATCCTCCTCACAGGGGACTTAGCCCTCCTACACGATACCAACGGCTTCCTACTGCGCCCTACCCACCAGGGACATTTGACCATTGTCCTGATCAACAACCAGGGCGGGGGGATCTTTGAGACCTTGCCTATTGCCCAGTTTGATCCTCCCTTTGAGGAATTTTTTGCCACCCCCCAGGACCTGGATTTTCAGCGCCTGTGCGCCACCTACCAGGCTGAGTACGAGCAGATCTACACCTGGGACCAGTTGCGCCGCCGCCTTAACCCCCTCCCTCAGGCTGGGATCCGAGTCCTAGAGCTCAAGACCGATCGGCGGCGAGATGCCCAGTGGAGTCGGGAAACTTTGGCTAGTTTGGCTGCCCAGGTGGCGGTGGCCCTGAGTAACCTCTGATAAAATCAGGGTACTGTTGCTCACCCCCAACTCATCACGATAGTCTACGGCCAGTCCCACGGTTTCAAGCCCAGCCTTCTGAAGCAGCTGCGGCAACTCTACCAGCAGCGCGTCCCCCCAACCTGCCTTGTGACGGTTGACCTTGCCCAGCGTCTAGCAGCCATCAGCACCGAAATTGGCTCCCCCCTGTGTGTCCACCTCAATCGCCGTGGTCAGGTGGTCCGGGTGGGGGTGGGGGCTCCTGGGCAAAACCAGATCCCCGCCCAGGACTTGCCCCGTTACGGTCGAGGGCGCCTCAGCGGCCTGCGGTGTCTGGTTACCCAGCGCGAGCCTTCTCCCCCCGCAGAAGCCCTCCTGATCCCGATGGTGCAGCAGCGGCTAGATGCCCTAGTAGTCTTGGTATTGTCTGGGGCAGGATTTGCGCGCCGGGGCGGGGGGGCGGCGGGGTACGTTAAAAGCGTCTACCTTGCCCATCTCACCCTGGGTGACCCGGCCTGGTTGGTTTCTCAGGCCTTGGCTTTAGAAGTTTTAGCCCAGGAAGACTTTCTCGGTTTGGTCCAAAAACTTGAGGACCAACTCCAGCAGTCCCCGGTTGCCCACCGGGTCAAGGGATCGGGGGATCAGGTATTGCTCGTGGGTTTGCACACGGACCGGCGAACCCTACAGGAGTTTCAAGAGGGTCTTAGGGAACTGGCCCGTCTGGTGGAAACCGCCGGGGGGACAGTTGTGGAGACTATCGAACAAAAGCGGTCTCACCCCCAGCCGCACACCCTAGTTGGGGCCGGGAAAGTCCAGGAGATCTGCCTGGGGGTCCAAAGGCTAGAGGCTAACTTGGTAGTGTTTGACCAGGACCTGTCCCCAGCTCAAGTCCGAGCCCTAGAGCAGCGGATTGGGGTACGGGTCCTTGACCGAACCGAAGTCATCCTTGACATCTTCGCTCGCCGAGCCCAGTCCCAAGCTGGCAAGCTCCAGGTGGAGTTAGCGCAGCTGGAGTATCTGTTACCCCGCCTAGCCGGCCGCGGTCAAGCTATGTCTCGCCTGGGGGGGGGGATCGGCACCCGGGGTCCCGGGGAAACCAAGTTGGAAACTGACCGCCGGCTCATCCAAAGTCGTATTTCCAGGCTGCAAAGGGAGGTTGACCAGTTGCAGGCCCACCGCTCACGCCTACGACAGCTACGCCAACAGCGAGAGATCCCCTGCGTCGCCCTAGTAGGCTACACCAATGCCGGCAAGTCTACCCTCCTCAATAGCCTTACCCAGGCCAAGGTTTATACCGCCGACCAACTGTTTGCCACCCTTGACCCCACTACGCGCCGTCTCCATATCCCTGGCCTAGGGAGGAATCCCCAGGAAGTTCTCCTAGTGGACACCGTCGGATTTATCCGCGACCTACCCGCTGCCTTGATGGATGCTTTCCGCGCCACGCTCGAGGAGGTGACTGAAGCGGATGCCCTGCTAGTGGTTGTGGATCTCAGTCACGGCTATTGGCGGCAACACCTGGAGACAGTGATGGACATCCTCCAGGAAATGCCGGTTCATCCCGGCCCTCACCTAGTAGTTTTTAATAAGGTTGACCAGGTCACCAGTTCTGCTCTGGCTGCGGCTCAAGCCCAATACCCCCGGGCTGTGTTCGTTTCAGGGCAAGACCGCCTAGGGCTAGAAACCCTCCGACGGCGCCTGGGGGAGTTGGTGGAGCTAGCCTGTGCTCGCTGACCTAGCGCCAGAGGCGATTTTCCAAGTCCCTGAACTGTCGTTCTAGGCGGTCTAGGCGGCCCCGTAGCTCATCTATTTCCTTTTGTTGAGGTACCCCAGAATCCTGCAGGATGGCGGCTATTTGCTTGTGGACCTGGACTTCAAATCCTTCTGTATCAGTTTTAAGCTGCTGGATCAGCTCATCTACAAAAGCCTTGGCCTGATCCGGCTTCAGGGTACCTTCCTGAACCCACTGGTCAGTCACCTCCCGCAACTTTTGGGTCACCAGGGAAGTGGTGCCGATGCTAAGCAGCAAAAGCTGTTGGAGGAAGTTATTTTCCATGGCGCGTGGGGGAGTAGTTACCATTCATCAAACCAGGCCCGGTCCCATCCCAGTCCCCTGACCCTCCGGTCAGGTAGGTTGGGGTAAAATCAGTCCCACTTCAAATGTAATCCAATTTCCAGGCCCCCAGGGTGGCATAAAGTTAGCAACTGGCCAGGTCTAAAAGGTTCTGGGATTATCCATAGCCTGCACCCTGGGTAAGGGGAGATGCTGAAGAGATTGGTTTTCCAGGCTCAACCATGGGACTAGCCCTTCGTCTGTCTGGTCATCGTGGAGGCCAAGGGGTAGATTTTTTTCCCATGCCCCCAGGCGGACTTCGTAGAATTCCTCTTCCCGGACCGGTGAGAGGGCAAGTTCACCCGCCGAACATGCTGGCCAATTGCCGCTGACTAACACACTCAACCGTTGGCACATCCCACCCCGGCGGCCCTGGGGCAAGAAATAGTTACAATGCCGACAGTCGAAGCCCCCGGGGGTCAAATGGTGTTTAGTCATTGCCAGTCCTCAAACAAGACCTATCTCTTAATTATCGAGGCGGGTCCCCAGGAGCGATCCCCGGCTAAACTAATCTAAAATGAAGGCTGGGCAGGAGTTACAGCCTCTAGCGATCCCCACTTTTTCCTCTATATTTTCTTAAGGTTTACGCTATCTTTGTTTAGGAATAAACACTTTAGTTAATATACTCTCATAACTCTCTCATAAACCCTTCGCTAAGCAGACACCGCAGCATCCCCAGCGTTGCAACTCTCCGGGGGGAGTGGGTATTTTACAAGTGGGACATGGGGGTAAAGAGCGCCCCCTGGTCTGGAGAAAATTGGCCCAATGACGAAAGGAGTCAACTGCATTGCTGGGGGAATCTAGGGGTTTGGGCACCACCTGGGGAGGCAGCCTACTCGGGTGGTTTGGCCAGGGATCCTCCGGGGAGAAGGGCAGCGGACTAGGAGGTAAAGGCATAGCGGCAAACCGAACCTCTTGCACTACAGGTCCAAGCTGGTCTTTGAGCTTGGTGAGGATGGGCAAGCGGCTAAAACTAAGGGTTTGAGCCCAAACCGAGTTAGCAGTTGCTACCCACAGGGTGCCCCGCTCCAGCCGGTAGGGATGAGCCTGGAGGGCGACTGTGGAGCCCACCACCGTAACCCATAGGGCTTGAATCTGGGCCAGGGTGGTGTTGGGCTGACTGGCCTGCCAACGGTGCAGGAGTTGGGGGAGGGCTTGCATGGGGGGGTTAGCATCAATCTTGGCCGCAGCTCTGGTCTCTCCAGCTGTCCTTAGGTGGTTATAACTGCCGCTGTAGGAAAAACTTCGATACCATAATGTAACTCACTAGGCTACCTTAATCATGTCTCAATCCCGCATCTGCATCCTAGGCGGAGGTTTTGGTGGGCTATACACAGCTGTGGGACTCAGCCAAATGCCTCGCTGCGCCGCTAGTCCCGAGATTACCTTAATCGACCAAAGGGACCACTTTCTGTTCTCTCCTTTGCTGTACGAACTGGTCACAGGGGAACTAGAGCCTTGGGAGGTAGCTCCCGCCTACAGCGACCTATTAGTGGGGACTGGGATCAACTTCCGACAGGCAGAAGTTCAGCAGGTAAATTTCGATACCGCTCAGGTAACCCTCAGTACCGGAGCTGTCCTCAACTATGATCGGCTGGTATTGGCCCTAGGTAATGAAACCCCCCTAGACCTGGTGCCGGGGGTGGTAGAGTACGGGTTAGGATTTCGCACTCTAGCCGATGTGCGTCAGTTGGAGCAGCGTTTGTCTGCCCTAGAGGCTAGTAACCGGAAACAGATCCGGGTGGTAGTGGTGGGGGCCGGCTACTGTGGCGTGGAACTGGCATGTAAGCTAGCGGACCGCCTAGGTAAACGCGGCTACATGCGGCTAGTGGAATTAGACCGGCAGATCCTCAATCGTGCTGACCCCTTCAACCGAGCCGCTGCTGAACAAACTCTTAGTCGCCTAGGGGTCTGGATGAATCTGGAAACTAAGGTGGCCTATGTGGGGCCTGACCAGATTGCCCTGGACTACAAGGGCCAAGTCGATGTACTGCCAGCTGACTTAGTGCTGTGGACCGTGGGCAACCGGATTACCGCACTGGTACGTCAGTTGCCCCTGGCTAAAAATCCCCGGGGCCAAGTACTCACTAAGCCTACCCTTCAGGTGCTCGATTACCCGCAGGTCTATGCCCTGGGAGACATGGCTGAGTGTCGAGACACCCAGGGACAACTGGTGCCGAGCACGGCCCAGGGAGCTTACCAACAGGCGGCCTGTCTGACGCGCAATCTTTGGGCGTCCCTCAACAACATGCCCCAGGAGGGTTTTACCTATCAGCACCTCGGCGAGATGATCACCCTGGGGATTGATAAGGCCTCGGTAGCTGTTCTAGGGGTGGAGTTAGAGGGCTATGTGGCCCAGGCTGCCCGTAAGCTAGCCTACTTCTCTCGCCTCCCCACGGTCCGCCATCAGCTGCGGGTAGGGGGAGCTTGGTTAGAGCGTCCCTTTCAAAAACTCCTGACCCACCGATGACTAGAGGCTTGCCTTCCCTGGCGGCGCTGAGGCTTACCTCTGTTCCCCCCCGGGTGATTTTTTTGGATGCGGTAGGCACTCTGTTTGGTGTCAAGGGCAGCGTTGGCCAAGTCTACGGTGACCTAGCAGCGCAATTCGGGGTAATGGTTGACCCCCAGGCACTCAACCTAGCCTTCATGGCCAGTTTCCAGACTGCCCCAGCCCCAGTGGGGACGCTTGCCCCCCGGGACTGGTGGCGGGCGGTGGTGAAGCAAACCTTTGGGGAAGCTGTCAGCCAGTTTGCCGATTTTGAGGCTTTCTTTATCAGTCTCTACGACCACTTTGCAACGGCTAAACCATGGTTTGTTTACCCAGATGTCCGGCCCTTCCTAGACCACTGGCATCAGGCACCCGTACCCCTAGGAGTCATTTCTAACTTTGACAGTCGCTTATACCCAATTTTGACTGCCCTAGACTTGGCGGATTACTTCACCTCAGTCACCATTTCTACCCAGGTGGGGGCTGCCAAACCCCAGGCACAGATCTTCGAGGCGGCCCTACAAACCGGCGCTTGGGATCCTAGCTATGCCTGGCATGTGGGGGATAGCTACCGAGAAGATTACCTGGGGGCCTGCGGTGCCGGTTTGCAGGGGATTTGGCTAGAGCGGTCCTAGGTTTGCCCCAGGGCAGGGGGGGTGGGTCTAGGGAAGCCATCGGTCATAAGATGTAGAAGTCTAGGGTATGTTCTCACAGCGCATGGAGTACTGTCTATGAAAGTTACGCCGATCAAAAGTGGGCGCTCGAGCAGCCGAGAGTGGCCTAGATGGAAGCGTTTAGCTTGGTTACTAGGCTTGGCGAGCCTAGTAATTGTGCTTGTGGCCAGCAGCCTAGTGGCCCAGACTTCTAGGGCCTTGGCAGCCGATAAGATTTTGCTATCCTACGGTCCGATTCAGCAAACCCTCGCGGTTGAAGACCTAAGTGCCTTTGTCCGAGGGGGACCCCCCACCAAGCCCTTAGACCAGCTGATCAGTGCCGCTAATCTATCTCCTGACCAGGTCCGGCAGTTGTTTAGTAAGGCTATACCCTTCCCTGCCACCACCATGGACGAAGTAGTTAATAGCTATATCGGTGGTGTGATCCTCGGTCAAGTCGGCCTGGTAGTTTTGCCGGGGGTGGGGGTAGACCCGGTACAGGCTCTGAAAACTGCCCTCGTTCAGGGGGTCCAAAATGACCAAATTTCTCTCCTGAGCGTTATCAAAGCATATCCCAGTCCAGTTATGACCTTGGATGGCCAAAAGGCCATGGCCATCTACACCCAGGTCAAGCAGGATGCCCAGAATCTGCCTGACATCATTAAGGCTGTCAATCCCCTCCTACAACAGCTACTCCCGGGCTTGAGTATTGGCATGGGTTGTCCCCCTAGCACTCCGGCTGGCCCTAACCCAGGGATGATGAACAGTCCCACCCCAGGGATGATGAATAGTCCCGCCCCAGGGATGATGAACAGTCCCACCCCAGGGATGATGAACAGTCCTGATACGGACTCCCCCAACTAGTCCGAGGTGGCCAGGACGAACTTAGCTGCCAGATCCTGGGGCTTGAAGGTACCGTGCTCAGTGATGATCCCAGTGATTAAAGCTGCGGGGGTTATGTCAAAGGCCGGGTTGTAGAAGGATACCCCCGCTGGGGTGAGGCTCACCTCACCTAAACGGCTTACCTCCTCCGGCGGCCTTTGTTCGATTGGGATGCCAGAACCGTCGGCGAGAGACAGGTCAAGGGTTGACTGGGGGGCTGCCACAAAGAAAGGGATACCGTGGGCCTGGGCGGCTAGGGCAACATTGTAGGTGCCAATTTTATTGGCTGTATCTCCGTTGGCAGCAATCCGGTCAGCCCCTACCACCACCGCATCAATCAACCCCTGCTGCATGCAGTGGGCGGCCATACTGTCAGTGATCACGGTCACGGGAATGCCTTCCTGGACGCATTCCCAAGCAGTTAGCCGTGCTCCCTGGAGACGCGGCCGCGTCTCGTCGGCGTAGAGTCGCTCCAAGCGGCCCTCGGTCCAGGCGGAGCGTACTACGCCCAGGGCAGTACCATAACCGGCGGTAGCCAAAGCTCCGGCATTGCAGTGGGTAAGCAGACGCAAGCGGTGGGGGGTAGCAGGCAAGACTGCTAAACCATGGGCGCCAATTTGCTGACAGGTGTATAGGTCCTGGCGGCGGATCTCTTCTGCTTTTTCCAGCAAAATCCCGGGGAGGTGGGCAACTGCCACCCCTGATTGGTGAGCAGCTCGGAGCATCTTGTCTACGGCCCAGAACAAGTTAACAGCCGTGGGCCGCGTCGACCGGATCTCCTCGGCTATACTCCTAAGGTGGTCGAGAAAAATCTGCCGGTCCGGGGGGTGGTCCCGCAGAATCTCCTGGGCACCTAGGACTAGCCCGTAGGCTGCCGCAACACCGATGGCCGGTGCACCTCGCACCACCATAGTTTTAATGGCCCAGGCCATTTCCCCTGAGCGAGAGATTTTAATTTGGGTGTACTCCTGAGGCAGGCGGTTTTGATCAATCAGCAGGGCATGGTCTTGAAACCATAGGACAGGATAGATCTGGGTCATGGAATTAATCCGGTGAGTGGTTCACAACCGAAGGGGCCGACAGCTATCCTATCCCAAGCCTGCAACCTAAGAGTCTTGGGATAGACGGCTGACTAGCTGCTGAGCTACCTGCTGCACCTCCTGCGTAAAGGGGTGTTCGGAATGGATCAAGCAAAAGACGCCGCTACTGCCTAGTTGCAGCATCTCCTCGTTTTCACAGAACAGGCCAGCCACGGTGGCGCTGTAGTTCTCCTCCACCTGGTGCTTCAGGTTAGCCAAATTGAAACTGCTAGGGATCTTGTTTACTAGCAGCAGCAGATTGGGCACATCTAACTTCCGGGCCACATCAAGGGTGACGGCAGTGCCCTGGAAGTCTTGTCGGTCCGGGCGCAGGATGACGATCAGAGCATCAGATATGGCCACGGATAGTAGGGTTTCTTCATTGAGCCCTGGGTGAGTGTCAATTAGTAGGTAGTCGAGCTTTAGGGCCTCGACTAACTCCTGAAACCCATCGCTTAGGAGGGCAAAATCAAACTTCTCCCGGAGGACTCGGGCGATCTCCCCAGCTTTTAGGCTTGAGGGGATGAGATAGATGGCCGTGCCCTCCTTCGGGAGTTCGGAAAATACGTGGCTGACGTCGTAGGCTGCTTGCTCAATGGTGCAGCGGCCCCACAGGTAATCGTTAAGGGAACGCTGCATGTTTTCTTCATCTAGCCCAAAAATTACGTGGATGCCAGGGGATTGAATATCCGTATCAATTACCCCGACCCGGTTCCCCCAACCCGCAATGGTGACAGCCAAGTTAGCAGTCAAGTTAGATTTACCTGTACCACCCCGAAAGGAGTGAATGGAAATAATTTGCCCCATAATCCTCTAGGCTGAACTGGTTCCGGCTCGCCGACAACTGCCGGGGGTTGCCCCCTGGCTGATTACTGTATAATACCCACCATGGCCTTGATTCCTGAGTTAACTATGAAAAGCCGCTCGGCTGGTATGGTGGCCGTCCTCACTGTTCTGGTCTGGAGTCATGGGGCCTTGGCTTCTCAGCCCGAGGATTTGCAGAGACTACACGCCACCGGAAACTGCCCTGGTTGTGATCTGAGCTACATCAATCTGGGGCCTCTAAACCTGGCCCACGCCGACCTTGCTGGGGCAGACCTCAGTGGAGTCGACCTGCAGGGAGCGGACCTGAGCGGTGCTAATCTCCAGGGGGCTACTCTGGCCGCTGCTAACTTGAGCAAAACTAATCTGGTGCAGGCAAATCTTGAGGGGGCGAACCTGTTGGGCGCTTACCTAACAGGAGCTGACCTGCGGGGCGCTAACCTGGCTGGCACGAATCTGAGTGCCATTCACCTGGACCAAGCTGACCTGCAGCTAGCTAATCTGACTGCAGCGAATCTGATAAGTGCAGACTTGACCGGCAGCAATCTTGAGGGGGCCAACCTCAGTCAGACCGATCTGAGTGTAGCTAACCTGAAGGGGACTAACCTGCAGCAGACTATTGCCAAAGGTACAAACTTCAGTGGTGCCTTCTACGATCAAACCACTAAGCTGAATCCTGGGGTCCCCCCGCAGCTGCGGGCTATGCAGCTGCTTCCCTAGCCGCCGGTGCTCCCCATTGACCAGGTAGAAACCTGTCTTCTGAATCTTGGCCAGCCTGTCTGCCAGCGGGAGATTCTTCCCCTTGACCAAGCGGTCGGGCGGGTCTTGGCGGAGTCAGTGGTGGGGTTCTTGGATTTGCCCGGCTGGGACACCTCGGCCATGGATGGTTACGCCCTGCGGGGGGAAGATGTAACTGCCGGTCCGACCGAGTTGACCTTGGTGGAGTCGATTGCCGCCGGTACCGTACCTGCAGTAGTCCTGACTGCCGGCACCTGTGCCCGAATTTTTACAGGGGCTATTCTCCCCCCCGGTGCGGACACTGTAGTCCCTCAGGAACAGGTTGAGGCTCAAGGATCAAGGGTGAAGGTGCTACAGCCTCCCTGCCCCGGGGAGTTTGTCCGTCGTCAGGGGGAGTTTTATCGCCGCGGCACTCCTCTCTTGGCGGCGGGTCTGCGCCTGAGGGGGCCAGAGTTGGCCCTGCTGGCAGCTGTTCAGTCCCTGCGGGTAGCGGTTTGGCGGCGGCCGCGGATAGCTCTTTTTTCTACGGGGAACGAACTGGTCCAGCCCGGCCATCCCCTCAATCCAGGTCAGATTGTCGACTCCAATCAACTGGCCCTGGCAGCCCTGATCCGTGAGGCGGGGGGAGAAGTTACCAATCTTGGCATTGTCCCCGACCAGCCGGCCGCCTTAGCACGGGTGATTGGGCAGGCCTTAGGGGGAGCGGATCTGGTAGTCTCGACCGGTGGAGTTTCCGTGGGTGACTACGACTACATCCCCCAAGTGTTGGCAGCTCTGGGGATGAGTATTCCCGTACATGGGGTGGCCATCAAGCCGGGTAAGCCCCTGCTAGTAGCTACTGGGCCGGGACTATACCTGGGGCTGCCTGGGAATCCGGCCTCAGCCCTAGTACTGTTCTGGCGCTTCGTGCAGCCACTGATCCGTCGACTGGCAGGCTTGGCGGCCTGGGAACCTCAGTTTATGTGGGTGCATTCCCGGGACCAGCTCCTAGGGGGTGGCCCGCGGGAAATCTACCTCTGGGGACAGTTGTTGCCTCGGGATGAAAAGTGGGAGTTTGTGCCCGCCCCAGGCAGCTTTAGTTCTGGAAACCTGGTTAACCTGGCCCAAACCACTGCCCTGGCGGTGCTGCCTGTGGGTTCTCGGGTCGTTGAATCCGGGGAGTTGGTGCGAGTCCTGCTCACCCGGCCCCTCACCTAGGGGCGATTTAAGAGGCACTGACTGTCTAGTAACCACAAGGTGTCCGTGGTTAAGACTGAGCAGGCGGACACCTGGGCTGCCAGAGCTAGGGTGCCCCCACCACTGTTCAGCCTTGATATGGCCTCGGGGGCAAAGGTATAGTACTCCCATAGCCAGGATTTGGGGCTAATATAGCCAGGTTCAAAGGCTGACTTCTCCAAGAGCCAGAAATTTATGTGGTAGCGGTGGATGAAGTCCCGGATTACGTTAAGACTGGGGCTATATTGGGCATTGATTAGATCTACGACCCGCCGGCGGAATCGCAGGTAGTAGCCTACATCGTAGGGGTCGGCATACTCCTCTCCCACTAGGGTCAGCCGCTGACCGAAGATCGGCACGTTGTCTGCCTCTCCAGCTAGGGAGGCAACGGTTGTGTTGAGGGGTTGTTGCTGGAGGAAGGCGTACAAGGGAGGGCTAGTACCCACCACATAGTTGTTATCTGGGAAGGACCCCTGCCAAAACAAGTTGGGATAAAACAGGATCATTACCCATACCCCCAGGGTTACCGCTCTTATCCCAAAGCGCTGCCAAGACTGGCGGGAGCTCAGACTAGAGCGCAGAGCATCCAGGAGCAAGGTGATGGCAATCCCGGCAGCCGCTGCCAGGATGATCTTGAGACTGTGTTGAGTGTAGCGACTAGGTAGGTAGAGATTGAAAATGAGTAGATGGGCAATGAAAAACCAAGCAAAGGAGGAGATAGTTAGATCAACGAGGATTGATATCTGGGGGTTAACTGCCCGGGCTAGGGGGAACCGGTCAGGAGCTTTGATTAACCAAGGTAGAACCAAGGCCGCTGCCACAAGGGGTGGATTGATGGATAGTTTGATACCGCTGTGAATCCCCTTAAACCAAAAGTGCCAGGGGTGAGCGTCATCAAAAAAGGGAATCCGGCCAATCTGGGAAAATTCAGGCCAGGACCTCGCTTCAGCCCCGGTGACAATAGGACCAAAGGTATTTTGGTGCCAGGCGTAGGCGAGCATTACCAGTAACCCTAGCCCCAGGCTGGTGAGACTGAGTATCAAGTCCCGGCGGGAAAAAGCAGCGGCTGTAGCAGCCTGGCGCAGGTGCAGCAGATTGCGCCCTAGACGCAGGAAAATTACCCCTGCAACTAGTAGCAAAATCGGCGGGTAAAAAGTACCAATTAAAAACACGCAAATATGAATCAGGAACCAGTTATCGCGCAAGCTATAGTATAAAAAAGCAGTCAAAATTGGGTACAAAAAAGCCCGAGGAGTAGCCGACAGCAGGTCATCTTTGAACCACATGCTTTGGCTGAGGAGGATAGAGCCAATGAAAGCTGATGAGGGGACAGGGAAAAGCTCAAAACAGAACCAGAAGGCATAGCCAGCTGTTATCACTCCCAGGACGATGGGTAGGAACCGGCTAAATTCCAGGGGTGTAAGGCCGAGAATGGCGGCCAGATGGTAAGTCTGTCCGTAAGCCCAGGGGGTGACAGTTTCAAAATAATCAGCAATTAAATCCCCAGGCAGGAGGGCGGGATTAGTAAACCTCTGCAGCCAAATCAAAAATACCCGGGCATTCCCCTCAACGACGTAAGGGCTGCTTAGGGCAAAATGTAATTCAATCCCACCGTAGAGGGCTGCAAACGCAAGGCTAGCAGCAAACCAAAGACTCAGGCCGGATTTGGGGAAGGCAGGGATGGGGTAATTAGTCATGGAGGCTAGGGACAACTCGTTCGGGGGTTGGTTGATGCTGAGGTAGGGGATGTCTGCCCTGGGCCTAAAAGGGATTCTCTGGCCATTACCTGGCCCTCCGGGCTAGCCCAGACCAGGGAGACTTCGGTTACTTTCCCGTCCGTCAGGGACACTAGGGAAAAGTTATGCTCAGGACCCTGGTTGGTATGGCGAATCCGTGGTACTCGGGCTGCGTTGAGGTAGACAGTTCCCGACGGACCCTGGTGGAGACGGGTGCGTTCCCGGGTCCGGGTATGGCGGAGCTGGTGATGCATGTGTCCGAAGGCTACCAGGGGGATTTGGTACCCAGTGCTTTGGGCGTAGGCAATAGCGTCAGCAAAGTCAAGGTCACCGTGATCCCCTCCTACCGGTGGCCAGTCCCGACCGCAGATGTCGTGGGGCTGGCTCCCAAGACCGGCCGGCCCGCAGTGGCCAAGGAAGATGATCGTTCTGTGGGCCGCTCGTTCCAGAGCACCAATGATTTTGGTGGTCGACTGGTCCGGGGTGGTGACGCCGTAACGTTGTTGGTAGAAGTCTCGATTCAGCCAGGGTATCCCGCCCCAACTAAAGGGCCGCGAGCCTACTACCGTCAACTCCAAGTGGGGAAAATCCAGGGCCCCATAGCCAACGTGGACCGGTCCGAGCAGGTCCAACTGCTGCTGAACCCGGTCTTCCCGGGAGCGGTCGTAGGGACAGGGTTGCCACTTGGCTAGGCTATACCAGGCATCGTGGTTACCTAGGACCACTGCCTTGGGCAGGTCCAAACTGGCGATCTGTCCCACCACCTCTACTGACTCGTTGCCAAAATCCCCCACCAGTAGCACCAAGTCAACTCCCAGGCCGTGGAGGGCTGTATGGTCCTGTGGATTCCAGCAGTCGTGAACATCTCCCACCACAGCAATTTTACAGGTTTCAACCATAGGTACTGGTGGTGTTAGATTACTATAGCCACGGGGTCTGGTTAGGAGTTTGAGTTCCCATCCCAAGATATCTTATCGGCGGTGCCGAAAAAACCAACCTTCAGGTCTAGGAAATTAAGCGCCTATGTGATACCATCCCCAGAGCGCCTTTTGGGCGCGTTGTGTCATTTTCAGCAGTGACAAGATCCATGAAACAAAGACTCTGGGTAGGCTGCACAGCCCTAATCCTACTCCTGACCGGAGCAACTCAGGCTGCCCACGCCGATACAGTCACTCCCGGTCCGGAACCCAACCTGGTTCCGAATAACCCTACGACTTCTACAACCCCCAGCCTACCGGTTCCGGTAGCTATCACCCAGTCTTACCTGGATGGGGAGCGACCTGTAACCACTCTCTACGTCCGCGATATCCCAGTCGTCACTTTCATTAGCTCGGCCTCAGGGGCCAAGCAAAGCAGTGCGAGGAGATACTCAGATCCGGCCCTCCGCGCCGCCCAAGTAGCCCAGACCATCAACCAACTGCCCTGGTCTAACCAGCAGGCGCAGCAGATTGTTGTCCGGCGGGGTCTAAGGAATCAATACCTGGTCTCTGTGCAAGGCAAAACCTTGGTGACCTTAGACCGTCAAACGATCCTGGCCGGAGGCAATGGCCATGATAGCGCCACCGAAGCGCTGCAAGTTGCCAATCGCCTGCGCCGCCTCCTAGGTGACGCGCCGCCCCTGACCGCCTTTGGGACCTCTAAGATTAAACCATCCCTGGGCCGGCCCCTGGAGGGCATCGCCTCCTGGTATGGTCCTGGATTCAGTGGTGAACCTAGTGCAAGTGGTGCGGTGTTCAATCCCGAGGCCCTGACTGCTGCCCACCGCACCCTACCCTTTGGCACTAAGGTCCTGGTTACCAACCTGGACAACGGCCGCTCGGTGGTTGTGCGCATCAACGACCGGGGTCCCTACGTTGCTAACCGGATTATTGATCTATCAGCGGCTGCAGCCCGGGTGATCGGGATTCTGCGCAGCGGGATTGCCCCGGTCAGACTCGATATTCTCAGCCAACCTGGACTGTAGGCCCAGGAAGATAGCTCAATTCAAGACCTGTGGTCTTGGCCTGATCACCCCAGAAAATCCTCTGGGGTGATTTTTATTGGTGACATCTTCTGTTCCCATCGCTTCCCGAGCCAGTATTAATTTTGGTGACGGATCGCCCCAGGAGAAGACAGGGATCCCATACTGAGGATGGAGAAGACATCTAACTGTACTCAAAAGCCCTTCTGGGGGCCTAGAGCCCAGAAGGACATCACCAGCTGATGTCCACCAGCTAAAACAACTACTAGGAGAGTACCCCGCGTGAAACTCGCAGTTTACGGCAAAGGCGGTATCGGCAAATCCACTACCAGCTGCAATATTTCCGTCGCCCTCGCTCGCCGGGGCAAGAAGGTGTTGCAGATCGGCTGTGACCCCAAACACGACAGCACCTTTACCCTGACCGGCTTTCTCATCCCCACGATCATTGATACCCTCCAGGCCAAGGACTACCACTACGAAGACGTCTGGGCTGAGGATGTAATCTACAAGGGTTACGGAAGCGTAGACTGTGTGGAGGCGGGGGGCCCTCCGGCAGGGGCCGGCTGTGGCGGCTACGTGGTGGGAGAGACCGTCAAACTCCTCAAGGAACTCAACGCCTTTGATGAATACGATGTCATCCTGTTTGATGTGTTAGGTGACGTGGTTTGTGGTGGCTTTGCCGCCCCCCTCAACTATGCTGACTACTGCCTGATAGTTACCGACAATGGCTTTGATGCTTTGTTTGCCGCTAATCGAATTGCCGCCTCAGTCCGGGAGAAAGCTCGTACCCATCCTCTGCGCCTAGCTGGCCTGATCGGTAACCGGACTGCCAAGCGGGACCTCATCGATAAGTACGTAGAATCCGTGGCCATGCCCGTGCTGGAGGTCCTACCCCTGATTGAAGACATTCGGGTTTCGCGGGTTAAGGGCAAAACTCTCTTTGAGATGGCGGAGACCGACCCTTCCCTGAACTACGTGTGTGACTACTACCTAAACATCGCCGACCAGATCCTGGCCCGGCCCGAGGGGGTGGTTCCTAAAGATGCTCCGGACCGGGATGTCTTTTCTCTGCTTTCGGACTTCTACCTCAACCCCACGGGGGTGGCCAAAGCCGACCTGGTGCTTGCCTAGGGGATGCTTGACTTAGGCCGGGGTAATTCGCCATGCTGCTGTTTGATGTTTCAATAACCTACCAAGAGCGTGGATACTGAACAGCTTCGTGCATCCCTAAAGGCCCAGTGGCTGCAGTATTACCGAGCTAATCGTTCCTGGTTAACTCGCCTGGGAGTCTGGGTCAATTGCGATGGCCAGCGTCGCCCTTCCTCAAGTTTCATCTTGGCTACCCTTTCGGTTCTCGAGCCTCATTTGACTGACCTGCTGCCCCTAGTGGTAGACCTGAGCAACAACCCGGACCGGTTAGTGCGGGTCTTGGGTCTTAACTTCAATCCCGAAGTGGAAATGGAAGCAATCCAAAGTGCCGAATTGGGACCCTTGCGCATTCTTCCGGCTATGCCCCAGAGCCAGGCTACGGTCCTCGACGAGTCTTGTCGAGGGTCGGGACGGGATGAATTCACCGATGTCTGGAGAGAGTAGCAACTCCTTGCCTCACCCTACGTTTGCCCCCACAGAAACCTATGACCCCACAAACTTCTACGCCTCAATCCACTGCTCTCACCTTTGAGTGCGAGACCGGCAACTACCACACCTTCTGCCCGATCAGTTGTGTGGCCTGGCTGTACCAGAAAATTGAGGACAGCTTTTTCCTCGTGATTGGTACCAAGACCTGTGGCTACTTCCTCCAAAATGCCATGGGGGTGATGATCTTCGCCGAGCCGCGCTACGCCATGGCCGAACTTGAGGAAGGGGATATCTCCGCCCAGCTCAACGACTACGAAGAACTTAAGCGTCTTTGCACCCAGATCAAGCGGGACCGTAACCCCAGCGTCATCGTCTGGATCGGCACCTGTACGACCGAGATCATCAAGATGGACTTGGAGGGCTTGGCTCCCCAGCTAGAGGCAGAACTAGGGATCCCCATCGTGGTAGCCCGAGCCAACGGCCTAGACTACGCTTTTACCCAAGGGGAAGACACGGTCCTAGCCTCCATGGCTCAAAAGTGCCCCCCCAAGACCGTTGAAGTGGAAAAGGAGGAGCGCAATGCCATTGGTCGGTTATTGAATTTCGGCCGCAAAAAGGAGGAGGTCGCTCTAGAAGAGTTGGGCTACCGAGACCACGCTCCCCTCGTGTTGTTTGGTTCCCTCCCCGACCCGGTAGTCACCCAACTGACCCTGGAGTTGAAGAAGCAGGGGATCAAAGTGTCTGGCTGGCTACCCGCAAAGCGCTACACTGAACTGCCAGTGATTGGTGAGGGTTACCATGTGGTCGGCGTGAATCCCTTCCTCTCCCGTACTGCCACCACCCTGGTCCGCCGGCGCAAGTGTCAACTGATTAATGCTCCTTTCCCCATTGGCCCCGATGGCACCCGGGCTTGGATTGAGGCTATCTGTGCCGATCTAGGCTTAGAACCCCAAGGTTTGGAAGAGCGGGAGGCTCAAATCTGGGCTAGCCTTGAGGAGTTTTTGCCTTTAATCCGGGGTAAATCGGTGTTTTTCATGGGGGATAATCTCCTAGAGGTTTCCCTAGCCCGGTTCCTGGCCCGCTGTGGCATGAGGGTCCTGGAGGTGGGGATACCTTACATGGATAAGCGCTACCAGGGGGCGGAGCTGAAGCTCCTTGAGCAAACCTGCCAGAACATGGGGGTGGCCACCCCGAGCATTGTGGAAAAGCCGGACAACTACTATCAACTAGCCCGGATCCAACAACTGCAACCGGACTTAGTAATCACAGGGATGGCCCACGCCAATCCCCTGGAAGCTCGGGGGGTTAACACCAAGTGGTCTGTGGAGTTTACCTTTGCCCAAATTCACGGGTTTAGTAATGCTCGGGATATCCTGGAGTTGGTTACCCGTCCTCTGCGGCGCAATAACTCCCTCAAGGATATGGGTTGGGATAAACTAATCCAGGTGGAAGCCCCCTAATCACCCGCGGGTCAGGGAACCCCCTGATCCAATACCTCTGTTCTTCATGCGCCTGTCCAAGATCCTCTTTGTCACCCAACGCCAGGACCCAGCCGAGGCGGAGATTCCCAGTCACAAGTTGTTGCTGCGGGCCGGCTACATCCGTCGCATCGCCAGCGGTGTCTACGCTTACCTGCCCCTAATGTGGCGAGTGCTCCAAAACATTTCCCAGATTGTCCGGGAGGAAATGGACGCCACCGGTGCCCAGGAGTGCCTCTTACCCCAACTGCAGCCCGCCCAGCTGTGGCAGGAGAGTGGTCGTTGGGACACCTACACCCGGGCTGAGGGGATTATGTTTACCCTGAAGGACCGCCAGGAGCACCACCTGGGCCTAGGCCCTACCCACGAGGAGGTAATCACCGATGTGGCTCGGGGGATGATCCGCTCCTATCGTCAGTTACCCCTACATTTGTACCAAATTCAGACTAAGTTTCGGGACGAGATTCGGCCCCGGTTTGGCCTGATGCGGGGGCGGGAGTTCATCATGAAGGATGGTTACTCCTTCCACGAAGATGAGCCTAGTCTGCAGCAGACCTACGACCAAATGTATCAGGCTTACAGTAACATCCTCCGACGCTGCGGCCTAGACTTCCGTGCTGTCCAGGCGGATTCCGGAGCAATCGGCGGCGCTGCCTCCCAGGAATTTATGATCCTAGCCGCGGCCGGTGAGGATGAAGTACTCTACACCGAGGATGGTCAGTACGCCGCTAACTCTGAGAAGGCGGTATCTGTGCCTCCCTTGGCGGTCCTATCCCCCTTTGCTGCCTGCACGCGCCAGGAGACCCCCCAGACTACCACTGTCGCGGCCCTAGCCACCTACCTAGGTTGCAGTCCGACCCTGATAGTCAAGAACATCCTTTACCAGGTGACCTTTGAGGATGGCCGTCGCCTCGGGGTGTTGGTCAGTATCCGGGGTGACCAGGAGGTCAACCAGGTGAAGTTGTTCAATGCCCTCACCGAGCGGGCACCAGACTACGGAGCTAAGCAGGTGCTCAGTCTGCAGGTCTTGGACCAAACTTCTGCACACCTGGGCTGCTCTCCACCCTGGGGCTACCTGGGGCCAGACTTGGGGGCTGACTGGAGGCCTCATGCCCCAGATTACATCGCCGGTCTATTACGTTTGGTGGACCCTACAGCCCTGAACCTGAAGAACTTCGTTACCGGGGCAAACCAGATTGACTACCACTGGGTAGGGGCTAATTGGGGCCAACAGTTTCCCCTGCCCGAACCAACCAGGGTTGTTGATGTGCGTCTAGCCAAGGCTGGGGACCAGGCAGTTCATGACCCCGGGCAATTACTCCAAAGTGCCCGGGGGATTGAGGTGGGTCATATCTTCCAGTTAGGTCGGAAGTACTCTAAAGCTCTCGGGGCCACCTATACCAACGAGAAGGGAGAAGAGGTCCCCCTAGTGATGGGCTGCTATGGTCTGGGAGTCTCCCGCCTGGCCCAAGCGGCAGTCGAACAGTCCCACGACCAGGACGGTATTATCTGGCCCCTGGCCATTGCTCCCTACCGGGCGATCATTTCGGTGCCCCGGATCACCGATACGGCGCAGATGGCGGCCGCCGAGCAATTGTACGCCCAGCTCACCGCGGCTGGTATCTCGGTCCTGCTAGACGACCGCCCGGAGTCTGCTGGAGTCAAGTTTAAGGACGCAGACCTGATTGGTATTCCCTTCCGGATCGTCCCCGGCCGGTCCCTGGCCCAGGGGAAAGTGGAGGTGGTGCGCCGCCAAGACCGCACCAGCCAAGAGCTGCTCCTGACCGAGGTTGCCGAGGCCCTAGGCGCTTGAGTACCTTAAGCCATCTAGACTCCCAAGGCCAAGCTGGGATGGTGGACGTGTCGGCCAAGGCGGTCACCCTCCGTCAGGCCTCAGCCGGGGCGCGGGTGCGCATGCTGCCGGAGACCTTTGCGGCCATTGCTGCTGGGAATGCTCCTAAGGGGGACGTGGTCGGGACAGCTCGTCTGGCGGGGATCATGGCTGCTAAGCAAACCGCTAACCTCATCCCCCTTTGCCATCCCCTACCGCTCCAGAGCATTAAGGTGGAACTAATCCCTGACCCCGACCTGCCTGGTTATCAGATCTGCGCCCAGGTGAAAACTAAGGCGGAAACTGGGGTGGAGATGGAAGCCCTGACGGCAGTTAGTGTGGCTGCCTTGACCCTCTACGATATGGCTAAAGCGCTGGAGAAGACGATCCAGATTGAGGCCATTGGGCTCCTAAGTAAAACGGGGGGAGAGTCGGGGGATTACACTGCTTCCTAAGGGTCGCCCCGTGCCTATCCCCTCCCTAGCCTATGGTTTTCCTACCCTACCGGGTTGATGTAGTCACCCTCTTCCCCGAGTTTTTCCTGGCCCCTCTGACCATTGGTCTGCTTGGCCGAGCCCTGACTAGGGGAATTGCCCAAGTCAACCTCGTCAACCCCCGGGACTTCAGTACCGATAAGCACCGGCGGGTAGATGATGAGCCCTACGGGGGGGGGGTGGGCATGGTCTTGAAACCAGAACCAATTTTTGCAGCGGTGGAGTCCTTGCCTCGCCGGGAGCGCCATCAGGTGATTTTGCTCACCCCCCAGGGGGAAACCCTTAACCAAGCCCTAGTGCAGAGCCTGGCCGCTAGCTACGACCAGCTGGTTTTAATCTGTGGCCACTACGAAGGGGTAGACGAGCGGGTAAGTTACCTGGCGGACCGGGAAATATCCCTCGGCGACTTTGTGCTCACGGGGGGCGAGATTCCGGCTTTAGCGCTGATTAATGGGGTGGTGCGGCTCCTCCCGGGCACCGTAGGCAAGGCTGCCTCCCTAGCCACTGAGAGTTTTGCTGAAGGGCTTTTAGACTATCCCCAATACACCCGGCCGCCGGTTTTCCGGGGTTGGGCTGTTCCCGAGGTGCTCTTGTCCGGTCACCACGGCGACATTGCCGCCTGGCGTCGAGACCAACAACAGGAGCGCACCCGTACCCGCCGCCCGGACTTGTGGGCTACTTGGCAGCAAAACCAAGGGCAGTAGTGATCCATGATTACCAGAGCCTGGTGAGTGCCTAGGTAGGGAGTAGTCGGGTGATTGCTGAGGGCGACGGAACTTAGCATTTTCCTGGCAGCTTCTCGGGGGATATGATAAACTCTCCTGGAGAAATTACTAAATTTCTATCGGAATACCGTAATCTCAGGAGACCCAGCCATGACCACCCCTCGGGATTTGCTGTCTAAATCGAGACAGTCAACCCGCCGCCTACGCCCCTGGATGGCCAACTATCCCGGCTGGGTAGTGCCGTTTGTGGTGGGATTTTGGGTCTTGGCAGGGATGGCGGCTTGCACGGCTTCCAACCAACCCAACCCAACTAATGCTGTGGGACCCAAACCCCTAGAGCTGACCCTGGTATCCTACGCGGTCACCGAGGCTGCCTACGCCAAAATTATTCCTCAGTTCACCCAGCAGTGGCAGCAAGAGCACAACCAGAGGGTGACGATCAATCAGAGCTACGGGGGGTCCGGTGCCCAAGCCCGAGCCGTAATCGATGGTCTGGATGCCGATGTAGTAGCCCTATCCCTGGCCCCGGATGTGGATAAGATGGCGAAAAAAGGTCTAATCAAACCTGGTTGGGAAACAAGAGCCCCCAACCATGCCATTGTCGCCAAGTCGGTGGTGGCCCTGGTGACCCGGCCCAACAACCCCAAGGGGATTAATTCCTGGTCAGACTTAGTCAAAGATGATGTCCAGGTGATCACCGCTAACCCGAAAACCTCAGGGGGAGCCCGCTGGAACTTTATGGCCCTTTGGGGGTCCGTCACCCAGACTGGGGGGACTACAGCGGCGGCGACAAATTTCGTCACCCAGGTATATCAGCATACACCCATACTGCCTGAGGATTCTCGCCAAGCCACGGGCGCTTTTTATCGGCAAGGCCAGGGTGATGTGCTAATTGACTACGAAAATGAGGTACTCCTGGCAAAACGCAGAGGGAATAGCCAACCCTACCTGGTGCCGGAGGTAAACATTTCCGTAGATAATCCGGTGGCGGTAGTTGATGCGAATGTAGATAAACACGGGACTCGGGAAGTTGCCGAGGCTTTTGTCAAGTTTCTGTTCACTCCCTTTGCCCAACGAGAGTTTGCTAAGGCGGGCTTTCGACCTAGCGACCCCGGGGTGGCTAAGGAGTTTTCTCGCCAGTTTCCCCAGGTCACTAAACTCTTTACGGTTCAGGACCTGGGGGGTTGGGATGTGGTGCAAAAGGAGTTCTTTGCCGATGGGGCTCTATTTGACCAGATCCAATCCAAACTCGGCCAGTAGTTAAGTGTTGCCTCTAGTGCCCTCCCTGTTACCAAGACCCCCATGGCTAAGACCTTTCAGAACCTGGTCTCCACGTTAATTACTCGACTAGGTAGTCTGGGCCGTCTTTCTTGGCCCTGGCGAATCACCTGGCTGTATTTGACCGTGGTCCTCCTGCTGCCCATAGCGGCTCTAGTGTTACGGGCTAGTAGCCTCGACCTCAAAGATATCTGGGCCATCGCCACTAATCCAGTAGCCCTGTCCGCCTACAATGTCACCTTCACTACCGGGTTGAGTGCTGCCATGATCAATGGTCTAGCGGGGGTAGTAATTGCCTGGGTACTAGTGCGCTACGAGTTTCCCGGTAGACGTCTGCTGGATGCCGCTATTGACCTACCCTTTGCGATTCCCACGGCGGTGGCCGGCCTCACCCTGTCAACCATTTACAGTGATGCCGGTTGGATTGGATCCTGGTTAGCGCCCCTGGGGATCAAGGTATCCTTTACCCGCTTGGGGGTAATGGTAGCTATGATTTTTATCTCCCTGCCGTTTGTGGTGCGGACTGTCCAATCCGTCCTCCAGATGTTGGAAGTGGAGACCGAGGAGGCAGCTTGGCTCCTGGGGGCTTCAGATTGGCAAACCTTCAGGCGGGTCTTGCTGCCTCCCCTGATGCCAGCCATCTTAACCGGAGTAGCCCAAGGCTTTTCCCGGGCCGTGGGCGAGTACGGGTCGGTGGTGATAATCTCTGGCAACATTCCCTTCCGGGACCTAATCGCCCCGGTGTTAATCTACCAGCACCTAGAAGAGTTTGACTACACTGGGGCCACGGTGATTGGGACTGTGCTGCTGCTGATTTCCCTGGCGATTTTGGTGGTGATTAATCTTCTGCAAGCCCTAGGACACCGTTATGGTTGAGCCTCCCCCATTACCGATTGACGGACCACGGCTGCCGGGGCCCCGGTCAAGGGTCTGGCGCCAGTGGTTGTTGATTGGCTTTGTGGTAATTTTCCTGACCTTGGTGCTCCTGCTGCCGGCTCTAAACATCTTTGTCCAAGCCTTCAGGGGTGGCTTGAATGGTTTTCTGACGGCTCTGACAAATCCCCCATTCTTGCATGCCGCGGGTTTGACCCTGATGGCTGCGGCCATCGCCGTGCTCCTAAACACCATCTTCGGGTTAGCGGCAGCAGTGGCAATTGCTCATCACCAGTTTCCTGGCCGCACCCTATTGATCAGCATTATTGACTTGCCCTTCTCTATCTCCCCGGTTGTGGCCGGACTAATGTTAGTGTTGCTGTACGGCAAAAACGGCTGGTTTGGACCTTGGTTAGAAGGCCACCAAATCAAGGTTATCTTTGCCCTACCAGGAATTATTATGGCCACGGTCTTTGTGACCATGCCCTTCATTGCTCGGGAGGTGATGCCGGCCCTAGAAGAAAACGGTACCGAGCAAGAGCAAGCTGCCCTGACCCTAGGAGCTACCCCTTGGCAAACCTTCTGGCGGGTTACCCTGCCATCCATTCGCTGGAGCCTGCTATACAGCTTAATTCTCTGCAACGCCCGCGCCATGGGGGAATTCGGGGCTGTCGCCGTGGTCTCTGGCAACATCATTGGTAAAACTCAAACCTTACCCCTGTACGTCTGGGAAGCTTACGTGGGGTACGACACGCAAGCCGCCTACTCTGCCGCTGTCCTTCTGGCTTGTCTGGCCTTTATTACCTTGATTGCTAAACACTTTGTGGGGCGCTGGGCCGGGATGCGCCACAAAAGTCACTAGGAGCTCATTGAGCCTCAGTCCGGATTGAAGGTTTTTCCCAACGAAAGTATCGAATCACCGCAGTTTGAGGCATCTGGGAGCCTTACCTAGACCCGGGTGCCGGTTCCTAGCTATCGGACCTGATTAGCCGTTACAGCCTGACGGTGAAAATTCTGGGGGCCCTGTTGGGGGTGAATGGTTATAAGGACGGCTGGCTTGACCCTGGTAAGGCCGGCAACATCAATGGCTGGCCCTGTCGAGGGTTTCTGTCCTAGCTCCCGAGCGGGGCAGTGGCACCCCCCTGGTCGGCAGATGAGGGGGTGGTCATCCCGATTCCCTGGGTCTGACCAGAATCCCATGGGTTAGAATGGGGACAATTGTGGTGAGATTGTAGCCTGCATGATCAGCCCTACTCAAGTCAAGGAAATGATTCAAGGGGCTCTGCCCGATGCCCAAGTCCAGGTTAATGACCTGACTGGGGGAGGTGACCACTACGAGGTGATCGTAGTTTCCCGGGAATTCGCAGGCAAAGGCCTGGTGCAACAACACCAACTCGTCTATGCTGCCCTTCAGCAAGCCATGGCCACGGAAGCGATTCATGCCTTGAGCCTAAAAACCCTTACTCCCTAAATCCCCTATGACCCCTGAACTCCAGACCCGCCTAGAAACCCTGACCCAAAGCCACAAGATTGTAGTGTTTATGAAGGGCAATAAGCTAATGCCCCAGTGTGGCTTTTCTAACAATGTGGTGCAGATTTTGAACTCCTTAGGTGCCAACTACGAAACCGTAGACGTGTTAGAAGACTGGGATATTCGTCAGGGGATTAAAGAATACTCCAACTGGCCTACAATTCCCCAGGTCTACATCAACGGTCAGTTTGTGGGTGGCTCCGATGTTCTAATTCAGCTCTACCAAGAAGGTCAATTGGCCGAAATGATTCAGGCTGCCGGTGTTTCCTAATCCTGAATCCTCTCCTCCAGTTAACTCTCCTCTTTCCTATGTCCTTCACCCCTAAAATTAAACGCCTGGGTAAAGATAATCAAGAGCAACTGAGACTAGGTATGTCTCTGATGCAGCAAAAGCGCCTGACGGACGCTCGCACTCTGTTTGCCAATCTTCTAGAGGAGAATCCCAACTCTAAAGGCGCTCATCTTGGCTTAGGTTTGACCCTCCTGCGGCAGAAGGATTACGACCAAGCTCTTGTGCATCTGCAAACGGTCATGCGTCTTGACCCCCTGAACCCTAAAGCCTTCCTCGCTGCCGGTCAGGTGTACTCACGTCAGGAAAATCTTGCAAAGGCTGCGGAAGAGTTCAGATCAGCCCTCAACCTTGACCCGAAGTTAGCTCAAGCCTACGCTGGTTTGGGGCAGGTTTTAACTAAGCAGAAGCAGTTTCCCGAGGCAATTGAACAGTTCAAGAAGGCCCTGCGCCTAGACCCGCAGCTAGGGCCAGCCCGGATGGGCCTAGCCCAGGCCTACGCCAATCAGAATAAGTTGGACGAGGCCGCCCAGGAGTTGAAAAGCTGGCTAGCCATTGACCCGGAAAACTGGCTAGCCCGGGTGCAACTGGGGAAAGTCTACCTCAGCCAAGGAGAGGTGACCTTAGCAAAGGAGGCTTTCCAGGAAGTGACCAGGCTCCATGGAGACCTACCCCCCTCTGCCACCATAAATTTGGTGGTCAAGCTGACCGCGGCCAAGGTCTGGGATGAGGCGAGTCGCATGCTGCGGCAGTTGCCCCAGAGTCCCCGCCTAGCCCCCCTGGTGCACAAACTTTGGGGCGACATATTTGCTGGCCAAGGCTTGCATAAGGAAGCTACCGAAGAGTATCGCGCTTCCACCCTCTTGGCGGCGGAGGGCGGGGCGGGGAGCCTGGATCTGGACTCTCTAGAACTTAGTGATGACCTGGAAGACTGGGAAGAGTTGGCCAATAACTATCGCGCCTCAGCCAAGGCGCTCCTGTCCGACCGTCACCAGCGGCGTAGGCTAATCCCTTGAGAGATGGTGGTGAGGGATTGAACCTGGGGCTGTATCGCCTCACTCCGGGGCGCCTACCGGTGAGCTTTGGCCTCTTGGTACTGCCAGAGTAGTGAGGCTTCGCAGTCCGTATTGTCAGTTTACTCTAGATTCCCCTGACCCTAGTCCCCGCCCCTCATGGCCCATCATCTTGTCTACATTATTCTAGATAGCTGTCGCTACGACACCTACGTGGCAGCGGCAACCCCAAATCTGGACCGGTTGGGGCAAGTGCAGAGACGCTACAGCTACGCCTCTTGGACCTCTCCCTCTCACTATGCCCTACTCATGGGCATGATTCCCCACACCAGTCCCCGCGGGGTGTTTGCCTCTGAGGTCTACAAAAAAGAATTTAGCAAGTGGGTTGGTCGGTTAGGAGTCACTGAGCTATCCTTCAAAAATTTCCTGCCGCAACTATCCCTGCCCAAAGTTCTCCAGGGCCTGGGCTACACTACCATGGCTCGGGTTTCCCTACCAGTACTCAATCCTTTCACCAGTATCAATAAATACTTTCACGAATACATTCAAATGCCTCACCATAACGACTTTGCCACTATGGTGGAGCAGATGGACTTTGATGACGACTTGTGTTTCTACTTTTTGAATTTAGGTGAGACACACTACCCCTACATGCTTGAGGGGGACGCCCTACCCCATATTTCTGGGGTCCATGGGGTATTTAAACAAATGGACGAGTTCCTGTTGACCGATGAGCAAAGTCAACCCGGGGAATTTTTTGACCCCCAGGAGATGGAACGGCTGCGCCGGCAACAGGTTACCTGTGTGGAGTACATAGATAATTTGGTGGGAAAACTGTTTGCTAAGTGTCCTGCTAACACCTACTTCATTGTCACTGCTGACCATGGTGAGTTGTTTGGGGAAGATGGGTACTTTGGCCATGGGCCGGTAATGCATGAAAAGTGCTTTGAAGTGCCCTTCTTGGAGGGTTTGCGGCCGGAATTAGCTTAGATGAATTCTAGGCGAGGCTCATAAAATCAACGCCTGTCCCCTTGCTGCCAAGTTGGTTAGTAGGTTTTTCTCGGTGTGACTGGAAATAGATGGGATTGACCCTAGCCTTTGGCGCGCCTAGGATTTGTCGGACCCTAGTCAGGATCAATCCTGCAGCTGATTAGCTGGCATGATCATGACTGAAGATGGAGTAGTGGCCATGGTAAAAAGATCTGCAAGTCAAAATCCCTGCCTAGGACTGCTAGGCCGTTTTTGCGTGCTGCTCCCTCCACCCTCGTCCGAGATGATACTTCTAGACCATTTTTGTGATGAGTGACCTAATACCTCAAGCTGGAAAATCAGTACGAATTCATTATTTAGTCTGGCTGATTGTCACTCTCATCTATACTCTAGTGACTGTCAACGAGTCCCTCCGGCAAGGGGTCTTGGCCCTCCCGCCTACCTACGATGACATTATTTATTTTAACGACGGCCTAGACCGTCTTCAGGTCTTTTACAACGGCGGTTTCCTGGCCCTGACCAAGGACCTAATTAATAGTCCGCCCCACTCTCCCTTCAGTACCCTGGAGGCTTTTTTCGCCTTTGCAATCTTTGGCGTCCATCATTGGGCTCCTGCGCTCCTAAATGGGCTGTTAGTGTTGCCACTGCTGGCATTTGTGGAGTACCTAGGTCGGGAATTACCCCCTGCAGCGAGATTGGTCCTGGTCAGTAGTTGTCTAAGTTGGCCACTGACTGAGAACTTGATTTTGGAGTGTCGCCCAGATACCCTGTGGGGCTTGCTAAACGCCGCTGCTGTGGTTCTGGTTTTTGAGGGGCCCTGGTTAACCAGGCAGACTCTCCCGCGAGTGGCTGCAGGGGTTCTGTTTGGTCTGGCGCTGTTAACCAAGCCCTCAGCATTTCCGGTGACCATCGTCACGGCAGTTGCCTCCCTCGGGATTGCCAGCGTCATTGACCTGCTAGGGGGTAATTGCTTAAAGTGGCGGCGAGTCCTGGTGGTGAATGGGCTTACCCTGGGTATTGCCTTCCTAATTGCCCTGCCCTACTACCTCACCGCTCTTTCTGCTATCACCCAGTACATAGTCGATAACTATAACGGCTTCTATGGGGCTTGGGCCATTCAGCAAGGTCTGCTAGACAACTTGACCTATTATCTGGATGCAGACCGTGGCGGATTTGTGCTGGGACAATGGTTATGGGTCTGGGGAGCCTTGGTTGGTCTTTGTTCAGGAGTAGTTCTTAGCCGTCGCTTGTTTGGGCAGGTGGAGCGAGCCCTAGGCTTGGCCATTATGATAGGCTTGGCCTACTTAATTGTGACCGTCTCGGCAGTTAAAGGAGGCATCCTTAACCCTTTTCTGGGGTCTGAGCTGCACAGCCTAATCCTCCTGACTATGATTCAGATGACCGCTTGGCTCCATGGGGCTTTGGGTTCTCGACCATCCCTGGGGTGGGTCAAAACCTTAGGAGTTTTAGCCCTAGCAGCCATCAGCCTTGGGACCTTTAAGTGGCATCTGCGTAACCGTGATGACGTGGAAACCATAGCTACAGCCTCTGAGATCAAATACCGCCGCGGGATTGCTCAGCTGCTCTACCAGACCATCACCCAGGACGCGGCCTACCGCCAGGGAATTACCCACTTAGACCAGCGGCCAATTGTGCCCTTTTTCCTTGGTTCTACTGCTTATCTGAATGACTCCATACTCGACTTTATGTTTAAGCACAATTACTATCCCGACACATTCATTAATGCCCGCAACCTGCACAATTACGCCTCCTTGGCCCTAGGGATACAGTCGTCAAAAAACCCTGACCAGCCCCTTGCTTACCTGAGGGAGATAGACCCTGCCGCAGACTACGTGGTGGCGTTTAGTGCTGACAACCAGGATCGGTTCACCTTCGAACCTGGTGCCAACCTCCAGGCTCAGCTGCTGGCGGCTTTGGATCAAGACCCCAACTTTAATCTCTTACAGACTTATCCCAATCCCTACGGGGGGGGCAAAGTGCTGCTGTACGTGAAGACTCCTCCCTTTACTGGCCTTGCCCAGCCCACCAATTTAGGTCCCCTGGAAAAGCTCCCCGGGGGTGACCCCTGGTCAGGCCGCTGGGGCTATGGTCCCCGGACCACCTTTGGGGTCAACGTCAACCCAAGCCAGAGCGCCAAATTACTCCTAACAGCCACGGCCTTGACCCCAGGCCAAGTTATGAGCATTAAAGTAGACGGGCGGTTGGTGTCAGTCCATCGCTTTACCAAACCAGCTCAGTACGACTCCTGGGGGGTGTCGGTACCCCCGGGCGCTCACCGGGTAGAAATTAGTTACCAACACTGGACATCTACCGCCCGAGACCCCCGGCCCTTGGCAGTACTCTTTCGCCGCCTAGCACTATTTATGGTTCCAGAGCAGGAGCTTCAACTTAATAGCCGCTTTACTGCCCTCTACGGCCCCAGGAACCAATCCCCCCCATGACTACGAGCAACCTAGCACCACAAGGCGGCCAACTGGGGCAGAAAGAGTTCCCCTGACTATTTGTGAAACTCCCTAGCGATCGCCGGCGCCGGCCAACTGCTGTCGCCTGCAAAAAAAGCATAGGCGCGCAGATTATGGCCGGGTTAATAGATGTGTTAATGGTGCCAACGGTGCCGCACTGACTGGCGTGACATGTCCATCATATCGAGCACGTGGCAGCTATGCGGTATTGGGCCCCAAGGAAAAGCCACCCTAAATGCCGTTCGGCGGGACGCAAGGATCTAAGTAACGATGGAAAGAACAACCGGTAGTCTTTATGGGCCCCTGTCCATCCGCTCGCCAGTACCCGCTGGCGCATCACACTAGCACGGATGAGTTTGGCATTGACGTCTAGTGGACAGGTATTCACAGCCCTAACCGTGAGTGGATTCAGCGGGTTGTGTTCATATATTGCCAGAAGCCCTCCCGGTTTCGTAATGCGTCGCAATTCGGTCAGCCAGTGTTCATGTTCCTCGTGTGCTATGTGATGAAACACACAGGCTGAAAACACTATATCAATGCTTTGTGGTGGTAGTGGAATATGACGATCAACGAGTAGGTGATACTGCTCTGCTCCAGGGAAACGTGTCTGGGCAATTTCGATACTACGCGCAGACACGTCGGCACAGTGCAACTCACTTGCAGGGAAGTACTTGCGGAAATAGGGAATCGAGTTTCCGATACCGCTGCCGAAATCAAGGATTTGCCGAGCACTAAGCCCTTTGGTGCCCACGAGGTCTGACAGGTCAGCTATCTTGTACTCGGCAAAATATTCTGGCCCCTCGCCCGTGATAGCCACGTTTATAGCATGTTGATCACGGTATTCGTCGGCTAACAGATCAAATTCGGCACGCAGGCGTTCCACATCGTGCGGTTGGGGAGGCGGATTGTTCTGCATTTTATATCACCTTCTTGTAGGTCTTTATGATCAGGACTGTGATGTGGAGTTCGAGATGATCTCCTGGATGACGAACATAGGACGCCCTTTAGCCTCAATATAAAGCCTTCCTAGGTATTCACCCATCACCCCTGCAACTATTAGCTGAATGCCTCCGAGAAAGAGGATGAGTACTACTAGGGATGTCCACCCCTTCACGCTATAACCAAGGAAATAGTTAATTATTATGTACAGCAGTAAGAAGAATGCACAAACACCGAAGAGAATCCCAATATAGGATGCGAGGCGGAGGGGGCGTACGGAGAAGCTAGTGATCGCGTCCATGGAGAACCTTAGCATCTTCCGTATAGGATATTTACTTTCCCCTGCGAAGCGGGCAGCACGCTCATAGGGGAAAGCCGTTTGACGTAAACCAATCCAACTCACCATACCTCGGATGAATCTATAGTGCTCTGGCATTTTGTTCAGGATATCCACCACCCGCCTATTGATAAGTCTGAAGTCTCCTGTATCAGGGGGGATGTCGATGTCAACTAACTTGTTAAGTAGCCGATAGAAAGCGAATGCCGAAGCTTTCTTGAAGAGTGTCTCACCCTCACGCTTAATCCGCTGGCCATACACCACGTCAAAACCCTCATTAAGGCGGGCTACCATATCAGGAAGTAACTCTGGTGGATCCTGTAAATCAGCATCCAACATAAATATCAGTTCTCCGCGACATAGTTGAAGACCAGCGGACAGAGCCAATTGGTGCCCAAAGTTCCGCGATAGGTTAATGGCCACCACATGGTGGTCCAACCCGGCGATTTCCTTCATGAGTTGCCAAGTTGTATCACGAGATCCATCGTTAATGAGGAGCAGTTCATAGGAATCACCAATGTGCGCCTGGCAGACTCTGGTGACGCGATAGTGCAACTCATGTATACCGCGCTCTTCGTTGTAGCATGGCACTATGACAGATAGAGTAACGTGATCCATTTTTTAGGTAACCATCTCCACAATCGGGAAAGTCCTAACTCCTGCCGTCAGGCGAACAGTTGCCGGATTTCTTGGCCTTTTACTGCCCAAACCAGAATGGCCGGCGCAACAGTCCCGCTGGCTCAAGCCGGAACCCACTCGCCGTGCTCCCGTATGGCATCTTACATGGCATCTGGGGCTAGGTCAATCTCACCAGGGCAAGTGATTGTCCCTCGATACACCCTTGCCTGAAGACAAGTCTTGCAGGGGCTCAAACACCTGGCTTACAGTCATTTGTGCCAATTCATCGGCAAGTCGAATCCGTAGGTCCTACGGGGCGGAGACGCTTCTGTAACCTCCCGAGGGATAAAACTGGCATGAGGATAAACGCTTTGTGGGGCCGCCATGGATTCTAGTCCTCCATAGGTTGCAACACACGCAGGATGTATTTGCGAACATCAGTATTAAATTTTGAGGTTTAAAGACGGATTTCCAGGTACGCAAAAGGCAAACGGGTGCCTGGTCTATGGTTTTACCAAACTGGCTCAGTTCCGACTCCCGGGAGGTGCCGGTAGGGCGCTTCCTAGGTGAAAATCAGTTACCAACCCTGGACAGCTACTGCTTTACAATCTAGCTGACTTAACCCTATGCACCCTTGCGGGTCAGGCGCCCCAGATTAATAATCCTCCTCCCACCTGCTACAGCCCACCAATCAACCCTATGACTACGAGCAACCTAGCACCACAAGGCGGCCAATCAGGGCAGATTCACTACCGAGTCTGGCTAGCGGTGGCGCTCCTATATACCCTCGTCATTGTACTGCAGTCCCTCCGGCAGGGCAGTTTAGCTTTTCCCCCCACCTTCGATGACATCACCTATTTCAACGATGGCTTGGACCGGCTGCAAATCTTTTACAACGGCGGCTTTGGCGCCCTAGGTGCCGATCTGGTCAAACATCCGCCCCACTCTCCCTTTAGCACCCTAGAGGCTTTTCTCGCCTTTGCAATTTTTGGTGTCCATCCTTGGGCTCCTCCCCTCCTCAATGGAGTTCTAGTCTGGTTGCTGCTGGTGTTTGGAGAATATCTCGGGCGGGAGTTGCCCGTTGTCCTGAGGGTAACCCTAGTGGCGAGTACCCTAAGTTGGCCGCTGACGGAGAATTTGATTTTGGAGTGTCGGCCGGATATTATCTGGGGCCTGCTGAGTGCCAGCACCATAATTTTGATTTTTGAACAGCCTTGGTTAACTAGTAGCCCTAGAACCCAGGTGGTAGTTGGCTGCCTGATAGGCCTAGCCCTGCTCACCAAGGCATCTACATTTCCCGTTACGCTCACCACTGTAGTGCTGGCTTTACTGGTGGCTAGCCTAATTGACTGGATAGCGGGCACCGGCCGGCAGCGGCTCCTGGCCGTGAATGCCCTCACCCTAGGGGTCGCCCTGGTGGTGGCGTTGCCGTACTACCTGATGGCTCTCCCTGCCCTCACTGAGTACATAGTCGATGTCTTCGGGAGCACCCTCGCCGCCTGGGAAGTTCATCAAAGCCTGCAGGCGAACCTAACCTATTATCTAACCGGCCCGGGCGGTGCTTTTATGCTGGGGGCTTGGTGGTGGGTTTGGTTGGGTTTGGTGAGTCTTTGTGCAGGGGTAGTTTTGAGGGGCCGCCGGGGGGTGGGTCGGGGCTTGGGATTGGCGGTCCTGGTGGGTACAGCCTACCTCATCGTGACCGTATCAGCAGTTAAGGGAGGGGTTCTCAGCCCTTTCTTCGGTGTGCAACTGCAGAGCTTAATTCTCCTCAATACAGTGCAGATGGTAGCTTGGCTCCACGGGATTTCGGACTGGGGCCGGGGGTGGCTCAAAACCCTGGGGATGACCGCTCTGGGGGCCATTGCCCTCGGGGGGTTCCATTGGCCCCTGCGCAACCTTCAAGGAGGAGAAACCATCGGCACAGCCGCCGAGATCAAATACCGGCGGGGACTCGTGGAGCTGATCTACCAGACCATCACCCGGGATGCCGTCTACCGCCATGGCATCGCTCACCTCGACCAGCAGCTGATTCAGCCCTTCTTTGTGGGTGTCACTCCCTACCTAAATGACGGGACTCTGGACTTTGTTAGCAAACGAGACTATTTCCCCGATCGATTTGTCCCATCTCTCGGTATCATCCCCATCCCCAACATCTCTCGCGGTGGCCTTCCCAACGTCTCGGTTCTGAACCTGTGGCTGCAGCAGCACTCCCAAAACCCTAACCAGGTCCCTGCCTACGTGAACTACATGGATGAGACCAGGGAGTACGTGGTAGCCTTCAGTGCTGACGATCAAGACTTGATCCCCTACCTACCCGCTGCCAACCTCCAGGCTCAGTTGCTGGCGGCTTTGGATCAAGACCCCAACTTTAATCTCTTACAGACTTATCCCAATCCCTACGGCGGAGGCAAAGTGTTGCTGTACGTAAAGACTCCTCCCTTTGCCGGTCTCAGCCAGCCCACTAATTTAGGCCCCCCGGAAAAGCTCCCCGGGAGTGGCCCTTGGTCGGGGCGCTGGGGCCTTGGTCCCCGAACCACCTTTGGGGTCAAGGTCAACCCAGGCCAGAGCGCTAAATTAGTCCTGACTGCCACGGCCCTGACCCCCGGCCAGGTTATGAGCATTAAAGTAGACGGGCAGCTAGTATCAGTCCATCGCTTTACCAAACTCGCTCAGTACGACTCCTGGGAAGTACCGGTACCCCCGGGCGCTCACCGGATAGAAATCAATTACCAGCACTGGACCTCTACCGCCCGCGACCCCCGGCCCCTGGCGGTCCTATTTAAGGAGTTGAAGCTGTTCTCAGTCTCAAATTACGTCGCCCAGGCCAACGGCCCCTTTGTGGCCACCTATAGCCTCCCCTCGCCCTTCCAGGGCTTGGCCAATCCAGTCAACCTGGGTGCCCTAGAAGGCCCCTACCCCCAGCTCGGGGCCACCAAGCAAGTCCGCTGGGGCCTTGGTCCTGTGACTAGCTTCCAGGTAAACATTCCCGCCACCGGTGCTGCGGTCCTGCAGCTGCGCTGCCTGACCCTCAAGCCCGGGCAAGTGATGACTATTAGGTTAGATGGCACCCGGGTATACGTCTATCACTTCCCCCGGACTGGTCAATTTCAGGACCTCAGGGTGCCCCTGGCTGCTCAGCCTGGTATCCATCAGGTTGAGATTGCCTACCGCGACTCGGCTGCCTTGCCCCCGGATCCCCGCCCCTTGGCGGTCCTATTTGAGAAATTGAAGGTGACTGGGGATTGATAAGGGTGCTCATTTGTTGATCCAGGCGAGGACCCCAGCCCCGCCACCGGCTAGCACTAGCCAAACTGAATTGGGCCGCCAGCGCAGCAGTACCCCTAGACTCACCACCCCCAGAGTAAGGGTTAGTTTGTCAACTAGGGCGGACCAGGCCAGTACCCAGGTAACACTGGCCATCAACCCTAGGGAGGCAGCATTCACCCCGTCTAGGAGGCTGCTTGCCCACCGGGATTGACGTAGCCAGGCGGCTGCAGGGCGCACTAGCCACACGAAGAAAAAGGCCGGCAAAAAAATGCCCACCGTGGCGGCGATAGCGCCGGGGTTACCCGCCAGGAGGTAACCAATAAAGGTAGCCGTGGTGAATACTGGCCCTGGGGTGAATTGGCCGATTGCCACTGCGTCCAAAAGCTGCTGGGACGTCAGCCAATGGTGGCGCTCCACTAAGTCCTGCTGGAGAAAGGCCAACAGGACGTAGCCACTGCCGTAGAGCACGCAGCCAATCTTGAGAAAGAACGTCAACACACTCAGCCAGCCCACAGAGCTAGGGGGTGAACTACTGACGGCCAGGACCCAGGACCCGGGTATAGGAATTAGTCCCAGGGGGGAACTGAGGCGCTGCCAGTTCTTAACCACCATCACCCCCGCCCCCAAGCCCACCACCAGGAGGATGGGACTGAAACCACTGAAATAACCTGCCCCGGCCCCCAAGACTGCCAGGGCCGTAGGAATATCCTTAACGGCCTTGCGACCTAAATTCCCGAGGGCCTGGAGGGTGATGGCAATGATCACCGGTTTGATCCCGTAGAGCAGGGCTTGGAGCTGGGGAAGCGTCTGATAGTGGCTGTACAGGATAGCCAAGGCCCATACCATCCCCATGGCTGGCAAGACAAAACAGGTCCCTGCCAGGATCAGGCCCCGCCACCCGGCTTGCTCGCAGCCTAGATGCATCACCAACTCTGTGGAGTTGGGACCGGGGATGAGGTTGGTAATGCCCAACAGGTCTAGGAGCTTTTCGCGGCTGACCCACTGGCGCCGCCCGACAAACTCTTGGTCCATCATGGCGATGTGGGCCGCCGGCCCCCCGAAAGCGATGGTACCTAGGCGCAAAAATGACCCCGCCACTTCTAGGAGTCTGTGGCGTTTTTGCTCGGCGGACAGAGCATCGTAGGTTGGTTTACCGGCCTCTGGTCCCATTTAGCCTGCCTTTGCCTACATTCCATGCTGACGGCAATGCTCTCGGAGTCTGAGATAACGGGGATCTTGGGCAAGGTTTGGATCGGCCTGCGCGATCTTGTCTAAGCATTGACCCAAATCCGGGGACCACGACGATTGAGCGTTAATCACTTCATATAGCAGTTGCAATGCTGCCTCTGGGGATTTACTGCACAGACCAGACCCGCTCAGACGATCAAGAATGTAGTGCAGGTATCCAATGGGTTGCAGCCAGTATTTCACCTCAGCCAAGGCGGCCGGAAACTCACCCCGGGCGGCAAGGGCCATCAGGATCAAGGACTGGATTATACGAGGGGTGACCAGTTTGCGGTCCTTGGGCCAGACGTTTTGCCAGAAAGGTTGTACGCGATTCTTCCAGTACTCCTCACGTTGGCTAGCGGCACCTTCGATGGCCTTAGATAATTCTCGCGCGGACTGTTCTAGGCCCTCTAGTGGCAGTGCAGCAATTACAGACCGGAAATCATCGGTCGTGTATCCTTCGATTGGTTCTAAGGCGGCGCTCGTTAGGAAGCTAGCAAAAACCTGGCGGTGTTCACCAAGGTCATCGTAGTGCCTTGCACTCTCGAGAAACTGCGGCTTGAAGGCTGGAGCTGTAAACAAGGGCAGGTGCACGCGCGGTGAACGGAGGAAGTGTTGCCACATTGCCTTGGCTTCGGTTGGATTATCCCAACTAAATAACGGCAGAAGGTGCTCATCAGTCCACAGCCGGTCTAGGCGGAAAAGTGTGATCAGGTATAAACCCAACACCACCCGGCCGGGGCGAAACCAGTCCACCCGGCCGGGGCGAAACCAGTCCACCTGCACATCACAGATCCTGGTGAAGAAGGGCTTAATGTTGTCTGGGATTTGATCGCCGTCGTTTGGATCACGTCTGAGACAGAGCTTGACCAGCACCTCTGTGATGTGCTCGACGGGATGATTGATAGCTCCAAAAACAGAGTCGCTACTGCCAGTAGCAGCTTCCAGCGGCAAATCCAGCACGCAATCGCACAGTTGCAGCAGAATGCTCTCATCTTCGGCGTTGAGGGTAATTGCCTTGGATGTGGCCTGCATCCACCACGTGACGGTGTGTGCCATTGCCATTTCCCCAGGAATATTCTTAAGCATCTGTAGCACCAGCGGCGCAGCATAACGCCATGACCGCTTAACTCTTCTGCCTTTCCCCTCTCTGCCCCAGACTCTCAGCGCTTCGGTCCATCGCTGGAGAGGCCATACACCATCATCTGCTAAATCCCTCAGTGCACATAGGCTATTTAACATGTGTTTTCGGCAGACATCACCCCATGTGTCTTCAGAGAACGGTCCTCTCTCAGGCGGCCTCTTGAGCCATTGCACTAGATCCTGCCGCTTGCGTGGGGCTATATCGACCTCTAGGTTGTCCTCCATCCAGTACGGAAACTCGTCGCTCTCGTTGGCTTGGGAAATTTCTGCCGGGCGTGCTGATGCAAACTCTCCCAGAATGAGGCCAGACTGCTTCAGCTTGTCTAAACGCAGCCAGATAGGGCGATCCACTAAACCTAGCCACCTATCAGGCTCTAGATCATCCCGGTGGGGCGGTCCAGCTAAGATGGCAGCCTCCAAGCGCTCCTGTGCTGTCCTTGTCAACCGTTGCCCTTGCTGCGCGAACAGCCTACACACCTCCCGTTGTGTATGTTCAGACCACAGCCACCGCCCGCTGTCGGCCAGCAGCCACTCAACCCACTGCTCGGACGGAATGCAACCATCATCCCGACTAGCGGCAAATAGGGCGAGGCGTTTGAAGGTGGGGTAGGGCAACTCAAACCAATCCCGGGTGATGTGCGCGGCGCGGGCACTTTCGGTGATGCGAACCTCCAGCCACGCATCGCGCAGCACTTCGATCAGAATCACCCAGTCACGGAAGTCGCGGTTTTGCCAGTGCGGCTCAATAGATGGCAAATGCAGTAATGACTGGTCGTGATGGTCGTTAGCTCCCCCCAGTTCCCGTGATAGGTCCAGAGCATCACGCAATAGCTGCTGAAAATCCCCCAGTAGGTGCGGCAGACCTGATTTCCAGTGTTCGTTATTGGCCAGGTTGCCCAGTGTATAACGCACATCATCGGCTGCTAGGACGATCTCCCAGTTCACCAACTGACTGATGCTATCTAGCTGATCAGTGCTCATATCGTTGCCCCAAGGAAACGGTGGCTTTAAGGTCACCCGAGGCGCGAGCAGTCCGCGCAACTCCAGGCGAAGAGGGGTGGTCAGTCCTTCTAGCTCAAGACACCTTTCCCAGTCATGTAAGGGATACTGGTCGGTGTTCTGCTGGGGTGATTTCACCCGACCGCTGAGCAGAAGACGCCACAAGGTTCGCATCGAGGGGCCGGGAATGGCTCTAGGGGAATTCAGGCGGATTCCATCTAGCTCATCATTCTTGCCATCCCGCTCTAGTGAAGCAAGGTAATTTAGTTGCTGTCTGATCACCGACGGCCAACCGTCGCCTAGTTGTCCACTTTCTTTTGCCATCCAGATGAGTAGCTTTGGGTCATCCAAATGGCGTGCCAGCCAGTCTGCCAGATGGGGCTGGGATATGACTTCGTTCTGCCCAGAGAAACAATACAGCCAGTCTAGGGGCGGGGCTGGGTTGAGGCCTGCAAAGTGTTTGGCGGGTACGCCTGATTTGTCCGACAGCGCCCACAGCATCCGGCCCACGAAATTGTCTTGCTTTGTGCTCCCCCGTAGTTCGGAGCAGGCGTACTTAGTAACAATGGCTTCCTTACCTTGCATGTCATCACGGTAGGTGTCTGCCCATTTGTCCAGGGTCTGGTGCAGCAACGAGTGATCGTGTGCAGTGTGTGACCTGTAGAGAATAGGTTCAACGCCCTTAGCTTTCCAACTAGTGGCTTCCTGGGACTCTCTAGTGGCTTCCTGGGACTCTTGCCCTGACTCAAAACTGCCTAGGGCCCAGGCCCGCGGCGCGTCCTCACCCCGCATCCGGTCAGCCGCCAGGGCATCCATCATGTAGCGCAGCATTGGGTCGCTGATGCTGTAGCCCACAAAGCAGACCACGTAGTTACGGAATAGCTCCCTCACAAAGCGGGCTGCCCAGCCTTCACTCAGATAGGCCAAACCGAAGTCACCGCTAGTAACCACCAGTTGGTCCAATGCCCTCTCGTCTCCCCCATCGGCAGGGAGTAGGCCATGTAGGTAAACCAGTCCGTCCCAGCGGCTGTTTTTCGGAATCGGCAGCTCTGGAGCGGTGTAGCTTTTGAAATCTTGCCCTGTACGTTTGGCAGCCCAGTGAAAGAGGCGGTCGAAGTTGGTGGTAACCAGCTGCAGCTTGCCTTCACGGCTGCGCCCTAGTCGCAACAGGGCAGCCTGGGTATCAGTGGCACTCTCGGGTTTAGGGGTCAGAATCTTTTCCAAGGCGAGACGGACGGCCGAACTCCCCCCAGGCAAGCGCTGCTCAAGCAGATGTAGGCATTTGTCGTACTCCTTGGAACAGAAGGCTCTCTGCTCGACACCCAATCGCACTGCATAAGTCAACGTGTAGATACCCTCTACTAGCCCCTCAAAGCCCGGCAGCCCTGCGGGGTAGGAAATGCCTGCACCACAGAAAAACACAACGCGCCCTTCCTCGTGCGCCTGCAGAAGTTCATTTGGGATGTCGGGGCCGTCGGGGACGAATTGCACCTACTCGCCCCCGGCAGTATCCCGTTCCAGCGCCACGGACGGCAGCCCCCATGGCGCTGTGTGGGAGGCAGCCCACTTAAACTTAAAGCACGGTAGATTGTTTTTTTTCATCAGACCCCACAAGTCAGACATCATGAACTATCCTCTGATGGCAGCTTGCTGTTGACATGACATCAGCGATTTAGTTTTAGCCTCTATTATACTATAGTAAGAAAAAACTTGGTGGCGTCTCTGATCACCGGGACACAGTAGTCACGGAACAGGGTGACCCACATCTGACATGTACTCGTGCCACTCTCGACGCCCTGCAACACTAGTCAGTACAAGACCCCCGCTTACTCCCACTCAATCGTGCCGGGGGGCTTGGAGGTGATATCGTAAACCACCCGATTTACCCCCCGTACTTCGTTGACGATCCGCGTTGATATACACTCGAGGAGATCGTAGGGCACCCGGGCCCAGTCAGCGGTCATGCCGTCTTCGCTCGCCACTAACCGCAGCACCACTGGGTAGGCGTAGGTGCGCTGGTCCCCCATCACCCCCACAGTCCGGATCGGTAGCAGGACCGCAAAGGCTTGCCAAAGTTGACCGTAGACCCCTTGGCGGTTGATTTCCTGCCGGACGATAAAATCAGCCTCCCGCAGGATGGCCAACTTCTCCGCTGTTACCTCACCGAGGATCCGGATCGCCAACCCGGGACCGGGGAAGGGGTGGCGCTGGACTATTTCCTCAGGCAAACCGATGGCCCGGCCTAGCTGGCGCACCTCATCCTTAAAAAGGTTGCGCAGGGGCTCCACGAGCTTGAACCTCAGGTCCTTGGGCAGCCCCCCGACGTTGTGGTGGCTTTTGATCTTAACCGCCGTGCGCTCGCCGGTTTTGGGGTCAACGTTGGCATCGGCGGACTCGATCACATCCGGGTAGAGGGTCCCTTGGGCTAAGTAATCAAAGGGCCCTAGGCGTTGGGATTCTAGCTCAAACACCTGGATAAACTCCCGCCCAATGATCTTACGCTTCTCCTCTGGGTCAGTCACCCCCTCGATTGCCTGGAGGAACCGCTCTCCCGCATCCACGTACTGCACCGGGATGTGAAACTGCTCGCGAAATACCTTCAACAGCCGTTCTGGCTCCTGCTTGCGCATGAACCCCTGGTCAATAAACATGCAGGTGAGCTGGTCGCCGATGGCCCGGTACAGCAAAAAAGCGAGGGTCGAGGAGTCAACCCCCCCGGAAAGGGCTAGCAGGACCCGTTTATCTCCCACTTGAGCCCGGATATCCCGCACCGACTCTTCCACGAAGGCAGCGGTAGTCCAGGTGGGCTGGCAACCACAAATGTGGTAGACAAAGTTGCGGATCAGGGTCATGCCCCCTAGGGAGTGCACAACCTCCGGGTGAAACTGCACCCCGTAGAAGCGGCGGCGGGGTTCGGCAACCGCGGCGGCGGGGGTGTTATCGGTGTGAGCGAGCACCTGAAAGCCCTCTGGCAGACAGACTACCGAGTCCCCGTGGCTCATCCACATGGTGGTACCATCCACCACTTGGGCTAACAGTTCCCCGGCCTCATCCACCCAAAGACTAGCCTTGCCGTACTCCCCCCGCTCCGCAGCTGCCACTTCTCCCCCTAGCTGCTGCACCATTAGCTGCATGCCATAGCAGACCCCCAGGATTGGGATGCCCAGCTCCCAAATCCCCTGGTCGCACTGGGGCGCCCCGGGGGTGTAAACCGATTGGGGCCCCCCGGAAAGAATTATTCCCTGGGGGGCTAAGCGGCGAATTTGCTCAGCACTTGTGCGGTGAGACAGCACCTGGGAATAAACCTGGGTCTCCCGGATCCGGCGGGCAATCAGTTCGGAATACTGGGAGCCAAAGTCAAGGATGACTAGGCTGTGGTGCACCAAGCGCTCCGGGGCGGCAGGGGAGAGGGGAGGGTGGGTCTGGGGAATCACTAGGTCTGGCCGAGACGCATGACAGGTTCCATTTATCTTATCAACTCTCGCCCTGGGCGCGGCGAGGGGAGGTATGGATACCCTAAAGCCCCCCAAACCACTCGTAGCCTTGGTCTTCCCAGTAGCCCTGAGTGACGGCCAGGTGGTCAGTCAAGGTGACCCGAGTCACCCACTTACTTTGTTTGTAGCCCAACTTAATCGGGGAAGCTAGGCGCAGGGGAGCACCATTATCCACCGTCAGGGGGGCCTGGTTTTTCTGGTAGGCCATGAGGGTCTGGGGATGACAGGCAGAAGCTAGGTCCCAGCTTTCGTAGTAGCCATCGGCGGAGTAGAAGTAGGCGTAGCGAGCTTGGGGGTGAGGCCCAGCCAGGGCTATTAGGTGCGCCAAAGGCACCCCTCCCCACTGGACAATGGCTGCCCAGCCCTCCACACACACGTGTCTGATCACCATGGACTGGAAGGGCAGAGATTTCAAGTCTGCCAAACTCAGGCGCAGGGGATGGTCTACTAGACCATTGACTGTCAATCGGTAGGCGGCCGGATCGATGGTGGGGGTGACGTCGTAGGTGTTGACAATCAAAGCATCAGGCTGGATAGCGCTGAGGGGGAATTCCGGTACTAGACGGTGGGGGTCGAGCATCAGAGAACCCACGGCCTGGTTTAAAGGTTCAAAGGCATTGCCGAGATTGCTTTCAAATAGGGAGGTCCCACAGCCCCCTGAAAGTATTCCCAGGCCCGATAGACCGAGGACCTGCAGCAGATGACGCCGGGAAAAAATTGTCATGACCGCCTCTAGGGTAAGAACATTGACCGGATCATCCTCACTCCCCCGGCGCTAAAGCCGAGGAAGGAGTGCACCAGACTAAAAGCCAAGACTACGGGAATAGTGCTCAGATGTACTACCCGCAGGGTCTGCCAGTCATTCCCAAACAAGTCTACAATCCAAGCCAACTGGGCTGGCCTGTACATGCCCAGGCCAGTGAGCAAGCCAAGGAGTAAAAAGGGGATAATCCCGGTGTACGCCAGCCGGTGCCAGGCAAAGACCCTGAGACGGGGGTTTCGACTGGTCTTAAGGGCCTTGAAGTCCTTGTTGCTGACAAAACGGATTCGCCAACGGCGAGTCCAGGCGATATACAGACCGTAAAACAGCAGATTCAGGGCGTATAACCACATCACCGCAAAGTGCCAGTGGCGACCTCCGGCCAGCCACCCGCCCAGGGTGAAGACAACTGGGATGTCCCAACCGGCCCGGCCCCCAAATACGGGGTTAGCATTGTAGATCTGTAGTCCGCTGGCGGCCATCAGTACTAAGGCAAGGATATTTAAGCCGTGAAAGACCATGGCTGGCCAGGCTTGGCGGATGGGAGGGGGAGTACGGGTGCTCATGGGAGGCTGGTGGGGGGGTGAAGTTCAGACTTAGGTAGACTGTAACAGGGTTAATTTGACCGGCTAGGCTATTGTGGTTTATGCTCGGGGAATTGTTTCTTGTGTCCTTGAGGCAGCCCGACCAGACTGTCCTTGTCATAATCCAACCGGGGTTGGGCATAATAGCCTTGGGCCCTTTCCTCGGGGGATAACCTAAGCGGCATCCCCAGGCACTTTGATGTTAGCTCTCCAATCCCCAAGAAGACTACCATGACTAAGATCCTGCTGGTAGAAGATAACGAAATGAATCGGGATATGCTTTCCCGGCGTCTCGTGCGCAAGGGCTTTGAAGTGGTGATCGCCGTGGATGGTGCCGAGGGTGTGGCTAAGGCCCAAACCGAGTTCCCCGACCTGGTACTGATGGATATGAGCTTGCCAGTGCTAGATGGCTGGGCAGCCACTGAGCGCCTCAAAAGTGACCCCCAGACCAGCCACATCCCCATCATTGCCCTCACTGCCCACGCCATGTCGGGGGACCGGGAGAAGGCCCTGGCGGCCGGCTGTGATGACTACGATACTAAACCCATCGAACTACCGCAACTCCTAGGTAAGATAGCGCTCCTGCTGGAAAAAACCGCTCCATGACTGACCAGTGGGTAGAGCGGGCCTACTTGACTAATCTGCGCCATGAGTTGCGCACTCCCATCAATGCCATCATCGGCTACAGTGAAATGCTCCTGGAGGAGCAGCAGCCTCCTGACCCAGACTTGGAGAAGGTGCTCCTCGGAGGTAGGCAACTCCTGACCCAGGTTAACCAATTGCTCGCCCCGGCTAATGGCAAAGGTGAATCCCTGGACCTGCAGAGTTTGGCCGACCAGGTCCACCACCACCTGCGCACTCCCTTAACGGCTGTGATTGGCTACACGGAATTGCTCCTGGAGGAGGCTGACCCTGACCAGGCTCCGGACCTGGTGAAAATCCATAGTGCTGCCCTAAGGATGCTAGAGCTGATCCAAGATGTGATTAACCTAGCCCAGGAGGGAGGACTTGCCGGGGTAACGGTTGAGCAAGACCCAACTGTCGCCCTGATCCAGTCGGTGGCCACCTCCCTCCACTCCCCTACTTCTTCACTGCCCACGGTCAACCAGGGGAAGATTCTGGTGGTGGATGATAACCCCGTTAACCGCGACCTGCTCCTGCAGCGCCTCAGCCGCCAAGGCTACGAAGTCACCACCGCCGCTGATGGTCAAGAGGCCCTAGAGCATTTGGCCACGGCGGTCGTAGACCTGCTTCTGTTGGATGTGATCATGCCCCAGATGAATGGGTTGCAGGTGCTGCAGACCCTCAAGGCGGACCAACGCTGGCGGGATATCCCGGTAATTATGATCTCCGCCCTAGACGAACTAGATAGTGTAGTCTACTGCATTGAGATCGGCGCTGAGGACTACCTGCAAAAACCCTTTAACCCCGTGCTCCTGCAGGCACGGATCAACGCCTGCCTCGAAAAAAAACGCCTGCGGGACCAAGAAGTAGAATACCTGCGCCAAGTGGCCTCCCTGACGGCGGCCGCGGCGGCGGTGGAGACAGCCACCTTCGACCCGGTCAGCTTAGCAGGAGTGGCCGCCCGCCGGGATGCCCTGGGTAATTTGGCCCGGGTGTTCCAGCGCATGGCCCAGGAGGTTTACTTGCGTGAGCAACGCCTCAAGCAGCAGATCCAGTCCCTGCGCATCGAAATAGACCAGTCCAAGCGCGCCCGGCAAGTGGCGGAAATCACGGAGACGGACTACTTTCAACAGTTGCAAAGGAAGGCGAAGGACCTGCGCAAGGGCACCTAAAAACCACCTAAAACAGAAAGTAGCGCTGGGCCATGGGTAACTCCGTAGCTGGTTCACAGGTGAGCAGCTCGCCGTCCGCCCGCACCTCGTAGGTTTCCGGGTCCACGGCCATCTGCGGCTGAGCCTGGTTGAGGACCATGTCGGCCTTGGAGATCCGACGGGTGTTGCGTACTGCTACCAGGGGTTTGGTCAAGCCTAGAGTTTCCCGCAGGCCAGCTCCCAGGGCAGCCTGAGAGACAAAGGTCACAGCCGTAGCTGCCGGGGCGCGGCCGAAGTCGGCAAACATGGGTTGCATGTGCTGGGGTTGCGGGGTAGGAATGCTGGCGTTGGCATCCCCCATCTGGGCCCAGGCAATCATCCCGCCCTTGAGTACTAGTTCTGGTTTAACCCCAAAGAAGGCAGGCCGCCATAGACACAGGTCCGCTAGCTTCCCCGCCTCCACCGAGCCCACCTCGTGGCTGATACCGTGGGTAATGGCTGGATTGATGGTGTACTTGGCAACGTAGCGACGGGCCCTGAGGTTGTCATTGCCCGAACTATCCCCAGCTAGAGGACCGCGCTGCTGTTTCATCTTGTGGGCAGTCTGCCAGGTGCGCAGGATTACCTCTCCGACTCGGCCCATGGCTTGGGAGTCGGAGGAAATCATACTAAAGGCCCCCAGGTCGTGGAGGATGTCTTCTGCCGCGATGGTTTCCCGGCGGATCCGCGACTCGGCAAAGGCCACATCCTCAGGAATGTTGGGGTCTAGATGATGGCAAACCATCAGCATGTCCAGGTGCTCATCTAGGGTATTGCGCGTGTAGGGGCGGGTAGGATTGGTGGAGGAAGGCAGCACATTCCCTAAGCCACACACCCGGATGATGTCTGGGGCGTGGCCTCCCCCGGCCCCTTCGGTGTGGTAGGTGTGGATGGTCCGGCCCTTAAAGGCAGCAATGGTAGCTTCCACAAACCCCGCCTCATTCAGGGTGTCCGTATGAATGGCCACCTGTACATCCGCCTCCTCAGCCACCCCTAAACAGGTGTCGATGGCCGCAGGGGTGGTGCCCCAGTCCTCATGGAGCTTTAGGCCCATAGCTCCCCCCTGGATCTGCTCCCACAGCCCCTGGGGCTGAGCACTATTACCCTTACCCATAAATCCAAGGTTGATGGGGAAAGCCTCAGCGGCCTGGAGCATCCGGGCTAAATACCAAGGACCAGGAGTACAGGTAGTCGCGTTAGTGCCGGCGGCCGGACCAGTGCCCCCGCCGATCATAGTAGTGATCCCCGAGGCTAGGGCAACGGAAATCTGTTGGGGGCAGATGAAGTGGATGTGGGTGTCTACACCCCCGGCGGTCAGAATCATACCCTCCCCGGCAATCACCTCTGTGCCCGGACCGATAATAATGTCAACCCCAGTTTGAGTCTGGGGGTTGCCCGCCTTACCTAGGCGATAAATTCGGCCATCGAGGATGCCCACATCCGCCTTGACCACCCCCCACCAGTCCAAGACCAAGGCATTAGTAATCACCAGGTCCACCGCTCCTTGGGCCCGAGAGAACCCTGACTGACCCATACCATCCCGGATTACTTTACCGCCGCCAAACTTGACCTCCTCCCCGTAGATGGTGTGGTCCTGCTCCACTTCAATAATTAAATCCGTGTCTGCTAGGCGCAAGCGGTCACCCACGGTAGGGCCAAAGGTTTCGGCGTAGGCACGACGGTCCATGGAATAATTCACGCTCGCTCCTGGCAGTTGCCCTAGGGAATGCTCGAATCGATAACCACCAACGGGGATATTCTGATATATTCTCGTTATACTTTAGCGGCTGGCCCTAGTTGAGGGAATATTATGCGCAGAAACATCTGGCTTTGGGGCTCCTTGATTGGTATTTCGGCTTTATTACCCGGCAAAATCTTGGCTGATACTTACCACCCAGGTTTTTGGCAACCCAAGGCCCGGGTAAGTCCCGGTAAGCTGGTGGAAGTAGACATAGTAAATAAGAGCAATTTGGTCCTGCAGTATGGGTTTTCCCAAGCTAGTTCCATTTACTCCCTAGGAGTCGGCAAGACGGTCAAAACCTTCAAGGTTAGCCTACCTACAAGCATGCTAATCAATCCGGCCACCAATGACTTGGCTGCCCTTAAGTTTACCGTTAAAGCCAATAAGAATCTGGTGGTGGTGGTGGTTACCCGCGAGTCCAATGGGTCTCCGGGTGACCACGCCGTTAACGTCAATGCCACCGGAGGAGTCTACATCTATTGACTTGGTGCTGCAGCATAACAAAAACCCCCTAGGAGTTCTAGGGGGTCTTAAGGTTTACGGCCTCCAACCCGGTTAGCCCATCAGTCCGCCAGCCAGAGTGAGTAGAAGCACCTAAAGTCTGGTTCGCCGGGGTTATGACTACCAACCCTTTTCAGCCTGGGCAAGCACGTAGGTGGCTACATCTTCTACTTGGGCATCACTGAGACGGCCGCCAAACGCAGGCATGGCATTTTTGCCGTTTTTCACCTGATAGGTGATGGCCTCAAGGGAGCGCATGGAGTACTTATCGAGGGCTTCTTTTTTCAGGGTCTTATTGGCCATGATCACGTTGGCACCACCCATGTGGCAGGCGGCGCAGTTGGCAGTGAAGACCTTTGCCCCGTTGACAGCATCTCCGGCGAGGACCGGGGCACTGAAGCTGAAGGTGAATAAAACCGTGACTAGGGCGACAACAGAAAGCAGTCTCTTCAAGGGTGTTCTCCTGGAGTTAAGAGCAGAATTAGGCTGGATGAGGATTCGGCTAAGCCTCCTAACCTGAATCCCCTTCCTATTCTAGAATGATTTGCTGCCCCAGCCGGGGGCTTTCTGGGCTGCCGTCAGGACGAAGGCGGCCAGATTTTCAGCCTGTTGTTGATTCATCCAAGAGGGGGGGACTTGACGGCACCAGTCCATTACCTCAGTGCCGTCGTAGGTACGGGGAGCTCGGATGTAGGCTACCAAGGCGTCAATGTTATCCCGGGGAGGGGTGGCCCCTTGGAGGTCAGCCAAAGCCAGAGAAACCAGAGGGTTCGGTAAGGTCGCCCCCCCCACGTGGCAGGTCTTGCAGCTGCCCTCAAAGGCGCTTTTGCCTCGGGAAATATCCTCCGGGGTAAATTCCTGAAGATGACCGGCGGCATCTTTAGCCAGGGAAATGGGCTCACGCACGTGAAGGTAGTGACTCACGTAAGCATCTACGTTCTCAGCCCAGGCCCAAGGAACTACGCCTAGGCTAAACACCATTAACCAGGTCAAAAGTCTTAGGAACATACCCCTCCCGGGAGAGTAATTAACGGTAAACTTTGCCTCCCCCCCATTGTTCGCCAACCACCTTAGGTTGCAGGAGAATATGACCGGCAATTGCTACCAAGTCATCTTGGGTCAAATTGCGCATCTTGGGGAAAATATCAGTACTTTTTAGGCTCGGGTGTAATTCGGCGATCGAGGTCATCCCGTCGTAGGTGGTAGGGTTTTCCATGTAGTTGACCAGGGCCTGAATATTATCCCGCCGCGGAGTGGCAAGAGATAAAGCTTCCGGGTCAAGGCCAATATTGGGGTCAGTTTTGGTGACTCCCCCCGCATGGCACTGGGCGCAGGCGTAGTTGAACAGACGTTTGCCTTGTTTGACTTGTTGAAGACTCAGGACCAGAGTCTGGCCTTGGTCATTAGCGGGCACAGTCCGGGTGAGGGGGTCCAGGTCTGAGGCCCAAGCCCGACCTACCAGGGTCTGCAGAGCCAGAAACATTGTCACCACCCCAATCCAGAGGGATTTTCTGAGCATAATTCTCCTTATCTTTGACTAAAGGGACTGCCAACTGCCATGGCTAAGCCCTGGGATTAAGGCGTTTTAATACCAATATCATGCCATTGGCCGGTAACCTGTTTGGCTGTGGTGAGTTTGAAGTTTTGTATAGAACCTAACTTGGCAGCTTGCCAGGTACCTAGACCGGGAAATCATGACAATTTTAATTCTTATCATTTTGCCCTCTCTTTCCCCAGGTTTTCCCCAGGTTTTCCCCAGGTCGGCTGCCACCCTGTCGAACCTCGGGGGCGGACTTGGGGATTATTTTTGGGGCTAAATTAGGGCTTCGGCCCCTTGACTTCATGAAGTTATGTAACAGAAAATCCCGCAAAAGCCTGATTCTTCGTTGGGGAATTTTGCTGTAGGGGGCGAGCTTAACACTTCGCAGCATTGACAAACCCACCCCCCCTTGGCGCACAATCTTTAGACGCACTTGGGGGGATGACCTCACCTCGAGCCGGGGAGTCAGGGGCCTTATCTCCTGTCCTACCCCACATTCATCCACGGGACCACCGACCATGCAAGCAACCGTCAGCATCCTCGCAGAGATTCCCGAAGTCCTCCACGAATCCCTGACTAACTACCTCGAAACCCACCCCGACTGGGACCAAGACCGGGTTTTTACCGCCGCCTTGTCCCTGTTTTTGTTGCAGAATGGGAAGGGAGACCACCGCGCCTCCCGGGTTTATCTGGATACTCTATTCAAGTACCCAGCCTAAATCGCCCTTCCTCATCTGTGCCTGATGCTTCCCATGACCTACCTTTGGCTAAAAGCCTTTCATATTGTCGGTGTTGTAGCTTGGTTTGCCGGGGTGTTCTACCTGCCCCGGCTATTTGTCTACCACGCTGAAGCCAGGGAGAAGCCGGAACCAGCCCGGAGCATCCTCCAGGGGCAGTACCAGATTATGGAAAAACGTCTCTATCGGATCATCATGACCCCCGCCATGGTCCTGGCCTTGGCCATGGCGGCGGGCTTGGTGGCGCTGAGCCCGGAGTTACTCCAGGAACCCTGGTTGCACATAAAACTCGCCCTAGTAGCCCTCCTTGTGGCTTACCACGTCTTGTGTGGGTGGGTAATGACCCAGTTGGCAGCCGGTACCTGCCAGATCTCCGGCCAACAGTTTCGCTGGTTCAACGAAGTGCCCACGGTACTTTTTGTGGTGGTAGTGATGTTGGCGGTGTTTAAGAATGACCTGCCCACTAGCTGGACGGCCTGGGTAGTGGTGGCAATGGTGGTAGCAATGATCGCCACCCTGCAACTGTACGCCCGTAAGCGGCGGTTGGACCAACAGAAGGCGCTTGGCAGTTGATAATTGTCCAGGAAATTCGACGGCAAACTAGATTTTTTTATGGGTACTAAACTCCATGGCCTTTCGGCGCTCTAGCGGCATTCTCCTTCACCCCACCTCCCTTCCCGGCCCCGGGGGCATTGGGGAACTAGGGCCCGCGGCCTACGAGTTTGTCGATTTCCTGGCGGACACTAACCAGGGATTGTGGCAGGTGTTGCCCCTTGGTCCGACCGGTTTTGGTGACTCTCCCTACATGAGTTACTCGGCCATGGCGGGTAACCCCCTGCTGATCAGTCTAGAATGGCTGCAAGACCAGGGTCTTTTGGCCCCTGAGGACCTCAAGCCCTTAGGGGAATTAAACCGGGACCAGGTGGATTTTCACCGGGTACAGCACCTGAAGATCCCCCTCCTGAAGCGGGCCTGTCAGGCTTTCCTCACTCAGGCCACCCCTCAGCAGCGGCAGGAGTTTGCTGATTTCTGTCAAGAGAAGGCCGACTGGCTAAATGACTACGCCCTGTTCATGGCCCTGAAGGAGGCTCATGGGGACAGCAGTTGGAGTGAGTGGCCGGAGGAGTTGGCCGGCCGCCAACCCAAGGCCCTCCACCGAGCCGCCCAGTCCCTAGAGGCGTCGATCCTCTATCACCAGTTTCTCCAGTACCAATTTCTTTGTCAGTGGCGGTCCGTGCGCCGTTATGCCCATTCCCGGGGAGTACAGATCATCGGTGACATACCGATCTACGTGGCCTACGACAGCGCCGATGTCTGGTCTCACCGGGAGAACTTCTCCCTTGACCCCGAGACTCTCAAGCCCCTCTGGATGGCTGGTGTGCCCCCGGACTACTTCAGTAATGATGGCCAACTGTGGGGCAATCCTACCTATAACTGGGAGTATCTGCGCAAATCTGGGTTTGCCTGGTGGATTGATCGCTTCCAGAAGGCTTTGCTTGACTACGTGGATCTGGTTAGGATTGACCACTTCCGGGGCTTTGAAGCCTACTGGGCGGTGCCTCAAGGGGAAACCACGGCGGTAAATGGCAAGTGGATGGAGGCTCCGGGAGTGGAGTTTTTCCAAGAACTATCCCGGCAGCTAGGAGACCTGCCCATCCTGGCGGAGGACTTAGGTGTGATTACCCCGGAGGTGGTTGCCCTACGGGATAAGTTTGGCTTTCCGGGGATGAAGGTACTGCACTTTGCCTTCGGGTCAGATGTCCACAATCCCTTTCTGCCCCACAACTACGACCACAACTTTGCCACTGTCTACACCGGCACCCACGACAATAACACCACCCGGGGCTGGTTTGAAGCCCTCGGGGACGAGGAAAAAGACCGAGTGGTCAGTTATCTAGGGGGCATCAGCCCCGCGGGGATCACCTGGGACCTGATACGTTTGGCCATGGGCTCGGTAGCTAAACAAGCGATATTCCCCCTCCAGGACGTTTTAGGTTTGGGGGCCGAGGCCCGGATGAACTTACCGGGTACGGCCCAGGGAAATTGGCGTTGGCGCTACCGGGCGGAGGCCATCACCGGGAAAATCAAAGACCAGCTGCGCAATCTAACCCAAATTTATGGGCGGGCTGCTAGCTCCTAGGAGTTATCGCGGTTGTCCCAGGCCTGGGCCGCGTCGGTGAGCGCTTGGTCTACGGTCTTTTGACCGAGCATGGCGGCCTGGAGATTCTCGTAGATTGCCCGTTGCAGTACTAGCAGGTCCTGGCGGACGGGCAGGAGTGGCTCGGCCTGGGGGAGCTGCTCGGCACTGACTACCCGAGCCTGCTGGAGGGGGGTGGGGTTCTTTATCCCGGCTAGGGCGGCGGTGTATTGCTTGAGGGCCTCCCTAGTGGAAGGCAAGACGTTAGCGGCCTGGGCAAAGGATAGCTGATTGGGGTTATTGGTTACAAACAGAGCAAAGTCTAGGGCCGTTTGAACCTGCTGAGTCTGGGCTGGGATAACCAGGTTCATAACCGCTACGTTTACCTTGTCACCGGGCCCGCTTATCTGGGGGGCAACCCCCGAGACCCGGGCAATGGTGGGGGCATTGGTGGCAATGCTAGTGAGAAACTCTGGACCAGAGGCCAGTAGAGCAGTCTGCCCAGACTGATACATTTCTACCGCCTGGCGATGACCCTGGGTGAGGACCTCGGGGGGCAGGAGCCCCTGCCGATAAAGGTCTACCCAGTACTGGAAGGCGGCTTTCCCCTGGGGGGTGGTAAAGGCGGCCTTCCCCTGGGGGTCTAGCAGCTGCACCCCCATCTGGACAAGAGACTCTAGGACTTCAGCCGAGTCGTCAGTCACAAAGGTGATAAAGAAGGCATACTTGCCGGTCCTTTGTTTGATCTGCCGAGCTACCCCGGCTAGTTCAGCGTAGGTGGCCGGGGGATGTTCTAGGCTGGCCTGCTTGAGGATCTGCCGGTTGTAAATGGTTACCCGAGAAGTTAGATACCAGGGCAACCCGAAGGTGTGGCCATCTAGGGTACTCGCCTGCCAGATCTTTGGTAGGTAGAGGGCTTGTTGAGCTTTGGTTACTTGGGTTTCCAGGTTCAACCAGGCATGCTCTCCCGCCAGCCGGAGAGCAAAATCCGGATTGAGGTTCACCACGTCCGGGGCCGTACCGGCGGAGACAGCGGTGAGGATCTTGCTTTCCATGGCTGTCCAGGGTACATCTACCCAGTGGACCTTGGCAGGAGGATGAGCCCGCTCAAATTCAGCAATCAGGTGATCGAAGTAGCTGGTAAACTCCGGCTGCAATTGCATCGTCCAAAACTCGATCTGCTGCTTGGGGGCGGTGCTTTGGCTGCAGCCAACCAGCCAACTTAGCAGGAGAGCCAAGCTACCTAAGATAACCAGTCGCCCCCAGCGGGAGATTCTCCTCATTGCCCCTTAAGGATGGACATAGAAGGCTACCCCTAGGACTGCGTAGGTAATTAACAACAGAGTCCCCTCCAGCCAATTACAGTTGCCGTCGGTGGAGATGGAGTTAGTGATCACTACGGCCATGGCCACGGCAATTACCTCAAACAGATTAAAGTCTAAACCCATGGGCTGACCAATTACCCAGCCGGCTAGGACTAGGACGGGGGCCATAAACAGGGCAATTTGGAGGCTCGAACCAATGGCCACGGAAACCGCCACTTCCATCTTGTTATTGAGGGCAAAACTAATACAAGTGATGTATTCCACCACCCCACCGAAGATGGGGATTAGGATCACGCCGGTGAACAGATCGGTAAAGTGCAAAGTATCAATGGCCTGCTCCAGGTTGTACACCAGGGTCTCAGAGACAAAAACCAGGACTATGGTGCAGCCAAGGAGGATACCAACCTGGAGTTTTAGGTTTACTGGGTGGTGGTCTGGGGGCGACTCGGCGGCGGCTTCGATCTCCTCAAGCTGGTAAATGCTGCGATGGGTTTTCAGGGAGAAAAAAAGCATCAGGCCGTAGAAGAGCAACAACAACCCCGCCGCCACGTGGGAGAAGTTGAGCAAGGTGGCACTGGTTAAACCCTGGGAGGTAATTTGGATAGCTGTAGGGGCAAATAGGACGATCACCGCTAAGGTCAAAGAAGAGGCGTTGATCCGGGCCACGGCCGGCGGGAACTTTTGCTCAGAAAACCGTAGGCCCCCCAAGAAAATCGCTAAACCTAGAGCCAGAAGCAAGTTGGCAATTACAGAGCCAGCAATGCTCGCCTGCACCACGCTCACAAGCCCATTGCTTAGGGCCACGATGGCAATGATCATTTCGGTAGCATTGCCAAAGGTGGCATTGAGCAGGCCACCAAAGGTGGGGCCGATGACTGTGGCAATCTCCTCGGTCGAACCAGCGATCCAGGCAGCCAGGGGGACTATGCCTAACCCTGCTAGGACAAATCCCAACACCGGATGGACGTGGAACCAGTGGGTAGCCAAGGAGACGGGGATAAACACTGCCAGCCCCAGGAAAATCTTCTGACTCAGGGACACAATAACTCCCGCAGGTAAGGGCTAGACCTCAATTTTGACTTCTTGGACGGGGGCATGGGCCCGGACCTTACGTTCCCGGGCAGCCTCGGCTAGCAGGTCCTGGAATGACTCCCCGGTTTCTGCCCAAAAGGTCTGGGTTTTTTCCACCGTGTCTAGGGCCAAGATCAGGCCATTCTTGGCAGTAACCCGGGCAGACTCGGCTAGGGATTCTCTCAAGTCGGCGTGCTCATCGTTAAAAGTCTGTACCGCTTTTACCAGGGGTGTGATCACTAGAGAACCCACACCGATGGCCACAGCGGTTAGTGGTTCCATGCCCAACAGCAACGCTTCAAACTCCATAGAGTCAACCTCAATTGAACTTGTCGAAATTTGACAACCGCCCGGGACTAGCTTAGAGAGCCGCACCGGCACCATACTACACCCGTCATGGTAACACAAGGGAGGCACCCGGCTGATTTGACCGCCCAGGGTTTGTCTAGGTCTAGCTAGCTCGCCTTGGTTTTCATCAAGCTAGACTCACGAGCCACTCTGACGATCAACCCGGCAATCATTAAACTAGACACCACGGAATTGATGCCGTAGCTGAATAGGGGAAAGGGCAAACCAGTAGTTGGTAAAGCCCCCGTAGCTACCCCAATATTCAGTAAAGCCTGACCCACCAGCAGCACCATACCTCCCAGGGTAATCAGGCGATGGACTAGTTGTTGAGACCGCAGGGCAATCCGCAGACAGAGGGTGGCGTAGGCAACTAAAAATACCAACAGCGCCAGGCAACCTAACAGGCCAAATTCCTCCGCAAAGACGGCGAAAATAAAGTCCGTATACTGAATGGGCAGATAAAACAACTTCTGGGCCGACAAGCCAAAGCCGCTGCCCCACAGACCCCCCGAACCTACCGCTAGAAGACTTTGAACCAATTGATAACCATCCCCTTCCGGGTCAGCAAAGGGGTCAAGAAAAGACATCACCCGCCGTCGCTGATAGGACCTGACACTGATGCTTAAGCCGGCTACCAAGATGCCACTTAGGGCCGTTAGTCCCAGATAGGTAAAAGGTAACCCAGCCCCCAGGGCAATCAACCACAGGGTCATGCCGCACAGGGCTGTATTGCTAAGATTAGGCTGCATGAGAATCGCGAGCAGCATCAACCCAAACAATCCCAACCAAACCAGGATGGCCGAGGGGTTTAGACTGCGCCACCGCCCAAATAGCCAGGCTCCCTGGAGGAGTAAAAAGGGCTTGATCAACTCGGAGGGCTGGATTTCCACCGGGCCGAGAACTAACCAGCGAGCAGCCCCGTTCACCTGGGTACCCAGGTGGGGCACCAGGGTGACTAGCAGTAAACTCAAACAGCCAAAGAATAGGTAGGGGGAGATCTTGAGGGTGCGTTCTAGACTGGTGTGGACAACCGTGTTGAAAACCACTAGCCCTACTAAAATCCCTAGGATCTGGCGTTTGCAAAAGTAAAGACCATCCCCGTGGTCTGCCGCCGCCACCGGATAGGAGGCCGAATAGAGCACCACTAAACCCAGGGTTACCCACAGGAGCGTTAACCAGCGCAACAGCCTAGCTTCCACGGACCAGGTGGGTACTGAGCGGTCGGTGAAGGGAAACAGCAGATGTAGATCCACTAGGCAGCCGGCAAGGGGAGTCTGTGTTGCCCTTACAGGCTATCATGGATGACTGCAAGGGTGGGCAGTGTTGGTTCTCCTTGGTTCGGCCCTGATGAGTAAAGTCATAGTTTTACCTCTACTCGAGCCTGTTCCCGGTTAGGTGGCTCTTCAGGAGGACTGCCAGGCTTTTACACCCCCTGCGTACTCTGACCTTTTACCTTCCCGCATCCTATGGCCGCCAATTCCTTGACCCCTCCCCCTCCAGACTCGCGATTGCGGGCCACAAGTTTCCTGCAGTCTCTCCAGGACCAGATCTGCGCTGCCCTTGAAGTTCTAGACGGGGGAGCACAATTCCGTCAGGATAGCTGGGAAAGACCTGAGGGGGGGGGTGGCCGCTCCCGGGTATTGCGGGAGGGGAGAATTTTTGAACAGGCCGGGGTCAACTTTTCCGAGGTTTGGGGAGAGAAGCTGCCTCCCTCCATCCTCAACGAGTGGCCGGCTGCTGAGGGACACGCTTTCATGGCGACCGGGACTTCCATGGTGCTGCACCCCCGCAATCCCTACGTGCCAACTGTGCACCTTAACTATCGCTATTTTGAGGCGGGCCCGGTTTGGTGGTTCGGCGGGGGTGCCGACTTGACCCCCTACTATCCCTTCGCTGCTGATGCCCACCACTTCCATGCCTGTCTGGCTGAAGCTTGTAGCCTTCATCACTCGGACTACTATCCTGTCTTCAAGCTTTGGTGTGACGAATACTTTTACCTCAAGCATCGCCAGGAGAACCGGGGTGTGGGGGGGATATTTTTCGACTATCAAAATGGTCTAGGTGAGCTTTACCACGGTCCTTGTCCCCAGGGGGCTGCAGCCCAGTACAGCCACCAGGTGGGGGAGGTGGGGGACCGAGATTGGGAAAGTCTATTCGCCCTGATTCAATCCTGCGGCAGAGCTTTCTTGCCTAGCTACCTGCCGATTGTTGAGCGCCGCCATACCCTAGACTACGGTGACCGGGAGCGCCAATTCCAGCTTTACCGCCGGGGGCGCTACGTAGAGTTCAATCTGGTCTATGACCGGGGGACTATATTTGGTTTGCAAACCAACGGCCGTACCGAGTCAATCCTAATGTCCCTACCCCCCTTAGTGCGTTGGGAGTACGACTACCATCCTGCCCCAGGTACCCCAGAAATGGAGTTGTACGAAACATTCCTACGGCCCCAGGACTGGCTTAACTGGCCTGACTAGTCGACTCAACCCTTATCCTCAAACCGATAGCCCACGCCAATCACCGTTTTAATAAAGGTAGGACTGCTTGGGTCCGGTTCTACCTTCTTGCGCAGCCGGGCTACGTGGGTGTCTACTACCCGTTCGTCGCCAAAGAAGTTACTCCCCCACAGCCGGTCAATCAACTGCTCGCGATTCCAGACCCGGCCTGGGTGACTGATAAAAGCTGAAAACAGTTCGAATTCCAGGGTAGTCAGGTCTAATTCCACCTCTCGGTCCTCGGTCCTATAGGTGGCTTGGCGTTGCTCTAGATTTAAGCTGAAGTGGGGAGTGCGATGAATTTGGGGTTGGCCCCCCTGGCGCAGGGTACGCCGCAGCAGGGCCCGCACCCGGGCTACTAGTTCCCGGGGACTAAAGGGTTTGACTAGGTAGTCATCCGCCCCCGTCGAGAGGCCGACAATCCGGTCAATTTCCTCCCCCTTGGCGGTCAGCATTAAGATGTAGGGGTCTTTGGAACCGGACCTCTGGCGAATTCTGGTGCACACCTCCAAGCCATCTAGGCCCGGGATCATTAAGTCCAGAATCACCAGGTCTGGTTGTTGCTCTTGGTAGGTAGACAGAGCCGCTAGGCCGTCTCGACAAACCCGACAAACAAACCCCTCCTTCTCTAAGTAAAGTCGGATCAGTTGGGCGATGTCTCGCTCATCTTCAACAATCAAGATTTCCATCTTTGCCCCTCGGCTCCCGGATTTTTACGCCGCAAGTATCGGGCCCGCCAATCCCCTGCACTCCTAAGGACTAGCCAGAGAATCAGCAAGGCCAGTAACCCCCCTTGGGCTGGGGCGTGAAATGCGAGAACGACCAGGAGGCCGCAAAGAATATCTTCCAGGAGAATAACCCAAGGGGGAATTCCATGGAGCTCATAGAACCAGGCCGCCTGGACTAACTGCATGGACAAGGCGGTCAATCCCCCAATCACCGCCAAAACCCAGGCGGGAATTGACAGGTGAGCGGTCTGCACGTGGGCAACTGTCAGACCCATCAGGGCTCCAACCAAGGGACTGAGAAACAATTGGATGAGCTGCAGGATCCTTTGGCCCGGGAAGCGCTTTGAAGCCAACAGCTCAAACAAAGACCAGCTCACTAGCAGCAGCAGCACCGCCCGGGTTGATAGGTTCTCTAGGATGGGGGTGTGAGACCACAAGCTATCGCCGTACAACAGACCGGTCAGCAGTAAGGGCACGGCGATTCTGATGCCGGCCGCTGCTGAAGCTGAGAGTACTGCAAGCAAAGGAATCATAGTTAAAAGATGGTAATTAGCCTACCCCTAGGGGGTGCTTAAGCCATGGAGAGCGCACGGGGATGACAATCGTTCACAGAGAATAGGGGTAGGGTCAGGCCGGACCCCAGGTGGGGCACCTTAAATTAAGGACAGCGAAGCCCGACCTAGTTGAGGTCCTTAGACAAGGGTAGGATGGCCTCAGAGGCAATTAACTCATGGTTAAGATTCTAGACATTTCATTAGCGGTTTGTCCGCCCCTCGGTGAGGTACCTGCCCCCGGATGGAGGACAGGCGTTTGCCACTGCCACCCTTAGGTAGGCTAGGATCAGTCTGGTACCCTGCAAACACTAGCCTGAAAGTAGTTTTGTTGCCCCTTGGCTGCTCGGAAACTCGCCGATTAGTGGAAACAGCCTTCCTTGCTAGCACTACTGCCCTGCTGTGGCTGATTGATACCTACATCCCTACAGGGGTCTTGCGGGTTTTTTTTGTCACTCCGACTGCCCTAGCCTACCTGCGCTGGGATGGTAGGACGGCCCGGATGAGTGCGGGAGTAGCCGCCCTGCTGATCGGTCTCTTATTAGGGCCACTGCAGGGGTTCTCTTACCTGGTTTCGACCGGTGTTCTGGCCCTGGGTTTGGGATGGTTGTGGCGGCGCAAAGTGCCCTGGCTGCTTAGCATTACCCTAGGGACAGTCCTTAAAACTATGGGATTTTTCGCTCAGCTGGGTTTATTCTCCCTCTTGGCCGGGGAGAACCTTTGGCGCTATACCTCGGCCGATGTACATTACATCCTGCAGACCATGTTAGCCGGGTTCCAGGTCTGGTCACCGGTGAGCTCCTTCAGCGTTCAAGTGGTAGCATTGACCCTAATTCTGCTCGATCGCGGTTTAGGGGTAGGAGCCACCCATGTAGTTTCCTGGTGGATTTTCCGGGGGCTTGGGCCGGCCGCGGTAGTTAAACCCAGGGCTAATACCTGAAAATGATCACTGGAGTAACGGAGGGAAGCCCCTTGCAGCAAGGTAAACAAAGGGAAGTGGTGCTTTGAAGGTAAAGCGTGACTCCTCTGGCCGCCGTCCCCGGAGGTCACCGCCTACCGGTATACCTCAGGACCGTCAACCCCGCTCAGTGCTGCGGGTCACCCGGGCGAGGGCAGTGCTGGTGTGGGTGGTCTTGGTGCTAGCCTGCCTAGGGTTGGCCGGGAACCTTTATCACCTTCAGGTGCAGGAGGCGGGTTTTCTCAAAGCCAGAGCCAGGATGCAGCAGCAGATTACCTTCCCGGCTATGACTAAGCGGCGGCCTATCCAGGACGCCCAGGGTGAGACCCTCGCCCTAGACCAACCAGTTTTCACCCTCTATGCCCACCCGATCCAGTTTAACCACATCTCTCGCCACGCCATGGCAGTGGCCTTGGCACCCCTGATCCATCAGCCGGTCGCGGCACTAGAAGCTCTCTTGGGCACTGCCCCTACAGGGATTCGGGTTGCGGATGACTTAACCCCCCAGGTAGCTGACCAGATCAAAGCCCTATACCAGGATGGTTTGGAACTAGAGCCCCACGACTATCGGTTTTATCCCCAGCAGGACCTATTTGCTGAGGTGGTGGGGTTTGTTAATCAGGCCATGCAGGGTCAAGCGGGGGTTGAGTACAGCCAGGAGTCTCTCATTGCCTACGAGCAGCGCCCCTTCAGTATCTACCGCACCGGAGAGGGATATACCCTGCCGGAAAATCTCCGAGAACGCAGGGACCTGACCCTCAAATTGACCCTTGATGGTCGGCTGCAACGGGTTGCCCAAACTGCTCTGGCCCAACAGGTCCTTAAGGACAAAGCCGACCGGGGGGCTGCTATTGTTATGGACGCCCACACCGGGGCGCTGCTTACCCTGGTTACCTCTCCCACCTACAATCCCAACAAGTACTACGATGCCCCCTACAACCTGTTTAAGGATTGGGCTGTAGCTGATCTGTACGAACCAGGTTCCACCATCAAACCCCTCAACCTGTCCATCGCCCTCACCCTAGGGGTGATTAAGCCCGACAGCATCATCGACGACCCAGGCAAAATCATGGTGGGGGGATGGCCGATTGAAGACTTCGAGTACTCCACCTCCGGGGGAATGGGGCCGATTAGTGTCACTAAGGTCCTTGAGTACTCCAGTAATGTGGGTATGGCTCGGATTATGCTGCGCCTTCCACCCCGGGTCTACTACCATTGGCTGGAGCGCTTGGGGCTAGGCAAACCAGTCACTACCGATTTACCCTTCGCCGCCGCTAGCTATCTGACCGATATCAACACCTTCGCTAATTACCCCATTGAGCCAGCCACTGCCGCCTTTGGTCAGGGTTTGTCCCTCACCCCCCTCCAGTTGGTCCAATTGCACGGCATCATTGCTAGCGGCGGATTGCTCCTTGAGCCCCACGTAGTGGATGGGCTCTACAACCCCGATGGGGAGAAGGTGTGGCCCCTGCAGACTATTTCTGCACCCCGGATTTTTGCTCCGGAAATCACTCACCAAGTGTTGGAGATGATGGAGGCAGTTGTACAGAGAGGCACAGGGGTGCCAGCTCAGATTCCTGGCTACCGTATTGGGGGCAAAACCGGCACCGCCCAGATTCCCGATCCCCAAGGAGGCTACTATCACGGTCGCACCATTGATAGCTTTATCGGCATTTTACCGGTGGAAAATCCCCGGTACGTAGTGGCGGTGGTAGTGGAAAATCCCCAGAGTCCTGATGCCTTCGGAGCCACTGTGGCGGCGCCGGTGGCCAAGACAATTATGGAGGCTCTGTTGACGCTGCAGGCTATCCCCCCTAGCCAACCCATACCCACTCTTTCCCCTTCCCCATGACTACCCTCAAGCGCCTGTGCTTAAGTGCTATTAGCCTGCTGACCCTCCTGGCGGTACTTGTTACGCAGCCAGCCCTAGCCCGGGACCCCTTTCGTAGCACTAATCCCCACTCCATCCCCAACCAAACTGCCGCCGGCTTTGTAGCCCTGTTCAAGGACGGCAACTACCCCCTAGCCAGCCAAGACCTACGCCATCCTGCCCCTAACGACCCCTTGGCTTTCGCCCTTAGAGCTTTTATTGCCTACCTCGATGGTGATCTGCAAGGTCTCAAAACTAATGCCGATCAAACTGTGGCGGCGGCCCAGAGTCTGAGCATCCAAGACCCTCTGCGCTCGGACATCTACCTGGGAGTAGGGACATTTCTACAGGGGGGCTATAACTACATCACCAGCACCAACAAGATCACCGCCGCCCCGGATGCCCTATTGACTCTGCAGCAGGTCCTGCAGTACATGAACCAGGCGGCAGCCCTAGCCCCCCAGGATCCGGAGTTAAATTTGATTAAGGGCTACATGGATGTTTTCATTGCCCTTTACCTCCCCTTCACTAGTCCTGAGGAGGCGATTGATCGGCTAAAACGTTACGGAGCCCCCGACTACCTGGTGAATCGGGGCCTAGCAATCGCCTACCTGAACCTGCACCGCTACCCCGCTGCTATGACGGCGGTAGACGAGAATCTCCAGGAAACCCCTGATAACCCAGAGATCATGTACCTCAAAGCCCAGATCTTGGCAGCCCAAGGGGAATACCAGTTAGCCCTAAGCTTTTTTGACCAGGCCTTGGAAAAACAAGCGCAGCTGCCGACTAGCATTGTCCAGGAAATTCAGAGTGAGAGAAACCGCGATGCGGCCCACATTCCCCAACCTAGTCCCCTGGTCACTCCTCCCTCCTCCCCACCTTTGCCCTCGCCCACTCCGACTGTCTTGGCAAGCCCCTCGCCTACTCCGAGTATCATGCCTTTAATCCCCGGGCCGCCTACTCCCTAGGAGGTCAGTGCCCCTAGGGGACCCTAAGCAAGTTAGGATCGGTAATGGGAAACGTGAAGGGAGTAACGGAGCGCCTTGCAAGTAGAATTTCGGGAGTGCAATACCTTTGATCTATGGATGTGGCTAGAGTTTGACCAGCCCCCCGAACCCATGGTCAGGGAATACCTCGAGGAGATTCTCACTTCCTGGTATGTGATCGGTAAGTTGGGGGGGTTCAATGCCGAAAATCTCCAGGTTCAGGAGGCAGGAGTTGATATAAGTCACATGCACTATGATCAGGAGCGGGCGGAGAACAGCTTAATGTCTCTGATGCATAACATGGGGCAGGTGGAATACCAAGGTAACTGGGCCCGCTGCTGGTTCGACCTAGGCACTAGTGACGCCTTGGCTCTTGATGTGTTGATCAACACCCTCAGTCAATTTGACCGGGACTACGGGGAGATTCACCGCCTGCTCATCGGGGGTGAGAATACCGATTGGCCCCTAGACCCGGAACCCGAGGACCACTTTTACCAGTAGCCCTCCCCTTGACCTCCCGGTGCAGTATTAGATTTATGAAGGCCTAGATGAGTACATTTTTATTAGAATTGGGTACCGAGGACATGCCTGCTGGCTTCGTCACCAGTGCCCTAGCCCAGTGGGAACAACTAGTCCCTGCCAGCCTAGCCCTCCACCAGCTGTCTGCCCGGACTGTCCGGCTCTACGGTACTCCCCGCAGGTTGGCTCTGGTTCTCGAAGGTCTCCCCCCCAGGCAAACTGACCAAGAAGTAGAATACAAAGGTCCTTCGGTACAGGCAGCCTTCAGTCAGGGGCAGCCTACCCCGGCGGCCCTAGGCTTTGCCCGCTCCCGGGGAGTGCAAATAGAAGACCTAGAGCGAAGAACCACCGAGAAGGGTGAGTTCTTATTTTTGCGTCAGGTCCTACCGGGGCGGCCCACCCAGGAAATTCTCCCGGCCCTGGGGCAAGAGTGGATCTTAGGCCTGGAGGCCCCCCGGATGATGCGCTGGGGGACGGGCAACCTCAAGTTCTCCCGGCCAATCCGCTGGCTAGTTAGCCTCTGGGAAGACCAGGTCTTGCCCCTGACCTTGGGGGCCTTAACTAGTGGCCAAACCTCTCCCGGCCACCGGGTTATGCATCCCCAGAGGGTGACCATTAACGGGGCTGGAGCCTACCAAGGTTGTCTAGAGGCGGCCTGGGTGCAGGTAGACCCAGACCGGCGCCGCCAGCAGATCCTCTCCCAAGTCCAGGCCCAGGCGGCCGCCGTGGGGGGCTGGGCGGAGGTACCTGCCAGCCTGCTGGCGGAGGTGGTGCATCTGGTGGAGTGGCCGTCGGCTGGACTAGGCAACTTTGAGCCCGAGTTTCTTAGTCTGCCGGCTGCGGTGACCACCACAGTGATGATCACTCACCAACGCTATTTTCCGGTTTGGGACAGTGAGAGACGGCGGTCTTTGTTGCCCCACTTTATTGCCGTCAGCAACGGTAACCCAGACCGAGTCTCTGAGATCCTATTGGGGAACGAGCGGGTGATCCGCGCCCGGTTGGCTGATGCTCGCTTCTTCTATCAGGCCGACTTGAGTCAGCCCCTAGTAGACTATCTGCCGCGGTTAGAGACAGTTACTTTTCAAGAGGCCCTCGGGTCTATGGCCGCTAAGGTGGAGCGGATTGGTCAGGGGGCGGCGCGGATTGCTCAACAACTTGCCCTCACCCCCTCCGAGAGGTTAGTAGTGGAGCGGACGGCCCTGCTGTGCAAAGCAGACCTGGTTACCCAGATGGTGGGAGAATTCCCTGAACTCCAGGGCATCATGGGAGAAACCTACGCCGCCGCCAGTGGTGAGCCTCTCCTGGTAGCCCAGGGCATCCGGGAGCACTACCTGCCCCGTCATCCCGGGGATGACCTACCCCAAAGCTATGCCGGACAGGTGGTAGGGATAGCAGACCGGCTAGATACCTTGGTCAGCATTTTCGGCCTGGGGCTGGCCCCGACCGGTTCCTCAGATCCCTTTGCCCTGCGCCGGGCCGCCAATGCGGTGGTTCAGGTGGTGCTCGAATCTCCCCTCAACCTCGACCTACTCCGGCTACTGCGCGAACAGATCACTAGCTTCAGTAGCGCCTACCCCCATCTCCTCCCCTCCCCCGACTTAGCCTCCCTAGAAGCACAACTGCTGGTCTTTTGGGGGCGGCGGCTGCGCTCCTACCTCCAAGAGGACTTAGGGATTGACTATGACCTAGTGGATGGAGTGTTGGGTAAAACCCAGGGAGACCCGGGAGACCTTAGGCTCCTCAGGCGGGCCCTAGAGGACTTAGGTGACCTGCAGCGCCGGGCCCAGTGGCTACGCACTAGCCGAGTCCAGGGTACTCTGGGGAAAATCTATCCGACCGTCAACCGAGCCACGCGCCTGGCTGCCCAGGGAGACTTGCCCGCCGACGTTCTTGACCCCCAGCAGGTGTTAGAGGTGCAGTACCTGAGCGCCCCGGTTGAACTAGCCTTAGCCCAAGCCCTCCAGGATGCCCATGGGGTAATTACTTCTCACCCGGGCGACTACCCCCGATTAACCGAGGTGCTGCAGGCTATGACTCCGGTCCTGGAGCGCTTTTTTGATGGCCCGGAGAGCGTGTTGGTAATGGACCCCGACCCGGTGCGCCGCCGTAATCGCCTGAACCTGCTGGGGCTGTTGCGCAACCAAGCAGCCTTACTGGCGGACTTTGGGGTAATTGTTAACCTCGGTTAAGGGCAGGGGCACCCGCCTAGCTGGAGTAGTTCCTGCAGCCGCCGAGGGAAAAAGTACAATTAGTTATTACTATCCTGTAACTTTCCCATGTTTGACGCCCTTGCAGACCAAATGGAGGCAGCTTGGAAAAAGCTGCGTGGCCAAGACCGGATTAGCGAAGCCAATATCCAAATGGCTCTGCGAGAGGTACGGCGGGCTCTGCTGGAAGCGGATGTCAATCTCCAGGTGGTCAAGGACTTCGTCGCCAAAGTCCAGGAACAAGCCTTCGGGGCCGAGGTCCTAACTGGGGTCCGTCCAGACCAGCAGTTTATCAAGATAGTCTACGACCAGCTGGTACAGTTGATGGGCACTACGGAAAGCCCCCTCGCCCAGGCCCCGAATTCCCCTACGGTCATTCTCCTGGCAGGGCTGCAGGGAACCGGTAAAACCACCGCGGCGGCTAAACTAGCGCTTTACCTGCAAAAGCAAGACCGCCTAGCTCTGCTGGTGGCCACTGACGTCTACCGTCCGGCGGCCATTGACCAACTAGTGACCCTGGGGGCCCAGGTTGGGGTGCCCGTTTTCGAACTAGGCACCCAGGTCAGCCCGGTGGAGATTGCCCGACGGGGGGTAGAGGAGGGCCGCCTTCGGGGGGTGGACACGGTGATTGTGGATACGGCCGGTCGGCTGCAAATTGACAGCGCCATGATGGCGGAGCTGGTGCAAATCAAAGCTGCCATCAGCCCCCACGAGACCCTGCTAGTAGTGGACGCCATGACTGGCCAAGAGGCCGCCACTCTCACCCGCACCTTCCATGAGCAGGTGGGGGTGACCGGGGCAATCCTCACTAAGCTAGACGGGGACACCCGGGGTGGCGCTGCCCTGTCGGTACGGCAGATTTCCCAACAGCCGATTAAATTTATCGGGGTGGGGGAGAAGGTTGAGGCCCTGCAGCCTTTTTACCCGGAGCGGATGGCTTCTCGAATTCTAGGGATGGGAGACGTGCTGACCCTGGTAGAGCGGGCTCAAGAGGCGGTGGACATCGCCGATGCCGAGAAACTCCAAGCCAAAATCCTCACAGCTCAGTTTGACTTTACGGACTTTCTGAAGCAGATGCGGCTGCTAAAGAATATGGGTTCTATTGGCAACCTGCTAAAGATGATCCCGGGTATGAACAAGATCAACGATGAGCAGCTGCGGCAAGGGGAAAGCAAGCTCAAACAGGCGGAAGCGATGATCAACTCCATGACTGCTGCGGAGCGCTCTAACCCTGATCTTCTGGCCGGGGCCCCTAGTCGCCGGCGCCGGATTGCTCGGGGTTCCGGATACCAGGAAGTTGACGTAACCCGCCTGGTGAGTGAGTTTCAACAGATGCGCCGGATGATGCAGCAGCTAGGCCAAGGGGGGGGATTACCGGGGATGCCGGGCTTGGCGGGGCTAGGGGGAGGTGAAGAGCCGGGTAGACCCGGGTGGCGGGGCTACCCAGGGGCCGCCCCCGCGCAAAAGAAAAAGAAAGACAAAAAAGATAAAAAAAAGAAGGGCTTCGGCAACCTCTAGAGGCCTCACTAATCCCCATAGACCCTAACGGCACTGCAGCACTCTAATCGGTCTTGGTGTCGGTATTACCCCCCACCCCCACTGAGCCCCGCCTGTGTACCAACGTCGAGCCAGCGGGAGACCTGCCCCAGTGTAACGGCCACCATCACGGTGACTAGTTCCCTCCCTCCAGCAAGTGACCCCTAGCCTTTGACCAAAATTTGTCGAGTTATTAACACACCCCCCCGACTAGTATTGACCGGGTGAGAATTGGGTGATACCCTTGTAGCCGTTATCCCAGTCCCCTGCTGTTATGACTACCCCCAGCCGCACCGCCCTCAGTGCCCTAGTGTTATTGGGGCTCGGAGCCATCACCCCCCCCGCCCTCGCCCTA
>DAIDHW010000007.1 GCA_027451865.1 Leptolyngbyaceae cyanobacterium clean351 | reverse complement strand
GTGACCCGGTTGAGGATGGCGGAGTTGACGGAGGGTTGGAGGAACTGGACGCTTTCGGGGGCGGCGACGCTGAAGCTGTTCCAGTTAACGATGGCCCGGTTAGAGTTCTGCTGGATGGTGAGCCGGGTGCTGCTCGGTTGGGTGATGATTACTTTGCCGGCCTGGACCTGGGCCCCTTGGGGTAGGGCGAGGGCGGGGGGGGTGATGGCTCCGAGCCCCAATAATACTAGGGCGCCGAGGGCGGTGCGGCTAGGGGTAGGCATACCATTAAGGAGCAAGGACAAGCCCCATGAGCCTATCACCCAATTCTCACCTGGTCAATACTAGTCGGGGGGTATGTTAATAACTTGACAAGTTTCGGTCAAAGGCTAGGGGTCACTTGCTGGGGGAGGGAACTAGTCACCTTGTAGTGACCTGCCCTGGGGTAAGTGGCTTGCTAGCTCTGGTACACAGGCAGCCCTGGGGAATGACTACTTTCCTGGCCTAGGCGCCTTACAAGGCAAACAACCCCAAGAGGAGACGGCAGGACATGACCGGAAAACCCAACCAGGGTCACTGCGGAAGATGGATATCATTACAGGAGCTGTGGAGTTAACGATCTAAGACCAGCTCCATTGCCGACCGTCAATCAGTCAACGGGAAAGACCATAGAAGGATTATACAGGTTTGAATTTAGACGTCCTCCCCGAGACCACTAAATACTGTTCAGAGGCTGCTATTCATCGACCTGAGGATGATTGTGACCGCCCCCTTGGGAAACCTACCGACTTAGCCCCCATGGATATAACCCTGATTTCTAACTTTGCCGCCGCCATGCTCTCCATCGTTAACCCCATCGGCAACCTGCCAGTATTTATCAGTTACACGGCGGGAGAAACCAGACCAGTGCGCAACTGGCTGGCCTTATTTATCTCCTTTACGGTGTTTGCCTTATTGGTTATATTTCTGCTAATTGGTAACGACATCCTGAAATTCTTTGGCATCACCATCAGTGCCTTCCAAATTTCTGGCGGCATCCTGCTGTTGTTAACTGGCATCTCAATGGTCAGGGGAGGCCAGGCCAGTTACCATCAAGACCTAGCCGCCAAGGTGGCCGCCAATCCCCTCAAGGAGGCAGAGTTTGTCTACGGCAAGATCCTCGTCCCCTTGAGCATTCCCCTCTTCGTCGGTCCGGGGGCAATCAGCACAGTGATCCTCTACAGTAACCAGGTCCATGACCCAACTGCCCGGGTAGCCTTGATTCTGGTTTTGGGGACAGTTTCCCTAGCGGTGCTGGTCACCCTGTTGCTATCAGACCTAATCCAGCGGTTTCTCGGCGCCATGGGGATCCAGATCGCCACCCGCCTGTTAGGTCTGGTCCTAGCAGCCATCGGCATTCAGTTTATACTAGACGGCCTCGGCCGCGCCACCCTGGGGTTAATAAACCCAGGCATCCTCCACTAAATCTGCCCTTGCTGCCTCCTAGAGGAATTCCCGGTTTAGGTAGGGCTGGAGGACCGCCGGCAGTTTCACCCGGCCATCGGCCTGCTGATAATTCTCCAGAATGGCCGCCATGGTCCTCCCCACCGCTAGCCCGGAACCATTGAGGGTATGGACAAACTGAGTCCCCTTTTGACCTGGTTCTTTAAAGCGAATGTTGCCCCGACGGGCTTGAAAGTCGCCAAAGTTAGAGCAGCTAGAAATCTCCCGGTAATTGCCGGCCGAGGGGAGCCAAACCTCCAGGTCAAAGCAGCGACAGGCACTAAAACCCAGATCCCCTGTGCACAGTTCTACAACTCGGTAGGGTAGCTCTAGGGCCTGGAGAATTGCCTCCGCATCCCCCAGGAGAGTCTGGTGTTCCGCCTCGGAGGTTTGGGGGTGAACTAGCTTCACCAGCTCGATCTTATTAAACTGATGCAGACGAATCAGACCGCGGGTGTCTCGACCGTAGCTGCCCGCCTCTCGGCGAAAACAAGGGGTGTAGGCGCAGTGGTAGATAGGCAGGCTACCGCCGGGGATAATCTCACCGCTGTAGAGGTTGGTTAGGGGCACCTCGGCGGTGGGAATCAGCCACAGGTCATCCTGGGCACAGCGAAAGCTCTCCTCACCGAACTTCGGCAGTTGGCCCGTGGCGGTCAGGGCCTGGGTGTTCACTAATAGCGGTGGGGCTACTTCCAGGTAACCTGCCTGGGTCTGACGGTCAAGCATGAACTGGATCAAGGCCCGCTCCAGGGCGGCCCCGGCCCCCACCAAAGCCACAAACCGGCTCTGGGCCATTCTTGTGGCCCGTGTGAAGTTCATTAACCCTAGGGATTCCCCAATTTCCCAGTGGGGCAGGACTGGGAAGTCTGGTAGGCGGGGCTCCCCCCAGGTGTGGCACAGGCGGTTATCCCCTTCGTCTTTCCCCAGGGGTGTGAGGGGGCTCGGGGGGTTGGGGATCATCAGCAAGGCCTGCTCCAGCCGCCCCTTAAGCTCCCGCAGGCGGGGCTCCAACTCCGCTAGCTGAATCTTGAGAGAGTTGCCCTCCTGGGTCAGCATCTGGACGTCCGGGTCCTGGGCAGAAAGCCTGGCCTTGAGCTTTTGGCCTACTAGGCGCCCAATTTCGTTACTACGGGCCTGCAATTGGTGGCACTGCTGCTCTAGGGTCCGCTGGGCCTGGTCAAGTTCCCGCAGGGGACCTAGGTCGTATTCCCCCCGACTCTGGAGGCGCTGTTGGAGGGCCGGGAAGTCGTCCCGCAGGGATTTAGGATCAATCAAGGGGCAAGCTCCTGGGAAGTTTATTGCTAGGGCTTTAAGACGGCCCAGGGGCAGCCTGGGTGTCCTGGAGGTAACGGCGCACCCCGTCTCCCATTTGTTTCAGGTTAGGACCAATCTTACCGCCGAGGAACTCTTCCACGGTGCGGCCAATGATCTGGGCAAGGAAACCGGGAACCCCGTGAATTTGGTGTGGGTCTATGGTCAGCTCACCCCGGTTACGGACCAGGGTTTCCTCTCCCATACCCACGAACCAGTTCTTCCCCCGGCAGATGACGGCTTCGGTAAAAGCATGGGTCTGAATTTGCCACTCGGTCGTGTAGTCTTGGTCATTCCAGGTGGATAGGTCAGTCCAGGAAAGCATCGACTCATTGATAATGGCCCGGGCCGCCACAGGGATTTCCCCGCCCCCATGCCAAACATTTTTACAGCGCAACCTCCCGTCTAGAAGCTCCCGGGAGTTGGTTTCAATGTGGCGAACATTGGGCATGTAGGGAACTAATTCCTGTAGCCGGTCCCGGTAGGTAGTGTATACTAAGGGTAGGGGGAAAGGAATCCGGGTTTCGACAGAGATGTACATACCTTCAAATCTAAGCGAAAAAGGCTGGCCCGGGGGGGCACTACTTCCCGGGACTGTGAGGAAAAAGTCGAGGGACCCAGGCCTAATCCTAGTCATGCCCTAGGCCTCCTAGGGTTATTAATGCACGAAAATCCCACTCCAATTGATTAAGATCACTAAACAAATACCTCTCTTCCCATCATGTCTGAAGCGATCACTCCTACGGTTAGCCAGCGGATCTGCGACCACATGAACCAAGACCACCAGGGGGCTGTGCTAGCCTACGCCCAAGTCTTCGGTGCCCTGCCCGCTGCTACGGGTGCCCAGTTGATCTCCATCGATGCCCAGGGCATGAATCTCCAGGTCCAGGTGGGGGAATCCCTTACCGAGTGCCGCATTCCCTTTGCTGAACCCCTCGCCGACGCCGCCGCAGCCCATACAGTCCTGGTGGCCATGGCCAAGGAAGCTCGGGCCGCCCAGGTCTAGTCCCTTGGCTATCGAATCCTCCCGCTCCCCCCGCCAGCCCTCTCACGCCAAACCTCTGGTACGCCCCCAGGTTACTCCTGAGGACCAGGAGCAACGGGAGGAGCTCAGGCCCCGCCGGTTACAGGAGTACATTGGTCAACGGGACCTAAAGGAGACCCTGCACATCGCCATTGAGGCGGCTAAGCACCGCCGAGAACCCCTTGAGCACCTGCTGTTGTACGGCCCCCCTGGCCTAGGCAAAACTACCATGGCCTTAGTCCTGGCCACTGAGATGGGGGGTAAGTGCCACATCAGCAGCGCCCCGGCCCTAGAAAAGCCCCGGGATATTGTCGGATTATTAATCGCTCTTAAGCCCGGCGACGTGCTGTTTATTGATGAGGTCCACCGTCTAGCTCGGGTAACTGAGGAACTCCTTTACCCGGCCATAGAGGATTTTCGCCTCGACATCACCATCGGTAAGGGCCAAGGAGCTCGCACCCGCAGCCTGAAGTTGCCCCCTTTTACCCTAATTGGGGCAACCACCCGCATGGGTTCCCTGAGCGCTCCTTTGCGGGACCGGTTCGGCCTGATTCAGCACCTGCGCTTCTACGAGGTACAGGAGCTAGCCACCATTGTCCAGCGCACCGCCCAACTGCTCTGCACCCCCATTGATGAGGCCGGTGCCCAGGAGATCGCCCGGCGTTCCCGGGGTACACCGCGCATTGCTAACCGCCTGCTGCGGCGCGTCCGGGACTACGCTGCCGTCAAGGCCCCCGGTCCAATCACCGCCGCCGTCGCTGCTGCTGCCCTAGAACTGCTCCAGGTAGACCCCTTGGGGTTAGACTGGACAGACCGCCGGCTCCTAGAAACGATTATCACCACCTTTAGGGGGGGACCGGTAGGCCTAGAAACCCTAGCAGCCGCTACGGGGGAGGAAGCCCAGACCATTGTGGAAGTCTACGAGCCCTACCTGATGCAGATCGGTTACCTTGGGCGCACTAGCCGCGGCCGGGTGGCGACGGAGGCAGCCCGGAAACACCTGGGTATGTTTACTTCCCAGGGGGGCCCTGGTGTGGTCACCACCAGCGGTATCCCAGACAAAAGTGAAATACGTGACGAGTGACGCAAAGAACAGGGGCTTATAAACCAAAGCCGGATACAGCTTTTATCCCAAGTAATCCCACAGGTAGTAACAACACCTCTGACCTGGGGACTAGCGATGCTGGGTATGGCAACGCAGTCGACAGCAGAGCACTGTCAGTACCGACCCTGAGATTAAAGGGGATCCGGAGCTATTACCAGCACCTGAAGATTAGCTCCCCCGGTAGCCGCCTGAGAAACCGACAAGGGCAAACCCAACTAGCCCCACCTGATCCGAGGCGGGGGCTAGGGGCCAATCGGGACCAGGCCTGAGCCTATTCGGCCGGAGATTCAATGTACAGAAACAACAGACCCATAGTGACTACGGGCAGCAGCCAGCAGACGGTGGGAATCAAAATCCAGGGCAAAAAGGAAGCGGCGTAGGAGCCAGCCATATATCATTCTCCTAAAAAGGGCGGGGCCAATGGACGAAAATGATTCTACTACGGAAGGGGAGAGGGGAAAGAAAACCGCAACTTCTGTTGACATTTAGGTCCGGCCCCTAGAATGCGCTCTAAACTTTCAGTATTAACCAGGACCCCACCAGTCACCATTTTGCACTAGCTTGAAGGTGTCCTCCTCCCCATGCCCCCGTCATGCCAGACCAACCCCCCCGCCGCTTTCCCCCGCCGCCCAGTTTTCCCGTCAATTCCCCCCCTAGTCCCACCGCCATTGAGACAAACCCGGGTGGGGCTTCTACTGCCAGCACCTTTATCAGCCAACGGCCCACAGCCCCGGCCCGCACCGGTTCCCTGACCATCGAGGGTCTGGTACGGGAGGCCTTTGAAAAGGGCTACTCCGATATCCACCTGGGGGTCGGGGAAGTTCCCCGCTTCCGGGAACGGGGAGAAATCATCATCACCCGTTATCCCCAAACTGATGAGGCTACCTTTAACGGCTGGCTAGAGGAGATCCTCACCCCTGCCCAGGTTGCCACCTTCCAGCAAACCCTAGAGTACGACGGGGCCACCCAGTACGAGGGGATAGCGCGGGTGCGGATCAACATCTTCATGGCCCTGAGGGGACCTTCCCTGGTAATGCGTTTGATCCCTTTGAAGATTTTAACCATTGATGAGTTGGGCCTACGGCCGGTGTTCCGGGACCTGTGCGAATACCAAAAGGGCCTGATTTTAATCACTGGCCCCACGGGTTCAGGGAAATCTACTACCCTGGCGGCCATGGTGGACTACATCAACAACACCATGACCAAAAATATTATCTCCATTGAAGACCCGGTGGAATTTGTTCACCAGAGTCGCAAGTCCCTAGTCAAACAGCGGGAGGTGGGGATCCACACCCTCAAGTTTGACAACGCCCTCAAGGCCGCCCTACGGGAGGACCCAGATGTGATTCTGATCGGGGAAATGCGCGACCGGGAGACGGTCAACACCGCCCTCAAGGCGGCCCAGACTGGCCACCTAGTCTTCGGTACCCTGCACACCAACAGCGCCGTCAAAACCATTGAGCGGATCCTTAACCTTTACAACCCCGATGAACAGGAACCGATGCGCGTCCAGGTGGCAGAATCCCTAGTGGCAGTAGTAGCCCAATCCCTGGTCCGGACCACCGATGGCAAGCGCAAGGCCGTCCACGAAATCATGATCAACACCGACGCCATTCGGGACTACATCAAGCGTGGAGAGGTAGATGAAATAGAGGCAATCATTCCCCAGTGCACCTTCGACGGCATGTGTACGATGAACCAGTGCCTCTTTGAACTCTACGAATCGGGGATCGTGAATGAGGATACGGCCCTCGCGGCTTCTCCCAAACGCAATGAAATGTCTATGATGATGCGCGGCAAAATCTAGATGTTTCTAGTTACCTCCCCCAGGATTGATAAAAACTGTTAACCTGGGCCCGGGGGGGGTAACCTGGAGATGGTAGGATGCTGGCAGGCTTACGATCTAAAACCTTGAGAGAAACACCCATGGCAGACACCCTGACTGGACAACCTGTGAAATTCGGCGGCTCCACCGGTGGCCTCCTGCGCAAGGCAGAAGTGGAGGAAAAGTACGCAATCACCTGGACCAGCACCAAGGAACAGGTGTTTGAAATGCCCACCGGTGGTGCCGCAACCATGAACCAGGGCGACAATATCGCCTACCTGCCCCGCAAGGAGCAATGCCTTGCCCTCGGCAGCCAACTGCGGACTAAATTTAAGATCACCAGTTACAAAATCTATCGGGTTTTCCCCAATGGGGATGTGCAGTACCTGCACCCGAGCGACGGGGTCTTCCCCGAAAAGGTCAACGCCGGCCGGGTAGCGGTAGGCACTGTCAGCCGCAACATCGGCAGCAACCCCCAACCTCCCAGCCTCAAGTTCAGCACCAAGAAGGCCCACGACGCCTAGGCACAAATCCCGGGATTGATCACCAGAGTCAGGGTTTCACTACCCTGGCTTTTTTTTGGTTGTTTTCTGGCCCAAGCCTCTTCTACACTGCTTTTAACTCCTTAAAACCTCGCGATTAAATGCTCGAAGCATCCAATGACCGGGAATACATTCTCAAGGCCGAGGCCACCCGGGTCCGCGTGCTCAGTGAAGCCCTGCCCTACATTCAGCAGTTCACCGGCCGGACCGTGGTGGTAAAGTACGGGGGCTCGGCGATGAAGGACAATCACCTTAAGGAGAAGGTGATCCGGGATATAGTATTTTTATCCTGCGTCGGCCTGCGACCGGTGGTCGTCCATGGGGGAGGTCCGGAGATTAACACCTGGCTGGATAAGTTGGGGATCGAACCCCAATTCAAAGATGGTCTGCGGGTCACCGACAGCGCCACTATGGAGGTGGTAGAAATGGTTCTGGTGGGCCGGGTGAATAAGGAAATCGTCTCCCTCATCAACCAAGCGGGGGGAGCCGGGGTGGGATTGTGTGGTAAAGATGGGAGGCTGTTCAAGGCGCGGCCCGAGGGGAGAAGCGGTATTGGCTTTGTGGGGGAGGTGACCAGCGTCGACATCAAGCTCCTTGAGGCCCTAGTCCAGGGGGGCTACATCCCGGTAGTTTCCAGTGTGGCGGCCGACGAGCAGGGCCAAGTCTACAATATCAACGCCGACACCGTAGCCGGGGAATTAGCGGCCGCCCTGGGAGCCGAGAAGCTGATCCTATTGACGGACACCCCGGGTATTTTGCAGGACTTCCACAACCCTAGTTCTCTAATTGCCCAACTAGACATCCAGCGGGCTCGCCAGTTGATCGAGACGGGGGTAGTCTCGGGGGGTATGATTCCCAAGGTCAACTGTTGTGTGCGCTCCCTAGCCCAAGGGGTGCGGGCAGCCCATATTATCGACGGACGAATTCCCCACGCCCTATTGTTGGAGATCTTTACGGATGCTGGGATTGGGACAATGCTGATCGCCTCTGAGTTTATCACCTAGCCCCCGGTCTGGCGCAGGCTCTCCTCGAGGGCCTGGATCTGCTCGCGCCGGGCCTCAACCTCGAGGCGCTGCAGGGCTAACTCTTGGCTCTGGAGTGTTAACTCCCGCCGCCATTGCTCTACTAGTTGGGCCTCCGGGCGACTCAGGTGGGTTTGCAGCAGTCCTAGGACCCAACTACAGGCATCCTGCACCTGCTGCACCTCTCCCGCCTCGCTCACCTGGACTAACACCAGCATCCCAGGGTTAAGGGGGGGCTCGGGTGGTAAGGGAACGGGGGGGGCCTCTGTAACCAAGGACCAAAGGGCATCGGGAGTCTGCTTAGCCAGGAGGCGTAGGCTCCGAGCCTCCCCATCGGTTTGGCCTTGGACTTGGGCAAGATGTAACATGGATGGGCAACATAACTCCCTGATTCACTATAGCCCGTAATGATTCTGCCCCCAAAACCGGCGCCCCTAGCCCCTATGCCTGCCCCGGACCTCTGGTGATCGGGAGGGGGTTGATGCCGGTCCTCAGGCTAGCTCTACTACTCCTGGTCCTGGTCGGCGGACTGGCACTGGGGGGCTGTGCTCTACCGGCCCGGCTCCTGAACCTCCCCTTTGACCCCGGCGGCCGCACCCTCAACAGCCCCTACCGCGAGAGTCGGCCGCGGATCGCCGGTCGATACATTGTGTTTGCTTCCGACCGCCTGGGAACCGAGAGAATCTTTCTCTACGATGCGGTCCGCCAAAGGCTAGAGGACTTGCCGGGGTTAAACGCCCTGGACCTGAGCGCTACGAGCCCGGCCGTCTCCCTCGACGGTCAAACCATCGTTTTTAGTGGTCGGCGGCAGGGCGAGCAGGGAATTTATCTATACGACCGGCCCACGCGGCAACTACGTAACCTGACTGCCGGACTAAAGGCGGATGTGCGCAGTCCCACCATTAGCGCCGATGGTCAACGGATAGCCTTTGCCGCCAGCATTAATGGTCAGTGGGAGAGCCTAGTCTACAGCCGTCAAGGGGAGCCCCTATTTCCCCCCTAGGGGTTAGGGCATTACTCAAATCCACCCACTCCCTAAGGCTTAACTCCTCAGCTCGGCACTGGCTATTGATCCTGCAGCTGTGGAAATACGCCTCAAGTTCTGCGGGATCAACCAAGCCCTTCAGATTGTTGCGCAGCATCTTGCGTCGGCGGGCAAACCCAGTTTGGATTAATTGCTCGAGCCAGCGGCAGTCCTGAGCCGGGGGGGTGAGGGGGCGGGGATGGAGGGTGATCACCGCTGAATCCACCTGGGGCACGGGGTGAAAGGCGGCGGCCGGGACCTTCAGGACCACCTCGACGGTGGCTAGGTATTGGATCTTGACCGAGAGGGCGCCGTAGGCCTTGGAACCCGGGCAGGCCCGGAGGCGCTCAGCCACCTCCTGCTGCACCAGGAGGGTGACCGATTCGAAGGGGTCCGGCCGGGGACGAGAAACTCGACCCAGGAGGACTTCAAGGATGGGAGCGGTGATGTGGTACGGGATATTGGCAACTACCTTGTTAGGCTGCTGCCAGCGCGGAAAGGGGACTAGAAGACTGGCCAAGTCTAGTTTGAGGAAATCTCCCTGGAGCAAAAGAAAGTTTTCCCGTTCCCCTAGACGTTGGACCAGGTGCCGACAAAGTTCCGAGTCGATTTCTACTGCCACCACCGGACAACCCTGGTCTAGGAGCGGGCGGGTGAGGGCCCCCATGCCCGGTCCGATCTCTAGGACTCGGTCCGTGGGTACTAACTGGGCGCAAGCAACAATTCGCTCAAGCACCTGGGGACTGCGCAGCCAGTATTGAGCAAACCGTTTGCGAGGCCGAATCTCCATGGGCTAACCGTCTGTACAAACCCCTATGCTACCGTACCGGAGGTTACGTAGTCTCACGGTGGGGTGAGGAGGGGAGACTCTAGTTCAATAGAAGGCAAGGCAATATTCTTGAGGATAAGGGGATGCTGACAACAGTGGACAACCCCAGCTATTCAGTCAAAGCCTTAGCCACCTTTGACGGCGACGGCCTCTTTCAGCGCCAGGAAAGCTCTCAGTCCTTGCCCCCCCAGGAAATAAATGCCTGGATCCAGGGGATCTTCCAAAGTTTGGGGCTGCGCCTGCTAATCAGCACTTCTTTCCAGCTCGGGGGATTTCAAACTGTAGTTATCAAAAGCAATCTAGGTACTACGGTGGTGGTGCGATGCCGCTCAAGTTACCGGGCAGTGCTGTTCGATCACCAGGTAAATGCCCCGGAGGAGCAACTAGTCAAATGGATCCGGGAGCGGGAGAATTGGGGGAATAACGAGGGGAGCTCGGGTCTGGCCATGTACAACTGAGGGTGGGCAGTCCCGAAAACTCCTAGGATAGATAGGAACCCCCACGGAGGAATTACGCTTGCCAAATCTGCCTGCGGCCCCTCCCTCGCCCGGGCGACTGGTGGTGATCACCGGGCCGAGTGGAGTTGGTAAAGGGACCCTGATTCGCCGCCTGCTCAAAACCTGCCCGGAATTTCGCCTGTCAGTTTCTGCCACCACTCGGGCCGCCCGCCCCGGTGAAGTGGAGGGAACAGACTACTTTTTTATGGACCGGCCGCGGTTTGAAGCTCTGATTGAGCAGGGGCAGCTGCTAGAGTGGGCTGAGTTTGCCGGAAACTTCTACGGCACCCCTAGGGCTCCTGTGGAGGCACAACTCCACTCCGGCCAGTCGGTGATCCTGGAAATAGAGTTACAAGGAGCCCGTCAGGTGCGCCGCTGCTTTCCGGTTGCCCTGAGTGTTTTCATCCTACCCCCCTCCCTGGAAGTGCTGCGCCAGCGCCTAGAGGGACGGGGGCAGGACAGTCCCGCCGCCGTGGCTGCCCGGCTGCAAGCAGCGGTACAGGAGATAGCCGCTGCCCCGGAATTTGACCGGCAAATAACCAACGACGACCTAGAGGTCTCCCTCAGCCACCTGGTGGCTATCCTGCGGGACCAAAGTTAGGGAGGAACTACTCGGCGACGATAGTTACTTCCCGGGGCTCACTGTCGGCCTGGGCCTTCTGGTTAGCTAGGTCGCTCTTGGCTTCGGCAACCAAGTCCTGAAGGCACTCGCTGGCTTCGGCGAAGAAGCCTTGGGTCTTCTCAGCGGCTTCAAAGGTGAAAATCAACCCTTGCTTGGCAGCTCCCCGCACCGACTCACCCACCGAGCTCGTCATTTCGGGGTGTTGGGAAACGTAGGAAGCTGTTGCGCTGGCCAGGGGAGCCAGGAGAAGGGCTCCAACTCCAATGGCCAAGGCGGTCAGCGGTTCGAGTCCGAGGAATAATGCTTCCAGTTCAAACATGATTCTCAAGCTCCTGGGGGGCTAGGTATATTGAGGACGGGCTCTCCGGCAATTGGTCAGCTGGCGACTGTACAACAGTAGCACAGGCCCCCCAGATCAGCCAAGGGTTTCACCCTCTGGCAAACCGCCTTAGCTATGGCTGCCAAACCAGATCGTGGTAAACCGCCGGTTCCTGATAGGGATCCTGTACCACCTCGTGGCTGTGGTCATGGTGGTGATGATGGGGTTTGGGGTGAGCCAAGTTCCCGGGGAGTCGGAACTTACACAGGTCGCAGTTCATAGCCACCGGACCGGCATAGGTTTCCTGCTCTCTTTGTCTCAGGAGATCAAACAGGTTAGGGTGCAAACCCATCTCCGGTAGACAGAGGGTCTGGATCTGGGGGTAGGCGAGCTGATGTTGGACTGTTAGCTGCTTAATTTTTTGGCCAAGGAGCCCTGTAAAGAGCAGATGGGGGACAACAATAATCCGTTTGGGATGATGGGAGCGCGCGCGCTCTAGGCCTGCCTCCAGCCGGGGATGAGTAATGCCAATAAAACAAGTTTCCACCCCTTGGTAACCACTCCCTTCCCAGAGGAGGCGGGCTAGCTTGACGGTGTCCCCGTTGGCGTCCGGATCGCTAGAGCCCCGGCCAACAAATAGTAATACCGTTTCTCTCCGGGGGGGAGCATCGGGGCTTTGGTTAAGGTTCTCCAGACGCTGCTGCCATAGGTCTACCATCTCCCGTGTTACTCCCAAGGGTCGACCGTAGTGCATTTGCAGGTTCAGATGACGCTGCCGGGCCCGGTCTAACTCCCGGGTAATATCTAGCTTGTGGTGTTGAGCGGCAAACAGCAGCAGGGGCACCACCGACAATTGTCGGTACCCCTGATAGACTAGGGCTTCGACGGCTTCGCCAATGGGGGGGGTGGCCAACTCCAAAAAGCAGGCAGCCACGGGCCGGCTGGGTTCGAGGGCTTGATAGTGGGCAGCAAAGTTGAGGAAGTCCTGTTGACCCTGGGGGTCACGGCTGCCATGACCGACTAGTAGGAGGGGCCGAGAAAAGCAAAACTCAGACATTCAACACTTCTCCTCCTGTGCATCGCAGGAATGATGAGGACGCGGGAAAGGGCATTCTGGCTTGCGGTTAGGCTTACAGTTGCGGCACAGCCCCGGATTTGCACCGGTGTTCCCCCTTAAGAATCAGGCTCCCCGGAAATTTATTTGTACTACTGGGCATCGTCTACCCCAGACAGTAACACTGATGGTAGCATCAAAGACATAGATCCAGGCAATATCCCCCCTCCGTCCCAGGTCCCCTCCATGACCACCCCCCCTGTCTCCCACAACTCGCCCGTGCGCATCCTGGTTATTGACGATAGTCACGCTGTCCGGGAGCTGGTGGCCTCTTATTTGCAAAGTGAGGGCTACCAAGTGGACACGGCCGTCAACGGCCTAGAGGGCTGGCAGATCATTCAGCAGTATCCCCCTGACCTAGTTATTAGTGATTGGTCCATGCCAGACTTGTCGGGGATTGAGTTGTGTCGACGGGTGCGTCAGGATCCAGGGTTGCAGCACGTCTACTTCCTCATGCTCACAGCCCGGGAAGAATTATCAGACCGGATCCTGGGACTCGATAACGGCGCGGACGAGGTGCTAACCAAGCCCATCCATCCCGAGGAGTTGCGGGCGCGGGTCCGGGCGGGTCTGCGGCTGCGGCAGTTGACAGAAAACCTAGTCCGTCTCAATGAGCAGTTGCGCTCCCGCCACGATCTTTTGTCCTCCCTATCCTTCACTGACCCCCTGACCGGTCTGCTGCGTGAAGGTGCCCTCAATCCCTCTCTGTCCGGCCTGCTGCGTCAAGTGGAGGACCGCTCAGCGGAATTTGTGGACAACGGTGAGTACGTCCTTTACTATCGCTACCTGAGTTTATGGTTGGTTGAAATTGACCAGGCCCAAAAATTGCTTGACCAGGAAGGGGCAGTGGTCTTCAACCAGATCCTGCAGATCGTCAGCCGTCGCCTCCAAGGCAATGCTCTACCCGGTACCCTCCTGTACCGCAGTAGCGACTACCAATTTGCCGCCGTTACCCCAGGTATTGACCCGGGCCGGGTGCGCGAGTTAGGGGAAAACCTGCGCCTGGCGGTGGCTAGCCATCCGGTCCGTCTGCCCCAGGGGGATCAGATCCAGGTCACTGTCAGCCTCGGGGGAATTACCGCTAGTGCCAGTAACCAGCCCAAGCTGTTGGCTGCTGATATGTTACGGGAGGCCAGCATTGCCCTCTATCGAGCCCGGATTGGCGGACGCAATCGCTGCATTCAGTCTGAGGTTGGCCAAGGCAGCGGCGAAAATTAACGGGGGACAGCCCAGGGGTTGGACCGGTCGGTCTTGACCGAAAAGGTATATTCTAGGGGGTAGCTAGAATTGCCCCCTCCTGTGCTGCCTCACCACAAAGCTAAAGCCCTCAAGTCCTCCAGTCGCCGTCCCGCCAAGGACCTGTGCAGTGAGTGTGGACTGTGTGACACCTACTACGTCCACTACGTCCGGGAGGCTTGTCCCTTCCTCAATCAGCAGATTGCCCCCTTGGAGGTCCAGACCCACGGTCGGAGCCGAGACCTAGCCCGGGAGGATGACGTGTACTTCGGAGTGCACCAGCAGATGGTGGCTGCCCAGAAGATTACCCCCATCCCCGGGGCCCAGTGGACCGGAATCGTGACTACCATTGCTACCCAAATGCTTACCCAGGGTCAGGTAGAAGGGGTGGTGTGCGTTCAGAACAGTGATACAGACCGCTTCGGACCCCGGCCTGTCCTAGCCCGGACCCCCGCTGAGGTCCTAGCGGCGCGGGTCAATAAACCCACCCTCTCCCCTAACCTGTCGGTGCTTGAGGAGGTGGAGCGCTCCGGGCTCAGAAGGTTACTCGTAATTGGAGTAGGCTGCCAGGTGCAGGCCCTGCGCAGTGTTGAGCAACAGCTAGGCCTAGAGAAACTCTACGTTCTCGGTACTCCTTGTGTAGATAACGTCACTCGAGCCGGCCTAGAGAAGTTCTTGCAGACCACCAGCCGCTCCCCCGACACCGTCGTCCACTACGAATTCATGCAAGACTTCCGGGTCCACTTTCGTCATGAAGATGGTTCGACGGAAACCGTGCCCTTTTTTGGCCTCAATACCAAAAAGCTCAAGGACATCTTTGCCCCTTCCTGTCTAACCTGCTTTGATTACGTCAACTCCCTGGCGGATCTGGTGGTGGGCTACATGGGTGCCCCCTTCGGCTGGCAGTGGATCGTGGTGCGCAACCCCCGGGGTCAGGAGATGCTCGACCTGGTGATGCCACTGCTGCGCACCCAGCCGGTCACCTCCCAGGGACACCGCCAGCCAGCGGTCCAGCAAAGCATTCCTGCCTACGACCAAGGGGTGACTATTCCCCTGTGGGCAGCGCGATTGATGGGCTTGGTGATTGAGAAGGTCGGCCCTAAGGGTTTAGAGTATGCTCGGTTCTCCATTGACTCCCATTTCACCCGTAATTACCTGTACCTCCTGCGCCACTATCCCGACAAGGTCCCTGACCACGTACCGGAGTACGCTCGGCAAATTGTCTCTCAGTATCAACTACCCCCAGCCTAAATGAACTCTACAGAAGATAAGATCATTGTTCGCGAGTACTTTAACGCCACCGGTTTTGAACGCTGGCGGCGGATCTACGGGGACGGGGAAGTTAACCAAGTCCAGCTAGATATCCGCTACGGTCATCAGCAGACTGTCGACACGGTCTTAGGTTGGTTAAAGGCGGACGGCCCCCTGCAGGACCTGACGATCTGTGACGCTGGCTGCGGGGTGGGCAGCCTGAGCATTCCCCTCGCCCAAGCCGGAGCCCGGGTATTTGGCAGTGACATCTCCGCCAAGATGATCCAGGAGGCCCAGGCCCGCGCCGGCCAAGACCTGCCCAATCTCAGTCTAGAGGTCCAGGACCTAGAGCACCTGGGGGGCACGTACCACACGGTGGTCTGCCTAGATGTGCTGATCCACTACCCTGACCCCCAGGTTCAGGGGATGATTTCCCACCTCAGCTCCCTGGCCACAGACCGCCTAGTCCTGAGTTTTGCCCCCAAGAACCTTTTCTATACCGCTCTGAAAAAGATTGGCGAATTTTTTCCTGGCCCGAGTAAAGCTACCCGCGCCTACCTACACGCCGAGGGCCGAGTTCGCCAGATCCTGACCGGCTTGGGGTGGACAGTTGGTCGTACCGACTTAACCACTACCCGCTTCTACTTCTCCCGGATCCTGGAAGCTACCCGCACCGATGGATGAAGTGGAATTTCTCGCTGCCCTCAATCCCAGCCAGCGCCAAGCCGTCCAGCACTTTTGTGGCCCCTTGCTAGTGGTAGCGGGGGCTGGCTCGGGTAAGACCCGGGCCCTGGCCTACCGTATTGCCTACCTGCTGCTGCACCATCGCGTTGATCCGGAAAGTCTGCTCGCGGTCACCTTCACCAACAAAGCTGCCCAGGAGATGCGCCAGCGGATCGATCTATTACTCGGGCAGCACTCTGACCAGCCCCCCATCAGCAGCCGCTACCTCTGGATCGGCACCTTCCACGCCCTGTGTACCCGTCTACTGCGGTTTGACATTACCAAGTACCAGCATCCCCAGGGCTACCAGTGGACTAAGGACTTTTCCATCCTAGATGAGGGAGATGCGCAGGGGCTAGTTAAGGACATCGTTACTAAACAACTAAACCTAGATGAGAAGCGCTTTGAACCCCGCCAGGTCCGCTACGCCATCAGCGGCGCCAAGAACCTAGGCCTGAACCCGGCGGATTTTGCTGCTGCTAATCCGGACTACCGGGGCCGGGTGCTAGCGGAAGTGTACGAGCTGTACCAAAAACAGCTTGGCTTAAATAACGCCCTAGACTTTGACGACTTGATCTGGCTGCCGGTGTTGCTGCTGGAGCAGAATGAATCCCTTCTGGGGTACTGGCACTACCGGTTCCGCCATATCCTGGTGGATGAGTACCAAGACACTAACCGGATTCAATACCGCCTCCTGTACCTCCTGGCCACCCTCGGTGAATCCCACAAGCCTAGTCGGGACTGGGGCAACCGCTCGATTTTTGCCGTCGGGGACGCAGACCAGTCAATCTACAGCTTCCGGGGTGCTGACTTTCGGATCCTCCTTGCCTTCCAGGAAGAGTTGGGGGACGGGTTGCCTGAGGAGGATACCCGCACCCTAATTAAGCTTGAGGAGAACTATCGCTCCACTGCCACGATCTTGGATTTAGCTAACCACCTGATCAAGAAAAATCAGGAGCGCATCGACAAGGTGCTGCGGCCCACCCGGGGCCAGGGAGCAGCGGTATCCTTCCACCGGGCCGATGACGAGACCCGGGAGGCTTTATTTGTCCTCCAGCAGTTGCGACACCTCGTGGGGCGCGGCGACTTTACCTGGAATAGTTGCGCGGTCCTCTACCGCACCAACGCCCAATCGCGAGCCTTTGAGGACGCCCTAGTTCAAGGAGGGGTTCCCTACCGCATGGTGGGGGGGCTGCGGTTCTACGAGCGCAAGGAGGTTAAGGATATCCTTGCCTACCTCCGGGTAGTGATTAACCCGGCCGATAGCCTCAGCCTCCTGCGCATCGTCAATGTCCCCCCCCGGGGGATCGGTAAGGCTAGCCTTGACAACCTCACTAATCTGGCCTTACAGGCGGGGATATCCCTAGAGGAAGTTTTCCGGGACCCAGCCCAGGTGAAGGCGGGGGCCATCCGGGCCGCCAAGGGCATTGAGCAGTTTATGGAGCTGATGTGCTCCTGGCGAGCCCGGGTGGAGAACTGCCCAGTGGCGGAGCTAGTCCAGCAGGTGATGGAGGAGTCGGGGTACTGCCAACACCTGCGCCAGCAAGACACGGAGGAGGCCCGGGAGCGCCTAGGCAACCTAGAGGAGCTGTACAATGCGGCCTTGGAGTTCGCGGCGGCTAATCCCGGCGCCTCCTTGGCTGACTTTCTCGCCAGCGCTTCCCTAGCAAGTGAGCTAGACCACATGAGTGACCAAACCGACCAGGTCACCCTGATGACCCTGCACGCTTCCAAGGGGCTAGAGTTTCCGGTGGTTTTCCTGGTGGGGCTTGAGCAAGGGCTGTTCCCCAGTTTCCGGTCCCTGCAAAACCCGGCTGCCCTGGAGGAGGAGCGCCGGTTGTGCTACGTGGGCATCACCCGGGCCCAGGAGCGCCTGTATATCACCCACGCCTGTGAGCGCCGCTTGTGGGGGAGACGGGAACCAGCTGTGCCCTCGGTGTTTTTACAGGAGCTTGCCCCTAGCGCGCTGGCTACCAACCAGCCCCAGTGTCCCTGGCAACCGGGGGACCGCTTAGTACATCCAGCCCTAGGGTCAGGGCGCGTGGTGCGGGTGTTGGGGAGTGGGGAGAAGCTCTCCCTAGCGATCCACTTTCCAGGTTACGGTCAAAAGATCATTGACCCCCGGCAGGTGAAGTTGCGACGGTCAACTGGATCACCTTAAGAGTAGTCTCAGGCAGTCAGGCGGAAATTGATCAGAGTTAATGCCGGTCAACAGCACCATTGTGAAGCCACCATTCGGCGCGTTATCCTGATTGTGGCAAGAAAACTTAAGCCAGAAAGAAACTAGAGTACTCCACTCTCTAGCGATCGAGTGATGATGTCTAATGTCACTGTTGTTCTTGAACGTTGTCAAATTTCCCCTGAAGCAGCTGTCACTGAATAAACACCCAGTTTTGAGCGCACACTTGTTTTTGCAAATCTGGTTGACCTTTGGGTTTAATAGGAGTTTGATGGGCATGATGGCTCTATTGATATCTCGATCTTTCCTCAAGTTTGTAAAGCTTGGTAAAGGCGGCGTTGTCCCCCGGATTTACATAGAAACTAATTAAGCAATTGAAGTGGCAATATCCTGCTGCTCGGATGCTGATTTCAATTGATTCTGTGGTAATTAGCCTAACAAGCAAGTTCTTTGGGAAGTGGGATTATCACCAGCTTAAATGACTCAACAGTCTCAACTTAACCCAGGGAAATCCAACGGAGTTCTGATTCATTTTGCGCAAGGACACAATTCTTACTTGGCTGAGACCCTGAATAGTACGATTTTCAGAATAGTCTTAGGGTAATGGATTGAGGCTTTATAAGCTGGGAATTTCTCAACTGAGTGCAGCCCAAATCTATGCAGTATTAATTATTTATTTGATAGCGCAGTTGCTGGAAATTCGGCATTTTACGGCCAACGATTGATCGTCCACTGGAACTACGGTCTTCCGCTTGACGCCCTCCTTCGCCGAAATATGGGGGTTTGTGACTAAATTTAACACTCCTGAGTCCAGCGTCTATCAGTGCCTTACTGGTGTAATGGCGACCATCACACCTCCGAGGGGATTACGGATTGCTCTGTGGGGCTAGTTGTGATGATGTCCAGTACCCGGAGGGCTGCTTGGGCGTGCATGCGCACTCCCAAATCCGGGTCCTGTAGGAGAGCTTCTAGGGTGCTGCCGGCTTGTCTATCCCCCAGCAAGCCCAGGGATGTGACAATCTCCTGGCGCAAGGCGGCGGGTAGGGTTTCCTGTAGCAAATCCAGGAGAATGTCCCGTGCTCGGGGTTTGACCTGATGCACTCGCCCTAGGAGGGAAACAATCTCTGGCCGCAGAGACTCCCAGGCCAGGGCTTGACGGAGATAATCTAGGGCTAGGGGGGTCTCCAGCCAGGCCAGGGCCCGGACAATAGGTACCTGTACTACTAAAGGGGCTGTGGTAAGTCGTTGGGCTAGAGCCTTGACGGCCGATTCTGACCCCAAACGACCGAGGGCCAAGGCGGCAGCGGCAGCCACCTCAACGTCTGGATCCTCTAGGGCCCTTGCCAGGGGAGCACCCAGGGCAGGGTCCCGATGTCGACCTAACCCTACCACCACCGCGCGCCGGATCTGGGAGTCTGGATGTTCGAGGCCGGGGAGGAGAAACTCGACTACTCGCCGGTCGACCCACTGGGCTAAGGTCTTTAGGGCCAGGCCCCGCAGCCCTGGATCCCTGTCCTGGGACACCGGCAACAACACCTCAATTACTTGGGGGTCATGGAGTTGGGATAGCACCTCCACCACTGGCCGGCGGTACCCTGGCTGATGGATACAGGCACTTAGATCGGGAATAGCCCGGCTGCCCACTTGGCCTAGGGCAAAGATAGCCGCCTCAGCTAAGGGGCTCCGCAGTAGGGTAACCAGGGAGGGGATAGCCTCGGGATAGGTAGCTAACATGCGCACCGCAAACCAGCGGCCTTCCCAGGGAAAAGATTCATCCCCAATCACCCCCAGCAGGACCTGAAAGTCAGCTCCTAACCGGGGCCACAAGGACTCAAGGCGCCAGCGCTGCTCAAAATCTCCCGCCTGCAGCACGGCCAGGGCCAGAGTTTGGGCCATCTCCCAGTCCGGGTGCGGATCATCTAAGATAAACTCTAGGATTTGGACTACCTGAGGCCAGTCCCCGGATTGGACCGCGGCCTGTCCTTGGGCCTGGGTTGAAAGATTCATGCTGACGCTTATCTGATAGGATTTTCATTCTCACCCATGTTCAACCCCTTTAACCCCCGCTCAGGTCCCTTAACTGTACAGCAGGTCGTCCAAAACTTCCGCCTCACGGGTTGGATTGGACTTTGGACCCAAGTGGCCCTAGGGGCAGTATCGGGAGCGATTTTATTGTTTGCTCAGGTTACCCAAACTGGGTCAGGTGACCAGGGGGCTACCCCGGGCAGCGGCTTTGGGCTGGTTTTAGCGGGCCTAGGTTTGCTTCCCCTAGGGGTGGGAATATTTTGGTTTTACCGGTATGTAGGTATTGCCAAACAACTGGCCAGCGGTGGCTCGCCGGCCCGGCCCCGACCGGGGGTGGTTCAAGACCTTAAGATTGGCCTGGGGGTCAGTATAGCTGGGCTGCTGATTACCACTATCGGAGCAGAGGCGATCATGGGTACCCTAGCAGCTAAGTCCCTGACCCAGGCTGCCGGCGCGGTCCTCAACCCTGTTCAGGGTTCTTTGATCCGCCCCGTGGACATTTTCGTCGCTCAGGCAAACACCAATACTAGTCTTGCCCATTTGGTGGGGTTAGTTTGCTCCCTGTGGCTACTGCAGGTAGTCTACACCCCCCGGTCCCATGAATAACCCGACCCGGGGTAAGGTATACCTGGTGGGAGCGGGACCCGGGGACCCGGGCCTGCTGACCCTCAAGGGTAAAGCAATCCTAGAGAGGGCCGAGGTAGTGGTTTACGACGCCCTAGTCAGTCCGGGGATTCTAGGCTTGGCCAATCCTCAGGCCGTTCTGATTGATGCGGGTAAGCGGCGGGGCTACCACTCTCGTCCCCAAACTGAGACCACCAAAATTCTCCTGCAAGAGGCTCGGGCAGGGAATCTGGTGGTGCGCCTGAAGGGGGGTGACCCCTTCATCTTCGGCCGCGGCGGAGAAGAAATGGCCGATCTAGTCCAAGCAGGTATTCCAGTGGAGGTAGTACCTGGGGTGACAGCAGGCATTGCTGCCCCCGCGGCCGCCCGTATCCCCCTCACCCACCGGGAGCACAGCTCCCTAGTCACCTTTGTCACCGGTCATGAGTCCCAGGGGAAGTATCAGCCCCAGATTCCCTGGCGGTCTCTGGCCGAGGGGGGGGGAACAATCGTCATCTACATGGGATTACACAACCTGCCTCAGATCGTCGAGGAGTTACAGGCGGTAGGCATGGTACCCTCCACCCCCATTGGTCTAGTGGGCTGGGGGACAATGCCTAACCAAAGGGAATTGGTAGGGACCTTAGCAACCATCATCGACCAGGTGCGCTCAGCTCAGTTTGAAGCCCCAGCGATTATTGTGATTGGGGCAGTAGTGAGTCTACGGGAAATTTTGCAGGGTCAGGATTCCTAGGGGAGGCCGGCCAATTGCCGCCCTAGGTGCCTCAACTCCGGCAGGATTAGGGTGCCTAGGGCTAACTTAACTGCCCCCAAAGAGCCGGGCAAGGAGAATATGAGCTTGTTGTGGTAGGTGCCCGCCACAGCCCGGGAGGCTATGGCCCGGGACCCTACCTCCTGGTAGCTCAACCAGCGAAATAACTCGCCGAAACCTGGTAGTTGCTTCTCTAACAGTCCAGTGAGGGCATCGTAGGTGGTGTCACGGGGGGAAATACCGGTCCCTCCACTACAGATGACCGCCTGCAGGCTTTCCCCGAGGCCCCTGAGGAGTTGGCTGATCCGGTGGGGGTCGTCGGGGATGATTTCGTAGTGGTCAACCTGATGGCCCGCCTCCCGCAGCTGGTCCTGGATCCACTGGCCACTGGTATCGGTGGCGGGGGTGCGGGTATCACTGACGGTAATTACCGCGCAGCTAAGACTTAATCCAGGCGAGTCAGGGTGGGGGGTCATTAGGATTTGCTAAAGTCGAGACCATGCTCTTGGGCGTATCTTTCCATAAAGCGCATAAACCGGTCCCAGTCCTCAGCCGACCTCATAATATAGGTTCCCTCGAGGGCCTCCGGCTGCCCGTTAATAAAGCGAGCCTTCACCTCCCGGGATACGAGTTCCCCTTCACTGTCGACCAGGTACATGCCAGTAATATCAGTGGTATTAGCCTGGCTGAGCGCCTCGGGTTTGTTAAAGATGAAGGTGGCCGTGCCGCTGTTGCCGGTGCGGGAGCGGGTCAGCCGCACCTCGGGAATGACTTCTTCCGGGGTGCCTCGGTAAAATTGAATTTCAGCCATTATTTTTTAAGGGTTGTTTAAGTTGTCCTTTCTATCTTAAGGGCTTGAATAAGCAAAAACTATTGAGCCGGCACTTTTCAGCCCAGCTCATCTGGAGGAGATGTGGTCATAGGTAACAAATTACCTGTACCAGACTTCACTGCCCAGGGGTATGCAGTTACCCAGTTGCTAGGGCAGAACCACCAGGGGGGGCGCTTGACCTGGCTGGGCCATCCCCTGGGGGAGCCTGAGCAGCGGGTGGTAATTAAGCAGTTCTGCTTTGCCCGGGGGGAAAACTGGTCTGCCTACGAAGCCTACCTCCAGGAGATTGCCCTGCTGCAGGGCCTTAAGCACCCCAGTATTCCTGCCTACATTACCTCCTTCGAAACTCCCGATGGCTTCTGCATGGTTCAAGTGTATGTAGAAGCCGATAACCTAACTGTCCCCCGGGTTTGGCAACCTGAACAGGTCAAGCTGGTTGCCCAGGGGGTCCTAGATATTCTGGTCTACCTCCAGAGTCGGCCCCAGCCAGTGCTCCACCGAGACATCAAACCTGAGAATATCCTCATGGACCGGCAGCAACGGGTTTATTTAATTGATTTTGGGTTTGGGCGGTTAGGGATTGGGGAGGTCAGCGGCAGCAGTGTCTTGAAGGGGACTCCCGGTTACATTCCCCCCGAACAGTTGAGTAGACCCACTAAGGCTTCAGACCTATACGCTCTAGGAGCTACCTTAATCAACCTGATTACCGGGCGGTCCATCCTAGAGTTACTTGACCCGGAAGACCCCTACAAAATTCAGTTTCAAGCCCTGGTGCGCGAGTCCGGCTACAGTCAGCGCTTCATCCACTGGTTGGAACTGATGGTGAAGCCAAAACTCAGCGAACGATTTCCCGATGCTGCTACAGCTCTGGAAACTTTGCAGGCTCTGGCGGTGGGGGCGGTGCCCGATTGCCGCTTGGTCTACCGGGGGCAAGAGTACGACCTGGCGTCTCGACCGGTGGTGATTTGTTTAAAGGCGGATAAGCTCAACCAAAAACTCGCTCAGGAGCTGACCCTAGTTAACTCGGTGCCAGAAGTGCGCCTGGAGGGCCGCTGGGAGGTCGGGCCAGGTAATGAATGGATCCGCTTTCTCGACCCGGAGATCCGGGGCAATTCCACCTGTACACTACTGGTGGATACCAGCTCCCTGCAAGCTAACTCCACCTACGAACGACGCCTGAGGGTGCACCTTAAAGACACCGCCGTCAGCCGGGAGTTATGGCTGCAGGTCACTACCCCCTCCCTCCCCCGGGCCCCTCGACTGCCGCTGCTGTGGCTGTTGCTGCTGCTGTTGGCGGGGAGTCTCCTCCCCTTGATGACCCTGGTGCCCGAACAGGTGAGCCTCCTGCAAGCTCTTAAGGACCACCTGATCCGGCAGATCTGGACTTGGGGTTGGTGAGGACCCCCCCTCCCGTGACCCTTTACGGGGTACGGTGGTCCTGGGTTAGGATGACAAGGTGACCAATCCCCGAGCATGCGATCCGAGACTAGTCTTGGCAAAGCTTAAGAGAAGATTGATGGTGCCCGGGCCTAGTTTTGATGGAGTTCTATGCCGACGATCAGTGCCCTAGCGGTGATCCTAATGCTGGTGGGCGCGTCCCCCAGGCCAACTCCCCCTCCCCTGGCTGGTAGCCAGGTGGGACCCCTTCTTGCCATCACCTGTGATCACGCCCAGTCCTTTCAAAAATCCCTCAACTGGCTATTAGACCTAGTGGGCAATACCATCCCGGAGTCAGGCCAGGAGGGGCAACTGCGCTCCTTAGTGCGCAGCTTCAGCGCCACAGCCCAAGGCCTCCAGCAAGATGTCAACGTTCGCCACGTTCCCTTGACCCTGGCGGCCCTACACAACCTGCTCAGCCAGGGCTACACCCTCAATACAATCCTGCACCAATATCCCTTCCCGGGCCTGGTCAAACATAACTGGGACCAAGTCCAGGCAGATCTGCAGCAGCTAGAGCAGCTAAGCACCCATGGCCGATCCTTTTGACCTAGCCTGTCGGGAGACTCTTGGGTGGGTTTAATCATTAATTTGGCGGTGCTCATCGAGCAGCCCACGGGAATTACTAACTATATCCAGGGGATTCTGCCTCATCTGCAGGGGCTTTCTCCTACCCTGCTCACGGCCAGACCCCGGCCAGACTTTCCCTGCCACCCTATCCCGCAGCACCTTAGTCCCGATGAGGGTACCCGGGGGCATCTCCGGCGGCTGCTGTGGACTCAACTTTCCCTGCCGGCCCTTTACCGGCGCCTTGGAGCCGACCTGCTGTTCTCCCCGGTCCCGGAGGGCCCCCTCTTCCAGGGCTGTCGGCAAGTAGTCATGTGTCATGACCTAATCCCGGTCCGCTTCCCTGCCCGGTTCTCCCCCCTCGGACCCTACTTCCGTTACTACGTGCCCCAGGTACTGCGGCATTCCCTACACGTGATCTGTAACTCCCAGGCGACCGCCGAGGACATTCAGCGGTTTTACCGGATTCCCGAGGGCAAAATTACCCCTATCCCCCTAGCCCACGACCAAGACCAGTTTTACAACCTGGGATTGCCGCCCCAACCCTACTTTGTCTATCTGGGCCGGATGGTCCCCTACAAAAATCTTCACCGGTTAATCAGTGCCTTTGCCAGCTTGCCCCCGGACTATAGCCTCCGGTTGGCAGGCCCCGGGGACCGTCGCTATCTACCCCTCCTGCAAAGGCAGATCCGGGAATTAGACCTCCAGCAGCGGGTGGAAGTACTTAACTACGTCCCCCGTGCCCATCTGCCTCAGCTGCTAGGTCAAGCCCTAGCCCTGGTCTTCCCCAGTTTGTGGGAGGGGTTTGGGCTGCCGGTCCTAGAGGCGATGGCCTGTGGTACCCCTGTAATTGCCTCGGACATAGGGGCCCTCCGGGAGGTGTGTGGGGAGGCGGCTTTGTTAATTGACCCCCTTGACCCGGCAGCGTGGGCCGCCGCCATGGGGGCCATTATTCACGATTCAGACCTACGCAGTAGCCTCCAGGCCGCCGGTTTGGCAAGGGCTAAACAGTTCACCTGGCGGGCTACGGCCCAAGCCACGGCCGCGGTCCTAGCCGCCTACGGCCGCCCCTGAGGGAGACGGAAAGGAACCTGGCGGGCAAGTCTGCAGTCTAATTGACAGAAAGACAGCATTTAGCGGTGGGCAAGGCATGACTAAGCGGGGTGTAAGTTGGTTTCTACTACCGATCGTCAGTTTAGTTCTCCTGGGGGGAACAAGTCTGGCCAGAGCCGAGAGTCCTGAGACTTTATACGTCAATCCCCAGTCCGGCACAGATAGTCCTGGGGCGGGGGGGACCGCTAGTCAAGCCTTCCGCACCATCACCTATGCCCTCTCCCAAGCCCAGCCAGGGACTGTAGTCCAGCTGGCCCCCGGCCACTATAGCAGTTCCACAGGAGAGGTATTTCCTCTAGTGGTCAAGCCTGGGGTGGTCCTGCAGGGTGATCCCCACCACAGTCAAACCGTGGTAATCACCGGTGGGGGCACCTTTATTAGTCCTACCTTTGCCGACCAAAATATTACGATCCTGGCCCAGAATGCCAGCACAATCAATGGCTTGACAGTTACTGACCCGGAAAGTCGAGGGACTGGTATCTGGGTGGAGTCCTCCAGTCCCTTGATTGAGAACTGTACCTTTGTGCACAATCTGCGGGAAGGGATTTTTGTCACCGGGGCTAATGCCAACCCGCGGATCTACTCCAACCTGTTTACCCACAACGACGGCAATGGTATTTCGATTACTCAGGCCTCGGCGGGGGAAATTAAGGGTAACCTTTTCGTAAACACTGGGTTTGGGATTGCTGTCGGGGGCACTTCTAACCCCCTGATTGTTAAAAATAAAATCATCCAAAACCGCGATGGAGTGCTAGTTTCTGACCAGGCAAACCCAACTTTGCGTGATAATGTCATCGAATACAACACCCAGGATGGGGTGATTGTGATCGGTAATGGCCTACCGGATCTGGGCACTGCCACAAGCCCTGGCCATAACCTGATTCAGGATAATACCCTGCGAGACATCTACAACGCCAGCCGCGGCAACACCATTTCAGCTCTGGGAGACCCCCTCAATCCCAAGAAGATCACTGGTCCTGTCCAGTTTGACCTCAGTGAGGTGACCCCAACCCCAAAGACTAAAAAGGTCATTGTGAAGACCGTCATCCATCACCAAACTACCGTAGGACCAACTAAGAGAGTGGTAAAGGTAAAGACCGTGATGTATCACCCCACCCCTAAGGTAGTGGTGAAAAAGGTGATATATCACCCCACCCCTGGTACCACCACAGTGGTGGTGAAAAAGAAGGTCGCCCCGGTCCTCCAACCAGAGCCCTAGGGGCGGCGCTTCCCTTCCCAACGCCACAGCCAAACCATTAAGGCCACTACTCCTACCTGCAGACCTAGGTTAGGCAGGCTCTCGAGGGGGTCATGGCCCGTGGCTAACTGGCCGAGGAACAGTAGGGCCCCCAGGAATCCGGAGGCGCCAAACACTAGGTACACGATTTGACGCAGGCCCCGGTAGGGAGTCCGTAGTTCCGCCTGCAGTCGCTCCCGCTGGCTTGGTTTCATGGTTACTCCTCCTCTGGGTCGACACTGGGGGGGATGTGGTCGTCGAGCTTTTGCAGGCACACTCCCCTGGTCTGACGAGACTGACAGGGTATATCGTCTACACTTTGGCGGATCATGATCCCCCGGTTGGTAACCACCATGATTTCCTCCCCGGCTTGGACCACCCTGAGGGTAGCTACCTGGTCACCGGGGGAGCGAAACTTCAGAGCCTGCAGGCCCTTACCCGCCCGGTTCTGCAGGCGGAACCTGCCCACGGGCACCCGCTTGCCGTAACCGCCGGTGGTCACCACCAGGACCCAGGGACCGTTCTCCCCATTGACCTCCTCCTCGGATTGGTCGACCCCTGGGGCTGCACTCTCCTCCAGCTGGTCCTCATCACCGTCACTGGAGGGAAGGTGAGCAACTACCTGGGCCGGCAGAACATCTAGGCCAATTAACTGGTCACCGGGTTTTAGATCCATCGCCTTTACCCCTTGGGTGTCGCGGCCGAGGGGGCGCAGTTGTTCCTGGTCGGCGCGAAAGTGGATCGCCATCCCCTGCCGCGTACCGATAATCAGACTGTCTTCCTCGGTGGCGCGCCGGACCCAGCGCAGCTGGTCTCCCGGCCGCAGGTTAATGGCAATTAGACCACTAGCACGGACGCGGCTAAAGGCCGCCAGGGCGGTTTTTTTCAGGTATCCCCCCGCCGTGAGCATGACAAGGTATTCCGAGGCGCTGAACTCCCGCACCGCCACCATGGAGGTAACCTTTTCCTCCCGGGGGATGGGGAGCATCTGGACAATGGGTACTCCCCGACTGGTACGGGAGCTAGCGGGGATTTGGTAGGCCCGCAGGCAGTAGGCGACCCCCTGGTCTGTAAAGAACAGGAGGTAATCGTGGTCACAGCAGGTGAGGAAGTGACCTACCCCATCGTCCTCCTTCATCTGGGCCGCTGCTTTACCGCGAGTGCCGCGGTTTTGGGCGCTAAAGGTGCTCAGGGCCAGACGTTTGATGTAGCCCTGCTCCGTGAGGATAATCAGAGATTTTTCGTTGGCGATGAGGTCCTGGTCTTCTAGGTCTTGCTCAGAGTGCTCGATCCGCGTGCGGCGTTGATTGGCAAAGGTCTCCTTAAGCTGGCCGAGTTCCTGGGCAATGATCTCGAGAATCCTCTCCCGATGGGCTAGGACAGCCTCCAACTCGGCGATCTGTGCTTGGAGATTTAGGTGCTCCTGCTCAATCTTCTCAGCTTCCAGGGCGGTTAGGCGCCGCAGCTGCATCTGCAAAATGGCATCTGCCTGGGGCTCTGTTAGACCATGGTTCTCCATCAGTTGGGTGCGAGCGGTGGCGGCGTCGGCAGCTTGGCGGATCTGCTGGATAACCAAGTCTAGGTGGGTGAGAGCCACTAGTAACCCCTGGAGAATATGGTCGCGCTCCTGGGCTTTCTGGAGTTGATGACGGGTGCGCCGGGTAATACACTCTACCCGGAACTCCAAAAACACCTGCAGCATCCGCTTGAGGGATAGAGTTTCTGGGTCTCCGTTCACCAGGGCTAGCATATGAACCCCAAAGGTGCTCTGGAGGGGAGTTTGTTTGTAAAGGTTATTGAGGACCACCCGGGGATAGGCGTCCCGGCGCAGTTCAATGACGATCCGCATCCCGTCGCGGTCGCTCTCGTCGCGGATGTCGGCAATGCCCTCTAGCTGTTTGTCGTTGACTAGTTCGGCGATCTTTTCAATTAGGGCGGCCTTGTTGGTTTGGTAGGGCAGCTCGGTGATGATGATCGCCTCCCGGTCTTGGCGCCCTGGCTGTTCAAGGGTCTCGGTGGTGGCCACCCCCCGCAGGGTGATGGAACCCCGCCCAGTGGTGTAGGCATCCCTGATACCCTCGCGACCAATGATTTGGGCGCCGGTAGGAAAGTCTGGTCCGGGGATGTAGCGCATCAACTCCCCGTCACTAAGGTCGGGTTGCGCAATCAGGGCTAACAGGCCATCGACCAACTCCCTGAGGTTGTGGGGGGGGATATTGGTAGCCATGCCGACGGCAATGCCTGAGGAGCCGTTGAGCAACAGTTGGGGTAGACGGGAGGGGAGAACGATGGGTTCTTGCTGGGACCCATCAAAGTTATCGGCGAAATCAACGGTCTCTAGCTCAAGGTCTTGGAGCAAAGAGGTGGAGGTGAGGGCGTGGAGGCGACACTCGGTATAACGCATGGCCGCCGGGGGGTCATCGTCGATGGAGCCGAAGTTTCCGTGCCCTTGGATCAGGGGGTGGCGCATGGAGAAGTCCTGGGCCAAGCGCACTAAAGCATCGTAAACCGCACTGTCTCCGTGGGGATGGTACTTCCCAAGCACTTCCCCAACCACGCGAGCACACTTACGAAAGGGTCGGTCGGCAGTTAAGCCCAGTTCGTGCATGGCAAAGAGAATTCGCCGATGGACGGGCTTCAACCCATCCCGGGCGTCCGGCAGGGCTCTACCGACGATTACGCTCATGGCGTACTCTAGGTAGGACCGAGACATCTCATTACGTAGATCTGTAGGGACGATCCGGGTGGGTTCCTGGGCAAAGGTCATGGAGGCGGCACACTGAGGTCTTCCCTCGATTTTACCATTAAAGCCCTAGTCCCCAGTCTTTTACAGTACAAAAGCTCGCTTTTTGTGCTTGGTCTTAAACCGAATCCGAAATAGATCCAGAAACATTTGCCATGAGTCCTTCACTAGGTCTACTTGGGAGGCCTTGAACCGGTGAGTCGGGCTGATGTGGGCGGGAATTTCCCCGATCCGGTAGCCCCGTCGCCAGGCCAGGTAGATTAGCTCCACGTCAAAGGAGAAGCCGCTTAACAACTGGCAGCCGAATAGGTCTTGGGCTACGTCGGCCCGAAATCCCTTGAGGCCAGCTTGCATGTCCCGGTAGGGTAAACCGAGGATGAGACGAGACATGAGGTTGTAGATTTGCCCCGAGAGGCGCCGCAGGGGGCGCGGTTGGTGTAAGCTCGCCGGTACCAGGTTGCGACAGCCCATGACCAGGTCAAAGTCGGCAAGTTTCTCTGTTAACAGATCCAGATGGTCTAGAGAATAAGCCAGATCGCTGTCCAGATAGCACACGTACTGCCCCCGAGCCTGACTGATGCCGGTCTTGACGGCGTGGCCCTTACCGCGATTAACGGGGGAGCGCAGCAGACGTATCTGTGAAAAACCCGCGCGGGCAATACCCTCCTCCAGGAGCAGGGCACTATTATCCCGTGAGCCATCGTCTACGAACAAAAATTCGTAGTTAGGATGTCTGTGCACGTATTCCACTACTGCCGCTAGGGTTTGGCTAATGCACAGGGATTCGTTGTAGACCGGCAGGACTACGCTGATTTTCACTCGGTCAGTAAATTAGTTGCGGGGTGGTGGGAGTGCCGGGCAGGGCTATTAGTTAGACAGGGAGCATCGAGGACGATTAACCCCTGGGTGTGCAGGACGGTACAGTGCTCGACTCGCTCAGCTATGGCTGGCTTGAGGCCCCGATTGATCAGGGCCTCGGCCTTGGCCGCTGCTGGCTGGTATTGCTGAATCCATTGGTTAGCTTCCAGATAACCCCGGTCAAAGGCCGACTCGTCCAGGAGCCAGTGGGTGATGGGGTACTTTAGCTGGAATAGTTCCAGCTCAGCCATGGTGGGGCTGTACTGGGCCTTGATCAAGTCTGTGGCCCGTTCCCGGATCTCTTGGTAGTAGCGTAGGTGGTAGGGGTCAGCGTACTTCCATCCCACCAGGATTGACCGCTGGGCAAACACTGGCACATTATTGGCTTCATCGGCCAGGGAGGCCACCAGGGTATGACTAGGCTGGTTACGGAAAAATTCGTATAGGGCTGGGTAGGGGCTCACTACATCCAGGGTAATCGGGAAAAAGGGGGACCAAAACAGGGCCGGGTAAAAGACTGTAGTCAAGCCCACCCCGAGAAGTGCACCCCAGCCTGCTAGGGTTTTGCCGAGGGCAGGAGATTGGCTAACCCAGTTTAGTACCCCGTCCGCGAGGATCACTAGGGCAATCCCCCCGGCTAAAGCCAGAATGATCCGAAAGCTGTGTTCGGTGTAGCGGGAGGGGAGATAAAGTTGAAATAGAAGGGCCTGGGCTGCAAAGAACCAGGCTAAGGAAACCAAAGCGAGTTCCGGCAGCAGCCAGACCGCGGGGCCGAGCTTTTGGCCTAGGGGCAATCTGGTCCGAAATCGCGGCAGCCAAGGCAGCAGGAAGGCTAAGGCGGTAGCAGGGGGGTTGATGGCTAAACGGAAGCTACTGCCAGAACCGCGAAACCAATAGATCCAAGGATTAGGGTTGAAAAAAGGGCAACGACCATGGGGCTGGTATTCCGGCCAGTGCCTGGCCATGGCAGCGGTGACTGTAGGCCCAAACTGAGATTCACTGAGCAGATAGGAAAGGACTACAGCTAGGGAAACAGTCAGACCGGCAATGTAGACCGGCAGCTCCCGCGGCCGCCAGCCTAACCAAGCCATGACTAGTCTCAAAGCTAGAAGCGCGGAACTCAAAAGGACCCCAATGGGGAAGAATAATCCTAACAGAAGAGAAAATAAGGCTACCCCTGGCCAGCTGCTGCGGGCTAGATAATACATAAAACCGAGTAAAAGAGGATAGATAAATCCCCTGGGGGTGGCGGAAACTATATCATCGTGAATACCAAGACCTTGATTAAGGAGTAGGGTCCCGATAAAGCCCGCTAGGGGAACAGGAAACATTTCCTGGACTAGGAAAAACCCGTAAATAGTAGCGGCCACCTCCAGAAACAGGGGCAGGATCTTACTGAATAATAAGGGTGCCACTCCCAGGTGAGCCATCAGCAGGTAGAGTTGGGTAAACCCCCAGGGACTAACGGAGGCATAGTAGTCTGCAATCCAGTCGTGGGGGACCAGATTCCCCCCTAGCAAACCTGAAAGAGCTACCAGGTAGGCGCGAGTATCCCCTTGCACTACGTACTCATGGGCGAAGGCTTGCTTAAGGTCAAGGCTGGCATAGAAGATGGCAAAGCCTATACTCAGACCAAACCAAAACAGCCGCTGCGGTCCGGGGGCACGGGTGAATAGGGATAGGGAGGCAGTCATGGGGAAGGCGGGGAAAGATGAGACCCAGATTCAATGTTATCCCTATTGGCGCCGGTATGTCGCCACGCGGGGGTGTCTGGGTGAACCTAGTTACCTCAGAAACAGTCCATGGAAGGGGGTTCTGTATGTCGTTTGATAATACTAATAGACTATAGCGGCTGGGCTTTCCCCCCCACGGGACCACTCCCTATTGCTGCCCCACGTGAGGCGATTGCCCTAGTGCTACAGGTACTCAAGCATCTGGCCTAGCTGGGCGTGTACCGCGGGTAGGTGACTGGCAGCTTCTAGGGAGCTAAAGTTCTCCCCACTAATAAAATTCAGTAGCCTTAACAGGCGGTCTCTCCACTCCTGCTCAGTCTTTACTTTCCATTCTTCAAGGAGTTTTTTGGTCTCCAATCCCCGCAGACGGTGGAACAGAAGGTTGCGTCGAGGAGCAATCCTATTTTCGAAGGTTTCCAGGTCTGAACATAGCTCCTGGCCCTCTGGCTGACCTTCGCGCAGGAGCTCGTAGAGTTGGAAGCTAGATAGTTCGATTCTGCCATCACCCAGGAGAGACTCCCTTAGCCTTTGCCTACGCTCATCACGCTTATCCCCTTGCGCCCGAAGATAGTTAGGCAACTCCTCAAGAATCGATTGCTTCAGAAATGGACAGGAGCGCTTGGGCTCTTCAATGTGGGCGGCAAATCTCTCACTCGCCCAGGTCAACATTAACCCTTCCACTGCCCGAAAACCGTGGAAGAATGCTTCGGTAGGGCTGCCCTGTTCAAGCCGCACGGTAGCCAAGTAGGCGGCTTCATAGCCAATGCGCCACCATTCGGGTTGACGGCCGATCTTTTGGGCAAACTGATCAAAGTTGGCAAAGTTCCACTGAATCGCTGCCTCTAGGGGGGCCGCTATTTCCTCTTGAGAACCAATGCCGAGGAGGTCCCGCACACCAGTGTAGTCGTGACGTCTGAGCATCGCCTTAGCTTCTTGCAGCTGGAGACTGCGCAGGTAGGCAGGACTGTTGATTAGACGAGTTTTGCTTGAGCTGTACTCATTGCCTATCAGGAACTGGACTTGCCGGCCAAACTTTGCCAGGGTGCGAAACTGTAAAGCTGAGGAGATGGCGGGGGTGCCGGCCTGGTGGCTGACGTAGACAATCCCTGAGGCCGTGACCTCCCGGAGTTGGTCTGCTACTAAGTCAAGCATGGCATTCCAATCATCTACCCCGGCCTGGGGGTCTTGGGGGGCGATCAGCTTGGGGACTACGACCGCTCCGGGGTACAGCTGTTCAAAGAGGCGGCGAAAAACAGGCTCTAGGGTGCAGGTGTCTTTCCAGTAGGGGCATTTTTCTCCCTGATCACGCTCCTGTTCACTAAAGATGGCCTGCTGGTCGGTGGTGAAGAAGATAATTTGGCTGAGGTTAACTCCATCAGCTTGGAGCTGCCTGGCGAACTCCTTCAGGAGGGGAAAACTTAGGTACGGCCACACCTGGTCTGGGTGTTTTTGATAGACCATTCCCAGGGCCCGGGAGGGGACACTGTAAAGATTGCGCACCTTGGCAGGCTTAAACTGGCACTCACCCCAGGAGTCCCATAGCTGGTCAGTGGTTAATCTGACGTCACTGCTGCCAGTAGTTACCAGCCAAGTATTCATGGGAAATGCCTTTGGGGGTAAGTAAGGGTGAAAAACCTCGGCGCAGACCTCTGGGAATTAATAGCATTGATTAACTAGAGTCGTCCAATGGTGGTATGACCATGGTATCTTGGGAGGGCCGGTACAGAGTCCCTAGTCTAGGCAAGTTTTTTATGTCCAGAAACCCTTTCCTGCGCGCCATCGGCCTTGTAGCGGTGATTTATATTATCCTCAAGGCTCTCAGTTGGGGGGCAAACTCGGCTTTTTGGATCCTCCAGAGCCTTAGTTACTGGGTGCGCTGGACCCTCCTGCCCCACGCTTGGCAGGTCGCTCTGGCGGCTGGGGTGATTTACTTATTACTTACTGCCTTGACTACTAGTAAAGATTAGCCACGGGCGCGGCGCCGCTGATTTACACTAGGGGTTCATAAAAGGCGATTTCTTCAGGGGTGGGTCTTTTTCCTCCCGTGATTATGGTGATTTTATGGTCCTTAGTGGCAAGCCCATTGCATCTGGTCGGGGATGACTGTAATGCCGGCGCCTCAATCTACAGAATGGTCCAAACCATAGCCAGGTCAAGCTCGGTCTGATTGTAGGCGGTCTGGTCATGCCTCTCTATCCGCGGATATGGGGGCTGACTAAAGAAATATATTTCATGTTGTAAGCTAATAATAAAACTTCTGCATTTGCTATCAACATTAGTGGATCCGCGACAGGTAGCCAAAATCCCCCCAATGCCAGCAAACTCGTTGAGCCCCTCGACTTGGCCTCTGGTAAGGGTTCTGGCCCTTTGGCCACGGAAAATTCCCCCGCCGCCCTGGTCACTTTGCCGACCTGTCGCAAACAGGACTTGTAATCCAGTCTGGATGGTGCTCTAATAGGGGTAGGGTCCCCACTCGCTGGGGACATCAATTGAATGGAAACATGTTTGCCCAGTACAGGCATCCCGCCCCTTTCTTCCACGTCCCCACTCGCTGGGGACATCAATTGAATGGAAACTTGGAGGTCCGTGGCTGGTCCCAGACGGAAGGCTCCGTCTTGTCCCCACTCGCTGGGGACATCAATTGAATGGAAACTTACGAGGCAGACCTTTTCTGGGGCAAGGTCTACTACCATGTCCCCACTCGCTGGGGACATCAATTGAATGGAAACGCGACCTCTACCCCGTACTCCTCTGCGACATGCAGAGCAGTCCCCACTCGCTGGGGACATCAATTGAATGGAAACTAGATCGAAATATTATTATGGCTACCGCAGTTATTCCACGGTCCCCACTCGCTGGGGACATCAATTGAATGGAAACAGGGATTTGGCCTAGCATCTCGGGTGGCTCTCAAGCGGTCCCCACTCGCTGGGGACATCAATTGAATGGAAACTTAGTACCACTCTTAGTACCAGCCGCTAGCCGTTACTGTGTCCCCACTCGCTGGGGACATCAATTGAATGGAAACCGGCTCAAGATAAGCCGCTTTAGCGTTAGACGGTATTGTCCCCACTCGCTGGGGACATCAATTGAATGGAAACATCTGGGCAGATACCCAAATACTGCCAATTGCCTTTTTGGTCCCCACTCGCTGGGGACATCAATTGAATGGAAACTGTTGAGTTAGGGCTTCCATTGGTTCTCCTTAGTGGGGGGTGGTCCCCACTCGCTGGGGACATCAATTGAATGGAAACAATCCTGGTCGAAGACCACGTAAATAGTACGGCCCTTGAGTGTCCCCACTCGCTGGGGACATCAATTGAATGGAAACCAGGGTCAACTTGACGGTTCTTCAATGCGAGGTAACGTTCAGGTCCCCACTCGCTGGGGACATCAATTGAATGGAAACCGTTTGGGGAATTGCGGAAACCGGGTCACCCCGTAGCCCGTCCCCACTCGCTGGGGACATCAATTGAATGGAAACTCTTGACTAACCCCGTCTTGGGCTCGTCTGTTATCCCCTGTCCCCACTCGCTGGGGACATCAATTGAATGGAAACCAGGGGGACAGCACAGCTTACGCCGCCAACCAGAACCTGATTGTCCCCACTCGCTGGGGACATCAATTGAATGGAAACATTTTCTGCCTGGCCAAGTGGTACTGCGCATTGATTTGCTTAAGGTCCCCACTCGCTGGGGACATCAATTGAATGGAAACGGGGGACCCGCCCCGGAAGCGGGTTTGAGTTTACCTTGTCCCCACTCGCTGGGGACATCAATTGAATGGAAACTTGGCCACTGATTTCCTTGATTAGTTCGTCCAGGGCTAGGTCCCCACTCGCTGGGGACATCAATTGAATGGAAACCTGGGGTACCAGCGTCCTTTGCTGTCGAACTTTCCATGTCCCCACTCGCTGGGGACATCAATTGAATGGAAACTTTTGAAGGGGGAGATTTCTCCTCGAAAGGAGAGAACGTCCCCACTCGCTGGGGACATCAATTGAATGGAAACAATCTCTTTTTTGACCGAGCCAGTTTTGGGCTCTACTATGTCCCCACTCGCTGGGGACATCAATTGAATGGAAACGTAACCTCAAAAGTTCCCGGTAGTATCCGGAGAACAACGGAGTCCCCACTCGCTGGGGACATCAATTGAATGGAAACTTGGGTGAACGCGGGAGCCAGCCTGGATACCTTCCTGGTCCCCACTCGCTGGGGACATCAATTGAATGGAAACCCAAGAAATCGGCCACCTTCCCGGCAAGGGCCAGGTCCGCGTCCCCACTCGCTGGGGACATCAATTGAATGGACGAATGGAAACATCGGCAGATTGTCGGAGATGATGCAAACGTCCTACAATGGGACTGTAAATCGATGGAGGAGGCGATATGCCTTACAAACCGGGAAGTTGGTATACCGATCCAGACACGGTCTATAGCCTCCAAGAGTGGCGCAGTTGTTTGACCCAAAATAGCTACGTGGGGTATCAGACACCGCGTGCTAGGCCAAACGGTACGTGATGACAAGTCGGTCGTGTTAACGCTCTCGGTATACGGTGTGCTGTACACATATGTACTCATACTCGTAGACGGGGGTTACAGGCTCCAAGGCGAAAACGATTGAGTATGTAGTCCCCACTCGCTGGCGACATCAATTGAATGGCATGACTCTGGGGATTTGTATTATAATAATAGTAACTAACCTATAGGAGGCTTACGTGGTGGTATTATCACCCTCTAACTGGCCTGGCGATAACGTGCCCCGTACTCTCATTGCCTAGGCTGAGCACCTTAACTCCAATCAAGGGGGCATTCAACACAAGTACCGCTGGATAGTCAAAGAGGAGCACACTGCCGTGTTGCAAATGCAGGTTACCCTGTTCTTCACCTGCCGTTACACCTTTATTCCAGCAAGGGAGGATCCCGGCTTGTGGGAGTTAGTGCGGGGGTGAAGTAACCGCTCCCACGTGGGAGCAAACCAAACACCTACGAGGCTCCCTACTCCCCGGGGACGTCTTTTAGCTGATGGAAATCTAAGATACCAATCTCTTGGCTAAGTCATTCTAAGTATTGATCTTAGTTAATGAGTCTTGATAATATGCTTGTACGAAATATACCCTGTAAGAATCCCTGGAGATAGCTGATGCTGAGAAAATACATCCTGTTATCACTGGCAACTGCCGGTTCCTTGTTCCTGGCCTTACCAGTCCGGGCCGACTCCACCACCCACTGTGACTCCGCAATGTGTGTCACGGTTCAGCCTGTTAGTGAGCACGAGGTAAAGTTATCAATCTTCCGAGTTTACGACGGTTCAGCTGAAGATGATAGCTTTATGAATATCGCTCATGTTGACTCCCAGCAGACCTTTCCCCCGGGAGTGACCACTTGGTTTGACCAAGTTGTGACAGTGGCCCAGAAAGGATACTCCCATCGCATCGGCAACCTGCACGCCAGTTGCGGGGTAATGGTAAACGGCAATCATTACTGCTTTGATTGGGCCTACCTTAGTTCCCCTTAACTTGCCTGAGGCGGGGGATAAACGCCAATATCCCTCGGGTTTTATTCGAGGCCCCCTCCTCATCTTCCCCAAGTTGAGAATTAGTCGCCAAGTCTGCCCCCGCCTGGACTAGTTGCCCTCCTTTACAGTGCCTATTGCGGATCTACCGGGGATGTTAATTCAAGGGGATGGTAGCCCTGGTCTTGAGTACAAGAGCATGTTGACAATCCCCACTCGCTGGGGATATAAGTCGAATGGTAATAAACGAGATTTAAGAAAACCTTTTCACACTCCTATGAAGCTACTACTGACCACATTTTGCCTCACTAGCCTTGGTGCCATCACCTTAGCCTCCCCCTCCCTGGCGCAAGTTAACCCATCCCTTGCCCCCACATATACTCCTGGCTACCGCTACACTCCTACTATCCCTCCGTATAAGCGGACAGTATATACGACCGTCACCGGCACCATATTCCCGGGTCGGTCTTGCAACACGATCACGGTCTTTGGTGTCGATAACCAGTCCAACCGCCTATTCCCAGGCACCGTGACTCAGAATGGTGCCAACTGTGCCTACACCCTAACCGTCACCCCTCAGGTGGCACAACGATACAAGACCTTCATCATTGGGGTCTACGATTCTGCCATACCTAGTTCTGGTCAGTGTTTCGTCCAGCCTGTTGATCCCCACCAACCTGGAGCTAACCCCAACCAGCCCATCCCCACCGTGATTCCGATGATTTATCCTGGCTACCACAACCTCAATTACCGGGGGAGCTGTTTCCAGATCCAATAAAGGAATCGCCGCCAGCTCTACGGGTTTATCTTTGCGGGAACGGCGGTGGTCGTACTTCTCCAGAGTCGGGTTGAAGCTGACGCGCCTTGGCCTCCGCTGCCAGACGGTTGGCCTTGCCGTAGCAAACCCAGTCGACAGACAATAACGCCTGCCCCCAAAGGACCACCAGAATAAGCGCAGTCTAATGTTGTGGACTACTACCATTCTCCTGGGGGATTTCTTGGGCGGGGAGGAGGGGGCCATGGGCGGGAGCCGGTCTTTTCAGCCAGCATAGCCACTGCCTAGGAGTCATAGGAGTGGTTATAAACACGCCCTCCATTCTCGCCTCAACTTTGACTTGGTGATCCATCGGACCAGTACCTCGAGGTCCTAAGTTCTCTCGCCCCGACGGTGTGGGATCGTGGTATAAAGTGGTATAAATTAGGGATTCTTTCCCTCGGGAGTGGTGCGCGCCATGGTCAACCCGACTTCCCCCCTAGGCCCTTACAAAACTTCATGGGTGAGGGCAGTTGAGATGACCACAAAACTAACATACTCTATAATCTGAACACTCTCATTACTTCCATAGAAACCCTATCGTCAGGCTGTTAGTCGTCATGTCAAATATTCGTCAATGTTTAGAAGAGCTAGTAGCTCTCAATGGTGTTTTCGGGGCCGCCCTAGGGGATTGGAAAAATGGTACCTGTCTCGATTACACAGGTACTGATAGCCCCCTTTTTCCCAAGCAGAAACTGGCCCTAGCAATTGCTGTCAACACAGAAGTGATTCGGGCAAAAGCCAGGGCGGCTGAGGCTCTTGGCTTTAAGGACAAAATTGAAGACATCACCATTACCCTTGAGACTCAGTATCATCTCATGCATTTGACTAAATACTTGTATGGGCTGTTCTTTTACGTTGCCGTAAGCCGCCACGATGGCAACCTGGGGATAACTTTGATTAAACTGCAAGAGATAGAATTCAAGCTCAAACTCTAGCTCCTACTTGTCGGGGATACTAATTGGTCAGAGACTACCAAGCCAACCCCACCAGAATTAATTTCCCCGACGGCTTGAGCGGGGCACCTCCCCAATCTTGCGGCCTGCCTCTAGGAAGTCCATCGCTTACTCAACAAGTGGTCGATTTCTCGTGGTGATTCCCACAGCCCCGCCTCCTGCTAGATCTTCTGCTGAGGGAGTTTACCGCCGGCCCATTGGCGGGGATAGTCTTACCGAGCACCGCCCCCGGAAGTCCACGCTGCCCTCTTTTCCCCCTGGGACTGCCCTAAGCTTCGAGACCTGAGCCCGTCACTCCCCCTGGGAGCAACTGAACTCCACTTCTGTCCAGTGGAGCGTAAATCTCTAAAAACCATGCTAGAAAGTAATTTAGCGGTTAGGCTAGAAACAAGCATCTCATTTTCATTTCAATTTTTTTCCCGGCTCTATCAGGAGTAGCTCTGAGGGTGACCGGGGATAGACCAACTCCCCAGACCCGGCGGAGTAGATCTGAGCCACACTACACTAGTGAGCATATATACTTAGGCCTAAAACCCCCTCAAACCGCTGATTCCGGGTAGGCACTTGGGATTGTACCTGATGGCGGCAGATTGCCTCAGGAAGGCCACAGGGCGAATCTTGACCCCAAACCGGTCCGCCTCCCCCCCAGAGCGTGCTTTTTTACGGTGATTATCCTCCTGACAACATATCCGGTAACCGCGGCCGAGAACTTACCGAACCGGCGTAGTTTTGGTAAAGAGTCTCCACGTCATGGCCGGCTAACTGCGCTAGGGTGACCGGGTCCATACCCATGGCTAGGGCATGGCTAATAAGAGTGTGGCGGGTTGTGTAGGGTTTGCGGTAATCCACCCCTGCTAGTTGCAGTACGGGTTTCCAAACCCGGTCGCGAAAGTTGTGGTCATTGATAATCCCACCCCAGGCAGCAGTGAATACTAGGTCGTCTGGGTGGGGGTCTTGGGGCCGTCGGGCCAGCAGCAAGACTTGCAGGCTTTTAGGTAAAGTCACTGACCGGGCTCGATTAGTTTTGGTAGCCTTTCTCACCCCCCGGGAAATACTCTCACCAAACCAGACCCCGGAGCAATCCGGGTGCAGATGTCCCCAGCGCAGGCCAATCGCCTCTCCAGTCCGGCAACCGGTACCAAAGAGGAAACTGACAAAATCACTGTAGTGACAGTAACGGGGGTGCTCGCGAAACCCCTGGAGAATTGCCTCTACCTCCCCTTGGGTGAAGGGCCGGGGCATCTGTTTAGGGGGTACCTTGACTCTCCCGGGCAAACCTTCCCAAGGGTTACTTGTCACCAACCCCTGCTCCACCCCCCACCGCCAGCCAGCCGCGTAGATGGTCAAACGCTCCTTGAGGGTGACGGGAGCCAAGCGGGGACGTAGATAATCCACTAGGCGTTCGGCACTTTTCACGTCTAGGACGCGTCGGGAGTCCTGAGCTAGAAACTGCCGTAGGTACTCGAGAGCCGTCCGGTACTTTTCTAGGGTGCGGTGGTAGACTTCTTTTTGTTTGTGAAGAATAAACCGTTCCAACAAAGGAATCGCTGCCAGCTCTACGGGTTTATCTTTGAGGGAACGGCGGGGATCGTACTTCTCCAGAGTCGGGTTGAAGTTACCCGTAATCATATCCAGCTCAATCTGGCGCGCCTTGGCCTCCGCTGCCAGACGGTTGACCTTGCCGTCGGGAAACCCCGTTGACAGACAATAACGCCTACCCCCAAAGGACCAGACCAGGCGTAGTCTACCTTGGAAGTTGCGGACTACTACCGTTCCCTTAGGGGATTTTTTGGTCGGGGGGGAGGAAGCCATGGGCGGGACCTGGTCTTTTCAGCCAGTATAGCCAAAGCCCTTAACTGCCTAGAAGTCCAGGTCAATAGCCCCCCTGCTCAATTCATGAACGTTCAAGGCATAGTTGCTAAAGGCAAATCCGGCACTGCCCTACAGATCATGTCACACAAATCATGTCACAATAGCCTGAATTCCTCCTATTCCCCAAGGCGGAGAAACCATTTTCCCTCCTGTAGTAAAACCCAGACCTCAAGCACCATCCCCATCCATGATCCAAGAAACAGGACTTACAGTATGGTTCACCGGCCTTAGTGGTGCCGGTAAGACCACTATCAGCCGTGCCGTGGCTGAACAGTTGCGCCGCCAGGGCCGCAAAGTCGAAGTCCTGGACGGGGATGTAGTACGTGAATTTCTGACTAAGGGCTTGGGCTTTAGTCGCGAAGACCGAGACGAAAATGTCCGGCGGATTGCCTTTGTCGCCTCCTTGCTAACCCGTAATGGGGTGATTGTTCTGGTCTCGGCCATTTCCCCCTATCGCCAGATGCGGGAGCATGTGCGGCAACTCATTGGTAACTTTGTAGAGGTGTACGTCCAAGCCCCCCTAGCGGTTTGCGAACAGCGGGACGTCAAGGGACTTTACAAGAAAGCTCGGGCCGGCCAAATCAAGAACTTCACCGGCATTGACGACCCCTACGAGCCCCCCGAACAGCCGGAAGTCCTCTGTCCTACGGACCAGGAAACCGTCGAGGAAAGCGTCGCCCGGGTGATGCGGCATCTAGAGGTAGAACTAGACTACCCAGTTTTTCCCCAACCCTTGACAGTCGGCCACTAGCATCCCCCTGGGGGGTAGTCTTGTCAGTCAGAGGTAAGATGAGACGGCGGACCTTAATCAAGGAAAGATGACATGGCCGACCTACAAGCGCTAATTTTTGACGTTGATGGCACCCTAGCGGACACGGAGCGGGATGGGCATCGCCTAGCTTTTAATCAGGCTTTTGCTGAGGCGGGCCTAGACTGGAATTGGTCTGTAGAGCTCTACGGAGACCTGCTAGCAGTTACCGGGGGTAAGGAGCGGATGCGCTTCTATCTTGACCAGTACCGGCAGGACTCCCCCCTCCCTGAGAACCTAGAGGCCCTGATTGCCCAACTGCACTGGGCTAAGACCGAGCACTACACTCGGTTGATCGCTAAAGGGGAGATCCCCTTGCGCCCGGGGGTAGCCCGCCTCCTGCACTGCGCCCGCAGCGCCGGCCTGCGGTTAGCTATTGCCACCACCACCACCCCCGCCAACGTCACGGCCCTCCTGAGTAGTACCCTGGGGGCTGAGAGTTTGGGGTGGTTTGAGGTGATCGCGGCTGGTGACTTGGTACCCGCTAAAAAGCCTGCTCCCGATATCTACACTTATACTCTTGAGCACCTGGACCTGAAGGCGACCGATTGTTTGGCTGTGGAGGATTCTAGTAACGGCCTCAAGTCCGCCCTCGCAGCTGGGATACCCACGGTGATCACCGTTAACGGCTACACCCGTCACCAAGACTTCCAGGGGGCCCTACTGGTACTTGACCACCTAGGGGAACCAGACCTACCCTTTCAGGTTCTCCAGGGAGAGGCCGGGGGGGCTACCTACTTTGACCTCGACCTAGCCCGGCAGCTGGTGAAGGCATGAACTCTCCCGTCTTGGGTCTTTTAGGTCTGGTGGTCGCTCTAACACCCCCGAGCACTCCCCCCCCGCGGTTTGACTTTAACACCTACGCCTGCCTCCCGCCCCCAGCCCTAGTTGGGGGTCCTGGTTGGACGAGCTCCGCTCCCCGCTTTTCCCTGTACCCGGGGGATCTAGTGTTGCTCGGACTTACTAAGCCACCCCATTCCCCGGTCGCCTCCCTGGAGGTCCAGGTGATCTCTCCTAGAGGCCAGGTTAGCTCTAGCCACTTTGTCTTTAACGGCGGCAGCTTTAACTATCTGGTATACCCCCGAGACTTCCTCGGAGGTCAGCCGACTACCCCCGGCCGCTACACCGTACTATGGCGTACGCCCCAGGGCATAGTCGCCTGCGACGGATTTCAGGTGAGCCCTCCCCCACCCCCGTTCTAAGATCTCCTCAATGCCAGAAGTGTCTGACTCCAGTTGTGACCATAATTAACCCTTCCTTGTCCGCCGCCTCGATGGATTCCTGGTCCCGCAGACTCCCGCCTGGCTGGATGATGGCGCGAATACCTGCCTGAGCTGCCAGCTGAACTGAGTCGCTAAAGGGGAAAAAGCCGTCACTGGCCAGATAGGCACCGTTAGCCTGCAGGCCCGCCTGCTGCAGGGCTAGGGCCACGGAGCCGACCCGGTTCATTTGACCAGCACCAATCCCTAGGGTGCATTGACTACGGGTAACCACAATGGCATTAGACTTAACGTGCTTAACTACCCGCCAGGCAAACCCCAACTCCCCTAGATCCGCGGGGGTGGGTTGGGCTTTGGTCACCACCTGCCAGCCCTGGGGCTCTACCCCCCCGATGTTACTATCCTGCACTAATAGGCCCCCGGCAACGGCCTTGATCCCCTTGTCAGGACCACTAGCCAGGTCCGAAAGTACCATGAGCCGCACTCGGGACTTAGCTTGCAGGACCTCCTGGGCGGCCGGATCGCAGCCGGGCACCAGAATGCATTCGAGGAATATCTGTGCCAGGGCTTGGGCAGTTGCTACATCTAGGGGGCGACTGAGAGCGACCACCCCACCAAAGGCTGACACTGGATCAGCACGCAGGGCCCGCTGGTAGGCTTCCTCCAGGGTTGAACCGCAAGCCACTCCACAGGGGTTAGTGTGCTTGAGAATTGCCGCCGCCGGCGTGTCTAGCAGGTCAGCAATCAGTTCTCGAGCTGCCTCCAGGTCGACTAGGTTGTTATAACTAAGCTCCTTCCCTTGAAGCTTAGTGGCCCTGGCCCAACCCGTAGGAGCAGCTCCGGTCTGGTACCAGGCCGCCCCTTGGTGGGGGTTTTCCCCGTAGCGGAGGGTCTGGACTAGGGAGGCTTTGAGGTTAAAGGTGGGCTCAGGGCTAAGGTAAGCGGCGATGGCTGTATCGTAGGCGGCGGTGTGGGCAAAGGCCGCCTGGGCCCAGGCCCGGCGCTTTTCCGGGGTGATGGTCCCCTGGCGGCGGTCTTCTAGGTAGGTTGGGTACTGGCCTGGATCGCACAATACACTGACGGAGGCGTGGTTTTTAGCTGCTCCCCGCAGTAGGGTAGGCCCACCAATGTCGATCTGCTCGATGGCCTCTTCGGGGGTGACTTCCGGGCGGGCAATTGTGGCCTGGAAGGGGTAGAGATTAACTACCACTAGCTCAATTGCCCGAATCTGGTGGTGAGCCAACTGCTGTCGGTCCTCCTCCAGCTCGGTCCGGGCTAAAATTCCCCCGTGGATGCGTGGATGGAGAGTTTTAACCCGGCCACCGAGAATCTCTGGGAACCCGGTATAGTCAGAAACTTTGGTCACCGGTAGGCCAGCCCGCTGCAAGGCCTGGGCAGTGCCCCCACTGCTCATCAAGTCAAAGCCAAATTCCCCAACTAGGGTCTGGGCCAGTTCGATTAGGCCAGTTTTATCCGATACGCTCAGGAGGGCGAGGGGTTTCATAGAGGACAGGAGGGATGATCAGATTGGGATTTAATGAAGGGAGTCCGGGGGGAGAGGAAAAAACCCACTAAACCGGCAAATAGAATCGGGGTCAGAGGACTAGCCCCAGTCAGCTTGGCCAAAAGAATACCGGTACTGATAGGAGTCCTAGTCACCGCCGCATTCAGGGCTGCCATAGTGGCAATCATGGCCAAACTCGGGTCCACTCCCGGGAGGGTCAGGGCTTTGCCCAGGCAGGCGCCAATAAAGAACAGAGGAATGATTAGACCCCCCCGCCACTCCCCAGCGATGGTAACACTGACTGCTACCATCTTGACTACCGCCAAACCCAGTAAGCCCCACATGCCCAGCTGCACCGACAGGAGAGTATTAAGTTGAGCATCCCCGAAGTAGCGGCTCAAGGGCCACACTACCCCCAGAACCCCCAGAACCAGACCGGCTAGGGTAGTGTGGAGGTAGACTGGCCCGGGAATTTTGGGCACCGCGCGCCGGACCAGACTGACCAAGGTAATGAAGACCCAGGCAGCTCCAGCTCCCAGAGCGCCATACAGCATCGCCGTCAGAATGTCATCAATACCCTGGAGGTGGTACTGGGGGAAATGCCAGTCTGGGGCCAGGCCCAGGTGGGTAATGAGCACAAATACTAGGTAGCTAGAGCAGCTGGCCACGAGGGCAGGGACCACAGCTCGGTAGTACTCGAGAAAGTGTTGGTCGTGCAGGATTTCTAGGGCAAAAAAGGCTCCTCCCAGGGGAGCTCCGAACAGGGCAGTAAAGCCAGCAGCCATGCCGGCTAAGCTTAGGCAGCGCAATTCCCCCCCCCCTAGACCTAACCGGTCCGCTAACCAGGTCCCCAGGGAGCCAGTTAATTGGACCATCGGGGCCTCGGGACCTAAGCTCCCGCCACTAGCAATGCTCAGCAGGGAGGTCATGAGCATGTTGGGATTGCGCCGCGCTTCAATCCGCCCCCCCCGCAGATGCACATCGTCTACCAGTTGAGAGATCTCTCCCGGGTCTCCTAGCCAGTGAATTAGCAGGCCTACTCCCAGACCAGCTCCCCCCATGAGGGCCACTACCCCTGCGCCCTGCAGGAATCGCCCCTGGTCTGTCAACCAGGCTAGGGTTAACCAGTAGGTCGAAGCCACTAACCCGCACCCCAAACCCAAGAGAATCCAAACCCCTAACTGGGTCGTGAAGGTGAAGGGATTAGAGATGGAAAAGTTGGCGAGGGGCCGGGGAACACCCATAGATTCTCAGGCAAGGGTCAGACTGACTAGGCCATTCTAACCCGTTTTAACTAACCCCTAAAAGAGCCTATATTTCATAGTACATGGGAAAGGTTTTAGCTGACCGGTACTGCACATACACCCGTTGTCCCTCTGCCAACCCCTGAGCCTGAGCTGTTGGCAGATGGGCCTCAACTACCTGACCATCCCCTAGGATAATTTCCACGTGCACTTCCGACCCTAGGAAACTGATATGCCGTACTCGCGCTTCCATGGCATTGGGTTGGGGATTGTCGGTGACTAGCAGGTCGTGGGGCCGCAGGAAAATCCGGTTGAGGCTAGCTTGGCTGTCAGGCTTTTGGAGGACATTGACTGGTCCAAGGAAGCTCATCACAAAGGGGCTGACGGGGTGGTCGTAGACTTCCTTGGGACTGCCCGTCTGTTCGATGCGGCCCTGGCGCATGACCACGATCTCATCAGCTACCTCCATGGCCTCCTCCTGGTCATGGGTGACAAATACCGTGGTCATGTGCGCCTCGTCGTGCAGCCGCCGCAGCCAACTCCGTAATTCTTTGCGTACGTGGGCATCTAGGGCCCCAAACGGTTCATCCAATAATAGAACTGGGGGCTCAACTGCCAGGGCCCGAGCCAGAGCCACCCGCTGTCTTTGGCCACCGGATAACTGTGCTGGGTAGTGGTCCTTAAACCCTTGCAATTGGATCAGTTCTAGAAGAGCCTCTACTCGCTCCTTGACAACAGCCCGGGGCACCCGCCGGACCTCTAGACCAAAGGCGATATTCTCTCCTACTCGCATGTGCTTAAACAGGGCGTAGTGCTGAAACACAAACCCAATCCGGCGCTCCTGAACGCGCTTTTGGGTTGCCTCCTCACCGGTCAACCATACTCGGCCAGCATCGGGGGTTTCCAGACCAGCAATCACCCGCAATAGAGTCGATTTTCCTGACCCGGAGGGACCTAGCAGGGCCACTAGAGACCCGGAGCTGACGTCTAAACTCACCTGGTCTAGGGCGAGAAAGTGGCCGAAGCGTTTTGATACTGCTTCTACGCGAATTGTCATGGCATTACCTTGGGTTTGGCTTGGTCGGATCAGGGGCAGGAGGGCACCTTGAGTTGGGCAGCCGGATCGAGGGGCAAACTAGGTGTCAGCTAGAGTCAACATCGTCCCCCGTACCTTTTCAGCAGAGCGCGGCGGGCCTCCTGCCGGTCATCAAAGGGGAATTTCTCCCGACCCAGAATCTGGTAGTCCTCGTGGCCCTTGCCGGCAATGAGCACCACATCTCGGGGCTGGGCCTCTGAGATGGCCGTTTCAATGGCTTGGGCTCGGTCAGGGATGAGGGTTGTTCCCCCCGGCATGCCGGCAAGGATGTCTTGAAATATTTGCCCAGGGTCTTCAGTGCGGGGATTATCAGCAGTGACGATTACCCGGTCAGCCAGTTGAGCGGCGATCTCCCCCATTTGGGGTCTTTTGCGCCGGTCCCGGTCTCCCCCACAGCCAAACACACACACTAGGCGGCCCTGGACAAAGGGACGGGTAGCCCGGAGGACGTTTGCCAAGCCGTCAGGGGTGTGGGCGTAGTCGACAATCACGCTCAGATCCTGCTCAGGGCTGACCTGCACCCGCTCCATGCGTCCCGGCACCCCGGGAAACCCGGGGAGACTGGCCAAGGCCGACTCTAGATCCAGATCTAGGGCCCTTAAGGCCCCCAGGGCCCCTAGGAGGTTCTCCAGGTTGTATCCCCCCACTAGGGGCGAAGTGAAAGAGTAGGTGCCTGTGGGGGTGTGCAGCTGTCCCTCCACCCCGGTCCCGTTGTAGCTCAGGTGACTAGTCCACAGGTGGGCGGGCTGCTGGGTACTGTAGGTTAGCCCCGACTCAAGGGTGGCTAGAAGCCTCTGTCCGTAGGGGTCATCGGCGTTGACTACCCCAGTTCCCCTCAGGTACTCGGGGCTAAAGAGCTTTGCCTTAGCACCATAGTAGGCTTCCATGGTTTGATGAAAGTCTAGGTGGTCCTGGGTCAGGTTTGTAAACACTGCAACAGCAAACCGGCAGCCCAAGACTCGGTCCTGGGCTAGGGCATGGGAACTAACCTCCATCACCCCGTGGGTGCAGCCGGCTGAGCGGGCTTGGGCCAGCTGGTCCTGCAGTTGAGTGGCAAAGGGGGTGGTGTGCTGGGCAGCTTGTTCAAACCCTGGCCAGCGCTGGTAGAGGGTCCCCAGGAGAGCCGGCACTTGGTTTTGCTGCTTGAGGAAATATTCTAGTAGGTGAGTGGTGGTAGTCTTGCCGTTGGTGCCGGTTACCCCCACCAGCTGCAGAGCCTCGCTCGGGTAGCCGAAGAAACAAGCCGCGATCCGGGCTGTGGCAACACCTACATCTGGGATAGCGAGCACCCGGGGACTCCCCGGGGGGCACTTTTGGTAAGCCTGGGGGGAAATTAATGCCGCTGAGGCCCCCTGGGTAAGAGCCTGGGCCCAGAACTCGCCTCCATCTACAGTCAGACCCGGAATTCCCAAGAACAAGTCCCCGGGCTTGCAGGCACGTGAATCTACCGCTAGGCCGGTGATTTCCAACCCCGACAATTCTGGGTCTGGGAAAGGTAAGTGGGGGACGACAGCGAGGAGTTGGGCAAGCTTCATGGAGTGGTTCTAGACGGGAGTCCCTCCCCCAGGATAACCCCCAGGGATGACAATGTAACCGGTTTCCCGGTCTCCGAGCACCAGATTCCTGGCTTGCCCCCAGTACCACCAGTGGGCTGCTACGTAGGCGCACACCACAGCATCCAGTTGGTCTTCAAGGGCTTTCAGGGCGGCCCCAGGGACCGGGACCGGGTCTAGATACTCCAGGTTCAGGGGTGGTTGGGCGTGGGGGAGCTGTTCTAGGAGTAAATCCCGCAGCCGGTTCAATTCCCGACGGCGGGCAGCTAGGGGCCCCTTTTTGTACTTTAAAATCCGCTCTAGGCCAAACAGATTGATCTGGGCGGGATGGGGAAAGACTTCGATTTGGTAGCGGCCCGGCTGCTGAGGAACGATCTGCGGGGCGTGCTCAAAGCCCCGCTCCTCTAGACTCCTGCCCAGAGCCACTGTCCGGGCGGCAAAGGGCCGGCCGAGATTGGCTGGGTAGCAACCGGCGTGGTAGGCACCAAAGTAACGGTGGGTCAGGCGGTCTGGCAGCCGCATACCGGTGGGGTTGGGGATTAGGGTGGGAGCATCGACAGCCACCATGGCTGGCCCTAGGGCCCACTCATCTACCCAAGCCAATACCGCCTCTAGCTCCAGCCGGCGGTCTAGGACCACCAGCTCTAGGGCATTCCCCTGCCATGCCAGACAGCATAGGCCACTAGGGCCGGTGCGCCAGCCTAGATCGACTCCGAGAAAGCGCACTGGGTGTTACTCCAGCCTGGCCAGATGATAGGCCGAGACGTAGGTGAGCTCAACTTGATCCCCTTGGGTTTCCAGCACTTAGCGCCAGTCGGTCCGCAGTTTCTCCCACTGGAGGCCTGGCAGCCGCTCATAGGGGGAGTAGGTAGACATCAGATTTAGGTACCGGTCCAGGGAGTAGATAACAACTACTTCCTGGTGACCCAAGACCAGGTCTCGGAAGTATCCCGAACTAATAGCCCTCTGACCTAGCTGGTCTAGGATTGCCAGCTGGGCGGTGGGGTCTTCGTAGGGGCGCGGGGGTAGGTCGTACCTTGGCAGGATCCTAGCTAACTCTTGGTAGAGATCCGGGGGGGGTTGCAGCTCCTTATTCCAGAGCATAATCAGTTGGCCGTGGGGGCGTGCCAAGGCGGCAGCGGCCTTAGAATAGGCAATCTCCGGTCGGATCCAGTGCAGGGAGCTGGCGGCTACCACAGCTGCAAACCCCTGGGGGACTAGCTCCCACTCCTCAAAGGAACAGTTAAGGAGCTGGACCCGGGGATAGGAGCCTAGGCAGGCTTGGGCCAGCCGGTAAAAGTCGGGATTGGGCTCCAGGCAAACCATGGGGCCTCCTAGGGCTGCAAAAGCTGGGGTAGCTACCGCCGGCCCGCAACCCACCTCTAGCAAGGGCAAGGCGGCGGTAAGGCCGGCCCGGGTGATCACCTAGTCGATTAGAGATTGGGGGTAGCAGAGTCGGGCTTGGGAGTAGGCCAGGGTCTGCTCCAGGTCTGACATTAGTAGTGACTGCCAGACTTGCGGTGGTGTACCGCAGTTACTCCGGCCGGATTTAATACCCGACCCCGGTCCACTGAGGCGTAGACGAGCCAGTGGTCACCGCACTCCATCCGGTCCCGGACAGTGCACTCCAGGTAGGCCAGGGCGTCCTTGAGGATGTAGGCCCCGTTGGCGGCAGTCTCAGTTTCAAGACCGACAAACCGGTCTTCTCCAGGCTCGTAGGGTTTGAGGAAGTGACGGCGCAGATTGCGGCCCTCCTGGAGGATATTTAAGACGAATTTGTCTCCCCCGTGGGTGAAGGATTCAATGGCTCGTTCCCGGGCGACCGCCACGGTCAACCCAGGGGGGTTGAAACTAGCCTGGGAGACCCAGGAGGCAAGCATGGCACTCTTGGCATCTCCCCGACAGGCAGTGACCACGCACAGGGCGCCGACGATCCGACCCATGGCCTGGTTAGTGCGGTCTACCTGGGCTTCCGGGACTGCTTGCCGGGCCTGGCGGACCCGCCGGCTCTTGCGTAGAGCCTGGGCGAAATCCGTGCCCATCTCCTCTGCTTGCTGCAGGATTGCCTCGGTGGGACTAAACTTCACCCGTAGGGAGGGACAGCCAAAGGTAAACCCCGCATCCCGTAGCTTACCTTCGATCATGTCCACCGCTTCCCCACTCCAACCGTAGGAGCCAAATACCCCGGCGAGTTTGGTTTTAGAGGCGTTAGCTAGAATGATCCCCAGGGTGGTTTGCACCTGTACCGGGGCGTGCCCCCCCAGGGTGGGAGACCCCACCAGGAAGCCGTCGCACTGTTCAAGCAGGGGGGCAACTTCGCTCCCATCTCCCAGTTCACAGTTGACCAACTCCACCTGCACTTCGGATTTAGTTAGGCCACGAGCTATGGTCTGGGCCAGGATGGCCGTGTTGCCGTAGGCGGAGGTGTAGAAAAGCGCCACCTTGAGACCGCTGGTTTTTTGCCGCTCGCACCACTGACGGTAGTCTAGGGTCAGGCGACTGCAGCTGAAGCGCACCATCGGGCCGTGCCCGGGGGCATACAGCCGATAGGGCAGGGCGGCTAGCTTGTCGAGGACTCCTTCCACCTGCCGGGTCTGGGCAGCGTGGAGACAATCAAAGTAGAAGCGTCGGTCCTCATCTAGTTGCTTCCACTGTTCATCTAGCACCGAGTCGCCGCACACGTGGGCGCCAAACAGTTTATCGGTGTAGAGAATTGAAGTGCCCTGGTCGAAGGTGCACAGGCCATCAGGCCAGCGGGGAGTGGGGGCACTGACAAACTCTAGCCTATGTCCTCGGCCTAAATCCAAGATGTCACCTGTGCGCACCACCTGTACCTGCCCCTGACACTCTGGCAGGGCCGCTAGGAGGGTCTGGGCTCCCGGCTTGGTACACACCAGGGTAATGTGAGGGGCCCATTCCCGGAGAGCTTTGAGGGTGTTGAGCCGATTGGCGTTTAGGTGACTGAGAATCAGGTAGCTGAGCTTTTGCCAGGGGAGGTGCTGCTGCAGCTCTTCGATGAAAATATCCCGGAAAGACTCGCCCGGGGGGTCTAGCAAGGCGATGGTTTCCCCCTGGACCAGGTAGGCGTTGGCGGTAGTACCCCGCTGGAGGGAGTATTCAATCTCAAACTTCAGCCGGTCCCAGGTGCGGGAGCGCAGGACCAGAGTATCGGGACCGATCTGGGCTACCTGCACATCCCGAGGCTTGAGGTCATTCATAGGGCGGAGCCTCTAGTAGTGGTTCCCCACCTTCCGATGATGGACGGCGGTAAGGGAGTCGGGCTGGGAAACGCGGCCATTTTGAACGCTGCTGTAGACAACCCAGTGGTCAGGAGTTTCCAGACGACTGACCACAGTGCACTCCAGGTAGGCGAGGGCTTCCGTCAGAATCGGGGAGCCGTTGTCACTCAATTGGGTTTTGACGCCGGCAAATCGGTCGGCCCCCGGGGGGAAGCGCTTCAAGAAGTGGCGCATTAGGCCTTGGTAGTTGTCCTCTGCTAGCACATTCAGGACAAAGTGATCCCCCACCTGCATTAGGGATTCAATTGCCCGGTCTTTAGCTACGGCAACACTCAAACCCACCGGTTCAAAGCTAGCCTGAGCCACCCAGGAGGCTACCATGGCACTGCTGAGATTGCCCCGGGTGGCAGTGATGATGTAAAGTCCTCCGCTCAGACGGCCTAGGGCCTTATCTAGGTCCGTATCGAGGGACTTCATCATCTGGACTGTCCGGTCCCGGGTCAACCACTGGCCTAGGTCGGTGCCTGCCTCTTCGCATAGCTGGAAGGTAGCCGACCGGGGGGCTTCCTTCAGGAGAATCGGCGCAAAGGCCTCGACGAGACCCTGGGCTTGAAACTGATTGCGCAGGGGATAAACCAACTCGTCTTCCTCCCCCCCGGACTCAAACAGGCCTATGGCTTGTTTGCTGTGGCAAGCCGCCAAGATTGTGCTCAGGACCGTGGCACTGCTGGCGGAGGGCATGCCGATTACCAGGCCGGCAGCGTGAGCGGTGATCTCGCGGACCTCCGAAGGGTCTACCGTGGCTAGATCTACTAAATCTACGACCACCCCCGTCTTCTCAATCCCCTCGGCAATAGCCAGGGCCAGGGCCTTGGCGTGGCCGTACTCGGGTAGGTAAAACACCGCCACTGACTTTTCGCCCTTAGTTTGAGCCTGGCTCCACTGGCGATACCAGCCGGTCAGTTGGGGAATATGGTGGTGGAGCAGGGGACCATGGCCAGTGGCAATGGTGTCAATCCGGGGCAGCTCTGCCATGCGCTTCATGGCCGAAAGCACTGAGCGAGCATTTGGCCCCATCAGACAATCGTAGTAGTAGCGAAAGTCTGCTTCGATGGCTGCTACGTCTTCGTCTAGGAGGTCATCGTTACAGTAGTGCATGCCGAAGGCATCACAGGTGTAAAGGATGCCAGTACCCCGGTCGTAGGTGAAGATGGTATCGGGCCAGTGGAGATTAGGAGCCATGAGAAACTCCAACTCATGCCCAGCTCCTAGGTCTAGGCGGTCACCATTTTTGACCACCAGCCGCTCGAAGGGTTGATGAACTAAGTCATCGAGAAACTGCAGAGCCACCTTAGATCCCACTACCACTACCTGGGGGGCTAGCTCCAGCACATCCTTAACTAAACCACTGTGGTCAGGTTCTGTATGACTGATGATCAGATAATCTAGCTGTGACGGGTCTAGCCGCTGGGTGAGATTGCCAAGGTACAGGTCTTGAAACTTCCGGTGAGAAGTATCGATGAGGGCAGTTTTCTCCCCTCGGATCAAGAAGGAATTGTAGGTGGTGCCGTTGTTCAACCCAAATTCAATATCAAAGCGGTCTCGGTCCCAGTCCAGGGAGCGGATCGCCAGGGTGTCTGGTCCGATGACTGCATTCTGCAGCGTCAGCCTGTTTTGAGTCCGGTCTGTGAGTGCTACCATTTACTGCCCTCCAACGTTAAGGAGCGGATACCAGATACACCAATTATTATCCCAGGCCCACCCCACCGTAAAGTTTTAATAAGTGAAGGTACTTATTCAGATTGGTTATGCTTCCCCAGCCTGGAGGAGGGGAGCCGCAGCTAACAAGGCCTGGGTGTAGGGGTGACAGGGATGACGAAACAGTTGGCCGGCTGGGGCGATCTCGACTATCTGTCCTCCTTGCATGACGGCGATACGGTCGCAAAAGCCCCGGGCTAACCACAAGTCATGGGTAATAAATAGGTAGGTCAGACCAAAGGCCTGCTTAAGTTCTAGCATTAGTTCGATCACTTGGGTCTGGACGCTGGCATCTAACATACTCACCGGCTCATCACAGATCACTAGTTGGGGACGGGTAATCAAGGCCCGGGCGATGGCTACCCGTTGCTGTTGGCCACCAGAAAGGTGAGCTGGGTAGAGCGACGCAAACTCTGGGGTCAGGCCCACCTGAGCCAGCATTTCCCGGACCTGGGGTCTGGGGCTAGGACCCTGGACTAAACCGTGGATCAACAGAGGCTCGGCAATGATTTGCCCGATGGTCATGCGGGGATTGAGACAGGCATGGGGGTCTTGGAAAATCATCTGCAGCCAGCGCCTCTGGGCACGCATCTGCCGCCGTGATAGGGTCGTCAACTCCCGCCCCGCAAACTCCACTTGGCCAGCCGTCGGGGTGGCTAGCTGGAGAATTGAGCGGGCGAGGGTGGATTTGCCGCACCCAGACTCCCCTACTAGTCCCAGGATCTCCCCTTGGTAAACCTCCAGGTCCACCCCGTCGACGGCTTTAAAACTCGGTCCTGGTCGCCACCACCCCCCACAACTGGTCCGCAGGGGGTAGTACTGGCAGAGATTACGCAGACGCAACAAGGGCTTGGGGGGCACTGATACACCCGGAGCTGGAGCGGTGTGTAGCTGCCGGGCGGCCTGGACCAGGGAGTGGGTATAGGGGTGTTGCGGTTGAGATAACAGAGCCCGGCTTTGACCCTCCTCGACGATCCGTCCTTGATACATGACCGCTACCCGATCACAGTACTTTCCTACTAAAGCTAGGTCGTGGGAGACCAGCAGCAGGGCCAGGGAGCGCTCACGGCACAGGCGGGTAAGCTCCTGCAGGATCGTGGCGGCGACGGTGACGTCGAGACTAGTAGTTGGCTCGTCTGCGACTAGGAGCTGTGGTTCTAGGAGCAGGGCCAGGGCGATGGCCACCCGTTGGCGCATGCCGCCACTGAATTGGTGGGGATACTGAGACCAGCGCTGGGGGGGGATGCGCACTGACTCTAGGACTGCTTCGGCTCTAGCCCGGGCTTGGCGGCGGGACCGGTAGACCCCGTGGGCAGCAATGGTTTCTAAGCAGTGCTCGCCGATGGTCAGCAGGGGATTAAGGCGAGTCATGGGGTCTTGGAATACTAAGGCGACCACCTCTCCCCGCAGCCGGCGCACCTGGGTGGGAGAAAGTCCGATCACCCCTTGACCGGCCAACCACACCTGGCCCTCCTGACGCGAGCCCGGGGGCCATAGCCCTAGGGTTGCCCGACCCAGGGTTGACTTACCAGACCCAGATTCCCCCACTAGTCCAAGGATTTCCCCCTTCTCCATCCTGAGGGAGACCCCGTCTACAGCCCAAGTGCGGCCTTGGGGATAGGCGAGGCGGAATTGATCAAATTGGAGCAGGGCAGACATGGGGGGTATTGGACTGAGGAGACGGGGAGCGTGTGCTCCCCTACGCTAGGATTATAGAGTTGATCTGGGAAGTACGTTGCTCCATGACCATGACCCGACGCTCGCTACTGGTGAGTGCAGTAGCCTGGGCCTTGGGGAGTTGCCAAACTTCCCCGGAGCAGCCCCTGCGGCTGCAGGTGCTTAAAGACTCCTTGCCGGTGCAGCTGGTGGCTTCCTTTCCTGGTCCAGTTAAGGCTCAGCCTACCGAGCAACTAGAGTCACTTTACCGGCAACTGTGGGCCTGGCAGCACCGCCGGGAACGCCGCTCCCCTTGGCCCTGGGGAGGAGGAGTTGACACCCCAGCTGATTTGGTGACCCTGGGGGACTTCTGGCTCCAGGCAGCGATTCAGCAGCGGTTAATTGAGCCTTTGGCCCTAGAGAAGCTCTCTGGCTGGGCCCGCTTGCCTCAGCCCTGGCAAACCCTAGTCCGGCGCAACGACCAGGGGGAGATCGATCCTCAGGGCCGCCTGTGGGGTGCTCCCTACCGATGGGGGACAACAGTGATCGCCTACGACAAAAACCGCTTCCGGAGTTTGGGCTGGGTACCCCAGGACTGGTCCGATCTTTGGCGGCCAGAACTGCAGGGGCATATATCCCTCCTCAACCAGCCCCGGGAAGTGATTGGCCTGACGCTCAAGAAACTGGGCTACTCCTACAACACCCCTGACCTGAGACAGGTACCCGATTTAGTCCCTCACCTGCGCTCCCTTAACCGCCAGGCCAGATTTTATAGCTCCGATAGTTACCTGCAGGCCTTGGTAACGGGCGACACCTGGGTAGCAGTGGGGTGGTCTAAGGAGGTCCTAGACCAGGTGCTAACCTACCCCCAACTGCAATTGGTGATTCCGGCTGCTGGGAGTGCTGTGTGGAATGACTTGTGGGTCCGGCCCCGGGGAGGGCATGGGGCTGGGGAAGACTGGATTGACTACGGTTGGCAGCCTCGCTCGGCGACCTGGTTTTCCCAGTTCAATAACAGCACCTCACCTGTTTTAGCGGGGAGCTCTCCCGTGCCCGGCTGCCCTGGGATATTATTCCCTGAGCCTTCTCTGCTAAGGCGCTGCGAATTTCTCCAACCCCTGGCAGCTGCTACTGTTGCTCAGTATGAAAGCCTTTGGCAAATCACCCGTTCGGGCTGACCCAGGGGTCTAGTGGCTCAACCAGTTGGCGCTTAACACCACCGTAGCTGCCAGAAAAAGCACCGTTAAGATCCAAGTGACCCGATTTAGGGTCGCCTCAGCACTCTTGGTGCTAGTGAACAGTTGGGCTTGGCCACCGATCCCGCCAATCCCGTCCCCCTTAGGACTGTGCAGTAACACTACCACGACCAAGCTCACGGCGGAAAACATCCACAGGGAGCGAACTAACAAAACAGCATTCATGGAAGACTCCTATCGAAGAACTTAAAGGGTAAGGGGGGCGGGAGAGCGATGGGTATTCAGATCGGCAGGGGCAGGCAGGATAAGAGAGCGACCGGTCATGGCGGGGGGGATAGGTAGCCCCAAAACCTCCAGAATCGTAGGGGCGACGTCGCACAGCCGGCCATCCTGCCTGAGGTTTACCTGGCCCCCATGGCCGGGGACTTTCAATTTTTCCCCTTCTACCAGAATAAAGGGTACGGGGTTAGTGGTATGGGCAGTCCAGGGCTGATCAAATTCCCCCATGTACTCAGCGTTGCCATGGTCAGCGGTAATGAGGACGGTTCCCCCTACCCGCAGGGCGCTCTGGAGTAGCTCTCCCAAACAACGGTCTACGGTTTCTACCGCCTCGATGGTAGCGGCCAAATTACCCGTGTGTCCAACCATATCGGGGTTAGCATAGTTAACTACTACTAGGGAGTAGACCCGCTGGTTGAGGGCTGCCGTCACTCCCTTGGTTACCTCCCCTGCGGCCATGGCCGGAGCCTGGTCGTAGGTAGCCACCAGGGGACTGGGAATCAGCTGCCGGTCTTCCCCAGGGAGGGGATCCTCTAGCCCGCCATTGAAAAAGTAGGTGACGTGGGCGTACTTTTCCGTCTCTGCGATCCGTAGTTGCCGCAGTCCCCGGTGAGCAATCACTTCCCCTAAAATATGGCTGAGGTTCTGGGCTTCGAAGGCCACTGAGACGGGGAGGGAGGAGTCGTACTGGGTAAAGGTGGCAAAAGCCAAAGGGGCAATTAACTCCCGACTAAAACCAGTAAAGAGGGGGTCCACAAAGGCTTGGGCAAGTTGGCGGGAGCGGTCCGGGCGGAAGTTAAAGCAAATCACCCCATCTCCCGGGGCAATCACCCCTGGAGCTAGGCGGACTGGGGGGATAAACTCATCCGTAATGCCTTGATCGTAGGCAGTCTGTAACACCTGGGCCGCCCCCTGCCACGTGGGGGTTCCCGGTTCAGTCATTACCCGGTAGGCCTGCTCAACCCGCGGCCAGCGATGGTCTCGGTCCATGGCGTAGTAGCGGCCACTGACGGTGACAATTTGTCCAAGGCCAGTGCGTTCTAGGTGCGCCTGGAGGGACTCTAGGGTGGCTTTCCCTGCTGTGGGGGCAGTGTCACGGCCATCGGTGATGGCATGAATGCACACATCCTGACAGCCCTGGGCTGCGGCTAAGTCTAGTAGACCGTAGAGGTGGCTGATGTGGGAGTGCACTCCCCCCTCAGAACACAGGCCCACTAGGTGCAGCTTACCGTCACCCAACCGGACCTTTTCACAAACCTGCACTAGAGCTTGGTTGTGGAGGAGGCTACCATCCTCAACGGCGTCAGAAATTCGCACCAGCTCCTGGGGCACTACCCGGCCTGCTCCGAGGTTTAGGTGGCCAACCTCCGAGTTACCCATCTGACCTTCGGGTAAGCCCACGGACTTTCCTGATGCCTGTAGGAGGGTATGGGGATAGGTGAGCCAAAGGCTATCAAGGACTGGGGTAGAGGCGGCGGCAATGGCATTACCTGGTGCAACTTCTCCGTAGCCCCAACCATCTAAGATAACCAACACCACAGGGAAAACCGGGGCCTGAGCCATGGCAACTAAACCTTACAACTTGTGCCACGCGCATTCTACCACGCCTAAGATTTATTCTAACTTTGCATGCCGCAGTTTTCCGCCAGGGACGTAAACCAAGGTAGCGGCACACCCTAGCCAAAAAACCACCACCACCAGCATCAGCGCTCCATGTAGGCCTTGAATAAAGGAACTCCCACCCACAAATACCCCCATTACCGCTACCCCGAGAACCCCGCCGGTCTGACGCATAGCGTTGAGGATCGCCGAAGCAATCCCGGCCTGGGTTGTGGGTGCTCCCGCCAGAGCCGTAGTGGTCATGGCCGGCAGGATTAGGCCAGAGCCAAAGCCAAAGATTACTAGTCCCACAATTCCCCCGAGGGGATGGTGTACTCCTAAGTGTACTGAATCGAGGACGAGGGAGCCTACACCGGCTAAGCCCAGGCCCGCTGCCATCGGTAGCCGAGGGCCCATGCGGGCAGTTAACCAACCCGACAGGCTCGGCATGAGTACATTCACCACGGTAAAGGGTAAAAAGGCCAAGCCGGTTACGGTTGCCGAACGTCCCTCCACATTTTGCAGCAGTAGAGAAAAGACAAATAACTGGCCGTAGAGGCAGAAATTAAAGACTAGACCCACAGAAACTGCGGTACTAAAGGTGGGATTGATAAATAGCTTTAGGGGTACCATGGGTGCCTTGACCCGCCGTTCAACCCAGATAAAGGTGCTGCTAGCCACGACAAAAAGGACCAGACTAGTTAAAATGCCTACACTAGTCCAGCCCTGGGCGTGGCCCTCAATTAGGGCAAAGGTGAGGCAAAACAAAGCAAGGATGCCGAGGCCTTGACCTGGCCAGTCAAAACTTTGGCGCCGGGTCCCCGGGACGGGGACTACAAACCACCAGGTCAAGGCCAGGGCGACGATGCCGGTCGGGACATTTAGCCAGAAAATACTCCGCCAGCCCCAGGAGTCGATTAACAGCCCCCCGAAGGTGATACTGCTAGTGAAGCCGGCAGCGGAGATAGTAGCCCAAATCCCTACGGCTCGGGAGCGGGCGGCCGGATCAGGGTAAGCCGCGGCAATTAAAGCCAGGGAGGTGGGGATCAACAATGCGCCCCCTAGGCCTTGGATTAGACGGGCTACTACCAACAGCGGGATAGTAGCAGACAGGCTACAGGCCAAAGAAGCAAGGGTGAATACCGCTAGCCCCGTCAGGTAGACCCGCTTAGCTCCGATCAAGTCCCCTAGGGCTCCGGCACTCAGCAGTAGGCTGGCCAGGACTAGGGTATAGCTGTTGATCACCCACTCAAGGCTATTGAGGGAGTTACCTAGTTCCTTACCGATGGCTGGGACCGCTACGTTCAGAATTCCCGCGTCCACCACCACCATAAAGAAACCAAAACACACGGCCACAAAGGCCAAATTCTGCTGCACGCTTGAGCGGCCAGGTGGTTGATTCATAGGTCTTTAGGATAGCGTACCCACGCAGGAGCTAGGGGCGCCAGTGAGCCGGGGCCGAGGTGATATGACCATCCTGAAACCAGATCACCCGCTCCGTGCAGCGAGCCACATCAGCCTCATGGGTGACCAGAATTAAGGTGATGCCTTGGCTGTGCAGGTGCGCGAAAATGTCTAGGACCTCCTTGGTGGTTTGGGAGTCTAGGGCACCGGTGGGTTCGTCCGCCAAGATCAACAGGGGCGAATTCACTAGGGCCCGGGCAATTGCCACCCGTTGTTGCTGACCGCCGGAGAGTTGGTTGGGTCGATTGTAGAGCCGCTGCCCCAACCCCACCTGCTTGAGGGCCGCCGCCGCCCGTCCTTGACGCTCAGCCCTTGGCACCTGGTCATAGACCATGGGCAGCATGACGTTTTCCAGAGCTGTCAGCTGAGGTAGGAGATGGAACTGCTGAAAGACAAAGCCCAGCTGGCGATTGCGAATTCGGGCTAGCTGGTCATTACTGAGGGCAGATACATCCAAGCCGTTGAGGTAGTAGTGGCCCTGGGTGGGACGGTCTAGACAGCCAATGATGTTCATGACTGTAGACTTGCCCGACCCAGAAGGACCCATAATTGCGCAGTAGGAACCAGCACCAATAGTTAGAGACACGTTATCGAGGGCTCGGACCTGGGTTTCGCCAGTGCCGTAGAGCTTAGTAATCCCCTCGAGGCGCACTATCACCTAGGCCCGGGATTGAAGAAACTGGTAGAAGTAGTAGGTGGCCATGGGGATGACGGTGGCGGCTAGTAGCAGGCCCACTACCCAGAGGGTAGCCCCACTTCCTTGCGGAGATTTAGGGAAGTTGCTTTCCGGTTCCCAAACTGCTGTCACCACCGGCGGGCCTGGGTCTGGTTCACCAGCAAGGACCGCTCCTAGGCGTTCAGCCACATCTAGCAAGCCCTGATTGTAGTTTCCCTGTCGCAGGGGTACCTGGAGGGTCTCCCGGGTAATGCTGTCTGCTAGGGACTGGTCCAGGGGAATGTCCTTCCCCCAGCGCAGGCCAGCTCCATTGGTAACTGAATCTAGGACTAGCAGAACCTGGCGAGCTTGTATCTCAGGGGTGGGAAACCACCGCTCAAACAGGCGGTCAGCGAAGTCCTGGGGAGTAACCCCGTAGTCTAAGCGATGGAGGGTGACCACATGCACCTGCTGATTAGTGGTGTCCGCAAGGGTGCCAAAGCCTTGGGTGAGGGCATTCTCCGTGGAGCGACTTAATATCTCTGCCTGGTCTACTACCCCGGCCGGTTGAGCAGGCATGGCCCCGACAGAGGTGGCCTGGGCTGGGGAAGAGCCCAGAAACCAGACAAGCAGGAGCAGGGCGGCGGCCCAAGCACCTCGAGGAAAGGGAGAAACCATGACAGGGCTGGAGAAACTATAGGTTCCAGGATAACTAAGCAAGCTATCCTCGGGCAAGGGGTTAGGAGGGGCTCTTAGGAATGGGGCTAGGAAGCTGCTTTTCCAGGTCCGCTAGCTGTTGTTGTAGCTGGAGTAGGTCTAGGGGTTGCGGGTGGGGGGGGAGTTGGTAGGAGGAGCTGCCTGGGGTGAGGGCTCGAGCTAAATCTGTCTCCTGCTGGAGGCTTTGAGTTGAGCTGAGCAACTTGTTGAGGTTTAGGATTAGCTGATGCAGGGTTTTACGCAACTCCGGGTCATCGGTTACCTTGCGCAGCTGGGTGGTAATGGCGGCGGTGTTTTGAAAGGTGGTGCGAGCGGAGCTGAGCAGTTGATAAAGGCCAATCAGGAGAGCGGGATTGGTAGCAGTACTACCGAGATGCCGCAAAGAAACCGAGATCTGAGCAGCGTTATCGGCAAAGGTAGTCAAGTTCTCAATCAGTCGCCCCTTTTGGACCTGGTCGAGGAGCGGCCCGAGGCGGTGGACATTAATGCGCAGGTCTTGGCTGGCAAGGGCTAAGTTATCCACACTTTGGCGCAACCTGGCCCGGTTATCCCGGATCAGGCCATCGAGCTGGGCAGCGGTGTTGTCAATGCTGTGGGCAGCACTGGTAATGGATTGGGCGGAGGTGGCTAGGGTCCCGATCTGGCCGTTGAGGGAGCGAGTAAGACCGGAAACATCACCGCTAAGGCGGGTGATACCCACAGCGGCACTTGAGGTGTTGGCTATGGCTCGGTTGAGGTTGGACAGAAACTGGGGGTTACTGAAGGCCTCAGAAAATTGAATGGAGGTGCGAATTAGTTGTTCGATACTGACTCCCAAGTGGCCTCTGACCTGCTCCCCGTTACACAAAATCAGTTGGGGGTTGCAGTTTTTAGACCGAGGCAAGGCTAGGCGGTCAGCAGTGAAGGTCCCTAGGGGTTCAAAATTGATCACTGTCTGACTGATGAGCCCTGATTCACTAGTTTCTACCTCCACTTGGCGAGGGATGACCACCGTTGCCGGACTGATGGTCACCTCCACTTCCACGCCGTTGGGACCAGGATGAATAGCGGTGGCCCGGCCAATAGTGACCCCCCGATAGCGCACTGGTGCCCCTAACTCTAGGCCGCCGGCATCGGCAAACTGGATGCGCAGGGAGTAACTTCGCTCCCCCAAGGTAATGCCCCGCAGCCAGAGGATAACTGTGGTCAGAAGTCCTAATCCGAGGAGAATCAGCAGACCTACAGAGCCTTCTCGGGCCAAGCGGGATGGTCTAGCGGTGGGGAGAAGATTGCGCATGTTTCACATCAAGATGGAGGATAGTCCCTAGTTCAGCACATGAATGGGCCCGTCAAGGCTACCACTGAAAAATTGGCGCACCAAGGGGTTATCTGTGGTATCGATCTCTGCCACTTGCCCCATCCATTGAACTTTTCCATGATACAGAAGAACTATTCGTTCCACGGTACGCCGGATAGTGCTCTCTTGATGGGTAACTACTACGTAGGTATTACAAACCTGTTCAGAACCCTGAAGATGGCGGATCAAGTCCTCTACCACTGTGGAGGCAACCGGGTCTAAGCCTGCAGTGGGCTCGTCGTACAAAAGAACGGCCGGGTTGTCGTCAGGGTGACTCGGGTCCTCCATAATGGCCCGAGCGAAGCTGACCCGCTTACGCATCCCCCCCGAAAGCTCGGCCGGATAGAGGTGGTTAATGCCCTGCAATCCTACCATTTCTAGCTTCTGATTGACCAACTCCCGGATCCGGGACCGGGGTAGCTTAGAGTGTTCGAAGAGGGAAAAGCCGACATTTTCTTCAACGGTCAGGGAGTCAAATAGAGCCGCCTGCTGAAACACCAGACCAATCCCGATGGGGTCTGGCTTGTCCTCAAGCAACCCTGCCCGCTGCTGCCCCGCTACGAAAACTTCGCCGCTGTCGGGGGCTAGAAGCCCGGCCATAATCCTCAGTATGGTCGACTTGCCAGTCCCGGAAGGACCGATGATCGCCAGGGCATCCCCAGGATAGACAGCCAAGTCCACTTGGTCGAGCACCTTGGTGCCTCCAAAGGACTTGCTCACCTGCCGCAGTTCAATTAATGCTTCAGCCATGGGGAGTACACTAGGAGCACCAGCATCCAAATCAACGGGATCAAAATTCCCAATCTGCTGGCCTCAGTCTACTCTAGTTGACCGTTTATTAGCCATGCAACCCTAGCCAGCTAACTTCTATGATTCTTGCCCGAATCAAACGCGCCTTGAAAAGTGTCACGGTTGCTAAAGAGCCAGCCTGGTCTAACCGCAGCCGTCACCCCTTGCATTGGTTTAAGTGGTTAGTGCCCGGTCTGGTAATCAAGCGATGGCTGCTCATCAGCGTGGGGGGAGTGCTGTTGACGGTGCTGGGAATTGCGATCGCCATCAAGCAGACTCCGGTTTTCCACCTGCTGCAATTTGCCCAAGACTTCGCCGAAAATGTGGCCCACTTTTTGCCTAACTCCGTTAGCGGGCCCGTTGTCATCCTGCTCGGCCTGGCGCTGATTTGGCTGGGCCAAACCCGGACTCTGGGCTCAATTATCCGGGTGGTGATGCCGGAGGGAGACGAGGAGCTAGTGGATGTGCTTCTGGCTCACCACCGCCTGCACCGTGGCCCCAAGATAGTCGGGGTGGGGGGTGGAACTGGTTTATCAGTCCTACTGCGGGGCATGAAGGAGTATAGTGCCAACATTACGGCCATCGTTACTGTGGCTGATGATGGCGGCTCTTCGGGGCGGCTGCGGCGGGAAATAGGGGTCTTGCCCCCAGGGGATATTCGTAACTGTTTGGCGGCTCTGGCCGATGAGGAAAAGCTGCTGACAGAGTTATTCCAATACCGTTTTCGGGCCGGTGATGGTTTAAGCGGGCATAGTTTTGGGAATTTGTTTCTCAGTGCCCTGAGCGATATTACTGGTGATCTAGAAAAGGCCATTAATGCCAGTTCTGAGGTCTTAGCGGTCCGGGGGAGGGTGATTCCCGCTACCCTTAGTCACATGGGTTTGTGGGCGGAATTTGAGGATGGCCGCCGGGTGGAGGGGGAGTCCCAGATCACCGCTGCCCGGGGCAGAATCCTCAAGATTGGCTCTAATCCCCCCAACCCGGCAGCTCTGCCGAGTGCTTTAAAGGCAATTCAGGAGGCAGATTACCTGATCTTCGGCCCTGGTAGCCTCTACACCAGTGTCATCCCTAATCTCCTAGTGCCCGAGATCCTCAAAGCCCTGTTGAAGTCAAGAGCGCCGCGGATCTACGTGTGCAACATCATGACCCAGGTGGGAGAGACTACCGGATACAAGGTATCAGACCACCTCAAGGCGATTTTTGCCATCAGTGGCCCGAAGATTTGTGACGCAGTCCTAGTCCAAAAACGTCCCCCTAGCCCCGCCACCCTCAGGCGCTACGCCCAGGAGGGCTGTTACCCCGTAGAACTAGACCGGGAGGGGGTTCATCACCTAGGCTGTCGGGTAGTCCTAGCAGATGTGATGGAGGAGGACCAGGCCACGGGCCTAGTGCGTCATCACTCCCAAAAGCTCGCCGGGACCTTGCTGCGCTGGTATGGCCGCCAGGCCCAGCGGCGGCGGGTAGCCTAGGGGAAAACCTGGCTCTTAAAGCAGGCGGCAATCCGCTGGGAAGCCCCCGGGGGTCCAAGGCGACGGGGACCATTGGTAGCCACCAGTTGGAGTCGGTCTGGATCGTGCAGGAGGTCCTCGAGGGCTGGGGCAACGGCCTCTAGTCCCGCCACTAGGGTCACCGAGGGGCCCAATAGACGCGCCTGGGCCCGAGCAAAGCGCGCCGTGAACTGGGGTCCGGGGCCCGGAAAGGTAATTACCGGTTTACCCAAACCGGCAAACTGCTCCGTGGCGGTCCCGGCCAGGGCAATAGCTAGGTGGGCCTGGCGGAGGAAGACTGGGAAGGATTGTTGGTCAAGGCATAGGCGGGCTTGGCGGTACCGAAATTCCCCTGGTCTCTCCCGGTTCCATCCTCCAGCGATAAGGGCTTCCTCCAGGGGGGCTAGGGGCAGGAGTGGGGCAATTGGCGCGAGAAACCTTAAGGGGGCAGGAGCACGCTGGCTGGTCACTTGGGTGGCCGCCTGGACTAGCAAGCGCCAATTAGCTTGCGCTTCAAGGGGACGTGAGCCTGGCAGCAGCAGAACCGTTAGCTCCGTTGGCTCCGCTGGGGCTAGGCCCGCCACATCATCCATCATCGGGTTGCCCAGGTTGAACACGGGGTAGGCCCAACGCTGAAGCACCCTGGCTGTCAGGGCATCCCGGGGGAAGACCGCTCGACAACGGCCTGAGGCCATCAGCCAGCGCTCCCAGGGAAGGTACACCGATCCACCCCAACCCTCCCAGCGCTCCCACCAGGTTTCCCGAGGCAGGAGCCCCGCCTCATCGCGGAGATAGTACTCTGATTTGGCGGTGCCCACAAAGGCGTAGGCAGCTCCACTAGCCCAGGCAAACAGCAGGGGGACAATATCACCCACTGCGAGGACCGCTCCCCCTAGCCTGGCCCAATCCCGCACAGCCTGGATCTGACTCCAGGTAAGCCCCACAAGTCCCCCCCGCAGATCTCGCGCTAGCTGCCGTCCATCCATGTAAATAAATCCACCGGAGGGCATGGCCTGGGCCCGGCCAATCAAAGGAATTTGCGCTTGCCGGTAGGCGTAGCCTTCTCCCACTAGGGGTAAAGCCTGCAAATCTAGGGGGTTGAGCTGGGTTTTGAGGGCTAGGGCAAGGCGCACCGCGATCCCATCTTCCCCGTGGCCGTTGCTGAGGCACAGGACCCGGGGCGGGGAGTTAGTGGGTAAGGGTTTATAATCCACAATTGGGGTAGGGCTAGTCTCCTGCCAACCGATAGCAGGGCAGCTGGAGTTCTGGCTGGTATTTTATAACTCCCAGGTATCCTATGGGTCGGTCGCTTTGGCAAAACCTATCACCCCTGGGCCGGGTAATTACCCTCTCCCTGGCCCTGCCCCTCCTACTGTTAAACGCTTGGGCGGTGGTGCTAATTATTCACACCTTTGCCGGCTTGTTGAGGATCCTGATTTCTAGCTCTCTACTTGCTTTCATCCTCAACTATCCCGTAGATTTCATGGTCCGCCGGGGGGCCAGCCGGGGCCGCGCCGCAACCTTGATCTTTTTGTTGACCCTGACCCTACTTGCCACCTTGGGGTTTGTGCTTGTCCCCCTGGCTTTAGGTCAGGCACACCAACTGCTTTTACACCTTCCGGGTTGGTTTGCTGGGGCGTGGGAGGCGCTTCTGCACTGGGACATTTCCCTCAACCGACTTTTGACCGGTTTTGGCGTCGCCCTAGACCTGCGGCAACTCGGAGCTCAAGTAGCTGCCCAGCTCCAAAACCAAGCCCAAGGGTTGACGCAACAGATTCTGGGGCTAGCGGTGGTCACCCTAGGGGGGCTAGTTGACGGCCTGTTTACCCTGGTGTTGACTTTCTACCTGCTACAGCATGGCCAGCTGCTGTGGCAGGGGTTAATCCGGTGGCTGCCGGCGGCTACCCGCCAAGCTTTAACCCAGGCCTTGCGCTTGAGTTTTCAAAACTATTTTGTGGGCCAGGGAATCATGGCCGGCTCGATTGCTCTGGTGCTCGCCCCCACCTTTTGGCTGCTGCAAATCCCCTACGCCTTGCTCTTTGCCCTGCTCATCGGGCTGATGGCTTTGATCCCCTTTGGGACTACCGTGGGGATAGCATTGGTGACCGCGGTGGTGACGATCCTCGATATTTCCCTGGGGCTGCGGGTTTTAGTCTCAGGCCTACTAATTCAACAGGTCCTAGAAAATCTGGTCGCCCCCCGGGTGCTAGGTAAGGTAACCGGGCTCAATCCCTTCTGGGTATTGGTGGCGGTACTCCTCGGGGTCCAGACTGCCGGCCTGCTCGGGGTGATCATGGCGGTGCCCCTAGCTTCCTTGTTGAAGACGGGCTTAGCTGCCTGGGAGGCTCAAACCTCGCCCTAAGCTAGGCATTGGCCCCAAAGTAGGTGGGGGCGTTACCCGGTTTCCATTTGATATTGCAACCAATCCCGGGCTTTTGGGCTTGGCTAACGGGCTGGTCAGCCAGGACTGCCTCCATGGCCTGCCGTAGGTCCTTGCCATCAGGGGGGTAGTCGTTGCTCGGGCGGCTGTCGTCTAGTTGTCCCCGGTAAACCAACTGCCGGTGCTGGTCAAAGAGAAAGAAATCGGGAGTGCAGGCGGCTGTATAGGCCTTAGCGACAGCTTGGCTTTCGTCGTAGCACAAGGGGAAGGTAAAACCGCTAGTCATGGCCAGGTCGCGCAGCTTCCCAGGAGCGTCATCGGGGTAGTTATCGGCATCGTTGGCACTGATGGCCACAATGCTAACCGGCCGGTTTTGGTAGTCTTGGCCGAGCCGGACTAGTTCCCCCATCACGTGCTTAACGTAGGGACAATGCCGACAGATAAACATGACCAAAAGGGCTTTGCCCCCAAGGCTATCGCGGGAAACCGTTGCTCCGGTGACCACGTCTGGGAGCTGAAAATCAGGAGCTGCTGTACCTAGGGGCAGCATGGTGGAGGCGGTGCGTACCATGATCAGATTACGTGAAGATCTAGGGGTAATTGTAGACCCTCTCGGGCTGACATACTCCTTGCCCCAAAAGAGTAGGAAGGATACTTCATCTCGACCTGCTGCCGAGGCAGTCTTACAGTCGATCCGTGCCCGTTCTAGCATCGTGGCGCCGCCCCATCCCGACAAGCCCGTTCTAGCGTAGAACCGTCCTGACGGGGCTTGAATCCCCCACCTTCAGTCAGGTCGGTCAGAGTTAACAGCGTCGGTAGAAATGATATGGAGGTCTACCTGGGGCAAAGACCGCATTAGGTGGTCAATGAATGACCCCCGCAACAGGATGCTCCAGCGAGACTTGCGGGTCTTACCTAGGATAATTTGGGTAATTCGATAAGTTTTGGCCACCAGGGAAATTTCGGTCACTACCTTAGGGCCATTCACCCGGATAAATTGCCCCTGTAGGTCCGTGCACAGACGCTCACAGGTTTCCAGGTGCAGCACCTCGGGCTTGGTGAGAAACCGGTCTGGGGCACTGACGTAGAGGGCGTAGAGGGGGGCATTCATGTAGCTGGCTAGCCGGCCGCCGCGCCGCAGTAACTGGACCGAGTGGGGCTCCGTGGACACACACACCAGCACCCGCTCGTGAATATTACAAACCGGTCCGGCCGTGGCTGGGGGATGGTGGCGGCGGGCGTACTCTTCAATGTTGTCGGCAACCTCCCGCAGGGCTAGCTCCCGCAGGGCAATCAGGTTACGGTGTTGAAAGAAATTATCCAAGGACTGTTCAACCTTGGCGGCGGGATAGATCTTGCCCTCTAGGAGTCTTTCCTGGAGGGTCTCTGGGGTTACGTCCACCACTACCACTTCGTCTGCCTCCTCCAGGAGCCGGTCCGGGACTCGCTCCCGCACCACCACCCCGGTAATTCTGGCCACCAGGTCGTTTAGGCTTTCTAGGTGCTGAATATTGAGGGTCGAGTAAACCTCAAGGCCGGCTGCGAGGAGAACCTCTACGTCTTGGTAGCGTTTTTCTCGCACTGAACCGGGGACATTAGTGTGGGCCAACTCATCTACTAAAACCAACTGGGGTTGGCGAGCCAAAATAGCCTCCACATCCATCTCCGTCAAGGCGATCTGGTTGTAGAGTACTTCCTGGCGAGGGATGACCTCTAGGCCTACTGCTTTGGCGATGGTGTCCTGGCGGTTGTGGGTCTCTAGCAGTCCGATTACCACGTCTACGCCAATTTGTTTCAGGGAGTGGGCCTCCTCAAGCATTTTGTAGGTTTTGCCCACCCCTGGGGCCATGCCAATGAAAATTTTGTGTTTGCCCTTGCGATTCATGCTGTTCACCTGAGGGAGCCTACTGGGATCATTGGAGTTGGCAAACCTTAAGCCAGCCTGGGACTGGAGGTCTGGGCAGGGGTTCAGTACTACTGCTTACCTGGGATCAATGACCCCTAAACCTAACGGAGAAGAGCTGTGAGGGATTTAACCCCGGTGTCATAAGAAACGCCCCCCAGGACGAACCGGGGGGCAAGGTTAATCAACTCCGAGAAACCAGTCCAGGGGACTGATGGTTAACCCTATCCAGGGTTAGGGATGGGGCAGGGCGTCCAGGGCTAGGTTTAGCTTCAGGACATTAACCCCTGGTTCCCCAAACAGGCCCAACCAGCGCCGGTCTAGGTTCTGGTCAATCAGGCCTGCCACCGCTTGGGGGTCGAGGCCACGGGCCTTAGCCACCCGGGCTACCTGGGCTTGGGCCGCCGCGGGGGTGATGTGGGGGTCTAAGCCGGAAGCGGAGCTGTAGACCAGGTCGGCTGTGGGTTGCACCCCCGCCTGCTGTAGCTGCTTAACCGAGGCTTGGATCCGCTGCTTGAGGGCCGGGTTACTAGGAGCCAAGTTACTAGACCCAGACTCTCCGGTCTGAAGGACCCCGGCCGTGTCGTGGGCGGGGTCGGCAGTGCTGTAGGAGACGGCGCTGGGGCGACTATTGAAATACCGGTCACTGGTAAAAGGCTGACCAATCAAGGCTGAGCCCACCACCTGCCCCTGGGCGTTTTTAAGTAGGCTGCCGTTGGCCTGGTAGGGAAAAGCCACCTGGCCAATCCCCACCATCACCAGGGGGTAGATGAGGGCCGTAATCACCCACAGGACTAGGGTGGAGCGAATTGCCCAGCCAATTTCACGGGTAATTTGCATCAGAATTTCTCCGGAATGAACATGACAAAAAACAGGTAGATGCCCAGAGCACAGGTGGTGATCAGGAGTAACCCCACTGCCCAAGCCTGGGTGCGCGAGAAACTATTGCCCGTAGCTGCCAACACCAGGGGGGCAAGGATCAGGTTAAAGGCAATTGCCAAGAATAGGTACACTGGCAGCTTGCGGTGGCGCTGGAGAGACCAGATATCCTGGAGGGTTTCAAGGACCGAGGGTAAATTCATGGGTAACACCTAGGAAAAGGGCAGGATTAGGTCAATGGCCTTGATGGCAATAAAGGGGGCAACGACCCCCCCGACCCCGTAGATGAGGATGTTACGCTGCAGGAGCTGGTTAGCACTGACTGGTCTAAACTGCACCCCCCTCAGGGCTAGGGGAATCAGGGCCGGGATCACCAGAGCGTTGTAGATGAGAGCGGCGATAATTGCTGACTCAGCACTTTTGAGGCCCATGATATTCAGAGCCCCAATGCCAGCAGCGGCAAAAATAGTCGGGATAATGGCAAAGTACTTGGCCACATCATTGGCGATAGAGAAGGTGGTCAATGCCCCCCGGGTAATCAGCAGCTGTTTGCCAATGGCCACCAGGTCAATCAGTTTAGTGGGGTCGGAGTCCAGGTCCACCATGTTAGCGGCCTCCTTGGCCGCCTGGGTACCCGAGTTCATCGCCACCCCTACGTTGGCCTGGGCGAGGGCAGGGGCATCGTTAGTGCCGTCTCCGGTCATGGCTACCAGCTTGCCCTGGGATTGCTCGGAGCGGATCACGCTGATCTTGTCCTCCGGGGTGGCCTCAGCGATGAAGTCGTCTACCCCCGCTTCCTGGGCAATCACTGAAGCGGTAATCCGGTTATCCCCCGTGAGCATGATGGTACGAATCCCCATCCGGCGCAGCTGGTCAAACCTTTCCCGCAGGCCGGGCTTGACAATGTCCTTCAGGTAGATGATCCCGTAGATGTCCTTATCCCGGCAAACCGCTAGGGGAGTGCCCCCCAAGCGGGAGACCCGCTCGTAGGCCGGATCAATCTGGTCTGGCACCTGCCCACCCCGGGAGCGGACAAATCCCTTAATCGCCTCTACGGAGCCTTTACGGATTTCCTGGCCGTTGGCTAGGTTAGTACCGCTCATGCGGGTGCGGGCGGAGAACTCAATCCCCTCCGCCGTGGCTAAATCCAGGTCTACGGCTCCCCCTAGCTTTTCCGCTAGGGCTCGGATCGAGCGCCCCTCGGGGGTGTCATCAAACACGCTAGCTAGCCAACAGACCTGGGCTAGGGTCTGGCTGGAGACGTCGGTGACCGGGATAAATTCGTCCGCCAACCGGTTACCGAAGGTAATGGTGCCGGTCTTATCCAGGATCATGGTGTTGACGTCCCCACAGGCTTCCACAGCCCGGCCAGAGGTGGCAATGACGTTGAATTGGGCTACCCGGTCCATGCCGGCAATGCCAATGGCACTCAGGAGGCCGCCAATGGTGGTGGGAATCAAGGCCACCAGCAAGGAGATCATCACGGCCACACTAGCTCCGGCCTGGAGGTTGTTCGCCGCCGCCTGGCTAAACAGGGTACTGATAAAGTTGGCAATAAACTGGGCAATGGCGGGGACAGTAGCCACGACAATCAGGAATACCTGAGTTAGTACTGCCAGCAGCACCGTCAGGGCGATTTCGTTGGGGGTTTTAGTTCTTTTAGCTCCCTCCACTAGGGCAATCATCCGGTCAATAAACCCTTGACCCGGGTCCGAGGTGACGCGAATCAGCAGTTCATCGGACAGGAGCTTGGTCCCGCCGGTGACGGAGCTGGCAATGTCGGTGCCGGGTTGTTTGAGGACTGGGGCTGATTCGCCGGTGATAGCAGACTCATCCACTGAGCCGATGCCTTGGATAACTTCCCCGTCGGCGGGAATCATGGACCCGGCCAAGACCTGCACTTGGTCCCCCCGGCGTAGTTGGGTGGAATTAACCTCTTCAATGGTGCCGTCCGCCAAAACTTTATGGGCGATGGTATCGGAGCGGGTAGCCCGGAGAGAATCTGCCTGGGCCTTGCCGCGCCCTTCAGCTACAGCTTCTGCGAAGTTAGCAAATAGGAGGGTAAAGAATAGAATCACCGTGATGGAGCCGTTGAGGACTCGCTGCTCGGTAGGGTCCGCCTGAATGTCGCCAAACAGGTTGGGGTTGACGGTCACCAGGAAGGTGACGATGGTCCCGACCCAAACCACGAACATAACCGGGTTGCGGACGGTGATCCGGGGGTCGAGTTTGACAAAGGACTGCCCCAGGGCTCGGCGGTAGATGCCCTTAAAGTTAGTTTTCGGGGTGTGCCGGCGACTTTCCCGGGGTCCTTGGGGGACGTGGAGGGGCCGGCTAGGAGAAGAATTGGACATGGGAAGGCAACTCTAGAGGACTGCAAAGGCTTCGGCTACAGGTCCGAGGGCCAGGACCGGGAAGAAGGTCAAGGCGCCGACAATCAGGATCACCCCAGCTGCTACACCGGCAAACAATTTGGTGTCCGTGCGCAGGGTACCGGAGGTCATGGGTACTGACTGCTTCCGAGACATACCGTCGGCGAGCAGTAACAGGGCCATAATCGGTACGTACCGACCGATGGCCAAGACCACGCAACAGCTGAGGTTCCACCATAGGGCAGAAGGGGCAGGTTCACTGTTCCCGAGGCCCGCTAACCCTGAACCATTGTTGGCCGCCGCCGAGGTGTACTCGTAAATTACCTCCGATAAGCCGTGGAAGCCGGGATTGAAGATGCCGTTGTAGAAACCAGGGACAGTGACATTGGCTGCTACCTCGGGAAAGCTGAGGGTAATTGCCCCAGGGATGAGAATGACAATGGGGTGGACTAGCAGCAGCAGCAGGCTAGCTAGCACTACTTCGCGCTGCTCAATTTTGCGGCCGAGGAATTCCGGGGTCCGGCCCACCATCAGGCCAGTGGCAAATACGGCTAAAATCACGTAGGCAAAGAGGTAGGCGGTGCCTGTACCCTCACCCCCCCAGAGGATCTGCAGGAACATGTTAAACAGGGCGATAAACAGACTTCCGGGCATCACCGAATCGTGGGCACTGTTGGCTGCCCCACACATGGTACCGGTGGTGGTAGTCAGGAACAGGGCAGATTGGGCCCAGCCAAAGCGCACCTCCTTCCCCTCCAAATTAGGTTGGCTGCTGCCCAGGAGCTGATTAATACCCGGGATGCCGTTGTACTCATTGATTCCTGCCACTACCACGAAGGCGATGTAGATAATCAGCACCATGTTGAAGATGTACCAGGCTTGCTTGGGGTTATTGGCCATGGCACCGTAGGTGTGAATTAGGCCGGCGGAAATGCTGACCATCGAGACAATCTCGAGCAGGTTGGTAAATCCGTTGGGGTTCTCGAAGGGATGGGCCGAGTTGACCCCAAAAAACCCGCCCCCATTCTGGCCTAGCTCCTTAATAATTTCAAAGTGGGCCACAGGACCAAGGGCAATGGCCTGACTGATGTGGGGGTTTTCGAGGGTGGGCACCACCACCGGTCCGGCTAGGGTCTCGGGCATGCCGGCTGCTAGCATCACTACTCCCCCCACCAGGCTCATGGGCAGGAGGATACGGGTGATGGCCTGGGTCAGGTCCACGTAAAAGTTTCCCAGGGGCCGCCCGGTCAGGCCACGGATAAAGGCGATGGCCACGGCTATGCCGGTGGCGCAGGAGATGAAAAACATCAACCCCAAACCGGCAAACTGGGAAAAGTAGGTATAGGTGCTCTCCCCTGAGTAGTGCTGCTGGTCGGTGTTGGTGACAAAGGAAACCAGGGTGTGCAGGATGGTGTCCCAGGTGGCCGCCGAGGAGTTTAGGTGGGTGGGGTTAAAGGGCAGCAGGGCCTGATTAAACAGGATCAAGCCGACCAAAATACAGGCAGCAATGTTGCTGTAAAGGACGGCGCGGGTGTACTGCCAGCCATTCATTTCTGGCCGGTCTCTAACACCGCTGAGGGTAAATATTACCCCCTCAAGGGGGTTGAGCACCGGGTCTAGCAGGGTGCGCTGACCCTGGAAAACCCGGGCCATGTAACCCCCGAACAGGGGGCTGATGGCCACAAATAGGGTGATGGTAATGGCAATCTGAATCCAGCCTTGCAGCATGGGTTTGGTTTCACTCCGATGAAGTATTTAGGCCCTGGCACTAGCTCAATCAAGGGAAAAGCCCTGGGTCTTGACTGGGAACCAGAGGCGATCCCTAGGACCAAGCCTAGGACATGGTCAGGTGAAGCACAATGCACTGGAGGTATAAACGAGCATCCATTCGGGGTTTAACTCTAGGTCTAGACAGGGGGCCTAGGGGGTCCGGAAAACATATATGTGCTGATATATATCTCCCTTAAATCCAAACCTGTCTAAGTAACACCAGCAGTAATCAACTGAGACCGGGAAAGCCGCTGGGATCGGGCACTGGGTCTAACAGGGTGCGCTGGGAAACCGGGGCCATGTACCTGGGTGACGGTAATGGCCATCTGAATCTACCCTTGCATCACGGGTTGGGTTTCACTCCGACGGGGGTATTTAGTAGTCTTTGCCGCAGAAGGCCTCGCAAGAGAAGCCTGGAAAATGGAGGGTGCCTCTGTGGAAAGAATTTGGTGTTAACTATGGGAACTGTGATTAGGGTATCTCTCACTCAAGACCAACACACCAGAGATATCCATAGTTACTCAATCATGGTCTAATTCCAGGTGTAGACACATATGTCGCCCATATGTATCCCCAAGATTTGAAGGTCTGGTGGTCCTGAATTTATTCTCAAGGGGCTACCTGAACCAGTCGGTCTGGCTAATATGGGAAGCACCCGTGCCAAGAGAGTTTTAGGGCTTGGCAGTCTTTTTCAATATGAGTACCCTACCCTCTGACAAGAAACTGGGATGGATTATCGGCTTATTTCTGGCGGTGAGTGTCCTGGAGTTTGCCACCCCCCCTGACTATGTACTGGGCTATCTGTACATTGGCCCAATCCTGATTGCTACTAGTCGCCTTAATCCTCCGGCCACCCTGCTGCTGACATTAACTGCCTGTAGCCTGATTTTGATGAACATCTGGATCCCGGGCCTGGTGAGGGCAGACCTGGCCACGATTGTGAGCCGGTCTGCAGCTGCTCTGGCCATTCTGGTTACCAGTGGGCTGGGCCATCGCAATCATCGTTATCAACAGGAACTGCTGGCCCAACAAGCCCAGATACAAAGCCAAGCCAGACTAACTCAAGAGCGGGAGAATTTTGCCTCTACCCTGGCCCATGACCTCAAAACCCCCCTCCTGGGGGCAATTGAAACCCTGAAGTCTTGGCGGCGAGGCAACTTTGGCCCGGTTAGCTCGAGCCAAAAGGCGGTCCTGGCTACCATTATTAACAGTCATCGGACCACCCTGCAGCTGGTGGAAACCATGTTGGAAGTTTACAAAAACGATATTGAGGGCCTGAAGTTAAACCTAGGACCGGTTAACCTAGTGGATCTGGTGGAAGAAGTCACGGCAATTCTGGTAGAGTTAGCTGCCAGTCGCCGGGTGCATATTAGCCACAACCACGGCCCCTCCGATTTTCGCCAGTTTCTTTGGGTCCGGGGGGACGCTCTCCAACTGCAACGGGTAGTCGCTAACCTCTTGATCAATGGGATCAACCACTCGCCTCGGGGAGCTAGGGTGGAGGTGAGTTTTGAGGCCGGGTCCTCTCGGCACTTGGTTAAGGTCGCCGATCAAGGACCCGGTTTGAGTCCAGCCCAGCAAGACCAAGTCTTTGAGCAGTTTTACCAGGGCCATAGCGACCGCAGAGCCAAGGGTTCTGGGTTGGGCTTGTACTTGTCCAGACAAATCATCCAGGCCCACCAAGGCTCCATTTGGGCCGAAAGTCGCCAGCCTAACGGGGCAGTTTTCGGCTTTTCCTTACCAGCTCTGGCCTTTCGACCCCCCAAGTAAGGTCTAGACTCAACTAATCTCGCAGGGAGTGCCGAGACTGTTTAACTAACTTGGGCTTAGGAGTGGGACGAGCCTCTGTGTCTTCGAGATTATCTCCGTAGTCAGTGGTGTTAGCCGGGGGGCGAGTGCGGTCGTAGACCATTTGCAGGGCGGCAGCCGCCAAGGCATGGGATTCATACTCAGCACTTAGGCGAGCAACAATTGGTAGGAAACAGGCTACCCGTTCACCACTCATAGCTTCACGCACCTGATTTTCTAAGCGCTCTAGGTAACGAGCCTCCACTTGAGCCCGGGTGGGAATAGTGCAAATCTCTAGTTTTTGGCGAACATGGTTCTCAATATCTCTAAGCTTACGCCGCTCGAGGGGTTGAATCAAGGAGATCGCCACCCCAGTCTTGCCAGCTCGGCCAGTCCGGCCGATGCGGTGGACATAATTTTCTACACTATCGGGTAGGTCGTAGTTGATCACGTGGGTGAGGTCATCTACGTGCAGACCCCGGGCAGCAATATCAGTCGCTACTACCCAGCGCACTTGCCGTTGCCGAAACCGGTTAAGCAACCGCTCCCGTTGACTTTGACTCAGGTCGCCATGGAACTCATCCACGCTGTGACCTGCTCCTTGTAGTTGGCTAGTCAACTCGGCCGCTGCCCGGCGGGTACGGACAAACACTAGGGCTGATTCTGGGTCTTCCAACTCCAGAATCGGCTGCAGGGCCCGAGCTTTAGTCCAACCCCGGGGTACGAGGTAGGCAATTTGGTCAATGCGTTGGGGGGCAGCCTTGGGCTGCTCTACCGTCACCATGACTGGGCTTTGCAAGAACCGGTTGACTAACTTCCGGATCGACAGGGGCATGGTAGCGGAGAAGAAGGCGGTTTGCCGTTGTCGGGGAGCAAAGTAGAGGATTTTCTCCACATCCTCAATAAACCCCATATTCAACATTTCATCCGCTTCATCTAGGACCAGCCACTTGACTGCGTCTAGCATCAGGGAGCCGCGACTGAGAAGGTCGAGAACCCGGCCAGGGGTCCCAACAACTATTTGCACCCCCCGTTTCAGGGTGAGAATCTGTCGCTCCATGGATTGACCACCGTAGATAGCCAGGACCCGCAGACGATCATCGCTTTTGAAGCTACGAATTGCCTGGTGCACTTGCATGGCTAACTCCCGGGTGGGGGTGAGCACTAGAGCTTGCACCTGGGGCAGGCTAGGGTCGAGCCTTTCTAGCATCGGCAGAGCAAAGGCAGCGGTTTTACCAGTGCCAGTCTGGGCCTGGCCCACCACATCTTTCCCCTCTAAGAGAGGGGGGATAGCCTGGGCCTGAATGGCCGTAGGGCTGGCAAAACCCAGACCCTCTAGATGTTGAACGAGCGACTCTGAAAGTCCTAAACTGCTAAACGAAATGGTCATAGGTATCCTCAAATTGTTCTGTGTTTTGTGCGAAGCGAACTCAATCAAACTCTGGCCAGGTTCGGGACCACTTGGCCGTACAGGTCGTACACGTCAGCAGCGGTGATCTGTACTTGTATCAGAGAACCTAGCTCTCCACGCCCTTGAATGTAGACTTGGCCATCTACTTCCGGGGAGAAGCGAGCTGAACGCCCGACCATCTCCCCAGTGTGGGGGTTTTCCTGCTCAAGGAGCACGTCTACCACCTTCCCCACCTGCTGCTGATTTTTGCGTTGAGAGATTGGCTGTTGAGAGCGCATTAAATCCCGTCGTCGTCGTTCCATGACCACGGCCGGAACGGGGTCGGGGAGATTGAAGGCAGGAGTGTGCTCCTCAGCTGAGAAGGTGAACACTCCTAGATGGTCGAACTCATGGCGGCAGACAAACTCCTTCAAGTGTTCAAAGTGCTTCTCAGTTTCACCGGGGAACCCCACGATCAAGGTGGTGCGCATTACCGCCTCCGGTAGTAGTTCCCGAATCCCGGCAATCACTCGGTCGTTGACATCGGCCTGCCAGGGGCGATTCATGGCCCGCAGGACCTCTGGGTGGGAGTGCTGCAGGGGCAAATCTAAGTAGGGAAGAATATTCGGAGTCTCGCGAATCGCAGCGATCACGGCGGGTGTCAGACCAGTGGGGTAGGCATAGTGGAAGCGGATCCAAGGTACGGGCACGTCCCCCAGAGCTCGCAATAGTTGCGCCAAGCGGGGCTCTCCGTAAAGATCTAAGCCGTAATTGGTAGTGATCTGGGAGACCAGAATGATCTCTTGGACACCTTCGTCAGCGAGGCGATGGGCTTCAGCAACAATTGACTCAATAGTGCGAGAGCGTTGTTGACCGCGCAGGTGGGGAATAATACAAAAGGCACAACGGTAATCGCAACCTTCAGCCACCCGTAGATAGGCAAAACCAGTAGGGGTGGTTCGATAGCGGGGGGTGTGCTCATCAGCAATATAGGTGGGCTGGGGGGAAATCCGCTGCACCCGTTCCCCAGCCTCCGCCCGCTGGATCACTTCCACAATGTGTTGATAGTCACCGGTGCCCACCAGGGCAACTGCCTCGGGCAGCTCATCCCATAACTGGGATTGGAAGTGCTGGGCTAAGCAGCCCGTAATCACAATGCGCTTTTTTGCCTCTGCTAACTCCACCAGGGTGCGCACAGATTCCCGCCGGGCATCTTCAATAAAACTACAAGTGTTCACCACGACGTAGTCTGCGCCTTCAGGGTCAGATTCCACTGGGTAACCCGCCGCGGCTAGAAGCCCTAGGATGTGCTCAGTATCGACACGATTCTTCTCGCAGCCCAAGTGGGCGATGGCAATGGTGGGCTTAGTGTGCATTCCGTAGAAGTGTGTAGCTTAGCCAAATGACCAGGCAAGGGGCAACCCGAGGGGCGGCTACAGGTACGACCGCCGGACTTTTCTAAAGACGAGGTTGCTTGGATCCCTAGAGCTTTAGTGTAGCGCAGAATCCTCCGAGTGTTACAGCAAATATTACAAACCGGGCCTCCCAGCTAGGTAATTTTGACAATCGACTACAATCTTCCAGGGGGATTTTAGAGCCTTTACTAAGGCTGGTCTGGGCAGGGACTGGCAAAGCTCCCTAGGTCTAGTTGCCAACCACCAACCGCTAAACGATTTTTCGCCTCCTCCACCAGGAGTTGGCGCAAGGCCCAAAAATCTGAGGACTGTAGTTTCGGCTGCCAGAGGATTAGAGCGTCCTCCTGGGGATTTTGATAGTAGTGGGGCCGGCGGCCTACGCTCCCAAACCCAAATTTTCGGTACAGAGCCAGGGCAGGGGAATTGCCACAGCGCACCTCTAAAGTAGCCCAAGCTAAACCCCGCTGGCAGGCACAGCCTAGGAGCACCCCTAGAAGTGCCTGGCCTAACCCCTGCCGCTGCCGGTCAGCCCTCACGACCAAAAGGGTAATGTGAGCCTCCTCGAGGATTGACCATAGGCACCCTACCCCTAGTACCTCCCGATTCATCCCCCTTGTAATCACTAGCAGGTCACTGTTGGGGCTGTCCATTTCCCTTTGGTAGCCAGCCTCGGCCCAAAACCCCCCCAAACAGTCCTCGTCCAGGGCTACTACCCCTGGGAGTAATTCGGCTGTGAGGGGACTGATAGTTAGAAGCCATTGACCTGGTGGCCCGGAGAGGCTTTCTGGGTTACCCATTACTACCTATACTGGATCTTTGATGTCCCTACGCCTGCCATGACCTGTCTTGCCTCCACTGAAAACTCAGGGCGCCGCTATTTGCCAGCTTACTTCAGCCCCGAGGCCGAGTCACCCAATCAACAACTTCTACCCCTGTCCGCCCGTGGTAACGACCAGGACCACTTGGAAGTGGGGGGGTGTGATGTGCCTGACTTGGTGGAACGTTTTGGGTCTCCCCTGTACATTGTCGACGAGCTGACCCTGCGCACTGCCTGTCGTCAGTACCTAAGCGCCTGGAAGCGTTTTTATCCTGGGCCGGCTCAGGTTTTGTTTGCCTCGAAAGCCTGGAGTTGTCTGGCCCTATGCGCCTTGGTGGCCCGGGAAGGCCTAGGGGTTGATGTGGTATCGGGAGGGGAACTCTACACCGCCTTGGCTGCCGGGGTTGACCCTGGCCGCATCTACCTCCACGGTAATAATAAATCCCGCCTGGAGTTAGAGCAGGGTATAGAATCCGGGGTGACGATTGTGGTCGACAATTGGCTTGAGCTAGAAACCCTAGCTAGCCTGGGAAGGCAAGTGACAATTTTTCTGCGCCTGACGCCGGGGATCGAGTGTCACACTCATCAATACATTCGCACCGGTCATCTGGATAGCAAGTTTGGCTTTGACCTGCAGCAGCTATCTGAAGTGTGTCAGTTTATCCGCCAGCATTCCCACCTGTACTGCCGCGGCTTGCACGCCCACATTGGTTCGCAGATCTTTGAACTCCAGCCCCACCAAGACTTGGGAGAGGTCATGGTTCAGGCACTAGTCGCAACTCGGGAGGCAGGGTTGCCCGTAGAGGCACTTAACTTGGGGGGCGGTTTGGGAATTTCCTATACGGAAACCGATGACCCCCCTAGCATCGGCGCCTGGGTAGAACAGGTAGCCCAGGGAGTTATCGAGGCTTGTGGGCGGCGGGGAATCCCCCTCCCCGAACTTTTGTGCGAGCCTGGACGTTCTCTAGTCGGTCCTGCCGGTATCACCGCCTACCGAGTTGGCAGCCGCAAGGAGGTGCCTGGGGTGCGTACCTACCTCAGCGTAGACGGAGGCATGTCAGATAATCCCCGGCCGATCACCTACCAGTCTACCTATAGGGCCCTGATGGCTAACTGTCTTTCGGCTCCTTTGACCCAGGTAGTGACCGTGGCGGGCAAGCACTGCGAATCGGGAGATGTGCTGATTGCCCAAGCCCAGTTGCCTCCCGCTGTCGCCGGCGACATTTTGGTGGTCGCTGGGACTGGAGCCTACAACTACAGCATGGCTTCTAACTACAACCGGATTTGCCGCCCGGCGGCGGTCCTGGTTTATGCTGGAGATGCAAGTTTGATCCTGCGACGGGAAACTTACCTGGACTTAGTACGTCAAGACCTGCTGCCGCCCCACCTGGCTTTTTGATTTCCCCCTCCTAATCTAGGAGACTTAGCTCCACCCTCCCGGTTTAATGGGACTCCTCTGGAAACTGCGGCCGATGCTCCCAGCCTGGCCTACATCCCTAATAGTGCCTGCCATAGACATTGGTTTAGTGCTTACCCTTACCTACATGGTGCTGCTGATTATTGGGGAGCGACGAACCCTGTGGATGGTGCGGGGGTTTGTCTACCTACTGGTGGCTGCCGCCGTTAGTGGTTGGCTAGGGTTAACCTTGCTCAGCTTTGCCCTTAAGAGTTTGGTAGTGGGCTCGGCCGTAGCCATGGCCGTAATTTTGCAGTCGGAGTTTCGCCGCTTTCTCGAGCACCTCGGCCGGGGAGAATTACTGCAGCTGCTGCGGCCCCCCCAACAGGTGGTCCTTAAGTCTGATAGTGTGATCGAAACTATTGTGGAGGCGGTCAAGGACCTATCCCAAAGTCGCACGGGTGCTTTGATCGTTCTGGAGACCGATACTCCCATCGATGAGCTAGATTTCCCGGTAGCGGGAGTGCGTCTCAATGCTATCCTCTCCAAGGAATTGCTCTTGGCAGTCTTTCAGACCACCACCCCTTTGCACGATGGAGCCTTACTCATCCGGGGTGCCCGGGTGCTTGCAGCCGGGGTAATCTTGCCCCTGTCTGCCCGTACCGCCTCCCGCCAGCTTGGCACCCGCCACCGGGCGGCCATGGGAATTACTGAGAGAGTGGAAAATTGCATTTGCGTAGTCGTTTCCGAGGAGACGGGTTCTATTTCCTTAGCCGAGCGGGGGGTCCTGAATCGGCCACTCACAAGTAGTAGACTTAAAGAATTGCTCGATGAGCGCTTCTCGACCCCTGTCAATCGCGAGCCTCGCACTTCGGGATTACCCCACCCTCGAGGCTTGATGCGCGGGTGGAAAGCAGCTACCAAAGTTCTTGGTGGCTTTCATCAGGCCTCCCGGGAGAAAAAATGACCGGTAAGCAAACTCTACTCCAAAATTTACCTGCAGACCTGGATATTAAGCGTCTGCCCCGTCACATTGCTGTAATCATGGATGGCAACGGTCGCTGGGCTAAACGCCAAGGCCTGCCCCGGATTATCGGCCACCACCGGGGGGTAGATACCCTTAAAAACCTCCTACGGTGCTGCCGGGACTGGGGAATTCAGGCCTTAACCGCCTACGCTTTTTCAACGGAGAATTGGGGGCGGCCCTCGGAGGAGGTCGACTTTCTTTTGACTTTGTTTGAGCGGGTCCTACACCAAGAGCTCCAAGAGATGATCTTGGAAAACGTGCGCATTCAATTTGTCGGGAACTTGTTGGCTCTGCCTAGGTCTTTGCAGTCAGAGATTCAGCGGGCTATGGAAGCAACAGCTCTAAACCAGGGAATTCGGTTCACTGTAGCTACTAACTACGGTGGCCGACAGGAAATCATTCAGGCTTGTCAGGCAATTGCTCGGGAAGTGCAATCTGGTCGCCTGCAACCAGAGGAGATTACCGAGGCTTTGTTTGCTGATCACCTCTACACTGCCGGAGTGTGTGACCCAGACCTGCTGATCCGCACCAGTGGTGAGATGCGCCTAAGTAACTTCCTACTGTGGCAGATGGCCTACGGGGAACTATACGTTACTGAAACCCTGTGGCCAGATTTTGACCGGCAGTCCCTCTACCAGGCTTTGGTAGATTATCAACACCGGGAGCGGCGCTTTGGCCGAGTTTGAATAGGTTTGAATAGGACTGCTCTCCCCGGCACCGAGGGAAATTCGTCGGTGCATCTAGCTTATCCGGATCAGCCTTGAGGACCTCTTGCCATCATGGTGGTCCTGGGCCTGGCCTCGTACACCCAGCTCCCGCCCGATCTGATGCCCAACGTCGAGTTCCCGGTGGTCCTCGTCACCACCGCCTATCCGGGCGCCTCGCCGGCCGAGGTCGAGACCCTGATGTACCAGCATCCGGACATCGTCGAGGCCTGCGTGGTGGGCACCCGCGACGCGCATCGCGGCGAGACCGTGAAGGCGTTCGTGGTGCTGCGCCCCGACGCGCGCACCAGGGTGAGCGAGCGCGAC
>DAIDHW010000006.1 GCA_027451865.1 Leptolyngbyaceae cyanobacterium clean351 | reverse complement strand
GCACCATCACCAGTAACCTTGCCAAAAATGGCGGCGGCATCGACAACGATAAAGGCACCGTCGTAGTTCTAGGGAGTACCCTCAGCAACAACAGCGCTAGCCAAGGCGGCGGCGGAATCCGCAACGTGGGTGGCGGTCTCCTGAGTATCAGCAGCAGCACCCTCAGCGGTAACATGGCCCAGACCGGGGGAGGCCTATTCAACAGCGGCACCCTGACCCTGACCAACTCCCTGATTAGCAGTAATACCGCCAGCCTTAATGGGGGTGGTATCGCCAACTACGGCGCCCTCGACGTCCTGGGCAGCACCATCAGTGGTAATACCGTCAGCCTCAATGGGGGTGGCATTAGTAATAGTGGCACCCTAAACCTAGTCGATAGCTTAGTGGGATCAAATACCGCCCAGAATGGCTTTGGCGGTGGTCTCAACAACAGTGGTACTACTGCTGTGGCCAACATCAGTGGCACTACGATCAACGGCAATACAGCCCTGAAGGCCGGCGGAGGTATTGGTAACTTCCTCGGGGCCGCCACGGTTGTGAACAGCCTTATCAGCGGTAACAAGTCTTCTAGTTACGGGGGAGGGATTGAGAACTTCCAGGCCACCCTGACAGTTCAAGCCAGCACCCTCAGTGCCAACACTGCTGCCACCCTTGGGGGAGGCCTGTTTAACACCCTAGGTACTGCCATGATTAGTGCTAGTACCCTCAACGGCAACACTGCCAAGACCAACGGTGGTGGGATAGAAAATGCTGGTACCCTCAACGTCACCAGTGCCCTGATTAGCGGCAACACCGCGGCCAACGGGGCTGGCATCGACAACAGCGGCAGCCTGACTGTGACTGGCAGCACCCTCAGTGGGAACACTGCTGGCAACAATGGAGGTGGCATTAATAACAGTAGTGGCGCCGGCATCGAGAACAGCAGCACAATTACCGTCACCGGCAGCACCCTCACCGCCAACGTCTCCGCCAACGGGGCCGGCATCGAGAACCACGGAGTCCTCGGGGTTACCGCTGGCCTCATCAGCAGCAACACTGCTACTACTGGAGCAGGCGGCGGCATCCTTAACTACAGTGGGTCCACAGCTAATGTCAGCGGCACCACCCTCAACGGCAACACTGCCAAGACCAACGGTGGTGGGATAGAAAATGCTGGTACCCTCAACGTCACCAGTGCCCTAATCAGCAATAACACTGCTACCAATGGCGCCGGGATTGACAACAGTGGTACCCTCACTGTCAGCAGCGGCACCCTCAGCGGGAACACTGCTGGCAACAATGGAGGTGGCATTAATAACAGCGGCACCGCCCTAGTCACCAGCACCACCATCAGTGCCAACACCGCCCTCAACAGTGGCGCCGGCATCGAGAACAGCAGCACAATTACCGTCACCGGCAGCACCCTCACCGCCAACGTCTCCGCCAACGGGGCCGGCATCGAGAACCACGGAGTCCTTGGGGTCACCGCTGGCCTCATCAGCAGCAACACCGCTACTACTGGAGCAGGCGGCGGCATCCTTAACTACAGTGGGGCCACAGCTAATATCAGCGGCACCACTATCAGCGCTAACACCGCCAAGACCAACGGGGGTGGCATCAGCAATGGTGGCGTCCTCAACGTGGTTATGTCCTTCCTGAAACGTAACCTGGCCTTTGGTAACGGCGGCGGCATCAACAACAGCGGTACTGCCCTAGTCAGCGCCACCACCCTCAGTGCCAATACTGCTATCAACAGTGGAGCCGGCATTGAGAACAGCAGCACGATTACGGTTACCGGCAGCACCCTCACCGCTAACTTCTCCGCCAACGGAGCCGGCATCGAGAACCACGGCACCGCTACCCTCACCAACAGCAGTATCTCCGGCAACACCGCCAAGACTAATGGGGGTGGGATCGAAAACTTCGGCAGCACTAGTGTAGTCAACACCCCCATCACCGGTAATTCGGCCGCCAGTGGAGCAGGGGTATTCATCTACTCGGGGACCGTGAGTCTAGCGGCTACTAGTGGGGACCTAACGATCACTGACCCGATTGTTAAGGGAGGCTCCAATAGTCCTGGGTCCTTGGTAGTTACAGCCTTAAATGGCAACATCAACATTGATGCCTCAGTGCTTGACCTGCAAGGGCCCCTCCAGGTGTTTATGGAAAGCGGTCAAAACCTGACGATTGCCCCAGGGGTACAGATCTCTTCCCTGGCCCTAGGAAGGGCGATTACCCTAGTGGCCCAGGGGAACTTTATCAACAATGGGGGGCCGACGGCTGTGTCAGTAGTTCCAGGGGCAGATTTCCTGGTCTACAGCCATGACCCGGCCAATGCGGTCCTAGGGGGTCTAGGGGGGACTGAGCAGTTTAACTCGCCCTTCCCGACTGCCCCGGCTTTTACGGGGAGTGGGTTCTTGTTTGCGGCGGGGCTACCGGTGGTGCCTAGTACTCCGGCTGTGCGGCTACCGGTTCCGGTCTACGAGCTAGAGCGGGTGCAGTTTTCTTTGCCTGATAAGGTGTTTGATAGTTTCGGTGAGCTGCCATTGCAGGTGTGCGCGAATGTCTCGCCGGCAGGGGAGATTCCGGCCTGTCAGGGTGAGCAGGGGACTAACTTTGATACGGTTCCTGATTTCCTCCACCATCTGCGGGAGAACCGGGACCTCCCTGAGCCCCTCCTGTAGACGAAAGTGAAGGATTGTTAGACCTCTGGCAAACTAGCAGTGAAAACTAACTATATCAGCGGTAACTACGCTAGCAAGGTTACTGATAACTACGCCGTCTACAACGGCGGGGGAGTGTTTGGTAATTTGACTACCTCCAACAGCACTATTTCCGGTAGCATCCCCGACAACCGCTGCCGCCCCGGCCTGTCTTGCGCAACCAGGTTCCCGGCTAAAGCAGCCTGATTAACCAACAGGGGTAGATCCCCAAGCCCTCGGAGGCTCAGTAATTCCGGGCGCTGCCACCACCATCCTCCAAGCCGCCATCAACAGCGGCGGGGTGATCGTAGCCATCGGTGTGCAGAACCGCAACGACACCCTCAGACCACCGGCATCTAGGGCTCCAAATGTAGGACTATTCCTCCCCGATTGCGCACTGCTGATAGCTCCACCATCAGTGCCACCGCCCCCGGGATCACCCAGGGAGCCTTCTTCCGCCTGCCCAACCTAACCCATACCCACCCCGACCCCCTGATCTACTTCTACCCTCACCCCTCAGCTCCTCCCGTGTAACAACACCAGCTGGTGAATTGCCTGAATGCAATGGTGGCGGTAAGAACCAAGGTGACTAAACTTTAAAACCTACTACTTGTCAGCCTAAACTCTACATGGAAATGAGCTAGAACATCGCACCTGGTAAAACCTAGGGACGTTCCCAGATACTAAAGCACCCAATTACCGGCCAACTAACTTAACCAGGCCAATGCCACCGAAATAGAGCCCCAATACCGCTCCGGCAAGGAGAGATTGGGTGACTGGATCCGTGGAGGGGGTAAGTACTGCCCCCAATACCGCCCCACCCAGGACCACGTAGCGCCATCCAGCGAGCATTTGGCTAGAGGAGACAATCCCCAACAACCCCAACAACAACTGGACTACTGGCACCTGAAAGGCTAAACCAGTACTAAACATCAGCAACAGGACAAACTCAAAATAGCGGTCAATGGACCACAACTGCTCCACTACATCGGCGCCGTAGCTGATAAAAAACCTCAGAGCAGCGGGTACAAGCAAGGTGTAGGCAAACCCCAATCCCGCCAGGAAAAGAATTCCTGAACCGATCACCACTGGCCCCAAAAGCCGCCGCTCCCGGCGAGTCAACCCCGGCAGCACGAAGGCCACAATCTGATAGAGTACCCAGGGACTAGCCACCAGAGCGCCGCTATAACCGGCTACCTTCAAGGAGACAAAAAAATACTCCCCCGGCGCCAGCTGGAGAAATTTGACTCCCTGAGCTGGCAACTCCAGAAACTGCACTAGAGGCTTAGAAAACCAGAAACAAATCCCTGCCCCCAGGGCAATCCCCCCCAGGGCCCAGAAGATCCGCTGCCGCAGCTCCTCCAGGTGATCAAACAGGGACATCTCCACTTCATCGGGCAGCTCGTCCTCCGGTTCCAGAACCGGAGGAGTTGGGGATTTGACGACGGTTTCGGGGGGCTGATACATGTATGAAATTCTAGACTAAAGGTCAATCACCGTGCAGTCCCCCCAGGAGAGAGCCTGCCCCCCGTCTTCGCGAGTTTTTGCAAGTCCTGCCAGCTCCCCCAAAGGGCCTTAACGGGGCTTTCTGTCAAGCCGCCCTCAGGTGCGTGGGAGGTCTAAAAATCCTGTGTTAGAATCAGACTTACCGGCACGTAGCAGGTAACGCACCATGTTCGAACGCTTCACAGAAAAAGCCATCAAAGTAATCATGCTTGCCCAGGAAGAAGCTCGTCGCCTGGGACACAACTTTGTCGGTACCGAGCAGATTCTCCTGGGGCTGATCGGAGAGGGGACCGGCGTCGCCGCCAAGGTGCTCAAAACCATGGGCGTTAACCTCAAAGACTCCCGCATCGAGGTAGAGAAGATTATCGGCCGTGGCTCTGGGTTTGTGGCCGTAGAAATACCCTTCACTCCCCGGGCTAAACGGGTTTTGGAACTGTCCTTAGAAGAGGCTCGCCAGCTCGGCCACAACTACATTGGCACCGAGCATCTCCTATTAGGTCTGATCCGCGAAGGGGAAGGAGTGGCCGCGCGGGTGCTGGAAAATTTGGGGGTTGACCTGGCCAAGGTGCGCACCCAGGTGATTCGGATGTTGGGTGAGACCGCGGAGGTTTCCACTGGTGGTTCCCAGGGCCGTACCAAAACCCCGACTCTAGATGAGTTTGGTGCTAACCTAACCCAGATGGCCGCCGAAGGCAAGCTAGACCCAGTAGTTGGCCGCCAGAAAGAAATTGAGCGGGTGATCCAGATCCTTGGCCGCCGCACCAAAAATAACCCGGTGCTGATCGGCGAGCCTGGGGTGGGGAAGACCGCCATCGCCGAGGGGCTGGCCCAGCGCATTGCCAACAACGACATCCCTGACATCCTAGAGGATAAGCGGGTTGTCACCCTGGATATTGGCCTGCTGGTGGCCGGTACCAAGTATCGGGGGGAATTTGAGGAGCGCCTCAAGAAGATCATGGATGAGATCCGGGCCGCGGGCAACGTGATCCTAGTGATCGATGAGGTGCACACCCTGATTGGTGCTGGGGCAGCGGAAGGGGCTATCGACGCTGCTAACATCCTCAAGCCCGCCCTGGCTCGGGGTGAGCTTCAGTGCATCGGTGCCACCACCATGGATGAGTACCGCAAGCACATTGAGCGGGATGCAGCCCTCGAGCGGCGGTTTCAGCCAGTGATGGTAGGGGAACCGAGCGTCGCCGAGACTATGGAAATTCTCCGGGGCCTGCGGGAGCGCTACGAGCAGCACCACAAGCTGAAAATTTCTGATGCGGCCCTAGAGGCGGCAGCCAAGCTCTCTGACCGCTACATCTCTGACCGCTTCTTACCGGATAAAGCCATCGACCTGGTAGATGAGGCCGGCTCTCGGGTGCGCTTGATTAACTCCCAGCTCCCCCCGGCCGCCAAGGAGCTAGATAAGGAGCTGCGCCAAGTCCTCAAGGACAAAGACGACGCCGTCCGCTCCCAGGACTATGACCGGGCTGGAGAACTGCGGGACCGGGAGATCGAAATTAAGGCCCAGATCCGCACCCTGGCTCAGGTACGCAAGAGCGAATCCCTAGCTGGGGAGGAGGCGATGCCCACGGTCACGGAAGAGGATATTGCCCATATTGTGGCTTCCTGGACTGGGGTACCCGTGAGCAAACTGACGGAATCCGAGTCGGAAAAACTCCTGCACATGGAGGACACCCTCCACCAGCGCCTGATTGGCCAAGAAGAGGCGGTGCGGGCGGTCTCTCGGGCAATCCGGCGGGCCCGGGTAGGCCTGAAAAATCCCAACCGGCCCATTGCCAGTTTTATTTTCTCTGGGCCGACTGGGGTAGGTAAAACGGAGCTGACCAAGGCCTTGGCTGCCTACTTCTTTGGTTCAGAGGAGGCGATGATCCGCCTGGACATGTCTGAGTACATGGAGCGGCATACGGTCTCCAAGCTAATTGGCTCCCCTCCTGGCTACGTGGGCTACAACGAAGGGGGGCAATTGACCGAGGCGGTGCGGCGGCGCCCGTACACGGTGGTCCTGTTCGATGAGATCGAAAAGGCTCACCCGGATGTGTTTAACATGCTGCTGCAGATCCTTGAGGATGGCCGCCTCACAGATGCTAAGGGCCGGACGGTAGACTTCAAAAACACCCTCCTGATCATGACCTCCAATGTAGGCTCGAAGGTGATCGAGAAAGGCGGGGGTGGCCTGGGTTTTGAGTTCTCCTCGGACGCCCCGGACGAATCCCAGTACAACCGCATCCGCTCCCTAGTCAATGAGGAACTTAAGCAGTACTTCCGTCCCGAATTCCTCAACCGCCTAGACGAAATCATCGTCTTCCGGCAGCTGAAAAAGGAAGAGATCAAAGAGATCGCTGACATTCTTCTTAAGGAGGTGTTTAGCCGCCTGACCGAACAGGGGATTACCCTGGAGGTGACCGAAGCCTTCAAGGAACGCCTAGTAGAGGAGGGCTATAACCAAAGCTACGGGGCCCGCCCCCTACGCCGGGCGATCATGCGTCTCCTCGAGGATGTACTGGCAGAAGAGATCCTATCTGGCCGGGTGAAGACGGGAGATGTGGCCGTGGTGGATGTGGTCGAGGGTGGTCAGGTCCAGGTGCGGCTCAATCAGGCTGACCAACTCCCCCTGTTACCCCAAGCGGTGCAGTAGGAAGCTTCTCAGCTCCGGGTCGTTGCCCAAACAGATGAGGCTCTAGGGCTGGTGAATTTCGCCAGCTCTCTGCTTTAGTGTTCCCTGGTGGCCCACCGGCCTTTACAAACTGTTGCGCTCATCACCTGGAAGCCATTGTGTCCTATGATGCAAGTTAGGACCGCAGGGCTGCGCTCCTGCCCAGAGTGCTCTTATGGCTTTCCCCCTATGGAAAAGACTGTTGCTGAGGTGATGACCCGAAATGTGGTTACCGTCCACCCTGAAACCCCCATCGACGAGGCGATCCGCCTCCTAGCCAGTGACCGCATCGGTGGTTTGCCGGTCGTCGGCCAGGCTGGGGCCCTAGTGGGAATCATATCCCAGGGGGACTTGATGTGGCGGGAGACCGGGGTCACCCCCCCGGCTTACATTATGATTCTAGATAGTGTGATTTATCTGGAAAACCCAGCCCAATACCAGCAGGACCTCCACAAGGCCTTGGGCCAAACCGTTGGTGAGGTGATGAGCACCAAGACTATTACCATCACTGAGGATAAACCTCTACCCGCCGCGGCTCGCCTGATGCATGACCATAATATCCAGCAACTGCCAGTTCTGGACCTTAAGGGTAACTTGGTGGGCATGATTACCCGGGGTGATATCGTCCGGGACATGGCTGCGAGCCAACCTGCTCCATGAGTCCTACCCCCGAGCAGGTAGCCCTAATGTTTAGCTCTCCTAGACTCGGAGAGCGCCTGCAGGCCCTGAACCTGTTGCGGCAACTCTCCCCCCTCCAAGCTTTGCCGATTGCCCTCAAGGCTGCAACGGACCCCAATGCCCGGGTGCGTTACGGGGCCATCTGTCAAATTGCGGTCCTCGGCCGGCAGGACCTGAGTGCAACCCTAGCTCTCCTGCGGCACACTCTGCACCAGGACCCCGAAGCTGATGTCCAGGCTGCCGCCGCCGATGCCTTAAGTGCCCTCAAGCTAACCGAAGCCTTTGAGGATATTCAGCAAAAGTACACCCAGACTCAAGACTGGCTAGTCAAGTTCAGTATTGTGGCCGCCCTGGGAGAGTTGGGAGATGCGCGGGGATTTGACCTGCTAGTAGATGCCCTGACTACGGGGGATGACCTAGTTCAGACTGCCGCCATCGGTTCTCTGGGGGAATTAGGGGACCGGCGGGCAGTCCCCTTCCTGCTCCCCTACACCTCTCATCCTGACTGGCAAATTCGCTGCCGTCTAGCCCGGGCCTTGGGTCAGCTAGGGGGACCTGAGGTAGTTAACTCCCTACAGTCCCTCGCGGCGGACCCAGTTAGTCAGGTAGCCCAAGAGGCTGCCGCCGTCCTCGCAGTTCTATAATCCATGCGGTCTCTGGTTATCGGTTTGGGTAAGTCAGGGCAGGCGGCTGCCCTGTGGTTAAAACATCAAGGTTGGGAGGTCCTGGCCACGGACCGGTCCAACTCGGGTGCCTTTGCGGCGGCTGAGCAGGCCCTGACAGCGGTCGGGGTCGAGGTGCAGCTCGGTTATACCTTTAACCCCAATACTCTCCCCCAGCCAGACCTGACGGTGGTCAGCCCCGGGGTGCCCTGGGACCTACCCGCCCTAGTCCAAGCTCGCGAGCAGGGTTGGCAGGTAATTGGGGAAGTGGAGCTAGCCTGGCGCTCCTTGAGCAATTACCCCTGGGTCGGGATCACTGGCACTAATGGTAAGACTACTACTACGGCCCTCACCGCCGCTCTGTTTCAGGGGGCTGGCCTAGGGGCGCCGGCCTGCGGCAATATTGGCTATGCAGCCTGCGAGGTGGCCCTCAAGGCGGTAAACCACCCCCCCGACTGGGTAATAGCTGAGATCAGCAGCTATCAGATCGAGGCTACCACCTCTGTCGCCCCCCGGATTGGGGTCTGGACCACCTTTACCCCCGACCACCTGGAGCGCCACCACACCCTGGAAAACTACGCCCGCATCAAGGCCCAGCTCCTTGAGCGCTCTACACAGGTGGTTTTGAATGCCGATGACCCTTACCTGGAGGCCCAGGGGGTAGCCCGGTGGCCCCAGGCTTGGTGGACCAGTATCCGGGGAGCCGCCGCTCTCCCCGGGGGGCCAGAGCGGGGGGTTTATCTAGAAGATGGGTGGGTGGTGGCTCAGGAGGAGCGGATCCTACCCCAGGCAGCCCTAAAGATGCCCGGGGCTCACAACCAGCAAAACCTTCTGCTGGCCATTGCCGTGGGCCGAATTGCCGGTTTACCCCCAGCAGCCATGGAGCGGTCTATCGCTGAATTTCCCGGGGTGCCCCACCGCCTGGAGTTAGTCCATCGCTGGCGGGGAATCGAGTTTATTAATGATAGTAAGGCCACCAACTACGACGCTGCCCTGGTGGGACTGAAGGCAGTAACTGGGCCAGTGGTTCTGATTGCCGGTGGGGACCCCAAGTTAGGGGATGACCAGGCCTGGTTAGATCTAATCAGCATTAAAACCACTGCCACTCTGCTCATTGGTCGGGCAGCCGAGCAGTTTGCCCAGCGTCTGGCGGCCTCGGGTTACCACAACTACGAAATCCTGGAGACCATGGCTAGGGCAGTACCCCAGGCTGGTCGGCTGGCCCTAGACCGGGGGGCTAAGGTTGTTTTGCTTTCTCCTGCCTGTGCCAGCTTTGATCAATACCAAAATTTTGAGCAGCGGGGGGACCACTTCCGGGCCCTGTGCCGGGAGGAGTTTTCCCAACCCTAGACAAGGGCCAGCCTACCCCCACTCGTGGTAGGTTTGGGGGTGATTTGTCTGCCCCTGTGCACCCATGAACCTTCCCTCGACCGGTACCCATCTGACTATCCTGTTGGCCACCGTGGTAGTGGCTATAGCCCTAGGGATGGATTTTAAGGTCCATCCCGGGGTAGGCTTTGCCCTGCCTTTGGTGGTTTGCTGTGCCCTGAGTGTGGCGGCTGGTTGGCTCGGGGTCCCCCTCCTGAGGGCCCTCAAGGCTGGTCAGGTGGTCCGTGCCGAAGGCCCCCAAGCTCACCTGAGTAAGGCGGGTACCCCCACCATGGGAGGGGTATTCATTGTTCCCATCGGGGTGCTTACGGCTGTGGCTTGGACCCTCTGGCAGGCCCCAGCGGATTGGCCAGACGTGGGGGTAGTGGCTCTGCTCACCTTGGCCTACGGCCTCATTGGTTGGTTAGATGACTGGCAAATTCTGCGCCGCCGCTCTAACCAGGGCATTACCCCCCGGCAAAAATTAGCCCTGCAGATTGGTTGTAGTTGCTTATTTTGCCTGTGGTTGATTCTTACTCACCCCGAGATCACCGACCTGCACTTGGCTGGTTGGACTGTCCCCCTAGGGGCTAGCTTCTGGTTGCTGGCCGGGTTTGTGCCGGTGGCGGAAAGCAACGCGACTAACTTGACCGATGGTCTTGATGGGCTAGCTGCTGGCACCGGGGCTGTGGCCCTGTTGGGGTTGGCGGCCCTCAGCCCCTCCCCGGGCCTAGGAATTTTCTGCGCTTGTCTCAGTGGCAGTTACCTGGGGTTTCTGGCCCATAATCGGCACCCGGCGCGGGTGTTCATGGGGGATACGGGGTCTCTGGCTCTGGGAGGGGCTCTGGCGGGGGTGGCCCTAGTAAGTAATAACCTCTGGGGCCTCCTGTGGCTGAGCGGATTATTTCTGGCTGAGTCGGTATCGGTGATTGCCCAGGTGAGCTACTACAAGGCCACCAAGGGGCCGGATGGCAAGGGCCGACGCTTACTGAAGATGGCCCCCTGGCACCACCACCTGGAGTTGTCCGGATGGTCGGAAATCCAGGTGGTGAGTTTCTTTTACGGGATAGAGGTGCTGTTACTAGGGGTCAGCTTCTTGGTGAACTAAACCACAAACCCATCGGGGATAACGGCGTTCTTGAGCACCACAATAATGCCATTGCGGATATAAAATCCAAGGCTTTCTTGTTGGGCTTCCTGGATCTGGTCCTTGTTGACTAAGCGCACCTGCCGGCCAATGCGGGCATTTTTATCGATGATTGCCCGCCGGATTACTGAATCGGCACCGATGCCGATGGGTACCTGCAGGGGGTCATTGGTGGAGGTGCGCTCGGCAAAGGGTTGGTAGTAGTCAGCCCCCATCACCAGGGAGTCTTCTACGAGACAGCGGGATTCGAGGCGGGAGCGGATCCCGAGGATCGAGTGGTGGACTCGGCAGTCCTTGAGGATGCAGCCCTCACTGATCATGGACTCGGTTACCTGACAGTTAAGCAGCTTACTAGGGGGTAGGAAGCGCTGGCGGGTGTAGATCGGGGCTTTCTCATCGTAGAAGCTAAAGGGAGGCTGGGGCTGTCGGGTCAGGGCCAGATTGGCCTCGTAGAAGGCGGCAATCGTCCCGATGTCTTCCCAGTAGTCCTTGAACAAGTAGGCCTGCAGGTTATGGTTATGGGCGGCGGCGGGGATGATCTCTTTGCCAAAGTCAGTGCGCTCTGGGGATTCCTGCAGGACTTGGTAGAGGACTTCCTTCTTGAAGACGTAGATCCCCATGGAAGCAATAAAGGGCAACTTGAGGGCCCGGTCCGCATCTAAGCCCAGGATCCTGGTATCCACCTTCATCCTGGCTAGAGCATCCCCCCGGGGTTTCTCGCTAAAGTCCTTCACCCGCCCCTGGGCATCGATTTGCATCAGACCAAATTCTGTGGCCCGTTGCTCATCCATGGGTACGACGGAGAGGGTAATGTCAGCGTTAGTTTCCCGGTGGCGCTGGATAAATTGGCGATAGTCCATCCGGTAAAGGTGGTCTCCTGACAGGATTAGATATTCATCTACATCCCAGTCTTTAAACAGCCATAGGTACTGGCGCACAGCATCAGCTGTACCCTGAAACCAGTTAGGATTTTCGGGGGTTTGCTGGGCAGCTAGTACCTCCACAAACCCCTCGGTGAACCCAGAGAAGGTGTAGGTGCGGGCTAGGTGGCGATTGAGGGATGCGGAATTGTACTGGGTCAGTACGTAGATCTTGAAGACCTCCGAATTGATACAGTTACTGACGGGGATGTCGATCAAGCGGTACTTACCGGCTAGGGGCACTGCCGGCTTTGCTCTCACCTTTGTCAAGGGGTGAAGACGAGTGCCTGCCCCACCCCCGAGAATAATTGCCAGTACTCTTTTCACCTTTACCTCTTAGAAGACTAGGCCTACCACTTAGCTGCCACTAGCTCCGCTAGGTCTAGGACCCGCTGGCTATAGCCCCACTCGTTGTCATACCAAGCAATCACCTTCAGCATATTGCTACCCATCATCATCGTCAGACTAGCGTCCACGATGGAGGAAGCGTTATGGCCGCGGTAGTCACTAGACACCAGGGGCAGGTCGCTGTACTCCAGAACCCCCTTCATGGGTCCTTCCGCCGCTTCCTTGAGTACTTGATTAACTTGCTCAGTGATGGTGGCCTTTTCAATTTCCACCACCAGGTCCACCACGGAGACGTTGGGGGTAGGCACCCGCAGAGCTAGGCCGTTGAGCTTACCGTTTAGTTCCGGCAGCACTAGTCCCACCGCCTTGGCGGCGCCGGTAGTAGTAGGGACAATGTTCATGGCTGCGGCCCGGGCCCGGCGCCAATCCCGGTGGCTAGAGTCAAGCAGTCGTTGGTCACCGGTGTAGCTGTGGGTAGTGGTCATCATGCCCCGGATAATGCCGAAGTTCTCGTGGAGCACCTTGGCCACCGGCGCCAGGCAGTTGGTAGTACAACTGGCGTTGCTGATAATTACGTGCTTGACTGGGTCGTACTTGTCGTCATTTACTCCCACCACAAAGGTACCGTCATCCCCTTTCCCGGGGGCAGTGATCATCACTTTCTTCGCCCCGGCGTTCAGGTGCTTGGCGGCCCCTTCCCGGGTGGTAAACACGCCGGTCGCTTCAATGACTAGGTCGATGTCCCAAGCCCCCCAGGGCAGGTTTTCCGGATTACGGTCGGAGGTGCATTTGGCAGTTTTGCCGTTGACCGTGATCGTGTCGTCATCAGCACTGATATCGGCATTGAAGGTGCCCAGCATGGAGTCGTAGCGCAGGAGATGGGCATTGGTCCTAGGGTCAGAGGTGTCATTGATGGCCACAACCTCCAGGTTGCTCCCCGCTCGCCCCAGCCAGCAGCGCATGAAATTCCGACCAATGCGACCAAATCCGTTGATAGCTACTCTAATCACTGCCAATTGCCCTCGTGATATGTCCAAGATTAACCTTCTTGATTGTGATCATAATCCCAAAGGCGATCTAAAAAGAACCTAATCTCCTGAGCCCTGTTATGATATGGCGTGATGTAGGTGTGATGGGGCGACGGAAAATTCTTATGGCAGATGGAATTGACTTGAGTGGTCAGGGATTTCATTTCATTGGGGTGGGCGGAATTGGGATGTCAGCCCTGGCCTACGTGTTAGCCAGCCGGGGGCTGCCGGTCTCCGGCTCAGACCTGCGGGCCGGCCGGATTACTGACCGTCTAACCCGAGTCGGGGTCAAACTTCTCTACGACCAGAGTGGGGTAGCCCTGGAGTCCGTGCTGCAGCAGCAGCCGCGCCCGCTCCAAGTGGTCTACTCCAGTGCTATCCAGGCAGATAACCCCGAGTATCGAGTCGCCTTGGCCGCGGCCTGTCCCCTATTCCATCGCTCCCAGTTATTGGCTGCTCTCCTTAAGGCTCACCAGGGGATCGCCGTTGCGGGTACCCACGGTAAAACCACTACCAGCAGTCTGATAGCCCAGGTGCTCCTCGAGGCCGGCCTTGACCCGACTATTGTGGTGGGGGGGGAAGTGGATGCCTGGGGGGGTAATGCCCGGGTAGGGGCCTGGGGGGGGTTTCTGGTGGCTGAGGCGGATGAGTCCGATGGTACCCTGGTGAATCTCCCTGCTGCCTTGGGGGTAATCACTAATATTGAACTTGACCACCCGGACCACTACCGAGATTTATCCCAGGTAGTAGAAACCTTCCGCAGCTTTGCCGCCGCCTGCGGGCTGACGGTGGCCTGTCTTGATTGTCCGACGGTCAGGCAACACCTGAATCCCCAGATCACCTATAGCCTCGACCCCCAAATGGGGGCGGATTATACCGTTGACCAGATCCACTACGGTCCCCAGGGCACCCGGGCGCGGGTGTGGGAGCGCGGTCGGGGGTTGGGGGAGATCAACCTATCCCTCTTGGGACCCCACAACTTGAGTAATGCCCTGGCAGCTGTAGCGGTAGGCCGCAAATTGGGCCTGGAGTTTGCTACCCTCCGGGAGGGGATTGGGGAATTTAGGGGGGCGCACCGCCGTTTTGAGCTGCGGGGGGAGTACCACGGCATCCGCTTCATCGACGACTATGCCCACCACCCCCGGGAGGTACAAGTTACCCTGCGCTCCGCCCGGATTCAGGTCCAAGCGGGAGTCTATCGCCGAGTGATTGCTATTTTCCAGCCCCACCGCTACAGCCGCACCAGGGTGTTTCTCGAGGATTTTGCCCGTTCCTTTGAGGATGCAGACCTAGTGGTGATTAGCGATATCTACAGTGCCGGAGAGGTCAACCATTCTTCCCTCCAAGGTCATCAGGTGGCGGCTGCCTGCTCTCGCTACCACTCGGCGGTTTACTATCAGCCTTCACTGCAATCGGTAGTCGCCTTTTTACAGGAAACCCTTCTGCCAGGGGATATTACTTTGTTTCTGGGGGCCGGTAACTTGAATCAAGTCATCCCCCAGGTGATGGCCTTTTACGAACAGACAGAGATGGGCTATACCCTCGGGCGGGACCCCTCAGGAGGATGAAGGGACCCCGGGTGCGGGATATCGGCGAGCAGGGTCTCCTGGAACGGCTGCGGGTCTACTGTGCTCCAGGGGTGGGGGATGATGGCGCTGTTCTCGACCTTCCCCCGGGCCGACAGCTAGTGGTAACCACGGACATGCTGGTGGATGGGGTGCACTTTAGTCCCCAAACCACTGCCGCGGCAGACGCCGGCTGGCGGGGGGCGGCGGCGAACCTGTCAGACCTGGCTGCCATGGGAGCTACTCCCCTGGGTATCACCATCGCCCTGGGTGTCCCCCCTGACCTGCCCGTGGCCTGGATAGAATCTATGTATCAAGGAATGGGGGACTGTCTGGCTGGTGTCCCCATTCTGGGGGGCGACTTGGTTCGCAGCCCCGTGGTCTCCCTGGGGGTCTCGGCTTTCGGTACAGTAGAACCCAGCCGGGTGATTCTGCGCCACCAGGCCAGACCAGGGGACCTCGTGGTAGTCAGTGGGGAGCACGGGGGAGCACGGGCGGGGCTAGAACTACTCCTGCACCCCCCCCTCCACACCCTTTCCCAGCCGGAGGAGCAGGCCCTGATTCTAGCCCATCAGCGACCTCGGCCCCGTCTGGAAATCCTCCCCTGGCTGGAGCGGCAGCCTTCACCTGTGCGCATAGCTGGCATGGACAGCAGTGATGGCCTCGCTGACGCCCTGATCCAAATTTGCCGGGCCAGTCGGGTGGGGGCCAGAGTGTACCCCGACCTGATCCCCCGCCTGGCGGGCCTGCGCCGGTGGCCTAATCCGGACCAAGTCCAAGACTGGCTCCTCTACGGGGGGGAAGACTTTCAGCTGGTTTTGTGTCTAGCCCCCCCCCTAGCTAAGGACTTGATCACTTGGCTCGAGGGGGCAGCAGTGGTCGGGGAGGTTACTGCCGAGCCTGGGGTAGGCCTAGACCTGGGGGCTGGAACGTTCGTGCCCCTGGTCCCCGGGGGTAGTTTTCAGCACTTCTGACTTACAAACTGCCCGGGCAATATCACCGGCGATTGTCCCAGACGGGTAACCCGTAGTGCCAGGTTCCCAACCCCAATCGTAGGCATCTACCTTGACGTCATAGCCGCCTACCCCAGGGGTGGCGCAGGCCGCAGTGGCTCGGTGCCAAACCTGCTCGGCCTTGGTGGAAATCAAAAAACTCACGTGCAGCCAACCAGTCTTGCTAACCCAGGCTTCCCGGGTGTCCATGTCCACCTGGTAGACCGTGCCATCCTTAGTACTTGCTACGTTCTCTACGTCCTCAGCTCGGCTCGGACGAGGTAAGCCTCCGAGGACCGCCAAGGCAATTACTGACCCGATCAGGATTGGTGAGAAACGTAGTGGCATAGCAGTATTAGGAGGAAGGTGGGCTTGGGGAAAACAGAAGGGGCAAAACTACTGACCAAAGGGGCGGCAAACCAGATGGGCAATTTGCTCAGCGGCAGGGGAATGGTCCTCTGCTTGCCAATCCCAGTTGTAGTCAGGCACGTTCACGTCGTAGGCTGGCCCCTCGTGAAAGACAGGGAAGCGCTTAAAGTAGGTGCAAGTCGCTGTCGCCCCGTGCCAGTACTTATCACCAGGGGTAGAAATAAGAAAATCCACTTCCCGGTAATAGCCCCCTCCCACATCGTAATTGACCCAGGGATGGAGTACCCCCATGTTGATCTGATAGGTAGTCGTGCCGTCTGGCACCCTTAGGATCTGATCAGCTTTGACCCGGGGGGCAAAACCCACTAGGCCGGCCAGGACTAACACCGAACCGATCAAAACCGCCGGGCTGGGAAAGGAATTTAAGCGCATGGTACTCTGGGGAAGTAAGGGTACTAATTAAGGCAGGCTTTAGTGATGCCCTTGAGCTGACTTCCCAAGGGCTCCCGGTTACTGGCCGGCTTCCCTGCAGATGGCCCGGGCAATATCTCCAGCAATAGTACCTGCAGGATAGCCACTAGTGCCGGGCTTCCAACCCCAGTTGTAGTCGGGCACATTGACGTCGTAGCCACCGACCCCAGGGGTCTGGCAGGAGGCGGTGGCTTTGTGCCAGACGTGCTCAGCAGAAGTAGAAATCAAAAAGCTCACCTGCTTCCAGCCAGCCTTGCTTGTCCAGGGGGACAAATGCCCAGCGTCCGCCTGGTAGACGGTGCCGCTAGAGGTGGTGGCCAAATTAATGATCTGGGCTCGGACAGGACGGCCTAGGCCAACCACGGCCACTGCCGCGAGAACGGAGCTGACGAGAACCGATCGCACCAGAGAGGGTTTAAGGTCCATGGTCAAAAATCCCCAAAGATTATCAACAGTTTGGAAGAGGTTTTAAGGATCTCCCGAGCTGCCCCCCAGGATCGGGCTAGAATCCTAGACCAAGACAAGGCCTGAGGGCCTCCTGATATTTATTATTCCCTGCCCGGGGGCAAAATGCATCAGGGCGAGAGCCGAGTCAACTACGCAACTGAGCGGCAAATTTTTGTACCAGTGCCTGGCGAATCCGGGTCTGGACCGGGTCTACATCCCCGTCCGTTAGGGTCCGATCAGGGGAGCGATACACTAGCCGAAAGGCCAAACTTCGCTGACCGGGGGGGGCGGCTTCTCCTCGGTACTCGTCAAACAAGTAGGCTCGCTCTAGCAGGTCACGGCCAACTTGCTCAATCTCTGCTTGCACTTCCCCGACAGAGACATCCAAGGGTACAAAAAAGGCGATGTCTCGCTCGGAGGCTGGGTAGGTGGAAAAGGCCCTAAACCAGGGAGTGAGGTGGTCAGGCTGCTGCAGACACTCTAACAAAGGAGCTAGACACAACTCAAAGCCGTAGACTGCAGCCGGGAGACCCCGGTCTTGGCGTACTTGGGGGTGGAGTTGACCAAATACCCCCAAACGGGTGTTCCCTAGCCACAGGGCGCTAGTCCGTCCAGGATGGAGCCACGGGGCCGTAGTTTGCCGGTGGGAGACTAGGCAGTTGAGAGCCTCAAAGACTCCATCGAGAATACCCTTGGCCTCAAACCAGGTTAGGGGTTGTTCTTGTCCTGAGCTGGGCCAGCGATTAGGCCTAGGGTCTCCCCCCACAATTCCCCCCAAGTGTAAGTACTCCCCTAACTGATCCGGGCCGGCCTGAAAGACCCGGCCTATTTCAAACCCGTTTAGATGCCGGTTGTCCTGCTCTAGATTGAATTGGTAGGCTTCGATCAACCCCGGTAAAAGCTCGTGGCGCAGAGCAGCGTAGTCCGCTAGTAGCGGGTTAACAATCACCACCGTGTCTGGGGTCGGCTTGGTCAGGGAGTAGTGGACTAGTTCAGTCAATCCCGCCCCCCGCAGGACCTGGCGGATCCGCCGCAGGTGTTCCTGGTCCGGGGAGAGGCCGCCAATAGTCGTCTCCTGGGGGAGAGTATCGGCAAAATTGTCGTAACCGTAGACCCTGGCTACCTCTTCGATCAGGTCTATTTCCCGTTCTAGATCCCGGCGGCGGTAGGGGGGGACCACCACGGACCAACTGTCTGGCTCCGGACCAGGGCTGAGGGTACAGCTGAGGGCGGTCAATACCTGTTCAACGGTGGCGGGCCCTAAGGGCTCGCCTTGGCTAGTGGGACCTAGGATCTGCTGGAGCCGTCCCAGGCGTAGGCCTAAAGGAGGGGGGCTAGGGATAGGAAAGGCGGGGTGCGGCGGGCTTTGAGCCTTGAGGACTGCACCAGTCAAGGTCTGCAACAATTGGAGGGCTCGCCGGCAAGCTAGGTCCAGGGCTGCCTCGTTTACCCCCCGTTCGTAGCGGGCTGAGGCTTCCGTGCGCAACCCTTGGGAGCGGGCCGAACGGCGAATTACGGCCCCCTCGAATACGGCTGCCTCCAGGAGTACTCTGGTGGTGTGGTTGTGGATCTCCGTGGCGGCCCCCCCCATTAGCCCTGCCAGAGCCACTGGCTGATCCGTAGCGCTAATTACCAGGTTGAGGGGATTGAGGGAGCGTTCCTGCCCGTCTAGGGTCTGGAGGGTTTCGCCAGGCTGGGCAAAGCGCACCTCAATCTTGACAGGCTTTCCGCCAGCCACCTTTTCTAGCCGGTCCCAATCAAACCCGTGCAGGGGCTGGCCCCACTCTAGGAGCACGTAGTTAGTTATATCTACCACGTTGTTGATGGTGCGGATCCCGGCAGCCTGGAGCCGATGCTGTAGCCAGGGGGGGGATGGGGCAACCTGGACTTGCTCTAGGAGGGTGGCCCTGTAGGCGGGACAGGCAGCAGGCTCCGGCAGCTGAACCTCTAGCATCCCAGCCGGGGGGGACGTGGCCGGGGGGGTGGGCAAGTGGAGGGGTGCCCCTGTCAGGGCCGCCACCTCCCGGGCTAGGCCAACCATACTGAGGGTGTCAGCTCGGTTGGCAGTAGACACCACTTCTAGGACTAGGTCATCAAGGCCTAGTAAGGGGCGAGCATCACTGCCAACCGGGGGCAGCCCCTCGGGACTAAAAACATAGATCCCCGAGGATTCCTTGGCCAGTCCCAGTTCAGCCAGAGAACAAATCATGCCTTCAGAGCGTACACCGCGCAGCTTGGTTGGCCGAATTGTCAAACCCCCCGCCCAGGGCAAGTAGGTACCGGGGGTGGCAGCAGCCACGTACTGGCCGCACTGGACATTGCTGGCTCCACAGACGATGGTGGCCGGAGCATCTTGCCCCAAGTCCACTTGACACACCCGCAGCCGGTCGGCCCCCGGATGGGGCTCGCAGCTGATCACATGACCGAGCACAACTCCCGCCGCCCAGGTGCGTCGGTCTTCAATACCCTCGACCTCAAACCCCGCCCCCGTTAATAAATCGGCAACCTCCTCGGGGCCGAGGGAAATATCGATCAGTTCTCGCAGCCAATTAAAGGAAACTCGCATTACATTAGAAGGCCAGGTGGGATGGGGAGATTACTAACCCCCTGGTGGTAGCCAGATGGGCGTTTTTTGGGTATGTTTGGTAATAATAGCTCATGTATGTTCCATCCCAGAGGGTGTTATCGATGCTCTGGCCAATGCCCTCCACTTCGCCTCGATAAGTGATCAGTCACTGTCTGAATCCGGCCTGCGCTCATCCGGAGAATCTCACCCACACCGAGCGCTGTCAGGCCTGTGGTGGCGAGCTGCTCCTGCGGGGACGCTACCGGGCAGTCCAGCAGCTCGGTCGGGGCGGGTTTGGGGCTACCTTCCTCGCGGTAGACGAATCACTCCCGGGGCAACCGAGCTGCGTGATCAAGCAGCTGCGCCCTGGCTCCAATAGTCCTCAGGTGGTGCAGATGGCCCGGGAGCTATTCCAGCGGGAGGCCAAAACTCTAGGCAAAATTGGTGACTACCCCCAGGTACCCAGGCTCCTAGACTACTTTGAGCACAACCAGGAGTTCTACCTCGTCCAGGAATACGTCAATGGTTCTACACTCCAACAGGAGGTGAGGACTAAGGGGCCCTTTACGGAGGCAGAGGTAAAAAAGTTCCTCGGGGAAATTCTGCCGGTCCTCCAGTACATCCACAACAGCCAGGTAATTCACCGGGATATCAAGCCTGCCAATATCATCCGCCGGGTTCAGGACCAAAAATTGGTTTTGATCGATTTTGGGGCGGTCAAAGATGAGGTAAACCAAACCATGATCACTGACAACAGCCAAACCGCTCTGACCAATTTCGCCATCGGCACCGCCGGCTTTGCACCCCCGGAGCAGATGGCCATGCGACCAGTCTTTGCCAGTGACCTTTATGCCCTAGGAGTAACCTGCATATACCTGTTGACTGGCAGATCCCCTAAGGATATTGAGTACGACCAGGGGACCGGCGAAATGAAATGGCGCCAGTACTGCCAGGTGAGCGACCACTTTGTTGGGATTATCCGCAAAATGCTCGAAGTGTCGGTGCGCCAGCGGTTCCAGTCGGCCAACGATGTCCTGCGGGCCTTGGACCTAGAGCCCTACCTCGATAGCCTGACCCAGGGGATTAGTAACCAGACTAATCAGAATCCCGGTCCGAGCACTGCGGGGACCTCTGGTAAAGTGCGGGTCATTCCCAAGCGACCGACTGGGGAAGGGCGAGAGGAGCTGGCCCATGAGTCGTCGGGCCGGCCGGCTAAGATTCCTCCGGCCAGTCTGACAGCCCAAGGGTTAGTAGCGGCCTACTCCCGTGGTCAACGAGACTTTTCCGACCAAGATTTTAGCAGTATGAACCTGGAAAAGTTCGAGCTGACCGGGGCAATGTTCCACGGCACCAAATTCCTGCGCACGAATCTGCAGGGAGCCAATCTATTTAACTCCAACTTTGGCCGGGCCCGGCTCAACCAGGCCAACCTGCGCAATGCCAACCTGGCCAAGGGCTATTTTAGTTATGCGGACTTGGAGGGGGCAGACCTGCGGGGGGCGGACCTTTCCCAAGCCTACCTGAGCAATGCCAACCTGCGCGGGGCAAACCTGTGTGGTTCTAACCTTACCGGAGCCAAGATCACCGATGACCAGCTGGCCCTCGCCAAGACTAACTGGACCACCGTCCGCCCCGAGGGAAAAAGGGGCCGCTGGTAAGTTGACTACTATCTACTCCCTACACCCCCAAAATCCCCAGCCGCGTCTCCTAGAGCAGGTTCGCCAAGCCTTGGGGCGGGGTGCGGTAATGCTTTATCCCACGGACACAGTCTATGCCATTGGCTGTGACCTGAGAGATAAGGGGGCCCTGGAGCGGGTGCGCCAGATCAAGCGCCTCTCCAACGACAAGCCTCTGACTTTCCTGTGCCCTTCGCTAGCAAATATCGCTACCTACGCCCACATCAGTGACCCTAACTACCGGTTAGTGCGGCGGCTAGTGCCCGGGCCTTACACCTTTCTCCTCCCTGCCAGTAAGGCGGTACCACGCTTGGTAATGAATCCCAAGCGTAAAACCACCGGTATCCGGGTTCCCGACCATAAACTGTGTCTGGCCCTGTTGACTGAACTTGGTAGTCCAATCGTCTCCACCTCCGCCCATGTCAGTGCCAACGCCGAACCCCAGCCCATTTCCAAGGTGGAACTTTGGGACAGCCTCGCAAAACTGGTGGATCTGATCATCGATGATGGCACTGAGCCTGGCTCCCAAGTCTCTACGATCCTGGACTTAACGGGGGATGAACCCCTCTTAGTCCGGCGAGGCCTCGGATGGGACTTGGCAGTGAGTTATTTGAATCCGAAGGCCTAGGGGACTGCCAGCTCCCCCTAGTTATCCTTTAGTCATCCTTAGCGTCAGTTTCCAGTTTGTTCTCCAGAACTGCTCCAGTCACCGCGTCAATCCCCACTTCCCGTAGCCGATGCTTAACCTGAATGTGGAAGGAGTAGCGCAGGCCACTCCCCCCCAATTCGTGCTCTAGTTCCTGGTCGATGATCCTACCGCCTGGTACTTGGCGGAGAGCAATCTGGCGGGCTTGGGATGCGGTGATCTTGGCGCGAAGGCTGTCGGCGTGGGCGGCGGCAAAGCTACCCCCCAGAGCCAGGGTGGCCAAGACCACTCCGAGGGTCTTTAGCGGTTTACTCATCGGTGGGAGACCTCTAGATTAGGTTGGAGATAATTTTAGCTGGATTGCGGTCAAGACGACGGCCTAAGGGCGCTGGCAACCAGTCCAGATGCTGGGGATAAACTGGCCACCGCGGGACTAGGAACCATTGGTGGTGGGCTAAGAGATTGGCTAGGGCTTGGGGGTCGGGTTGTGGATAGGCGGGATTGACCTCATCCCGGGGACTGAGCCCCCCTAGGTCCCTGGCGCCGGCCTCAAGGCAGGCTAGGAGAATTTCTGGCTGGTTGACGAGATTCGGGGGAACCTGGAGGGCGATTTCCGGGGGCAACACCTGCCGGGCCAGGGCTACCAGGGCTGGGAGCTCCTCAAGGGCAAAGGCGGGTAAAGGATCTGCTTGGTTAGCTCCGGGGCTGTGGGGTTGCAGAATCACCTCCTGGATGTGTCCCCAGCGGCGATGACACTGGCCAATGGCTTCTAGGGTAGCTAACCGTTCTGCCGCTGTCTCCCCGATCCCCAGGAGCATCCCGGTGGTGAAGGGGATTCTCAGCTCGCCTGCCTGCTCTAGCTGCTGTAACCGGAGGGCAATCCCTTTGCTCGGGGCGTGCCGATGGACGGTCTGTTCAAGGCGAGGGCTAGTCTGCTCCACCATCAGGCCCAGGGAGACATTTACCTCCCGCAACTGAGCCATCTCAGGGCCGCTGAGGGGGCCAGCGTTGGTGTGGGGCCAAAAGCCCAACTCTAGGGCCAGGTCCGCTAGGTCCCACAGGTGCTGATGCCAAGCTGATCGCTGCCGGCTCTCGGGGCTTACCTCCCCGCTGAGGATCAAAATCTCCCTCACCGGGGTGGATTGTAGAGCCTTGAGGATGGCGGCAGCCTCGGTCAAGGGCAGCCACTCCCCCTGACCTGGGTCAACCCGGAAGTTACAGTAGGTGCAGCGGTTGAAGCACTCGTAGGTGGGTACTAGGGTGTAGGCAGGGCTATAGGAAACCTGCCGGTCCACGGGCGGTCCAGTCATGAGTTTCCGCTCTGCGGTCCTGTCGTCACTGACCAAAAAGCACTTGTGTCAAAGTTCTATACCCCCAGGGGAATTCGAATCCCCGTCGCCTCCGTGAAAAGGAGGTGTCCTAGGCCTCTAGACGATGGGGGCTTTCCTAACGTCCTATAATAGACTAACTGATGTTTTCCGGCCCTGTCAACCGCTCCGGCAGGTCAAGTTTGATGGCTGCTTTTTCCTATTCTGACTCCATGCGCCAGCGGGCTCTGCGGGCGCTCCGGTGTAGTCCCTTCCGCCGAGATTTATTTCTCGCCATGGGTGGCCGCGGTGTATCCTTACTGGAGATCGCTACTCCCGCCGGCTCGGACCAGGGCTACACTCGCCGGCCCCTCGGGGAGTTGGCGGCCGAGAGTCACCTAGGGTGGTTAGTGCAAGTTGGTGTGCTGCGCCGGGAGGTTGACGGTCAGGGGCTGACAGATGCCTTTCGCCTCACCCCCCTCGGCCGTCAGGTGGTCGCCTCCTGGGCAGGTCAGCCTGCCCCTTGGACAGACTGTCTGGCCAACCAACTCCAGCGCTGGCGGCACAGGTCCCTATGAGAAGTGTCATGGTGGTCGGCACCACCTCCCATGCCGGTAAGTCCTTGCTTACCACCGCCCTGTGCCGGATCTATGCTCGTCAGGGGTGGCGAGTTGCCCCCTTCAAGGGGCAAAACATGTCTCTGAACTCCTACGTCACGGCCACGGGGGGCGAGATTGGCTACGCCCAAGCGGTCCAGGCCTGGGCGGCCGGGGTCACCCCCTGGGTGGAAATGAATCCCATCCTTCTCAAGCCCCAGGGAAATATGATCTCCCAGGTGATCCTCAAGGGCCAGGTGGCCGGGACCCTAAAGGCTACAGATTACTATCAGCAGTTCTTTGACCAGGGTTGGCAGGCAATCCAAGACTCCCTCGAATGTCTGGCCCGAGAGTTTGATCTGTTGGTGTGTGAGGGAGCCGGCAGCCCGGCGGAAATCAACCTTAAGCACCGTGATCTGACGAACATGAGGGTAGCTGCTCACCTGGGAGCCGCCACCCTGCTGGTGGTGGATATTGACCGGGGGGGAGCCTTCGCCCACGTGGTGGGTACCCTCGCCCTTCTTGACTCCCCCGAACGGGACCTGATTCGGGGAATTGTGATCAACAAATTTCGTGGTGACCAGTCCCTCCTTGACCCCGGGATTACCTGGCTTGAGGATTACACGGGAATTCCAGTCTTAGGAGTGATTCCCTGGCTCGGGGAGGTCTTACCAGCGGAGGACTCCCTAGACCTCTTCGACCGCCCGACGCGGCCCCGGGGAGAGGTGGAACTGGTAGTGCTGCGGTTGCCCCGGATCGCTAACTTCACGGACTTTGACCCCCTGGAGGCAGAACCAACTGTCAAGGTACGCTACCTGGAGCCTACTGGGGTCCTAGGCCAGCCCGATGCGGTGATTATTCCTGGCTCGAAAACTACCCTGGGTGACCTGCGGGTGCTCCAGGAAACTGGCCTGGCGGAACAACTGCGGGAGTACGTGGCCTCTGGGGGGGCTCTGTTGGGGATTTGTGGTGGCCTGCAGATGCTGGGGGAGAAGGTCTGTGACCCCCTCGGTGTGGAGGGGGAGGCGGGAGAATATCCCGGTTTAGGCCTCCTGCCTTTGCACACCACTATGGGTGGGACCAAAATCGCTCGCCAGCGCCAGGTTAACTCCCTCTACCCCTGGTCGGGTTTGCCGGTGGCAGGCTACGAACTTCACCACGGGCGTACGGAGGTGCTGCGTCCTTGTCACTTCCTATTTGATGACCCTACCCTAGGGGTGGCCAGTCCCACTCATGCTGTCTGGTCTACCTATCTGCACGGTATCTTTGACAACGGGCCCTGGCGTCGCAGTTGGCTCAACCATCTGCGCCAGCGGCGGGGCTTAGGGAACCTGCCGACTGGCATCGCTAATTTCCGGGACCACCGGGAAGTTGTACTCAACCACCTAGCGGATGCGGTGGCTGAGCACCTAGATTGGCAAAGAATCCTCCCCTCCGTCTAGGTCTGCCAAGGTGACATTTCTATGATCAAAGTCAGGTTCATGCCCGACAATCTGACGGTGGAGGCGACCCCGGGAGAATCTCTCCTAGCGGTGGCCGAGCGGGCCGGCTTGCAGATTCCCACCGGCTGCCTAATGGGCTCCTGTCACGCCTGCGAAGTTGACCTAGAGGACTATGGGCCTTTTTTAGCCTGTATTAGCCCTCTCCCCGCCCACCAGGGAGACTTGACCGTCTATCTATACCATGACCCCAGTTGGTAGACTGGGCCTAGGACCCCCCATGCAGACTATCCCTGAAATTAATGCCAAGATTAGTCGCCACGAGGCCCGAGTCTGGACCGTAGAGCAGCTCAAGGCCCGGGTACGGGAAGTGGGAGTGACCAAGGCAGCCGGAGAGGTGGATGTAATCACCAGCGGCACCTTTGAGCCCATGGAATCCTCCGGGGCAATTATCAACCTCGGCCCAACAGACCCGCCAATCAAAATCCGCCAGTGCTGGCTAGAAGGGGTACTCGCCTACTCGGGCTTCGGGGCGGTGGACCTATACCTCGGGGCAACCCAGGTACCGGAGGAGCCGGAGCCGGGTCGGGACTGGGGGGGTGGCCACGTAATTGAGGCCCTGATCGCCGGTCGGCCGGTGCGCCTGCGGGCCCTAGGGCAGGGCACCGACTGTTATCCCCGCACCGTCCTCGAAACTACCATCAGCCGAGACACTATCAATCAGTTCTACCTCTACAATCCCCGCAACGCCTATCAGAACTTCCTGGTGGGGGTCAACGGGGGGGAGAAAACCCTGTACACCTATCTCGGTCCTCTGCAACCGAATTTAGGCAACGCCGTGTACTCTAATCCCGGGGCCCTATCCCCCCTACTGAACGACCCGGACCTAGAGTCCGTGGGGATTGGCACCCGAATTTTCCTGGGGGGAGGAGTAGGCTACGTGGCCTGGGAGGGTACCCAGCACTTCCCCCTCCAGAAGCGCCTGCCCAACCACACTCCCCTCGGCCCGGCCGCCACCCTTGCCCTTGTAGGGGATGCCCGCCAGATGAGCAGTAAGTGGGTCCGGGGGTGCTACTTCCGGCAGTACGGGCCTTCCCTCATGCTAGGTGTGGGGATCCCCTTCCCAGTCACCCAGGAGGCGGTAGTAGCCCACTGTGCCGTGGAGGATGAGGACCTGGTTGCTCCGGTAGTGGATTTTTCTATTCCCCGGCGGGTACGTCCCACCTTTGGCATGGTCAACTATGCCCAGTTAAAATCCGGCTCCCTGACCATCGACGGCAAAAAAGTGCGCGTCGCTCCCCTCGCTAGTCTGTACTTTTCCCGGCAAGTGGCCGAGGAATTAAAGGCCTGGATTGAGCAAGGGAAATTTCTGCTCACGGAGCCCGTCGCCCCCCTGCCCCGAGACCGTAATTTCATTGCCCAGGAGCCTTGGAGCCCCACTTATACCACCAGCTGAACTCCTAGTAGCGAGTTTGACGGTAGGCAGCCTCCGAGATGACCGGTACTTCCCCGTACAAGCCCTGGAGAGCAAAGAATGTCGAGTAGCCGCACAGAGCAATGGTGCCGAGAAAAATAATTTGAAAAAAGACTACCAAGAGGATTGGGGCATGGCTTTGGGGGTCGGCAAAACCCAAACTCAGAATTTGGGTGATGCCAAGGATCTGCAGGAGGATTTCCCCCAGGTAAATGCCAATGGTGATGAGCAGAGCTTGCATGGCATTAAACCGGAGCAGGTGGCTGCAGCTAGAGTTACGCACTACTCCCAAAAATAGGCCGAAGAAAGCTAGTAAAGGGACGATCGCTAGCCCTCCGACGGAGAGGTCGTAGAACTGCCGCAGGTAAAACAAAGGGCTAAGAATAGTTACTAGGACGGGAATCTGTGAAAAGAGAAAAATTCCGAAGGGCAGAGCCTCCATAACCGGCAGCAGGTATACCAAAGAGGAAAGTAGACGGTCTGTAGGAGTCGAGGAGCCACGCCAGGTCATAGGTCAAATTCACAGGGGGACAAAGGCAAAGTTAGCAGGGGGGTGGGCTAGGGTTCCTGGGATACCTTACTAAACCAGGCAAGCCCGTAGACTTTTTGTAGTAGTAGCTGGCTGAGCAGACAACCGAGGAGCACCCCCAAGACCTCCGTGGTGATACTTACTAAACGATAGACGATTACACTCCAGATCAGCACCTGGGGGGGAAGCAAGCCCTCTAGGATTAAGACTGCGGCGCTCTCGAAAATACCCACCCCCCCCGGGGCTCCCGGAAACACCAGGCCCAGCCCCCAGGCCAGGCTAAACCCTCCCAGGAGGGGGATCAGATTGGGGGTGGGAATCGGGGTAAAAATCAGGATTGTTACTAGGAAACTGAGACCCCGCAGCCCCATGAACAGCAGATTGCCAAAGATAGACCGCCAGGGGTAGTGACGCAGCCGCAGCGGCGGCGGCAGCTGCCAGCGAGCTTGACTAACCCACCGCGTTGCCCGTCCGGGGGCTGCTAAGACTCGGTTAAATAGCTGTGGGTGCAGGCCGACCAAAAAACAGGTCAAGGCTAGGCAGCAGCCGGCCTGGACCTGGGGGCGGTTGGTGGTCAATAGCCCGAGACCCAGAGCTGCAATAAACGTGTAGATGGTTTGCAGAACCAGGCTACCGGTGCCCACCTGCACGGGGACCCCTTGGGCGTGGGCCGCCCGGATCCGGGCGTAGTCTTGCCAGACCCCCCCGGGCAGATACTTGGCGATCTCTAAAACTAGGAAATTAACTAGAGACCAGGTCCAGGGAACTTGATAGTGCAAGTCACGGAAGTTTCCAGCCCACAAAACCCCCTGCCACCCGTAGGAGAGCAGGGCCAGGGTGACGGTCAAGGGGACTAAGCCCCAGTGTTGAGTAGTTAGGGGCACTTTGAGGACCTGATGCCAATTCTCCGCCAGGGTATTGGCAAGAAACACCAAGGTCGCGGCAATACTTGCCCCCTGCCCGAGGAATTTCAGCCTAGGAGCCACGGTTAAACCTGGGAGGGATGGGATCGGGGTTGTGAGCCTTCCAGCGTAGTTCTATTCATCTAGTTATCTAACTCAACCTGGGGGCCGCGGTCAAACACGGCCACATCCCACTGGCCTTGGTTCCCGGTCTCAAAGGCTACATAACGGCCATCGGGACTGATGGAGGGGGCCCGAAACCAGTCTAGGTATCCCAGGGTGAGCACCTCAGCACTTTGGCGGGTCCGGTCGTAAACTTGGATTTCCGGCCGGCCAGTGGCGGCGGTGGACAGGTAGGCGATGTAGCGAGCCGAGTAACTAAGGCTGGGGGACTCAGCTACTGCTCCGGGGTGATTTAGGCCAGCTACGGCCAAAAAGCATTTCTCTTCTAGATCGTAGAGGAAGATACTTTGATTTTGAGCACGACTAGAGGTGAAGGCCAGAAAGCGGCCGTTGCCACTAAGGGCCGGTTGGATGTCGGTGTAGGCGCTGTTGGGGTAGGTTGGCAATTTGCTCTCGGGGCGGCAGGCCCCCAGGGCTAGGACTAGCACCAGGGCTAGGCTCCAACCAGCCCCACCTCTAAGTTTGCTCCCCCAAGTCTTCCGGCTCGTAGGCATCACTGATGGGCTGGTAGTCGGCGTACTCGCCAGTGTCCTGTTCCGGCCGGCGGGGAGTGGAGGCTCTCAGGCGGCGCGGATTAGTCTCGCTGCCAGAGCGGCGGGCAGGACGCACTGCTCGACTGGTCGACTCACTGGGGCGGTAGCCACGGCTAGAGGGCTCGGGGCGGCTACGCAGGGAGGGACGGGTACGCTCCTGGGGCAGGTAGTCATCATCTTCGTAGCCATAAACCCGCGTCCGGACCCGGGGTTGGGGTTCTTCCTCTTCCTCCGGCTCAAGATCGTCGAGTTCAGCCCGGTACACCCGGCTGACCGGCCGGTCGTAGTCCACCGCCGCCGCCGGGGTGCCCCGCTTGGCTTGGGTAGTCGTAATCCGCCGCAGACGGAGGTTCTCAAGGGCAAAAAATACCGCTGCTGAACTCAACAGCACTTGGCCAAACTGCATGATCGGGTCAAAGCGCCAGCCGTAGAACACTAGGATCAGGCCACACAGCAAGCATACCGCCGAGAAGAAAATATCGTGGTCTCGCGAGAGTTCAGGGCGAAATGAACGCACTGCATACAGGGCCACTCCAGCCACTGCCATGACAATGCCGGTCATGCTCGCCATATTAAAGCTGAAGTTTACCATTGTCTTTCCTAGCGCAGGTCTATGCTTTGCCCTTTTGCCGGCTAGCCTGAGGGCTAGGGTCAGTTAGGCCACCTCTGTCCCCTTCCGCCCAGGGGAGTTGGGACATACAAGGTACTCTCTGCATCATAACAGATCCACTCTAGAGAGCCAGGAGATAGCTTTCTCCCCCCAGACAGCAAAAAAACCTAAGGCAGTTGCCTACGTTGACTTTGACTGGACAGGGGGGAAAGCGGGCTGGCCTGCAACGGGCAAGAGGGGCGGCTTACCCGGGCTAAGCACCCTGCGAGTTAGGAGCGTTGAATCTTGTCTTTTTGGCTAATTAGAATCAGGGCGACGGTAACGGGGATCACAACAATAGCGCTGCCCCACACGAGGCTCCAGAGGAAGTTGGCAAGGGAAGGTGTCATAGGGTTAAGGCCAGAGCGCAGAACAGTGATGATAACTTGATCAATCATTATCTCACAAGCCGGCCGGGATGAGAAGTTACGGTCAAGAGGCTAGGAAGCCCTCGGTTCTTAACCCCTCCCAGGGGCTAATTTCCCGCTACAATGAGAGTTAATTAACCTAAACAAAATTTAACTTCATGAACCTGGCTACCCTGGGAGTATGGACCTTTAGTCTTAGTCTGGGTTTGCTTACCTTGCTCTTTATCCTGCGCATCGTACTGAGCTGGTACCCGCAGATTCCCCTGCACCAGTGGCCCTGGTGCCTGGTGGCCTGGCCTACGGAACCGGTCCTCCGGCCCCTACGTCGCGTCGTTCCCCCCCTTGGAGGCGTAGACATGACCCCGGTGATCCTAGTGGGGGTGCTCAGCTTAGCCCGGGAAATGCTCCTAGGTCAGCAAGGGCTCATCACCCTGGCCCTGCGCTAGTAGATGCTCGACAAAGTTGGTGTAAACCTGTCCCTGGAGGAATTCCGGAGACTGGAGGATTCGTTGGTGAAAACCTAAGGTGGTGGGCAGGCCCGTAATGGCACACTCCCGCAGGGCTCGGCGCATCCGCTGGATTGCCCGGGGCCGGTCGGGAGCCCAGACGATTAACTTGCCGATGAGGGAGTCGTAGTAGGGGGGTATGCGATAGTCAGTGTAAACGTGGGAGTCCATGCGTACACCGGCTCCCCCGGGGGGGAGATAGGCGGTAATTTGACCCGGGTGGGGGCGAAAGTTGTGGTCTGGGTCCTCAGCATTAATCCGGCACTCGATGGCGTGGCCGCACAGCTGCACCTGATCTTGGTTCAACTCCAGGGGCTCCCCGGCGGCAATGCGGATCTGGGCAGCAATCAAATCTAGACCGGTAATCATCTCTGTTACTGGATGCTCTACCTGTATGCGAGTGTTCATCTCCATGAAGTAGTAGCGCCCCTGCTGGTCGAGTAAAAATTCTACTGTCCCGGCTCCCAGATAACCGATGGCCTGGGCCGAGCGCACTGCGGCTTCTCCCATGGCTTGGCGCAGTTGCGGGGTCAAGGCCGGGCTGGGAGCCTCCTCAAGGAGTTTCTGGTGCCGGCGTTGAATTGAGCAATCCCGCTCCCCTAGGTGGATTACGTGGCCGTAGGCATCCCCTAAGACCTGAAATTCAATATGGCGGGGCCGGTCAATGAACTTCTCTAGGTAAACTCCCCCATTGCCAAAGGCCGTCTGGGCTTCCCCCTGGGCTGCCTGAAACAGCCGGCTAAATTCTTGGTCAGACTTGACGAGGCGCATCCCTCGCCCCCCCCCACCAGCGGTAGCCTTGATCATCACTGGGTAGCCAATCTCCCGGGCCAGCAGCCGAGCTGCCGATTCCTCCTCCAGTAGGCCTTCACTACCAGGGACTGTCGGGACCCCAATGCTCTGCATGGTAGCCCGGGCAGTTGCCTTGTCCCCCATGGCCCGGATAGCGGTGGGAGATGGGCCAATAAAGACCAGGTTGTGGTCAGCGCAGATCTCAGCAAACCGGGCATTTTCGGCTAGGAAGCCGTAACCTGGATGGATTGCCGTGGCATTGTGGGTCAGGGCGGCAGCAATGATGTTGGGGATGTTTAGATAACTTTTGGCACTAGCGGGCTCACCGATGCACACCGCTTCATCGGCAAGCTGGACGTGGAGGGCATCCCGGTCCACCGTGGAATGGACGGCCACCGTGGCGATGCCCATTTCCTCGCAGGTGCGCAGAATCCTCAGGGCAATTTCCCCGCGGTTAGCAATCAGAATTTTTGAAAAGGGCATTTTGACCTGGATAGGAGTAGGGAGGAGTTAGGGAGTGGTTTGGGGGGTTTTAGCCAGGGAGCGCAGGTTTTGCAACCGTAGCAGCTCACTGAAATTTAACCCCGAGCGGCCCTCCAGTTCCGGGATCTTCTCGAGGGCTTCTAGGAGGTGGCGAATTGCTTCTGCCTGCTGGTAGCCCCGCCTCTGGGCGACGCGCACCGCCTCCTGGTCAGCGTCGATATCTAGACTAGGGCGATGATTTTGCTGCCAAATTTGCCAGCTGGCCGCCCCCAGTAACCCTAGAGCCACCGTACCCCCGACTACGTCTCCCTGGAGCAGCTGCCCCAGGGCCCCTCCTGTCCCCAAAGCGCCGAGGCCTTGCCAGGGGCCAAACTCAAACCACCGAATTGCCCCTAGCCAGCTGACGGTGCGCAGCAGGACCAAGTCCCGCTGGGCGGGAGTAAGACGCCGCCACAGGTCGAAGTTAATCTCGATTAGCCGCTGGCGTTGCCAAGGCAGGGGGAAGCTACTAGCAATGACCACTGACTGGCTAGGCTTACTCAAGATCCGGGTGGACATCCGCCCAGATGCGGGCATGATATCCACTAGGCGGCGGATTTCAGAGTTTGTTTCCATAGGTAAAATCAACCGGAGACTGCAGATGGAACACCAAGGGAGTTCCATCTCTAGACACAACGGCAGGTGTTGGTCTGTTAATCTATCTGGGACCAGGTTATCATGAGCCTGCCGATAGTCTCCCCACCCCTTGGGGTTTGGGAACTTATGGGCAGCTGATTAGATCATGGGGAGAAACCAGCCCCCTGGTAAACCCCGCCCCCTTTCGGCCTTGATCCTATGTATAATCGTCAGTCCGACCCCGTCACTCCGGTCCGGCCAGGCTCTCCCCGGCGGCGCCCTAACCCCCTACGGGTAGTACCTGCCCCGGCCCCTGCGCCAGCCAACCTGCAGTTTTTGGTCAAAGCCCACCAGGTAAGCACTGGAGCGGCCCTAGTCCTGACCGCGCTTTTAGTGGGCGCCTACGCTGTCACGGTGCGGATTCAACAGGAGTGGGGCAAGACCTACCATCAGCTAACCACCCTGCAAAGACAGGAGCTGGAGTTGACCACCACCAGTCAACAACTGCGCTACACCCTGGGTAACCAAGCTGCTGCCGCCGGTTTAGTACCTGCTAATCCCTCCCAGGCGGTGTTTCTCAAAACTACTCCTTCGCCGGTGGTTACTCCCTCTCCCGCCTCTACCCCCCAGGCCGCCCCGCCCCCCCTCGCCTACTAGATCCCCAGGGTTAGAATGCTAGGCCACCCACGGACTGCAGGACCGTAAGCCCTAGGGAGAAAATGGAGTTTAAAAAGCCACTGATGCCGCCACTGTGGGTGGGTTTCGTGGGAGCTACCTGGGCAGCCTCAAGGATTGAGCGGGCTACCTGATAGCCTTGAAGGTCCCCTAGATTGAGATACATCTGGGCAGCCTGCTGAGAGTCATGGCGGGCGGCCGGGTAATTGCCGATCTCGTAGTAGGCTGAACTGCGACCCAGGTAGGCTACAGCCAGGTTGGGTTGTAGATCAATGGCCTGGGTGTAGTTTTCGATCGCCTGGCCTAGCTGATTGGCCTGGGTGTCGGCGAAGGCCCAGCGTAAAAAGTCTGAGGCCTTCCCTACCCGGGGGGGCAGGTCCTGGGCCTCTTGGAGGTTGGTGTTGGCTAGGGTGGCCTGACTGAAGTTGGCCCCCCCTAGGTCAGCCTCCTGGAGGTTAGCCCCAGTTAGGTTAGCACCAGTCAGGTTAGCTCCGGTCAGCCTGGTGCCGTACAGGACGGCTCCGGCCAGATTAGCCCCCCCCAGATTAGCCCCCCCCAGGTTGGCCCGGGAAAGGTTGGCACCGCTCAGGTCTGCCCCTTGGAGATTAGCCCGGTGCAAGTCTGCCATCACTAGGCCCGCGCCGCTCAGATCACAGCCAGGGCAGTTGCCCGTAGCCAGGAGCTGACGCAGCTGGGTGAGGTCTTCAGCCCGGGCTGGCATCGCCAGGGGGGCCATCAGTAGTACCACCGCTAACCATTGAGCGCGCATAAGCCCTATTTCCCCCTCGTCTTTACTCCCCATTCTAAAAAAGTCTAGGGGAGAAACTAGGTAAGATGAAAAACTAGCCATCCCAAATCGCCATGACTTCTTCTCCCCTGATTCCCCTTGCCCAAACCACCCGCTCGGCGGCTCGGCGCTTGGCAAACCTTAGTGCGGACCAGCGCAATCAGGCCATTGAAGCCATGGCCCAGGCCTTGGAGGCCAACCAAGCCGCGATTCTCCAGGCTAACCAGCTTGACTGCCAGCAGGCCCAGGCCGATGGACTCTCGGCGGCCCTGCGCAGCCGTCTGAAGCTAGACGCCCCCAAGTTGACAGCCGCCATTACCGGGATGCGGGTAGTGGGGGACTTGGGGGACCCCCTGGGCAAGGTGAAGATCAACCGGCTGTTGGACCAGGGCCTGCGCTTGGAACGGGTCACCTGCCCGGTAGGGGTGCTAGCGGTGGTCTTTGAGGCTCGCCCCGAGGCCGTGGTGCAGATTGCCGCCCTAGCGGTGAAGTCCGGCAATGGGGTCCTGCTTAAGGGGGGCCGGGAAGCCCTCCACTCTTGTACTGCCCTAGTGCAGACCCTGCGCCGAGGTCTGGAGGCCACAGCAGTCAGCCCGGAGGTAATTCAACTGCTGACCACCCGAGCCGAGGTCCAAGGACTCTTAGCCTTGGATGCCTACGTAGACCTGGTAATTCCCCGGGGTTCAAACGAGTTTGTCCGCTATATCCAGGCCAACACCCGGATTCCCGTCCTCGGCCACGCCGACGGCCTGTGTCATCTGTACGTGGATGCGGCGGCGGACCTAGACCAGGCGGTGGCGATCACCCTCGACGCCAAAACCCAGTACCCTGCCGCCTGTAATGCCATTGAAACCCTCCTAGTCCACCAGCACATTGCCCCCACCTTCCTGCCCAGAGTGGCCCCGGCCCTGGCAGCCCAAGGGGTGGAACTGCGGGCTGAACCCGCCGCCGAGGCTCTGATCGCTCCCCTGGAGGTCTGTAGGGCGACGGAGGCAGACTGGGGGACGGAATACACCGACTTGATTCTGGCCATTAAAATTGTCCCAGACCTGGAGGCGGCGGTAGAGCACATCAACACCTACGGCTCCCGGCATACGGAGGCGATCGTCACCCAGGACCCACAGGCCGCCCAAACCTTCATGGCCGACGTGGATGCGGCGGGGGTTTACCACAACTGCTCGACCCGCTTTGCCGATGGCTACCGGTATGGGTTTGGGGCTGAGGTGGGGATCAGCACCCAGAAACTCCCCCCCCGGGGCCCCGTGGGCCTAGAGGGGCTGGTGACCTATAAGTACCGCCTGTGGGGTAAGGGCCAGGTAGTAGCTAACTACGGCGGGGCCTTGGGCCGGGCCTTTCTCCATCAAGATATCCCCTGTGACTAGTAAGCCTCAACTGCGCCAGGCTCTGCGGCAGCGGCGTCTGGCCCTTTCCCCTGCCGAGTGGTCTGCCCTCAGTCAACAAATTTGCCTCCAGGTAGCAAGTTACCCCCCCTTCCAACGGGCGGTTACGGTCCTTGCCTACCACAGCTACAGTCAGGAGCCGGACCTGTCCTCCCTCTTCTCTCTACCTAAGACTTGGGGATTTCCCTGCTGCACCCCGGCGGGCTTGACCTGGGGAGTCTGGCGCCCCGGGGAGCCCCTAGAAAAAAGTAGACAGGGGATCCGAGAGCCCTTGCCTAGGGCCCCCCGGCTATCCCTGGAGCAGGCAGACCTGATGGTAGTGCCTGGCCTAGCCTACGATCGTCAAGGTTACCGCCTCGGTTACGGGGGGGGATTCTATGACCGCTGTCTTAGTTGGGGGAGCAATCCCCCAACTCTGGGGGTGGTGTTTGCCTTTGGTTGCTTTGAAGGCTTGCCGCGGGACCCCTGGGACCAACCTGTCCAGGCGGTCTGCACGGAGATGGGGACCTACTGTTCCCTCACAGCTGCAGCTGCGCCAGACCCAGGTAGCGCACCCCCTCCGGGGTGACGGCAAACCGACAGGCCCGTACCTCCAACCCCGCGGCTACCCCTTGCCGTAGTAGGCGACCGTAGGTCGGGTCCTTGGTGTCCCCGGGGGCAAACCGGTCACAATCCCCCCGATTGATCAAGTACAGCATCACTGCCCGGGCCTGGGGCAGGAGATTGGTGAGCTCTCGGAGGTGTTTTTGGCCACGCGTGGTCACCGTGTCGGGAAACAGAGCCACCGAGCCGGCACACCAGGTGGTATTCTTCACCTCCAGGTATACGGGTACACTACCGCCCTCCAAGCAAAAGTCTACCCGGCTTTGGCGGCCGTAGGCGACCTCAGACCGCACCTGGGTATATTCCCCCAACCCAGGAAACCACCGGTGCTCTAGGGCTCGCCGGATGATCCGGTTGGGTAAGGCAGTATTGACCCCCACCCAGGTACCGTCCACTTGAATCATTTCCCAGGTGTAGGCTAGCTTGCGCTTGGGACTGGGATGGTAGGAGACCTGGACGGGGCTCCCTGGGACACACACCCCGGTCATAGGACCAGTGTTGGGACAGTGAGCGGTGATTACCTGACCGGAGGTGAGGCCAATCTCAGCGAAAAACCGTTTGTAGCGGCGTACTAGGTGGCCGGGTTCCAGAGGAGGGTAGGGGTAAAAGTATGCCGTCATTGGGCGCTGCCCCCTGCCCAGTCTAGGGTGGTCCAGCCAAGGCCCCCAGCACCACGGTGACTGGCGTGAAGGGACGGATAAAAGTCATACGAGGCCGGGCCAGAGCGGGGCAAACGAGCGGATAACACCCTTGATTCAGATCACTTTTTACGACTCAGATCAACTATTTTACGGTTCAGATCGTCCGTCTTGCGACTTAGATCTTCTACCTTGCGAATTAGGTTCTCAGTTTTTCGGTTCAAGTCATCGATTTTGCGGCTCAGGTCATCCATGGTTGCAGTTCCAAAATAGTAGAACTTATAACTCATTTTACAGTACGAGTTACCTATAACTCCCAGACCTGGGGGAGGACTTCTCTGTCATCGACCGAGGCGCCGCTTCAGGTCTTGGGCGGCCAAGACATACCCCCCGTCCGCCCCATCCACAAAATGGATGTGGTGATGTTGCCGGTCAAACACCATGCAGGTCAAGTGGGCCCGGTCAGAGCGGTGCAGACCGTAGAATAATTCCCCTTTGGTAGACAAATCCTCGAGAAAATCCACCAGGCTTTGACGTTGGCTAGCAGTGCAGGCTAGGACCAAGCGCAGGGCATCATCGCGCTTGCGGTAGTCAGCGTTAGCCACGTTGGCGGCTCGCAGTTTCCCCCAGTCCAGGCCTAGGAGGGAGAACCCACTTTGGATCAAACACCAGCCCAGGAGGTTTTGCAGCCACATCAACCCCAGGTGAATCCACCAGTACTCCTGACCCTGAAGACGGGCCTCGGCCATCAGGGTAGAGGGATTGAAGCTCAGGCGCAAAGCCGCTGGGTGGAGAGGACATAACTTGGTCTCTTGACCGTAGATCGCCACCAGTTTCTCGATCACCAGCCGGTAGACCAGGCTGGCCGCCGCCCCCTCCCGAGCTGCCATCAGAATCAAAGTCAAAATTTCCCCTCTCGGATTGGGGATATCCTGCCAGCGGCATTCCAGACCAGCGAAACTAGCCTCAGCCTGGGGTTCAGGACCAAAAATGTAGCGGCCGGCGTCCTGAGGAGACTTGATCAGGTCGGTGGCATAGCGCAACCCTCCCCCGGCAAAGTTGGCCTGGCTATACCCAGAACTAATCTGCAACTTCACTATCTTCACCTCGTGGCCTGCCTCTACCACCTCGGCAACAGGGACTGCTCCTACCCGCAGGGCCAAGCCAAACTCTTTCTCGGCCAGGGCCCGGGTAGCGATCAGGGCTTGGCGGCTAGGGGCCAGCAAGCCTGGGGGTACCAGTAGCACTCCTCCGTCCCCCCCAAATACAAAGGGAATTTCCAAGCGACCAACAGCGTTGAGCACCGCCGTGATCGCTGCTGCCCCCAGAAGGTTGACATCTCTATACCGGCCAGCTGCCACCGCCTGGGTAGACCCGATCAAATCCGCCAGGAGAATGTACCAGTCTGGGGGGACGGCTATGAACCTTTGCGGGTCGGTGATGGCTAGTAGGTCAGTAACGGGGGGGAGGTCGGCGTAGAAAAATTCAGTGGTCACGGCTGCCTACCGGTGAGTGGTGGGTAATCCCCTGGAGGCTAATCACTTGGGTACTCCCAGTCGGTATACTGGAACCTAGTTTGTGGAGAGAATCGGATGAGGTATTCAGCACTGGTCACGGCCCTAGTAGCAGTCTGTCTGTGGGTGATGACGACAGCTGCCGCCCTAGCCCTAACCCAAATCCAGCTCTCTAACTTATCCTACCAAGACTGCCCCCCGGAAGTGGCGGCGGGAGCAATCACCAGCGGGGGCAATCCCCAAACTGCCCGCTGTTTTATCATCACCGGCAAGACCCAAAATAAAACAGGTAAACCAGTTTACAACGCCGATATTTTTGGCCGCATCTACGACGCCAGCGGCGAGCCGGTGATGCAAAACCGTACCCGCCTCGGCTCCATTGACGAGGTTCCCCCCGGCGAGGGGAATTTTGAGTTACGCATTTCTGTCCCCGCTACCCAGCCGACCCCCCTGACCTTGGCTCAATTCAAGGCGGCCGGTTTTAGTGGGACGGTGCGCCGGTGAAGATCCCCCAGCCCCCCGACCTGCGCGGTAAAAACCTCCTGGTCACCGGGGGGAGTTTGGGTCTGGGTCGGGCTACGGCCTTAGCCTGTTTACAGGGGGGGGCTCGAGTAGTAGTTTGTAGCCGCACTGAAGCGGATTTGAGTGCGGCAGTGGCGGATTTTCAAGCCCAAGGGTACGACCAAGTCCGAGCAGTGGTAGCGGATGTTAGTGATGCTCGCCAAGTGGAAATAGCCCTCAACACCGTCGCCGAGCACTTTGGCCCGGTGCAGGGGGTGGTTCATGCGGCTGGTGTCCTCGGTCCCATCGGCGAAGTTACTCAGGTAGACCCCCAGGCCTGGTGGGGGACCCTGCAGGTCAACCTCCTCGGTAGCTTTCTAGTAGCCCAGGCTAGTTGCCGGCGCTTCCAAGCCCAGGGGGGCGGCCGCCTGGTCCTGTTTTCCGGGGGGGGGGCGGCGAGCCCCTTTCCCTACTACACCGCCTATGCCTGTTCCAAGGTAGGGGTGGTGCGCCTAGGAGAAACCCTAGCCCAGGAAATGGCCCCCTACGGCATCCAGGTCAACTGTTTGGCGCCGGGTTTTGTAGCTACCCGGCTGCACCAGGAGACCCTAGCGGCCGGGGAGCGGGCAGGTCTAGCCTACCTGGAAAAAACGCGCGCAGGGCTGGCCGGGGGGGGTGTCCCCCCGGAGCTTGGGGCTGCTGCCGCTGCCTTCCTCGTCTCTGATCAGGCCGCCGGCATCACCGGTAAGCTCCTGGCGGCCCCCTACGACAACTGGCTGGAGTGGCCTTTACACCTGCAGGAATTACAGGCGGAGGATATCTTTACCCTGCGGCGGATCCTGCCCCGGGAGCGGGGAATGGACTGGCAATGATTAGGGTAGCGGTGGTGGGTTGCGGGTTGATTGGCCGGCGGCGGGCAGCGGAGATTCACCGACATCCAGCGTCAAGTTTAGGGCTAGTGGTAGATATTCACCCCCCGGCCGCCGCCGCCTTGGCCGAGGAGTTTGATTGTCCCACCGCCACTGACTGGCATCAGGTCCTAGAGGACCCGAGCCTAGGGGTAGTGGTGGTGTCTACCCACAACGGCCTGCTAGCCGAGATCACCACAGCGGCTCTGGCGGCTGGTAAACACGTACTAGTTGAGAAGCCCATGGGCCGTAACCTGGCCGAAGCCCAGGCCATGGCAGCGGCGGCCACTAATCGAGTACTCAAGATCGGTTTTAACCACCGCTACCACCCGGCCCTCGCCCGGGCCCACCAGCTGTACCGCCAGGGCCTAGTTGGGGAACTAATCAACCTGCGGGCCTACTACGGCCACGGGGGGAGACCCGGCTACGAACGAGAGTGGCGGGGAGATCCGGTCCTGGCCGGGGGGGGAGAGCTGACCGATCAGGGGGTGCACATCGTCGACTTGATCCACTGGTTTGCCGGCCTCCCCCAGGAAGCCTTCGCCTACCTGCAGACGGTGGTCTGGCCCATTGAGCCCCTAGAGGATAACGGCTTTGGCCTGTTTCGGTACCCTAACGGGGTAGTGGCCAACTTCCACACCAGCTGGACCCAGTGGAAGAATCTATTTTCCTTCGAGGTATTTGGCCGTGAGGGGTCTTTAAGCGTCTCGGGTCTCGGCCGCAGCTACGGTATAGAGCGGCTAGTGATAGCCCGGCGGCGCCCCGAGGGGGGAGTTCCTGACCTGACCGAGGAGGTGTTCGACCAGCCCGACTCCTCCTGGCGCCTGGAGTGGGAGGAATTCATAGCTGCCATTACCCAGGGCGAGGTCTACCAGGGCACACCGGCGGAGGGTCTAGCGGCCATGCGCATGCTCCAAGCCCTCTACCAGGCAGCCCGCACGGGAGCAGTGGCCCGTGTCTAGGCAGCCGGCGGTGTTTCTAGACCGGGATGGGATTGTCAACCAGGTGGTGTTTCGGGATGGCCAGCCCTCCTCCCCCTATTCCCTGGCCCAGTTCCAGTGGCAGGCGGGTATTCACCAGGCAGTAGACCAGCTGCGCCGGGCTGGATTACTGGTATTTGTAATTACTAACCAACCTGATCTGGCCCGCCGCAAGCTGCAGCTCCAGGACCATGAGCAGATCCAAGCCCGAGTAGCCCGGGAGTTGGCTATCCATGACCTGCTCGCCTGCCCCCACGATGACCAGGACCAGTGTGCCTGCCGCAAGCCCAAACCCGGGATGCTCCTTAGCCTCGCCCAGCGCTGGGGGGTGGACTTGGCAGAGTCCTTTGTGGTGGGGGATTCCTGGAAGGACATGCAGGCGGGTCGGGCCGTGGGCTGTGGCTGTATTTTGCTCTCTCAACCCTATAATCGAGGGAGAGCTGAGGCCCTGGCCCACTGGGTGGTGCCGGATTTAGGGGTGGCGGTGAGTTGGATTTGTCACTACCGGGAGTAAAACAAACGTGGGCTACATTGCTGAATTTGTACAGGATGCTAAGGCGATTCTAGATGCCCTGGACCAGGAGGTCCTAGAACAGCTAGTCCGGGAGCTAGCGGTCCTGCGCCAGGGGGGGGGCCGGCTGTTCTTTCTGGGGGTCGGCGGGGGGGCTGGCCACGCTAGCCACGCCGTCAATGACTTTCGCAAGATCGCTGGCTTTGAGGCCTACACCCCCACGGACAATGTCTCTGAGTTGACAGCCCGGATTAATGACGATGGTTGGGACAGTGCCTACACCAACTGGCTGCGGGGTAGCCGCCTTGGCCCACAGGATGGTATCTTCGTGTTTTCCGTCGGCGGTGGTAACCGGGAGAAAAATGTCAGCGTTAATCTGGTCTCGGCCCTAGAGTACGCCCGGGGAGTGGGGGCGAAGATCTTCGGGGTAGTGGGCCGGGATGGCGGTTACGCAGCCCAGGTAGCGGACATCTGCGTGGTGATCCCGCCCCAGCGCCCAGAAACCATCACCCCCCAGACGGAGGCTTTCCAGGCGGTGGTGTGGCACCTGTTGGTTTCCCACCCCCAGCTGCAGCTGCACGGAATGAAGTGGGAATCGGTGGTCAGCCAGGTTTAGGCGGATTTTCAGCCTGCTAGTACCGCCGCCAGGGTCGCTCCCCAGGAGCAGAGCATCCCCAGGCCCCAGCCGCCGATCACCTCCGGACCAGTGTGGCCGAGACTTTCCTTAAGGTATACCTCCGGCAACTGGGGGTGATCTTCCTTGAGCTCTTTGAGGAGTCGGTTTAAGGTCCGGGCCTGGTTGCCCGCCGCCTGCCTTAACCCGGCGGCGTCGTACATGACGATGACGGCAAACACCGTAGCAATGGCAAACTGACTGCTATACCAGCCCTGGGTCTGACCCACCTCCACTGCTAGGGCGCTCACCAGAGCCGAGTGGGAGCTGGGCATTCCCCCGGTTTGGAACAGGGAGCTCAGGCTGAGTTTGCCGTGGCGGAGGGACTCCAGGACCACCTTGGCCACTTGGGCCAGGCCACAGGCCACCAAGGGCACCCACAGGACTCGGTTTTGTACCAGTTGCCCAATAATTTCGCCACTGGTCATCTAGTAATTCCGGGTGGTGATGTAGTCAGCGATTGCCACTAGTACTTTGGCTCGTTCCCCAAAGCTCATGAGGGCTTCCTTGGCCTCATCGACTAGGTTTTGGGCCTGGCGTCGGGACTCCTCGATCCCCCACAGCCGTGGGTAAGTAATCTTTTGGGCCTGTAGGTCCTTGCCGGCGGTTTTCCCGAGGACCTCCCGGGTGGCAGTCAAGTCGAGGATATCATCGACGATCTGGAAGGCCAAGCCAATATTTTGGGCGTATTGGGTGAGGTACTGCACCTGTAGGGGAGTAGCACCGCCGATGATCCCCCCACACACTACACAGGCCTCCAGCAGGGCCCCGGTCTTGTGGGTGTGGATAAAGTGGAGGGTTTCTACGGAGACGTTAGTTTGGCCCTCAAAGTCCAGGTCCATCACCTGGCCCCCCACCAGTCCTGCCGCCCCCACCGCCCGGCCTAGGCGCGCCACCACCTCTAAAAGGGCCTCCGGAGGACAGTTGCGGGTTTGGGTGGCAATGTGCTCAAAGGCGTAGGCTAGCAGACCATCCCCGGCTAAGATGGCAATGTCTTCCCCGTACACCTTGTGGTTAGTCATCTTGCCCCGCCGCAGGTCGTCGTTGTCCATGGCCGGCAGGTCGTCGTGGATCAACGACATGGTGTGGATCATCTCCAGGGCACAGGCAGTGGGTAGGGCCATTTCCACGGTGCCGCCCACCAACTCACAGGTGGTCAGACACAGGATCGGCCTGAGCCTTTTGCCCCCCCCCAGCAGGGAGTAGCGCATGGCCTCGTAGATCTTCTCTGGGTAGACTACGGGCAGGGCCTGGTCGAGGGCGGCCTCAACCTGGGCCTGACAGTGGGCCAGATATGTGGCAAGGTCAAAGCCCGCGGGGGACAGTTGGATGTTATTGGTAAGTACCATGCTGGGGTGTCTCCTGATAGCTGAGATGTCCAGGGGCCACGTTCAGCCCACTCAACTTCCCAATTGCTGACGATAGCTCCATACTGTATTGTGCAACAGCATGGCCACAGTCATCGGACCAATTCCCCCCGGCACCGGCGTGATCCCCCGGGCGACCGGGTAGACCGCGGCAAAATCCACATCCCCCACTAGGTGGCTGCCGGTTGGCCCCCCCGGTACTCGGTTGATCCCCACATCCACCACCACCGCCTGGGGCTTGACCATGTCGGCTTTAATCAGCCCCGGCTGCCCGGCGGCGGCCACCAAAATGTCCGCACTGCGGGTTACCTCAGCCAAGTCCGGGGTGCGGGAGTGGGCAATGGTAACGGTGCTGTGGGCTTCTAGGAGCATCAGGGCTAGGGGTTTGCCCACCAGGATGCTACGGCCTACCACCACCACCCGCCGCCCAGCTAGATGGATCTGGTAGGCCTCTAGCAGGCGCATCACCCCGGCTGGGGTGCAGCTGCGCAGGCCTGGTTCCCCCCGCAGCAACTTGCCTAGGTTAACCGGATGGAGACCGTCGGCGTCCTTGGCCGGAGTGATGGTCTCTAAAAGGGCTGTCGCATCTAGGTGGCTCGGCAGGGGTAACTGGACCAGGATTCCATCCACCCGGTGGTCCTGGTTCAGGGCCTCGATTGCCTCTAGGAGTTCAGCTTGACTGGTGTCCCCTGGGAAGTGCTCCCCAAAGGAGGCAATCCCCACCTGGGCGCAGGCACGCTCCTTGCCGCGCACGTAGGCAGCGCTAGCGGGGTTGTCCCCCACCATCAAAACTGCCAACCCCGGGGGGCGGCCGGCCCGGGGTTCCAGAGCTTGGATCTCAGCTTTTAGTTGGTCTTGGAGGTTTTGGGCGAGGGTTTTTCCATCGAGGATCCGGTCTAGGACCATGGCGTAAGGCCTAACATGACTTACCCATCCACCTTAGCCGATTCCGGCCCCGGGAGGAATTCCTGGCCGGCTGTACAGATCCGCCCGTAGGGGCAAGCTTGGCAGGCCCCCGGACTAGGAGTAGGGGAGAAGTCATCCCGGGCAATCCGCTCCACTACCCCCGTAGCCAACGCTGTCAGCTGGTCTAAGTCTGTCAAGCCCCAGCTATGAACTCGGTCATGGCGCAGGTAGGCCAGGTGAGCAACCTGACGGCCGGTGGCGTAGGCGTAGGCCCACAGCTGCAGGCAGTGTTGTTGCGGCTTCACGACCCGGTCGGTCTTAAAGTCCAGGACATAATCTGGCCCTAGCCAGTCGATGTAGCCGGAAAGGTGAATTCCCCCAAACTCAAAGGCCACTGGGTACTCAGCCTGGCCGGCTGGGGAACGGTAGGGAGCGTATAGGGGAGCGCAGTTGAACCGCCGGGCCAAGTCTAAAGCCTCCTGCACCTGGGCTGGCACCAACCCCAGTCCCAGGCGGTCCGCTGCTACCTCTAGGTTCTCCTTGGTAGTTACCTGGTGTTGGATCGCCCAGTGGGTGAGGGTTCCCAGGGCTGCCCCCTGCCCCCGGCCGCTCCGGGAGTGGCCCGGATGCCCCTGGAGATGGCGGTACTCAAACAGGCGCGGACAATGGTGATAGTCACTGAGGGCGCTGATTGGTAGCTGCCAGACCCCAGCCCCTAGGGAGGCAACGTGGGCCGGGGATACCGGAAGCAATTGGGCCCGAGGGGAGGGGGCCGAGGAGGCGCAGGGCAGCGGAGTGGCCAGAGCCTCCGGCAGCAGATCCAGGTGTCCCCCCTTAGGTTTGCTAGCGGTTAAAACTAGGTGGTCGCGAGCCCGGGTAAAGGCGACGTAGAGGACCCGTTTGCGCTCCTCAAGCTCCATTTGTTGCTGCCGCCGCTGCAGGAGTTGGTACACAGCTGGCTGGTCTCCCCCGGGGCCCTGGTACCAACTAACTCCTAGCTGGGGGTCAAATAGCAGCCCAGGAGAGCGGCCCGGGGGGCGATGGTCTAGGTTGGCCACTAGGACTACCGGCCACTCTAGTCCCTTGGCCTGGTGGATGGTAGTCAGGCTCACCCCCGCCCCGGTAGCGGCCGGCCGGGGTATTTCCAGGTGACTTTCCTGAATCTGCTCTAGCCGCTGCACTACTCCTACCAGATCTAAAGGCTCCCAGCTGCGCACTAGGTCCAGGAACCCTTGCCAATCCCCCAGGCGCCGCTGCCCCCGGGGCAGATTGGCTACCACCGCCGTATAACCTGTCAGCAAGTCTGCCTGCTGCAGCAGCTGCTCTGGGCTGGCCCGCCGCCGCTGGTCTAGGAGTTGGCGCAGCACTAAGGGCGCGGGCGATTCCCCTAGGGGTAAGGCCTGGGCTAGGTGGTCCCACCAGCAGGTATCCCGGTGCCGGGCTTGGCTTAGGTAGTAGAGGGTCCGGTCACTGAAGGCAAAAAAGGGACTGCGCAGTAAAGCCACCAGGCTCAGGTCCTCCCGGGAGTCAGCCAGAAACCGCAGCAGGGCCCAGGCATCCTTCGCTTCCCGGGTCTCTAATAGGCTCCCCCCTCCGGCCTGGCGCACGGGTATTCCCTGATCCTCCAGAACCTGGGCGTACAGGTCTAGGGGGCTCCAGGTGTGACAAAGAATGGCAATATCGGGGGGCTGGACTGGCCGCCGGGCCTGGGTCTGAGGGTCCCAGACCAGCAGGGGTGCTTGGAGCATAGTGCTGACTACCTGGGCTAGGCCCCTGGCCTCCCCGAACCGGCTACCCTTCTCATTCGTGGGCAGAAGTAGACGCAGGTGGGGCCCCGGATGGGGGACAGCCTGGCGGTGGGCAGCAAGCCGCTGATGTAATGGCCCGAGGAGGGGAGCAAATAACTCATTGATTTGCTCCAGCAGACTGTGGTGGGTGCGGAAGCTCAGGCGCAGTTCTAGGGGGGGATAGGCGGGGGTGTGCAGCCGCTCCTGCCAGGATTGAAACACCTGCACCTGAGCCCCACGAAACCCGTAGATTGATTGTTTTGGATCCCCGACCAGCGTCAACAGCTTACCAGTCGTCAATAGCTCGAGGAGTTGACTTTGGGTGGGGTTAGTGTCCTGGAATTCATCTACCAGAAACACCTGCCAGCGCTCTTTGTAGTAGCTGAGCACCTCTGGGTACCGGAGGGCTTCTAGGGCGTAGACCTCCAGGTCAGGGAAATCGAGTACCCCCTGGCGCCCCTTGGTCTGCTTGAGATGCTCCTGGACCAGCTTGAAGGCCTGCTTCAGGAGGGGGAGCTGTTGGGCTACCGCCTGGTCTTGGGGATTGATCGCCAAGGTAACTAAGCCGGTGTTATCCTCTGTCAGCTCCCGCAGGGCCTTGATGTGGGCTTTGACTTCCTGCAGCTGTTCCCGAGAGCCCCAGGCCCCCTGCTTGCCGCAGTTGATTTTGAGCTTTCTAATTGCCGTTAAGGCAGGGCCTAGGTCCTCCCTTCCCTCCACCCGGGCCATGGCCGAGAGAGCTTGGATTCGCACTAGGTCAAGCTTATCCCCCGGGGCCTGGTGACTTGCCAGGTAGGCCTGCGCCCCCTTCCACACTGGGTGTTGGACTAACTCCTCCCAGGCTTGGGTCTGGGCAGCCTGTACTGCCCCTTGGGTCTGCTCGGGTGACACCCCCAGGGCTGCCCGGGCCCCCAATGGATCTGGACAGAGGGCCCCTAGGGCTTTGGTAAGGAAGGAGTAACCCAGCTGGTGGCAAAAAATCGGGGGCAAGGCCTGGATGGCCTCGGTGAGGGCTTGGCGGAACCATAGTTTCCCCTCTACCTCGTCGAGGATCCGAAAATCTGGGTCTAGGCTGACCTTAAGGGCATGCTCACGGCAGATGCGGGCGGCTAAACCGTGAAAGGTGCAGATGGGGGCGGCTGCTAGTTGGGCGCGGGTGGAGTTCGGGAGAGACTGACCTTCCCGGTGCAGGCGGGAGCGCAATTCCCGGGCCGCCGTTTCGGTGAAAGTGACCGCTACTACCGCCAGGGGAGAATAGCCCTGGCGCAGGTGGTAAAGGTAGCGCTGGACCAGCATCTGGGTCTTGCCGGTACCGGCCCCAGCGGTGACTGCCACACTCCGGGGAGCGCCGACGACTCGGGTTTGTTCGGGGGTTAGGTGCATGGCGGGGAAGAGGCGAGCTTGAGGTCTAGCCGGGGGCCGCGCCGGCAAACCAGGTCTAGGGTGCAAAAACGACAGGCTTCCCCGTCAAGGTCCGGTTGAACGGGATACTCCCCCCGCCGGAGATAGTCGTGCCAGCCCTGGGTAATCTCTTCGATCTCCCCGGGGCTAGGGTCCTTAGGGGTCAGGGGTTCGCCCTTGGTGAGGGAAAAATAGAATTTGTTCAGGAGGGGTTGACCCGGTCGCAACTGGGGGGCGGCAACCTGGGCGTAGACTAACAACTGCAGGTCAACAATGGCTTTGCCGGCGCTGTTCTTAACTCCGGTGGGGAGACTGGGCCCGGTTTTGTAGTCAATTAGAACTAGGCCTCCTGCCTGCTTGTCAATCCGGTCAACCTTCCCCCTAATCCTAAATCCCTGCCAGGTGCCTTCAAACCAAGCCTCCGTCTTCAGGACCTGCCGCTCAGGGGGAAAAAGCATCGGCAGGACCCGGGTGAGGGTTTCTAGGTGCTCCTGGCGCTGGACACCCCAGGTGGGGAGGGCCGGTAGTTCCAGGTCCTTCTCCACTTGGGCGAAGACCCGGGCGAGGAATTGGGGCTCTTGACGCTGGGCCGGGTGCAGGCAGGACTGACTAACTAGCTGGTGGAGGACCTCATGGTAGAGCTGCCCTTTTTTGAGGGGGGTCAGGTCTTTCTCTGGAGGTGCCTTCAGACGTAAAATCTGCTCCCCAAACCAGCGGAAGGGACACTGGCCAAGGCTAGTTAACTGGGAGACACTGAACCAATGGTTCTGGGTGGGGAAGGGAATCCCAACTATCCCGTCGTACTCGTCAGGAGGATAGGCCCCTTCGCGCCGGCTCTCCACCTGCCAGCTGTGCCAGGCCTGACCCAGGATCGGGTCTGGGGAGTCGGGTCCCAGGCTGCGCTGGCGCCACTCTGGCTGGCTGTAGGCTGCCGGGTCCGGGGGAGTTTGGCCCCCTAGGCCCAGCTGCACCAGGTAGGGGCTAGGCAAGCCCACGTAGCTGCAGGTGAGGCTATGGGTACAGGCTTGTAGGAGGTTATCAAATTCTTGAGCCTGCTGCTCGGCCAGGGTGGCCGCGCCGGGCAGGTTGAGGCCTCTAGCCACGAGAGCCTGGCGGTCAACAAAATCCAGGACCGGGTTATCCACAAGACTCTTGGGCAGCAGGTCGGCTTGGGCCCCCAGGAGGAACACGTGGGGGTAGCGGGCGCCGCTGAGGGTCTGGGGGACAAGTAACTCCACCCCCCCCCGGCCGGGTTGGGCAGCCACCACTACTAGGTCCAGCAGGCGGCTAAACTCCCGCCGGCTTAACTGCTCCTCTCCTGCCCGCCGGGCAAGCTCCCCTAGGCCCGCTGCTAGCCCCTGGGTTCCCAGGGCCACCTGGGGATCAGGGGAGTAATCGATAGCAAAGTGGGCCCACACCTGCTCCAGCCAAGCTCCCCAGTCCCGGCTAGAAGCCCGGGTAGGGGGGGCGAGACCCTCCCCCAGGCTGGCCCCCCAGTCACCGCTGAGGGGGTGGCCCAAAAGGCGGGTGAGAGCCCCGGGGTTCTCTTCCACCCCCAGTAACAGTTCCAACCAAGCTCCCAGGTTAGTAGCGCGCAAGGGGAGAGTGTAGCCCAGGTCCACCGGGACCCCGTACTCGCGAGCCACGGCGGCTACCCCCGGACCGTAGAGAGCCGGTTGGGTGGTCACTAGGGCAATACTCCCGGGGGAGGCCCCCCCCTGTAGTAGCTCTTTGACTTGCCCTAATACCCCCCGGATCTCGGCGCTCTGGCGGTCGTAGGAGTAGGCTCGGGCTCCTGGGAACAGGTCTGAGGCGGCCCCGCGCAACTGAGCCGCCAGGTGTTCCCCGAGGCTTTGGGCGGGGGTTGAACCCTCTTGAACTTCCCAGCCTTGCTCCTGGTACCAGGTCACGTCTGCCCCCGAGTTTACCACCAAGCAGCTCCCCGGGGCCGCCAACCGGTCAATAAAATGCCGCTCCTGGGGTTGGGGGGGAAAGTACCCGTACACCAGCAGGGGCCGGGAAACTAGGGGACAGCCAGCTGCCTGGAGCAGGACCTCCTGGGGGTCTACCAGGTTTTCTCCCCTCAACAGACAGCGGTAGGTGAGGGCCACCTGAATTAACTGCTCGCAGCGGGGGGAGACCGGGGCAAGTCCCTCCGGCAGCCCTGCGCCCAGGAGCTCTTGGACCACCGGCCGCCAAGCGCGACTGAGGCCCTCTCGGTCCTGGGGTCCGAGGACCTGGGTCAGGGCTTTTTTCAGGGCCCAGTCCACCCCTAGGGGAGTAGCTACCCCTAGGCCCTCGGCCTGAAGGGCACTCTGGGCCAGGTGGCGCAGGGAGCAGTGAGCTACCCCTAGGGCCCGCGCCGCCCCCCGGGAGGGGGTAACCACTAGCCGCCCTCCCCGCCTCAGGGAGCTGGGATAGTAGGGATTGGGGTCTAGGTAGAGAAAACGGGCCATGGGGGGCTAGGGGGTGGGTGGGGTGAAGTTAGGGGCTGGAACGCTGGTTTGAATTTGCTGCAGGAGCTTTTGGACCTTGGCGAGGGCAACCTGGTCCTGGCGCTGCTGGAAGAGGGTTTGGGCTTGCTCGAGGGCGGTAAGGGCTAGATCCGGCTCCTGGAGGTTGTACAGGGCAAGGCCATAGTTGTAGTAGGCTTCCGCATTATTGGGGTCTAGGGCGAGCACCCGTTGGTAGACCGGGACCGCCGCCTGGTAGTCGCTTTGAAGCAGGTCTACTTCCCCGAGGGCCACCTGGGCGGCCTCTAAGTCTGGTTGCAGGGCCGCCGCCTGGTTGTAGGCTGCCGCCGCCTGGACTAGGTCCTTGTTTAGCTGGTAAAGCTGGCCGATCTTCAGGGCTAGGTCGGCATTGCGGGGCTGCTGGCGGCGCAGCTGATTAAATACCTGGGTGGCAGCGGTGAGGTTTCCCATGCTCAGGAGGGTACTGCCGATGGCCAACTGCAGGTCCGGGTCATGGGGGTTGAGTTTCAGGGCATGGCGAAACAGGACTAGGGCCGCCTCGGGGTCTCCTTGCTGCTGGAGGATAGAGCCGAGGGAGATGTAGCCTTGGGGATTATGGGGGTTGAGGCGAATGGCGAACTGAAAGGCGGCTTCGGCCTGGGGGTATTCCTGCTGCCGAGCCTCTACGGTTCCGAGGCCCAACCAGGCGTCGGCAAACCGCGGGTTTAGGATTGTGCTTTGGCGGTAGGCGACCTCTGCTTGGGAGTTGTCCCCATTTTCGGCCAGGACTGAGGCTAGGGCGTACTGGTAGTAATTGTTTTTGGGGTCGAGGCTAACCGCTTGTTCAAAGGCCTGGGCCGCATCGGCATAATTACCCTGGAGAGCTTGCAGATAACCAATCCCGGCTGGAATCCGCGGGTCGTTGGGGGCGAGGGGTAAGGCTTTCTGGTAAATCTGCAGGGCGGCGCCGTACTGTTTGGCGTCCACCAGCTTGCCTGCCTGCTCCAAGAGTTCCTCAAGGTGCGCCTTGGCCGGGTCGGGGGTGGCGTTAGCTGGTGTGGCCACAGGGGCAGGGTTGGAGGGGGGAATAACGGGGATCTGGATAGGGGTGGGTTGGGGGACTTGGGCCAGAAGTACGCTGGCCACCAGTTTAATGACAAAGATCCGCAAGGGGAGCCTCAATTGCAAGCAGGGGGTTTTCTGTTGGATCCTGCCACAGGGGGCGAGGGGGTGTCGAGGCGTTGCGGTGGGCCGGGACTATTGTACTTTAATTAGACCATTGTACTTTAATTATAGTATAAACGGTCCAGATGGTTGCCCGTGGGCAGTTACCCCGAGCCGCGAGCTCTAGAGAGGGTCGGTGCACTCTCCCCCTCAGCCCTACTCCCCGCAAGAGCTGCTAGGGCTCGGTGAATGGACCGTCACACCCGTGATAAAACCAGTTGTGGCCCCCTCCGGTAACCACAGTGGTGATTAAGAGCTACTAGGTGATGACCTTTTGGGGCCGCAAGCTGACCCCATGTCCGCCCCTGCTACCGCAGCCAATTCCCCACCTGCTGGGTGGCCTTGTACAGCAGGTCCTGGGTTTTCAAGTAGGCGAAGTATCCCACCTGCTTAGTTGCCTGACCCACCGCCGGCCAGATGGATTCCCCGAAGGCCTGGGTAAAGACCTTGACCTGGGCGGGAGTTGCCTGGTCCACCGCTCTGATTACCGCCTGACGGTCCTCCTCATTCAGGTTTTCCCACACCTGCTTGGTGATCATCCCCAGGCCGGCGACGGCGACTACTGCCCCCCCAGTAGACACCAAAGCCAACAGGGCGCTACCGGCTGCGATCCCGCCCCCCCCGGCGGCCAGGGCCCCGCCCCCGAGCCAGGCTAGGGCAGCATTGGTAGCCACTGCCCCACTGAGGCTGCTGATGGCAGTGCCGGTGCTGGCTGCTGCCCCCAATCCGGAAGCGATCGTGACTACAGTCCCCGCCGAGGCGCTGCCCATCACCATGGCCCCCGCAAGGATCTGGACAGACCCAAACTTGACCGAACCAGTTTGTCTAGAGTAGCTTTGATCAGAGTGGCCCAGTGTTCACAGTTAAATTCCAGCAGGTGATAGCGGGGTGGGTTGGGGCCTTGTAAGGCTTCCTCGAAGGCCTTGATGTTGGCATGGATCTGCTCCCAGGGCAAGGCCTGCACCGGCACCGCCTCCCAGGAAATCCCCTGGATGGGCCTGACCTCTAGGGTGGAATGGTGAGTCCAACCAAGGGTGCAGTCAGGACCAATCACGACGGCATAGTGGGCGGCGACCCCCAATAGGTGGTGTTTAACCACCTGGCCTGGCTGAAATAGGTTAGCCTCCTCGAGGTTAGCACCCTGGAGGTCTGCCCCCTGCAGATCCACCCCCTCCAGATAAGATTAGCCTCCTGGCAGTAGGCCCCCTAGAGATTGGCTCCCACCAGGTTAGCCTCCTCGAGGTTAGCGCCCTGGAGGTTGCAGTGAGATAGGTCGTACTCCCGGAGAATGGCACCGGTAAAATTTACTCCCCCAAAGTGTTGCCCACGAAAGTGGCCGGCGGGGAGGGGATGGACGGTGGCGTCGTAGCCTTGATAGTCGATGATGACCACTCTTTACTTACTCGGCTTATTGGTTGAGTATGAAAAGTGCTTATTGGTTGAGTATGAAAAGTTTTGTAGTCCCGGGATGAGGTGACCAGATTCCCAAGGCTGAGTCCTCCCCCCTGGTCCCTAGGGTCTAGTGTTCTTCATGGCTAGAGGTTTAATTCCCAAAGTTTTAATCTCCAGAAGGGGTCCAGGGTGATTGTGGGGTTGGTGGTTAAGCTCCCCCCTAGGGGAAGGTAGGGAGCACACCTCCCCGGGTTTCGGCTCCTCTGGGCAGGGGCTAGGCGGACCCAACACTCCTAGGTGCTTCCAGGGTTAGGGGGATTATTGCCCAGTCATGATTGAGAACTTGAAAACCATAGTATATCTGGTGTGTCGGGGTTGGCAAGTCCATGGATCGCAGTCAGTGACGGCTAAGGAGGGGTGCGGGCATGATAGCCGGGGCAGGTTTAGAATTGGATCGGTTATGGAAAGTTCTTTGGGGGAAGAGTTAACCGGCACTGTGATTGAAATACTTAGGATACCCCCGGGATGAATGAGCAGGATTTAGAGAATTTATTTAGGGATTTAGAGTCAGAGCGGGTTGAGCGTAAGGCATCAGCTAGTGACCGCAAAGACATTCAGATGGCTATTTGTGCTTTTGCTAACGACCGACCTAACTATCGACAGCCTGGAGTTATATTTATTGGTGTAAATGATGATGGTACCTGTGCCAACCTGAGGGTTACTGATGAATTATTAAGACTCTTAGCGGACATGAGGTCCAACGGTAACATATTACCCTTCCCGGTATTGAGTGTGCGGCAGCAGGTGATCAATGGCTGTCCAGTGGCGGTGGTGGTGTTAGAGCCATCTGCTGACCCACCGGTCAGGTTTGACGGTCGGGTATGGATTCGCGTTGGGCCCCGCCGAGCTTTAGCGACCGCCGAGGAGGAATGGCGCCTGACCGAAAAGCGCCGCGCCCGGGACATACTCTTCGACATCAGTCCCTTACCATCGGCTACCTTAGCTGACCTGAATCTGGATTTTTTGCGGTTTTCCCATCTACCCGCGACTCTAAACCCGGAGGTCCTGCGGGAGAATCAGCGCCCCCTAGGGCAACAGTTAGCATCCTTGCGCCTGGTCACCCCCGGGCCTGAACCTCACCCTACGGTCTTGGGCCTGATGGTGAGGGGGATAAACCCGACTCAATTTATCCCCGGGTACTACGTGCAGTTTCTGCGGATCGATGGTCTGGAACTAGTTGACCCGATCAAAGACCAAAAGGAAATTAGCGGCACCCTAATGGATATCCTCCGCCAACTAGATGAGGTGCTCAAAATCAACATCTCCACAGCCTCCGATATCGCCCGGGGTCCCCTAGAGGTCCGGCGGGGTGACTACCCCCTAGAAGCCCCAGCTGGCTAGAAATGCGGTCATGCACCGCTCCTATGAACAAACCCACGCCCGGGTGAGACTTTACTGGTATCAAGACCGCCTTGAAATCCACAACCCTGGGGGACCGTTTGGCCAGGTGACCCGGGGAAACTTCGGCCAGGGTGTGACGGATTACCGCAACCCTCATCTGGCCGGGGTGATGAAGGAGTTAGGCTATGTCCAAAGGTTTGGTTCTGGCATCCCCGCGGCTAGGCAAGCCTTGGCACAAAATGGCAACCCACCCCCAGAGTTTCTGTTGGAGGACACCTACACGGCGGTGATTGTGAGGCGGGCGCTATGAATCCCCCGGTAATTGCCTTTTTTAATAACAAGGGCGGGGTGGGGAAGACTTCCCTGGTCTATCACCTGGCCTGGATGTACCATGACTTGGGCCTGCGGGTTTTGGTGGCCGACTTTGATCCCCAGGCCAACTTGACCGCTGCTTTTTTGGCCGAGGAAAGACTAGAGGAGATTTGGTTAGCGGCCGAGACCTAACACGGTTTTCCGGTGTTTTAAGCCCTTATATAGAGGGGACCGGGGATATTTCTGACCCGCTAGTTGAGTCGGTTGATGATTCCCTATGGGAGGTGGGGCTGTTGAATGGAGATCTGGATCTGTCTAAATTTGAGGATGAACTATCTACCCAGTGGCCTAGTTGTCTAGACGGCAATGCGAGGTCTTTTCGGGTGATTTCGGCCTTTTGGCGGCTGCTACAGCGGGGGATACGTATGACAAATGCAGCGGTGGTTTTGGTGGATCTAGGGCCGAATTTGGGGGCAATCAACCGCTCAGCCTTAATCGCTGCCGACTACGTAGTAGTCCCCCTGTCACCGGATCTTTTCTCGCTCCAGGGATTAAAAAACCTGGGGCCGACCCTGGAGCGGTGGCGGCAACAGTGGCAGGAGAGAACTAGCAGAAACCAGGCCGCGGGCTTAGACCTCCCCCCGGGCCAGATGCAGCCGGTCGGTTACGTCATCTTGCAGCATGTGGTCCGCCTAGACCGGCCGGTTAAGGCTTTTGGGCGGTGGATGGAGCAGATTCCCGAGGTTTACCACCAGGTGGTGCTGGGGGAGCAGGACTACTGCAACCAGAGTGTGAATGAGGATCCGGAGTGCCTGGCGCTGTTAAAAAACTACCAAAGTCTGATGCCCCTAGCCCAGGAAGCCCGTAAACCCATCTTCCACCTCAAGCCGGCGGACGGGGCCCTAGGTGCCCACGCTACTGCGGCGCAGCGGGCTTACCAGGATTTTGAACAACTAGCCCAAAGGATCGCCGGGGCAGTCGGCCTTACTCTAGGCGGGTAGAGGCTTGGATGTTGAGCTCCTCTAGGGGTTCCTCGACCACTCAGCTCCTGGGGGCTAACGGGGGCTAGGAAGCTAGGGTTAAGGGGGGATAATCCTGAGGGGTTTGGGGGCGGTGACCCTCCCTCACCAGGGTTTGCAGGATTGTTGATGAAGTATCCAGGGTTAGAGGATGTAGAAGCAAGCCTTAGAAATCAAGGGCTACTTATAATCCGGTACTGCAAAACCCTGGTTGGGGTTCCATCCAAGGAACAATATCTGGCTCACCAGTCTGTCGGGGTATTGTCGAGTCATCTCTATATTGCGGGAGGCGACTTATATAATGCCCCTTGTATTGGAATAGAGCTAACAAGACCAGATCTAGGTACCATAGGTACATCCAATAGGCATCAGACCACGCATTCCTAACCAGGTCGGCAGGCTCTCGGGGAATTTTAGATCTGGGGTGGGTAACGTCGTTGCGGAAGTCGGTCAGGGCGTAGGGGGCATCAGTCCACTTACAGTTCTGCCTCTGATTTAACTCATTGAGGTACTTAAGTAGTTTTGGTCTTGGCTCATTTTGTTGGATTTTCTCAGCTAGTGATGGCTCATGCGAGCGGGGTTGACATTCGGAGGGGATTTCCAGGGGAATACGGTAATTTGCCAGCAAGAGGCGGAGTTTATCGGATGCGGAGAGCCTCTCGAACCCTTCAGAACTTATGGTTTTATTCTGCTTAACCAGGACGATCCAAGCAATTGACTCCAAGGCTATCTGTACAAGAACTATGGATCCCTGTATCATTCCTGCACAGAGATTAGCCTCAAGATGACAATTCAAAATAAAAAGTGCATGCTCACTCCAGGCTGGGTCTTGATGCCACCTTAAGAATCCGGGGAATAGGTCGGCCAGTGCTTGACTTTCAGTCTTAGGGAACCAGCTAATCACCGGACGCCAGGGGGTTCCTATCCGCTCACTCCAGTATTCCCAAGCTTTCTGACCAGAAGCATCATAACCAACCAGGAGGATGATAGGTACCCGAAAACCACTGGCGAATGACAAGAAGTTAAAACAAATATCCAGAAACTTAACAGCTTCCTCACCCGTAAACTTTTGGCCATCAGACCTTTCTAGTTTACCGACGTAGGTGATGGCAAAACCGCTCTTTTGCTTGAGGGATTGGATTAGTTCATAGGCATTTTTTACCCGGTCTAGAGTTATTTTCCAGATACCGTCTCCCAGTTCAGTTCTTTGAGGGAAATCATAAAAATTGACAACATGAAACAAGATATAGGATAAATCTTCTGCGCGGCCGACATAAATTGGCTTAAGTGCATAACCTCCAAATTCTGTTATCCCCCTAAGAGGATCGAGAGCAAGTCCTGATAAATTCACTTCTGCAGAAATAGACTTGTCCGGTGATCTCAATGTGGCTTTCTTGCCGAGTTGAAGATCAGCTTGTGAGCCATCAGCAGCCACACATTTTGCCTTATAACTTGGAGAGCCTTGAAAATCGAGACCACATTCAACAGCCACACATTTTGCCTTATAACTTGGAGAGCCTTGAAAATCGAGACCACATTCAACCTCAAACGTAAACCTAACCATAGGATTTGGGAGCCAGTCAAACTCCAATTTTCCGCAGCCCTGGAGCCGATTATCACCCTGCTCAATTTCTAGGTCTCCTTCGTAAAGGAGGATGGGTTCATTGATGTCTTTGGTTGCATAAACCGGTCTCAGGGCCTGGGGGCAGTTGTCAGACATACTCAATAGTTCCTCCCACATTATCTAGGGGCCAGGTAGCCGTTCACTAGAAGCAACTGGCAACCCCCGCGATCTCCAGGGGATGTCAGTGATTCAGCTGTCTACTTGGGCTATTGCTAGTTTAGTACCTGATTTCTTATTTTGGCAGCCTTCTGGGGGCACCTACCATCCAACCCCAATCATGGCAACGGAACAGTAAAGCCCAGACTTTCAGCGACGATCCTGAGACGTTTATCACGAGTCCATAGCCGAACCCTGTTAGCTAGCGAAACGGCAACTAGCAAATGGGCATCAATCCAGCTAATACCTTTACCCATCAGATTTTGGGACTCGACAAAACCAAGGGCCTGGTCGTGGGTAGCCATAGCCATAGGGATAAACGAAAACCTTCGCCACAAACCTAATAAAAACTGGCGGTCTTTGAGGTTGCCCATCGCCAGTTCCCCAAAAATTATCCAGTGCATTAATACCTGATTCTCTTGAAGATTACGAGCCAGGTCAGCATCCCCTGAGCAGAGATAATTAATCCAAACCGAAGTATCAACTAAAATCACAGAGTCTGACAACGAGGAATTGGTTGCAAATCCGGTTGGGAGCCCCCTAATGTGGCAATCAGGCATTCCCAATCCTGCTCATCAATCATTGGGCTAACAATGTCACCCAGGGTTTTACCCTTGCCAGCAATGACAGAGGAGGGTAATCGGCGTTCAAGTAGTCCGTTGATTACTTCTTGATTAAGGGGGTTCTCAAAGGCAGCATCAGTTACCCATTTTTCTACTGGCGACGGAAACCAGGCAGTAGCTTTGGAGCTGTCGACGGGAAACTGGGGGACTTGTTGGAGAGAAGAAAGAGAATAACTAGTTGAAGAACTGGTAGGGGAGACAACCATTAAAGTAAAAGAGTTCTGTATGGCAGGGGTAGCTGTCAGTGGTGCCATGGGCTATTTCCTACATAATGTGAGTGCTTCATTAGTTACTATTGCCTGAAAAGCCTTATCCGTAGAGATATGAAGCTGATCGAAAACATTAATTAGATCATCTGGATCAAATGGTGAAGGCGGATTTAACTCGCTGACGTGGTCAATATCAAGGATTGTGACTTCTTCCTGGTTAGTAAGATTTGGTCTGTCGATCTGGAGACCGTGATCAGCTTGGAGATCCGGGGGTAGATAGGTACCATCATGGTGATGACTGACCTTCAGGTTCAGTAACCCTATTGAGGCAGGAATCTGGGTTAGAGAGTAGTGAGTCACGGTTTCAGGACCGTCAAAAATCGTTCCTGAGGGGCCTCTAAACTGTTCCTTGACAAACTGGCAAGCAGGCAGAGAGTCTAATTCCCTTACTAGATCTACATACCGCAGTTCAAGCCGTAGGGCTAATTGTGGTTGGACTTTGTCTTTGAGGATTTGAAGGATGAGTAAAAAAGCTTCCTCAAAATTGGCAAATGTATCGTATTTATTAGTTGCTAAAACCACAAACTCAGGGGTAAGAACAAAGCCCTCCCGCCTGTCAGGAGAGCGAAATACCCAGCGCACACCTGGAGCCACCGGCAAAGATAGATTATGGATATATTCCTCATCAAAGAGAGGAAAGCCCTTTTTGCGGACCTCTTCCTGGATTGCTGGGACTGTTTCCTTAATTTGCAGCACCGGGGCAAATTGGACCTTGGCAAGTACGGCGATTAGAGGGGAACGCTGGAGCTTATACATAATGGTTTCCTCTCGGCGTGCCGCTGGGGCTGAGGCTTATCAGACTTGTTACCTGGTCAGGTAAAACCCAACTAGGTAGCTACTAATTCTGAGGTTTCATATTAAACTTGGCTACACAAATAATCCTTACCAAGCCCGGGGGGGCTCACCCCCCCCAAGCTCTTCTACCGATAGGCCGCCGTCTGAATCTCTGCTAGCCGTGCTGCCTTATCCATCCCGTATTCCGGACGGCAAAACCGGTCTAGCTGGGACTCAAAAAAGGCCCGGTTAGCTTTCAGGTGGGCCGGGTCCGGATCATCGAGGGGATAGTAGAGCACCTGGCGCAGAGCTTGGATCACTGCTGAGGTGACCGTGTACATGGAGCGCTGGAAACTGATCGCCAGCTGGTTGAGGATATCCCCCTCTCCCCGGCAACGACCGAGGTAGAACTGGCGCAGGTAGGGGGGGAGGAAGTGATACATGTCCTGCATCAGCAGGGTAGGGGGGATGCCGGCGGTACCTACCGGGAACTTGTCGGCGTAGAGGACCCCGTAGTGGAAGTCCTTTTGGTCTCCAGGCACCTCCCCCGCCTGGGCATTGTAGGACTTGGTACCCCGGAAGGGGGAAGTCCGGTAAAACACCGCCTCCACGTAGGGTAAGGCCGCGTCGTGGAGCCAGTTGAAGCCGCAGGACTTGGGGATAATTTCGTAGCACTCTCCCTTGATGTACACGTGGTGGTAGATGGGCCGGCTGGCCACGGCAAAAATCCCGTTGTAGACGAAGTTCATTGCCTCGGGGATGGTGGTGATTTTCCCCTCATCGTAGAGGTCAGAGATCTCAAAGAACACCGGCGCCATAATTTCCCAGAACAGACCTAGGTTGCTGTAGTAGGAGGCTTGGCGGCACTGCTCCAGGAATAGATCCGGGAAGGCCCGATAAAGGCTACTCATCAGGGGGTTACCCCGGAAGTAGGCCCGGATCGCCCGGTCGGCGTTGGCCTTGTACTCGGGGGAATCAAGGTAAAGGTCAAACTTATTTAAGGGGGCATTTAACCCCCGGTGCCAGAGCATCGCCCGCATACACTCTTCAGCAAACTCCATGTTGATCCGGTCGTGCCACCAGTGGTGGAAGATCCGGGGCATGGCCGTTGTCTCTCCCCGGCGCATAAATTCCAACAGCTCCGGGTGGGCCGTAGCCGGGCCGCGCCACACCCGCAGGTCCGCCGTGTCCCCGGCGTAGTGGTTGGGTAGATCCAGGTACTCCTGGGGCAGGAAGTACTTAAAGAAGGGTAAGGGGTCCAGGAATACCCGCTCAGCAATGTACAGCAAGTCCCGCCAGTAGAAGTCCATGGGTACGGCGTAGGCCTTCCAGATCCCCACCACCTGCATCAGGTTTTCGGGGCTGTCCGGGAGCATGGCGCCGCCCGCTTCTAGACGGTGGACCACTTCGGCAAACCGGTGGCGAGAGGGGGACAAAAGAGTAGTGGTGTTCATAGGTTGATGGCAGCAATGAGGGCAGCAGTTGTAGACTCACTCCAGCTCACCAGCCAGCTAGGCTGGATGCCAAACCAGAGAATTAAACCCGTCAAAACCAGGGCCGGGGCGTGCTCTTGCCAGGTAACCGCCGGGTAGTAGGAGGTGTGGTTATCGAGTTTGCCAAAGCAGGTGCGGTTGAGCAGAATCACAAAGTAAACTGCCGTTAAACCGGTCCCAAGGACGGCGAGGAGGGTGGGGATGGGGAAGGCGCTAAAGCTCCCCTGGAAGATCAGAAATTCCGGTATAAACCCCACCAGACCAGGGATCCCGGCGCTGGCCATCCCTCCGGCGATCAGCATCGCACTGGTGAGGGGCAGACCCCGCAGGGGATTAAGCAGGCCGTTGAGCACGTCTAGCTCCCGGGTCCCTACCTTAACTTCAATCACCCCCACTAGGTAGAACAGGAAGGCTAACACTAGGCCGTGGCTGACCATCTGGGCCACCGCCCCCACTAGGGCTAGGGGGGTAGAGGCCGCTACCCCTAACAGGACGTAGCCCATGTGGCCGACGGAGCTGTAGGCTACCATCCGTTTAATGTCCTTCTGGGCAATGGCAGCTAGGGCCCCGAAGATGATCGTCAGACTGGCTACCGCTGCCAGACCCGGGGATATCAGGTGCCAGGTGTCCGGGAACAACCCCAGGCCGAAGCGTACCAGGCCGTAGGTGCCGAGCTTAGCCAGCACCCCCCCTAGCAGAATGGCCACCGGGGCCGGGGCCTCCACATAAGCATCCGGTAGCCAAGTGTGGAAGGGCACCAGGGGTATCTTGATGGCAAACCCCACCAGGAGCAGGGTGAGGATCAGCAATTGGGTCCGTTGGGAAAGGTGCTCTGGGTGGATCTGGGCGTAGTCAAAGTTCAACGAGCCGCTCAGCCCCCCTAGGGCCAAAAAGCCCCCCAGGATGAGAATCCCGGATACCGCCGTGTAGATGAGGAACTTCATGGCGGCGTACTCCCGGCGCTGACCCCCCCAGACGGCGATCAGCAGGTAAAAGGGGATTAGTTCTAGCTCGTAGAACAACAGAAACATCAGCAGATTTTGGGCCACGAGGGAGGCCATCACCCCGCTGGTGGCGAGGAGCACCAGGCTATTGAATAACTGCCGGCGCTCTGGAGGGATACTTAAGGGGGCCCCCCACAGGACAAGCAGGGTAATAGTGCTCGTCAGCAGGACCAGGGGGAGGGATAGGCCATCTACCCCCAGGCTGTAGTTGAGCCCCAGCTGGGGTAGCCAGGGTTGGTACTCAAGCAGCTGTAGTCCCGGGGTGTGTAGGTCAAATTGCTGCAGCACCCACAGGCTCTCAAACCAGGTGGCCAGGGCAAAACCCACTGCCCAGGCGCGGGGGAGCCAGGCCGCTACCAGGGACCCGGCTAGGGGAATGAGGATCAAAAGAGTAAGCATGGGGAAAAGGGGTAGGTAGTGTTAAGCCGGGACGGGAGACCAGGGGGCCATAGCCCATAGGGACCCCGATAGGGGCCAAGTTAAGTAGAGACCGAGGAGAATTAAGCCGCCCATGATGGTGAGGACGTAGAACCCTAAGCGGCCATTGGTGGTGTACCGCAGCCCCTGACCACTGATGATGGAAAATAACCCCAGGGCATTGACCAGGGCGTCTACTAGGTTCCGGTCTAACCAGTCCACCACCCGGGAAATAATCCCCACCACCGCCACCACGGTGAGCCGGTAGAGCTTCACCGAATACAGGTCGTAGGCAAAGAAGGCCTGCACGGCTCCTAGGCGCACCGGCAGGGCCGCCCCCGGTCGAGCGAATACCCAGGCCCCGGCGGCGATTCCGATACCAGTAGCCCCGGTGAGGGCCAAGGCGGGGGTGAGGGAGAGGGTCGCGGGCAACCATCCCGCCGCCTGGAGCACCAGGGGCAGGTGCAGGACTAGACCGAGGCCGACCAGCATCGGCACGGCCATGGGCCAGTGAACTTCGGGGGAGCGCTCGGTCATCTGCTGGGGGTGACCGAGGAAGATCAAACTAAAGGCTCGGGTGAGGCTAAAGGCAGTGAGGCCGTTGACTAGCACCACCAGGGCGGCCACGAGGGGGTCACTAGACCACAGGCTCTGCACCAGTTCCCCTAGGGACCAAAAGCCCCCTAGGGGAGGCAGGGCCACCAGACCTAAGGCGCCGACTACAAAGGCCAAGCCGCTCACCGGCCGGCGGGACCACAAGCCCCCGAGCTTAGTCACGTCCTGGGTGATGCTGTTCCAGATCACCGCTCCCACTGCCATCACTAGCAAGGCCATACCTAGGGCGTAGGTGAGGACGATTAGCAGCGCCGTCTGGGGGTGGCCTGTGCCCACCGCCACTAGGGTCAAGCCCATAAAAGCGCTCACGGAGTAGGAAAGGACCCGTTTGGCGTCGATCTGAGCAATGGCAATGAGAGTAGCTCCCAGGGCGGTGGCTGCTCCTACGGCGACCGTAGCTGTCTGCACCACCGGTGACAGGGCCAACACCGGTGCCATCTTCACCAGCACCCAAGTACCAGTAGTCACCACCACCGAGTTGCGCAGGATCGAGGCCGGAATCGGGCCCTCCATCGCCTCATCCAACCACAGGTGGAGGGGGAACTGAGCGCACTTGCCTAGGGGACCCGCGAGCAAAGCCAGGCCTACCAGGGTGATCACGGTCGGGTCCACCCGGGCCCCGGCGGCCCAAGTAGCCAGCTCGTGAAAGTTCCAGGTCCCGGCCAGGGGCAGCAGGGCCACTACCCCCATCAGCAAGAACAAGTCCCCCACCCGTTTGGTTAAAAAGGCGTCCCGGGCCCCGGTGACCACCAGGGACTGATTAAACCAGAACCCGATCAGCAGGTAGGTCCCCAGAGTGAGGATCTCCAGGACCATATAACTGAAAAACAGAGAGTCGCACAGGACTAGGGCGGACATGCCGGCCTCAAACAGGGCCATAACTGAAAAAAAGCGAGCCCAGCCCCAGTCCAATTCCAGGTAACCCATGGCAAAAACCTGGGCGAGCAGGTTGAGGCCGTTGATGAGTACCAGGGCGCTGACGGTGACCGTCGAAACCTCCAAGGGCAAGGCCAAGCGCAGCCCCGCTACCTCCAGCCAGGGGTAATCAAAAAACTGGGGTTGCTGCCAGACCGAGGGCAGGATCAAAAGACTATGGACCAGGGCCACCAGGGTCATCAGGGTATTGAGGTACCCTGAGGGGCGCGGCCCGGTGCGCCGGGTAATGGAAGGAAACCAGATTACGGACAGGAGTGCCCCCGCTAGGGCGTACAGGGGAATTAACCAAGCGGTTTGGATCAGCAGTTGGTCCATGGGCGGTTGACGGCATTAAATTCTTTAATAGAATTTTACATAGCCGTTGTCCCCCCTGATCCCCAAAGGATATCTATTCCTGGCATAGAACCAATGCCAGGTTAGCTTCTCGGCCTTAACTCTTCCCCTAACTTTCCTTAGAAGGTTTCCGAGCCCGTGGGGGGTGGTCCGAAGCCGGGCTTGTTGAGGAAGAGATTTTCTGCCTCGTCGTTTTGGTAAACACAGTTCAGTTGGGGGTTATCCCCAAGGTCACCGGTGAAGGCGAAGGTATTCATGCGGTTCTTACACTCCTGTTCCTGGTCGTGGGTGACCAGTTTACGCTCCTCCAGGATGTCCCAGTTATTGGTGCGCAGGACACAACCCGGCTGCATTTTGGGTTGAGAGACGTAGACATTGAAGGGGTTGAGGGTCAGGAATATGCGTGTGTCCATAGTGACGGCACTGGCCCCGTACTGTAGGCACACATCCGCGCTCGGGGCTGCCCGGTCGATGGTATCCCGGCTAGCTACGTTTTCCGAGCTCGAGGAGGCCACGCTAGTTAGACCCACTCCCAAGGCAATCCCGGCGATAAACACACAGCCCATGATCGCTAGGGACAGGTAGGTAATGGGAGACGACGAGCGGGTGGCCGGGGCCGAAGCGGGGCGGGGTTTAGATCTCATGCGGCGGCGTTAGGCAGGGGGCAGGTTTTAGACCCGGGGTAACCAAGCAAGACACCTAGACCAAACTGGGGTCTTATACCTATAAAATATCATAGCAATTGCTTTTTCCAATTCCCCCCCTTGTCAGTCCCATCCTTAGCCTCCCTACGCCAGCGCCTGCAGCGCCTGAATATCTACCTGGTGGGCATGATGGGTTGTGGCAAGTCTACGGTCGGCCGCGCCCTGGCTCGGGAGCTCGGGTATGGATTCCTAGACACGGATGCAGTGGTGGAGCAATGGGCTGGCCAGAGCATCAGTGAGGTTTTTGCCCACCAGGGAGAGGCGGCTTTTCGTAACCTCGAAACCAAGGTCTTGGCGAGTGCTGCCGCCCATATGGGCATAGTAGTAGCGACAGGGGGAGGGATGGTCCTGCGACCTGAGAACTGGAGCTACCTCCACCAGGGTCTGGTGATTTGGCTCGATGTTTCCCTACCGCTCCTGCAGCGGCGCCTGCACACCAGCCAGCATCGGCCTTTACTAGTAGCCACGGACTTACCAGCCACCCTCGCGGCCCTACTAGAGCAACGCCAACCCCTCTACAGCCAGGCTGACCTACGGATTGTCTGTGTTCGTGACGAACCCCCGGACCGTTTGGCGCTTCGGGTGGCGGCGGCGATTCCCGGGGTGCTGCGCGACGCCCCCCCACCTACTTGAGCCCTACCTACCTATGGATGTCCTCACCCTGGCCCGCTGGCTGGCCGCTGACTTTAGCAATCAAGACCAAGCGATTGCTAACCCACCTTTTTTTGCCCACATCCGTGTCTGCATGCGCCCTTTACCCCCCGGTATCTTGGGGGGAATTGCCCTCTACGTGGAGCAAGCCTATGACTACCAGATCCAGGAACCCTACCGGGTCAGGGTCTTAGAAATCCTGGAGCCCCAGGGGCGCATCGAAATTGAAAACTACCAGGTGCGCACTGAAGCTCAGTTCTACGGTGCCGCCCGGGACCCCAAGCGCCTAGAAGCTTTGACCCGGGAGCACCTGGAGCGGCTTCCGGGTTGTAAGATGCTAGTGTCCTGGACCGGCCACAGCTTCAAGGGAACCGTTGAACCCGGCAAGGGCTGCATAGTGGTGCGCAAGGGACAACAGACCTACCTAGACAGTGAGTTTGAGGTTGACTCCCAAACCCTAGTCACCCACGACCGGGGCCGGGACCCCCAAACAGACGCCCACGTGTGGGGAGCCCTGGCGGGGCCCTTTAAGTTTGTCCGCCGCGCCAGCTTTGCCGCGGAGGTGGGCTAGGGTGATGATTGTTAAACCCTCAGCCTCAGGGGAGCGGTTTCTGGTAGGGTAAAGGGAAGGCTGAGCATCTCTTGGCTAGTTTTGGTGACCTCTATTTTCGGCAGCAACTAAAGATGAAAGTCCTGGTAATTGGTGGCGACGGTTATTGCGGCTGGGCCACAGCATTGTATCTTTCTCACCAAGGTCACGAAGTCGGAATCTTAGACAATTTTGTCCGCCGCCATTGGGACCTAGAGTTGTGCATTGACACCCTGACCCCGATCGCCCCCATGCAGCAGCGCCTGAAGCGGTGGTATGAAGTAAGTGGCAAGCATATCTCCCTGTTTGTAGGGGATATTACCCACTACGATTTCCTGGCGCAGACGCTGCGGGAGTTTGCCCCGGAAGGAATTGTCCATTTTGGTGAGCAGCGCTCCGCCCCTTTTTCCATGATCAGCCGTGACCACGCGGTGCTCACCCAAACCAACAACGTGGTGGGGACCCTGAATCTGCTCTACGGCATGAAGGAGTTACTGCCTGACAGTCACCTGGTTAAGTTGGGGACCATGGGCGAGTACGGCACTCCCAACATCGACATTGAAGAGGGCTACATTACCATTGAGCACAACGGCCGCCAGGACACCCTTCCCTACCCCAAACAGCCGGGGTCCATGTATCACCTGAGCAAGGTCCACGACTCCCACAACATCCACTTCGCCTGCCGCGTCTGGGGTCTGCGGGCGACGGACTTGAACCAGGGGGTAGTCTACGGGGTGCTGACGGAGGAGACCGGTGCTGACGAACTGTTAATTAACCGCTTGGACTACGACGGGGTGTTTGGCACCGCCCTCAACCGCTTCTGCATTCAGGCGGCAGTAGGCCATCCCCTGACTGTGTATGGCAAGGGGGGCCAGACCCGCGCCTTCCTCGACCTTCGCGACACGGTGCGCTGTGTGGAGTTGGCTCTACTACACCCGGCCCAACCGGGAGAGTTTCGGGTCTTCAACCAGTTCACCGAGCAGTTTAGCGTTCAGGACCTAGCCTTGAAGGTACAGCAGGCTGGCTCGGCCCTGGGGTTGAAGGTGGAGATTGACCACTTGCCCAACCCCAGAGTAGAAAAGGAAGAGCACTACTTTAGCGCCAAAAACACCAACCTGTTGAGCCTAGGTCTGCAACCGCACTTCCTGTCCGATTCCCTCCTCGACTCCCTACTCAACTTCGCCATTAAGTACCAGCAGCGGGTGGACCTAACCCAGATTCTCCCCCGGGTGAATTGGCGCTAATTAGCTCCTAAATCGATGCGTATTGCCCTATTTACTGAGACTTTCCTGCCCAAGGTGGACGGCATCGTCACCCGGCTTTGTCAGACGGTAGACCACCTGCAGCGACAAGGCCACACGGTGCTAGTGGTAGCCCCGGAGGGGGGGATGAGGGAGTACTGCGGTGCCCAGGTCTACGGGGTCCAGGGCTTTCCCTTGCCTCTCTACCCGGAACTAAAGTTAGCCCTCCCCAGACCTGCAATTGGGGATACTCTGGGACAATTCCGGCCGGACCTAGTCCACGTGCTCAATCCGGCCGTCTTGGGCCTAGCCGGCATCTACTACGCCAAGGTCCTGGGGGTACCCCTAGTCGCCTCCTACCACACTCACCTTCCCCAGTACCTGCAGCACTACGGTTTGGGGATGTTAGAGGGGCTGCTGTGGGAGTTGCTCAAGGCCGGCCACAACCAGGCTCGGTTAAATCTGTGCACCTCGACAGCCATGGTCCAAGAGCTCACCGCCCATGGAATCCAGCGGGTGCAGCTGTGGCAACGGGGGGTAGATACGGAACACTTTCAGCCCCACCTGCGCACTCAACAGATGCGCGAGTTCCTCAGTCAAGGTCATCCGGATGCGCCCATTCTCCTGTACGTCGGTCGCCTGTCCGCCGAAAAGCAGATTGAGCAGATCCGCCCGGTGCTTGAGGGAATCCCCGGGGCACGCCTAGCCCTGGTGGGGGATGGTCCCCACCGCGCCGCCCTAGAGAAGTACTTCGAGGATAGTCCAGTACACTTTGTGGGCTATCAAACCGGGGCCAAGCTTGCCTGTGCCTTTGCCTCCGCTGATGCCTTTGTCTTTCCCTCGCGCACCGAGACCCTCGGTTTGGTGCTCCTTGAGGCCATGGCTGCTGGTTGTCCAGTGGTGGCGGCCCGTTCCGGGGGGATACCGGACATCGTTACCGATGGGGTGAATGGTTATCTGTTTGACCCCCTTGACCCCCAGGGAGCAGTAGCGGCTACCCAACGTCTCCTAGCTTCTCCGGCGGACCGGGAACTACTGCGGGAGAACGCCCGCCGGGAGGCAGAACGCTGGGGCTGGGGGGCAGCAACAGCCCAACTAGTGGACTACTACCGGGGGATTCTGCAGTTGGGTATGCCTGCGGTGGCTTAAAGCCTAGCGCAGGGGTGGGATCCCAGCCTGGTCGAGGATCTGTGGGATCAAGTCCTCCCGCTTCACCGCCATCAGGTGGACTCCCTGGCAGAGGTCCTTGGCCAGCCGGACCTGCTGGGCAGCAATGGCGACCCCCTCTTGGAGGGGATGGGCAGCCCGATCTAGGCGGCCGATAATCTCCGGTGAGATTTGCACCCCCGGCACGCAGCGGTTAATAAATTGGGCGTTCTTGGCAGACTTGAGCAGAAAAATCCCCGCCAGGACCGGTTTGCCGGCCGGGGTAGCCACTTGGTCCATGAACTTTGCTAGGCGGTCGAAATCGCACACCAGTTGACTTTGGAAAAATTCGGCCCCGGCTGCCACCTTGGCGGCAAAGCGCCGCTGGAGCCCGGACCAGCTAGGGTGCTGCGGGTCCACGGCTGCCCCAGCCCAAAACTGGGTCCCCCCCTCCGGTAGGGCTTGTTGGTAGGCATCTTGGCCTTGGTTAAGGTTGCGGATCAGCTGGAGCAGACGCACCGACTCCAGGTCAAATACTGGCCGGGCCTGAGGTTGGTCCCCAGCGGGCACGGGGTCGCCGGTCAGAGCCAAGATATTCCTGATTCCCAAGGCTTGGGCCCCTAGAAGGTCTGCCTGGAGGGCAATCTGGTTGCGGTCACGGCAAGCTACCTGACAAACCGGCTCTAGGCCCTGGCTGACCAGGAGGGCAGCGGCGGCTAGGGACCCCATGCGCAGCACCGCCCGGCTGCCGTCGGTGAGATTGATAGCGTGCACCCGAGTCCTTAAGGCCCGGGCCCGCTCGAGCATCAGGGTGGGGTCGGTACCCTTAGGGGGGGCTACCTCGGCGGTGATGAGGAATTCTCCCCGTTCGCTGGCCCGGCGTAACTGACTCAAGGCTTAGACCCCCTGGGTGACCAGTAGCCTAGGGCCTGGCGGACGGTAGTAAGGGTCTGGTGGGCGATCTCCCCTGCCCAGTAGCTGCCTTGGTGCAGGACCTCCTCTAGGTAACTCGGGTCAGCTATCAGGGCCTGGTAGCGGTTCTGGAGGGGCCTGAGACTTTCTATGAGGGCTTCTGTGAGTAGGGGCTTAAACTGACCCCACCCCAGGGGGGCGGTTTCCGCAGCCACTTGGTCCTTGGACTTGCCGGTCAGGAGCATGTAGAGGGTTAATAAGTTCTGGCACTCTGGCCGGTCCGGTTGATCAAAGGCTAAGCCCCGCACCGGATCGGTTTTGCAGTTTTTGATCTTTTTTTGGATCAGGTCGGGGGGGTCGAGCAAGTTAATCCGGCTGAGGTCCGATGGATCAGACTTAGACATTTTGCGTCGGCCATCGCTGAGGCTCATTACCCGGGCCCCGGCCGCCCGGATCAGGGAGGTGGGGGGTTTCAGGAGGACCTGACCCTGACCGAACAGGTGATTGAAGCGGTCAGCGATATCCCGGGTCAGCTCTAAGTGTTGCTTCTGGTCTTCCCCGACTGGCACCTTATCTGCCTGGTACAGGAGGATATCCGCTGCCATCAGGACCGGATAGTCTAGGAGTCCGAGGCTGACATGTTCCCCCTGGCGCAGGGCTTTTTCCTTGAACTGGATCATGTCATCGAGCCAGTTTAGGGGGGTGAGGCAGTTCAGAAGCCAGGTCAATTCGCTGTGGGCGGGGACCTGGGATTGGACAAAAACCGTAGAGTACTCTAGGTCGATCCCACAGGCGAGGTACAAGGCCGCAATGGTGAGGGTGTTGGCGGCAAGGGTACGGGGGTCGTGGGGGGCGGTGATGGCGTGCAGGTCGACGACGCAGAAGAAATTCTCGAATTCCTTTTGACCTTCTACCCAGCCCTGGATTGCCCCTAGGTAGTTGCCGAGGTGGAGGTTGCCAGTGGGCTGGACCCCTGAGAGAACACGTTGTTTGGTCATGGATTAGGAGGGACAGGGGTAAACTACTCGGCCGGGCGCGCGGGGATGTAGGCCAAAAGTTCTAGACGAGGGTTAAAAGTCTCGACTTGGCGCAGTTGGCTGTACAGCTGCTGTTCTTTCAGACTAATCTGGGTGGGGGTCATGATCCGCAGCTCCACGATCTGATCACCGCGCTCCCCCTGGTTGGGATAGCCCTTTTTAGCCAAGCGCAGGCGTTGTCCCCAACGTACCCCCGCTGGCAGGTTCATCTTCACTGGTCCGTCGAGGGTGGGTACCTCAATCTGTGCCCCGAGCACCGCCTCCGCTGGGGTGACTGGCACTCGACAGAGGATGTCGGGCCCCTGCAGCTGGTAGAAGGGGTGGGGAGCTAGGTTAACCGTCAAGAACAGGTCTCCCCCCTGGTTTCCCTGGCCAGGGAGGCGGATTTGCTGACCGTCTGCTATCCCCGGAGGCATGTTTACCTCCAGGGATCGGCCATTTTCGAGGCGGATGCGCTCCCAGCCCCCCTGGTAAGCCCGCTCGAGGGGGATAGTTAACTGGGCCTTGAGGTCCTGAGCCGCCGCTGGCCGGGAGCGGACGTTGACTGGAGACCGCGGGGGTCGCCGTGCGGGAGGAGCTGGTTCGCTGCGCAGCTGGTCGAGAAAAACGTTAAAGTCGGCGAACTGACTGTAGTCGAGAACATCCCCAGAGCGCCGCCCAGCCGGACCACCAAACCCTTTTTGTTTCCAATAGCGACTAAACTGGTCGTATTGGGAGCGCTTCTGGGGGTCGGAAAGGACCTCGTAGGCTTCACCAATGTTTTTGAACTTCTCCTCTGCCTGCCGGTCCTGAGGATTAACATCCGGGTGATACCGCCGGGCAGCGCGTCGATAGGCCTGTTTAATTTCTTCGCTGGTTGCTTCCTGGCTAACCTCGAGGATTTCGTAGTAGTTGCGAAAATTTTCCATGGTCTAGGGATTCGCCGCGCAAGCCTTGGGAACTAAAGCATAATCCTCCCAGCTTAGCAAACCTAAGTCACCACCCCTCATGACTGCTCCCCTCCTGGAGGCTTTGTGTCAAGCCGCCCGCCGTCCCCACCACCCCTTCTATGCCCCTGGCCACAAGCGGGGGGTGAGCATCCCCCCCGACAGTCTCCTGCCCCGGGCTATGTTTGAGCTTGACCTGCCGGAGCTGCCGGAACTAGATAACCTCTTTGCCCCCAGCGCCGCTCTTCAAGCAGCTCAGGAGTTGGCCTCGGTGGCCTTTGGGGCAGACCAGACCTGGTTTTTAGTCAATGGCTCTACCGGGGGTGTCCTCGCCGCCATCCTGGCCACCTGCCGCCCCGGGGGGACCTTAATCCTACCGCGCAATCTCCATCAGTCCGTAATCGCGGCGGTGGTTCTGGCAGGGGTCAACCCGGTGTTTATCAATCCCCACTGGCAGGATAGCCTGTGGGGGGGGATCGCCCCCTCCACCCTCGAGGCGGCTCTCCAGGAACACCCCCAGGCTCAAGCAGTCCTGGTGACCTCCCCCACCTACCAGGGGGTCTGCAGTGACATCAGCGCTTTAGCAACCCTAGCCCACGCCCGGGGAATCCCCCTGGTGGTGGATGAGGCCCACGGCCCCCACTTTGCCTTTCATCCCCAGCTGCCCCCCAGTGCTCTGGGGGCCGGAGCGGACCTGGTGGTGCAGTCAACCCACAAGGTGTTATCTGCCCTCACCCAGGCGGCTATGCTCCACCGGCGGGGGGAGCGGGTGGAAGGGCGGCGGGTGAGCCAGGCCCTGCAGCTAGTCCAGTCCAGCAGCCCTAGCTTTCTACTGTTGGCATCCTTAGATGGAGCGCGCCAGCAGGTGACGGCCGCTGGGGAAACTCTCTTGGATCAGACCCTAGCCCTAGCGGCGGCGGCTCGGGCCCACATCCGCCAGACCCCGGGCCTCGGGGTATTGACCCCAACCCCCCACCAGCCGGGATTTTTTGCCCAGGACCTGACCCGCCTGGTGGTGGACCTGAGTCAGGTGGGGTTGGGGGGCTTTGCCGCCGACCGGATTTGCTACACTGAGCTGGGGATTATCCCCGAGTGCCCCACCTGGCAGCACCTCACCTTTATCCTCAGCCTTGGTAACACCTGGGAGGACGTCGAGGCCCTAGGCCAGGCCCTGGCAGTCCTGGGGCGAGACTACCGGGGGCGTGACCCGGTCTGGCCCCTGCCGGCCCCCCCCCTCGCCCCCCGGGTGGTTCCCCCCCGCGAGGCCTTCTTTGCCCCTAGCCGGGTAGTGCCCCTAGAGCAAGCCCTCGACCGGGTGTGTGGAGAGTTGCTCTGTCCTTACCCCCCGGGGGTGCCGGTGTTGATGCCGGGGGAGGTGGTAACCGCCGGTAGCCTAGCTTACCTGGAGCAGGTGCAGACCAGGGGTGCTCAGGTGGTGGGTACTGGAGCGGCCCAGTTAGTTGACCTGAGGGTATTGGAGACTTGAAGGCGCTGTTTTTAGCTACGGGTAATCCCGGCAAGCTGCGGGAGTTGACCGGTCTGTTACAGGGTCTGGCCTGGCAGTTACATCCTAAACCTGAGGCGCTGGAGTTAGCGGAGACGGGTACTACCTTTACCGAGAACGCTGACCTTAAGGCTAGCCAGCTAGCTCGTGCCCAGGGGGCCTGGGCCATAGCCGATGACTCGGGTCTAGAGGTAGTAGCTCTCGGGGGAGACCCCGGGGTCTACTCGGCCCGCTACGGCACCACGGACCAGGAGCGTATTGAGCGGCTCCTAGGGGCCCTCGGGGATAATCCCCAGCGGCGGGCTCGGTTCGTCTGTGTGGTATCCCTAGCCAACCCCCAGGGAGAGGTGGTGCACCGGGGGGAGGGGGTTTGTGAGGGGGAGGTCCTCCCTGTCCCGCGGGGTCAGGGGGGCTTTGGCTATGACCCGGTATTTTACGTCCCCGCCTGGGGACTGACCTACGCCGAGATGCCACCAGACCTCAAGCAGCGGATCAGTCATCGGGGCCAGGCTTTGGCCCAGGTCCTACCCTACTTAAGAGCGTGGGCATGACGGGGCTCCTCGAGGCCTCCCCGGCAGAGGCTCCGGGGACCTTGAGAAGACTGAGTTCAGCAAATTTCGGATATGGTGACGACCTCTTGGGCAGCAACTAAACTCGTAGAGTAATGAAGGCTTGATAGTTATCCTGCAAGACCCTGGTGATGTAGTAGGCTGTATTTAAGTCCGTACTGTAGGTGGTACAAGTAGGCCCCCTTGCTGGAGTTACTGGTCTTAACCTCGGCTGTCCGTATTGGGTTTGCTAACATCGGCACCGTACAAGTGTAAAGTCGGCCTTCCTACTGGCCACCAGTCCTGGGGTAGAGAGCTCATGGCAGCCTCTTGGGTACCTGATACTAGAGCTAGTGTACGATCTTGCCTTTGGGGCAAAAATCCTAAACCAGACCGTTGCGCAGAGCTACTACCGCTGCCTGGACCCGGTCGTCCACCGCCAGTTTGTTCATGATCCCGCGGATGTGAGTCTTGATGGTGTTGGGGCTCAGGTAGAGGGCAGCAGCGATTTCAGTGTTGCTGTAGCCGTCGACAATCAACTTGAGGACTTCCTGTTCCCGGCGTGACAGCTGACCGATCTGCTCCTGAGGGGGGTTGGGAGCCCGCAGGTGGTGGATTACCTGGCGGGCGATCTGGGGGTCAAGGTAGGTGGCTCCCTCGTGGGCAGCTAGGATCGCAGCTACCAACTGGTCTAGTTTAGGTCCCTTAATGCAGTAGCCGTCGGCACCACTGGCGAGGGCAGCGATTACCTCCGTGTCGGAGGTGTGGGAGGTGAGCATTACCACCCTCACTCCTGGGAATGCCTCCCTGATCTTTTGGGTGGCGGTGATCCCATCCATGCGCGGTAAGCCAATGTCCATGACCACAATTCGGGGCTTGAGGTTACGCACTGCCTCCAGAGCGAGATAGCCGTCATCCACCTGAGCTACTACTGTCAGCTGGGGATGGCTATCTAAAGCCTGGCTGAGGCCGAGCTGCATCATCGGGTCATCTTCGGCGATCAGGATGGTTAAGGGCGGGGCTTGGGGCGGCAAGTTCATCGCTTTAGGCAGCAAGAAATCAGCTAATGTCCCCCGCCACCCTGAAAATTGCCCGGGCTAGGGGGCTGCATCCTGGGGTTTTAGCGCCATATTGCGCTAGGGTAGTACTATGATAACACCTAACCTAGAGGCCCTGGCTGCACTCCTCATTACCCTCGGGGCAGTGGTGACCTTGGCATGGAAATTTCGCCAAGCCAGAAATTCTGGTCCCCTGGCCCTGGGGGCTTGGCTACAATCGGTGATCCTGGTGTCTCCCTGGCTAGTTTTCTTTGGCTTGGCGGCGGCAGGCATAAATTTGGGCTTGGCGGTAATGCTGCTGCTGTTGTTGATTGCCACTGGCCTGTACGTTTGGCTAGGACGACGGGCGCGCCGCCTAGAACCCCAACCCTCCCCGACTGAAGGGCTATCAGTCCCCGTTGCCCCCCTATCCCCGGTTGAGGCTATTCCTGATGCCGACCTACAGTTGATGCGGGGTATTTTTAGTCCAGATACTTTTTTTGCCACGGAAACCCTGGCCCAACCCCAGGGGGTAATTTTTAAAGGCAACCTGCGTGGTGCCCCAGAATTTACCTACACCCAGTTAAGCGAACGCCTCCAGGGAGTCCTAGGGAACCAATACCGGCTGTTTTTAATCCCCGACCCTGAGGGCAAGCCTACCGTTGCCATTCTGCCGCGCCGCAGTGACCCACAACCCACGGGCCGTGTACCCCAGCTGCTAGCCCTAGGCCTCGCCGGTAGTACGTTTTTCACCTGTGCTGAGACCGTGGGCCTATTCTTGGGCTTTGACCTGGTGGAGGAACCTGCCCGGTTTTCCCAGGTTTTACCCCTAACCCTGGCAGTGCTAGGGGTGCTGGGAGCCTACGAGGGGGGCCGACGCTGGGCTGCTGCCCGCCATGGGCTACGCTTGAGTCCTCCCTTCTTCCTCCCCTCCTGGCAGATCGGCTCCTTTGGAGCCCTGACCCGGTTTGAAACCCTGCTCCCAGACCCTAGGGCCCTGTTTGATGTATCCTTCAGCGGTCCCTTGGCCGCCGCCCTAGCCTCCGGGGGGTTAGTGGTGGCGGGTCTATTCCTCTCCCGCCCCGATAGCCCTTTCCAGGTGCCTACGGAGTTCTTCCAGGGCTCGATTTTGGTCGGTCTCCTAGCGCGACTAGTTCTAGGACCGCTCCACACCACCTTCACCCCCATTCATCCCCTAGTGGTCATGGGCTGGATGGGCCTGGTATTGACAGCCTTGAACTTGATGCCGGCTGGTCAGCTAGACGGGGGGCGGGTGGTGTTGGCGGTCTACGGCCGCAAGACCGCTAGCCGGACTACCGTGGCTACCCTAGTGGTCTTGGCCCTAGCCTCCCTAGTTAATAGCGTGGCTCTGTACTGGGGGGCGGTAATTATTTTTCTACGCCGGGACCTGGAGCGTCCCAGTCTCAACGAGCTAGTCGAGGTGAACGACACTAGGGCCCTGCTGGGGCTTGCCGGGCTGTTTCTGATGTTTACTATTCTTTTTCCCTTAGCTCCAGGCCTAGCTCTACGCCTAGGTATTGGTGCTTAGGCACCGCCGTGGACAATAGAAAACACAGAGGTGTAGCCGTGTAAAAAGGTAGTCTCCCCCACCGGTCCAATTTCCCCGTTACAGAAGAAGCCACTCAAGGGCAGGACACCCACATGCCGCTGAAACAACTGCGAGTCGAAGTTGGGTCGGCCGTAGAGACTTTCCCCGCGTCCTAGGCAGGCAAACATCAAGGCTCCCGCGGCGCTAGAGGGACGCTTATAACGCCGGAGCATAAACTCCAAGTCCTCGGTGGAGGCGTGGGCATCCCGGAGGTGAAATTGCACCCGTTGGCCGGGCCGGACCCGGTCACCAATGGCTATGGCCCCTGCCTCGGGATTAACCCCGAGTAGATTGCGAATCAAAAAGTCTCCCGGCTCTAGGTCCTGCTTGAATTCATCCCCCACTAGGCCAATAAATAGGGAGTGCTGGGCTAGCTTGCGGTCAGCGGGGCTAAGTTCCTGGATCAGCTCCTGCAGCACCTCTAGGGCCGTGCGGGTCCGCCCTGGGCTGCGGTAGCCACTCCTGACAGGTTGGTCTGCCCCCTCTAGGGCCAATAGAAGGTTTTGCTCTCCCTCTGTAACCCGGTAGAGGCTACCGATGGGGCGGCAACCCTGGGCGACGATGGCATCTAGGGCTAAGGGGCTGCTTAGGGATAGGCCTACGGTCCCTTGGCGGTGAATTTGGTAGTCACAGAACAGGGCACTACTGGTGAGTCCCCCTACCTTGACCGCTTGAGGGTAGGCGTAGTCTAAACCCCGCAGCAGGTCGTTGATCCGGGAGGAGAATGTACTACCGAGGATCACAAAGTGGGGTTGGCTTTGGGGAAGGACCCCTACCTGGTCGATCCAGGCATCGGGGGCACTGTCTAGGTCTGGCAGCTTGGACCCTACCAGGTGAAAGCTCTTGATCTGGGTGTGGGGGACTTGGGCCAGGGTCAGACTCAAGGCCGGGTTATTCTCGACTTCCTGGGTTTGGCCCTGGCGGTCTGTACCCACTACCCCTTCAGCGCCGCACCCGATCATAACTGGCACCTCTAGGCGCTCGCGGATTAGGGGCATCAGGCGAGAATACTCACTGGCAAAGGCAGTGGAAATGAATACCAAGGCTAAGTCTGCCGGCCCCGCCAACCCCTCGCTAGTGCGGGCTACTACCTCCGTCACCGCTGCCTCAAGGGAGGCCTGAGTTGAAAGGGCGTTGACCCAGCGGCTCTTAGCTTCCATATCTAAACCCTCTGGTGGAAAGCAATGCTATCTCCAACGGCAAGGACCCTTGGAGAACCGGGACAAGAAAGGCAAGGCTGACTCTCTTTTCCCTCAAGCCAAGCGGCTCGGGGCGAACTCTACGGCCTAACTACCTTTGCTTTCCTGGATTCAGCTGCAGGTTACCAGTTTTAGTAACCCCGGCCCGAGACAGGGCCGACTGGCCGACCAGAAAACCTCCCCAGCCCTTAGGCCTAGGCACAAGTCAGGATATTCAGGCGATTCTACAGCCTGGGAGTACTTTAGTCAAACTAGCCTAGATGGGTTGCAGGTGGACTGCCAAGTCTGGGCCCACCTGCAGGATGCTAGACTCCGGCACCGTCTGCCAATGGCCGGTAAAGAGAGGCTCGGAGGCTAGGATCACCCCCCGGGGGCAGCCTGGGTCCTGCTCTAGCCAGTAGAGGGAAGGAGCGGGGGAGCGGGTAGCGAAGCGGCAAGCGACCAGTTGCTGGCCGTCGGCGAGGATCAAATTAGCGGAGGTGGAGGCTGAGGAGGCCAGGTCAATCAGCTGCTTGAGGGTCTGGCGCAGGGCACTAGTCAGGTCTTGGTGTTCCTGCCAAAAATCCAGCAAGATGGCGAAAATGTGCTCCGAGTCGGTGGTGCCACCGATCCCCTGGTAGAGGTGGTCGGGTAGGAGGTGGCGCAGGGGCCGGTAAAGGGTCTGGTGGAAGTTTTCGATGTAACCGTTGTGCACCCCGAGGAGGTGCTGCCAGGCGAAGGGTTGACAGTTACTGAGGTTGATGGCTTGTCCTGGTGTGGCACTGCGGATATTCGCCAAGAAGCAACCGGACTGAATATAACGACTCAACCCGGGTAGGTTGATATCACTCCAGATCGGCTGGGTGTTTTTGTAACTGTAGGGCTGGCGCCGGTTGTCGTACCAACCCAAACCAAAGCCATCAGCATTCAGGAGCCCGGCGGTCATCTCCCGGGGCTGGTAGCTTTGGGCTACTAGGGAGTGTTCCGGGGTGAACAGGAGCTGGTGAGGGGCAATAGCAGCACCGAGGTAGGCTAACAGGCGGCACATAGAAGTTAGTGTATGGCATTGAGCCAGGAATACCCCTGGTCTTTTAGGTGACGGATAAACATATCTTAACCGGAGCTTCAAGGAACCTCCCGGGAAGCTAGCCCCACCCGGATACGCAAAAGCCCACCCGAGCTGGTGGGCTTTCAAGTAACGGGGGGTTGCTGGCTAGGGCATGGGGTGGAATAGGAGGTCGGGAAAGAAGCGATTGAACTCGATCAGCAGACCGGCGGTAAAGGCTAACCAGACGGTGGTGATTACGGGGGCGCTAGAGAGGTATTTGAGTAGGTGATTCATGGATAAACTCCGGTGAGGATGGAAAAATACTAGCGGGGAGAAACCGAAATCTCCTCATCTTTAGCGGTCAGCTCTCCGGTCAGGAACTCCTTCACCGCCGCCAGGGGCCAAGCAAACCCAGTCAGCATACACTTGATGGCCAGGGGCACATCGATGATGACTTCCTTCTCTTCGGGGGAATCGCCTTTTTTAATCACTTGCAGGTAGGAGCGACCAACCCAGCCGATCCAGCCAGTTATATACAGAAATAAGATGCTAGGAATCAGAAATTCTCCCGCGTGGCTTAGACGGCCATCAACTACCAGATGGGGCAGGCCGTCTTCGCCACAAAGGACGCCGGACTGGGCGTAGAAGGCGAAGCGTTGGGGGGCAGTGGCACTGGTGGAGTTAGCAGCCCGCTGTTGGAAGGCGGCGGAATCCTTGCAAGGGGTCAGACCGGCAACGTCGGCGAGGGCGGTGGGAGTTACACCGACCCAGAGGGTCAAGGCTAGGAGAAAAGCAAACAATCGGTGCATAAAACTGTTCCTTTTGTTGCGCAGCGTTAAGGTGATTGGAGTGCGGCTTTACTCTTAAAAACCTTATCAGCAAAGGGCTACCCCGGGGGGAAATGCAACAAGTTGTGACAAAAATTGCTGCTAGTTGTGAAGGGTTGTCACAGGATTGTCTCGGGGGTCTTCTCTCCCCGGCGCCGGTAATGGGGACGGGCGTAGTTCAAGCCCCACAACACTAGGTCTGGCTCCCAACGGATCCCCGCAAATTCGGCCCTCAGGGAGGACCAGAAAACTGCCCCATCCCCGCCGGTTAGGTAGAGTTGGCTGTCGGGATGGTCCCCGAGCCAAGCCCGCAAAAAGTCCTTTAGGCCAGCTAGGACCGTATGGAAGATGCCGCCAGCCATGGCGGTCTCGGTGCTGAGGGACCAGCGGGGGGGGGCCTGGTCGGGCCAGGCCAGAGAGGGGAGTTGGGCTGTCCCCTGGTGGAGGGCCCGAAGCTGCAAGTGGAGGCCGGGGAGAATTGCGCCCCCTGTTAGGGATGCGGGTGGCCGGACGCCAGTGAGGGTGATGGCAGTACCTACATCTACTACTAAGGCCGGGCCGCAGGAGTGCACTATTGCTGCCCAGACCCCTAGGGCTCGGTCCACTCCCAGGCCGGGGTAGAGGCCAGTGATGGGTAGGCAAGAAGGGGTGATCAGGTGAGCCCCAGGGTATAGGTGCTGCCAGAGTTGGGTTTGGGGAGGAACTACTGAGGCTAGCCAAAGGGTCTGGGGGGAAGAATCCTGGGCAAAGCGCTGGATCTGGTCTGCCCCCCAAGCCGGGGTGTGCCAGGTCTTTCCCAGGTTCTGGCCCCGGAACTCGGCCCAGTGCCATCGGCTGTTGCCGATCACTAACCCTAATTCTGCCAAGGGCGCTAGTCGAGGGAAGCGAGGGCGTGGGCCGGGGGGGCAGCCAAGCTATACTTGACCAGATCCGCTAGGGCCTGCAGCTGGCTAATTGCCTCGGCCCCCTCCAACTTCATTAGTTCTCGGTCATCACGCATTTCCGTCCAAGTTATCCCGTAGTCTGAGACCAAAAAGCGAATCAGATGATTATCCTCTAGGCTCACCATGAAGGAAGCGCTGTTCAACTGGCCGCCGCAGGTGTAGCAGGAGGCCAGGTAGCCCCTTTTCTCCAGCACAGCAGCAAGGGCCTGGAGGTTCATTACCAAGTCCTGGACAAATTGACGATACTCTCCCGCTAGTCGTAGAAACATAAGATTAAGTCCTCCTAGCACCTCACCCACACGGCCGACCCTGGAGTAGCTGCTCCTTGAGGCGGGCAATCAGTCTCCAACCTAACCTACAGCTTGGCAGTTGAAAGTATTGGTAATCACAGGACTAGTTGACCTGCCACCAACCCAGGCTAGGGCCTACAAATCTCACTACCACCCACCAAAGCACCAGCAGGCCGATCCCGACCCAGGCCCCCCGGGTGCTCCAGCGCACAAACAATTCCGACTGAGTTTTAGTAATTGGCAGCCAAGGGAGGACGCGAGATTCCCTACCGTAGGCTTCCCCGAGGGTTTCCTTTCGACGCTTTGCCTCGCCCATACACAGGAGGGAATCAAGAATCTATCCCACCAGTGTAACACCTAGGCCCAGAAAAAGGGCAAGTCCTTCAGGTGATCCAATCGGTCTCTAGGTAATTGGTTCTGGCCAGAGGGCTGAGGGCAGCGAGGATCTGCTGACCATAGCTGCGACAAACTACCCGCATGTCGAATATGACTACCAAGCCCTGATGCTTGCGCATAGGGGCCGTAGCCCGCTGTAGATGTCTCAGGGCATCCGGCAGCAGGTACAGGCGAAACCAGTCCTGCTGCAAGTGCTTGTACTGGGCTAGGCGGCCGGCTACGAGGGGGTCTTCTAGGGAAGGGATGGGCAGAGTAGCAATGCCCAGGGTGTGAGGGGTGGGCACCTGGGCTTGGTGCTCCTGCCAGAAACTCCAGCCGCACACCAGGACCCCCCTAGGCTCTCGGGGGAGGCGGTCTACCTGGACCCGGCTGCCAAACTCGGCTGCGAGCCTAACCCCTAACCGCTGGCGCAGGGGCACATCCCCTACCAGAATTACGGCGATTCCGGTTTCCGTAGCCCGGGCCCCAAGGACGCGACAAACCTCTTGAATCAAGGTGGCCTCAAACTGAGGGGTATTGGGCAGGGGCAGCCCCTCAGGCAGGTAGAGCTGCACTATTTCCTGGTGACGGTCCAGGGAGAACTTAAGATAACTCAAGTCCCCTAGGCCTAGGCGGCGGCGGCACACCTCCGCTTCGGCATCTACGGCCCCGCCGATTAGGCAGACCGGCTGCTGGGCCCAGACCCCCTCGAGAAAACTAGCTACGTCCTGGGGACCCCGGTGGAGGGAGAAGTATCCCTCGGAGCGGTTCACCGTCACCCAGGTCAGGCTGTCCTGGGCCCCCTGCCAGAATCGCTCCCAGTCCTCGGGCCCCGGGATGTTCCCCAGGGAGGCCTGAAGTTGGGTGAGGATATCTAGTTCATTTGCCTCAATTAGGTAGCAGTCGTAGGGATTAACTGGGTGCTGGAAAACAGCGTGGGTGAGCCGGATCCAGGCGGTTTGGATCTCCTCCCCCAGGCTGGGGTAGGCCAGGATCAGCTCCCGCCAGTGGTGGGGATACAGGCTGACGGTGAGGATCTCCTGGGTCCAGGTTTCTAGGTCATCGATGCCGTCAAAAACCGTCGGTACCCCGGGGGGGAAGCGCTGCTGTGCCCCCAGGCGGTCCCGGAGCCACTCCTGGGGGGAGGTGACTAGTATCCCCTGAAAATCCCCCCCGGGCCAAGACCCCTGGCGCACCGCCTTGGGGTTAGCTAGCCACTGCTGGAGTTGGGGGATTTCCCCCAATAGTAGCTGCTGTTGGACGGCTGGGGGGGCTACTAGCACCACGGGTCCGGTCCACAACAGTAGGGGTACTAGGTAGCTGAGGCGATGATGGCCGTAGTAGACGCTGGGGCTGCCGGTTTGGATCAGGGTGTTGTGCTGCACCCGCAGGGCCCGGGCCACCAGCCGCGTCATGGTCAAATGGTGGGGCCAGGCCGGGGGCTGATGTTCCCGCAAAAAGGCATGGAGGTGCTGATGGGCGTCTACTTCGATCACAACCGGCTGGTCTAAAGATTTGAACAGCTTAACATCAAAACCCCTGAACCTAGGTCAGCTGGGCCAGGAAGGAGCGCACTAGGGCAATCACTACCGCCGGTAATTCTAGGTGGGGGGTGAGGCCGACATCCTCGAGGGTGACAAAGCAGCGCACCGCCTGGGGGTTGGCCTCGGCCAAACGGCGGCCGATGTCTGGGCCGGTGAACTGGGACTGGCGCCCCCAGAAGATGGCCGTAGGGACCCTCAGGGCCCCGATATACTCCCCGAGGTCAAAACACAGGTCACCGCGGACGAAGGAAAGGGCCGCCGACTCGGCATGGGGCTGCTGGGCTGAGGCCAGGTAGGCGGCGATAATTTCCGGGTAGATCCGCTGAGGTTGGGCAAACTGACGCTGCTCTAGGAAGCTGCGGATGCCGCTGCTGGTGGCGACGCCAAAGCTGTACAGGAAGCGGTCTAGGATGGGAGTACTTACTAGTTGGGCGAAGAAACTGCGGCGGTAATCCTGGCCAAAGTCCGACAGGCCAGCGGGGGTAGACAATACCAGGGATTGAAACAGTTCTGGCCGGGTAGTAGCCAGGCGCAGCACTAGGGCGGCGGTGAGGGAAGAGGCCACGACGGGCACCGGACCCGGGCAGGTCTGGGTCAGGAATTCGCCGATAGTCTGGAGGTAGTCCTCTGGGCGATAATTGCGCTCCGGGTGGTCAGAGCGGCCCCAGCCAAGCAGGTCCGGGGCCAAAATCCGGTATTCACGGGCGAAGGCCGGGTAGACCTTGGACCACTCGTAGGCGGAGGAGCCGCCGCCAAACCCGTGCAAAAACACTAGGGTAGGGGCATTACTGGCCAGCCGCCAGAGCTCTCCTGTGTTGGTGTAGTAGGCTAGCTGGCCAAGGCTAGTGGTTACGGAACCTTGGGTGAATCCTGGCGGGATGAACATAGTCCGGTCCTCAGGGGGTATGGGTCCATTATCGATTAAAACCCCAGTCCCTCACCCTGGCCTTATCATAGGAGAGCTCTAGCCCCCTCTGCCCTGTGAATACCGACCGTCTACCACCCCAAAATATTGAGGCTGAGGAGGAAATCCTCGGGGGGATTCTCTTGGACCCCGAGGGGATCACGCGGGTGTTGGATATTTTGCCCCCGGAGGCCTTTTATCTGGCTACCCACCGGGACATCTACCGGGCCGCCTTGGAGCTGCACGGTCAAGGGCGGCCAACGGACTTAACCGGGGTAGCGGCGTGGCTTGCTGACCACCAACTCCTTGAGCGGGTCGGGGGGACCGCTAAGCTAGCCCAGCTAGTGGAGCAGACCGTAGGAGCGGTTAATATTGACCAGTACGCCCGACTGGTGATGGACAAATACCTACGCCGGCGCCTGATTCAAGCGGGAACTGAGGTGATCCAGTTGGCCTACCAAACGGCGACAGAACTAGAGCAGGTCCTAGATGAGGCGGAGCAGCGAGTGTTTGCGGTCACCCAGGCCCGGCCCCAACGGGGTCTAGTAGCTACTGCGGAGATCCTCACCCAGATATTTACCGAGATTGAAAATCAGGCCCTCGGCACGGCTATCCCCGGCCTAGCCTGCGGGTTTTATGACCTAGATGCGGTTACCCAGGGTTTTAGCCGGTCGGATTTGATCATCGTGGCTGCCCGGCCCTCCATGGGCAAGACTAGTTTTGTGCTGAATATTGCCCGCCACATCGCCGCCCAACACCGGCAACCAGTGGCCCTATTTAGTCTGGAAATGGCTAAGGAGCAGCTAGTCCAGCGACTCCTTTCCAGTGAGTGTCAGATTGAAAGCAGTCGCCTGCGCTCCGGTCGGATTAGTCAAGCGGAGTGGGAGCCCCTCGGCCAGGCCATTAGTGTCTTGTCTCAACTGCCCCTGTTCATCGACGACACCGCCAACATCACCGTCACGGAAATGCGCTCCAAAGCCCGGCGGCTCCAATCGGAGCAGGGCAATGCCCTGGGGCTCATCCTGGTGGACTACCTGCAACTGATGGAGGGGGGCGCCCCCGATAACCGGGTCCAGGAGCTCTCGCGGATTACCCGGGGCCTTAAGGGGCTAGCCCGGGAGTTGAATGTACCGGTGATTGCCCTGTCTCAGTTGAGTCGGGCGGTGGAGTCGCGCACCAACAAGCGGCCGATGATGTCTGACCTGCGGGAGAGCGGCAGTATTGAGCAGGAGGCAGATATTGTGATTATGCTGTACCGGGATGAGTACTATAACCCTGACACCCCTGACCGGGGGATCGCTGAGGTGATCATCAGCAAGCACCGCAATGGTCCTACCGGCACTGTTAAGTTATTGTTTGAACCCCAGTTCACCCGGTTCCGCAATCTAGCCGGCCCCCAGCGGGGGCAAGTAACTGCCGTTTAGGGCTGGGGGGAATGATCGAAGAATTTTAGTGTGGCCCCTCAGGACTCGGGGGTGACAGCTAGAGTATGGTAGTTCCGAGCATCAAAAAATTCCCGGTGAGGTGTGAGATTCATGACGGAACCCAAGCAGGGCTTAGACGAGGTCCGGCCGCAACGGGGCTTAGTGGCCACCGCGCAGATCCTTACCCAAGTCTTTACTGAGATAGAAAATCCGGTCCTCAGCCCGGCTATCCCCGGCCTAACCTGCGGGTTTTATGACCTAGATGCCCTTACCCAGGGTTTTAGTCGGTCGGATTTGATCATCGTGGCTGCCCGGCCCGCCATGGGCAAGACTAGTTTTGGGCTCAATATTGCCCGCCACATCGCCGCCCAACACCGGCAACCAGTGGCCCTATTTAGTCTGGGAATGGCTAGGGAGCAGCTGGTCCAGTGGCTCCTTGCGAGTGAGTGTCAGATTGAAGGCAGTCGTCTGCGCTCCGGTCGCATTAGTCAAGCCGAGTGGAAGCCCCTCGGCCAGGCCATTAGCGTCTTGTCTCAACTGCCCCTGTTCATCGACGACACCGCTAACACCACCGTCACGGAAATGCACTCCCAAGCCCGGCAGCTCCAATCAGAGCAAGGCAATGCCCTGGGGCTCATCCTAGTAGACTACCTGCAACTGATGGAGGGGGCGCCCCCGATAACCGGGCCCAGGAGCTCTCGCGGATTACCCGGGGCCTTAAGGGGTTGGCCCGGGAGTTGAATGTACCGGTGATTGCCCTGTCTCAGGTGAGTCGGGTGGTGGAGTCGCGCACCAACAAGCGGCCGATGATGTCTGACCTGCGGGAGAGTGGCAGCATCGAGGAGGAGGCAGACATGGTAATTATGCTTTACCGGGATGAGTGCTATAACCCCAACACCCCTGAGCGGGGGATCGCCGAGGTAATTGTCAGCAAACACCGCCATGGTCCTACCGGCACTGTTAAGTTATTGTTTGAACCCCAGTTTACCCGGTTCCGCAATCTAGCTAGCCCCCAGCGGGGGTGAGTCTAGGATCCTAGTGCCCAATAACCAAGGTATCCTTTTCTGTCGCCGGATCCGGTACCCGGGGGTCCCGGAGCATAAAGGCTGTCAAGAAGCACACCATCAGCGCGCCGATGCCGAGGACCTCAAAGAAGCTCTGATTCCCGGCGGCGGTTTGGGGTAGGAAACCGTAGATGGTGGCGTAGATCACCGAGCCGACGCTGCCGTAGGCCCCTACATTGCCGGCGATCTGACCGGTGACCCGGGGTTTGATCAGGGGGGCAATGGCAAAGACAGCCCCGGACCCGCTACAGACAAACAGGGAGCACACCATCACTAGGGCCATGGCCAAGGGCAGCCACCAGCCCCCGCTCACCCGGCTCAGGACCAGGTAGCTCAGGCCTATTCCCCCCAGGATCAAAGTCAAGGTCCACTTGCGGCTACCAATGCGGTCAGAAATAAACCCTCCCATCGGCCGGGCCACCAGGTTCATCAGGGGAAAAGTTGCCGCTAGCAGCCCCGCGAGGACCTGACTAAGGTGGAAGGTCTGGGAGAAAAATTCCGGCAGCATGGAAACTACTGCCAGCTCTGAACCGAAGGTGGCCGCGTAGGACAGCTCAAGCATGAACACCTGCCCTATCTGGTAGCGGTCCTCGGGGGGGTACTGGCGGTGACCGCTGACTACCTCCCGGTTCACCTGGTAGGCCTGGTAGGCCTGTAGGAAGTAGACTGCCACCAGGCTAGCCCCGATCAGAGCGGTGACACCCGGGGTAGTTAGTTTGACCACCTGTAACCGCCAGGTGATCAGGCCTAGGGCCCCGAAGACGGGCACATTAGTCAGCATCAGGGTCCAAAAGCTAGCGGCACTGGTAACCTCCATGCCACCGTGGCGAGCCGGGCGGAGGTAATCCTTGCCGGGGGGGGTGTTTTGGACTTGGGTGTAGAAAAATACCCCGTACAGGGCAGCGACAATCCCGGATAGGGCAATTGCCAGGCGCCAGTTACTGTGGCCTCCGGCCAAAAAGGCCAAGGTAAAGGCCAGGGCAGGTAGCCCAGCTTCAGCGGCAAAGGCCCCAAAGTTACCCCAGCCCCCGTAGACCCCCTGCGCAAAACCCATCTGGTGGCTGTCAAACCACTCCCGGACTAGGCGAATCCCCACCACGAATCCGGCCCCAACTACTCCCATCGCCAGGCGGCTGAGGACTAGCTGGCTAAAGTCTTGGGCACTGGCAAAGGCGATGCTGGTGAGCCCGGCGTACAGCAGCAGGGCCGTAAAGGTGATCCGCGGCCCAAACCGGTCGAGGATCATACCAATCACTATCCGGGCAGGGATGGTCAGCGCCAAGTTGCACAGAAGAATCGTGCGGGCTTGGCCCACACTCAGGTGCAGATCCTGGGCAATTTCGCCACTAAAGGGAGCATAGTTGAACCAGACTACAAAGCTAAGAAAAAAAGCAAACCAACTCAGGTTCAAGATCCGGTAGGGACCCTGGAACGATAGAAGTCCTCTGAGCATAAATTGGGGTTTCCTGTGGTGGGGGCGGTGATGACGGGAGCCGGCGGGGGTGGCTGGAGATAAACAATTCCCGAGATGGTGTAATAACTTAGGCCCTTGGTTAGGGGGTAAATGTATCTCAAATGACGAATTATGGGATTTTATGAATTAAAGAAATATCCAAGATGCGTTAAGCGCATAAACTTGCCCGGGGGCAGAGACAAGGTAAAGAATTTTGGCATATTTCCCCCCGGGACTAGAAAATTCAAGACAACGGCTAGATAATAGTAGCTATAGATACAGAAAGTTCCGTATGAAACTGCGTTTTTTGGGGCTATTAACGGGTTGTTTGATGCTCGGCAGCTGGGGTATGGGGGCGCCGAAGGCCCTAGGGGCTGGTGTCTCTTCGGTGAATTGGAACTGCCTCCAGAGGTCCGCGACCTGCAATGTTGTTAAAACTCATCCCTCCCAGGATCCCCGCCTTCAGGAGTTGACGGCCACTATTTTGGTTTTTTTGTATCTAATGGTACCGGCGGGGATCGGCCTGAGCCTGTTTTTGTCAGACCAGTACCAGGCTTACCACACCCGTCTGCTCAAACGGCAGCGGGAACTCCTTGAGCGCCTCTGGGAGCAGGGTGCTCACTACTAGTTCTGCACTTATTTGATGCTAAAAATGCATCATCTGGGGCTGTCCGTAATCAGTTATACAATTCCCCCCTCCCAGAGCCCGTAGCCTCAATAGGATATTGTCCTTGTAGGGGTTAGGTGTATGGCCCGTCCGGTGGGGGAAGATGTAAAGAAATTAAACAAATTTGAAAGACTCAAGGCGGAAAAAGACGGCCTGGAGGTCAAGGGACAGCTTGGGGAGTTTGCCCGGCTCGGCTGGGAGGCCATGGATGAGCAGGACCGGGACCAGCGTCTCAAGTGGCTAGGGGTGTTTTTCCGGCCCGTCACCCCCGGAGAATTTATGCTCCGGTTGCGCTTGCCCAACGGTATCTTGACTAGTGGCCAGATGCGCCTGCTCGGGGAAGTAATCCAGCGCTACGGTGATCAGGGCAGCGCCGACATCACTACTCGGCAAAACCTGCAATTGCGGGGTATCCACCTTGAGGACCTCGAAGACATTTTCCGGCGCTTCCAAGCGGCTGGCCTGACCAGTATCCAGTCAGGCATGGACAATGTACGCAACATCACCGGCTCCCCCGTGGCCGGTATTGACGCAGATGAGCTGATCGACACCCGGGGTTTAGTGCGCAAGGTCCAGGACATGCTCACCAACAACGGCGAGGGGAACCCCTCCTTTAGCAATCTACCCCGCAAATTCAACATTGCCATCGCCGGCTGTCGTGATAACTCAGTCCACGCGGAAATTAACGATTTAGCCTTTATACCGGCTTACCGGGAAGGGGTGCTGGGGTTTAACGTCCTGGTGGGAGGCTTTTTCTCCGCCAAGCGTTGTGCGGCGGCGGTGCCTCTGGGGGCCTGGGTCCATCCCCGGGATGTGGTGGCGGTGTGTGAGGCGGTGCTGCTGGTGTTTCGTAACCATGGCCTGCGGGCCAATCGCCAAAAGTCCCGCTTAATGTGGCTGATCGACGATTGGGGTTTGGATCGATTCCGCCAAGCGGTGGAACAACAGCTAGGTCATCCCCTACTCTCGGCTGCTCCCCGGGATGAAATAGTGTGGGATAAGCGCGACCACATTGGCATCCATGCTCAAAAGCAGCCCGGCCTCAACTACATCGGTCTCCACGTGCCGGTAGGACGTCTGGAGGCCCAGGACATGTTTAACCTGGCTCGCATGGCGGAGGTTTATGGCAGCGGGGAGCTGCGCCTAACGGTGGAGCAAAATGTCATCATCCCGAACGTACCTGACTCCCGGGTCGCCCCCCTGCTGAAGGAGCCCTTAGTCCAGAGGTTCTCGGCCCACCCGGGCCCCCTGCTGCGGGGGTTGGTGTCCTGTACCGGGAGCCAGTTTTGTAACTTTGCTCTGATCGAAACTAAGTCTCGGGCTTTGCAGATGGTCCGAGAGCTAGAGGCGGAATTAGTCACTCCCCAGCCGGTGCGCATCCACTGGACTGGTTGCCCTAACTCCTGCGGTCAACCTCAAGTGGCAGATATTGGGTTGATGGGCACTAAGGCTCGCCTGGAGGGCCAGACCGTGGAGGCGGTGGACATCTACCTCGGGGGTAAGGTAGGTCGGCACGCGCTCCTCGGGACCTGTGTGATTAAGTCAGTGGCCTGCCAGGACCTCAAGCCGGTCCTGCGCCGTCTGCTGGTGGAGCATTTCGGAGCTCGACCCCAGGAGGCCTTAGTGGAAAGCTACGTGGATTGAGAGGGAAAGGGGTCTTGGGCAGTTAAGGAAAAGGGGTCAGGTAGGGTTGGCGGTCCGGGCACAGGTCTGGCCCCTTCCCAATCTGCAGTCGGCCGACCCCCTGTGCTATTGAGAGACTACGCATCGTAGGGAAGACAACTAGAGTGTCAGAGGCAGGCCCCTATCAACGCTTAGTAAAGAGCTCTTTAGGTGCTGCTTGATTTGGTCCTATCTCCGAGAGCCAAATAAGAACCTCACCCCTGCTACCTTACAGGGGTGAGTAATAGAGCAGGGTTGTCAGTCTGGCATCGCGCTATTTTCACAGGAAGCTACCCTCCCACTATCGTCGCCGCAGTAGCGTTTCACACCTGAGTTCGGGATGGATCAGAGTGGTTCCACTACGCCCTAGACACCAGACAGAACCCTGGGAACTGCATAGAAACCTGTCAAAACCAAGTAAAGGTCAAGCCCTCGGTCTGTTAGTACGGCTCGACTGCATGGGTTACCCCACTTCCATCTGCCGCCTATTAACGGGTAGTCTACCCGTGACCTTACTGGCCTACGCCATGAGAGCACTCATCTTGAGGTGGGCTTCCCACTTAG
>DAIDHW010000005.1 GCA_027451865.1 Leptolyngbyaceae cyanobacterium clean351 | reverse complement strand
TTATCCTGGACCAGGGACTGCGGCTTTTACCTCTAGCGGCTCTCAATGATGGTCATCAGTTTTTAATTGAACAGTACAGCTTGGGCATGATGCCTAGTCTTAGTCTGACGGATTACCACTACGTAGATCTGCGCACCACCCAGGTAGTGGGGATGGGGATTTCCCAAAGTACCCAGGGAGAGGCTCCCCTCCCTGCCGTACCTGTAGAGCTCCACACTATTGTCGGCCAACTGTGGCCAGGGCAAGTTTACTTAAATCAGCAGGCCACCATCGATCACCTACAGACGGTCCTCCAGCAGGGGGGCTTTAGGATCCTCCACCTATCTACCCATGCTGACTTTAACCCCGGGGATATCAGGAATTCCTACATCCAGCTATGGGACCAAAAACTGCGGTTAAATGCCATCGGGAAGCTTGACTGGCATAAGCTGCCGGTGAATCTGCTAACTTTAAGTGCTTGCCGGACTGCCTTTGGGGACCCCCAAGAGGAACTGGGATTTGGTGGCTTAGCGGTAATCTCTGGAGTCCAGACTGCCGTCGGTAGCCTCTGGTACATCAATGATGTGGGTACCATGGCCCTGATGACCCAGTTTTACCGCAGTTTGAAGACCGTTAAGATTCGGGCCCAAGCCCTCCAAGCCGCCCAGGTGGCCATGTTGCGCGGCCAAGTCACAATTAAGGATGGTCGCCTGTACGGCCCGGGGTTTCCCCAGGGTCTTGACCTACCCCCAGCAGACCAAGACCTGCCTGACCAGGCCCTTTCCCACCCCTACTTCTGGGCTCCCTTTGTGATGATTGGCAGTCCTTGGTAACAGTTGCCGGCTCTAGGCCAACCTAACTAATCCTGCTTTGGGTCTGGTCGACGGCCTCACAGGCAAAACTCTTGATTTGCCAAGGACTTAGGGTTAACTCAGGGGGGCTAGGAAGGGGCTGCTCAAGCAGGTCTACAGGCTTGGTAATCTCTAGGCCGGCCACGGTGTGCAACTCCAGAGTAGCTGTCTCTCCGTGGCACTCGTAACAGCGCAGGATCCAAGTATCAGGATTGTCTTGAGCTTGCTTAAAGGCCATGGGGACCAGATTAGGGCTGCCGAGGCTCAGGAATTGGCCATCACTAGGCAGGGAACCTTCAGAGGTCGCAGTGACTACGGTCAAGGGCCGATTTAGTTCGTAACCCTGCCGGACTACCTGAGCTGCTTGCCAACTGCCTGGGTGGGGGTATAAGGCGTAGGTGAAGTGGTGCTGGCCTTGGTCAGCCTCGGGGTCAGGCCAGGTGGGGCTACGAAGGAGGGTAAGCCGCAGCTGCCGGGGCTGGTAGTCATACCCATACTTGCAGTTGTTCAGCAGGCTCAGTCCCCCCTGCTCATCACTCAGGTCAACCCACCGCAGGGCCGGCACCTCCCAACGACTTGGGTCTAGGTCAGGGGATTCGGTGATGGTCGTGCAAGCCACTTCCCGGGCGGCGGTGGTGGCCTCGAAACTAAGGGGGAAGGCAGCCTTGACGAGGGTATGACGCTCCTGCCAGTCCACTTGGGTCAGGATCTGGAGCAGGGGGGAAGTCTGCTCTAGGCGGTAGGTCTGCACAAAGAGGGAATTCCCCAAGCGGCGGCGGACCTGAATCTGCTGGGCTAGGTTGCCTTGGTCCAGGCGCTCTAGACCCTCGAGGACGGCTGCGGGTAAAGGATGGTCGGCGTACTGGGGGTCAATATTCCAGGCGTCCCAATACTGACCGCTGTCTCTAAAAGCCTGCAGCTGGTTACCGGGTCCCTCGAGGATCTGACGTTGCTGCCGTTTATCGACTAGGCTAGCGATCTCCCCGGTAGTGGGGTCGATCTCCACCAGTAGATATTCATTTTCTAGACGGTGGGGATATTCAACCAGCGCCGGGTTCGCCAAGACAGGATCAGGTCCCAGCCAAAAGCTACGATAACCTAACCCCGGTACTGCCAGGGCAAGAAAGTACAGGTTGCCTGCATGCCAGTAGCTTGGCACAGCCTGACCTTGGTGGTCCCAGACTCCGGCTGGGTCCGTTGGTATCTGGACTACCTGGGTGCAAGGCCAGGGCAAGGAGTTGAAGACTACTAGCTGGCCAGCCCCCGCGGGGCAAGCTGCCGGAGCTGCCAGAGCAGACCCCAGGTGCCCCAAGGCTTGGGATTGGATCTGCTGTAGGCTTTCAGTTACCACTTTCCAGGTTTGATTAGCCTCTTCAAAGACCACCGGAATGGCAGAGCCTGGCAGAATATCATGGAATTGATTGAACAGGACTTGCTTCCAGGCCAAGTCCAGGGCTGCTTGGGGGTAAGGTAGCCCGGTTAACAAGGTGGCCAGGGAGGAGTAGAGTTCCGCTTGGTACAGCAGCCCTTCACAATACCGATTATAGTACTTTTGGTCGGCGTGGGTGGTGTAGCAACCCCGGTGAAATTCCAGGTACAGCTCCCCTGACCAACGAGGGAGAGGGCCGGGAGCCTGGTCTACTTGCCGGCCTAGATAGCTGTAGGCAGAGGTAAATTCTAGCTCGGGGAAAAAAGGCGAAGACTGCCACCGCCGAGCGGTTTCGAGCATGTCTCTGGTCGGCCCCCCCCCGTGGTCCCCAACCCCCACTAGCCACAGCCCCTCCCGGGAGCCGGTTTGGCTATGCCACTCCCACAGGTACTCCACCATTTTTTCCGGGTCCACTCCCTGGCCAATTAGGGCTGACATGTAGCCCAGGATTTCGGTGCCGTCGGGGGCTTGCCAACGAAAAAGACTATAGGGAAAGGTGGTGGTATCGTTCCAGCGCAGTTTCTGGGTTACGAAAACCTCAATTTTCCCCTGGTGGAGAATTTGGGGTACCTGGGCACCAAACCCAAAGCTGTCTGGTACCCAGGCTAGGGGACTGGGGCGACCAAATTTAGCTTGGACGTAGCGCTGACCGTAGGTCACCTGCCGCACCATGGACTCCCCGTCGATCAGGTTTAGGTCCGGCTCTACCCAGAGGCCGGCGGCTACCTCCCATCGCTTTTCGGCTACTGCCCCTTGGATACGGCTGAACAGGTCTGGGCAGTGCTCCTCTAACCACTCGTAAAGAACCGGGCTAGAGTGGGTGAAAATTAATTCAGGGAAACTATCCTGCAGGGAAAGCACCGACTCAAAGGTGCGCACCGCTGCTCGCCAAGTTTCCGGGACAGGCCATAGCCAAGCTAAGTCTAAGTGAGCATGACCTAACAGAGACACTTGCCACTGTCGGAGAGGGGCTGCCAAGCCTGCTAGTTCCTGGCGCAGCTCTCCTAGGGCCTTGTCAAATCCAGCCTTAACCCCACGGCGATCCCAGGGAACTCGAGCTAGCTGGGTCTCTAGGAAGGTCAGTTGACAGGGGGAGAACCTGGCCAAGTACTTTTCTAGTACAGCCAGCTCCATGGCCACAAAACCAGGGTCGGGGGGGTCATCACCTTCCCAGACTAAGGAGGAAGCTACCAAGGCCCCCTGGTCATGACTGGGGCTGACTAAACGCAGGGCAACATCTAGGCGCTCCCCTGGTTGCTGATGCAGGGTCAGGCGAGTTGAGCAGTCAAACAGGTCCCCCTCTTGGACTAGTTGGCCGTTGAGAAACACAGCGGCTCTCTCAGCCCACCAGGTGAGACTGAGTAAACATTGTAGGTCTCCTAAGGGGTAGTCATTGATCTGGGGGGGGAGGCTCAGGGACTGGTATAGCCAGAGGACCCGGCTGCCCCCTGGCCAGGCGATCCGTCCCTGAGGATTTAGGGGGGCACCAAGCCAGTCTGGGTGGTCTCGGGGGGGTGGGGTGAGAGTCGGTTGGTGCAGAGACTGGCGCCACCCAGACTGTAGGTCAAGCCGGACAAGGTCTTTAAGGCGTTGAATAGCCTGACTGATGGGTGTGCGCAAGGGGCCGACTAGGAATGGTCAGCGGTAGGTTGTTGAGAACCTTGTTGCTTGAGGGCTTCAGCTTCCAAACGCTGACGCAGTAGGTCTGTCTCCGCCTGCAGGTGCAGGTATTCTGCCTGTTGCGTGGCGTTATACATGGACTTCATGATTTGAATCAGCCGTTCCCGTTGGCTGGCAGCTTCTGGCTGGAGAGCTTGGGGACTGCAGGTGGCGATTGTAGATGGAGTCATTGGCGAAAGAGAGTTGAACATTAGTGGCTGCGGTGATTAGGGATTTTTGCTCATGCACTAACACTAGGAAATTATTCTAACCCGGATTGTGAAAAGAATTGTATCGGAAATGGCGATTGTGGATCTGGTAAGAGGGGAAGCCTTGGAGGTAGACTGAGCATACTTATATTGTCTGGCGCTGACTGTGGGCATCTCCTCCCTACTCAAGAATTCAAGCTGGCCGGGGTTAATTTCGGCTTACCGGTCCTATCTACCCATAACGGATCAAACTCCCATCGTTACCCTCCTAGAGGGCAACACACCGCTGATTCCCTTGCCCTACGTGGCCGAGAGGATTGGCCGTCAAGTCAAAGTATTTGCCAAGTACGACGGGCTTAATCCTACCGGTAGCTTTAAAGACCGGGGTATGACCGTGGCGGTTTCCAAGGCCAAGGAAGCCGGGGCGAAGGCGGTGATCTGCGCTAGCACCGGTAACACCTCGGCAGCGGCAGCCGCCTATGCTGCCCGGGCTGGACTACGGGCTTTTGTTTTAATTCCTGACGGTTATGTTGCCCTGGGTAAATTAGCCCAGGCTCTCCGGTATGGAGCCGAGATCCTGGCTATTCAGGGCAACTTTGATGACGCCTTGGATTTGGTGCGTGCCTTAGCTGACCAGTATCCTGTCACCCTGGTCAACTCCCTTAACCCCTACCGGTTAGAGGGACAGAAGACTGCCGCGTTTGAGGTGGTGGACGCTCTGGGTACGGCCCCTGACTGGCTCTGTGTACCCGTAGGTAATGGGGGCAACATCTCAGCCTACTGGATGGGTTTTTGTCAGTACCATGAGGAGGGACGCTGTGACCGGCTGCCGCGCATGATGGGCTTTCAGGCCGCGGGGGCGGCGCCGCTGGTAGTGGGAGAAAGAGTCATGCACCCTGAAACCGTGGCCACCGCCATTAGGATCGGCAACCCAGCCAACTGGCAGCGGGCCTTGGCGGTGCGTGATGCCAGCCAGGGTAGCTATACTGGAGTCACTGATCAAGATATTCTGGCCGCCTACCGCTTTTTGGCGATACGGGAGGGGGTGTTTTGTGAGCCAGCTAGCGCTACCTCCGTGGCTGGTCTACTCAAGCTGCAGGACCAAGTGCCCAGTGGGGCTACTGTGGTTTGTGTCTTAACCGGTAATGGTCTTAAGGATCCGGACACCGCCCTCAAGGACACGGAAACTAATTTTCAGTCAGGGATCAAGCCAGTCTTGGCCGAAATAGCTCTCAAGATGGGATTTTAGATTCTGTAAGGGGACCTGGCCACGCCTATGGACAGCAAAAACCGCGCTCCGGGAGAAAACCCGGTGCCGAATCTCGACCCGCGCATGCTCCAGGCAGCCCGGGACATCTACTGGTCTTACCGCAATAGTCATGCTGGTTCTCTCCCGCAACCGATCGGGATTGTCATGGACCGTAAGACCTACCGGGGTGAACTAATCTTTAATCGGCGGCCGGCCCTGCTGCCCATGGAGTGCTTTATTCCGCTGGAGCACATCTATCGTGAGGGGTAAAGGAGAGTCAATGTCCCTCAAACCTTCAGGAGGCCTACGAGTTTCTCTGGGTCCCCTTGGGCTGCCACCTTGCCCCCTTGCAGCAGCACGGCTCCATCGCAGTACTCCAATTCCCCTAGGCGATGGGTAACCCAGAGAGCCGCCACCCCCTGTTGTCGCACTAGCTGACGCACCAGTTCCAAAAGGGCCGTTTGACTTTCGGGGTCCAGTAGGGCGGTCGGCTCATCTAGGAGTAAGACTTGGCATTGACGAGCTACCATGCCAGCTACTGCTAAGCGTTGCTTTTGACCGCCACTGAGGGCATACACTGGGCGGCGCTCCAAACCTCCTAGGCCTACGGCGTCTAGGGCAGAACGCACTCTAGTGTGAGTTTGAGCCAGGGTGAGGTTTTCCGCCACCAACCCGAAGGCGACATCTGCTCCTGCCGTAGGCATGACTAACTGATGGTCGGGATTTTGAAATACAAAGCCCACTGGCTGGGGGGCAATTATGATTCCCTCCTGGAGCGGGATCAGCTTGGCAATTAAGCGCAGGAGGGTAGACTTGCCACTCCCATTAGCCCCCAAGAGCATCCACAACTCCCCCGCTGGCACCTGTAGAGAACACCGGTCTAGGGCTAACTTCCCTGCTCCCCAGGAAAAGGAGAGATCCTGAACTACCAGACCAGTGTCTGAGCTCACTCGCCGACGAAGTTGAAAAAGCCTGCTCCCCGCCCAGCGGCAGTCCCACCGGCGGATTTTTCGGTCAGTTGAACGGCGGCGATCTCGCTGGTGATCACCATCAGACGCTTGTCTGGTTGGTGTTCACAGGTCAACTCCACCGGGGTCCCCCTAGCCATGGCATCGAGGATCTGCCGGTAGGTGGTTTCGGCGTCCGCTAGCTCCTTGCGTTGGACTGACAGCGGCAGGGGATTGTGCTTGAGGGTTAGATCGATAATGAACATGGTCTGGGGGGGGTTCCTTCCAATTATTTGGGGGGCTGAGACTTCTTAGCCAAGAGACTGGGTACTCTCGACGCCTCACAGAGTCCTACTAGTGAATCAGACAACACGTCGGTGTCAGTCTAAGGTCTCCCGACACCCTATCGTAACCCAGATTTATCGTCCCCCAAAGATACCGTGTCGCAGTGTGGGTTCTCAAACCCAAGATTGGGAGAAAGACAACTTATCCTGCTCCCCTATCCGACCCTGACCCCAAGCTGTGTTATGGTACCAATATTTTATAAGACAATATGAACTATAATTTTCCCGGACGGACCCCTCTGCTGTTGAGCTTCGGGGCAGCATTCCTGGTTGTATTTGCAGGCTCCCTAGTCAACCTTTTTTCTCCCCCCGCTCCCCCAACTCCCAAGACCACTCAGCAAGCCCGGCAACCTAAAGTTGCCGATCAAGTCAAAGCTGTTGGCAGAGCCAAAACCCACGCACCAACGCCGATCCCCACGGATAGTCTTGCCCCAAATGGGCGCTCTATCAACCTTTCTTTAATGACTGGTGATGAGTTTCCACTGAAGATGGGTGATTCGGTGGTTGGCAAGGTGCTTGATTTCGATGACTTTTGGCCTATGGCCATCTACGGCCGCTCCTTCCTCCCCTCCGGGTTCCCTCCAGGCTCGGATGAAGTCTCAGTTAGTGTCTTGTACAACAACACCTCCAGCACCCCATTTCCACCCCCTACGCTGATCCTCCAGGGGCCGGACGGCATAACCTATCAGTCTAATCCTGGCTACGCCAATAATCTCCCCATCCCCAGGACTGGTGTGGGGACAGAACTTGGGGAATTTGCTATTCCTGAGGGTACCTGGCACATAGGAAAGGGGTGGAAACTCTTCGTCGAGACGAATGACTTTACTATCGAGGTACTTCCCTCCCTACAGCAGACTAAGCAGACTGAGGAAACTAACCAATCCTATGTAACCGCACCCCCACCACTTCCCGGTAGCAAGACTTACAAGGAAATGATCCACCTAGGGGATTGGGAATGGGCAGGACACTTTGAAGCCCGGGTAAACTGGTTCTCTCCGCTCAGGTGGCACATCGCAAATCTCCCACCCCCGCCACCGGGAGACGAGTACATTGTGCTGGATTATACCCTTAGATCGTTGACCATAAGTGAGTATCTTTCTAAGTATGGCAACTTGGATGGCTTCGCTCAGGTGCCGCCAATCCCCGGCTTATCTAGTCCCAATGGAACCACTTACCCCGAGGACCTTGAGGCCACTCAGGTGTACAATGCCGAGGTTACTCCCAGGGTTAACCCACCTACACACATTGAAGCTTTAATCCCGGTCCCTGTGAAAGCATGGAATAATGACTGGCGATGGTCTGGGGACTTAAATTTCCAGGATACGGATTACGGTTGGCCGCGTCCGTAAAGCTACCGGGCCCCGGCTCCTGGTGTAAGGACCGATCTCCAACTGGCGACCATTGATCCATGAGGGGTCCTACTGCCACTAGCCCAACCCAGGTTTTCCAAGACCAAGGGATGGCCTGGCTAATCCTCTTCAGGTTTGATCAGGAACTAGACTATTTGTACCGTTAAGTTCTAGACAATAGCCGGCCCCGTAAACGGTTTTGATGTATTTAGGCCGCCGGGGGTCCGGCTCTAGCTTGGTGCGCAGATGGCGGATGTGCACCCGAATAGTTTCGATATCATCCTGAGGATCGTAGCCCCATACCTCCTGGAGGATTTCACTGGGAGCAACCGTCTGGCCGTGGCGCTGGAGGAGACAGTGCAGAAGTTCGAACTCCAGATGGGTGAGCCGGACGGTTTTGTTGAACCAGACGGCCTCGAAGCGCTCCGGGATCAGCGTCAAAGGCCCGCGGTTAAGAATTTCGGCGTGCTTGGCCGCTTGGGGGACCCGGTCAGTCCGCCGCAACAGGGCGCGGATTCTCACCAGCATCTCTTGGACTTCAAAGGGCTTAATCAGGTAATCATCCGCCCCAGCATTAAAAGCCTCAATTTTGTCCCTGGTCTCGCCCAGAGCCGTCAGGACTAACACGGGAATGTCAGCAGTTCTTTCGTCCCGGCGCAGACGTTGGCAAATGGTCAGTCCATCCACCTTAGGCAACATCAGGTCAAGTAGGATCAAGTCGGGTTGGAATTGCACCGCTAGGGCTTGACCTTTCACGCCGTCCGGAGCCTGGCTGACGCTGTAGCCAGCCATTTCCAGATTCATTACCGTCAGTTCGGTGATAGTCGGGTCATCATCAATTACGAGGATTCTGGCCATTGCCATCACAGGAGGAGTTGACATTATAGAGTCTAATATTTTTTAGGAAATACTAAGATGCGTGTATAAATTGTAAAGTGTAGTCACAAAGTTCTGCAGGCCCCTACCCCTTGTCATTTTGGTCATTTTTTCTCATCCTGTCGATTAGCCTAGTTGTGGTGACCCTGTACTGGTGGGCTCTTAAGCAAGCTTCTGGTTCTGTTTGTCACCTCAGTTCCCCTCCTGGGCTAGCCCGGCCGTCGGTGTCAGTGATCATCCCCGCCTACAATGAGGCGGCAAATATTCAGGGGTGCTTGAGGGCCGTGCTTCAGGACCAAGTGCCGGATCTAGAGGTGTGGGTAGTCGATGACCAGTCCACCGACGACACGCAAGCTCTAGCCTGTCAAGTCCAAGACCCCCGTGTCCAGGTGATAGTCAGCCCACCCCGCCCGCCCCAGTGGGTAGGGAAGAATTGGGCCTGCACCCAGGGGGCCCAGGGAGCTAGGGGTGACTACCTCCTATTTATTGACGCGGATGTACGGCTTGGCCCCCACACCATCACCGATGCCGTGTATAAGGCTCGCCAGGGGCAGCTAGACTTGCTCTCCCTCGGCCCCCGGGTTGAGTGCGGCTGTTTGGCGGAGTGGTTAGTTCAACCCCTGATGCTCACCCACCTGTTAGTGGCAATTAGCCTCAAGGGAGTGAATCGCCCTGGTTCTAAGAGTGCCTTTGCGGCTGGGCCTTTCATGTTATTTCGCCGTGAAGCCTACTGGAGCATTGGCGGGCATGCAGCTGTGGCCGCAGAAGTTGTGGAGGATGTGGAATTAGCCCGGCGGGTCCAGGAAGCAGGCTTGCGGCTCTGGTTTGGGATTGCTCCCGAGAGCTTAAGCGTACGTATGTATCCTAACTTTGCCAGCCTTTGGGAGGGGTGGACGAAAAACCTCTACCAGGGGACTGGCCGAAATCCCCTGGCCATAACTCTATTCATCGTGTCCGTGTTGTTAGTCTACGTGCTCCCCTGGACTGGGCTGGTTGCCCTAGGGAGCCTTAATCCCCTGCTGACGACCTTGGGGGGACTGAACCTGGCTAGCCAATACCTCCTGCGGCGCTACAGTGGTGCCTGGATAGGAGGACCTACCCGCTACTGGTGGCTTAGTGGCCTTGGGGGAGTGCTGCTGGCGGCCATGGCCCTTACCTCAGTAGTGAAGACGGAAACCGGCTGGGGCTGGACTTGGCGGGGCCGCCAGCTCCATCGCCCCGGGGACTTTGTGGCACAATGATTATCGTAGGGCCCTAAAGAATTGGATCGTGCTAATTAGTCGTCGGGTCACCTGTCTATGCTAAGTCCCCTCCCTTGTGTGCGCCGTAGCTTCTGGTTAGTCTGCCTACTGTTGGGGTCGTGGCTGGGGGCGCCGGGCCCTGGCTTGGCCCAGTCCACCTCAGGCAGCTTTGTTACCGCAGCCGTGCAGCGGGTTGGACCGGCGGTGGTGCGCATTGATACTGAGAAGACCATTACCCACTCGGGTTTTGACCCGATGCTCCAGGACCCCTTCTTCCGAGACTTTTTCGGGGAAGGCATGGTGCCCCCTCGGGAGGAGCGCCAGCGTGGTCAAGGTTCTGGCTTTATTATTGATGCCTCGGGGGTTGTCTTGACTAATTCCCACGTGGTTAACGGGGCAGACCGGGTAACTGTCACCCTCAAGGATGGCCGAGTATTCCCGGGCCGTGTTAAGGGGGCTGATGAGGTGACAGACCTAGCAGTAGTCAAGATCGACCCGGCGGGCAAGGACCTGCCCGTTGCTCCCCTGGGAGATTCTAGTCAAGTACAGGTGGGGGATTGGGCCATTGCCCTGGGTAACCCCCTCGGCCTAGACAACACTGTTACCCTAGGAATCATCAGCACCCTCAAGCGCTCCAGTTCCCAGGTAGGCATTCCCAACAAGCGCCTTGACTTTATCCAGACTGACGCGGCGATCAATCCTGGAAACTCAGGAGGCCCCCTCGTGAACGACCGGGGTGAAGTAATCGGCATCAACACTGCCATTCGCGCCGATGCCATGGGGATTGGTTTTGCGATCCCCATTGACAAGGCTAAGGCAATTGAGACCCGGTTAGTCCAGGGCCAAAAGGTCACTCATCCCTACCTCGGGATCCAGATGACTACCCTTACCCTGGAGGGGGCGCGCGATAATAACCGTGACCCTAACTCCGCCTTCCTAGTGCCCGAGGTACCCGGGGTGTTAGTCCTCAGGGTCTTACCGGGTACTCCCGCGGCCGTGGCCGGGGTGAGGAGAGGGGATGTGATCGTCCGTCTTGGAGACCAGGCAGTTACTAGCGCTGATCAGCTGCAGGAGTTGGTGGAGAATAGCCAAGTTGGCCAGGTCCTCAAGCTGGTGCTGCACCGGGGCAACCAGGTCCAGGAGTTGTCAGTACGCACTACGGAACTGCAGGATGGGGTTTGAGGTGGGGATGATCTCGGTTGTTATCCCCACCTACAACCGCCTAGCGATCCTCCGCAAGTGCCTCTTGGCCTTAGAGCAGCAGCAGTGGCAGGGAGAGTACGAAGTGGTGCTGGTGGATGATGGCTCTACCGATGGCACCCTAGAGTGGTTGGCGGAACACCGGGACCTATTCCCTCACCTGCGCTGGTTGGCGCATAACCACCAGGGGCCAGCCCTTGCCCGGAACTTGGGGGTCGCTGACGCCAAGGGCGACACGATTGTATTTATCGATAGTGACCTGGTAGTTACCCCGGCCTTCCTCGGTGCCCACGTCCAAGCCCTCCGGGCGGCAGAGGTTAGGCTTGGCCACTCCCGGGTATTCACCTACGGCCGGGTGGTGAATACCTCTAACTTTGCTGAGCCCACCGCCGAGCCCTTCAAGGTGACCGACTACTCCCGGGCCTACTTCGCCACCGGTAACGTGGCTATCGGCCGTACTTGGTTAGAACAGGCGGGTTTGTTTGACCCTCAGTTCCACTTGTACGGTTGGGAAGACCTAGAGCTGGGGGTACGCCTGAAGAGTTTAGGCCTGAAGCTAGTCCCCTGCCCCCAGGCAGTGGGCTACCATTGGCACCCGCCCTTTGACCTGGAACAGTTACCCGCTCTGATTGACCGGGAGTTGCAGCGGGGCCGGATGGGAGCTGTGTTTTACCGCAAGCACCCCACTTGGGAAGTGCGCATGATAGTGCAAATGACCTGGATGCACCGGCTCCTGTGGGGGTTGCTATCCCTAGGAGGCTTAGTGAACGAGCGCACCATGGCTCCCTTCCTGGGGTGGCTGATTGACCGGGGCCGCCCTCAGCTGGCCTTAGAATTCGCGCGCGTCTTTTTGAATTGCTACAGCGTTCGGGGGGTTTACGGAGCCTATCGAGAGCTGATGCGGGCTGAGGAGGGGGGAATCTAGGCCAGTGCGGAGGGTCTCTACAAATTGACTAACGCGGACCGGATCAATAGGCTGGTGGCGCTGACCGTGACGTTTGAGGGAGCTAGAGACGATCACCCCGTCAGCCGCCTGCATCAGGTGGTTGACGTTCTCCCAGTTGGCCCCGCTGCCGATTAGCACTGGCTGCCCTCCGGCGGCGGCCTTAGCAGCCTGGAGCTCTTCTACGCTCGGGGGCTGGCCAGTGGCAGCCCCGGATAGAATTACAGCGTCCGCTAACCCCCGTTCCAGGGCATCTCCTACAGCCACCGTCAAGTTAGAGGTACTTAGGGGCTGGCTGTGCTTGACTAGCACATCGGCGAAGATCTTCACCGGGCTAGCTAGCAGCCGGCGGTAGCGCAGTAGCTCGTAGGCTTGTCCCTCAATTAATCCCTGGTCTGTAGCCATAACGCCGGTGAGCACATTCACCCGAATAAACTCAGCCCCCACACACGTAGCAATTGCCAGGGCACTACAACCATCGTTGCGCAGGACGTTTAAGCCTAGAGGCAAAGTCACCAGACTCCTGATCTGATGCACCACCAAACTCATAGCACTCACCACCGCTGGATCGACTTTACCCTTAGCAAATGGCGCATCAAAAAAGTTTTCTACGAGAATGGCATCTACCCCTCCACAGGCCAAGGCGGCCGCCTCCTGCTCCGCCCGATGGATCACTGGGACCAGACTACCCCCCCAACCGGGAGAACCAGGTAAGGGCAATAAGTGCACTACTCCGATCACCGGGCACGGGGTCTTGAATATTTGCTGTAGGTCCATGGGGAGCTCCCTCAGGGCGAGACTTGACCTCCAGCCTATCTAGGGGTTGGCAGCCTGATTGGCTAGGATCTGCTTGAGCCGCTCTAGTTCCCCAGCCCAGCGGGGGTCAGGCTGAATCGACTCAGGGTCTTTGGCGGGGCGGCTGAGGGCCGGCTTGGGTTTCTTGTCCTGCCGACGACGCGGCGCGGCAGTGGGTTCTGGGGGGGGAGAATCTGGACTGAGGGCTTCCTCGCCGCCTTCCTCCTGGGTAACCTTGCCGCCTTTGGTACGGGGTAAGGCCTTTTCAATCCGTAGAGAGTTTTCCCCCAACACGTAGCCATTAAACTTCTCGATCAGTAGGTCTGCCTGCTCTGTGGTCTGCACCGTCACAAAGCCAAAGCCCCGGCACCTGCCAGTCTTACGGTCGGTAATTACTTTGGTGAGGACGGAATCACCGCCATCGGAGGCAAAAACCGATTCTAGTTCCTGCTGACCTAATTCCTCGGGTAAATTGCCCACATAGAGACGTATGGACATGCTCAAAACACCTCCTGGAAAGGACCCATCGTTGTTGGGTGATGTTAATTTGTATCTTTGCCACCGCTTCTTGTGGGGCGTCGGTCAAGCACACCCTGACAGACAAGTCTCAGCCTATCACAAAACTACATGCCTAGGCCCGGATGATCAAATAAAGCGTCCCCAGGAGGGCAAGACAGCTTTGGAGTAAGGTCCATAGCTGGTAGCAACTGGTATGGGTGTAGTGAGTGCCCTTGACAACCTCAGCGTCGATCCAGGGAGTCATTCCCCGCCGAAACCAGCCGGTGACCTCCACTGGCTGGCCAATCAGGGTTGACCAGCGGTCCGTCCCCAGAAGTCCGAGCACACCTATTCCAGAGGTTATATGCAGACGAACTACTCCTGAGTCTGTAGCTAGGAATAGGTCCTGGCCGATGCCATTGGCTGACCCCCGGCGGCCAAGGAGGCGGCCCTGAAACCAGACTGGTTGGCCGGGGGTGGGTAATAGGCTGCTTGACTCGAGAAGGGTGGGTAGGTTTTGATGTACGGCTGGTTTATTGAGCTCGGGAAAACAGGCATTAAAGCGGGTTAGGGTACCGATACTAAATCCCCCCAAGCCCAAAGCCAGAATGATCTGCCAGTTGTTGTAGAGCCAGAGGAACTGCAGGTTGTTGCCCCCGAAGCGGGTAAGTAGCCAACCGAGGCCTAGGCCCGCCAAGGTACCCAGGTAGGGAGCTGTGTGCCGGGCTAATCGGCGGTAGACTGGCTGAGCTATTGTTCTTGGGCAGTTGAGGCGCATTCCCAAACTTGGCTGAGCCTGGTTTAGACTTAGCCAGGTCCGGTAGGGATTGTTTGCTGTCCAAGTTAGAGTAGATAGCCTGGGACAGGTTAGGCACTCGCCGGGGGCTAAGGGCAATAGCAGGTCCAACCCCTCTAGATACCCCGGTGTTTGACCTAGGCTGAGCAATTGCCAGGGGATAGCGCTGCACAGCCGGGAATAGGCCTGAGTAAGGGCAGCAGTTTGGGAGGGGGGGACTAACTGGTCCGCGCGGGCGGCACTTAGCCGGGCTAGGGTCAGGCCCAGCCGCCGCCCGAGGCGATAGGCCCCGTAACTCAAGGTGGCGAGTACCTTGATAACTTGCCGGACACCAGAGGGGGGCAGCTGGTTTCCCCGGTTTCCCAGCTGCAAGTAGAGACCGTAGGGGGCTTGGGTGAGCACCATCACTAGGGATAACAAACCCATTCCCCGCCACCAGAGATCCCCTAGTTCGCGTCTCACCAAGGGGGATAGTTCCGCCGGGGGCAGCTGCTCCAGGGCGGCAGTGCTGAGGCATAACCTGAGGTTCCTCGGTTCCCAACCATAGCTGAAGACTAGGGGAAGGGGGGCCGGGAGAATGCGCAGCCTGGGACGGTAGGGAGTGGGGAGGGCGAGGGGGGTCTCCGAGGCCTGTACCCCGTAGTTCTTAGCCAGGAGCTGGTCGAGCAGCCATGGGGAGGCTAGAAATAGCCCTCCCAAGCCCCAGCCGTACACCCAGGCTAACCCCCCGAGTCCGCCGATGGGGGCCAGGAGGATAGACCAGGTCAACAATTGCCCTCCCCCAAGGAGCAAGCGGTTAACTAAACGAGAATCTTTTCCCATCCCAGGGCCAGCACGACCACCGCCCTCAGTCTAGGCCGGTGGGGATTGCCAGGGCAAGGGGTGGGCAACTTAAGTCTGTAGCTCCAAAAAGGCCGCGCACTCCACGTGGGCGGTTTGGGGAAAAAAGTCGGCGGGCTGGACCCGCACCAGGTGGTATCTAGGACTGAGGCGTTGTAGGTCCCGGGCTAGGGTGGCTGGATTGCAGCTGACGTAGACTAGCCGCTGGGGTCTGATGCGCAGCAGGGTACTGAGAACCCGCTGATCACAGCCTTTGCGGGGGGGGTCTAAGAGGACCACACTCGGGGTTAAGGCTAGTTGCTCTAGGGTATCCTCCACTGGGCCGGCGGTAAAGGTGACGTTATCGATGCGGTTATGTTGGGCATTACGGCGGGCCATAGCCACGGCTGAGGGAAGAATTTCTAGCCCCACCGCCTGCTTAACCAGGCGGGCCAGGAGGAGCGTGAGGGTACCGACGCCGCAGTAGGCATCCACCAAGACCTCGTCTCCCTGGAGATTTAGGTGCGTGGCAATTATCCCCAGCAGGGCCTCCGCCTGTTCCGTATAGACTTGAAAAAAGCTGGGAGCATCTAGAAAGAGTTCTAAGCCGGCAAACCTTTCCCGAATCCAGGGTTCACCAGCTACGCACCGGGTCTTTTTACCTAAGATGGTATTGGTGGGCTGGGGATTGTAGTTAACCATCACCCCTACTAGTGCCGGGTAGCGCTCCAGCCAGGCCTGGGCTTGACTTTCTAGACCCGGTAGCTCCCCTGTGCGCACCACCAGGGTTAAAAGGATCTCCCCCGTATAGTGGCCAAGACGCAGGACCAGGTGACGCATCTCCCCCTGGTGGTTTTGTTCTTGATAAATCGGCCAGCCCCGCTGTTGAATATCTTGCTTCACCTCCGCTAGCAGGGGATTTAGGCGCGGGTCCTGAACCGGGCATTGGTTGAGGTTCACCAGCTGGTGGGAGCCCTTTTGGTAATAGCCCGCCTGTACCTGACCACTGGCACTGACCGCTAGGGGGTAAGCTACCTTGTTACGGTAGCCCAGGTCCGCCGGGGCCCGGAGGATCGGGTCTAGGGTTACCTGAGGAAAACCGCCAACGCGCTCTAGGGTATCTCGGACCAGCTTTTCCTTAGCCTGAAGCTGGTAAGGGTAGGCCATGGTCTGCCATTGGCAACCGCCGCACTTGTCAGCCACAATACATCTAGGCCGGTGGCGACCCGGGGAAGGCTCAAGAACCTGGTGCAGACGGGCTCGCCCGAAGCTGCCCCGGTGCTGCCCTAGACGGGCTAGAACCCGGTCTCCCGGGATGGTGTCAGGGACAAATACTGCCCACTGGTCTACCCGACCCACCCCTTCGCCCTCGCTAGTCAGGTCGGTGATCTGCAGCTCCACTATGTCCCCCGGACACCACGGTTTCACCTGAGAAGTCACCATAAGGGAGTTGTGGGAAGAAATTCGCAACACCTTGTGATCTTAGCCTGCCTGAGGGGATGTATGGACGTAACTGGTTGTGACCGGGCCTGGGTAGAGGTTGATCTAGGGGCCCTAGCTGGTAATGTGCAGCAACTGCGCGGACTGTTGGCCCCGCCCACGGTTTTAATGGCGGTGATTAAGGCTGACGCCTACGGTCATGGGGCAGTTGCCGTAGCCAAGACCTGTCTGGCCCAGGGGGTAAATTGGCTGGCTGTGGCCACTATTCCGGAAGCTATTGAGCTACGCCAAGCAGGGATTCACGCTCCTATCCTCGTCCTCGGGGTTACCCAAACCCCCGCGGAGGTGCGCGACCTGCTGCACTGGTCTCTCCAGCCCACCTTAGTCAACATCCCCCAGGCTCTCAGTCTCGCCCGGGAGGTGCGAGCATTAGCCCCGGAGCAGCCCTTGCCAGTGCACCTCAAGTTGGATACGGGTATGTCTCGCCTGGGGACTCCCTGGCAAGAGGCCGTAGCCTTGGCCCAGCAAGTGCAGCAGTTATCCGGCCTGAGGATTGCCAGTGTTTACTCTCACCTGGCCACGGCCGACGATCTAGACCAAACAGTCCTCCGCCTGCAACAGGCGCGCTTTGACCAGGCGGTGGCCAAACTAAGGCAGGCGGGTATTGCCCCCCCCTGTCTGCACCTGGCCAACTCAGCTGCCACCCTCCTAGACCCTGGTCTGCACTACCACCTGGTTAGGGTAGGCCTAGCCCTGTACGGCTGCTACCCGGCGGACCACCTGCGGTCCACTGCCCACCTAAGGCCGGCGCTGCAGGTCAAAGCCCGGGTAGCTCAAGTTAAACATCTTCCACCGGGGACTGGGATTAGTTACGGTCACCGCTACGTCACCGAGCGGCCAACCACCATAGCTGTGGTGGGGATTGGCTATGCAGATGGTGTGCCTCGGCTCCTATCCGGGCGTCTTACAGTACTAGTCAGGGGGCAGCGGTTGCCCCAGGTGGGGGCAATCACGATGGACCAACTAATGATTGATTGCACTACAGTCCCGGACCTAGAACCTGGGGAGGTGGTAACCCTCCTCGGCCAGGATGGGGAGGAACGCATTGAGGCCCAAGAATGGGCAGATCTCCTCGGCACCATAGTTTGGGAGGTAGTCTGTGGCTTCAGGCAGCGCCTGCCGCGGTTGTATTACTGATGGGGAGACTTCTGCTCGGGAGTTGGCTTAGGATAGGGCTATAGGTTATCTCCCCTTAGCATGGATGCACATCCTCTTGTCCTAGGCCGGCGGTTTATCACCAGGTTCCTGGCGGCACTGCTGCTGGCTTTGGTAGTTGCCAGACTGGCTTGGGCTGTGGCCGCATCTCCCCTAGCTACCCTCAGTCTGAGCGTTGACGATAAACAAACCACCGGTCTAGTTAGTCGAGGACCGGTGACGGCCCATCTGAGTGTCACACCGGTTACTGACCAGGAAATACAATTGCTTCTGCCCCAGTTGCAGGTGTTAGTTCACGGTAAGCCGGTTTTGCACCTGCAGGCTGGGAGTACTAATGTCAAGGATGTGTTGGTGCAAATTGGTGAGTTGGACCGGAGCAACCCCTACCCAGAGGTAGTGTTTTCTAGTTTCACCGGTGGTGCCCACTGCTGTAACGAGGTTCACTTTGCTACTAGCAGTCCTGATGGCAGCACCTGGCACCAGGTAGATGTGGGCCTGTTTGATGGGGTTCCCCACGAGGTGAGCGACCCTGACCATGAGGGAGTCTACAAGTTTGTTGATGTGGATAACCGGTTTTTGTACGCCTTTAGCTCCTACGCCGGCAGTGCGGCTCCTCCCTTGGTCTACCAACTCTACGGCCGCCAAGTCCAGGATGTCACCCGGCAACCCCGCTTTCATCCCCTAGTCTACAAGTCCTTGGCCCAGTACGGCCAGGCGATCCGGGAAGTAGTTGCCGAAAGGAATAAAGTCAAAGGTGATGATGCCCCGGAAATCAACGGGCTTTTAGCTGGGTACGTTGGCACTGCCTCCCTCCTGGGGATTCGGGAACAGAAGGCTGCCTGGCAGGTGATGCTCAAGGATGATGACCGCAGTTCAGACTGGGGGCTAGAGGCCTGTCAGGGGGACAAGTACGATGACCAGGGAAAATGCACTACCAAGGAAATCAAGTATGGTTCCTTCCCCGCTGCTCTCCGGGTCTTTCTGATTGAGAAGGGCTACTGGCGTGCCTAGAAGTGGGAACTGCAGACTGGAATTTAGGATCTCCTGGACAGCTCTCATCCTGAGTCTACCCGTGATGGTTTGAGTGGTGACCATGTACCCCCGATCAGACCGGTTTGGCTAGAAACCGTAAGGCGATCCGGGGGAGATTAGCTTAGGATCACTCCATAGCCTTCTCCCCTTGACCTATGGACGCCCCCTCCCTCCGCAGTCTCGGCCGCCAATTCGGGATTAGGTTTCTGGTGGCTCTGCTGGTTTTGACCATGGCTAGCGTGGCTTGGGCTAGGATGCCGTCGCCCCTGGCTACTCTCAGACTTGGTCCCAACTCTGGGCGAACTACTGGGTCAATTAGCCAGGGTCACGTCAGTGCTGCCCTCAAGGTCCTAACTATTGGTCAATCGGGGCCCTTGCCCCTGCAGGTACCCCAGCTGCAGGTGTTAGTTGATGGTAAGTTGGTTCTGCAGCTGCAGGCTTCCCAGGTTATCTCCAAGAATATCTTGGTGCAAATTGGTGAGTTGGACCGGAGCAACCCCTATCCAGAGGTAGTATTTTCTAGTTTCACTGGTGGTGCCCACTGCTGTAATGAGGTCCACATTGCCACTAGCAGTTCTGATGGTAGTACCTGGCACAGGGTGGATGTGGGCTTGTTCAATGGGGTTCCCCACGAAGTGAGCGACCCTGACCATGAGGGAGTCTACAAGTTTGTCGATGAGGATAACCGGTTTTTGTACGCCTTTAGTTCCTACGCCGGCAGTGCAGCCCCTCCCTTGGTTTACCAACTCTACGGCTACCAAGTCCAGGATGTCACCCGGCAACCCCGCTTTCACCCCCTAGTCTATGAGTCTCTGATCCAGTACGACCAGGCGGTTCAGGCGGCAGCGGCGGATAAGGATAACACCCCGGAAATCAACGGACTTTTAGCTGGGTACGTTGGCACTGCTTCTCTCCTGGGGGCCCGGGAACAGAAGGCTGCCTGGCAGGTGATGCTCAAGGATTACGACCGCAGTTCAGACTGGGGGTTGGAGACCTGTGAGGGGGACAAGTACGATGACCAGGGAAAATGCACTACCAGGGAAATCAAGTATGGTTCCTTCCCCGCTGCCCTCCGGGCCTTTCTGATAGAGAACGGTTACTGGCGCGCCTAGGGTCGCGAGCTAGGTACCGGACCTGAAGCGCAGATAAACTACCGGCGGCGCTGAAGTTCAGGGGTAGCTGGATGCCACTGGACTTGAGTCTTGCCGCTTCGTACTCCTGCACCCGCGCCTCAATGCCTCAATATTCTCGATTTGTGCAGTGATGATGCCCCCTTACCTTGGCCTCCCGCTCCCCGCGAATGGTCAGTTGCTTGGTGGTCTTGGCGATCAGCTGATTGGCCTCCTGTTCTAGGTAGGGCAAAGGGTCCTGGGCATCCCGGGACAGGGAGTCGCGAAATAAACCCTGCTTGCCTTCCGGCAGGGGCACCCCCGCGGCCAAGGACCTTTCCAAATCCCCCACTAGGTTGCGGTCCTTGGGTCCTAGGGGCCGGAGCGGCCGCTGACCCCTGAGGGGATAAGGTTTCCAGGGGGCCGCCACCGCAAATAACTCGTCGTGCAGCCGGGTAGCCTGCCGGCCATAGAGGGACACCCGGCCCCAGAAGACCACGTAGTCCACTGCCTTTTCGGTAACGCAGACGCAGACACGGCTAAGCTCGTGCTTGACAAAGCCTTGCACCGTAAACTGAGCCAGCAGCCATTGTACCAATAAATGTTCTAGATAAAGATGGACCACCTGGTTATCTAGGGAATTGGGGTCGGCAAAGACTAAGGGACGAAATTTAGGTGCAGCAGTAGGGGACAGGTCAGGTTCCCGCAGGGACTTGAGGGTGTAGTTTCAGTCTGGGTCCTGGCCTAGGGTTTCTGCCAAATCTGGGATAATCCACTGCCCCGGCACCTGGGGATCCGCTTTCAGGGGAGACACCCCGAGCAACCCCAACCCAGCTGAGAGGGTGCTGCGAAAGTGCTGCTCGTCAAACTGCAGCCAGGCCTGAGATGGTGGCCGCCTCTTGGCCCCGGGAGCCCGGGGCATCAATCAGCTCCATGGCTTCCACTAGCTGCTCGGGGGTGTTAATGCCCTGGGCAAGGCATTGTCTCATCTGGTCGACCACCACCAGGGGCAAGCTTCCCAGGTCTCGGTAGATAGCGTCACTTTTGCGCACTAGGGTGTCTAAGACCCGGTCTTCTGGGCGCTTGGGAATGACAAAGTAGTGGCAGCGGACCACCTTGGCCTGTTGAAGCTTGCGGTCAATCCGACCGTTGCGCTGCTCAAGGCGGCTGGGGTTCCAGGGTAGATCGAAGTGGAACAGATCGGCACAGTGGTTTTGGAGATTGATTCCCTCCCGGGCGGCATCGGTGGCAATCAAGACCCGTAGGGGATGATGTTCAGGGTCGGCGTTGAAGGTGTCCTTGAGGGTCTTGCGCTGCTGCGGGTCGAGGGCACCATCAAATTTGGCGATCCGCTACGGCGATTGGTCTGAGCCCTCAATGAAGCGCTCTAGGTGGTACTGCAGGTATTCTTTAGTATCCGAGTACTCAGTGAAGATGATCACTCGCGTGCGCCCCCGGGGTGCCCCCGCTGTCCCCACCTGAGGACGCTGGTGCTGACGAATCCAGCCCTTGAGGTACTCTACCCGGGGGTCACTGAGGTGACGGGCTAACCCGGCTACCTCCTCCATCTGCCCTAGAAGTTGCAGTTCTAGGGGTCTGAGGGTTGGCAGCTGGCGGGAGGCAGCTTGAATTTGGGTGTCGGCTTGCTCCATGGCCTCCGCCTCGGACAGGTCTACCTCCCCCTGATCAAGGTCCGGCACATAATCAATAGCTCGGACTGCCCAGGCACTGGACTCGACAGTCTGGTGGGTGTGCCGGTGTACCTGGAGGGTCCGGTAAAAAGCCTCGATGGAGGGGAGGAGGCGTTTTTAGAGGCAGGTGATTACCAGGTCGTGCCGCCTGCTCCCGGGCAGAAGCCTCCCCTAGGGTTCTCCCGCAGGCGGCGATATTGCCCTAGGAGGTCCGATGGCCTCAGCTCTGGGGCGTCGTCGGGGACTTCCAGGGGGATGGAGACTACCCGCCGTTCCGGAAAACTATCCCCTAGACTGAGGAGGTCCCGCTTAAGGCGACGCACCAGGACCGAGCGCAGTTGTTGCGTGGACTGGATGGTAACCCCCCGACAAAAGCGTTGGGGGTCTAGGAGTTCTAAGAGGGCCGTAAAGCTATTGGAGTAGCCGTTGTGGGGGGTAGCGGAGAGGAAGACCTTGTGTTCAAAGCGGGGCACTACCTGACGGAGGGTCTTGGTGAGCTCCGAATCTATCGCGTAACTACCGTTGCCCGCCGGGGTCCCTTGGTGGGCCTCGTCTAGGATTAAAATCGTCTCGGCCGCAAACTCTTGCAGGTGATTGAGCAGGGGGACTTTGTATTCTTCCTTGCCCAGGAGGGTATGAGAAGTGATAAACCAAGACTGGGTAGTTCAGGGATTAGTGTTGTGGCCCTGATTGACCTTCTCCTGGTGCGCAAACTCCCGGGCAAAAATCGTCAATGAGACCCCAAAGCGGTTTTCCATCTCCTCTCGCGACTGGAGCACCACACTAGCGGGACAACAGATTAGCCCTCGGCGAATTTTCTGGCGCAACTTTAACTCCTGGAGAATCAAACCCGCTTCAATAGTCTTCCCAAGGCCCACGTCATCGGCGATGGACAGGGCTACCCGAGGCATGCTTAAGGCTCGCCGCAGGGGTTCTAGCTGGTAGTTTCTGATCTCAATTCCGGCGCGGTAGGGAGCTTGAAGCAGGTCTGGCCGGGTGGAGGTGACGCAGTTCCAGCGCAGGGTGTGCAGGTGGGCAGCAAGTAACTCCGGCCGGTCAAGACCCTGGTTCGTCTCCAGCTTCCAGGGCTCTCGCTGCCTGACTATCTGTCGGTCTAACTCCCGCTGCCAAAAGACGTCTAGGGGCTCCCCGAGGGCGTCATCCTCTAGGCAAGCCAGGTGCAATTGAGGTCCCTCAGGAGTAGTTTAAATATTCTTTACCAGGTGGTAGCGAGTCCGGAGCCGGACGATCTGGCCTGGTACCCGCGGCTTGTGCTGCTCACTGAAGGAGTAAGTCATGGGGGACTTTAGCGATCACTTCAACTATTCTGGCCCCACGCCCCCGGTAAAAGCAACCGTTGCTCAGCTCGGCTCAGGGCCCGGCGGGTGACCTCCAAGGCTGGCAGGTCCACCGATATCCCCCAAATCCCCCAACTCACCAGCAGATCAATTAACTCCGGATGACGTCTGACAGCATCCCCACAAATGATCGCCCGGATACCCAGCTGACGAGACTGACACACCAGGCTGTTAAGAGCGGCGGTGAAGGCGGGATTGAGGTTCTGCTGGTCTGGCTGGGGACCATCTCGGTCTAGGGCAAACAGAAACTGGTGCAGATCGTTGGTGCCAATGGCGATTCCTTGGGCTCCCGCTGCTACGTATTCAGGTAGTAAAAACAAAACTGAGGGTACTTCAGCCATTAACCATAGGGGTAGGGAGGCAACCCTTTGTTGACAGAAGCGAAACTCTTCTACTGTTCGCACCAAAGGTAACAGTAAGTGCAGGTTGTGGTGTCCCTGGTTATGGATAGCCATCAAGGCTGCCACTTCGATGTCAAACAGTTGTGGGTCCTGGCAGTAGGCTAGGGTGCCCCGGTTTCCTAGGGCCGGGTTGAGTTCCGGGGCCGGCGCTCCCTCTAGGTGCTGAAATTCATGGCTGCGCAGATCCAAGGTGCGATAGAACACAGGCCGAGGATCAAAGGCCCTAGCGATCGGTTCTAGCCGGTTGGTGATTAGGGAGCGCAGTTCGTTCTGGCGTCCTTGGCGGACCCACTCCTGGGGATGCTGACCCTCCAGGGCACCTAGCAGCATTAGTTCTGAACGCACTAGCCCAACCCCATCTACTGCTTCTTGCCGGATTGACCCTAGGGCCTGAACCTGGTTGATAGTGACGAGGAGTTGGGTAACCCGGGGACCGGGAGTCAGGGACGGTAGGGGATTGGGGCTGGTCGGGGGCGGAGGTTCGACACCCCGGCTAACTTCTCCCCGGTCCCCATCTACTAGGAGCAGCTCCCCGGTCCGCACTTGATCAGTGATACCTACCACGCCCACCACCGCCGGCACTCCCAAATCCCGGGCGAGAATGCCGCCGTGGCTGGCGATCCCTCCCCCCTCAGTGACTATTCCCCCTACCTGGGTGAGCCAGGGTAGCCAAGGGGGGGGGATATCTCGGGCGACCAGAATACTGCCCGGTGGTAGTTCACCAGGGACAGGGGTTGACACCACCACCGCTGGAGCTAGCCGGCGCCCCGGGGCCGCACCAATCCCTGTCCACTGCCGGGTAGTTGGTGAGCAGGGGGAAAATTCGGTCAGGAGTAATGCCGGTTGGTTATGCCTGAGGAGCCATTCTAGGGAGTAGGGAGGGGCAAAGTCCTGGCTTACCCTAGCTACCAGGCGCCCTAGTTCGCCAAGCTGCTGGGGGGTAAGGACAAAGTCCTGCTGCCCCGACAGGGGGCGGGCCGGCAAGGGGGTAAGGGGGTTTTGGCTAAAGTCCCGCGGTTCCAGGCCATAGGCTAGGGTTTGGCGACCCAAGTGCTGGGAAATCACCTGCCCTCGGTGCAGATGGTACAAATCAGGAATTACCTCACCCTGCGAGAGGGCTAGGCTCAGACCTTGAATCGCCTGCACTTGAGCATTAGTGGCACTCTCCAGAGTTAAAACTCCTGAACTGACCACCGGCAGTAGGGGTTGGATAATCACCCCTAACTGGAGTTGAGTCAGCTGCAGACTGCGTCGCTGCCAGCAAACCAGACTAGCCGCCCGGAATATCTCTGCCCATACCAGTTTTACCCCTTGACTCAAGGCCCCCAGCTGGGGTAGACAGACCTGGTCTCGCAGCAGCCCCTGCAGCTGTTTATCCCCCGGGCCCGGGATATGGAGGGAGGGCCGCAACAGGAGGGCTGGCGCCTGCCAGGGCACGACTCCCCTAAACCATTCTTCTACCCAGGTCTCAGGTAGGTCTGCATCTAGCACCCCCCGCCGCAGCCGCCGGGCCACCGCCTGCAACTGGCAACTATCCTCTACCTGGAGATGGAAGGAGGAATGAAACAAATCAGTGAGCAAGGGGTCAGACCATTTCTGACTCTCCCAAAACTCTTGATAAACCGAGGAGGGCAAGACGAATCCTGGCACGACTGTGTAGCCTTTCTGGGCTAGTTGGCCAAGCCGGAAGGCCTTGTCCCCAGTTTGGTCTGGGAAGCTGAGCTGGTCTAGCCAAAGAAAAGAGGACACAGGGCACCGTCAGAATTGCGGATAGTCCAAAGCAGCAGGCTGACAGGTTCTCCCCAGGAGTTAGGAGACTGACTAGTCTAAAAATTCAGGGGATACTTGTCCCTGGATATCTACCCAGAGGACCGCGGGAATTTGCTGCTCTCGAGCGTAGGCTAAGACTCGCTCACGGTCAACAGGCTGTTCATGGCCTAGATCCATTACGACCCGGGCCTGGGGATGGGTACGGCGGTGCTCTCGAGCCACCGCAAAGGCCGCCGGCTGAGCTGGGGGAGTTAGGGCTGCCACTAGAGCCTCTGGCCCCGGACTACACTGAGGTAACTGGGAGGCTGCTGATAGCATCTGATGTAGTTCTTCCAAGTGCAAGGAAAAGCCAATGCCTGGTTGAGTTTCTCCCCGGGGATGGTAGACTCCCAGGAGCTGATCGTAGCGTCCCCCTTGGCCAATCACTCGTGGCCCGTGGGGAGTGTGACCGATTACTTCAAAGATAATGCCAGTGTAGTAGGCAAAATCTTGAGTGAGGCTTAAGTCTACCACGAGGGGAAACTTGGGTCCCCAGGCTCCCTCTAGCAAGTCAACCAGGGACTCTAGCCGTTCCAGAGTTACGGCTTGAGCTGGGGTGAGGGGAGTATGACTTAGTTTAGTCAGGATGTGCCTGGGTTCTCCCCGCAGGTCCAGTAAAAACATGGCCTGAGTCTGCAGGTTTAGGGGCAAGGTAGCCAGCAGCACCCGGTCCAGATGAGCTATCCCCCAGCGCACCTGGGGTTGCCACTCAGGGGGAAATTCCCGGAGGAGCGATTCGGTGAGACTAGCTTCCCCAAGTAAAAGCTGCCAACCGGTCTCCCCCGGGCAGACCCCTAGGCTCTCCAGACTCTCGGCTAGCAGCAGCAGCACCTCCGCATCGGCCGCCAGCTCCCCTGCTCCGAGTAACTCCACACCAGCCTGATAAAACTCCTGCTGACTGTTGTGCGTACTAGCGCTGGAGCGGCGAAATACGTTGGCAGTATAGTACAAACGCTGGGGGAAAGAGACCCCGTCCATCCGGGTGACGACGGTCCGTGCGATGGAGGCGGTCAGCTCAGGCCGCAGGCCCAGAAGCTCTTCTCCTACTCCCTGAATGTGGAACACAGTCCGGGAGTCGATGGCTCCCTTGGCCATGAGCGTGTCCAGCCGCTCAAGGGTGGAGGTAATGATCCGGTGGTAACCCCAGCTGTGAAATACCCGCTGTAGATGCTCCTCGATCCATCGCTTCTGGGCTACTTCTAAGGGTAGGAGGTCCCGAGCCCCAGTGGGGGATTGGTAAACCATAGAAGTTACTTCCTTTTTCCCCCGAACAGGCCGCCAAACAGGCCACCATTAGGCTTATTATCTTTAGGCGGTGGGGTGGGAGTCTTAGCCGCCCCGGCTGCTTTAAGTCTGCGCTCTACCTGCTGTCTGCCATCGGCGGCCTCAGGGTTCTGGGGGTCGACTTTGAGGGCGCGGTCAAAATAGATCCGCGCCAGGGTGAGTTGATTCTGCAGCAGATGTATTTTTCCTTCTAGGATAAGGCAGCGCACGCTACCAGGGTCGATTTTGAGACCATCGCGCACTTCCTGCAGGGCAGCGGCAAATTGATTCTTGCCGATCAACTCCTCGGCCCGCCGGCAGTACTCCTCGGCGTAGGAGACGCTGTTGAGACGGGGGTTGATGTCGTTCGTGGTAGCCTTGGCAACTTCGGAGGCGGCAGCTCGGACAACAGGTCGGGGTTCTACCCGGGGAGCTACCGTGGCCGACGGAATCCCCTCTTGCTGCCAAAGCAGGAAGGCCAAGTTTACCTCACTGATCTGGCCAGTGAACTTAACTACTTCTCCTAGGGTTTCGTACTGACCCTGGGCAAGTTCGCTTAGTTTGGCCAGGTAAGCCGCCTCTCCGGGAGGGCCTGGGGGCAAATGCTGGTCAGGGGCCAGGCGGATTAACCCTGACTTATCAAGACACTGTTTGGCCTTCAACTTTAGGATTAGATTGTACTCTGCACGTTCCTTCTCATCCGTTAGCCTTTTGTAAGCCGGATTGACCATTTGCGCTAGCCAGTCTGTGGCCAGCTGCATCTCCCCGGGACTGCTGCCATGGCGGCTGTCCGGGTGTAGACTGCGGGAGATAACCAAGTAACGTTTGCGCAGTTCCTTGACGTCTGCCGTCACGGGCACGCCAAGAATGGCATAAAAATCAATTATGTCGAGAGCAAATAAGCCCTGGGAAATTGGAAAGGCCATGCTGCACGCAACTGCCAAGATGAGAGCCCTGCTCATACAGTCTATTGTGTTGGGGCCGCTCCTGACAAGGCCGCGGCAAGGCCCTGGTAGTTTGGGGTTGACTGGAATATTCCAATTCAGATATCGTAGGCGGTAACTATGACAACCCTCCCCCCACCCAAGTCCTGGGGTCAGCAAAGAGATTGGGCCTGGCGGGGCTGGCAGACCCGTTACAGTTATCTCCGTCCTCCCCAAGCCCATTACTCCTCCGTCCCCCTCGTGTTGATCCACGGCTTTGGTGCTTCCATCGGCCACTGGCGCCATAATCTCCCCGTCCTAGCCCAGCGCCACCCAGTCTATGCCCTGGATCTGTTGGGTTTTGGGGCCTCCCAAAAGGCCGGCGCTGACTACAGCATTGCTCTTTGGGTGGAACAGCTGTATGCTTTCTGGCGGGCTCTGATCAGCCGTCCAGCCATACTAATAGGCAACTCCATTGGCGCCCTCCTAGCCCTAGCGGCCGCGGGTACCTACCCAGAGATGGCCCGAGGACTAGTGATGCTCAGTCTCCCGGACCCAGGGGCTCGTACAGCCATGGTTGCCCCCTGGTTGCAGTCCCTAGCCAGCCTGGCCGAAAACCTGGTGGCCTCTCCGCCGGTGCTTAAGGCTCTGTTCTACCTAGTCCGCCGGCCGGGGGTGGTGGGGCCTTGGGCTAAGCTTGCCTACGCCAATCCCCAGGCAGTCACTCCAGAGTTAGTCACTATCCTTAGCCGGCCCGCCTACGATCAAGGGGCAGCTGAGGCCTTCTACCGGATCACTAAGGCTATGACCCGGCCAGATTTTGGCCCCCGGGTTGCCGGACTGTTGCCTACCCTCGACTTGCCGATGCTGCTGATTTGGGGGCGTGAAGACCGCATGATTCCCTACCAGCTAGCTCCTAGATTTACGGCCCTCAACCCGCGCGTAACCCTGGTGTCCCTAGACCGGGTTGGGCACTGCCCCCAAGATGAAGCTCCGGAGCAAGTCAACCCAGCGATTCTCAACTGGATAGCTGGTCAATTCCCCCCCTGTCTACCCTAAGTCCCCAGGTCATGAAGCACACTCTATCAGTTCTAGTTGAAGATGAAGCAGGGGTCCTCACCAGGATTGCTGGCTTGTTCGCTCGTCGGGGCTTTAACATTGAGAGTCTGGCGGTGGGGCCAGCCGAGGAAGCTGGGATTTCCCGAATCACCATGGTAGTCCCTGGTGATGCCCACGTGATCGAACAGCTCACCAAGCAACTTTATAAGCTAATCAATGTCCTCAAGGTGCAGGATATCACCGTCATTCCCTGTGTTGAGCGGGAATTAATGCTGCTGAAGGTGAGTGCCCCCAGTGACAAGCGCTCCGAGATCTTGGAACTTGCCCAGATCTTCCGGGCCCGGGTAGTGGACGTGGCTGAACAGTCTCTGACCCTGGAGGTGGTAGGGGACCCGGGCAAACTAGTGGCCATCGTCCAGGTCCTCACCAAATTTGGGATTCAGGAAATTGCCCGTACTGGCAAAATTGCCCTCACCCGCGAGTCCGGAGTGAATACCGAGTACTTAAAATCCCTTGAGGCCAAGGTTTGACCTTGCCACCAGAGCCACTTAATGGCAGCAGCAGCGATCCTGGGCGGTCTCCTCAGGGTTGGAGGCCTCCAACGGATCTGCGGTATGCTCTGGTACACGAGTGGCTAACCCCCCTGGCTACGGGCGGTTCAGAGTTAGTGGTGCAAGAAATTCTCCGGCACATTGACGCTCGGGTGTACGCCCTGATCGATTTCGAGTCGAGCAATCCCCACAGCTACCTATGGGGTAGACAGGTCGGTACCACGTTTGTGCAGCACCTGCCCGGGAGCTGGCGGGGGGTCCAGAAGTATCTCCCCCTGTTGCCCTTAGCGATTGAGCAACTGGATTTGGGGGACTACGACGTTATCCTTTCCTCCTCCCACACGGTAGCCAAGGGAGTACTCACTACCTCCCAGCAAATGCATGTGTGTTACTGTCACACGCCCATGCGTTATGCCTGGGACCTCACCTTTGAGTACCTGGCGGCCAGTCCCCTGGGTCGGGGTTTGCCAGGTCTGCTCACCCGTCACCTGCTGCACAAACTCCGCCAGTGGGATGTTATCACCGCTAACCGGGTAGATTTCTTCATTGCCAACTCCCAGCACACGGCCCGGCGGATCTGGCGCTGTTATCGCCGGCCGGCTAGGGTCATCTACCCGCCCGTCCAGGTAGACCGCTTCCCCTTCCAACCCGATAAACAAGACTACTACCTGACTGTCTCCCGTCTGGTCAGCTACAAAAAAGTTGACCTGATTGTTGAGGCCTTTAACCGCCTTGGTTATCCCCTAGTGGTAATTGGTGGTGGTCCGGAACTAGTTCGCCTGAAACGCTTAGCTGGCCCTCAGGTACGGATACTTGGCCCCCAGCCCCAGAGTGTTGTGCAAGAGTATATGGCGGGAGCCAGGGCATTCATCTACGCGGCCTGTGAGGACTTCGGCATTGCCCCGGTGGAGGCCCAGGCCTGCGGTACGCCAGTGATTGCCTACGGGCAGGGAGGAGCCCTAGAGACAATCCTCGATTTCCGGCACCATCCCCAGCAGGGCACAGGTTTATTTTTCTCTCCCCAGCACCCCCTCGCCCTGGCCGAGGCGGTGGAGTACGCCCGCGGCTGTGAGTTTGACCCTGGAGTCATTCGTGACCACGCCCAACGGTTCCGCCCCCAGCGCTTCCAGGAGGAATACCTCAGTCATCTAGCCGATTGTTGGCAAAAATTCTCTGTAGATTTTTTAAGCAAAAATTATGTATCCTGTTGGCAGTGAGAAATCCTTAAGTTAAGATTTGGCCCAGCAGGGTTGCCTAAAAAGATTAAGTGTGTTTCTGGGGTGTGGAGTGAAGGAGGAACATGACTGCTGATAGCCAATTAGTCTCCCGGGAATCGGTAAGAACCCTGGTCAGGGGTAAGATTTCCCGGGTAGTAAGACGCTCAAAACGTCCCCGGAGCAAGTCTAAAACCCAGTCATGGATTGATGGCCCCCAAGCCAAGCGAGTGTTTGACATCCTGTTTTCGATCACTGTACTGGTGGCTTTCTCCCCCCTGTACCTCCTATTGGCCCTGCTAGTTTACACGGCCTCCCCGGGACCAGTTTTTTATGTCCAGGAGCGGATCGGTCGCCATCGCCGCCCCTTCAAATGCTTCAAGTTTCGAACCATGGTAGTCAACGCGGAGGCAATCTTACCGCAAATGTTGGCCCAGGCCCCCCATCTGCAGGAGGAGTTTACCAACAACTTCAAACTTAGACAGGACCCCCGCATTACCTGGATTGGTAAATTTTTGCGGGTCACTAGCCTAGACGAATTCCCTCAATTTTGGAACGTCCTGCGTGGAGACATGAGTGTAGTTGGGCCTCGGCCCCTAGTGGCGGAAGAGTTGCCCCGCTACGGTCACCACATCGATAAAATTCTTACCAAGAAGCCGGGGATTACCTGTATTTGGCAAGTTTCTGGTCGCAACGATATTCCCTATGACTTGCGGATTAAGATGGACCTTTACTATGCCATCCACCGCACCTTCTGGTTGGATTTCCTCCTTATCTGCCGGACCTTGGCTGTGGTGCTGCTGCCTCGCCGTAATGGGGCCTACTGAGCCTAAGAGAAATCCCCAGGCCACCATAGTTACAATGCTTCCCCGCTTTTTCCAGGACCAAGATGACAACCCCTCCCATTGCCCTGATCACCGGTATCACCGGTCAAGATGGTTCTTACCTTAGTGAGCTGCTTCTAGACCGAGGTTACCAGGTGCACGGATTAATCCGCCGTACCTCTACCTTCAACACTGACCGCATCGACCATCTCTACGAAGACCCCCACCAGGAGGGAGTGCGCCTGCACCTGCACTACGGGGATTTGACCGATGGTACTACTCTGCGCAAGCTGATCGAGCAGGTCCAGCCCTCGGAGATTTACAACCTCGGAGCCCAGTCCCACGTGCGGGTGAGTTTTGATGCCCCAGAGTACACGGTAGATACGGTAGCTATGGGTACTCTCCGGCTTTTGGAGGCTCTGCGGGATTACCAGCAACGCACGGGCAGAGGCGTACGATTTTACCAGGCTGGCTCCTCGGAAATGTTTGGCAAGGTGCAACAGGTCCCCCAAGCCGAGACTACACCCTTCTATCCCCGGAGCCCCTACGCCTGTGCCAAGGTTTATGCCCACTGGCAAACCATTAACTACCGAGAGTCCTACGGCCTATTTGCCTGCAATGGGATTTTGTTCAACCACGAAAGCCCCCGGCGGGGGGAAACCTTTGTCACCCGCAAGATCACCCGAGCCATCGCCCGCATCGTCGCCGGTAAGCAAAATGGCCTCTACCTGGGCAACCTGGAGGCAAAAAGGGACTGGGGGTACGCCCGGGACTACGTGCGAGCCATGTGGATGATGCTGCAGCAAGACCAACCCGACGACTACATCATTGCTACGGGTGAGACCCACTCGGTGGCGGAATTTCTGGAGATTGCCTTTGGTTACGTCAACCTTAAATGGCAAGACTGGGTAAAATTCGACCAGCGCTACCTGCGGCCTACAGAAGTGGATCTGTTGCTGGGAGACCCTACCAAGGCTCGGGAAAAGCTGGGCTGGCAGCCTACCATCACCTTCGAACAGCTAGTCCATCTGATGGTCGATGCCGACCTGCAGGTTCTGGGGCTAGAGTGCCCTGGTAAAGGGGTAGATGATAATGCCCTAGTGCGGGAGGGTACCAGTAACGGTTCCGCCCCCTGACTAGTCTAGTCGACCGGGTAGGGTTGGCCCAGGTGGTTAAGAAAAACATTCTGGGCCAAGGGGAGTCGACCGGGATACTGGCGGGCCAGAGCTGGATACCCTACAGCTACCAGGACGGCAATAGCTAGGGTGGGGTTGTTGGCGGCCCCGATCACCTGCTTGACCTGCTGTTCATCCCAACCGTTCATTAAACAGGTAGCCAAGCCCAGGCTTTCGGCAGCTAGGGCTAGGTGAGTGGCAGCAATCATGGCGTCCTTGACCGCGTACTCTCGGGCCTTAGGGCCTAGGCTCGCCTGAAACTGGGGCACCTGGTTGTGGAAGTAGGCAATGGTAGCCTCAGGCCAGGCTCCCAGGGCTTGAGCCTGCTGGAGGACTAGTGGTAAGTGGGTAGCCCAGACTTGACTGTCGGCAGCAAACACAAAGGTCACTGGAGCCTGGGAAACCTGGGCTTGACCGTGGGCAGCGGCGGCCAGGGCTGCTTTCTGCTGGGGGTCTTGGACTAGAATTATCTGCCAGTCCTGGAGGTTATAGCTACTCGGGGCGGCAACGGTCAACTCTACAAGCTGAGTAATGGTCTCTGGGGCTAGGGGAGTAGCCTGGAAGCTCTTGATCGCTCGGCGCTGCCGGATAGCGGTGGGGACGTCTAGGGGCTGAGGAAGCATGGGGCAAGAGGTTTAGGAGGCTGGGGTTTCTGGCATGGGTCCGCCCGACTCGGCCTTGGAACCGAGCAGTTCCAGGTCATTGACCAGGATCACTGGCCGGCTCCTGGTCGCCCCAGAATTACGGTCTTGCCAGGTATCAAACTTTAAGGAACCTCGAACCCCGATCAGTTTGCCCTTGCGTACGTAGTTAGCGGCCACCTCGGCGGTTTTTCCCCACATTTCCAGATTGAACCAGTCTGGCTGGTCACTGGTACGGGAGCGGCGGTCTACGGCCAGGGTGAAGGTGCAGACATTCTTGCCGGACTCGAAAAACTTGGGCTCTGGGTCGGTGCCGGCGCGGCCAACCAGGACGACGCTGTTTAGGTTCATGATAGATTATAGTTGCTCGGAGACTAGCTAAGAACAACTATACCTCTGGTGCACTTTTTGTCAACCCTCCCCTCCTAGGTCCTGCTGCTACCGCTATGAAAGACAAACTGATGTTGATGATTCCCGGTCCCACGCCAGTGCCTGAATCTGTGCTTTTGGCCATGGCTAAACACCCGATTGGTCACCGCAGTGGGGAGTTTAGCCAGGTGATGGCGGAAGTAAACCAGGGGTTGAAGTGGCTACACCAAACCCAAGGGGATGTGCTCAGTTTGACGGTCAGTGGCACGGGGGCCATGGAGGCAAGCATCATCAATTTCCTCAGTCCTGGTGACCGGGTGTTGGTGGGCAACAATGGCAAGTTTGGTGAGCGCTGGGTGGAGGTGTGCCAGGCCTATGGCCTAGAGGTGGATCCGGTCATTGCCGAGTGGGGTCAGCCTCTAGACCCAGAACAGGTAGCAGAAAAGTTGGCTGCAGACCGGGAGAAGCGCATCAAGGCTGTGGTGATCACCCACAGTGAAACCTCCACCGGGGTGATCAATGACCTCGAGGCCATCAACCGTCACGTCAAAGCTCACGGAGAGGCCTTGATCATTGTTGATGCGGTTACTAGCCTCGGGGCGGTCAGCGTACCAGTGGCACAATGGGGCCTAGACGTGGTGGCCTCGGGTTCCCAAAAAGGTTACATGATGCCCCCCGGGCTGGGGTTTGTCAGTGTCAGCGAGCGGGCCTGGGACGCCTACAAACGTGCCACACTGCCCCGGTTCTACCTTGACCTGGGCCTGTACCGCCAGGATTACGCTAAGAACACTACCCCTTTCACCCCTCCTGTTAATCTCTTTTTCGCTCTCCAAGCCTCCTTGCAGCTGTTGCAGGCGGAGGGTCTTGAGGGGGTCTTCAGTCGGCATGAGCGCCTGATGAGGGCGACTCGGGCGGCAGTCAAGGCCCTCAACTTACCCTTGTTTGCCCCTGACGCGGCTGCCAGCCCGGCGATTACAGCGGTGGCCCCCACGACGGTGGGAGCAGAACAGGTGCGCTCCCTAGTGAAGAAGAGGTTTGACATCGTCCTGGCCGGGGGCCAAGACCACCTGAGTGGTAAGATTTTCCGTATTGGCCACCTGGGGTTTGTGGGTGACCGGGATATTCTGGCGGCGGTGGCGGCCCTCGAGGCGACCTTGCAGGAGCTAGGAGTGGCTGATTTTAACCCCGGAGCTGGGGTAGCAGCCGCCAGCCAAGTCTTCAGTTCCCTCCGTTCCTAGTTGTCTGGTGTATTACCGATGGAAATGCTAGTCGATCTCAAACGAGGTCTGGAATTGCTCACGGCGCGCCTGGGGAAAACCCAGGACTACCTTTGACCTGCCTGCCCTAGATGCTGATATTGCCGACTTGGAGCATCAGGCCTCCCAAAGTCAGTTTTGGGAGGATGCCCCCCAAGCTCAAAAGACTCTCCAGGAGCTAAATCGCCTCAAGTCTGCCCGAGAACAGTTAGCAAGCTGGCAGCAGCGCCTGGCTGATACTCGGGCCATAGTCGAACTGCTGGAGTTATCTGACGATGAGGCTCTCCGGGCAGAGGCGGTGGTTAACCTAGCCCAAATCGGTCAGACCCTAGACCAGTGGGAGCTGCAGCAGCTGCTGTGTCAACCCTACGACCGCGAGTCGGCGGTGTTAACCATTAACGCTGGAGCGGGGGGCACCGACGCCCAGGATTGGGCTGAGATGCTCCTGCGGATGTACAGTCGCTGGGGGGCTGACCAGGGCTATCAAGTCCAACTGGCGGAGCTTTCTCCGGGAGATGAGGCTGGGATTAAATCCGCCACCCTAGAAATCCTCGGGGATTACGCCTACGGTTACCTACGTTCAGAAAAGGGTACCCATCGGTTAGTGCGCATTTCCCCCTTTAACGCCAACGGCAAACGGCAAACTAGCTTTGCGGGGGTGGACGTGATGCCGATGATCGATGACACGGTGTCGGTGGTGATTCCTGACCAGGACTTAGAGGTGATCACCAGCCGGTCCGGGGGCAAAGGTGGCCAAAACGTCAACAAGGTGGAAACGGCGGTGCAGGTGCGGCATATTCCCACCGGGATTATGGTCCGCTGCACTGAGGAGCGCTCCCAACTCAAAAACAAGGAAAAAGCCCTCGCCCGGCTCAAGGCCAAACTCCTAGTTATTGCTCAGGAGCAAAGAGCCCAAGAAATTGCCGACATTCGCGGTGACATTCTCGAAGCGGCCTGGGGAAACCAGATCCGCAACTACGTCTTCCATCCCTACCAACTAGTCAAAGACCTACGTACCAACTGGGAGACGACGGATATTACTGGGGTGATGGATGGGGGTCTGGAGCCGTTTATCCAGGCTTACCTGCGCCAGCCCGCTGTCCCTAATGCCTAGACCTAGGCTGGTCTAAGCTCCCGTTCACTTGACCATTAAAACCGTATACCTCCCGGGTTCCCCCCAGGGCTACCAGGGTGACCCGGCGGGTGTCTCCCGGCTCAAAGCGCACCGCCGTCCCGGCGGGGATATCTAGGCGCATCCCCCAGGCTTGGTCGCGGTCAAACTCCAGGGCCGGGTTTACCTCGTAGAAGTGGAAGTGGGACCCGACCTGGATCGGTCGGTCACCGCGACTTTCCACTGTCAGCTCCACCTTTGGCCGCCCCTGGTTTAACTCTAGGCTACCTGCCACCACAAACATCTCACCGGGAATCATCGCCTAGCTCCTGTTCAGAGGATGGGATTATGGACGGTAACCAGTTTAGTACCATCGGGAAAGGTGGCCTCTACCTGGACCTCCAGAATCATTTCGGGGATGCCAGGCATCACCTGGTCCCGCCGCAGCAGGGTAGTACCGTAGGCCATCAGGTCAGCAACAGTCCTGCCCTCCCGGGCCCCCTCAAGAATAGCTGCTGACAGATAAGCTACGGCCTCGGGATAGTTCAGCTTAAGGCCTCGAGCTAAGCGCCGCTCCGCCACCAGACCGGCGGTGAAGACCAGAAGCTTATCTTTCTCCTGGGGGGATAGTTGCATGGGGCACTAGAATTAGGTGAGGAATAACGATCAAAACTTATAGTGATTGTATGCCATTGGCAAACAAGCTGTGTCCCACCAAGGAGAAGCTGTGTTCCCCTGGAAGCCCTTGCCAGACCCTTTCCCCTCCGAGCCCCATCCCTCCCCGCTTGACCTAACGGCGGAGAAACTCCTGCAACTTTACCAGGGAGGGGCAAGAGACTTCTCTGGGGCCCAACTGCGGGGAGCACTTTTGGAGGCGGCCTACCTGCCGGAGGTAATCCTGCAGGAGGCAGACCTGCGGGAGGCAGTCCTCGGGGAAAGCGTACTCCTCGGTGCCCAGCTAGGAGGGGTAAGGCTCCGGCGGGCGGACTTGCGTGCCGCTGACCTGCGGGTGGTGAAGGCCCAAGGAGTGGACTTGGTAGAGGCTAACTGTATCATGGCGATTTTGATTGGCTCTAACTTGGCCGATGGATTACTGAAGGGGACCCAGCTGCGCCAAGCCGACCTGCGGGCTACCTATCTCCAGCGGGCTGACCTAAGCTATGCCGAACTAAAATCTGCCGATCTAGCCTACGCTGATCTGCGGCAAGGGGTCTTGACAGGGGCAAACCTAGCCCAGGCCAATCTTTACAGGGCCAATCTGTGCGGGGCTATTCTCCGGGCTGCTGATGTGAGTGGGGCTAATTTCCAGGGGGCTATCTATGACCTGGCTACTCGCTTCCCCCAAGGTTTCGCATTAGAGTCGGAAAATTTGGTGTTTGCCATGCCTAGTTGATCTACCCCCTGGTTAGCCAGGGCCTTAACGGGTAAGGACCGGACTGGCTTAGGATTGTTCTACAGGGTTTGCCTGGACCGCCGGGGAAGGGGCCGTAGATGTGTTTATGGTTAGGTTGACCTGTACAAGGATGGTAGTCAGACGATGGAAGCTTCCCTAGAGCTGACATTGCTCATGGTGATCACCGTCGGGGCGGGGATTACTGCCCAGGTGCTAGCCGAGTACTTACAGGTACCCGGGATTGTCTTTCTACTAATGTTTGGCATTCTTCTTGGACCAGACGGGCTGGATATTCTCCACCCCAATCTCCTCGGGTCCGGCTTGGATGTGATCGTTGCCCTATCGGTGGCGGTGATTCTATTTGAGGGGGGTTTTAACCTGGAATTGCGGGAAATGGGGCAAGTTTCCGGGAGTTTGCGTAACCTAGTCCTGCTAGGGACATGGATCACCCTGCTCCTGGGTGGGGTAGCGGCCCACTGGCTGAGTGAATTTCCCTGGCCCCTAGCTTTCCTGTACGCTTCCTTAGTAGTGGTGACCGGCCCAACTGTAATCAGTCCTCTCCTGAAGCAAGTGCAGGTTGACCGCTCTACGGCTACTCTCCTGGAGGGGGAAGGGGTGTTAGTAGACCCCCTGGGGGCGATCTTGGCAGTGGTGGTCTTGAACCTGATTATCAGCGGTACCACCGACTGGCTGACGGTGGTGGGCAGTTTGGCCACGCGTCTGGGCATCGGCGCAGCCTTGGGTGTTGTGGGCGGTGGCCTTATGGTCCTGATCCTGCAGCGGGGCCGGTTCCTATCAGAGGACCTCAAGAACCTGGTGGTGTTGGCTGGGGTCTGGGGATTGTTTGGTTTGGGCCAAATGATCCGCAGTGAGTCAGGTTTGATGGCCACAGTGGTAGCGGGGTTAGTGCTGCGGGGGGCCGACGTGCCTGAGGCGCGACTCCTGAGGCGCTTTAAGGGCCAGCTGACGGTTTTGGCCGTGTCGGTTTTGTTTATCCTCTTGGCGGCAGATCTATCCCTCGATAGCCTGGTAGCCCTGGGCTGGGGAGGGTCTTTGACGGTCCTCAGTTTGATGTTCTTAGTCCGGCCCCTCAGTATTCTGGTGTGTACCTGGGGAAGTGGCTTCAACTGGCGGCAGAAGCTGTTTTTAGCCTGGGTGGCCCCCCGAGGGATAGTGGCTGCCTCGGTAGCTTCCCTGTTCGCCTTGATTCTCACTAGCCAGGGAATTAATGGGGGTGACGCCATTAAGGCTCTGGTATTTTTGACCATCATCATGACGGTTTTTCTGCAAGGCCTTAGTGCTCGATTTGTGGCCCAGTGGTTGGGGATCACCTCCCGGCAGGCTAGGGGAGCGGTGATCGTGGGTTGTCATCCCCTGAGCTGCCTTGTGGCTCGCCTCTTTCAGGAACACGGTGAACTAGTAGTCCTGATTGATACGGATGCCCAGGCTTGTCAGATTGCCTGGAACCAGGACCTCAAGTGCTTCCTCAGCAGTGCTTTGGAAACCGAGGTGCTAGAGCAGGCAGGCTTACCCCGGGTGGGGACCTTCTTAGCCATGACCAGTAATGGGGAGGTCAACCAGGTACTGGCCCAGCGGGCGGTGGAGGAGTTTTCTCCCCCACGGGTGCTAGCGGTCTTTCCCCGGGACCCCCAGGTTACCCCTGCCAATGACAAGGGTAAGATTCCCCAGGCTTTTGTCCCGGACCTAGGCATTAGAACCTGGAATCAGTACTTGGAGGGGGGAGAGGTAAAACTAGGGGAAACTACTCTCGCGGATGAGGAGAGCTTACCTGGGCGGGCAGAAGCCCTGCAGCGCCTCAGTGCCTGTGGCAAGTTGCTGCCTCTAGTCCGGGAACGGGGTGAAGGGTTGCAAGTAGTCCAGGTGGGAGAACAATGGCAGGTAGGGGACCGGATACTGTTTCTGTTCTACGACCCCAAGCCGCAGTTACTCAAGCTCTTGGCGGGCTCCCAGCATCGCTTCCTACTACCCGAGTTGATCCCCGAGGTGGAGCAAGGGCCTGACCGTGGCTAAGCAGCGCCTCGACCTATTGTTGGTAGAGCGGGGCCTGTGCGCTTCCCGACAGCAGGCTCAGGCTTTAATCCTGGCCCGGGCAGTCCTGGTCAATCAGCAGGTGGTGGATAAATCGGGTACTCTCGTGGACCCAGGCGTAACAGTGCTTCTGAAGCAGCAGCCCAGTTACGTTTCCCGGGGCGGCTTGAAGCTAGCCAAGGCCTTGCAAGCCTTCGAGGTACAGGTGGCGGGGAGGGTAGTTCTTGATGGGGGAATTTCCACCGGCGGCTTCACTGACTGTCTGCTGCAGGCCGGGGCGCACCGGGTTTACGGGATTGATGTGGGTTATGGACAGGTGGACTGGAAACTGCGCCAAGACCAGCGCTTAGTTCTGAGGGAGCGCACTAACCTACGCTACCTGCAACCCGAGGAGCTCTACGGACCGGAGGACCCTTGGCCGGACCTGGGGGTAGTGGATGTGTCATTCATTTCCCTGCAGAAGATTTTGTCCAAGTTATGGTCCCTACTCAGGCCACCCCGGGAGCTAGTTTTGCTAGTCAAGCCTCAGTTTGAGGTTGGCAAGGACCAAGTGGGCAAAAAAGGTGTGGTTAGGGAGCCAGAACTGCAGGCCCGGGCCCTAGCGGGAGTGATGAGTGCTGCAGCAGCCCAGAGCTGGGGCTACGCCGGGCTGACGTGGTCTCCTCTCCTCGGTCCGGCCGGGAATGTAGAGTACTTGCTATGGCTAGGCCAGGGTTTTGGATCCGTCTACCCTGGCCCTACCCAGCTGCTGGCAACGGCACGGTCGGCTCAGGAGGACTTATTCAGGAAAGCTTGCACCTGAGCAAGGGCAGCTTTGGCAATGTTATAGCCTGCCCAGCCGGCTGCCAAACCGATAGGGAGCAGTACAATTACTACACGCAGATCAAGGTCCATCCTTCAGACTCCATTTTGGTATACTGACAAGGTCTAGATGCCTAACCCTCTCCGAGCATACTCCGCTTCTGGGCCGGGGAGCCTAGACGGTTATCCTGGAGAGTCTTAACCCAAGTAAAGCCTTTGCTGGGGCAATACGTTCCCAGGCCCCCCGGGTGCGCAACAGACCCAAACCAAATCTAGCACGATCCGATCCCCAGAGAAACCAGAGTAAGTTCTCCAGCTCAGGGGTATTGGCGGACCTTCCCCGTAGCCTTTACCGTTCTTATTTTCCCATGACCGAACCTCAAAATACCCTTGCGGAAATTCGGGCTACTCGCATTGGCAAGGTGGCAGCCTGCCGAGAGCAGGGTATTGACCCCTACCCCTATCGCTGGGAATCCACCCACTCCCACGCGGACCTGCAGGCGAAATTTGCCCACCTGGAGCCGGGGGCTGAAGTGGATTTGGGAGTGGCGGTTGCGGGACGGGTTAAGGCTAAGCGGGTTTTGGGTAAGTTGGCCTTCTTGAACCTGGAGGATGAGAGTGGTACAATTCAACTGTATCTAGAGCGCCAAGCCCTCCAGACTGCCTTTGAGCAGCTGAAGCACCTAGTAGACCTCGGGGACATTTTGGGAGCCCAAGGGACCCTTAAACGGACCGAAAGAGGTGAACTATCGATCAAGGTGACCTCCTATACCCTCCTAAGCAAAGCTCTCCAACCCCTCCCAGATAAGTGGCACGGCCTAACAGATGTGGCTAAGCGGTATCGTCAGCGCTACGTTGACCTGATGGTTAATCCCCAGGTGCGCCAGACCTTCCGGACCCGGGCTCTGATCACCGCTGCCCTGCGGCGCTACCTAGACCGGCGGGGATTTTTGGAAATTGAAACCCCAGTTTTGCAGACCGAGGCAGGAGGAGCCGATGCCCGGCCCTTTGTCACCTTCCACAACACCCTAGAGTTACCCCTGTACCTGCGGATTGCCACTGAGTTACACCTGAAGCGGCTCGTGGTGGGGGGTTTCGAGAAGGTATTTGAGTTGGGGCGGATCTTCCGCAACGAGGGAGTCTCCACCCGGCATAACCCAGAATTTACCTCCGTAGAGGTTTACCAAGCCTACGCGGACTACCAGGACATGATGGCTCTTACGGAGGACCTGGTAACCACCGTTGCCCAGGAAGTGCTCGGCACTCTGCAGATTTCCTATCAGGGTGTCTCTGTCGACTTGAGTCCCCCTTGGCGGCGTGTGACCATGGCGGCGGTAGTCCAGGCTGAGACTGGCCTTGACTTCGAGAAGTTCACCACCCTGCCTGAGGCCCGAGCTGCCGCCGAGGCCTTGGGCATTGAGGGATTAGAGGGATGTCTGTCCCCGGGTCAAGTGATGAATGCGGTATTTGAGCAACGGGTAGAAGCTACTTTGGTCCAACCGACCTTTGTGCTTGATTACCCGGTGGAGATATCTCCCTTAGCGAAAACTCACCGATCTAAGCCCGGGCTGGTGGAGCGTTTTGAGTTGTTTGTAGTCGGTCGTGAAACCGCCAACAGCTTCTCGGAGCTTACTGACCCCCTCGAGCAAAGACGGCGCCTCGAGGCCCAGGCAGCCCGCCGGGCGGCGGGGGATGAGGAAGCGGCAGGGGTAGACGAGGACTTCATTACCGCCCTAGAGTACGGCATGCCCCCCACGGGCGGAATGGGGATGGGTATTGACCGGCTGGTGATGCTCCTGACAGATTCTGCCAGTATCCGGGACGTGATTGCTTTTCCTCTCCTTAGGCCGGAGAGTTAGAAACCTCCACAAATTCCAGGGTCCGCCCTTGGAGGTCCTTGGCCAGAAACACTAGAGGCTGTTGTTGGCGAATCCGGTGCTTGACCTGGTGGATCTCTACCCGCAGCAGCAGTTTTTGCAAGCACTCCCGGTCCAGGCAGAGGTGGCGCTCTGCCCCCTTCTCCCCTGGCCCGGCCCCGGCCACCACGTGTAGTTGAGTGTTCTTCTGTAGTTGGTACCAGAGACCCTCCCCGGCCCCCAAACCCCGAGCTTGGCCTAGGGCCATGGGTTCGAGAGACGACCCTAGGGTGTGTTCATAGGAGTAGTAGTAGTGGGCCGGCACTTGGGCAGGGGTGAGATTCAGACACCCTTCATAGAAATCCTGGGCGGTTTCGAGGCGGGAGACCATGACCGTGTAGACCTTGGGGGTGCTGGCTAAAAAAGCCCACATGGCCCCGGCGTAGCCGACCAAGAGCATCACCATAATCCCCTGGGTGGAGAAGAGTCCCTCCCAGGGAATGGCGGCCAGGAAATTGGAGGAGATGGTAGTCATGGGTTGGGGGGCCGGCGGCAAGTTTAGGGACTGAGGGCAAAACCTACCCCCAGTAGGAGGCTGCTCCAGAAGTGGACGCGCACGGCCATGAGCCGGCAGAAGGTGAGTTTTTCGGGTTGGTCGTGCTGAGAGCTGATAAACCGACACAGGTTGATGGCCGCGGGGATCACCCCTAGGGTCACCAGGGTGCCCAAGGGAAACAGGCCCGCTCCTACAAACAGGGTGTTCAGACCGTAGATGCTGCCGCACCACCAGGGTAAAAGTCTAGCTGAGCGCTCAGTTCCCAACCGGACTACCGGGGAAAGTTTACCGACGGCCGTGTCGTCGTGTACTTGGTTGAAATGGGAGCAAAACAGAATCAAAGTGGTAGCTAACCCCAGGGGTACCGAGGCGGCCAGGTTGATCAAGGACCAGCTCTGGGTCTGACTGTAGTAGGCGGCACTGCAGGCCAAGGGCCCGAAGGCTAAGAAGCACAGGGGCTCCCCTAGGCCCAGGTAGCTGAGGCGAAAGGGGGGGCCCTGGTAGACGTAGCCGATGAGACAGCAGGTTAAGACGATCAACCCAACGGTCGGGTCCTGCTGCAGGTAACAGATAGCCCCAATCCCCAGCAGGCCTAGGATTAGACACCCCTGGGCGAGCCAAAAGATTAGGCCCGGTCTACCGGTGATATTCACCAGGGAATTGAATTTGTTAACGTCAACCCCGGTAGCCGCATCAAACACGTCGTTGCTGAAGTTCTCCCAGGCCAGGATCAGTACGGCTGAGAGCATAAACAGGCCGAAAATCCAGCCGTGGAGTTGACCAGTCTGCCGCATGGCAATGGTGCTGCCTAGCCAGATGGGCATGATTGCCACGCTGTACATAGGGGGTTTGAGGGCTGCATACCAAAGCTTGGGGGAGGGAACTGTATCCATGACTTGAGGGGGAAAGGAAAATCATAAGGGGTCGCTGCCGTCCCGGGCAGCAGGCTTCCAGGTCTGCTAAGACCACATTAATTGTAGTCCGGAGAGGGGCTGCGGCTGGCCGCCAGCAATCCCCGGTAGGGTTCTTGTTCTTGATCAATCTCCATGCCCGTGCCGTCCAACTCCAACACCTGGGCGCCCTGGGGGGTAACTAGCAGTCGCCGCCCTTGGGGGCTTTGGATTTGCCAGGAGGACTCCCCAGCTTCCGGGCCGCAGGTGTAGGGGTGGTGCTGGTATTGGAAGGTGCGCCATTGGGAGGGTCGTAGACTGAGGATCTCTAACTCCAGATTAGTTTCACCCCGCCACTCCCGGGGCCGCAGATGATAGGCCAAATCTACCCAGGGGGGTACTGGTCGGTCCGGGTCCCACCGCCAGACTACCCCTTGCCAGGTCCTCAGGTCTCCCTCCTCCCGCAGGATCAGGCGCAGCTGTTGCCTTTGTTTACCAGTGCATCGATACCTCAGCACCTGCACTCTAGGGGTCCAGAATACCGGATCAGGATTAGCGAGGCCACAGGGGTGGAGGGAGTCGATCTCGGTCTGTAACTCCCAGGTGAGGTCTTGGAGCCTGGCCCAAGCATCAATAGCCACTAGGGGTTTGAGGGGCTCAGGCCCTAAGGTGGACATGGCAAAGGCTTCGAGGCGTTGGCGAAAGGGGGCTAAATTCTCGGTCTTGAGGGAAAACCCCCCCGCCGCCTGGTGACCGCCGTACCTTTCTAGAACATCGTGAGCTGCCTCTAGGGCTTGGAAGACGTGGAATTCCGGTATCCCTCGGGCTGAGCCCCGGATACCTTGCTCGTCGAAGGTGCCTAAAAACACCGGTACTCCCAGGCGTTCCACCAGTCGGGAGGCGACAATGCCCACCACCCCATGATGCCAGGTGGGTTGGACTAGGAGGAGGACCGGCTCTTGGTAGGGAGTCTTAATCAAGGCTAGGGCCTCCTGCTCAATCCGGGCGCACAGTTCCTGACGCTCTAGGTTTTTGGCTTCGCATTCCTGGGCCAGGGCTAGGGCCCGCTGCTGCTCCTCCGTAGTCAATAGTTCAATTACCACTTGGGGATTGCCGATGCGACCGATGGCATTGATTCTGGGCCCCAGCTGAAAGCCAACATCCTCAGGTTTGAGGGTTTGGGCAGTGGCCTTACCCACCGCTGCCACCTGGAGCAAGGCTTGTACCCCGGGGATCTGGGAGGTGGCCAGCCGCCGCAGGCCTCGCTTCACCCAACGGCGGTTAACTCCATTCAGGGGGGCGAGATCGGCAATGGTGCCCAGGGCAAATAGCTCGAGGAGGACTGGCACCAATTCCCGGTCCCGGTGCAGGTGCTGCACCAGGCTAACAGCCAGGATATAAGCGATCCCCACCCCCGCCAAACTCCGGTAGGGAGAGCTCAGGGGTAATTGCTTGGGATTGAGGATAGCGTTGGCGGGGGGGAGTTGGGCCGGTAGGTCGTGGTGGTCAGTAATAATTACAGCTAGCCCGAGCTCCCGGGCGCGGGCAACCGCCCCCAGGGCCGAGATGCCGTTGTCCACCGTTAGCACTAGCTTTACTCCCCGGCGGGCAAAGTCCTCCACGATCCGCAGGTTCAGCCCGTAGCCCTCGTGCATCCGGTCAGGGATCGCGTGGTGGACCCGGCCTCCTAGGCTACCGAGGGTCCGCAGCAGGAGGGCGGTGCTAGTCATGCCGTCTACATCGTAGTCACCGCAGATAGCGATGGGGCTCTGGGTTGCTAGGGCTTGGGCGAGTAGCTCTAGGCTTAACCCCAGGTCAGGGAATTCTCCTTGAGGGTCAGGCAAGCTCTGCAGGTCGGGGTTAATAAACTCCCGGGCTGCCGTGGGCGTAGTCAGGCCCCGGTTAATCAGCACTTGGGCTAAGAGGGGTGAGACCCCCAGGTCCTTGGTAATGGTGTGTACCAGAGTTGGCTGCGGCGGGTAAATTTGCCACCGCTGGCAAAACCCTAACTCCGAGGGGTCATCAACTCTTAAACCACTCATAAACTGCGTACCTTATAGTCACTGTGGAATCTTGTGTTGACCTGACCCGGGAGGGAAAATATGCCTGACTTGACCACTCTCACCCCTGATTCTACCCTGGGAGATCTACCATCCCATGCCTGTCAAGTTAAACCTGAATCCGTAAGTCTACTGATCTCTAAAGCCTTCGAACAACAACCAGAACTCCCGGGGGTAATTATAGTTGGTGATGAGGAGGGAATGGTGGGGATGATTTCTCGTCAGAAGTTTCTTGAGCAGATGAGTCAGCCCTTTGGGATTGACCTTTTTTTGAAGCGGCCGATTCGTCATTTGTTGGAGTTTTTGCAGGTCCAGCCAACCCTGATGGCCCACGACTGTCCGATCCGGGATGCGGCTCAAGTAGCCCTAAACCGGTCTATGGAAAGCTACTACGAACCAATTGTAGTGGCTGCCCCTGACCGCACCCTGCGCCTGTTAGACCTGCACACTCTGCTCCTGGCTCAATCCCAAATTCTGATGCTGGTTAATCGGTCAGTGCAAAACCAAAGATTGGAGGTACAAAAGTATCTTACCAGTCTCCGCCAAGAGCAGGCCAAAGTCAAGGAATACAACAGCCTGCTAGAGACGAAACAGGCCGAAATCCAAGAGCGCAATCAGGCCCTAGAAGCGCAAAAGCTAGCCTTGATCCAAAAGACCGCCGAAGTTTCCCAGCTTAACCAGAAGTTTATTCAGATTGGTCAGCTCCTATCCCTGGAGAGTAAAAAGGCTTTTGAGGCTGTCTCTGCTGGGGTAGATGCTATTTCCGCCAACACCGATAAGGTGGTCCGGGTGGGGAATGCCCTCGACGCCGAAATCACCACGGTCCAAGCCGCCTCCCGGTCCATCGAAAAGGTCAGCCGCCAGATTCAATACCTAGCCGTTCAGGCGGCGGTGGTGGCCAACAAAGCCGGCAGCCAGTTTACCGGGTTTAGCCTTATCACCGCTGAAATTGGTAAGCTGGTAAACCAAACCGTTGAAGCCGGCAACCAGGTCAATCAGTTTACCAGTCGCTTCCGCAGTGAAATTCAAGACCTGATGGAGTCTTCTCAGGATGGGACTTGTATTGCCCGCAGTCTGATGGAAAAGATTGCCCTAGCCCAGGCTGCCCTTAATCAGCTAGAAGACCTTGTCCAGGAAGAGGAGCGCATTTCCTCTGTCCCCAACCAACTGCCTACCCCTGATCCCCAGGACATCCTTGAGATGATCGACCAGGTCCAAGCCCACCAAACCTTCTCTGCGGCCCTCTAGTTTCTTTTTGTATGTCTAGTTTCTTTTTGTATGGTGGTTGGGACCCGGCCCGGCGGGGAAACTGCTGGGGAGTCGGGGTGGTTTTCTGCAGGTATAGGCAATGGCGGCGACTATGGCTCCAGGGGGTAGACCCCTCCGCTACCTTGATTAGGGTCCCCCCGAGGCCTTCGACAAGGGGTACTAGGTCTGCAGTCTGTGCCCTGGTCCACTCTCCCCGGTACAGGACTGCTTGGCCTTGGGGACGCAGTAGGGGCAGGGCGTACTCGGCACAAACCGCTGCCGACCCCACCGCTCGCACCAGGACTAGGTCGTAACCTTCCCGATGGTCGGAGTGGTGGCCTAGGGTCTCGGCCCGGTCCCAGTGGGCCCGCACTTGGTGTAGGCCTAATTTGGCGATTAGCCCCTCAACAAAGGTGACCTTCTTGGCTGTACTATCTACTAAGACCAGTTCCCACGCCGGTAGGGCAATGGCCACGGGCAACCCGGGGAAACCTGCTCCTGTCCCCAGATCTAGACCCCGCAGGGACCCTGGGGGCTGTGTTAGCCAGGGGAGCACTCCCCATAGGGAATCCCAGATGTGTTTCTCCCAAAACTCCCCCGGCTCAGTAATGCGGGTCAAGTTGAGCGACCGGTTAGCTGTAACAACCTCCCGGTAAAGGCAGTTAAACCGCTCTCGGGCGACGGGGTCTGGCTGCCAGGGCAAACCCTCTAGGGACCAATCCTCAAACACGGCCAACCTGCCGGTCCTTTAGGTGCCAATGTTGGTCTGCCACCTCGGCTAGCTCCTCCGCATCGTGGGAAACCACCAGCAGGGTCCAGCGACTTTTCAGCTGTCCTAGTAGCTGCACTAGTTGGCGGCGCATGGACCAGTCTAGGCCTGCCATGGGCTCATCTAGCAGGAGAATGTAGGGTTGGCGCACCAGTTGAACTGCTAAGGCAAGGCGGCGCTGTTGGCCCCCGCTGAGCACGTGGGGAGAAGTCTGCCAGTCCACCTGGGCCAAGCCCACTGCCCCTAGGGCCTCCCGGATCTGAGCGGGGTCGAGTTCCGGATGTCCTAGTCTCAACTCCTCAAGCATGGTGCTGCCGCAGAAGTGACGCTCAGGGAACTGAAACACTAGGCCGGCTAGCTGCTGCAGGTGGAGGGGGGTCAGCTCCTGTTCCTGCCAAAAGATGTTGCCGTCGGTCCTCTCCACTAAACCGGCCAGAATTTCTAGCAGGGTACTTTTGCCCGAGCCGCTAGCTCCCGTCACCAAACTGAGGGATTGGGGCTCTAGGTGCATTGACAAATCCTTGAGAATTTCTCGGGGACTGACCGGGGGGTGGTAGGTAAGATTTTGCAGGTAGAGCATGGGCTAGGGGCTCTCGCGGGAGAGGCTACGGGCAGAAAAGGTTTTCTGGACTCTTCCGAGCAGGAAACGGGCTGAGTCTAGGGGCAGGACTGTGAACACGATTATGGTGCAAAATAACACCCAAGTGCTCAGACTCAGTAACATTCTAGGATCCCGGATCAGAGAAGTTCCCAGGTACCGCCAGCTCTGCCTTACCTGGGCCTTAGTACGGGCCTGGGCCAAGTGTAAACGGGTGATGGTCTGGTAAGCGTTGGCCTGAGCTTTACCCTTAAGGGTTTGGAACTGGGAGGGGGCCCCTTGGAACATCTTATCGATGGTGGCTAGGGTTGCTCGCTCTAGGAGCTGCAGCTGATAGGAGGCAGAGTGGCCGTGCTGCCGGTAGTAGACCTGGGGCTTAGCCACCGCCACCAGGTCTCCCCGGGCCGCAATTCGGCAGCAAAATTCCCAGTCCTCCCCCTGGGTTAGGTTGGGGTCAAAACCACCTGCTTCCTCCCAGGCTTGGCGGCGGACAAGGATGTTAGAGCCGATGCTGATAATAAAATTGCGGGTGAGCAACAGGCGGTATACATCCCCCTGGGGCAGACGCGGGGAACGGACCAGGGCAACTTGCTTGCCACTTTCATTCATGAGGTAGGTGCGACTGTAGGCCAACTGATTAGCAGGTGATTGTTGAAGAGCCCACACCTGGTCAGATAGCTTGTCGGGAGTCCACAGGTCATCAGCATCTAGCAGGGCGATGAATTGCCCTCGGGAGTGGCTAAAACCACGATTACGGGCTGTGGAAACGCCGCCGTTAGGATAAACAAAAACCCGGATCCGCGGGTCACTCAGCCTGGCAAGGAGGGCTGGGGTGTTGTCGGTAGAACCGTCATCAACGATCACTAACTCCCAGTCCTGGAGGTTCTGCTTTTGGACGGATTGAATTGTTTCCAAGATGTATGCGGCCCCATTGTAGACCGGCATAATCACAGACACCAAAGGTGCATCAGCAGACGACATAGCCTACGTTCCCAGGCCTGAAACATTACGCACTACAGATCTGGCGAAACACAATTTCAGCAAAGACCTGCCCAGGGCGACGGAGAAGATGGTAAGGAATAACAGTTCAAATATAGCAATTATCACCCCCCGGTTAATTAGAACCCCGGGGCGAAATTTGACTGCTGTGACGAGAAAACTCCAGGCCTGATTAACTTCCGAGCGCCTGGTGGCCCGAGCCAAGTATAGACGCGCTAGGTTTTGATAGCAGCTGGCCTTGGCGTGGGCCTGGCGAAACTGAAGATGGGCGGGGCAGGACTGGAAGACTTTATCAATGACCTTCAGGTTATATAGCTCTACGGTCTTAACTTGAAAGGAAATGGACCGGGGGTGCTGGCGATAATAAACCTGGGGTTTAGGGATGTAAATAAAGTCCCACTGGGCTGCCACCCGCACACAAAATTCCCAATCCCCACCCTGATAAAGTTCCGGATCAAAGCCCCCTAGGGTTTCCCACACCTCACGCCGCAGGAATATGTTAGAGGCAGTGTGGAGAAAGTGACTGGTGAGCATCTCGGCGTAAACATTCCCGGCTAGTTCACGGCAGCGGACCAGGGCAAATTGATTGCCCTGGGCGTTCATCAGGCAGACTTGGCTATAGGCAAGACCTGCCTGGGGTTGGTTTTCCATTGCTTGGACCTGGTCGGCTAACTTCTGTGCACTCCAGAGGTCGTCGGCATCTAACAGGGCAATGTATTTTCCCTGGGAGTGGGCAAACCCCCGGTTACGAGCTGTGGACACGCCACCGTTCGGGTAGGTGAAAAGGCGGATTCTGTCATCGTGCAAACCCCCAACTAGGGTCCGGGTGTCATCGGTAGAGCCATCATCAACCACGATCAGCTCCCAGTCCCGCCAGGTTTGGGTCTGTACAGAGTGAATAGTCTTCAGAATAAAGGAGGCTGCATTGTAGGCCGGAATAATCACTGAAACCTGGGGTTGGGGTACAGAAGATTCCATGGGACTCCGGTGAGTTGCCGGGCAGCACTAGAGATAATACTCCGAGAGGAGACCATCGGAGGTAGACCCGGAAAATAGGGACACTATTAATCTCTCCCCAAGCACGTATAGGTGAGAATAAGAGCTATGATAATCCCCCTCGGTCCTCCTGATACCCTGGGTCGGGAGGTGTCCGGGGTAACTGCTCATGGAAAGCAATGCTGAGAATCAATAGGGCGGGCCAATAAAGGTAGGCCAGGGTTTCTAGGTTTTCTGCAAAGGTATAAAGAAACAAGATCACCAGCATGGTTAGGGCTACCGGCCCGGTTTGTGTTTTTCCTGCTCCGGTGAGCATCACCAAGAAACTGCAGAACATAGGCACAGCTAGGGAGACGGCACCAACGAATCCCTTGATAAAAAGCAAACCGAACCAGGTTTGGTGGGAACCAATGGGCATAAATTCAACCAAGTGGGGGCCATTACCTACCACCCCGTGGCCCCACACCGGGGCTTCGTGCCACCAGCGGTAGAGGGCAATCTCTCCGAGGTACTGACGCACGAGGGAAGAGGAGGGCCGCACCTTGGTGAAGTCCTGCTCGAGTAGCTGAACTTCCTGGGTGACCGAGGCAGCAGACACACTGCCGAGGAAGATGCTGACACCCAGGCTAATAAGCACGAATGGCCGCTGCCAGTTCAGGAGCAGCCAGGTGATGACCGCCACGGTCGGTACGGCTAGAATTGCCAGCCGCGATGCGGATACCCAGCACATCAGTAAGCTGCCAATGACCCCCACCCACCGCCAAAAGCGGTTAGTTTCTTGCCAGGCAAAGAAGAAGTATATGTCTCCCATTAACCCCAGGGCTGGTCCCCAAGGGGCAAACAAACGATAGCGCAGACTACCACTATCCGGGTCAATCTCGTACAGGGAAACATCAAAAAATTCCGGGCCCGGGCCTCCTACCGCTTGGAGGGGGGAAACGTAGAGGATGCGAGGCAGGTGAATGGTATGACCGACCACACAGAGGGGATAGAATATCAAGCTGCCCAGACAAATGATGCAGGCTGCCCGGTAGATCAAGGTGGGACGGACTTTCAATCCGCCCACCATGGCGAATACCGCCAGGAGGGCCCACCCCTTGGCCCAGCCAACAGAGGACTTGATCAGGGACCCCAAGCCTAGATCGAAGTGAATGTGGGCAATAATCAGGGCTACCTCCATGGTGATCATTCCCAGGATCCAGGGCCATACTACCCAAGGCCAGCGCAGCCGTTCTGCGGCCGGGGTAGTTGAGGATTCCCGCCACCACCGACTACACCACACCCCTAGTAACAGCCAGCCAATGGCTGAGCCAACGATGTAGAGAGCCCCGAGGAGCCAGAAAAGGTAGGTTCCCACCAGGGCTCCCCACACCAAGGTCTCCTCTGGGTTTTTGGGTTGCATTAGGTTTGGGGTTGTTGTTGCCGCAGCTGCCGGGTCCGCAGGAGGACCACTCCAGCCGTAACCAAGACCGAACCGATCAAGGTACCCCCCAGCACCCACAGGGGCTTGGGCCAGCTGGGCTTATCGGGGAGGGTGGGCTTGCTGATCAGTTGCACCAGCGGGTAGGAGACAAAAACGCTAGTTTTTCCCAGGTCTAACTTAGCTAGGGTGGAGGCAAACACGGCCTGGTCAATCTGGACAGCCCGGCTGAGGCTCTCGAGTTTTGACTCCTCCACTGCTAGGCGGGATAGGCGGTCTTCAAGGCTCTCTAGCTGGTTGCCCAGACTTTGGGCCTGGACCGTCAAGCCTTCAGTGTTAGCCTGAGTGGCAATCAGGTTGGCAAATAAACCCTCCCGGGCCGAAGTGCTGTTGCCGTTGGTTAGCTCAAGCAAGTCTAGTTCCCGGGTAGAAATGGGCTTACCGAGCAGGAGTTGCGATCGCCGCTGAACCGCGGCTAGGGCGGCTTGTTCCTTGGCCTGCTCCGTTAACACTTGGGGATGACGAGGACCTAGGCGCGAGAGTAGGACTGTAAGTCTGGCGTTGGCATCACTGTAGTCCTTGAGGTTTTGCTGAAAGATTTGATCGGCCTGGAGGGTGAAGGCATCTGCCGCTTCCTGGGGGGATATCCCGAGGGTGGCTGACAGTTGGGTCAGCTGGCGGGCATTTTGCTGCTGTTGAGCTTTGACTTCCACCTGTTGCCGCCGGATCTGTTCAATATTGACCGATAGGTTTTGCAGCTCTCCGACATCACTGAGGCCGGAGCTGGCTTCAAAGTTGGACAACTGCTGTTGGGCTGCCTCTAGTTTCCCCCGTACCATACTCAATGTAGAACGAGTAGACTCATCCTGCTGGGCCACATCCTCCGTGCGCAGCTCCCCTAGCTTGTCCATCAGCACATGGTAGAGGGCATAGGCTTTTCGCTGGGCTTCCTGGGGACTGCGCCCACTCATCTGAAACTGCAAGATGGTGGTGTTATCTACCAGATTGGCCCGGGGCTTACCGAATTCCTTCGCGGTCATCCCCATGGTCCTAGCGGCAGTTTTCAGGACTGGGTCGCTAAGGGCGATGTACTCATAGTTGGCCCGGGGGTCATTGCCAATAGATCCGAAGGGAGAGCTGCCGGAGGAGGTAGCCTGGCCGATAGTTGGCAGGCTTAGGTTAATCCCCGCATCTGAGCCGGGTAGAATCAGGGCCCACTGACTGATATAAGTGGGTTTAGTTAGGCGTAGGTACACGAGGCTCGCCCCCCAAATCCCTAAGTTTACTAGGGCAAGCACCAGGATATAGCGGCCTGGAAAAGTGTGAGCTTTGGACTTGCCTCGGGGTAAGGATAAGGAGGAGGAGTCGGTGATCATCGCCATGTCTATCTAAAAGAGGGGGGCAGAATTAGAGCTGTTGGGAGTTATGATATTGCGCAGAATATCGAAGGGATTGAGGATGTCTCCTAGGGCCCGGAAGACATCCCGGATGGTGGATACCCGGGAATCGTAGCAGGCCACCCCATCCCCCTCCATCAGGAAGGGATTGCCGGTGTCGTCGTCTTTGTGGTCGTGGATCAAGCTTTGGATAGAGCGGTCCGTATAGGTTATTTTGCCCGTCAGGCGGTCTGTGTGCACTAAGACGGCCCGCCGGCCAGCGTTAGTTCCCGGAGTGCCTCCTGTACAGTTGGCCGATACCACCGCCTGGGAAAACCGGGACCCGTAGCTAAAGCCGGTGGACTGGGCATTGATGGCGGAGCCGGAGTTACTAGTGGCTGGGACCGTTAAGTTAGACAGAAATACCCTCACTCCTGACAGGGTGATGTCCGAGGGGCGCACCAGGTCATCTTGAAAGGTATTGAGGGTAGGAACGAAGATTTGATCCCTTGCCTCTAGGGGGACCTGAGGCACGGGCTGGCCAGTGAAGGCCCCAGACAGGTCAAAGGTCTTAATGTGGCCAGCCCGAATTAGCTCGATGTGATGCACGTCGGCGTAGGGGGTAACTCCCCCCGCCGCCAGAATGGCCGCTGTTAGGTAGCGGTCACTGGCGTAGGCGCCACTCACCTGACTAGGTGGCGGGAGGGTCTGGTACTGACCCTGGGTACTAGAGGGCTCGTTAATTAGGACTTGGCCAGGATAAAATACTGCCCCAGCTACTGCTACCCGGATCGGTGCCCAGCGGACCACAGTGACCGCTACCTGGAGTTGGCCGGCCCGGAATAACTGTTGGTTTACTAGCAGTTGGGCTAGGTCTGCCTGAACCTGGCTTGCCTCCTCTCCGGCTGCCGGTAAGGGAGGCAGGTAGGGGAGGTCTAGGTTGCCGTCCGGGCCAACTAGGTACAGGCCACTAAAGTCACTACCATCAGGGTTAACGACAACTCTGATGGTATCTCCGGGGGAAAGGGGGGCCGCCCATAGGGGTTGAATAGTACCGCCCAGCACACAGACAATACTCGCCCCCAGGATACCCACTCCCAGTAGGACGCGTGACAGACCACTCAGCATACGCGCAAGAGCCTGCTGACAATTAGGCATTCAGGCTAACCGACCTGCCCCTGCATCGTCAAGGGCGAGGTTCATCGGGATAAAGACGGTACTGGCGCCGGCTCCGCCACCAATTTCTGGGAGTAGAAGGAGGCGGACTCTTGTCCCCGGGCACACTCCTCGGTGAACTTAATTAGGTGGTGGGCTACCATACCTATGTGGATCACCTGTTCGATACTTCCAGCCTTCAGGGCTGGGACCGCCATCCGCCAAAAGGTGCGGCGGTAGTTGCTGAATACCCCTACCCTTACCAGAATATTGGCCAGTATGGTTAGCCCCTTGGCGACGTTTGCCCAAGTGAGGCGCCCGGAGGCGTCGATCTCCAGGCGGTTTTTGTAGGTGTGGTCGACATTGTAGGCAAAGCGGCGGTAGAGGTTTTCTGGGGTGTAGGCGGTGGTGATACACCGGCGCCACATGCTGATCACCTGGTCGTAGGGGAGCAAGAAGTCAACGTTGGATTCTCGGCCTTCATCATCCTGGACCAGGCGACCCTCCAGCTCCAAGCGCCGCCAGAGGGGGGTGCGGGGCAGGGCCTGGAGGACGTTGATGGTGAGCATGGGGATCTGGGACTGCTCAATGAACTCTAGGATGTGGTCGGCAGTCTCTGGGGTATCCGTATCCAGGCCGAGGATAATGCCGGAAACCACTTCCATGCCGTAGCGATTAAGGGTCCTTACTCCCTCCAGGATCGGCAAACTGAGGTTCTGATCCTTGGACATGGCATGGAGGGCTTCGGGGTTGGGGGTTTCAATGCCGCAGAAGACGGTCGTGAAGTAGGCCTCCCGCATCATTTCAAGGAGCTTGGGACTTTGAGCTAGGTTTAAGGTAGCTTCACAGGCAAACTCCAGAGGGTAGCCATGACGTTTTTGCCACTCGACTAGGTGTGGTAGCAGGTCAGTAACAGCCCGCCGGTTGCCAACGAAGTTGTCATCCACGAAATAAACGGCCCCCACGTTTCCGGCCTGGCGGATCGCGTCTAGCTCTGCCACTACCTGGTCAGGAGTCTTCAGACGGGGGTTGCGGCCGTACAGTTCGGGGATGTCGCAGAATTCACACCGGTAGGGGCAGCCGCTAGAAAACTGGATACTGGCCATCAGGTACTGGTCCATGTCTACCAGATGGTAGGCCGGCACCGGGAAGGCGCTCAGGGGCAGCCGGTGTTTAGTAGTGAAGCGCAGTTGGGTGGCGGGGCGGTGGTCGTGAGTGTCTAGGTACTCAATAATCTGGTCGGTGGCATCCCCGATCTCCCCCAGGTGCAGTAGGTCTACGGTGGGGTAATACTCAGGACAACCGGAGACGGAGGGACCCCCCAGCCAGGTGATTTTGCCGTGGGCATGGGCGATGTCGTTGATGCGGTTGATGTGGGGACGCTGGATGTGCATACCACTGATAACCACCACGTCGGCCCATTGGTATTCTTGGGGCGTAGCACGGCAAATATTTTCATCCACAAAGCGGACTTCCCACTGGGCAGGTAGATAGGCTGCCACTAACAGGATGCCTTGGGGGGGCATAAATGCTTTGACCTTCCTACCCATCAGGGGGTAGGCATGGTGGAAGGTGCCAAAAGACTTGCTGTACTCCGGGAAAACACAAAGGACGCGGCGCCGGTTCCGGGGTACGTAGGGAACATGAGCCCCGGCCATTTCGGGTGTCGGCTGTTCAAAGTCTTGGTTTGTCATCGGTTAAGCGGGGCATGTTATGCTTACAGGGTATGCCTTGTACTGCTCAAATGGCAAGTTTTGCTGACTAATTTCCTCCTAATTATCCCGGCTTTACTGTGTTTTTTAATCCTGACTGCCGCGGTCTTCCACCTTACCTGTGCGGCGGTGACGGTCTCTTTTTTCCGCTCCCATCAGCAGTCTGCTAGCACTAGTTACTCAGAGCCAGTTTCCATCCTCATTCCCGTCTGCGGTGCTGAAGAAAAGGCGATGGCTAACTGGAGCTCTTTTTGCAACCAGAACTATCCGGACTACGAGGTGGTGTTTGGGGTGATGGACCCGGAGGACTCGGCGGTCCCGCTGCTACGGGTCCTCCTAAGTCGGCAGCCCCGGGCGCGGTTGGTGCTGTGTCAGGAGGTCTACGGTATCAACCACCAGGTCAGCAACCTGATCCACCTGGTCAAGGCAGCTGCCCACGAGACGGTGGTCTTTTGCGACAGTGACATGCGAGTGGGATCGGACTACTTGGCTACAGTTACTGCCCCCCTAGCTAATCCCCAGGTCGGGGTAGTCACCTGTGGCTACGTGGGCAAGTATCCCCTATCTATTGGCTCAGCCATGGCCTCCCTGGGGCGCTGTGTGGACTTTTTCCCCAGTGTTCTGGTGGCTAGGGCCTTGGATGGGGGGATGTCCTTTGCCCTGGGGGCCACCATCGTTACCCGTAAGCCGGTGCTCCAGGACCTAGGTGGCCTCGGTAGGATCGTTAACCGGATTGGGTCTGATTACGATATTGGTAACCTAGCAGTCAAGTCTGGCTACCAGGTTGAGCTCTCAAGCTACATTCTGGATAATGATGAGCCTCGGGAGACCCTAGCTCAGGTTTACCGGCGGGAGCTGCGGTGGGCGCGGACCATTCGCAACAACCGCGGCAGCCAATTTTATGGCATGCTCTTTTGTCATGGTCCCCTGTACAGCCTGCTCCTAGTGCTGGTGACTGGCTTTGCCCCCTGGGCGGTCCTAGTGGCCTTGGGGTCTTGGGGAATACGCCTGCTCCAAGCTCTGATGGCGACGATATATCTAGACAGCCGCGGCTTGACTAGCTGGTTTTGGCTGCTGCCCTTGCGGGAGGCTTTGAGTTTTGTGGTTTGGCTCCAGGGCTGTTTTGGTCACCGGGTATGGTGGCGGGGGCGTTGGCTGTGGATCGGTCGCGGTGGCATGGTGGTGGAGGAGTAGGAACTATGGCTGGGCATCACGACCATCACCATTTTGGTCACGACCATCATGGTCATCACCACCGCGGCCGAGCCTTTGCCCTCGGGACTGGCTTAAACCTGGGGTTAGTCCTGGTTGAGGTGGTCTACGGCTACCAGGCCCATTCCCTGGCCCTGCTGGCGGATGCGGGGCACAACCTAGGTGATGGGCTAGGTTTGCTCCTTGCTTGGGGTACAAATATATTATCCAACCTCCCCCCCACCAAACGCTACACCTACGGCTTGGGGGGATTCTCAATTATGGGGGCGATGGCGAATGCGGTAGTATTACTGCTGTCTATGGGGGCAGTCGCCCTCGGGGCAGTGCAACACCTGGCCCACCCCGCCCCTGTGGCCGCTCGGGTGGTGATGGTAGTAGCCTCAGTAGGAATTATAGTTAACACCCTCAGCGCTCTACTGTTTCAGACTGGGCGGCAGGGGGACCTGAACATCCGCGCCGCCTTCGCCCACTTGACTGCGGATGCCCTGGTATCCCTGGGGGTAGTGGTAGCCGGGCTAGTGATCTATCTTACTGGCTGGCGGTGGGTTGACCCGATGGTCAGCTTGGGAGTAGCTGCCCTGGTGGTCTTGGGGACTTGGAATTTGCTGCAGGAGTCCTTCAACTTAGCCCTAGCGGGGGTCCCCGAGGGGATTCGGCCGGAGTTGGTAGCTCATTACCTGGGTGAGTGCCCTGGGGTAGCCCGGGTCCATGACCTGCACATCTGGGCTACTAGCACCAGCAAAACGGCCCTGACTGTCCATCTGGTAATGCCTGAGGGTCATCCGGGGGATGCCTTCCTATGTCAGGTGAGCTCGGAACTGCAGCAGTACTTTGGTATCTCCCACACCACCCTGCAGCTGGAAATAGGAGATGTTAACTATCCCTGTACCCTGGAGCCAGACCACGTTATCTAGCTGGGCTAGGATAGCTAAGGTCTTGCCTGCTGAGCCCTGGGGGAGGAACTCTCTTCCTTGGCTAGGAGTCTTCGATTCACACCTACTATTTAAGGAACACAAAATCATGCGCCGACTGATGCATCTGGGGTTGATGATGAGCCTGGCGGGGGGAATGGCAGTTGTCCCGGAGGTACTCCACTCCCGGGCTGTCCTGGCCCTTCCGGATACTCAAGTTCAAAAGTACTTAGTTAATATCCCCGTCTTTATTGTTGCTAATAATAAGGGGGTACCTATCGAGCGGGTGGCGGGTACCACCCACGTTATCACTTTCTTCCTCGACCCTAGCGACGCCACTACCTTCCTCAAAATTATCAAAAGTAAAAATCCTGCCCTCGGCAAGGTAGCACAGATCAAAGTAGGCTCCCTGGCCGCGGCCTACAACTTGGCCCACAATAACAAAGAGGCCGTGACCCACACGGTCTATGAATTTATTCCTGACCACCAGCAGGTGGAAGCAGCCATGGCTCTGCTCAAGCAACAGGGGCATCCCGTCACCAAATTCGATGACATCCCCCTGTTTTTTGCCCAAGATACCAAAACTAAGGGGCTCCTGACCATCAGTCTGCAGAACCGTAAGGCGGTGCCCTTTTTCTTTAGTGTTAGTGACCTAGACCACATTTTGGCCCAGTATAAACAAAAGAATCCTCAGGCGGCCCCGACCATCGTCACCCAAGTGACTACTCTGTCCCGGGTGGTAAGCCTGCTGGTCCAGGGCAAGGACCCCGCCCTGCAATACCTGACTCTGATTCCCGCCTCTAATGTGCGCTCCTTTGTTCGACCGGCCCCTAGTCCGGCGCCGAGCAAATAAAGTGTCCTGGGCGGATCGAGGAGGTGTTAGGTAGGGGGTTTGTCTGCTGGCCCTGGGCCTGAACTAGTGGATGTGCAGTCCCCGCAGGTGAGAGGAAGGCCCCTTGGGGCTGCTTAACCAACTCCTGGTGCTAGGGGTGGCTAGATTATCGTTTTCAGTATCTCTACCGGTCAGGCCCCAATCTTGCCTCCCTAGGACAGCTCAGGGTGGCAATTGGCACCTGGCCCCTCGTTTTACTAAAAGTAAAGCAGGGCTCTACTTCCTCAGCCTTGCCCAAACAAAGCTAGCGCCCAGTTTTTGCCCCTGTGCCATCTGGATCCATAGGAGTGTCATGTGCTCTAGATACAGACTCATGGCAAGACCACCTACATCGATTGGTTTCCAACCGAATTCCTGACAAAGTCTCGAGACTGTGTGCTCAGCAACATTGCCGGCTTGAGCTCCCCATACCCTGGATAGGCGTTTTCCTCAAGGTTTCCAAATTTGGCGGTGGGCACAAGATCTTGAACGAACTTAGCCTCAGAACGCTCACTTTTTAACTCAAGCCGGATTTACCCGGGCTAGAGCTGCCTTATTGGCCGCAAGCGGCGTGGCCAAAAACACGACCTCGGCTGCATTCACCGCTTCAAGGGGTGTCTTGACCACACAATTGGCATTTCGGCTGAGGGTGGCTCGTGCTCATAGAGAGTCTGGGTTATGGGCAGTAATAGTCACCCCGTGTCCTAGTTTTTTGTAAATGGTCTGGCAGGGGCGTACCGACATTCCCCACCCCGATAAATGCAATGTCCATAACTTTTTGCCAAACTAGTAATGCTCTGGCACGGCTCTTAATCAAAGATGATCTGTTTATTCGCACTGCCAGTGGTCTGCGCCCCACCCCCACTGCGGTTGCGCTTTAGGAACAGTTGTCCCCCTGTTCTGCTCCAAATTCAGGTGGCCCTTTGGGAGCGGTCTATTTTTGATCCTGCTACCAGTGACCGCGTCTTTGCCATTGGCATGTCAGATTTTGGCGGCTTCACCCTGTTGCCCCGGTTAGTCCAGACTCTCTAACCCTTGTTCCCCGGGGAGCGTCATAGGTTGCTGGCGCTGCTAGACAGTGGCGAAATCGACTTGGTCTGTGGGGTCTTCCCTGAGAAAGTTAAAGAGCATAAGGAACAAAGGTTGCTTCAGGAAAGCTATGTTTGCGTCTGCCGCCGGGGTCATCCCTTAATCGATAGCCCCCTTTCCCTGGAAGAGTACTTTGCTGTGCTTCATCTGCTTGTTGCGGTGAAGGAAGACCGTATCGGGCGAGTGGATGCGCTGCTTGCCAAGGAAAATCTGAAACGGCATGTGGCTCTTTTTGTTCCCCATTTCCTAGTGTCTCCCTCCCTCCTGGCGCAGACAGATTTAGTGGCTACCTTGACACACCGAATCGCCATTACTTTTGCCCAGTATCAGTCCTTAAAACTCTTGCCGCTACCATTACTAGTTACAGGATTCTCGGCGTGTATGCGTTGGCATCGCGCGACTAAAAACTCTCCGGCATGCCAGTGGCGCGATTGCTTATCTTGGCAGTAAGCAGCACCGAATAACTCATTATGGTCTCACTATCAGGAGCTTCTTGTCTGAATACTGACCATGTTTCTAGAAACTTGTGGTCCGCGTGTGGACTTTTAGCACTCGATGGCAATCTTCCGGTCTTGCCCCGGTAGTAGTCTCCCAGGTCACTGGACATGTAGTCGACCTATGGTCGTCCTGGAGAGCAGGGGTCTTTCGCGGGTGAACAAGACAGCCAAGAGGCTGGGCAGGGTTGATATAATCCCCCCATACCAAGCTGCTGTCTCCTAACCATTAGGATCGGGATGACAGGATTCGAACCTGCGGCCCCTTCGTCCCGAACGAAGTGCGCTACCAAGCTGCGCTACATCCCGGCCAATTACGCTTGCCCATACTAGCATCAAATCCGGTCCCCTGCCCAGGTCTAGCCCCTCCAATACCTGATGACCCGCCGGCGCAACTGCTCCACCTCCGGCAGCCCTAGCTGGCTAGTGATCAAGGCGAACACTAGCATTCCCCCACTCCCCGCTAGGAATAGTTCCCCCATCTGCACTAGGAGCCCCCGAGTGCCCCAGGCTCTCTCCAGCCCAGTGATCACCCCCCAGGCCACCACCCCGGTTACTAGGCTAGCTAGGGTTAAAGCCGCAATGTGTCCTGCCCACTTCCCCATTGGCAACCCCCCGAGGCGCCGGTGCAGGATTGTCACGAGCATCACTGTGGAGCAAACGTTAACGCCCACCGTGGCCAGGATCAACCCCGGGGCCCCGTAGGGCTTGACCATGACAAAGTCTAGGACGGCATTGAGGAAAATATTGACCACACTGATGCGAAAGGGGGTATCCCCGTCCCCTAGGGCGTAAAACACCCTCACCAGGACATCCCGGGCCAGGTAAGCGAACATGCCAAAGCTGTAGGCCGCCAGCACCGAGGCCGTCAGCTCCGCGGCCCCGCGGTCAAAAGCGTAGCGTTCGTAGATTACCCGCACGATGGGCAAGGACAGCACCAGGATTAGGGCCCCTAGGGGCAGCATGGTCAAGCCCGTCATCATCAGGCCTTGGCGAATCCGCTGCTTGAGCTCCGGCCACTGGTGGGGCTCGGCTAGGCGGGAGAATACTGGTAACAAGGGCACCAGGATCACATTGGAGAGGATCCCCAGGGGGGTGGTGACTAGGAGATTGGCGTAGCCCATGGCTGAAACTGCTGCTGCTGCCTGGGGGATAAAGGAGGCAAAAAATAGGTCCGTCCAAACATTAATCTGCATCATCCCGGAGGAGAAGGTAGCCGGGCCCATCACCTGGATCACCTCCTGTACCTCGGGCTGGCGGAAATTAAACCGCAACCGCAAGCCCCCGAGGCCCGAGCGCCACTGGCTCGGAAGCTGGGCTAACCACTGGACTACAGCCCCCCCCAGGGTGGCCCAGGCCAGAACTAACCCCCCGAGGGTGATGTACTCTGGTTCAAGGACTCGATGACCTAGGTGGAAACTCAGCCCCCCGAGGCAGGCCACCACAGCCACGCTGGAGAACAGGGGGCTTAGAGAGGGTAACAAGTACTGGTCCGCCGCGTTCAGGGTGCCAAAGCCGATCCCGATCAACCCCGCTAGCAGGGCCATGGGGGCCATGATTCGCAGTTGGGCTACCGCCAGGGTGCGGGTGACTAACATCTCGTGGACCTGCTGGGGGTGGGTCTGCTCCAGAGCAGCGGTGGACACGTAGAGCCCCGGGGCCACTAGGTGCATCAGGGGGTCAGCGAAGACCACTAGAATCAGGGTCAACAGTAAGAGCACCCCCCCCACCAGGGTGGTAATGGTCTCGATAATTGGAGCGAGGTCCCCGTTGCGCCGTTTGGCCAGGGCACTGACGATGGCACTGTGAAAGGGGCCATTAATTCCCCCAAGCAAAACCAGCAAAAACCCCGGGATGACGTAGGCGAAATTGTAGGCGCCAATGGCAGGGCCAACCCCGAACACAGCAGCGATCATCTGTTGCCGCACAAGGCCAAAAACTTTACTGACCAGGGTGGCCACCGCTACTACCCCAGCGATGCTGGTAAGGGAGCGTTTAGACAAGTCAGACCTAAGGAAGGGACACGAACAAGGTCGTATTTAACGATAGGAAAAGCAGAAAATATCCTAGCACTAATCAATTACCGTACGTTTCTAGGGGTAGCGTAGAGAGAGGTGTCCCCTCTAATCCCCCTAGACCTATGGCTGAGGCCAAAGAACTCACGATTACTCATACAAAAGTCCTAGCCCTGGCCCGAGTCCTCCAGGCCCTACAGGAGACCCAACCCGTCTCGGCACTGCTTGAGCACCTTCTAGGTTATCTGCGGGCGGAATCTGCCTTTGATCTGGTGTGGCTCGGCCTGTATCAGCAGGCGGAAGGAGAACTAGTGGGGATTGCCGGCTTTGCGGACACCCCGGACCCGGACCTGTTGCGGCGGCGGTTTGTCCTCAACTCTGGGGACCTATTGGAGCAAGTGATAGTCAACCGTCAGCCCTTGAAAATCCCCAACCTGCAAGCCGAGACTCGGGCTGGGGAGTGGCAAAAAGTGGCCCACCGCCATCAACTCCAGGGGGCCTTAATTCTCCCCATCTGTCATGGGAATCGTTGTCTAGGGGCAGGGGTGTTTGCCTCCCACCTGTGGGGAGATGCCTGCCGGCCCCAGGAGCAAACCTGCTTGACCTTGGTGTTAAGTACCCTGGCAGCTACTCTAGCTTTTCAGGAGGAGAATCAAAATCTTCGTCAGGCTAAACGCTGTGACCAGCCCCTCCTGAGTCTGTTAGCTAAGCTTCAGGGAGAAACCACCCTCCAGCGCCGTCTAGACCTGGTGGTCACGGAAACCCATCGGTTTCTCTTTGCCTCTCGCTGCCACGGCTACTGGTTTGACCCGGAAAGACAGACCCTAGGTCGCAAGGCAAGCTGCCCCCCCCGGGCTAAGGGAGAGCGGCAACAGGCAGGAGTAGAAATTAGTCTAGCGGACCTGGGGACCTTCCGCCCGTCCCTGATGAATAACCAAGTGGTGGTGGTGGGAGACCTGCAGTATGCGGCAGCCCAGCGCTTGCTCCAGATTACTGGGGCGTGCACTCTCCTCCTAGCAGCGGTGCTGCACCAGGGGGAGTTGGCGGGACTGGTGGTGGCGGAGAGTTATGAACCGCGGCTGTGGCTAGAGGAGGAGAAGAAATACCTGCGGGGGGCCGCGGATATGCTGGGACTGACTGTCCCCCTAGAGGAGATGGAATCAGCCATTACCGCTGCCACTGCCGAGCAGGACCTGGTGAACACCATCGTTGAGTCGGTTGTCCAGGACCAAGACCACGCGACCACCCTGCGAGTGGTGGCCGAGGTGCTCACGGAGTACCTGGGGGTCCAGCGGTGTTTAATCTTGCGCCGGCAGCTAAACCAGCGTAGTTTTGAAATCGCCCACCAAACCTATGTCTCCGGTCGGGAACCCATCGCGGGGCCCTTAGCCGAGCTAGGGGAATTAGATTGGCACCTGCTGGAGGAGAGTAGTACTCCAGTGGCCGTGGTCAGCCACGGAGAGGACCTGGAGCTAGGCAGTTGGGGTGCTGATCTGCAGGCATTGGGGGTGAGGTCTTTCCTGCTGTGTTCTACTAGGCCTTCCCTGCCCATTGAAGGCTTTGTCCTCGTGGCCCGGGAGGATAACCATTCCTGGAGCAACCATGAGGCTGAGGTGCTCCAGCGGGTGGCCCATCTCCTAGGCCTGATTATCTACCAGTGGCAAGCGGAGCATCTATATGACTATCGGCAATACCTCAACCGCCAGTTGGAGGAGGGATTAGAGGACCTGCAAAAAATTGTGGAGGTTCCTGAACTCGAACAAACTGCCCTCAATATCCTCAGTCGCCTGACCCAGGCCCCCCTAGTGACCCTGGTAGCCTGGCAGAGTGGTCATGGTCTGGGTCAGGTGAAGGCCTGGGTAGGGGATGCAAGTGACCTCAAGGTTGATGGCCAAACTAAGATCACCCTCCACACGGACACGCTGATTCAGTGGGCCCTCAAACATCAGGGGCTCTTAGAGGTGACGGGAGACCAGGTGGCAGCGGGGACTCGGGTGTGGCTGTGTGTCCCAGACCAAGTGCGATTGCTAGTTGCGGTCCTGCGGACTGCCCCTGACCACGAACCTACAGGGGTAGTTTTGATCGTTGACCGGGCGGCCCGGGTGTGGCCCCGGGACCTACGTCAGGCAGTGGATGCTCTAGTCAGCCAGCTGGCCTGGTCCCGCCGGTGGCTCATGCTGACCGGTCGGCTCACGGACCAAGTCAAAACTCTCAAACAAATGAACTGGTATAAGCTGCGCCGCCTAGAGGAGTTATACCTAGCGGCGGGCAACCTGGTTAAACGGGCCCAGTCAAACCCTGAGGTGGGAGACGCTGAAGCCCAGCTACGGCGTCATCAGGATTTGCTGCGGCAACTTACGGAAACCCTGGTCAAATTTGCCCCGGTGCTGCAGCAGGAGCAGTGGCAAATCTATTACCACCGTGAATCCGGGGTAGTCCTGCGGATGCTCAAAAGGGTGTTAGACCGCGTGGGTAACTTGGCTCAACAAAAACAAGTTTGGCTAGAGATCCATGACCTGCCCCAGGCTGCGGAGACCGGGGCAGTGTGTCTGCAGGGGGACCTAGCCAAAATCGAACTGGTACTGACGGAGGTTTTAGCCGTCGCCTGTCGGCGCACCGCTGCCCACGGCCAAGTGGACTTGTGGCCGCAGGTTTTGGAACACCAGTGGCTAGAAATTTCCATTACCGACCCCGGGACCGTGGAGCCGCGGCTCCTAGAGGACCTACAGGGCAAAACTGGCCAGGACCCCCTCGCCCCCTCTACCCTCCAGCAATACCCCGGGCTACACCTGCACATCTGCCAAGGAATAGTTGAGCGCATGCAGGGGGAGTTAAGCTTCCATCGCCTAGAGGACCAGCGGATTTTGACCCGGCTAGTGCTGCCCCTAGGAGAGGTCTCCCCGGAGCCGAGTCCTCCTACTCCCAGTTAGTTACTAGGTCCTGGCTGATTCAAAAGCTGTCGCCGTCGGTTATCCTGAGGGAAATCACCTGTCCTGGGATAAATCCATGACGATCCCCCTGGTTGCCAACTACTACTTGACCTACCGCTGCAATGCCCGTTGTCACTTTTGCGACATCTGGGCCTTGGAACCACCCCAGGAAGCGGATCTTGCCACCATTACCCGAAACCTGGTAGACCTGCGCCGTCTGGGGGTAAAGTACGTGGATTTCACTGGCGGAGAACCTCTCCTGCGCCCGGATGTGGCCGAGATTTACACCGAAGCAAAGCGCCAAGGATTTTTCACCAGCATGACCACCAATACCATCCTTTACCCGAAGCGGGCTAGGGCGATGCAAGGTCTGGTAGACTTTCTGAACTTTTCCTTGGATGGTCCTGACTCGGAGACCCATGACCAGTCTCGGGGGGTGAGAATTTTCGACACCCTAGTAGAGTCTGTGGCTCTTGCCATCTCCCTGGGAGAGTATCCGGTCCTTAACCACACGGTGACAGCCCAGAATTACGAGCGTATCGGGGAAGTGGCAGAGCTCGGACATCGCCTCGGGGCGAGGGTTTGGCTTAACCCGGCTTTTACTGCCCACCAGAACTACAACTCCCGCAAAAACCCTACCCCAGAGATCGTCGGGGCCATCCGGGCCACGGCTAAAAAGTTCTCCAACGTGGGCTACAATAAAGCAGCACTCAAATTTATTGAAGCGGGCGGTAATGACGTCGCTAATCCTCGCTGCAAAGCTGTAGATGCAGTCATTGCCATCTCTCCGGACGACAAGCTCCTCCTTCCCTGTTACCACTTCGCCCAGACTGGTCTGCCGATCGCTGGTAGGTTGTACGATATCTACCGCCAGTCCCCAGTGGTCGATGAGTATCGGCGAGACCAGGGCAAGCTGTCTGTCTGCGAAGGGTGTACTGTCTGGTGCTACCTAATCCCAAGCTTTTTTAAGGGGATCGACCAGTACTGGTTCTTAAATCAAGTGACCTATGTCAGTGAATTCCTGGCCCGAAAACGATTCCTGCGGCGAGCTTGAGGAGTTGGAGAGTTCCCTGACGGATTTGACCCCGCCCCCCTTGTTTCCCCCCCATAACTATGCCCGGCGCCGCTTTAAGGCAGCGGTTTTCCTGGGGTGCGTCTGGGGTGGCACCCTAGTTTTGCATTTTTCGGTCTGGGGGAGCTGGTTGGTGATGGGGTTGGCTGCCTGTGTGGGGGTACACGGTCTGCGCATCCTTTGGCGGCGGGACCGGGGTCTGGTCCATGTCCCCCCTGGGAGTCTGCCTTCCGTATCCCTGTTGGTGGCTGCCAAGGACGAAGAGGCGGTGATTGGTGAGCTGGTGGAAAGCTTCTGTCACCTGGATTATCCCCCAGAGGGCTATGAATTGTGGGTGGTAGATGATTGCAGTACTGACCGCACTCCGGAGATTTTGCAGCAGATGTGCGCTAAGTATCCTCAACTACAGGTACTGTGCCGGCCTCAGGGGTCTACCGGGGGGAAGTCCGGAGCCCTTAACCAGGTCTTGCCCTTGACCCGCGGCGAGATTATTGCGGTCTTTGATGCGGATGCCCAAGTGACCCCGGATCTGCTGCGGCAGGTGGTCCCCCTCTTTGATTGTCCCCAGGTAGGGGCGGTTCAGGTGAGCAAGGCCATCGCCAACGCCCCCAAAAATCTGCTTACCCAGGGCCAGTCAGCGGAGATGGCTTTGGATGCCTTTTTCCAACGGCAGCGGATCCTGGCCGGGGGCATTGGTGAACTGCGCGGCAATGGTCAGTTTGTACGCCGAGTGGCCCTAGAGCGCTGTGGGGGCTGGAATGAGGAAACGATCACCGACGACCTAGACCTGACCCTGCGCCTCCACCTCGACCAGTGGGACATTGACTTTTTGTCCCAGCCCCGGGTCCAGGAGGAGGGGGTTACCGGTGTCATGGCCCTGTGGCATCAGCGCAACCGTTGGGCGGAAGGGGGAGCCCAGAGTTATCTGGACTACTGGCAGCCCCTAGTGCGCCAGCGTTGGCAGTGGCGCAAGAGTGTGGACCTGTTGGTTTTTTGGTTAATTAAGTACGGCTTGCCGACGGCGGCAGTACCAGACTTGCTCTTTTCCTTAACGCGCAATCGGTTGCCAGTTCTCATCCCCCTCACCAGCGTCACGGTCACCATTTCCCTGGTGGGGATGTTTTTAGGTCTGCGCCGTCTCTATCCCCACCAGTCCCCGGGGCGGACCACCCTCCAGACCCTCTGGGGGACCTTCTACATGATGCACTGGCTAGTGGTGGTGGCTAGCGTGACCTTAAGGATGTCGGTGCGGCCGAAGCGCTTGAAGTGGGTGAAGACCTTGCACCGGGGGGATTTGGCTAGGGCTGCTTAACCCCTCGACCAGCTATAGTGCCCATGTATACCCCTCCTTCCTTGGAAAGCTTCTGGAACCAAGCCTTGGACCAGTTGCAACTTCGCCTCAGTCGTCCCACCTTTGAGACCTGGATTAAAACCACCAGTCTTGAGAGCCTAGAGAGGGATGTGTTGGTGTTGCGCACTCCCAACCCCTTTGCCCGTAACTGGATCCAAAAATACTACGTCAAGACCATTGCCGAGGTGGTTCAGCAGATCCTCGGCCGCCCCGTCGTCCTGCACATTGTCACTAGTACCGGTGAGACTAGCGCTTCGGAGGAGGGGGAGTCAGTCTGGCCGGTCCAGCCTCCCCCCACCCCTGTCCCTGGTCCGGGGCGCTTGCGCCAGGCTGACCTCAACCCCCGCTACGTTTTCTCCCGCTTCGTGGTGGGGGCAAGTAGCCGCATGGCCCACGCCGCCTGCCTAGCGGTAGCCGAATCCCCCGGGCGCGAGTTTAACCCCCTGTTTTTGTGTGGCGGGGTGGGCTTAGGTAAAACCCACCTCATGCAAGCCATTGGTCACTACCGCCTGGATATCCAACCGGATACTCGGGTCTTCTACGTCTCCACCGAGCAATTTACCAATGACTTGATTACCGCTATCCGCAAGGACAGCATGCAGGCCTTTCGGGAGCACTACCGAGCCGCGGACCTACTGCTAGTGGACGATATTCAGTTCATTGAGGGCAAGGAATATACCCAGGAGGAGTTTTTCCATACCTTTAATACCCTCCACGAGGCTGGTAAGCAGGTAGTCCTGGCGGCGGACCGGCCCCCGGAGCAAATCCCCCGGCTGCAGGAACGCCTTTCCTCCCGCTTTTCCATGGGTTTAATTGCCGACATTCAACCGCCTGACCTGGAGACCCGGATGGCGATCCTGCAAAAAAAAGCCGAGTACGAGAACATGCAGATCCCCCGGGCTGTCATTGAGTACATTGCCAGCCGGTACACCTCCAACATTCGTGAGTTGGAAGGGGCCTTGATTCGAGCCGTAGCCTACATTTCCATCTCCGGCCTGGCTATGAGTGTCGAAAACCTCGCCCCTATCCTCACCCCCCGCCGCGAGCCCCTAGTGACTTCCCCGGAGTCAGTCCTGCGGGTAGTGGCGGAGGTATTTGGCGCCTCCGTGGAGGAGCTAAAGGGCAATTCCCGGCGCCGGGAGATTAGTCTAGCCCGGCAGGTGGGCATGTACTTGATGCGGCAGTATACTGGGCTGAGTCTACCAAAAATTGGGGAGGAGTTTGGTGGTAAGGACCACACCACTGTCATGTACAGTTGCGAGAAAATCGCCCAGCTTAAGTCCAAAGACTCCACCATGGCCCAGACCCTGCGCCAGATCGCCGATCGTCTGATGGATTGCCCCTAGGGAGGTGCGCTTGAGTCCAAAACGTGCTGTCATTCTCCTCTCCGGTGGCCTCGACTCCGCCACAGTTTTGTACCTGGCCCGGGAGCAAGGCTACCAGTGCTATGCCCTTTCCTTCGACTACCGCCAGCGGCACCAGCGGGAGTTAGCTGCCGCCAAGACCTTAACAGCTGCTCTAGGGGTGACTCACCAGATCCTGCAGTTGGACTTTCCCTGGGGAGGTTCGGCCTTGACCGATCCGTCCCTAGCGGTACCCCAGCGTCAACCTATAGACCAGATTGGTGAGTCTATCCCCATCACCTACGTGCCAGCCCGTAACACTATTTTTCTAAGTTACGCCCTAGCCTACGCCGAGGTGCTCGCTGCCCAACAGGTTTGGCTAGGGGCAAATGTGCTGGATTACTCTGGCTACCCTGACTGCCGTCCCGACTACATCCAAGCCATGGGGGAAGTCTATCGCCTTGGTACCCGGCAGGGGCGTACCGGAGCACCAATCACCCTTGAGGCGCCGTTAGTTGAGATGAGCAAGGCAGAAATTATCCAGCTGGGTAACCGCCTGGGGGTGCCTTGGCAAGATACCTGGTCCTGTTATCAGGGTTTGGTGGTGGCCTGCGGGGTCTGTGATGCCTGCCAACTGCGCTCCGGGGCCTTTGCCAGTCTGGGGCTAGCCGACCCTCTCCCTTACCAGGCTGGCAATTGATCCGATTCGGTTAGTTGTGCTAGGACTGATCTGTATAGGCTCAATGCCGGGGCATAACGACTATGAAATTCCGGTCCTCTGTGGCGACAGCTGTTGTCTGTGCCATGTCCCTCTTGGGCGCCAACCTATCCTCCGTCAGTCCCCCTTCACCGCAAAACCCAGCTGCTACCTATCAACCCCTCGACTTTATCTGGCGGCTCAATCCCCATCCCTACCTCAATCCCCAGTGGCCGCCCCACTACTACGGTCCTCGTTACCCCGTTGACCAAAATGCGGTTTACACCACCGTTACTGGTACAATTATCCCGGCCCAAACCTGCGCCACGGTCAGGGTCTACGGTGGCCAGTTCACGGGCATGACTCCTGGGGGCCCGGCCCACTACAGCCGCGACTTTCAGGGGAGTGTCCAGGACCAGGGTCCTACCTGTACCTACACTCTGACGGTTCCCCCCCAGTTTGCCGATCAGTACCCCAACTTTTTCATCGAAGTTGAAGACGAGGCCCGGGGGAGCGCCTGTCTGGTCCAGCCTGTCAGTTCCCATCAGCCCGGGGCCGAATCCCCTGACGGGTCTGGTAATCCCATTCCCACCCTGTCCCCCGTTGTCTATCCCACCTACGTCAACACCTACACCAACCTCGACTACCGCAGTACTTGCGCTCCTCCTAACCCTGGACCCAATAACTAATTCAACTAGTTGTACTCTTGAATAGCCTTGACCCCTAGGGGCTGGTGTTGGGCAGCAGCGGCCTGGAGCGAAGAAATAGCTGCGGTAGTGGCCCGGGCCCCCGCCAGGGTAGTGACGATGGGAATCTTGTAGGCCAAGGCGGTGCGCCGGATTAGTCGACCGTCGGCGCGGGCCTCTTCCCCAGAAGGGGTATTAATAATAATTTGGATTTGGCCGTTTTTGATGGCGTCGAGGATGTGGGGGCGCCCCTCGTGCAACTTAAGCATTAGTTCAACGGAGATCCCGGCTGCCTGGAGGGCCCGGCGGGTACCATCGGTGGCCACCACCTCAAAACCCAAGGCAAGAAAATTCTGCACCACCGGGACCACTTGGGCCTTATCCCGGTCATTGACGGAGACGAACACGCACCCCCCTAGGGGCAGGCGCTGACCAGCTGCTAACTCCGCCTTGGCAAAAGCCCGGCCAAAGTCGGTGTCGATGCCCATCACCTCCCCAGTAGAGCGCATCTCTGGGCCGAGGATCGGGTCACTGCCGGGGAACTTCTCAAAGGGCAGCACCGCCTCTTTGATACAGATGTGGGCAGGGAGGCGTTCCTGGGTATAGTCCAGACTAGCTAAGCTCTCCCCGGCCATTAGCCGGGCGGCGATCTGGGCTAGGGGCAGACCAATAGCCTTGGAGACAAAAGGGACGGTGCGCGAAGCCCGGGGATTGGCTTCGATAATAAATACCCGGTCCTCCTGGACGGCAAACTGGATATTCATCAGGCCTACTACCTCTAGGGCCTGGGCGAGTTTCACCGTCCAGGTGCGGATAGTTTCTAAGACTTGAGCACTCAGGGAAGCCGTAGGTAGACTACAGGCAGAGTCCCCGGAGTGAATTCCTGCCTGCTCAATGTGCTCCATCACCCCACCGATCACCACTTGCCCTTGGGAGTCAGCTAGGGCGTCTACATCCACCTCAATGGCGTTTTCTAGGAACCGGTCAATCAGGATGGGGTGGTCCGGTTCTACGAGCACGGCGTAGGTCATGTAGTGCTCTAGTTCTGTATCGGAGTAGACGATCTCCATGGCCCGCCCCCCTAAGACGTAACTGGGGCGCACTACCACCGGGTAACCGAGGTTCTGGGCCACCACTAGGGCCTCGCCAGTGGTACGGGCAAGGCCATTGGGGGGCTGGCGAATTTCCAGGTGCCGCAGCACTGCCTCAAAGCGCTCCCGGTCCTCGGCCCGGTCAATGGAATCCGGGGAGGTGCCCCAGATGCGGGTGGGATAATCGGGGCCCTTGGCAGCCAGGAATTTAGCCAGGGCTACCGCTAGTTTCAAGGGGGTTTGGCCCCCGAATTGAATAATTATCCCAACCGGTTGTTCCGTCTCCAGGATGTTGAAGACATCCTCCTGGGTTAGGGGTTCAAAGTAGAGCCGGTCACTGGTGTCGTAGTCCGTGGAGACGGTTTCGGGGTTAGAGTTGACCATGATTGTCTCAAACCCCCGGGCTGCGAGGGCGTAGGAGGCATGGCAGCAGCAGTAGTCAAACTCAATTCCCTGGCCGATCCGGTTCGGGCCACTGCCGAGGATCATCACCTTCGGCCGCTGGCAGGGGAGGACCTCCGACTCCCCCTGGTAGACGTTGTCGGAGCCAAGCTCGTAGGTGGAGTAGTAGTAGGGGGTAAAGGCTTCAAACTCCGCCGCACACGTATCGACGGTCTTGTAGACGGGGAAGACTCCGAGGGCCTGCCGCCAAGCACGCACCTGCTCTTCTGGGGTCCGGGTGGCAAAGGCGATCTGACGGTCGCTAAAGCCGGCCTGTTTAACTGCCATCAGCTGGGCGGCGGTGATTTTCTCCCGGGGGGTGCGCTTTAAGAACCGCTCAATTTCCACAAGGCCTTGGAGCTGGTTAAGGAACCAAGGGTCAATCCCGGTCAGTTCGTAGATTTCCGCCGTACTCATGCCCAACAGCAGGGCCTGGCGCAGGGTGAAGACCCGCTCTGGTTGGGGGGTGCGCAGCCCGGCGCGGACTTGCTCGAGGCTCGGGAGCTTTTCGACCCGGTCGCACCCCCAGCCGGCCCGGCCAGTTTCCAGGGATCGCAGGGCCTTCTGAAAGGATTCCTGGAAGGTGCGCCCTAGGGCCATGGCCTCCCCGACGGATTTCATCTGGGTAGTGAGGTTGGGGGTGGTACCGGGAAACTTCTCAAAGGCGAACCGGGGAATCTTGGTAACCACGTAGTCGAGGGTCGGTTCGAAGGAGGCGGGGGTCTTGCGGGTGATGTCGTTGGGGATTTCGTCTAGAGTGTAACCCACGGCTAACTTGGCAGCGATCTTGGCGATCGGAAACCCGGTGGCTTTGGAAGCTAAAGCTGAGCTGCGGGAAACTCGGGGATTCATTTCGATCACGATTACTTCCCCGGTTTGGGGGTTAACCGAAAACTGAATGTTTGAGCCCCCGGTTTCCACCCCGATCTCGCGGATGATCTTGATCGAAGCGTCTCGCAGGCGCTGGTATTCCTTATCCGTGAGGGTTTGGGCCGGGGCCACCGTAATTGAGTCCCCCGTGTGCACCCCCATGGGGTCTAGGTTCTCAATCGCGCAGATGATTACCACGTTGTCCGCGAGGTCCCGCATTACCTCCAGCTCGTACTCCTTCCAGCCGAGGAGGGATTGCTCAATCAGGATCTGGGATACAGGGCTGGCATCTAGGCCCCCCTGGGCCATCTCTTCAAACTCTTCTTGGTTGTAGGCAATCCCCCCCCCGGTCCCCCCGAGGGTAAAGGCAGGACGGATGATCAGGGGGTAGCTACCAATCTGCTGGCCGATCTCCTTGGCCTCGGCTATTGTGCTAGCTAGTCCTGATGGGCATACCCCCACCCCGATCCGCTCCATAGCTTCTTTAAAAAGTTTGCGGTCCTCCGCCATCTCGATGGCAGGTAGTTTTGCTCCGATCAGCTCCACCCCGTAGCGCTCTAGAACTCCGGTTTTGGCGAGGGTAACTGCCAGGTTCAAGGCGGTCTGGCCCCCCATGGTGGGCAACAGGGCATCTGGCCGCTCCTGGGCAATCACTTGCTCCACCATGGCCGGGGTCAGGGGCTCGATGTAGGTACGGTCAGCCGTGTCTGGGTCGGTCATGATCGTAGCCGGATTGGAATTGATCAAGACCACCTTGTACCCCTCTTCCCGCAGTGCTTTACAGGCCTGGGTGCCCGAGTAATCGAACTCGCATCCTTGACCAATCACAATTGGACCGGAGCCGATCAGAAGAATCTTCTGCAGATCGCAGCGACGGGGCATAGGTGGTGCCTTTGAGGGGGACAAATAGAGACTATCCTACCCTAGGCTGGTTTGTGTGGGGGTACGGTCACACAAGCTACCAAACCGAGCCGGCTCCAGGTTAGCCAATGACACCGGGGACCGTGGTAATATGAAATTATGTAAAAGCTAATTTTTAATAATTCCTAGGGTGGGGGAAAACTGTGGTAAGTGAACCGATGACAGGTCAGCGCCTGCTCTACGTCCGTCTTCCCTGTAACCCTATTTTTCCGGTGGGGGTAGTCTACCTGGCTGACCATGTCCATAAAGCCCTGCCGGGGGTGGAACAGCGGATATTAGACCTGGGAACTGTCCCTCCCCTAGACTACGTCCAGGCCCTAGAGGATTGTTTAGATGAATTCAAACCTACTCTACTGGTGTTCTCCTGGCGGGACATCCAGATCTACGCCCCCGTAGGCGGCCGGGGGGGTAACCCCCTCCAGTACACCTTTGAATTTCTCTACGCTCCCAATCCCCTGCGCAAGCTCCGGGGGGCCCTGGGATTAGTACGGGTGGCCGCGGGTTACTACGGGGAGTTGTGGCGTAACCTGGGTTTAATTAAACGGGGTATTCGCCGGGCCCGGCGTTACCGAGCCGACTTGGTGACGGTAGTGGGTGGCGGGGCGGTTAGTGTCTTCTACGAGCAACTAGGGGATAGCCTCCCCCGGGGCACTATCGTCTCTGTGGGGGAGGGAGAACTACTCCTCGAAAAGCTGCTACAGGGAGAGGATTGGCAAGGGGAGCGCTGCTATGTGGCGGGTCAGACCCGGCCTCGTCCTGCCCTAATCCACGAAAAGCCTGCCCCCATCCCCAAAACCGCCTGCAACTACGACTACATAGCCGCCATCTGGCCAGAATTTGACTACTACCTCCAAGACCAGGACTTTTACATCGGTGTACAGACCAAGCGGGGCTGCCCCCACAACTGTTGCTATTGCATCTACACCGTAATTGAGGGTAAACAGGTGCGGGTCAACCCGGCCGCCGAAGTGGTGGCTGAAATGCAGCAGCTCTACCGGCGGGGGGTGCGCAACTTTTGGTTCACTGATGCTCAGTTTGTGCCGGCCCGCCGTTACATCCAGGATGCCGAAGAGTTACTCGAGGCGGTCCTGGCGGCTGGCCTGAAGGATATCCACTGGGCTGCCTACATCCGGGCCGATAACCTCACTCCCCGCCTAGCCTCCCTGATGGTCCAGACGGGGATGAACTACTTTGAGATCGGAATTACTAGTGGATCCCAGGCACTGGTGCGCAAGATGCGCATGGGTTATAACCTGCGTACAGTTCTGGAAAACTGCCGTGATTTGCACCGGGCGGGCTTTCGGGATCTAGTGTCAGTTAACTACTCCTTCAACGTTATTGATGAGACCTTTGAGACGATTCGCCAAACCGTGGCCTACCATCGTGCCCTCGAGGAGATCTTTGGGGCTGACAAGGTAGAGCCAGCAATCTTTTTCATTGGCTTGCAGCCCCACACCCACCTGGAGGACTATGCCCTAGACCAGGGTCTCCTCCGGCCGGGTTATGACCCTATGAACATTAACCCCTGGACTATGCGCAAGCTTTTGTGGAACCCCGAGCCTCTGGGGTCTTTCTTTGGAGCCGTGTGTCTCCAGGCTTGGCGGCGTAATCCCCAAGATTTCGGCCGGGAAGTGATGAATATTCTCGAGGAGCGCCTAGGCCGAGCCCCCCTCGAGGAGGCTTTGCGGGCCCCGGTCGTAGCGGAGGCTTAGACTGGCCGCCGTCCCCCGACCCCAGAAATTTTTCGGGTATAATGAGGCAGTCTTTTCACGGAGGCCCCGCCGGTGGATGAGTTGCGTGCAGCTCTGGAGTTGGCCACTCATGAAGAGTTACAAGAGCTTACCCGTCTGCTATTTAGTCCTGGATTTAACCCCTTAGACTACGTTGCGCTACCCCGCCCCATTGATGTGGAAGGCCGTAGTCGGGAGGTTTGGATAACTGCCCTAGAGGAGCGCTTCCGCTTCCTAGCCGCGGACGGGGTCACAGTTATCCAAGGTAAGGCTCACCAGGTAACCTATCGCCAGGTTCTAGAGCGGATCTGTCGCCACCTCAGGCTTGCCCATCCGGCCGGTCTATCAACTACAGACCTGGAGGGGGAGGTGTTTTTGCACTTGTTAAGCCGTACCTGGAAACGCCTCCCCCAGGACGATAAAGCTGTCCTGACCCGCCGTTTAGCTACCCCTAATGCCTCCCCCTTAGCTCTCCAGTCAAGTCCCCTAGGGATGGTGGTTAGTGGTAGCAGTGCCTTAATAACTGATGTTTTGGTCCGACCCTTGGTCCTGCGCCAGATTGCTGCTGAGTTTGCCCTGTATTGGGCTTCTCGGCAGGCAACCCAGGCGGCTCTGGCCCAAGGTTCCCTGCTGGCGGAAAATTATCTGGCGCTCCAGGCAGCTCAGGAGGGGATGGCACTGACCGCAGCTCGCTACAGTTTGGCCCAGGGTGTATTTGCGGTTTTAGGACCGATGCTGTGGAGCTGGTTCCTGCTGGATCTAGGGTGGCGGGCGGTGGCTACCAACTACGCCCGGGTGATCCCAGCAGTCTTTGCCCTAGCCCAGATTCGGTTGATGAACTAGCCTAGGTCCGTGGGGCAGTCGGCATAGAATTAGAGAAGTGGACTTACCTGAGGATCAAGCGCGTTGAACTGGCTACCTGGTGACCGGTTGCGGCTGCCATCTCCCTGGGGTTGGCTCCAGCTTGGGGTGGGGGTTTTACCCCTAAGTGCTGCCTTGGGGGGATTGGCGGTGCTGGTGGCGGTGGTTTTGGTGTGGAAAGAGCACTACCGGAACCTGGTCCGTCAGCCGCTTCACTGGGGTTTAGGGGGGTTGGCCCTGGCCTTGGTAGTCTCTACGGTCTTTAGTGTTACGCCGGAGCGCTCTTGGTTAGGGTTATTCAATTTCTTGCCCTACTTCCCGGTATTTGCTGCCCTGGGGGTGCTGCTGGACCGACCCCAACGCTGGCGCCGCCTAGCCTGGATCCTGGTCGTAGGATCCCTGCCTGTAGTAGGGTTTGGTATTGCCCAGCTTCTGGGGGGCGGGGGCAATCCGCCCGGGCGGATGTGTTCGTTTTTTGCCTACGCTAATGTGTTTGCCTGTTACGTGCTGGTCACCTTCACTCTTACCTTGAGCTTGGGGGTGGAAAGCCTCCAGTCAGCCTCCCCTGGGCGAGAGCGCTGGTTACTACTGGCCAGCTTGCTTGGTAACATCGCCGCCCTAGTCTGGGCTGACTCGCGTAACGCCTGGGGCAACGCTTTTCTAGTGGCCTTGGCCTTTGTGGTCTACGGCGGTTGGCGGTGGCTGCGGCTGGTGATCGGCGCTGGGGGGGCTACGGTGCTGGGGGCAGCCTTCGCTCCCCGGCCCTGGCGGGATTGGCTGCGCTTGCTGGTGCCCGCCTTTTTCTGGGCGCGCTTGACCGATAAACTCTACCCCCACCGCCCTATAGTTCAGCTGCGCACTACCCAGTGGGGATTTGCCTGGTCTATGGCTCAGGAGCGCCCCTGGACAGGCTGGGGCCTGCGGAGCTTCACACCCCTGTACGAGGCTAAAATGCACATCTGGCTCGGTCACCCCCACGACCTGTGGTTAATGCTGGCGGCGGAGACCGGGATTGTGACAGCGGTAGCTTTTTACCTGTGGGTAGGCTGGATTCTAGTGGCGGCGGGGCGAGCCCTTCTCCAAGGGGACCGAGCAGACCAGGGGTTAGCCTTGGGCTATTGGCTAGCCTTTTTGGCCCTCAGTTCCTTTTACCTGTTGGACATTCCTCTGTTTGACCTGCGGGTTAATCTCCTCGGCTGGATGGTCCTGGCAGTTGTAGCTAATTTTCCTCGCTTGATTGCGCCTAACAACCTCAGGGAAGTGCAGTAGCCCAGGTTACAAAGTTCCAGCCAGCGGTTTGCTATGCTCAGTCGAGGTGAGCGCTCTCCCAAAGTTGCCTGGGGAAACTCGCATCACTTAAGGTAAACCCGACTCACCCACCCCATCCAGATTTCCTGAGGCAGCGGAGGCTTAACTTGGAAATTCAAATTGTTGAGAGTAATCCTCACCTGCGTTCTCTCCTAGGTTGGCATCTGCAGCAGGCAGGTTACCGGATTTTCCAGTCTGCCGACCTGGCCCAGGGGCGGGAAATGTTCTTGGTGCGTCAGCCAGCGCTGGTGGTCTTGGATACCGAGACTGCTGGGGGCCTAGAGTTTTGCACCTGGCTGCAGAGCTACTCGTCCCCTCTAGTTTTAATGTTGTCTAATCGCAGTACTGAGGCGGATATCGTGCAGGGTCTGCGAGCCGGGGCTGACGACTACTTGACCAAGCCCTTGGGGATGCAGGAGTTTCTGGCTCGGGTAGATGCTCTGACCCGCCGGCAGCGCCTGACAATGCCCCCGAGTCGGCTCCAGCTAGGGGACCTGTGTATTGACCTGGTGCAGCGCCGGGTTAACTGGAAAAGAACCCTGATTGACCTTACGCCCCAGGAGTTTAGTCTCCTCTACGTCCTTGTACAAGCGGGGGGCCGTACCCTCAGTCGGCTAGAATTACTGCACCGGGCCTGGCCTGACACCATTGATAACCCCCGTACCGTTGACACTCACATTCTCTCCCTGCGCAAGAAGGTGGAGTTGGAGCCCCGGCGCCCCCACCTCATTCAAACGGTCCGTAATGCCGGCTACCGCATGAACATTGAATTTATTGAGGCGGCCACCCCTGCGGTCCGGCGTACCGGTACTTGATGGACCTCTAGGTAGTCCTTGATCTCATCGATGGTCAACTGACCGTAGTGGAGGACGGAGGCGAGGAGAGCTGCTGATGCTTTACCTACGGTGAGGGCAGCCCCGATGTGTTCACAGGTGCCTGCTCCCCCTGAGGCAATCACGGGTATTCCCACCCTCTCGGCAATAGTCCTAGTCAACTCCAGGTCGTAGCCCCCCTGGGTACCATCCGCATCCATGCTAGTGAGGAGTATTTCCCCGGCTCCCCGCTCGGCGCACTCTTGAGCCCAGGTGATGGCATCTAGGCCGGTGTTGCGTCTACCCCCCTGAACGTACACATCCCAACCAGGATCCCCTGTTCCTGGCCGCCGCCGAGCGTCGATGGCGATCACGATGCACTGATTGCCAAATCGTCCGCTGGCCTGGTTGATGAACCCGGGGTCACGGACCGCTGCTGAGTTGATGCTGACCTTGTCGGCCCCCGCCCGCAACAGGTGGCGGATAGTTTCGAGGTTTTGTACCCCCCCCCCTACGGTCAGGGGGATGAACACTTGGGCGGCGGTACGGTGCACCACATCGAAGATGATGTCGCGGTCTTCGTGGGTGGCAGTGATGTCTAAAAACACCAGCTCGTCAGCCCCGGCTTGGTCGTAGGCCCGGGCCAATTCCACTGGGTCTCCGGCATCGCGCAGGTTGACAAAGTTAACCCCCTTGACAACCCGACCCGCCTTGACATCCAGGCAAGGGAGAATTCGCTTGGCTAACACGGCTGTTCGTAGGTTACTTCCACCAGCATATGGACGTTGCCTCGGGGGGAAAAGTCTCCCTGCACCCGGGCTTTTAGGGGAGGACAGGCCTCGACAAAGTCATCCATGATTTGGTTTACTGCCTCCTCATGGGAAATGTAGCGGTCCCGGTAACCATTGATGTAGAGCTTGAGGGATTTAAGTTCTACCACGGTGGTGTCTGGGGTGTAGGTGAGGGTGATGGTGGCAAAATCCGGATACCCTGAAAAAGGACATTTGCAGGTGAACTCCGGGAGGGTGATTCGCACCTCGTAGGGCCGCCCGGGGCGGGGATTGGGGAAGGTGGTTAGTTTACCGCTGACGATGGCCCTCTCCCCATACTTGAGGGGAGGATAGAGCTCCTCCGGGGACGGGTCAGGGAGAGATTCTTGCATGGGGATTTAGGGGAGAGGAAATCTAGGTGGCTAGGGGTTAGCAGTCCTTCAAGACCCCCTGAAGGTAGTCCAGATCAGGCCTAGGGCAGTAATGGACATCAGGAAGAAGGTGAAGTAGCCTACGATGTTACTCCAAATGCCGTTGGTGAACCGGCCCATGACCCGCCGGTCATTGCTGATCTTCAGGATATACCAGAGGGTAGGGGGGACGGTGACTGCGTAGACTACAGCTGAAAACAGTAGGGCCTGCACCGCCCCAATCCCCGTCAAGTCCATCCCCAAACTCAGGAGGATAGACAGAAAGATCACCAGGTAAAATATCTTGGCCTCGTAGAGTTTCTTATCCATACCCCGGGGATGACCGAAAGCTTCAGCGGTAATGTAGCCACAGGTACCGGCCAGGACTGGCACAGACACCAGCCCCGAGGCCAGAATACCGATGGCAAACAGCAGGTAGGCAAAATTTCCCGCCAGGGGGATTAGAGCTTTAGCTGCTTGGTCGACGGTATTGATACTGGTTAACCCCTGGTGGTAGACGGTGCTGCCGTAGGTCCACATGACAAAAAACATGATCAAAACTGCCACACTCATACCCAAGGCATTGTCCTTCTGCATGGCCTTTACTTCCTGCTCCAGGTTAGGGATAGCTAGGGCCGGGTCCTTAAATAGGCGGCCGTACTTATGTTCGGAGTGGTCCACCTCCATGGAAGATTCCCAGAAGAATAGGTAGGCGGAAATATTCGTACCCAGGACCGTACCAATGGTGAAGATAAACTGGGGATCGAGATGAATTTCCGGCACTACCAGGGACCGCATGACCAACAGCCAGTCTTGTTTGACAAAAAAAGGGACAAACAAATATACTGCTAGGACACAGGCCACCCACTTGAGGGCGTTGGCGGTTTGTTCGTAGGGAAACAAGACCAGAGAAAAGGCAATAACCAAACCAGCAATAACACTAAATACATTGGTAGGAACCTGGGGGAACAGCATGTGGGAGACGGCTCCCATCGCTAGTAGATCAGACCCCACATTGACAATTACTGCCGGCACCGTAATCAGCCCTACCAACCAGAGGACGTAGGGTGGGTACTCATCCTTGATAATTTTAATAATGCCCCGGTGGGTGACTAAACCAATACGAGCACTCATTTCCTGGATACAAATCATTAGGGGAAACACAAAAGGGGCCAGCCATAGAAGGGCAAGTCCATAGGTAGCCCCAGCCTGGGAGAAGGTTAAAACTCCTGACGGATCATCATCGGCAGCCCCAGTGACAAACCCCGGACCGAGAAACTTAAAAAAATCCTTAAGTTGATTAATACCCCTTTTACTAAACTGCCGGATGACTCGGAAAGGGTTACGCATCATGCCTCCTAGGGAACCTGGGTTACCCCCCAGTATGACAGCAATCCCCAGCTTAGCTGCGGCCGATAGCCGCTGATCTCTCCCTGAGAATGCCACTTTGGCTGCAAGTCTCCAGGAGCATCTCGCACCAGGGACTGCCAGCGACACCTCAGCGGATTTAAGTAGTACTTATAGAGTACACGAGACTAGTCGATTACCCAGAATCCCCGCCGCCGCATTCCCTGCTCAATCAGAATCCTCTCTAGGTGCTCTTCGGCAATGAGGTCCATGGCAACCAGAATCTCTCCCAGGGGCCGGTCACATAGTCTTTGCTGCTCCAGCGCCTGCTCTAGCTGCTCCCGAGTGATCAACCGGCGATGCACTAACAGCTCTCCCAATCGGCCTTCTTGGAGGGGCATAAACTCTCTACAGGGTCGTTAGTACCGCAATTGTAACAAACCTTCAGGGGGGTTGCTGAGAGGCAGCGCCGGGATGAAGTTCAACTTAGTATTCCCCAACCGTGGCTTTTGCCCTCACCGGAGCTGATAATCTCAGGGCTGAATCGCTGACTCGGCCATGTGCACCACTTCTGCGCGCACTCCCGCTTTGGCCCCTACCTGATACCGGTATTTGCCCTGTTGCCAGATGACGGCGGCATCTCGGTAAGGGTTGCCGGCTACCCAGGGAAAAAAGTAGCCGTGGAGGCCATGGCCCAGGTTCACAGGGGCGGGCTTTTCCGGTGAGTGGGCCAAGGGCGGGGCCCCCGGGGCCGGGGTTGGGGCGGGATCGGCCAGGTATAAGGGGGGGGTGTTAGGGGTGACCCGCTCGCCTTTGACCTCGGCTACGCGGCAGAAGTCGGATCCATCACAACCAGGCACAGTGCCGATCACAATGTAGTATCCCTGTCGATCAGCTGACTCCAGGGTAGCGTAGTATCGGCTATTGTCCCCGGGGTCGGGAATGTAGGTGGGTAGGTGCACCGGGATCGTCTGTTTGAGTTCTGGCAACAGCGGGGCGAACATCGCCTCAACATCGGCCATATTGGGGGAGAGGAGCTGGGCGGCAGCCGCCGTAGCTACTCCCATCACGGCTCCCAATCCTCCTAGGACTACCCAATGTTTAAGTCTTAACATGCGTGGTGATTCTCCTTACTCAAACCGTAAACCCCATGTCCTGTAGGCCCTGGCGCAGGTGCATTGCCTCCCCCTGGGCACCTTGGTGCTCGTGGAGAGCGATCGCTCGGCGAAAGGATTCTAGTCCCTCGGTCATACGCCCTAGCTTGAATAGGACTACCCCCAAGTTTTGGTGAGCCTCGGCGTAGTCTGGCTGGAGGGTAATCGCTTGGTGGTAGTGCTGCAGGGCCGCTGATAGGTTGCCTAGGGTTTTGTAGACCAGGCCCAGATTGTAATAGCCGAGGACAAAGTTAGGATCAATTTCTAGGGTGCGCTGGTAGAGGCGGCAGGCACCTGCTAGGTCTCCCTGCTCCTTGCGTAGGCTCCCCCAGTTGTTATTTGCCCCGAGGGTCAGCTCTGGCAGGACCGGTTGAGAAGCGGCGGCCTGGTAGTGCTTCTCTGCCTTGGGGTACTGCCTCAGGTGGGTGTAAGCAATTCCCAGGTGGTAGTGGACCTCGTAGAGCAGCAGGGGGCTCAGGTGCGGTTGGGCGAGAGCCCGGCGCAGGAGCCTCAAACCAGATTTTACTTCTCCGAGTTGGAGGTACAGGGCGCCCAACTTGCTGCTTAGGTAGGGGTCCCGGGGATGATCGGCTAGGTACTTTTCCATCGCCGCCTTCCCCCGCCATAACTTCTGGCCTTGGGTGATGACCTGGGCCTGGTAGCCTGTGTGCTGAATGGCCGGCCGAGGTAGGTAGCGCGACTGCCAGTGGGGCTCCTGTTGCTGCACCTGCAGGACGCTGTCATCAATGGTTTCGTGGTAGGGCCGGGAGAAGTACAGGCCTGAATGACGTCGGAACAATCGGGAAACCAGGGAGTAGGGAGCCTGGGCCGACCCGAGCTCCTGACGCACCAAACTGACTACCAGGTAGTGGGGATGCTGCATCACCTGCCGTAGGGGGGTGAAGGTCTCTGGTAGCAGGACCTCATCGGCGTCGAGGACGAGGACCCACTCCCCCCCGGCCTTGGCCAGGGACTCGTTGCGGGCCGCAGCAAAGTCCTGGGTCCAGGTCCAGTCGTAAACCCGCGCCCCCCAGTCCCGGGCAATTTCCCGGGTGTGGTCCTGGGAACCCGTATCAAGGACCACAATTTCCGTTACCAGACCCTGGACACTGCGCAGACAGTGGGGGAGGTTTGCTGCCTCATCCTTGACGATCATGCACAAACTGAGATTCATCAGGGCCTCAGGTTGGTTAAGCGGGTCAAAACCTGGTTAGACCGCTCAAGGAAGGTTTGCATAGTCTCAGCATCAAAGGCCTTTTGCGCCATCAGTGCCAGGTCGTAGACGTGCTGACACACTAGGGTAGCTAGCTCTCCGGAGGGCGACGGGCCATCCGCCTGAAGGAGGCTGCCTTGACTCAGACTCAGGAGGTTCTGAATCAAAGGGTGGGCAGTATTCACCACCAGGGTATGCTCTTCAGGGAATTGTTTCAAGGGCTGCTGGGTCATCATGGCGGTCATATCCCGTAGGCGGCGCTGGTTTTCTGGCAGCAGGACGATAGCAGGGGGAGTGCTCTCCGGGTTGTCTCCCCGCAGGGCTTCAGTGCGGATGGTGAGCTTAGGTAGGTCTAGGGCGCGGCGGAACAGATCTTGAATAGTTTCCCGCCGGGTCTTGTTGGTCTTGGGGTCGACTAGGTCCGTCCCCTGGTCTGGCTGAACTAGGGAATCATCTAAGTCGGCATCTACCCGGGAGAACTTGACGTCCTTGTACTCCTGCTCCAGGAAGGTAATGAAATGGGTGTCAATGAAGGAGTCCATAAACAAGACCTCTAGACCCTGGGCGCGGTGCAGCTGCACGTAGCTGGCCTGGGTGGCCGGGTCAGTACAATAGAACACCCGGTTTTCATGGCGACTGCGGTTGCGCTCTAGGTATTCCTGCAAATTAGTGTAGGCGGGGTCCCCGAGCTCGGCGGTGCTGCGGTAGATGACGACTTCTTCCACCTGCTTGCGGAATTTCTCGTCGTTGAGGGCACCAAACTTAACAAAGGTGCCCAGGTCTTGCCAGGAGTTGATGTAGGCGGGTCGGTCATTTCGGTACACCTCCTTCAGCCGGTCCCCCACCTTCTTGGCGATATAGTCGGCAATCCGCCGCACGGTGCGGTCATTTTGCAGGAAACTGCGAGATACATTCAGGGGGATGTCACTGCTGTCAATTACCCCTTGCATGGGTAAGAGGAATCTCGGTACTACCTCCTCGCAGTGGTCGCTGACAAACACTTGATTGCAGAAGAGCTTCAGCTGGCTTTTGGTCACATCCACATCGGGGCGCAGCTTCGGGAAGTAGAGAATGCCGTTGACCACAAAGGGGTAGTCAGTATTCAGGTGCACCCAGAGCAGGGGGTCTTCCTGGAAAGGGTACAAGTAGCGGTAGAACTCTAGGTAATCTTCTCGGGTAAGGTTTTGGGGGGACTCTTTCCAAGGGGCTTTCTGGCGATTGATCTGTTCGCCATCCAGGTAAATGGGGACGGGTAGAAAGTCGCAGTAGGTCTTGACCAGCTGGCGTACCCGTGAGGGCTCTAGGTATTCGAGGGCGTCGGCCTGGAGGGTGAGGGTAACCGTTGTCCCACGCTCGGGACGAGAGGATTCTTCTAGGGTGAACTCGGTGGAGCCGTCACAGGACCAATGCACTGCCTGGGCACCGGCCTGGTAGGACAAAGTATCAATTTCCACCCGGCTGGCGACCATAAAAGCGGAGTAGAAGCCAAGACCAAAGTGACCAATAATTTGTTGGGGGTCGCTGCTTTGGTATTTTTGCACGAAGGCTTCGGCGCTGGAAAAGGCTACCTGGTTAATGTATTGTTTAACCTCAGCCGCGGTCATCCCCAGGCCGTTATCTAGGATAGCTAGGGTTTGGTTAGTTCTGTCGAGAGTAATTTCAATTTTTGGGTCTCCCAAGTCGCCGTCGTACTCACCACTGCGGGCTAACATCCTCAGTTTGTGGATGGCATCTACCCCGTTCGATACCAACTCCCGCAAAAATATTTCATGGTCTGAGTAAAGCCACTTTTTGATGATCGGGAAGATGCTCTCGGTGTGAATGGTAATATTGCCTTTCTCGCTGATCATGGTCATAGTTACTTTCTCAAGGGGTCTTGGGGACGTCTGCTCCTTAGATTGTCAGCCAAGGTTGGGGAGCAAGGCAAGTCGTCTGCCCCCCCGGCGAGGGTGGATTTCCCTACCCCAAGGGAGGGACAAAAGAAAACTTGGCAACGATCACCCTTTTTGTTTACTTTATTTCTATGCCATCGCCTACCTATCAACGCCGTACCAAGATTGTTGCTACCCTCGGGCCTGCTACTAGCTCTCCTGAGGTGCTCCGGGCCCTGATCGAGGCGGGGGCAACCACCCTGCGCCTTAACTTTTCCCACGGCACCCATGCCGACCACCAGCGCAACATCCGTCTCATCCGTAACACCTCCTTTGAATTAAATCAACCGGTGGCGATCCTCCAGGACCTCCAAGGTCCCAAGATTCGCCTCGGCAAATTTGCTCAGGGCCCAGTGGTCTTGCAGAAGGGAGACCCCTTCACCCTCACTAGCCAGCCGGTCCCGGGCACCCAAGCCATCAGCTCGATTACCTATCCCAACTTGGCGCGGGAGGTACCCCCCGGAGCTCGGATCATGCTAGATGACGGCCGGGTAGAAATGCAGGTTGAGGACCTCGACCTAGGTCGAGAGGAGCTCCACTGTCGGGTTGTTGTCGGCGGTACTCTTTCCAATAACAAGGGGGTTAATTTCCCGGGAGTGTACCTTTCAGTTAAGGCTCTTACGGATAAAGACCGCCAGGACTTGGTCTTTGGGTTAGACCAGGGGGTAGATTGGGTGGCCCTAAGCTTTGTGCGCAATCCCCAAGATGTTCTTGAAATCAAGGAGCTAATCTCTAGTTACGGTAAACACGTGCCGGTAATCTCCAAGATTGAGAAGCACGAGGCCATCGAGCAGATGGAGGTAATTCTCTCCATCAGCGACGGGGTGATGGTGGCCCGGGGAGATCTAGGGGTGGAAGTGCCCGCCGAGGATGTACCGATCCTGCAAAAGCGTCTGATTGCCACCGCCAACCGTTTGGGGATCCCGGTGATCACGGCTACCCAAATGCTGGACAGCATGGTGAGCAATCCCCGTCCCACCCGGGCCGAAATTTCCGATGTGGCCAATGCGATCCTTGATGGCACCGATGCGGTGATGCTCTCCAATGAAACCGCTGTGGGTAATTTCCCCGTCGAGGCGGTAGCTACCATGGCCCGGATTGCGGAGAGGATTGAGCACGAGGGTCGGCACCCCGTGTCCTTCAGCTCCCCCCATGCCAGTGAGCGGCCCCGCGGTCGTCGGGTCTCCGTGCCTGATTCTATCAGTCAGGCGGTGGGGGAAATTGCCAGTCGCCTAGAGGCGGCAGCGATCATGACCTTGACTAAAACTGGAGCTACGGCGCGTAACGTCTCCAAGTTTCGCCCCCAGACCCCGATCCTGGCGATTACTCCCCATGTGGATGTGGCCCGGCAACTGCAATTAGTCTGGGGGGTCAGACCCCTGCTACTCTTGGATTTGCCCTCTACTGGCCAAACTTTCCAGTCAGCAATCAATGTAGCCCAGGAAAAGCATCTAGTTCAGGAGGGAGACCTAGTGGTGATGACCTCCGGCACCCTCCAGGGAATTTCTGGGTCTACTGACCTTATCAAGGTAGAAGTCGTCACGGCTGTATTAGGCCGGGGAGTAGCCTTGGGCCAGGGAATCACTGTCAGTGGCCGGGCGCGCGTGGCCCATACTAGCCTAGAGGCGAGCAACTTTTACCCGGGTGATATACTAGTTGCCCCCGCCACCTCCGCTGACTTTGTCGAAGCCATCCGCAAGGCTGCCGGGATCATTACGGAGGAGGCTAGCCTCACCAGTCACGCAGCGGTAATTGGTATGCGCCTGGGAGTGCCGGTAATTGTCGGGGTCAAGGATGCCACTAAAGCGATCCGAGACGGGGAAATTCTGACCCTCGACCTGCAGCGGGGTCTGGTCTACTCCGGGGCGGCGAATTTGCCGGTCACCTAATGCCTCCTAGGGCTTACCGTTGACCCGGCGCCGTAGCACCTCTGCCCGCCGCAGGGCAGTGCTGTTTTTGGAGTCCTGGGTGAGTGCTTGCTCGTAGATAGCTAGGGCTTGGGCCTCGAGTTTCTTTTCCTCGTAAGCATGGCCAAGATTGTTCATGGCTGTTAAGTAGTCTGGGGCCGCTTCTAGGGCCTGCTTGTAGTTGCGAATTGCCAGGTCGTACTGCTGTTGGGCAAAGTAGGCGTACCCAAGGGCATTGTAGGCCCGGGCTAAGTCCCGGGGGTCTTCTAGGGAAGTTTCGGCCTTAAAGACCTGCTGTAACTCCTGGACGGCTCGACTATAGAGCTTCTTGCTCAGAAAAATACTGCCTAGTTCGAAGTGCTCCCGGGCAGTACCTTTTTCGCGGCTAAGCTTTTGCTGCAGATGACCTAGATCAATTTCCATGCGCCGGCTTTTGAGGATTTGACGCACGAGCACCCAGCCTGAGCCCCCCAGGAGTGCCAGGAGGACTACCAGGTAGAGCAGGGGTAGGGCTTCGCTAAACACCCTAGGCCACCTTGGCCACGAGCTGGGCGAAGCACTCCGGTTCCAGGACCGCCAGTTGAGCTAACATCTTGCGATTAAGGAGAATGTCAGCTTTTTTCAAGCGACCGATCAGCTGGCTGTAGCTAAGCCCGTGCAGCCGGGCGGCGGCGTTAATTCGGGTAATCCAGAGGCGGCGAAAGTCCCGTTTGCGCTTGCGGCGGTCTTGGTAGGCGTAGCGCAGGGCCTTCATTACCTGCTGGTTAGCTGTACGAAACAGAGTCGAGTGGGAGCCGCGAAACCCTTTTGCTAGTTTGAGAATCTTTTGGCGACGTTTGCGGGCAACGTTACCGCGCTTGACCCGGGTCATAGTTCAAAATCCCCAATAATTTATAGGTAGGGCAGCATCAAACGGACGTTATCGGCATCCCGCTCATCTACAAGGGCAGTTTTACTCAGGTGCCGCTTCCGGCCGGGGTGCTTGTGCTCAAGCAGATGGTTGTGCATGGAGTGACGCCGTACAATCTTGCCGGTGCCAGTGCTCCGGAAGCGCTTGGCCGCTGCCTTGCGGGTTTTTAGTTTAGGCATCAGCTGGGTTATGTAAGACACAGTCCCTAATTCTATCACTAGAACTTGGGGGTTTGCAACTTCCTGACCGTCTATGGGATGCTAGGGTCTAGGGGATAAACCCCAGTTCCCGTTATTTCACCACTACCATGCCAAGTCTGGGGGAAATTTGCCGACTCTACAGAGCCGGAGAGCGAGACTTTCGCGGCCAAAACTGGGCTGGCCTGCATCTGGAGGGAATCCGACTCGAGGCGGCTAACCTCCAGTCTATAGATCTGCGGGGGGCAGTGCTCCTAGGGGCAGACTTAAGTGGCTCTAACCTTAGGGGTGCTCAGTTGGCCGAAGCCCAACTCCAGGGGGCTAATTTAATGAGTGTCAACCTAGGGGGTGCTGACCTGCGGGGGGCTAACTTGACCCAGGCTAACTTGAGTTGGGCTGACCTACGGGGAGCTAACCTAACCAGAGCGCTTTTGACGGGCGCCTTGCTGCGGGAAGCTCGCCTAGAGTGGGCAATACTAGATGATGAAACGGTCTTGGACTAATCGCGAGGGAAAATGATCCGTAAGTTACTACTAGTACTATTAACCCTAGGCCTTGTTATGGGCACCTGGGGGGCTGGCCCGACTCTCGCCGCTCCCGGGTTTAAGCAGTACACAGACGTAGCCGACGGCTACGAGTTCAGCTACCCCCTAGGCTGGGTACCCGTCAAGGTCTCTAGTGGGCCAGATGTAGTGTTCCGGGACCTGATTCAAACCACAGAAAATGTCAGTTTGGTGATTAACCCGATTTCGGGTTCCAAGACCCTAGATGACCTGGGTACCCCTGGGGAAGTGGGCTACCGCCTTTCCCGGGCTGCGATTGCTCCCCCTGATTCTGGCCGGCGAGCAGAGCTAGTAGACGCCCAGGCTCTCCAGAAGCAGGATAAGACCTACTATCGGTTTGAGTATGCCATCACCCTAGCCAACCAACAACAGCGCCACAGTTTAGCCAGTGCAGTGGTGCACCGCGGCAAACTTTACACCCTCAATGTATCAACTACGGAGGACCGTTGGTTAAGAATCAAACCCCTGTTTGTGCAGATCATTGACTCTTTCCAGGTCAATTAAGGGCGGGAAGGCTGAACTCCCGGGTAAGTGCTAGCTCCTCGGGAGTGAGCTCTTCGAAGGTTTGGTTTAAGAGCACCTCCACGGTGGCATCGGCAATGTCTCCTTGGCGTTGGGCTATCCGTTGCTTCAGGACCTCTAGGGGAGCCTGACAGTGGAGGATTTCTAGGGGTATTCCTAGGGCCTTGGCCTGCTCGATTACCGCCCGACGCTGGGAGCGCCGGTCGTACTTGGCATCTAGGATTACTGGGAAGCCCCAGCCCACTAACAACCGACCTAGCTCTAGGAGCTTTTGGTAGGTCCTGTCGGTCATGGCACTGGTGTAGAGTTCTGGGCCACCCCGCTCCTGGAGGGGGATACCTCCAAGGTGCTTGCGGACCGCATCCGAGCGCAGGTGGATAGCCCCGGTCTGCCGGGCTATGGTACGAGCAGTAGTGGTTTTCCCTGCTCCGGAAAGACCGCAGGTGATCATTAACCAACCGGGGCGGGGCTGGGTGTACTGCCAGGCCAGCTGGTAGTAGTGAGCTGCCTGCTGAAAAGCCTGGTGTCGCGTTTCCTCAGGGATGGCCGGGTCGTCGAGTAAAAACGAGGTGACCTTAGCCCGGACGTAGGCTTGGCGACTCAGGTAGAGGTGGAGGACCTGGAGGCCTTCCCAGTCACCACTAGCTTCAAGGTAGGTGTTGAGGAAAGCATTGGCTAGGGCCTTTGCCCCGCGCGCTTCTAGGTCCATGACCGTGAAAGCCACGTCATACTGGCAGTCTACGTAGCGGAAGGACTCATTGAATTCAATGCAGTCGAACAGCAGCAGCTTTTCCTGCCACAGGCAAATGTTAGCTAGGTGCAAGTCCCCGTGGTTCTCGCGGATAAATCCCTGCTCGATTCGCCGCTGGAACAAGGCTTGCTCCTTGTCAAAGAAGGCGTCACTGTAGGCCTTGGTAGCCTGGTACTGGGCCTCAGTTTGGGGACCGCCTACGTAGGCTTGGGTCTGCCGGTAATTCTCGTCGATGGCTAGGCGCACTTGAGCTACTGAGCCGAACTGGTCAATAGCCGGGCTACGGGGAGACTGGGCGTGATAGGCGGCTACAGTCCGACCTAGCTGCTCCAAGTGACTCTCTTGGAGCCATCCTTGGGCGAAGCCCACCGACAGGAGGCAGTCCTGGGGAAACTGGCGCATCTTCAGGGTGTACTCTACCACCTCCCCTGAGCCTCCTAGATAGTAGGTATTACCAACTCGGGTGAGGGGTATCACTTCCAGGTACAGCTGGGGAGCCCCCCGCTGATTAAGCCGCAGCTCCTCCTGACAGTAGTGCCGGCGAGCCGCCAGGTCTGTAAAGTCCAAGAACCCAAAATTGGCCGGCTTCTTGACCTTGTAGGCGAATTCACCCGTGAGCAAGACGTAGGAGATGTGGGTTTGCAGGCACTCGATGGGTGCTTGAACCGGGTGAGGATAAAACCCCGGGCAGAGCATGGCCCGGATCAGCTCAGGGAGATCGGCAGCAACCATGGGCACAAGTTGGGGAGAGAAAAACCAGAGGAGCGGGGCAGAATGCGGAACCCGGGACTTGAACCCGGAAGGTTATTCACCACATGAACCTGAATCATGCGCGTCTACCAATTCCGCCAGTTCCGCATGGCGCAGTGCAACTGCGATTTACAATCTTCTAAGGTTTGGCCTAGCTTGTCAAGGATTTATCTGCCTGGCCGCGGAAAACGTAAACTACTTCCCCTTGGGCGTCCACTTCAAAGTTGGCCGTGCAGTCCTTGGCCCACTGGTCTAGGTAACGCCGGGCCGCAGCGGGCTCGAGGCGAGCCGCCATGGCGAACTCCACTAGGGTGAACCGCCCCTGCCGGGTACGCAGTAGCTGAAAGAAAGTCTCCTGAATTGCCCGCTGGCGGGCTTGGGCACTGGTGTACACTAGCCAAGCCCCCAGGGAGGCCGGCCCCAGGCCCAGGGTCACTAGAATAAAAGTCCACAGAGCCAGCCAGGGACCGCTGGCCTGGCTGAGGACCACTTCGGCACCACTGCCCAGGGTGATCGTCAGCCCCCCTGTCAAAAGCAGGACCCCGAGGACCCGGGCAGTGTGACCCCAGATACGGTGAGCTAGTTGCATGGGCTATGGGTTCCTTGTTGAATGGGCCAGAGGGGGGACCCTAAGCACCTACAGCCTCCTTGGCAGCGTACATCACCTCCAGGGTAATTTCGCTTAGGTTGCGCTCCCGGGCAAACTTCTCGGTGTTGCGCTTGACCTTACCCCGTACAAACCCAGGCACCTTATTGAGCTCCCCTTGGGCTTCCCGAGTCCAAGCTAGGTCTGAATCGGCAGATATGCCCTTGGTGATCACCTCCTTGGTGTCGTGGCCGCCGAAGATCTCTAGCAAATGGTCTTCCATGCCCAGGGTGAAGGAGTTGTAGACCAGGTCGGTAATTTGGTTAGTACCCTCGTAGCCGAGAAAAGGCCGGTAGCCAATGGGGAAATTTTGGATATGGATGGGGGCGGCAATTACCCCGCAGGGGATCCCTAGGCGTTTGCTGACGTGCCGCTCCATCTGGGTGCCAAACACGGCGGCTGGCTCGAGGCGGGCAATGGCATCGCCGATCTGGCCGTTGTCGTCGCTGACCAAAATCTCATCGCAGTAGCCCTGGACCTGTTCCCGGAACCAGTCGGCGTCGTACTTGCAGTAGGTGCCCGCTAGTACCACCTTGATCCCCATTTCCCGAGCCAGGATCCTAGTCATGGCTGCTGCGTGGGTGTTATCACCAAATACCACTGCCCGTTTACCGGTGAGATTTTGGCAATCGATGGAGCGGGAGAACCAAGCGGCCTGGGAGACGTGGAGGGTCTGGTGATTGATGAACTGCTCGTAGTCCACCTCAGCTCCCTGCTCCCGGAGCACCGCCTGGATAGCCCGAATGCACCGGGCTGTTTCCACCACCCCCATGGGGGTAATGTCTACCCAGGGCATGGCAAAGTTTTCCTGCAGGTACTGAGCACTCCTCAGGCCAATTTCCCGGTAGGGAACGAGATTGAACCAGGCCCGGGGCAGGTCTTTGAGGCTAGTCACCTTTGCCCCCTCAGGAACAATGGCATTGACGGTGATCCCCAGGTCCGCCATCAGCTGGCGTAACTCGCGGCAGTCGTGGTGGTTGTGGAAGCCTAGGGTAGTGGGCCCGAGGATATTGACGGAGGGCTCAGGGGTCTTGGTTTGATTGAGAGTGCCCTGGCGTTTGGCCTTCTCAAGGTAAAACTGGATGATCTGCTCAAGGGTACGGTCGGCAGCCTGGAGCTCGTTGACCCGGTAGTGGTTGACATCTGCTAAGAGCACGTCACCGCGGGCCTCTAGCTGGGCTCGCTCCACAAAGTTGTGCAGGTCCTCCTGGAGGATACTGGATGTACAGGTGGGGGTGAGGATGATCAGGTCCGGGTGCTCTTCCCCATCCTTGCGGGTGATGTTATCCACCACCTTTTCCTGGGAGCCCCGGGCTAGGACGTTACGGTCTACCACACTAGTGGTGACCGGGGTGAAGTCCCGGTCCCGCTCTAGCATCGAACGCATGACGTTAAAGTAGTCATCCCCTAGGGGGGCATGCATTATGGCATGGACATTCTTGAAAGAGCTTGCGACCCGCAGGGTGCCGATGTGGGCAGGGCCTGCGTACATCCAGTAAGCCAGCTTCATGGTTGATATTCTAAAGGGGGATTGGGACAGATTCTAGCGGTTTTTTGGGTGAGGGCCTTGATTTGGTAATGTTATGTATCAGAGTGCCCCTTTAGAGCTGGGGATTTGGTCGAGGCGGCGCTGGTCTAGGGTTACGGCCATGTCTAGGGCTCGGGCAAAGGCCTTGAAACCGGCCTCGATAATGTGGTGGGAGTTAACTCCCGCCAACTGCCGCAGGTGTAGGGTCATCCCCGCTTGATTGACCACAGCTGCGAAAAACTCCCGCACCAGTTGGGTGTCGTAGGTACCTACCCGCTGGGTGGGAATCTCAAGGCCGTAGCTAAGGTGGGGGCGGCCTGACAGGTCGAGCACCACTTGAATTAAGGCCTCGTCTAGGGGGGCGCAAAAGTGGCCAAACCGGACCAGACCCCGCCGGTCTCCTAGGGCCTGATGCAGAGCCTGACCGAGGGTGATGCCCACGTCCTCGTTGGTGTGGTGGTCATCGATCTCCAGGTCGCCTTTCGCCTTTACTTCTAGGTCGAATAGACCGTGGGTGGCGATCTGCTGGAGCATGTGGTCAAGAAAAGGCACCCCGGTGGCGGCCTTGCACTGGCCCCGGCCGTCTAGGTCGATGGTGATGCAGACGGTGGTTTCCTTGGTGGTACGCTCAACAACGGCGTAACGGCGAGCGGTCATAGGCAGTGGGGAGTGGACTTTGACTCACCCTAGCATAGGGATTGGCCCTGGGACGGGGGCAGGCCTCCGGGAGCCCCAGATTTTGGGAATTACCCCCGCCGCCATGGCGCCACCTGCTACCACCGGGTGTGGCGGGCTTCCCCTCAGTAGTAACCAGGCTGCGATACCATTGCAAGGGCCCCGGAAAGTTAAGTCATCTTATCCTAATACTTGTGTATATGGTAGACCCCCAAAGGCCTGAATTTTTGACGGCGGTGGAAGCGGCAGCAGTGGACAGTGCCCTCTTAACCAACCACGAAAAGTTTCTGGTGCGCCTCACCATTTCTTCCCAACGGCTGCTCTTGCACATTGCTCGCCAACGGCAGCAGGAAATTGCTGATCTGACGTGCGACCAGATCATTGAATGGTTTGAGCAGGATGCCAAGATTCGCCACGAGCAGGGAACAGAGAAAGCCTTTTTGCAGTGGTGAATCTGCATCTGGAGGGAGGTAGACCGGGCTAATCTGGCTTGTAATTCCCTGACTCTCCGATGGCGTCCTAGGCCACAATCGGCCCGGGAGGTATGGGGGATACTAATTGGGGACCGGAGTCTGAGTAGTTTTGTTGGTAACCAGATGACTGCCTCTCCTGTGGTATCTCCTTCCTTGCTCCTGACCGCAGTACTCCTTAGCCTGGTGGTGATCTACCTCACTAGCAAAGCTGGTGGAGAAATTTGTCATCGCCTCGATCTCCCCCCGGTTTTGGGGGAGTTGATCGGGGGGGTGATGGTGGGGGTTTCGCTTCTGCACCTGCTGGTTTTACCAGGTGGCTCGGCAACCTCCTCTTGGCTACTTGCCTTTATGCAGTTTACCGGTGGCTTGGGGTCCGTCTCCCCGCCTGCTTTATTTCAAGCCCAGGGCTCCTTTATTGACGTCCTAGCGGAGCTAGGGGTAGTCATCTTGTTGTTTGAAGTGGGTTTACAGTCTGACCTGCAGGAACTCCTGCGGGTAGGGCCTTTAGCTAGTCTGGTGGCGGTGGTGGGGGTGGTAGTGCCCTTTGCCCTGGGTACCCTGGGTTTGATGGGTATTTTTGGGGTGGCTACCGTGCCAGCGGTATTTGCCGGGGCGGCTCTGACGGCTACCAGCATCGGGATCACTGCTAAGGTACTATCCCAAGTTGGCCACCTGAATACCCAGGAAGGCCAGATCATCCTCGGGGCAGCGGTATTGGATGATGTGCTGGGAATCATGGTTCTAGCAGTGGTGGCGGGCCTGGCTCGCACTGGTCAGGTAGATTTGTACCAAGTAGTGCACCTACTAATTAGCGCGGTGGTGTTCCTGGGGGGGGCAATATTTGTCGGCCGCTGGTTTAGCCCCTACCTGGTGGCCTTGATCAATCGCCTGCGCACCCGGGGCCAGCTTTTGCTGAGCGCCTTCGTCTTTGCCTTTAGTCTGGCCTACATTGCCCAGGTGATCCAACTAGAGGCCATCCTTGGGGCCTTTGCAGCTGGTTTAGTCCTGGCAGAAACTGAGAAGCGACAGGAGTTGGAACACCAGGTCTTGCCAGTGGCGGACATGTTAGTGCCCGTGTTTTTTGTGACTGTGGGGGCCCAGACAGACCTGGGGGTGTTGACCCAGCCCGGCTTGGGTTTGGGGGTAGCCTTCTTTTTGGTAGCAGTGGCCATTGGAGGTAAGTTGGTCACTGCACTAGTGGTCCCGGCGCGGCTCAACCGCCTGGCGGTGGGGGTGGGGATGATGCCCCGGGGAGAGGTGGGGTTAGTTTTTTTGAGTATTGGTTCTGCTACTCATATCCTCCCCCCTAATCTCCAAGCCGCTATTGTACTGGTGGTTATCGCCACCACCTTGGCAGCGCCCCCTCTCCTGCGGGGGGTCTTTGCCCGGGCCTTACCCCACTAACTGCAGGGCCAGTTTACACAGGTCCGCAGCTCCTAGGTGGTTGTAGCCGAGCAAACCAGCGACGGTGGCAGTGGTCTCCCCCCGCTGCCAGGTGACTAGGTCCCGAGGTCCTCGGGAGCGCAGCAACAGAGGCTCGAGGGGGGCCCCGGCGCCCCCGCTTACTCCCACCAGGGCATCCCCTGTAAACAAGTCTCTAAACTCCTGATCCCCCATAAACTCCCCATCCCCGTAGGCACAGGTTTCCCAAGCCACATCCTGGGGCCGGTAGAGGCGGCGGGGACTGACAACACAGACAATTCTGGTGCCCCACCCCTGGTCAGCCAGACCGCTGGCGGCCTGAAATACCGACCTCAGGATCATATCCCCGAGGGCGGCTAGGACTACCATACCCCGGGGGCCAGGAGTTTCCTGGAGGACTAGGGCTCCCTGCTCCAGAGCTTGGCGGGCTTGGGCTAGGCTGGTACGCACGGGTAGGGGGGTCTTGCTGGCGGTGATCACCACTCCCTTGTTGTGGGCGGTGAGAGCCCACTCGTAGCAGACCTGGGCACAGTTGGCATCCGGAGGGAATAGGGGAAACACGTTGCCGTTGCGGATCATGGCTGCGAAGTAGGCCTCGATCTCCGGCCGCTGGTGAGTCCAGCCGTTGCGGCCCTGTTCTAGGGCCCCGGCGGTGAACAGGGTGACGGTGGCGGGGGTGGGCCGGCGCAGCTCCGCCATGGCTTGGGTAACGGTTTGCCAAACTGGTAGGCCATTGATGGCAAAGGATTCGTAGGAGCACCACAGACTACGAGCTCCCATCAGGGCCAACCCCGCCGCTAGTCCGGCGCAGGCGTCCTCACTAAGTGGCTCATACACCTGTCCGTGGGGGTCTTGATGGTATAGAGGGTCGGGGGTAGGATGAATAATCTTCAGAGCCTGGTTAATATTGGCGACTCCCGAGGCCTCATTACCGTCGGCGTTGGTGACTAGGTATTGATGGTCTTGGGCGCCCACGTGACCGACTAGTTTACCGATGGCGGTGGTGGATACCTGGAGCTCTCCGCTCGGAAATTCCTGGAGGGGTAAGTTTCCCAAAGGGGGGAGGGGCAGGATGGATTCAGTAACGACAGTTTGACTGGCGGGTCCTCCCCCAGCCCGCTCAGCATTAGTCCTGACTAACTGCCACACCTCTGGAGCAAGAGCCCTGGTCTGGAGGGCGGCTACCACATCTGGGTTATCGAGGCTGTGTTGGGGGTAGAGGTTATGGGACTTGGAGCCCCGGGCGTGCATCCCTGCCCCCTTGAGCTGCTTGATGATGAGCACGCTGAGGTGACCTTCTAGGGCCGCCCGAGCGGCGTGGTCGGTAGCTTCAAGGACAGCTTGGGTGAAGACCAGGCGCTGACCCCAGGTGAAGGCGGTGCTGTCCACGTAGGGGCCGGGCTGGTGTTGGTCGTCGTAGTCCTTGGCATCGATCAGGAATACCTCCTCAAACCCTTGGCTGTGCCATAGGTCAGTCATACCCTGGTTGGTTTGGCAGGAAACCATGCTGTGGTGTTCCTGGGAGTAGCCGTTCCACACCAGGACCGGCAGAAAATTGGTGGTCTCAGGGAAGGCGGTGTGGAAGTGGTTTAGGGCACTGAGGATGTAGGGTTCCCCCAAGCCCCCATCCCCCAAGGTGAAGGGAAATAGGGTTTGGGGGTGGAGGCGAGCTGCACTGAGGGCGAAGTGTTGACCTTGGCCGAGGGGGCCAGCGGGGGCCAAGACCCCTGGGATATAGCCTGACAGGTGTCCGAGTAGCCCGTGGGTTTCCCGGAAGCGCTGACAAAGTTGTTCCACGGTGCTAATACCCATCTGCTCAAGGGAGCGGTCGAGGAATAGGGCACTGTAGAAGCCGGGGGCGTGGTGCCCCACCTCAGTCAAGATATTTTTGTATCCCAGCATTACCAGGGCACCAAACACCTCCGCCTGACTAGCGAATCCCCCGGGGTGGCCAGAAGCCTTGCTAGCGGTCATCTGCAGGATCAAGTAGCGCAGGGCCTCAGCATACAGCATGGTCTGATAGGCAGCCTGGGGATGACGAGGGTCAGGTAGCTTAGTAGCTACGGCAGAGATCAGGGGGGCTTGGCCGGCAAAGTCCGGCGGTAGAGCACCAAAGTACTTGATGCCAGTACAAAAATCGGGATGGACCGTGGGGGGGGTCGCCATGGACATAGCTGGGTTACACTGGACGGCGCTGCCCCAAATCATACCACCTGTGTTTACGAATACTCCGCCGATCCGAGGCTCTGGCCCCATCAACAGTTGCTATGGCTACTATTGTCCCGCGGTCAGTTGATAGGGTCGCGGCGGTTACTGGGGATTTGCTAGATCAGGCAAACCACCGCTGGCTTTGATTCACCTGCTGTCTTCCTCCCCCCCGGGTAACCTCTATGGGTGCTGAACCCTACTGGATACTACACAGCTTACCAACCGGACCTAAATGCGGCCTTGCAAGGCTTGCGGCAACGGGAGTTCCAGGCTGGCCGCTACAACCCCGCCGTGACCTTTCTGGAATTTCCGATCACGGAAAACCAACTTGCCCCGGGCGCCCAACACCCCACTATTGAAGCTGCCCTAGAGGCTTCCGGGGCAGATGGGACCCGGTCTATCCCACATATTCTTAGGGTTTCCTATACCCCTTGTCCCTACTCAAGGGGGCAGCTGCAAACCTTGTTGATGCGGCCCGATGGCTATGAAGTTCTCGAGAGGGTCTTTGCACCGCCTTTCTTCTCCCGTCTGCAGAATTAGTCGCCCTATTGGGAACTGAACAACCTACCCACGTAATGGTTGAGGCCACAATTACTGGTCAAGCTAACCCTGAGGCAGCGGGTCTATTTTGGAACTCCATTGACCGGGGTAATGCCAGATATATCATCATCTTTGCGGAGGGCGAGCCGAGAGAGATTTTCTTTGGTGGGTACTCCTTCGACTGATGGTAGCGACGACTAGATTTTACCTGGGCATATGACGCTGCCGGGCTGCTCTGAGAATACAAGCTGGTCAACTATTAGGGGCAGGTCTTTCAGATTGACCCTGCTATACCAGATAAGTTCTGGCAGTACTAAGACTATCGGTCCTTGGCCACACCGTCCTAGACACCCTGTCTCCACAGTGGTTGTCCCAGGGATCGCCACTGAGTGTAACCCTGCTAACACCTGGGGGGAACCTTGTTTGCGGCAGGTGCGATTTTGACAGACTAGAACCTGGCGAGTTGGTGATTGCAGGATGGGACAGTCTGCATCCTCCCTGGGCTTTCTCAAGGTCGTCTTGGGGGTGTCACTTGGCATTTTTAATGGCATACATCCGCAAGTCACCAGCCGCCAGCAAATCCCCGATGGTCTTGTGTTTCCCGGGGTCAAATTCCACAATGCCGGCAGAAAACGAGATCCTGTAACCGCGGGTAGCCTCTCGATTATACTTTTCGATGGCCTGGGTGATCCTGTGGATGATCTGTTCAGCCAGAACGCCGGTGGCATTCGGCAGTAAGAGAACAAACTCATCACCTCCTAGGCGGGCAATGACGTCTGAATCCCGACACAGACGCTTCAGATGGTCTGCAAATACAGTCAGGGCGCAGTCACCTTCCGCGTGGCCAAAGTTGTCGTTAATCTGTTTAAACTTGTCCAGGTCCATAAACACTAGGGACATGGGGATTCCCTGGCGCAGGCACAGGCGTAAACTGTATTGGGCTAACAGCATGAAGCCCCGGCGGTTAGACAGATTAGTCAGTTCGTCTACGGTAGCTAGTAGTAATCCCACCAGTTCTTGCTCGACAATGGCTGCTAGGTCCCTTAGGGCCTCAAGATCGTCAGCCCCAAGGGTCCTTGCCTGTCGGTCAATTATGCAAAGGGTCCCCAAATTATGGCCATCAAGGGAGCGTAGCGGACACCCAGCGTAGAACCGGATCTGAGGTTCGCCTACCACCAGAGGGTTATCGGCAAAGCGCTCATCTCGGGTGGCATCGGGGATCACAAATATGTCATTGCCTAGGATGGCATGACCACAAAAGGAAGTCTCGCGGGGGGATTCACTGAGACTAATGCCTGCTCGCGACTTGAACCACTGCCGTTTCTCATCCACCAGCGTCACTAGGGCAATCGGCACCGAGAACACCCTTCTGGCCATCCTCGTCAGTCGGTCGAAGCGCTCCTCCGCCGGAGTGTCAAGAATATTCAAAGACCGGAGGGTTGCCAGTCTGACCGGCTCATTCTGGGGAACGTCAGGTTTTTTCAAGCCTGCCTCCCTTGGCTGGGCCTTGAGTCGCGAATTTGACCTAACACCATAATCACCCTCAGCTTTGTGTGGGAAGGTCGGGAATTGTCTAGATGTAGGGGCAGCGGTTGGGGGGTAGGGATGGACTGCAATCAAAGCCATACCAGAATCTGTGCCCTGGTAGCATGCACTTGAAACGCCAACACAATTGCTCGAGGAAGTCGGGGGGCTTGGCCCGTGTCATCCGCAAGCAGTTCAGAACCTCCTGCTTCTTGGGGCGTTCCATAATCTATTCCCGGCGTCCCTGGAGTCGGCCGTTTTTGCTAGTTATTTTTCTCGCTCAGTCAGATATTATACCAGCTCCCAATGCAGGGCTTGCCATTGGGCTTCGGTTAGTCGGCCGGTTGCCAGCAGGGTTTGGGCAATCTGTGAGAGGGTCAAGACCGCATGTCCGGTATAGCCTTCCTGGGCCAAGCGCTCCTTCACCCCCCGTTCGTGGTCGATAAACACCACAATGTCCTTGACCCGCAAACCGACGGACTGGAGTTTGGTTGCTCCTTCGATGGCGCTATTACCCGTAATGAGAATGTCGTCGATTACCACCACCTGTTCCCCGGGACGAAAGTCTCCCTCTACCAGCCGCCTAGCCCCGTGGGCTTTGACCTCCTTGCGGGGAAAGATCATGGGGGTATTAAGGCGCAGGGCCAGACCCGTAGATGTGGGCAGGGCTCCGTAGGGAATCCCAGCAATCCGGTCGAACCGGAGAGATTGGAGGATCTTGGCGTAGGCACTGATGACTTGATCAAAAACCTGAGGCTTAGAAATAATCATCCGCAGGTCAATGTAGTAGGGAAAGGTGGCTCCTGATGCCTGAAGGAATTCCCCAAACCGGAGACAGCCAATGTCAAATAGCTGCAAAATCAACTGTTCGTGGGGGTGCTGTTTAAGCAGGCACACATCGGGCATCCAAAGGGTACAGACCGGGTGATTTTCCCCCCTAGTAGCCCTAGTTTCATTGACTAGGTCTCGCAACCCTCTAACCTTGACGGCTAGGTGGAGGTGGTCCGGCCGCGCTGATAGGATCTCAGCTGACACAGGAATCAGGAGACCACTCCCTTGGGAATCTAATCCCGCTGCTAAGGTTTGGGGTAAGTTATTACCTTCTGTCCAAACGCTGCGGGCTAGGATCACCCGTTCTGGAGCAGCGCCCCGGATTTGGGCTAGGATGGCGGGGCTGTTGGCTCCTACCTCTAGGCCTACCTGTTCTGGCGTCCCCCAGGTTCTGGCTTCCTGTACCAGTTGCAGGTAGAAGGGCCGGTCACCGCTGGGGTAGCCTTGCAGGACCTGGGCCGTGGGATTACTGGTGGTACAAAGAACAAAGACAGTTTTACCGGGATGTACTAAAAAAGGAGCCACTAGGTCCTGGCCCGGGTAGGGATTTAGGGTTACAGCATCCACCTGCCAAGCACCGAAAACTGTCTGGGAAAAGATAGTACTGCTGTTGAGATCGCTGTGGTTAGCGTCGAGAATCAGCGGGATGTGGGTGGGAATAAACTTGAGAATATCGTGCAAAAGTTCTAAGCCGGCAGCCCCCAGGAGGCGGTAGAACTCGGGATTGAGCCTATAGGCACAAACTAGGTCAGCAGTTTCGTCGATTAAGGACCTAAACCAGCCTTGTAACTCCCCCAGAGGATTATCAGGGCGCCGCCTATCCTTTTCCAGTAGGGCATAGCAATGGGCCCAGTCCTCCGGGCTAGGATCCAGCCCTAGGTAGAGGAGGCTTTGATTTCGGGCGATCGCGCCATGTAACTTATCAAAAAAGCTCATGCCCATGGTCCTTAGGCTTGACTCACGGCCCGGCCTGTCCTCAATTGATGTGACCCGGGAGGGTTGAATTTATTATTGATGCAAATGGTGTACTTTAATTGCTAACTTGGCTAGTCCTGTGCCGATCTCTTGAGCCCCCTGGGTGGGAAGCTGGCTAGGCAAACCCGCAGCTGACTTGGAGCTTGCAAGATTCTCTGATTTGGTTTTTGTGAGTCTGGTCCCCCTATGACCTTAGCCGTCAGTATTGTTTTCCCCCATCAACTCTTTCTTGACCATCCCGCCTTGACGGCAGCTCGGCCTGTTTACCTAGTGGAGGAGTGGTTATTCTTTCGCCTTTATCAGTTCCACAAACAGAAACTCCTGCTACACCGGGCCACCATGACCGCCTACGCCGACTACCTGCGCCAAGGGGGCTACGAGGTCCACTACCTGCCTGCCACAGTGCCGGAGGCAGATATTCGCCTGCTAGTGCCCCGCCTGGCCACCGCTGGAGTGCAGGAGCTCCACTTCGCTGCCCTGGCCGACGACTGGCTTACCCAACGACTTAGCCGCGGTGCTGCCCAAGCCGGGATCCGGTTGGTAACCTACCCCTCCCCCAATTTCCTCAACTCCCCTGAAACCTCAGATTACTGCCGCCGTCAAACTGACTTTTACATTCGCCAGCGCCGTCTCAGGGGAGTTCTCTTAGAGGCTGACGGAAAACCCCGGGGGGGAAAATGGACCTACGACCAAGCCAACCGCCAACGGTTTCCCCGCCATACCACCCCGCCCCTTGTGTCCTTCCCCCGGGCTAACCCCTACGTCCAAGCAGCCCAGGCCTACGTGGAGGAGCATTTCCCTAACCACCCCGGCTCCACCCGAAGTCCCTGGGGAGGGGGCTTTTATCCCACCACCTTTGCTGAAGCCCAGAACCACTTGGATAACTTTCTCGAGCAGCGCCTAGGGGGCTTTGGTCCCTACGAAGATGCCATGGTGGCTCAGGAGTCAATCCTGCACCACTCCCTAATCACCCCGATGCTGAACATGGGCTTGCTTACCCCGGACCAGGTGCTTAGGGCTGCCCTAGCCCAGGCGGACCAAGTCCCCCTCCATAGCCTCGAGGGGTTTGTGCGCCAAATCCTGGGCTGGCGAGAATTTATCTACCTGACCTACCACCGGCTCGGTGCTCAGCAGCGCCGCCGGAACTACTGGGGGTTCAAGCGGTCCTTGCCGCAGCAGTTCTGGCGCGGGGAGACGGAAATTCTGCCGGTGGATCTGGTGATTAAAAGGGTCCTCGCCACGGGGTACTGCCATCACATCGAGCGCCTGATGATCCTGGGCAACTTCCTGCTCCTGTGTGAGATTCACCCCGACCAGGTGTACAGCTGGTTTATGACCATGTTTGTTGACGCCTACGACTGGGTGATGGTGCCCAATGTCTACGGCATGAGCCAAGCCGCCGATGGGGGGTTGATGGTCAGCAAGCCCTACATCAGTGGTAGTAACTACATCCTGAAGATGAGTGACTTTCCCCGGGGGGACTGGCAGCCGGTGTGGGATGGTTTGTTTTGGCGCTTCTTGCACCTGCACCGGGAGTTTTTCTTGGCTAATCCCCGTCTGGGGATGCTGGTGAGGACCTTTGACAAGATGTCGGCGCCTCAGCAACAGCAGCACCTAGCCTGGGGGGAGGCCTACTTGGCCCGCCTCGACACCTGGCTTGAGTCCCCCTGAGCTAGGATCAACCCGACCCTGTACGCAGATCCTTGGTGTCTAGAGGTATCAACTGATGATTAAGGCCTACGCCGCTCACCAGCCGGGTGGAGAACTGCAGCCCTGGGAGTTTGACCCGGGTCCCTTAGGACCGGGGCAAGTAGAGATTGAAGTGGAATACTGCGGCATCTGCCATAGTGACTTGAGCATGCTGAACAACGACTGGGGGTTGACTAAGTACCCTTTTATTCCTGGCCATGAGGTGGTGGGCCGGGTGAGGGCTTGGGGAGAAGGGGTAGAGCGCTTTCAGTCTGGACAGTCAGTGGGACTGGGCTGGTACTCTAAGTCCTGCATGAACTGCCAATGGTGTATGGCCGGAGACCACAATCTTTGTGCGACTGCGGAGGGGACAATTGTGGGCCGGCCCGGCGGGTTTGCCAACCGGGTCCGAGCGGATCAGCACTGGGTATTACCCCTGCCGGCTGGCATGAATCTGGCCACCGCTGGCCCGCTGTTTTGTGGCGGCCTGACCGTATTTAACCCCCTGATGCAGCTGGGGGTTAAACCTACGGACCGGGTGGGGGTGATTGGTATTGGTGGTCTTGGCCACATGGCCCTGGGATTTCTCAAGGCTTGGGGGTGCCACGTGACCGCTTTTTCAAGCAGCCCGGACAAGGAGGCGGAGGCCAAAGTTCTAGGGGCGCATCAATTTGTTAACTCCCGTGACCCCCAAGCCCTAGCTGGTCTGGTTAACTCCCTAGACTTGATCCTCTCTACGGTGAATGTGCCCCTAGAGTGGGACACCTACATTCAGCTGCTGCGGCCCCGGGGTAAGTTGCACCTGGTCGGGGCAGTTCTGCAACCCCTCTCCCTCAGCGTTTTCCCCCTGCTCACCGGCCAAAAATCCCTCTCTGCGAGCCCCCTTGGCAGTCCTGTCACTGCAACCCAGATGCTAGAGTTTGCCGCTCGCCATGGGATTGAACCGATGACCGAGGTCTATCCTATGGAGGAGGCTAACCAGGGGATCGACCGCCTTAAGAGTGGTAAGGCCCGCTACCGGGTGGTACTTAAAGCCTAGCTATCCCAGGACCCGGTGACCGATATCCCGACGATAGTACTTGCCCGCGAAGTGGACCAGGTCTACAGCCTGGTAGGCAGACTGAAAAGCTGCCCTCAGGTCTGGCCCCTGGCCAGTGACCCCGAGTACCCGGCCCCCATCGGTCACCAGATTACCTGCTTGGACCTGGGTGCCACTGTGGAACACTAAGGCACCGGCGGCCGCGGCGGCTGCAAGTCCCGTGATGGGACCCCCCCGCTGGTAGGCCCCGGGGTAACCAGCTGCTGCCAGGATGACGCAGGCAGCCGCCCCCGGATGCCAGGCTAAGGGTGGCTGTCGGTCTAGTCTCTGCTCAGCACAGGCGAGGAGCAAATCCGCCAAGGGAGTAGCCAGCAGGGGCATCAGCACCTGGGTTTCCGGGTCCCCGAAGCGACAATTAAACTCGATTACCTTTATCTGGCCACCGGGGGTGATCATCAGGCCAGCGTACAAAACTCCCCGGTAGTCAATCCCCCGCTCCTGGAGAGCCCGCAGGGTAGGCTCTAGCACCTGGGTGGTAATTTTCTGCCGCAGCCGGTCGTCCACCTGGGGTAAGGGGCAGTAGGTGCCCATGCCCCCAGTATTGGCTCCCGTGTCCCCTTCGCCAATTCGTTTGTGGTCCTGGACCGCCAGGAGGGGTTGGATAGTCCGGCCGTCCGTAAGGGCTAATAGGGATATTTCTTCTCCCTCGAGGTACTCCTCCACTAGGACGGTTTCTCCCGCCTGGCCAAACAGGCCCCCGAAGGCGCCCCGAATCGCTCCTAGAGCTTCCTCAACGGTTCTGGCCACTGTCACCCCTTTCCCCGCCGCCAGCCCGTCGGCCTTGATCACCACGGGGGCCCCCTGGCGGCGGACAAAAGCCTCGGCCGGTCCTGGCTCACGGAAGATCTGGGCTTGGGCAGTAGGGACCCCAGCTTCCATCATCAAGGCCTTAGCCCAAGCCTTGCTCGCCTCAACTTGAGCCCCTTGTCGCCCCGGCCCAAATACCGGGATCCCCTGGGCCCGGCAGACATCTGCTAACCCTAGGGCTAGGGGAACCTCTGGCCCCACCACCACTAAGTCTACGGAGCGGTCCTGGGCGGCGGCAACTAGCCCAGCTATATCCTCTACTGCCACTGCCAAATTCTCGCACCCGGCTAGGGTTTGGGTGCCGCCATTGCCCGGGGCACAAAATACTACTTCTACTCCAGGGGACTGCAGTAGTTTCCAGGCCAGGGCGTGTTCGCGTCCTCCATTGCCCACCAGTAAAATCTTCACCGCCGCTCCTTGTGTCCCTCTGTCTCCTTCAAAAGTCTACAATCTAAGTACCTCAAGTCCTCCCTATGGCTGGTCGCTCCTGTCATCTTTCCCAAACTTTACTAGTGGTGCTTCTGGGTCTGGGAGTCCTAGCCGCCCCTGCCCGGGCAGATAACACCCCCCAACCCCTCTACCCCTACAATCCTCTCCAGCAGATTATTCCCGACCCCCTGATGCCGAGTCATCCCCTGACCACTCCCCAGGCGCAGGAGCGCTTCGACCAGGACCTCAATAATCTGGACCAGCAAGCCCAGGCCCAAATGCGCCAAGGAGACTTGGACGGAGCCTTTCAGACGTGGTTTCGGGAGCTGCGTCTGCGCCGCTTCCAGGGCCCTGGGGCGGAGATCACTGCCCTCGGTCGGATCGGCGCGATTGCCTGGCAGCAGCAGCGCACCACTGAATTGCGGTTCATCACCGAGAGGCTAGAGGCGCTGCAGCAGACTAACTCCCTTAGCTTGCTCTTAGCCGAGCAATTGGGTTGGGCCTATCAGCAGGTACGAGACCCCCAGGGTGCCTTGGGAGTCTACGGTCCCCTCTTGGCTGCGGCCCGGCAACACCACGACCAGGGGGCGCAAGTCAACCTCCTGAGTTTGATCGGGGCAGTTTACCTAGCTTGGTTTGACTATCCCCAGGCAGCTGCCACCTACCAACAACTGCTCACCTTTGCTCCCTTGGTTCCTCTGCCCCCGGGGACTAAGGTAGCCTCATTCCTGCACCCCAAGCGGCCGGTCAGTCACCAAGTCGAGGGCCCCAATACCCTCGGCATGCCTCCGGCCCCCCCCTTGAGTCGGGCAGAGATCCTCGAAAAGCTTGTCTTTATCTACGACCATAACCAGCAGGCGCCGGAAACCATCACCACGCTCCAGGCCCTGATTAAGCTCTATCAGTACTATCAGTACCCTAACCCTATCCCAGGACTGATCCTGGCCATCGCCGATCAGTACAATCGCGAGGGTCAAGTTAATCAAGCCCTCACCACCTACCAAGCCGCCTACGCCCAGGCCATCCCCCTACGGGAGTACAATAATGCCGCCACGGCTCTGAGTGCCATTGCCCAAATCTACCTAGCCCAACACCAATTAGCCCCGGTCCTGCAGGTGTATCAGTATTTGTTGGATGTTGACCAAAATGCCGACGACCAGGTTGGGCAAATGAACACCCTCGATGCCATCGCCCAGGTTTACATCACCCAGAAAAACTACTCCCAAGCCCTGGCTTTTCTAGAGCAAGCCCAACAGTTATCCGTCACTCTCCACTACCGCGAGGAGTATTTTGCCGCCCAGATTCAGCGCCTGAAGACCCTAGGTGGTGACTAGAGACGGGGGAAAAACCGGTTAGCCACCTCAACGCCCAGCGGCTAAGCCGGCCGTGGGGGGGCTGGAGAATTTCAAACCCTTTAACAGGACCACTCTGGTGAATAGCCCGGGGGTGGCTGAAGCGCTCAAAGCCTGCCCGGCCATGGTAGGCCCCCATCCCGCTAGGACCGACGCCGCCAAAGGGTAGAGCCACTTGACTGACCTGAACCATGGTGCTGTTGAGGGCAACCCCTCCCGAGGTGGTGCCCTGGAGGACCTGGCGGCGGGTAGCCTGGCTGTGGGTGTAAAGGTAGAGAGCTAGGGGCCGGGGCCTAGCCCCCACAAAGGCCAGGGCCTGGGCCACGGAACTAGTACCCACCACTGGCAAGACCGGCCCGAAGACCTCCTCTTGCATGAGACGACAGGTGGTTGGGGGATTGAGGACCACCGTGGGGGGAAACTGTCGACCGCTGGTACTTTTGGGTTGCCGATGTTGGAGGACCTGGGCCCCGGCCTGCTCGGCTTCAGCCACCAATTCTTGTAGGCGAGTGTAGTGGGTCGACGAGATGATCGCCGTGTAGTCAGGATTGCCCTCCCAACTGGGGAACATCCTCTCGGCTGTCCGCAGCACATCCTGGGTAAATTCTGGAGCCCTGTCAGTGGGGACCAGGGCATAGTCGGGGCTGACACAGCTTTGACCGGCGTTGAAGAACTTACCTGCCCCCACCGAGCGAGCGGCCTGGGCTACGGAGAAATCCTCAGCGAGGATCACCGGAGACTTGCCCCCTAGTTCGAGGGTGACTGGTACCAAATTGGTGGCGGCGCAGTGCATCACCTCCCGGCCCCGGGCAGTGGAGCCGGTAAAAAGCAAGTGGTCAAAAGGCAGGGCACAAAAAGCCCGGGCCACCTCTACTCCTCCCGGGACCACTCCCACATGATCGGGGGGGAATATTTCTCCTAGGAGCTTGTCTAGGAGCTCATTGGTGTGGGGGGTAAGTTCAGAGGGTTTAATTAAACAGTGGTTACCTGCGGCCAGAATGTCTACTAAGGGGCCTAGGGTAAGCAAGACCGGGTAGTTCCAGGGAGCTATCACCCCGACTACCCCTAGGGGTTGGTACTCGACCCAATTAAGGGCCGGTTGGAAGACCATACCGACTGGGCGCCGCTGGGGCCGCATCCAGTGCTCTAGGGAGCGGCGACTGTACCGACAGGCAGCCAGGACCGTCAGAATTTCCCCGAGCAGAGTTTCCATCCGGGAGCGCTGGCCAAAGTCGGCCTGGACTGCTGCCACAATCTGCCCTTGGTTAGCCTGCAGCAGCTTTTCTAGGCATCGCAAGTAGCTGCGCCGTTGGCCGGCGGTGGGGGGGGGAGAGCTCCTAAAGGCTGCCTGCTGGCGAGCTAGCAGATGGGGTAGGGTAAGGGGGTCGGTAGACGGAGTCACGAGTTACCTGCTCCTTTGACCATGGAAGGCCAGCCTTGGACGACTAGGCCCAGCCTTGCATTGCAGGCTCTGGCCGACTAAGATGGGTGATGACTTGCGGATATTCCGATTTTATTAGATGGCCTTGTCATGTCCATTGTTGAATACCGTGCGGGTCTAGAAGGAGTGCCAGCCACCCAGTCAGCCATCAGTTTTGTGGATGGTCGGCAGGGGCTGTTGGAGTATCGGGGGATTCGCATTGAGGAGTTGGCAGCCCACAGCACCTTTCTGGAAACGGCCTACCTACTAATCTGGGGTGAATTGCCTAACCAAAAAGAGCTCGAATCCTTCGAACGGGAAATCCGCTCCCACCGCCGGATCAAATACCGCATTCGGGATATGATGAAGTGCTTCCCGGAAAGCGGACACCCCATGGATGCCCTGCAGGCTTCGGCCGCGGCCTTGGGTCTGTTTTACTCCCGTCGCGATCTACATAACCCTGCCTACGTTCGGGCTGCGGTGGTCCGATTGTTGGCCAAAATCCCTACTATGGTGGCGGCCTTTCAACTCATGCGCAAGGGCAACGACCCGGTCCAACCCCGGGACGACCTAGGGTACGCGGCTAACTTTCTCTACATGCTCAGTGAACGGGAGCCTAGTCCCCTGGCGGCTCGTATCTTTGATGTGTGCCTAACTCTCCACGCTGAGCACACCATTAATGCCTCGACCTTCTCCGCGATGGTGACCGCCTCCACTTTCACAGACCCCTACGCGGTTATCGCCTCAGCAGTCGGCACTCTGGCGGGCCCCCTCCACGGTGGGGCTAACGAAGAAGTGTTGGATATGCTGGAGGAAATTGGCAGTGTTGAGAATGTTCACCCCTACCTAGAACGCGCCCTAGACCAAAAATCAAGGATTATGGGATTCGGACATCGGGTGTACAAGGTGAAAGACCCCCGGGCAACGATTTTACAGCAACTAGTCGAGCAACTGTTCCAGGAGTTTGGCCACGATAGTTATTACGATGTAGCCATGGCCTTGGAGAGAGCCGTGGAGGAAAAGTTAGCTCACAAAGGAATCTACCCTAACGTGGATTATTATTCTGGGCTGGTGTACCGTAAACTAGGCATACCTAAGGACCTCTTCACGCCCATTTTTGCCATCGCCCGGGTGGCGGGCTGGCTAGCCCACTGGCGAGAACAAATCTACGAAAACCGCATTTTTCGTCCCACCCAGATCTACACTGGCTTACATGAATGCCCCTACGTACCGATCACTGAACGGCAAATGAACGGGGCTCAGTTTAGCACCGCCGAGTACAGTAGCTAGCGGGCTGCCCGGACTAGCATCAGCCCAGAGATGCTCAGGCCACAGAAGTTAGGTAACCAAGCCGCGATAAAAGGGGTAAGGACGCCAATAATTCCCAGACCCCCTGATACTGAGAAGAGCAGGTAGTAACCGAAAATGACGATGACACTGATCCCAAAGCCAGTGGCCCGGTCAGTGCGGCGGGAGCGGATTCCCAGGGCCGTCCCCAACAGGCCAAAGACTAGGCATACTAGGGGAAAGGCGTAGCGTTGGGCGATGCGGACTTCTAGCTTAGTAATTTGCTTCTCGTCACCGCTGTGCCGAATGATTTTCAGGTACTTTTCAGACTGAGCGATATTCATTTCCGGGTAGTCCCGGCCCCGCATCGCCAACTCTAGCGGGGTGCGGGGGATAGCAATTTCCTGATGCTTAAACTGCAGAATGTCTCGGTAGGAACCGTCCGGGGAAACCAGGTAGATCGTGCCATTGTAAAAGTCCCACTGACTTTTTTCTGGGTTCCAGACCCCAGTGCGGGCAACAATGATCTGGTTGAGGCCAGTCTGGGAGAAATCAAGCACCGTCAGCCCCCCCATAGCCCGGCCGTTAAAGGACTTGGCGTAGAAGATCCGACTGAGAGCTTGGCCCTCGGATTGGCCGTCGGCGGACTTCTCTGGCAGGAACTCTTCGTAGAGGATATTCCGACTGTGGAACTGGGGCTGGTCATCGTGGACGGCGGCATCAATTACCTGACCGGCGGCGTAGTTGGCCGCGGGGACGACATACTCGTTAAAGGCAAAGGTCATACCGCTGACTAGCAAACTGGCCACCAAACCCGGCAGCACTAGCCGGATAATGCTGACTCCGCAACTGCGCAGGGCAATCAGTTCACTGTCACTAGAAAGGCGACTGTAAACCATCAGAGCTGCTAGGAGGGTGCCCATGGGGAAAGCGTAGGCCAGGGATTCAGGAAACTTCAACAGCAAAAACCGGATTGCCACCCCCAGGGGTAGACCAGACTCGGTCACCTCCCTGACAATGGAGAACACGGAACCGACAGCTAAGTAAACCGAGGAGAAGGCCCCTACCCCAAACAAAAAAGGCATGAACCACTCAGAGATGATGTAGCGGTCCATGATTGGTAGAAAGGGAGTCGGGAAGTGCTTAAGCTGCATGGAATGGTCTGTCTCTAGCGCTGGAATCGGTCACCAAGATAATACTTACGCACTCCTGTGTCGGCATACAGCTGCTCGGGGGTGCCAGCAGCTAACACCTGCCCATCCCGGAGAATGTAAGCCCGGTCAGTGATGGCAAGGGTTTCCCGTACGTTGTGGTCGGTGATGAGAATACCGATCGAACGTCTGCGCAGCTGATGAATGATCTCCTGAATCTCCGCTACGGCAATTGGGTCCACCCCTGCGAAGGGCTCGTCTAGGAGTAAAAATTTTGGCCCCTGCAAACCGGCGGCCAGGGCGCGGGCAAGCTCAGTACGCCGCCGTTCGCCGCCAGAGACTTGGATCCCCAGGGTGGAAGCCACTTTTTCCAGACGTAATTCTTGCAGTAGTTGCTTCAGGCGCTCCTGCCAGTAGCGGCGGGGTACCCGGGATTCCTGCAACACTAGCAAAATATTTTCTCGTACCGTCAGCCGGCGGAAAATGCTCGGTTCTTGGGCTAGGTAGCCTATCCCTAGGTGGGCCCGGCGGTGGAGGGGGAGAGAGGTGATGTCTACCCCGTTGAACCAAACTCGGCCCCGGGTGGGCCGTTCTAGACCAGTGGCAATGTAGAAGGTGGTAGTTTTGCCGGCCCCGTTCGGCCCGAGCAGACCCACTACCTCCCCTTGAGTGACCGACAGGCTGACCTGATTAACCACCTGCCGGTGACCGTAGAACTTGTCTACCGCCTCAATGGTGAGCTCAGAGGCCTGGGTTAGGGGGGAGAGAACCATAGCTAGGGGGTAGCAGCGGGGGGGAGAGGAGGGAGGTTTAACTGGGAGGGGAGGGAGGGGGGCTGTTCGGGGGGAGGATTATTATTCACCAGGTAAATTGACTCCACCTGCTCGTTCGGCCGGGGCACCGCTACAAATTTATCCTGGGCAATCCAATAGGTTACTTCCTCTCCCCGCAGGCTATTGCCGTTTTGGAGCACGTAGACGTTGCCGATCAGGACGATTTCCCCCTCTTGACGGAAGTATTGGGCTTGCGCGCAGGTGGCTTGAATGTTCTGGGCCGGATAATTGATCTGCACGTTGCCTATGGCTGTAACTACACCAGTGATCTGGTCGGCAGTTTGGGTGTCAGAGCGAATGGTAAGGGACTGGTCGGCAGTTTGGGTGGGTGTGCTAGGGGAGGCTAGGGAAGGGTAGGGGGCCAAGAGGGCTAAGAGGTTTAGCCAAAGCACAAGGCGATAGGAACGCACAAGCAGTAGACTCCATGGAGTTTGCCAGGGGGCAATGTCGCTCAGTTTAACGGATTTTCAGTTTGTCCCCCAACTCTCTACAGACGCTGGGAGGGGCACTTTTGTTCAGATCAGACTGAGGGTTACCCTCCCCTGAGCCTAGAAGTTCCGCTGTAGTTGGGGGGATAGGGGTTGTTGCCAGTCCATGACCAGGCCCCCTGCGACTGGGTCGTTCCCTAGTTCCCTAGAGTTAGACCACAGGAGCCAGCAGCTGCCGGGGTTAAGGGCGGTGAGGCGGTGAGGACTTGAGGTCAACCATACCAGAGGCTGGGAGAGGGGGGGGCTGGTCTGGGGTTCCTGAGGTTGAACTGCTGCCAGGGTACTCAAGACCAGGTGCCGCCCCGATACTAAACCTTGACCTGCTGTCCACAGGGAGGCCGGTGAGCCCCGGCGGTGGGCATAGGACCACAGAGTAGCCGCAGCCACCACCGCTTGCTCAAAGGCAGTTGGGTCCCAGGTGGTCGCCGTATCCAAAGCAATTACTACTGCCTGGTCACGGCTAAATATCTCTAGCTCTCGGATCTGCAACACCCCGGTGTGGGCACTGCTGCGCCAGTGGATCAGGCGGGTAGAATCTCCCCAGCGGTAGGGCCGCAGGGAACGTACTAGGCCTTCGTTGCTGACCTGAGAGCGTCGGTCTTGACTGTCTAAACGGGGGTTAGTTGCCTGGCCTAGTCGGGCCAGCAGTGGGCAGTGGCTTAGGGGTAGGCAAGGGGGATAAACCACAGCGGTAGTCGGGATCACCTGACTCCTGGCTGACCAAAATAGACCCAAGGGGGCGGCAGTCCTCAATTCCAGGGTTTGCCATCGGTAGACTCCCCGGCGGGCAACGGGTTGTTGATAGGACCAGGTGACAGCAGTTCGGGGCCTCACTTCCTCTAGCACCCCCGTAACGACTGGTCCGAGGATGGTCGGCAAGCGGTCTTCGATCAGGATCCCAGACTTGGTCTGGGTGGTTTGGTTGGTGATCTGGATCTGGACTTGTAAGGAGTCACCTGCAGTCACCGGCTCTAGCAGATGGCGCTTGACAGTCAAGCCCCGCAGGTTGCACCAGGAAAACCAGGCTGCCAATCCCAGCAGGGCAATGATCACGCCGCTGAGGACGTAGAGCCAGCCTGAGAGGGTGTTGGTGGCCGCCCCGAAGAAAAATAACCCCAGACCCATCAGCAGCCAACCACTGTAGGCCGGTGTTAGGGGCCGGTGGTCCCACCAATACCGCCAGTCTTGCCTGCGCCCCATGGTCTAGCGCTTGGCTAGTTTCTTGGCCACTTTGCGCAGGCGGATCGACTGGGGAGTCACCTCCACCAACTCATCGGGGCCAATATATTCGAGAGCCCGCTCCAAGCTCATCTCTACCGGTGCCTGCAATTGCACCAGTTCTTCCCCGCCAGAGGCTCGATGGTTAGTCAGCTGCTTGGTTTTGCAGACGTTCAGTTCCAGGTCCTGGGGGCGATTGTGTTCGCCGATGATCATACCCCGGTAGACGCGCACCCCAGGGTTGATGAAAAACACTCCCCGGTCTTCAGCGTTTTGCAGGGCGTAGAAAGTAGCCACCCCTTCCTCAAAGGAGATCAACACCCCATTTCGCCGCGCCTCAATTGGGCCCACTAGGGGGCGATAGTCCAGGAAGGTGTGATTCATGATCCCATCCCCCCGGGTCAGGCGCATAAATTCTCCTCGGAACCCCACCAAGCCACGGGCTGGGATGATGAATTCCAGCTGGGTACGGGTGCCATTGCGCATGTCTTGCATTTCTCCCCGGCGCTGACCGAGGCGTTCAATACAGCCTCCGACCGCTTCAGCAGGTACATCTAACAGCAAGTATTCAAAGGGTTCGCAGGGTTGCCCTTGAACTTCCCGGTAGATCACCTGGGGCTGAGAGACTTGAAACTCGTAGCCTTCTCGTCGCATTGTCTCAATCAAGATTCCCAGGTGTAATTCACCGCGGCCAGACACCAGAAACCGGTCTGGGGAATCTGTATCCTCTACCCGCATGGCCACATTAGTTTGCAGTTCTCGGTACAGACGTTCCCGGACTTGGCGGGAAGTCACCAGGGTACCCTCTTGGCCGGCAAAGGGGGAATCATTCACGGAGAAGGTCATCTGCAAGGTAGGCTCATCTACCTTGATTAAGGGGAGGGCCTGGGGTTCAAGGGGACAGGTAATAGTTTCGCCAATGTTAGCCATGGCAAAACCGGCTACCGCCACAATGTTGCCTGCAGAGGCGCTATCTAGATCTACTCGCTTTAAGCCATCAAAGCCCATTAGCTTAGTTACTTTTCCCCGGACAATCTCACCCCCTTCACGTACTAGGGCTACCTGTTGACCCATGCGGACCGTGCCGTTGTGGATCTTGCCGATGACGATTCGGCCTAGGTACTCGGAGTAGTCTAGGGTTGTTACCTGCAGCTGTAGGGGCGCATCCGGATCGCCTGTGGGGGGTGGCACGTGGCGCAGGATGGCCTGAAATAGGGGCTTGAGGTCCTTGTTTTCCTCGTCGAGGGATTCCTTGGCATAGCCCCCCATCCCGGAGGCAAACAGGCAGGGAAACTCGCACTGGTCGTCATCGGCTCCTAATTCCAAAAACAGGTCTAGTACCTTGTCAATAGCCCGGTGGGGGTCAGCCTGGGGGCGGTCAATCTTATTAACTACCAGGATCGGGCGCAGGCCTCTTTCCAAGGCTTTCTTCAGTACAAAGCGGGTCTGGGGCATCGGTCCTTCGTTGGCATCGACGATCAGCAGACAACCCTCAACCATTCCTAGCACTCGTTCTACCTCCCCACCGAAGTCGGCGTGACCGGGGGTATCGACGATATTGATTAGGGTATCGGCATAGTGTACAGCTGTGTTTTTAGCCAGAATGGTGATCCCCCGCTCCCGTTCTAGAGCATTGGAATCCATTACGCAGGTAGGGATGTCTTCCCCCTCTCGAAATGCTCCAGCTTGCTTCAGAAGTGCGTCGACGAGCGTGGTTTTACCATGGTCAACGTGGGCGATGATAGCCACGTTGCGGAGGGGGAGGCTCATAAATTCTGTCAGGCCTAAGGGTTAAAGGTTCCTGGGTTGATCATAGCTGATTTTCTCTAAGTATTAAGAATTGGCTAAAGATCCGTGACGATTATGACAACTGAGGGCCGGGACTGCCCTAGGGATAGTGAGGGAAGAAAAATTCGCTATGATCACCTGTAACTCCATTGCGCCGCCTTGAAGCTAACCCACATGTTCACACCCTGGTCTGGGATCCCATCCTAACTCGGCCCTATGCGTAGAATGTCGGTTGTCATCAACTACTCTCCTCATCTAACTCGGTTTCGCAAGGACCTCCTGATCACTGAAACTACAGATCCAGAAACAACCGACAAGAGTTTTTGGGTCAAGAACCCGGATACGGGAGAGGCCTTTGAGTTCGGGGAGGAGGAGTTTTTCCTGTGTCAGGCCATGGATGGGACCTCGACCCCAGAACAGATCCTGGCGGCTTTTAATAGTCGCTTCGATTTGGTACTGACGACCAAAGACTTTGAAGATTTCGCTCAGCAGATCGGTGAGTCAGGGCTACTAGAGTCCTTCGTGGCTCTCCAGGACGTCACTCCCCTGCATCCTGGCCATCAGGCCCAAGCGCCACCTGAGCCTCCCAATACCCCTCCCCAGCGTCTGCCTAAAGCCCTTTTAGTCCTTATTGGCTTGGGGACAGTCTTTTTTTGCCCCTACTTTTACCGGGCTGGTGGTGATATTCAACTGCTCCCCCCCCGGCAGTTTGCTCTCCAGGCCCAGGTAGACAGCCAGATTACCCGGGTTTTTTATCCTGGTGGTGACCAGCAGCAACTCAAGGCAGGCACTGTAGTGGCCTTGGCCGAATCTGTCACCACCGAAAATGAAGTTAAAACCACTACCCAGGCAGTTCACCAACAGGCGGCCGTGGTTTCCTCCCTCAAGTACCAGCTGCAAACCCTCCTAGATACTCCCCGGCCAGACAACATCAAGGTTGCCCAAGCGCAGGTGGCGGTGGCTCGTCAGGCGGTAGTGGTAGCTCAGAAACGAGTGCAGGTGGTGCAGGCCCAAGCCCAAACCGCCGCTGATCAGGCCGAGTTCAGTGCCCGGGAAGCGGCACGCTACCACCAACTCTACAATGAGGGGGTGAGCTCTTTGCAGACCTACGAGAACGCGGAAAAGCAAGCGGAGACAGACCATAACAACACCTTGGAAAAGGAACAAGCGGTCCTCCAGGCTCAACAAGCAGTAGCAGAAAGTCAGCAATCCCTTGGCCAGGCCATTGCTAACCTGAACCTAGTTTTAGCTGGTCCTCCCCCGGACCAGATTGAGGCGGACCGCTGGAACGTCAAAGCGGGGGAAGCCCTCCTGCGCCAGCTCAAACAACAGTTGAGTTTCTACCAAGACCAGGTCCACCGTACCACTTTGGTCATGCCCATCACTGGGCGGCTGGTCACTCCCTACCTCAAACAAAAGGTGGGGATTTACCTCAAGCAGGGGGACACCTTTGCGGTAGTAGAAGACAGCCAGCATATGACTGGCGAAGTGAGAATTCCGGAGGAAAATGCAGCTGACTTTAAGCTCGGCGCCCCGGTAGAAGTTAAGCTCCTCGCCTACCCCGACACCCCCATAACCGGACGGGTAGTGGCCATTCAGCCGGCGGCTACCATTGACACTACTGCCCCGATCATTCCCACAGACCCCGCTGTGCCCTCAAGCAGAAGCACAACCATCGTTAATCCAGTAGCCAGTTCTACTAGCCGGGTCGTGCGGGTCCTTGTCCAGTTGCCTAACCCCAACCACATGCTCAAGGCCAGCATGTCGGGTTATGCCAAAATTGCCAGTCACTCTCTGCCAGTCATCGATGCCTTTACCCGGCCCTTGGTCACCTTCATTCGGGTAGACGTGTGGTCTTGGCTCCCCTAGGGAAGCTGACAGGTCTTGCGCACCTGGTCGGAGCGGATCTCCTGCCAGGAGTAGGCAAAGTGGCTGATGGAGTCGATCTGGGGAGCTACCTGTTCTATGGCCGCCATCTGCACCTCAAGAGGGGGGCGACCATTGTCAAATTCCTGCCATATCCCGGCTAAAACTGGCATCACTTGCACCCCGGCGGGGGCCAGGGCCAGGGTCCGCTCCACTTCAGCGACAATGCAACTAGTGTCATTACAGCGTCCGTAGGCCATGGGGTGCCACTGGATGTTAGTTGGGAAGCGGTCCCAAGGCTGCAGGCGTGAATCGTAGCCCTGACCTACTACTTGGTTAGCCTCAGGAAAAAACACTGCCCCGGCAGGTATACCCTGGTTGAGGGTGATAGTGGTGGCTAGGGTGAGAAAGTCTATCACCCCCTCCATGGCGTGGGCTACTGCCAAGTGCCACAGGTCGTTGAGTAGGTAGGGTAGTCGCTTGGCGGCCGGGGCTAGGGGCTTTTCCGGTAGGGGATGACGTCCCTGCCAGAGGGCTTCCCCTTGGTTGGGATACTCCTTATCGATGGCCTTTAGGTCAGCCACACTCAGGGTCTCTTGGGCTAAATAGAGACTGATCACTGCTCGGCCTTTGGGGTTCAAAGCCCGGTTGATCAGGGCTTGCCGAGAGGCAGGACCATAGATCCACAGGTCCTGGGGCCGGGTGACTACCGAGGCGGCTCCTGGACCCCGTGGGTAGCGAATATAGTCAAACAAGACTCCGTCGGGATGCCGGTCAAGCACTGCCCGTAATACCGTGGCGTAGTCCTGTTGAGCCACGGGATTGTAGGGGTCAATGACTACGGCATCGCTGCGTTGAACCCCAAGCGCCTCTGGGCTGTCATCATCGCTGGCTACTGTCAAGGAGGTTTGACCAGCACCGTTCATGGCCAGCACCTCAGCGCGACCAGGGACTTGGGCGTAGGTGTAGCCAAAGTTCATCGTGTACATCCAGGCGTAAACCTTGAGGCCGCGCTGGTGCCCTTTTTGGATCGCCAGGGCCAAAAGGTCAGCTTCAGCGTAGCCGGGGGCGCGAATTACTGCTGGCCAAACCGTGGGGTTTGCGGCTTGGGGGAGCAGAACTTCGCCGTCATAAAAGGTCTCCACGTAAACCGCGTTGTAGCCCCGGTCAACAATCCGGTCCATCACTCCCTCGAGGACTCCGGGCTTGATGTCGCAGGGGTACAGCCGCAACCAAATCGCCTCCCTACGGGGCCAGGCCTGGGACCGACACTGGTTAAGCTCAAGGGCCTGATTACTGACTAGGGTTTCGTAGGCCCGGCGGGCTGTTGCATCTCCCCCTAGGGCTGCCTGGCGTAGCTTGGTTTTCTCGGCGATACCCTCGGGAGTCTGCTGGCAATAGGTTTGTACCTGAGCAACCCCCGGGAGGGACCATAGCCAGCCGTTCAACCCCACTACCGTCAAAAGTCCCCCCAGAAACAGTCCCAGGTGACGGGAGAGATTACGGCAGGGGCTCGTGTACATAACCATGGCTTGAGGAGTTAGGCACTCCCTGGACGGGGTCGTGGAGTAATTCCGCTAGAATTTTGGTCGCCTGCTGACCAGGGGCTGGGACTAGACGATGGGTTAGGACGGGGGGAACAAGCACTTTGACGTCGTCTGGCAGGACGTGGTCGCGCCCCTCGAGGAAAGCCCGGGCTTGGCAGGCCCGCTGTAAAGCTACTGACCCCCGCGGGCTAACCCCTAGAAGGATACGCTCGTCGGTTCGGGTGGACCGCACCAGGCGCACCGCGTAGGTCTGCACGTCCGGAGGAATACTGACTTGGGCACACTGCCGCTGCAACTCGAGAATATCTTCTACGGTAAGACATGGCTGCACCTCGGTTCCCCGGGGCTGACGGAGCATTTGGATCTCCTCTTCCTCTGTGGGATAACCCAAACTAAAGGCGAGGGCAAAGCGGTCCATTTGAGCTTCTGGCAGAGGAAAGGTGCCCTGGTACTCCACGGGGTTTTGAGTAGCAATCACAAAGAAGGGATGGGGAACAGGTCGAGAGAACCCATCAATTGTTACCTGTTGTTCCTCCATGACCTCTAGCAGGGCTGATTGGGTGCGGGGGGTGGCCCGGTTGATCTCATCTACTAGCAGAACGTGGGAGAAGACTGGTCCGGCTAGGAATTCAAACTGGCCACTCTGGGGGTTCCAGATGTTGGTGCCGGTGACATCACTAGGGAGGAGGTCAGGGGTGGCCTGTACGCGCTGAAATTTGCCGGCGATCGAACGGGCTAGGGTCTTGGCTAAAAGAGTTTTGCCAACCCCAGGCACATCCTCGAGGAGGGCATGACCACCTGAGAGCAAAGCTACCAGCATCAGCTGGATGGCCTCTTGTTTACCAATGATGGTCTGACTGAGATTAGCGGTCAGGGAAGCAAGCTGATGTCTCATGGTAGGGTAATTGGAGGATTGAGCGCGCCACCAGGCAGTCCTGGTGAATTTGGGCTTTAAGTTCTCCCAGACTGGGGAATCGTCGTTCCGGTCGCAGAAATTTGATTAGTTCCACCCGCAGCGCCTGCCCGTAGAGGTCCCCTGACCAGTCAAATAAATGGACTTCTGCTCGCTGGCCTTGGCCGTCTACGGTCGGCCGGGCCCCGAAATTCATTACTCCTGGCCGGCCTTGGGTTAGGGCAGGGGAACTAGCGTGGATGGCGTAGACCCCCTGACGGGGCAGGAGTTTACGATGTGGAAGACCTAAATTAGCCGTGGGAAAACCCAACTCCCGGCCTCGGCCATCCCCAGCCACCACCCATCCTCGCAGGGTATAGGGGCGGCCGAGGAGCTGGCAAGCCTGCTCTAGGTCTCCGATAGCTAAGGCTGCTCGGATCCGGGAGCTACTGATGACCTCTCCCTCTGGGGTGGTGCTCAAACCGACGCACACTACCCCCAACCCCCGCTCTTGACCTAGACGCATCAAGTCTTGGGCGGACCCGGAGCGTTGGTAGCCAAACTGAAAGTTTTCCCCCACGCTCACGTGCAGGGCCTTCAGGTGGCCGAGGAGGATTTTATCGACAAATTCCCCGGGGGTGAGGTGGACAAGTTCAGGGGTGAAGGGTAACAAGACCAACTGGCGGACTCCCAACTCTTGGAGCTGCTCTACCTTTTCGGCCAAGGGGGTGATCAGGGCCGAGGTCTCCCCGGAGAAAAACTCCTGGGGATGGGGGTGGAAGCTAACTACAGTCGGATGGCCCCTGGCCACTTGCACAATAGGATCAATTACCTGCCGGTGACCGCGATGCACCCCGTCGAAATTGCCGAGGGCAATGGCGGTGGGGGTAATGACCCGATTCAGATTAGAAGTAATCCACACGCTTCACATTCTGACATAGTCTAGCCATCCTATCGTGTCTGTTGTCGGGTGAGCAAATCTATAGTCATTCCCTCCTGGGCAACGATGGTGTTAGGGAATCTGGCCTGGGCGGCGGTGGCCACCTGGTCCATAAACTCATCGTTGTGGAGTGGGTCATGATGGAAAATTACCAGGGTCTTGACCTTAGCCGCCTGGGCAACCTTGACCGCCTCCTGCCAGGTGGAGTGACCCCAACCCCGCCTGTTGAGGGTGGGGGAGTTGTATTCCTCGTCGGTGTAGGTGGAGTCATAGATCATCAAGTCGGTATTCTGAGCGAGGGTCAGTACCTGGGGGTCGACCCCGTCATAGATGTGTTCCGTATCACTAATGTAGGCGGCCCGGTGTCCTCCCCACTCCACCCGATAGCCAACGGCCCCCCCTGGGTGATGGAGGGGCCTGTTGGTAATCCTGACCTCCCCTAGGTGGACCGTTTCCTGTAGGTCTAGGGTGTGGAACACCAACCCTGCTCCCATGACCTGGAGGGGGACAGGGAAGTTAGGGTGCAGCATTTGGTCGTTGAGGCGCTGCTCAATAGTGGTGCCATTAGCCGCCAGGGGGGCGTAAATGTGGAAGCAGTTACCCGGAAGGAAAGCGGGGGTGAAGAAGGGAAAACCCTGAATATGGTCCCAGTGGCTGTGGGTGAAGAAGAGGTGGGCTTCCACGGGCAACTGATTTAGTAGGTGCTGACCCAGGGCCCGAAGACCGGTGCCGGCGTCGAAGATCAGGTGCTGGTCTGCGACGCGCATTTCGACACAGGGCGTGTTACCCCCATACCGGACCGTCTCAGGTCCGGGACAGGGGATGCTACCTCGAACTCCCCAGAAACGCACCTGAAACGGCTGCTCAGTCATAGGTCGGGGCAGAGGAGCTGGTGGTCTTTCAAGAGGTTCAAGCCTGCCAAACTGGTCAGATTGTAGTCTAAGGGAGTAACAGTAATAAATTTTTCCTGGATTGCCATCACATCCGTGGTCGCCCCGTCCCCGTCCCCATCATCTTCAATTAATTCCCCCGCCAGCCAATAGTAGGACCGACCCCGGGGGTCTTGGCGCTTTTCAAACACATCCCGGTAGCGCCGCACCCCCTGACGGACCACCTTCACCCCGGCGATCTCCCCCGCCGGTACCGCAGGGATGTTCACGTTCAGGAGCACCAGTTGGGTTAGGGGGTTGGCCTCGAGGGCCCGCACCAGGTCGAGGGCAAATTGGGCAGCTGGTCCAAAGTCTCGACTGGTATAACTGCCTAAACTCAAGGCTGCACTGGGAATACCCTCAATCAGTCCTTCCATGGCTGCTGATACAGTCCCCGAGTAGAGAATATCGGTACCCAGGTTAGGCCCGTGGTTGATCCCTGACAAAATCAGATCTGGCGGTTGGGGGAGCAAGGTCCACAGGGCTAGTTTTACTGAGTCTGAGGGAGTACCCGAGCAAGCCCAGGCCTTGACTGCGGGATGAAAAACCCCTTCAACCACCTCAGCCCGGATTGGCTGATGTAGAGTGAGGCTGTGGCCGGTGGCGGAGCGCTCCTGGTCTGGACACACTACGGTTACCGAGTAGCCAGCCTGGGCCAGGGTGTCGGCAAGAGCCCGAATTCCTGAGGCGAAGACTCCATCGTCATTGCTTACTAATAGCTTCATGGGGATTGATGGCAGAATACTTAGCTTTGCCATTTACACTAACAGTACCCAAACCCTTGCTTAAGCGTACCTCTATGACTCCCTTTGCCGACGACTTAGAAACCCAGCTTCAGGCCCTTGGCACCGAGGCTGAGACGGCCCTAGCTGACCTGCGGCCCGCCACAGCGGACCACCTAGAAAGCCTGCGGCTCAAGTACCTAGGTAAAAAAGGACAACTCTCCCAGATTCTCAGTGGTCTAGGGCGTTTACCTGAGGGGGACCGGCCGCGGGTGGGAGCAGTGGCCAACCAGGTTAAGCAGCAGATCCAGGCAGCCCTAGACCGCCAGCGCTCGGCCCTAGAGGCAGCCCAAGTCGCCACTCAGCTGGCCACGGAGACCCTAGATGTGACTATGCCTGGGATTTACCGTCCCCAGGGGAAGGTCCACCCCCTCCAGGGGACTATTGACCGGGTCCTCGACATCTTTGTCGGTCTAGGATACAAGGTGGCGGAGGGACCGGAGGTGGAAAGCGACTACTACAACTTCCAGGCCCTCAACTTTCTCCCTGACCACCCAGCTCGGGACATGCAGGATACTCTCTATCTCCCCGATGGGCATCTCTTGCGCACCCACACGTCCAACGTCCAGGTCCGCACTATGGGAACCCAGTCTCCCCCCTTGCGGGTAGTGGCTCCTGGGCGTTGTTACCGTCGGGATAGTGTGGATGCTACCCATTCGGCTGTGTTTCATCAGGTAGAAATCTTTGCCGTGGACCAGGGTCTGGCTTTCAGTGACCTCAAGGGGACCGTAAAAGCGTTCTTGCGGGCCCTGTTTGGAGATGTGCCTATCCGTTTCCGTCCCAGTTACTTTCCCTTCACGGAGCCTTCGGCCGAAGTGGACGTCCAGTGGCAGGGCCGCTGGCTGGAAATTCTCGGCTGCGGCATGATTGACCCGGAGGTCTTTCGGGCCGTGGGCTATGACCCTGAGACCTACACGGGTTTTGCGGCTGGCTTTGGGATCGAACGCCTAGCTATGGTTTTATACCAAATGGATGACATTCGCCGCTTCTACACCAGTGACCTGCGTTTCTTGAGGCAATTTTAATGGTGACTATCAACGACCACTACCGAAAACTGAAGGCAGGCTATCTATTTCCGGAAATCGCCCGCCGGGTCCAGGCTTTCTCTGAGGCGCATCCGGCGGCCCAAATTATCCGGCTAGGGATTGGCGATGTGACGGAGCCTTTGCCCCTGGCCTGCCGCCAGGCCATGATCCAGGCGGTTGAAGAACTTGGCAACCGAAACACCTTCCGGGGCTACGGTCCGGAAACTGGTTACTCCTGGCTACGCGAAAAGATTGCCCAGGGGGATTTCCATAGTCGTGGCTGTGAGGTGGACCCAAGTGAAATTTTTATTTCCGATGGGTCTAAGTGCGACACAGGGAACATCCTGGACATTTTCGGTGACCAAAACACCATTGCGGTCACTGACCCAGTCTACCCAGTATACGTAGATACTAACGTTATGGCTGGGCATACCGGCGAGGCCAACGAGCGGGGGGAGTACGCCGGCTTGGTTTACCTACCCATGACTGCGGAAAATAATTTCACCCCCCCTCTGCCGGACAATGCAGTAGATTTAATCTATCTGTGCTCTCCCAACAATCCTACTGGGGCGGTGGCTTCTCGCCCTCAACTACAAGCCTGGGTAGACTTCGCCCTGGCCCACTCGGCGGTCATCCTTTTCGATGCTGCCTACGTAGCCTTTATCAGTGACCCCCAACTTCCCCAGTCCATCTACGAGCTACCGGGAGCCCGCCAGTGCGCCATTGAGTTTCGCTCCTTCTCCAAAACCGCTGGATTTACTGGCACCCGCTGTGCTTATACGGTAGTGCCCAAGTCCCTCCAAGGCAGAGCCGCCGATGGTTCTCTAGTCGGCCTATGGCAGTTGTGGCAGCGCCGCCAAGCGACTAAGTTTAACGGGGTTTCCTATCCAGTCCAACGGGCCGCAGCAGCGGTCTACTCCCCTGAGGGACGTGCCCAGGTTAAGTCTCTGGTGGACTTTTACCTAGAAAACGCCCGGCTGATGGCCCAGCACCTGCGGGGGGTGGGAATTACCGTTTACGGTGGGGAGCATGCCCCCTACCTGTGGGTTAAAACTCCCGGAGGACTGTCTAGCTGGGAGTTTTTTGACCAGTTGCTTGCGAAATGTCATGTGGTGGGCACCCCGGGGGCGGGGTTTGGGGCAGCAGGGGAAGGTTACCTACGTCTGTCGGCCTTTAACGGTCGGGACCAGGTTAAGGAGGCCCTAGAGCGGATCAAGACCCAATTTGCCTGAAACTGATTCAGATCCCCATTAAATTTTCTGTAACAAAGACAACATTTATTTGGGGAAACGCTAAATTGGGATTAGTAAATAGTCTGTGACTCCCAGGAGATAGGCCATGTCATCTAATCGCCAAGAGAATCTGAGGCAAATGCGGGAAGCGCATCGTCGGAATCTGCAGCGGAGTTTGGAGCATCGGATGGCAGTTGCCAGGGCCAAGGGGGATGAGCGGTTGGTGCGGATCCTAGAGGCTGAAGCCGAGTATATCGGTTAGGAGGAGGCTCCGCTTCCTAGGGGTTCTGTTCCCTCTCGGTTGTGAGGACACAGGAAACTGAGGGCCGTGTCTCCGTAGATCTTACGGTCTCTCAATTTCAAAAGGGGGGGGATGGGTAACTCTCCTCCCCGGTGTTCTACCGCCACCTCCCCAGACTCAGCCAACAGATTTAATTCCGCGAGAATTTCCAGGACCCTAAGGTGCAGCTGACTATCGTAGGGGGGGTCAAAGTAGACCCGGTCAAACTTCTGTCCTCGAAGCTTAGGTAGCTGTTGGGCCACATCCCCTCCGAGGACCTCGAAGGCTTGCCCCTCACCGGCTAACCGCTGCCAATTCTCCCGGATGGTCTGACAGGCCTGTCTAGACACATCAATCCCTACTACCCGTCGAGCACCCCGGGTCAGGGCCTCAGCCCCCAGGGCCCCACTGCCTGCACACAGGTCTAGCCACCGGCACCCGGCAATTTCCCCCCGCCAGATGTTAAAGAGGGCTTGACGCACCCGGGCGGGGGTGGGGCGGGCGGAGGGGGGGACTTTTATGACTTGGTGGTTACTCAGGCGCACGGCTTAGGGCAGACCTGAGGTATGTGGCTGACAAAATTGGCCAAGATCTGCAAGCCTACCCGGGAAGACTTCTCCGGGTGAAATTGGACAGCGCTTAAGGGGCCCTGACTGACTGCCGCAGTGACTAGGTGCTGGCCGTACTTGACAAGGGCAGAGCGCACCCCGGGGTCCTGGGGCTCGACATAGTAGGAATGCACGAAGTATACCCAAGGAGCAGCCGGGAGGTTCCGCCACAGAGGGCCCTGATCCGGGAGCACCTCCAACTGATTCCAGCCCATGTGAGGGATTGCTAAGCCCGCTTCCTGGGGAAAGCGGCGCACGTGCCCACGCAGAATCCCTAAGCCTGGGCTTTGCCCCTCTTCACTACCTTCAAACAATAGTTGCAAGCCGAGGCAAATTCCCAGGAATGGCTTCCCCTGGGCTGTGACCTGACGGATAGGCTCCACCAGACCCCGGCTGGTGAGGTTAGCCATGGCTGGATCAAAGGCGCCTACTCCCGGTAGGACTACCCCTTGGGCCTGGATCAGATCCGTGCCTTGGTCAGTGACCCAAGGTTGGGCACCCACCCGTTCTAGAGCCTTGCACACGGAGTGCAGGTTGCCCATGTCGTAGTCAATTACCGCAATTTTGACCATAGGTCCCACGGCCGCTATCTGAGCAGGACATCTCTATTGTAAAGCTAAGGCCCCAGATGACCTCGGAGGACACTACCCCGGTTGGGAGTCCAGACCTGATTTGCGATGGTCAGTGACAGGCAACATCCAGTCTAGGTGTAGGCTGGGTGTTGTCGCTATTCCATGTGGTGAGTCCTGGCCGTGTTTTTCTTGTCTCTTCTCCTGGCTCAGTTGCCGACTTCGCAACCAGTCCTTCCTTCCCTGCAGGAGATCGTAGTCCCGGGATACTCACCTAGTGGCAATCTCAACCCCACACCTATTTTGACTCCTGGCTCCTCAGAGGGCACTCCAATGCCGGCGCCCATCCCGGAGAGTACTCCCATTTTGATCCCTGGCTCCTCAGGGGTCACTCCCGCACCGGTGCCCACCCCTGAGGTCACCCCCGTACCGGTGCCCACCCCTGAGGTCACTCCCGTACCGGTGCCCACCCCTGAGGTTACCCCCGCATCGGTGCCCCCAGTTTCCTACCCCCTGCCTAGTTGGCCGGAAATGTTGACGGCCCCAGCAGTCTTACCTCCTCAGGAACTGTTACAAGCTCAACAGGTCCGCCCTCTGCCCGGTGGGCTAGACCAGGTACCGGTTTTCAACAGTAACAGTCCGGAGTTAGTGCTAGAGCCTGGGATCCTCCTTTCTACTTTCTCCCCTCAGGGTATGGCCTATCCCTCGGCGCACCTGAACTATACCTTTGAGGGCCGCTTTGACATCTTTGCCCACCACTTGGCCCGAGCCGATCAGAGTGGGTCCACTCTGTTTGAGGGCATAATCCTCTACAATCCAGACCCCCTGAAAGTAGTCCGCGTGAATGTCCTAGCGGGCGCTAGCTACCTTACGGACCCGGAGGCTTTATTCCTTAACCTACCTTCCTACGTGGCAGACCCCCTTGGCCAAGTCTACTCCGGCCCCGGCAGTCGTGTGGCAGGAGACCTGCTGCGGGGTGAAGATACGGGTAGTTGGCCTCGGGAAATCATCCTGGACCCTGGCCAGTATCAAATGCTGATGAATCTGCCAATTACTACTGGTGGGTCTGGACCAGCCACCAATGGCCGCTCTACGATGATTCGGCTCGAAAGTAATGGCCCCGTCAACGTCGCCGACATGGCTATGTTTGCACCAGAACGGCAGGGTCATGAGCAGGTGCCAACCCTCCAAGAATGGGAAATGTTTCTGCAGCAAAGCCCCCTAGCCGGTCCTCGGGACCTGGCCCCGACACCCATGGATGCCTACTCAACCACTGAACGGATCTTCTATGGGCGGGTGGCGGGGGTAGAACAAGGGTCCACCTGGCAAGCCACGGTTACTGACACTCCCAGCAGCGATCACTTAACTATTCCCATGCCCGGGGTAGGGATATCCTACGGCATTAGTACCTTGCCCCAGGGCACCTTGGGTACTGGACAGGTTCAGAGTGCACCCATGCTAGTACGTTATCCCGATACTGCCTACCTAGCTAACGGTAATTACGGAGTAGAATACAATCTCACTTTCCCCCTGTACAATCCTACCAATCAGCCCCAAACCGTCTCCCTTAGCCTCCAGACTCCCCTAAAAGTGGAGCACGAACCGGATGATCTACGCTTCTACGACCCCCCCGAAGACCAGATCTTCTTCCGGGGCCCGGTGCGGATCACCTACACCGATGACTCCGGTCAAACTCAGACCACCTACATCCACGTGGTCCAGCGGCGCGGCCAGGCGGGCAAGCCTCTGGTCACCCTAAATATTGCTGCTGGTCAAGTCCGAGACGTGAATTTAGATTTTATCTATCCTCCGGACTCCACCCCCCCCCAAGTACTCACCATCAGCACCCTAGGGAGTCGGCTCGGGGGGGTGCCCTGATGCAGGTCTGGTTTATATCCTTCCCCTCAGATCAGGCTACACTGGGGGGGATTTCCTGGGGTGCTGATGGTGGGCAAACGTAGGACAAAAAAGGGGACCTGGATATCGCTACTGCTGGTGTGCTGGAGCCTGGGTTTTGGTTTAGCTCACATCCGCCCCGCCCCGGCTGCGACAATTACCCCCGATCCAGCTGGCATGACCGATCCGGTATCCCCCGCCTACAGGCTAGGCTTAGTAACCTATCTCCATACTTGCGGCAGCTGTCATATTGCCCTCCCCCCTGAGGTCTTTCCCACGGAGACTTGGCAGTCTTTACTCCTGGATACTCAGCATTACGGCACCAAGATTCCCCCGTTGTTGGACCCGGACTTGCATCTCATCTGGAACTACCTCCAGGAGTACTCCCGGCCCACCCTGGCGGGGGAGATAGAACCCTACACCTTGGCAGATTCTCGTTACTTCCACGCACTCCATCCTCGGGTGCACTTTACTGGACCAGTTACTCCAAATACCTGCGTATCCTGTCACCCGGGGGCGGCCCAGTATGATTTTCGCCACCTGAGCACCCAGTGGCAAAATGCCCCTTAACTAGCCCATGAGCAGCAATTCGCCCACCCGTGGTCAGCCCCTAGGCTGGCTGGTAGCTGGATTCTACGTCCTGTTCACCCTAATGCCGAATAGCAATACCATGATGGTCACTTGGCCCTGGGTGCTCTTCTGGCAGGTGGGGCTTGTGACCCCTATCCTCTGGTGGGTGGCGTTGCCCAAGTCCTACTGGTTAGGGAGGGGTTTGGATTGGCTAGTGGGTCTTTTCCTGGTGGTTCTGGGGGTGTCGACTCTGACAGCACCATTTCCCGGGCCGGCTCGCTGGTACGCCTGGGCGGCCCTAGGGTATGTGGTTGCCCTCTACGCCCTGCACGACTGGCTGCGAGCCGGAGACCTCCATCACCGCCGCCAGCTGCTTCTCCGGGGGCAGGGAGGGCTAGTAGTTGCCTTCATTGGTCTTAGTTTAGGTCTGTGGTCTGTCGAGACCCTCCTACCTGGCTTACAGCAGTTGCAGGCTTTTCATCGCCACGGCGTAGACGGCTCCTTTGATTTTTCCTCTCTCTACTCCCGTAACTGGGCGCCAATTGGTCATCAAAACTACGTGGCTGGCTATCTGGTGCTGGTCTTACCGCTCCTGCTGAGCTTGACCCTAACCCGGCGTGGCCCAGAGCGCTGGGGTTGGGCTGGGGGTTTGGGATTAGGCCTAGTGGATCTGTTTACCACTAGCTCCCAGGGGGGATGGGCAGGGCTAGGGGTTGCCCTGCTAGGGGGATTAATAGTCCTAGGGGGGCGGCGGGTCTGGAGCCGACGTCAGGGTTTACTTCTGGGGGGGTTGGTCCTGGCTGGCTTGGGGGGGGTGATCCTCCTTAATGACCGGTTCCGTCTGCAGATCGAACGCCTAGCCAGTGGTCATGGCCTGGCAGGTCTTTCCTATCGCCTCGTGACCGGGGTCACCGGTTGGGCCATGGGCAGCGACCGTCCCTGGACGGGAGTGGGTTTGGGGGGGGTACCCCTTTGGTTTCAGCACTACCGACCCTTTTGGGCTGGACAAGCAGCTGAATGGACCTATCAGCTTCATAGTACTCCTGCTCAGATTTGGGCGGAACTGGGGCTAGGAGGACTGGCGCTCCTAGTCCTGGGGGCTGGGTGGCTCGCCTATCAACTCCTGTGGCTTGCCCGGCAACCCCTGCCTGCCCCGGAGACTTGCCACCTCTGGGCCCTAGGGGTGGGTTTGATGGGGTATCTGGTAGCTGGTTTGACCGATTTTCAGCTCGACAATATTCCCATTACCGGCACCATAATCATCTATGGAGCCTGGCTAATCTCCTGGGCCGAGGCCCAGCCGGGGGGGCGTACTCTGCGAGGCTGGACAGGGGTTTGTTTGGGGCTGCTGCTGGTGGCAACTGTCTGGTTGGTCCCTGTCCACCGGGCCTGGCAGAGCTCCAGTTTGGGTTTTACGGCCCTAGAGGAAATCCCCCAAGTCCGACAACCTGCCCACCAGCAAAGGCTGCTCGGGGGATTTATCAGCCACCTGACCCTATCTGCCCGGCTAGCTCCCTGGGAGCCCTACTACCCCTGGCAGCTAGGAGCCACTTTGGGGCACTTGGGGGTACTTGGGGCACCGGACCTGATTCCCCAGGGGATAGCTTGGTTTCAAAGGGGAATCCAGGTATCCCCTTACCTAGAGTTTGGCTACAGTAATCTGGGTTGGCTGCTGCTCAAGAGCGACCCGCCAGCGGCTACCCGGGCTTTTGGTCAGGCTTGCCGGCTGTTACCTGGAAAGCAGGGGGTCTTTCTGGGATTAGGTTTTAGTCTTTTGGCCCAGGGTAAAGTGGACTTGGCAGCCCAGGCTTTTGCCTTGGAGGCCCTGCGGGATCCCCCCCAGGTGACTAGTCCTCTCTGGCGGTCTCCGGAGCTGCTAGCAGTTTACCAACAGTTCCTGGGGAAAATGCGGGCTTGGTATACTCAACAACTCCAGCTCCCCCATCTAGCAGACGCCTATCAAGTCCAACTGCACCACTGGCGGGGAGCACTGGCTTGGTGGCAGGGGGATTTGACCGCTGCTCAAGCAGACTGGCAAGGCTGGCAGGACGATCCTGCCCCCGCAGTCATAAACACCTTGGCTCAGGGGGGAACTTTGCCGGTCTCCCAGGGGACGGCAGCCTTGGTGGGGTCTGCCTGGTTGCACCTAGACCGGCGGGCCGCCTACCTGGAGCAAGCCTGGATTCAGGTCCGGCACGAGTTTCCCCCTCCTGAAATTCTCGGCAGACTAGTTGTCAGCATGCAGAAGGCGGACACCTTTGACCAGTGGCTGCACCAGGCCCCCAGCCAGCAGTACTTCCGCGTCCGGGATGGATTCTCCATTGTCAGCCGCCACATGGATGGCCCCCCCCCAGTTGATCTGCTGCCGGTGCTAGATAATCTGGCCATGACCCTCCTCAACCCCGATCTGTTCCCTTCTCCCCAGTACTTGCCTGCTCTGGATCAGGGGCTACAGCCCTGGCGTCAGACACTCCTAGACCAGGTAGCTGGTTTAGCCAACTAGGCCTCATGCTAGATTGGGATTAGCCAATCGAGGGCAGTTTCATGCGTCGGCTTTTTTCCCTGCCTGCTAAGGCCCGCCTCCTTGCCTGTGTAGTCTCCACCGTCGCCGCCCTCGCCCTGCCCGCCCAGGCCGCTCCAGTTAAGACAAATGAGCTCACTCCAGCCACTCCCCTGTTAGCCCAAAGTTATGGGGATGCCTCCGCCAACAAGTTTCCCCCGGCCTGGGTTTGGTTGGGGGCCGGGGTGGTGGTAATTATCTTTGCTCCCCAGGTGTTTGGCTTAGTAGTCATCGGGGAGATGGAGGTGGGGATTGTGGTTAAGAAATGGGCAGTACGCTCCTTGCCCCCCTCTAGTCTAGTAGCCACTAAGGGAGAGGCGGGTTATCAGGTAGACACCCTGGCCCCCGGCTGGCATTGGGGCTACTGGCTATGGCAGTACAATGTCCGCAAGCAGTCGGTAGTGGTGATCCCCCCCGGGGAAATAGGCTTGGTGGTAGCCAACGATGGTAAGCCGATTCCCCCGGAGCGCATTCTCGGCAAGGCCATCCCCTGTGATAATTTCCAAGACGGCCGCAAATTTTTGGCTGGGGGGGGTGAAAAGGGCCGGCAGATTGGTTTTTTAACCTCTGGTACCTACCGGATTAACACGGCCCTGTTTACAGTCATATCCACGGCCAATGGTGATAAACACGGCATGACGGCCAACAAACTCCGGCTGTACACGGTTGCTACGGACACGGTGGGGATTGTCACCACCCTAGACGGGACGCCGATTCCGGCAGGAGAGATTGCCGGTCCGGTAGTCAGCAGCCACGAGAACTTCCAGAACGGCCAGAAATTCATTGATAGCCACGGTCAGCGGGGTCTACAGGAGCAAGTACTTCTGTCGGGCTCCTGGAACCTTAATCCCTGGTTTGTCCAGGTGGAGCAGGTCCCCATGACCGAGATCCCCATCGGCTACGTGGGGGTAGTGGTGTCCTTTGTGGGCAATTCCTCAGAGGATGTGAGCGGGGCCGCCTTTGCCCACAGCAATTTAGTCCGTCCTGGCTGTAAGGGGGTTTGGGATACTCCCCTCTACCCCGGCAAACACCCCATTAACACCCGCGTAATGAAGGTAGAGCTAGTCCCCACTACCAATATCGTTCTCAACTGGTCGGGACGCGTAGAACAGCACTCCTACGACGCTAAGCTAGCTTCCCTCAATGTGCGCTCCCGGGATGGCTTCGCCTTTGATCTTGATGTTGCCCAGATTATCCATATCGCTGCTCCGGATGCCTCCAAGGTGATCTCTCGGGTAGGGTCGATGCAAAACCTCGTGGACCACGTCCTCCAGCCCACAGTCGGTAATTGCTTCCGTAACTCTGCCCAGGCCTGTACAGTTCTAGATTTCCTCTACGCTCGCAATGAGCGACAAGTGGAGGCCGCTGAGTATATTCGAGCTGCTCTGAGGGCCTACGACGTCCAGGCCATCGATACCTTAATTGGAGAAATTGTCCCCCCTACGGCCTTGATGGAAACTCAGACCGACCGCAAAATTGCCGAGGAGCAACGTAAGACCTTTGAGGTACAGGAGGTGGCCCAAGCCCAGCGGCAACAGCTAGTCCGAGAGACCGCCTTGGCAGAAATTCAACAGGATATGGTCAAGGCTGAGCAGGGAGTGAAAATTGCCCAACTCAAGGCCGATGCCCAGATCCAAGCGGCGACTGGGGAGTCAGAGGCAATTCGCCTGACGGGTAATGCCCGCGCTGACGCCTACCGGGCAGGGGTGTTGGCCCTTGGGGCTCGGGAGTATACGGCTTTGCAACTGATGGAAATCATTGGTGAACGAGGGGTACGGGTGGTCCCGGATGTGTCCGTCAGTGGCAATAACGGCGGCCTGGTGGAGGGTCTTTTAGGCACCATGCTCTGGAAACAAAATCAGCACCCTGAAGCCTAATTTCCCTTAGCCTGGCGGAGGATTGAGTAGAATAACAGGGTTGACTACTGCCCCGGACCGCCGAGGGCTTCCGTTTATCGCGATCCGGTCCCTGGTTTTTCCGTACTTCTCCCTATGCGCACCCATTTCTGCAGTCACCTCAATTCCCACCACACCGACCAGACTGTCACCCTCTACGGTTGGATCGACCGCCGGCGGGACCACGGAGGGGTAGTGTTTCTGGACCTGCGGGACCGCTCGGGAATTGTGCAGGTAGTCAGTGACCCCCAGCGTACCCCCGCCTCCTACACCCAGGCGGCTGAGTTGCGCCATGAGTCAGTAGTCAAAGTCCAGGGGCGGGTTACTCAACGCCCCCCGGACTCCCTGAACCCCCGCCTAGCGAGTGGGGAGATTGAGGTCTATGCTGATTCCCTAGAGCTGCTCAATGGCCTAGGGCGACCCCTGCCCTTTGGGGTTTCGGTCCATGAAGCCGAGACAGTGCGCGAAGAGCTGCGCCTGAAGTACCGTTATCTGGATCTGCGAGCGGCCCGCATGAGCCACAACCTCCAGCTGCGCCACCGGGTAGTCAAGACCCTACGGCGCTACCTAGAAGATGTGGAAGGCTTTCTAGAGGTGGAAACTCCTATCCTGACCCGTTCGACCCCCGAAGGAGCCCGGGACTACCTGGTGCCCTCCCGGGTTAACCCCGGGGAGTGGTTTGCCTTGCCCCAGTCTCCCCAGCTATTTAAGCAGCTGCTGATGGTGGCAGGTTATGAGCGCTACTACCAAGTGGCCCGCTGTTTTCGTGATGAGGACCTTAGGGCTGACCGGCAGCCGGAGTTTACCCAGCTAGACCTGGAAATGAGCTTCCTGACCCAAGAGGAGGTGATGGACCTTAACGAGGGGTTGATCGTTCATCTGTTTAAGGAAATTAAGGGGATTGACCTGCCCCGGCCCTTTAAGCGCCTCACCTACGCCCAGGCCATGGACCGCTACGGCAGTGACAAACCCGACACTCGCTACGGCCTAGAACTGGTGGATGTGTCAGGACTGCTGGTGGGCTGCGGTTTCAAGGTGTTTACCGAGGCCATTGCCCAGGGGGGCTTAGTTAAGGTGCTGCCGGTGCCGGGGGGCAACGAGACCCTCTCCAACGTGCGGATTAAGCCCGGGGGAGACCTGTTCAAGGTGGCCCAAGAGGCGGGGGCAAAGGGCCTAGCCTACCTGCGGGTGCGTGCAGGCGGAGAAATTGACACCATTGGGGCTTTGCGGGATAACCTCACTCCTGAGCAAAAACGACAACTACTGACCCAAACCGGGGCGGAACCTGGGGATCTACTGTTGTTTGCCGCTGGGCCAGCCCCCCAGGTACACAAGACCCTTGACCGCCTGCGCCAGTACATAGCCCGGGAGTTGGGCCTCATTGACCCGGACTTGATTAATCTGCTGTGGGTGACAGATTTTCCTATGTTCGAGTGGAACGACGGCGAGCAGCGTCTTGAAAGCCTCCATCACCCCTTTACCGCTCCCTACCCCGAAGATGTGCACGACTTGAAAAGTGCTCGGGCCCAAGCTTACGACCTGGTCTACAATGGCTTGGAAATTGGCGGCGGGAGTTTGCGCATTTATCAGCCGGAGCTTCAGCGGCGGGTGTTCGACACCATTGGCATTTCTGAGGAGACAGCCCGGGATAAATTTGGCTTTCTGCTGGAGGCCTTCGAGTACGGCAGCCCCCCCCACGGGGGCATTGCCTACGGCTTGGACCGCCTGGTAATGCTTTTAGCCGGGGAAGAATCGATTCGGGATGTAATTGCTTTCCCCAAGACTCAGCAGGCTCGTTGTCTTCTGACGGAAGCCCCCGCCGGTGTTGACCCGAAACAGCTACGGGAGCTGCAGGTTACCTCAACTCACCGGCCGAAAATACCTGGCGATGCTAGTCGTACTCCTTAACTTATGGACCAGTTAATCCAGATCCTTGGAGTTGCACTTGTCAGTTTTATTGCTTGGACCCTGAGCGCCCTTGCCGGGGGTGGTAGTCCTTTCGTGCTCATTCCCTTGATCAATCTGGTCTGGGGGGTGGCCGCAGTACCGCCAGTGATCACCGTTGGTATGCTAGTGGGCAATGGCCACCGTACCTGGCTATTTTGGCGCCAGGTGGACTGGTATCTAACTGCCTGGTATGCTCCCGGAGCTATTGTTGGCGCCGTTTTAGGAGCTTTCGCCTTTACCCAGATCCATCTGGATTGGCTTGAGCTGCTGTTGGGCTTATTTCTGGTCTTTAGTTTGCTTGCCTGTGGTCTAGAACCTAAACCTGGCTCCTTTCAGGTTAAGGCTTGGCATATCCTGCCGGCGGGTTTTTGTAAGGCCTTTGTTTCCGGTCTGATCGGCACTACTGGACCAGTCCTTAATCCCTTCTACCTTAACTACGGCCTAGTCAAGGAGCAGCTGATTGCCACTAAGGCTGTGCACATGGTGATTATCCACTGCGTCAAGATCCTCACCTACGCCGGCTTTGGGGCGATTTCCGGCGAGGAATTCTGGGCTGGTCTTGCGGTTGGGGTGATGGCGGTCCCGGCCAACCTCCTAGGTAAGTGGATCCTGGCGCGGATCAATCCCCAGCAGTTCCGCCGGTTAGTTCTGGGGATGATGGCCCTCAGCGGCCTCTGGATGCTGTGGTCAGAACGGGAGTTTCTGTGGTTCTGGTAGTGGGCCTGTGGTAGTTTTGATTTGTCCTGGTGTCCACGACCCAGGATTAACAGCGGCTTTCTGGTCGTCCCTTAGGGCTCCGGGAAGGACAGTTCTGATCGTGCCTTATCCTCAGGTACCTATCTACTCCCCCAGCCACGTGGTGGAGTTTCTCAGCCAGCACCATTCCCCTAGTGCCGCTCCAGTCCTGGTGCTGGCCTTCAGTGCCGGGGTGGTGGGGGCCCTCGGAGCGGCCCGGCTCTGGCAGGGTCAAGGGGGTAAGGTATCAGCTCTGGTGGCCTTAGATGGCTGGGGAGTAGCCTTAGGGGAAGATTTCCCCGTCCATCGCCTCAGTCATGATTGGTTCACTGATTGGAGTTCAGCCTTGCTAGGGCCGGGGCGGGAGGACTTTTATGCCGATCCACCAGTGCCTCACCTGTTCCTGTGGCACTCTCCCCAGCAGACCTGGGGTTGGTGGAAACGGGAGCAAGGCTCGCAGTTGGTCACTGCTGCTACGGTCCTGGCTCATTGGCTGACCCTCTATGACCTCCCCACCTATCCCCCCCCCGCCTGATTTTATGGTCCTTAACCCCGATCGCGGGTTGATAAAACTGTTGGAAAATCGTCCTTTCCTCTACCTGTGGAGTGGGCAAGTCCTCTCCCAGATTGCTGACAAGGTCTTTTTCATCTTTCTAATTGCGCTGCTGCAGGAGTATCGACCCATCCCGGGCCTGGAAAACTCCCTACGCTCAGTGTTGATGATTGCCATTACCCTGCCGGCCGTCCTGTTTGGCTTGGCCGCTGGAATGTTTATTGACCGCTGGCGCAAACGCTCAGTCCTAATTCGCTGCAACCTGCTGCGGGGGGTGATTATCCTGGCTATCCCCCTCCTGCCCAAGACCTTTGTAATTTTGTTGGTGATCGGCTTTGTTGAGTCCTTGCTGACCCAGTTTTTCGCCCCTGCGGAACAGGCGGCTATTCCACTGCTAGTCCCCAGAGACCAGCTCCTAGCTGCTAATGCCCTCTTTACCACCACTATTATGGGTTCCCTAATTGTTGGCTTTGCGGTGGGGGAGCCGCTCCTGAGTGCAGCCCAAAGTCTGGGCATCTTCGGCCGGGAACTTAGTGTCGGTGCTCTGTACCTGGGGGCAGCTGTATTTCTCAGCTGGATGCCCAAGCAAGAGCCTCTGGCGGTCCGCCGCCTGACCCTAGACTCCTGGGGACAACGCCTATGGCAGGATCTGGGTACTGGTCTGGATTACCTGAAGCAAGACCAGTTAGTGCGCAGTGCCATGGTCCAGTTAACGATCCTCTACTCGGTATTTGCGGCCCTAACAGTGTTGGCGGTTAACTTAGCCCAGGCAGTCCATCTGGAGGGGCGGCAGTTCGGATTCCTCCTCGCTACTGCCGGTTTAGGTATGGTCCTGGGGGCGGCCTTGCTCGGTCACTGGGGGCATCACTTTCACCACAAACCCCTGCCCCTGATCGGGTTTTCCGGTATGGCCGTCGTCCTCGGTATTTTTAGCCTCCTGCCAGAGCACCACCATCGCGGCACGCCAGGGTTTCCTATTTACTTGGCCATAGCCTTGAGCCTGTGCCTACTATTGGGGGTGAGTGCCTCTCTAGTGGGACTGCCCATGCAGACCTTGATTCAACAGCAGACCCCAGAAAATGTGCGCGGTAAGGTGTTTGGCTTCCAGAACAATGTAGTCAATATTGCTCTAAGTTTGCCCTTGGCAGTGGCAGGGCCCCTAACCGACTGGCTGGGGTTGCGGTGGGTATTAATAACCATGAGTGGTTTGGTTTTCCTCGGGGGCGCCTGGGCCTGGCACAGTAGTCGTCAATTGCTGCAGGATAAGATCTAAAATTTTTGGGGTTGACGGGTTACTCGGTAAATGATCCCGGGGCGCCCTTTGAGGTGTAAGGAAAAACTATGGCTCCGAATCCAGACCAAGTGAAGGTGATGAAGCAGGCTGTCGCTAAGGCAGCAGCCGACCGGGTGACCTCGGGGACGGTGGTGGGTTTGGGTACTGGTTCGACAACAGTGCTGGCCATTGAGTACCTAGGCCAAAGACTCCAAGGCGGGGGTCTGCGGGATATTCGGGGAGTGCCTACCTCCTTCCAGGCTTCGGTCCTGGCCAAGCGCTACGGGATTCCCCTGGTCACTCTTGATGATGTGGAGCGGTTGGACCTAGCCATCGATGGGGCAGACGAGGTGGACCCGGCCAAAAATCTGATCAAGGGGGGGGGTGCAGCCCACACTCGCGAGAAGGTTGTAGACTCCTTAGCCGACCAGCTGATTATTGTCGTGGACAGCTCTAAGCTGGTGCAGCACTTGGGGAGCAGTTTTCCAGTGCCCCTGGAAATCCTCCCCATGGCCCTCGCCCCGGTGACCAGAGCCGTGGAAAGGCTCGGGGGAACTCCTGAGCTACGCATGGGGGTGAAAAAAGACGGGCCGGTAATCACCGACCAGGGTAACTTTGTCCTTGACGTCAAGTTTCCCCAGATCGATGACCCCGCCGGCCTCGAGCAGACCCTCAATAACATCCCTGGGGTCTTGGAAAACGGCATATTCGTAGCCCTAGCGGATGTGGTGCTAGTGGGGGAAATTCAAGGTGGGGAGCCCGTCGTGCGGCAGTTTTAGGGGGACGCTAGGTCAGAACGCGCATACTCAGGTCTAGCCAGGGGGCCTGGGTAATTGGGGCGCTAGTGGAGATGTAGTCCACACCAGTTTGGGCCACAGCCCGGATCGTGCTCAGGGTAATATTACCTGAAGCTTCAATCTTAGGGTGGCCAGTGGTGCGGCGGATCAACTCCACGGCCTGGGTCATGGTCTCCAGGGGCATGTTATCGAGCATGATGATATCCGCTCCCTGATCCAGGGCTTCGGCTACCTGGCTGAGATTCTCCGTCTCCACCTCTAGGGTCAGGGGGTAGGGCATCTGGCGGCGCACCTGGGCTATGGCAGCGGTGATACTACCAGCAGCGGCGATGTGGTTGTCTTTAATCATCACCGCGTCATCCAGGCCCAAGCGATGGTTCAGGGCCCCCCCGACCCGGCTAGCGTACTTTTCTAGCACCCTCAGGCCAGGGGTGGTTTTGCGTGTGTCCACTAGGCGGGCGGGCAAGTCGCCAATTGCCTCGGCGTAGGCTCGGGTCAGGGTGGCTACCCCACTGAGGCGCATCACCAGATTCAGAGCTACCCGCTCGCCCATCAGTAGTGTTCCTAGGGTGCCCTCCAGGTGGGCGATCTCCTGTCCCGGGCTACAGGTCTCTCCCTCAGCCATCAGGGCTGTGAAGTTCACCTCTGGCTCCAGGAGCTGAAACACCCTAGCCCCCGCGGGCAACCCCGCAAGGACCCCCGGGGCTTTGGTCCGCCAGAGGGCGCGGGCGGGCAGGGCGGAGAAGGCCACAGAAGTAGCATCCCCACGGCCGAGGTCCTCGTGCAGCCAAGCCAGGAGCAGGGGGTCGAGGAGCAGCCAAGGGGGAAGAGAAAAGAAATGCGGAGAGGGGGTTGACAAGAGAGGGAGAAGTGGGTAGATTAGTAAAGCGGTCGAAAGCACCTAGCCCCAAGCCGCACCGCACCTGGAAAAATAAATAGGTTTGAAAGCCAGAATAAACCCCTTGTTAAACAAATAACAAGCCTCGAGAGAGCCTAAACCCCTCTCAAGAGGAAAAACAAACGAGCCTAAACGCTCCACCAACATGGAGAGTTTGATCCTGGCTCAGGATGAACGCTGGC
>DAIDHW010000004.1 GCA_027451865.1 Leptolyngbyaceae cyanobacterium clean351 | reverse complement strand
AACCCCCACCCCCACACCCACACCCCTGTCCTACGAACTAGAACGTCTACGGTTTACCTTGCCTCCAGGAGATGAAAGTCTCGATGTATGTAGTACAGAAAACTTGCCTGGGATCCTGCCCTGTGGTGAGTCGGGTGGGCAGTGGAAGCCGAGTTCTTTACCCCCATTCCCCATGTTCTACCCGCAGGGAGATGCTTGGGGAAACTATTAGTGACGCCTGATAAGCCTCCTAGCCCCGGCGCCATGACTAACAAAACAACTCAAAAAACAATCTGACCCTGCTACTGCCAAAAAGCCATAGTTGTCTTGATCCTGCCAGTAGCAGTGTTCCAGGATACCTTTTGATATATCGACCCTGTTCTAAGGCCTGTAAGACGGAGGGTGAGTTCCTCAGACAAGAAATTCAGGCAGGTGAACCCTCAGAACCAGCTGTGCAAACTAACCGGAGAAATAGTAGCTTGGCGACAGGGATACTCCCGGTCCTTAAGGGTCACGTACCTGCGACTCCCCGGCGCGCTAATGCGGACCCAGGCGGCGTCAGGGGGACACTTACCGGGATCAAAGGCCCCCTTGTCACCGTAGCGCAGGTAAAAGTAGGCCTTAGCCCCTGGTTTGAGGAGTAATGGTCGCGCAGGACCCCCAAGGGGCTGGAATTGAGTGGCGAGGGGTTGGCGGCGGGCATCTAGGAAAACCGCCAAGGGATAGCCTTTAAGGGTGCAAGCTTGAGTTGAGGTATTGCGGAAGCTAAACTGAGTGGCCAGGTGGCCCGCCGACCCATCTCGGCCCTCAAGGGCAACTCGGAGGCTAGGGGCAGCACAGACATGGGGTACTGGGGAAATCAAGGGGGCAGCCTGCCGGAAACATCACCTGCGATTCTACTCAGGGGTGCGGCCTGGTAGCTTGGTCTTGCGCATCAAAACCCAGGTAAACCAGCCATATCGCCATTGCCCGCAGGTAATGGCTGGCACGAAAAGTACCCTGAGCCGTAATCGCCTCCGGGGTACGAAATTGCAGACCATGGTCGTAGACCTGCTTGACCACCACCTGGGCTAGGTCTAGGCCCGCCTGGCGCTTACCCATCAGCAGACAAAAGGCCGCCAGACCAAAATTAATCCCCGTCCACACCTCGAGGGGATGGGTAGCCTGGGGGTTTTCCGGTTCACCGTTGGGGCGGACTCCGTTAGCAGCCCCGATCAGCACCCTGGTCCCGGCCCGGGTCGACAGGTACTCATTGAACCGGATAAAACAAGTTTGGTAGACGGTTTCTAGGGCCAGGGCCGCGCACTCGGGGGGTACCACTGCCGGCAAACCTAACAGGCGGGCGTAGAATTCCCCGCACAACTGGTCAGCCATCACCACATCTGACCCACTCTGGCTATCGAGGCGGTAGTATTGGCCGTTCCAGAGCTGGTGCTGGTATACCTGTTGGGCTTGGTCTCGCCAAGCGGCCAGGGTTTCCAGTTGGGAGGAGGGCACCCCCAAGACCTCCCCCATGGCCAGGGCCGCACTCAAGGCTGCAATCCACAACCCCCCGCAGTAGGCACTCACCCCCACCAGTTGCCAGTCGTCGAAGGTCTGGTCAGGAGCTCCCCCATTTTCTGGTACCCCATCCCCATCTAGGTCAAAGGTTTTCAGATAGCCGAGGGTCTGCCAGACGGCTGGCCAGCAACTGCTCAGAAACTCCCTGTCCCCGGTCCAGCGAAAATCCCGGTAGACCTGCAGGACAAAATCCGCCGGTAAGTCTTTCCAAAGGTTACAGTCCTGGTAGCTGGTGTAGTTAGTCCGGTTCCAGGGGTCCTCGTTAGGAGCGCCTAGGTCGTGGGGTGTAGCCCCTGCCACCTTGCGGGGGGCAGCTACCGCCCCCAAACCATGGGCGTAGTAGTAACCAATCCCCCGCGGCTGGGGGTCAGCGGTCGGAATTGCCCGGGCAAAGGCCCGCAGCACTGATTTTTCTAGCTCAGGCCAGAACAATAGCAAGCCGAAGGAGCCGTAAAGGCGCACATCCAGACTCTCGTACCAGCGGTAATCCAGGCACTCTAGGACCCCGAATTGGCCCTGGGGGTCCTCTGGGCTAGCACAACTCCACAAAGTCCCCCCCTGGGTCAGCAGGTACAGCTCATTGAACAGGGCCATCTTTAACCAGTCCGGCAGGTCCTCCCGCCCCAAGATGGGGGCCTGCCAGGCAACGATTTCGGCTTGCCAGGTGCGCCAGGAACTCAAGGCGAGCTTAGCTATAGACCAGGCTTGGTTCCCCTGGCGACCAAAAAAGTCCGTGTAGCGCCGGTAGGTGGCAATACCCCTGGCAAACTCAGTAACTGGCAGGTCCCAAGCCAAGGCAAAGGGCACCACCACGGTAGCACCAGGGGGGAGTCGCAGGCGCACCGCCAAGGCTACTGACCCCGACCCGCTGTCTAACCGATTGCTCAGGGAACCATCCCGGCTAAAGCTAGGCCAGATTTCCTCCCCCTGGGGGTCCCAACCCCCTAGACAGAACAGTTCCTGTCCCGGGGAGGTCATGGTAGCTAAACTCCACTGACCCTGCCCCTCCTGGAGGGGAGTATCCCGCTGGCCCTCTAGGACAAAACCAGCCCAGGCACCCTCCTGGAGAAACCGGTTACTGTGGCCCCTGGTATCCCCCCAGGCGGGCTGGTACTCGTAGACCGGACTGCCGTCGTCGCGAAACTGGACCTGGGGAGAGGTGCGGGTGTTGGTAAACCAACCCACCAGGTTTGGCCAGGTGAACAGGACACTGACGGTTAGCTCCTGGTCGGTGGGGTTGTGCAATTCACAGGCAAACAGGGCCACCGGATAGCTGGTCTCCCGGTAGTTGTGGGCCCAAATAGGGGAGAACTGCTCCCAGGTTACCTGGGTTTTGAAGACCCCCTGGTAGGTAAACCAACTACGGGGATAGAGAGCATGGTAGGTGCCAGTGTGCCGATCTGGGGTGCTCGCCGGATACCAAGACCACTGGCTAAGGGTACCGTCGAGGGGGGCTTGGGTACTCAAAGCGTAGGCGGTGGGAGGTTGCTCAGGCCCCTGCTCAAAGATCCCCAACTGACAAGGGGGGAGGCTGCGGAAGGTGTGCTCACCCCCGTCTAGATGCCAGAGGTTAAAGTCTCCCCGGGGAGAGCGGCCCAGGCACCCAGCCCCAAACCCCCCCAAGGGAGCTCCGTGCCAGGGCCCATCATCTAGGTTACTCGGATAGCGAACTGTGTAGGGGTGATCCCAGCCGAGCCCAAGGGGGCGGCTCCAGCTACTAGGGGGGGGCTGCACTAGGGAGTAACCGGGGCAACAGCAGGGGTGACCAAGGCTAGGATCCGCTCGGCGATCTGGGGACTGGTTAACCCTAGCTCGGCCTTGGATTCATCTGGGGTGGCGTGGTCCACTAGCTGGTCAGGTACCCCCAGCCGGCTCAGGGGAACGAGGATATGGGCATCCATGAGGGCCTCGGCCACCGCTGAGCCGAATCCCCCGGGCAAGCAACCCTCCTCCAGGGTCACCACTCGCCCGATCTGGCGGGCTAGGGGCAAGATGAGGTCCGTATCCAGGGGTTTGGCAAACCGGGCATTAACTACCGTAGCCTCTACCCCGTGCTCACTGAGCCTTTGACTAGCCTGGAGGGCTGGATAAACCATGGAGCCGTAGGCGAGGATCAGCACGTCGTCACCCCGGCGCAGCACTTCCCCCTTACCGATCTCCAGGGGCTGCCAACCCTCCGCCACCAGAGGTACCCCCTGGCCGTTACCCCGGGGGTAGCGTAGGGCAATGGGCCCCTTGGTGTACTCAATGCCGGTAATAATCATCCGCTGGAGCTCCGCCTCATCCTTGGGAGCCATGAGTACCATGTGAGGGAGACAGCGCAGGTAAGCAATGTCGTACATACCCTGGTGAGTGGGGCCATCTGCCCCCACAATCCCCGCCCGGTCCATGCAGAAGAATACCGGCAGCTTTTGGATGCAGACGTCGTGGACGATCTGGTCAAAGGCCCGCTGCAAAAAGGTGGAGTAAATTGTCACCACTGGCCGCATCCCCTCACAGGCCATCCCGGCCGCTAGGGTGACCGCGTGTTGCTCAGCAATCCCCACATCAATGTACTGCTTGGGTAAGCGAGCCTGGAGGATATCTAGGCCAGTGCCCGTGGCCATGGCAGCAGTGATACCCACCACCTTGGGATTTTCCTTGGCAATGCTGGTGAGGGTCTCGCCAAAGACCTTCGAGTAGCTAGGGGGTTTGGGTTTACTTGAGGGGATCCCCTTACCGGTGGCGAGGTTGAAGGGGTTTTGGGCGTGGTAGCCCACCTGGTCTTTTTCTGCCAGAGCGTAACCCTTGCCCTTGACAGTGGCGGCATGAACGAGGACCGGGCCGGGGTGCTGGAGGGCCTGTTCAAAGGTAGTGACTAGCTCTTCGAGGTTATGGCCATCCACCGGGCCGACGTAGGTGAAGCCTAGCTCCTCAAACACGGCCCCGACCTTCGGCACCGCTAGACGCTTCATCCCCTCCTTGATCCGGCCTAGCTCGGGCGAGAAGGGAAGATGGCGCATTTGTTCATCTAGGTTCTCGGAGATGAATTGGACCGGGGGGCTGAGGCGAATCTTGTTCAGGTAGCGGGGGATGGCACCGACGTTGGGGGAAATCGACATCTCGTTGTCGTTTAGGACTACCAACAGGTTAGTTTTGGGCAGATGACCAGCGTGATTAATCGCCTCTAGGGCCATGCCCCCCGTCAGGGCCCCGTCCCCAATTACCGCTACCACCTTAAAGTCTTCTCCCCGAGCTTCCCGAGCCAAGGCCATACCCAGGGCCGCAGAAATACTGGTGGAGGCATGGCCGGCCCCAAAGTGGTCAAAGGGACTTTCGGACCGCTTCAGGTAGCCCGCCACCCCATTACGCTGGCGCAGGGTGTGAAATTGATGGTAGCGGCCGGTGAGGAGCTTATGGGGATAGGCTTGGTGGCCCACATCCCAGACTACCCGGTCGTGGTCTAAGTCTAGGTTGTAATAAAGTGCCAAGGTGAGCTCCACCACCCCCAAGCCCGGTCCGAGGTGCCCACCACTGGCGGCCACGGTTTGCAGGTGCTTCTCACGAATCTGCCGGGCTAGCTGCTCCAGTTGCGGGATGGACAGCCCGTGCAACTGATTCGGATGAGTAATTTCACTCAGGTGCATAAGGGGGGCTCCTCAAGGATTAGGGAGACTGAGACTCTACACATCTAGTCTAACCACTGGCGGTGATTCCCCGGCGGATCTGCTACTATAGCCCCTAAAAACTAGTCCTCCCTGTCATGGCCCGATTTTTCCGCAACGGCTCTCCCCTGAAGCGACTCAAGGCCAGTCTGGCTAAGGCAGACCAGTGGTTACGACGGACCCCTGACCGCTCCCTTGAGGAGGCCTACGAAGCGGCCCTCCAAATTAGGGCTCTGGAGGAAAAGTACTTTCAGGGTGGGTTAGTACCCCTCAGCTCCGACCAACTTACGGCCAACCAACTCCACGCTCTGCGCTCGGACCTGCAGCAGTACTTGACTACTGTCAAGGTCCGACTAGCCGAGTTCCAGCTCAGTTACCGGATTGTTAACTTTGTCCGTCCCCAATCGGCCCTCTCCATCAGCGGCGCCTCAGACCAAGACCAATCGACGGTGGTGTTCGAAAAGATCAAATTTATTGACGCTGTCCTCAGTCGCTACCGGGAAGTGCCGCCCCCCAAGGCCCTAGTGACCATTGATGCCCCGTCTCAATCCTCTCGGGGCAGCGAAGACCTAGACGGGGTCGAAGCCCTCTCGGACCAAACAGGGGTCTTACCCCGTTCGATCCTCGGCACAATCTCCCAAATTCAGAAAAATCTCGACCCTAAAACCGAAAGTAAGGTGGTGCAGAACTTCCGCACCGCCAAAACCAAGACCGTTATTTCCGTGCGGTTCATGGTCTTTTTGATCCTAATCACCATTGGGGCTCAGTTCTTTTCCAAGGCTGTCTTCATCGGCCCCGTAGTCGACCACCTGCGCCAGGATAGTCACCTAGAGATTTTTCTGAACCAGGACATGCGGCAGGAGGGTCTAGAGCAACTGCAATTGTTTCGGGAGGACCTAGAGTTTCGCTCCCTGATTGGCCAAATTAACCTAGACGCTGGGGAAATGGAAACTAGTCTCCGGGAGAAAGCCGCAGAGATTGCCGAGGAATTTCGCGCCGAGAGTGCCAACGCAATCAAAAATGTGTTTGCGGATCTGTTCTCCCTGGGGGCCTTTACAATCTTCCTGATGGTGAGTAAGCGAGAGTTGCAGGTCCTGCGCTCTTTTTTGGATGAGCTTGCCTACGGCCTCAGTGACAGCGCCAAGGCCTTCATCATCATCATGGTCACAGATATTTTTGTCGGTTACCACTCCCCCCACGGTTGGGAGGTGCTTCTAACTGGTCTGGCGCGGCACCTGGGCCTCCCCGAAAACCAAGACTTTATTTCTCTATTCATTGCTACGTTCCCGGTTATTCTGGACACCATCTTCAAGTACTGGATCTTCCGCTACCTGAACCGCATCTCCCCCTCCGCAGTGGCTACCCTGAAGAACATGAACGAGTGACGCCCGTGGCCCGCAGCGGTTATACCCTGCCCGTGTTTGCCTGCGCTGCCGCCAAGGCGGCCCTGCAGTACCTGCGTCAGCCCCAGGGGATTACAGCCGTGTCCGTGGACCTCGGCTCGCCGCCCCAAACGGTGGTGATTCCCATCGAACAGCTTGCCCCCCTCCCTGGCGGGGCAGTGCTGGGGGTCACCCGCAGCGACCCGGGGGATAACCTCGACCTGACCCGCTACACCCCGGTTTGGGCCCTAGTAGCTTGGGGCGACCCTGGGCAGGAGGAACCCCTAGTGCTCGAGGGGGGGGAGGGGGTGGGGCGCTCCGGTGGGCAGGCAGCCATTTATGCCTACGCTCGCTCCCTCATGGGGGCTAACCTGACCTTGATGGCGGGGGAGACCCTAAGGGTGACGATCATTTTGCCTGAGGGGCGTGCCCTCGGGGAACGGACCGCTAATCCAGCCTTTGGAGTAGTCGGGGGTTTAGGACTCCTGGGCACTACCGGCATTTCTCAGCCCCTGAGCGCCCCTGAACAATTGGATTCCCTCCTAGAGCAGCTGGGTACTAAGGCGGCCCAGTCCAAGCAACTGGTGTTTTGTGTGGGGGAGAATGGCCTAGATCTAGCCCGCCAAGCCGGGGTGCCCCCCGAGGTGCTGGTGAAGACCGCTAACTGGCTTGGGCCTCTGCTGGTGGCAGCGGGCCTCCAGGGAGTCGAGCAGCTCCTGCTGTTGGGGTACCACGGGAAACTAATCAAGCTGGCCGGAGGTATCTTCCACACCCACCATCACCTCGCGGACGGCCGCCAGGAGATTTTTACTGCCCACGCCGGGGCCCTGGGAGTTCCGGCCCCCCACCTGCAAGTCTTGCTTGCTAGTCCCACCGCCGAGGCCGCCCGCCAATACCTTCTGGGAGTCCCCGAGGGGCCCCTGTGGCTGGCCCAGATTGACCACTCCCTAGGTACCGCCATCGACCGCCGTACCCAGGCTTACATCCTCAAACACAGCCAACGCCTCGTCCGGGTGGGCTGTGGGCTATTTTCCCAAGCTCGCCGGTGGATCTACTTCAGTCAGGTTGGTCAAGAACTCTGGCAGAGCTTGATTCCCAGCCCGCAGGACTTGCCAGCCTTCCCCGGTCCACTGGACCACGGTGGAGGGCTGCCCTGAACCCCCTAACCACTCAGGTTCTAGGACTAGTAGCTGGGGAAACTGGGCTTCGATGGCAGCTGGCGTCAACAGGGGGGGCTGTTGGGACAGATTAACACTGGTGGTGGCCAAGGGACCAGTCTGGGCTAGGACCGCCTGGGCCTGGGGATGGTCAGGCACCCGCAGGCCAATGGTAGCTATTCCCTGGGGATTCATCGCCGGGCTGCGGCGGGGACTAGCGGGCAGCACCAGGGTAAAGGCTCCCGGCCAGCAGACTTGGGCAACCCTAGCCCAGACCCGGCACTGCTCCGGGCTACCCTGAACGTAGGGCCAGAGGTCCTCAGCCTGGGCGGCCATCAGCACCAAGGGCTTATGGGTGGGCCGTTGCTTAAGGAGAAAAATACCGGTGGCGGCAGCGGGGTGGCTAGCCAGAGCCGGGACCGTGTCCGTAGGGAAACTAACCAAGGCCCCCTGGTCCCGCACTGCGCTTATGAGCTGCTCTTGGCTGACCCAGGTCATCGGCGGCGGGCACTGACGAACCGTTCAATCCCCCCTAGGTCACGGTGGACTTGAATAGCTTGATAATCCCCTTGACTTGCCAGTTCGGCTGCCACCCGGGGGGCTTGACCAGCCATTACCTCCACCAGCCACAGCCCCTGGGACTCGAGGTAGGCTGGGGCGCTGTGCACCAAATGCAGTAAAGCCTCCAAGCCCGTCTCTCCCCCATCTAGAGCTAGGTGGGGCTCGTGGGCTGCCACCTCGGGGGCAAGTTTAGGGATCAGGGCAGTAGGGATGTAGGGGGGGTTGGCGACCATCAGTCCTACGCGGCCCCGGTGTTCCTGCCAGGGTTCCCACCAACTCCCCAGGCGTAAATCCACCCGGTCCCCTAACCCTAGGGTGGCTCGATTTCCCTTGGCCACCTCCAGAGCAGCCGGACTGACGTCGCTGGCTCCGAGACGCATCCCGGGAAAGGCCACGGCCAGGCCGAGGGCTAAAGCCCCGCTACCGGTGCCCAGATCTACCCAGGTGCTAGTCGCGGAACACCCTAGGGAGCCTACCAGGTCCACCATCAGTTCCGTCTCGGGTCGGGGGATGAGCACCGCCGGTGACACCTGTAGGACCAGCCCCCGCCAGAATACCTTGCTGGTCAGGTACTGCAGGGGCACCCGCTGCTCTAGGCGCCTACGCCACCCCCCCTCCAGAGCTTCCAGGTCCAGGGGCAAGGTGGGCGGGAGAGTTTCCAGGTGCAGGCGCAAAGGGTCAAGCCCCCCTAGGTCCTGCAGCAGGAGGTCCACTTCCCGAGGGGCAACCCCGGCAGCCTGGGCTTGGGCGAGGGCTTGCTGGCGCCACCTGAGGAGCTGGTCACTGGATACCATGGGGAGATTAGGGGGCAGAGGAGGGTTTGGGAGCGGTAGATGGTTGGGGAGTGGGGCTCTTTTGCAGAGAATTGATGTAGTCGAGGGAGTCCTGGGAGGGTACTAGCACTAGCTGGTCAAACTGAGGGCCATTGTTTTTGCGCATCAGCTCCAGCATCCCCTCCAGGTTCAAAACTTGCACTTCCAGGGTTGAGGCAATGGCTGGTTGTTCTTTCTTGAATTTCGCTAGGAGGGCTTCTAGCTGCTGCTCATCAAAGAATAGGGGGATGACCTCCTTACCGTCAATCTTGATCGTCAAGTAGGTTTTCTGGGCCCCCCCGCGGGCCACAAACAAGGGCACACCATTGAACTGAGTGAGGTTTTGTCCCTGCTGCTTTAGCAGAGCCAGGGCGGCTTGGACCTGCTGTTGATTGGGTACGTAGCTGAAGGCGAGATAGCCCGGGGTATCGGGATTTTTCTGGGTGAGGGCGTACACTGAACCCAGGGAAAGGGGGACGATGTGAACAGTTTTAGCCAGGGCTGGGTTATTGGTCTTCAGGCTCGCGAGGAAGGCTTCGGCATCCTTCTCGTCAATAAAAGCCCCAGCGATGGGAGCGGGCTTTTTGTCGGTGGCAGTGGCGGGGGGAGTGGCAATCAAGGGCTCCCCCTGGTCGTTGGCAAGGGTGAAAACTGGAATCGGCTTGAGCTTCTCGACAATCTGGTCAAGGGTGAGAGCCATGGCTCGGCTGGGCTGTGGCAAGAGGGTGGGCAGGAGCGCCGGACCTAATGAGGCAGCTGCCACTAAGCCCATGGTAGACCCCCAACGAAACAGTGACTTCATACTCAAGGGTGGTGGAGGTGGTAGAGTTGACTTCTCTACTCTAGCGGCAACTGTCCCCCTCGGTCGGCGCCCCCCGACACATCTGTTAGAATATTGCATGTACAATTGGGAGCCCGACTTCGGTCCCACCAGTTCCTCGTCCCCCGGCCCATGTCTTTAACCCAAGCCCGTAAGCAAGAGCTAATCAATCAACACCAGATCCACGGCACTGATACTGGTTCTACCGACGTCCAGATTGCCACCCTGACTGAGAAGATCAACCGTCTGAGCGCCCACCTGAAGATTAACAAAAACGACCACTCCTCCCGCCACGGGCTGCTGAATATGATCGGCCGGCGCAAGGCTCTTCTAGCCTACCTCCAAGCCCATCACCCCGACCGTTACCGCAGCCTGATTGCCCAGCTGGGGATTCGCGGTTAGAGGACCTATGGCTCGCCGGTTTAAGCAGCCCGCCTCTCCCCCCCCCTCATCCGCCGGGATACCTCCTATCGTCGGTCGGCGCATGGTCCGCCGTATGGTCTTTTTCTCCGGTGTGCCCACCGCCCTGGGCCTGGCTACCTTTGTAGTTAGCTACTGGGTGGTGCGTCAGCAGTGGTTCCCCTTGCCGACCGTGGCGGTCCTCCTCACTAGTCTAGGTCTATTTGGCTTAGGGGTGCTGGGAGTTAGTTATGGGGTCCTCTCGGCTTCCTGGGAGGAAGAAAAGGTGGGCACTCTTCTGGGTTGGGGAGAATTTACCACTAACTTTGGCCGTTCCGCCGAAGCTTGGCGCTCCAACTCCAAATCCTCAAAGTAATCCCCCTCCCGGGGGCTTAAATCCTATGATCCTGGTGATGAAACAGGGCACCCCACCCGCTGTAATCGATGCCCTCATGGCCGAACTACAGCAGAACTGGCGCCTTACCCCTGAAAAAATTGTCGGTCAGCAGAAGGTAGTGGTGGGGCTAGTGGGGGATACAGCCTATCTTGACCCCCTCCAAGTCCAAAACCTCAGCCCCTGGATCGAGCAGGTGCTGCGGGTCGGCCAACCCTTTAAACGGGTCAGTCGCGAGTACCGCCACGGCCAGGCCAGTGAGGTGGTTGTGTCTACCCCCCTCGGCGAGGTGAAGTTCGGGGAGAAACATCCCCTAGTGGTAGTGGCCGGACCCTGTTCAGTGGAAAACGAATCCATGATCCTGGAAACTGCCCGCCGAGTGAAGGCCGCGGGCGCCCAGTTTCTGCGGGGGGGAGCCTATAAGCCGCGCACCTCCCCCTACGCTTTTCAAGGCCATGGGGAGAGCGCCCTAGACCTGCTAGGGGCTGCCCGGGAGGCAACCGGGTTGGGGGTCATCACCGAGGTGATGGATACTGCGGACCTGGAGAAGGTCGCCCAGGTGGCCGATGTGCTGCAGGTAGGGGCGCGCAATATGCAGAACTTTTCCCTCCTGAAGAAGGTAGGTGCCCAGCCCAAGCCGGTTCTACTCAAGCGCGGCATGGCCGCCACGATTGAGGAATGGCTGATGGCCGCTGAATATATCTTGGCCGCCGGCAACAATCAGGTGATCCTCTGCGAGCGGGGGATCCGCAGCTTTGACCGTCAGTACGCCCGCAACACCCTCGATTTGGCGGCAGTGCCCGTGGTGCGCTCCCTGACCCACCTACCCATTATGGTTGACCCGAGCCATGGCACGGGCCGCGCCGAGTACGTACCGGCCATGGCCCTAGCTGCCCTAGCCGCGGGTACCGACTCCCTAATGGTTGAAGTCCACCCTGACCCGGGAAAGGCTCTTTCCGATGGACCTCAATCCCTAACCCCGGCGGAATTCGATCAGCTAATGGGTCAGCTAGCTAGTCTAACTATGGTCTTCGACCGCCGCCCTCAGGAGACCCTGGCTACCTCTAGCTAGGCCTCTGCCGCCCGCTCTTTGAAGTTTAAGGCGGCTGAATTCATACAGTAGCGCTCACCTGTGGGGGGAGGGCCGTCGGGGAACACGTGGCCGAGATGGGCCTCACACACCGCACACAGGACCTCTGTGCGGCGGGAGAATAGACTGAGGTCTTCCTTGAAAGCGATATTTTCCGGGTTAAGAGGGGACCAGAAACTAGGCCAGCCGGTGCCCGAGTTGTACTTGGCGCTGGAATCAAATAGGGGAGTCCTACAGCAGACGCACTCATAGACTCCTTCCCCCTTGAAATCGTGGTAGGCGCCGGTGAAGGCTTGTTCGGTGCCGTGTTCCCGGGTGACGTGGAACTGCTCAGGGGTGAGCTGCTGCCGCCATTCGTCTTTGCTTTTTTGGATCTTAGGCTCCATGGGTTTTGGCCTTGCAGGTCGTCTTCAAGTGTAGCTAATCCGGGGCAACTCCTCTTCGGCCCCCCTCAAACTAGGGCAGAATTGAAAATACGTGCTGCTTACCTTGTCGCCCCCATGGCTCATCCCCTGACTGGATCCCAGATTCGCCAAACCTTCCTGGACTTCTACGCCGCCCGTGGCCACCAGGTCCTTCCTAGTGCCTCCCTGGTACCAGAAGACCCCACGGTCCTGCTGACCATTGCCGGCATGCTGCCCTTTAAGCCGGTTTTCCTGGGTCAGCAGCCGGCCCCTTTTCCTCGGGCTACCACCTCGCAAAAGTGCATTCGCACCAACGACATTGAAAACGTGGGACGCACGGCCCGTCACCACACCTTCTTTGAGATGCTGGGGAATTTTAGCTTTGGGGATTATTTCAAAGTCCAGGCGATTACTTGGGCTTGGGAGCTGGTTACGGAGGTCTTTAAGCTGCCAGTCTCCCACCTAGTAGTCAGTGTTTATCAGGAAGACCAGGAAGCCTACGAGGTGTGGCGGGACCAGATTGGCGTCCCCCCCCAACGGATTTTGCGGTTGGGGGAAGCGGATAACTTCTGGGTCTCGGGAGTGACGGGCCCCTGTGGACCCTGCTCAGAAATCTACTACGACTTTTATCCCGAGGCTGGGGACCAGGGGATTAATCTCGAGGATGACCACCGCTTCATCGAGTTCTACAACTTGGTATTCATGCAGTATAACCGAGACGCCCAGGGCCAGCTCACCCCCCTGGCGAAACAGAATATCGACACCGGTATGGGGTTGGAGCGCATGGCCCAAATCCTCCAGCACAAACCCAACAACTACGAGACTGACTTGATTTTCCCGATTATTCAGGCGGCTGCTCAGATTGCCGGGCTAGATTACAATCAAGCTTCTCCCCAGGACCAGGTTTCCTTAAAGGTGATTGGTGACCACCTGCGGGCGGTGGTGCACCTCCTAGCCGACGGGGTGAGCGTCAGTAACGTGGGCAGGGGTTACGTGCTGCGGCGCCTGCTGCGCCGGGTAGTCCGCCACGGGTGTCTCCTGGGGATTGACACGGTATTCACCGGCAAGCTAGCTACAACTGTGATTGAACTGGCTCGAGAGACCTATCCCCTGGTGGGTGAGCGCGCCGAGTTAATTAGGGTTGAGTGCGAACGAGAAGAGGTAAGTTTTCGCCACACCCTGGAGCGGGGTGAGAAAGCGCTTGGGGAACTGCTGCGCCGGGGGACAACCCAGATCAGTGGGGCTGAGGCGTTTACCCTCTACGACACCTACGGTTTTCCCCTGGAGCTGACCCAGGAGATCGCTGCTGAACAGGGGGTAGCCGTGGATGTGACCGGTTTTGAAGAAGCGATGGAGCAGCAGCGTCAGCGGGGTCGCCATGCCCATCAGACCCTAGATTTGACTGCCCCGGAGCGGCCTTGGGGAGAAACGGTGTTTCGCGGCTACGACCACGGCACTCTACCGGCCCGAATTCAGGGGCTTCTAGTTCAGGGACACCCCTTGGAGATGGCCAAGGCCGAGCAACTAGTCCAGGTAATCCTCGACCAGACTCCCTTCTACGGCGAGTCAGGCGGGCAAGTGGGGGACCGGGGAATCTTAGTGGGGCCCACGGGGGAGATAGCCATTCAGGATGTGCAGCGGCAAGGGGGGACCTTTTTACACCTCGGTCAGGTGTTGACGGGTAGCTTACGGGTAGGGGACCAGGTCCAGGCTACCATTGACCTCAACTGGCGCCGGCATACCCGCGTACACCATACAACCACCCACCTGCTCCAGGCGGCCCTGAAGCAGATTGTCGATCCCCAAATTACCCAGGCTGGCTCCCTAGTAGCCTTTGACCGGCTGCGGTTTGACTTCTATTGCTCCCGGTCCCTCACTCCCATGGAGATCATCCAGGTGGAGGAACTAGTCAACCATTGGATCGACCAGGGCCATCCTGCCCAGACGGAGGTCCTCCCCCTCGGGGAAGCTAAAGCCCGGGGAGCGGTGGCTATGTTTGGGGAGAAGTACGGCGAGCAGGTGCGGGTAGTCAACCTACCGGGGGTGTCCATGGAGCTATGCGGTGGCACCCACGTGGGCAACACCCTGGAGATTGGCCTGTTTAAGATCATCGCGGAAACCGGGATAGCCGCTGGGATCCGGCGGATTGAGGCCGTGGCCGGACCGGCCGTGCGCGAATACCTCCAGCCCCGGGACCAGGTCCTGCGGGACCTGACTGACCGCCTGAGAGCTAAGCCGGAGGAAATCCCAGGCCGGGTGGAAAGCTTACAAGCAGAGCTACGCAGTGCCCAGAAATACATCAGCTTCCTGCAGCAGGAGTTGGCGGCCGTTAAGGTTGACCGACTCCTAACCCAGGCCCAGGGGCTTGGAGACCTGCGGGTCTTAGTGGCTAATTTAGGGGATGTGGAGGGGGAGGCCCTGAAGGAGGCAGCCACCAGAGCTCTAGCGCACCTAGGGGCAGGGGCTGTAGTCCTTGGGTCCGCCCCTGCCCCTGACAAGGTAAGCTTGGTGGCCGCCTTTAGTCCCCAGGTAGTGGCCAGGGGTTTGCAGGCGGGCAAGTTTATCGGCGAAGTGGCTAAGGACTGCGGCGGCGGGGGGGGAGGGCGACCCCACCTAGCCCAGGCTGGCGGTCGAGACCCCAGTCAGTTGGAAGCTGCGCTCCTTAGGGCCCAAAATAGACTCACCCAAGCCCTAAGCTAGGGAGAGCTAGAAAACTGTCAGCTCCTGGGGGCGGCAGCGGCGGATGGAGACCTGAAAACCCTGGGCCATCTCCAGGCGCAGGTCTTCCAGGTAGCCCTCCGTGGCGGCCCTGGCACTGTTCCTGGTCAAAAAAGGGCCGAAGTAGTAGGTGCAGCAAGGTCGTTCAGTCTTAATTTCTACCCAACAGGCTAGCCCTAGGACATTGACGATGCGGCGAATAGTTTCCTGCATATACTTCAGTCTGAGATGTAGGGGGGTAGGGAGAGGGAGGATCGTTAAACCGGTGATAACCCAGTTATATCCTAGATATTTCCACAATTTTAGTAGTTTCTAACTCATCTGTCGGCTTTTTGGCATGATTTCTAGACTAAGACCGCATCGGGCTCTAGTACCCAGAACCCGTACCCTTTGAACATGGCTGTGAGCACAACAGGGTTACCCTTGGCGATCTGGCGCTTAGCCATCTCCTCAGCCTTGGCTCGGTCAGGGAAAACCCGGACGAACAAATAAAGCTGGCCGCCGTACTCAAGCCCGCTACAGGGCTTGGGTTGGCCGGGGATCTGCAGGTGACAAAACCGCACTGCCCGGGGAGAGGTAATAACTAGTTGCCGCTCTGCCACGGGTTGGGCAGTAGGTTCTAGGACCCAAAGTCCGTACCCCTTAGGTAGCTCAGTCAAGACTACCGCGTCTCCCTTAGTGGTCAAACGCTTGGCCACCTCCTGGGCCTTGGCTCGGTCTGCGAAGACTCGAACAAACAGATAATAGTGGTCCTGGTAGCGCAGGGCACTACAGGGTCGGGAGTGGTCAGGGATAGATACGTGACAGAAACTGACAGACTTTGGGGAAAGGATGACCAGCGGGGCGAGGGTGACGGGGGCTTCGGCCTCCTGGGTGCTAGGCATCGGGGTTTCAGTTTTGGGTTGATAATGATTTATTGTAAAGTTTCTCCCGGGCGATTGTAAATATTCATGGTCTTATCAATCCCCTCGCAGATGCAGGTCTCGACCAGTGAGACCATCTGGGGCAACAAGTCCTTGACTGAGCTCCACTCCGAGGGCGAGAAGGGGCTGAGAACGTACTCTGCGGCGTCCCCACCCTTACCGATCCCCAACCGCAGACGGGGAAAGTCTGTGGTACCGAGGTGGGAGATGATTGATTTCATACCGTTGTGACCCCCTGCCGACCCTGCTGGCCGCAGCCGGACCCTGGCGAGGGGCAAATCTAGATCGTCGTAGACCACAAGCACCCCCGCCGGCGAGAGTTTGTACCAGTCTACTAGGGCCCGCAGGGACTCTCCGGACCGGTTCATGTAGGTGAGGGGTTTGACCAGCAGGACCTTACGCCCCCCCAGGAGCGCCTCCCCCAGTTCCGCCTGGAAGCGCCGTTGGGGGGAAAGGGATACCCGCCAGGCCTCCGCCAGGGCATCTACCACCATGAAACCCAGGTTGTGGCGGGTGCGCTGGTAGCGGGAGTCTGGATTACCTAGGCCAGCAATTACCTGAATCGGCGGCATGGTCTCAGGTATTTTCCCGATGTCGTTCCTCCGGGGCCGAGGTGAGGGCAGCAGGTTCGACCAGGGAAGCTTGCATAGTTTCGGGGGCGGCAGACTCCGGTGAGGGGGGCACCTCAGCGGCGGCTTGCTTAAATTCCGACTCGAATTCTCGAGATGCCTGCTGGAATCCTCTCAAGGCCTTGCCCAGACTGCGGCCAATTTCCGGCAACTTCTTTGGTCCAAACACCAGTAGGGCCAGAACCAGGATGAGGACCATTTCCGGCAGCCCAATCCCAAAAACGTTCATTTACTCCCCCCTGTGACCAAAACTCACCCCTCCGTTATACCATGGCTCCAGGTCTCCCCTGGGTACGGCTAACGTTATTGTAGGGGTAGTTGTCTGCCTTCCTAGCCCTCATGCCGCCAGATTTCCCTCAACTTGTCCTCAATGGTGTAGCTGTTGGGTCGATCATCGCCCTGTGTGCCATGGGTTTGACCCTCACCTACGGCATTCTCCGGCTGGCCAACTTTGCCCACGGGGACTTTTTGACCCTCGGCGCCTACCTAACTCTCCTGGCCAACCAGGCCGGTTTAAATATGTTTCTCGCCACAGTCCTGGGTGCTGTGGGTACCATAGGAGTGGCTCTAGGGGCTAATCAGGTCTTTTGGGCGCCCCTGCGGGAACGGCGGGCCACTTCAACTAGCCTAATGATCCTGTCGATTGGTTTGGCCCTTTTTCTGCGCTACACTCTGGTGTTGATTTGGGGGGGCGCAGACCACCAGTACCGGGTCCCGGTTTTACCTGCCCTAGCCCTAGGGGGGCTCGAGATCCCCTTAGCTAACCTGGTGATTATTGGGGTGACCCTCGGGGCAGTAGTTTTGCTGCATTACCTGCTGCATAACACTCGTATCGGCAAAGCCATGCGCGCCGTGGCGGACAACACCGACCTAGCCCGGATTGCCGGAGTCAATGTGGAGTTGGTGGTAACCTGGACTTGGATTGTAGCCGCGGGAATGGTGGCCGTGGGGGGGAGTCTTTACGGCCTAGCGGAGGTGGTAAGACCGAATATGGGTTGGTTTTTAGTTTTGCCCATGTTCGCCGCTGTAATCCTGGGGGGAATTGGGAACCCCTACGGCGCCCTGGTCGGGGCTTTGGTTATCGGGGTAGTTCAAGAGGCGAGCACCCCCTGGTTAGGTACGGATTATAAACAGGGGGTGGCCCTGGTGGTGATGATCCTAGTGCTTCTGGTGCGTCCCAAGGGTTTGTTTCGCAGTACTATCTGAGACTCTAAACTAGGACCCCAAAGTAGTAGGCAGCAACGAGGAAATTCCCCGCCAATAGTACTAGAGCCCAAAAGGCGCGGAAGGTATAGGTTGGGTTGGCAGTCGTTTTCTTGGTGGTCATGGTTTTTCTCCGGTGGATCACCCAAGAACATAGCAAAAAATCCGGGTCATCTCCCCATCATCTTTAGCCATTCTTTCAGGTAGTGAAGATCAAGCTATGGTTTTAGTGTACTTTAGTGTCGGGATGGCCCTGGGTCTGGCAGTCGGCTGGAAAGTTTGGGGGTCCTCCTTGTCCCTAGGTCCTAGCCCGGCCTGGCAGGCTGCCTACCAGTTGTCCCAGGCTATGGTTGACTTTAAGGGCGAATTTTTGGTGCGGGTCAGCCATGAGATTCGGGCACCCCTGAATGGGATTATCGGTACCCATCAGCTGATCCTGGGGGACCTGTGCACGGACCCTCAGGAGGAGCGCGAATTGCTCGGCCTTGCTCACCAATCCTCCCTGAAGTTATGCCACATCCTGGATGTGTTGCTGCAGGTAGCCCGGGTCAGCTGCGGTAAGGTGCCCCTGGCGAAGGAGTCGGTCGCCCTAACCCCGCTGCTGACCGAGGTGCAACAACTACTCGAATTACCCGCCCAAGACCGTAACCTAGACCTGCAGCTACTCCCCCCTAGTCCTGAGGTCTGGGTACTGGGGGACCCTAGTTGGCTCAGACAACTGCTGATTTATGCTGGGAGCCGGGCTTTGACTGTGGCTGGCTCAGGACCGATCCACTTGTGCGCTGATGGACTAGGGGATAAGGTCCGAGTTTGGGTTGACTATCCCGTAGCCTCTCCGGAGCCAGCCCATCCGAGTTTGGGGCTCTCTCCCGGCCTAGACCTGCTGACTATGCGGACAATTATCGAGCCCATGGGAGGAACGTTTGAGCTGTCGGTGGTCCCCGGGACCAATTATCAGCAGCTGAATATGACTTTTCCCCGGGGTAACCCTTGCTCAGACCCCGGTTATCTGTTACATTAGTTTACATGGAGGAATAATTCTATAAGCTCTGGAGGTCCCCCCATGTCCCAAGCCGCCAAGATTTCTGCGCCAGCTCCGGAAAACCGCAACGCTTGGAAGTTTGGTTTCACTCCCCAGGCGGAAATTTGGAATGGCCGTTTTGCCATGCTGGGCTTTGTTACCCTTCTAGCAACAGAGCTGATGACCAGCAAGGGTGTTTTGAGTTTCTGGGGCTTGATCTAAAGGGCCGTTGCGGCGAACAAGGGTGATTACTGTCACCTCAGGGGGACAAAATAGGCGCCCAGGCCGATAGGTCCCTAAGCCTCGGTTGACGTATAGGTACCGGTCGCCTAGGTGGTGTAAACCCTGGGACCACTCCCAGTGGCGCACTACCTGCTGGGACTTACCCATGAAGGGGACTATACGCCTCACCTTCTTTGGCAGACAGGCTCGGACCGGATCAACCCAGCGGGATACAGTCCCCAACCCAGGCAACACTACTTGTCCCCCATGGGTGTGGCCTGACAGCTGTAGGTCTACGCGCCACTCCTGCAGGGAAATAGCGCTGTCGGGATTATGGGCAAGAACTAACCTAGGTACGCCGGGGTCTAGTTCCCCAAGGACCAAAGCCGGATTAAATTTTCGGGACCAAAGATCCGCCAGCCCCACCACCGCTAACCCCGGCCCCAGGGGATAGGCAACCCTGTTCCACAGTACCTCAATGCCGATAGCCGTCAGCGCTTGGGTAATCACACTGCGAGAGTTACGGTGGTAGAGGTCATGGTTGCCGAGGACAGCAAAAGTACCCCTGCGACTTGCTAGCCTTTTTAACCAACCTGTCAATTGGTGGATCGGGCTGGGGTCGTTGGTGACGTAGTCCCCCGTCAAAACTACCAGGTCTGGTTTAGCGGCATTGGCTATGTCTATGGCTTGCGCGAGTAATTGTTCCGACAGGCACCGGCCATCAAAGTGTAGGTCGGAAAGTTGGACTAGTTTAATTCCCTCTAGTTCAGCCGGGAGGTCGGCGAGGCTGACCGCAACTTCCTCAATCGTCAGGGGACCCGTAAAGTAGCGGTGCATATCAGTCCATCTTCTCGCCACTGAGGATAAAGGCCGGTGCCAAGGCATTGAACACTTGCTGGCCCCCTTGGTTCTCAAGCCGATTAATCCCCAGTTGTACTACTTCCACCTGGCGCGCTTGCACTTGGGCGAGGGCAGCGGAGACGGCGTAGAGATTCTCAAGGCTAGTAGCCGTTGTCACTAGTCTCCCTCCGGGTTGGAGGTAGTCCCAGAGGGCTTCTAGGAGGGGACCAATGGGCCGCCCTCCCCCCAAACAGATCCGCTGGGGTGGGCCTGGTAATTGGCCTAAGCAATCGGGGGCGCAGGCTTGCACCACGTGGGCATTACTGACTTGAAACCGGTCGCAGTTACGGCGAATTAGGCTAGCGACCTCCTCATCTCGTTCGACCGCGACAACACTCCCCTGGGGGCAAAGGAGCCCGGCCTCCACACTAATCGTGCCCGTGCCGGCGCCTATATCCCACACCAACGCCTGGGGAAATAATCGCAGAGAGGAGAGAATAACTAGTCGTACCTCTTTTTTACTCAGGGGAATACCTGGCAGACGCTCAAAGAGATGGTCTGGAATGCCGGGGGTGACGTAGGGCCAAGCTGAACTAGTCACGGTGCACCACTGAAAGAGCCAAGAGGATGCTTCGGATGATAGCGTAGTCTCATGCGGATGTCAGCATCCCAAAACACCAAAGCCGGTTATCTGGGTTAGGGATGCTGGTGATCAGGTTTCCATGGTATGATTCGAGTCACCACGGGCAGTTAGCTCAGCGGTAGAGTCCCTGCTTTACACGCAGGTTGCCACAGGTTCGAATCCTGTACTGCCCATGGCTGGGGTCACCGACCTTGGTACCTTTCGAGTTCGTTTATGGTCACCATCTCAGTTCCTGCCACGACCGCTAACCTCGGGCCTGGATTTGACTGCCTAGGGGCAGCCTTGAGTCTCAGTAACCTGTTTAGGTTTTCGGCGTTGGACCAAGCACCTGGGGTTTTTCAAGTTACGGCCACCGGGCCCGGGGCGGCATCCGTGAGCCTTGGCGACGACAACCTTGTCAATCAGGCTTTTCAAGCTTTCTACCACCATTGTCATCAAGCCCCCCCTGCTGTACACCTGGAAGTGAGCTTGGGGGTACCCTTAGCCCGAGGCTTGGGGAGTTCGGCTACGGCGATCCTAGCCGGGCTCCTCGGGGCCAATGCCCTGGCGGACTACCCCTTGACCCCAGGGGAGGTCTTGGATCTCGGGGTGGGCCTCGAAGGCCATCCAGATAACCTAGTCCCGGCCCTGAAAGGGGGTTGTCAGCTGGCGGCGCTGGACCGGACAGGATTGGTAGTATGCTCAATCCCCTGGCACCCCAGCATTGTCCTAGTGGCGGCGATCCCGGACTTTCAACTTTCTACCCAAGTGGCTCGTCAGGTCTTACCCCTCCAGTACTCCCGCACCGATGCCGTCTTCAATGCCGCTCACCTGGGCCTGTTAGTCCGCGCCCTAGAAACTGGTCGGCGGGATTGGCTGGTAGCAGCTCTCCAAGACCGGATCCATCAGCCCTATCGGCTGGGTCTGATCCGGGGGGCTGAGGCAGTGATAGAGGCGGCAGTGGCTGCCGGTGCCCACGGGGCAGTAATTAGTGGGGCAGGACCGACCCTGTTAGCCCTCGCGGAATCCTCTGCGGCCCCCACTGTGCAGGCGGCTATGACCTCAGCCTGGTCTGATCTGGGAGTGAGTGTGCAAGTCCTAGTCCTCACCCTCAATCCCCTGGGGGCCACCATCGATGGGTATGCCTGGGGGTCTTGAGGGCAGGATGCCCCAGGATTAATCAAATGTAATCGGCAAAGCTGCGCTCTACCAGGCGGAAGACCCAGACCCCCAAGCCACAGGCCAGACCCACCCCCAGGGCGGCTAAACCAAGTCCGAGGCTGGAAAATTCCGTCTCACCGGTAATAGCAAAGCGAGCTAACCCAACTAAGCCGGCCATGGGATTTAGATAGTAGAAAGGCCGCAGGGATACAGGTACTAATTCGACGGCGTAGACAACGGGAGAGGCGTACAACCATACCTGAATCAGAAACGGCACTGTGTACTGGAAATCGCGGTAACGGACATTAAGGGCGGCAATAGCCATCCCTACCCCTGCGGCCAAGGCCACGGTTAGCCCCATGGCTAGGGGTAACCACAGCAGGCTCCAGGTCGGACGTAGACCGTACAGGTAGGTCATGGGCAACAAAATCACCAGGGAGACCAGAAAATCAACCATGGCCGAGCCCACGGCCGCCAAGGGAATTACTAACCGGGGAAAGTAGACCTTGGTAATCAGTTTTTCATCGGCAATCAAGCTAGTGCCGGCGCGGGTAAGGCCGTCGGCAAACAGCTGCCAAAGCACTAGGGCGGTGTAGACAAACACCGGGTAGGGGAGACCAGCGGAGTTGAGGTGAGCTAGACGGCCAAACACGACCGTGAAAATCACCACCCCCACTAGGGGCTGAACTAGTACCCAGGCAATCCCTAGGGCTGTCTGTTTGTAGCGGACACTCACCTGCCGGGCAGCAAGAATCAACAACAGGTCTCGGTATCGCCACACTTCCCTCAGCGCCGTCAACCAATCCTGGTCGACGGCGCTAATCACTACCGGCGGGGGGCTACTGGCCATAGAGAACTAAAACCCTAGCTTCCCGGGGTTGCCCTAGGGGGCCCGATCAAGGGCAAAGAGCAGGTCTGGCGTTGGATATCTTTTCCTCTGAAGGTCGGAGACTGGGAAAGAGAAAATGGTTTTCCTCCACGTACTGGGCACCAAACAGACCTTTTTCCGCCCAAAAGTAGCGGTCTGTGGTATGTTCATTGCGGCGTACCAACAGCATCGCGGGGGGCAAGATTCCCTGGGCTTGGATAAATTTCCGGGCCGCAGTTACAGACTTATCCTCGCCACTATCAAGGCTATACTGAGGCACTTGCTCCAGAATCTTCCGCCCCTCTAACCGGCGCCGGCTCTTGCGTTTACGTCTGCGTGCCAATTTTAGTACCCCCTTATGACTAGCAGTGAATGTAATACCAGATACAAAAACTGAGCAGAAGTATATAGGTTACCCCTTAAAAGTTCAACTTTTTTTTACCATTTGCAACAATTGGAGCGATTGTCCTCATAAACCCACCCCCAATCAGCTACCGGCACCAGGTTAGTAATAGCTATACAAATAGTTGCGCAGGAGAACCCTGCCGGGCAGCCTGCCGGGTTTGAGTCCTAGCCCACTGGTCAGCAAAAAGCACCTCTTCTAAGGAGGGGGTCAGGTGGTTTTGGTCTAGGTAGCCTTGGCATACCCGTTCGATCAGGCGCGGGATGTCTAAAAATCCAATCTCCTCGGCTAAAAATAAGGCTACGGCCTCCTCGTTGGCTGCATTGAGTACTGCCGGCATTAGCCCCCCTGCCTGACCGGCACTGTAGGCTAGTTGCATGCAGGGGTACTTTAGGTGGTCGGGGTCTTTGAAGGTGAGATTGCCCGCCTCCACGAGGTTGAGAGGTCGCCAGTCTGTTATCACCCGCTCTGGCCAGGATAGGGCGTACAGGAGCGGCAGTCGCATGTCTGGCCACCCCAACTGGGCCAGGACAGAGGTATCCTGCAGCTCGACTAGGGAGTGAATAATACTCTGGGGATGAATCAGGATTTGGATCTGTTCGTAGGGGAGACCAAACAGGTAGTGGGCCTCAATCACCTCTAACCCCTTATTCATTAAGGTGGCAGAGTCGACGGTAATCTTGCGGCCCATAGACCAATTGGGGTGCTTGAGGGCATCAGCCACAGTAACTTGCGGGAGCTTCTCCACGGGCCAATCGCGAAAGGCCCCCCCGGAAGCGGTCAGGAGGATCCGCCGCAGTCCTCCCGGGGGCACCCCCTGGAGGCATTGGAAGATCGCCGAGTGTTCTGAATCGGCTGGCAGCAACTTGACTTGGTGTTGCGCCACCAGGGGCAACACCACCGGACCCCCGGCAATCAGGGTTTCCTTGTTGGCCAGGGCAATATCCTTACCCGCCCTAATGGCTGCCAGAGTAGGCAAAAGACCAGCACAGCCGACGATGCCGGTGACTACAGTTTGGGCACTCCCCCAGGCTGCGACTTGGCAAACACCCTCCGGACCCCCGAGCAGGACTGGCTTAGGTTTCATATCCCCTAGGGCATCAGTTAAGTCCTGGAGTTTGCTTGAGTCCGCTAGGGCAGCAACCTCGGGCTCAAACTGACGTACCTGACGGGCAAACAGCTCCACGTTTGCCCCAGCACTGAGACCTAGGACCTTAAACTGGTGGGGATATTGGGCCACGATATCCAGGGTTTGGGTACCAATGGAACCGGTCGACCCCAACAGAGTAAGTGTTTTCACCAGAGGATCTCCCTAGAGTATAAATGCGGATGGCGAGACTCGAACTCGCAAGGCAAAGCCACACGCCCCTCAAACGTGCGCGTATACCAATTCCGCCACATCCGCTTAGGTCACACCCCATATTACCCTACTTTTATTCCTTCAGCCCAGGATTTTCTGGGGGTAAGTCTTGCTTAGGTGAGCCTGGCGACTGCTGGGTACACTGGAAGTGACAACCCCTGGCAAGTCCCATGCTGCTTTCGCTGCGGATCGAAAACTTTGCCCTCATCGATGACCTAGAGTTACACCTGGGGCGGGGCTTGAATATTCTCACCGGCGAAACGGGTACCGGTAAGTCAATTATCCTAGAGGCTATAGACGTGGTTTTGGGGGGCAAGGTCACTCTCCAAAATCTCCGCTCTGGTAGTGACCGAGCGGTGGTGGCGGCTTTGTTCTCCCCTAGCGACCGGCTGTGGTCCTGGCTTCAGCAACAAAACATCAAGCCGGCGGAAGGGGGCTCGCTCCTGTGCAGTCGGGAACTAACGAATACTGCTAGTGGCTTTCGCAGTCGCTGTCGGCTCAACGGTACGGTAGTCAGTCGGCAGCAGCTGGAGTTATTACGCGGTCGTCTGGTGATGATTACTGCCCAGGGGCAGGCTCTCCAGCTAGCTCAACCAGACTTTCAGCGTGAGGGTTTAGATGAATTTGGCGGTGCCCCCTTGCTCCAGGCGCGTCAGCAGGTAAGAGTTGCCTACAGCGCCTACCAACAAACCCAGCAGTTGCTCACTCAGCAGGCAAAAAGTGCCGAGCAGCAGCGCCAGGAGCAGCAGCTGTGGGAATTTCAAATCCAGGAACTCCAGGCAGCCTCTCTAGGTGACCCGGAGGAATTAGAACGCTTGGAGGCCGAACGACAACGCCTCGGGCATCGGGCCCAACTAGAAGAACAAAGTTACCGAGTCTATCAGTTGCTCTACGAAAACGACCACGACCAACCCGCCGCCGCTGACTTGCTTGGCAAGGCGGAGCGGATCCTGACGGAGATGGCAGTCTACGACCAGCAAATCCAACCCCTAGTTAGCTTGGTGGGAGAGGCCTTGGCGCAAATTCAGGAGGTGAGTCGCCAGGTCTACAGCTACCGGGAGCAGATTGAGGCTGACCCTACCTCCCTCCAGCAGATTGAAGAGCGAGTGCTGCGCCTGAAACAAATTTGCCGTAAGTACGGCCCGACCCTAGCAGATGCCCTAGAGCGGCAGGCCTACCTCCAAACTCAACTTGCCGAGCTCAACTCCCAGGAAAGTGCCCACCTGGAGTTAGCCACGGTGATTAAACAACAGCACCAAGAACTTACCCAAGCCTGCACCCACCTTACCGCGCTGCGTACCCAAGCGGCCCGGGACTTAGAAGCTCAACTGGTCGAGGAGCTCAAGCCCCTGGCCATGGGAAAAGTGCAGTTCAAGGTAGAGATTACCCCGACCGCCATTGGTATGTACGGAGCAGACCAGATAGATTTTTTGCTGAGCTTTAATCCCGGTGAGCCCCTCGGCCCCCTGCGCGACCTAGCCTCTGGGGGAGAAATGAGCCGATTTCTCCTGGCATTTAATGCTTGTTTCCCCGCGGCCGAGGGTCCCGAGACCCTGGTATTTGATGAAATCGACACCGGGGTCTCAGGCCGCGTCAGTCAGGCGATTGCTCTGAAAATGCAGTCCCTCAGCCAGAATCACCAAATCCTGTGCGTCACCCACCAGCCCATCACAGCTGCCATGGCTGACCACCACTTTCAGGTCCATAAACAAACTCTCCACCAACGCACCGTGGTCCGTATCACCCAACTCAACGAACAGCAGCGGCGGCAGGAACTAGCCCAACTAGCTGCTGGCAGCCAAGAGGAAGCGGCAATTGCCTTCGCCTCATCACTGCTTGACCAAGCCCAGCAGTGGCGGCGTCCCCCAGCTTAGCCTGAGCTTACCTCTAGAAAATAGACCCTGCCTGGGAACTAGGAGAAACTCCCGAGTTAATCGACTACTTGTTTGAGGGTGATGTGCTTGCGACCAAGGGTGATCTGAAACTCATCTCCCGGTTTCAAGTCCATTTGCTTGGTATAGGCGGTGCCGATGAGCAGATTGCCGTTGGACTGCACTCGCACCCGGTACGTGGCACTGCGCCCCCCCCGGGAGTTGTAGTCCTCTCGATTGTCCAAATCAATACCCGTAGCATCAATCAGAGCATTGGAGAACTTCATCATGTTCACCCGCTCTACACCCTGCTTGGTGACAGTTTTATAGCCACAGGCCCGCGCCTTCTCTTCCTTGCTGATATTGCCCAACTCCCTAACTTTATTCAGGAGGGCTTCTCCAGACAAGGGCTGATTTTTTTCTTTTTTGATTACCATTAACGTCCCGTCAGATTATTCAAGGTCTTGACTAAGAACTACTGGTTTAAACAGGGCCTAGATAACCCTTATTTACATCAGTAACTGCCCCCATATTAACCCTGGCTTAGTTTCTGATCAAGCAGGCTATAGGGAAATTCATAACTTACTTATCCGCAGGTTTAAGCTCCGGGCAGGGGTTACCCTCAATAGTTTCCAGTTACTATCGCCACTCATCCCGGGGTCCGGCAGTCGGTTTGTTAAAATTAACTACAATAGGAGTCCATATTAATCAAAGTTTCAACTCTACTTAACCTCCCCCTGTGCTACTTCCTACCGTCACCCCTCCCTTACCCCGCGACCTGGTCGGGGCTATTCAAGACCTCAAGCAGCAGATGAACGCGGTCATCTTGGCCCACTACTACCAGGACCCTGAACTGCAGGATATTGCCGACTACCTCGGTGACTCCCTGGGACTATCTCAGCAAGCCGCCGCGACCGATGCGGACGTGATTGTGTTTGCAGGGGTGCATTTTATGGCTGAGACCGCCAAGATCCTCAATCCTGGCAAACAAGTGCTTCTTCCGGACCTAGAGGCGGGGTGCTCCCTGGCAGCTGGCTGCCCCGCGGCTGAGTTTGCTGCTTTCAAAGCTCAGTACCCTGAACATTTGGTCATCTCCTACATCAACTGCACCGCCGAAGTCAAAGCTCTTAGTGACATCATCTGTACGAGTGCCAACGCCGTCAAGATTGTCCAGCAAATCCCCGCGGACCAACCAATTCTCTTCGCCCCTGACCAAAACCTAGGCCGCTACGTCATGGAGCAGAGCGGACGACCCATGGTCCTGTGGCCGGGGAGTTGCATAGTCCATGAAACCTTTTCGGTGCGCAAGCTGCTAGCCCTGCGAGCGGAACACCCCACAGCCCAGGTGATTGCCCACCCGGAGTGTGAGGCTCTGCTGCTAGAGCAAGCCGATTACATTGGCTCTACTTCTGCTCTGCTCAAGTATTGCCAAACCAGTCCCCACCAGGCCTTCATCGTGGCTACTGAGCCGGGTATTATTCACCAGATGCAAAAGCACGTCCCCCATAAACAATTCATCCCCGCCCCCCCGGAGGATAATTGCCACTGTAACGAGTGCCCCTTTATGCGCCTGAATACCCTGGAAAAAGTTTACCTGGCCATGGAGCGGCGCTCGCCAGAAATCATCCTCCCCGAGGCGACTCGCCTTGCCGCTCTCAAACCTATCCAACGGATGTTAGCCATGAGCTAAACCCTCCAGATGGGGTGACATTTGCCAAAAACTGTGGCATGATAGTTTGGTGCTAGGGCTTGTAGCTCAGTGGACTAGAGCACGTGGCTACGGACCACGGTGTCGGGGGTTCGAATCCCTCCTAGCCCGTCCCTAGATACTCAGGCGCGATATTTCCTGCCGAGGGTCCCAGGTGCCCAGGGAGCCTAGTTTTTCATACAGCTGCCGCTCCTCGGGACTAAGAGTAGGCGGGACGTTGATGGCCACCTTGATTAACTGGTCTCCCCGGGTGCTGTTTTTGCGCGGCCAGCCTTTGCCCCCGAGGCGCAGGGACTGGCCAGAGCGCACCCCGGGGGGGACCTTGACTTCTACTGGTCCATCGAGGGTAGGAACCGAGATTTTTGTCCCGAGGGCCGCCTCCTCGGGTTTGATCGGTACCTCACACAGTAGGTTATCTCCCTCCAGCTTAAAAAAAGGGTGGGGTTGCAGATGAACTACCAGAGTGTAGGTAGTTTTCTGGCCCTGAACAGTTAGACGCTGCTCATCTCTAACCCCGGCGGGAATGTTAACTTCTAGGGTTTCGGCTGCCAGGCTGAGCCGGCGGCGCGCCCCCCGGAAAGCTTCGCCCAAACTCAAGGTTACCTTGAGCGTCTTTTCTGAGCGCTCGGTGAAGCCCCCAGGGTGACCGAGCAGCTGACTCATGAACTCTTCAAAGCTACCGTACTTACCAAACTCGATGTTGTCAAAGCTCTCGGTGCTGCCGGAGCCGGGACCGGGCTGGTTCATGCGCTGTTGGAAGCGGCCATACTGGTCGTACTTGAGGCGCTTTTCAGGATCGGAGAGCACCTCGTGGGCCTCATTAATTTCCTTAAGTCGCTCTTCAGCCCGGCGGTTGCCGGGATTTAGGTCCGGGTGGTACTCACGGGCAAGGCGCCGAAAAGCCTGTTTGATCTCCTCCGCCGTGGCCGTCTTGGAGACACCGAGGATTTTATAGTAATCCTTGAAGTTAGTCGATCCCATGGGAAGGGTTGGGGTAGGGGGTAGGGGAGCTCAAGGGAGGCTACTGGTAGCCCCAGGGCTTTGAGCAGAAGCCGGGGAGAAGCTAGCCCCGGTCAAGCTTTTCCCTTGGTGATGGGCAATAATGGCCCTGGGGGCATGCTTAGGGAAATCCTCGTTAGCCTAATATAACTTGGCTAACTTAACTTGGCTAACTGCCGATAATGTGTCTGACCAGGCCTCTTAACTCGATTATCCTATGTGCGGCATAGCTGGCATCCTGCGCTGGGGTGGTCCTCCCCCCGAGCGCTCCGAAATCACCGCCATGACAGAGGCCTTAGCCCACCGTGGCCCCGATGACCAGGGGGTATTTCAGCGGGGCCCGGTAGCCCTCGGTCACCGCCGCCTCTCAATCATCGACCTGACCGGGGGCAAACAACCTATGGAGGAGGGGCAAGTATGCCTAACCTATAATGGAGAAATCTATAACTATCGCCACCTACGGCGCCAGTTAGAGGAGCGGGGCCATCGCTTCCACACCCAATCAGACACCGAAGTCCTCCTGCGCGCCTACCAGGAATGGGACTTGGAGTTTGTCCATCACCTGCGGGGGATGTTTGCCTTTGGGTTAGCGGACTTCCGGCGGCAGCGGCTACTCCTTGGCCGCGACCACTTTGGCATCAAACCTCTGTACTATCGTCTAGAGCCTGGCTACCTGGCTTTTGCCTCGGAGCTAACGAGCCTGCTTCAAGTCCAGGATGCCTCCCCCCGAGGCAATTTAACAGCGGTGGAGATGTACCTGCGCTTTTTCTACATTCCTGCCCCGGCCACCATCTACCACCGAGTCTTTAAGTTGCCCCCCGCAAGCCTGAGGGTCTTTGGCTTTGATGGCTCCCAAACGCCGCCTCGGCAGTACTGGTCTCTGCACTTTCAGCCCGACCCTGCCCTAGAGGGAACCGCAGCCCAAGAGCAGGTGGAGGCTACAGTACAGGCGGCCGTAGAGGCCCACCTGGTGGCGGATGTCCCCTTCGGGGTGTTTTTGTCCGGCGGGATTGATTCTACCCTGGTGGCCCTGTGTATGAGTCGAGCCTTAAACCGACCGGTGCCCGCCTTTAGCATCGGTTTTGGTGAGCAGGGCTATTCAGAATTGGCCTACGCCCAGCAGGCGGCTCGGACGTTGGGCCTAGAGCTCCACCAGCAGATCCTTCAGCCTGAATCCCTGAAAATTCTGCCGGATTTGGTCAGTCATTACGGCGAACCCTTCGGGGATAGTTCCTGTATTCCCACCTGGTATGTCTCCCAGTTAGCCCGCACCCAGGTACCAATGGTACTTTCCGGGGATGGGGGGGATGAGGCCTTTGGGGGTTACTACAGTTACCTGCACTGGCTACAGCGGCCGAAGCACCTTTCCACCTACCTAGGACAGTGCTTGAGGACCCCGGGGCGCACCTATGGCCGCCAGCTCCTGGCTTACTTGGGGTATCTGACTAGTCCCCACCCCTACCACCTAGAGGAGTGGCAAGGTTGGATCCCCGCTACTAGCCGTCAGCTACGGCGCCGGCTCTGGCGCCCTGAGTACCGGTACCTTCTGGAAGCTCCCTGCCCCACCTTTACGCAAGCCTCCCGGGCTGCCCAGGGTTTTGATCGCCTAGGCTACGCTCAGTATCTAGACTACCAAACCTACCTACCTGGGGATATTCTCCCCAAGGTGGACATTGCCAGTATGTACCATGGCCTTGAGGTCCGGACTCCCCTTGTGGATGTGCAGGTGGTGGAACTAGCCGCCCGGCTGCCTGCCAGGCAGCGGATTCACACCGGGGTGAGCAAGCGGATCCTCAAGGAGATTCTCGGTCAGTACTTCCCCCGGGAGTTTGTCCATCGCCCTAAGCAAGGTTTTAGCCTGCCGGTGAACCACTGGTTCAGGCCCGGGGGCCAGGGGCGACAACAACTTACTGCCCTCCTCGCCCAGCCACCCCGACACTTAACCACATGGCTCAACCCCAGTCAAATTGGGCAGTTGGTGGCGGAAAATGACCAGGGGACTGACCGTGGCTCAGGCTTGTGGCTAGTGTTGGTTTTAGGTCTATGGTTAGACCAGCACCCAGGGGTAGATTTCAGTTAGTTGGGGATAACTCAGCCTTGGCAATTACTGACCGGACCACAAAGATGCTTTGATAGCCTAATAAGCCCGGCATCATCCAGGTCAGGACCGCCAGGAGGCGGTTGAGGGTCCTCATCAGAGGGTTGTGGGAAGGGAGGCCCAAGGCCAGTTCTATGGGCATGACCGTGGACATGGTTTTCATCACCCGGTAGCCATTTTTCTCCAGCAGCACCCGGGCACTGTGGCGGGTGAAAAAGCGTAGGTGAGTCTTGTCGAGGATGCCCCGCTCGGTGTAGTTCCAGCGCCCAAACAGCAGGGCTAACCGGATCGTAATATTGGCCACGTTGGGGACGGATACTAGCAGTAGGCCATTAGGTTTGAGGACCCCATGGCAATCCTGGAGGAGGCGATCGGGGGTGCTCAAGTGCTCTAGCACATCCTGGAGCAGGACCTTATCGAATTGGCGGCCCCCCAGAGCTGGCAGAACCTCCTGCAGACCGTTTTCCAGATTGGCACTGTAAAAGTGCTCAAAGACCCCGGCATTTTCCACCTGGGGTAAAGAGTCAATACCGACAATCCGATTCCCCTCGGCAATGGTGGCGGCAAAGAAACCCTGACCACACCCCACATCTAGGACATCGTAGCCCTGGTTGACCAGTTGGCGAAAGTAGTAGTGGCTGGAAAAGCGGCTGTGTTTGAGGGGGTAGTGGACGTAGTATTCCTGGTACTCGGGATAGACTCGCACCGATTGAATGGTCTGCTGATAACGAATTACTGAGCGGAATACGTCCCGAGCATACTTCATGCCGTTGACGTAACAAACCTCATTCCCGTAATAGGTGGGGATGGGCACCTCCTTGATCACAAAACCCTGGTGGTGAAGTTTGATGATAATTTCCGTATCAAAATGGAAGTTATCAGTCATGTGGGCAAAGTTGATTTCCTTGAGGGCATGGAGACTATAGGCCCGGTAGCCACTGTGGAACTCAGTCAAGTTCATCCCTAGGGCCCGGTTCTCAAAGAAGGTCAAAATGCGGTTGCCCACGTACTTGTATAGGGGCATCCCCCCCTTCAAGGGCCCCCCGTAGTCCATCATCATCCGAGAACCAAACACGGCGCTAGCTTCACCGGCGACAATGGGTTGGTAGAGGTGAGCAAGGACCTCCGGGGCGTACTGTCCATCCCCGTGCAGGAGGACTACCACGTCAAAACCCTTGTCTATAAAATAGGAGTAGCCTAGCTTCTGATTGCCACCGTAGCCGAGGTTATTTTGGTTTTTAAATACGTTTAAGTGTTTGATCTTGGACAGCAACTTATACCCCATCGCCAGCTCGTAGGTGTCGTCATGGCTGGCGTCGTCAAAGACGACTACCTCCTCCACGTTCTCCCACACGTCGGCCGGGATCCGGCGCAAAACCGAAGCTAGAGTGGTTACGGCATTGTAGGCGACAATTAGGACTCCGATCCTTTTGCCCTGAGCATCTACACAGATTTCGGCTGGTTGGGCAGTGGGCGTTTTAGTGGTGGTAAGCCCCATAGAACCTCCCGGGGAGTTATTGAGTGTGGTGGAGCGCCTGTAAATCGGGGGCAGTGGATCCAACTCCCCTTGGTCCTATGCCAGGGGGCAAGTTAAGGATGGTGAGCGGTCCCTATCCCTAGGCACATCAAAGTCATTGACTGAGGTCAGATTACCCTAAAATGCCCTAACTAGCTAGCTCTTGCCGAGCAGGACCCAGTGATTGTTGGGAATTTCCTGGCTAAGCACTACTGACCAGCCGTACTTGTCTAGGTGATCCAAAAACTCCTGGCCCCGGGGGTCTCGGCTTAGTTGAGACCAAATTGGAAAGTCAAAGTAGGCTAGGGTAACTTGCAGGCGCTCGAGGAGTTCCGGAATCGGCACTTTGGCGTTAGCCCCCCCGTACAACACGTCGTCACTATTCTGGTCGTAGTAGTAGTCAACCCCATTACAGCTTTGGTTGTGGCCGTGCCCGAGATAGCTACACAACTCACTGGGGAAAGACCGACTCAAAAAGTAGGTCTGGGGGTTGGCAAAGGCACTTTGGTAGGGCAAAAAGGTATGGTACAGGTCCGCTAGGGGCCGCTCCCCCGGAGCGTAGTAGTTGGGGGTAAAAAGGATTACCAAGGCGATCACCACGGGCATCAGGGCTGCCCCCCGTTGTAACGGCCGGACATGGGAGCCCAATACGTGGAGGCTCATGCCCGTAAGCATCGTTAGAAACAAAGTCAAGTTATAAAGATACTCGGGCCGGGGCCGCTCCACCGGGATCATAATCAAGAGAGTGATGGCAGCGCAGGACCCGAGCACCGCCCAGCCGAGGATCCGCCCCTGTAGGTACTCCCGCCACCAAAATTTTCCCTCCCGCAGGCCCACCATTACCCCAGCGATCAGTACCATCCCCACCCCTAAGGTGGGAACCACCACCCAGGTTTGGGGTTGTACTGCGGAGAATCCAGGCCCAATCTTGCCGGAGGTGGCCCCAAACAGGGCAATTTGCAGGCCATTGAGGGTCAGGCTTGAGTTCCACAGAAAATGCTCCGCCATGGCACCGGGATTAGCTGCGATGGCTTGAAACAGGCTGGGATAGGGCTGGCCAAACTGCCGTTTCATTAGCCCATCGCACTGGGTCCACGGGCTCAGTTGGCTGAAGGGGTCCTGGGGATGGCGCTGCTGGTAGCTGATGGCATACACCTGACAGATGTTGACTGTATCCTTGGCTAGGAGTTCATTCTCAACCATCGGAAACTTGTCGTAGGAACGCAGGTAAAAAAAGCCCACCAAGGCTAGGACCAGAACCAAAGGTGTGACGTAACCCCACAAACATTGCTTCAGGGCAGTCCGGTGCTTGACCTCCCAAAGCCCATAGACTACTAACAAGACCGGGATGGCCACAATGGTTTCATTGCGCACCAGGACCGTTGACAAAACCAACATCCCCAGGGAAGCCCCCCGGCCCCAGGGGCTCTGCCAGTACAGAACCAGGGCGGCGGCGGCCAAAACTGGCAGTACTGCAAACATATGTACTTCATAGTCGGCATCAAAGTTGTTGGGGCACAGGACCCACCAGCAACTCATCAGCCAGGCTATGCCCGGGGGCAGCAGGCGGCGGGCCACCGCCAAAAACAAGCCTGTCGAGGTAAAGACGATCACCAAGCGGTGGGCAACGGTCACCGCCGTCGCATCGCTAAATACATGCAAGAAAGTGCCGAAGTAAGCGGTGTACAGCGGTGACCAGGCAATATCATTCATCCCTTGACTAAACCAGCTGTAGGCATCCTGGTAGTAGCTAGAGGTGTCGCCGAAGGTGAGGTCTAGGTAGTCCCACATCCGCCAAACCCGCTTCAACTCCAGCAGCAAGATTGTGAGGTAGGCAAACCAACTAGAGTTGGCCAGAGGTTGGAGGTATTGCAGGGCAGACAGTGGCTTCATGGGAAGACGGGGGTAAGTGGCGGTGGAGGTTGGACCAGCTGAGGGGGCTCACCCCTATACTCAGGTTTTATTCTAGAAGAATCAGAGTCCAGCGCTGCCTATCCCCTCAAAAGTCCCAATCCTCCGGCTCCTGGTCCTGCCACTCCTCTCGGGTACTGTCAATTACTCGGTAGTCGGCGTCCACTACGGGGTTAGTTAACTTGGTCTTCGGCTCCGGGGAGGGTGTGGCCGGTGGAGGGGTTGGAGGGGGAGTTACTGGGGGGGGAGAATCAACAGCCGCCAGAACCTGGGGAGCCAAGATATTACTAAGCCAAAACAGCAGCACTACTATCCCGGCCACTCCCACCCCCACCCCCGTGGCTATGACCATCCAAGCTCCCAAGCTCAGAGTTTGGGTCTTTTGGCCAAAGACCACTAGGGCCACCGGTGGAGCATTATTCTGGGCGATCAAGACCGCAAGACTACCCAACAGGAGCAACAACAGTAGCCGCTGGATCAGTGCCATGGGTCTGGGGCTCCTAAACGAGGGCCGGGGCCTTGCCAATCATCTCGGCGACGATCTTGCCTGAACTGATCACCCCTGGTAGCCCCGCTCCCGGGTGGGTACCTGCGCCGGTGAAGTAGAGGTTAGGGATGTCTTCGCTCTGGTTATGGGGGCGAAACCAAGCGGATTGGGTCAGGATTGGCTCGACGGAAAAGGCGCTGCCCAGGTAGCTATTGAGGGTGTCCTGGAAGTGGAGGGGGTCGATGTAACACTCACTGACGATGTGGCGGGACAGGTCGGGTAGGTAACGCTGCTCCAGATAGCTAACAATAGCATCCCGGTAGGGCTTGGCGGTGGTGCGCCAGTCCACATCTCCCCCGAGGTGAGGGACGGGGGAGAGGACATACCAGGAGTCGCATCCCGGGGGAGCCAAGGAGGGGTCAGTGGCGGTGGGCCGATGGAGGTAAAGGGAAAAGTCTTCCGCTAGGTGCTTGCGCACAAAGATGTCTTCAATCAGGCCCCGGTAGCGCGGCCCCATGAGGATCTCGTGGTGGGCGATGTCTTCGTAGCGCCGGTCAGTGCCAAAGTAAAGGACAAACAAGGACATGGAGTAGCGGCTGCGCTTAATCCTCCGGTCCGTGAACTTGCGGCGAAATTGAGCCGGCACTAGATTTAGGTACGTGAAGGCCACATCGGCATTGCTGACAACGGTTTCGGCAGGGATAACTTCCCCCGTTTTGGTTTTCACCCCCGTGGCCCGGCGGCTGTGCTCATCAATCAGAACCGTGGCTACTTCGGTATTTAGGTGTAGCTGTCCCCCCTGGTCAAGGAAAAGCTGAGTTAGCCCCTTCACCAGTGCCCCAGTCCCCCCCATGGCAAACCAGACCCCTGAATCCTGCTCTAGCTTGTGGATCATGGCGTAGATGGAGGTGCTTTGGAAGGGATTGCCGCCGATGAGCAGGGGATGAAAACTGAACACCTGGCGCAGGCGGTCGTCTTGGATGTACTGGTTAACAAACTGGGCGACGGACTTGTAGGACTGTAAGCGCACCATCTGGGGGAGGACCTTGAGCATATCCGTGAACTGACTGAAGGGCTGGTCAATCAGGGCCATGCCCACCTGGTAGATGTCGGTGGTGGCGGCGAGGAACTGCTGGTATCCAGCTAAGTCCGCGGGGTTGAACTTGAGGATCTGGGCGCGGATATTTTCCTGGTCGGCATTGTAGTGAAATACTGAGCCATCTTCGAAACGGATGTTGTAGAAGGGGTCGATCTGAATTAACTTAACGTAGTCCTCCTGGCGGCGCTGGCTCAGGTCAAACAACTCCCGGATCAACCAGGGGGCGGTGATGATGGTCGGGCCGCCATCAAACATGAAGCCATCCTGTTCGTAGACGTAGGCCCTGCCCCCGGGTTTGTCGCGCTTTTCGAGGATAGTGACCTGGTGCCCCTGGGCTTGCAATCTAATTGCCGCTGAGAGACCCCCAAAACCGCTACCAATCACTACAATTTTCATTACGCTGCCCGAATTGTTAAGTTTTTGATCCTAGGATTCATTATAGGAGCTTTTGTCCCCCCGCCCTTGGAAACCACTGCCCAGGACCTCCTCGAATGGTCCCGCCTCTGTCAGCACCTGGCTACCTTTGCTGCCACCAAATTAGGTTTGAGCGCCGCCCTCGGCCACGCCATTCCCACTAGCGAAGCCGAGAGCCGGCACCTGTTGGCCCAGACTAGAGAAATGGTCCAGGCTCAGGAGCACTCCGACTTGGACTTTGCTGGCATCGTCGACCTCGGCCCCAGTTTAGCCCGGGCGGCTCACCAGGGTACTCTCAGTGGCCTAGAGCTATTCGGCCTAGCCACCACCTTGGGGGGGACACGTCAGCTAGGCCGCCGCCTGCGCCAGCAACCGGAATTAGTAGTCCTCAACCAGCTGATCGCCGATCTGCCCACCTACCCTGAGTTAGAGCAGGAAATTTACCACTGCATCGATGACCAGGGGGAGGTCCTCGACCGGGCCTGTCCCCAGTTGGCTGATGTGCGCCACCGCGGGCGTCACCAACGGGAGCAAATTCACCAGGTCCTCCACAGCCTAATCCAGCGCTATGGCTATGCCCTCCAGGAACCCCTGATTACCCAACGGGGGGACCGCTACGTCCTGCCGGTCAAGGCCAGCGCCCGGGAGGTGATCCGGGGGATTGTCCACGACACCTCCGCTAGCGGGGCTACCCTTTACCTAGAGCCCCAAGTCACGGTCTCCTTGAATAACCATCTGCGGCAACTGTACCGGCAAGAGCAAGCCGCTGCCGAGGCAGTCCGGGCCCGCCTCAGTCAACAGGTCACCCTGGTGGTGCCGGACCTGATCAGGCTCCTGGAGACGGTCACCGCCCTGGATTTAGCTTTAGCTAAGGCTCGCTACGGCCTGTGGCTGCAGGGGAACCCGCCCCAGTTTGGACCCCGGGTCAACCTGCGGCAGCTGCGTCATCCCCTACTAGTTTGGCAGCATGCCCACGAGCAGGGCCACCCGGTAGTGCCCATTGACCTGCAGATCCAACCGCCCCTGCGGGTGGTAGCGATCACTGGGCCGAACACGGGGGGTAAAACTGTCACCCTCAAGACCTTAGGGCTGGTGGCCCTAATGGCCAAGGCAGGGCTTTTTGTACCGGCCCTAGCCCCGGCACAGCTGCCTTGGTTTGACCAGGTGCTAGCGGATATTGGGGATGAGCAGTCTATTGCCCAAAACCTCTCCACCTTCTCTGGCCACCTGCGCCGGATTATTGCCATTCTCGCCGCCCTCAAGGCGCAGCCAGAGGGGGTAAATCTTGTCCTCCTAGACGAGGTGGGGGCAGGCACAGACCCGGGGGAGGGGAGTGCCCTAGCGGTGGCCCTCTTAAATTATCTGGCGGACCAGGCTTGGCTGACGGTGGCTACCACCCACTTCCGTGAGTTAAAGGCCCTCAAGTACCAGGACCCGCGGTTTGAGAATGCCTCCGTGGAGTTTGATCTAGAGAGTCTTGCCCCTACCTATCGGCTCCTGTGGGGGATCCCGGGCCGCTCCCAAGCCCTGGCTATTGCCCTGCGCCTTGGTCTTGACCCGGAGATCGTCGAGGGGGCTCAAACCCACCTAGGCCAACGGGCTGACGACCTGAATCAAGTGATTGCAGGCCTGGAGGAACAGCGGCGCCAACAGGAGCAGCGGCTACAGGTGGCCCGGCAGATCGTTCGGGACGCTGAGCAACTGCACGACCAACTCCACCGGCAGGTAAGACACCTCCAAGCCCGAGAGGCCCACCTGCGCCTTCAGCAGGAACAGGCAGTTCAGGAGGCGATTAGCCAAGCCCAAGCCCAGGTAGCCGAGGTGATCCGCAAACTCCAGCGCGGCCCGGTTACTGCCCAGGCGGCCAGCCGGGCTAACCAGGCCCTGCGGGGAATTGCTGCCGCCTCTTTACCCCCATCCCCTGAGGTGGCCCAGGCCCTACAACCCCGGGTGGGCGACCGGGTGCGCATCCCCCGCCTGGGCCAGACTGCCCAGGTGCTCCGGGTGGCCGACGGAGAAGTACAGGTACAACTGGGGATGATGAAGATCACCGTCAGCCCTTCGGAGGTGGAACTCCTGCCGCGGGGGACCTAAAATAGACTTCGATAAGAGCGGTCTAGACCTATGTTTCCTAATGCCCTCATCTCCCCCGGCCGGGGAGAAGATTGGTTTGAGTATCCGGTCCGGGTTCATCCCCACCACACGGACTACGCAGGGGTGGTCTGGCACGGCGCCTACCTAACTTGGCTAGAAGAAGCCCGGGTGGAGTTTCTGCGCTCCTTGGGCTTGGAGTTTGCTAAACTGGTGGCCTTAGGCTGTGATCTACCGGTAGTTGACCTGAACCTACGCTACCACCGGTCCTTGCGCCTCGGGCAATCGGCCGTGGTCAAGACCCGGTTAGCCGAGCTCCTCGGAGTGCGCATCAACTGGGACTACCAGATCCAAGCTCCCCAGGGGGAAGCGCTTTACGTCACCGGCCGGGTGGTGTTGGTGGCAGTAGACCGGGAAAAAGGCCGGATCCTCCGGCGACTGCCGGCCCCAATTCACTCGGCCTTGGCGCGCCCCTAGCTGCTCAGGAGCGCCTCGACAAACTCGTAGCTAGAAAAAGGCCGCAGGTCTTCAATCCCCTCTCCCGCGCCGATAAAGCGGATTGGTAACCCCAACTCCTGCACCACCGCCAAAGCCACTCCCCCCCGGGCGCTGCCGTCTAGTTTAGTCAAGACCACCCCCGACAGCTGGGCTGCCTCGGCAAACACCTGGGCCTGGCGCAGACCATTCTGTCCCAGGGTGGCATCTAAGACTAATAGGGATTCCACGTGGGCAGTAGGGGCTTTCCTGCTGATGGTACGGCGGATTTTGCTCAACTCCTCCATCAAGTTCTTTTTGTTTTGCAGGCGGCCGGCGGTATCTACCAAGAGCAGGTCAATCTCCCGGGCTTGGGCCGCATTAATGGCGTCAAACACTACCGCGGCCGGATCAGTGTTTTGGCCAGTATTGGCCACCACCTCAATCCCACTACGCTGAGCCCATATCTGCAGTTGTTGCACTGCTGCGGCCCGGAAGGTGTCCCCGGCGGCTACTAGGCAGCGATAGCCAGACTTTTGGGCAATGTGGGCAAGTTTGCCGATGGTGGTGGTTTTGCCAGCACCGTTGACCCCCGTGACCAGCCAAATATTTAGGGTGCCCTTTTGGGGGGCAAAGGAGGGGTTGTGGGATTGCTCCAGGATTTCCCGGAGGATCTGCTTGAGGTACTGTACTGCCTGGTCCGGAGGCAGAGCCTCTTGGCGCAGTTTTTGCTGGAGGGTCTCCACGATGTAGTCTGTGGCTGCAACCCCCACGTCTGCTTGCAACAGGAGAGCCTCAATGGCCGCTACGCCCTCCTGGTTGAGGGGGCCCTGGCCCACAATCGCTTTCAGTTGGTTCAGGAGATTGCGGCGGGTTTTCCCCAAGCCCTGACGCAGCTTCTGCAGCCAGGTAATCTCCTCCCAGGAAACCTGCTCCGGGAGGCGGCCTTGGGCGGCGAGGATCTCGGCTGACCAGAGAAAATTCTCGTTAAGCTGGGGGCTAACCTGCTCCTCAACCGGTTCCTCCGACAATACTGGCGTGGCTGGGGAGGGGCTGGCTGCTGCCTGGAGAGCAGCTAGACGCTCCTGTACCTCCTGGGAGTCCCGGGCCCACAGAGGCAAATCTGGGGGAGCAACCGGAGCCGCCGCCCCTTCTGCGGTGTCAGCCTCAAGGGTTGGTGCAGGGATAGATTCCTCCTGGGAGGGTTCTTCTGGAAGCTCCTGGCGCCGCTGAATATTCTGGAGGGCAGCCTTGGCAAAGGCCAGTCGGTCAAAGTCTACCTGTACCCCCGGCTCCGGGGTCTCAGCTGGGAGTACAGATTCCGCCGGGGGCGGGTCCTGGGGAGTCTGGTCAGAGTCTTCGAAGCGGCGGCGGAACCAGTTGAAAGCCATGGTCAGGTGAGATGGAGGGTCACAATTTAGCCCGGATTTGAAAGCGGTACTCTCCCCCGGGTTCTAGTTGGTAGTCGTGCTGCTCAAGAAACCGCCCCAGGGGCTCTTGGATGAGGGCGCGCCCCAAGGCCGGCTCGATCACTAGAGACCCCCGGCGAAACCACCAGGTGAACTGCCACTCAAATTGGCTTGCCCGCACTTGACCGTTCATTTGGCCCTCAAACCAGGAGTGCCGGTGGATGCAGATATGGGCGACGGTTTCTGGACGACTCACGGCAGCATTCCAGGAGTCTTAAGGTACGGAACCACCATTTCATTCTAGGTGCAAAACCTGTAGCCAACGCTGACGGAACACTTCGTACAGGACCATCCCAGCAGCCACGGAGGCATTCAGGCTAGGGGTCTGCCCCCCCAAGGGGATAGAAACCATTTGGTCGCAGCAGCGTTGAGTCAGCAGGTTCAGGCCCTCAGATTCGGAGCCAATCACTAGCACCGTCGGACCTCGGAAATCCACTTGGTGTACAGGCACTCCAGCTGCAGCATCAGTACCGTAGATCCAGAATCCCTCACTTTTTAGGGTCTCGAGGGCGCGACTCAAGTTAACCACCCGAGAGACGCGAAAGACGCCCAGGGACCCCGCCGCCACTTTAGCAACCGTGGAGGTAATCCCCACCGCTCGCCGTTGGGGGATGACTAGCCCTTGGGCCCCTAGGGCTTCGGCAGTGCGGATGATTGCCCCCAGGTTATGGGGGTCCTTGAGGCCTTCTGCTACCAGGAGGACCGGGCGGTCTGAGACTCCCTTGGCATGGCGGATGAGGTCTGCCAACTCCAGGTAGGTGTAGGGAGCTACCTGGGCAGCCACCCCCTGGTGATTGGCCCCCTGGGTGATCTGGTGCAGGCGCTGGGGCTCCACCTCATCGATGACTGTACCTTGGGCCTTAGCCTCCGTTAGCAGGGAGTGGAACCGGGGATCGTAGCGCAGACGACTGAGGATCCAAACCCGATTCAGTCCCTGGTGCTGTTCCAGGGCGCTGAGCACCGGGTGGCGACCATAGATCAAGTCTGGCTCCTCGGCTCCCTCCGGGGCTGGCTCCGGGTTGGTCTTAACGGTGCCTTTGAGGACCGGCTGTCGGGCAGGCCGCCGCTTGGGCAGGATAGGACGGTCTTTATTGGCCATGGGAAGTCTTGTCCTTGATATCCAGGTTCAGCAAGGGCAAGGCCCCATCCCCCCCTAGGACCATGGGGAACTTACCGTCCCATTTCTCAATGGCCAACTTCTGCAGGAGCTGAGGGGTGAGCGTTTCTCGCACTAGGCGTTGGGATTCGGCTTGGCCCCGGGCTAGATTAACTGCCGCCTGCGCCTCCACCGCCGCTCGTTGAGCCACAAACTCAGCCCGCTTGGCTTCCTGTTCGGCAATCTGTTTAGCCTCTACCGCCTCGCTAAACCGTTCCGAAAAATGGACATTCACTAGGGAAATATCATCTACGGCGATGTTGTAGACCCGCAACCGTTCCGTCAAGGCCAGATCCACATCGGATTTGACCTCGCCCCGCTTGGTGATAATCTCTTCGGCGGTGTACTTGGCCATCACTGCCTTGAGAACTTCCTCTACGGCCGGGTTGATAATTCTTTGCACTACCTGTTCGCTGCCACCAATCTGTTGGAATACCAGGTTAGCCTTATCCGCCATAATGTGCCAGTTGAGGGCCACATCCGTAAACACATCCTGCAGGTCCCGGGAGGCAGCCTGGGCAGGGATTTGATGCTTCTGGACCCGGACACTCAGTTTTTCTACGGTGGTCACGATTGGCAAAATGGCGTGGAGACCCTCTCCCAACACCTGGTCTTGCACCTGACCAAACTCCATCACTACCCCCCGCTCTCCGGCGTTAACGATGACAAAGGGCTTAAGGAAAGTGCTAACTAGCAGCAGGATCAGAGCTAGGGTGAAAACCAAGTAGACGCCAATACCCGGCAGGGGGCTAGCAGATTTCATGGGGTAAATGGCTCCAAAGTTGTGCTCTCAATCAGATTATCGCCCATTCTCCCGGCCCATCTCCAGCGGCCAGACCGGTAAAATAGGAACAGCAATCAAGATAAGGCCAAGCTATGATTCCCATCGTTATTGAGCAGTCAGGCCGGGGAGAGCGGGCCTTCGACATCTACTCTCGCCTGTTAAGGGAGAGGATTGTCTTCCTGGGACAGGCTATCGACAACGAACTAGCTAACCTAGTGGTGGCTCAACTGCTGTTCCTGGAAGCTGAAGACCCCGAACGAGACATCTACCTGTACATCAACTCCCCCGGCGGTTCCGTAACCGCTGGCATGGCCATTTTCGATACCATGAATCAGATCCGCCCTGACGTGTCAACCATTTGCGTGGGCTTGGCCGCAAGTATGGGGGCTTTCCTCCTCAGTTCGGGGGTCAAGGGCAAGCGGTTGAGCCTGCCCCACTCTCGGTTGATGATTCATCAACCCCTAGGAGGAGCCCAAGGGCAAGCTACGGACATCGAAATTCAGGCGCGGGAAATTCTTTACCATAAGGAAAGGTTGAACCACTGGCTAGCTGAGCAAACCGGACAGCCCCTAGATAAGATTGCGGAGGATACGGAGCGGGACTTTTTCATGTCTGCCCAGGAAGCAGTCGAGTACGGGCTGATCGACCAGGTAATTAGCCGCCGCCCGACGGCAGGCCACCCTCTCCTAGCGGCGGCAGTCTAACCTAGGTTAGCTAGGGCGGCCTCCAGGGAAGGTTGGAGAGAGAGAAAGTTCTGCAGGCGGACTAGCTTCACCGTTTGGGTAACCCGGGGATTGGTGACAATCTGCAGACTGCCCCCCTCTCCCTGGGCTTTCTTCGCCAATTGCACGAGGGCCCCCAAGCCGGAACTGTCGACGAATTCAATACTAGAAAGGTCCAGGACCAGGTTATGGGGTCCCCCCTCCAGGGATTTGCTCAGAACCTTACGAAAGGTAGGTTCTGAAAAGGCATCTAGTAGACCAGTCAGACGAAAAAGTTGGTAGTTGTCCTTAACTTCCCGTGTGCCTCGCAGGCTGACGGTTAGGGTGAGTGATTCAGGAATAGAACCCTCCTACGGTGCGTGTTCAACGCTCTAGTATAGTTTTAAGCGCCAGATCTGTGCAACTCAAGTTTACCCCGGTTGCCTAGCGGGTGGGTGGGTCCAGGCAAACCAGGGCAGCGGGGCTGATATGCTATCTTGGTCGCCATGTGCGCGGCAATCTAAGGTCGCCCCCTTGGGGAGACAGGCGACCGCCTACCGGAGCTAGCTCCAGGTAGGTCCGGGGGAAGAGTTTTGCCCCCTGCCTTTCCCGAGGGAAAATACCATCAACCACCAAATGTTTTTTTCGAGGCACAGTATGCATCCAGTTCTCCACCAAGCCCTTCAGCAGCGGCGAGCCCTGAAGATTATCAGCGGTCTTAATAACTTTAACCGGGACCAAGTGGCGGCAGTCGTCCAAGCCGCTGACCAGGGGGGCGCCACCTACGTGGACATTGCCGCTGACCCTCAGCTGGTGAGTATGGCCCTTTCCCTGACTCGGTTACCAGTTTGCGTTTCAGCCGTTGAACCTGCCCAATTCTTGCCCGCCGTGGCCGCCGGGGCTCACCTGATCGAAATTGGTAACTTCGATAGCTTCTACGCCCAGGGCCGTTTGTTCAGCGCCCCAGAGGTGCTTGACTTGACTTGCCAGACTCGTCAGTTACTTCCCACTATCACCCTTTCAGTGACTGTCCCCCATCACCTCCCCCTAGACCAACAGGTGCAGCTGGCGGAGGCCCTAGAGGAACTAGGGGTAGACCTGATCCAGACCGAAGGAGGCACAAGTGCCAAACCGGCCCACGGGGGCACCTTGGGTCTAGTGGAGAAGGCAGCCCCTACCATAGCTGCTGCCTACGAGATCTCCCGGGCGGTCAAGGTGCCGGTGTTGTGTGCCTCTGGCCTTTCTGACGTCACCATCCCCCTGGCCATCGGCGCCGGGGCCGCGGGGGTAGGCGTGGGCTCGGCGGTCAATCAACTCAACAGCCAAGTGGCCATGGTGGCCGCAGTGCGCCGCCTGGTAGAAGCCCTAGAGCTGCGGGTCCCCCAAATTCACTAGGCCGTCGGCCCACTAACGGTTTTGAACACCTGAATGCCGAACTGGGTCAGGACCACTACCGGTGTGTCTCCACTAAGGAAGATCCGAGTTACCTGGACCTGACCGTCGGCTAGGGTGTCTCCAGCCACCACCGTGCGACTGGTCCGCTCTTCTGGCGCTTTGACTATGGCCTGTAGGGAGCCGTCTATGTCGACTACGCCTGTGACCTGGACGGCCCGCGCCAGGTCGGGCTGGGGGGGTAGGGGTTTCACGGGCTTGGGCCGGACCGGGACCGGAGTGGCACTTGCGGGCAGAGTAACCTTAAGGGGTAGCTGCACGATGGAGAAAGGGTCCTGACGGCCGGCACGGGTCCGGGCTAGCTCGACTGCAGGGTTAGTAGAGGGGATGAGATTGCCTACCGGCGTAGGCGATAAGGACTGGGAAGGACTAGGCGTGGGAGTAGGTGATGGGTTCTGAGCTACGGCTGGGGGACTCGCGGGCGCTGGGGATGCCGGCGCCGGGCTTTGGGCAACGGTATTCGGACTCGAGGTACACCCGGCCAGGGTGAACGTCACTAACCCAACTAAAACGGCCGCCGAACGATAACGCATGATTGACTCCTCACCGCAATGCCAGAATCAGGATTGCCACACACTTTATATTAGAGGTATGACTATTAGTTTGGGGTTTTCCCCCCAGGGCGAAATGCCGTCTAGTTTAGCGCTCCGTTCCTAACTGATACATCAAAAAGTCCCTATTTTGCTCAGGTATTAATTAAAAAATGCAGCCTACTGATCCGAATAAGTTTACCGATAAGGCCTGGGAAGCAATCATCAAGTCCCAGGAGGTGGCCCGCCGCTTTAAACAGCAACACCTGGAAGTAGAGCATGTGGCTCTAGCTTTGCTTGAGCAGGACGGCCTAGCCCAGCAGATCCTCAGCCGGGCCGAGGTAGATTGCCAGAAACTATCCCAGCAGCTGATAGTCCATATTCAACGTCAGCCTAAAGTGGTCACTCTAGAGCAGTTTTACCTGGGACAGCATCTGGATCTGCTGCTCGACCGGGCTGAACACATCCGCCAGGGCTGGCAGGATGAGTACATTGCAGTAGAACATATGCTCTTAGGGTTTGCTGAGGATGAGCGCATCGGCCGCCGCCTGTTTCGCAACCTGGGTGTAGACACCCGCAAGCTAGAGGATGCAATCCGGGCCCTGCGAGGGAACCAAAAGGTCACTGACCAACATTCCGAAGGCCGCTACGCTGCCCTGGAGAAGTACGGCCGGGACCTGACCGAGCAAGCGCGAGCGGGGCGCCTCGACCCGGTGATCGGCCGGGATGAAGAGATCCGCCAAGTTATTCAGGTCCTCTCCCGGCGCAGTAAAAATAACCCGGTACTGATCGGTGAGCCAGGAGTAGGTAAGACCGCCATCGCTGAGGCCTTGGCCCAGCGGATCGTCAATGGGGATGTGCCGGAGTCCCTCAAAAACCGCTTGCTTATCTCCCTGGACATGGGTTCTTTAATTGCTGGGGCTAAGTACCGGGGAGAATTTGAAGACCGCCTCCGGGCAGTGCTGCGGGAGGTGACCGAGGCTAGTGGCCAAATTGTGCTGTTTATTGACGAGCTGCATACCGTCGTGGGCACCGGCTCCGGTCAGGGGACCATGGACGCCGGTAACTTGCTCAAGCCAATGCTTGCCCGGGGGGAGCTGCGCTGTATTGGTGCTACTACCCTGGAAGAGCACCGCAAATACATCGAGAAGGATGCGGCCCTCGAGCGGCGGTTTCAGCCGATTCTCATCGACCAACCCTCCGTGGAGGACACGATTTCGATCCTGCGCGGTCTCAAGGAGCGCTACGAGGTCCACCACGGAGTCAAAATCACCGACTCTGCCCTGGTGGCGGCGGCCACCCTCTCGGCCCGCTATATTACAGACCGCTTTTTACCTGATAAGGCCATTGACCTGATTGACGAAGCCGCTGCCCGCTTGAAGATGGAGATTACCTCCAAGCCCGTAGAACTAGAGGTGATTGACCGCCGGCTGATGCAGCTGGAAATGGAAAAGCTCTCCCTAGCTGGAGAGGGGCAGCGCCTAGGCTCGTCGAGCCCCACCTATCGTCCGGCCCAAGACCGCCTAGAGAGGATCCACCAGGAAATAGCCGACCTGCAGGTTAAGCAACAGACCCTCAGCAGTCAATGGCAGGCGGAAAAGCAGCTCCTTGAGCAGATCAATCTCTCCAAGGAGGAGGAGGATAAACTGCGCCTGGAGATGGAAAAGGCAATTCTCAAAGGTGAGCTCGCCCGGGCTTCTGAGATCCAGTACAGCCAACTCCCTCGCCTGCATCAACAGCAGGAGGAATGGGAAGCTAAACTTCTGGAAATCCAAACCCGCGGCAGTGCTTTACTACGGGAGCAGGTTACCGAAAGCGACATTGCCGAAATGGTGGCCCGCTGGACCGGTATTCCTCTGCAGAAGCTGCTAGAAACCGAACGCCAAAAGCTTTTGGATTTGGAAAGACACCTCCACGAGCGGGTCGTCGGCCAACAGGAAGCAGTAGCAGCGGTAGCAGCGGCTATCCGCCGCGCCCGGGCGGGCATGAAAGACCCCAACCGCCCCATCGGCTCCTTCCTGTTCATGGGACCAACCGGCGTAGGCAAGACCGAGCTAGCCCGAGCTCTGGCGCAGTTTCTCTTTGATAGTGAAGACTCCCTGGTGCGCATTGACATGTCTGAGTACATGGAGAAACACTCAGTCTCCCGGCTCCTAGGGGCTCCCCCAGGCTACGTAGGTTATGAGGAGGGCGGCCAGCTATCGGAGGCAGTCCGCCGGCGTCCCTACGCGGTGATCCTCCTAGATGAGGTAGAAAAAGCCCACCCGGACGTCTTTAACATCCTGCTGCAGGTGCTTGAGGATGGGCGGATCACCGACTCCCAGGGTCGCCATATCGACCTGCGCAACACCGTGATTGTGATGACGAGCAACATCGGCAGCGATTTGATCCTGGATGTGGCCGGGGACGACTCGCGTTACCAGGAAATGCACCGCCGGGTAATGGAAGCCCTGCGCCAACATTTTCGCCCGGAATTTCTTAACCGCATCGACGACACAATCCTTTTCCACCCCCTCAATCGCGAGGAACTGCGGCAAATCCTTGGTTTACAGGTGCGCCGCATCGAACAACTCCTAGGCGACCAAAAGATCGATCTCCAGTTGAGCGGTGCGGCCCAGGACTACTTAACCGACCTTGGTTATGACCCGGTCTACGGGGCTCGCCCCCTCAAACGGGCGATCCAGCGCCAACTGGAAAATCCGATCGCCACCAAGCTGCTCGAGAATACCTTTAAGCCTGGGGATACAATCCTGGTGGACTACCAGGAGGGGGGGCTGTTGTTCACCAGTGCCCCTGCAGTGTTGATGTCCACCTGTGTCAGCCCTTGATCTGCCGGACTGGGCTCGTTTGACTAGAGCCCTGGAGGTGGAGGCCGACCACGGCTTCCCCGATCTTCAGGGCCACCAGTACCGCTTCAGCGAATTCCTGCAGCTTAATCTCAGGACAGTCCCCGACTGCCTAGGTGCCAATCATCGCGCCCATTGGCAAAATCTGCATCGCCGCAGTGCGTCCTACTCAACCCTGGACACTACCCAGCGCCAAAAACTCCTCGGGGAGGTGCGCAGCTTCCTACAGACCCTCACCAACAGTCATCGCCCCGAGCCACCCCTAGACCTAGCCTGTTCTCTGCTGTACTGGCCGGGGATCGGGGCCAAATCAGTGGAAAAGCTAGCCAGCCTGGGGCTATCTACCCTTAGGGACCTATTATACTACTTCCCCCGGGACTACCTAGACTATTCTCACCGGGTGAAGATTCGGGAGCTCACCCCGGGCGCCACGGTTACCATTGTCGGGACCGTGCGGCGTTGTACTTGCTTCTCTAGCCCCCGGGACCGCCAATTGACCATTTTAGAGCTGCTGCTGCGCGACAGCAGTGGGCAGATTCGTCTGAATCGATTCCTGCGAGGTAGTCGCTACAGTAACCGGGCCTGGCAGGAGCGACAACGGCGCACCTACGCCCCGGGGGTGCAAGTGGCAGCCTCCGGCCTAGTGAAACGGGGTAAACAGGGGTTGACCCTAGACAACCTAGAGTTAGAAGTTCTCGAGGGGGGTGAGGGCCCCGCTTCAGGCCAAATTCTCCCGGTGTACCCCTTGGTTGAGGGGGTAGGCGCCGAGCTACTGCGGCGGACAATCCCTTTGGTCTTAACCCAAGTCCACCGCCTCCCCGACCCCCTGCCCGCAGTAATCCTCCAGCAGCACCAGCTCCTAGGGTTGTCCACCGCTCTGCTGCACATTCACCAACCCCAGGACCAATCCCAGCTACAGGCAGCTCGTCAGCGCCTAGTCTTTGATGAATTCTTCTACCTCCAGCTAGGTCTACTGCAGCGGCGCCAGGAGCGGCGCCAGGAGTTATCCCCTGCCCTAGTGGCTCCCACGGAGGAACTGCTAGGAGAATTTTATCGAGTCTTGCCCTTTCCCCTCACGGGGGCCCAAAGTCGGGTGATCGCGGAAATTCTGGCTGACCTGCGCCAAGGGGTGCCGATGAATCGCCTGGTCCAGGGGGATGTGGGTTCCGGTAAGACAGTAGTAGCGGTCGCCGCCATCTTGGCCACCATTCAAGCCGGCCACCAGGCTGCCATGATGGTACCCACGGAGGTCCTAGCGGCCCAGCACTACCAGAAGCTCTTAAGTTGGTTTAACCTGCTGCACCTGCCGGTGGAGCTGCTGACGGGGTCTACGGGGGTGAAAAAACGCCGGGAAGTACTGCAGCAGCTCAGCACCGGTGAACTTCCCCTAGTGGTGGGTACCCACGCCCTGATCGAGGACCCGGTCTGCTTCCGGTCCCTGGGTCTAGTGGTGATCGATGAGCAGCACCGTTTTGGGGTGGAGCAACGGGCCCGGTTGCAACAAAAGGGCATCCAGCCCCACGTCCTTACCCTCACGGCCACCCCCATTCCCCGGACCCTAGCCCTGACCATCCATGGGGACTTAGACACCAGCCAAATTGACGAGCTGCCCCCTGGCCGTCAACGGATCACCACCAAGGTTTATACCAACCGCCAGCGCTCTCAAGCCTACAACTTGATTCACGAGCAGGTGCGCCAGGGCCACCAGGCCTATATCGTCCTGCCCCTCGTGGAGGAGTCGGAAAAACTAGACCTCAAGTCCGCCGTCGCGGAACACCAACGCCTCCAAACAGAGGTATTCCCCGACTACCGCCTGGGCCTGCTCCACGGCCGTCTTCACCCGAGCCAAAAGCAGGCCGCCCTGGAGGAATTCCGCTTAGGCTTAAGTCAAATTCTGGTATCCACAACAGTAGTGGAGGTGGGGGTAGACATGCCCAACGCCACGGTGATGCTAGTGGAACACGGGGAACGGTTTGGCCTAGCCCAGCTGCATCAGCTGCGGGGCCGGGTAGGCCGGGGGGCCGACCAATCCTACTGTCTGATCCTCAGTAGTTCTACCGCTGATCCGGTCCAGCAGCGCCTCAAGGTCCTAGAGCAGTCCCAGGATGGGTTCCTCATTGCCGAGATGGACCTGCGGTTCCGGGGTCCGGGTCAAGTCTTGGGTACTCGTCAGTCTGGGTTGCCGGATTTTGTCTTGGCCCATCTGGTGCAAGACCAACCGGTCCTAGAGCTAGCGCGCACGGCTGCCGAAACCCTGATGACTGAAGACCCCAGTTTGCAGCGGTGGCTAGGCCTAGTCCAGGAACTTAAGCAGCGCTACCGGCAACTACTTGGGGGGAGTATTTTTACTTAAATTACCCCGCTCGGCTAGCCAACCCTGGGCGAACTCCCAGGCCGCCGGCCGGCTACTTACCCGCCCCTCCACCTGGGCTATCATCAAGTCTGCCAAAAGTTTCCCCAGGACGGGACCTGGGGATACCAGAGGGTGCAAATCCTCCCCCCGCAGAAGGGGGACTGGATGGGCCAGGGGGTCTCCCGGGTCGAGAAAGCGCTCCACGAGAGCCTGTAGGTATTCCTGGGGACCCCCATGAGCCAAAGCCAGGGTAGCCACGAGGGGCAACCTACTACCGGCGGCCTGGAAAAGTTGGTATAGAGCAGCGGGCCTTGGATCAGCCTTGAGAGCCTGGGGCAGCAACTCTAGGATAATGTGGACGGTGCGGATTTGCTGGCGGGAGCACTTGAGGTGGGTTAACTCTACCTGGGGCTGGTCTACTAGACAGGCCAAGCGGACCAAGGGCAGCTCGGGGAGGGGGATGCTGAAACGGGATGCGATGGCCGTTGCCGCCCGGTCTACCCAGGGGAGCTTAGCAAACCCCCCCCTGGTTGCCCCTGGTAACCAGCTCTTCAATAGCCCATCTCCCCAGGCCCGCCTGAGCCAGAGATGGCCTGCGGGGGTGGCCAGGAGGTAGAGGATTTCCGTCAGCACCCGTTCCGCGGCCACCCTCCCCAGGCCCGGGGCTAGCTGAGCGATAGTCGTCCGGGTGTGGGGCTCGAGGGTAAAGTCCAGCTGGGCAGCTAGCCGGTAGGCCCGCAGGAGTCTCAGGGGGTCCTCCTGGAGGTTGAGGGGGGAAATCATCCTTAGCTGAGCTGCCCTCAGGTCCCTGAGTCCCCCGAGGGGGTCCTGTAGGGCTGCCTGCCTCAGATTGTAGGCCAGGGCATTGACCGTGAAATCCCGGCGACTCAGGTCAGCCCCTAGGTCCGGCCCACTCTGCTCAGCGATGTCTACTGTCGCTTGGGGAAAAACGACCCGGGCAATGTGGCGCTTGGGGTCGAGGACTACAAAGCCTGCCTGGTGGGTGCGGGCAAGGGCGGCAGCAGTGGCAATTGCCCCGGTGGGGGTGACAAAATCCAAGTCTAGCCGCTGGGTATCTCGGTGCAGCAGAGCATCGCGCACCGCCCCACCCACCAGATAGGTATGAGGGGGTAACTCCAGGGGGCTAAAGGGCCAGCGGTCTATCCCCAGGGTAGTGGTTAGGGAGTCATTCAAGGGAGGCCAGGGGTGCGGTGGGCCCTAGAGAAAAATTCCATTCCCATTTTCCCACTCCTGGGAGCCACCACCCACCTGTGCCACACTAGAGGGAGGAATCTGCGCTGAGGTCCAGTTATGTGTATTTGCATAGACTGTCAGCACGTTGATGCTTGTACTACTTATCACGCGGTGGAGGCGCAACACCAGCAGCCCCACCTGACCGAACATCCAGACTTTGAGCCGACCAAGCCGACGATCAACGTTAACATCCGGACCCACGACACTGAGATCCAAATGGAGTGGGATGTGGTAGGTTGTGAGAGCTTCTACCCGGAATGGGGGAAATGGGCCCGCCTGCGGCCCGGGGAGTTATTACCCACCTAGGCCCCCCTTGATGGCTGCCTTACCTACCCATCGGATTTTGCTAGTTGAGGATGATGAGCTGTTCCGCCTCGGTCTGCGCACCAGACTCGAGCGGGAGCCAGGTTTCCAGGTGGTGGCGGAGGCTGAGGACGGCGAGACTGCCCTAGAGATCGCTAAGGCTCAGCCTCTAAATGTGGTGGTCCTGGATATTGGGCTACCGGGGATTGGGGGAGTGGAGGCTTGCCGCCAGATCAGGCGGGAGTGCCCTAGTCTGCCAGTTCTGGTACTAACTTCGCATCCGGAAAAATCCCTAGTCAGTCGCTTGATCGAAGGGGGCGCCCAGGGTTACTGTCTCAAGGGGGTGCCGGCAAGGACCCTGATCCTGGCTATTTACTCCGTGGCCGCCGGGGCCTCTTGGTGGCATGCGAGCGCCACCACCCAGATTCGTGCCGCCTTTGACCAGGGACCCCGGGGGGCAGACCCCCCCCGCGTTGTGGATCTGCCCTTAACCAAGCGGGAGCAAGAGATCCTCGGCCTAATTGCCAAGGGTAAAACCAATCAGGAAATTGCCCGAGCCCTATATATCTCCCCGGGTACAGTCCGCGTCCATGTGCACTTTATTCTCCAGAAGCTGGCGGTGAAGGACCGCACCCAGGCCGCTGTCCTGGCCCTCAAACACCTGGAGGGCCCTCCTCCCCCCGAGGCTTAGCCTGGACTAGGGAGTCTGGTCCCCAGTCCTAGGGCTCAGGTTAAAGTGTAGCTTGAGAACAATATGCTCCCACCTATGCTGGATACCAATGCTATTCTCGAGGCCCTGCGCCCAGTTCAGGACCCGGAACTAGGCAAAAGCCTGGTTGAACTAAACATGATTCGCCATATCAAGGTAGAAGACGGGCGGGTAAGATTTTCCCTGGTGCTGACGACCCCCGCCTGTCCTCTGCGGCAGATGATCGTGGAGGAGTGTGAAAAGGCAGTCCGAGCCTTAGTCCCTGTGAGGGAGGTGATTGTGGATGTAACGGCGGAAACTCCCAGTCAAAAATCCCTGCCGGACCGCACTGGGATTACGGGGGTCAAGAATATTTTGGCGGTCTCTAGCGGTAAGGGTGGGGTCGGCAAGAGCACCGTGGCGGTAAATGTGGCCGTAGCCCTAGCGGCTATGGGGGCTAGGGTGGGCCTGATCGACGCGGACATCTACGGTCCTAATGTGCCCACCATGCTCGGTCTAAGTCAAAGTTCTGTCATGGTCCGCCAGGGTCCCCAGGGGGACATCCTGGAGCCGGCCTTCAACTACGGGGTGAAGGTGGTCTCCATGGGCTTTCTGATCGATGAGGACCAGCCCGTGATCTGGCGTGGTCCAATGCTCAATGGGATCATCCGCCAGTTCCTCTACCAGGTAGATTGGGGGGAGCTAGACTACCTGTTGGTGGATATGCCTCCCGGGACTGGCGATGCCCAACTGACCATGGCCCAAGCCGTACCCATGGCCGGAGCAGTGATCGTCACTACCCCCCAGCGGGTGGCTCTCCTCGATGCCCGCCGCAGCCTGAAAATGTTCCAGCAGATGGGAGTCAAGATCCTCGGGGTGGTGGAGAACATGAGCTACTTTGTCCCCCCTGACTTACCAGGGCACTCCTACGATATTTTTGGCTCTGAAGGGGGGAGTAAGGCTGCTCGGGAACTGGGGGTACCCCTCCTCGGCTGTGTACCCCTAGAAATCCCCGTCCGCCAGGGGGGAGACCAGGGGGTGCCCATTTGCCATGCTTATCCGGCCTCCGCTGCCGCTAAGGCTTTACAGCAGGCGGCCCAGGCCATCGCCGCCCAGGTCTCAGTGGTGGCCCTCTCCTAGGCCGCGAAGGAAGCGCTGGCCTGGATCAATCTGAGCCCATTCCCAGGCCTCTAGGCCCTGGATAACCCAGGTGATGCCGTAGCACTCCCTGGCTGCCTCTACCAGGGTTGATTCGACGGTGGGTAGGGGGGGTACGGGGGGTGCGGCAGGCAAGGCTAGGCCCAGAACCGCCTGCTCTAGGTCCCGATCAGGTCTAAGGCGCATGGAACCGTGCTGCAGGAGTGCCCGGCCTCGGCGCAGTTGGGCACTGCCGATCAGTTTCTGGTCCCCGTGCACTAGATCCGCTGCCGTAGCCCTAGCAAAGCAGTTAGCTCCTCGGGTATACTCCCCCTGGCCGTAGGTAAGGGGAATACCCAGATGTTCCCACCCCTGGATCAGGAACCTACACAGATATCTATAATCCTGATGGCGCTTGCCAGTGGGGGACTCGCTGACTAGGGCGTAACTAAGGTCCCCCTGGTGGAGTACGGCTCCCCCCCCGGAGGGGCGCCGCACCATGTCCAAGCCTAGGTGAGGGGTAGCGGGAGCCCAGGAGTGCTGATGGAAGCCAAGGGAGACAGCCACGGGGTCCCAGGTATAAAACCGTAAGACTGGGGGGGAATTGCCCTGTTGGTACTGGTGCAGGAGCCACTCGTCTAGGGCCATTTGCACCCATCCTGGGGCGCGCAGGTGGGGGATAAGCCGGCCGACCGTCACAGGTAACCCTGACAGCTTAGGTCTTGATAGGCCAGGTACACCCCCTCCAAAAACAAGTCTGGGTCAGAGGGGGAAGGGGGCACCTCCAACCGCTCCCGCACCTGCCGAGCTAGCTGGAGACTGACCCGACTGTGGGCTTCGGGAGTGAGTTGGCTGCGCCGGTATAGATACTCCTGGAGGGTTAAAAATTCTTCTGGCTGGAAGTTCTGCCACTGGCCGATTGTCCGCAACTGGCTACTGACGGCACTAGACTGGGGGGAGAATCGCAGCCGGCCCCGCGGGCGGCCGGTTTCCTCTTGAATTACCAGGGTACCTGCGACCCAATCCCCCAGGCGTTTCTCGCGGGGGTGCAAAATAATTAACCAGGCTCCGATAAAAAAGAGGGCGTCATCTACAGGACGCAGTAGGGACCGGAGGGTAGCCTGGGTAACCCCTACCCGCCGGCCATCGTCCCTGATGACTCGAAGATGCATCAGCCGCTTACCGGGGGTTTGTCCCTGCCAAAGGGTCTCAAAAAAAACAAAGTAACCAACATAGATGGCAAAGTTGACCGCTATGACCACCCCAATAATCCAGGGCTGTAAAGCTTTTGGATCCCCCAACCCCTTGACTAAGTACAGGTCGGTTGTGACCAGGAACCAGGAAAAGTTGACTAGGGTTATTAGGAGACCCCAACAGCAGTAGTCGATGGCTAAGGCCAAGGCGCGATTACCAATACCGGCTAGGGTGAACTCTAACCCTACGCTTTCCGGGGTCTGGACCGTGACGAAGTTAAAAAACGGCTTCAGTTCCATGGGGTATTGACTGCTCTAAAACAATTTAACTTGAGTTGGCAGGTCTGACATTTGCCACCGGGCTACGTTAAGATCTGGCCCTAGGGAACATTTTCAGTTCGAGCACTTCTTCCATGATTCATGACTCCTCCCACGGCCAAGAATGTCTGCCGGCCCCCTGCATCGTAGATACGGGTATACTAGTAAATAAGCAGGATATTCAGCAGCTCCTCGGTGACCTCGGCCAGGTCCGCTACATTCACCGCCAGGGGGGAATACTGTTGGCGGAAGGGGAGGGCTACGTCATGGAGGTATTTGCCGACCCCCATCGGGCAACCCTAGTGGCTAATCACTCCCTCTACTTGAATGTGTGCAGTTTCGAATACCTAGAACTCAAGCAGGTCCCCGAGTTAGATGCCTGTTTCGATCTAGTTTATGACCAGCGGGTCCTCAGACTCATCCCCCTTTCCAACCCTTTGCAACCGGAGCACCGCTCGAGCCAAAATCCCACCCTTGAGGCGATGCTGGCAGCGGCCATGGCTAACCAATGGGAAATCCCCCTTGACGACGGGGAGAGCTTCCCCTGCTAGGGCGTCCCTTTTCCTTCACCATCGACGCTCGGTGCAGTCACACCGCGGCTCGGGCTGCTAGTTTCCAGACTCCCCATGGGATTGTCCACACCCCCCGGTTCATGCCGGTGGGGACTACGGCCACCGTTAAGGGAATCACCCCCGACCAGCTGCGGGCTACCGGGGCTCAAATGGTTCTTGCTAACACCTTTCATCTGCATCTGCAACCAGGGGAGGATCTAGTGGCCTCGGCCGGGGGACTGCACCAGTTTATGGGCTGGTCAGGACCAATGCTGACTGATTCTGGGGGTTACCAGGTTTTTAGTCTTAGTTCCCTGCGGCAAATTTCCGAGGGGGGGGTAGTCTTTCGCTCCCCCCGGGATGGTCGGTTAATCGAGCTGACGCCGGAGAAGGCGACCCGGATCCAAAATGCCCTGGGGGCGGATGTGATCATGGCCTTTGATGAGTGCCCCCCCTTCCCGGCCTCCCAGGCGCAGGTGCAGCTGGCCACCGAGCGGACCTACCGCTGGCTGGAGCGCTGTCTTCAAGCCCACGAGCGACCAACTGACCAGGCGCTGTTTGGCATTGTCCAGGGGGGCACCTACCCCCAGCTGCGCCGGCAAGCCGCTGGGAGCCTGGCCACCCTAGACTTGCCGGGATACGCCATCGGAGGGGTGAGTGTGGGAGAGCCGGGGGAGTTGATTGCCCAGATCGTACGCTCGACGGCGCCGCTGCTACCCTGGGGCAAGCCCCGTTATCTGATGGGGGTGGGCACCTACCGGGAAATTGTCCAGGCAGTGGCGGCCGGAGTGGACCTATTCGACTGTGTGATCCCCACCCGGTTAGCTCGCCATGGGGCGGTATTAGTACGAGGGGAACGCTGGAACATTAAGAATGCCTGCTTTCGAGCTGACCTGACCCCCCTCGATCCCTCCTGCCCCTGCTACACCTGTCAGAATTTCACCCGCGCCTACCTAGCCCACCTGTGGCACTGCCGGGAGTTTTTGGTTTACACTCTTCTATCTATCCATAACCTGACAGAATTGGTCGGGTTCACCAGTCGATTGCGCCAGGCAATCCTAGCTGACCGGTTGGGGGAGGAATTCGGGGAGTGGCTCTCCCCCGCTCAGGGTCTTGAGTCGGAGGCCATACTGAGCTGAAGGCCAGAGATTCATACCAAGCAAACAGATACAGCTGAACTAATTTCTGGTGGGTTAACGCTTCACCAGATGCAGCTACCGAGGTAGTCTTACATCTTCCTCCACGTCCGTTTAGAGTCTCCGAATGACCTCCGGCGACTTTTCCCGACGAGCCTATCTTAATACAGAACAAGAAGCCGTCCTGAAGGACAGGGTTTTAGACCCATTTTTTTGATAACCTATAAGATTGTTGACCCTATATATATTAAGAGGCAGGTTTATTCATGGAAACAGCTCTTCTGCTGGCCAAACTACCCGAGGCCTATGCTATTTTCGATCCCCTGGTGGATGTTTTGCCCTTGATCCCGGTTTTCTTCCTCCTGTTGGCCTTTGTTTGGCAAGCGGCCATCGGCTTCCGTTAGGCGCTCGGAGGAAGCCTAGGGGATCGGTCGATTGTCTAGGCTTTCCCTTGCTGGTGTAGCTCAGCCGGTAGAGCAGCTGATTTGTAATCAGCCGGTCGCAGGTTCAAATCCTGTCACCAGCTTTCGACCTCTCCTAGGAAACGCCTCCGGTGCCCACGCTAGCAGGGCTAGGTCCCGGGCCCGGGTGGCACTGACGGTAGAGCAGATGTTGTTCCTGTTCGAGGGCATCTTGACGTGGGGGAATGTAGGGCAATCGAGGATTTAATTGACATCCTCTGAGGTGTTGATTTTTTGAGGGCCTTCGGCTATGATAACTCTGCACTGCTGCGGGGTTATTCACGGCAGCTCTAGCGTCTAACCCGGCACCTCACTTGACAGCCGTGGGAAGCGCAGATTTTAGCGAATAGATGGCACGCTGGGTACCATGCTGGGGTCCAAAATCGGTTACATTTCCAGACTAGGGATATTGTAAGTATTTGCTCGGCAGCAATATTTGGCGAGAGTTTTGAGAATGATAGGTAGGGAATCCTTAGAGCACCGTGAAACCTTAGATTATAGTTTTCTGCTGCTGGCCCATGTTATTTGTGCTGACCAGCAACTCCACGACCAAGAATTACGATTCCTAGAGGATCTTGTTGAGCGGTCACATGTCCGTGAGTTGACACTTGCAGAAATGAAGAAGATTCTAGAGCGGGATGACACCCAAATACCTCTAGAAAAGTCTGCTCAGAATGTCCCTATAGGTGAGCGAAGTGAAGTCCTAAAGAAGATACTGATGGTTGCTCAGGTTGACGGTTACTTTTCTGGACTAGAACGAGAAATTGTTAACCAAATCGCTCAAGTCTGGGGCATTGATAAGTATCAAATTGAACATATGATTAAGGATGCTCCGCGTATCAATAACCGCGCTGTTAGTCATAACAAAACTGAGCTTTCAGTGAGGGCACGATTCCTCAAGACCGCCGAGTCCATGCTGTCAAGGCGGCTTATAAATAAAATAGGTCAGCTAACTCCAGGGCTTGAGGAGAAAATTGAGCAGGTTCGGCGTGAAATTCTACTATCTGGGCCAGAGTACGACGGTGCAATCCAGAGGTGTGCCAAGGTTGCCAGAGAAGATTTTAGATATGCTGACCAATCATTGAGAATGGTCTTCTCATCCCTCCAGGAGTTGCGCCATGGACTTCAGCACGTAATTGATACTATAAAAGGTAAAACCGTTGGCAAGGGAGAACACCAAACAGCGCAAGAGGTAGCTAATCAGCTCGAGCAAACTCAACAAAAACTTTCAGCTGAAATTCTACGAGATTTGGAATCTGTACGCGAGGCACTACGGGCAAAAGAAAGGTCACTTAATCATTTCAGTATCGCCTTTATGGGGCGCACAAAAGCAGGAAAGAGTACTCTCCATGCAGTAATTACCAGGGGAGGTTGGGAGTCCATTGGCATTGGTAAACAGCGCACAACCCGTTATAACCGAGTGTATGAGTGGAAAAATATCCGCGTTATTGACACGCCCGGGATTGGTGCACCAGGGGGAGGGGGAAAAACTGATGAGGAGGTTGCCAGCAGTATTGTCGAGGAGTCTGATGTTATTTGCTATGTGGTAACCGATGACAGCATTCAAGAATCTGAGTTCGCCTTTTTAAAATTGCTGAAGGAGAAAACTAAACCGCTGATTATTCTGCTGAATATTCAGTACAATCTCCGAGAGCCGCAGCGGCTAGAGTATTTCCTCAAAAATCCGGAGCGATGGTTCGCTAAGGAAGGTAAAAGTGGTATTGGTGGGCACCTGAATCGGATTAAGCGTTACGCTCAGCAACACTACCCTAATGATTATCTAACAGTTATTCCAGTTATGCTTTTGGCAGCTCAGCTGGCACAAGAACCAGAGTTTGAAAGATATTCTAAGCAACTTTTTGCAGCTAGCCGGATTCAAAATTTCCTCGATTCTATTCGAACATCACTAATAAGTCATGGGGCCATTCGACGGTCCCAAACTCTCCTAGGATCGACAGGTGCCTCCATCAATACCCCCCACCAATGGATCACCCAACAGGCAAAGACCTACGATACTCTAGGAGCGCAACTCCGGGAGACACGTCAAGGTCTTGACCAGCGACTCAAAAGGGCTGAAGGAGACTACCGAAGGGAACTAGAACAAAAAACTCGGGAAATGTTTCAGACTCTGTTTGAGCAAGTGAACCCTTTTGCAGAGGAGCACTGGAAAGCAAAAGAGTCTGAAATGAAAAAAGACTGGAAAGAGGTCCTGAGAGGACTAGAGTTTGAAAATCAGCTCCGAGCGGCGGCTGAAAATGCTGCTCAGCGTTTTCAGGATGAAGTGAGGGAAGTGATCGGCGAAATTGCTGATGAGTTCAAAATCATCAGCCAGCTACAAGTTTCGAGTTTTCAATTCTCAGGGCAAAGCCGTAGTTTCATTGATTTTTTCGACAGAGATTCTGTTCGAACTGTAGGCCTATTAGTAGCGGCCTTAGGCACAACTCTAGTATCTATCTTTCCACCCTTGGGTCTGCTGAGTGTTGCAGGAGGTATCGTAAGCTTCCTAGCCGGACTATTCCAATCCCGGGATAAGCAGCGCCGTAAAGCCGTTGCTAAGATCAGCTCCTCTCTCCGGAAGCAGTTGAAGAAACAGCAGACAAGAACTCTTGAGCAGTCCCAAGAAAGCTTCCAAAACTACTGCCAATCGATAGCTGCTGCTGTTGACAGTTACCTTGAAGAATTGATTCAAGGCGTTGAAGCAATTGCCAGTCAACTCAAGACTGCCCAAGAAAAACTAGCCCATGCTGCTAACTACCTAAACTGTGCTTATGCTAAACGAATAGTTGACTGGGCTACAGACCAACCCGGACCCCTGAACGATATTTCCATCAGCGAGAAAGTCCACGCAGTAAATCGGGATTTTGGACGCACCCTCCAGATTCAGACTACCTTAGCCCTGCCCTTGACCAAATCCCCAGAGGAAATCTGCACCATCTTGCAGGAACACGTCTCCATTCAACACCACCTAACGCTCACCTAGGAGCTATACCATGTCTCAAAGCAGCCAAACATTCAAAATAGCTGATCTAAGCAAGCGATTCGAAGCAGCCCGCGTTCAATTTGACACTCTGTTGGCATCAGCCACCTCGAAGGACCTCGCCACAGTCCGGCAAAAACTCCACGATGAGTTACAGAACTACAAGCAGCAAGGAGTATTAACCGTTGCCTTCATTGGGCAGTACAGTGCAGGCAAGTCTACTATTATTTCGGCACTCACTGGACGGCGAGATATCTATATTGATGCTGATATTGCCACGGATGCGACAACACCCTACGACTGGAACGGCATCAAAATAATTGATACCCCTGGGCTATTTACTGACCGTACCGATCACGATGACATTACCTATGAAGCAATCGCCAAAGCTGATCTGCTGGTGTTCTGTCTGACACACATGCTTTTTGATACACTCACCGTCGAGAACTTCAAAAAGCTAGCTTACGACAAGGGTTACCGCTGGAAGATCATGCTGGTGATCAATAAGATGTCAGCAGCAGCAGGAGCAGAAGATCAAAAGATTGCCAGTTACCAGTATAGTTTGGCCGAATCCCTTAAACCCTACGTGCTCAACGAGTTTCCCATTTGCTTCATTGATGCTAAGGACTACTGCGAGGGGATTGATGAGGGTGATGATTTCCTAATCGAAGTCAGCCACTTTGACACTTTTATTACTGAACTCAATCGTTTTGTGGAACGCCGTAAATCCCTTACAGGTCTAGACACGCCGGTACGAATCTTGATGGGTTGTCTGGATGATGCTCAGATCGGCTTCGCCCGGAACTCCAATGAAGATACAGCGTTTCTGGAGGTTCTGTTGCGGCTATCTCGTCGCATTAACAAAGAGCGGGAGCGCCTGCGCACTAAGGTTAAAGGCATTGTCCTGTCAATGTCACAGGCAATCTTCACTGAAGGCTCGCGGCTTGCTTCGGCTGTGGGTAATTCAGGATTTGAAGGCTTGAGCAAACAGTCTGAAACCAACATCGGTAAGCACTATGAGAAAGCAGAACATGCTCTTAATGACGCAATTAAGAGTGCCATTGAATCTATTCGTCTTGAAGTTGAAGCCGAGTTCCAAAGTAACTTGGCCCAAGCATTTGTTGCCCGACTCAACTTTAACGGCCAAGGTCCTAGCCACACTCCCCTAAACAATTCCAACAAACAGCAGCTGCAAGATCAAGTTGGGTGGCTGCAAGAGGTTGCCACTGCACTGGCATTATCCTTTCCCGTGGGTCAAGGATTTCTGAAACCAATGAGCGTTGCAGGTAGTGGCCTCCATCAAGGTGTGTATGGTCTGGGGAAATTCATGGGTTACCGCTTTAAACCTTGGCAGGCAGTAGGAATTGCCAGAGACATTAGCAATGCAGCTATGGTTTTAGGTCCAGCTCTTGCCCTTGTATCTGTAGGCTTGGAGTACCATGCAATGCAGAAAGAGCATGAGTATGAGAGAAAGATGGCTGACGTGCGCCGCGATATTATCAGCCAATTCAAGACGATTGCTGTTGATCTAGAACAACAAATCGAGGGCCAGCTGCAAGAATTTGAATCTCAGGTCTACGTCCAGCTCGAGGAGAACATTGCTAAAGCGCGACAAGAAACTGATTTAGCAATGGCTGCATCTCATGCAGAAATCGGACAAATTGCCATGATCAGACAAGAATTGACAGCGATTATCCGGGAGGTGCAAGAGGAATTCAGGGGATCGAAGGTATAAGCAGTGATAGTGCCGAGGAGTGTTGCTTAGCGCTAATTAACTTGACTGGTGGTCGACAAATGGCTACCTTAAAACTCCGGAAATCATTCCGGTGGCCAGGGTCTGGGTCTGAATTAAGTACATTCAGGGGGAAGAGGTTTCAACGCCGGCGTTAATTCAGGGGGAAAAGTCAACTCTATCGCACCCGTTAGATGGTTTTGATTGGGGCGAGTATGACCGTGAGGCCTAGGGCAAATTTTCGCCGGGCCTACAGCTACCTGACTCCTCTTAGCTAGGCCTCGAGCCCGATTACTCAATTCAGTTCATTTGGTCGATTGGTCGATAAGCTCTCCTATTCCCCAGCTTGCCTTTAGGTTCGCAGCGCTTGCCAGCTAGGTCATGATTTGCCAACATTGTGGAGTACTTAGGAGCGCAGATAATCATGACTTTGGTAAAAAAATTGGTTGCCGAATTCTTAGGGACCTTTTGGCTCGTCCTGGGGGGGTGCGGCAGTGCCGTGATCGCCGCTGGCTTTGTTAGCGATCTTGGTGACCAAAAGACTCCTTTACTACTGGGGATCGCCTTTGCGGGGGTGGCTCTTGCCTTTGGCCTGACGGTTTTGACCATGGTCTACGCTGTGGGCCACATTTCCGGCGGTCACTTCAATCCGGCGGTTTCCTTTGGCCTGTGGGCCGGCAAGCGATTCTCTGCTTCGCAGCTGCTTCCCTACATCATTGTCCAAGTGGCGGGAGCAATCCTAGCCGGAGGGGTAGTTTATCTGATCGCTAGTGGCAGACCAGGCTTTGACCTGTCTGGTCCTAACCCCTTGGCTACTAATGGTTATGGGGCCCACTCACCCGGGGGGTATTCCCTGTTTGCCGCCTTGGTGACGGAGGTGGTCCTGAGTTTCTTTTTCCTGATTATTATCCTTGGCTCAACCGATGCTCGGGCTCCTCAGGAGTTTGCCGGTATCGCAATTGGGTTGGCCCTGACCTTGATTCACCTGATTAGCATTCCCGTCACTAATACCTCCGTAAATCCCGCTCGCAGCCTGGGGGTGGCAGTGTATGCTGGTCCGGAGCTGCTCAGTCAGGTTTGGTTGTTCTGGTTTGCCCCCATCCTCGGGGCAATTCTGGCCGGTTTTGTCTACAACGGAGTCCTTGCCCAGTCAGGCCGCGAGCCCCAGGCCCCAAGCACTGATCCCTGAGAATGGTTCCTGAGCGCCCAGGGAATTTTTCCTGTGTTTGAAGGTATTCAGCTGTTTAGCCCCCCTCTCTCTGGGCCGCGGCGGCAAAGCAGGGGTTTGCTCTCCTAAGGGCTAGGAGTTCTAAAAGGGGATCACCACTTCAGAGGTAGCTAGACTAGGTTCACTGGGACTAGCTGGAGCTGCGGGGGCGGGTTCCGCAGCGGTAGTGGATTCGAGAACGGCAGCCCGGAAGATCCGCTGCACGGTTAGTTCAGCCCGCTTTTCCTTGTAGCCCTGGGGATGCTCTACCGTATTCATTCCCAGGCGCCCCTCAATGATCACCTCGTCTCTGGCATGGTAGGCCTTCTGGATCTCCTCTGCCATGTTCCCCCAACTAATCACCTTGACGGTGCTGCTAGCATCCTCGGGCCGTAGGCCGGAAATCTCCAGGGAAAACTCAGTGATGGCGCGTTGCTCGGGGGTATAACGCAACTGGGGCTCGGTGAGAATTTTGCCAGACAAAACGCAGTTATTCATTGTAGGGTTCCTTAGGGCAGCTAGACTGATCCTAGCACATTAGGTTTGCTTGTACTGTGAAATCCGGGGGCCGAAATGGGGGTGGGCTGCAAAGTCCAGCAGGATCTGTTGGTGGATCGCTCCTAGGGGACACACCTTGCCCGCCTTATCGGAGTAACGTCGCCCTTGCCGAACTTCCTCGAGGTTCATTAGGCCGAGGTCCCAGCCTTCCCCGAGCACCAGGGCAGATAGATCTACGGTCAGGGGCACGGCGAACACATGGCGCCACACCCCTAGGCTATGGTAGTGACCAAAAAACTCAAACTCCGGGGGGCAATAACTAATCTCTTCCGCTAGTTCCCTTACCAGAGCCGCCCTGGGGGTTTCTCCCGGGTCCATGTGACCGCCGAAGAAGCCCCAATGGCCAGGGTAAAGGATCCCGGGAATCTCGTCGCGCAACTGCATCAAGAAGTGGCCGGGGCCATAGATGACCGCCAGGGCAACCTGGGGGGATAGTCCACTAGACTCTTCACTAGTCATGATCGGCAGTAGAAAGAACATCAAGACACCAGCAACCCTAGGGATGCACCCAGTTATAGTACTGGGAATTAAGTCGGCCTGACCGGGTTGATGAGCGATGTTCCCTGACTTATGGCAATCTGGAGGGGAGGTCCCTTGAACATCAGCACCCCTCTTACCCTATGCAGACTTCCCTCCCTGCCGCCCCGCAAACTCCCACAGACAATGCTGGTTACGGACTTTACCACCGCCGGGAAACAATCCCTGTAGCGGTGGGAGACGTGATCATCGGTGGCGGTCACCCCGTGGTTGTGCAGTCCATGATTAACGAAGACACCCTGGACATTGCCGGGGCCGTGGCCGGGATTCGGCGCCTCCACGAGGCCGGCTGTGAAATTGTCCGGGTGACAGTACCGAGCCTGGGGCACGCCTACGCCCTAGCGGAGATTCGCCAGCAGCTCCATGCCACCTATAGGCCTGTGCCCCTGGTGGCCGATGTCCATCACAATGGTCTCAAGATTGCCCTAGAAGTCGCCAAGCACGTCGATAAGGTGCGGATCAATCCCGGCCTATTTGTGTTTGAGAAGCCCAAACCCCAGCGGACGGAGTATACGGAAGCCGAGTTTGCGGAAATCGGCGACAAAATCCGTGATACCCTCAAACCCCTGGTGTTGTCCCTGAAGGAGCAGGGTAAGGCGATGCGCATCGGCGTCAATCACGGTTCCCTGGCGGAACGGATGCTGTTTACCTACGGGGATACCCCCGAGGGAATGGTGGAGTCGGCCCTAGAGTTTATCCGCATCTGTGAGTCCCTAGACTACCAGAACCTGGTCATATCCCTCAAGGCGGCCCGGGTGCAGGTGATGATTGCCGCCTATCGGCTGATGGCCAAACGCCTGCAGGAACTGGGGACCAACTACCCCTTCCACCTGGGGGTAACCGAGGCTGGAGACGGGGAGTACGGTCGGATCAAGTCCACGGCCGGGATCGCCACCCTCCTGGCCGATGGGATCGGTGATACAATCCGCGTCTCCCTGACGGAAGCCCCTGAGAAGGAAATCCCGGTGTGCTACGGCATCCTGCAAGCCCTGGGGCTGCGCAAGACCATGGTGGAGTATGTGGCTTGCCCCTCCTGTGGGCGGACCCTGTTCAATCTAGAGGAGGTGCTACAGCAGGTCCGTCAGGCCACCAGTCACCTGACCGGCCTAGACATCGCCGTCATGGGCTGTATTGTCAATGGCCTCGGGGAAATGGCTGATGCCGACTACGGCTACGTGGGGAAGCAGGCGGGCTACATCTCCCTGTACCGTGGGCGTGAGGAGATCAAAAAAGTCCCTGCGGACCAGGGGGTCCAGGAACTAGTAGCTCTGATCAAAGCCGACGGCCGTTGGGTAGACCCCTAGGCTAGGTACCTGGTCAGACCCTGCTGCCAGGCCTGGGTTAAGTCCTCTAGGGACACCTGGATTAGGGTCGAGCCGTCCTGACTGTGGATCGTCAGGGTATCCCCCCCTACCCCCCCCAGACAGCGCCACTCTCCCGCCAGATGCTCCGTGAGGTAGGCTTCCCAGGCACCCTGGTGGGAAGGGCTGACACTGGTGAGGATGCGGCCCCCCCCCTCGCCGAAGAGGACCTCATCCCAGCGTCCTGCCCCGGAAATGGTCAGGGTGGCTCCCAGGCAGCCACTAATACAAGCTTCCGCCAAGGCCACCCCTAACCCCCCCTCGGCGCAGTCGTGGGCTGAGGCTACCCACCCCTGGCGGATTCCCCCGCGACAGGCGGTCTGGACCTTGAGTTCCCGGGCAAAATCCACCGCCGGGGGCCGACCGGCTAGGGTGTGATGGACCGAGGCGAGGTACTCTGACCCCCCCAGGGAGATTGGGGCGCCCGTCCCAAGGAGATATACTAGATCTCCCTTCCTAACCCACCCCTGGCCACAAAGGCGCTCCAAGTCTTCCACCAAGCCCACCATCCCAATCACTGGGGTGGGGTAGATGGCCTGGGGCTGACCGTCAGGACCGAGAGTCTCGTTGTACAGGGAAACATTGCCGCCGGTGACCGGCGTCCCCAGCGCCGCACAGGCGGTGGCGATCCCCCGGCAGGCGGTGGCCAACTGCCAGTAGCCCACCGGGGTTTCCGGGCTACCAAAGTTAAGGTTGTCGGTTACCGCCAGGGGCTCGGCACCGACACAGCTGAGATTACGGGCCGCCTCCGCCACTGCCGCTTGCGCCCCGCGGTAGGGGTCAAGGTATACTAGCCGGCCATTGCCATCTAGGGTGGCAGCCACCCCCCGGTGGGGACCTGGCTGGCCGAGGGTACGCAGTCTGACTACTGCAGCATCTGCCCCTCCGGGTAACAGGACCGTATTATTTTGCACCTGGTGATCGTACTGACGATAGATCCACTGCTTAGTGGCCAGGTTAGGGCCCCCGAGCAGCTGCTGGAGGACCTGAGACCAGGGGCGCTCAGGCCCTAGTCCCGCGGCGCTACAGGGGGGTAGGTCCGCAGCGCACCAGGCCCAAGCACTCTGGGCGTAGGCCGGGGGTTGCTCAAGTAACTGGCGGTGGTAGACCGGAGTGTCTTCCACCAAGGCCACCGTAGGTACTTGGGCCGCTACCTGACCCTGGAAGAGGATCCGCACTACCGGGTCTGGGATCACCCGGCCTGCCACCACCGCCTGGAGCCCCCAGCGATGGAAAATCTCCTTGATCTGTGCTTCCTTGCCAGCTTGTACCACCAGCAGCATCCGTTCCTGGGATTCCGATAGCAGGTATTCCTGGGGAGTCATACCTGTTTCCCGGGCGGGCACCCGATCCAGGTCAAATTCAATCCCTACCCCCCCCCGGGCAGCCATCTCGGAGGTAGAACAAGTGATGCCGGCCGCCCCCATGTCCTGGGCTGCCACCACCATCCCGGTTTGGAACGCCTCCAGGCAAGCTTCAATTAAAGCTTTACCGAGGAAAGGGTCTCCCACCTGTACAGCGGGGCGGTCCGCCGCCGACTGCTCACTGAGTTCGGCACTAGCAAAACTCGCTCCCCCCATGCCATCACGGCCCGTGGTAGAACCGACGTATAATACGGGGTTGCCAATGCCTTGGGCGCCAGACTTGACGATTTCCTTAGTTTCCATCAGACCCAAGGCCATCACATTCACAAGGGGGTTACCCTGGTAATGGGGATCAAAGTACACCTCTCCCCCCACCGTCGGCACCCCTACACAGTTGCCGTAGTGGGCAATGCCGGCTACTACTCCCGCCGCCAGGGTGCGGGTGCGCCCGTCCTCGAGGTCACCAAAGCGCAGGGAGTTCAGGAGAGCAATGGGCCGGGCTCCCATGGTGAAAATGTCCCGTAGGATCCCCCCCACCCCCGTGGCAGCACCCTGGAAGGGTTCCACTGCTGAAGGATGGTTGTGGGACTCAATCTTAAAAGCTAAGCGCAGTCCCTCCCCTAGGTCTACGACCCCCGCATTCTCCCCCGGGCCGACCAGGATCCGCGGCCCCTGGGTGGGGAATTGGCCAAGTAGAGGCCGCGAGTTCTTGTAGCAGCAGTGCTCAGACCACATCACCCCGAACATCCCTAACTCCGCCCGGTTGGGGGAGCGGCCCAACCGCCGGAGGATTTCTCGGTACTCATCCTTAGTCAGGCGGTGGGCAGCGATTTCCTGGTCGCAGAAGGCAAATTCCATGGGTTCATCTAACAACTCACCCTCAAATGTATCAGCAAGTCGGCTATATTCCCCTCCCGCAAAAGTACCGGCCCAAGACCTTTGGGGAACTAGTAGGTCAGCCAGCCATCTCCACCACCCTTACCCAGGCTCTACGCCAGGGGCGCATTTCCCCAGCCTACTTGTTTGCCGGTCCCCGGGGCACTGGTAAAACCTCCAGTGCCCGAATTCTGGCCAAGTCTTTAAATTGCCTTACCAAAGGCTTAACGGATGAACCCTGTGGGGAGTGCGAGGTCTGCCAGGCAATTATCCTCGGGGATGCCTTGGATGTGCTGGAGGTGGATGCGGCCAGTAACACTGGAGTAGACAACATCCGGGACCTGATCGAACGGGCGGACCTAGCCGCCTTTCAAAGTCGCTACAAGGTCTACATAATCGATGAGTGCCACATGCTGAGCACTTCGGCCTTCAATGCCCTGCTCAAAACCCTGGAAGAACCCCCCCCGCGGGTAGTGTTTATTCTTGCCACTACCGATCCCCAGCGGGTCCCGGCCACGATCATCTCTCGCTGCCAAAGGTTTGATTTTCGCCGCATTCCCCTACCGGCCATGGTGGAACACCTGCAAAAGATCGCCTCTCTAGAAGGCATTGATATTACCCCTTCTGCCCTGACCAGAGTAGCCCAGGTTTCTCTCGGTGGGCTGCGGGATGCCGAAAGTCTTTTGGATCAGTTGGCTCTTTTTCCTCCGCCCGTTGGAGTTGAGCAAGTGCACTCCCTTCTGGGAGATGTGTCTGAACTGGAGCTCCTCGAGCTGCTGCAGGCCATAAACCAGGCCAACCCAGTCCAAGTCCTTGAGTCTCTCAGGGTGCTCCTGGACCAGGGGCGCGAACCCCTAGGGATCCTCCAGCATCTGACCGGCTTCTATCGCGACCTGATGATCGCCAAGGCCGCCCCCCAGCGCCAGGACCTGGTAACTCTGAGCGCCATCACCTGGGAGCAGGTCCAAACCCTAGTGCAAGACCAGGAGCTGACCACCCTCCTGGCGGCTCAGCAACACCTGCAGCAGGCGGAAAGACAAATCAAGAATACTACTCAGCCGCGCCTTTGGTTAGAGGTGGCGGTCTTAGGCCTCCTCCCCGGGGGTTCCTCTAGCGTTCAGGCCCCCCCCCGGCCCGCTAGCGCTTCCCCGGCAGCCCGGGTTACCCCATCACCTGCTAGCGCTTCCCCGGCGGCTCGGGTTACCCCCCCGCCCGCTAGCACTCCCCCGGCAGCCCGGGTTACCCCATCACCTGCTAGCGCTTCCCCGGCAGCCCGGGTTACCCCATCACCTGCTAGACCAACCGACTGGGAACGGGTAGTCAGTGCCATCGAGCCCTACTCCACTCGCATCATGGTCAGTCAACAGTGCTACCTTGTAGACCTACAGGAACGGGAGGCGCGGGTTGGGGTCAGGTCTGAGCCGCTGCTCAAAATGGCTCAGTCTAAGCTAGCTAACCTAGAAGCCGCATTTGCAGTGGTATTCAAGCGCCCCCTCAAGGTCAATCTAGTGGTTGCCGCCCCGGAGGCTGTGGTCACCTCAGAACCAACCCCGGCTCCCGTCCCTCCCCCTGTAACTACCCTCCCTCCTGAATCCCCTGCCGCAGACGAGTTGCGCCGGGCTGCCACCAGTCTGGCGGAGTTTTTTCGGGGGCAGGTAGTGGATCTAGATGAAGCTTACCCGCCAGGGTTGAACAGCGGTCCTGCCGACCTGCTGCCCCCAGACTTAGGCAATGACGACCAGGGTTTGGAGGACTAGCTTTTCCCCTTGGGGGACACGGTGATGGAGATAACTGGACTCGAACCAGTGACCCCCACAATGTCAACGTGGTGCTCTAACCAACTGAGCTATGCGTCCCCAGATGGGGACAAGGGGAAAGACCCCTTGTCCTACCGGTCAATAATTAGCCGCCCAATAACTAGTCAATGGTGATTGACTGGGGACCCGAGGGCCGCTCCGGGGGCTTGGAGGAACTCGGGGGGGATACCTGTTGAGACTCAAGCCAACTCTTGAGGGGGTCCTCGTCTAACTTCAGCCGCAATACCCCTGAGGTAAATCCACCCAGGAAGGCCAGGGGCTGAGCCATCAACTCTTGGAGGATAGGGGAAACTTCACCAATAAACATTGTTACTCCATGAAGAAGACTTGGTTACTTTACCTAGAAGGTGCCTGGAGAGAGATCTAACCCTCCCATCGGATAGGGCAGCATTGCCTATGGTAACGTTCTGGGAAGGAATCGGGCTGAGGGGGCAAGCCAGAGGACTAGCGCCGCTGCGAGCGGCTCAGGCGGGCCAGTACCCCGGCACTGATGGTAGCAAATATCAAGACCCACAGCACCATCCCTGGCATGTACCCCAGCAGCTCGAAACCCCGCAGCACCCAAACTAGAAGGGTGAAACTGAGCAGAAACCAGAAAAGTACGTCGAAGGGATTGATCCCACGCATGGGCAAGGCTTGCTCCCTGGGGCTACTCCGATTGTGCCACAGCCCCCCGCTCGAAGGTCAAGCGTTCGTTGGCTACAGCTACGCGGATCGTGTCTCCCTCCCGGAACACTCCCCGGAGGATCTGTTTAGCAATAGGGGTTTCTAATTCCCGCTGAATCGCCCGCTTCAGGGGCCGGGCCCCATAAATCGGGTCGTAGCCCACCTCTGCCAGGAAGTCTAGGGCACTGGCGGTCAGTTCGAGAGTGATTTTGCGGTCCTCTAGTCTCTGACTGAGGCGGCGGGCTTGGATTTGCACGATTTGGCGCAGTTCATCCCTTTGCAGGCCGTGGAAAATGATCGTCTCGTCGATGCGATTGAGAAATTCGGGCCGGAAGTTGTGCTGTAAGGCCTGCAGGACTCGGGAGCGCAGTTCAGTGTAGCGGCCGGGGTCCCCCGCTAGGTCTAGGATGTCCTGGGAACCAATGTTGCTGGTGAGAATCAAGACCGTGTTCTTAAAGTCCACTAGCCGGCCCTGGGAATCTGTCACCCGGCCATCATCGAGGATCTGCAGTAGCACATTGAAGACCTCTGGGTGGGCCTTTTCGATCTCGTCGAACAGAATTACCGCGTAGGGCCGCCGGCGAATCGCCTCCGTTAGCTGGCCCCCCTCCTCATAGCCCACGTAGCCTGGTGGGGCACCAATCAGGCGAGAGACGTTGTGCTTCTCCATATACTCAGACATGTCGATGCGCACCAGGGCTGATTCCGAGTCGAACAAGTAAGCAGCCAGGGCCTTCGCCAGCTCCGTTTTGCCTACCCCTGTTGGTCCGAGGAAGATAAAACTCGCCACGGGCCGGTTGGGATCAGACAAGCCGGCCCGGGAGCGCTGGATGGCATCGGCCACCGCCGTCACCGCCTCAGCCTGGCCGACCACCCGCCGATGTAACTCCTCCTCGAGGTGCAGCAGGCGCTCCCGCTCCGATTCAACTAGTTTGCTGACCGGGATACCAGTCCACTTGCCGATAATCTCGGCAATGTCTGCCTCGGTCACCTCTTCGCGCAGGAGGGATTGGCTGGCCCCTTGGGTTAGCTTGGCCTCGGTTTGGGCCAACTGTTGCTGCAGTTCGTTGAGCCGGCCGTACTTGAGTTGAGCAGCACGGTTAAGGTCGTAATCCCGCTCTGCCTGCTGGATGTCGATGTTGACTTGGTTAATCGTTTCCTTAATAGTTTTGCGCTGCTCAAGAATTTCCTTTTCCCCTTGCCACTGGGCGTTAAGGGCGCTCTGACGCTCCTTGAGGTCTGCTAACTCTCGGTCTAGGCGCTGCAGGCGCTCCCGGGAAGCTGGGTCACTTTCCTGATGCAGAGAGATGCGCTCCATCTCAAGTTGGAGAATCTTGCGGTCAATCTCATCCAACTCCTCAGGCTTGGAGGTGCTCTCCATTTTCAGCTTGGCGGCGGCCTCATCCACCAGGTCGATAGCCTTATCCGGTAAAAACCGGTCGCTGATGTAACGGGTTGACAGGACCGCAGCAGCCACCAGGGCCGAGTCAGAGATCTTGACGTTGTGGTGAGTTTCGTAGCGCTCCTTCAAGCCCCGGAGGATCGAGATGGTATCCTCGATGCTGGGTTGGTCCACGTAGACCTGTTGGAAGCGTCGCTCTAGGGCGGCGTCTTTTTCAATGTACTTGCGGTATTCATCCAGGGTGGTAGCGCCAATACAACGCAGCTCCCCCCGGGCTAGCATTGGCTTGAGGAGGTTGCCCGCGTCCATAGCCCCTTGGACTGCCCCCGCCCCCACCACGGTGTGAATCTCATCGATGAACAGGATCAGCTGACCCTGAGAGTCAGTGACTTCCTTCAGGACTGCCTTGAGGCGCTCCTCAAACTCCCCCCGGTATTTAGCCCCGGCGATTAAAGCCCCCATGTCTAGAGCGATCAGTTTGCGCCCCTGGAGGGACTCGGGTACATCACCCTTGACGATCCGCTGAGAGAGACCCTCGGCAATGGCGGTTTTACCCACCCCTGGTTCCCCGATCAGCACAGGGTTATTTTTGGTGCGTCGCGACAGGATCTGGATGGTGCGGCGAATCTCATCGTCGCGGCCAATCACCGGGTCTAGTTTGCCCTGCTGGGCGAGGAGGGTTAGGTCGCGACCGTACTTTTCTAGGGCCTCGTACTTCCCTTCCGGCGACTGGTCGGTCACGCGTTGACTCCCGCGCAGCTGTTGAATGACTTGGCGTAACTTGGCTTCATCTAACTTAAACTCCCGGTATAAAGCCTTACCAAACCGTTCATCCTGACTATAGGCCAAAGCTATATGTTCTACGGAAATGAAGTCGTCCTTGAACTGTTGGCGCCACTTCTCGGCGCGGTCAAGGAGTGCATCAACGGAATTACCCAAATAAACCGAGTCTCCCCCCGAGACCCGCGGTTGACGGCGGATAAATTCCTCCGTTCGCTCCCGGAACAACTGCACATCTACTCCCGCCCTAGTGAGGATACTCCGGGCTAGACCCTCCTGCTCTAGGAGCGCCTTAAACAAATGCTCGGACTCGATCTGCTGCTGTTGAGCCTGCTTAGTTACCTCCGGGGTCCGGGCTATGGCTTCCCAGGCTTTTTCTGTAAACTGATTGGGGTTAGTGGGCTGCACAGCTACCGCCTCAAGCTCGCTACTAGGACTATTCTAGGGGGGGCCTAGGGGACCCCAGGTACGGTATTTGCCCCCCAGACAAGCAGAGATTACCGCCCAGCTAGCTCTACCCGTAACTGCAAGTCGCGGGGCAGGGTAGAATCAAAGCCGTCAACCCAGGAGGTTTTTGTTGTGGAGAGGACATTTTTGGCTGTCAAGCCGGATGGAGTCCAGCGCGGACTGGTGGGGGAAATCATCCGCCGCTTTGAGGCTAAAGGTTTTACCCTGGTCGGCTTAAAAATGCTGCGGGTAAGTCGGGAGTTGGCCGAGGAACACTACGGCGTCCATCGGGAACGGCCCTTTTTTGCCGGCCTAGTCGAGTTCATTACCTCGGGGCCAGTGGTGGCCATGGTCTGGCAGGGTGAGGGGGTCGTGGCCTCTGCCCGCAAGCTGATCGGCGCCACCAATCCTCTCCAGGCAGAACCAGGCACGATTCGGGGTGACCTGGGGATCAGTATTGGCCGCAACCTGATCCACGGTTCTGATGCCCCAGAGACCGCTCAGCAGGAAATCAGTCTGTGGTTTCAACCGGCAGAACTGGCGAGCTGGGATCCGTGTCTGGGGCCCTGGTTAGTAGAGTAGCGTCGGCCTCGGGTTCCCGGGTGCCCATGGCCTGGGCCTGACGCTGGGAAAAGCCCCAGGCAAAGAAGATGCCCATGAGCAAGAACATGGCCCATTCCGGGGGCACAAGCCCTGGGGCCACCACCCGCAGCATCAGCCGCAGGCCCACCAGGGTGACGGTGCAGTAGCCGGCATCCTGGAGGTGGGAAAATTCCTCTAGCCAGCGCACAAACAGGCCGGCTAAAAATCGCAGGGCAATCACCCCAATTAGCCCACCGACGATCACTAGCCAAGTCTCCTGGGAAACAGCTAGGGCAGTGGTGACGCTGTCTAGGGAAAAAGCCAAGTCGGTAACAGCGATCAGGGGAATAGCTTGCCACAGGGAGGCAAACCGCGGCCCGTGCACCGGGGCAGCAGGCTGGTTCTTGGCCGTGAAATAGCGCAGGGATAACCACAACAGGTAGGCAGAACCCATCACTTGAAACTGCCAAAATCGGTTGACCCACCCGGCTCCCAAAATCAGACCCACCCGCAGCATAAAGGCAAAGACCAGGCCCACTGTCAAGGCCCGCTGCTCTAAGCGAGTGTCCTCGAGTCCCTGGGCCAAGGAGGCAAGGGCAATGGCGTTGTCGGCGGAGAGGACTCCCTCTAGGGCCACCAGGACCACTAACAAAAGCAGGGTATCCAGAATCAAACTGGGCGAAGCATCGAGAAATATATCCAGCATTCGGGAAGGGCAGCTTGATGAAACTTAATAAACCCTGGTGGGGCTTATGTGTTTAGCCTATCCCATTCCTGGTGAGTGACAAAGCCTCTGGCAATGTTGCATCATGTAACAAGGTGATGTCCAAAGGGAGCTTTGATCCCCTAAAGTGGATGGGAAACCTACTCGTCTGGAGAAGACCCCCCTATGGCCCTCACCGATGCCCAGATTTTCACCGCCCTGGTCATTGCCCTGGTTCCCGGTATTCTGGCTTTTCGCTTGGCTACTGCCCTATACAAGTAGCGCTTTCCCTGGGGCTGGGGTGTGGCCCAGTCCCTGCCTCCTTACAGACTAGTTATGAAAACCTCCCTATCCCGTCCTCCTCAACCCCTTGAGCAGCCCTACCGGCAGGCCGCCCGGGAGTTGACTGCCCGGCTAGTGGTCAACGGCTGCCTGGCGGTATTCGCCCTGGTTTCCCTTGTACGTCTGGGGGTGCAGACTCTCGCTGACCACGCCTACCTACACTCCCTAAACGCCCAAGTGGTAGCCGCTACTCAGCAGGTGCAGGCTCTTAAAACCCAGGTGAACACCTACACAGACCCTCAGAAAAAACGGTCCGTGATGGAACAACTGACGGACCGGGTGGAAACGGGCCAGATACCAATTTATTTGCCAAAGTAAGGGGTTGCCTAAGGTTTTGGCTCATGGATATAGTTGAGTTTTTTGCGTTGAGCGCCGGCAAGTGGTTATCCCAGCGCACCAGTCATCACCTAGCCTTCAGACAGCAGGAGGGGGGCAAGTCCCAGATTGTGATCGAGGTCTTGGCTGCTGACCACCCCCAGGTTGCCCAGTTATGTGAGCAGTATCAGTTCGACCCAGCAGCGGCCCTGTGCGGTGCCCGAGTCACCTGGGACGGGACTATGGAGTGGGACAAAGAAAAGCATACGGGCTCTTCGGTGTTGGTAGCCATCCCGGAACAGATGGGGTCTGGGTATCTGCTGCGGGATATGGGCTATGCGGAAAAAGCGCCTGTGGCTGGTCGCTACGCCATGGTTGACGATGAGTTAGTGCTTACTACGGAGTACGAGAGCATGTACTCTAAGGAGCGGATCTGGTTTGAGAGCCCCAATGTGCGCCTGCGCCACAGTATTCTGAAGCGCTTTGGCGGATTCAGTATGGCCTCCTTTTGCTCAGAAATTCGCCAGGGAGTTAGTAAGCCATCGCCCTGAGCTTGGCCAAGAACCCTGAACTGGCAGCTGGGGGCTCAAACTGGGGGATTTTGCTGTCTCGGGGGACCTGGTTAAGGAAAGCTGGGGGATGAGAAATACGGCCACTAACTAGGCGCTCAAAATCCCGGTTGAATTTGTATAGGGGTTTACCTCGCCGTTGCCAGCCCTGGAGCAGTTGGCTGACAGAAATAACTTTATAGCGGCCTTGGTACAGAGCCTCCACGATGGCGAGGTAAACCCAGGCCGCCGGATAATTGTCCGTCCAAGTGCGCACCAGGGAATCTAGGGGTTCCGACCCGAGATCGAAGGCGTAGTAGGTTAACATTTGACTTAGATTCACCCCCGGACGGGGGCTAAACTCTTGGTCCATGCCTTGATTAGTCATTGCGGTGCCCTGCCTTCCCTACCTGTGGGCTCCCCTGAGAAAGGGGTTGTACCCCCGTTCCAGTTGAAGTCGTTGATAAGCAAGTTTATAGAGCCAATTTGTTGAACAGGATTGTAGCGGATGATCACACTATAGGTGCGGCGTTGGAAATCGATGATGTAGTCGGAACTGATACGGTTGCCGCTCGGCAGGTCAATCTCCGTATCAAATCCTACGAGCAAGGGACCGAGAATCTGTTGGGTGATGGAGAAGTATACGTACCGTTGGTCGGCGATCCGGTCAAACAAAAAGGGTGACTGACCGCTGAAGGCGACTTGGGTATAACTGAAGGTGAGGTTGGTGTAGTCTAGCAGCAGACGCTTAAAGTGGCCTATTTGGACTTGCAAGCCCAGGGTTCCGGTGAGGGAGTTCTGAGTGTCACCACTGGTGTAATAACTAATAACCCCAGTGGCAGTGGCAAATAGGCCGACGTTTGGCACCACCGGGGTGGGACTAAACCGTAGGGCCTCAGTGGCGGTCAGGGGTAGTGCCTTGCCGTACCACAGGGAGTGGGTCCAGGTTAAAAAAGCGCTAGCTTGGGTCCGGCCCAGGAAAACTAGGTTATTTACGGCCCCTGGCGGCAACAAATTTTGGCGGTCGGTGGCCGCCTCCACGTACTGAGCACCGACCTGGTAGGAGAATAGTAGGTTGCTGCTAGGTTTGCCAATGGGAAACAAAGGCGAGGTAAACACTCCCCCAATGCTTTGCTGGACGGTCTGGAAACCTAAGGAGCCATTGAACAGGAGGTTACGATAGCTATACTCCGCCTCAAAGGCATAGTTGCCCAGGTCCCGAGTTGCGCCGCAGGCGGCGGAACTGCAAGCATACTGTAAGCGGTCGGGCCCGAAGCTGTGGTGTAGCCTAAGACTTGCGTAGAGGTTGTTCTGGACATTCTGCAGGTCGAGACCACTCAGGAGCAGATACCCGGAAAGGGTATCCTGGGGCGTAAAGGTGGCGCTGAGGGTGGAGTGGACCCCGTAGTTAGCCCAATGAAACAGACCACTTGTATTGGGGATAGGATTGCCCACGGCCGGGGCGGGTGGTACTATCCCCAGGCGCTTTTGAAAGTTTTCCGAGGCGAAAGCCTGCTGAATATAGAATTCCGGCGAAATCTGCCAATTGATGCGGGAGTTGGCCAGCACCGTGATCGGTCGGTACAAATAAAGCCCCCCCCTTTCTGGCCCGTCGTAGCCAATCAGAAAGGGTAAAGAAGGGGTGTGGCGGTTCCGGCCAAGGGTGAACCGTGATGGGTATAGGGGAAGGACAATCTTTTGGTCTAGTACGAGCCGGGGGTTGTGGGTAATTAACTCGTCTTCAAAGGGAGACAAGGGTTTAAACTCAGCCCGCTTAGCGCGCAGCTCAGTTTCGGGGGGGGAGAAAGGATCGTTAGTAAGACGTAGGTTGGTAGCCTCCCAACTCTCGGGGGTAAACTCAATCCGGTCTGCCTCGTAGCGTAGGTGTTTGACTACTCCGCCGGCGGGGGGGAGAAAGCTACCGGCATTGCTTAAGCCCGCTAGACTGCGCCCGAAACCAAACACTAAGGACAGGGAACTATCCTGGGTGGGTACAAGGGGCTGGCTGCGCAGCACCTGGTCTTCGCCCGGTCCGACCGGGCTACTAGGGTAAAGGGTTTGAGCACCCGCGGGGGCTGGGGTCGGCCGCAGGTTCACCTCCCCCCAGGCTTTAGTGATCACGCCAGTTCCCTTGACAAAGTCGTACTCGATCTCGTTCCCCCGCAGTAGGCGCTGGCCCTGGGTAAGGGAGACGTTGCCGGTGGCGACAGCCACATGGTTTTCAGTGTTGACTTGGATCCGGTCAGCCTGTAGGAGGGTCTGCCCGATCCGCATTACCACATGACCATAGGCAGTGAAAATGTGCTGGGCAGCGTCGTAGTCCTGGTGGTCAGCGGTCAGCTCTAATACTTGACCAAACAGGGGCGGGGCTGTTGAGTTGGGAACTTCTGCCGGGGAGGAACTGGGGAGAGAGGGGACGGCAGGCGCTGCGGGGGTGGCAGGGACGGATACGGAGGGTAGGTGGAGGACAGGCGGGAGTTGAGGAGGAGGAGAGAAAGGCATATCCTGCACCCACGGCGATTTCCCTCCCCAGGCTAGAGAGGGAAAATGCCATCATACCAGGCCTAACTATTCCAAATCCCGCCGTTTGGGATTTCGGGAAGGGTCACTGGAGAGAAAGCCAAACACAAATAGCAGGACGAAGAAGGTGACAACGGTGTAAACAGCGATCTTAAGGGTGAGCATGAATATATCTCCGACGCGCTGGGGGGGGATAATCAACTACACGATCATACCACCTCCCATCCTTCAGGCACGTCTAAACCAGGCTTGCAGACGCTCCAGCCAGGCTTCCAGGGTGGCGAGAATCCGATCAATCCAAGTGAGCAGCCGGGCCAGGGGATGTGGTACGTAGCCTAGGGGAATCGCGGATACCTCAATCCAGGGTGATTCGGCCACCGCAGTGCAGGCAGGGGTAACTGCCCCCATAACCACCCAGGGGGATGCGGGGGGACTCGGCAAAGGTGTTAGGGGTGGGGAGAAGCTTGCCAGTCGCGGAGAGTCCACTCCTCCCGCGAGCAATCCATAGACCCGGCGCGCTGGGGCTAGAACTCGCAAGGCGGCTGGTCCTAGCCTGAGGATTTTGCCCTGGCTAAACCGCCGGTACCTGAGGCTGTAGTCAGCTATCTCCCAGACTAGGCGCCGCCAAAGTTGGGCCTGTTGGGCTGGGGTGAGGATATCCAGGATCTGATTTTGGTCATCAATTAGTACCAACCGCCGGTCAAGGACTAGGGAAGCGATGCCGTGGACTTGGCGGGTTGGGGCTGGCGGTGTAATCTGCCGGGGTTTGATGGCGCCAAGGCCGGCTAGGAAGCCCCACTGCCACCAGGGCCAAGGGTGGGGGGGCGCTGCCAGCACTGCCGTTTGGGGACCTGAGAGGCTAATACTTGCTAGCGTCCTCACCAGGGGGGTGTCCTGGGGGGGGAGAACTAACCTTGGACCTCCCGTTAACCATCCCCACCCAACCGAGGGAAACCGGCCCTCACGGCTAGCTAATTCCTTTGCTAACCTTTGGCTGAGCCAGACCTGCTGGGTTGGGGTCAGCAGATCGAGAATCTGGTTGTGAGGATCAATTAGCACTAATCGCCGGTCAGTTAGTAAGCAGGCAATGCCGGCTACCTGGAGTGGGGCACTGGCCCACTTGGGTGGGGCTTGCCCGGTTAACCTGCCCCACCAGGCCACGAGGCCAGCCACTCTCCCCGCTCGTATAGCCCAGCCTGGGGTGACCACAACTGTCTGAAGCTCTAGGAGCTTGATTTGAGCCAAAATTGCGGTCGTTGCCCGGTCCACAGGCTGGGGTTTGAGAATCAGAAGTTTCCCCTGCTCCAGGGCTAGATTTAGGGAGGTCCAAGCTTGCCGCCCCCAGGGTAAGTTCAAGGGGGGAATTCTCAGCCGGTGGTCAGCTGATTCTCCCTCCAGATACCGGCGCAGTTGGGTCTGCTGATCGGCCGTCAAGAGGTCCAAAATCTGGCCCTGGGTATCTACAATAACTAGCCGGTGGTCGGCTACTAGGGAAGCGATCCCCTGGACGCGGGCCCCCGGGGAAAGCTTGTTACTCCAGGTGAGGCTGCGCCACCAGGGGCGCGCCTTGATGACCACCCCCTGGTCCGGGACAATGCTGATTCTCTCTAGCACCCGCTCCAGGGCATGGTCAACCCCTCGAGAGGAAATAGCAACTCGGGCAGGTTGGAACCACCAGGCAACTGAGCGCAGAATCATCTCAGTCCCCCAGTAGAGACTTAGGCGGGCGCGATTCCAGGCTTCCGCTGCCTGGTTTTGCCAGCGGCGAGATTGGCTTAAAAGCAGTCTGAGCAGCTTACTTTGGTAGGGACTAGCCATAAGGCAGGACCTGGCTGAGGACTGAGGGAGATTATGGTTATGTTGCCAAGATACCTTGATTCATCCCCAGGTACTCGGGTCAGCTTGCCACTACCCTCAGCTAGAATGTACCTGGAATTGGGAGGAGAAACTGTGCTCAAGTCTTGGGGAAAATGGCTGATCCTAGCCCTGGTTGTTTTGGGGTTGGTGACGGTAGGACACCCTAGTTCCGCCCAAGAGCCTACGACACTAGTCGTCTCGGCTGCTGCTAGCCTCAAGGACGTTTTAGGGGCCGTGGAGGGAATTTACCAACCCCTAAAACCCGGGGTGAAGATTCAAAATAACTTTGGTAGCTCCGGGGCCCTAGAGCAGCAGATTATCCAGGGTGCCCCCGTAGATATTTTCCTTGCTGCCTCCCCTAGGGAGATGGACCTACTGCAGCGACAGCATCTTTTGCTGCCTGGCACTCGCCGCGACCTGCTCAGTAACACCCTAGTGCTCATCACCCCTCGGTCAGCCTCAAGCATTCACAGTTTTCGCGACCTTACCCAGGGAAGTGTACACCGGATCGCCCTGGGGGATCCCCGCAGCGTGCCGGCTGGGGACTACGGTCGGCAGGTACTGCAGTTTTTCGGTCTTCTCGAGCAGCTACGGCCCAAGCTGGTTTACGGTCAGGATGTGCGTCAGGTCCTCAGTTACGTGGAAACTGGCAATGTGGATGCCGGTCTTGTCTACTTGACTGATGCTCGCACCTCTAGCCAAGTGAGGGTGGTGGCGGTGGCTCCCCCCCAATCCCATCAGCCAATCATCTATCCGGGGGCGGTGATCAACTCTAGCTCCCATCCCCAGGCCGCTGAGGATTTTCTGGATTTTCTCACCCAGCCCCCCGCTAGGAAGGTCTTTGACCAGGCTGGCTTTAAGCTTTTGCCCCTCAAGTAGCTAGGGGCTCGGCAGCACCGATGACTTGGTCTCCCCTGATTATTTCCCTCAAATGCGCCCTGCTCGGTACGCCCTTGGCTGCGGCCCTAGGGACAGGGGCGGCCTGGTGGATGTTAGGGCGCCGGGGTTGGACCCGGGGACTAGTAGATTCACTCCTAATTGCCCCTTTAGTACTGCCCCCGACCGTAGTCGGATTTTTGTTGCTGTTGCTTCTGGGGAGTTCTAGTCCCCTAGGCCGGACCCTGCAGCACCTGGGATTAAACCTAATCTTCACCTGGCAGGCCGGGGTAATAACGGCAGCGGTAGTGTCTCTCCCCTTGATGTACCGCTCGGCTCTGGCGGCTTTTGAACAGGTAGATGCCAACCTAGTCCAGGCTGCCCTCACCCTAGGGGCTGGCCGCTGGACCCTGTTTTGGCAGCTAATGGTGCCCTTGGCCTGGCCAGGCCTCCTATCGGGAGTGGTCCTATCCTTTGCCCGGGCCCTGGGGGAGTTTGGGGCCACTCTGATGCTGGCGGGGGATATTCCCGGGCGGACCGAGACTATCCCCATTGCCATTTTCGCTGCCGCCAGTGCTGGGGACTTAGATACCGCTGCCCGTTGGACCAGCGTAGTCCTAGGTATGGGCGTAGGGATGATCCTGCTGGTGCACTGGCTGCGTTTTCCCCCCGCGCTGCCGCGGCCTCGCAGGGCCCCGCTCCCCCTACCGGAGCGCCGCCCCTCCCCGGGCTTGACCTGGCAATTCACTAAACAGCTAGGCTCGTTCACCCTCCAGGCTAGCGGGACAGCCAGCGGGGTAGTGGGGATCTTGGGGGCTTCGGGGGCGGGTAAAAGTATGACCCTGAAGTGCATTGCCGGCCTAGAGACCCCCGACCAGGGCTATATCTACCTAGGCGAACGAGCATTGTTCGGCGGTGGCGTTAATACTACCAGCGGCCAGCGACAAGTGGGGTTTTTGTTTCAGGACTACGCCTTGTTTCCCCATCTGAGCGTTAGCCAAAACATTGCCTTTGGGTTGAAGGGGTTGCCAGCCGCTGAGCAGCGGCGACGGGTAGACCAACAACTCAGGCAGCTACATCTGGAAGGATTAGCTGACCGTAGGCCCTCCCAGTTGTCTGGGGGGCAACGCCAGCGGGTAGCCTTAGCCCGGGCTCTGGTGTGTGAACCGGAAATTCTGCTGCTAGATGAGCCCTTTTCGGCCCTAGATAGTTATCTCAGGGACCAACTTGAGCAGGAGCTGCTCAATGTGCTGAAAACCTATGCCGGGGTTACCCTGCTTGTGACCCATAGCCTGGAGGAGGCTTACCACTTTTGTGACCACCTCCTGGTGATGGATCGAGGCCGGGTGATCGCTGCTGCCCCCAAGGAACAGCTCTTAGCCCACCCGGGTACCCTGACGGCGGCTAGGCTCACGGGCTGCCGTAACTTCTCCCGTCTCGAACCCTTGCCGGGGGGCCGACAACGGGCCTTAGACTGGGGTTGTGACCTGGAGTTGGGAGGGGGCTACGGTTGGGTGGGCATTAGACCCCTAGACGTGACCCTCGGGTGGGTGCCCCAGGCGCAAAATTCTTTTCCCGGCTGGCCTAAAAGTGTCCGGGAAAGTCCTTGGCAGGTGACTTTGGACCTGCAGCTCCACTCCCCGAATGGCGACGATCATCGCTTAGAAGTCCAGCTTGAACGAGGGCAGTGGCAGGACCTGCGCGCCCAAGTTTTGCCCTGGCAAGTGTATCTAGACCCCAAACGCCTCCTGCTGCTGCACGCTGACTGACCCTAGGCTAGGTGTTTCTCGACCTCCTGCACCAGAGCCTGGGCCCAGTAGGTAGCCAACGCCTCCTGCTGAGCCTCAACCATAACTCTCACTAGGGGTTCGGTGCCTGAGGCCCTGACCAGCACCCGACCCTGGTTACCTAGGGCTAGCTCAGCCTCCGCGATTTTCGCTGTTAAGGGAGGACAATTTTTCCAGTTTAAACGTCGGTTCTGGTCCTCTACCCGCACATTCTGCAGCAATTGGGGGTAAGTCTGAAAGCTAGCGTCTACCAGGTCAGCCAGGGAAGTACCGGACTCCTGCACTAGCGCTGCCAGATGTAGAGCAGTTAGCAACCCATCCCCACTAACGGCGTAGTGCCGACAGAGAATGTGACCGGACTGCTCTCCCCCTAACATTGCGCCCGAGGAAAGCATGGCGGCCTGGACGTGCTGATCGCCCACAGGGGTGCGGATAAACTCCCCCCCGGCCTCTACCCAGGCCTGCTCAAACCCTAGGTTAGCCATGACCGTAGAAACGATTCTCCCCCCCGGCAACCGTCCCTGGTGATACAAGTGGTTGGCCCACAGGTAAAGTATGTAGTCCCCATTCACTACCCGGCCTCGGTGATCGACGGCCAGAACCCGGTCGGCATCCCCATCGAAAGCAAAGCCCAGATTGGCACTGGTCGCAACTACAGCCTGTTGCAGGGGGGCTAGGTGGGTGGAGCCGCAATCCACATTGATCCGACCCCCGTCCGGGTGGTCATGGAGGGGAATCACCTCCGCCCCCAGGGCGCGGAAAACCTCAGGAGCTACCAGGGCAGCTGCCCCCCAGGCCAGGTCTAGCACTACCCGCAGGCCGCCTAGGGTACAACCCACCGAGGCAGCCAAGGACAAGCCGTACTGATGAACCAGATCGGAGCGCTCAATCCAGCGACCCCAGGCCCGGGGCATGAGGTCTGCCGACCACGGGAGAGACATAGCAGCCTCGATCTGCCCCTGGCGTTCCGAATCCAACTTAGTGCCCTGGGCAGTGAAAATCTTAATCCCGTTATCCCCCGGGGGATTATGGCTGGCGGAGATCATCACCCCCCCGACCGCTGCCGAGTCGTGGGTAATGGTGGCCACCCCCGGGGTTGGACACAAACCTAGGTACCAAACCTCCAGTCCTGCTGCCGTCAAACCAGACCCTAGGGCCAAGGCCAGCATATCGCTGGAGCTGCGGGAGTCTTGGCCGAGAATCACTGGACCAGTCCCTTCCCCTAGGGCGATTCCGGTGCGAAATCCCACCTCAAGGGCCAAGGGAGCCGTGAGAAAGGAACCCACCTGCCCGCGAATCCCATCAGTGCCAAAAAGTGTCCCTGGAGATAAGTCCCGGGGCTGCCAGGTGGTCTGTCCCATTGGTTAGGTATAAAGCTAGCGATTATTTGCTGATCCGACACCTTGTCGAGGATATCACTTCCCTTGGTTGGTGTGTCCCCGGGACCTAGGCTAGCTCTCCTTCAAGTTTAATTACCCCATAGACTCCGAGGAGCTTAACTCGTTCGGATACTGCCTGCAGTTCCTCCAGAGCGGCCTCAAGGGGTTGCTCATCAGTAGTCAAGTCTAGGAAAAATAGGTACTCCCCTAGGGAGCGTTTAGTCGGCCGAGACTCAATACGCCTGAGGTTAATTTGGCGGCGGGCAAAAATTTCTAGGGCTTGCACCAAGGCCCCGGGGGTATTGCGCGGCAGACTAAAGGCTAGGGAAGCCTGGGGCTGGGCGGTCAGCGGGGGAGCACCCCCAACCACCCAGAACCGGGTGTAGTTACCAGAGCGGTCATTAATGGGGCCCGCCAGGACTGGCAGCTGATAAAGTTGAGCCGCCCGGGGGGATACAATCGCTCCCCAGCTCGAGTGGGCGGGCAGTTGGCCAAGGACCTCCGTGGTCGAGGCCGTGGGCACCAGGGAGGCCTGGGGTAAAAAGGCTCCCAGCCATTGTTGACATTGGCCCAAGGCCTGGGGGTGGGAGTAGACCTCCCGAACGTGCTCTAGGGTAGCAGCGGCGGAGACTAGGACATGGACGATCGGCATCACCAGAGCCCAATGGATGTGCAGACCCTCTAGTTCCCAAAGGGTGTCGAGGGTGGCCGCAACTCCCCCTTCCAGGGAATTTTCCACAGGTACAACCCCCAGGTCGGCCCGGCCAGTGGCGACCATTTTTAGGGTCTCAGAGATGGTGGGGGAGCACAACAATTGGGCTGCTTCCCCCCGCCAACTTTGGTAGGCCAGGGCTGCTGATTCGGTGTTGGTCCCAGTAGGTCCTAGGTGAGCAATGGTGAGGAGGGTCACTCGGGAGCTTGGCTAGTAGGGTAGGCACCGGGATGGACTGTCAAGCTGACCAGCTGACTGTTGCGTTCCACCTCAACGTCTAAGGTACCACCGACGGTGCTTTTCTCCACTGCCCGCTGCACTTCCTGGGCAGTCTTGATCGGCTGCTTGTTGATACTGACGATCACATCTCCGGCTCGGATACCGCCCCGGGAGGCAGGGGAATTGAGCATGACTCGGACTACAAGGACGCCGTGGTCTTGTTTGACAGTCAAGTTACTATTCGGGTCACTATTGATCTGCTTTTGCAGAGCCGGGGTAAGGGTGGCCATTTCAATCCCCAGGAAAGGGTGGTCCACATGGCCGTGGGCGATCAGTTCCCGAGCAATTCGTCTGGCCGTGTTAATGGGTATAGCAAATCCTAAGCCTTGGGCTCCCCCAATAATGGCTGTGTTGATGCCCACTACCTCTCCTTGGGCATTGAGCAAGGGCCCCCCCGAGTTGCCCGGGTTGATCGCCGCGTCGGTCTGAATGAAGTTTACTTGTTTGTCTGGGATACCAATCTCGGCACTGGTGCGGCCGGTGGCACTAATAATTCCCGCTGTGACTGTATTATCTAACCCGAGGGGATTGCCAATGGCGATCGCCCACTCCCCGGGCTCAATCAAGTTTGAGTTGCCTAGGGTGACAGTGGGCAGATTATGGGCGTCAATTTTGACTACTGCCACGTCAGTGACTGGGTCTGCCCCTAGGACCCGGCCCTTGAAAACCCGCCCATCCTTAAGGGTGACCCTCACGGTCGGAGTACCAGTCACCACGTGGGCATTGGTAAGTATAGTACCGTTGCTATCAATGATAAATCCGGACCCAGTCCCCCGCTCAATTTCCTTAGAGGGGGGGGTGGGGAATTCACCCCCGAAAAAGTGGCGGAAGAAGGGGTCACTAAAAATGCTCGGCACATCGGTGGTGATAGTGCGAGTTGAATCAATGCGCACCACCGCCGGCCCTACCTTCTGCACCACTCGGGAGATAAAGTTTTGGTCTTGATTGACAAGGGCAGAAGTCGCCGCTGAATTGCGCGGGGTTTGGGCTGTTAGGGCAGGAGGTATCTGGGGAGCAACGTTAGCGGACAGAACGTGGCTGCCCCCCAAGGCCACTAGGGCTCCTGCCAGGGGCAGAGCCATGTAGAGGATGGGTTTGGGGAAGGAATGGGAGTGGGGTTGATCAACCGGTTTGAGCTTCATGAAAAATCTCCTTTACTACTAGTACGGGGCAGCCAGAGTACTGAAGCCTTTGGACCCCTGGCCGCCCTCAGCAATCTCAGCTAGCTGAGTTTCGCAACCATGGCTGAGACTGCCGTTCTTCTCCTCACAAAGCTTACTGAATCTCGTCGAAGTGTTTATTCAGTTGTCCCAATCCTACTCTAGCTAGGGCTTGTGGCAGGGTCGTGACATCTCTACCCCAATTGGGTAAAAATTACGACAAGTGCTAGGGTAGGCCTATGAAGCCCCTGCTGTTACTAGTAGACGGTCACTCCCTGGCCTTTCGTTCCTATTTTGCCCATGCCAAAAACTCGGCAGGTGGCCTGCGTACCCAGTCTGGTCTGCCGACTAGTGTATGCTTCGGCTTTTTGAAGGCCCTATTCGAGGTGGTCCAGGCCTACCCGCCCAGAGCCCTCGGGGTGGCCTTTGATCTGGAGGGGCCGACCTTTCGTCACGCCTTAGACAGTAACTACAAGCAGGGTCGGACCCAGGCGCCGGAGGAGTTTTACCAGGACCTAGAGCAATTACAGGCAGTCCTGGCGGCTCTGGGCCTGACCATGGTTAGTAAGCCAGGTTTTGAGGCGGACGATGTGCTTGGTACCTTGGCCACCGGTGCTCTGGCTCATGACTACCGTGTGGCGGTTCTCAGCGGTGACCAAGACCTCTTCCAGCTCCTTAGGCCTGGCCAAGATATTCAGATCCTCCACCTAGGGGGCCGCGGGGTGGAAGTTTATGGCCCAGAGGAAGTACAACAAAAATTAGGTGTTCAACCCCAGCAGGTGGTCGACTACAAGGCCCTATGCGGTGACAACTCTGACCGGATCCCTGGGGTGCGCGGTATCGGACCGAAGACGGCGGTGCAATTGCTTAACACCTACGGTTCCCTAACGGGGGTCTATGACCACCTCGATGAGATTAAGGGAGCCACCCGGGAAAAACTGATCCAGGGACGAGAAGAAGCCCAGCAGTCCCAGATCCTAGCTCAGCTAGTCCTGGATTTGCCCCTAGAGGTGGATCCTATGGATCTGGTCTTGAGGGGGTTTGACTACCAGGAGGCGGCGGCGCTTCTAAGTCAATTAGAGTTACGCACACTGCTGGAGAAGTTACCGGCCGTGGCCCCGCTGTTAGGGGCACCGGTTGAGGAGCCAGAGGATGTGTGGTTTTTCAGTGCCGCGGACCAACAGGAGCCCCTCTTCCCTCAACTCCAACCCCAAATCCTCAGCACCCCAGAAGCCCTGCGGGACTTTATAAACCATCTGCGCCCCGGCGAGTTGACTGCCTGGGATACGGAGACTACGGCCCTTGAGCCCCAAGATGCTCGACTAGTGGGTATAGGCTGTGCGTGGGGACAGGGGTGTGCTGATATGGCCTACATTCCCCTAGGTCACAACCAGGGGCCTAACTTGGAGGTGGAAAAGGTCCTGGAGGCCCTCAAGCCCATCCTCACTAGCCCTGCGTACCCCAAGGCTCTCCAAAACGCCAAATTTGACCGCCGCATCCTCCAGGTGCAGGGGATAAACCTGGGGGGGGTGGTCTTTGACACCATGCTGGCTAGCTATGTTCTCAACCCCGATGCCGGTCACAGCCTCAAGGACTTGGCCCGAAGATACCTGGGACTGACCTGTCAAAGCTACACAGACTTAGTGCCCAAGGGGCAGACCATCGCTAACCTATCGGTTGCTGCAGTGGCTCAGTACTGTGCCATGGATGTGCACGCTACCTGGCGGCTGGTAGGACCCCTGCAAGCCGAATTGGCCCGGTTGCCCGCTCTCCAGGAACTATTTACCCGGGTGGAGTTACCCCTAGAACCAGTGCTAGCCCAGATGGAGTCCTGGGGTGTCCGGGTGGATCTAGACTACCTCAAACAATTTTCCCTCAGCCTGGAGCAGGACCTGCGGCAGATTGAGGCCCGGGCCTGGGCCGCTGCCGGGCAGAATTTTAACCTTAGTTCCCCCAAGCAACTCAGTGACCTCCTGTTTGAGCAACGCCACCTAGACCACCGCAAGTCTCGCCGTACTAGTCTGGGATACTCTACGGATGCTGCCACCCTGGAAAAATTTCAAGGGGAAGACCCGGTAGTGGATGCGGTCCTGGAGTATCGTACTCTGGCTAAACTAAAGGCTACCTACGTGGATAGCCTCCCCCAACTAGTGCGCCCCGACACTGGTCGCGTCCATACGGACTTTAACCAGGCAGTCACTAGCACTGGTCGCCTTTCCTCATCCCGCCCCAATCTCCAAAATATCCCCATCCGCACCGCCTTTTCCCGGCAGGTCCGCCGAGCCTTCATTCCCGAACCTGGCTGGCTTTTAATCAGTGCTGACTATTCCCAAATCGAGTTGCGGATCCTAGCCCACCTCAGTCAGGAGCCGGTGCTCATGGCGGCCTACCAGCAGGGTCAGGATGTTCATATCTTGACTGCCCAGGTGCTCTTAGACAAGGAGGAGATTAGTGCCGAGGAGCGGCGGCTCGGCAAGGTGATCAACTTCGGTGTCCTCTACGGGATGGGTGCCCAGAAATTTGCCCGCCAAACTGGGGTGGAGGTGTCCAGGGCCCGGGAGTTTATTCGCCGCTTCAACCAGCGCTACGATCGAGTATTTGAGTACTTGAGGCTCCTGCAGCAGCAGGCCATTGCCCAAGGGTACGTAGAGACCCTCCTCGGGCGCCGCCGCTACTTTCAATTCGCCACCGATAGCCTCCGTCACCTCCAGGGGACCTCGCCGGCGGCCATCGACTTGGAGCGGCTCAAGATTCGCAACCAGAATGATGCAGCTGTGCTGCGTTCAGCGGCCAATGCCCCCATCCAGGGGTCTAGCGCCGACCTAATTAAGCTAGCTATGATCCAAATCGATCAGCTGCTTGGGAGCTACCAAACCCGCCTGCTACTGCAGGTCCATGATGAATTGGTATTTGAATCTCCCCCCGAAGAATGGGAGGACCTTGCCCCGCGCATTAAGCAGATCATGGAAACGGTTTTCCCCCTCTCCGTACCCCTCCCAGTGGACCTCCACCAGGGACATAACTGGATGGAGGCTAAGTGATTGGTTACCTACGGGGGCTTGCAATTACCCTAGAGCCGGCCGGAAGTGGCCGCTTTATTTTAGTCCTAGAGGTCCAGCAGGTAGGCTACGAACTCCAGGTCACAGGCCGGATGGCCCGAGCTCTCCCCCTCGGGGAGCCAATCCAGGTCTTTACCCACCTGCAAACCCGGGAAGACCAGTTGACTTTGTACGGGTTTGCCGGTGCCTCGGAGCGTGACCTGTTCCGGCAACTGTTGGCGGTGAATGGTGTCGGTCCCCAAGCCAGCCTGGCCCTGTTAGACACCTGGGATCTGCCCGCCCTAGTCCAGGCTATTGTCACCGGTGATGCCAGGTCCCTGAGCCGAGCCCCCGGTGTTGGCGTGAAAACCGCCCAGCGCATTGCTCTAGAGCTCAAAGGCAAGCTGCGCCTCCCCTCTGCCCGGGGGACTATTCCAGACTCAGTGCGTGCGGAGGTGGAGATATCCCTAGAAGCCCTCGGTTACGAGTCCCGGGAGGTCTCCGAGGCCCTAGAGGTCCTAGGCTCCCAACTCTCCCCCTCCACTCCTGCTGAGGGTTGGATTCGCGAGGCTATCAGTTGGCTCAGTCGGGGATAGCTGAGCTGCTGCCCGGCAGTAGTTCCCGAGGGCTGCCAGATGGGTGAGGGCTCGCTGACAGACCGCCTGCCCTTTAGCTGGCTGCCGAATCACCTTAAGAAACTGGACCTCCGTGACCAGCAACTGCAGGCGCCGATGCATTTCTGTGTGACATCGCTGCTGCCAACCCGGTTGTGCCCCCTGGTTAAGGATCCGGGTTCGGAAGCAGCCTTGCAATTGTTCTAGGTCAGGGACCCCCTGGCCCTGGAGATCCCTGGTCAAGGCCTCGATGTGCCCCAGTAACTCTTGGTATGGGCAGGTAGCCTCCCTCAAGGAATCTCTCCTGGGTGAATGTTACAATGGTCAATCAACTCTCTCACCGCCTGCTGCCATGGTCTCCAGCCCTGCCCTTCAGCCCATTGAGATTCCCACCTGGCTGGGGGAGTGTCTTGCCACTCCCTTGCCCACCACAGGCCCTCTGGAGGAGAAGGCTCTGATCCGAGCCGCCTTTGAGTTTGCCCATCAGCACCACAGGGAGAAGGAGCAGAAGCGGGCTTCTGGGGAAGAGTATATCGTCCACCCCATCGCTGTGGCTACTCTCCTCCACAGTTTGGGGGCCGGACCGGAGATGCTGGCAGCTGGACTGTTGCACGACATTGTCGAGGATACTCAGGCAAGCTTGGAGGACCTGGAGCAGCAATTTGGTCCGGGGGTGCGCTCCCTGGTAGAGGGAGTGACGAAGCTATCTAAGTTTAACTTCTCAAGCAAAACCGAACGACAGGCGGAGAACTTCCGGCGGATGTTTTTAGCCATGGCCCAAGACATCCGAGTGATTGTAGTCAAACTAGCTGACCGCTTGCATAATATGCGCACCCTAGAGCACCTAGGGGAGGACAAGCGGCGGCGAATCGCCCGGGAGACCCGGGAAATCTTTGCTCCCCTGGCGAATCGCCTGGGGATCGGCCAATTTAAGTGGGAATTGGAAGACCTGGCCTTCAAATACCTTGAGCCAGAGCAATACCGCCAAATTCAAGAGCTGGTGGTGGAAAAACGCTCAGACCGCCAATTGTACTTGGACCAGGCAGTACTGACCTTCCGTCAGCGGCTAGGGGAGGCCGGGGTAGCCATTGCCGACATCAGCGGCCGTCCCAAACATTTGTATAGCATCTACCAGAAGATGCAAAGGCAGCATAAGGAGTTTGGCGACATCTACGACCTGTCGGCAATTCGGATTATCCTTGATACGGACCGGGAGCGGGATTGCTATACAGTCCTAGCGGTCGTCCATGATTCCTTTAAGCCGATTCCTGGTCGCTTCAAGGATTACATCGCCTTGCCGAAACCCAACTGCTACCAGTCCCTACACACGGTGGTAATTGGGGAGTCAGGTTACCCTTTAGAGGTGCAAATCAGAACTCTGGAGATGCACCAGGTGGCGGAGTATGGGATCGCTGCCCACTGGAAATATAAAGAATCGGGCGGAAGCAACAAGCCTGGCGGTGACGACGAGAAGTTTACCTGGTTGCGGCAGCTCCTGGAGTGGCAAAGTGACCTCAAGGATGCCCAAGAGTACCTGGATACGGTTAAGGGGGGCCTCTTTGATGAGGATGTCTACGTATTTACCCCCAAGGGGGATGTGGTGTCCCTCACCCGTGGGTCAACTGGGGTGGACTTTGCCTACCGCATTCACACCGAAGTTGGTAATCACTGCGCGGGGGTGCGGATAAACGGCCGCATGGTGCCCCTGAACACCCAACTTAAAAACGGCGATATAGTGCAAGTAATCACCCAAAAGAATAGCCATCCTAGTCTAGATTGGTTAGATTTCGTCAGTACTGAGGCGGCGCGCAGTCGAATCCGGCAGTGGTACAAAAAATCCTGTCGTGAGGAGAACATCAACCGGGGGCGGGAAATCCTTGAGGGGGAATTAGGTAAAAATGGCTTTGAAACGCTCCGTAAGTCTCCCCGGTTGCTAGCAGTAGCTGAGCGATGTAATTACCAAAGTGTTGATGACCTGTTGGCGGCCCTGGGCTACGGGGAGGTAACCCTGGGCCTGGTGGTTAACCGGTTACGGGATGCGGCTCGGCCGGAGAGCTCTGCCTTGGAGATGCCGCGCCCCATGCGCGAAACTGGGGAAGTCTGGCGCCCTAAGTCCCCGATTTTGGGGGTAGAGGGTCTGGTATACCACCTGGCCGGGTGTTGTAACCCCCTTCCTGGAGAGGAAATTATTGGGGTGGTGACCCTGGGAAACCGTGGCATCTCAATTCACCGCCAGAGCTGTGAAAATCTCCACTCCATCCCTGGGGACCGGCTCTTACCTGTTACCTGGAACGATCACGACACCAACCGGGGGCGGCCCCTTACCTACCCAGTCAATGTCCAAGTCAGTGCTATTGACCGAGTAGGCATACTCAAAGATGTCCTGGCCCGCCTGGCTGATAGCAGTATTAATGTACGCAACGTCAACCTCACCTTTAATGAGGAGTTGGTGTCCATTGATCTTTGCATTGAGGTGAAGGACCGGGATCAGGTAGAGCGCGCCTTCGCTCAAGTCCGTAAGCTTCAGGACGTCCTCAGTGTGCGCCGGGTCTGCCGCGAAGCCTAGCTTTATTCTTGGTGAACAGGCAGGGTGAAGTGAAAACAACTCCCCTGACCAAGGACTGAGTCTACCCAGATTTGGCCGTAGTGGCTCTGGACAATTCGCCGGCACAGGGCCAGACCGATGCCGTAACCGGTTTGATTCTTATCCCGGTCTAGGCGAACATGATCCTCAAAAATTCGCTGCTGCTGGTCAGCGGGGATCCCAGGGCCCGTATCCTGGACGCTGACTTGGATCTTACGGGTAGTGCGATGAACGGCGTATATCTGCACTATTCCCTGGGCAGGAGTGTATTTGATGGCGTTGTCTAGCAGATTCATCAATACCTGGCGGATCTGTTCCGGATCACCGTACACCGGGGGCAGATCAGCGGGTAGATCGGTTTTGAAGTGCAGGTGCTTGGCCTCCCCCTGTGCCTGCAGGAGGTTTAACACCTCCTGGGCTAGGGTCCCCAACTCAAAGGGTCGTGGCTCCATGGTCAGAGCCTGCTGACTGTTGGGATTACTTTGCAGGATGCTGGTGATCATCCGGTTAATGGTGGCCGTCTGTACTCGGGCGTGGTGCAGCAGTTGCGCCATCACTTCAGGACTTAGGGGACTAGCCCCTGGGGCACGGGGGTAAAGACCCATCTCCATGGTTTCTAAGGCAATTGAGGTGGCAGTCAGGGGATTGCGCAGATCGTGGGCAAGGGCAGAAATCATGCGATTCTTGAACTGTAGCTGTTCTTCTAACTCCTGCTGCCGCTGCTTGAGGCGAAAGATCTCATCGGTGAATTGAATCAGGACTGAGGTGTCGACTACCGGAACTTGGGGAGAGGAGGGGGGATTGCTGGAGTCAACGGCTGCTAACCACCGCGGCCAGCAGGTCTCTAGCTGTGTGATCAGTTCTGTGCCGGCGAGGATTTGGCGGGGTTCAGGGCAAATCTTAACTAGGGCTGGGGAAGCAACTAGCTTGAAATACTCAGCCAAATATGGCTCCTCAGTAATATCGATGGTCTGCAGATGGAAGGAGTATTGACTTTGCAGGTGTTGCAGGCGAGACCGGATCCGCTGGATTTGAGGCAGTGAGGTAGGACGGCGGTCGACAAACAACAACAGCTGAAGGGAAGCAGACGGGTCAGTCTCAGCAGACACCAGGGTAACTGTAGTTAGGCTTTTAATAAAAACTTTACCATTTCTGGTTCCTATCCCGTGCCCCTAGGCTACCTGGGCCAGTTGTATAACTGGTGAGTGCGAGCGTAGGCCCGGATTGCTGGGGTAAGGACCTCTAGGTCTTTTCCCTCCCGACTAGCGGTGGAGGATCCAGGGGGCCCCTGCCAATCGGCCACCTTAACTTCGGTGGCCAAGGCAGCTAAGGTATCGGGCGCCAGGGGACAGCCAGGCCGCGGGATTACCAAAAGCTTTACCTGGGCTAGGAGGGCTTGACTTTGGTGCCAGTAGGGTAGTTGGTACACAACATCCGATCCGACCACCAGAGTGAAATCGGCGGCCGGCCACTGCTGCCGAGCCCGCTCGACCGTCACTAGGGTATGGGGGTCACTCAAGGAGGGGTAAAAACCAATATTTGGGTAGGGAAGAGGGGTAATCAGCAACTGCATCATCGCCATTCGCTGTTCTAGGGAGGCGTGGTGCTGCTTGAGGGGATTGTGGGCAACCCAGACCGCTACGTGATCGAACTGGGCAGCTAGATATACTACAATCGCCTCGTGTCCCTGGGTTGGTGGGTCAGCACTAGTGCCAAAAAGTGCGATCGAGTAAGAGTTCATGGGCGGGGTTGGCACTGAGATTTGAGGTGAGTCCGGGGTCTAAGCCCAACGATGTTTCCGGCAAAGTCACTTTGCCCAACGTAGCATGAGTTAGGAGCCATGGAATAATGTTGTTTGTGGTGTTGAAAGCTAACCATGGATGACTATTTGCCGGATACGGCCAGCCCCCTTGATGACCTGACGGCCGACTCCCAGCTTGTGGTTGACCCGGTGGTCATGCTGGAGTTGTTGACATCCCCGGAGGTGCAAGACCGCATGGAGGCTAGCCGGGCATTTTGTGATCTGCAGGACCCGCGAGCTATTCCGGCTTTGGTGCATCTATTGCGTGATGGCTGTCCCTTGGTAAGGGTGAGTAGCGCCTACGCCCTAGGCCGTAATCCTGCCCCTGAGGCTGTAGAACCCCTGATTGATCAACTGAGCCGGGATTGGAATGGGTACGTGCGTAAAGGAATTGTTTGGGCCCTGGGCAACTGTCGGGACCCGCGTTCCCTAGCCCCCTTAGTTAATGCCCTCAAAACCGATATTTCGGCGGTGAGACTCTGGGCAGCCAGTTCCCTAGCTCAGATGGGCGAGTTGGGGTATGAGGCCGTGCTAGGTTCTCTCCCAGCCTTAATTGAAGCCCTGCGCCAAGACCCAGTCCCGGTCGTGCGCAGCAATTGTGCCTGGTCGCTCGGGCAGCTGTGTCGAGAGCTACCCTCGAATGTGGTCTACGCCACCGCCGTGGATGCTCTGATAGAAGCCCTAGTAGAGGACCCTGACTTAGGCGTGCGGGAGGATGCCCGCTCATCTCTGCTGCGCCTGGGGGATCCTCGAGCTTTACAAATGATTGCCTCTCTTGAGCAAGAGGGAGTCTTGTAGGGTGGCCTATGTTGAAGCAAAAAGCAAGCCAGTAATCCTGGGGGAGGAACCATGCGTAACTTGTACCGCCGTATCTTGTTAGCTGCTGCGCTGTTGCTATTGCCGACTGCCTGCGGTAATCTGCAGTCTTCCCTTGCTCCTGATCCTGGTCTGACCGAACAGCCTAATTTCTCCCCGAGCGCATCAGTCTCCCCGAGCGCATCAGTCTCCCCGAGCGCATCAGTCTCCCCGAGCGCATCAGTCTCCCCGAGCGCATCAGTCTCCCCGAGCGCATCAGTCTCCCCGAGCCCATCAGTCTCCCCGAGCCCATCAGTCTCCCCGAGCCCATCGGTCTCCCCTGGCCCATCGGTCTCCCCTGGCCCATCGGTCTCCCCTGGCCTCTCCAGCCCCTTACCTACCTGTAGCCCCAGCCCGTCCCCCTCAAGCTAAAACTGTTGGCGATACTCCAGAACCCCAATGTTATCCCCCTGGAAATTGGTAGTGGCCCGCAGTTCCAAGTGGTCTCCTAGCTGATAGTTGACGTTGAAACGGGTAGGTCGTTCTGGGCCTGTGAGGATCTGCAGCACTGACAGGGAGATCTGGCGGTCAATGCGGTAAGCTATTTCGCCGCCAAAACTGAGGCTAGAGGTGCCATTCTCCGCCGGAATGAGACTAGGGAAAAGCCGAAAATCAAACCTGCTACTCAACAGTCGATCAAATAAACCTTGAGCGCTGGTGAACAGGACTGAGCTGGCAAGGGTGGTCAGGGCCAAGGAACTATTCCCCTGCAGTAGAGGACCAGTAAATCCCCCCCCCAGTAAAGCTACAATCTCCGCTGCTGACCGGGAGGGATTACTGTTTAAGGTAACTACTTGGTTGAAGTGTTCCTTGAGGTCACTCGCTTTACCTTGCACCTGCAGGTAGACCTGAATGGTTTGCAGGGAATCTAGGTTATGGCCATAAAAGTCGGGAGATACGGCAATAGAGTTGCCTCCGGCAAAATTCCCTAGGGGGTTAAGGGAGGTTAAGCTCCCTCCTGTGACTTCCGTGACCTTGGTTTCCAAGCCTAGATGCAATTCGGGGTCAAGGGAGCCAGTGAACCTAGCGAAGTTTTGTTGGCGGCGATTGAGCTCAAGCCTGCTGGTGAATAGGTTAACCCCCCCCTCAGTAAAGGCTATCTCTCCCGTCGGCTCAGGTGCCGCTAGGGTGCCGTCAAGGATGAGACCCCCTTGGGAAACCAGATCGAGGACTGGCGGCTCGACAACCTGAAGCCGGTCAGCCAGATTAAGCTTGAGATTATGAAACCTTAAGGGTGGCAGCTCCTGCTCCTGGTGACTTGGCAACGAGGAACCCGCCAGAAATACCCGACCTTGGCTGAGGGTGAGTGACCCTCCCAAGGCGGGGGCCGGGAGAGAACCGGTAACTTCTAAGTCGCCGCTCGCTTGTCCCTGATAGAGCTTGGGCAAATCTAGGAGCAGCCGCTCTAGGTGCACTTGAAGGGTGGGGACCGCTGCCCCGGGGGTCAAGGGCAAATTACCCTGGGCAGTCACTTGCCCTTGACTCAGTTGGCCATGGAAGCTTTTGACTTGGACCTGTCCGGGTACCAAGGTAATCTGAGTGTCCAGGTGTGTGATCTGGTCTGGGATGCCTTGGATCTTGAAGCTGGCGTTGTGCAGCTGAACACGACCAGAGATTTGGGGGTGAGCTAGGGAGCCCTGGGCCCTGATCCGAGCTAGGCCTAGCCCAGTCAGCCATTCGATGCGGTTAGTAAATAAATTGACCAAGGCTAGGGCCTGGTTACGAAGGTCTAGGTTTAGATCCAGGGGTGGCCCAGGAGTTACCTTATCCCAAGGAAGTTGGTAGGGAATGGTGCCCCAGACCGTCACGGGTTGAGGGGGATTGCCCACTAGGGATCGGCCTTGGACCTGCAGTTGGGGGGCTAGGTAACTAAAGGTTGCCTGGGCGACGGGTAGAGGACTCCGATTCAGAGTGGCAGCCCTTAGGGATAGCTGCCCCTGCAGTTGTGGGTAGGTTAAGGAGCCGGCGAGGTTTATTGCCCCCTCTAGGTGACCCTGGAGGTCTACCCCCTGGCTAGTTAAGGCTAGGGGGTAGTCATGGATTTCTAGATGTCCTTGCTGTCCTTGGCCTAGGCGCCCTTGAAAACTGGCTGTCCCCCCGCCAAACCCTAAGTTAAAAGCCTCGATAGTCAGGGCTTGAGGGGTAAACTGACCATAGGTTACTAGGTGGTCGGCCCGGGCCTGACCCCAGACTAGGTCCTGGGCTTGGAAGGTGAAGCTGCCCTGTAAAGCAGGCTGGTCTGGGTTGGGACTGCCCCTAAAAGTCACCTGCCCCTGGAACTCCCCTTTAGGAGAGATGGGCAAGGGCGGTTGGGGTGTGTAATGCAGGTGACTGAAGGTGTCGATCTGGGCCAGTAAAGAGGCTTGGGGGTCCCCAATGGTGACTGGGCTAAGGTCAGCAGCAGTTGCTCCGGGAGTGGGTTTAGGTCCCCTTATCAAGACTTCTTCTAGGTCTTGCACTTGGGCGTGGGGCACAACTAATTGCCCTGCTACTTCCAGGCGCTGACCCCAGTGGGCCTTGAGGTTGAGCAAGTATTTACTGGAGCCGTGGATTAACTGGGCATCACTCAGGACCAGGAGGTTTCTTGTGGCAATAAGTTGTCCTCGCAAGGAAGCCCCCTGGAATTGATTCAGGCCTGCCTGGTTGACCTGCAGCTGACCAGTGAGGGTCTGGGTGGGGAAATTGTATCGCCACTGAGCGCTAGCGATGCCAGTTATATCTCCTAGGCCACCTAGGGAAATGTGGACGCTAGTCAGCGGCAAACTACTCACTTGGCCGACTAGATCTTGGCCTTGGAGTGTGCCCCTGGCGATGGCTTGGCCCCGCTGGAGGAAGAACTGCTCTGGCCTAAGGGTGCTCCTGTCCAGGGCCAAGTCCACTCGGGTTTGGGCTCCCCTAAGATTGAGGGCTACTAGCCGGGGGGTGGAGGAGAGGGCACCCCTCAGGGGACTGAGCAATTCATAGCTGCCCCACCTGAGAGGGCTGGTTTCTAGGTCAGCCTTGAGTTGGGGGCTACCGAGAGGCCCTGTGAGGTCTCCTTGTAGATTAGTAGTGCCCGCCAGGTTAAAACCGACTACCTGGGCTAAAGGATAGTGATGAAGCTCTAGGTGTAACTGTAGGTGGTCAGGGAAAATCTTCCCCCGGGCCAGAAATCCTGGGGCGGTGGCATGTCGGATAGTGATCACCTCTGGGGTAACGTGTACTTGACTGGTAATTGCCTGGCGAATTACTGCTAGGCCCTGGGGGAAGTGCACCAGACCAGTAGCGCTCCACTGGGGACCAGGATGATAAATTTCCAGGGCACCCCCCAGTGGCGGATCGCCTTGGGGAGCTTGAAAGTTGACTAGGATTTGGGGATTAGTGAGGAGCCCTTGGATCCTGAGTTGGCCACCCATCGGACCTAAGTGCACCTCAGGGGGCAGCCCGTAGAGGCGCCCTAGCTGGTCTCCCGCTAGGTTTGTACCTCTTAGGGTAATGGCCATCACGCCTAGGGGATGTCCCTGGGCGCGGCCAGTTACTAATCCCCCCCCTAGGGGTCGGGCCTGGATCGCCGTCACCTGTAGATAGCCATCCTCGAGCCGGAATCTCCCTCGGACTGTTGGGAGGGGCACCCGGTCAATCTGCAAATCCCCTTGGACTGTGCCCACCAGGAGGGGGGCCTTCAGGGGGCCACTGATATGGAAGGGGGCCCGGACCCAACCCCTGGTGGGTAAAGGGGGATTAATCTGGAGAGCCGCCAGGGCCAGGGGAGCTGCCACCCAGTTTGTTTGCACCTGCAGGTCGAAGCCCCGTTGCCAATTCAGGTTTCCCCGGGCTAGGAGAGGAATACCTCCATAGGTGGTGCGTACCGAGGAGAAGTAGGCGGTAAGTCCCTGGAGTTTGATTTTGCCGGCACCTGAGCGTAACGGCCGCGGTAAACCGGGGACTACAGCGGTCAGCCCTTGGAGGGTAGCACTCCCCTGTAGTTGAGGTAGATGATTGGCCTGCCAGGAGACGTGGACCCGGGTGTCTAGGTGACCAGCCCGGATTGTCACAGGTATCCGAAAAGCTTGACTAAGGACCTTTGCTGGTAACCGCCAGGCGGTGATGGCCAGGTTCCCCCGATAGGGGTGAAGCTCCAGCCACCCCTTAACCAGGAGGGGGCCTCCGAGCCTTCCTTGTAAGTCGAGGCTCAGTCGCCCCTGAGAGTTGTTGTAGGTGAGGGTACCGGTAACAGCCTGGACCGTACGCAGGTGGGCCGGGTGGGTTTGGAGCACCAGCCGGTCCGAGCCCCGTACGGTTAAGTGCTCAAGGTTAGCCTGGGCGACAAGGTGGAGGGGGGCGTGGCGGCGCGAGGAGACCCGCAGCTGACCGGTTACTTCCCCGCCGCGCAGTTGCCACCCTAAGGACGGTAAAGGCGGCAGACTAGCTGCTGGCACTCCCAGAACCTGGGCCCTCAAGGTGATAGCTGCCGGGGTGTCCTGCCCCTGCAGCCGGAAGGCGCCCCCTAATTTTCTCTGGCCCTGGAGGGAAAACTGCAGCTGACCAGGGGTGAGGGTAGCCTGGCCCGCTACGGCGGTGAGTAGTTGGGCCGGCAGGTGTAGGGGAGACACCCGGACTAGGGCTTGGTGGAGGCTAATCTGTAGCCGCTTGACCGTCATCCAACCCTGGGGAGGAAAGGAGGGATGGGCACTCTCCAGCCAACGCCCGTCTGTTCCTTGAACCAGGTTCAAACGCGGCGAAACCAGATTAACTGTTCCCTGGAGCTGGCCTTGGCAGATTAGCTGCCAGGGGTTAAACTTAACCTCGAGGGCTTGAATAGTTAAAGAGCTCCGGTCCCGCGGTTGCGGGAGCATTTTAGATGGACCAAACTCCACGTGGTCTGGGGTTAATCTGGTTACAGGGCCTATTACTACTGGCCGTCCCAGGATACGAGTCAAGTTACTTCCCACTAAGCCGCTCAGGTGGTCGCTCAGCCACCATGCTCCTGCACCTACTCCCAGGGTTAATGCCCCCAGGGAAATAGCAGCAGACCACAGGAGTCGCCCACGCCAGGGATGAGGGGGAGAATTAGCCATGGTCCTGAGGTGATAAGATCTGTGCGGATGTGAAACCCAGTCAGGTATAAAGGCAGCCTCATCAAACCTATGTTACTCGCCCAACCCACTAAATCCCAAGCGGCGCTCAAACTGGGAAGAGTTTTAATTGTTGAAGATGAGGAACTGATTCGTGAGACCTTAGCCTTTGCCCTAGGGGGTGAAGGGTACGAAGTGGTTACGGCTGGGGATGGCCGCACGGCCCTAGAAATGACCTATGAACAGCTCTCTGCTGCCGAACTGACGCCACCTTTTGACTTAATCATTCTGGACTTGATGCTGCCCTATATCAATGGCCTGGACCTGTGTCGCCTGCTGCGGCGTCAGGGGAGCAACGTGCCAATTTTAATCCTCAGTGCCCGGGGTACTGAAACTGACCGGGTGGTAGGTTTGGAAGTGGGAGCGGATGACTACCTCACTAAGCCCTTTGGCATGCGGGAACTCATAGCCCGTTGCCGGGCCCTGCAGCGTCGCTACCGCTCCCCGGAAACCACTATTCCTGAGGATCAAATCCTCAAGTTTGCCGACATTACCCTATTTCTACAGGAGTGCCGAGTAGTGGTCAGAGGGACAGAAGTTAACTTTTCTCCTAAGGAGTTTCGGATCCTGGAGTTGTTTATGCGTCACCCGCGGCGAGTTTGGTCTCGGGACCAGCTCCTAGAAAGGGTCTGGGGCAATGACTTCATGGGTGACAGTAAAACTGTTGATGTCCACATCCGCTGGTTGCGGGAAAAAGTAGAAGTAGACCCAAGTCATCCCCAAATCCTACAAACTGTGCGGGGGTTTGGCTATCGTTTAGGGTAGATTCCTGAGCGCCGGTTAGGGCTCCTAGCTGGCACTCTGTTAACCATCCCGGACTAGGACCATAGGCTGTGATTCTTGGGTTTCTGCTGGGGTTAATCTGTGGATTGTGCCTGCTAGGCTGGCATCGGATTCGCATGGAGCGGGACCTGACTAGGCTATTGCAGTCTTTGTATCCCCAGGCGGCACCAGCGCAGCTTTCCCTGGGATTCCAAATCTCCGCCGCCATCAGTACTCTCCAGCAGCAGTCCCAGTCCTTGGCTACCCAACTTCATAGTTGGCAGAAGTTACTGTGGCAAGCTCCCCTAGGTACCCTATTGGTCGATGGTGATAACCGCATCCTGTGGTGTAACCCCCTGGCAGTTCAGTTGTTGCAAATTAAGGACTATGACCCTGGGCGACAGCGCTTATTGCTGGAGTTAGTCCGCTCCTACGAACTTGACCGACTAATTGAGCAAACTCGGTCTAGACAGCGCTCGGTCCAGCAAATTTGGATCTTTCACCCGGTTTGTCTGGACCCGGAGGTGCCGATTCAAGAGCCCGCCTACGCGCTCCGGGGCATTGGTTTTCCCTTAACCCAAGGACGCGTGGGGGTCTTTCTTGAAAATCGCCAAGAATTGGTTGACCTGGCCGTCCAGCAGGAGCGCTGGACCTCGGATGTTGCCCACGAATTGAAAACTCCCCTGACGTCTATTCGCCTAGTGGCAGAAACACTCCAGGCTCGCTTAGATGAAAATTTGCGGCCTTGGGCGGATCGCTTGTTAGCCGAAGTAGTCCGGTTGGGAGACCTAGTCCAAGACCTTCTAGAACTGAGTGCTCTCAAGACCGGCAGCTCCCGTTCCTTAGCTCTCACTTACCTAGATTTGGTGCCAATAATTCACTCAGCCTGGTCTAGTCTCGATCTGTTAGCCCGCCAAAAGCACCTGGACTTGACCTACAATGGCCCCGATAGCCTAGTCATCCTGGCGGACCGTCAGCGCTTGTACCGGGTCATGATCAATTTGTTGGACAATGGCATCAAGCATAGCCCTGACCACAAGAGTATTCAGGTTTTCCTAGATGTTGATGCTAGTCAACAGATCCATCTGCAGGTGATCGATGAGGGAAGTGGGTTTCCCGCCAGCGCCCTGCCCCACGTGTTTGACCGGTTTTACCGGGCTGATTTGTCCCGTGCTCGCCCTGATAGCCGCTCGGGCACAGGTCTCGGTTTGGCGATCGTGCGCCAAATCATTGAGGCCCACGCTGGCAAGGTGACCGCTAGCAATCATCCAGTCACAGGGGGGGCTTGGTTGCAGATTTGGCTGCCTCAACCCCTAGGCACCGAGTGAGGTGACTCCCTCGCCCCTAGCTTAGTAGGGGTTTATATTGCCTATCGGGTTTCGATATTAAGTTTTGATGCGAGGTCATCTTAAAATATGGTCATGATGGCTTCTATCTCCACAGTATGTCCTCCGCGTCAGCCAGTTAACGGGAATACTAAGCTGGGGATGACCATGTCTGGGGTTCAGTTTGGGCACCTTGATCCTATGCAACAACGGCTGCAGAAAATCATTTCCCAGTCAGGGTTAGCCTCCCGCCGGGGAGCTGAGACCCTAATTTTAGCTGGTCGAGTGATGGTAAATGGCCAGCGAGCTCACCTAGGCCAGGGTGCTGACTTGGCCGTAGATAGGATTACAATTGATGGCCGAGAGGTACGGGCTACTCCTAGTCAGGTGTACTTTCTAGTGCACAAACCCCTGGGGGTTATCTGCACCTGCAGCGACCCCCAGGGACGCCCGACTGTGCCCGATCTGATCCCGGCTCATCTTCGAGACGGTGTACATCCCGTCGGTCGCCTAGACCTGAACTCCACTGGGGCTCTGGTCCTGACTAATGATGGCCAACTGACCTACTGCTTGACCCATCCGCAACATCAGATACCCAAAACCTATGAGGTGCTGGTGCAGGGCCGTCCTTCCGAGGGAGTTTTGCAGGCCTGGCGTCAAGGTGTTCTCCTTGATAGGCAGCTGACTGCTCCGGCCCGGGTGCAGGTCCTGGGCAGTCAGGCAGACCAAACACTTCTGGAGGTGGTTCTCCGGGAAGGCCGCAATCGTCAAATCCGCCGGGTAGCTGAGCAGTTGGGTCATGTAGTATTGCGCTTACATCGCACCTCGATTGGCTCTCTCAACCTCGGAGGACTCCCCTACGGTGCGAGTCGCCCCTTGACCACCACCGAAATTGCTTATTTAAAAAGTCAGAGTTGTCAACCTCAGTAGCAAACCCTATGGTGTTATGGAAGCGTTGGGAAAAACCAGCCCTGAAACCTGAGGAGGAGCAGGCCGCCAAATTAGCACGGGTGGGGGCGCGTCTGCGGCAAAAGCGAGAAGCTCAGGGGATGTCCCTGGACGAAGTCTGTACTGTAACTCATATTCGAGTCAGCCAACTAAAGGCGATTGAGGAGGGGAACCTGAGTAAGCTGCCGGAGCCTATTTACCTCCAGGGCCTGGTCCGCCGGTTTGCCGATGCCCTGGGGGATAACGGGGAACAGGTAGCAGGTACCTTTTCTCTCGGCGGCACCCCCCGGCCTCGGCGGGGAACTTGGTTGACCCTGCCTGCTGCCCGGCTGCACCCCTTACATCTCTACTTAACCTATATCCTATTGATTGGTCTATCTGTCCACAGCCTTTCCCTACTTCTGCTGTACCAGAATAATATCCCCCGTGCCCCCTTACCCATTCCCTCAGTTGCTGCCCCTAGCCCGCGCCCTTCTGTAGCTACTTCTAACTCGATTCAGGTGCACGTGGTACTCCGCCAACCCTCCTGGATTCAGGTGCTAAGAGATGGTAAACCTGTATTTGCAGGAGTGATGCCCCAGGGATCCCAGGCAACCTGGACTGCCCAAGAAAAGTTAAGCATGCGAGCGGGAAACGCCGGGGGGGTTTGGGTGAGTATAAATAACCAAAAACCTTACCTCCTTGGGCCTTTAGGGACGGTGCGGCAATTGACAGTTGTTGCCCCCAAATCGGCTAGATCCCCAAGGCCCGCCAAGGGACCATGAATCAGTCGCCATTACCTGAGGAGCTCTTGGCCAAGTCGGAACTAGTGGCTCGCATTTGCCAGGGGGAGGTCTTGATTGTCAATAAGAAACGCCGCAACGGCTTGATAGTAGGGAAGAGATTCCATGCGGAATTTGCCGGCCCTGGGGCGGTAGTGGGGGGTCCCTTTGACCGGGATTGCCAGTGGTTAATTCCGATCGGTAACTTTTCCCTAGTCACCCCCCAAAGTTACGACGAACGCCGCAGTGCCTACCTGATCCGCCGCCAGTGGATCAGGCTGGTGCACGAGTTGACCCAGGCTGAAAACCCCTTGGAGCGGGCTGCTGCCATCATTGGTCAGTTGGAAAACTATTTTGACCGGCAAGTGGTAGCCGGGCTACCGGACCGAGCCCTAGCTTTACTCGTGGGCACCCAGCCTCAGACGGTCAGTCGAGCTCGTAAGGTATAACTGTCTGGGTCTGCCAGCTCTAAGGATAGTAGGGGCTACCCACATCGCCGCCTACGACTCGAGCAAAGGCTTGTGCCTTTTCTAGGGAGCTGAAGCTGGCTACCTGGACGGTGGGCAACCCGGTGTCTTGCCTAACCGTAGGTAGAGCATCGGCACAAAGCTGCTCTTGGATCGCCGCTAAATCACCATTGTCAATAAACACTGGATACCACACGGAGCCACTACCAGGAGGATCGCCGCAACTAGCCTGGGGGAAGTTGAAAGCGTAGGTGTCTGGGGTGGAGGATATCAGCGGGTCAGTAGCTCCATACTGGTCAGGTGGTACCTGTTCACCTGTCACCGGAGTGGTGGGGGTCAGCCTGACCTCCGTCTGGGGAGTTGTGGCTGGAGTGGGAATGGAGCTGGGGGTCGGGGGGGTTTGGGCTATGGTCTTAACTACCACGTCCCTTTGCCCTTGTTGGAAGGCAAAGAAAATCCCGGTGCCGACCAGGGCAGCAATAGCACAGGTGAGACTGATGATATTCAGCAGGGGTAGGGAGGGGCTCGGCGGGGGCGGGTTAGAGACCAGGGAGGGCGAAAATCGAGGGGCGGGGGCTAGGACAGTCGGGGGGATCGCCCCTGAATCCTGGTCCTGGGGCAGCCTCACCTTCAGAGCTATAGCCCAAGACTCCACAGTCCCTTGGGCGGCCCTCCGAGGTAAGCCGCAGTTATCCTCCAGATCCTTTTGCAGGTTGCTAAACAGAAGCTGGCGAGAGAATTTATGGGGACCTGCCGCGCTAGGGCGGTTATTAGGTAATCAATATCCTCCTGATGGCCGCTGCCACAACCATCGGTCAAGAGTTGGCACAGGGTGGGTGGGTCTTCGAGGAGGGACTGTCACCTATATTGAAGGATGGTCTCCAGCTGCTGCCGCACGACATAATCCATGGGACTAGGAACTAATCTGTTAGTTCTTTATAGTTTACCTAGATTATCAGTCAAAAATACTATCTCTGCCATCCTTAAGCCTTCATCTCCACCACTCCCATCATCCCCAGATCCTCGTGGTCTAGGGTGTGGCAGTGGTAGACAGTGCGACCGGGGAAGTCCCTAAAGGGGATGCGGATCCGCACCGTCTCGCCTCCCCGCATTAGGGCTATGTCTCGCCAGGCCAGGTAGGGCTCGGGAACGCCATTGCGGTGGGTAATTTGAAACTGGTTGGTGTGGATGTGGAAGACATGGTCCATGTGGTCTGGATCCACATTCATCAGTTCCCATTCCTCCACCGTCCCGAGTTTAACCAAGGCATCTACCCGGTTGGGGTCAAAGGTGCGGTCATTGATCAAAAACCGCATGGGGGAGCCACCGTTCATGCCCATCATGCTGTTCATGCCACCCATGCCATCCATCGTGCCCATACCACCCATACCCATGGAAAACTTGATTTGCCGGACCCGGGTTGGTTCCGGCACAGGGGAGACTGGAATTAGTTCAGTCGGCAAGGATAAGGGAGGGACTGACCCTCGATAGGAGAGGGTAGCGATCAAAATCGGAGCCGCTTGGGGTCTAGTCATCATCCCTCCCCGGTCGTAGGGAAGGTCCATTAGCCGATAATTGCCAGCCGGCTGGTTACCTTGAATTAAAACTTCAGCCCGCTGAGCGGGGGCGAGGAGTAACTCTTGTAGCTCCACTGGCTTAGCAAGAGCTCTGCCATCTGTGGCAATCAAGTACAAGGGATGACCCTGCAGGGCCAAGCGGTAGAATCGCGCTCGGGAACCATTGAGAATACGCAACCTCACCAGCCCCCCCTGGGGAATCGTCCATGTGGGGTTAACTTGACCATTGGCGGTAACCAGGGACCCTTCTTGGCCATTCATGCGCTCGGCGGGAGTAGGGGGAATGATCTCCCCCTGATTGTCTAGGGCAAAGTCCTTGAGAAACAAAAATTCTTCCCGGGCGCTTTTAACCGCCGGGATCTCGTCTATGTCGCCTCGCACCACCAGCATCCCCCCTAGGCCCCTGAATACCTGCTCGGCGACCCGACCGTGCAGGTGGGGATGGTAGTAAAATAGGCCTGCGGGATGATTCTCAGGGAGGGTGAATTCGTAGGTGAAGCGCTCTCCAGGCGAGATGTGCAGAAAAACGTTGTCCCCGTGGCCTTGGGGAGAAACATGGAGGCCATGGAAATGGAGATTAGTCGCTTCCCCGAGTTGGTTATGGAAGTGCACACGGACCGTATCTCCCGGCCGAAATTCCAGCCGGGGGCTAGGAACCAAACCGTTGTAGGTGATCAAAGAGGCAGGATGTCCCGCCAGCTGGACGCGTTGGGCGCGCGCTACAAGGGAAAACTCAACCAGGGGTGGCGCGAAGGCGGCCAGACTCCGGCGGCCTAGGTACGCTGCCCCGAGGGTGCACACTCCCAGACCCAAAAAGCGGCGACGGTTGATTGGCCCTGGCTGAGACATGGCAAGGAAAAGTATTTTTCTTCCCTTAGATTATATCTTGCCGCCCCCACTCCAGCCTTTGGCTCTGGGGAGTAGGATGCTCTAGACGACTAATTAGGTATCTTCACTCTAGGCTCCCGCCCGCCGCAGAGAGAACACCTGTTGACCTGGGAATTGGGGAGGTTCAGGGTGGTCCGTAATCAGGCACTGGGGATGGGGTAAGGGGGGATGGAAGCCGAGGTCTTTACCTAGTCTGTGGGAGAGGGTATGGGTTCTCGGGATAGAAAACCAGGTAATTCCGAGGTCATCTAAATAAAGTTCCACATATCGGGCTAAGTGGCCACTCTGGTTATCCGGGTTGCTAATATCTACAGCCACCCGGGAGCAAGCTTTAAGTTGGGGAACTAGGGTCCCTAGCTGCCAAGAGTAATTCAGCTTGGCTTGGCGGTCCTCCCCATTGATGACGTAGACTGGGTAACTTCCTGCGAACCAGCCTGTCTGGGGATCAACCGAGGCTGCTCTCATTATCGCCAAAGAAATACTCAAGGCCACAAACGCCGCGGCGATCAACCTACCGAAGCGCTCGGGCCCAAGGTTATCTCTCCGAGGACTGCCCCACAGGGGAGAAGCCATGGCGATACAAATTAGCGGCATAATCATGGACAAAGACTTGCCAACAAACCAAATTCTTCCCCCACTAATTGTCAAAGCAATGGGTATTAAACTCATTCCCATCAAGCCCAGGTAAAAACCTCTAGGACTGTGTGGAGACCGGGTTTTAATGGCGAGTTTAATCTCCCTGAATATACTCCTAAGCCAGTAGTAAACTAGGCCATAGAGAACTAGCTTTTGACTAACTCGCAGAAGGAGAGGATAGCTGTTATCAAGCAAGAGATAGCCTAAACCAACCACCGACATAAAAACATTAATGGGCAGGGAGAATAAACCGTAGATAAGGCTACTCAAGCCGAAGAGGCGGATTTGTTGGGGATAGGTAGCTGGGTCTGGGTCCCAAGATAGTAGATCTTTGCCGATTAGGTACTGGTTGTATGATGAGAAGTTGGTTAACCAAGCTTCTTTGGGTCCCGCCGCCGAGTACTTAAACTGGCCCACGAAAAATCCCAAAGTCCCCTCATAGGAGAGAGCCAAAAGTATGCCCGTGATCGCCAGACTCAGGAGCAGACTACCCACCAATAGCCGGCCGGTTTCCCCTGATAAGTAACTCAAAGAGTTGATAGTAACTATCAGAAAGCCGATCCCATAGACCATAACTATTTCTGGGTAGAAGAACATGAGGGAAGTGAAGATGATGGCATCCAAAGCTACCCATTTCCCTAGAACCTCCAGCTGCCCAGAGACTTCTAGGCGAGAGGGGTCTTTGCAAACTATCAGCAGGCAATAGCCAACCAAAGCTATCGGCAGGGATCCTAACTCACTCCAGGCGTCAATATCCAATACGTACTGTCCACAAAAACCGATGGCAATTCCCCCGCTAACCAAGGCGGCTCTGCACAGATTAGCGGAAAATACATTGACGATTAAAAATGTCCCCGCTATCAGACTACTTACCTGCAGGAACACCAGGTAGGTGTAACTAAATGACATCAGAGTTGGACCAAACAATTTATCTACGGCTGCCAGGATAATGGCAATGGTAGGCCGAGCGGATAACTCGTGTTGGCCGTACAGGAGGACCGGGTCTTGGCTGTTACTCAGGTGGTAAAGATAACTGTAACTATGCTGGCTGTAGGCGACGGCTTCTGACAGGTAGCCGAGTTGGTCCCAAGGGTTTAGTTGGAAAGCATAGAACTGCTCTCCCCCTATCCATTTAGGTATGAGGGCTACCAGGACTGCTCCGCACCAGACACCGGCAAATCCTAGATGCTCCCTGTTCAGTCTCAGCCTGGGCCTACTCCCCAACCCTAGGGCAAGGGCAAGGGAGATAGCCGGGACTAGGTATAGGCTGACCTGGGGTGAGAGGCCTGCCTGGTAGAGTAGAGTAGCAAAGACTCCAAACAAACCAAAACCCAAAACCGGAACTGCCAAAAACTTTCCCCGGATCCAGTCAGGCAACCAAAGGCCGGGCAAGCACCCTGTTAAGGTGCTCACCAAAAGCAGAGTAAATATTAGTCCCAGATCAGCCATGGGGGTCGGGTCTCTACAGCCCACTGGGTAACTAAACTACTGTTTCAACCAGGGCGCTCAACGTAAAACTGCTAAAAGTTATACGTGAACACCTCGACCCGGGTCCCCTTGGTGGGCAGTGCCTGGGGAGTGAGTACTAGAGTATCCCCCGGCAAGGTTTGGACGGCTTGGTGCTTGTTCAGGAGGGTGAGGAAGTTTTGCAAGGTGACCAGGTCACACTGGCTAGGGTCGGCCGCCTGGGTCCAGTACTGGGTGGGAATGACGATGCGAGGTTTCAGGGTCTCAATAGCTTGGATAGCCTGGGGGGGGTCGTAGGCCTTTGGGCCTCCCCCTACCGGTACTAGGAGCACATCGGGCCGGCCCATTAAAATCTGCTGGTCAATGGTGATGGGTGCTGCGGCCCCCCCTAAGTCCAGAATGTTGATACCTTCCATGGACCACTTCCAGGCCACATTGACGCCGAACTGGTAGCCTTGGTTCAGGTCGTGGTCCATGGAGATCCCCTGGAACTGGATTCCCCCGGCGCGGAAGACCCCTGGTTGGTACAAGACTTGGGGATTACCCGGCAGGCCTGTCACATACCCCTCATCTAGAAGCTGGCTACTGATGAGCACCACGTCTGCTAAGGGCTTAGGGGGACGATAGCCAGCGGTGCAACCTATGGGTTTGAAAGGATCGACCAGTACTCGCCGGCCAGACCCAGTAAATAAAAAGCACATATGCCCTAACCACTGGATGGTTAGGGGGCTAGCTGCTCGAGAGCCACCTACCTTGGTCAGGAGGGTGCCCATCACCGCCAGGCCCCCCCCCTGGAGGTAGCGTAAAAGTTGTCTCCGTTTCATAGGCGAATCTACCCCAAGGACTGTAAGAAATTCTTTAGTAGGTCTTTACCCTGGTGAGTCAGGATGCTTTCGGGGTGGAACTGCACCCCTTGGAGGTGGGGGTAATCCCGGTGCCGGACCCCCATAATTGTACCGTCCTCTACCCAGGCTGTGACCTCCAAAACCTCAGGACAAGTAGCCGATTCTATAACTAAGCTATGGTAGCGAGTGGCGATAAAGGGCTGGTCTAGGCCCGCAAATACCCCTACCCCCTTGTGGTAGACCGGGGAGGTCTTGCCGTGCATCAGTTCCTGAGCAGGAATAATCTTGCCGCCAAAGACCTGGCCAATCCCTTGATGTCCCAAGCACACCCCCAACAGAGGGACGGTTGGCCCCAGTTCCTGGATTAATTCCGGACAGATACCTGCGTTTTCCGGGCGGCCGGGTCCAGGGGAGATGACAATCCCCCGGGGAGACCAAGCCCTGATCTGGTCTAGACTCACTTGGTCATTGCGGCATACCTGAGTCTGGGCCCCTAACTCCCCCAGGTACTGGACCAGGTTATAGGTGAAGCTGTCATAGTTATCAATGATCAGAATCAAGGTTGCTCCTGGTTCAAGGAAGGGAATTCAAACTATAGACCAGCAGTTGTAGCAGGGGGGGCAGGAGCAGGAGGGCTGCCACTAGTGTAGATACGAGGGCTGTTACTAGGACTGCCGCCGCTGCGCAATCCTTAGCGATTTTGGCTAGTTCATGGAAGGTCTGTTTGACCGTCAAGTCAACTACGGATTCGATGGCTGTATTGATTAGTTCCAGGGCTAGTACCGCCCCGACCGTCAAACCAATCACCGCCACTTCCACAGCCGGTAGATGTAAAATCCCACCTAGGGTCAGGGCACAGGCGGCAATCAGCGAGTGGATCCGGAAATTACGCTGACTGCGGAAGGCGTAGGCTAAGCCGGCTCCGGCGTACTGGAAACTTGCCCACAGGCCCGGGGCAACTCGCCAGGCGAGCAGTCTTTGCTTACCTGAACGGGGCGGGGAGGGAAAAGAATCTAAGTCGGGGGGAATGTAGTCGGGTGTCATAAACTAAGAGTCAAGTTCCTCCCGGAAGGCTACGGGGGGTTCAAGGCCTACCAGGGTTAGCAGTTTGCCTTGCCACGACCACATTTTTTGTAGAGAGCTTTCATCGGGGTGGTCCCACCCGATGAGGTGCAGAAGACCGTGGGTAGCAAGCCAGGCTGCTTCCGTCTTCAGGGAGTGACCATACTGGTCTGCCTGGCGTTGGGCAGTGTCTACGGAGATCACAATATCCCCTAAATATAAAGGTTCCTGGGCCAGGGAGAGACCCCCCAGGTTGGGAAAAGCTAACACATCCGTAGGTTCTAGCCGGCTCCGGAACTGGGAGTTGAGCTGTTTCACCTCCTGGTCGTCGGTGAGGCGCAGGCAAAGCTCGTAGGCATCCTGGGGGGAAAGGTGGGGGTCTAATGACTCAAGCCACCCCGTGAACCAAGTCTGCCAAACTGAGGGCTCCAAGCCTAGGCGGGTCTGACAATCTTGGATGGTCACTTCCGTGTGCAACTTTTGTCCTCAACAAAACTTCGGCGTTACCAGTTTAAGGTATAGCATCCCCAGTTGCGCTTTGGTAGGAATACTCGGCCTGCTCCCTAGCGAGTCAAGTAGGCTAGTCCCACCAGCAGGGCAATCAGGGCGGTTGCCGTCAAAGTAAAGTGCAGCAAGGACAAGCCCCGCCGTTTCACCATGTGGCGCATGGCGAGTTTGACGTAGCTAGGGTCAGGAGGGGTTTCGAGAGGAGCAGTCATGGCGAAAAGTCCCTGACAATCAGGACATTATTTATGTTATCTTGATCCTCGGGAAAAAACCCTAAGGAGGTGATGCTCATGCAAAACAGTAGTAAATGCCTGAGTCATCAAGTTGGAGATAACTGGCTACGCGCCGGAGCTGCTCTCTCGGAAGGCATTTAGTCTCCGGATGGCAAATTTCCTCAGGACTGAGGCTGACTGGGAGTCCCTTCCGGTAGTTGGGTTCTGACTTGAAGACTCTACTAGACCGCTCCTGCCCCCAGAAACTCCTAGTTGCTAGGGACGGGAGCGGATAGTTTTCTTGCTAACTTTAGATCTGCAGTTACCTCCCTTAGTCGCCTCAATGATCAAACTCTACGAAGGCAAAGCGAAGATAATCTACCAGAGCCCGGATCCAGAGATACTCATAGCCCACTTCAAGGATGATGCTACTGCCTTCAACGCTCAAAAACGGGGTCAGATTGCAGACAAGGGAGCCATTAACTGCACAATTTCGGCACGTTTGTTTCAATACTTAGCTGAACTAGGAATCCCTAACCACTTTATTGACCAGCTCTCGCCCCGGGAAATCCGGGTGCGGGCTCTGAAAATTATCCCTCTAGAGGTGGTGGTACGTAACCTGGCGGCTGGCAGTCTTTGCGCCCAGACTGGCTTGCCCTTAGCTACTCCCCTCAACCCACCTCTGGTGGACTTCTACTATAAGAATGACGCCCTGGGAGACCCTTTGTTAACTATAGACCGCCTACAGCTGCTGAATTTAGCTAGGCTTGACCAGGTAGACCAAATTTACAAGTTGGCATTGCAGGTAAATGAGATTTTGGGCCAGTTTTTCCAGGCCTGCGGGGTGACCCTGGTGGACTTTAAGCTAGAGTTCGGTTGTGATGCTGCCGGCGCTCTAGTACTAGGGGATGAGATTAGTCCCGACACTTGCCGCCTCTGGGACCAAACCCAAGCAGACCCCCAAGAGCGCATTCTCGATAAGGACCGCTTTCGTCAGGACCTAGGGAACGTATCAACAGCCTACCAACGAGTTTTAGATTTGGTCCTCTCCCATCCTTTTTTTGGGTGAACGGTTTAGAGATGGGGTAGAATGGCACAGTTTAGACGCTTGGGGTGTGCAGGTGCCGAAGGTAGTTCGTTGTTGTCCCGTGTTCCTGATGGTGGCAATTGCTGGGATGGTGTCGGCTCCCCGGGGAGTTTATGCCCAGCAAATACCCTCCTCAGACCAGCTCCAACTGCCGGTCGGCCAGGATAATTCCGCTCCTCGCCCAGATTTCTCCGTGCCAGACAACTCCCCAGCTCCCCAGGACCTAGGGACACCAGACAACTCCCCAGCTCCCCAGGACTTAGGGACACCAGACAACTCCTCCGGTGATGATCAAACTAGGATCTTGGTGACTGAGGTGTCGGTGGAGGGGGTAAAAGGGGACCTAGCTCAGAAGGTTTACCAAGTTATTCAGACCCGCCCTGGTCAAGTAACTACCCAAGCCCAACTGCAAAATGACGTCAACGCCATCTTCGCCATCGGGTTATTTTCCCAGGTCCGGGTCTCAGCCGCGGATACCCCCTTCGGCGTCAAAGTCACCTTTCAAGTGCAAGCTAACCCGGTCCTTAAACAGGTACAGGCGACGGGCACAAAAGTCCTCCCCCCGCAGGAATTGCAGCGAATCTTTAGTCCCGAGTACGGCCAGATCCTCAACTTGGGCCATTTAAAGGAGGGGATCCAACAACTCAATCAGTGGTATCAAGACCACGGTTATGTGTTAGCCCAAGTGGTGGGGGCACCTCAGGTCAGTGATGACGGGACCGTCACCCTGAATATAGCTGAGGGGGTGGTGGAGAGTATTCAGGTTAACTTCCTGGGCAAAGATGGTCAGGCAGTAGACTCTAAAGGGAGACCAGTTAAGGCCTACACCAAACCCTACATTGTTCTGCGTGAACTAGAACTTAAACCGGGAGAGGTTTTCAACCGCGATACGGTTCAGCAAGACCTCAAGCGCCTTTACGACCTAGGGATTTTCACCGATGTGAAGGTTAACCTGAAACCTGGTGCTGACCCGCGCAAGGTAGTGGTAATCTTAAATGTTAGTCAGAAACGCAACGGTAACATTGGGGTCGGGGCTGGGATCAGCTCTGCGAGTGGTCTATTTGGCACTGCCAGTTACAACCAAGATAATTTCCGGGGCCGGGATCAGAAACTAGGGGCAGAGGTGGAAGTGGGGCAGCGGGACCTACTGTTTGACCTCAGCTATTCAGACCCCTGGATTAAGAACAATCCCCACCACCTGGGCTACACCATTGACGTGTTTAAGCACCAGTCCATCTCCCTGGTGTTCAACGGTAACAACGCTAATATCCACCTGCCCAACGGCGATGATCCGGTCATTGACCGGACCGGGGCGGAGGTGACCTTTACCCGGCCCCTAGGTAAAGACCCCTTGCATCCTTCTCCCTGGACTGCTTCTCTAGGTTTCCTCTACCAACACGTGGCTATCCTTGACTCCCATGGTTACGTCACAGCTACCTCTGACAACGGGGAGCTGCTCAGCTTCAGCCGGAGTGGGGTAGATGACTTAACCACAATTCAGTTTGGCCTAGTCCGGGATACCCGCAATAACCGCATCAATCCCTCCCGGGGGACTGTGTTCACAGTCGCTACTGAACAGTCAATTCCAATTGGCTCTGGTAGTATTCTGTTTAACCGGGTCCGCAGCAGCTACAGCTACTACATTCCGGTGCGCTTCCTGCCTCTGCGCAATAAGGGAGTGCAAGTTCTAGCCTTCAACGTGCAGGGCGGTGCAGTAGTAGGAGATTTACCCCCCTACGAAGCCTTTGTGCTCGGGGGCAGTAACTCGGTGCGGGGTTATGGAGAGGGTGAGGTAGGCAGTGGTCGGTATTTTGTCCAAGGTACGGTAGAGTACCGTTTTCCTATTTTCCGCATTGTTGGTGGGGCCGTTTTCGTCGATGCGGCTAGTGCTCTTGGTTCTCAAGGACTAGTCCCTGGCCAGCCTGGAAACGTGCGGGGCCTGCCTGGCAGTGGCGCTGCTGCGGGTTTAGGAGTGCGGATTAATTCGCCGGTAGGACCCATCCGTATTGATTACGGCTTCAATATCCAGGGGGGAAGTCAGTTCAACTTTGGGATTGGACAACGGTTTTAGATGAGTGCTAATTACTGCCTCGAGCCTCAAAACACCCTAGGTGGTAGTTTTCTTCTGTCTGGTGTGGGCTTGCACACCGGTGAGGTCACTACCGTCCGGGTTGCCCCCGCCCCCCCAGACCAGGGCCGGGTATTTGTCCGAGTTGACCTGCCATTTGCCCCGAGAATCCCCGCCCACTTAGACTTTGTGCAACACACCCAACTGTCGACGGAGCTAGGCACCCCTGAAGCCCGGGTGCGCACGGTGGAACATCTCCTGGCGGCTCTGGCAGGGCTAGGGGTAGACAATGCCCAGGTAGAGGTAGATGGTCCGGAGGTCCCCCTCCTCGACGGGTCAGCTGCTCCTTGGGTTGAGCAAATCGAGCGGGTCGGGGTGGTTTCCCAAGCTAGTCATTCCCGATTAGTTCTGGGACCTGAGCAACCGGTCGCGGTTCAGGCCGCAGATGCTTTTGTGGTGGCTTTACCCGCTCCTACCTGTCGCCTCACCTATGGTATTGACTTTGAGCTAGAGGCAATTGGCAGCCAATGGTACAGCTGGGACCTTAACTGTTCCACCTTTGGCACTGAGATTGCCCCGGCCCGGACCTTTGGGCTGGCTCACCAACTTGAGCAGTTAAGGTCCCAGGGGCTGATCAGGGGGGGGAGCTTAGACAATGCCCTAGTGTGTGGTTCTCAGGGTTGGCTCAATCCCCCTTTGCGCTTTAGCAATGAACCTGTGCGTCATAAACTCTTAGACTTGATAGGGGACTTGAGTCTGTTGGGATTTTTCCCCCATGCCCACGTTTTAGCCTACAAGGCCAGTCACCGCCTTCATATTGACTTAGCGCGGGCTCTTGTTGTCCAAGTCTCCCCTTTGCCATCGTCCCCATGAATACCTCCCCTATCCTCCCTGTCGAAGTTATCCAGCAGCTGCTCCCCCACCGCTATCCCTTCTCCCTGGTTGACCGGATTATCGAGTATGTACCCGGTGTCAAGGCAGTAGGGATTAAAAACGTTACCTTCAATGAGCCCCACTTTCAAGGTCACTTTCCCGGGCGCCCCATCATGCCTGGGGTACTGATTATTGAGGCGATGGCTCAGGTGGGTGGTGTAGTTCTGACCCAGATGCCGGAAACCCCAGCGGGGTTATTTATGTTTGCCGGTATCGACAAGGTACGCTTCCGGCGGCCCGTAGTGCCGGGAGACCAGTTGATCATGGAAGTGGAATTGCTGACGATTAAGCGGCGCCGCTTTGGTAAGATGGCGGGCACAGCGCAAGTGGATGGTCAACGGGTAGCTGAGGGGGAGCTGATGTTCTCTTTAGTCGACTGACTAGCTGGTGCAGTTTGGAGGAGGGGGCATGAACATCCATCCGACCGCCGTAGTGCATCCTGGGGCGAACCTAGACCCAACAGTTAGCGTTGGCCCGGGGGCAGTGATTGGTAACCAAGTAGCAATTGGCCCCGCTACCGTGGTAGGGGCCCACGCGGTAATTTACGGACCAGCTATGATTGGTGCCCGTAACCAGATCTATCCGGGGGCAGCCATTGGTCTTGAGCCACAGGACCTAAAGTACGATGGCGCCCCGAGCGGCGTGCGGATTGGCGACGACAACTGCATCCGGGAGTACGTAACCATTAATCGCGCTACCCACGCCACTGAAGAGACGATCATCGGCAATTCCAACTTGTTGATGGCCTATACCCACATCGGTCACAACTGTGTGATCAGTGACCAAGTAGTGATTACCAACGGGGTGCAATTGGCAGGTCATGTGCGGGTTGAGTCCCAGGCTCGGATTGGCGGTCTGGTAGGGGTCCACCAATTTGTTCAGGTGGGTCGCTTGGCCATGGTTGGTGGCATGGCCCGCATCGACCGGGATGTGCCTCCCTTTATGTTAGTGGAGGGTAATCCCTCCCGGGTGCGCTCCCTTAACCTCGTGGGGTTGCGTCGCGCGGGTCTGAGTAGCAGTCACGCTGGTCAAGTCTTCCTGGCCTTGAAGAAGGCCTTTAGACTTCTGTACCGCTCCAACTTGCACCTGAGTGAAGCCCTCGATCAGCTGGGGCAGCTGGGAGAGCACGAGGTTCTTGAACATCTGCAGAGCTTTTGCCGAGACTCGATGCTCCCGGGCCGGCGGGGACTTACCCCAGGCCGGCGGGGCCGGGACCTTGAAGACTAATGCCGCGCCCCTATCGACTGTTCATTAGTACTGGTGAAGTTTCCGGGGATCTCCAAGGGGCCCTGCTAGTGCAAGCCCTAATTGCCTGTGCCGAGGCGGAGGGTTTGGATCTGACTATTACAGCCCTAGGAGGGGAGCGGATGGCCCAGGCCGGTGCGACTCTGGTGGGGGAGACTAGCGCCATCGGCTCGGTAGGAATCTGGGAATCCCTGCCCCAGCTGTGGCCTACCTTACGCATTCAAAGACAAGCCCGCCACCACCTACGCCAAGCCCCCCCTGATTTAGTAATCCTAATTGACTACATGGGCCCCAACCTGAGTTTGGGCTGGTTTATGAACCGGGTCCACCCCCAGATCCCCGTAGTTTATTACATTGCCCCCCAGGAATGGGTCTGGTCCTACAATTCCCGTCACACCAGTAAAATTGTTCAAATTGCCGACTGCCTGTTGGCAATTTTTCCAGCAGAAGCGAGCTACTTTCGGGACCGGGGGATGGAGGTGGTTTGGGTTGGCCATCCCCTCCTAGACCAACCCCACCCCCCCCGAGCCCAAGCCCGCGCCGCCCTAGGGGTGAGGGATGACCGGATCGCTGTAGCTCTCCTGCCTGCCTCTCGCCCCCAGGAGTTGCAGTATTTGCTGCCGATAATCTGTGCTGCTGCGGTTCAACTACAGCAGCAGTTCCCCCAGATGGATTTCTGGATCCCAGTAGCCCTAGAGCGTTACACTCCAGCCCTGCAGGCAGCTATAGACCAGTATGATTTAAGGGCCACTCTAGTGCGGGGAGACAGTCAGACCGTCCTGGCGGCAGCGGATCTGGCGATCACTAAATCGGGGACAGCTAATCTGGAGATTGCCCTTCTGGGAGTGCCGCAGGTGGTTGTTTATCGCCTCCATCCCCTGACTGCCTGGGTGGCGCGGCGGGTGCTGAGGTTTTCAATTCCCTTCATGTCCCCAGTTAACCTCGTAGCGATGGCCTCCGTTGTACCGGAGTTGCTTCAGGAGGAGGTGACTGCCGCCAATATTGTGCGGGAGGCCCGTGCCCTGCTAACTGACCCCCAGCGCCGGCAAAAGTTACAGCAAGACTACCACCAGCTGCGCCAAGCCCTCGGAGAGCCGGGGGTATGTAAACGGGCGGCTAAACAAATCCTAAAACTGTTGCCAAGCTAGACATTCCGGATCAGTGTCGAGTAGGGTAGGAGGTGAGTTTACCCGTGAGGACTCCTATGAATCTGCGTCCTTTTTGGACCGTTCCGGTCGTTTTGACTGCGGCTCTTGTCACTACAGCCTACCCTGTGCGAGCCGATCGGGAAGGAGCTGTAGATACGGTCCGGTCCGCCACAGCTGCCCTCCAGAGCATGATGGCTAACCCCAGCACCCGTATTCCCCCCTGGGTACTGCGCAACGCCCAAGCGATCGCCGTTTTTCCCCAAGTGATCAAGGCGGGGTTTATTTTCGGCGGTAGTGGTGGTAAGGGTATTATCTTGCTGCGCAGGGCGGATGGTGGCTGGACAAATCCCGCCTTCATCACCATTAGTAGTGGCAGCTTCGGGTTACAATTCGGCGCCCAAAGCAGCAACATCATTCTGGTCTTTCGCAATCGCCATAGCGTACGTACTATCCTCACCAATGACTTCACCCTAGGGGGAAGTGTCTCGGGGACGGCAGGTCCTGTGGGTTCCCAGGCCGTGGCCGTTAACGATGCCCAGCAGAACACGGACATCTACTCATATGCCCAAAGCAAGGGTTTATTTGGCGGGGTGACCCTAGAGGGGTCAAAAATCGCGGTGGACCAAGACCGTAACGCCGAATTCTATGGCCGGCGAGGAATTACGGTCCAGCAGATCTTTAACGGCAACCTCCCCACCTACCCGGTGGTGGCGCGCTTTGATGAGGTCCTAGACCGCGCCGTGGCTGGCCGAGGCTAAAGGTCAGGATTACCCTGGCGGCGCAGGGCCTGGTAGATCTCCGGCAGGCGGCTTTGCAGGGCTGAGGTGCGCAACCACTGGCGATGGGGCACGGCCGGATGTCCGGAGACCACGGATCCGGTTGGGATGTCACTGATGATCCCGGCCCGGGCTGTGGCGGTCACCCGGTCCCCGAGGGAGACCTCCGTGGCAATTCCTACCTGTCCGGCTAGGACTACTCCCTGGCCTAGGTTGACCCGTCCCGCTAAGCCTACCTGGGCACATAGCAGGGAGTCTTGGCCAATCTGACAACCGTGGCCCACCTGGACCAAATTGTCAATCTTAGTGCCCTGACCGATCCTGGTTTCCCCCAGGGCTGGCCGGTCCACAGCACTATGACAGCCGATCTCTACTCCCTGCCCAAGGACTACGCGCCCAACCTGGGGCATCTTGTGCCACCCGGTGGGAGTAGCTACAAATCCAAACCCTTCGCCGCCAATGACGGCACCACTGTGAACAATGCAATCTGCCCCCATCTGGGTTCGTTCATGGATCACGCAGCCGGCATGGAGAATGCAGCGCTCCCCAATCTGGGCTTGGGGGTAGATTACCACCTGGGGATAAATCTGGGCCCCATCCCCTACCCTTACCCCAGGACCAATTACTGCGTAAGGCCCCACGTACACCCCCTCTCCCACTTGGGCGCTGCTATCGATCACCGCCGTGGGGTGAATACCGGGAGTAGGGACTAGGGGAGGATAAAACTGTTCGAGGACTTGGGCAAACAACAGCCGGGGTTGGGGAGCAGCAATCCAGGCGATCCCCCGCCCCAGGGCTTGAGCTTGTAACTCGGGGTCAAGGGGTAAAATCAGAGCACTAGCCTGAGTCTGCTGGATTGCGGCTGCGTACTTACGGCTGTCGACGTAACTGATGGTGCCCGGCAGGGCTTGGTTGATAGCGCTAACTCCAGTCAAGGATGGGTCTAGCTCCCCCCAAGTGGCTAGGCTATGGGCTCTCACCTGAGAGCCCAGATTCGCAACTAGTTGACTCAAGCGCATACGAGTTCAGGGACAATCAAGGGTATCGCGGGTTTGGCGGCCAGTTACTGGGTTGCGGCCTTGGGCTACCTGGCACAGGAGGTGTTGGGCATCCCGCCGCAGCTCCACATCAGTAAAGTCAGCTCCGTCTATGATCGCCCCCTGAAACTTGGCGTTGAAGGCAAAGGCCCCGACCAGGATGGCATTGTGGAGGTTAGCGTCAGTTAAGCGGGCCGTGTCTAGGGTGGCATGACTAAGGTTAGCCCCTTCCAGGTTGGCTCCCTCTAGGTTGGCGGCAAACAGGCTTACCCCCTCAAGATTGGCTTGGGCAAAGTTACTCTGACGCAGGTTAGCTTTGGTGAAACTAGAGTCGGTCAAGTCCCGACCGGAAAAGTCAGCATTCACCAGGAAGCCCTTATTATAGTCTTCGGCCCAGACCGGAGAGCTAATCGCTAAAAACCAGCATAAAAATCCCAACGCCACCTTAATCATGGCCGGGGTAAACAAATTCTTCATAGGCCAAAAGCAGTGGACATACCACTGCTTCATTATGCCGGAAACGATCACCAAAGTGACTAGGAAGAAGCTTAAATGAGGGGGGCTGCGAGAAAACCTGACACCCAGACCGTGACTGGCAGAGTATCCACCAGAATCCCCACACACAGCAGCATTAGGTAAAGTATTGAGTACTTAAACACTGACCGAGCCTGTTGACGGTCATCGGGCTGCCGCACTAATCCCCAAGCCTTGGTAATAAATACTCCCCCTAGCACCAAAGCCCAGACAGCGTAAACGGGGCCAAGGGTTCCTAGGGGATAAACCAGTAGCAAGGTGAAGGGCAGAAGTATCAGAGTATAAATGAAAATCTGCCGGGCTGTGGACAGGTTACCCACCACCACGGGTAACATGGGCACCTTGACTTCGGCGTAGTCATCACGAATCATAATTGCCAGGGCCCAAAAGTGGGGGGGTGTCCATAGAAAAATAATCCCAAACAGTACCCAGGCTGCCCAGCTTAGGTCACCAGTCACGGCTGCCCAGCCTACCAGGGGAGGAATAGCCCCCGCAGCTCCGCCAATGACGATATTTTGTGGGCTGTGACGCTTAAGCAGATGGGTGTAAATCCAAACATAGAAAATGATCCCGGCCATGGCTAAACTAGCGCTCAGGAGGTTGACAAACCAGCTGAGCAGACCAAAGGAAAGCAATGCTAGGACACAGGCAAACACGAGGGCGTCCTGGGGTTGGATCCGCCCCGAGGGCAAAGGCCGATGACGGGTGCGCTCCATAATTCCATCTATGTCTCGGTCGTAAAGACAATTGATAGCGTTAGCTGCCGCTGCTGCTAGGGCCCCCCCGGTTAAAGTAACTAAGGCTAGGGGTGCCTCGACCATCCCATGGGCACCCAACCACATCCCACCCATAGTGGTAATGAGTAACAACAAAATAATCCGTGGCTTAGTCAGCTGCCAATAACTCAGCAGGACCTGACCCAAGTTCTCATGGTAGGGACGAGTAGGGGTGCTGATAGACTCTTGCATGGGTTTGATATTCCTTAGTAAGACGGGAGACTCTAGGGGCGCTTAGGGGTGAGCGGGGAGGTAGCTGCCCACCAAGAGTCACGCAAGCAAAGAACTGTGAACGCCACCAGGGTACCTAGAAGCAGTGCTCCCACTGCTTGGTGGGCAACGGTGAGGGCCGCAATCTGCAGACGCAAGTACAGGGTAGCTAACCCTAGACTCACCTGGACCCCCAGAAGCACGGCAGCCAAATTACGCAGGTGCCGCAGGTAAGGATGTAGACTCGGGGTGCGCCAAGCTAGGACTACCAACGTCAGGGTGCTGCCACTGGCTGGGACCACCCCAAGTAGGTGATTGTGCATCACCTGACATAGATCCCCAGACCCCAGGCATAGGTGCACAGCCCAACGGGAAGCCACTAAGGCCCCCAAAATACTCTGACCGTAAACTAACAGGGCTGCTGTCAAGGACCACCCTGTGAGCTTATCTGCAGTACCTAAACCCTGGTAGGGAGTCAGGCCCAGACCGGTAGCCACCAGGACCGTGAAGAACAGCAGGCCGGTGCCCAGGTGCGCGGTGACAATGTCAAACCGCAGTAGTTCAGTGACGGTCAAACCCCCTAGGACTCCTTGTAAGACCACCAGAGCTAGGGCTCCCGTCATAGCCCAAGGGAGCCACCGGGGCAAAGCCACCCTTTTCCACCAGCTCAGGGCAGTCAGGGTTACGACGGTCATGCCGACACAGGAGGCTACCAGGCGGTGGAACCATTCGAGAAACACCTGTAAATTCATCTGGGCTCTGGGCAGAACTGTCCCGTAACACAGGGGCCAGTCAGGACAGGCCAGACCTGCGTCCATAACCCGGGTAGCGCTCCCCAAGGCCATCAGGAACAAAGTCAGGGCGGCAGTGCCTAAAATTAGGAGACGCAGCTGCTCCCGCAGACGGGGAGATTCCTCCAGAGCAGGAGTTTTGAGGGTAGAGTCAACCATAAGTTGAGCAACAAAAGTCGAAACGGATACTAGACCGGCTGGGAACACTCTAACGGCAAATCTGGGCTCAACCTGGGACTTTTTGGAATTTCTTTAAGTTTGTGAAAGGAGGTTACGCGTAGATGTACCTTTGTTAAATGACTAACAATCCCTAAGCTGTGGTAACAGGCTGTGGTAAAGTGGGAAGCTGGAGTGTGACCACTGAGTTCCCCCTAAGTCTTCAACATCCGTCTCAAAATACAATCATGGGTCTATTGAAACTCTTGGGGACAGGTTTGGTTTCTGTCCTTCCCTTTGCCCCCTCAGCCCCAGCTCACCAGGTGGCCCTGGTGAGACCTGCCCAGCCTCCTGCTGCCTCCCAGGCCCTACAGATGTCCGTGGAAATTGATCAAGGAGTTACCTCCTTACCGGTGGCCACTTCCGGTCCGGGAGTGGTCCTGAATGACCAGGGCCAAATCCTCCAGACCCTCCCAGCCGGGAAGGCCGTCTACGCTAGGCCGGGGGACGAGGGTGGCATTAGCCTCGGCAGTTGGCAAGGTCCTGCCTCGGTTTGGCTGGTGCCCCAGGGTCAGGGGTTTGTCTACGCGGGGCGACACTGGTATCGGGGCAGGTTGCGCCTGATCCGCGAGGGCAACGGTATTCTGGTGGTGAATCAAGTCCCCCTAGAGGAGTACCTGTTTAGTGTGGTGGGTTGTGAAATGCCTGCCTACTGGTCCCTAGAAGCCCTCAAGGCCCAGGCTGTTGCTGCCCGCTCCTACGCAGTGGCACACTACGTCCGGCCGGCGAGCCAATTCTACCAACTAGGGAATGATCAAGCCTGGCAAGTGTACCGCGGCTTAGACGGGGAAACCCCCCGGACCCAGGCAGCAGTTTTGGCTACCACGGGCCAGATTCTCAGTTATCGAGGGGGAATCGTGATTTCCCTTTACGCCTCGACCGACCAGGTGGTTCTCCAAGCCCATGATGGCCTGGGAATGAGTCAGACCGGCGCCGAGGCCTTAGCCGCTAAGGGCTACAATTACCAGCAAATCCTTGGGGATTACTACCCTGGGGCAAGTCTAGCGGAACTGGAGTTAGCAGCTCGCTGAGCGGATTGGGGATAGACTGAGGTAGCCCTTAACCCCTTGCGGTAGCGCTCTTGCCTCCCAATGTATCCCAGCATCTCCATTGAGCATCTAGCTAAGGTCTACCACCTGCGCTCTAGCCGCGCTAAGGGCTACTCCACCCTCCGGGAAGACCTCTGGGGGCGATTGTCGGGCCCTAGGCGTCTTCAGACGGAGGAGTTTTGGGCTTTGCGGGATATTAACCTGCAGGTAGACCCGGGGGAAGTGATGGGGGTGGTGGGAGCTAACGGGGCGGGCAAGAGCACCCTGCTGAAAATCCTCGCCCGGGTCACCAGACCGAGTCAAGGCCGAGCGGTGTTGCGGGGCAGAGTCGCTTCCCTACTCGAAGTAGGGACAGGGTTTCATCCGGAGCTGACGGGGAGAGAGAATATTTACGTCAGCGGGGCGGTGTTGGGCATGCAGCGGCAAGAGATCAAGCGTAAGTTTGACCAAATAGTTGCCTTTGCGGAGACAGAAAAGTTTTTAGATACCCCGGTTAAGCGTTACTCATCGGGGATGTATGTACGCTTGGCCTTTGCCGTTGCTGCTCACCTAGAGTCTGAGATTCTCTTAGTCGATGAGGTCCTAGCGGTAGGGGACGCTGCCTTCCAAAAAAAGTGCCTAGGTACGATGGAAAGGGTAGTCCAGGAGAGTGGTAGGACAATCATGTTTATTAGCCACAACATGGCAGCCATTGAGAGGACCTGTTCCCGGGCTCTTCTGATCCGCCAGGGGGCAATTGTCCAGGTGGGTGCTCCCCGGGAGGTAATTCGAGCTTACCTAAAGGACTCTACTGACCTGACGGTCCAATGGAGTAGGTCCCAACCTACCGTCCGGGAAGCTTACTTCCGCCGGGTCTGGCTGATTGACCAGGCTACCCACCACCCCCCCGAGTGCGTCCTGCTGACTTCGCGACTCTCCGTGGGTCTAGAGTTTACTCTCCGCGAGCCCCTTGACGATCTTCGCCTTTCCTGTATGGTGGCTGACGATCTGGGGGAACCCATTTTCGTCTCCATGCCCCAAGATAGCGGCCTCGAGTGTCCCCGCCGGCCGGGGGAGTTTCTGGCGACCGTGGAGCTCCCGGCGGGGGTCTTCCTGGAAAAAAGGACCTACAAAATCATCCCTGTCCTCTACGGTCATCGCCTCTACGACCGGGTGGATGCCCTGCAATTCCCGGTGTATGAGGAGGACTCCTGGCAATGCGTAGAGGTGCCCGGGGGTAGGCACGGGAAATTGGCCATCCCCTGCACTTGGACGATGAAAGCCCAGGAGAGTTTGACCACGGGACTGGCGGGATTCGAACCCTCGACCTAGCGCTTAGGAGGCGCTCGCTCTATCCATCTGAGCTACAGCCCCAACTGCCAAACTATATTAGCATCCCCCCGCTTTGCTCCCTATGGATCGCCGTCCCCTTGCCTTGGTCGAAACCGCTTTGCTATCTAGCACTGGCGGCTTGGTGTGGATCGTTGGTTTGTACCTCGGTCTTAGTCCCCTACTTAGGTTGTTTTTCCCCTTGCCTATTGCCCTTAGTTATTTACGGTGGGGCCGGCGAGCTGCCTGGATGACTAATCTAGTCACTACCCTACTGCTGTCGGTGTTGATTGGCCCCGCCCGCAGTATCCAATTTCTCATCCCCTACGGCCTACTGGGGATTGTCCTGGGATTTGCCTGGCACCGAAGGCGGTCGTGGTTGAGCGCTATTCTCTGGGGGGCCGTCCTGAGCACCGCCGGGTTAGTATTTCAGATCTGGCTATTGTCTGTGCTGGCGGGGGATGACCTGTGGCGCTATCTGACGGTCCAGATTCACACCTGGTTAGCCTGGGGATTTGACCGCTTGGGGTTGCTTGCTACCCCTAGTATTTTCCTGGTTCAACTGTTGGTCGTCGGGACTTTGTTTCTCCAGAGCGTCATTTACCTGTTTGCGATCCACGTGGTAGCCTGGGTACTCCTAGAACGCTTGGGGAACCCAATTTCCCCACCCCCTGACTGGGTAAAGAGTCTGGTAGACGAGGAGGGCCTGTGAATCGCACCTACACCAATCCCCTAGCAGCCCAGACCTGGCAGGAGCGCTACCAGGGTCACAAACCCCTGTTTGCCTGTGTCCTGGGGTTTACCGCCACCGCCCTGGTGCCCGGCATCTCCGCCGCTGGGGCGACCCCCACCCATCGCCGGCATACGGCCCTGGCCGATGGTGAGTTCCTCCGGTTTGGTCCCCAGCCAGCCCCCCAGTATCCCTTGCCCCCCCTGCCCGGGGGAGCTTCGCCAGTACTGATCTCCCGTGCCCTCCTGAGTGCTCTTGACATTCCGGTCCTAATTTTTGATGCTGGTTTGCCTGAGCCTTCGCCCGTCTGGACAATTTCCCTAGGGGGGTCCCCCGCCCGTTGCCTCAGCTCGGGGGCTGCCATGGACCGGACCTGTGTCGAACACCTATTTCAGCAGGGCCTGACCTGGGGCCGCCAGCTAGCCTGCAGGGTGGGAAAAGGATACTTGGTTTTGGGGGAATGTGTAGTCGGAGGTACTAGTACGGCCCTGGCCCTGTTAACGGGGCTGGGAGTGGCGGCAGCCGGCCGGGTGAACAGCAGCCATCCCGTATGCAACCACCACCAAAAATGGCAGCTGGTTTCCCAGGGGTTGGAACGAGCTAAATTGTCTCGGGACCCCCTGGATCTGGTGGCCGCTGTCGGTGACCCAATGCAGGTGGTAGTGGCAGCCATGACCATGGCCGCGAGCAACACCTGTGGGGTGCTCCTGGCCGGGGGGACTCAAATGCTAGCGGTGTACGCCCTGATTTTGGCTCTCGCTGACCGGCACACCTGGCAACCGGAACAGGTAGTAGTGGGGACCACCCGCTGGGTAGCTGAGGACCCGACGGGGGACACCCCAGGCTTAGCAGCGCAAATCCCCTCCCTTACCCTGATAGCCACCCAGCTCAGTTTCGCTCAGTCTGCCTATCCACCCCTGCAAATCTACGAACGGGGCTACGTCAAGGAGGGAGTAGGGGCGGGGGGATGTGCTATCGCCGCCCACCTCTACCGGGGGTGGTCCCAAGAACAGATGCTCGAGACTATTGAAGCCCTAGTGCGGAAATTAGGGGAGTACTCGCCGGGCCAAAATTTGCTCTTCTAGGGCTGCCATGCGGTTGTAGGCCGCAGTCAGCTGGGCAGTCAGGCGCTGCACCTGCAACTCAGGGGTGATCAGCTTGTCGGCCCCGTAACTGCCCCCTTCAGGATTAGGGTAGTCCACTAGGACGTCTTTGTGACTTAAGTCTGGGCTTTGGAGTGCCGGGAGGGTGTAGGCCCCCCGATGGCAACCAGGGCCGGATTCGCGTTCTAGCTCTCCTTGCTGTTGGACGTGGCTTAGAAGGATGGTAACCTTGTTGCTAACCTGCTCAAGATGTTCGACCAACAGGTCCACTTTCTGAGTTAAAGCGGCGATTTGTCTGGCGAAGTTTTCCATGGAAGGTCCTGGCAAGGTGGTTCTTAGGTCTCATGCTAAGTTGGACCTTGTCAAATGTGCCTTTTAGTGCTGAATAATTTAAGCTTTCCGGCGCTAACTCCTCAAAGCTGGCCCACCTGCACCGGGGTGATTGAGGCCGGGGAACCTGAGAAAATTCGCGGCCGCAGGAGAATCCTAAGGATGATCCCGAGGGCCTGGAGCTCTCCCGGGGCTTTAAGGCTTTTCCATTGCCCCGGGCGACAGTAAAGCAGGGCAATCAACAAGCGAGTTTGGGCTAGGGGAGCAGGCAAGAAACGCAGTTGCACCTGTGGCAGCTCCCCTTGGCAATCCACAAACTCCAGTTGGACTGGCAGACAAACTCCCTCCCCCATCACCTCCAGGGTCCCTGACGGCAGGGGTAAAGGAACTGCCAGGTTGCTCGTCAGAGTTACCAGGGCTCCCCCTTCCGAGATCATAGTGGTGTTGCCCCAGTAGTCCTGGTTAGCAACCCGCAGCCGCACTGGCCGGCTTAGATCAAACCAGGGGTAGGGGTCAGGAGCTGGCACATCCAGCAACACTAGTAGGGCTAAGGCGAGGATTATTAGGTTATAAGTGCTCCATAGCCAGCCTAAGCTCAACCCCTTCGGATACCAGCTGTCAAGGGTATTTATTAAACAGAAGCCTAGGTTGCGCCATAGACTGAGGGCAGTCAGGACAAAAAGTAGCACTAGAGGCCAGCCCAAGGGCCAATTAAACCGATACTGATGGCTAGAATTGCCCTTGGGGGTGACCTGAAATCCCCTGCCAAAGGGGTTGCACAGGACTTGAATCACCGTCACCGCCAGGGGAAAAGCCAAGATCACCTCGTAGATATCAGATAAGAATGCCGAACGACTGCGATGATTCAGCCAAGAAAAAGTGGTCAACTGCAGCAGATAGTAGGGGACAAAGAACCGAATCAGGTCTACCGCCGCAGCCCGGATGGGAATGACCCCAAAGAAAGAGTAGGCCAGGGGGGCTACCAAAAAAGCGACTCGGGCAAGATTGGTAAACCAATGTAGCAACCCCTCGCTGTGAGCAAGACGCTGCAGGATACTTAATCCCGGGATTGTCAGGGGGTTAGCCTTGATGAAAAAAGCCTGTAGGGTCCCCCGAGCCCACCGCAGTCTCTGGATGGCCTGGGCACCGATGTTTTCTGCTGCTAGACCGGCACTGAGCTTTTCATTCAAGTAAACCAGCCCATACCCCAAAGCTGACAACTGTACGCCGGTGAAGTAGTCCTCACTGAGGGAGTCAGTAAAAAAACCGTCGGTCTGCTCTAGGGCTCGCCGCCGGGCCACAAAGGAGGTCCCGGAGCAGATCACGCTCCCTACCACCTGCCGGATCGGCTCCACATGACGGTAAAAAACCTCTTCCTCGTTAGTCAACACATTCTCTAACCCCAGATTGCGGGCAATTGGGTCGCAATTATAGAAGGACTGGGGGGTTTGCACTAGGGCAATCTGGGGGTCACCGAAAAATCCCACTGTCCGCTGCAGAAAGTTTTTGGTGGGGATAAAGTCCGCATCAAAAACTGCAATCAGGTCTCCCTGGGTATGGCTGAGGGCATGGTTGAGATTCCCGGCCTTGGCATGGCGATTATCTGGGCGAGTGATATAGTTGCAGCCTAGCTCCTGGGCTAAGGCTCGGACCTCTGGCCGACGGGTGTCATCGAGCAAATAGACCCGGTAGCAAGGATAATCCAGGGCTTGGCAACCAATAACGGTGCGCTGGAGGATAAATGCCGGTTCGTTATAGGTAGGGATGAAAACATCGACGCTAGGTACAGCCTCGACCTGGGCCACAGGGACAGGTGGTTGCCTCTGCAGCATCAAAAATAATAGGATCAGGTTACTGATGATCACAATTGTTTCTAAACCCAGCAAGCCAACACTAAACCCACTGGTAACCCAGCCGGCCAGGTTGAGGGTAGATAGTCGCCAGGTGTAGTACTGCCCGGTTAGGGCAATCAAAGTTAAGACTACTAAGGAGCGCGACCAGGGCCGGGGTTGGGGGGACAGGCTCATTACCCCGAGAGCTCCCAGCCAGAGGCTAAGGGTGGGGGTACATAATTGCTCCAGGTGAATAAATTCAGGGGTGCGGTAAAGACTGTTCAGCCACCCCTCTCCCGCTTGCACTAGGGCTAGAAGCTTTCCCTCTTGGGTAAACCACCCCAAGACCGCCAGAGCCGAACCGGCCAGCACCCCCAACATGGCTAGGACTGCAAGTCGCGCCTGGACAAACGGGCTGCTAAAAGTGTGTTGGCTAGATTCAGGGGTGATGGTTTTACGCATAACTGCACTCACCAGGGGTGGTTAACGGACGCAAATGTTGCCATCAGTGCTGTAATTGAGCAAGGCTCATCCTTCCCCGGCCCCTCTGAAATCCCCTTCGCCCCTCCAGGATAGCTAACTGGTTTGAGAAGGTGGTATGACTAAGTTCCCCAACCTAGCCAGACGGTCTGGGGGGTCCTTGATTCATGGGCGTTAGTTAGGTTCTCAAGTCAGTTGATATAATGTGGTCTCCCTCAGGGGCCACCTCAGTCAGAGATGGCCCTATTGTGGGTACTGGGGAGAGCCAAAGGAAACCCGCCTAGGCATCAGGACTAACTTTCAGGATTAAACTTTTGATGACGATTAAAACCCTTAGGCGCCTGCTTCTTGCCCTGCTAACAATTCTGGCAGTAGTTTCCCTCAGCCGGTCTCTCCTAGCTAGTTGGCAAGAACCCCAAATCCAAGGTCAAATCCAAGTTTATCAAACCGATCTGCTGTTACAGGCCTCTGCCTGGCAGCCTAAACCCAGTCAAAGTCAGTGGAGTGTAGTCCGTGACTCCCTGTTAGGGAAAAACGTCCTCCAAAAGTCCTTGGAGGACTACCAAGCCCTGCGTCAACAACTCCAGCAGGTCCAACCCAGCTCACCCCAGATCTCCCAAGCAGACTTGCTAATTGGCACGCTCCAGGCGGCAGCTGGCCAGCCCCAGGCGGCCCTAGGAACCTGGCAGCAGGCCGAGTCAGGCCAGGGGGAGGTAGCTGTCACAGCCCGCGATCTCATCGGTCTTTGGAGCGAGCCCCCCCGGGTGTCCCAGGATAGTGCGGGGGAGGTAGAATCTACCCTCAAGGGGTGGTTTCGCTACCAGGCCCTAGGCAGAATCTACCGACTCCAAGCCAACCCAGCTGCCTTGGCGGTCCTCCGAGCCCAAGAACAGACGGCGGCCTGGAGAGCTGTAATTAAACTAATCACCCTCAGTCTGGTGTCAGGGGGGGGGATTCTGCTCGGCAGTGGCTTGAGTGTTATTCTGGTGGTTCGGTTTTTGCTCGGTCGTAAAACTCTCTGGACTAGCCGCCCCCAGCCCTGGTCCGTGCCCTGGACTGGGGAGACCATTGTGCAGGTGTTCGTGCTGGCCTTTTTCCTGGTGCCGGTGGCCATTGGTCAAGCCCTAGTGCCCCTGGGTCTACGGCTGCTGCATGTTGGGCCGGAGTCCTTGTCCGTGACCGGTGAAGCAGTTGTCATTCTCGTCTACTATGTGCTGTTTGCGGGGGCCGGGTTAGGGGTACTCTGGATGTCCCTGTGGCCCTACTTACCCCTTCCGAGTGGCTGGTTAGTCATCAGCGGACGAGGGAACTGGTTAGGGTGGGGGGTAGGCGGCTACCTAGTGGCGGTGCCCTTAGTAACCCTAGTGGCGGTAATCAACGACCAGATCTGGCACGGCAAAGGCGGCAGTAACCCCCTTCTACATCTGATCTTGGCCGACCAGAATTGGTTTGCCTTTGCTTGCATGGCTTTCACTGCCTGTGCCGCCGCCCCTTTTTTTGAGGAAATTCTCTTTCGGGGCTTTTTGCTGCCTTCCCTAGCTCGTTACCTGTCCCTGCCGGGGGCAATTGGCTGCAGTAGCCTCCTGTTTGCCCTAGCCCATCAGAGTGTCTCGGAGGTATTACCCCTGATGACCCTCGGTCTAGTCCTAGGAGTCGTCTACAGCCGGTGTCGTAATCTTTTGGCCACCATGGTGATCCATGGCCTGTGGAACAGCACCACCTTACTGAGCTTGTATATCCTAGGCAGCGGCGCTCCTAACTAGTAGGCTAGAAAAAAATCATCCGCCTCAGGGTTGCCGCCGATGCAAATGGATCTATTTTCCCTGCCAGACCCGCCCGCCCAGCGAGACCAGATTCCCCAAGACTCCCGGGTCCCCATCCCCCCCGGCACCTACGGGGACTTGGCTGAGCTAGGGAGTGATTGTGTCCAATGTCAGCGGTGTGGCCTGGGGTTGACCCGTAAGAATGTGGTAGTGGCCCGAGGGAATCCCCAGGCAACCCTCATGGTGATCGGGGAGGGTCCTGGTCAAAACGAAGATGAAACCGGTTTGCCCTTTGTGGGTAAGGCAGGTCAACTTCTGGACAAGATTCTCCTATCTGTGGAACTTAATCCCGACCGGGATGTGTATATCTGCAACATTGTCAAGTGCCGTCCTCCTGATAATCGGGTGCCTACCCCGGAGGAGGTAGCAGCCTGTATTCCCTACCTCCACGAGCAGATCCGTCTGGTTAATCCAGCGGTCATCCTCCTGGCGGGGGCCACAGCCGTGCGGGGGCTCACGGGTATGAAAGACCCGATTACCAAGATCCGCGGCCAGTGGTTTGACTGGCAGGGTCGCCAGTGTCTTCCCATCTTTCATCCCTCCTACCTGCTGCGCAATGCCTCCCCAGAGCGGGGGGGCCCCAAATGGCTTACCTGGCAAGATATGCAGTCGGTCAAGCGTAAGCTAAAAGAATTGGGCTAACTCGCTGCAGACTCGCTCAAAGGCTTGGGCGGGATGGGGGGCACGGGTGATTGGTCGGCCAACCACCAGGTAGTCAGCCCCAGCTGCTAGGGCCATGGACGGGGTGAGGGTGCGGGCTTGGTCCTGGGAATCAGTCCAGGCCGGCCGCACTCCCGGACAGACCACGAGAAAGTCCTCACCGCAGGCTTGGCGGACTAGGGCAGCCTCCTGGGGAGAGCAGACTACGCCAGCCAAGCCACACTCCTGAGCTAATCGGGCTTGATGCAGAACATAGGCGGAGGGGTCAAGGGGTACCTGGAGGTCTTCACGCAACTGTTCGGCGCTGATGCTAGTGAGGAGAGTGACAGCAACTAGGCGTGCCCCCCCGAGGGCTGCCTGGGCCGCCTGGAGGCCCTGCCGACCCACACTTGCATGGATGGTAAGCAGGTCTAGGGACCACGCTTCCCCTTGGCGGCAGGCGGCAGCTACAGTATTAGGGATATCGTGGAATTTCAAGTCTAGAAAGACTCGTTTCTGCCGCTGTCGCAATTCCTGCAGGACCCCGGGACCGGTAGCTAAAAATAACTCTAGTCCCACCTTCCAAAAGTTAGCTTGGGGAATTTGGTCCACTAGAGTTAGAGCTTGGTCAAGACTGGCGACATCAAGGGGGATAATCAGCCGCTGGGCGGGGTGCATAGGATTTAGGGTACCAACTTGAGGAAGTGACTTTTGCCTAACTGCACCACCTTGTGGTACAGCTGCTCAGGAGTGGCAAACTCCAGGTCCACATCGGTTACCCGTTGCCCATCGAGTTTGACAGCTCCCCCCTGAAGCTGGCGGCGGGCCTCGGAACTGCTTTGACAGAGACCACTAGCCCGCAGAAGGTAAAACAACTTCAAGGGAAAGTGGACCCCGGATAAGCCAAACTCCGGCAAGTTATCAGTAGGGCTTGGGTCACCCTGGATCAAGGCCATGGCTGAAGCTTGGGCTGCTGCCGCCACCGCTGCCCCGTGGTATTGGGTAACCACAGCTAAGGCTAGGGTTTTCTGGCGCTCCCGGGGGTCAACCGGCAGTTGATCGAGGGGGTAATCCGTCAGTAGTTCATAGTATTGATTAATTACTTGATCGGGAACCTTTTCCAACTTGGAATACATTGTCAAGGGGTCCTCCCCTAGGGCGACAAAATTCCCCAGAGACTTAGACATTTTTTGCACTCCATCTAGACCAGGCAAAATCGGTAGCAGGAGACCAAACTGGGGCTCTTGGTGGAAATGGCGCTGTAGGTCGCGCCCCACAGCCAAATTAAACTTCTGGTCAGTCCCCCCTAACTCCACATCCGCCTTCACTGCCACTGAGTCGTAGCCTTGGAGGAGGGGGTAGAGGAACTCGTGTAAGTAGACGGGATTGCCCTGGTGATGTCGCTCAGAGAAGCCCTCCTTGGCGAGCATTTGTCCTAAAGTCATGGTGGCGAGTAGTTCGAGGATCTGCCCTAAATCCAGGGAGGTTAACCAGGTCGAATTGTAGTGCACCTCCAGCCGCCCGGGAGTGTCAAAGTCTAGCAGCGGTCTGAGTTGCTCTAGGTAAGTAGCGGCATTTTGGTTTACCTCGGTCACCGTTAGTTGTCGTCTCACCTCTGATTTGCCCGTCGGGTCTCCTACCTGGGCCGTGAAGTCACCAATAATCAGCACTGCGGTATGCCCCTGGTCCTGGAAGGCCCGCAGCTTCCGGAAAATCGTACTGTGACCGAGGTGGATTTGACTGCCGGTTGGGTCAATACCCAGCTTTACCCGCAGTTTGGCTCCCTGACGCAACCGCTGGCGGATATTTTGATGGGGGTCATCTGATTCAGGCTGGTCGGGAAAAATTTCACTACCACCCCGGTATAGCCAATCTAAAGGCTCTGGTGCGCGGAGGGAATTGGACATTACTATGGCGATAGGGGAGAAAAAACTGTAGCATGTCTAGATCAGTCTAGCTGCTGGTCAGCTCATCCGCGTCATTCTTCTCCCTTGACTTCCCCCTAGACCCCCTCCTCTGTGGCTGCCCGCCCATCTACTCAGCATCGCTCTACCCCCCTTACCCCCAGCGCCTACTTTCGCCGGGGTATCTACAGGATTGCCCTCAGGATCATCCTATTCATGATCCTTCTAACCAGTGCCATAGTGGCCGGTGGCCTAGTGGGCTTGGCTGTTAGCCTGCGGGACCTGCCGGACGTGCGGGTTTTGCAGAACTATATACCCAGCCAAACCACACACATTTACGACGTTAATGGCCGGCTACTCGATAGCATTCACGGGGAAGCTAACCGCCAGGTAGTGCCCCTAGATGCTATTTCTCCTCACCTCAAACGGGCTGTCTTAGCGATTGAAGATAGTTCCTTCTACTACAGCCCCGGGGTTAATCCGGTTGGAATTCTGCGGGCTTTCATGGCCGACTTGCAGGCAGACCGGATTGTGGAGGGGGGTTCAACCATCCCAATGCAGCTGGTCAAAAATCTTTTTCTGACTCCCAAACAAGCCCTAGCCCGTAAATTAGCTGAGGCTGTACTTTCGGTACGTTTATCCCAGGTATTCAGCAAAAACCAGATTTTGGAGATGTACCTCAATCAGGTCTACTGGGGTCGCAACGATTACGGGGCTCAAACGGCAGCGGAAACCTACTTTGGCAAACCGGCCGCAGACCTGACCCTGGGGGAAGCAGCCATGATGGCTGGGATGATCCAAGCTCCCGAGGACTACAATCCCTTCGCCAGTTTACGGATCGCCAAGGAGCGTCAAGCACTTGTCCTGGGGCGGATGCGCCAACTTGGGTGGATCACCCCCGCCCAGCAAGCAGCCGCCCTAGCCGAACCCATAGTCCTCAAGAAGGTCAGCCCTTTTGAGCCGAGCGTCACCCCCTACGCTACCGATGTGGTGGTGGCAGAGCTAGTGGATCACTTCGGATCAGAGGCCCTGCGTCGAGGGGGGATGCAGGTACAAACCACCATTGCCCTGGAAACCCAACAAATGGCCCAGGCCGTGGTCACTGCCGGCCAGAAGGAACTAGTCCGCCAGGGTTATACCATCGGCCAAATGGCCCTGATCGCCGTCGACCCACGCACCCATTTTATTAAGGCGGTTGTTGGTGGGGTCGACTACGCCAAGAGTCAGTACAATCGAGCTACTCAAGCTCGGCGCCAACCAGGTTCAGCCTTCAAGCCCTTTGTCTACTACACCGCTTTTGCCTCTGGGAAGTACAACCCCGATTCCCCGATCGATGACAGCCCCGTCAGTTATCCCGATGGCAACGGCGGTTGGTATACCCCTCACGACTACGACCGGACCTTCTGGGGCCGGATCACCCTCAGACGAGCCCTAGAGTACTCTCGGAATATTCCCGCGGTGCGCCTGGGACAGTACGTGGGTTTGGATAATGTTATTCAAACCTGTCGTACCCTCGGGATTACAACTCCCCTAGAACCAGTGGTCTCTTTGCCTCTGGGAGATATGGGAATAAGTCCCCTGGAAATGGCCAACGCCTACGCTGCTTTTGCCAGCAACGGTTGGTTTGCCCCAGCTACCATTATCCTGCGGGTCAGTGACAGCTACGGTAACGTTCTGCTTGACAATACCCCCCAGCCCCAACTGGTATTAAACTCCTGGGCTACGGCGTCTTTGACCTCGGTGCTTGAGGGGGTGATTGCAAAGGGCACAGGGGTGGCTGCCCAACTGTCCCGGCCGGCAGCTGGGAAAACTGGCACCACCTCCGATGAGCGCGATGCCTGGTTTGTTGGTTACGTGCCCCAGCTAGCCACAGCCGTCTGGGCTGGTAATGATGACGACAGTAGCCTAGGCTCAACAGCGGTGGGTGGGGGGCTAGCGGCACCCGTGTGGCGCCAGTTTATGGAAAAGGCTCTGGCTAAAGAACCGGCTGAAAACTTTCCCAATCCTCGTCAATTCCCTAGCCCCTAGAAATCTACCCAGGCCGGGGTGAAGTAGAGTATATCCAGGCCCAAGGGGACCCGGGTCCCGGTTTGTCTCCCCGAAGTGGCCTCGGCTCAACTTTTTAGGAATAGGAAAAAAATGCAACTGCGTCAATGGTTACCAGGGGTCGTAATTGCTGCTCTGCTACTTACCGGCACTGCTGGTTGTCGCCGGCTGATTCAAGGGTTGAAGTCTTCCCCTAGTCCCAGCCCAGGGATTAGCCTGGGCAACACCCCTGTTAACAGTCCTGGGAACGGCATGGGCCACCCCAAACCTGCCGGTGGCAACCAATGTCTGAAAGATGCCCTGCAGCAAATTGGTCTCACCGATAGTCAGCGCTCCCAGATCAAGTCCCAGCATCGCCAGGAACTCTCCCAAGTAGAGGCGATTCTCAACGGGGACCAGCAGCAACAATTCCGCCAAGCCCTCAGAAGTGACCATAATCTCAAGCGGGCCCTCGATGGCCTCAGTTTGACCTCAGGCCAACAACAGCAAATTCAAACCCTAGAGCGGGGGGAAAGGCAACAACTAATGGGGGTTTTGAACTCCAGTCAAAAAAGTCAGCTCAGGCAGGCTTTCCGGCAGTGCCGCGGCTAGGCGTCTAACCAGTGAGGGATAGGTTAGAATTTCTAACCATGAAGGTAGACTACTTGCGCATCAGTCTTATTGACCGCTGCAACTTCCGTTGCCAGTATTGTCTGCCCCAGGAAACAGAACTAGACCAGATTTTGGGTCCGGAATTGCTTACCGAGGCAGAAATCCTGCAGTTGCTGCAGGAGGTGTTTATTCCCCTAGGATTTAGCCGGTTTCGGCTCACTGGGGGGGAACCCCTCCTGCGCCCTGGGGTGGTTGATCTGGTCCGGGCTATTGCCTCTTTGCCCCAAACCCAGGACCTGGCGATGACCACCAACGGCTTCCGCCTCCCTGCCCTAGCGGAGGACCTTTACGGGGCGGGTTTGCGACGGCTGAATATTAGCCTTGATTCCCTGCGCCCTGAGGTGTTTGCCCAAATTGTCGGCGGTGGAGCCAACCGCTGGGCTCAGGTGTGGGCCGGGATCATGGCGGCCTACCGGCTGGGTTTTGCCCCCCTCAAGTTAAATGTCGTCGTCATCCCTGGCCTGAATGACCAGGAAGTGTTAGATTTAGCTGCCCTGACCCTAGACTACCCTTGGCATGTCCGTTTCATTGAATTTATGCCCATCGGCAATTCAACCCTATTTGGGGAGCGCGGCTGGGTCCCCTCGGCGGAACTGCGCCGGCAAATCCGCGACCGGTGGGGCCTAGAACCAGCCCAAGTGCTAGGCAATGGTCCTGCCGATGTGTTTCAGATGCCCAATGCTCAGGGTACCCTCGGCTTTATCAGCCAGATGTCTGAGTGCTTCTGTCAGCGCTGTAACCGCCTGCGCCTTTCCGCTGATGGCTGGCTACGGCCCTGCCTACTCAACGAAACTGGCCAGATAGACTTGAAGACCCCCCTCCGCCAAGGTCAGGCCCTGCAGGACCTGCGGGCTCAGGTGGCCGAGCTACTAGTGCACAAAGCCCAAATCAACTTTGAGCAGCGGGATGCCGGAACTGCCGGGGGGGTTTACACTCGCACCATGTCCCAAATTGGTGGCTGAAGGGCTATAATCAGAGCGAGTTCTAGGGGATTGCCCTCCCTCCCTTCTCCCCATGCAAACAGACACTCCTCTCGAGTCCATCTTTTCCCTCACCAACCACGAAATATTCGTGCTCACCAGTACTCATCAGGGCCAGCGTAGTGGTCAGGTGGCCACCTGGGTGATGCTGGCTACCCTGATTCCCGAACGGATGCGGGTAATGGCAGCTATATCCTCGCAGAATTTTACCCAAAGCCTAATCCACGGGAGTGGCCGCTTTGTGGTCAACTTGCTCAGTGCCCACCAGCAGACCTGGGTCCCCCACTTTGGCCTGCGCTCCGGGCGGGAGTTTGATAAACTGACTGGGATTGAGGTTGGGTATACTGATTCCGGCATACCCCTGTTGCCTGATACCTGTGGTTGGGCTGAGTGCGAGGTGGGAGATTACCTAGACCTGGGGGACCGCATAGTATATCTGGCCGATGTGGTGCAGCATCACTTCAACACCGGGGTGCCACCGCTGCGGAAGCTCGAGGCGATCGCCAGCCTGGGACCGGAGGTACTCGCTGCTCTGAGTGCCAAACGTCAAGAGGACGCCGAACGGGACCGAGGTCTGATCCGCCCTCTGCGTTTGCGTCAACCCGTCTAACCCTAGGGGGAATTTTATGGCCCATACCATCGTGACGGAAACCTGTGAAGGTATTAGTGATTGTGTGGAGGCTTGTCCGGTGGCCTGCATTCACCCGGGCCCGGGGAAAAACCGCCGCGGCACTGACTGGTACTGGATTGACTTTGCCACGTGCATTGATTGCGGGATCTGCCTGCAGGTTTGTCCCGTAGAGGGAGCAATCCTAGATCACGAGCGCCCTGAACTGCAGCAGACTCCGGTGGCCTGAAATAGGTATACCTGGTCTTGACTAAATACTAAATGGAACCGGGGGTTATGCTGTAGCTGCCTGACTAAACCCTGGGCGAATTCGGGGCTGCTTAACCAGCCGGGGTGCTTGACGTTCAAGAGCACGTAGTCAAACTGTCTCCAGTCTGGGGGTGGCAGATGCTCGTCAGTAAATTTAATCACCTCCCGGTGACTCAGGTGCGGAGCAATGTCGTGGGTAGTAAGGACACCCCCCGACCCTCGGACTAGGGCGACGGCCTCGCGGGTGGCCTGCCAGGTGTCCAGAGAGTCAAGATAGATCGATCCAAAGTAACCATACTTAGCTAAGGCCAAAAAGGCAGCTAGGGACCAACCGATGATTAGCCATCGCCGCCGGTGCCAGCCCTTGCCAATCTGGGCAGCCATTACAAATAAAAAGGGCAACACCGCGAGGGAATACTGGTCGACGAGGTTTTTTTGCTCTGGGACGTCGGCTAGGAGATTAATTCCCAGGGTGGGCAAGGCTGGGATGAGGTTTCCCAGGCCAGACCAGGAGAAAGCCCACCCCACCGGCAGAGCGACTAGGATTAAGTACAGTAGGTTGTCCAGTGTAAATAGATGAACTATCACTGCCCCCGGGTCTAGGAATAGGTTGCGGGCAATTTCCCCCGCTGTATTCCCCAGATAACTGAAGCGATGGGCTTGGCGATTGATCGAAGCAGCGGGGCCCCCCACTAAGGGAACAATTACCCCGTAGGCGATCCCAAACCACCCTAATCCCGCTAGAGTTGTTACCACTCCCCATCGATAGCGTTTTTCCCAGCCGGCAAGCCAAATCCCTAGGGCGGCCACCGTTAACCCCAAGACGGCCTTGCAGCTTAAGACCAGAGCTACTAAAGCCCCAAAGGCAATCCAGTGTCCCCGCCGGGCTGCCACTACTGCCCCTAGTAGGGCGGGTAAGGCGATCACCTCCGGGTGAAAGTCGAACAGACTCAAATTAAAAAGCAGAGGATAAAGCAGGTAAGCTATCGCTAAGCTCCCGGCCAATTCATGGCCCAGGGCTGCGGCCCGAGCCAGAACGTACACTGGTACAGATCCAAGGGCCAGGGCCAGGGCTTGAACCGCAAACAACCAGTACACGGAGGGGTAGAGGCGGTAGAGCAAGCTGAGGGGATAGAGAATTAAAGCACAGTGGTCCCCCAGAATCGGAAATCCAAGGAAGGAGGACAGGGGAGGTTCACCCTGGCTGATAAGATATACTGCCTGGTCAAAGATGCCCAGGTCCCAAGCCCCGGAGTGGAATAGTTGGTGGCGGATGCTACTGGCCAGGAAAAAAATTATCGTGGCAGTGCTAACTAGCAGACTCAGAAAAACCACTACCGGGTGGTGGGTGGGGCAAGCAAGGAGTTTAGAACCTGACGAAACAGTTGACACGTTAACGTTCTCCCAGTCTCTACATAAGTTTAGTCTCCAGAGCACCTTAGGCAGCCCAGCAATACTGCCGCGAGGGGGATACTGGTTATACTGGGAGATGGCCGCTTCTTCTGGCAATGTTGCTGGTGAAATCAGACTGGATGGCCCAACTAACTCACTCTGGTTTTGCGCACCATGACTACAATCATACTGGTGGCTGAGGACGACCCGGGGATCCGCCTGTCGATTACAGATTTTTTGGAGGCCTCCGGTTACGCCGTAACTGCTGCCGCCAACGGTCAAGAGGCTTTGGACTCCCTGACTCGTCAGCGGCCTCACCTGCTAGTAGCCGATATTGCCATGCCGAATTTAGATGGCTACGAACTCGTGAGCCGCCTGCGTCAGCATTTGGACCTCCGCCTGTTGCCAGTAATCTTCCTGACTGAGCGGACCCGAGTCCAGGAACGCATCCGGGGCTATCAAGTAGGCTGTGATCTATACTTACCCAAGCCCTTTGATCTGCAGGAGCTAGGGGCTGCAGTCCACCACCTGCTAGAGCGCGCCCAAATGATCCAGACGGCCTGGGAGTACAGTTACCGCGGCTTTATGACCCCAGACCCCTCTGCATCCCCCTGGCAGCCTACACAACGAGAACTGCAGCTGCTCAAACTTCTAGCTCAGGGCCTCTCCAACAGCCAGATCGGCGCTGAGTTGCACTTGAGTCCCCGGACGGTAGAGAAAACCATTAGCCACCTGCTGCGCAAGACGGAAACCAGCAATCGGGCATCCCTGGTGCACTTTGTGATGAAGTATCAGTTACTGTCTTCCCCCGGCACTGATTAATGGCAGAATTAAATTGGTCTATCCTTAGGAGAACATAATGACCGGCCGCCCCCAGATCAGAACCGGATTGCTTGCCTTGCTGGTCCTTGTAGTGTGGTGGGCTGCAGGGACAGGTGCAGCCACGGCAGACCGGGTCAGTCGGCTGCCTGCCGGCAACGCAGTCACTGATGGCCGGGCCATTTTACGCTCAGCCTTACCAGTCCAAAATGCCCCGATCCGGGAAATTCAAGCTAATCTGGAGGACATCGGCAATCAACTGCGGGCGGTGAAGCGCTGGGGGGCAGTAACTCGGGACGTTGAGCAGGCAACGGCAGTTCTGACCGGTCAAGAAAAAACTATTCTCGGGGCGGTCCAAGGCCAGCAAATTCCCCAGGCTCAATCTTTGTTTCTCCAGCTTAAAGCTGCTCTGGCGGATTTGCGCTCGGCTGCTGACGCTAAGGATAAGGAGGCCACCTGGCAGGCGCGCAGTCAAGCCCTGGAGTTGGTGGGCAAGCTCGAAGAGATGATGGTGCAGTCCGCCCCCTTTGCTCCCCCCTCAGCCTACAACTATCTCCCCCGGCTGCGGGGTCGGGCTACTGTGGAAATGGCTACGGCCAAGGGTGACCTGAGAATTGTCGTTGATGGCTACAGTGCCCCCTTGACGGCCGGCAACTTTGTCGATCTAGTCCAGCGGGGGTTTTATGATAGGTTGACTTTTACTCGGGCTGAGGAGTCCTACGTGCTGCAAGCGGGTGACCCCCCCGGGCCGGCAGTAGGCTTTGTCGACCCCCAAACGGGCCGAGAGCGGACTATCCCCTTAGAAATCCTGGTTAAGGGTGATAGCCAACCCGTCTACGGAGCCACCCTGGAAGACCTTGGTCGCTACCGGGACGAACCGGTTCTCCCCTTTGCCGCCTACGGAGCCGTTGCCATGGCTCGGCCTGGGGATGCCCCCAACGGCGCCTCTTCTCAATTTTTCTTTTTCCTCTTCGAGCCGGAACTCACCCCCGCCGGACTTAACCTCCTAGATGGACGCTACGCAGTATTTGGCTATGTGACCGCTGGTAAGGAGGTCCTTGGACGTCTGCGGGCCGGCGACCAGATCACCTCTGCTCGCGTGGTGGAAGGGGGAGAAAACTTAATTCTACCGGCCGAGCAGGTAGCGCAGGCCTAGACCTAAAAGCATTACTCCGTAGAGTTTTTTCAGTAACTCACCGGACACGAAGGTTTGGTTGGCAAATAGGGCTCCTAGGAGGTTCCCTACCACTAGCCCCCCGGCGATCCATAGGGCATCTCTAATTCGCAGATTGCCCTCCTGGTAGTACACTACTGCCCCCAGGATACCGATGGGGAGAATCTGAGCCGCTAAGGAAGTACCAGTAGCCAGCTTCTGGCCCATGCCCAACAGCAGCACCATGGCCGGGACCATAATCGCCCCGCCGCCGATACCAAACATCCCGCCGGCGACCCCGGCTACCAGACCCACCAACAACAGCTGTATTATCACCACAGTCCTGATCAATCCCTGCTAAATTCCTGACACTATAGCGTAGCGTCTCGGAACTCTTCGCCGGCTGTCCCCAGGTATAGTTCCCCTACCTTGGGGTCTTCTAGAAGCTCAGACCCCGGTCCCTCAAAACAATCCCGGCCGCTATCAAGGACATAGCCCCGGTGGGCCAGGGCTAGAGCCCGCCGGGCATTTTGCTCCACCAGAATGATGGCGGTACCGGTTTGATTGATAGCTTGAATTTGTCTAAAGGTGCTGCTGACTAGCATGGGGGAAAGGGCGGCGGAGGGCTCATCCAGGATCAGCAATTTTGGCTCAAGCATCAGAGCCCGGCCCATGGCTAGCATTTGGCGCTCTCCCCCGGAGAGGGTCCCTGCCCGCTGACGACGGCGCTTTGCCAGGGCTGGAAAAGCAGCATAGACCTTTTCCTTCAAGGGGGCGAGGGGGCCATGGTGTAAAACGGCCCCCATTTCCAGGTTCTCTTCAATGGTCAGGGAAGGAAACACATTGGCAATCTGGGGAACATAACCCATTCCCCGCTGGACGAGCAAGTTAGACTTAAGACCACTGATGTCCTGGCCTGCAAACTTGATCTGGCCCTGGTGGGGAGTCAGTAGGCCAAAAATCGTCTTAGCCAGGGTGGATTTGCCGGCCCCGTTGGGACCAATTACGGCTATCAGCTCCCCTGGGTCTACTCGCAGGTTTACCCCCTGGAGAATAGACAGGCCGGGCACATAACCCGCGTGGACATCGTGGACTACAAGGAGGGGGTCAACCATGGCCAGGCTGGCGCCTAAATGAGCTATGTCATGATACTACGCCTGGCCATACCACGGCTCTCCCCCCAAGCAAAAAATCTTCTACTAGGGCCTTGGCCTTAGTTACCAGGTCTGGATCATCACTATCTAACCACTGGAGGTCGGGTTCGCCCCGGAACCAGGTGCGCTGGCGTTTGGCCAATTGACGGGTGGCGGTCAGGATCTGGGCGTGAGCCTCGGATAGGGAAATTTCCCCCTGGAGATAGCGCAGCACCTCCCGGTAGCCGAGGGTCTGCCACAGGGGCAGCTGGTCACCGTAGTGCTGGCGCAGGTGCTGAGCTTCCTCCACTAGGCCGGCTTGCAACATCTCCTCGGTGCGTCTGGCGATCCGCCGCTCTAGAGCTCCCGGGCCAAGGCAGTCCAGGCCTAGTTTGAGGATGGGGTAGGGAGGGGGAGCCTTCCCCTGGTGCTGGGAGAGGGGCTGGCCCGTTACGTACCCCACTTCCAAGGAGCGTAAGATCCGCCCGAGGTCGTGGGGATGAATGGTTGTTCCGGGATCAATCTGCCGGAGGTAGGCGTACAATTGAGCTAAACCGAGGGCTTGGAGTTGGGAGCGCAACTGGGGCTGGGGGGGGACACGGGGAATTTGCAGACCAGCTGTAACTGAGCGGATGTAAAGACCAGTGCCGCCGACTAGGAAGGGCAGTTGGCCCTGGTCATGGCAGCGCCGAATTACTCCTTGGGCCAGGTCCTGGTAAGTGGCCAGGGTGAGGGTCTCCCGGGGGTCGCAGATATCCAATAGGGCATGGGGGACCCGTTGTTGGTCGGCTCGGCTCGGCTTGGCGGTTCCGAGATCAAAATCCCGGTAGCAGGCTCGGGAGTCGGCGCTGAGGATCACTGCCGGCAGGTCAACTGCCAAGGCCAGGGCTAAACTCGTTTTGCCCGTGGCAGTGGGGCCACAAATGACTATCAGACTGGGGAGGTAGGCCATAATTTGGATCATGCCATGGGTAGTGCTGGCCGTCGCTCCCCCTATAATCTTTAGATAGTTAACCTACGCAGTCCTCAGGATAATCATGGCAATGAAAAAAGGTGATTTGGTAAGGGTGGTCCAGGAAAAGCTCACCACCAGCCTAGAGGCTCAGGCTAGTGACCCTCGATGGCCGCAGTATGTTCTGCAGACCCCTGGGGAAATAGTTGATCTGCGGGCAGATTATGCCCTAGTGAAGTTTGCCGCTCCCACCCCTAACGTCTGGTTACGCGTTGACCAGTTGGCCGCCTACGCTGCCTCTGCCTAGCCTTGTCTCCTACTCCCCAAGTATCCCTTGCCCCCCTGACTACCCTCCGGGTAGGTGGTTTGGCCGAGTGGTTTAGTGCTCCGGCTTCCCTGGAGCAGTTGCAGGCTGATTGGGCTTGGGCCAGGGACCAGGGGTTGCCGGTGACCTTTCTCGGGGCTGGGTCTAATCTCCTTGTAAGTGACCGGGGCTTACCGGGGTTGGTAATTTCCAGTCGCAACCTACATCAGACTAGTTTTGACCCCGCTACGGGCCAGGTGAGGGCCCTAGCCGGTCAGTCCTTAGTACACCTAGCTCGTCAGGCGGCTAAACGTGGTTGGCAAGGGATCGAGTGGGCGGTGGGGATACCGGGAACCGTAGGGGGGTCCGTGGTGATGAATGCCGGGGCCCACCAGGGTTGTACAGCGGATGTGTTGGTGAGCGCCGATGTGCTTACCAACACCGGGGAGCACCAGGTCTGGGGAGCCAGGGAGCTTGGCTACAGCTATCGCACCTCTAGTCTCCAGGCCGGGGGATACCTAGTCACCCAGGCTACTTTCCAGCTAGTCCCCGGGGCGGACCCTCAAAGGGTGATCGCTACCACCCAGGAGCTCCTTCATCAACGCCATAGTACTCAGCCCTACGACTGGCCTAGTTGCGGCAGTGTATTTCGCAATCCTGCTCCCCACTCGGCCGGCTGGCTAATAGAACAAACTGGCTTGAAGGGGTATCGCCTAGGGGGAGCCCAGGTAGCTCATCGCCACGCCAACTTTATACTCAACGTAGACCAGGCCACGGCCACGGATGTATTCAAATTAATCCGGCACGTGCAGGCAAGAGTCCTAGAGCGTTGGGCAATCCACCTGCAACCAGAGGTCCGCCTCTGGGGAGACTTTGGTGAAGGTCTAGGGGCGCTTGAGTGAACAATCCCGGTCCAGGGTCAACAATAGCTGGTCAATATGGGAGCGAATCGAGCTGCTGCTTGCTCCATTGCCAATTATACTCACCACCCAAGGACTAGCCCCGGGCCGCAGCAAGTACCCTGAGAGACTAGCTACCCCAGATAGGGTCCCTGTCTTGCCGAGAAATTCCCCCTGGAGGGGCGTGTCCCGGAAGCGGTCCTTGAGAGTGCCGCTTTCTCCCGCCGTAGACAGAGAAGCCATAAAAGCTGGCCCCTGGGGACCCTGGGCCATACGGGTGAGGGTCTCTACCAGAGCCTCGGGGCTGACGTAGTTTTGGTGGGATAGACCCGAGCCATCCTCGAGGTGGTAGGTGTGGGGGTCCACCCCTAGGTTGGTGAGTACCCTACCTACAGCTTCCACCCCCGGGAGGCCCATAGTTCGGCCGAGGACCCGCATCAGGGCTTCGGCATAGAAGTTATTGCTTTCGTGGTTTGTGGTGGCGACTAGGTCGGCTAGGGGGGGTGACTCAACGGCGGCGATCTCCGTCTCGGCCTGGGGGGCAGGACCAGTGGCCACTTGGATGGAACCCACGGAGATATGGGCCGTGGCCAAGGCTTGGCGCAGGTGAGCGATAAAGTAATCGACCGGGTGGAGGACAGTTATCCCCTCGTCGTCTGGCTGGGAGCCGGCCCGCAACTGCCCCTCAATGACTACCCGGTGGCGGTCTAGGTCGCGGGTGACTGCAATGTACTCTGGGCCCCGGGGGCTGGTAGTAGTAGTTTGGTTGATTACTACCCAGCCCTCAGGGTCCTGGTTGTCCTCCCACTGAATCTGCAGGGGCTGGCCTGGCTCTCGGGGGTACAACTTTAGCTGCCGTTGGTTCTGATTCAAAATCAGCCCACTCAAGGGGGCAATGTAGCCATCGGCAAAGTCATCGCTACCCCAGGTAGGATTGGTGGCCGGGTCGGAAAAGTACCGCTCTTCAAGGAAGAATTGGTCGATACGGGTGATTCCCCGCTGCCTGAGCTGTTGAACCAGGTTTTCTAACTGGACATCGGTGAAACCAGGGTCACCTCTGCCCACTAGGCGCAACACTACTCGGTCCGGGGGAGTAGCCACCTGGTATATAGAGGTGCGAATTTGGAAGCCACTGCCTAGTCGGGTTAAAACCGCCGCCGTAGTGAGAATTTTGGTATTGGAGGCGGGTACTAGCAGGCGCTGGGGCTGATAGGCGTAGAGGGTTTTGCCTGGGGCAGATTGGATTAATACGGCCCAGTGGGTGGCCGAGTCATTTAAGAGACTATTAGCAGTGGCGGCAAACCGCGGTCCGCAGGTGGTGGCAAGGACTGGCCACCCCAGACCAGCTACTCCTGCTCCTAACAGGAGGGAGAGAACCCAACCCCTCACAACTGAAAGCCCGTGATGAGGATTGAACTCATGACCTCACCCTTACCAAGGGTGTGCTCTGCCACTGAGCTACACGGGCAGGAGATTGTGGTGGGCCGGGCTAGATTCGAACTAGCGTAGGCATAGCCAGCGGATTTACAGTCCGCCCCCATTAACCACTCGGGCACCGACCCTTTTCCCACAGATTCACATTCTCGCATTAGTGCTATCCTTCTGTCTAGTCCTGGCTGACCCATTTCGGAGGCTGGCGGCGGCGGCGCTGGAGTGACTCCTCGGCAATTTCTAGCATCCGGTCTAGGGGAGTTTCAGCAATAAATTGGGAGGCAGCACTTCTGTAGGCCAGGTGTGGGCAGTTCTCCCCCAGGACACAACCGTTGGTGCAGGCTTCCTGACAATTAATTTCGGTCATAGGTTGGCACAGATGGGTGACAAGGCTATCATAGGTTATCCCCGGGTTGCCTCGCTTAGGCACTGAAGTAGCGGGCGGCGGGGTGGTAGACCACCAGAGCCGTGGTGGACTGCTCGGGATACAACTGTTCAGTTTCGTCCATGTGCAGACCGATGCGCTCGGCTCCCAATAGGTCAAGCAGGGTGTGCTGGTCTTGGAGGTTAGGACAGGCCGGGTAGCCAAAACTGTAGCGACTGCCCTGGTAGCGCTGGGCCAGGATGTCCCGCAGGGCAGTAGGCTCCTGGTCGGCGTAGCCCAACTCACGGCGGATCCGGGCATGCACCCACTCGGCCAAGGCTTCCGCTACCTGCACTGCTAGGCCGTGGAAGTACAGGTAGTCTGTATACTGGTTGTTTACAAATAACGATTGGGAAAAAATTGTGGCCTTCTCCCCGGCGGTAACTGCCTGCATCGGCAGCACATCCTGCTGGTCAGCGGCAAAAAAGTCGGCGATACAAAGCCGACTGAGGGACCTTTGGCGGGGGAAGGTGAAGGTGGCGACCGACTGCCCGGGTTGGTCGGGGTCAAATAGATGCAGGGAGTTCCCTGCTGCCTGGACAGGGAAATAGCCGTAGACCACCTGGGGCTCTAGGAGCTGCTCCTCGATAACTCGCTGCTGCCAAGCCTCTAGGATGGGATATACCTTGGCGCTCAAGAAGGCCTGGTACTCTTCCTTAGACTGGGTTTGGGGTTTGCGAAACTGCCACTGCCCGGCGATTAGAGCCTGCTGGTCTAGATAACTAAAGACTTCCGCCAGAGGTATATCTTCCCCACGCAAAATCTGCGTACCCCAGAAGGGGGGTTGGGGCCGGGGGATGTCCCGGGCTACCGCCGCCGAGGGCTGGTTGTCCGCCGGCAGCTGAGGGTCTAGGGGCTCAGGGGGAGCGGGAGGGACGGCCGGGACAGTTTCCGCTAAGCCGCGCAGGTCTTCCCACTGGCCGGCGGCCTTGGCAGCCATGAGCTTATCCATGAAGTGCAGGTCAGAAAAGGCATCCTTGCCGTAGATAACTTGCCCCCGGTAGGTTTTTTGGCAATCTTCATAAACAAACTTGGGGGTCAAGGCGGCTCCCCCAAGGATCACCGGCACCGTAATCCCCTCCTGGTTAAACACCTCCAGGTTCTCCTTCATGAAGGCGGTAGATTTAACTAACAACCCGCTCATGGCGATGCAGTCGGCTTTGTGCTCCCGGTAGGCGGCAATGATCCGGTCTACTGTCTGCTTAATCCCCAGGTTAATCACCCGGTAGCCATTATTAGTGAGGATGATATCCACTAGGTTTTTACCAATGTCGTGCACATCCCCCTTGACCGTGGCGATTACCACTGTCCCCTTACCCTGCTGGCTTTGCTTCTCCATGAGGGGTTCGAGGAAGGCTACCGCCGCCTTCATGGTTTCTGCAGATTGCAGCACAAAGGGCAGTTGCATCTGCCCTGAACCAAAGAGTTCCCCCACTACCCGCATCCCCTCTAGGAGATAGGTGTTGATAATTTCCAGGGGCGGGTATTGCTCTAAGGCTAGCTTTAGGGTTGCCTCAAGACCCTGGCGTTCCCCATCAATAATGTGGCGCTGCAGCCGCTCCTCAAGGGGCAGGTCCGTCGGCACCGCCTTGGGAGCGCTAGCGCTCAAACCGGCAAAGCGCCGGCTGAGCTCTCCGAGGGGGTCGTAGGTACACACCTGGCCCTCAAAGCGCCGCTGGTCAAGAATTAACTCTTCGCACACGTCTCGGTCTTGGGGGTCAATCTTGGCTAAGGGAAGGATCTTATTGGGGCTGACGATAGCTGCGTCCAATCCCGCTGCCATGGCCATGTGTAAAAAGACTGAATTTAGCGCCACCCGGGCGAGGGGATGTAGCCCAAAGGAAATATTGGAAACCCCTAAGACCACGTGACAGTCGGGCAATTCCCTGCGGATACGGCGGATAGCCTCGAGGGTGGCCTGACCGTTGCGGCGGTCTTCCTCGATGCCGGTGGAGATGGGCAGGGCCAGGGGGTCAAAGAAAAGCTCCTGGGGGGGAATTCCGTAGTTAATAGCTGCTTGGTAGGCCCGCTGGGCCACGGCAAACTTACGCTCCGCGGTGCGAGCCATCCCCTGCTCATCGATGGTGCCTACTACTACTGCCGCCCCATAGGTTTTGGCCAGATCAAGGATCCGATAGAAGCGTGGCTCTCCGTCTTCAAAGTTTGTAGAGTTAAGAAGACACTTGCCGCCGGCTTTTTTGAGCCCCGCTTCCATCTTGTCTCCCTCAGTGGAGTCGAGCATCAGGGGGAGATTGACACTGGTCACCAGCCGGCCGACTAGCTCCCCCATGTCTCGCACCCCATCCCGGCCCACGTAGTCCACGTTTACGTCTAGGATCTGGGCGCCCTCCTTGACCTGAGCCCGGGCCAGGGCCACTAGGCCATCCCACTCCTCCTGATTAAGCAGATCTCGGCACTTTTTTGAGCCGCTGGCGTTGAGCCGCTCTCCAATGATGAGAAAAGAATTTTCCTGAGTGTAGGGCTGGGCGGTGTAGATAGAGGAGGCAGCCGGTACCAGAATGGGATGACGCACCCGTGGTTGCAGCTCCGCCGCTGCCTCGGCAATTTGGCGGATGTGGTCGGGGGTAGTGCCGCAGCAGCCTCCGACCACTTGTACCCCCCAGTCGGCAATGAATCTGGTTAGGGCTAGACGCAACTCCAGGGGGGTGAGACGGTAGTGGGCGTGGCCCCCCACATTTTCCGGCAGACCAGCATTGGGGATACAGGAAACTACAAAGGGGGAGTGGTCACACAGGTAGCGCACGTGCTCAGCCATCTGGTCTGGACCAGTGGCGCAGTTGAGTCCGAGGATATCGATGGGGTAGGGAGCAAGGGCAGTCACAACCGCACTGATTTCCGAGCCCACTAGCATGGTCCCCTGTACCTCTATGGTTACAGACACCATGAGGGGCCGCCGCTCCCCCCGTTGCTTAAATACGGTTTCCAGGGCATGGAGGGCTGCCTTAATCTGCAGGAGGTCTTGGCAGGTTTCAACAATGAATAGATCAACTCCTCCATCTAACAGTCCCAAGGCTTGGACTTGGAAGGCTGCGGTGAGGGTGTCGTAGTCGATGTGGCCAAGAGTAGGCAACTTAGTCCCCGGGCCCATAGACCCGGCCACAAACCTGGGCCGCTCGGGCTGGGAGAATTCCGCCGCTACCCCCCGTGCCAGGCTAGCTGCTGTCCGGTTGAGCTCGTAGGCGCGCTCGGCTAGGTTGTATTCAGCCAGGACCAGAGGGGAGCCCCCAAAGGTGTCGGTTTCGATTACCTGGGCGCCGGCCGCCAGAAATTCCCGGTGCACTTGAGCTACAGCCTCCGGTTTGGTGTGGACTAGGTACTCATTACAGCCCTCGTACTCGGGACCACCAAAGTCCGCCGCTGTGAGCCGTTGATTCTGCAAAGAAGTACCCATAGCCCCGTCAAAAACGATTACGGGGCGGTCTGGCCGGTGGAGGTATTCAAGAAACTTGCCCATGCTGGCAGTGCTCCCACACTGTTGCTGACTCTTTATTATCTCCTAACAGCAGTCGTCAGCCCCTAGATCCCTCAAACCATCTTCTCGAGATAGTGCAGGATGACTCCCAGTCAAGTCTTCCTAGCCCTTGACCCCATGGGTATTGTCTTGAGCCACCAGTATCCTCGTCGGCTTGGCTCGAGGTCTTAGCTCTTCCTTAACTTTGATCTAGAGTGCAAGAGAGAACTATATTATCTGGAATTTCTGAATAAAAGTTCCACAAAGATAACCCATAAGGCAGCTGAAAAGCCACTGGTAGGTAACCTGAACTGGATTCGCGACCGCCGGGTCAATGGACGTACTGATCTCTGCTGGATGTCTAGTGGAATCGCCTTGGTAGGATTTGCAGGGCTGATTGTCCGGTTGCGACCAGCCTGAGCTCTTTGGCCCTCCAGCCATTGCCCTCCTAGGGATAAATTGAGGCAGATGAGTTCTGTAAATGCCTTCGACGGATAGACCCCAATGCCTACATGGCCCTGGTAGGGGTCATTTTTTGTATTTCATTAATAATCCCCTTAGGCTAGGACTTGGCAGGGGCCGATTAACTTTATCCCCTGTCTTATGTGCCCTGTTTTGCTCCATTGGAATTTACCCGCTCAGATGGGGATAATATGGTCCTTCCCCTGGGTTTTACTGTCGTTATGGTTGCAGGTGTAGCCCCAGTGATCCTTCGGTCTCCCGGTCGCTCCCGGGTTTGCCGAGTTGCCAACGCTCCATGCTGGATCTGTGATCCCTTTGGGGTTATCAGTGCTCTAGGCGCAGTACCGCCATAAAGGCTGCCTGGGGCACGTCTACTGTACCGATGGACTTGAGGCGTTTTTTACCCTTGGCCTGCTTCTGGAGGAGCTTTTTCTTGCGACTGATGTCTCCTCCGTAGCACTTAGCAAGTACGTCCTTGCGCAGGGCAGGAATGTGTTCACTGGCAATAATCCGCGAACCAATGCTGGCTTGGATCGGGATCTTGAACTGGTGACGGGGGATCAATTCCCGGAGTTTTTCCACTAGGGAGCGACCGACGGCGTAGGCTTTATCCCGATGGACAATCATTGCTAGGGCATCGACGGGCTCATTCTGGATCAGGATATCCATCAACACCAAGGGGTTTTCCCGGTAGCCGATCAGGTGGTACTCCATACTGGCGTAGCCCCGGGAGCGGGATTTCATTTGGTCGAAAAAGTCCGTTACTACCTCCGCCAGGGGGATCTCGTACACCAGAGTGGCCCGGCCGCGGGTGAGGTACTTCATGTCCTGGAAGACCCCCCGGCGGTTTTGGCTCAGTTCCATCAAGGAACCAATGTACTCTTCGGGGGAGAGCATCTCCACCCGGACGTAGGGTTCCTCGATCCGCTGCCGGTGCTCGGGGCGGGGGAGGTTGCTGGGGTTATCGATATAAATCTCTTCCCCGGAATTGAGTACTACCTTGTAGACCACTGAGGGGGCAGTGATGATCAAGTCGAGGTTGTACTCCCGCTCTAGGCGCTCCTGGACGATTTCCATGTGCAGCAGGCCTAGGAAGCCACACCGGAAGCCAAAGCCCATGGCAGTAGAGGTCTCCGGTTCGTAATGGAGGGCGGCGTCGTTGAGTTTGAGCTTTTCTAGGGCTTCCCGTAGGTCCGGGAACTGGTCCGCGTCGGTGGGAAAGAGGCCACAAAAGACCATCGGGTTAGCTTCGGCGTAACCGGCTAGGGGGGTGGCGGCCGGGTGCCGCAGGAGGGTGATGGTGTCACCTACCCGGGCCGCCTCCACGGTCTTGATGGCGGCTGCCAGGTAACCCACCTCTCCGGCGTGGAGTTCCCCTACCGGTACCTGGGTGGGGGCGAGGTAGCCAATCTCATCGACGGCATATTCCCCCCCGGAGGCCATCAGCAGAATCGTATCCCCCTGCTTTAGCTGACCATCCATGACTCGGAAGTAGGCGATCGCCCCGCGGTAGCTGTCGTAGTAGCTGTCGAAGATTAAAGCTCGCAGGGGTTCCTGGGTGGTGTCCCGGGGGGGAGGCACTAGGTGCACGATCGACTCGAGGATCTCCTTGATCCCAATCCCCTCCTTAGCCGAAGCCAGGATGGCACCGCTGCAGTCTAAGCCAATGACCTCTTCGATCTCCTGCTTAACCCGCTCCGGGTCAGCCCCCGGCAAGTCTACCTTGTTGAGGACGGGAATAATTTCCAGGTTATTTTCCAAGGCTAGATAGACATTGGCCAAGGTCTGGGCCTCTACCCCTTGGGAAGCATCCACCACCAGCAAAGCTCCTTCGCAGGCCGCCAGGGAACGGGACACCTCGTAGGAGAAGTCCACATGACCAGGGGTATCAATGAGGTTGAGGACGTAGACCTTCCCATCCTCGGCTAGGTAGCTCATGCGGGCCGCCTGCAGCTTGATGGTGATTCCCCGCTCGCGCTCCAGGTCCATGTTGTCCAGGAACTGCTCTTTCATGTCCCGGGATTTGACTGTGGCTGTGAACTCCAGGAGCCGGTCGGCCAGGGTTGATTTACCATGGTCGATGTGGGCGATAATACAAAAATTGCGGATCCGAGCGACAGGAACATCAGTCATGGGGATAGATCCCGGCACACTCTGGGGGTAGAGATTTGGCAGAGGATACCTGTTGGGATTATTTTACACCGATTTTTGGTTGCGCCCCCCATGAGTAGTGGTCCCCTGCCCCCGGCCCTGTACCTAGTGGCAACCCCGATCGGCAACCTGGAGGATATTACCCTGCGGGCTCTGCGGGTCCTGCAAGCAGTCGACCTAGTGGCTGCCGAGGATACCCGCCACACCGGCCATCTATTGCGCCACTACCAGATTGATACCCCCCAACTGAGCTACCACGACCATAACCACGCCAGCCGGCTACCGGAACTCCTCGAGCGGTTGCATTCAGGTCAAAGGGTGGCCTTGGTCAGCGACGCGGGCATGCCCACCATTGCTGATCCGGGCCTAGAGTTGGTGCAAGCCTGCGCCCAAGCCCAGATTCCCGTAGTCCCGATTCCCGGCCCCAGCGCGGTGGTGACCGTCCTGGGCGCGGCCGGGCTGGCGGCAACCAGATTTTGCTTTGAGGGGTTTTTGCCCCCTCGGGGCCAGGAGCGGCAGCAGCGCCTGGCAGCCCTGGGGTTGGAGGAGCGGACCATGGTCCTCTACGAGGCTCCCCACCGCCTAGTACGCACCCTGGCAGATCTGGTACAATACCTGGGGGCAGGGCGGGGGGTAGTAGTTGGCAGGGAATTAACCAAGATTTATGAACAGTTCTGGCGGGGGGACCTGCAGGGAGCCCTGGACTATTTTCGTCACCCCTGCGGGGAGTTCACCCTAGTAGTGGCGGGGGCTAGTCCTCCCCCTCCCCCTAGTTCTGAACACTTGAAGAACGAGTTGACTCGCCTGATCAGGGGAGGGATGTCCCGCTCCCAGGCTAGCCGCCACTTAGCCCAGGAAGTCCACCTACCCCGGCAGCGCCTCTACCAGTTAGCCCTAGAAATCCCCCTAGAAGTAGACCTCCCCTAGCCCATGCCCCACGTCAAGCTTCAACAGGAAATAAAAGCCAAAATCCAAGCTTGCGGGCCGGTTCCCTTTGTCCAGTTTATGGACCTGGCTCTATACCACCCCACCTGCGGCTACTACGCCACCCAGGCGGAGCAGATTGGCACCCGGGGGGACTTTATCACTGCCCCCCACCTGGGGCCAGATTTTGCCCAACTCCTGGCCAAACAGCTGCGCCAGATGTGGGAGATTCTTGAGTATCCTGAACCCTTTACGCTCCTGGAGATGGGGGCTGGGCAAGGGGTTCTGGCAGCCGAACTACTCAGTTACCTAGCCCAGGCGGACCCGAGGTTTTACCAGGCCCTCGAGTACCGGATCATCGAGCGGTCCGCCGCCATGGTCAAGGTGCAGAGAAAGCGTGGTCTGCCGGTTATCTGGTGTACTTGGGAGGAGATTGCCCCCGAGTCCCTGGTAGGCTGCTGTTTTAGTAACGAGTTAGTAGACGCCTTCCCGGTGCACCAGGTAGTCTGGTCCGCTGGCCAGCTGTGGGAGGTGTTTGTGACCGTCGCTGCCGATGACACCTGTCAAGAGGTTCTCCAACCCCCCTCTACCCCGCACCTGCAAGCTTACCTGACGGAGCTGGGGATTAATCTAACGACCCCCCCCTACCCTGAAGGCTACCGCACGGAGATAAACCTAGGGGCCCTCGATTGGCTCAGGGCGGTGGCCGGGCGTCTGCGCCAAGGGTTCTTGATCACCATTGACTACGGCTACCCTGCCCACAGCTACTACAGCCCCTATCGCCACCAGGGAACCCTCCAATGCTACCACCGCCATCAACACCACAACGACCCCTACTACCAGGTGGGGCGGCAGGACATCACCGCCCACGTCAACTTTACTGCCCTAGAACGCCACGGGAGTAAACTTAGCCTTGTCAATCTAGGCCAAAGCCCCCAAGCCCTGTTCCTAATGGCCCTAGGCTTGGGGGAGCGGCTAGCAGCCCTAGGGGACCCGGCAGCCCCCCTAGGAGATATTAATCAGCGTCTGGGGCGCCGCCAGAACCTGCACTTGCTCCTAGACCCCCGGGGCCTCGGTAACTTTACGGTGCTCATTCAAGCTAAGGGACTCACCCCCACCCAGATTCAGGTGCCCTTGTTAGGTTTGAGGCAGTCTCTTTAGGGGGAGTCTGGGTACCAAAGAGCCTCTACCTCTCGGATTCGCTCCTGGGTCTGGAGGCTAGACCCCTCCCCGAGGAGAATAGTCACGTGTCCGAGTTTACGGCCGGGCCGGGACCCCCCCTTGCCATACCAGTGGAGATGGGCCCCTGGCAGGGCAGCGAGGAGTTGACGTTGTCTTAGGTAATCCCCCTGGGCATGCTCATAGCCTAGCAGGTTAACCATCACTGCCCCGGGGCAGTGGAGTTGGGTCTCCCCCAGGGGGAAGCCCGCCACCGCCCGTAGGTGCTGCTCAAATTGGGAGGTGGGGCAGGCATCTAGGGTATAGTGGCCCGAGTTATGGGTGCGGGGGGCAATTTCGTTTACCAACAGCTCCCCAGTGGCAGTCAGGAAAAATTCCAGGGCCCAGACGCCCACTACCCTCAGGGTTTCCAAAACTACCCGGGTGATCCGGTCAAGTTCTGCGACCACCGCCGGGGAGACTAGGGCCGGAGCCAAGGCCCAACGACAAACCTGGTCCCTTTGGTAGGTGGTGGTCGGAGGGTAAAAGACCACTTCGCCCCCTAGGGAGCGGGCCGCCACTACTGCTAGCTCCTGAACAAAGGGGACGTAGGTTTCTAGCAAAACCGGTTGAGAACCCAGGGACGGCAGCTCTGCCGGGTCCCGGAGGATAAAGGTGCCCTGGCCGTCATAGCCGTGGCGGCGAGTTTTTACCACTAGGGGCAGGCCCAGTGCCGCCACCGCCGCCGCTAAGTCAGCCGAGTCTGCCCCCTGGTCTAGACCTATAAACCTGGGCACGGGCAAGCCCAGATCCCGGAGAAAACAGCGCTGATGGTATTTGTCTAGGAGGGGAGTCAAGCTGGTTAGGGAGGGCCGGAAACAGACGCCCGCTGCGGCTAATGTCCCGAGCCCCTCCAGGTCAACGAACTCATTTTCGAAGGTAATTACCCTACACTGGCGGGCTAGCTCGGCAGTGGCCTCCAGGTCCTGCAGGCTTCCCCAGACCACCCCAGCCGCCGCCGCCACCGCCGGGTCCTGGGGATGGGGAGTTTGCACTATTAGTTCTAGGCCGAGGGCTGGGGCAGCCTTGGCCATCATCCAAGCTAGCTGCCCCCCTCCGATGACCCCAATGCGGCTCGGTAAGCCCATAGGTTCCTAGCTTCTCATATCCCCGATCGCCTGGCGGGCCACGTTGGCAATGGCCTGGTCAGTAGTGCGGGGTAGATGATAGTATTTGCCGTCTGCCTTTTGGGCTAACTCCTGGCCAAAACCTGTAGAGACAAACTTATTTTCCGTGTCAATTACCAGGAGTTTAATCCCCAGGTGACGGATTTTCGCAGCAATGTCCAACAGCTCTCCCTTGATGTCTGGCTTTTGATCCCCGTCCAGGGGTTCCCCGAGGGAGCGGGCTAGGGAAATATTACTGCGGCCATCGGTGATGGCCACGATCATCACCTGGCCTACGTCTCCTGATTGGCGGGCATTCACCCCCACCCGCACCGCCTGGGTAAGGCCATGGGCTAGGGGAGAGCCGCCACCGCAGGGGAGCCGCTCGAGACGGCGGCGGGCGTTGGTGATTGAGCGGGTCGGAGGTAAAAGCACCTCCGCTGCTTCACCCCGAAAGGGAATCAAAGCCACCTGGTCACGGTTCTCGTAGGCTTCCGTTAGCAGCTGCATCACCGCTCCCTTAGCTGCCTGCATCCGGTTAAGGGCCATGGAACCCGAGGCGTCTACGAGGAAAATCACTAGGGCCCCGGCCCGCCGGACCAACTGTTTAGAGCGTACATCCTCAGGCTCTACTACTAGACGGCGCTCCGGGTAGCGCTGCCGGCGAGATTTCTGGTGGGGGGCAGCGGCCCGGAGGGTGGCATCCACAGCAATCCGCCCACCGCTCCCCTTGGGCAGCACCGGTTTAATGTAACGGCCACGGTCCTGGGAAAGGATTTGGCTACGGGACCCGGACTTGCCCTGGCGCTGGGTGCTGGCTTGGGCGAAGGCCAACACCGCCGGGTCCAGGATAATCCCTTCTGGATCAAAGACAAAGTCTTCGGGCAAACTAGGCGGAGTTGAACTTTCCTCTTCCTCTGGGGGGGGGTCAGCTTCAGTCTGGGAGGATTCGGACGGGG
>DAIDHW010000003.1 GCA_027451865.1 Leptolyngbyaceae cyanobacterium clean351 | reverse complement strand
TCACCCACTCGCAGAATCTGTCCCATGCGTTGGCGCTCTCGCGCCGTTGAATGGTCGTTGTCATGGCGATGATGGCTGATGATGAATGTTAGGGTTTTAGGCCCTTGATTTATTATATTCATATTTCTTTGCATCTGTCCACATGTTTGCCCTCGCTGCAGTTATGGATTGTGGGCTTCTCAAGGATAGGCTCTCCCAACGCCGCCTTTCTATGAATCCGGCCCAATTGACCGTAAAACCTTTAGAATCTAATTCTAAACTGAGCCATCAGCCCAGGTAAAGCCTATGAGTTCTAGCCTCTCCCAGACCGATGATGGTTTTGAGCCAACTAAGCCTGCCTCCTTTATTGACACGTCGGTGGGGAGCACTGCCCCGTGGGGCCTGCGCCGACGATTGCAATTAGTTGAAGAACTTTGGGAGACCGTGCTGAGGCAGGAGTGCGGTCAAGAACTTCTGGATTTGCTCCGCCAGCTACAGGATATTTGTTCTCCTGAGGGCCAGGCAGCTAACTTTCCTGCCTCCGAGGTGTTCAAGCTAGTTGAGTGCCTAGACTTTGAAGCTGCTATCCGGGCTGCTCGTGCTTTTGCCCTGTACTTTCAGCTCATCAATATTGTCGAGCAGCACCATGAGCAGCAAGAGCGCCAACGCAGCCACCATCTAGGGGAGACCCCTTGGGTCTCAGAGATCTCTGAGGAAAGTCTACCCGGGGTTGACCTGCTAGAAAAGAGCCTACAAAACACTGGCCGGCGGCGAGATGTGGGTACTTTCCCTTGGCTTTTCTCCCACCTGCGAGACCTGAACGTCCCACCGCGGCAAATCCAAAACCTGATCGACCAACTAGATGTGTGGCTTGTGTTTACAGCCCACCCCACGGAGATTGTGCGCCATACGATTCGTGACAAGCAACGGCGCATGTCCCACATATTCGATCGCATGGACCTGGCCGGTGCTCTCCATCTCAACCCCAATTCAGGGACAGTTCTGGGGTCTTTGCGGGCTCAGCTGCTGCAGGAAATCCGCCTCTGGTGGCGTACAGACGAGCTGCACCAGTTCAAACCCACCGTCCTGGATGAGGTAGACTACACCCTGCACTACTTTCAAGAGGTACTTTTCGAAGCTATCCCCCAGCTCTACGAACGCCTGCGAGATTCCCTCAAGGGTGCTTTTCCCCACCTGTCCCCTCCCCGGCAAAACTTCTGTCGGTTCGGCTCTTGGGTAGGCGGAGACCGGGATGGCAACCCAGCCGTGTTGCCCCATATCACTTGGGAAACTGCTTGCTATCAACGTAATCTGGTCCTAGAGCGATACATTGCCTGCGTCAAGAAGCTAATCAGTCAGCTGAGCCTGTCCTTGCACTGGAGTGATGTGCTGCCAGAACTCCTGGACTCTCTAGACCAGGAGCAGATTGACTTTCCTGAAATCTACCGTCAGTACGGTCTGCGCTATCGTCAGGAGCCCTATCGTCTGAAACTGGTGTACATGCTCAAGCGATTGGAGAACACCCGAGCACGTAACCTGACCCTACGCAGTCATCCGGAGGAGTGGCGACAGTCTAACCCAGCTGGGGATCAACGGGGCTATTATGCCTGCGGAGCAGAGTTTTTGGATCATCTATATCTGCTTCAGCGCAGTCTGGTGGAAACTGGTTTGAGTTGCCGGGATCTAGAAACCCTGATTTGTCAAGTAGAGATTTATGGTTTCACCTTGGCGCAGCTAGATGTGCGCCAGGAAAGCTCCCGACACAGTGAAGCCCTTGACGAAATTCTTCAGCACTTGCAAATTCTCACCTGTCCCTACGAAAGCCTCTCAGAGTCAGAGCGGGTGGCTTGGCTAATCCAAGAGATTCAAACTCGCCGGCCGCTAATTCCGACGGAATTGCCCTTCTCGCGCAGTACCCAAGATACCATCGATACCTTCCGCATGTTGCGGCAGCTGCAGCGGGAATTTGGTCCGGAGGTTTGTAAAACCTACATCATTAGCATGAGCCACCACGCTAGTGACCTCCTGGAGGTGATGTTATTTGCCAAGGAAGCCGGCCTGTATGATCCGGCCTTAGGTACTAGTACTCTCCTGGTAGTGCCACTGTTCGAAACCGTAGAGGACCTGCAGCGAGCCCCACGGATTATGGAGTACCTATGGGGCATTCCTTTCTACCGCACAATCCTCCGGGGCGGGCATCATGGCCCAGACTCCCCGAGTGCTTTTCAGGAAGTAATGCTTGGCTATTCAGACAGTAATAAAGATTCCGGGTTTCTCAGCAGTAACTGGGAGATTCATAAGGCCCAAAAGGCTCTTCAGGCTATTGCCCAGGTTAGTGGGGTGGACTTGCGTATTTTCCATGGCCGCGGCGGTTCAGTGGGTCGGGGGGGCGGTCCTGCCTACGAGGCAATTCTTGCTCAGCCAGGACAAACTATCAACGGCCGGATCAAAATCACTGAACAGGGAGAAGTCCTTGCCTCTAAGTATTCCCTGGCGGAACTAGCTCTGTATAACCTAGAAACAATTACTGCGGCAGTGATCCAGGCCAGCCTCCTAGGGAGTGGTTTTGACAGCATTGAGCCCTGGAATCAAATTATGGAGGAGTTAGCAGAAAGCTCCCGGCGGCACTACCGCCGACTGATCTACGAGCAGCCAGATTTTGGGGATTTTTTCCATACTGTTACTCCCATCGCTGAAATTAGTCAACTACAGATCAGCTCTCGCCCGGCCCGCCGGGGTGGGAAGAAAGAGCTAGCTAGTCTCAGAGCCATCCCTTGGGTATTCAGCTGGACCCAGAGCCGATTTTTACTGCCGGCCTGGTACGGTATGGGCTCGGCTCTAGACGAGTTTCTCAGGGCTGAGCCTACGGAGCATCTGCAATTGTTGCGCTACTTCTACTACAAGTGGCCCTTCTTTAAAATGGTAGTGTCCAAGGCGGAGATGACCCTAGCCAAGGTAGACCTACAGATTGCCCGCCACTACGTCTGCGAGCTTTCTCTCCCAGAAGACCGGGAGCGGTTCTTGAACCTGTTTGAGCAAATATCCCAGGAGTTTTACCTCACTCGGGACCTTGTCTTGGCTATCACCGGTCATAAACGCTTGCTAGATGGGGATTTGGAACTGCAGCGCTCTGTCCAGTTACGCAACCGGACTATTGTCCCCTTAAGTTTCCTCCAGGTGTCTTTACTTAAGCGTCTGCGCCAGCACGGTCACCAGGGCACCCCCGCTGGTGGAGTTCACAGCAAAGACGAATTGCTGCGGGGGGCTCTACTGACTATTAATGGCATCGCCACTGGCATGCGCAATACCGGTTAAAGTTGGAAGTCGTGCTTAAACTGAGTGCGGGTGAGAGGTTGACTAACCATGAGACCCTCTCCCCCTAGCAATTTCAGGGGCTTGCCCTCAACGGAGAGCCAGACCGGCGCCTGGGGATTCAGACTAGTCGCTGTGTAGAGCACCTGGCCAAGCCGACCAATCATGGCTGTGCTGCCCCCTCCTGCAGTGAACTGGTGGGACAAGTCGACGTGAATCCCATCTGGTCTGACCTGCAGACTTAGTAGCTGGGTGCCAGCCGGAATAGTAGAAATATCAGCTGCAGTGTTTGGCCCTTGCAGGAGTTGATGCAGGCGGTTAGCCAAAGACTGGCTACCAGTGTGGTCGGGCACTAGTTGGAGGTGGTGCGCCTGCTCCCGCAGCCAGTAGACACGGGCAGTAGTGGTTGATCCGGCATCAGTAGCTGGCTGTTTAGGGGAAACGTGACTAGAGGCTTGCAGAGGCTGGGTAGCAGGGGCGACAGGAGTGGTCAGAGGTGCAGGAGCCAAGGGAGCAATTGGCTGATAACCGTGCCACGCCCACACCGCTCCCGCCGCGCCGGCCATAAGAGCAGCTACTCCTAGCGCGTATCCCCAGGGTTGATGGTGATGGGCGGCCCGTGGTTGATTGTGCATAGGATGTACCCCCGACAACTAATTTCTAACCTACCTAGTTTTCTACAGTTGCCTTCAGACCAATTCCGGAAAAGGGGGTCAACTAGAGGCACTGGTATAAAAGCCTAGGGCAAACTGCCAAAAACGGTGGGTAACTTGCCAAAGAGCTAGGGATAACCCCACAGCTCCCCCCAGCCATACTCCCACCCCCTGACTATCAAGTACAGTGGCAGCTGGCACAGTGGTTAAGAAAGCTACGGGGACTACAAAAGTAAAAAACATCCGGTAGGCAACCGGATAGGCGCTTATAGGGTAACGACCCGCCTCCACCAGTCCCCGCAGCACTTCGGTGACATTATAGATTTTCACGAACCATACGCTAGTGGACCCGAGGATAAACCATAGGCTGTAGAGGATAGAGCAAGCACATCCCAGAGGCAGAACTCCGAGGAGGTAGTGGGTCCAGGATAGGTGTAGGTGGTTGCCACTGTAGAGGATGAGAAAACCCCCTAGAATCACATCAGGCACCCCCCATAGGGAAAGGGTACGGCTAGAAAGCCAAAATTGGGAGCTGACTGGTTTGAGTAACACAAAGTCCAAGGTTCCTTGCTGGACCTGCTGGACAATAGTGTTCAGATTGGGAGCCAAAATGGTACTGGCAAAGCCCTGTAGGAAGGTAAATACCCCTAGGAGGACTAGAGCTTCCCACCAACCCCAGCCGGGGAAAGTATAACCCTGACGGTAGAACAAGAACAAGCTAAATATACTTCCTCCCAGATTACCGAGACTAGTAAGGGCCGCGAGGAGGAAATTAAGCCGATATTCCATCTCGGCAGCTACTGCCGCCCCCCAGAAAAGACAAGCCAACCGGCCGTAACGGGGAACTAACCAAAGGGGGGCTTTGATTCCCACTGGTCAAGGTTGTAAAAGCTTCCCCAGGGCCAACCCCGGGTCAGATTTGGTGACTAAGGACTCCCCGATCAAAACCGCGGTGGCTCCAGCCTGTCGGACTAGCTCTAGGTCTGCGGGACTTGCCAAACCAGACTCACTTACCACGGGGACCCCCCGGCTAACCATGACTGCTCCCCGAGCTTGGAGCAGGGAACGGGTGGTTTCTAGACTAACGGTAAAGTTCTCCAGGTTGCGATTGTTGATCCCCACTAGGTCTACCTCGCCCAAGCCTAGGACCCGGTCTAGTTCTGCCAGGGTATGCACTTCTACCAGGGCCTGCATCCCCAAGCCGTGGGTGATCTTCAAAAATGACTTCAGGTCCTGGTCCGGCAGGAGAGCGGCAATTAACAATACCGCATCGGCTCCGTGCTGGCGCGCTAGATAGATCTGATAGGGGTAAATAATGAACTCCTTGCACAGGAGAGGTAAGTTGACTGCCCCACGCACCGCTGCCAGGTTAGCAAAGCTCCCCTGGAAAAACTTCTGGTCTGTTAGGACCGATAAACAAGCTGCCCCCCCCCGCTCGTAGGCTTGGGCAATCGCCACCGGGTCAAAGTCGGCTCGCAGCAACCCCTTGCTCGGCGAAGCTTTTTTAACCTCAGCAATCACCCCCAGATAACCCGCTCTCTGCAGGAGGGCAGCCCGAAAATCCCGCACTGGGGGAGCCAGGTCTAGCTTAATCTGATCTAGAGGAGTTTGTGCCCGCAGTTGGCTGACCTCCGTTTCCTTGTGCCAGACTATTTCCTCGAGGATGTGGCGGGGCTGGCTATCAGGGGCAGAGACTTGATAGCACAGGCCCCCCAGCATAACTGGGGGGGCAAGGGGGCGGCGGCGGACAAACATGGCAGATTAGGAGTTAAGGGATTCGTTAGCCCGTTTGTAGGCCTCATCCAGCACCTCTGACAGGGTGGGATGAGTATGGACCAGATAGGCCAAGTCCTGGACTCGCTGGCCCTGGGCAATGGCATTAGCTGCTTCCTGGATCAGGTCTGAGGCGTGCAGACCAAGGATGTGGGCTCCCAACAATTCCCCGGTGTCTTGGCGGTACACCAGTTTTGCGACCCCCTCTGGCTCCACCTCAGCGATGGCCTTAGAGTTAGCTTTAAAGTAGCTGCGCGCTGTCCCCACCTTAAAACCAATTTCCTCTCCTAGGGCCTTGGCGGCCGGCTCAGTCAGACCCACAAAGCTAACCTCAGGGTGTGTGAAGGCAGCGGCTGGGATGCTGCGATAATTCACCGGTCGGGGCCGGCCACAAATGTGCTCTACCACAGCCACCCCCTGAGCAGAGGCAGCATGGGCTAGCATCATCAGGCCGGTTACGTCTCCAATGGCCCACAGGTGCGGCACTGGTTCGCCCCCGGCTAGTACCCTTAAGTGTTCATCAACCGGAATGTAGCCGCGCTTGTCAGTTTGGGCACCCACGGCCTCGAGGTTTAATGACTCCGCCGCCGGTCGCCGGCCGGTGGCTACCAGGCAAGCATCCACCTCCAGCACCTCCACGACTTGGCGAGTCTTGGCGTCCGCCAGTTCAATCACCACCGGGGAGCCTGGCACCACCCGTTGGGCTAGTACCCCAACTCGGGTCTCGATATCCCGGGGGGTGATGAGTACCCGCTCCGCTACCTTAGCAATGTCGGGGTCAAAACCGGGCATCAGCTGCTCGAGAGCCTCAATGAGGGTAATCTCCACCCCCAGGGCAGAGTAGATGTCGGCAAACTCCAAACCAATATAGCCGCTGCCAATGATCGCTATCCAAGGGGGAAGAGTTTCCAGCTTCAGAGCATCATCACTAGTGAAGACACTCTTGTGGTCAATCTCAATTCCCGGGGGTACAAAGGGGACAGAGCCTGGAGCTAGTAAAATCTCCCGGGCACTAATCAAGCGCTCCTGGCCCCCTTGGTCCACGGCCACCTTTTGGGGACCAGCAAGGTGGGCCCAGCCGGGGATTACCTCCACCCCGAGGCGCTTGAGACTGTTGGTCATGTCGGCGCGAATCTTTTGCACTAGGTTCTGGGCGTGGTCGGCAATCCCTTGCTGGTCAAATTCCACCTGAGCGACCCGAATGCCGAGACTGTGGAGGTGGTGGGCATTGCGCAGCTCGCGCACCCGCCCCGCCGCCGCCAAGAGGGCCTTAGAAGGAATACAGCCCCGATTCACGCAGGTGCCCCCTAGTTCCGCCCCCTCCACGAGGGCTGTCTTCAGGCCGCAGCGCACCGCGTGCAGGGCTGCCCCATGGCCTCCCACCCCACCGCCAACGATCACTAGGTCGTAATCCAAGGTTCCTCTCCTCAGGCCGGATGTATACAAATCCCTGTACTTGAGTCAAACACGAATAAACGTCGCGGGTCAAGGTGTAGAGGCACGTACTCCCCCGGCCTCGATAAGTTTTGAGAGTCGCCCGGCCAGAGGATTGGCACTGAACCTACCTGACCACGGATCCAGGTTTCCCGCCCGAGGACCTCCGTCAGCAGCACTTGCGCCCGCAGGGGTTCCTCCCAGCTTCCCGGGCGACAGTGTTCCGGCCGGATTCCCACCTCCACCCCTTGACCAGGGGTTAGACGGGGGCCGTACCAGGGGAGAGTTTGGTCTTGGACGACAAAACCCTCTCCGGTATAGATAGCCGGTAGTAGGTTCATCGGGGGGGTGCCAATGGTCTTGGCCACGTGCACGCTCGCTGGCCGCTGATAGACGGCTATAGGAGTGCCAATCTGCTGCACCCGCCCGCGGTGTAAAACCACCAACTGTTCCCCCAGGGTCATGGCTTCCCCTTGGTCATGGGTGACGTAAATCATGGTGGTGCCTAGGTGTTGGTGGAGCTGTTTAAGTTCTGAACGGGTATCATCGCGCAGCTGGGGGTCGAGATTGGAGAGGGGCTCATCGAGCAAAAAAACCTGTGGTTGCCGGGCCATGGCTCGCCCAAGGGCTACCCGCTGCTGCTGCCCACCGGAAAGCTGGCGGGGTTTACGCTCTAGCAGGTCTGTGATCCCCAACATCTGGGCTACTGCCCCCACCCGTTGGCGGATCACCATCCCCGAGAGACCTCGCACCTGCAACCCGAACCCAAGGTTCTGAGCTACGCTCATGTGGGGGTACAGAGCATAGTTCTGAAACACCATCGCCACGTCTCGTTGCTGGGGTGGGACTTGATTGACTACCACACCCCCTAGACGGACCTCTCCACTGGTAGGGGTATCTAAGCCCGCCACCGTGCGCAAAATGGTGGACTTACCGCAGCCAGAGGCCCCTACGAGGACCCAAAGTTGTCCATCGGGGACAGTGAAAGTGACATTTTCCAGGATTTGCTGCTGCCCGAGGCGGCGGTAAATAGCCTCGAGGGTCACTTCGGCCATAGACCACCCCTGTGTTACTACTCCAGTTTAAGTTTCAATAGCAGTCTCCAGGGAGACCCCCTATTGAGCGATTCAAAACCCACCTCATTTCTCGGAGGGATGATCTCCTGAAAGGCTACAATTATGACGCCCTAAACTCGATGGGATGAAGCCCTCATTACCTAGTCTAGCCGGAGTTCTTTAGTAGGCCTTGGCCAGAATCAGGTCAGGATTTGCTAAGGTCTAATACAGATCATGAAAAAAATTTTACATAATCCCTCCCCATGACAATTGCTCGCGAACTAGTCGAATTAATAGTCAGCAATACTCACCAAGACCCCTTTGCGGTTCTGGGTCCTCACCCTGTAGACCAGGCAGGTAGAACCGTCTGGGCGGTGCGCTCCTATCTCCCTAGGGCTACGGCTGCCTGGGTGATCTGCCCCGAAGTTGGTACTGAGTATCCTATGCAGTCTCTTTATGACCCCCACTTCTTTGAGTGTGTTATTGACACCCCAAACTTGGCCAACTATCAGCTGCGGGTCCAAGAGGGGGACCAGGAACGAGTCTTTTACGACCCCTACCGCTTCAGCTCTCCGCAGTTGACCGACCTAGACTTGCACCTATTTGCGGAAGGGAACCATCACCGCATCTACGAAAAATTGGGCGCCCACCCCATGACCGTAGAAGGGGTCACCGGAGTTTACTTTGCAGTTTGGGCGCCTGACGCCCGTAACGTTTCGGTGATTGGTGACTTCAATTGCTGGGATGGCCGGCAGCAACAGATGCGCAAGGGTCACACGGGAGTCTGGGACCTCTTCATCCCCGGTCTAGGGGTGGGGGAGCGCTACAAGTACGAAATTAAGAATCAGGCTGGCCACATCTACGAAAAATCCGATCCCTACGGGTTTCGGCAGGAGGTGCGCCCCAAAACCGCCTCCATTGTCACTAATCTGGACACCTATGTATGGGGAGACCAGGCCTGGATGAGTGAGCGCTACCGTACTGACCCCCTCCTCCAGCCCATATCAGTTTATGAGGTACACCTGGGTTCCTGGCTTCATGCCAGCAGTGCTGAACCTAGTCGCCTGCCCGACGGTAGTCTAGAGCCGGTAGTGGTTGTTTCGGAACTCAACCCGGGGGCGCGGTTTCTTACCTACCGGGAGCTGGCAGCCCGGCTGATTCCCTACGTCAAAGAGCTAGGTTTTACCCACATTGAACTACTCCCTGTGGCAGAACATCCCTTTGATGGATCCTGGGGTTATCAGGTAATCGGCTACTACTCCTGTACCTCCCGCTACGGTACTCCCCAGGACTTCATGTACTTTGTTGACCAGTGTCACCAGCACGGCCTAGGGGTGATTGTCGATTGGGTGCCTGGGCACTTCCCGCGAGACGGCCACGGCCTGGCTTTCTTTGATGGCACTCACCTGTATGAGCACGCTGACCCCCGGCGGGGTGAACATAAGGAGTGGGGGACTTTGGTGTTCAACTACTCCCGCCACGAGGTGAGAAACTACCTCGTCGCCAATGCCCTGTTTTGGCTTGACAAGTACCACATTGACGGTATTCGCGTGGATGCTGTGGCCTCCATGCTTTACCTGGACTACTGCCGGCCCGAGGGGGAGTGGCTCCAAAACCAGTACGGCGGCCGGGAAAATCTCGAGGCGGCGGATTTTCTACGCCAAATGAACCATGTCATCTTCAGCTACTTCCCCGGGATCCTCTCCATTGCCGAGGAGTCCACAGCTTGGCCAATGGTTTCCTGGCCCACCTACACCGGTGGCCTCGGCTTTAACCTGAAGTGGAATATGGGTTGGATGCACGACATGCTGGATTATTTTGCCATGGACCCCTGGTTTAGGCAGTTCCACCAAAATAATGTTACCTTCAGCATTTGGTACGCCTTCAGCGAGAACTTTATGTTGGCCCTTTCCCACGACGAGATTGTCCACGGGAAGAGCAATATGTTGGGGAAGATGCCCGGGGATGAGTGGCTAAAGTTTGCCAATCTCCGTTGCCTCTACGCTTACATGTTCAGCCATCCGGGTAAAAAGACCCTGTTTATGAGCATGGAGTTTGGCCAGTGGAGTGAATGGAACGTTTGGTCAGACCTAGAGTGGCATCTACTACAGTACGAGTCCCATCAAAAACTTAAGCGGTTCCTGCAGGATCTAAACAAGCTCTATCGACAAGAGTCGGCCCTGTACAGCCAAGACTTTTCCCAGGATGGTTTTGAGTGGATTGACTGCAGTGATAACCGCCACAGCGTTGTCTCCTTCATCCGCTGGGCTAAAAATCGCCAAGACTACGTCATCACCGTCTGCAACTTCACTCCCCAGCCCCACTCCCACTACCGGGTGGGGGTTCCTGAGGCGGGGTTCTATCAGGAGTTGTTCAACAGTGATGCGCGGGAATACGGTGGGAGTAACCTGGGCAATCTAGGAGGCAAATGGACCGATGAATGGTCTTGCCATAACCGGCCCTACTCCTTAGATCTATGCTTACCGCCCTTGGGGGTCCTCGTGCTGAAGAAGCGCAACGAGGCCTGAAATTCGCCCCCTGAACTGAGGCTCTAACCGCCGAGAAGATGCTTTAATGGGAGTGTCCTAGGCTAGGCACCGCCATGCTTGTAGAAAAAGCAACAGCATCTTTGATTGCCCTTGAGAAAGTGGGCAAGGCCTACGAACAACCTAGTGGTCAACCGGTTGTTATCCTTGAGCCCATGGACCTATGCCTTAAGCCTGGAGAGATAGTTGCTCTGTTGGGCCCCTCTGGGTCAGGTAAATCGACCCTGATGCGAATTATCGCTGGTCTAATTCCCCCTAGTCAGGGACAGGTGATGTACCATGGCCAACCCCTAGTTGGCCTCAATCCTGGGGTGGCAATTGTCTTCCAAAGCTTTGCCCTTTACCCCTGGCTGACGGTGCTTGAGAACGTGGAGCTGGGGCTGAAAGCCAAGGGGGAACCCCTAGGCCCGCGCCGGGAGAAAGCCCTGAAAATGATTGACGTAATTGGCTTAGATGGGTTTGAGAATGCCTATCCCAAGGAGTTATCGGGGGGGATGCGCCAGCGGGTAGGATTCGCCCGGGCCCTGGCGGTAGAACCGGAGCTGCTGTGTATGGATGAGCCCTTCTCGGCTCTGGATGTTCTCACAGCGGAGAACCTGCGCTTCGAACTTTTAGATTTGTGGCTAGAGCGACGTATCCCCACCCGCGCCATCCTCATTGTCACCCACGGGATTGAGGAAGCCTTGACCTTGGCAGACCGGGTAATTGTTCTCGGCCGCAATCCCGGTCGGATCCGCGCTGATTTCCCGGTCACCCTGCCTCACTATCGGGACCGTAAAAGCTCTGACTTCCAGTCTCTGGTGGACCAGGTCTACAAAATTCTCACCAACCCAGAAGCCCCTGCGGAACCTCCCACTCTGGCGGCTAGCAATACCACCAGCGTGGCCACCCCCGCCACTCCAGCACCGGCCAAGTACCAGTCCCTGCCAGGGGTGCGCATCGGCTCCATTGCCGGGTTACTCGAACTCCTCGAAGACCGGCAAGGGGACCTGTACCGCCTGGCCCAGGAGCTGCTAATGGAGGTAGACGATATGCTACCCCTGGTAGAAGCAGCCCAAATGATGGATTTGGTTAACCTGCGGGAAGGGGATATCACCCTAACCCGGATCGGCCTGGAGTTTAGTGCCAGCGGTATTGATGAGCGCAAACGCATCATCCGTCAGCAGTTATTAGAACATATACGTTTGGTACAGCAAATTTACCGTTTGCTCCAGGCTAAGCGTCATCAGAGGGTTTCGGAGGAATTGATTCTCGACCTCCTAGAGGGGCACTTTACCCCTAAGGAGGCTTACCGTCAGTTTAAGACTGCTGTTGACTGGGGCCGCTACGCTGAACTTTATGGCTACGATGAGCCAGCCGGGGAAGTTTTCCTCGAGGCGGCCCCCACTCTTGAAACCCCTGTCGTAACCTGAGAGCTAACCCATGACGCGCCCCCTTACCCCCGGGAACCGGGCTCCGGAACGGACCGCTTGGACCTGGCAAGACCTGTTGCTGGTCTTGGCCATTGTGGCTTTGGTTCTGCTAATCGTCAGGACTGCTAACCAGTTCCACGGTCACTACGACCCCCACTTCACCATCTCCACGGACATCTCTGTTCTGCCCAGCTACACTGCCCAGACCCTCCTGCGGATGATCCTGGGGTACATATTGTCCCTGGTGTTTAGTCTGGTTTACTCCTACACAGCCTACCGGTCTAAGATGGCAGCCCGGTTTATGCTGCCCCTCCTAGATATCCTCCAGTCGATCCCGGTCCTCTCCTTCCTGCCGGGAGTGACCCTGGCCTTGATTTCCCTGTTTCCCGGCCAGCGCCTGGGAGTGGAGATGGCGGCGATCGTTCTCATCTTCACCGGCATGGCCTGGAATATGGCCTTTAGTTTTTATCAGTCCCTATGCGGTATTCCCCAGGAGTTGATCGAAGCCAGTCGGGTGTATCGCCTGAATGCTTGGGAGAGATTCTGGAGCCTGGAATTACCTGCTGGCGCTATCGGGTTGGTATGGAACAGCGTCATGTCCTGGGCGGGTGGGTGGTTTTTCCTGATGGCAATTGAAGCTTTTACCCTGGGCAACCAGAGCTTTCAGTTGCCGGGATTGGGGTCCTTCTTGGCTGTGGCCGCCGCCCACGGCAACTTTCCGGCCATCTACTGGGGAGTAAGTGTCCTGATTGGGGTAGTAGTAATCACGGACCTGTTAGTCTGGCGGCCCCTGATCGCCTGGGTAGAGAAATTTAAATTTGAGTCCGTGGAGACCCAGTCTGCCCCCCAGTCCTGGGTGTTAGACCTGGTGCGTCGCTCGCCTACCCTGCGGGTGATTCAGGAACGGGTGTTTCAGCCCCTCCAGGAAGCTTTTGATCAGCGACTAAATCGAACCTTTGCCGTCCGCACAGCCCCCCGGGAATTACCCAGCCCGCAAAATTTAGGCCAATGGTTTGAGTGGATCTTCTCTTCCGGGGTGACCATAATCATCCTTTGGGGGGTGTGGGAGGCGGCGCTCATGCTCAGGCAACTCTCCCCGACGGTCTGGCTGAGTGTGCTGCTTGGAGCCTGCTTCACTGCTTTGCGGGTGTTTACATCCCTGATCTTATCTCTGCTAATCACTGTCCCCATTGGTGTTGGTATCGGCCGCAACCCCCGGCTAGCCCAAGTGCTACAACCGATTGTGCAAGTGGTGGCTTCGGTCCCGGCCACAGCTTTGTTCCCAATCCTACTCCTAGCCCTGATTCACCTAGGGGGTGGCCTACAGGTCGGCTCCATCGCCCTGATGATCCTGGGGACTATGTGGTATGTCCTCTTCAATGTGATCGCTGGTGCCCAGGCGATTCCAGCAGAGTTATTTGAGGCGGCCTTAGTTTACAAGCTCACTCGGCGGCAGCGCTGGCAGACTTTAATTTTACCTGGGATATTTCCTTACCTAGTTACCGGTATGATCACCGCTGTGGGGGGAGCCTGGAATGCCAGCATCGTCAGCGAATACGTCACCTTCAACGGCCAAGTGATCACCACACCCGGCCTGGGCTCCATCATCTCAGAGGCTTCAGCTGCTGGGAATTTCCGGTTGCTGTTAGCGGCGACGGTGGTGATGTCTTTACTGGTGGTTATCACCAACCGTTTAGTCTGGCGGCCCATGTACCACTTGGCCCAGGAGAAGTACCGCCAACTGATATAACTAGCGCATAGTGACGAATTCCTCGGCCGAGGTGGGGTGAATACCAACGGTGGCATCAAAGTTAGCCTTGGTTGCCCCCATCTTCAGGGCAATGGCGACCCCCTGAATAATCTCGGCTGCGTAGTCACCCACCATGTGTGCCCCCAAGACCTGGTCAGTTTCCGTGTGGACCACTAGTTTCATCATGGTCTGCTCCTGCTTACCCGCCAGGGTGTAGTACATGGGCCGGAAGCGACTACGGTAAATTTTGATCTGGCCGGGGTGCTTAGCCTCTGCCTCTGCCTCCGTCAAGCCCACTGTAGCGGCCTGGGGGGTAGTGAAGATGGCGGTAGGGATATACTCGTAACTCATCAGCCGGGACTTGCCCCCGTAAACTGTGTCGGCGAAAGCCCGGCCCTCGTTGATAGCCACGGGGGTGAGATTGATGTGGTCAGTGCAATCCCCTACTGCGTAGATGTGATCAACCGTGGTGCGACTATATTCATCCACCACCACTGCCCGATGGCTCAGTTGGACTTTAGTGTGCTCCAGACCCAGGTTTTCGGTCCGGGGTTTGCGGCCTACTGCCGCTAGGGCTACGGCGTCGGCAATCACCAGATCGGTGGCCCCATCTTCGCGAGCGAGCACCAGGGTGACGCCGGCCTCAGTTTTCTCCAGGGACATAGGGGTGGCTTTGTTGATCAGCTGGATGCCGTGGTGCTCCATCCCCTGGCGAATACCTTGGCGCAGGTCCTCGTCAAAGCCCCGTAGAATCTGCTCACCGCGAATTACCTGGATAACTTCGCTGCCAAAGCCTTGGAAGATGCAGGCAAACTCACTGCCAATATAACCGCCGCCAATCACCACTAGGCGTTGTGGTTGCTCTGGGAGAGTGAAAATATCATCAGAGGTGATAGCGTATTCGATGCCGGGGATGTTAGGCACCACCGGATGGCCCCCGACTGCAATCAGGACCTTGTCGGTAGTGACTAGCTCTTCGCCAATTTGGATCTGGTGGGGATTGATAAACGCGCCGTGACCATGAAACACCTCCACCTGGGATCTTTCCAGCATCTGGGCGTAGACCCCATTCAGGCGGTGGACCTCCCCATTCACGGCCGCAGTCATTTTTTCCCAATCCAGGGTGCTGGTCACGGGACTCCAACCATACCCCGGAGCATCAGTGAAGATACTAGGGAATTGGGAAGCGTAGACCATTAGTTTCTTAGGTACACAGCCCCGGTTAACACAGGTACCCCCGAGGTGGCTAAACTCGACAATCCCGACCCGAGCCCCGTACTCGGCGGCCCGCCGGGCTGCAGCAATGCCCCCAGAACCAGCCCCTAGCACCAACAGATCAAAGTATTTAGACATGGAATATTCCTAAGGGGAAGCCCCGAGCTTGAGTCGGAACCCCCCCAATATAGAGGTTATTACCCTAGCAGTTGGGCCGCCCGAGCCACCACGTTATCAACGGTGTAGCCAAACTTCTCCATGGCTAAGGGGCCCGGGGCAGACACCCCAAACCGCTCAATGCTAATCATGTCTCCGCTGGTACTTAGATAACGGCTCCAGCCAAAGCTACTGGCAGCCTCTACCACTAGGCGTCTGGTGACTGCTTTGGGCAGCACCGATTCGCGGTAGGCGGCATCTTGCTCCTCAAATAGCTCCCAGCAGGGCATAGACACTACCCGGACCCGATGCCCTTGGGCAGCCAGGCGAGCGGCTGCCTGGGTACATAGGTGGGTTTCACTGCCAGTACCGATCAAAATCAGATCGGGAGCAGGTTCACTGTCTACCAGAATGTAGGCGCCCCGTTGGACACCAGCCCTAGAAGTACCCGCCAACTGGGGCAGGTTTTGCCGAGAGAGGGCAAGCAGGGTAGGACGATGGCGATTCTCGATGGCCACCTGGTAGGCACCACTAGTCTCGTTGCCATCTGCTGGCCGGATCACTAGCAGGTCCGGGATGGCCCGCAGAGCGGCGAGGATTTCCACGGGCTGGTGGGTGGGACCGTCCTCCCCTAGGGCGACAGAGTCGTGGGTCATGACGTAGACTACACCGGCCTGGGATAAGGCAGAGAGCCTAATTGCCCCCCGCATGTAGTCAGTGAAAATCAAAAAGGTGGCGCAGTAGGGGATAAGGCCAGAGTTATGCAGGGCAATGCCGTTGGCGATTGCGCCCATGCCGTGCTCCCGGACCCCAAACTTGAGGTTACGGTTGGCGTAGTGGCCCCTTTGGAAGTCCCCATAACCCTTGATTTCGGTGTAGTTGGAATGGGTCAGGTCCGCCGAGCCGCCAATCATTTCCGGTAGTACCTTAGCTAAGGCATTCAAACAGGTTTCCGAGAGCTTGCGGGTGGCTACCGGCTTATCTTCGGGGGTGAACTCAGGCAGGGCATCGGCCCAGTTGGCGGGCAGGCGGCCCGCGAGACGGCGCTCCAGTTCACCTGCCAAGTCGGGATATTCACCCTTGTAGTTCTCAAACAACTGGTACCATTGGGATTCTAAAGCTGCTCCTCGGGGGACTGCTTGGCGGAAGAACTCTAAAGCTGCTGCGGGAATTTCAAAGGGGCCGTAGGTCCAGCCGAGGTTCTCCCGGGTGGCCTGCACCTCCGCCGCTCCTAAGGCTGCCCCGTGGACCCCAGCGGTATTGGCTTTTTGGGGAGATCCGTAGCCAATGGTAGTGGTGACCTTAATCAGGGAAGGCCGGTCAGTGACTGCCTTAGCAGCTTGGATTGCCGCAGCAATTCCCTTTAGGTCGTGATTACCGTCGCTGACGTGTTGCACATGCCAACCGTAGGCCTCAAAGCGCTTGCCTACGTCTTCCGTGAAGGCAATATCCGTAGAGCCATCAATGGAGATATGGTTGTCGTCGTACAGGGCGATCAACTTTCCTAAGCCTAGGTGACCAGCCAAGGAGCAGGCTTCCCCGGAAACCCCCTCCATATTGCAGCCATCCCCAAGGATCACGTAGGTGTAGTGGTCTACGACTGGGTAGCCGGGACGGTTGAAGGTGGCTGCCAGGTGGGCTTCAGCAATTGCTAACCCCACCCCATTGGCGATTCCCTGACCTAGGGGCCCGGTGGTTACTTCCACTCCCGGAGTCATGAAGTTTTCCGGATGACCAGGTGCCCGGGACTCCCATTGACGGAAGCGGTGGATATCTTCCATGGTGACGGAGTCGTAGCCGGTTAGGTGCATCAGGGCGTACTGCAGCATGCAGCCATGTCCGGCCGAGAGAACAAACCGGTCTCTGTTGAACCAGGCCGGGTTCTTGGGATTGAAGCGCATGAACTCGGTCCAGAGCACGTAGGCCATGGGGGCAGCTCCCATGGGCAGCCCGGGGTGGCCGGAATTGGCCTTCTCAACCGCATCAATGGCGAGGAACCGGATCGAGTTGATGCATAATTCGCTGAGAGACTTGGTGACGACAGCCATAGGAACTTCCTTAGGGGGTGGGGATGAACAAATCTATTCTCAACGATCGGGGTGGTACTTCCTCATGGCCAGGGTGACGTTGTGGCCGCCAAACCCAAAGGAATTGGACAAGGCGACTTCCACACTCTGGGCCCGACTCTGGTGGGGAACATAATCTAGGTCACACTCGGGGTCGGGGTGGTCGAGGTTGATAGTCGGTGGCACGCGGTCATGGTAGATAGCCAGGGTTGTGGCTACCGCCTCAATGCCTCCCGACCCTCCCAACAGGTGACCGGTCATGGACTTGGTAGAACTCATAGTTAGGCGGTAGGCCTGGTCCCCTAGGGCTTTCTTCACCGCTGCCGTCTCAGTAGGGTCGTTAGCAGCAGTACTGGTGCCGTGGGCATTGATATAGTCTACTTGCTCAGGTCTTAGCCCCCCATCCTGGAGAGCTAGCTCTATGGCCCGGGCAGCTCCGTAGCCCCCGGGTACAGGGGCAGTCATGTGGTAGGCATCGCAGGTCAGACCGTAGCCCACCAGTTCGGCGTAGATACGCGCCCCCCGAGCCTGGGCGTGCTCTAGAGATTCTAGGATCAAGATACCTGCTCCCTCCCCGAGTACGAAGCCATCCCTGTCTCGGTCAAAGGGGCGCGAAGCCCGAGCGGGCTCACTGTTGCGCGTCGAGAGGGCCCGAGCGGAGGCAAAGCCAGCAATGGATAGGGGAGTAACCGCAGCTTCGGTGCCCCCACAGATCATCACATCCGCGTAACCACCCTGGATCAGGCGCAAAGCATCCCCTACGGCGTTAGAGCCGGCCGCGCAGGCAGTCACGGGGCAAGAGTTAGGTCCTTTCGCCCCAGTATGAATTGCTGTTAGCCCGGCGGCCATATTAGCAATCATCATGGGGATCATAAAGGGACTGCAACGATCAGGGCCCTTGGTCAGATAGATCTCCTGCTGGTCTTCCAGGACCTTAATCCCCCCAATGCCAGTACCAATCATCACCCCCACTCGCTGGGCGATCAAGTCATTAATTACTAGTTGAGCATCAGCGATAGCCTGCTTACTGGCACCGACGGCAAACTGGGCAAACCGGTCCATGCGCTTGGCATCTTTGCGCTCCAGGAAGTCTTCCGGGTTAAAGCCCTTAACTTCACCAGCAATGTGACAAGCATGGCGGGAGGCGTCAAACCGAGTAATAGGACCGATGCCGCTGCGCCCCTCAAGGAGAGCTTGCCAGTAGTCAGAGGCAGTGTTACCGATGGGGGTGAAGGCCCCCAGACCGGTGATCACCACCCGGGGGCGATGGGGAGAAGGGGAAGTGGTCATGGGAGAAAGCCAGAGGGAGCTGGAAGCTGCAGGGCAAAAACTTCAGAACAAAAGTGACGCTAGGAGGCGGATCCAGGGGGGTTGCTGGCCACCAGAGAACTGGGGTCGGCGATGTACTTCACCGCGTCGCCAACCTTGAGAATCTTCTCCGCCACCTCGTCAGGAATCTCTAGATCGAACTCCTCCTCAAGGGCCATCACTAGTTCCACAGTGTCCAGGGAGTCAGCCCCCAAGTCATCGGCAAAGGTGGCCTCCAGGGTCACCCGGTCTGGCTCAACGGACAGTTGATCCACTACGATTTTCTGCACCCGGGAAAAAATTTCCTCTTCCGTCGTCATAAACAGCACCTTTGTCCGATAAAGCAACAGGGCCAGATTTCGCCTGGCACTTCTCCCATCCTATCGGAAAACTGACCCCGAATTGTGAAGGGGATACCACAACTGGCTGGTTAGTCCCTGAAACGATTGTGGGGCTGACCAGCCAGTCAGGCTAGACGGATCTAGAGGTGCCTTGAACTACCAGAAGACGCTACACCGAAGAGAACGGGTGCTCTGTCTTTGTGCCAAGATATCCAGGCAAATTTATCTCGATCCGCGTCGAGTAGGTCTTGACTGCATTGATGGCGGTAATGTATTTGTCTGGCCGCAGCAGAATCGGGAAAGACCGGTCAGGGCCAAGTATCTCGACCACCCTGGAGTTTAGGGGAATGTGATGAGTGAAAGTGATACCTCAGCCATGGTCACTTCGGGGGCCATTCGGGCAGGCGAATCTACGAAACCATATATGAAGTCGAGGTAGGATTTGTTACCCGGGTTCGGCTCCTATTACCTGTCCTGGAGATGGAAGCCAATGACCCAGGGACGATCTGGTACGGGAGACTGCAAGCTAGAAGACCCTTACACTCCACTAGCTAGGCCTGTCAACTCCGGGGGGTTAAGTATATCCCCCCTTACCTTGGGACTACCACTTGAGTAGGTTGAATCTTTCCATATCTACCGTGTCTCGGTTGCGGTAGATGGACAGAACGATAGCTAAACCTACAGCCGCCTCGGCAGCGGCAATGGTAATCACAAACACCGTGAACACCTGGCCCCGAATCTCCTGCGGGTCTAGGAAGTTGGAGAAGGCCATCAGGTTTAGGTTGACTGCATTTAACATCAGTTCAATGCACATAAGTACCCTTACCGCACTACGACTGTTAATCAGACCGTAGACGCCAATGCAAAATAAGGCGGCAGCGAGGAGCAAAAAGAATTGAAGGTGCATGGGATGGGTGACCAACCTACTTAGAGTCACTAGTGATTAATTCCCGGGGTCGCTCGGGCAGACTGAAGACGGTCTCTTGCTCCTTGACCGTGGGCAGATAGTCGCGCCGGGCCAACACTACTGCTCCAATCAGGGCGGCCAATAGGAGAACCGAGACCAATTCAAAGGGAAGCAGAAAGTCACTGAAGAAGTGAGCGCCAATAGTTGCCACAGAAGAGCTGACCGTGGGAGCCGGATCGAGGGCCCAGGGGGTCGAGGCAATCGTGGTGCCCATCAAGGCAAACAATCCTAGGCAAACCAGGGCGGTGGCCCCGCGGCGGACCCAAGCCCGGGGGAGGGGGGTAAAGTCTTCTTTTTTATTCACCAGCATGATGGCAAACAGAATCAGTACATTTACCGCTCCCACGTAGATCAGCACCTGGGCTGCTGCCACAAAGTCGGCATTGAGCAACAGATACTGACCAGCCATCCCGATAAACACCAGGCCTAACAGGAAAGCTGCAAAGACGATGTTAGGTAATAGAACTACCCCCAAGGCTCCCACTAAGATGATGGCTGCGAGCAAACCAAAGGAGACAATTTGAACCCCTGCCGCTAAATTCACTGGTTAATCTCCTTAGATGGTTTTTGGGCTTGATGCTGGGCCACAATTTCCTCTGGCTGCTGCCCAGCTCTGGTACTGCCGGGGGGGAGGTTGTGGGGATCAAGTACTCCCGCCGGCAGGTAGGCTAATTCCCGCAGGGGGGTGACCATCGGGTCCGCAGTCACCTTGTAGGGCAGGCGGCCTAGAGCCACCCCATCGTAGTTCAGCTCGTGGCGGTCATAAACCGCCATCTCGTACTCTTCAGTCATAGACAGACAGTTGGTGGGGCAGTACTCAACACAGTTACCGCAGAAGATACAGACGCCAAAGTCAATGCTATAGTGCTTAAGTTCTTTTTTCTTGACTTCTTTGTTGTACTCCCAGTCTACGACCGGCAGGTTAATCGGGCATACCCGGACGCACACCTCACAGGAGATGCACTTGTCAAATTCAAAGTGGATCCGGCCTCGCCAGCGTTCCGAGGGGATCAGTTTCTCGTAGGGGTATTGGACGGTGATCGGGCGCCGTTGCATGTGGTCAAAGGTGACCGCTAAACCCTGGCCGATATAGCGAGCGGCTTGGACTGCTTCTTGGGCGTAGTCCTTAGCCTGACGAAGGAACTTGAGCATGGGGAGGGAGGGTACTAGAGGAATAAAATCTGGTCTCAACCGCCGAAGGCGACTGGGAAGGCCAGCTTCAGGGCCGCGGTAGCCAAGAGATTCACCAGGGATACTGGCAGTAGAAACTTCCAACCCAGGTCTAGTAGTTGGTCAATGCGCACCCGGGGTACAGTCCACCGCAACAGAATTGCCAAAAACAGCAGCAGATAGGCCTTGAACAAGGTCATGACTACTCCCAGACTGGCGGTGATCACCTCCACCCACGGGGTATTTTCAGGTACCCCCACTAGACCCACCAGCCAGGAGACGGAAACAGGTGATTCCCAACCTCCCAGGTACAGTACGGCAAAGAGCAGGGAGGAGAGGATCAAGTTCACGTAGGAGCCTAGGTAAAATAGGCCAAACTTCATGCCCGTGTATTCAGTTTGGTAGCCAGCCACCAATTCTTCTTCCGCCTCTGGCAAGTCAAAGGGGAGCCGCTCACACTCCGCCAAGGCCGCCACCCAAAAAATTACCAGGCCGACTGGCTGGCGCCACAGGTTCCAACCCAGAATCCCGTACCCGGACTGCTGTTGGACAATATCTATGGTGCTTAGAGAGTTGGACATCATGACGATTGCCAAGACGGCCAAGGCCAGGGGAATTTCATAGCTGATGGACTGGGCGGCGGCTCGCAGTCCCCCGAGAAGAGCGTACTTATTATTAGAAGCGTACCCAGCCATCAACAGGCCGATGGGCACAACGCTGGCCAGGGCGATCCAGAAAAAAATCCCGATCCCCAGGTCAGTGATCACCATTTTCTGGCCAAAGGGCACAACTAGGTAGGAAAGAAAAACTGGGATGACGACAATGGCAGGTCCGAGGGTAAATAGGAGGGGGTCTGCCTTGGCCGGAATCACATCTTCTTTAAAGATCAACTTCAGGCCGTCCGCCACGGGTGCCAGAATCCCCAGGGGACCAATGTACTCGGGACCGACCCGTTGCTGAGCAGCCGCCGAGACTTTCCGTTCTAACCATACTGCCACCAAGACCCCCACAGTGGCAGCGGCCAGCATCAGCAGTAGGGGCAAGGGCACCCAGAGCACAGGAGCTAGGTCTTCCGGTACGCCCAAATCCGTCAAGACATGGATGACACTCGCCTGCAGGTCAATTCCTGGATTCATGGAGAAGGGAGGGGTGATGGAGGAAGCAAAGCATACCCCTGGTTTTGTTTGGGGCAAGACCGCCGACAAACAAGCACCGCAGCCAGGGCTTCTCGGGGAAAATACTTGCTCTTCCGGTGTACAGGGCTGCAAATCCCAGCCCGAGGGTTAACCTCTCAAAGCTGGTAAGACTCTAGACAGTATAGCCTCCCGGCTGCAGGCCGGGGGAGTATCTGTGCCATTGGGTCTGCAAATGTCTACCCGATGGCCTGGCCAATGGCTCTTCTCCCTAGCCCCGCTGGAGGTAGCAGTGGCAATTGGGCTTCTCAATGACCCAGGCAGCTAGGGTATTCAAGGTCACCGCCCCTAGGAGCCCCCCGCCCCAGGGGCCCTCCAGGGTTAGGTAAGGGGTTATCCCCTGGGCTAAGCGGCGTTTAGCGGCCGGGGCGTGGCTGAAGCCAACGGGCATGCCAATTACCAGAGCTGGATGGATTGCCCCCTGTTCGCTCAGTTGGCAAACCTGTAGCAGGACGGAGGGAGCATACCCAACAACCACAATTGCCCCTGGTTCTAGGGACTGGAGATTTTCCTGCCAGCGTTGCTGACGCCAAAAGGCTTGCTCTGCCTCCAGGGCATTGATGATATGGGTGTCTTCAATCAGGACCGAGCGACGACAACCTAAGTGGTCTAGGCGAGGATGATCTAGGGCTGCTTGCACTAGGCCAATATCAGTTACTATGGGTGCCCCGGTCTCTAGGGCGGTTTTGGCCGCCGCTACTGCCCCCGGACCGAAGCGCAGGAAGTATCCCAAGCTAGTATCTCCCGAGGCTAGGGTTAACTGGGTAAGCAGATCGGCTTCAATTTCCGAGCGCCCGGTCCGCTGGGGCAGCAGTTGACTGAGGGACTCCTGAAAAGCCTCCGGATGGGAGTTTACCTGGTCTAGGGGAATGGGAGTCGCCAGGGGGCCGGGATGCTGACACTGCCGGTCTCGACTGAGCACCCCTTCTAGGGCTATGGCAGTTTGTCTGAGCTTGGCTAGTTGCTCAACTAGGGCTTGGTATTGCCCCTGCAGTTGGCTAATGAGGTCGGCTTGGTTACCCCCTATCTGGAGAAGGATTTGGCGGATGTGAGAGAGGTGGAAGCCCTGCTCCTTAAGCGCCACAATCCATCGCAGGCGCTGCACATCCTCCCCAGTGTAGAGCCGGTAGTTGGCAGGGGAGCGGCGGGGAGGCCCTAGGAGCCCCAGGGTGTGGTAGTGCCGAACCATCCGGGGGGTTAGGCCCCCCCCTACCGTCTGGGTGAGCTGTTTAATGGTGAGGTAGTTGTCAGGACTAAGCTGCATATTCATAGCTTGACATTAACACTAATGACAAGGTTTAGAGTCAAGCTGCAGTGTTTGTGGAGATTAACCCCATGGCAACCAAGGCCTGGAAAGAATTGAGTCCCTGGCAAGAACACCCAGAGGCAGTGGCCGCTGGGGTCTGTGCGGTACTGGTGCTAGGAGGCTGGTGGGTGCTGCACCAGGGTTGGCTAGGACTCGGCTTGATGTGCCTCAGTGCTGCCTACGTGGTGGGCGGTTACAACAGTGCTCGGGATGGGCTCAAAACCCTCCTGCAGGAGCGGGAACTAGATGTGGACCTCCTGATGATTGTGGCCGCCCTGGGGGCGGCGGGGTTGGGTTTGTGGAGCCATGACTACTCCATGGTCATGGATGGGGGGATATTGATCTTGATTTTTGCCACTAGTGGAGCCCTAGAGGGCTACGCTATGCAGCGCACGGAGCGCAGTATTCAGGGCTTGATGAGCTTGACCCCTGATGTGGCTCGGGTCCTCGTGGCAGGTCAAGAGCAAACCTGGCCGATAGCCCAGCTAGCCATCGGCGATCAGGTGGTGGTTAAGCCAGGGGAGCTGTTGCCTGTGGACGGGATAGTAATAGAAGGTCAAAGCGCCGTCAATGAGTCCTCCATCACCGGGGAATCCATGCCCATGGATAAACATCCCGGCGACCAGGTCTTTGCGGGGACGATTAATGGCTATGGGCTCCTGCGGGTCGAGGTGCACCAACCCCCCGAAAGCAGCCTGATCAAACGGATTATTCGTCTGGTAGAGCAGGCCCAGCAGGAGGCCCCACCGGTGCAGCAGTTTGTGGAGCGGTTTGAGCGGGTCTATGCTCGGGTCATTGTTGTGGCTGGGGTACTGCTAGCAGTACTGCCCCCCTTCCTGTGGCACTGGACGTGGCAGACCACCATCTATCGGGCCCTGGTGTTTCTGGTAGCTGCCTCCCCTTGCGCCTTGATGGCCTCTGTCATGCCGGTCCTTCTCTCGGGCATTGCCAACGGGGCGCACCAGGGAATCCTGTTCAAAAACGGGGCTCAGTTACAGACCATGGGCCAAGTACGGGCCATCGCCTTTGATAAAACTGGCACCCTAACTACGGGAAAACCTCTAGTAGTAGGCCTCACTGCCACCGGGGGCACCCCAGAAAACCTGCTGCGGGTAGCAGCAGCCTTAGAGAGTGGTTCAGAACACCCCCTAGGGACAGCGATTGTCCAGGCGGCCCAAGCTCAGAACCTTACCTGGGATCCCCCCCAAGCGGTCCAGGCCTGCCCCGGTCAAGGTGTCAAGGGCCAAGTAGAGCAAGTCTGGGCCCGGGCCGGTAAACAAGCCTTCGTCTGTGAGGCCCTCCCCGACTGGTCCCGGGAATTCCTGATCCAAGCCCAGGCTTGGGAGGCTCAGGGCAAAACCGCAGTCTGGGTCAGTTATGGACCACAACTCCTCGGGGTGATTGCCGTAGCTGATATGGTGCGCCCTGAGGCTGCGGAAATGGTCTCTCACCTGCAACACCTGGGCTTAGAGGAGGTGGTGTTACTCACCGGCGACAACCGACGCACCGCTGACTACGTTGCCCAGGCGGTGGGCATCAGCCGGGTGTACGCTGAGTTATTGCCTGAGGATAAAGTCAAGCTGGTGAGGCAGTTACAGCATCAGTACCAAACCGTGGCCATGGTTGGGGACGGGATTAACGATGCCCCAGCGTTAGCTCTGGCCTCGGTGGGAATAGCCATGGGCCAAGGGGGAAGTGATGTGGCCTTAGAAAGTGCCGATGTGGTCCTCATGGCTGACCGGTTGGAGAAACTAGCGGTGGCGGTCCGGTTAGGTCGGCGGTCTCTACGGGTAATTAAGCAGAATATCGCGGTAGCCTTGGCTTTTATCGGCCTCCTGTTGATTGCTAACTTTACCCAAGGGATCAGCCTACCTTGGGCAGTGGTGGGTCATGAGGGTTCTACAGTACTGGTAACTCTCAGTGGCCTGCGTCTCCTACGGCCCTAGGGCGTGGCAAAATGGTGTCAGGCGGGTTAGAGGTAACTTAGGTAATGACGGCAGCAGTGCAGATTGAGCACTTGAGAAAGTGTTACGGGGCAGTAGAAGCCGTAAAGGATATTTCCCTGCAGGTGGAACCGGGGGAAATCTTTGGCCTTCTCGGACCGAACGGGGCCGGGAAAACTACTACCCTCGGAGTGCTCTGCGGTCTGGTGCGTCCAGACACAGGTCGGGTAATGGTGTCTGGGGTGTCTGTCCTCGAGCAGCCCCGTCTGGCCCGTCAGCGTTTGGGCTATGTGGCCCAGGAGGTGGCCCTAGACAAGGTACTTACGGGGCGTGAACTTCTCCAACTTCAGGCAGCCCTCTACCATCTCCCCCGCTCCCAGACCCGGGCTCGCATTGAGGAGGTAGTTGCCCTGTTGGAATTGGGGGAGTGGATCGACCGCCGCACGGGCACCTACTCGGGGGGGCTGCGCAAGCGGTTAGACTTGGCAGCTGGTCTGCTCCATCGCCCTGAGGTACTAGTTCTTGATGAGCCGACGGTGGGCTTAGACATTGAAAGCCGCCTGGTGGTGTGGGAGTTTCTGCGTAAACTACGCGCCATGGGCACTACGGTGCTCTTAACCAGCCATTATCTAGAGGAGGTAGACGCCCTAGCGGACCGGGTAGCTATCATTGACCGGGGATTAGTGATTGCCCAGGGTAGCCCTACCCAGCTCAAGGACCAGGTGGGGGGGGACCGGATCACTTTGCGGATTCAGGAGTTTGCCCCCCGCAGTGCGGCGGAAAGGGTCCGCGCCCTCCTAGAACCCCTAACTTCAGTCCGAGAGGTAATCATCAACGAGGCCCAGGGGAATTCCTTAAATCTAGTGGTGGCTTCCCAGGCCGATGTCCTCAGCGAGATTCAGCAGGTTCTCCAAGCTGCGAAAATTCCCATCTTTAGTCTGGCTCAGGCACGGCCTAGCCTGGATGACGTGTACTTAGCAGCTACGGGGCGGACCTTGATGGATGCGGAGTTAGCTGCTACCCCTAAGCAGGTCAGATGACCACATTTGGTCTGGGGGTAGGAGTGTGACCCACATGGCAGAGATTTTGTGGGCTATAACTGGCTTGGTTTTGACCGTGGGCGGAACCTTTCTCGAGGCCCAAGGGACGGGCTCAGTGTTTGGCCAAGTTTTGCAGCCCCTCCACGTCAGCTACCAGGTGGGGGCAGTGCTGCTGACGGGGTGTTTGGGGGGCAAGAATGCGGCGTTATCAGCCCAGGTGGCCTACATCTTGTTGGGCCTGGTTGGCCCCCACTGGTTTGGCCTGCAGGTATTTGGCCAGGGGGGAGGCCTGAACTATGTTCATCAGCCCGGGTTTGGTTACCTGCTAGGATTTCTGCCCGGGGCCTGGCTATGTGGGGAGTGGGCCTTTAGGTTTTATCTGCGTCTGGAAACCCTGGCCTTCAGTTGTCTCGTGGGTCTGGTAGCTATTCAAGGGGTAGGGATACTCTACCTGGTCCTGGGCACCCTCACCACTTGGGTAAGGCTGCCCTCCGGCAGTGCCTCTCTCCTGAGCACCCTCTACAATTACTCCCTAGTCCCCTTGCCGGGTCAGATTGGCACCCTGTGCGCCGTAGTAATCCTCAGCTACGGATTCCGGTTGTTGCTAGCGTATTTCTAAGCCATCTACTGGTCATAACTTATACTCTTCCATGACTCTGCATCTATACCTGTTGCGCCACGGTGAGACCACGTATAGTCGCACCGGTGGCTTCTGTGGTGACCTAGACCCCCCCTTAACTCCGGCGGGGGAGCGCATGGCCGCTGCCTTTGCCCAGAAACATGCCCACCTACCCTGGCAGGCGGTGTACACCAGCCCCCTGCAGCGGGCCCTATCCACCGCTGAGCCCCTTTGTACAGCCCTGGGGATAACCCCCCAGGTGCGTCCTGGCCTCCGGGAGATCGCCTACGGGGCCTGGGAAGGTAAGACTGCCGCTGCCGTGCAGGCGGAGTATCCCCAGGACTACCTGCGCTGGCTAGCAGAGCCAGCCTGGAACCCCCCTACGGCCGGGGAAACAGCGGTGGAGATTGCCATCCGGGCCGATCAAGTGATCAACGAAATTCAACAGCAGCATCGCCAAGGAGCGGTGTTGATAGTTTCCCACAAGGCTACCCTGCGGATCATCCTGTGTAGTTTGCTAGGCATTGACTTGGGGCGCTACCGTGACCGGATCGACATGCCCGCCGCCTCCGTCAGTCTAGTGAGGTTTGCAGAGCATGGGCCGCTGCTGCAGTTGTTGGGGGACCGCTCCCACTTTAGTGAGGAGTTATTGGCGCTCCCTGGTACTTGAGCGCCTGTGGCAAGATCAGGGAAGTCTTACCCTGATGCTATGGTTACCCAAACTGCCCTTGAGCCTTTTCTTGGTCCCGATGTCAACACTGGCTATGACCGGGCCCGGGTGGTGATTCTCCCCATCCCCTACGAGGCCACCACCACCTATCGCCGGGGCTGCCAAAGGGGTCCGGCGGCGATTCTGAATGCTTCCCAGCAGGTGGAGTACTACGATGAAGAGCTTGAGGAAGAGGTGTGGCCAGTAGGGATCTATACTCATCCACCCATCTGCGACACAGGGGTTGAACCCGAATTGTCGGCCCAGAGCATGCTTGATAGTTGCCGAGCTGTGGTCTGCCAGTTAGCCCAGGCCGGCAAGTTTGTCGTTTCCCTAGGGGGTGAGCACAGCATCACTACCGGGATTGTTCAAGGCTACCTGCAGGCCGGCCTGGCTCCCTTTACAGTGGTGCAGATCGATGCCCATACGGACCTGCGGGATGAGTATGAAGGTTCTAAATACAACCATGCCTGTGTGATGCGCCGGATTGTGGATTTAGGGGTGCCGACGGTGCAGATTGGTGTCCGTAGTCTGTGTCGTGAGGAAGCAGACTTTGTGCGTAGCCAGGGGTTGATGGTCCTGCGGGCTCGGGAAATCGCCGCCGACCCGCTCTGGTCGGACCGGGCCCTAGCCGCCGTAGCTACCCGGCGGGTATTTTTGACCGTGGACCTAGATGGCATTGACCCTACCTTGATTCCGGGTGTGGGCACCCCGGAACCCGGAGGCCTCAATTGGTATTCTCTGCTCGGGTTTTGCCGGCGTCTGTTCGCTGACTACGAGGTGATTGGTGCGGACATTATGGAACTAGCCCCGGTCCAAGATTCTGTGGTCTCAGAGTTTACCGCCGCCAAACTAGCCCATAAGCTCATCGGCTATAAGTTTCTTGTTTCTTCTCCATGAGTCGCGAGGCCCTATTCTACCCCTGTCGCCGGCACACCCCCACCGCCCGGTTATTTCAGTTCCTCGCCCCGGCGGTGGCCCGTTGGCGCTGTCACTTTCGCCTCACTCTCGCCCCCGGGGTATTGGCAAAACTTCAGCCCCTGACCAGGGAACGGGTGCTTTTGTTTCCCAACCACCCTACCTTTGATGAGCCGGTAGCCCTCTACGGCCTCTCCGCCCGGTGGGGGCCTCTGTTTTACTACTTGACTGCCCTGGAGGCCATGCAGGGTAGCCTAGGTCCCCTGCTGCAGCGCCTAGGTTGTTACTCTGTCCGCCGGGGGGCCGCTGACCGGGCTAGTGTAGCCCAGACCTTGGCAGTCCTTAGGCAACCAGACGCCAAGCTAGTAGTATTTGCTGAGGGGGGTTGTTCCTTCCAAAACGATACCGTCATGCCTCTGCGGGCTGGGGGAGTGCAAATGGCTTTCCAGGTCCTAGGCCACGAACAACGGCAAGGCCACAGCCACCCCTGCTATGTCCTCCCCGTCAGTGTCAAGTACTTCTACCCCCAGGACACTACCAATACCCTAGAGCGCAGTCTCCGTGTCCTCGAGGCTTCCCTGGGCCTCAGGCATGAGGGAGGCGTCGTTGACCGCCTCAGCATCCTTACCAGAGAGATACTGGAGCGGGCTGAGGTTAGCTATGGTTTACAGCCTGCTCCGGGGCTGACCTGGGACCAGCGCCTCAGGGAGCTTAAAAAACACCTCCTGCACAGCAGTGAGCAGGTCTTGGGTCTAGCCAGCCTCCCCGGAGAACCTGACCGAGACCGGGCGTATAGAATCTGTAACAGCCTCCTGGAAGCCCCTGAGGGGGGGGATGTCTTTTGGACCCCGGCGCAAATCCGCCGCTCCATGGCCCGGGTTCTCAACTTTGATGCTCTCTACGAGGGCTACGTCCGGGAAAAACCTACCCTAGAGCGTTGTTTAGATACGGTCGCCCGCTTCGAGCGGGAGTTACTAGGGGTTGACCGCCCCCCTGATAAAGGGTTACGCCAGGCCTGCCTAACCGTAGGAGAACCTCTCAACTTGCAGGAGCACCTAGGGGCTTACCAAGGGGACCGCCCGGGCACCCTGATCAAGTTAATGGACCAGATCCGCACCCAGATCCAAACTAACCTGGACACCTTGGAACCATGGCCACGGAAGTCGTAGAGATCCTCTCCGCTGAAGAATTACGCCGTACCATTACTCGTTTAGCCTCCCAGGTAGTAGAGCAGACTGGAGACCTGTCCCAGGTGGTCTTACTGGGGATATATACCCGGGGCGTCCCCCTGGCACGGTTACTGGCGCGGCAGATTGAGATTTTGGAGGGGGTGTTGGTGGAAGTGGGGGCCTTGGATATTACCTTTTACCGCGATGACCTACCGCAGATTGGCCTGCGCACCCCGGCCCCTACCAACCTGCCGGTGCCCATAGACGGCAAGATGGTGGTGCTTGTAGATGATGTAATCTATCGAGGCCGGACGATCCGAGCGGCTCTAAATGCTGTCAGTGAGTACGGCAGACCTAACCTAATCCGGCTGCTGGTACTAATCGACCGTGGTCATCGGCAGCTGCCCATCCACCCAGACTTTGTGGGCAAGCAACTTCCTACGGCTCAAGAGGAACAAGTCAAGGTCTACCTCCAGGAGACGGATGGCCGGGATGGGGTGGAGCTGATCCCGCGCCCGTGAACCTATTCCTGATACAATTGGCAGAAATACCTAATCCTCACAATCGCCTAGGGTTGTAGACAGGCCTTGGCAGGCTTTCCCTCTACCTCAGTGGTTTTTAATGTTCGCATGGTTTGCCCTGTTCGCAGCACTTTAAGGAGCTAGACTGCATGTTCACCCACGTTAAGCCCACCATCCGGCGTATCGCCCCCGAGAATCCTGGGGACCGGTCCATACTGCGGGTGGTCTATGTGGTTTTAGAACCCCAATACCAGAGCGTCCTTTCGGCAGCAGCCCAGGCAATCAACGAGCATAACCCCAGCCTAGCCATTGAACTGAGTGGCTATCTGATTGAGGAACTGCGGGATGTCGGCAACTACCAGGACCTTTGTCGGGATGTAGCGCAGGCTAACGTATTCATTGCCTCACTCATCTTCCTTGAGGACCTAGCCGACAAGGTGGTAGCTGCTGTAGAACCCCACCGGGACCGCCTAGACGCGGTAGTGGTTTTCCCCTCGATGCCCCAGTTGATGCGCCTGAACAAGCTAGGCAGCTTCTCTATGGCCCAGTTAGGCCAGTCTAAAAGTGCAATTGCCCAATTCATGAAGAAGCGGCGGGAGCAGTCCGGGGCTTCCTTCCAAGAGGGGATGCTCAAACTCCTGCGGACCCTGCCTCAGGTGCTTAAGTACCTACCCATGGACAAGGCCCAGGATGCCCGCAACTTCATGCTCAGTTTTCAGTACTGGCTAGGGGGCTCTCGGGAGAACTTGGAAAATTTCCTCCTGATGCTGGCGGACCGTTACGTGTTCAACCAGGGCCGTCAGCAGACCTTTGTTTACTGTGACCCGGTCACCTATCCGGACCAGGGTATCTGGCATCCCCTAGCTCCCCAAATGTTTGAAGATAGCCAGGAGTATCAGCGCTGGTACAACTCCCGGGAGGATATTTCCCCCGATCTTAAGGACCCCCTAGCCCCCTGTGTGGGGTTACTGTTGCAGCGCACTCACCTGGTGACCCGGGATGACGCCCACTACGTGGCAGTAGTTCAAGAGTTCGAGTCTATGGGGGCACGGGTGATCCCAGTATTTGCCGGGGGGCTAGATTTCGCCAAGCCCGTGGAAACCTTTTTTTATAGCCATCAGGGGCGCACAGAGCCCAAGCCTAGTGTGGATGCGGTAGTTTCCCTGACCGGATTTGCCCTGGTGGGGGGGCCGGCTCGCCAGGACCACCCCCGGGCCATCGAAGCACTACAACGCCTAAACCGTCCCTACTTGGTGGCCCTGCCCTTGGTCTTCCAAACCACCGAAGAGTGGCAAGACAGTGACCTGGGCCTACACCCGATCCAGGTGGCCCTGCAGATTGCTCTCCCGGAGCTTGATGGAGCAATCGAGCCGATTATCCTGTCTGGTAGAGACAGCATGACCGGTAAGGCGGTGGCGCTCCAAGACCGGGTTGAGGCAGTAGCCAAACGGACGATGCAGTGGGTAAACCTGCGCCGTAAGCCCAAACTGGCCAAAAAATTGGCAATTACGGTGTTCAGTTTTCCCCCTGACAAGGGTAATGTGGGCACTGCTGCCTACCTGGATGTCTTCGGCTCCATATTCCGGGTGATGGAGGCCTTACAGCAAAATGGCTACGACATTCAAGGCCTGCCGGCCTCCCCAGAGGCCTTGATGCAAGAGGTCCTCCACGACGCCCAAGCCCGCTATGCCAGTCCGGAACTAAACGTCGCCTATCGCATGAGCGTGGCAGAGTATCAACAACTCACCCCCTACGCCGAGCGCCTGGAGCCTTCCTGGGGGCCCCCCCCAGGGCACCTGAACACCGACGGGGAAAACCTACTGGTGTATGGTAAACACTTTGGCAACCTGTTTGTCGGGGTGCAGCCTACCTTTGGCTACGAAGGGGACCCGATGCGTCTGTTGTTCTCTCGCTCTGCTAGCCCCCACCACGGCTTTGCCGCCTACTACACTTACTTGGAGAAGATCTGGCAAGCCGACGCCGTCCTGCACTTTGGCACCCACGGCTCCCTGGAGTTTATGCCCGGAAAGCAAATGGGTATGTCTGGGGAGTGCTACCCAGATAACCTGATTGGCTCCATCCCCAATCTCTACTACTACGCTGCCAATAACCCTAGTGAGGCTACCATTGCCAAGCGGCGCTCCTACGCCGAAACCATTTCCTATCTGACACCGCCAGCGGAAAATGCCGGGCTCTACAAGGGTCTCAAGGAATTAGGAGAGCTGATCGCCTCCTACCAGACCCTCAAGGATACTGGCCGCGGCCCAGCCATTGTCAACAGCATCATCGATAAGTGTCGCCTGGTTAACCTAGACCAGGACATTGCCCTTCCGGACCAGGATGCCCGGGACCTGGAATCCGAGACCCGAGACCGGGTAGTTGGGCAGGTGTACGCCAAGCTGATGGAGATCGAGTCTCGGCTACTGCCCTGTGGCCTGCACGTGATCGGCAAACCACCGACGGCTACCGAAGCCATAGCCACCCTGGTGAACATTGCCAGCCTTGACCGGCCTGAGGACCAGATTCTCAGCTTGCCCCGGATTCTCACCAACAGTCTAGGGATAGATCTAGAAGATCTGTACCGCCGCCAGAACCAGGGAGACCTAGGGGCAGTTACACAGCTACAGGCGATTACCGAGGCAGTGCGCGGGGCCGTCACAGCTCTAGTCCAAGAGCAAACCAACGCTGAGGGGCGGGTGGAGCGGGTGGCCGTGCTTAACTTCTTCCAGATGGGCCGTAAGGAGCCCTGGCTGGAGGCCCTCCACCGGCACGGTTATCAAAAGGTAGACCCCCAAGCTCTCAAGCCCCTTTTTGAATACCTGGAGTTCTGCCTACAGCAGATTGTGGCTGACAACGAACTAGGGGCACTGCTGCGGGCCCTAGAAGGAGAGTACATCCTGCCAGGTCCCGGGGGTGATCCGGTGCGCAATCCCGAAGTCCTGCCGACGGGGAAGAATATTCATGCCCTCGACCCCCAGGCTATTCCCACCACCGCCGCCGTGGCCTCCGCTAAGATCGTTGTCGACCGGCTCCTAGAGCGGCAGCGGGCGGAAAATCAAGGGGCTTGGCCAGAGACCATCGCCTGTGTCCTCTGGGGGACAGACAACATCAAAACCTACGGGGAGTCCTTAGCCCAGGTGATGCTACTGCTGGGGGTGATGCCGGTAGCCGATTCCCTCGGCCGGGTCAACAAGTTGGAGTTGATCCCCCTAGGGGAGTTGGGCCGTCCCCGGATTGACGTAGTAGTGAACTGCTCTGGGGTGTTTCGAGACCTGTTCTTGAATCAAATGATGCTCCTAGACCGGGCAGTGAAGCTGGCGGCGGAAGCTCCTGAGCCTCTGGAGATGAACTTTGTGCGCAAGCATGCTCTAGAGCAGGCCCAGGTTCTGGGGGTTGACCTGCGTCAGGCGGCTACCCGGGTCTTCTCTAATGCCTCTGGCTCCTACGCGGCTAACATTAACCTGGCGGTGGAAAACAGCACCTGGGAAAATGAAGCGGAGCTGCAGGATATGTATCTGGCCCGCAAGTCCTTTGCCTTTAGTGCCGACAGCCCCGGTACTATGGAGCAGGCCCGGGACGTCTTTGAAATGGCCCTCAAGACCGTGGATGTGACCTTTCAAAACCTGGACTCAGCGGAGATCTCCCTGACGGATGTGTCCCATTACTTTGACTCGGACCCCACTAAGGTAGTAGGTCGCCTGCGCGAGGACGGCAAGAAACCAGCGGCCTTTATGGCTGACACAACTACCGCCAATGCCCAAGTGCGCTCCCTAACCGAAACGGTCCGCCTTGACTCACGCACCAAACTCCTCAATCCCAAGTGGTACGAGGGAATGCTGTCCCACGGCTATGAGGGGGTACGGGAGCTGTCTAAGCGGTTGGTAAACACCCTGGGTTGGTCGGCGACGGCGGGAGCGGTAGACGAGTGGATCTACGAAGACGCTAACTCCACTTTTATCAAGGACCCCCAGATGCAACAACGACTTAAGGAGCTCAACCCCCACTCCTTCCGCAAGATGGTCGGCACGCTCCTGGAGGTCAACGGCCGAGGTTATTGGAACACTAGCGCCGAAAACCTCCAGCAGTTGCGGGAGCTTTACCAGGAGCTAGAAGATCAGATTGAGGGGGTATAGGCTCCCCGACTCCTACTCCCTAGCTCCTCTCCCTAGGTAGGAGGGGATGCTTGGCCTGGCCGATCCGCTGGGCACCGTAGATTCCGCGGTGACCAGAGAAAAGGTAGCTGACCACACAGGCAATGGCGCCGTAGAGTCCCGCCTGATGGCCAAATAGCTCAAAGGCCATCACCGTCGAAGACACAGGCGTGTTGGCGGCCCCGGCAAATACAGCGGCTAGCCCCATCCCCGCTAGCAGGGGTCTGGGCAGAGGCAAGACTAGGGCCAGGGCGTTGCCTAGGGTGGCCCCTATGAAGAACAAGGGGGTTACCTCTCCCCCCTTAAACCCAGCTCCGAGGGTGAGGGCCGTCAGGCCGAGTTTGGCTGCGAAGTCCCAGGGGGGCAGAGGGGCGGAAAAGGCTTCCAGAATCGTTGACACTCCCAAGCCAATAAACTGAGTGGCCCCAGTGCTCACCACGATCACCGCGATGGCTACGCCTCCCACCACAGGCCGGAGGGGGGCATAGGGGAATGTGACTTTAAACCAGTGTCCCAAACGGTGGGTGAGCCGGGCGAACACCATCGCCACCGTGCCGCAAGCCGCCCCGGTAATAATGCTATAAACCAAGCCTGGCAAACTCAAGGGGGGGACTGGAAAGGCCGAGTAAACAGGATGCTCAATCCCCCAGAGTAGAGTCACTCGGTAGCCCACAACCGAGGCCACTAGGCAAGGGAAGATGGCTTCGTAACTGTAGGTACCGATGGTCAACACCTCTAGGCCAAACAGGGTACCAGAGATGGGAATTCCGAATACAGACCCAAATCCTCCACTGATCCCGGCCATGAGCAGTATGCGGCGGTTACGGTTGCTCAGGCGCAGCCACTGGGTCAACTGGTCAGCCAGGGAGCCGCTGATCTGGATGGCAGTACCCTCCCGGCCAGCAGAACCCCCGAAGAAGTGGGTGAGCACAGTCCCAATTAACACTAGGGGAGCCATCCGTACTGGCACGACCTTTTGCGGGCTATGGACTTCCTCCAACAGGAGGTTATTGCCAGCCTCGACATTCTTGCCGAGGTAGTGATACATCAGTCCGCTCGCCAAGCCCCCCAGGGGCAAAAAATATAGGATCCACAGGTGGGCTTCCCGCCACCGGGTCGCCCACTCTAGGGCAGCTAGCAAGGCTGCCGATCCAGTCCCGGCCATAATCCCCACTAGCACCGCTACCGGCAGCCACTTGAAAATCTGGATAGTGGCAAGTAACTGATCAACCCGAGCCCACTGGTGAACCGGATTAGGTTCTAGTTGGTGAGATGGTTTAGGCTCCATTAACGACTCCTGCGTGGGGGTTTGTGTCTCTCCCCCTCCCGCAGCCTCAAAGCAAAAGCTCCTAGCTTCCTGAGAGGGGCCTCGGAAAGGTAGGAGCCATCAGCCCGACGGGCGGTTGTGGCAAGCTCCATTGCCATGGGCCGAAGCTTAACACACCTGAGACTATTCAGCAAGGTTACCCGCGGGTGTCAACCGCAGCAGTGCTAATTTTCGCGTTCAAAGGTGCTACGGGGTCAAGAGATTTGCTAGAGTAGGGGTCGTGGCCATTCAGACGGAAGATCAATGGTAGACACTATAAAAAAAGCGGATTTTACCGAGCTTAGACCCGGCATCAAGGTGCCTGCCCAAGAAACCATCCTTACCCCCCGGTTCTACACTACGGACTTTGAGGCGGTAGCCCGGATGGAGGTGGAAGTCAATGCCGCCGAGTTAGAGGCACTGTTAGAGGAATTCCGGGTTGACTACAATCGTCATCACTTCGTCCGGGATGCAGAGTTTGACCAGTCCTGGGAGCACATTGACGGGGAGACCCGCCGGCTGTTTGTGGAATTTCTGGAGCGCTCCTGCACGGCTGAATTTTCTGGGTTCTTACTCTACAAAGAACTCTCGCGGAAGCTTAAGGGCCGTAACCCGCTGCTAGCGGAGTCCTTTGCCTTGATGGCCCGGGATGAAGCCCGCCATGCCGGCTTCTTGAATAAGGCCATGTCGGACTTCAACCTTTCCCTAGACTTGGGATTCCTCACCCAGACCCACCAGTACACCTACTTCCAGCCTAAGTTCATCTTCTACGCCACCTATCTATCAGAGAAGATTGGGTACTGGCGCTATATCACTATCTTCCGGCACCTAGAAGCCCACCCCGAGGACCGAGTTTATCCAATCTTCAAATTCTTCGAAAACTGGTGCCAGGACGAAAACCGCCACGGGGACTTCTTCGACGCCGTGATGCGAGCTCAACCCCAGTTCCTCAATGACTGGCGAGCTCGCCTGTGGAGCCGCTTCTTCCTGCTGTCGGTGTTTGCCACTATGTACCTCAACGATATCCAGCGGGCCGGCTTCTACCGGGCTATTGGTCTGGATGCTCGGGAATATGACATCCACGTGATCAGCAAGACTAACGAAACCGCTGGGCGGGTGTTCCCCGTGGTTTTAGACGTGGAGCACCCTGACTTCTATCGGCGTCTAGATCAATGCGTGGAAAACAACTGCCGCCTAGGCGAGATCGCCCAGGCTGAGGGGCCGAAGGTGCTTAAGTTCTTCCGCAAGCTGCCTCTGTACCTATCCAACCTAGGTCATTTGGTGGCTTTGTATTTTATTCCGCCGATTGACGTGCGTGCCCAGCAGACTGCTGTCCGCTAGGGGGGGTAACTTCGAGAGGCCAGGCTAAAAACCCGGCCCCTCGGTCTTTAGAGGGTGAAGGAAGCGGACAGCGGGAATCGAACCCGCAACTACAGTTTGGAAGACTGTGGTTTTACCACTAAACTATGTCCGCAACAACTCTAATGCTTTTTCAGCTTAGCACACCTAGGGAGCACTCTCCTGGCGCCGCCGGGCTAGCTGGAGGAGAACCTGGGCGTGAAACTCGCGAGTGATGGGATAAAAGTAAGCCAGGACCAGACTGATGCCCAGGGCCACCATGGGGATAGGACCAATGGCTATCCGAATTGCCAGCAGAGCCGAGGCGGGTTGAAGGGGCGGGGGGCCTCCTGGATGGCCATGGATAAAGCCTGCCATCTGCAAAACCTGACCAATTAAAAATAAGCCCAGGGCTAGGCCGATCTTTTGCAGCAGGAGGATGAAGGCGTAGAATAACCCCTCCCGCCGCTGTCCGGTTTGCAGCTCGTCTAGCTCAATGACGTCCGGCAGCATGGACCAAGGCACCAGGTAGGCCGTGGAGATCCCGCTGCCGGCGATGATCGCCAGGACGTACATAAATCCCACCTGTCCGGGTTGGAGAATCAGCAAGCCGGTTTGGGCAATCAGCCACAGGCACAGCCCGAGAAAGTAAACTGCTTTCTTACCTACCCGAGTGCTCAGGGCACTCCAAAAGAACAGCATCATCAGGGCAGGGATTTGAACTGCCAAGGCCACCTGAATAAAGTCTTTTTCTGGTAGCCCCATCCAGTTGACCACGAAAAACGGCAGGATGGCAGCCGTGCCCTGGACAGCAAACCAAGAGCAAAGGTAGATCCCAATCACAAATAAAAAGGGCCGGTTGCTAAACACTACCTTGAGCTGCTCTAGGAAGGGAATAGGGGAGGGGGGAGACTCCTGTTGATTCTGACCTAGGTTCCCTAGGGCCTTGGTCCGCTGCCAAGTACCTGCCACACACCAAAACAAGGGCAGCACCGAAATCACGGCGCAAACCGCTCCCAGGACTAGATAGCGTTGGACTGAACCCTGCACAATCGAAAATATCACCTGGGCTAGCAGGAGGCTGAAGATGCTGCCGCCAATCGAGAAGGCAAAGCGGAAGCTATTTAGGTTAGTCCGTTCGTGGTAGTCCTGGGTCAACTCGGGAGTGAGGGCAGTGTAGGGGAGGTTAACAATGGTATAGAAGGCGTGAAACAAAAGTCCCATCAGAACGTAATAGCTGAATAGCCCCCAGGTCCCCAGGGGGGGGACCAACCACTGCAAAAAGAAAAACACCCCAAAGGGTACAGCCCCGTAGATCATCCAGGGATAGCGCCGTCCCCAGGGATGGCGAGTCTGGTCACTCAAAAATCCCATGACCGGGTCACTCACCCCATCCCAGATCTTGCTGATCAACAGCACACTCCCCGCTAGGCCAGGGTCAAGGCCAGCGGTGTTGGTCAAAAATACCAACAAAAAAAAGGCAAGGATATTAGCGGTCATGGCACTGCCCAGGTCACCGGCGCCAAAGGCTAGCTTAGTGCTCAGGGTCAGGGGGGTCCGGGGGGGGTTGGTCATGGGGGGGGTGAAAGTCCTAAAGAGGTGCCACAGGCTGCATAACCTGTCCTATTCTCCCTCTTTAGGGTATATTTCCCCTACCTGATTTGCCCCCGGCGGCCGGTTAAATCCCGCTCCGGGACTGAACTAAAACCGCCAACTTCTAACTAGTCCGCCAAGGCGCAGCAGTGCCGGTAGAGACCGTGATGCCAAACCGGGCCGGTCGGGAGTCCGGCTCTGCCAGGGTCTGGAGGAGACCGCCGCCCTAGGTAGCTTCGGCAAAATGTGCCAGAGCGGATGATGGGACTCGAACCCATGACATTCAGCTTGGGAAGCTGACGTTCTACCACTGAACTACACCCGCAGGGTTTTTGGCCCAGGAACCTATTATACCTATAACCGGGCCCTAGGGAAGAATCCCCGCCGCCAGTTCCCCCTGGGGCCAATTTAGCGGTAGCTAAAGGGGGGGTTGGCCACCGCAGCATCAAAGTGGGGCATCTTGACGGGGTTTTGTTCCCGTGGAAGTCCCCAGTCATTCTCTAGGGTATCCCCACGGAAAAATTTCAAACTCCGAATCCTTGACCCCGTGCAGGAGCATGTTCGACCAGGCCAAGTTGTAGCTGGTGATGTTTTCTTCTCGGCCAAAGAGCTTGCCAACGCCCTGGGGGCCTAAACGGTGGCGGACGTTAAGCTGTTAAAAGATTCCGTCTCGATGTAATTGAAGCCCTGGACAGTTGACTCAAGAGAGATTTGACAATATTCGGAAACGACGGTAGCACCAGACACCATTTTTTGATTAGTGGGGAGTAAAACGCTCTTTCTTGTCCCTCTTCTTTTCTGCCTTAAGGTTTCTTTCGATACTTCTAGCTCTGAGTAGCCTCAAAGTTTCTTGTAGATGCTCTTGACTGGCTGCAGGGACATGGTTGCAAACCTAGATTCAGTTGACAGGAGCCCTAGACTCCTTTAGTCCCCCAGTAAGACCTTGGGGTTGTAGACTAAAAGCAGCCTAGAAGAGGTGGGTGATGGCTGAGAATGGGGGACAATCCCACTCTGGCAGTGGGGACAAAGATGCCGGGGCCCAAGGCGATTCTGTCACCATTAATAATCCAAAGGCAAATATCGGCTTCCAGATTGGCAAAGCAGAACTTGGAAGTCACTTCCACTATCATGAATCCCCTCCTCCGCCCCAGATCACCCCTCCCTACTTCTATGGGCCTGGTGTAGGCTCCCGGACCTTCGTGGGCCGGGAAACCGATCTCCAAAACCTGCATCAATTACTGACCCAAAGCGAGCAAGCAGCAATAGCCGCAGCTGCGGGCATGGGGGGCATCGGCAAGACCGAACTGGCATGGCAGTATGCTCACCAACACCAAACCGATTACCCCGCAGGGATTTGGTGGATGGCTCCAGGTAATTGGGTAGGTCAAATCCTGGACTATGGGACACAAATGGAGTTACCCCCAGCCCCCGATACTTTCACCACTGATGAACTGAAGGTGCAATGGTATTTCAATCAGTGGTTGAAAGCCTTACCCCAAGGTCAACGATTACTAGTCTGCGACGACGTGACTGAGTACCGAGAAGTGAAACCGCTCTTGCCCCAGGACCCTAGATATCGAGTATTGCTGACAACCAGGGCAAAGTTGCAGCCACCGGTGCAACGGTTAGACCTGGAAGTCTTATCCCCTGAAGCAGCCCTGGAATTATTGCGGGTATTGGTGGGTGACGACGACCAGCGTATCAAGGCCGCCGCCCAAGTAGCCTCAAAGCTGTGTGCATGGGTGGGCCGATTACCCTTAGGGATTGAGTTGATTGGCCGACACTTGAGGAGCCGTCCCAGCCTCCCGTTAGCTGCACTCCTGAAGCGTTTGCAAGCCCAAAAACTGCGAGCAAAGGCTGTTCAAGACGTACCCGAGGAGATGAACTACCAGCTTAACCTGGAAGCTGCGTTTGAGTTGAGCTGGCAACAGTTATCCTCACATGCACGGCAGTTAGGGGGGTTACTAAGTGTATTTGCCCTATCTCCAGTAGCTAGGGATTGGGTAGTAGCAAGTCTGCCCGATTGGGAGAGCGAACAACTAGAAGCAGCCGAATCAGAGTTATTGCAGTGGTCCTTGGCGTCATTCCCAGGGGGTCAGTATTTGCTGCACACCCTGATCCGAGAGTTTTTGGCCGCGAAGTTAGACGGGGAGTTAAGTGCCCAGTCAGAGGCCCGCAGGCGGGGCATGGCCGTGGCTATGACCGCGGTGGCGCAGACTGTGCCTGATTCTGTGACCCTCTCGGATTTGGCAAAGGTGCAAGGTGCAGTCGGGCATTGGGAGATTGTGGCTGAAGGGTTGACGGCGTTGCTAGCGGATGAGGATGCCGTTTGGCCTTTCATTGCCCTGGGACGGATGGCCGCAGGACAAAATCGTTGGCAAGAGGCCCAAGGGTGGTGTCAGGCTTGCCTGGAGATGGCTCAGGAGCGTTTTGGAGAGAGTCATCCTGACACAGCTACCAGTCTCAACAATCTGGCGTTGTTGTACTCATCAATGGGCCGCTACGAGGAGGCGCTGCCCTTGTGTCAGCGGTCCCTAGAGATCCGGGAGAGGGAGTTAGGAGAGAGTCATCCTCACACAGCTACCAGTCTCGGCAATCTAGCGGAACTGTATCGTGCAATGGGCCGCTACGAGGAAGCGTTGCCCTTGTGTCAGCGGTCCCTGGAGATCCACGAGAGGAAGTTAGGAGAGAGTCATTCTGACACAGCTGCCAGTTTCAACAATCTGGCGGGGTTGTACTACAGCATGGGTCGTTATGAGGAGGCGTTGCCCTTGTATCAGCGGTCCCTAGCAATCCGTGAGAGAGTTTTAGGAGAGAGTCATCCTCACACAGCTACCAGTCTCAACAACCTGGCGTTGCTGTACTATAGCGTGGGCCGCCACAAGGAAGCGTTGCCCTTGTGTCAGCGGTCCCTGGCGATCTGCGAGGGGGTGTTAAGAGAGAGTCATCCTCACACAGCTACCAGTCTCAACAATCTGGCGGGGTTGTACGCATCAATGGGCCGCTACGAGGAAGCAGAACCTCCGTAAGTCCGGGCAATCGAAATCTGGACTCAAAGCCTAGGACAAGACCATCCCTCCACGAAAAGAGGACTAGACAACTTCCTGCTTCTCATTCGCCAAGTTGTAGAAGCAGGGCAAGCATCAGTGCCGTCTAATCACCCACTGACCCAGCAGATACTAGCTGAAATTCAGGGAAGTAGAGATACCGAAGGGTAATTTCAGGGGCTGTAGGAGACTGGGAGGGCAGCCAGGGCTACTACCAAGACATCCAATCGTCGCCGCTTATAGTACGAGCCGTTTGTGGTGCTAACGATTAAGCAGGTTAAAAAAGCCGAACCGTTCAGCTAGAGCTGTGACTGCATTAGCAACAGTGGCAACATCTTTGGTGACGCCCCATATCGCCAAGAAAGCCGTCTTAAGTTTGCTGGTTTTAGTTGGAGATTGAGCCTCCGCTTCGATGACCTCCAGGCCATCGGTGACAACCTCCTGATCTTCTGGTGGAATGCTCTGTAAGTTCTCACGAATGACTGCAAGCTGCTTCAGAATTTCTTGTAGATGCTCTGGATTGGCCGGAGTGACATACTGGGTTGATTCGATGTGACTCCCGGCTTCTGCTTTGCCAATCTGGGTACCGATTGTTGACCCTTGATTATTAAAGGTGAAGGAATCGCCTTGGGCCTTAATAACTTTGTCGCTCGCAACCTTGTCGCCGCCAACATTGTCTCCACTGCCAGAGTGGAATTGGTGAATTCCGGATGTGGACATGGTGATGATTTCTTGGTGAACGGAAGCGCAGGACGTTCTGGTCGTCGATGAAGCCAAAAAGCCGGGCGTTAGGGAGGAACGCCATCTAAACCACGTACCCCATGGCCTCCTGTCAGCTAGTTAGCTTGCAGACACACCCACCTAATGGGCAGCTAGGCACTGCGCCGAAACCCCCAGTTAAATCCAGCTGGCCTGTGGGCATCCTCCGGCTTGAAGGGAGAGTCAGAGGCAATCAAACCGCCGCTGACCTCATCGGGTAGCCTGGTCCCGCAAACCGTTGCCGCTCCCACCACTGGTCTACCTCAGACCCGAGCACAAACCCGGCTAGGGAGCCCACTAAAGAGCCCACTAGGGACCCCACCAGCGGCAGCAGAACCAGACCTGTGGCCAGGGCCGCCACCTCTCCCGCCACGGAGCCCACCACCGACCCAACCAAGGAGCCGGCTAGGGAACCCATCAAGGACCCAAGATAAATAACCACCTTACACCTCCGAGTTTGACCCTATCCTAGGTGACCAAAAGGGAAATATTCAAGGGGGTCCCAGGGATGCTCTAGAATATTAACAATGACCCCCATGGGCCCAACCCCTTGATTGACCGCTATACCCTGCCCGCCATGGGCAATCTGTGGACCGAGACCGCTAAGTACCAAGCCTGGTTGCGTGTGGAGCTAGCCGTCTGTCAGGTCCAGGCTGACCTGGGAGAAATTCCCCCGGAGGCCTTAACCGCAATCAAAACCCAAGCTGCCTTTGACCCTGAGCGAATCCGGGAGTTAGAAGCCCAGGTGCGTCACGATGTGATCGCTTTTCTAACTAACGTTAACGAGCGGGTTGGGCCGGCCGGCCGCTACATCCATCGGGGCCTTACCAGTTCCGATGTCCTGGATACGGCTTTAGCTCTCCAACTAGTAGCGAGCGTCGACCTGCTGCTGCAAGAGGTAGAAACTCTCAGTCAGGCGATTCGCTACCGAGCCCAGGAGCATCGGCAAACAGTGATGATTGGCCGCTCCCACGGGGTACACGGGGAACCCATCACCTTTGGGTTTAAGTTGGCCGGGTGGTTGGCGGAAGTCCTGCGGCACCGGGAGCGCCTAGTCCGGCTGAGGTCCCAGGTGGCAGTGGGCAAAATATCGGGGGCAGTGGGTACCTACGCCAATGTCTCTCCGCGGGTCGAAGCTCTCGCCTGCCAGGCCTTGGGGCTAGTACCGGACACCGCTTCCACCCAAGTAATTTCCCGGGACCGCCACGCCGAGTACCTCCAGACCCTGGCCCTGCTCGCAGCTTCGATTGAACGGTTCGCGGTCGAGATTCGCAACCTTCAGCGCACAGATGTTCTAGAGGTAGAGGAGTTTTTTAGTCCCGGTCAGAAGGGCTCCTCCGCCATGCCCCACAAGCGCAACCCCATTCGCTCTGAGCGGCTGACGGGCTTGGCGCGACTGATCCGGGCCTACGCCGGGGCAGCTTTGGAAAACCTAGCTCTTTGGCATGAGCGAGACATCTCCCACAGTTCTGTGGAGCGAATGGCCCTGCCGGACGCTTCCATCCTCACCCACTTCATGGTGGTAGAAATCACCGACCTGGTCAAACATCTCCTCGTTTACCCGCAAAATATGCGCCGCAATCTGCAGGTTTACGGCGGGGTAGTGTTTAGTCAGCAGGTCCTGTTGGCCTTGGTAGATAAGGGGATGAGTCGGGAAGCGGCCTACCAGGTGGTGCAAGCCTGTGCCCATCAGGCCTGGAACCAACCTGAAGGAAACTTTCGCCACCTAGTTAGTCAAGACCCCCAGGTTAGCGCCCTCCTCTCCCCAGCTGAGCTTGCCCATTGCTTCGACCCCCAGTACCACCTGCAGCATCTGGAGGAAATTTACCAGCGATTGAGCATCTAGGGCTCATCCCATACCCATGATCTCATAGCCCGCGTCAACGTAGATGATCTGGCCGGTGATGCCACTAGCCAGGTCACTGCTCAAAAAAGCGGCCGTATTCCCCACTTCCGTTTGCGTGACGGTGCGGCGTAGAGGGGCACTGGTTTCCACGTGGTGAATCATATCTAGGATCCCACCTACAGCAGAGGAGGCAAGGGTCCGGATGGGGCCGGCGGAAATAGCATTGACGCGGATGTTTTGGGGGCCGAGTTCCGCTGCCAGATAACGGACGTTCATTTCCAGGGCCGCCTTGGCAATGCCCATCACGTTGTAATTCGGGATTACTCGTACTCCCCCGAGGTAGGTGAGGGTAAGAATGCTGCCCCCCTCGGTCATTAGAGGGCGAATGACTCGGGTCAAATGCACTAGAGAAAAGGCGCTGACATTAATCGCCTTGAGGTAACCCGGGCGGGAAGTGGCACTGAAATCCCCGGTTAGGTCTTCCCGGTCAGCGTAGGCAAGACAGTGAATAAGGATGTCTACCCGCTCCCAACGCTGGCCGATTGCCGCCGTTAGCCCTTCAACCTGAGCATCATCTTGGACATCACAGGGTAAAAACAGGGAGGGTTGCAGGGGTTCTACTAATTCGGCAACCTTCTTTTCGTAGCGGCCCCGCTCGTCAGGCAGATAGGTAACCCCCAAGTTTGCTCCAGCCTGGTGTAGTTGTTGGGCAATCCCCCAAGCAATGGAGCGATTATTAGCGATGCCCGTCACGAGGGCATTTTTACCGGTCAAATTTAGCATGACAAAGGTGAGTGAGGCAGAAAACAATCCCCCTGTAATCTTAGTTTATTTGGGGGCCGGGACTAAAGGTTGCCTTACTAGCTGCCTAGGTTAGTCAAGACTGGCCGGGGTTTCCCGACGATAGACCCCAGAAATATGTAGTCTCAACTACAATTTACCTAGGCGCAGTTAGTTTAAGTGTTGTTGTAGGCCTGACCAATCGGGCCCTATCTTACGATGGTTATGGGTAACTATGGCGGCAGTACAAGCACAGGAGCGGCCCCTGGCAGCGGTGTTCAAGAAAATGGCAGGGGGGCCTTTCCCCCTGGTTATAGAGTCTTTCGACCGGGGTAAAACCATCTTCTTCCCGGGTGACCCGGCGGAACGAGTTTATTTCCTGGTCAAGGGGGCAGTGAAGTTATCCCGAGTCTACGAGGCCGGGGAGGAGATTACCGTTGCCCTGTTGCGGGAGAATAGTGTTTTTGGCGTCCTCTCCCTCATTACTGGTCATCGCTCTGACCGCTTCTACCACGCCGTCGCCTTTACACCGGTAGAGCTGCACTCTGTGCCCATTGACCAGGTAGAAAAATCTCTCAAGGAAGACCCAGAACTGTGCATGCTCATGCTCCAGGGCTTGTCTTCTCGGATTTTGCAAACTGAAATGATGATTGAAACCCTAGCCCATCGGGACATGGGGTCACGGTTAGTGAGTTTTTTGCTGATCCTGTGCCGGGACTTTGGCATCCCCACCCATGAAGGAATTACCATTGACCTGCGCCTTTCCCATCAAGCCATCGCCGAAGCAATCGGCTCGACCCGCGTGACCGTAACTCGGCTGTTGGGGGACCTGCGGGACAAACAGATTATTTCTATCCACAAGAAGAAAATTACTGTTCACAACCCTATTACCCTGAGTCAACAGTTTGTCTAAGTCGGGTACCCTGTCCCTAAGGTTAGGTAGACTACCCGCGTGGTTACTACTCTTCACCTAGACCGGGGTCCGGGCTGGTCCTGAGATTCCTGCCTGAACCGGCCTCGCCGGGGCGGATCGATAATAGCCCTGGCCCCAAATGATATAATATCTTAAGTCATTAGTACCCTTCTCATGCAAGCGTCCTGGCGTCTTGGGACCCTATTTGGCATCCCCTTGCTCGTCCATCCTTCCTGGCTATTTATCCTGGTTCTGGTCACCGTCGCTAACTGGGGCGACCTGCAATCTAGCTATCCTCCCCCGATTGCCTGGGCCGCAGCCCTCACCTCAGCCCTAGCCTTGTTTGGCTCAGTAGTGCTCCACGAGCTTGGTCATAGTCTAGTAGCTCTACGCCAGGGTATTCGGGTCCTCTCCATCACCCTGTTCATTTTCGGGGGTGTAGCTACCATCGACCGGGAGTCAGATACTCCCGGCAAAGCCCTGCGCCTAGCCCTGGCGGGGCCGGCGGTCAGTTTTGGCCTCTTTGTTCTGTTTTTCCTCCTCGCTGCCCCCTTGGCCAGTAAAAGTCTCCTCCAGGTGCTGCTTGTCAGTCTGGCCCAGGTCAACTTGATCCTAGCCCTCTTTAATCTCCTGCCGGGTATGCCCCTAGACGGGGGCCAAGCCCTCAAAGCCCTGGTATGGCAGTTCACGGGCAGCCGTACTCAAGGCAACACCTGGGCGGCCCGGGCCGGTCAGTTCCTTGGGTGGGTGGCCGTGGCTGCCGGCTTGTGGATAGGCCTGACAGAATCCCTAGTGGCCGGCCTGTGGCTGACTCTGATTGGTTGGTTTGCCCTGCGCAATGCCACTTTTTATAAACGAGTGTCTGACATTCAGGAGGCCCTAGCCCAACTGGTAGCTGCCCAGGCTTTGAACCGGGATTTCCGGGTCCTAGATGCGGATTTGACTCTGCATCAGTTTGCTGAAGAGTATCTCCTGGAGGAGGGGTGTACACCAGTGTATTTTGCCGCTTCCCAAGGGCGCTACCGGGGGTTGGTGAAGGTGGATGACCTGCGGCAAGTGGAGCGCAGCCAGTGGGATCGGCTTACCTTGCACAGTCTAGTCCATCCCCTAGCTAGTCTCCCCTCCGTATCGGAGAAAACTCCCCTGGCAGCAGTGGTAACACTCCTAGAAACTCAAAACCTCCCCTGGATTACTGTCCTTACCCCCGCCGGGGCAGTTGCTGGTCTGATTGACCGGGGGGATATTGTTCAAGCTTTGGGGGAAAAGCTGCGTTTAGCTATCCCCCGAGGAGAAATTCAAAGAATCAAGACCGCCGGGGTTTTTCCCCCGGGATTACCCTTGGGCAAGTTAGTCCTCAAGGGTATTGATGACTCCTTAAAAGATAGATGAGTATATCCTCAGCTCGGACCAATTTAGCGCCCTACTCCCTGGATTCCAGCGTAGAGAGCTTCAGCTCCTAGTTCTTCTTCGATGCGCAACAGCCGATTGTACTTGGCAACCCGCTCACTGCGGCACAGGGAGCCGGTTTTGATCTGACCTGCCCGGGAGGCTACAGCCAGGTCGGCAATAGTTGTGTCTTCGGTTTCACCGGAGCGATGGCTGATTACCGCTCGGTAGCCATGGCTGTGGGCCAGGTTGATAGCCTCGAGGGTTTCGCTAAGGGAGCCAATCTGATTGAGCTTGATCAAAATGGCGTTAGCGGCTTGGCGGTCGATCCCCTGTTTCAGTCGGAGGGGATTGGTTACAAACAGGTCATCGCCCACTAGTTGTACTCGCCCCCCCAGACTGCTAGTCAGTTGTTGCCAGTGGGGCCAGTCCTCTTCCTGGAGACCATCCTCAATCGAAATGATTGGGTACTGCTCTACTAAAGAGCCTAGGTAGGCGATCATCTCCGGGGCTGAATGGAGCTTGCCATCGTAGCGGTAGGACCCCTGGTCGTACAATTCGTTGGCTGCCACATCCAGGGCCAGGGCCACCTCGCTACCTGGCTTGAATCCGGCCTTAGTAATCGCCGTCATCAGCAGGTCTAGGGCCGCCTGGTTGGAGGTTAGGTTAGGGGCATACCCCCCCTCATCTCCGACTCCCGTCAGCAGGCCCTGGTCTCGCAACACCCCACTGAGAGCGGCGAATACCTCCGCCCCCCAGCGCAGGGCCTCCCGGAAAGACTTAGCTCCCCAGGGAACGATCATGAACTCTTGGATGTCCACGTTGTTATTAGCGTGGGCTCCCCCGTTGATTACATTCATTAGAGGCACCGGCAGCAGGTTTGCCCCTAGCCCACCTAGATAGCGGTACAAAGGTAAGCCCAGGGCCTGGGCAGCCGCCTTAGCGACCGCCAGAGAGACAGATAGAATGGCATTGGCCCCTAGATTAGACTTGTTAGCCGAACCATCCAGGTGCATCATCCTTCGGTCGATCCAGGTCTGCTGCAGCGCCGATATACCAATCAACTGGGGAGCGATCTGCTCTTGCACCCGCTCCACCGCCGCTAGCACCCCCTTGCCGCCGTAGCGGCCCGGGTCCCCGTCCCTAAGCTCGTGGGCTTCAAAGCTCCCAGTAGAAGCGCCACTGGGAACTTGAGCTAGGCCGAGCGCTCCGCCTGCAAGTTCTACCTGGGCTTCTACCGTGGGTCGACCGCGGGAGTCAAGAATTTCTCGAGCCTTGATGCTTTGGATGATGGTGTTTGCCATGCTAAAAGTACTCCTGAATATGTGGGTAGGTCAATTCTTCAACCGGAGACCGGTTGGTAAAGTTGGTCGCGGTTAAGGTGGGTAACGATACTGAAGCTAAAAGGGGCTTGACTGATGGACTGGAGATAAGTTTGGCTCAGGTAAGCGTCGTAGGCGGGCTGCTGCCGCAGGTGCACTTGCATGAAAGCTAAGCTGATGGCTTTGAGGGTGGGGGTCGCCTTCCTGGGGTCTGGCCCGAGCAGGTCAGGTGGGATCTTTACAACACTGCCTTGGGTGCCGGCCAGAAAGGAGAAATGGGTACCTTTATCCACCAGAACTAGGTACTTGTGGGGATTACGTAGCCACAAAAATGGATATATTTGTTCGGGAACAGGGGGAGAAAATAGGTCATCACTGCCGGCCAGGATGGCTACAGGTACCTGCAGGTGCCGGAAGCCCTCTGGACCAAAAATCTGTCCGCTGATGGGGTTGATGGCTAGGACGGCCTTAACCCGCTCATCCCGGAGGTTGTAGACTGGCTTGGGCAGTTTCAAGGCATCACACTCGTACAAAAGAGCCAGATCAAAGGTCAAGGGCCGACCGTTAGGTTTGGGACAGGCTCGGATCAGGGAAGCTAGATTGACTTGGGCTCCCCCTAGGGCTAGGGCTGTGTATCCCCCCAGGGACTGGCCTAGAACCGCCACTTGGTTAAGGTTGAGGGGTACTGCCGGGGGCTGTTCTTGGAGCTGGTTTAACAGGAAGGTGATGTCGCGGGGCCGCTCGATCCAGTCTTGGGGGCCAGGAAACTCATCTAAGCCAGCGAAAAACTCCTTCAAAGCTGAGGTGTTGGTCTGGGGATGATCCGGGACTACTACTGCTAAACCGTAGCTAGCTAGATGGCGGGCTAAGTAGGCAAAGGTGGTGCGGTTAGAGGCAAACCCGTGGGAGATTACCACTAGGGGCAAAGGGGTGACGCCGCCTTGGGGCAGATAAAGGTCGGCTGGGAAATTCGTCTCCCCTACCCGCCGCTCCGGGTTGTGGAACTGCCTGGTTTCGAGACGCCAATGGTAGGGACCTAGTTGTTGCAGGTCTGAGTCGGGAGAGGGGAGGGGGAGATTAGGGGCAGCCAAGGCTACCTGTTTGATACGAGCGAGGATGAGGTCCTTTTCCCGGAATAGGTCAAACAACTGTTTAATTGCCCGCAGACTGGAGCGCAGATCGATTTGCACCGTTGCTTCAGGGTATTGGTGCAGAAAATTCAGTACCGTCAGACCCTCAGGACTACTAGTGGCTCTGATTAAGGCTTCCCGTAGGATAGGGCCCCCATCTTGGTTGGAGGTGGTGCGGAAAACTTGCCCTAGTTGTTCTAGTAATAGTTCTCCTAGGTGAGTTTTAGTGAACTGGGAAACGGTGGTTGGGCTAATCTGGTAACGCTGCTGCAGCACATCCCGGGTGGCCTGGAGGTCCTCTGGTTGGGCGTTGGTCAGCTGGATATAGGTTTTAAACTGGGGGCTGATCTGGCCGTCTCGGACAAACGCCTCCAGGTTAGCCAGGGGGATGGAGAGTTGAGCAATGCGGGGGTAGATGAATTCCAAAGTCGAGGCACTTTGACCGGGGCTGGCCCAGAGGATGGTTGTAATGAGGCTCAAGCCAAGTCCCAGGCACCACCACGCTATCGACCTGACCAGCCATGCGGGCACAATCCTGACTAGTAAACTAACACGGGTGAGCATGGAAGATTCTAAACTGCCAGAAACTGTTGGATCACATCCTGACTAAGGTTTTGAGTGAGTCCGGAAGCTACTATACCGCCCTTTTGCATGGCGTAGTAAAAATCAGCCTGTCGGACAAAGTGCAGATGTTGCTCGACTAACAAAACCGAGACCCCCTGTGACTCTATGATCCGCCGTACCGCTGCCTCTATTTCCAAAATGATCGAGGGCTGAATCCCTTCTGTTGGCTCATCTAGCACCAACAATTGAGGTTGTCCCATCAGGGCTCGGCCAATTGCTAGCTGCTGCTGCTGGCCACCACTAAGATCTCCCCCACGCCGGGACAACATGGTTTTGAGGACCGGGAACAACTCAAATATCTCGGGAGGGATTTTTGTGCTGCGTGAACCGCGAGGCCGGGCTTCTAATCCTAGCAGGAGATTTTCTTCCACTGTCAGCCGGGGGATAATTTCCCGCCCCTGGGGAACGTAACCAATCCCCTGGCGGGCTCGCTGGTCTGGGGACAGGGACAAAATCGACTCGCCCTTGAGGGTGATGCTGCCCCGGCGCGGGTGAATTAACCCCATGATAGTCTTCAGGAGTGTGGTTTTCCCCACCCCGTTGCGGCCGATCAGGCAAACCATTTGTCCGGGGGGGACGGTCAGGTCAACACTGCGGAGAATGTGGCTTTCGCCGTAGTAGACGTCAAGGCTGGCAACTTGGAGCATGGGGGGAGGGGGGGAGGCATTATTCCTGGGGCTGACCCAGGTAGACTTCGATGACCCGGGGGTCAGCTTGCACCTGCTCGATTGTACCTTCGCACAAAATCGTCCCTTCGTGGAGGACCGTCACCTGGCGGGCAATTTGGCGCACAAACTCCATGTCGTGTTCAATCACCAGGATCGAATGGGTCTCGGCCAAGGTTAGCAGTAGCTCACCGACTTTCCCCGTCTCTTCGTCCGTCAGGCCGGCGACCGGCTCATCTACTAACAGCAGGTTTGGGGATTGGGCTACCAACATGCCAATTTCCAGGCGTTGTTTTTCCCCGTGGGATAGCAAAGCAGCCCGGCTTTGAGCCTGGGGCACTAGGCCAATAATCTCCAACAGGTGTCCAAGGTGACGCCGCTCGTCCCGGGGAGGTCTGGGGAATAAAGTCCCCCAGACACTCTTGCGGGCGTGGTAGGAAAGCTCTAAATTCTGCCAACAGGTAAGGTTGAGGTAGACTCGGGGGGTTTGAAACTTGCGCCCAATCCCCAAGCGCGAGATCTGCTCCTCGGTTTGGCGGCGCAAGTTTTGGCCCTTGAACAGGATCCGGCCGCTAGTGGGTTGGACCTTGCCGGTGATTACATCCAGGAAAGTAGTCTTGCCGGCGCCGTTGGGGCCGATCACCACCCGCAGTTCCCCCGGCTCGAGACTGAAATTCAAGTTCTTCAGCGCCTTGAAGCCATCAAAACTAACCGTGAGATTTTCAGTCACGAGAATCTTGCTGGTCATCCTCTGGCTCCAGGTCAACTTCTAGGCTGGGGTAAGTGGTGACGGTTGGAGGGGGGAAAATCCGCCAAGTGCGTACCCAACCAATGACTCCCCCAGGTAACACGGTTACCACGAGTAAAAATAATGCTCCCTGAAGAAATAGCCAGAACTCCGGGAACTGGTCACTCAGGTTGTTGCGAGCAAACTCTACTAGCAGCGCTCCCAAAATTGCTCCTACTAGAGTCCCCCTCCCCCCCACTGCCACCCAAATCACCATGTCAATGGAAAAGGCGATGCTCATGGCGTCTGGGGTAATGATCCCCGACTGGACGGTGTAGAGAGCTCCGGCTACTCCTACTAGTGCTGCCGCAATAGCAAACACTACCACCTTGAACCCCGTAGGGTTATACCCAGAGAACCGCAGGCGGGTTTCGTCATCGCGCACTGCCACCAGAATCCGACCAAAGCGACCGCTAGTTAGCCAACGACACAAAAAGTAGGCCACGGCCACCAGGACCACCGTACAGGTGTAAAAGGCTGACTGGATGGGCTGGGAGCTGACCAGTTGGCCAAATAACTCCGTAGTGTCCGTTTTGAGGCCGTTAGTGCCATTAATGAGCTTCTGCTGGCCGTTGAAGAAATTAAAAAAGACAATCAGGGCGGCCTGGGTGAGGATGGCGAAGTAGACACCCCGGATCCGGTTACGAAATACTAGATACCCAAGCAAGGCCGCCGTGAGAGCTGGCAGGAGCACTACTGCCGCTAGGGTGAAGCCAAAGGAGTAGTAGGGATACCAGAACCAGGGCAGTTGACTGACTCCGTACAGGGAGAAAAAGTCAGGCAGCTGGCCTGTGGGGATCTGTAGTTGGAGGTGCATAGCCAAGCTATACCCCCCCAGGGCAAAGAATATACCCTGGCCCAAACTCAACAGACCAGTAAAGCCCCAAATCAGGTCTACCCCTAAGGCGGCAATCGCTAGGGCAAGAAAACGACCCAGAAGGTTAATGCGGTAGGCTTGGCCTGCGGCGGTCAGGAGGGGAGGGACCCCAAAGACGGTCGCCAGTACTAAAAGGAAGACCACCCCGACCTCTAAGAGCAGGGCTTTGGGGCGACTAAGTCTCAAATTAAGCATCCACGGACCGTCCCTTCTGGGGAAACATCCCGGCCGGGCGTACCTGGAGGAAGATGATGATCAAGGCAAATACTATCACCTTGGCCATGCTGTCGGTAGCAAAGAAGTTGAAGAAGCCTGTTAGGGGATTCTTGTCCCCTAGCAGGAGAGGCAAAATGCCGGAGGAAAAAAGGTCCTGGAGGATGCCGATGGTCATGGCCGCCACTACGCTACCCACCAGATTACCTACCCCTCCCACCACCACTACCATGAAGGTGTTAACGATGTACTCCTGACCCAGGTTGGGATCGACAGACCCTAGGAGGCTGACGGCACAGCCAGCTACCCCCGCTAGTCCCGACCCTAGGGCAAAGGTGAGGGCGTCCACAGTGCCGGTGGGAATACCCAAGCAAGCGCTCATGCTGCGGTTTTGGGTCACAGCTCTAATCCGCAGCCCCCAGGGGGACTTTTGCAAAAACAGGTATAGACCCAGCAGACAGATACTAGTCAGGCTGATGATAAACAGTCGAGAAGCCGGCAGTTGAAAATCCCCTAGGGGGATGCCCCCTTGCAGCCAGTCAGGCGCATTGACGTCGACCCCTTCAGCTCCGAACCAAGGCTCCTCGAGGGCCAAGCCAAACCGCTCTCCCGCCAGGGCACCTACTCCCCAAGCTAAGGCTCCGGCGGCTATTACCCATACCCGGGACATCCAAGGCAAATTACCCCATCGCGGCCACACCAGGAGGCGACCAGTCAGGATTAAAGCCCCCCACAGCACCAGACCAATCACCATGGCCCAGTTGACGCTGCGGACGAACTGCTGCAGGATCAAGCTCACCCCCCAGGTGGCCAGGAGAGTCTCCAGGGGCCGACCGTACAGGTAGCGAATCACCCATCGCTCCAGCATTAATCCCCCTAGGGCGGCGACCAGGAAGGCAGTCGGTAGGGCGAGGAAAATATAAGACTCAAACCAAACTCCTCCCAGGCCGCCAAAGCTATTTTGTACTAGGTACATCGTGTAGGCCCCGATCATCATCAGCTCCCCATGGGCCATGTTTATCACCCCCATCAGGCCAAAAACTATGGCCAAACCGAGGGCGGCAAGGAGTAATACTGACCCAATGCTAATGCCGTCAAATAGGGTGTCAAGAAGTACGGAAAGCAAAACGCTAATAACTCCAGTCTGGATGGGGGCAGGGACCAGACTGCCGGTCCCCGGGGTTTGGCAAGGGTAGTCTAAGTACTGCCCATTTTAAACTTGCCGGCGTCAGGCCGGTCAAGGGACCAGTTACAGGTGTAACCCTTAGTGGAAGCAACAAACTGACTCCAGGGCTGGGGCTTGACGGCATTCGGGGAAGCGTAGACTACACTGAACTGCCCACTGGGCTGAACTTCACCGATGCGCACGAACTTAGCCAAGTGGTGGTTATCCTCTAGGGTCACCTTCCCCTCAGGGGCATTGAAGCTCTGGCCTAGGGCGGCGGCGCGCACCTTTTCCAAATCACTGGCGGTACCAGCCTTCTCCACTGCCTGCTTCCATAGGTAGACGGCGATATAGGCTGCTTCCATGGGGTCATCAGTTACCCGATTAGCGCCGTACTTGGCCTGGAAGTCACTGACAAACTTTTTGTTTGCTGGACTGTCAATACTCATGAAGTAATTCCATGAGGCGTATTGACCATCTAGGTAGGAAGTGCCGATGGATTGAACTTCCTGTTCAGCAATACTCACAGACATAACTGGCCACTTGTCAGGGGTGATTCCAGAGCCCTTGAGCTGCTTGAAGAAGGCCACGTTGCTATCCCCATTGAGAGTGTTAAAGATCACCCCGCCATTGGGTAAGGCGGCCCGAATCTTAGCGATGATCGGGGTGACCTCAGTTGCCCCTAGGGGTAAGTAGTCTTCCCCAACTGTGGTGCCCCCCTGGGCCTGGAGTTGACCTTTGATGATTGTGTTGGCAGTCCGGGGGAAAACGTAGTCGGAACCGACCAGGAAAAACTGCTTGCCTTTGTTTTTCAACAGCCAAGTCACGGCCGGCTCGATCTGTTGGTTGGGTACAGCACCAGTATAGAAGACGTACTTGGAGCACTCTTGACCTTCGTACTGGACAGGATACCAGAGCATGTTTTTCTCTGACTCGAACACAGGTAACACCGCCTTACGACTGGCGGATGTCCAGCAGCCAAAGACGGTTACTACTTTGTCCTGTTCGATCAGCTTTTTGGCCTTGGCGGCAAAGGTCGGCCAATCTGAGGCCCCATCCTCCACCACTGCCTCGATCTGCATCCCCAGAACTCCCCCGGCGGCATTGATCTCATCAATAGCCATCTGTTCTGCGTCCACCACTGTCTTCTCGCTAATGGCCATGGTGCCACTGAGGGAGTGGAGGATGCCTACCTTGATGGTGGAGCTAGGGGAAGCTGAGGTGGTTGGGGAAGCGCTAGATTGGGCTTCTGGGGTGGGCTGGCTACCGCAGGCTTTCAAGAGCATAGTGGTCCCCAGGGTGGCCCCACCGTAAAGTAAAAATTTACGCCGACTAAACTGTCTTTTCATTAACCTAAAAGTCCTAATTCTCCTCAGGCAGGGGTACTTCAGGGGGGAACCCTAGCAGTGGGGCCATCGTACAGCTCATCAGATCGGGTAAAATGTACTTTTTCATACAATTAAACAAAGCTATACAATTCCCGGCTGAGGATTTCTTACCGATGAGGGGGAGGTGGATTTTTGGGTTATTCTCAGGACAATGTCAGGCTGGGCTGGGCCTAAATTCCTCAGTAAGCACAGAAGTATCTACCTTGGCAGCTCGCACCCATGTATTATCCCCCCCTGTCAGCCGGTAACGTGGTTAGCATTAGTGTGAGCATTTATCGGGCTAACCTAGACCAATTTTTACGGGTGAGTTTTTTGGCTGTCGCTTGGTCCTTCCTCCCTATCTACGGCTGGGCCAAATCCTCTAGAAACGCGGCTCTCTTATCTCGTCTGGCCTTCCAGGTTTTAATTGGCGAGCCGGAAACCACTGAAGAGGCCAGAGACCGTCTTGGCGGCCGTCTGTGGGGGTTCCTTGGTGCCTACCTAGTGGTCGGGCTCCTGATGGGGGTGGTTGTGCTTGTCTTGTCTATTAGTTGCCTGATAACTGGGGCATTTCTGGTGGAGTTAGTTCATGACCAGCCCCCCTTGGCCCTAGGGGTGGGTATTGGCTGTTGGGTGGTGGGCCTTGTCTTCTGGCTGTTTGCAGTTACCTGGGTGTACTCCCGGTTTTACTTCCCTGAGCTCCCTCTGGTGCAGGAGTCGGGGTCTACACCCTTTAGTGCCGTAGGTCGCAGCTGGCAACTTACTAGGGGGAATGTGTGGTGGATTCAGAATATCCTCTTGGTGGATTTTCTGGTCACCGTGCCAGTGCAGCTGATCACCCAAGGGTTAAACCTCCTGTTCGCCTTTGTCCCCGGGATTGCCGGGGCGGTGATCATTTTGCCCCTGACCCAAACCATCAAGGCAGTGACCTACTATAATCTGTACTATTTACAGGAAGGGGGAGGCCTAAGTCTTGACCGGCCTAGGGAGACCCGGGACCGGTCTTAGTCTGGAGAGTCACCTGACAGGGTTTGACGTTGCAGTTGAGATTATACAACTGTTCTATGTATGGTGTCTGCCAGGTTAAGGGGATCTCAATCAGGTCCCGAGTGCCGGTCATGGCTTGGCCCAAAAAGAACAGTAAAGCTAGGGTGTTCAGGGTGATGTGGAGGGTCCGCCAGCCCGAAGACCGGTAGATTTGGGGCACAATCCCCAGGGAAATAATCATCAGGGTGGTTACCACTAGGCCGGAGTAAAAATGGGAGAACTGCCACTCGTAGTCCCGCCTAAAAATCCATTGTTCGGGACGGTTGAATAGGGTGTCCTGAAAGCCTAGCACCAGTACCCCCACCTCCGTGAGCAGGGCGAAAACCAGTCGCCACCCCCAGGGGCGGGAAATGTAGAGAAAGCCCAGGGCTGCCAGGGTGGCGATGAACATCAGCCCCAAAAACCCCATCTGTACAGGCTCCTTGACAAAGGCATCTGCCTGGATGGCGCTGTCTAGGGTATCAAAACCCAGGGCGACCAGACAAACCCCTACTACTGCACCAGTAAGATAATGACCCACCCGCATGTGGGTAATACCAGCTAGGGCAGGACCGGGGGGTTTTTGCCCAGTACGGGCTTGGAGGCGCCGCTGCCGGGTTTGCCAAGCAAAGTAAACCGCTAAGCCAACCAAGGGAAATACGATCGTTATCACTAGAACTGGGTGAATCAGCTCAAGAAAGTCTCGCAGTTGCATGGAGATGTATCCGCTAGGGCTAGGTATTGCTGGTATCTACCGAGGGTATCACAGGTGTTGGGATAGCTTAGGAGACTAATAACTCTATAAGCGACAGGCCGCGAGGAACTGGTCGTAGTCTCGGTAATAGTCAGCTTCATCATAGCGGTGGGAGGTCAACACCAGGCACACGGAACCTGGATCGAAGTTCACCTCCGCTGCCCAGATCATCGGCGGGATATACAAGCCTACCCAGGGACGGTTCAGGTGGATGGTTTTGCTGGCCCGGCCGTCGTCTAGCACCACATCAAAGCTGCCGGACAGACAAACTAAAAACTGCTCTAGCTGTTTGTGGGCGTGGGCCCCTCGGGACTCCCCCGTGGGCACATCATAGAGGTAGAAAACTCGCTGCACCGCAAAGGGAATATGGTTTTCCCCCTCGATAAAGGTGAGGTTACCCCGCAGGTCGGTAATCTTAGGCAGCTTAATCGTGCGGCAGTTATCAAGGGGCATTTTTGATCACTAAACGGTTCATCAGATACGACAGGGGCCAACGAGCCACCACCACTAGCCAAGGGGCTAGCCAGATGCTTACCTCCAGCCCTCGGACAAAAAGCTCCAGTAACACCAGACTGATCAGGTACTGCACCCCGTAGACAAGGGGGTAACTAAAGGCCTTACCCAGGGAAAGGCGGGTCTGGAATACAAACCGGGAATTGGTAAAGTAGTTAAGATAAACGCCCCCGGCGTAAGCCAAGCTATAGGCAAGCCCGTAGGGCAGAAACAATACCAGAAGATAGTAAACCAGGGTTGAGAGGGCGGTGTTCGCAACTCCCCAGACAAGGAAGCGCAGGGCCTCTTGGCTAATATACTTCATCGATGACTGACTCTGGCATGCCGTTGACTTGGTCATAGATACGCCAGATGTACTCACCGATCAGGCCCAGCATGATAATAATCAAGCCGAGTAAAAAGGTAATCAGACTGACGACGGAGGCAAATCCCGGCTCGGTAACCCCACCGGTCAGAGTGCTGATAAAGATATAGGACCCGTACGCGAAACTGAGGGTGGAAACCAGCAAGCCAAAGGAAGAAATCAGGCGCATGGGAAAAGGGGAAAACCCCAGGAGCGAGTCGAAAAATAATTTGATCTTTTTCACCAGGGTCCAACGGGACTTGCCGTGCTGTCGGGCTTGCCTCTGGTAAAGGATAGTCTTGGGCTTAAAGCCCAACCAATAAATAAACAGGCTGATGTTAACGTTTTTGCCACAGCGCTTGAGCTCCCGCAGGAAAACTTTATCCATCAGACATAGGTCGTAGCCTCCGTGGGGGTAGTCGCGGATGATCAAAAGCCTGACTATCCTGTAGAACAGGTTTGCCCATAGGCCCGTAAGTCCCGGGTCTCGACGACCCCCGCGGGCACAAACCACAAACCGATGACCCATCAACCACAGGTCTACCATCTCTAGGACCAGCTGGGGGGGGTCTTGGAGGTCAGCTGACAGGAAGGTAAAGCAGTCCCCGGTGACAAAGTGGGTACCCGCAAGGCAGGCCGGATTGGCCCCGAAGTTCCGGGTGAGCTTCACCACCTTGGTGTCAGCAGGGTGCTGTTGCTTCAGCTCGAGCAAGGTAGCTAGGGACTGGTCACCTGAACCGTCGTCAACACAGATGATTTCCATCTCCAAGCCTCGCTGCTGGAGCTTTTCGGCTACAACCTGGAGCTCCTGAAACAGAGGTCTCAGGGAATCTTCGTTGAAGTACACCGGGATAACCACAGATAACTTGGGCATGGGGGCAGGCCGTTGGAGGTCAGGGTAGGAAACTTTAGGACTAGCCTTCCCGGCTTCCTAGGAGACGATTATTTCTGATTATGGCCCGGAGGATCAAGGGTGCAGGAGGGTGGCGGGCAACTCTTGAGTTAGATCAAGTTGGTAGGCCTCCCGTAAACTACTGCCCAAACCAAAGCTCCCTACTCCCCTCAGATCCGGTCGGTGGGGGCCGAAATCCAGATAGCGGGCTCCCCGGCTCCTGGCTTGTTCACCGCAGAAACGCCACAGGCAGGCCAGAGCCTCAGGCTGAGCAGATCCATAACCGTAGACTTCACTTACCTGCCGATGTTTCCCCACCGCTGCCCCGGCTAGCAGCTGCTCTCCCTGCCATACCCCCACCCATTCTAGGTGCTCTGGGTGAGTGGCCTGGATAACCATTAAGGATTCCCAGACCTGGGGACACAGGGGTTGCAACTCTTCTAGGGGGCTGGGATGAACAACTACTTCTTCTTCTCCTCCTACGGTTGGCGGGGTGCTCCCATCCCCCCGCAGGTCCAGAATTGGTGACCACTGGCAAGGCAGCCTCTGGGCCTGGAGGCGAAAACAGGCGTACACATCATCCGTTAAGGGAAAGTCTTGATAGATCAGAGGTATTGGATGGTAGATTAACCGAGTTAGGCCCAAGGTCCGATAGTAGCCCATAGCCTGGATCAGGGCTTGGATCAGGGCACTCCCTCGGCAGGTGTTGGGGTGTACTAATCCGCCCCCTAGCCCGGGGCCACTGATTACCTCCTGGGGGTCATGGGGGTTGAGGATGGCCGGTAGGACTGCCCACCACTGAGCCTTCTGTTCAAATACCAGGGAGCAGTTGTTGCCCGCCCCCCGGCACTCCCAGAGGTGCTCGCGGGTCCCCATGGGGGAGACTTGGATCCAGCGGTCCCAGGCCGGAGCGTCATCTGGTTCTAGGGTCCTCAAGCCCACGTCACCCATGACTAACTGCCCTAACAGCGCTGATTACCTGGTCTACCTCAGTGTCAGCTAGTTCCGGAAAACAGGGGAGGGTGAGGACCTCTCCGCAGACTCGCTCCGTGACTGGCAGGCTGACCTGGGCAAAGGGGTGGGGAGTAATGGTGACCTGTTGATGATCGGGCTGGGGGTAGTGAATATCGGTGCCAATTCCTTGCTCGCGCAAACAAGCGCGCAGGTGGTCTCGCCAGGGGCAGCGGAGGACGTACAGGTGCGCAACGCAGCTGGGGTAGGTAGCTTGGGGCAGCTCTAGGCCTAAGTCTTGTAACCCCTGGGTGTATTTGGTGGCAATATCAGCCCGGCGTTGGTTCCAGCGGCTTAGGTGGGGCAGCTGTAGCCGCAGGAGGGCAGCTTGGAGCTCATCTAGGCGGCTGTTGCGCCCCCCAGGCCGCCCGACAAGATATTTTTGCTCCCAGCCGTACTGGCGCAGGGACCGGACTGCCTGGGCCAGAGTGGCCTTGGAGGTAACTAGGGCCCCCCCATCCCCCAATGCCCCTAGATTTTTGGTGGGGTAGAAACTAAAACAACCTAGATCCCCCCAAGACCCCGCTGGCTTGCCCTCTAGCTGGGCGCCGTGGGCCTGGGCACAGTCCTCCACCAGGGGTATGCCCCAGGAGGCAGCTACCTGGATCAGGGAGGGCATAGCCGCCATTTGACCGTACAGATGAGTGACAATAACCGCCCTGGTCCGTTCAGTGAGGCGCTCCTGGAGGTCCTGGGGGTCCATGGTCATGGTCACTGGGTCCAGGTCAATGTAGAGGGGCACTGCCCCCACCGCCAGGATAGCGTGGGTGCTATACATACCAGCGTTGGCCACCGTGGCTACCTGGGCCTGGGGAGGGAGGTCAAGGGCCCGCAGGGCAAGCTCTAGGGCATCGGTGCCATTGGCTACGCCGACGGCAAACTCGGCTTGACAGTAGGTGGCAAATTCCTGCTCGAACTGCTCCACCTCCGGGCCCAATACGTACCAACCCTGCCGTACTACCTGTTGAATTTTTTGTTCGTATTGTTCTCTAAAGGGAGCGTGCCGACGCTGTAGGTCGTTAATGGGAATTAGAGCCATGGGCAAGGCAGGAAGGCGGGGTAGCTGTATCCTAGATCAAAATACTCCAAGACTAATTTGCAAGGTGAAGATAATTCCCGCCATTGATATTCTCCAGGGTCAGTGCGTACGCCTCTACCAGGGGGAGTACGAGCAGTCTGAGGTCTTTTCCCCCGATCCTGTCGCTGTGGCTAGTCACTGGGCCGCCCAAGGAGCAGACCGGATCCATCTTGTGGACTTAGATGGGGCGAGGGACGGACATCCGGTCAACTTGGCCGTGATCCATCAAATTCGTCAGGCCGTGTCCCTTCCCTTGCAGGTAGGGGGTGGTCTGCGGGACCGGGAGCGGGTGGCTCAACTGCTCGACTTGGGTGTGGATCAGGTGGTCCTTGGCACTGTAGCCGTGGAAGACCCCCAACTGGTGGCCCGGGTCTGTCGAGAGTTTTCCGGCCGAGTCCTGGTAGGGATTGACGCTCGGGACGGTAAGGTGGCGACGCGGGGCTGGCGAGAAACCTCTACCCTGGCAGCCCTAGACCTGGTGCAAGAGGTAGGAAGTTTCGGGGTGGCGGGAGTCATCTACACCGATATTCACCGGGATGGTACTCTCCAGGGACCCAACTTGGCAGCTCTGCGGGAAGTTGCCCAGGCGTCTACAGTACCTGTGATTGCCTCTGGGGGAGTAAGTAGTGGTAGGGACCTGTTGGGACTGCTATCTCTGGAGCCCCTAGGGGTATCAGGGGTAATCCTCGGTCGGGCCCTCTACACGGGAGCGCTCTCCCTACCTGAGGCTCTGCGGGCCGTAGGCCAGGGGAGAATCCAGGACGTCCCCCCCAACCTGGGGTCTTCGGCCCTGGCCTAGGGAAGCCTTTGGATCTGCTGGCAATTGGTGTATATTTGAAGATACAGACTATACGATAGTCTAGGCCGGCTTCGGTCTGGAAGTTATCACCGCCAAATGCGGTTCCCGGCGGCATAGCCAAGTGGTAAGGCAAGGGTCTGCAAAACCTTCACCCCCAGTTCGAGTCTGGGTGCCGCCTTTGCAAGGATAGAGTCTCCCCCAGAGTCTGCGACTGTTTTCCCTGGAATGATTGTCGCGGCCTAGGCTAGGCAGTATAATCATTGCCCGCACATATAATTATTTTCTAATCCCTGTTAGTACCTTGAATCCCCGGCGTCAACAGCAGTTAGAAGCCTTGGCGGAGAGTTTAGGCCTTTCCCGAGGCCTGCCAATTGAGTGGTCCTTGCTTGACCAGGCTCTCACCCATCCTTCATTTTCCACCCAATTTAACTACGACCGCCTAGAATTCATCGGTGATTCTGTGGTGCGGCTAGTCGCTTCCCAACTGCTGTGGAAGTTTTACCCCGATAGTCCGGTGGGGGATTATTCCGCCATCCGTTCCATCATTGTCAGTGACCGTTCCCTTGCCCAGATTGCCGCCGACTATAACTTGGGTAAGTACCTGTTAGTGGGAGGCAGCGCCGAGAAGGATAAAAATGGCGAGTTGTCACGGTTGGCAGATTCCCTAGAGGCAATTTTGGCCGCTCTGTATCTGAGTACCCAATCCCTAGAGCTGATTACCCCCTGGCTAGAACCCCGTTTGTGCCGCTTGGCGGAGGAGACTCGCCGCGACCCGGCCCGGCAAAACTACAAGGCTGCCCTACAGGAGTGGACCCAATTTCACCACCATGTCTTGCCTGAGTACCGAGTACAAGAAATCAGCGGTACCCGTCAGGGTGATGCGGACCGGTTCAAGGCGGAGGTTTGGTTGAAAGGGCAGTGCTTGGGAGAAGGGAAAGGACGCTCAATTAAAACCGCTGAGCAGGCGGCGGCCCAGGTGGCTTTCACTACCATCACGGATAAGAAGGCAATCTGAATCCCAGTCAGATTTTAGGTGGGGAGCTTATGATAGAAGAGGCGGATAGTGCCGGTCAGATTTTTCTGGCGGCTGAATGGCTTCCCTCGAACCCTAATAAGCATCCTATAAAACACTTGTACTGTCAATGACCTCACCGATTCGCCGGGGCGATATTCGCCCCAAGCTTAGTTCCCTGCCCAAGCAAAAGACTGAAGCCGCTGCCTACCTTGACAGCTATAAGTTAGCTGTCGAGAAGAAACGTCTCCTGCAGGAGCTCTCAGGGATGGAACAGCGCCGGCAACAAATCCTGCGCCGCTTGGCCCTAATCGAGAGGCAGACTAGTGCCCTAGACCAATCTATCCACAACCTGCGCTCACCCCTGCCAGCTCCTGCTATGCCGGAACCCACCTCCGAGGACTATATGACGTTCTTCCTCGATTACTAGGCTCTTTGCCTAGGGGGTGGTGCGCCAATGAATCCACTCAGCCAAGCCTTGGGCAATGGCTGCCGCCAACTGTTGCTGAGCCTGGGGGTTGCTAATCCAGGCAAAGTCCTCAGGGTTGATCATAAAGCCGGACTCCATGAGGATTATCGGGCAAACCGTGGGTCGATTGACTGCCAGGCTATCCCAGAACACCCCGTAGTCAGGACGGTGAAGTTTCCGGATCAGATAGTCGTGCAGAAAAATGGCCAGGCTTTCCGATTGGGGATTGTACCAGTAGGTGGATAGGCCCGCGGTATGCAAAGCATCCCCGTCATCTGGCAAAGCGTTGTAGTGTAGGCTGAGGGCGAGGGTGGGTTTGATCTGCTCGATCTCCATGCCTCGGGCGGTCGGGGACAGGTCCACGTCCTGGGTGCGGGTCATCACCACCCGGGCGCCCATGTGCTCAAGGTCCTGCCGCAGGAGTTTGGCTACGATCAAGGTAGCCCGCTTTTCCGGATAGCCGGTCGGTCCCCGGGCACCCAAGTCCACCGGTCCCCCGTGGCCAGGGTCAAGGAGGATAGTCACCCCCCCGAGGGGGATGTTCCCCTGGAGGCGGGGGGGATGGCGCAGACTCAGAATCAGGGTGCTGCCCTGGTAGCGCAATTGATACCCCCACTGCTGCTGCGACCGGAAGTAAAAGGTGTACTGTACCTCCCCGGGGGCTGACTGGCGCCAGGTGAAGTGGCTGATGACTGGACTAGTAACCATCCGCACCGTGTCAGTTTGGGCTGTGGTGTGGTGGAGGGTAAGAGTTAAGGTGTTGCTCTCCTGGTCTACGGTTATGGGCACAGGTACCTGGAGGGGGAAAACCACCTCGGTCCACCCAGGTACTTCTCGGGTGCTGACACTGCGGATCAGGGATTGGGGGGGGATGGCATTGGGTAAGACCTGGGTCTCAGTCTGCCGGATCCAGCCCCCGTAGGCAAGGCGCCACCAGGCCCCTGCCTGGCCGGTGATGGTGTCCTCAGTTCCCCGGGGTAGGGGAGTGAGGCGGGAGTACTCCGTACTCGGCCCGGTCCGGGCTACTCCCTCAGGGACGGTTACCCGGGCTACTGACAGGTGGTCGGGGGCGAGGACCTCTACGGTCCCGAGGGCCGGTAGGCTGGTGGTTTGCCCGTCGAGGGTCAACCGGTAGACGGGCTGACCTAGATTCCCTACCGGCAGTTTGTTCGTACAGGCACTGTAGACCCCCCCCGTAGCTAGGGGTTGATTATGGCTGGTGAGGACGGCGCTGTTGGGGGGGAGGCGAAAGGTTTGGGGTTGAAAAGCCAGGGGAAGATGCTGGCCGGCCAAGACTACCTCTACTTTCCCCCCCGGGGGCGCCTGAGCGGTAAAACACTCTAACTCCCCAGGCAGTCGGGCTTGGTCAACAGTCGGGGTGAGGTTAGCGGGTATCAGCCCTGTGGGGGCTGCACCAGTGAGGGGCTGGCGCAGCACGGTGACAGTGAGTCTTTGGTTTTGGTACTGGAGGTTGAACTGATTGCGACCTAGGTGTAAGGGAAAACTGGGGGCAAAGTAGCCAGCACTGCTGCGGGCAATTGGTTGGCCGTTGACTAGGACTTGACCGGCTGGGGGAGCGGACCCAATCAGAAAAATTCGGTCGCTCGTGGTTTGGTACTGGGTGGGGGGATAGGCAAGAAATAGGGGCGGGGCAGGCTGGGCGAGGACCAGACCAGGGAGGGCGACCGCCCCTAGGGATGGCCAGAGAAACTTCAGCATCAATTAAGCTAGTCCTAAAGCAAGGGTTAGTAAATCCCAGGCAACCCGGGTTAGGGTCATAGTTGCCCCTGAAAAAACTCTACCCCTAGGTTGGCTACGGTTCCCACCACCAAGGAGCGGTCGAGGAAGTCGTTCCCGCTTTCGCAGGAGGACTCTGAGATCAACAGGCAGCTGTGGCAGGCTGCCCCCGGCGACAAGTGTACACTCTCATGCGTCAGCTCGGTTTGGGCGCACAGGGGGTCGCTAGAGCAGAGGCGGCCCATATCGAGGGCCCTGAGGAGATGCTCTCGGAGATGTTTTCCCTCAGCCACTAGGCCCCCCATGGTCCCCGCAGACCCGGAGGCACTGGTGTAAAGCAAAATCCCGTGGCCGTTTTCTCCAGCGTAAATGCGCTCCCGCAGGGCACTGGCTGGGTAGCCGCAGGTCAGGGACAGGGAGTTAATCAACAGGTGAGACAGGGAGTGCAGCAAAATGTAGGGCAACCCCGGGAATTTGGGGTTGCCTGTGACCTTAATCAACCAGGCTTGTCGGAGTTTTGCCTCGTAGGTCCTCAGGGCCGGCTGGTTTCTCCAAGCCTCCACTGCCCGACTACTCAGGGATAGGAAAATACCCTCTCCCTTGTTTTCAATTGCCGGCACCCAGTGAATTTCCTCCTCTAAGGGGGCAGCCTTGACCTCTTGGGTTGCTTCCCCGTACTCTCCATTGATGTCAGGGTATTTGGGGGCAAGCCGGGTAAATCCGGTTAGGGCTACCACCTCGCGCAGGCGGTGCACCAGGATCAGGCGGTCAAGGCGGCCGGCTAGGGGGGCACACAAGTCTCCCAGGGGCGTCACCTCCCCATAGAACGGCGAGTCTGGACTGTCCTCCCCAATAATCTGCTGACCGGATAACAGGAACTGAATTTCCGCCGGCTTGATCTTGGTCTTTGGCTCATCCAAGGCCCTCCTGAGGTTCCTTACCACCTCAATCTCCCGCATCACCTCCTCATCAGAGAAGGGTTCAAGGTCTGACTTTAAGCGGCGGAGGTACCTCAATTCACCCACCTCCTCAACTATGCTTAGTTCAGTCCATAACCGGCTGACCACCCGGTGCAGCTCACTGCCCCCGGTGTCCTGCTCAGGGAGGGAAATCACCGTCATGGTCTGGGGAAAGTAGGCATTACTGGCGTTGCGCGTTAAGAGACAATTGACCCGGCCACACTCCTGGCGGGCTTGCTTACTGATCCAGGGCATGGCCCCGGAGCAATTGCCCAAGACCCCCCCAATCAGGGCTTGGGAGAGGGGCCGTCGTTGCCCGCAGCTGGCGCAGCGCACGAAAATCTCGGCAAAGTCGTTACCCGAGCCACCTTCATCCAACCAGAGGTCCTGGAGGTCCCGGCGGCAGTCAGAGCTTCCTTTGTGGACAAAAAAATGCCAGTTAATATCGCTGAGGTGGCCATTCCTGCAGGCCTGCACAAACCGCATGGGTACTACAGGCACTGACTCCTTGCCAATCCTATACTTGCCCTTCTCCAGGTTGGCGCGAACCACTAGGGGACGTGAGAAGTATTTATTACCGGTTTTAGGGTCGGTCCAGGTAGCCTGGTCCTGGACGTTTTCCGGGTACTGCTTCGTTTTCTTCAGGTTCTCAATTTGGGCCACAAACCACTGGGGAAAAATCTCGCACCTGATACCGGACTTGAATGAGGAGGAGCCCTCAAGTTCCTTGGCTGCAGGGGGCGGGCACAGCTTCACCTTCTCTAGGAGCCCCAGGAGTTCCGTCACCTTGGTTGCCAAGCGTTCTTCCTGGATGCATTCGTCGGGGCCGTACTTGTTTGCCCCCCAGCTCCAGGACTCCAAGCCACCGATAAGCACCGAGTATGCCGGCAGGTCGACCATGGCCCCGGGACCGTAGGCGAATAAGATTTGGCTTTGGCGAATCTGGCCGGCAATTTCCAACTTACTCATGGGGTTTCCTCCCTAGTCTGCGAGTCGGTGGTGTAGGGATTAACCAGAATATTCACCTCTGGTTCTACATCCCGCAGGCTGCGCTGGGCCTTGAACTGTGCTTCGGGATGCTCCAAGGGGTCCTGCAGGAGAGAGGTGGCCCCTATGGTATTGCCCTCCCCAGCCTGGTACTGCAGGCCGTGACCCTTGTCCTTGGCCTCCCGCTTCCAGGCGTCCAGGATTGTCTCCACCCGTTGGCTAAGCTTAGCTTGCAGGGCGGGAGACTTGACCCGTCGGGCCAGGGCACTGACGATGAATTCCAGGTCTTGGCGGTCGACGTCCATCAGTTCCAAAGCCCCCCCGGGGGGAGTGAGGCGGGGGTCACCGTGGCGAGCCAAGGCGACTACCACTGCGGCTAGGGCCCGGTCTAGGGCTTGGGGAGAGAAGGGGGTAACACTAGTACTTTCAACAGCGCGGTAGAAAGTCCTATGCCAAGCCTCGAAGTGTTCATAGTGGGAGCGGTCCCGGGGTCGATGGATATTGAGTAGATTAACCACTAGCCCCGGGCGTTGGTCATCCCGGCCCACCCGGCTGGTGCTTTGGATATACTCAGCGGTGGTTTTCGGTTGCCCCAGCACCACCATCAACCCCAGGCGGGTAATGTCGAGGCCCACGGAGATCATATTGGTGGCCAGGACCACGTCTACCCCTGATGACTTAGGCCTAGAGAACTCCTGGGCTAGTTTGTCTTTGGTTTGCGCCACCTTATGGGTGGGGACGCGGGAGGTGAGCTCGTGGGGGGCCTGGAGGTTGCGGTTTGCAAAGAGGCTTTCCTGGTCATTGAGCCGGCGCCGTGTGCTGTACTGGCTCAAACGGGAGGTAACTTCATCTTCTACGATCCGGCGGCTGCCACCTAACTCCCGCAGGGAGTTGAAGTAGCCCACCAGGGTCATGTAGGGGTCTGCCGGGTTAGGGTATTGGGAGCACTTAGCCTCCCAGGCTTTCTGAGCGGCTCCGAGGAGAGCTAGGTAGGTACGTAGGAGAACACTTTTACTACTACGACCCTGGGCGGCAATCCCCAGGTAAACCCGGGGCTGCGTTTCTTTGGCCCCGACGGTCTTGGCAAAAAAGGAGTCCCGCCGGTCTGGACCCGGGGGAGGGAAAATCTCCACCTGGTCACGACCAAATAGCCCTTGGATCTGCTCGGCCGCTCGGCGCACCGTGGCCGTAGAGGCGACGATCTTGGGCCGAATCCCGCCCCGGGTGGCTAGTTCCTCAATCGCCACCTCATACAGTCCTGCCATGGTACCCAAGGGGCCAGAGATCAGGTGCAACTCGTCCTGAATAATCAGGTCTGGGGGTAGCAGCTGGCCCTGGGGGAGGGAGACACCCTGATTGGGATTACAGGGGCCATAAAAACCATCCACATCGTGGCGGTCCACTCGCCCAAACAGGCCCCCGGTGAGGCCCACCCAAGGCAGGGCAGCAAACTTATCTGCAGTGGCAATTAAAAAGCAGGGTAGGCGGCGGTAGATCTGCTCATCTACAGCAATTACCGGCAGCAGGCTATTGCCGCCAAAGGCACAGCTGCGGTTGAGACACGTGATTCGTAGCTCCTTCGGTTCGTTACTGTTGGGGTGGAGGAGAAAGGAGTACTTACCCAGTTGTTCGCCGCACCAGGGGCACTGCTCTAGGGGGATGGGGGCTCCCTTGCCGCTGCGCTTAAACTCTTCTACCCGCGAGCGGGCAGTCCGCTTGTAGGGGTCAGGTTCTCCCTTTTTACCAAGCTTGTTAGGGGTAGCGGCATCTCCCACCCACAGACCAATCTCAAAGGGCCAGGTCCCCAACCGCTCTGGGTCTTTTTTCCGTTCCAGCTCCAGGGCGCAGATCATGGTGGCGGCTCGCCCTAGTTGGTCTAGGGTCAGCAGCCGCAGGGTGTAGCGCATCAGGATGCTCAGGCCGGCACTGGCTATCCCCGGCTGGCGCAAGCGGCGCAGGACTAGGGTGAAGGCTGCCAGGCCCAGGTAGGCTTCGGTTTTCCCCCCCCCAGTGGGGAAGAAGAGTAAATCTACCCGCTCCCGGTCGGCGTTGGTGGGGTCAACGATGCCCCCAAGGTTCATCAAGAAGAAGGCCAACTGAAAGGGCCGCCACCGGGAAGGGGGACTCTCCGGGCCCAGACGTTGGCGGATTGCCCGGTCTACCACCCGGTTAGCAGTTTGAAAGGCATCCCGCACCAGGGGGTCCCTGAGGGTGGCGATGCCGGCTTGAATCCGGTTGGCTACTGCCTCAGCCTGGTCTAGGAGTTGATTGGCAGTCCTTAACCGGGCATTGCTGAGGGATTCAAGCCCCGATCTTTGGGCTTGAATCCACCGGCGATACTCCCTTGGCATTCCCTGGAGTTGCTCAGTTAAGGGGGCGTCCGGCTGACCTAGGGCAGCCATACTCAACTCCACCCCACTCACCTGGGCAGGCACTACCTTTTCCACCTGGGCTACCGGGGTCCAGACGGTACTTACTTGCCGGCAATCTCCCTGGTCCCCCACCACCTGGACTGACACGTTATGGCCGACGGCTAACTCTCGGTCACTCCGGTACTGTAGGTCTGCCAGGCGCTCATCCCAGTCATCCCCGAGGTGCTCCCGCGGATCCGGACGGCCCACGAGGGGTTGGGGGGAGGTAAGAGTAAGCTGAACCTGAAAAACGTAGTGGGCACAGGCCGGCGTTCCCTGGGGTGGGTGGGCGTGCTGATTGACTACAAACACGGAGGCAGAGCGGGTCCCTGGGGGTAGGCGCTCGGGATTGGCCTCAACTGGTCGTGCGAAGACCACCACCTGGAGGCCCTTGATGTCGGGCAGGGCCTGGCTGACTGGCTCAGGGTCCTCCGGGACCGGCAGGGTTACTTGGGCCCGGCAAGGGACTCGCTGCCAGGCCCTGATCCGGTTTTTTTCCCTGGCCTTGGGGTTGTCTTGGTCTTCCGGTTCGTATTGGGGTTGGTATTCCCCCCAGGTCAAGTCTAGGTCTAGGGTCTGGGTGTCGGCACTTAGAAGTACACTTAATCCCATGGAGGAGGGGAAGTGGGGTCTGGGGCCTGCTAGCCGCTCCGGGGGGTCATCATCCCGGTTAGCTTTCGGTTCTTGCTCCAGTTTCTCATCGCTGACAGGGTCTGGATTGGCGCCCTGGGGGACTAGAAAACCGGTCAGATACCAAATGTCGGGGGCCTGGGGAATAACTTCGTAGAGGTAGGCCTCATCGGCAGGGGTAGGTCCGACCAGGTCGAGGTGCAGAGCTTTGATCAGGTTGTCCCGGACTTCAGGAGGGGTCATGCGAGGGGGAAGTCACTAGTCTAGCTGTACCTTAGGGTAGCACTCCCCGCAAGCCTTTGGACAAGCAATTGCCCACCTGCTTATCCCAAGCTGCGGCGGTACAAGAGGTGTGCGGCATCCGTTGGAAGATGGAGGAGTTTCACTGTGGACTCAAGCAGTTGACAGGAGCGCATTACCTGTACCGACCCAACCCCTGGACCCTAGGGATGCTCTGGAGCTGTCTAGCACACCGGGACAGAGCTAACCTGTGGCTGCGCCAAACCCTCCAGAGGGTCTGTCAGACCGTGTAGGGATTAGGCTGTCTGCTGCTGGGTGGCCCGCAGCTGGCCGCAGGCCGCCTGCTGATCTAGGCCCCGGGCCTGGCGGACCGTAGCTGCGATCCCCCCCTGGGTGAGGATGCGCAGAAAAGCCTGGATCCGTTGGGGACTGGGACGTTCAAACCCAGCCCCGGCCACGGGATTGTAGGGAATGAGGTTAACGTGGCTCGGAAACCCCTTCACGAGCCCTGCTAACCTCATGGCCTGGTGGGGTAGATCGTTGAAGCCCCCCAGGAGAATATATTCGAAGCTAATCCGCCGTCCGGTCACCTGCACGTACTCGCGAGCTTCAGCGAGCAGGTCTTCGAGGGGGTAATGACGAGCGCTGGGAATCAGTTGCTCCCTGAGTTGCTGGTCAGGGGCGTGCAGGCTGACAGCTAGGGTAGTCTGGAGGTGATGTTGGGCCAGCCGCCGGATCTGACCCGGGACCCCAACCGTGGAAATAGTCATAGACCGTTGGCCAATGCCCACATCCTCCCGCAGACAGCGCAGGGCAGCTAAGACCTGGTCTAGGTTCAGCAGGGGCTCTCCCATGCCCATAAACACCACATGACTGACCCGCCGGCTAAAGTCCTCCTGGACCGTGAGTACCTGGTCAACGATTTCAGGGGGAGTGAGGTTGCGCTGCCAGCCCCCCTTGCCTGTAGCACAAAAGTCGCAGGCCATGGGGCAGCCCACTTGTGTAGACACGCACACAGTCAGTCGTTGACTAGTAGGGATTCCCACAGTCTCAATGACCAGACCATCCCCCAGGCGCAACAGATACTTGACTGTGCCGTCTCGGGAACCTGAGCGCAGGGCGATGACCGAGCGCCCCACGGTTATGCTGCCTAATTCGGAGCGCCAGCGCTGGGGAAGCACAGAAATCTCCGTCAGGTTGCGGGCTCCCTGCTGGTATAGCCAGCTATGGATCTGCTTAGCGCGGTAGGCGGGCTGCCCTTGGGCCTCCACCCAAGCGGTCAGTTCAGCCAGGGAAAGTCCGAGTAAAGGAAGGGAATCCATGGGCGGTCAACAAATACTCTCTCCACTCTAGACAAATTAGTGTAGGAGTGGCATAGTAGAACTATAGACGACTAAGCGACCGAAATTCATGGGGCTGTCCCGGTTTCGACGCGTTGGCGAACGTTACCTCGTGCAGGCCGAGAGTGAACCTTCTCTCGTAAATCCTGGGTTCAAAAACAGTACATGCGAACAACCTTGTACCCTTTGCTCGTAAAGCTGTAGCTACCCCTGCTATCGCCTAACAAACCCCTTACTGGGCCGAGCGTCTGAAGCCTGACTCCGTTAAAGACTCCAGACAAACCCCAACGGATGCGCTGCCCGATTCGTCTCTGGTCGGATCAGGTAACTAAGACAATACCAAAGCATCCCACCGTCAGGGACAATTGACGGTCCCGGCCCTGAGGGTTTCAGGGCTACGCCTGTGAACGAATGAGGGACCAATACCCAAAGCGGAAAGGAGTTCGACTCTCCTCAGCTCCACTTCCACTCCTAGCCTAAACCTAGTCACTTGGGTCATACTTTAGACTGTGGCGGCCGTCCGTAAGGGCGGTCGCTATTTTTACTGGCTGGGGAACTTCCATTGAGTAAGCTGCAGCTGCACCCCTCTACCATCCAGCAAGTCCAGGAGCGCGCTGATATTGTGGAGATCATCTCGGCGCACCTAGTCCTGCGGCGCCGAGGTAAGGATTTTGTCGGCCTTTGCCCCTTCCACGACGATAAATCCCCTAGCTTCAGCGTCAGCCCCACTAAGCAGCTTTACTATTGCTTCGGTTGCGGTGCTGGCGGCAACAGCATCAAGTTCCTAATGGAACTGCAAAAGCTGAGCTTTGCCGAGGTGGTAGTAGAGCTTGCCAACCGCTATCAGGTTCCCCTGGTCACCCTGGAGCCCGAGCAGCAACAGAAGCTCCAGCGGCAGCTGTCCCTGCGGGAGCAACTCTACGAGATCCTAGCCCTGGCAGGGCGCTTCTACGAGCATGCCCTGCACCAAAATCCCCAGACTTTAACTTATCTCCAGCAGGAACGCCGTCTACCCCTAGGGGTGATCCAGCACTTTCAACTCGGCTACGCCCCCGCGGGTTGGGAGACCCTCTTCAACTACCTAGTCCAGCAAAAACACTACCCGGCTGCCCTAGTGGAGCAGGCGGGCTTAGTGACACCCCGGCCGACGGGTGACTACTACGACCGCTTTCGGGGTCGGTTGATGATTCCCATCCACGACCTGCAGGGCCGGGTGATCGGCTTTGGCGGCCGGTCCTTCGGGGATGAGCAGCCCAAGTACCTTAACTCCCCGGAAACGGAACTGTTTTCCAAGGGCAAAACCCTGTTTGCCCTCGACAAGGCCCGGGTTGCTATCAGTAAGCAGGACCGGGCCATCTTAGTAGAGGGATACTTTGATGCCATTGCCCTCCACGCTGCCGGCATCACCAACGTGGTTGCCTCGCTGGGCACAGCCCTGAACCAGGAACAGGTCAAGGCTATCCTCCGCTACACCGAGTCAAAAACTCTGATCCTTAACTTTGACAGTGATACCGCGGGGCTCAAGGCCACCAGTCGAGCCCTAGCCGAGGTAGCCTCCCTGGCTTACCAGGGGGAAATTCAGCCCCACATCCTCACTCTACCCGCCGGCAAGGACCCGGATGAGTACCTTTCCTCCCATACGGCTGCCCAATACCAGGCTCTCCTGGATCAGGCACCCCTGTGGCTTGATTGGCAAATCCACCAGATCCTAGCTGACAAGGACCTCACCCAGGCGGACCAATTTCACCACAGTGTCCAAGCCCTAATCAAGCTTTTGGGCAACTTGCCTAATTCGCCCCTACGCACCCATTACCTGGGCTACTGTGCCGAGTTACTCAGCCGGGGTGAATCCCGGCGAGTGCAAGCCCTAGAGACGGATCTGCGTGCTCAGCTGCGCCGGCCGGGGATAGGTACAGCCCGCATTCGTCGCCCCGGGGTAGTTACCCTCCGGGCGGCGGCAGAGGCCAAGCTGCTGCAAATTTATCTGCACTGTCCAGACCAGCGCTCCGAGTGGCGGCGGCACCTAGCCTCCCGGTTAGGGCCAGAGACGGGGTTTAGTCTCCCGGAGCATCAGTTTCTCTGGGAGCAAATCCAAGGAATTGAACAGGCTAATCCTGCCAGCCTAGATTTACTTACTCCCCTCCAAGACTTGGTCCTGACCTATCCTCAGGAAATGGAGACAGTATCCGCGATCCTGCGCCTCACCGAAAAAACCAAAATCGACATCAGCCGGCCCGAGGAGGGGATTGCGGTGGCGGTCACTTCCCTGGAGCGAGTAGAGTGTGAGCAGCACTGTCAACAGCTGCTGGCTGACTGGCAACAGCGCACCCTCCAGGAGATCCAAGGGTGCATGCAGGCTCTGTTGGAGGTCCCCGACGAGCCCGGGGAGAGCCTCGAGCGATTACACGCCCAACTAGACCAAAATATATTTGACCTACAGCGAGAGCTTTACAAACACAAGAAACGCTTAGAAGCCCTAGATAACCAGCGCTGTCTCCAAGGGAGGAGGCCATGAAACTTGCCTATACGATCCTGAGGTTGGGATGGACTAGGGTATGCCTGGCTCTAGCCCTGTTCAGCCTTACCCTGGGGGCGGCCTTGAGCCTGCCTCCCCCCCCCGAGGCGGCGATAAATCACCTAGAACACATCTGGGTTAAGCAGTATACAACCTACCTCGGGAATCCTGCGCCCCGGGTTTTTCGCTCCCCCGGCCATCTCCAGCAGACCCTAGGCTTAATTGAGCAGCAAAGTGGTGTACCTACCGCCTACATCTACCTGATGTCTCAACCCCAGAGGCTCCAGCTGATCCTGGTCACCGCCCAAGGTCAGCCCGTGGTCAAATACCTCCCGGCGGTTGACCAAAAGACTCTGATGGGGGTGGTAGAAAAATTTCGTCAGGCAGTCAGTGACCCGCGGCAGTTTACTGACTACAAAACCCCCGGCCAGCAGCTCTATGACTGGCTGATTGCCCCCTTGATGCCCCAGATCAAAGCCCACCGGATCCGCAGCCTAGTCATTTGTGCCGGGGCAGGCCTGCGCTCTCTCCCCTTTGCGGCTCTCTGGGATGGCCAAGGTTTCCTGGTCCAAAGCTATAGTCTGAGCCTAGTTCCCGCCTATAACTTGGTCCTAGCCCCCCGCCTCCACCGCCCCTTAGAGCAGGCTCCCGTCTTGGCCATGGGGGCAGCCGATTTCCCTAACCAGACCGGTGCTCCTCTGCCCTTTGTGCCCCTCGAGTTGGCCATGGCCACCCACACCCAGGGGGGAAAGTTTTTTCTCAATCAAGCCTTTACCCCGACCAATCTCCAGACCCAGATCCGGGACTTTCCTTACCTAATTGTCCATTTGGCCACCCATGGTCAATTCCTACCTGGAGCTGTGCAAAACTCTTACATTCAGTTTTGGGACCGCCGCTTGGACCTGGAACAATTGCCGGCTATGGACCTAGGCCAGTTGCCGGCAGACTTGCTGGTCTTGAGTGCCTGCGAAACTGCCCTGGGCAATCAGCAGGCTGAACTGGGATTTGCCGGCCTGGCAGTGCAAGGACGGGTCCGCTCCGCCCTTGGTAGCCTCTGGTTTATCAGTGACCAGGGCACCTTCGCCCTCATGAGCGCCTTTTACCACCACCTCCACGAGGGGCCCTTGAAGGCCCAGGCGCTCCAGGCAGCTCAGCTAGACCTTTTGCAAGGTCGGGTTACCCTTGAGCGGGGCCAACTGGTGAGTGAAGGAGGGGCTGCTCCCCTCCCCGGATTGGCACAAGCCCAACCCCTAGACCTCACCCACCCCTACTACTGGGCCCCCTTTACCCTAGTGGGGAGTTCCTTCTAGCGGGCGGCGGCAACCGCAAGAACCTGCTAGAATAGCAAAGCTGTTTAAATGCTGCCCTCCCATGGCTGTCCCCAAGAAGAAAACCTCCAAATCCAAGCGTGATAAGCGGCGCGCCACCTGGAGAAATAAGGCCGTCCTTGCCGCTGCTAAAGCCCTGTCCCTAGGTAAGTCAATCCTCACCAAACGGGGCAATTTTGTCTACCCCGGGGATGAGGAAACAACGGAAGAGAACTAACTAGCCTTGAGCGATTGATTGCCCCCCAGGTCAGGGGGTCCGGGAGAGGTGGCAGAGTGGTCGAATGCGCCTGACTTGAAATCAGATGTATCTTCACGGGTACCGTGGGTTCGAATCCCACCCTCTCCGTTGTTAACTTAGGCCTCTCTTAAACCCCAAAAAACTCCCCTGCCGCCTCGAGGGCCCCTATCAGGGCGTCAATATCAGCCCGGGTGTTGTAGAAGTAGAGGCTAGCCCGGGCCGTAGACTGTACCCGCAGATGACGGTGGAGGGGTTGGGTGCAGTGGTGACCAGCCCGGATCGCCACCCCCGCCTGGTCTAGGATCGTGGAAAGGTCGTGGGGGTGAATGGTGCCGAAGCTGAAGGCAGCTAGGGCAGCGCGCTCAGGGGGACCGTAGAGGCGCAGCTGGGGGATTTTGGCTAGGCTCGCTAGTAGATAGGCTGTCAGCTCCACTTCGTAGGTATGGATTTGGTCCATCCCGAGGGCCTGTAGGTAGTCCACTGCTGCCCCCAGGGCTACGGCTTCCCCAATTGCCGGCGTCCCAGCTTCGAAGCGGTAGGGCAAGTCGGCGTAGGTGGCGTGGTCCAAAAACACATCGGCAATCATTTCGCCTCCCCCTAGAAACGGGGGCATGGAGCGCAGCAGGTCTAGCTTGCCGTAGAGGAAACCAATGCCGGTGGGGCCACACATCTTGTGGCCAGAGGCTACCAGCCAGTCGCAGTCTAAGGCCTGGACATCGATGGCCATGTGGGGTACGCCTTGGCAGGCATCCACCAAGACCCGCGCCCCCTGGGCATGGGCTAATCGGACCACTTCCTGGACTGGGTTGATGCAGCCCAGGGTGTTGGAAACCTGTACCAAGGATACGAGGCGGGTTTTAGGACTAAGCAGAGAACGGTAGTGGTCAAGGTCTAGAGTTTCGGCTGGGGTTAACCCAACAAACCTTAGGACTGCCCCAGTTTTCTGAGCCACCAGCTGCCAAGGGATCAAGTTGCTGTGGTGCTCCATCACCGACAGGATAATTTCGTCTCCCGGGCCTAGGGTGCTAAGTCCCCAACTGTAGGCCACCAGGTTAATCGCCTCGGTGGCATTGCGCGTGTAAATAATTTCTTGGGAGGAGCGGGCCTTGACAAACCGGGCAATCTTCTCCCGGGCCAGCTCGTAGGCGTCCGTGGCGCGGCTGCTAAGGGTGTGGACCCCCCGATGCACGTTGGCGTTATCCGACCGATAGTACTGGGCCAAGGCCTCTAGGACCACCTGAGGTTTCTGGGAGGTAGCGGCATTATCTAGATAAACCAGGGGATGGCCATTGACAGTTTGGTCTAGCAGGGGAAAATCTGGCCGCACTCGGGCCGCCAGGTCCAGCTCTGGGTCTACTAGGGCGGTAGGAGTTGTGGTCCGGTAGAGATTTTCCATGCCTTCGGTTTGAGTTGCCATCTCCCACGATCTTAGCTTGCCTTAACCTAAAACTTTGGGGTTTGTGCCAGAATGTAAGCGATTTTGCCGCGCAACGAAACTTAAACCAAGCCTAAGTAATGGAAGCAATTTATCAGTATGCCTGGTTGATTCCAGTCCTGCCCCTCGTCGGTGCTCTGGTGGTAGGCTGTGGGTTAGTTTCCTTCCCCGAGGCCACTAACCGTCTACGGCAGTTGAATGCCGTGTTGATTATTTCCCTCTTGGGGGTCTCCACTGCCCTGTCCTTTGCCCTGCTAGCTAGTCAGGTTCAGGGCCATCTCCCCTACCGACAGATGCTGGAGTGGGCAACTGCCGGGGATTTTCACCTCCAAATGGGTTTTGAAGTAGACCCCCTAGCGGCCCTAATGCTGGTAGTGGTCACCACCGTGGCCCTCTTGGTGATGATCTACACCGACGGCTACATGGCCGAGGACCCGGGTTATGTACGCTTCTATGCCTACCTAAGCCTATTTAGCTCCTCCATGTTGGGTCTAGTCCTTAGCCCCAACATGGTCCAGGTCTATGTTTTCTGGGAATTGGTGGGCATGTGCTCCTACCTGTTGATCGGGTTTTGGTATGACCGGCCGGCGGCAGCAGAGGCCTGCCAAAAGGCTTTTGTGGTCAACCGGGTTGGAGACTTTGGACTGCTGCTCGGGATCCTCGGCCTTTACTGGTCTACGGGTAGTTTTGAGTTTGATCTGACCGGGGCTCGGCTGGCTGACCTGGTCCATGCCGGAGACCTCAGTGGTCTGATCGCCGCCGGCCTAGCGGTGCTAGTTTTCCTCGGCCCGGTAGCTAAGTCAGCCCAGTTCCCCCTCCACGTCTGGCTGCCCGACGCCATGGAGGGACCTACCCCTATCTCCGCCCTAATCCACGCAGCGACGATGGTGGCGGCAGGGGTGTTTCTGATCGCCCGGATGTTCCCCCTGTTTTCTAGCATCCCCTTGGCCATGGAAGTGATTGCTTGGACTGGGGCATTTACGGCTTTCCTCGGGGCTACCATTGCCATTACCCAAAACGACATCAAAAAAGGTCTAGCCTACTCCACCATGTCCCAGCTGGGTTACATGGTGATGGCCATGGGTGCCGGAGCCTACAGTGCTGGCCTATTCCACCTAGTCACTCATGCCTACTTCAAGGCGATGCTATTTCTGGGGTCTGGAGCAGTCATCCACGGGATGGAGGCAGTGGTGGGGCACAACCCGGCCTCCCAGGATATGCGGTTGATGGGGGGGCTGCGCCGTTACATGCCCAAAACTGCCTTTACCTTCCTGATCGGGGTGCTCGCCATCAGTGGTATTCCTCCCCTGGCAGGCTTCTGGTCTAAAGACGAGATCCTCGGGGCCACCTATGGTGCCAGTCCCTGGCTGTGGCTGGTGGGCTGGGGTACAGCGGGGATTACCGCTTTCTACATGTTCCGGATGTACTTTACTACCTTTGAAGGTAAGTTTCGCGGCGATGACACCCGCCTGCAGGCACAGGTCAATCAGGAGTTGGGCATCCATAGCCATGGCGACCACCATGGGCACTCCCACGGCCATCCCCACGAGGCCCCCTGGACCATGACCCTGCCCCTGCTAATTCTGGCCGTGCCCTCAACCCTGCTGGGATTAGTGGGTACTCCCTTTGCTAACTACTTTGAGGAGCTGATCCACACCCCGGGCCTAGAGTCAGCCGCCGCCGAGTTTGAGTGGTCAGAATTTCTGACTATGGCCGGCAGCTCCGTAGGTATTGTTCTCCTTGGGATCACCTTGGCCGTAAGCATGTACCTAAGTCGCCGGCTGGACCCGGCCGCCATCGCTGCTAAGGTCCCGTTTCTGTATCGGCTTTCCCTGCGCAAGTGGTACTTCGACGAACTCTACGACTCCCTGTTTGTGCGCAATAGCCGTCGCCTTGCCCGTCAGGTGTTAAACCTGGATGCTCGAGTAGTAGACGGGTTGGTGAATTTGACGGGGCTGGTGACCCTCCTGACGGGTCAAGGACTAAAGTACCTCGAGAACGGCCGGGCCCAATTCTATGCCCTGATCGTGTTTGGGATGGTCCTCGGCTTTGTCGTCCTGTCAGCCGTTACCTAAGCAATCGTTGGAATCTAAACCATGAATCTTGCCGCCTTTCCTTGGCTGACTTTCATTATTCTGTTTCCGATCTTTGCCTCCCTACTGATTCCGATTTTGCCGGACCGGGAGGGTAAAACCGTCCGCTGGTATGCCCTAGTGATTGGCCTGGTGGATTTTGCCGCCATCGTCTACGCTTTCTACACCCAGTACGATGTCCATAACTCAGGCATGCAGCTGGTGGAAAGTTATGACTGGGTCCCCTCCTTGGGCCTGAAGTGGAGCGTTGGTGTCGATGGCCTAGCCATGCCCCTGGTGATCCTCACTGGGTTTGTGACTACCCTCGCGATCCTGGCTGCCTGGCCGGTCACCTTCAAGCCGCGCCTGTTTTACTTTCTGATGCTGGCTATGTACGGGGGCCAGATCGCTGTGTTTGCCGTCCAGGACATGCTGGTATTTTTCCTCGCCTGGGAGCTAGAGCTAATTCCCGTTTACCTGCTGCTTGCCATCTGGGGAGGCAAAAAGCGCCTTTACGCCGCTACCAAGTTCATTCTCTACACGGCGGGGGGCTCCCTGTTTATTCTGGTGGCAGCCTTGGCCATGGCTTTCTACGGGGATAAGGTCACCTTTGACATGCAGGAGCTGGCGGCCAAAAGCTACCCGATTGCCTTCCAATTGCTGATTTACGCCGGTTTCTTAATTGCCTACGGGGTGAAGCTGCCAATTATCCCCCTCCACACCTGGTTGCCGGACGCCCACGGGGAGGCTACCGCTCCAGTGCACATGCTCTTGGCCGGCATTCTCTTGAAGATGGGAGGGTACGCTCTGGTACGAATGAATTTGGAGATGCTGCCGGCAGCCCACGTCTATTTTGGGCCGATTCTAGTGGTCTTGGGGGTAGTAAATATTATTTATGCTGCCCTTACCTCCTTTGCCCAACGCAACCTGAAGCGCAAAATTGCCTACTCTTCCATTTCCCACATGGGTTTTGTCCTCATCGGCTTGGGGTCTTTTACCGACCTAGGCTTGAGTGGAGCGGTGCTGCAGATGGTCTCCCACGGCCTGATTGGGGCGAGCCTATTTTTCCTGGTCGGGGCAACCTACGACCGTACCCACACCCTGATCCTGGAGGAGATGGGTGGGCTCGGCCAGAGGATGAAGAAGATCTTCGCTATGTGGACCACTTGCTCCTTAGCCTCCCTGGCCTTACCGGGGATGAGCGGTTTCGTGGCTGAACTGATGGTGTTTGTGGGGTTTGCCACCAGTCCTGCCTACAGCAACACCTTTAAGGCCGTAGTGGTGCTCCTAGCAGCGGTAGGGGTAATCTTGACCCCCATCTACCTCCTGTCTAACCTGCGGCAACTGTTCTACGGCCCAGAGAATCAGGACTTGGTGACTCACCAAAACTTGGTGGATGCGGAGCCCCGGGAGGTTTTCATTATTGCCTGTCTACTGGTGCCGATTATTGGAGTGGGCTTGTATCCCAACCTGCTCACCCAGATCTACGATGCCAAGACTATGCAGGTGACAACTTTGTTGCAAGCATCCGTGGCCCGGGGGACTCCCGCCGCCCCCTTGGGTCTGGTGTACACTGCTCCACCCCTAGCGGCGGCCGAAACCCTGGCCAAACCAGCTTAGGGGGATTGGGGAGAGCCTAGGTAGGTTCTCCCCGCCAACCCCCAGCGGTGAGTACTGTAGCGTTTACTAAGTCTGGTAACTCTGTGGGGTTTGGGCTCAGTTGCCAACCCTCGAGAGCTCTGTGTTCAATCAAACGGGCTAGCCGCAGGGCCTTGAGGGCCTGTTCTCCGCCTACAGAGGGCTGTTGCCCCCCCCGCACGCAGTTAACGAAGTGCTCTAGCTCGGCGTGGAGGGGTTCGATATTGCTGGTGGAGACTTTTTCAATTAAGCCGTCCTGCTGATAGAGGACTTGACCATAGTCTGTGCGATAGTTGGCAGTGGTCTGCCGGTGAATCAGGATCTCACTGGTGAGGAAGTTGGCTTCGGTAAGGGAATCCTTGCAGTGGGCACTGATGCGGCGGATCTTTTTGTGGGTCACCTTGCTGGCGGTAAGGGTGGCCACTACCCCATTGGCAAATCCCAGGGTGGCGGTGACGTAGTCTAGGTATCCGGAACTAGCAGCCCGCCCCCCCCGGGCACTGAGGTGGACTACCGGCGCCGCCACTAGTTCTAGCAGTAGGTCGATGTCATGGATCATCAGGTCGAGGACCACTGACACATCGTTAGCCCGGTCTGAGTAGGGGCTCATACGATGGGCCTCGAAGGCCAGCAACTGCTCCATCTTCAGGATTTTGCTGAGCTCTTGGAAGGCTGGATTGAAGCGCTCAATGTGTCCCACCTGGAGAATACACTGCTGCTGAGCTGCTGTGTTGACTAGGGATTCGGCCTCGCTGATGCTGGCAGCGATTGGTTTTTCGATCAAGACGTGGACTCCAGCCTGCAGGCAGGTGATCCCTACCGCATGGTGCAGGAGGGTAGGCACGGCAATGCAGACGGCGTCCACGTGGTTTAGGAGTTCTCGGTAGTCCTCAAAAAAGCAAACCCGATACTTCCCAGCAATATCCAAACCTCGGTCTGCGTTCGTGTCTGCGACGCCGGCCAGCTCCACATCCTTAAGCATGCTCAAGACGCGGGCGTGACTCTGACCCATATGCCCCACCCCAATCACCCCTACCCGGAGGGGTTCTGGTTGGCAACGGGGCAAGTGTAAGCTTGGCTGTCCGCCAGGAGCACCGTTTTGCACACTTAAAGCCTGAAAGTCTGCTAGATTATAACCCGGATAGGCAATCTCAATCTATCAGATGTTTCCCCCTTGGTTAGCTCTAGGTCATCCCTGGGGATGGCCTGGATCCACTTACAGTAATCCTGAATTAAATGATGGCATAGGCGCTGCCTAATGGTGGCCAGAACGCCCCGAGCTAGGCTGTTACCGGTTAACTCGAGGAGAGACCGCGGCATCAGGTTTAAGGGGGCGGGTAGGTCTACTTGAATCCTCAAATCTGCCCGGCCAGAGAGCTTAGCCTGTTGGCACCTGAGTTGTCCTTTCAGGTACAGGCCAAAGCGCTGGTCGGCGTAGGGAAAACCACGGATGGCACAGTTAGTGGACTCCAGGTGCAGGGTGCCGTGGGGGTCGGCTTCCACGTGCAAGTCCACGGTTGGTTCTAGGTGCAAGCCAAAAAATTCCAGAGGCCGCATCCGTAATCGAAAGGATCCGTCTCCTAGGGGGGTAACTTGCCGGGGGTCCACCAGGGCCTTTACTAGACGCTCAGGCTGGCACAGATAATGCTCTAGGGAGTCAGACCCCCTCGCTACTACCAGGTCTAGGACCTCGGTGGCCCCAAGATTCATTTGCATGGGTTAGTCCGGTCATCGAAGGGATAGGCTCCCAAGGTTTTGGTTAGGGATTTCCTCCATTGTGCCACTGGAGGGGAGGCGCTTCCTGGGGCTTTTTTGCTAACATTTGGGCGCAGACCCCCCCTAGGCCGGCTCTTGGCTGCTAGCTTTTGCGGGCTTCCGGGGGTTAATCGGGGAACTTGTGCCATGCCAGATTTCGCCCTTGCCCTACCGCAAATCCTGTTTGCCCCCATCGCTCACCTGGGGGGCCTGAGCATCTCTGTGGTAGGGGTCCTCAAGCTGGGACTGAGCTTGGTCCTAGTGGTCTTGGGGGTACGGATGGTTAAACGGTTGCTCAGGACAAGAATCCTCGCTAAGTTGGCCATCGACCAAGGTAACCGGGAGACTATTGCTACCCTAATCACTTACAGTGTGGGTACCCTGGCGGTGATCGTGGTTTTGCAGCTTAATGGTCTGCAATTGACCTCCCTACTGGTAGCTCTGGGGGGCTTGGGGATTGGGATTGGCTTTGGCCTGCAGGAAATTACTAAAAACCTAGTCAGCGGCCTTACTCTCCTGATGGAAGGCAAGATTCGGGTGGGTGACTATGTGGAGTTTAGCGGTATTTCCGGTCACGTGAGAGAAATCGCCATCCGCTCAACCCTAGTGCATACTTTTGATGGTGCCGACGCTGTAGTCCCTAACAGTATTATTGTCGGCAGTCAGGTCTTGAATTGGAGCTATCAAAACTCCCGGGGTCGCATCCGGTTACCGGTGATTGTTTCCACCGATAGTGACCCCATAGAGGTGCTCCATGTCCTGATCAGCGCTGCCTATCTAGAGCCGGCGGTGTTACACGACCCGCCTGTCCGGGTAATTTTCAAGAACTTTGGTCCTAACGGTCTGGAATTTGAGCTATGGGCCTGGGTAGAGCGTATTGATGAGGGGCTCTCGGTGCGCAGCTCCCTCAACTTCATTCTTACCCACCAACTGCGCCTAGCCGGCATTGAAAGTCCCTCCTCCCAGATGGACATTTCCTTAACTAAATCTAGTTCGGGTCGCCTCAGCCCCTCAGCCAGAGACCCAGGTCTCCCCTCCCTGCGCTCGGTCCTCAGTCAAGTCCCCTATTTTCAGGGCCTCTCGGAACTACAGCTTAAGGACCTGATCGAAACTGGCTATCGGGAAAGCCGGGCCGCCGGGGAGGTTTTGTTTAGGGCGGGGGAGGTGGGCCAGAGCTTCTACATCGTCCTGGAGGGTTGTGTGGAAACCTCCATCCCCCAGCTGGGAAAAACTCGCCTTTTTGGTGTTGGGGAAGTTTTTGGGGAAATACCAGTGATCCTAGGCATTCCCTACCTAGGGAGTGGGGTCACCCGGGAGGATACTACTCTGTTCGTAATTTCCCAAAAATGCTTTGACCATCTGTTGCAGCGGCGGCCCCAGATGGCTGAACTCTTGACTGAGACTTGGCAAAGGGAGGAGGAGAGTTGGTGCGAGATGCGCAAACAACTCGAAGACATGGGGCTGCTTGAGACCTCGGCTAAAACTAAAGACTTTAGTGCTTGGTTGGGGCGAAGGGTCCGGGGGCTGCTCAATTTCTAGCCAGCGGTGGCCCTGGTATTATAAAATAGAGTCTCACCTAGGGCGGGTGGCGAAACGGTAGACGCAGCAGTCTCAAAATCTGCCATCGAAAGATGTGAGAGTTCGATTCTCTCCCCGCCCATCTTCAGTCCTTCAAAAAGTTTTCCCGGCCTACTTCCCGCTCGATGACATCCGGGTTATGATGGTTGAGCCCTGTTGGGAGAAGTGGCCGAGTGGTTGAAGGCGCAGCACTGGAAATGCTGTTTACCCCTCAAGGGTAACGAGGGTTCGAATCCCTCCTTCTCCGTTCCCAGCAAATACTCTGGTTAAGTTGCCCTCGTACCTGGCGCCAGGTGGGGAGGTGAGTGTCCATTAAACTGACAAACCCTTGGCCGTGGTTGGGCTCGAGAATATGGGCTAGCTCATGGAGAATCACGTAGTCTAAGCACATGAGCGACTTCTCGGTCAGGGTGGTGTTCAGGCGAATCGTCCGGGCTTGGGGGTTACAACTGCCCCAGTGGGTCTTCATCCGCTGTACGTAAACCCCCGCACACTTGACCCCTAGGCCGGCAGCAACTGGGCACTCTGGCGGCGTAACTCCTGCCGGTGTCAGGTCTGGAGAATTTCCCCCTGCTATTTTGGGGATGTGTCCAGCTCCAGATCGATCCTGGGAGGGCCCTGAGCTTCTACCCCCCCAGTCGATTACGGGAGTCTCTGGGGGTGCAAGGTGGTGGCGCTGCTGCTCAATCCAGGTGTATTTTTGAGCCCCAAAGGCTTCTAGCTGTTCGCGGCTGCACCGGAAGGGGGCCGGGTGCGAATATCGGCCCCCCGGGGGCAAAACCTTTAGGTGCAGGTGCTTGATGCTCTTGTACTCAATTTCAAGGGGAATCTCGTCTAGGGTAATTTCCATGCCCATTAGTCCCGCTGCCCTTTTACGCCTAGGGTAGTGGACAGGCCCACCTATCCGTCCTGGCAGACCAGGAGGCGAGTGTCTATCATGGGGGGAGACGTTGGAGTGCATTAGCTTTTCCATGGTCGACCTTGTGCCTAGCCTCCCTCACCCGGGACTGTCAGAACCTCACCTACATCCCCACGTCCACAGTGAGGAATCTCTGCGTCAAATCGTTCACCGCCTCTCCCGCATCGAAGGGCATGTCCGGGGCATCAAGCAGATGGTCCAGGAAGGCCGCCCCTGCCCCGAAGTACTAGTGCAGGTGGCTGCGGTGCGGGGGGCCCTAGACCGGACCGCCCGCTTGATCTTGGATGAACATCTCAACGAATGCGTTGCCCGGGCAGCCCGGGAGGGCAACATTGAGGCGGAGCTAGCCGGACTTAAGGCCGCCCTTGATCAGTTTCTCCCCTAGTTTCCATGACCGCCTTTGAGCTAACTGCTCCTTTCTCCCCCACGGGAGACCAACCCCGGGCCATTGAACAGCTCCTGAGGGGGCTGCGCAAGGGTGAACCCTACCTTACCCTCTGGGGGGCCACAGGGACTGGCAAAACCCACACCGTAGCCCGGGTGATCGCTGCCTACGAGCGGCCCACCCTAGTGCTTGCCCACAATAAAACCCTGGCCGCCCAGTTGTGTAATGAGCTGAGGGAATTTTTTCCCCACAACGCGGTCGAGTACTTCGTCAGTTACTACGACTACTACCAACCCGAGGCCTACATACCGGTCACGGATACCTACATTGAAAAAAGCGCCTCGATCAACGAAGAGATCGATATGCTGCGCCACTCGGCCACCCGTTCCCTATTTGAGCGACGGGACGTAATTGTGGTGGCTTCAATCAGTTGCATCTATGGTTTGGGGATGCCTCAGGCCTACCTAGAGGCGGCCCTATCCCTGGCGGTAGGTTTAGAGGTGGATCAGCGGCAAGTCCTGCGGGACCTGACTGGGATCCAGTACGAGCGCAACGATCTAGAGCTTGGCCGGGGGCGCTTCCGGGTCAAGGGGGACGTGGTAGAAATTGGTCCTGCCTACGAAGACCGGATTATCCGTGTGGAGTTTTTTGGTGATGAAATTGAGGCCATTTACTACCTAGACCCGATTACCGGGGCGAGCCTAGAGCGCCTGGCCGCGGTTAATATTTACCCGGCCCGCCACTTCGTCACCCCCCAAGAACGCCTTGAGGAGGCCTGCGGGGCGATTCAGGCGGAGCTCCAGCAGCGGCTAGCCGAGCTGGAGGCAGCCGGTAAGCTTCTAGAGGCCCAGCGCCTCAGCCAACGTACCCAGTACGACCTGGAGATGTTGCGCCAGGTGGGCTACTGCAATGGTGTCGAAAACTATTCCCGGCACCTAGCGGGACGGGCCCCGGGGGAGCCCCCAGAGTGCTTGGTGGACTACTTCCCGGCCGATTGGTTGCTGGTAGTGGATGAGTCCCACGTCACCGTCCCCCAACTACGGGGGATGTACCATGGGGACCAGTCCCGTAAGCAAGTCCTCATCGACCACGGGTTTCGCCTACCCAGCGCTCGGGACAACCGTCCCCTGAAGGCCCCTGAGTTCTGGGCCAAGGTAAAGCAGGCCATCTTCGTCTCCGCCACCCCAGGGGACTGGGAGTTAGAGCAATCGGGGGGCGAATTTGTAACTCCTAATCCTGGAGGACAGCGGTTTTATCTTCCCGCCACTGGTCAGGTGGTCGAGCAGGTAATTCGCCCTACAGGGGTGGTAGACCCGGAGGTCTTCATCCGGCCCACCCAGGGGCAAGTTGATGACCTCCTCGGGGAGGTGCGGGAGCGAGTCTCCCGTCAGGAGCGCGTCCTGGTCACCACCTTAACTAAGCGCATGGCCGAGGACTTGACTGACTATCTCCAGGGACATCAGGTGCGGGTGCGTTACCTCCACTCGGAGATTAACGCCATCCAGCGGATTGAGATTCTCCAGGACCTGCGCCAGGGGGAATTTGATGTTCTGATCGGGGTGAACCTGCTGCGGGAAGGCCTGGACCTGCCGGAGGTGTCCCTAGTGGCGATTCTCGATGCGGACAAGGAGGGTTTTCTGCGCACGGAGCGCTCCTTAATCCAAACCATTGGCCGAGCGGCCCGCCACGTGCGCGGTCAAGCGATAATGTATGCCGACCACCTCACCCAGAGTATGGAGCGGACCCTAGAGCAGACCGAGCGGCGCCGGCAGATCCAGCTTGACTACAATCGCCGCCACGGGATTACTCCCCAACCCATCCGCAAAAACTCCCGCAATGCTATCCTTTCTTTCCTGAATATTTCTCGCCGCCTCAACACCCAGGGGGTTCCGGCTATCTCCCCTAGCCCCGCCCAGGTACCCCAACTGATCGAACAGCTAGAAGCCCTCATGCGCTCAGCAGCCCAAGCCCTGGAATTTGAGACGGCAGCCCAGTACCGGGACCAAATTAAGCAGCTAAAGGCCCAGTACCCAGCCAAACCCAGCTAGTGTACACTCACGTCCCCTCCCCCTTGTTTAGCCCCCCGACCGAGGAAAACCACCAGGGGCAGGGAAACCAAAAACATCCAACCCACCAGCCAGAAGCAATCGGCAAAGGACATCACCGCGGCCTGTTGATTCACCGTCTCGTCGATCACGTCTAGGGCCCGAAAGTAAGCCGTATGGGGGTCAGACCCCTGCTGTTGGAAAAGCTCCGTCAGCAAGCTGAGCCGCCCTAGGGTGTTGGGGCTGGCAATCTGGAGGTGCTCGACTAGAATCGCCCGGTGGAATGCCTCTCGCTGTTGGATGATCGTAGTGAGCAGGGCAATCCCCAAGCTGCCTCCTAGCTGCCGAGTCAGATTATAGAACCCCGAACCGGCGGCAATCTTTGCTCGGGGGAGAGGGCTCAAGGTGGCCAAGCTCAGGGGCAAAAAGAGCATAACTGCGGTCCCACCCCGGAATACCAGAGGCCAAAACAGGTCATCAGGCCCGGTTTGAGGGTTGATGCTAGCCAAGGAAAACATCACTAGGGCACTGCCACAAGCCCCAGCCGTGATCAGCAGCCGAGCGTCAACCCAGTTTGAAATCTTCCCCAACAAAACCATTACCGTTGCCGAGGCCAGGGCTCCCGGAGCGAGCAGCAACCCTGTCTCGAGGGCAGTGAACTGTAGAATACTCTGGGTAAACAGAGGGACAGCGAACAGGGTCCCGTACAGCCCCATGCCCATCACCGTCGAGTAAAGGCTGCCGGCCGCTACGGATGGGTAGGTCAGCACCCGTAGGTCTACCGCCGGATGGCGTACCCGCAGCTCCTGCCAAATAAACAGTCCCATCCCCCCTGTCCCCACTACCATCAGGTTCCGCAGCCAGGTGGACTCGAACCAGGAGTAGCGTTGTCCCTCCTCAAGCACTACCTGAAAGCTGCCGATCATCAGGACCAAGAAGCAAATTCCCCACCAGTCCACCTGACCACGACGGGGATAGGAGGGGTCAGCAGGCAAAAACAAGGTAGCCATGACTACGGCCAACACCCCAAAGGGCAAATTGACAAAAAATATCCACCGCCAGCTGAGGGTATCCGTCAAGAACCCTCCTAACACCGGGCCAATCGCCGGCCCGGCAATTACCCCCACCCCGAACACGGACTGGGCTAACCCCTGTTCGGCAGGGGGGAAAGTCTCAAACAGGATCGTTTGGGCCTTGGCCAAAAGCCCGCCGCCGCACAGACCCTGCAAAACCCGGGAGGCCACGAGCATAGTCAAATTGGCTGCTAGGCCGCACATGGCCGAGGCGATGGTAAAGCCGATCAGGGAGAAAATAAAGTAGCGCTTGCGGCCAAACCGTTGCCCGAGCCAGGCGGTCAGGGGAATCATAATTACGTTAGCGATGGTGTAGCCGGTGGAAACCCAGCCGATTTCGCTCAGGTCTACCCCAAGGTTGCCTTGAATGTCCGTGAGGGCGACGTTGACGATGCTAGTGTCGATCACCTCCAAAATCGCTCCCAAGGAAACCGTCAGGGCAATTGCCCACTTGAGGGGACCCTGGATAAACTCTTCTTCAATCGCTGTCTTGACAGTAATTTTCCTGCCTCCTAGACCTTCGGGAAATTTCCAGTGCCAATCCGATGCGCTCCTGCTAGAATGACCGAAGGCGATACATTCATTGCCCGAGCGGGTGACTGGCGCAACGGTAGCGCATCGGACTCTTAATCCGCTGGTTGAGGGTTCGAATCCCTCGTCACCCAGTTACACAGGGGTTTGCTCAGTACTCCGTCTTTTCGATCTGCGCGCGGATTTCGTTCAGGTCTATGTACCTGTCCGTGGCATTTCTCAGTTCCCGGGCAATCATTCCCTCTGTAGAAATCACAGTGATGTGGGTGTTTTTAGACCGGAGTAACTCGATGGCCCGTTCAAAATCCCCATCGCCACTAAAGAGGATCACCCGGTCGTACTGTTCAACGGTGTTGAACATGTCCACCACAATTTCGATGTCTAGATTAGCCTTTTGGGAATAACGCCCCGAATTGTCGTCGTAGTACTCCTTCAGGATCTTGGTCCGGACTGTATACCCTAAACTAATCAGGGCATCGCGGAACCCCCGCTGGTCTTGGGGGTCCTTGAGGCCGGTATACCAAAAGGCATTAACCAGAGCCACGTCCGGGTCTTGGGTGAAGTAGCTTAGGACTCGCTTGGGGTCAAAGAACCAGCCGTTTTTCTGTTGGGCATAAAACATATTATTCCCATCTACGAAAATAGATAAGCGATTCATGGGGTGATGCATAGTTGATCTAAGCCCTAGGCTAGGATTTACCAAGGCGTCCCCTACGGAACAGGCCGGAGGGCCGTAGGATGGGTTATGCCAATGGAATTTTCTGTAGGTCTACCTATTATAGGGTTATTCCTTGCGGCCAGACGGCAGGGGAGATCTGAGCCCGGTAGCCCAACAACCCTAAGGTTAAGCCCTTAGAATGGTTACATGTCAGTTAGTTCTAACCATCCATGACTCCCCTCGAACCCACTAAGACCCCTCACCTAGAAGAGCCAAAGTTTGGTTTTAATTACTACGCCGAGCGCCTCAACGGCCGAGCCGCAATGCTGGGAATCGCCCTTGCCCTAGGGATTGAGTACTTTACTGGCCAGGGACTCCTAACCTGGCTGGGACTGAGGTAGTTGAGGTGTCCAATGAGACCATCGGTTGGTAGGTTCCTGTTGACCATGGGAGCGGTGGAGGTGGTCCTTGGCGGTCTGCACTATCACTGGCCCCTAGTGGCCTTCGGGCTGGGCACCGCCGGCTTAGCCCTGGGGTGGCAAGGGTGGCGGGGGCGGCCTCGAAGCACATCAATCCAGTCTCGCCCCCTGTACCTGCCTCCGGCTTCCTCCCGCCCTCAGGTTCCTAGCCTAGACTCCCTCAGGCGGCGTAGTTGAGGCCGCCTCAACTACTTAACAACTAACGGTGGCTAGGGGCTGCCAACGCGCCGCTGGGGCACCCCCGACCTCCACGACCACCTTTACTCGAGGCTGGGTCTGAGGCAAACGGCATAGATACTCCCGTTCCTGAGCTGATAACACAAACCCTTCAATCATCCACACCACCAACCCCCGACTGCGGGCTGGCAATTGGTCTAGGTGCAGCTGCAGTAGGGGAGGAGCAAAGACCACACTGCCTACGGCGGCGGTGTGGCCGATGGTCTGTTTACCCAAGTGCGCGGGACGCACACCGTGCACCCCCTCCAGGTACATGGACAGATCCCCTAGCCCCCGGGCAGTGAGGGAGATGCTGCCGTAACCGGCGCCGCGCAGACGCCGCAGGTATCGCCCTTCAAACCCCCCCTCTAGGGGTGCGTACAGCCCCAGGGCCCCATGCTTTTCCAGGTCTCGGGTGAATTTATCACCGATAATCAATAGCCCCATCTGGCATCTCCACTATAGGTTTGCCTCTAAGCTACCAGAAAACTATTTATTTCATTCCCCTAGACATTTCTATGGCAATCGTATACATTGAGTAACTGCCGCCAAAATATTAGGGCCCGCCATGGCCTCCACTGGATACTGAAGGATTTGATTCTTCAAGTCCGACTGGCGCTGCAAGCAGTGGTGGGGTAACCCTACTGCCCCACAGGGAAAATTTCCTTCGCCAACTAGACCTAAAATTCAAAGTCCTCTCGGACACTCTTGGATTCAAGGGCTCCGGGTCTTATAGTGGCTTGGAAAAAGGAGGTAGCCTGGAAAGTCCTTCCCGCCTGCCGCAGATGAAAGAACGCATATAGTAGTACAGGGAGACTAAAGCCGTGTCCTTGGGGATTCTCGGTACCAAGCTAGGTATGACCCAGGTGTTCGATGAAACGGGTAAGGCCGTCCCCGTCACCGTCATCCAAGCTGGTCCATGCACCGTCACACAAATTAAAAGTCCAGATACCGATGGCTACACCGCAGTGCAGCTGGGGTTCGGGGTTGTCAAGCCGAAAAATCTGACCAAACCAGAGCTCGGCCACCTGGCCAAAACTGGGGCCCCCCCCCTGCGTCACCTGCGGGAGTACCGCCTAGCAGCCCCCGCACACCTTACCCTCGGTCAGGCGGTCACGGTTACCAACTTCACTCCGGGTCAGATCGTGGACGTGAGAGGCACCAACATTGGCCGGGGCTTTTCCGGCTATCAGAAGCGCCATAACTTTGGTCGTGGTCCTATGTCCCACGGGTCCAAAAACCATCGTCAGCCAGGCTCAACGGGGGCTGGCACCACCCCGGGCCGGGTTTACCCCGGCAAACGGATGGCCGGTCAACTAGGTAATAAACAGGTGACCGTGCGTAAACTGACCGTGGTTAAAGTATATCCAGACCGCAATGTGATCCTGATCAAGGGGACAGTACCGGGCAAGCCTGGAGCCCTAGTTAGCATCACTCCGGCCAATCTGGTTGGACGTAAACAGGGGTAGAACATGCCAAATTGTGTGATCAAAAACTGGCAGGGTGAGTCGGTGGGGGAAGCTGCCCTAGACCTGCGGGTAGCTAAGGAGGCCAGCGCCCAACACCTGGTCCATCGAGCCCTAGAACGACAACTGGCTAATGCCCGTCAGGGTACTGCCTGCGCCAAGACCCGTTCCGAGGTGCGCGGTGGTGGTCGCAAGCCTTGGCGGCAAAAGGGCACCGGCCGCGCTCGAGCCGGTTCGACCCGCTCACCCCTGTGGCGGGGAGGTGGGGTGATCTTTGGCCCCCGACCCCGGGACTACAGTACCAAGATGAACCGTAAGGAACGGCGTTTAGCCCTGCGGACCGCTCTCCAAAGTCGCTTTGAGGACCTGGTGGTAGTGCAGGACTTTGCCATCGAACTGCCTAAGCCTAAAACCCAAGCCCTGGCAGCAGCGATGCAGCGGTGGGGAGCTGACCCTACGGCTAAGGTGTTGCTGATCATCCCTCAGCGGGAGGAGAACGTTTACCTATCGGCTCGCAACATGGCTAACCTGAAGCTGATCTGTGCTGATAACTTGAATCTGTTCGACCTGTTGCATGCCGACACCATTGTCACCACTTGCGCGGCCCTCGAGCGCATTAAGGAGGTTTACGGTGAGTAAAGTTGCCCCCCTCGAGCTAGCGGATCTGATCCGACGGCCGATTGTGACGGAGAAAGCAACCCGCCTACTGGAGGATAACAAGTACACCTTTGAGGTAGTCCCCCAGGCTACAAAACCTCAGGTCAAGGCAGCCATCGAAGCCCTCTTTGACGTGCGCGTCACCCAGGTTAACAGCTGTAACCTGCCCCCCAAAAAGCGCCGTATGGGCAAGTTTCTCGGTTGGCGGCCTCGCTATAAGAAAGTGGTGGTTACCCTTGCTCCGGGTGACAAGATTTCCTTGTTCCCAGACGTCTAAGCTCCCCCCTTGTCCCCTCACCGTCCTTTTCTCCCCTATGGGTATTCGCTCCTACCGTCCCTACACCTCTAGCACCCGTGCCCACACGGTGGCTGACTTTGCTGAAATCACCCGCGACCACCCCGAAAAGTCCCTCACGGAACGGCGGCACCGGCCCAAGGGCCGTAATAACCAAGGGGTGATCACCTGTCGCCACCGGGGCGGCGGTCATAAGAAGCTGTACCGGATCATTGACTTCCGGCGGGACAAGCACTCCATCCCAGCCCAGGTGCTCGAGATCGAGTACGACCCTAACCGCAATGCCCGGATTGCCCTGGTGCAGTACACCGATGGGGAGAAGCGCTATATCCTCCACCCCATCGGTCTCCAGGTAGGTCAAACCATCGTCTCGGGACCCGAGGCTCCCCTTGAGGTAGGCAATGCCCTCCCCCTCGGCAATATCCCCCTGGGTACTAATGTCCATAACCTGGAGCTGATTGCCGGGCGGGGGGGCCAGATCGTCCGCTCAGCTGGGGCCACTGCCCAGGTTAAGGCTAAGGAAGGAGACTACGTGTCGGTGCAGCTCCCCTCGGGGGAAGTGCGCAAGATCCGCCGCGAGTGCTACGCCACCCTCGGACAAGTGGGTAACCTGGAGAGCCGTAACATCAGCCTCGGTAAGGCTGGCCGTAAGCGCTGGCTAGGTCGGCGTCCGGAGGTGCGCGGTAGCGCCATGAACCCCGTCGACCACCCCCACGGTGGTGGTGAAGGGTGCTCTCCCATTGGGCATCCAGCCCCCATGACCCCTTGGGGTAAACCGGCCCTCGGCTACAAAACCCGGAAGAAGGGCAAGGCCAGTGACAGCCTGATCGTCCGGCGACGGCGCAAGTCCTCCAAGCGCGGTCGGGGCGGCCGGGAGTCCTAAGGTCACCACAATTCAGGTCAGTTGAGCACTTCTAGGAGATTGCCACCATGTCCCGTTCCTTAAAAAAGGGCCCCTTTGTGGCCGACCACCTACTGCGGAAGGTGGAAGCCCTCAATGCTCGGGGGGAAAAACAGATGATCAAAACCTGGTCGCGGGCGTCGACGATTCTGCCCCAGATGATTGGTCATACCATCGCCGTCCACAACGGCCGCCAACACGTGCCCGTATATATCACTGAGCAGATGGTCGGCCATAAATTAGGGGAATTTGCCCCTACCCGTACCTTCCGTGGCCACGCCAAGAGTGACAAGAAAGGAGGTCGTTAACCATGGCTTCTGAAGCCTCCGAGGCAAAAGCTGTCGCCCGCTTTATCCGCACTTCCCCAATCAAGGTCCGGCGAGTCCTCGACCAGATTCGGGGGCGTACCTACCGCGACGCCCTGATCGTCCTTGAGTTTATGCCCTACCGCGCCTGTGAGCCGGTACTGAAGGTCCTGCGCTCCGCCGTCGCCAATGCTAAGCACAACCAGGGCTTGGACCCGGCCAGTCTGGTGGTGCGGGCCGCCTTCGCTGACCAGGGACCGACCCTGAAGCGATTCCGACCCCGGGCCCAGGGACGCGCCTACCAAATCCGTAAGCCGACCTGCCACATTACCGTGGTAGTCGGTCCCGCCGCCTAACCCTACGCAACACTAAGGAAACCCCCGTGGGACAGAAAATCCATCCAGTTGGCTTTCGCTTAGGCATCACCCAAGAGCACCGCTCCCGCTGGTTTGCTGATACCAAGCGCTATCCAATCCTGCTCCAAGAAGACCGTAAGATCCGTGCCTTTGTGCAGAAAACCCTCAGTAATGCTGGCATTTCCCAGGTGCGCATCGAGCGCAAAGCTGACCAGATTGACCTTGAGGTCTACACTGCCCGGCCTGGGGTAGTGGTAGGTCGAGGGGGAGCAGGCATTGAGGCTCTCCGAGAGGGGATTCAAAAGGTCCTTGGGGGTAATCGGCAAATTCGAGTCAACGTCAAGGAAGTAGAGCGGGTGGACGCCGATGCCCCCCTGATTGCTGAGAACATTGCCCAGCAGCTCGAGCGGCGGGTCTCCTTCCGACGGGTGGTCCGCCAGACCATTCAGCGAGCTCAGCGGGCAGGTGTGCAGGGAATCAAGATCCAAGTAGGTGGCCGCCTCAACGGAGCGGAAATTGCCCGCACCGAGTGGACTCGGGATGGTCGGGTACCCCTGCACACCCTGCGGGCGGACATCGACTACGCCTGCAAGACCGCCCAGACTATCTATGGCATCCTCGGGGTCAAGGTATGGGTATTCAAGGGGGAAATTATCCCCGGTCAGGAGGAGATTCCCGCCGCTAACGCCACCCCCCCCCGGCGGCAGCAACGGCGGCGGCAACAGTTTGAAGACCGTTCCAAAGAAGAGTAGGTCTGTTCTATGCTCAGTCCCAAGCGCACTAAATTTCGCAAGCAACAGCGGGGCCGCATGACCGGCATGGCCACCCGGGGCAACGTCCTCAACGAGGGAGATTTTGGCCTGCAGGCCCTCGAACCCTCCTGGATCACTGCTCGCCAAATTGAGGCTAGCCGCCGTGCCATGACCCGCTACATCCGCCGGGGGGGAAAAATCTGGATCCGGATTTTCCCCGACAAACCGGTGACCATGAGACCAGCCGAAACCCGGATGGGTTCTGGTAAGGGTTCCCCTGAGTACTGGGTAGCCGTAGTCAAGCCAGGCCGGATCCTGTTCGAGATCAGTGGTGTTAGCGAAGAAATCGCCCGGGAGGCTATGCGGTTGGCTTCCTTTAAGTTGCCGATCAAAACCCGGTTTGTCGCCGCTACCCCCGAGTTGCCCACCCCCCAGGAGCAGGAGTGACCATGGCTCTACCCCAGATCAGTGAGGCCCGTAACCTCAGCGATGAAGAGCTCACCAGCCAAATTCAAGCGGTCAAGCGTGAGTTGTTCCAGCTGCGTATGGAGAAGGCTACCCGGCGCCTAGAAAAATCCCACCAGTTTCGCCACGCCCGGCACCGCCTAGCCCAGTTGCTGACTGTCCTGCGGGAGCGGCAGCTTACCCCCCCCCTAACCCAGGAGTAGATCCATGGCCATAAAGGAACGCATTGGCCTCGTGGTCAGTGACAAGATGAACAAAACCGTGGTGGTGGCAGTGGAGAACCGTGCCCCCCACCCCAAGTACGACAAGATCATGGTCCGCACCAACCGCTATAAGGCCCACGACGAAACCAACGCCTGTAAAACCGGCGACCGGGTCCGGATCCGGGAGACCCGCCCCCTCAGCCGCACCAAGCGCTGGGAAGTGGTGGCTGTCCTTGACGTCCATACCCCTGGAGGTCAGTCATGATCCAGCAGCAGACCTACCTAAACGTCGCCGACAACAGCGGTGCCCGCAAGCTGATGTGCATCCGAGTCCTCGGGGGAGGCAACCGCCGCTACGGTGGGGTCGGGGATGTGATCATCGCGGTGGTCAAGGACGCCATTCCCAATATGGCGGTCAAACGTTCTGATGTAGTGCGGGCCGTGATCGTACGCACCCGCAAGACCCTGCGCCGGGACAGTGGTATGAGTATCCGCTTTAGCGATAATGCTGCCGTGATCATCAATGCCGACGGTAATCCCCGAGGGACACGGGTATTCGGCCCAGTGGCTCGGGAACTGCGGGACCGCAACTTCACGAAGATTGTTTCCTTGGCCCCGGAGGTGCTCTAGATGGCGATTGTTAAACGGCCCCGCCCAGTGCATGTAAAAAAAGGTGATACCGTACAGGTGATCACCGGTACTGATAAGGGGAAAGTCGGGGAAGTGCTGCGGGTAATCCCCCAGGATAGCCAGGTAGTGGTTAAGGGGGTTAATGTACGCACCAAGCACGTCAAGCCCCAACAGGAGGGGGAGTCTGGCCGGATTGTCACCTTTGAAGCCCCGGTACACAGCTCCAACGTCATGCTCTACTCTACCAAGCAAAAGGTCGCCAGCCGGGTGGGTTACACCATCAACGACCAAGGCCGTAAGGTCCGTATCCTCAAAAAGACCGGCGAGATAATCGATTAGCTAACCTACCCACGCCCTGACCCAGACCAGGGGACTCCAACCGCCCACTGCCATGACAAACCGACTCAAAAACCTCTACCAAGAAAAAATTATCCCCCGCCTGATGGATCAGTTCAAATACACTAACATCCACCAGGTGCCCAAGCTGGTCAAGGTGACCGTGAACCGGGGGTTAGGAGAGGCTGCTCAAAATGCTAAGGCCCTCGAAGCATCCCTCAACGAACTGTCCTTGATTACCGGTCAGAAGCCCGTAGTTACCAGGGCCAAGAAGGCGATCGCTAGCTTTAAGATCCGCGAGGGCATGCCTGTCGGCATGATGGTTACCCTACGCTCCTACGGCATGTATAACTTTCTTGACCGCCTGATTAGTCTGGCCCTGCCCCGAATCCGGGACTTTCGCGGTGTCAGCCCCAAAAGCTTTGACGGTCGGGGTAATTACACCCTAGGGGTCAGAGAACAGATTATCTTCCCAGAAATTGAGTACGACACCATCGATAAGGTACGGGGGATGGACATTTCCATCATCACCACCGCCCTGACGGATGAGGAAGGCCGAGCCCTGCTCAAAGAAATGGGCATGCCCTTCCGGGAAAACTGAGGCAGTTGCGTAAAGAGGAAACAATGGCGGCGAACGACACGATAGCAGATATGCTCACCCGCATCCGCAATGCGGCCATGGCGCGGCAGCAGACCACGGAGATCCCCTCCACCCGCATGACCCGCAGCATTGCCCAAGTCCTGCAGCGGGAAGGCTTTATCGGTGAGGTGACTGAGACCGGTGAAGGAGTTAAGCGCCGGATAGTAGTAGCTCTCAAGTACACTGGCAAGCAACGACGGCCCTTGATCCAAAGTCTAAAGCGGGTCAGCCGGCCTGGCCTGCGAGTGTACTCCAACCACAAGGACCTCCCGCGGGTCCTCGGGGGGATTGGGATTGCCATTATTTCCACCTCCGGGGGGATAATGACGGACCGGGAAGCCCGCAAGCAGGGCCTAGGCGGGGAAGTCCTCTGCTTCATCTGGTAACCCCCGCCCCATCTTCAGCATCTAGGAAGGCAACACTATGTCTCGGATTGGAAAGCGTCCCATCCCCATCCCCCCCCGGGTGACCGTAGCCATCGCTGGCCAGGAGGTCAAGGTCAAGGGGCCCCACGGGGAACTGCAGCGGGTCCTCCCCCCGGAGGTACTCGTAGAGCAGCACGAGTCGGTCTTGAATGTAACCCGTCGGGATGAATCCCGGGCAGCCCGTCAACGCCATGGTCTGTGCCGGACCCTGGTGGCCAACATGGTGGAGGGAGTCTCCCAGGGCTTTCAGCGCCGCTTGGAGATTCAGGGGGTCGGCTACCGGGCCCAGGTCCAGGGCCGCAAGCTGATTCTCAACGTGGGTTATAGCATTCCTGTACCGATCGATCCTCCCCAGGGGATTGAACTTAAGGTCGAAGGTAACACAAACGTGATTGTTTCAGGCATTGATAAAGAAGTAGTCGGAAACGTAGCGGCCCAGATCCGGGCGGTGCGTCCTCCGGAAGTGTATAAAGGCAAAGGCATTCGTTACCAAGGGGAAGTGGTCCGCCGCAAGGTGGGTAAGGCCGGTGGTAAGGGTGGCAAGGGAGGTAAGAAGTGAAACTAACGCGACAGGAATCGATTCAACGGCGCCATCAGCGGATCCGCCTGCGGGTGTCTGGTACGCCGGAGCGGCCGCGTCTAGCGGTGTTCCGCTCCCATGCCCACATCTATGCCCAGGTGATCGACGATACCCAACAACACACCCTAGTGGCTGCCTCCAGCCTCGACAAGGAGCTACGGGTCCAGGGCGGCTCTACCTGTGACGCCTCTAGCCAAGTGGGGAAGTTGGTGGCTGAGCGGGCTTTGGCCCAGGGAATTAGCCGGGTAGTCTTTGACCGGGGCGGCAACCTCTACCATGGCCGCATCAAAGCCCTGGCAGAAGCTGCTCGGGCCGCCGGCCTGGAGTTTTAGGTTTTTTTTTCCCTATCTGGAGCTAAATCTATGGCCAAAGCACGTAAGAGTAACCGCACTAAGGAAAAAGAGTCTGACTGGCAAGAGCGGGTAGTCCAAATCCGCCGGGTCACCAAGGTGGTGAAGGGGGGTAAGAAGCTGAGCTTCCGGGCCATTGTCGTGGTCGGCAACGAACGGGGCCAAGTGGGGGTTGGGGTTGGCAAGGCCAACGACGTGATCGGCGCGGTCCAAAAGGGGGTCGCCGATGGTCGCAAGCACCTGATTGATATTCCCCTCACCCGCGCCAACTCGATCCCCCATCCAGTTCAGGGGCGGGGCGGCGGAGCAGCCGTTATGATGCGGCCTGCCGCTCCCGGTACGGGGGTAATTGCAGGGGGGGCGGTCCGCACTGTCCTTGAGCTAGCTGGGGTGCGCAACATCCTCGCCAAACAGCTAGGTTCCGGTAATCCCCTCAATAACGCCCGAGCGGCTGTCACCGCCCTAGCCTCTCTGCGCACCTTCGTGGATGTGGCCGCTGAACGGGGCATCCCGGTTGAAAACCTATACATCTGAGTACCACCATGCGACTGAAGGATGCTAGACCCCAAGCGGGTTCCAAACATCGCCGCCGCCGTCTGGGCCGGGGGATCTCCGCCGGTCAAGGGGCTAGCGGTGGCCTGGGTATGCGGGGCCAAAAGGCCCGGGCTGGCAGCGGCCCCCGGCCTGGCTTTGAAGGGGGACAAAATCCCCTCTACCGCCGGCTGCCCAAACTAAAACACTTCCCCTTAGTCAATCGCCAGAGTTACACTACCATTAACGTCCGGCAACTGGCTAACCTGGCCCCAGGCACTGAGGTCACCCTAGAGCAACTAGTGGCCGACCGAGTGATCACTGGTACTCGGGGTCCCCTGAAGGTCCTCGGGGATGGGGATTTGACCGTGTCTTTGCGAGTCAAAGCTGCAGCTTTTACCGCCTCCGCCCGCGCCAAAATTACTGGGGCTGGTGGCCAGTGCGAGGATATTAACCCCAAGAGCTGAGGAACCCCCATGGTCGACAGTCGCAGTAAGACCCCCACCGCCCAAGAAACCTTCGCCCAGATGGCCCAAGCGGCTGGCCTGCGCGGCCGACTGCTGCTGACGGTGGGCATGCTGATTCTCGTGCGGATGGGAATTTTTATCCCTATCCCCAACATTGACCGGGCTCGCTTTGCGCAAGACTTCCAAAACAGCCCCGTGATCGGCTTCTTGGATATCTTCTCCGGGGGAGGGCTGCTGTACTTGGGAGTGTTCGCCCTGGGGATTTTACCCTATATCAACGCCTCGATTATTCTGCAGTTACTCACCAGTGCCATCCCGGCCCTGGAAAACCTCCAGAAAAATGAAGGGGAGGCTGGCCGACGTAAGATTGCCCAGATCACTCGCTACGTGGCCCTCGGTTGGTCAGTCATCCAGGGGACTTTTATAACTTTGTTCTGGATCCGCCCCTACGCCATCCCTCAGCCGGCGAGTATTCCCTTCATCCTCGAAACCGTGATCGCTATTACCGCCGGGTCCATGTTTGTCATGTGGATTTCCGAGCTGATCACCGAGCGGGGCCTAGGGAACGGGGCCTCGCTGCTGATCTTTGTGAACGTGGTTTCTCGTCTGCCCCAGTCCCTAGGCCAAACCATTCAGCAAGCCCAGTCCTCCGACAGTCGCACTTTTGTGGGGGGAGTAATCCTGCTGCTGGTGGTATTTCTGGCCATGATCGTGGGGATTGTGTTTGTCCAGGAAGGGACTCGGCGGATCCCCATTGTCACCGCTCGCCGGCAGGTGGGCCGCCGGGTCTACCTGGAGAAGAGCAATTACCTGCCCCTGCGCCTGAACCAGGGAGGGGTTATGCCAATCATTTTTGCCTCGGCGGTTTTAGTCCTGCCCGCCTCCATGGCTCAGTTTACCAATAACCCTTTTCTCATCCAGATTGCCCAGTACCTCAGCCCTGATGGCCCGGCCCCAGCGGTCTACGTGTGCTTCTACTTGTTCTTGATCCTGTTTTTCAGCTACTTCTACGCCACCTTGATCGTTAACCCAGTGGATCTAGCGCAGAACCTGAAAAAGATGGGCTCTAGTATTCCCGGCATCCGGCCGGGCCGGGCTACTAGTGAGTACGTCGAGAAGGTGATCAACCGCCTTACTCTCCTCGGGGCAGTGTTCCTAGGACTAGTGGCGGTCATTCCCACGGCGGTAGAGAGTGCCACCCAGATACGCACCTTCCAGGGGATTGGGGCTACTTCCCTGCTGATCCTGGTGGGGGTGGCCATCGATACCGCCCGCCAGATTCAGACCTACGTCATATCCCAGCGCTACGAAGGCATGGTGAAACAATAGTGGCTCGGCTAATTTTTCTTGGTCCCCCCGGGGCGGGCAAGGGCACCCAAGCCCAAATTGTTGCCGCTCGCCTGGGGATTCCCCACATTTCCACGGGGGATATTCTCCGCCACGCTGTCGCGCAAAAAACTGCCCTTGGCGTCCAGGCCCAGGATTACATGGACCGGGGTGCTTTGGTGCCAGACCAACTCCTAGAAGCCATGATTGAAGAGCGACTGCGGCAGCCCGACACCCAGTCCGGCTGGCTTCTAGATGGCTACCCCCGTACCCTGCCCCAGGCGGTCTACCTGGATACCCTGTTGTCCCTGCTTGGTCAGCCCTACGACCGGGCCTTAAACCTAGAAGTAGGGGATGAAACCTTGGTGGGGCGGCTGCTCAGTCGGGGTCGGCGTGATGACACTGAACCAGTAATTCGCCATCGATTGCAGGTTTATCGTGACCAAACCGCGCCGTTGATCGACTTCTATCAGCAGCGGCACCATCTGCTGGAAGTAAATGGTGACCAAGAGCTCGACCTAGTCACCCAGTCTCTGCTTACGGCCCTGAGTGCCGCCGGCCTGAGCGTCCCCTCTACCCCCTAAGGAGTATCTTTGTCCAAACAAGACCTGATAGAAATGGAAGGGACGGTTACTGAGTCCCTGCCTAATGCCATGTTTCGCGTTGATCTTGACAACGGGTTCAACGTCCTGGCCCACATTTCTGGCAAGATCCGTCGCAATTACATCAAGATCCTCCCGGGTGACCGGGTAAAGGTGGAGCTGACCCCCTACGACCTGTCCAAGGGGCGAATCACCTATCGGCTGCGTAACAAAAGCGGTAAGTGATTTGATTTACTCTTTGTACTTTGGTATAATATCAGGTTTGTAGTGAATTAAGTAGGCCCCATGAAAGTCCGAGCTTCAGTGCGAAAAATCTGCGAAAAGTGTCGCTTGGTGCGACGGCGGGGCCGGGTAGTAGTGATCTGCGCTAACCCCAAACATAAGCAACGCCAAGGCTAAACGAAAAGCAATATTGAACTTAGGGAGAAACAAGCGTGGCACGGATTGCCGGAGTGGACCTACCCCGTAGCAAGCGGGTGGAAATTGGTCTGACCTACATTTACGGGATTGGCCTGACCCGGTCCAAGGAGATTCTACAGGAAACAGGGGTGAATCCCGACACCCGCATCAAGGACCTAACCGACCCAGAAGTGGCCCTCTTGCGCCAGGCAATTGAGAGCAACTACCAGGTAGAGGGGGACCTACGGCGATTAGAGGCTATGTCCATCAAGCGGCTCATGGATATAGGCACCTACCGCGGTCGCCGTCACCGGCTTGGGCTGCCGGTGCGCGGTCAGCGGACCCGTACCAATGCCCGCACCCGCCGGGGTGGTCGGCGGACCGTAGCCGGGAAGAAGAAAGCTCCCAGTAAGAAGTAGTCCCCCCCTGTTCTTTACCCCTAGACAAACACCATGGCCCGACAACCTGTCCGTAAAACCGGACCCCGCAAACAAAAGCGCAACGTTCCTAGTGGTACCGCCTTTATCCAGTCCACCTTCAATAACACCATTGTCACCATCACCGATACGACTGGCGAGGTGATTTCCTGGGCCTCTGCCGGGTCGAGTGGTTTCAAGGGGGCAAAGAAGGGCACTCCCTACGCCGCCCAGACTGCCTCGGAGAATGCTGCTCGCCGGGCCATCGACCAGGGAATGAAACAGGTTGAAGTGATGGTAAGTGGCCCCGGATCCGGGCGAGAGACAGCTATCCGGGCCCTTCAGGGGGCTGGTTTAGAAATCACCCTGATCCGAGATGTCACCCCAGTTCCCCACAATGGCTGTCGGCCTCCCAAGCGCCGGCGGGTCTAGTCTGCCCGGTAGCCAGCATTTAGGGGAGATTCTTGACCATTTGAGCCCAGGGAGGTTAGTCGGTGGCGTCATTTCAAGTCCAGTGCATTGAATCAAAAACAGACCAAGACCAGGGACAGTACGGTAGGTTCGTGCTCGAACCCCTTGAGCGGGGTCAGGGTACGACCGTAGGCAATGCCCTGCGGCGGGTTTTACTGGCCAACCTCGAGGGGTCTGCTATCACCGCGGTACGGATTGCCGGAGTTAACCACGAATTCTCTACGGTACCGGGGGTCCGAGAGGATGTGCTCGATATCCTCCTGAACCTGAAGGAGACAGTCTTACGTTCCTACGGCAACCAACCCCAAATTGGTCGCCTCCGAGTCCAGGGACCAGCTACAGTCACCGCCGCTGACTTTGACCTGCCCTCGGAAGTCGAGCTTGTCAATGGTGACCACTACATTGCTACCCTTAGCCCCAACGCAGTGCTAGAGATGGAGTTTCGGGTAGAAACCGGTCGGGGCTATCGGAGCATAGACCGGACCCGCGAAGAGGCCATGGGTCTAGACTTTTTGGAAATTGACGCTGTGTTCATGCCGGTGCGCAAGGTTAACTATAGCGTTGAAAGTCTCCACAGCAGCCCAGAAGGGGAGATGGACCGGCTGACCTTAGAGATATGGACTAACGGTAGCCTTTCCCCCCAGGAAGCCCTCAGCGAGGCGGCCAATATCCTAGTTGATCTGTTTACTCCGCTGCGCAACGTCACCTTTGAGACCCTGCGGGAAGACCTAGACTACACCAGCGACCCCACCAGCCAAATTCCCATTGAAGAGTTACAGTTGTCTGTCCGCGCCTACAACTGTCTCAAGCGAGCGCAGATCAACTCGGTTGCCGATCTCCTGGAGTACACCCAGGAGGACCTCCTCGAGATCAAGAACTTTGGCCTTAAGTCGGCCGAAGAAGTCGTGGAGGCTCTGCACAAGCACCTGGGGATTACCCTCTCCCAGGAGCGCCCCACCAGTCCTGCCCCCTAGTCCCCTCACCTAACCTCCTCCCATGCGTCATCGTTGTCGCGTCCCCCAATTAAGTAAACCTGCTGACCAGCGCCGCGCCCTGCTGCGAGCCTTAACCACTGAACTAATCCGCCACGGCCGCATTACCACTACCCTACCCCGGGCCAAAGCCGTCCGCTGTGAGGCAGAACGGATGATTACCCTGGCCAAGGAAGGGACCCTAGCGGCCCGCCGTCAAGCCCTTGGCTACCTCTACGACCCCGACCTAGTCCAGTCTTTGTTTAAAGATGCCGCTCCCCGCTACGGGGACCGCAAGGGGGGATACACCCGGATCCTCCACACGGTCAGTCGACGGGGCGATAACGCCGTCATGGCTATCCTGGAATTAACCTGAGGCCGCATGTCCATGTCTTCCCTAGCCCCCCGTCAACGGATTGCCCTAGTTGTGCAATACCTGGGCACCGCCTTTCACGGCTGGCAGCGTCAGCCCCGGCAGCGGACCGTGCAGGCGGAGCTAGAGCAGGCCTTGGCAAAGGTCCTAGGGCAGCCAGTTACGGTTCACGCCGCCGGGCGGACAGACTCGGGAGTCCATGCGGCGGCTCAGGTGGTGCACTTTGATGCCGTCAGCCCGATTCCGGCCCATCGCTGGGGGGATGTGCTCAACAACCACTTACCTGGTGATATCTTGGTGCGGGGTTCAGCGGCCGTACCTGCCACCTGGCATGCCCGCTTCTCGGCCCTGTGGCGCCGTTATCGGTACACCCTCTACACCGATCCGGTGCCTAACCTGTTTGTCGGCCCCTTAGCTTGGCACTACTACGTCCCCCTGGAGACCGAACTGATGTACTCAGCACTCCAGCCCCTAGTGGGCCGGCGCCACCTGAGTGCCTTCCGGCGCGCCGGGTCAGCCCGGCCCCATTCCTGGGTAGAGGTTCAGGAGGTGGTGTGCCAGCGCCGGGGCTGTTTTGTAGACATTGAGGTCCAGGCCAGTGGCTTTCTGTACGGGATGATGCGCCTCTTAGTGGGTCTGTTAGTTCAGGTGGGCCGCGGTCTGCGCACCCCCGAGGAATTTACCACCCTGTGGGCTCAAGAGTGCCGCTCAGAGGTAAAGTACGCCGCCCCCGCCCATGGTCTGTGCCTGCTGCGGGTTGGCTATCCCGAACCCCTGTTTCCCTTGTCCGTTTGGTTTGATGCTCTGCCCCGGTTGTCCCTCTCTCAGTCCGATACCTTAATTTCTCTGTCCTAACCCCCAACTATGACTCAAAAAACCTATCTCCCCCCCCAGGGGGACTTGAAGCAGGAGTGGTACGTGGTTGACGCCACAGACCAGCGCCTCGGCCGCCTGGCCACTGCGGTGGCTATGATCCTACGGGGCAAGCACAAGCCCACCTACACTCCCCACCTAGATACTGGGGACTTCGTAGTCATCATCAATGCTGAAAAGATTGCTGTCACCGGTAAAAAGCGCACCCAGAAGATCTACCGCCGCCACTCCGGCCGCCCGGGCGGGATGAAGACAGAGACTTTTGCCAAACTGCAAGCCCGCCTGCCGGAGCGGATTGTTGAGCACGCTATTCAGGGTATGCTCCCCAAAAATAGCCTCGGTCGGCAGCTATTCACTAAGCTCAAGGTCTACGCCGGGCCTAACCATCCCCACGCTGCCCAGCAGCCCGCCGTGCTCAAACTACAAACCATCCCTGGAGATCAGTCATGACCACCGTTGTAACTAAGTCAGACCGGGTCGTCTACTGGGGGACCGGTCGACGCAAGGCAGCCGTGGCCCGGGTGCGTCTCGTCCCTGGTACTGGTAAACTCGTGGTCAACGGTCACCCTGGGGATCTTTACCTACAGTTCAACCCTGCCTACCTGTCCCTTGCTAAGGCCCCCCTGGAAGTTCTGGGCATGGAGGCTGAGTACGATATCCTAGTGAACGCCCGGGGCGGCGGCCTCACTGGTCAGGCGGATGCCATCCGTCTCGGAGTAGCCCGGGCCCTATGCGAGCTTAGTCCCGATAACCGTCGTCCCCTGAAGGCAGAAGGCTACCTTACCCGTGACCCCCGGGCCAAGGAACGGCGCAAGTACGGATTGCGCAAAGCCCGTAAGGCTCCCCAGTACTCCAAGCGCTAGGTTAGAGCCTCGGGCCCTTACAATACAAGGAGCACCTCAAATCCCGGCCATGACCCTTTATCGGCTTGTGTACGCTAGCCAGGCCATCCCCAACCTGGGCTACGCTGACTTGGCGGACATCTTGACCAGATCAGAGCGCAACAATGCCTCGGCAAGTATTACTGGTATGCTCTGCTACGGCAACGGGATGTTTCTCCAACTGCTGGAGGGGAACCGCCCTAGCCTGAGTACTACCTACCACCGGATCGCCCAAGACCCCCGGCACCACAGCCCTGAGTTGATCTACTGTGCTGAGGTTACCCATCGCCACTTCACTGACTGGGGAATGAAAGTGGTGGACCTGAATACCAACCTCTCAGGGCCGGTGCAGCGGGTGCTCACCAAGCACTCTCCCAGTTTTGCCTTCAGCCCCCAACTGATGAGTGACCACCAGTGTCTGAACCTGCTGTTAGAACTGCAGGCCCTCTACCAACCCATTTCTACCTAAGGGATCTGTCATGCCAAAGCCTAATATCCATCCCAAGTGGTACCCCGAAGCCAAGGTGTACTGTAACGGGGAAGTTGTGATGACCGTCGGCTCTACCAAACCAGAACTGCACGTGGACGTGTGGTCTGGTAATCACCCCTTCTACACCGGTACCCAAAAGATCATCGACACCGAGGGGCGGGTGGAGCGCTTTATGCGCAAGTACGGGATGTTGGCCGACGAACAAACCGAAACTGCTCCCAAGAAAAAGCGCTAAGCTCCTAGGGCCCGGTTATGGCTGAATCCTATCTGCTAGAAAAACTCCAGTCGGTTGAGCAGACCTTTCAAGAGCTCACCCGCCGTCTGGCGGACCCGGATGTGGCCCAAAACCCCCGGGAGTATCAACGGGTGGCCACAGCTCGCTCCTCCCTAGAGGAGACCGTGGACACCTACCACCAGTGGCAGGCAGCCCTCAGGGACCTCGAGGGAGTACTGCAAATCCAGGATGAGTCTCGTTCTGACCCGGAGCTCCAGGAAATGGTGGCCCAGGAAGTGACCCACCTGCGCTCTCAGGTCCAGACCCTAGAGGAGCGCATGAAGGTGCTGCTGCTGCCCCGAGACCCCCTAGATGATAAAAACATCATGCTGGAAATCCGGGCAGGTACCGGGGGGGATGAGGCCAGTATCTGGGCTGGGGATCTCATGCGCATGTATTACCGCTACTCCGAATCACAAAACTGGCAGGTGAAGCTAGTCAGTGAGTCCCTAGCGGAGATGGGAGGCTACAAGGAAGTGATCCTGGAGATCCAGGGGGAGCGAGTCTACAGCAAGCTTAAGTACGAGGCGGGCACCCACCGTGTCCAGCGGGTCCCGGTCACCGAGGCTTCCGGACGGGTACATACCTCCACCGCCACGGTGGCCATCATGCCTGAGGTGGATGAGGTAGAGGTGCACATTGACCCCCAGGATATTGAGCTGACTACGGCTCGCTCGGGGGGGGCCGGGGGACAGAACGTCAACAAGGTGGAAACCGCCGTTGACCTGTTCCACAAGCCTACGGGGATTCGGGTCTTTTGTACCCAGGAGCGCTCCCAGCTGAAAAATAAGGAGCGGGCGATGCAGATCCTGCGGGCTAAACTCTACGAATTGCAGCTAGAAGCCCAGCAGGCAGCAGTCTCTTCCCTACGCCGCTCCCAGGTTGGCTCTGGCTCCCGATCCGAGAAGATCCGCACCTACAACTACAAAGACAACCGCGCCACGGACCATCGCCTGAACCAAAACTTTGACCTGATGGGGGTCCTCAAGGGAGACCAGGGAGAGCTAGAAACTATTGTTCAATCCTGTATTGCCCAGGACCAACGGGAGCAGCTAGAGGCCCTCGCTGCCCAGAACGGCAACTAGAAGGCACTGGTCTTTTTCAGCAGCAGCCGAGCCGCGGTTTCCCAGATCAACTGCAGATCATAGCGGAGGCTCCACTTGCGCTGATATTCCAAGTCCAGACGGATTACATCCTCAAAATCCGTGATGCTAGAGCGGGCGCGCACCTGCCACTCCCCGGTGATTCCGGGTTTGACGTCTAGGCGTGACCAGGCGGGCACGTGGTATTGATCAATCTCATCCGGGGTAGGCGGGCGTGTCCCCACTAGGCTCATATCGCCCTTGAGTACATTCCAGAACTGCGGGAACTCGTCTAGGCTGGTTTTGCGCAGGAACCGACCTACCCGGGTAACCCGCGGGTCGTTTTTGTTTTTAAAGAATGCCCCGGCGATTTCATTTTTCACCTCGGCCTTGCGGGCCTCAGCGTTGACTACCATCGAACGGAACTTCCACAGACGAAACCGTCGCCCTAACCAACCGCAACGAATCTGTGAAAAGAAGATTGGCCCCGGGTTATCCAGGTAAATGGCCAAGGCAATGAAGGGCAGCAGCACCCCAGTGATGGCCAGGCCTACTAGGGCCCCGGCTATGTCTACGGCTCGCTTAACAGGGGAGCGGATCGAGGGGTGAGTAGTGAAGGAATCCTCTAGGGAACGGTGGACCAGGGTTTCCTCGGGGTGAATTGCCCAGGTGTCAGGGTCAATTTTCAAGACCTGATTCAGGCCCGCCAGGGTGATTACTTCCTCTACCTGCCCGGAAACGCTCCACAGGACTAGCTCACTTTCGTACTGGCGGGCTACTTTCATTAGGCTGACAATCACCCCCAAACCCATGCTGTCCATGAAGGTGGTGTCGCTTAAATCTAAAACGATCCGGGGTGGCCGTGAACTTTGGGCATAAATTTCCGCCACCATATTCTGAAAGGAGGAAGCTTGGAGCTTGCCTAGGCTTTGGGGAGCTTGTACTAAGGCGATGCCGTTGAGGGTTGTGAGGGTAATCTTGTCCATGAGCCCGCCAAGGTTAAGCAGTATGGGTAAGGGTGGCGAAAAGCGCGCAGCTGGGACTTTCTATAGGTAGATAACTTTGCTGATGGGGGTTTCTCCCTGGATGGCCAGGATGCGGACGAGATCCCCTGGGGACCAGGCCACCTTGGCATTTTGTTTCATTAGTTCCAGGGCAGTCATCACCTGGTGCTGGTCGTGGTTCTCCTGGAGTTGCTCGGCCCGGGGGATGAAAATTACTGTCTTTGCTAGTCTTGTAGCTAGAGTCATCAGGGGCGGGTGACAATCGGTGATAACGATCCGGGCTTTAGTGATCATCTTTTCCTGTTGGCCCTCGTCGAAGCTTTGATACACTAAAACTCCCTCTGGGGGGATAGTGGGAGGGGGAGCGCAGAAGGCTATTTCCTCCTCTTCAGGGTTAAGAAACCCCTGGCGGATCAGGGCAATAATCCAGGCACCTACCCGGTTAAAAGGTAACTTGTTGCCACTGAGGGTGATGAAAATCACAAGGGGGATCCCATAGGAAAAGTTAAGTCTAATTAAGCACAGATATAACCTTAGAATACCCACCCTGGCCACAATTCATAAGAATACCCACCCTGGCCACAATTCATAATTAGGAATCAATAGCCTTAATAATTTCTGCTGATGTCCCAGGGTTAATTTTGTGGTTGCCATGGGGGCTAGCTGCCCAGTCTCCTGGGCCCGACCCGCAGATGCTCCGAAATTCCCAAGGATGCGGTGGACGGGTTAGTTTAGTAGTATAGAAATACTGAATTAGGGGATGGACCCAAGACCTAGAGGATTTTCTCTAGACCATAGATGAGGGTTTTGAGCTCCCGGACCCGGCGGATGGCTAGCAGCACCCCCGGCATGTAGCAGACCCGGTCGGTGGTGTCGTGTCGGAGGGTATACACCTGGCCGGGGGCACCAAAGATCACCGCTTGGTGGGCGATCAGGCCCGGCAGGCGCAGGCTGTGGATGGGGATGTTTTCGGGCCCCAAGCCCCCCCGGGCCCCGGGGAGAGTCTCGGTTTCTTCTACCTGGGGGGGGTTGTAGGTTTTGCCTAGGCCCGCTAGGAGCTGGGCGGTTTGCAGTGCCGTGCCACTGGGGGCGTCAGCTTTTTGATTGTGGTGCAGCTCCAGGATTTCCACGTGGTCGAAATACTGGGCGGCCCGCTGGGCGGCCTGCTGCAGCAGTACTATGCCAATGGAAAAGTTTGGTACCACCAGGCAGCCGGTGCTGGCCTTGTCGGCAAATTCCGCTAGGTCCTGCAGCTGTCCTGGGTCTAATCCCGTAGTCCCTACCACGGGGCGGAGGCCGTAGGCAATGGCAGCCCGGACATTGTTGTAGACGGCACTGGGATGGGTGAAATCTACCATCACCCCTACCTCGCGTTCCTGGGCAGCCATTAGGAGTGCCGCCTCTAGGTTATCGGTGATGGGTACCTCTAAGGGGCCGATTCCCACCACCTCCCCCGCATCCCGACCCAGGTAGTCCGGGCGACGACTGAGGGCCCCCACCAAGGTCAGGTCTGGGGCGCTGGCGATAGCCCGCAGGACTTCCCGACCCATTTTGCCCGTGGCTCCGTTGACTACTACTGGAATACCCATCACAATGCTTACCTAGACGCCCAACCACCATAGCAGGTTTGGTCACTCCCCGGCCTCTGTGGCCTTGAAAATCTGCTGAAAGTACTGACGGTACAGATGGCAGCGGGGTTTGACCCGGTTGCCCTGTAAGTGCACTAGTCCTAGGCTGTGTAGCTTGAATAGAGGTAGGGCGTCGAGGATAACCGGTGCTGGGTCCATGACCACCCGCTGAAAGGCCCGCAAGAGCTCGGGATGCTGTTGGAGGTTCCAGAGGTGACCGTGCAGGTGGTCCCTGTACATGCCGGCCTCTGTGGGGGACTCCTGTAGCAGACGCTGCAGGGTGGTATTCTGCTGGGCCAGGTGGTACAGGGCTAGACGGACCAGGTAAGGGTGACCCCCCACCAGGTCCATCAGGGCTTGCACCTGGTCCAAGCTCCACACTAGGCCGTGGAGCTTGGCTAACTCCTGGACCTGGGCGGCGTTAAACTCGGGTAGGTCTAGGGGTAAGCCGACGTTGAAGGGGGACTGGTTAGTATCTAGGGGAATATATACCTCCGTGGCGTGGACCACCACTAGGCGCAGGCGTTGCCAGAGTTCCTGGTTCTTGGCCTCCTCATGCCAGGCCCGCAGGAGACCAAAAAAGTCACTAGCGATCTCTGGGTAGGCAAACACTCGGTCCACCTCATCAAGCCCCAGGGCCAGGGGGACCTGCAGCTGGGGCAGGATGTACTCCTCAAAGTAGGCGGTGCAATTGTACTTACTACCGAACACCCCATCCCAGTACTGGTCAATCTGGTTGGTTAGCTGCAGCCGCCGCCCCAGGCTGGCACACAACCAGCGCAAAAACCAATCTAAGTCCGTAAATACCTTCCCGTCCGCTAGCTGCAGGCTCAGGGAAACACTCCGACAGCCGGCCTGGGTAGCCTGGTGGAGGATCCGAGCCATCAGGGAGGTTTTGCCCATCTGGCGGGGGGCCTTGATCCGGATCAGGGCTCCGGGTTGCAGGATGGCCTCGTAGCACTGGTTCTCGATGGGGGGGCGCTCGATGTAGAAGGCCGAGGCCAAGTTCACGTAGCCCTGGGGGATCTCCGGTTCCGCCACTGGCAGGGGGATGGCTGCCCCCTTAGTTTCCCAGGGCACCACCGTGGAGAGGGTGCCACCGGTGGTGGGGGTCTCCGGAGCAAGAAGAGGACTTGCTAACACCTCTAGGATTTCTTCTAGGAGTCCCTTGGTGTCCTCTGAATGACGCCAGAACCGCTGCTGGACTCCCTGCAGGTAGCTGCGGATCTCGTAGTTGAGGGGTAAGCCCGGGGGAAAATTCAGGCGGATAGGGAGGATCCGCGGGCGCTGCAGGCGCTCCTGCACCCCTCGGACCGTGCGCAACTCCTCGAGCAATAGCTCACTATTGGCGGAGGGAGCCGACAGTAAGAGGATCAGGTGGTCGCACTGCTCTAGGGCCGCGATCCACTGGTCCTTAGCCAGGGTAGCAAACATACTACTAATGAAGGGTTGATAACCCGCCGCCTCCAGGGTCCGATAAAACTCCTGAGCTACTCCCACTTCGAGTTCGAGGGGCTGATGACTGATAAACACCCGGGTCCTAGGTGAGCGGGGCATCGTGGGAGCAACCGGGAAGCTAGGGGTAGGCCGGTGTCCCCCGAGCAGTTCCCCCACCGGGGTTTGGAGCAGTCGTCCCAGACGGGTCAGGAGTTGAGGCCGCCTCAGGTGCCCTAGAGCCCCTAGGGCCTCGGCGGCACTTTGATAGCGGTCCTGGGGCTGGTAGCGCACCAACCGTTTAACCAGGGCCACCAACTCGGGACTGAACCCCGGGGTAGGAGGCCACAGGACCTCCCCGGCCTCATCAAAGCGCAACTGACTAGGACCCTCCCCGGTGAGGGCCTGGAGGGCGACCATCCCTAGGGCGTATAGGTCGCTGCTGGGGCGGGGGCGGCCTTGGGATTGTTCCGGGGGCATGTACCCTGGGGTACCGATGGCAATGGTGCCGGGGTTAGCCCCGGGGCCCCCTTGGATTACCTTCACCGCGCCAAAGTCAATTAAGACTAGGCGTTGGTCTGCTTGGCGACGGATCAGGTTATCAGGTTTAATGTCTCGATGGATCACACGGCACTCGTGGACGAATACCAAGACCCCGAGGACTTCTCTGAGAAGTTTGACCACTTGGGCTTCGCTCCAGGGCTGGCCGGGCGGGAGCTCGTGGCGCAGGGTGTGGCCGGCAACAAACTCCTGGACTAGGTAGAAGTTCTCCTCCTGCTCAAAGTAGGCCAGTAGCTGGGGGATCTGACTGTGGGTTCCCAATCTCTCTAGGGTCTGGGCTTCCTTGTGAAATAGGTTGCGCGCCAAGGGGAGAAAGCTGGGGTTAGTAACTACCGGCTTGAGGAGCTTGACTACACACTGGGGGAATTCCGGACGATGGATATCCTCGGCGAGATAGGTCTGCCCAAAGCTTCCCCCGCCTAGGGAGGAGAGGATCCGATAGCGCCCGCCCACAATTTGGCCAATCATTCAGTACATCTTTAGTTAAGTTGATCGTGCCTCAGCCTCCGTGCCCCGCCGAATTAGCCGCTGCCCCCTGCTTGTAGACCTGGACTACTACCTGGGCTAGGCGAGTCAGGGCCGTTTCTAACTCCTCATCCGTGGCGGTGAGGCTGATGCGGATGCATTCTTGGGTATGGGACCACTCCTGTTCTAGCCCCGGGAAAAAGGAGTGACCCGGGACCACGATTACCCCCACCTGTTTCAGGTGTTGATACAGGTTCCAGTCCCCGCCGGGGAGGTCTTGTAACCACAGCCAGGCGAAGATCGCTCCTTCGCCCCGGTGGAGAAACCAGGGCAGGTCTTGGGGCATGCAGCGGTCGAGAGTGGCCTCCACCACAGCCATCTTGCGTTGGTAGTGGGGACGAATTACCTGTACTGAAAGGTCCGCGAGGGCCCCGGAGGTGATGGCCCGGGCGGCGATGGCCTGCCCGTAGCGGGAGGAGTGGATACACAGGTTAGTTTGAAAGGACTCTAGGACCTGGATGATTTGGGGGTCACCGATGGCAATGCCGATACGCTCCCCCGGCAGGCCCGCCTTTGAAAGACTCAGGCAGTGGATGAGGTTGCCACCAAACTGGGGTGTCATGGGGGTGAAGTTGAGGGCTGGAAAGGGGGGGCCGTAGGCAGAATCGATGAATACTGGCACCTGGAGGGGAGAGGCGAGGGCGGCAATCTTGGTTACTTCCTCATCCGTCAGCACGTTGCCGGTGGGATTACAGGGCCGGGAAAACAACACGCAGCCGGTGTGCTCGTCGAACTGCAGTTGGCTGAAGTCGGGACGGTACTTGAAGCGGTGACGGGTTTCGTCTAGGTCGAGGAATGGTTGGTAGGCCAGTAGGGTCCCCGGTACTAGGCAGACTCCTCCGTAGCCGGTGTAGTCGGGGCTTAAGGGTAAGACAATCCGGCGCCGGGCGCCGCTGCTGGTACAACCTCCAAAGGCGTTGGCGGCAAAGAAGTAGAGGGCCTGGCTGCCGGGGGTGATCAGGATGTGGCGGGGGGTGAGCTGGAGGCCGTAGCGCCGTTGGAAGTCCTGTTGCACCGCCTCGATTAGGGGTTGGTAACCTTGACTTGACCCGTAGCGGCACACTACCTCCCCGTATTCAGGCCCGGCTAAAAGTTCGGCGGTACACTCCCGCCACAGGGATTCCACTTCCGGGATGATTACCGGATTGCCGGCACTGAGGTTGATGAATTCCTGTCCCTGAGCGGCCTGGAGGGTCTCGACAATGTCCTTCATGATCGCCCGCACCCCGGTCAAGTGGGACATCTGGTTACCAAATTCGGTCAGGGCAGGTTCCATAGACAATGACGGAGAATAGGGTTTAAGCATTAATTCTAGCGATGGAGTATCTAACCTTGAATTTCCCCTTGACTGCCCCTGTAGACCAGCATTGGTATTGGCAAGGTTTCCCGGTTTGTTATCACCAGGGGGGTACCCAGGGAGTGCCGGTGGTGCTAATCCACGGTTTCGGTGCTTCCCGGGGTCACTGGCGCAAGAACTTGCCGGTCCTGGCGGCGGACTACCGGGTCTATGCGGTGGACCTGCTGGGCTTTGGGGGTTCGGCTAAGCCCCAACCCGGACCCCGCGAGCCAGGGGTGAGGGTCTCCTACGACTTTGGCACCTGGGGAGAGCAGGTACTTGCCTTTTGTCAGGAGGTAATCGGTGAGCCGGCCTACCTAGTGGGTAATTCGATTGGGGCGATTGTGGCCCTGCAGGCGGCGGTTAGTGGTTCGGCTTGGGTCCGGGGAGTAGTGCTGCTAAATCCCTCCCTGCGCCAGTTGCACGAGAGTAAGCGAGCCCGTCTGCCCTGGTACCGGCGTTGGTCTACAGCCCTATTTCAGCAGGTCTTGGGTTTCCGGCCGGTGGGGGGATTATTTTTTGCTCGCCTGGCTCGCCCCCAGGTGGTGCGGCGGATCCTGAATACCTGCTACGGTCGTTCGGAGGCGGTGACTGAGGAGTTAGTGGAATTGTTGTTGGCACCGGCCCGGGACCCGGGGGCAGTGGATGTGTTCCTCTCCTTTGTGCGCTACTCAGGGGGGCCGGTGGCGGAACAGTTGCTGCCCCAGTTGCGCTGTCCGGCCTGGATGATCTGGGGGGAGCAGGACCCCTGGGAGCCGGTGGTGATGGGGCGGGTTTTGGCTGAGGTTCCCACGGTTAAGGAGTTTGTGGCTCTGGCGGGGGTGGGCCACTGTCCCCACGATGAGGCGCCGGAGTTGGTCAATCCCCTCCTGCGGCGGTGGTTGGGGGAGGCAACATGATTACTTACGTGTAGTAATAAAAACTTGTAGGCTTAATGGCTTGTATACATATCTACATGTGGCCAGAGAATGGTTTGGGGTGCTTGTAGAAACCTGATAGCGCCCTTTGATTTCGTCTAAATTTAGATTTTTTGCCAGACTCGAAACCCTTGACCACTTGCCAGAGACCGTAAGGGAGGGATAACTCTCTGGTAGGCGCCTCGGAGACTGTCTGGGTTTAATAACTCTACCGTACTGCTTATGCCTAAATCTAGCTTAAAAGACTCGACATAATTTTCCTATTTTGGTTTAGACATGTGCTGGTAGGAAACTTGTAAGCCAGAGTATTGAAAGTCAACGAACTTATTAAATGAGCCATCTGGGGGAAGCTTATTTGACTTCGATGAATTAATTCTTGGAGAGGTAGAAATAAGGTTCCATAATTGGTCATGAGCTACAAGGGACCAAGGCAAATAGTGATCAAGTGAAATTTGATCATAATTAAGCAGTTCATTTGTATAGATACAGCAAAACTCAGAACGTTGTAGTATATATTTCCAGTATTCAGTTTGTTTTATTAGAGAATCTCGGTGATTTGGTGGGAATAACTTATTGATAATGGCTGGAGTATTGGGGTTACACTTCTGCATATACTCAAGCCATTCCCAAGATGCCCAGCCACGAATCATGCCGTAGCTTCTTTGTAGGTAGTCGGCCCAGGCTGGATGAACGCTGATTGCATTACATTCTAGATAAACTGAGGAGTTAAATTTATATAGGGGCTGCGGAGATCAAAATACTCTGTAGCGATTCTAGGGACTGTATAATCAGCTTTCATACCTTTTCCCCTAATTCCCCGCTCAATATTTTCTAACTCTGCTTCAACAAATGGCATGATGAGCCGGAAAGGGACATATCTGAGTAGTTCAAAGACTATAGAACTCAAATTCTGACTTCCAATAGTTTTACGTAGCAAATTCTTATCTGTATCAGTAAACTTTAAAATCGGTTTACCAATGTCTAACTTTAGAGAGCTAAGCATTTTAGGAAGCCTATCTGAAATTCCAAAGGATAGCTTACAGTAGGTGCTTGGATACCAAGTATTAGCAAGTATTTCAATGGCTATTTTCCCAAAGCCAATGGGTGATAACACGTTAAATTTCTGTCTCTTCAAAATATCTAATAGTGAAATGAAAAATAAATACTTATAGGAATTGGTGGTTTGAGTAAACAGGCCGGATAGTGTGGATACATCTACTACTTCTGAAGCTGGTAGTTCAGATCCAGCCATACAAACCAGATAATCTTGCCCGGGCTGAGTAGGAAGATCCAAGTAGAACCTGATAAAGTCTTCAGCTACTTTTGTGCCTATCCTCTTGAGTGCTCTGACGATCTCTGCTACGGTTTCAGCTCTCGGATCAACCTGACTGTGATACCAATTTGAAACTATTGCGCCTTCTATCCCCATGATCTCTGCGAGTTGGCTCTGGCTAATATTATGTTTCTCAATAGTTTGTCTAAGCGCGTCGTTGGCCTTACTCATTGTTGTAAAGTTGCTGATCAAAAATAGTAGTTGCTTTTTGCTGGCAAGTATAACATCTGTTATGGTTTCATCCAACATAACGGCAGTCATCCTCCAGGCCACAAACCCCCAGGACTGGTATGTTCGGGATGTTCTACCCTGAATTTGATTCTGACCCTCATCCGGCTCTCCAGACCAGGATGCAGGTTGATCTCCGGGACCTCCACGTCCATTACCAAGACTACGACCGTGAGGATAATCCCCCGCTGCTGCACCGCAAGGACTCGCTAGTAAGGCCTGACTATCCTCTCTACGAAAGGTTTACCCACCTGACTCGCCAAGAAGAGAATTGGGGACTGTTAGATAACCTAAGTAGAATCAGTGACCGCCGGGGTTGGGAAAAGTGTCTAGGAGCCCACTGTGCCCAATTGCAAGGGCATCGAGTCGTCTGGCGCCAAGATGCTGACCCCTACCAAGTAAAACTGGTAAAGTCGGCAATGCGGGCCAGACAAGCTAGCCAGAACCCCCTACCCCCCTCAAGCCCTAGCCACCAGTAGCTCATCGAGAAATTGGGTTGAAACCCCATCCTTCGAGGACGGCTTTGCTTGAACTTAGCGGGGGGGAACCAGGTCAACTGCTCTGGTGTATACTCATTTGCGGCCCCCACGACCGCAGCTATCCTCAGGGTCAGGGAAACACCCATCACCGTCAACGGATCACCAGATGTCGGAAAAACCTCAGTTACAAGAGCGCGAGCCTAGGAGTAGAAAGCCTTCAGGTATTCTATTTAACCTTGTGGTTTTTTCCCTACTGTTCGTGTTACTCCTATTGACTACGCCCCGGCTAGTTGATTTTTTTGCTCCAACTAATGACATCTTAGATACCTCCTGGGCTTGGATGTTGGGCTACGGCTTCGAGCACCATTTACAGTGGGGAAAGTCAATTCTCTTCACCTATGGTCCCCTAGGCTTTCTAGAAAACCCGTATTTCTACTCAGATCACCTCCTATGGGGTATGGCTGCCCTGGCTCAATTGGTGAGTTGGATAGCCTGTGGTTTAGCCTTTTTCCTCATACTTCCTAGGCTTTTACCGACGAGCAGGGGGTTTAGTTACATAGTCATCCCCGCGATAATGGCGTGGGTAGTAGGCGCCTCTCTGCTTGATCTGGCATCTCGATTGGCCTTTGTGGGATTATTACTGCTCGTGCTCTCCCTTACCGAGCGCGGGGCAGTTTTTTTGTCCTTATTTTTCTCTGGATTCCTCCTGGCTTTAGGCTCTCTCATCAAGTCCACATCTTTGATGATCGCCCTTGCAGTTGTTTGCCTATACCCACTTCTATGGTGGTATATCGGCACTAAGATATGGAGAAGGATATCCCTAATTCCGCTGCTGTCTTTTGTCATCGCCTTTCTCGGCCTATGGATTGCTGCGGGACAGACCATGGGAGATATACCTGGGTATTTACGCGGAACATGGGCAATTGCCCGCGGCTATACACCTGCCATGTCCCTTAGTGGGTATCTTCCGCAAACCATCGTTGCAGTGGCTATTCTCTTGTTTTTTATCGCCACTGTCATCGTAGTGGCGATAAAAGGAGACAAGCCACGACTAGCGCAAAGTATAGTTCTAGCGGTCATGATGTTTTGGGCATGGAAGGAGGGCTTTACACGGCACGATCTAGCATTTTTTGGTGGCCATGCCTTAACCTTCTTTAGCACCGCTCTCCTCATATCAGTGGTAATCCTAGCGCTACTCCTCAGGAAATCCTATGTAATCGCCCTTATCAACCTCTCGGCAATGTATTTGCTGGCGTTAATATTCCCCATGCTGGGGACACTGCCATCGAATTATGTGGTGAGTCACAAGAGTTTATGGCCGTCAATTCATTTACTTGGATGGCCATCGAGTTCTTCAGTAAATGAGGTGATGAATTATAGGAACTTTGTTTCCCTACTGACATCAAAAAGACAAAGGTCTGTCCTTGCCCACAAACAACAGAATGCCCTCAGGCAAGAGATCAGTAGTTATGCCAGTATACAAGGCACCGTCGGTCACAAGTCGGTAAATATTATTCCTTGGGACCTCATGGCAGTCCAGGGATTCCATCTGAGATTGCTCGCTAGCCCGGTTATACAATCCTATTCTGTCTACACACCCTATCTGGATCACTTAAATGCCGAGCAGATATGGGATGGGGCAAGTGCCGATGACATTATATACAAGTTTCAAACTATTGATTGGAGATATCCGATATTTGATGAGCCCGCAACCTTTAGGGCAATCCTAAACTGTTATAGAACTAGGTATGCCAAGGGACCCCTCACCGTACTTAGCCGCGTTGCCTGCGCCAGACCAGGACTAGTGCTCACAGCCAGGACAAAAACCCGTTTTCATCAGTGGTTAAAGGTCCCAAGCAATGCCACCTATACGGACCTAGGGATTCGAACCACATTGGTGGGCGGTCTTATGGATATCCTATACAAACCAGACCACGTATATATCTTGTTCAAGCTTGCTGATGGATCCGTTAGGGGACCTTTTAGATTCATTTATCCCACTGGGAATGATGGCCTGTTTACTAGGTATTACCTGGGATCAGCAATCAGCCTAGGTAGGCTTTTTGTCGGCGACACCTCTGGACTACAGAGAATAAGCGCGATCAAACTTATCCCTGCTAAACACTCCCAACACTTCATGGATTTTAGCGAGGATATAGCCGTTCGGTTCCTCTCGGAAATTCCCCGCCACCACGTTTCTACCCGGTAAGAATCCTGTCGGCACGCCCTAGAAACCAATAGGCTACCAGGCTCCTCGGTCTGCTCCTGAATAGTCTCCCCAGATGAACATCCCCTGGTCAATGACTAGCAGTCACTTTCAATTTCTCAAATAGGACCGCCAAGGAGCGGGGGTCAGGGGGAGAGGCAGCCGAGTGACGGTAGGCAAGTTCAATCTTCTGATGGGGGCCGGGCTGGGCAGCTAGGGGTAACCTGATGGTTTGAAACTGGCCAATTCGGGGGAAGGGATAGCTGTATACCTGGGTATCATCTACCTTAATAGTCATGACTTGCCCAGGATTGAAGGTTGGGCGACGTTCTAAGTCACAAAACCACGCGACCCGATAGCGCTCATGGCCGAGCTCGGTTCTCGTGTTGTTTTTAATCCGTATGACAAAGGGAGTTTGAGTGGCACTTAGTTCATCGAGAAATCCCCAGCTCGCAAAGCCTCGATCCATTATGTTGAACCTGGAAGGTTTGCCTAGGACCTAATATTCAACGGGTACTTAACCCCGGTGCACGCCAAGCCCCGCTGTTCAGGGCAGGGAAGAATAGCGCGGGCTTCGTTGTTGCGTGCTATAACCGATCTGGCGGCAACAACCACGCCGGCCTACGGCAGGGCATGCCGCAAGTAACGCCCTTGGAGATAGGGCGCCCTCGGCCGAGGAACCCACCGAAGCGACTTATCGCAGCCGTGCCTGCGGTGAGCGCTGTAGGAATCTCCGGCCTTCAGGTCAGGGAAGATGTCAATGAGGAACCACCTCGACGGGCCGGGTACTTTTTGGGGAGCTGTCCTTGGTAACATCTGCTTGGCATCGTCGACACATTCTCTCCCTCCAAGACTTCACTCTCCCGGAGTACAACACCGTCTTGCAAACTGCCGCTAGCTTTCGGCAGGTCCTCTCCCGGGGTACCAAGCGGGTCCCCTCCCTCCAGGGTCAGGTGGTGACCAATCTCTTCTTTGAGTCTTCTACCCGCACCCGCAGCAGCTTTGAGCTTGCTGCTAAGCGCCTATCCGCCGACGTTCTCAACTTTGCCCCCGCTAGCTCCTCCCTCGCCAAGGGGGAAACAATCCTAGACACCGCCAAAACCTATCTAGCCATGGGCACTAACCTGATGGTAATCCGCCACCGCCAGGCAGGGGTCCCCCAGGCCATCGCCACTGCCCTTGACCACCTCGGGGCCGGGGTAGGGGTGCTCAACGCTGGGGACGGGGCCCACGAACACCCCTCCCAAGCCCTCCTAGATCTATTTACCATCTGTAGTCTGACGGACCCGGAGGGGCCAACCGCAGAGTTCCTCCGAGGTAAGAAGGTGGCTATTGTCGGGGATATTCTCCACTCCCGAGTAGCCCGATCCAACCTCTGGAGCCTGACTGCCTGCGGGGCCGAGGTGCACCTAGCCGGCCCTCCTACCCTGGTGCCGGCTCTGTTTAGGAACCTAGGACCCCAGGTCCATTGGCAGCTAGAACCGGCCCTAGTGGGGGCTGACTTTGTCATGGCCCTGCGTCTGCAACAGGAGCGCATGGATGCTAACCTCTTCCCCAGCCTGCGGGAGTATCACCTGAACTTCGGTCTGACCCGGGAGCGCCTGGGGGTCTGCCGGCCGGGTGTACGTCTGCTTCATCCGGGTCCGGCTAACCGGGGGGTGGAGGTGAGCTCTGACCTCCTCGACGACCCCCAGACCAGCCTGATGTCGCAGCAGGTCACCAATGGGGTGGCCGTGCGGATGGCCCTGCTATACCTCATGGGCTTACCCCCTAGCTAGCCACCTAGACCAAAGGCCCGATGAACAGCCCGCAGAGCTTTCACTCCCAGGTCCTCCGGCACCACACAGCTAATCTTGATTTCCGAGGTGGCGATCATCTGGATGTTGATTTGTTCCTGAGCCAAGGCACTAAACAGCCGCGCCGCCGTCCCCGGATGACCCACCATCCCCGCCCCCACAATACTCACTTTGGCGATCTGGGAGTCCATCACCACCGGGCCCCAGCCGAGGCAGGCCTGCTCTAGGTGAGCTGCCGCCGCCGCCCCGTCCCGCCGCTGGACCGTCAGGGCAATATCCTGCTGCATCACCCCCCCCGGCCCCGGCCGCGCCTGGGACTGGATAATCATATCGACGCTAATCCCCGCCCCCGCCAGACACTGGCAGATCTGGGCCGCCATCCCCGGCCGGTCTGGCACCTCTAGGATCGACAGGCGTGTTTGCTGCTGGTCTAGGGCTACTCCCCGCACTACTGCACTACTAGGTAACCGCTGCCCTAAGCCCACCTTAGGCACGGCGAAACCCTGACCGAGGCTCTCCCAGGCCCGCTGTAGGTCGGCGGCACTCACTACGCAGCTGATCTCCACCTCCGAAGTAGAGATCATCTCAATGTTCACCCCCGCCGCGGCCAGGAGGGCAAACATCTGGGCGGCTACCCCCGGTCTGCCGATCATCCCGGCCCCAGAAATACTCACCTTGGCCACCTCCGGCACCACTGCCACCTCAATCCCGGTCTGACTGGTAAGGGCTTTTACCTGGGGGAGGTCCCGGCGGTGGACCGTAAAGGCAATATCATTGGTGCTGCCGGTGTGGGCGGACTGAATAATCAGGTCCACATCTAAACCGTGGTCAGCAATGCCGTGGAAAAGGCGGGCTGCTACCCCCGGCCGGTCCGGTACCCCTAGCAGGGCGACCTTAGCCTGGTCCGGGTCTACCGCCACTGCATCTACGGGTTGGGCAGTCTCTAGGCCCTCCAGGGAGCGGCCCAGGGCGGGGGCCGACAAAACCAGGGTCCCCGGTTCATCGGTCCAGCTAGAACGCACCACCAGGGTAATGCCGTAGTTGCGGGCAATCTCTACTGCTCGGGGGTGGAGTACCTGGGCCCCGAGACTGGCTAACTCCAGCATCTCATCGCTGGTAATCTCGGGAATCAAGCGAGCTTGGGGTACCAGACGGGGGTCTGTGGTGAAAATACCGGCCACATCGGTGTAAATTTCACAGCGCTCTGCCCCGAGGGCTGCGGCCAGGGCCACCGCTGAGGTGTCTGACCCCCCCCGCCCCAGGGTAATAATTTCCTGCTCCTCGACTCCTGTCACCCCCTGGAAGCCCGCCACAACCACCACTTGGCCCTGGCGGAGGTGCCGCTCCACCCGCCGGGGATTAATCCGTAGGATCCGGGCCCGGGTGTGCTCGGCCTGGGTGATAATGCCCGCCTGGGCACCGGTGAGAGAGATAGCCGACTGCCCGAGGGCCTGGAGGGCCATGGCTAACAGGGCCATGGACACCTGTTCACCGGTGGCCAAGAGCATATCTAGTTCCCGTCCCCCAGGACAAGGGGTAACCGCTTCCGCCAGAGCTAATAGTTCATCTGTGGTATGACCCATGGCCGAGACCACTACCACCACCTCATCGCCCCGCCGGGCCTGCTGGCATACCCGCTGGGCCACCGCCTGGATCCGTTCTACGGAACCTACGGAGGTGCCGCCGTACTTTTGGATAATTCGCACCATGGCACTTCTAGTCACGCCCCCTGGCCATCATACCAGCCGAGGTGCTGGCGGCAAAACTCCCAGGCTGTATTCAGATTATCTGTACTATAATTTACTAGAGCTGGGGGCCGTGCCACCACCAGCAGGGGTATCCCTAGCTCCTGGGCCACCTGCCGCTTAGTAGCCTCTCCCCCTGGGGCGCCGGAGGCCTTGGTGACCCAGTGGGTGATCTGCCATTGCTGTACCAGAGAGCGCTCTAGGGGAGCGCCCACGGGGGGACGCAGGGCGATCAGGCGCTCGGGGGGAAAACCGGCTGCTAGGGCCGCGGCTAGGGCGGTAGGAGAGGGAAGGATCCGGGCAAACAGCAGGCAGCACCCTTGCCAGGGGGCAAATAACTCTAGAGGCCGGTAGCCCACGGTCAGCAGTACCCGGTCCGTAGGGGCCCGGTTAAGAGTAAGCAGCTCCCGAAAGCTGGGGAAAACTTGGTCTTGGGCTAGGCCCGGGCGTTCGTAGCGCAGGTAGGGAAGCCCGTAGCGCCCGGCGGTGTCCAGGGCCAGCTGGGAAATGGCGGTGGCAAAGGGGTGGGAAAGGTCCAGGATAGCAGCGATGGCCTCCTGGTGAATAAACTGGTCGATGGTCTGGGGGTCAAGGGCCCCTACTCGGCAACGCAGGTGAGGTGAGGGGGGGTAGAGACCTAGAGCAGTCGGAGTGGTGACGGTGATCGTGCAGGGAGTCTGGGCCTGCTCCAGTTGGCGAGCCAACTGGGCGCTCTCCGTGGTACCCCCCACCAGCCACAGCCGCCTAGTCACTACCTTAGGTGGCAGTCTTGGTGACTAGGTCCGGGTCATTGGAGAGGACCAGGCCCCGGATCAGGCGTGAGAGGGCCCGTTGGCCCAGGGCACTGGCTAACTCCCGGCCCATCTGGTGCACCTCTGAGCGGGCCAAGACCTGTGCTAGGAGGCTGACTAGGTGCATCGGTTCAAAACCCGGCATTTGCTTGAGAATTGCCCAGAGCCGCCGTAAGTTCTCAGTGACCTCCTGCTCCGGCACTGGGATGGGGGTATAGTGAACCGCCAGTCCCAGACGCTCCTGCACTAACCACAGGGAGGTCTCCACTAGGTTGCAGGACCACAGGTCAATACTCTTGACCACTTCCCGCACTAGGCTTTCCCGAATGCTGCTGCCCCGGGGAGACAGTAAGAACTCCACACTTTGGTCAAGGACCTGGTCAAAGTCAAATTCTCCGCTGTGGGGGGCATTGCGCAGGAGATTTTCCAGACGGTTCCAGCGAAAGTTACCGTTTTGAAACAGCAGGTCCTGCAGGGAGCTGCGCAGTTCCGGGGCTGGGTCCGTTAGGAGTCGCTTGGCCACGTAGGGGTAGGCTTTGCTGAGGACCTTAAATTGAGGGTCGATGTGGATGGCAATCCCCTCTAGGGTGACCAGGGAGCGGATGATCAAGGCGTAGAAGGCGGGGACCCGGAAGGGGTACTCGTACATCAAATCCGACAGCTGGTCGGTGATGCTTTTGATATTTAATTCCGCCACACTCGCCCCCAGGGCGTTATGAAATACCTTGGCTAGGGCCGGAATAATCGGGGTTAGGTCTGTGGTGGGGGAGAGAAATTCTAGGTGCACGTAGTCCTGGGCTAGCCCAGGGAAGTCCCGGTTCACCAGGTGGACGATGGCTTCGATCAGGCCGTAGCGCTGGCGGCGGTCGATCTCGCTCATCATGCCAAAGTCGAGGTAGGCTAGCTTCCCGTCCGGGGTGGCAAGCAGGTTCCCCGGGTGGGGGTCCGCATGGAAAAAGCCGTACTCGAGGAGCTGGCGCAGGGTGCACTGGACCCCCACCTCGATCAGGTAGCTGGCGTTGATCCCCAGGTCGCGCACTTTCTGGGGATTAGTCAGCTTCACCCCGTCGACCCACTCCATGGTCAGGACCCGCCGGCGGGTGTACTGCCAGTAGATCTTGGGTACGTACACATCCTTCATATGCCCGTACAGGTCAGCAAAGCGCTCGGCGTTACGACCCTCGTGGTTGTAGTCCATCTCCTCAAACATCCGCTGGGCAAATTCATCGATGATGCCTACCAGGTCACTGCGGATGCGCTTGAACCAACCCTGGACCCAGGCGGCCAGGGTCCGCAGCAGGTAGATATCGATGGCAATCTTGCGCGCCAGGTCTGGGCGCTGCACCTTCACTGCTACCGCTTCGCCGCTCTTGAGGCGTCCCTTATACACTTGCCCCAGGGAGGCGGCAGCAATGGGACTGGGGGTAAGTTCAGCATAAAGCTCCAGGGGTTCTGCCCCGAGCTCCTCACGGACAAACTGATAGGCCAGCTCATCGGGGAAGGCTGGTAGCTGGTCCTGCAGGTGGGAAAGCTCTTCCAAGTAAGCCCCCGGTACTAGATCCGGGCGGGTGGAAAGGGCCTGGCCGATCTTGATATAGGCTGGCCCGAGCCGGGTAATCAGGTCTTTAAGTTCCCGGGCTCGCTGGGCTTGGCACTGCCTGCCGGTCCGGCCATCCCACCACAGGGAAGTGAGAAACACGAGCACCGGCCAGCAGATTTGCAGGGCCCGGCGCACCACTTCGCCGGGGCGGCGGCGGTAGAAGGCGGTAATTGCTTCCGGGTCGTAGTGGGCGGCGGCGGTACTTGCCTCAGGCCCGGGGCTGGTGGCGGGGGGAAGAGAAGAAGCCGGCGGGAGTTGGTACACTGGGCTGGTCCTTGCTGTCAACACTGACTTTAAGTATTGTAACAAGAACCCCGCCCATCCGTGGCCGGCCTCAAACTTATTCCGCCGTGGCCAATTCGGTGCTGCCGCGGGTGCGCCGCCGGACCAGACTGTTGTAGAGCATTACCCCAATCGCCTTAATCAAATTCCCCTCTAGTTCTTTGAACATCTCCATGTTCAAGCCAAAGGCGGCGTTAGCCTCGGCGACGATCTTGGCGATGGCCGGCTCGTCTAGGGGGAGTTGGTCTAGGGTCTGGCGGTAGGTGGCCTTAAAGGCCTTCTCGTCTGGGATCGCGCTGAACTCGTAGAAGTTGGTCCCTTGACCATCGGTTAGGTTCATCCCTCGCTGGGCAATGCCCTTGAGGATCTGTCCTCCAGAGAGGTCTCCGAGATAACGGGTGTAGGTGTGGGCGAGCAGCAGCTCAGGGGCGCTGTTGCTCACCTCCCGAATCCGCTTGACGTAGGTTTGGGTGGCGGCCGAAGGGTTAACCTGGGTGCGCCAGCCCGGCCCGTAGTAGTAGAGCAAGTCCTGCTCAAGGCTGGCTTTGCGGTTGAGTTCCGGGAAGTAGACCGGGCCGATGACTGGGTGGGTGCGGTGCCGCTCCAGCTCCTCCTCCATGGCGCTGTAGACGAAGTACAGATTAGCTACCAGCTTGCGGTAGGAATCCTTCTCTACTACCCCCTTCAAAAAGCACTTCACAAAACCGACATTTTCGGCCATGGTGTGGGACTTTTTGGTCCCCTCCCGCAGTTGGGTAGCTAAATTGCTCATCTTAAAAGTCCTCTAGGGGCATACCGGGGCGCTGAAATAGCCCTGAAAGACTAGCCTAAGCTGACCAGATGAGAAATTTTATTAAAAATCTTGAAGGCGCTGCCCCTATAGGTCATAGCCAAATAGGCGTGGGTCTGGGGTCACGGCCCCAGACGGCCCAAAGCCGTACTCCTGCCAGCGCCGCTCCACTAGGGCAGCGGTCTCCGGGTCCGATTCTAGGGGTACTCCCCAGTCCCGGTCAGTTTCCGGGGGGATTTTCCGGGTAGCGTCTACCCCCAGGCGTCCCCCCAAGCCCACCTTAGCGGTGGCGAAGTCCAGCCGGTCCAGGGGGGTCTCAGGCAGAATAAACACATCCCGGGCTGGGTCAACCTGGGCAGCGATCGCCCACACTACCTGGCGGGGGTCTCGGACATTGATGGATTTATCAACGACCACCACAAACTTGGTGTAGGTAAACTGGGGCAGGGCAGACCAGAAGGCCAGGGCTACCCGCCGGGCTTGGCCTGGGTAGGTCTTGTCAATGGAGATAATAGCTGCCTTGTAGCTGAGGGTCTCCATGGGTAGGAAGAAGTCGACAATTTCCGGGATCTGCTGCCGTAGGATAGGGGTGTAGATAGCGTTAAGGGCAATGGCCATCATGGCGTCCTCCTTGGGAGGGCGGCCACTGAAGGTAGTTAGGTAAATAGGCTGCCGGCGACGGGTCAGGCAGTGGAAGCGAATTAGGGGAGCCTGGGGATTAACCCCCCCGTAGAAGCCCATATGGTCACCCGCCGGGCCGTCCTCGGCCACTTCTCCTGGGGTGATCGTACCCTCGAGGACAAACTCAGCACTAGCAGGTACCTCCAGGTCCAGGGTCTTACACCGGGCTAAGGATACCCCGACTCCAGCGTACAGGCCAGCAAACAGCCACTCAGACAAGTCCACAGGCAAGGGGGTGGCTGCTGCCATGATCAGCAGGGGATGGACCCCCACCGCCACCGCCACCGGCAGGCTCTGGCCCCGCTCAGCAGCCTTGCGCAGGTGACGGGTAGGACCGCGCACCGAGAGCCACTGGACACTCATGGTCTGGGGCGATTGCCGCTGGAGCCGATAAACCCCCACGTTTGGTACCCCGGTTTCCGGGTCACGGGTCACCATCAGGCCGAGGGTCAGCACCGCCGCGGCATCCCCAGGATAAACCCGCAGCAGGGGTAGCTGGTCTAGATCTACTTCTTTCCCCTGGCAGACCACCTGCTGACAGGGGGGGAACAGATCGCGACTCGGTTTGGCCCGCACCACATCCCACAGGGCCCGGCCCAACTCTAGGGCCTGGGAGGGCTGGCGGGGGGGGCGCATTTGGTATAGAAGTGCTAGCTTGCGTCCTAGGGTTTCTAGATCCCCTAAGCCCTGGCACTCTAGGGCCCAGCAAACCCGTTCCAGGGTGCCAAGGACGTTAATTGCCACTGGGTAGTTGGACCCCTGGACCTGCTCGAACAGGAGGGCTGGCCCCCCCTGTTGCAGTAGCCGGTTAGCAATTTCCGCTAGCTCTAGGTGGGGGTTTACGGGCACCTTCACCCGGTGCAACTGCCCCTGGTGCTCAAGGTGATTCAAAAAGGTGCGCAGGTCAGTCACAGGTTAAGTCGGTCGGGTCCATCCATGCCCAGTATAGCCCCTGGAACTTAAGGGCCGGCTGGCCCATCCTTAGGGAGGGAGGGGGGTATGTTGATTGAGCTTCATCCCATGCCAAAACATCACGGCCCGGGACGGGGCCAGCTAAGGGGGTTTATGTCGTCGCCAGAGTTTGACCAGGAAAAGTTTTATGCCTACCTCAGGCAGTGTCCTACCCCCCACGCCCAGGAGTTTCACTGCCATTTTTTCCCCAGCCTCCCCTCCACTAACACTACCCTTGCCCAGCTCCTGCGGCAGGGGGCACCCTCGGGTACCGTGGTGATCGCTGGGGAACAGTCGGCCGGTCGCGGCCAACGGGGCCGGGTCTGGGAGTCTCTGCCCGGGGGCCTCTACCTGTCCTTGGGTTTAGCCCTGTCCCCGGACCAAGGGGCGTGGCTGACCCTGTGGAGTGCCTGGGGTATTGCCACCGTCCTCCAGCGCCAAGGGATTCCCCTCCAGCTCAAGTGGCCCAACGACCTAATCCTAGGGGGTCAAAAACTTGGGGGCATCTTGACAGAAACCTATACCTGGGGCCCCCAGCAATGGGCAGTAGTGGGGGTGGGGGTGAATTGGGAAAATCCGGTACCGGCTATGGGCATTAACCTGCGCTCCTTCTTACCCCCTGACCGGGGTTCCCTAGCCGCTGGTCTATCCCTGGAGTGGCTCGCAGCCCTAGTGGTACAGGGGGTAGTCTTGGGCCATCACGTGGGAGAGCACAGTGACCCGGCGGAGTTTTTTCAGGTTTACCAGGGTCTCCTGATGAGCTCCCCCTAGGGGGTTGCCAGGGTCACGTTTGGTCGGAAAAATTCCGGGTTGATGTTTGCTGCCTGACATGCCCTAGTTCAGGGGTGGCGGTATCATGCTGGCAGCCCATCCTCAATTTAGGACAAGGAAACTGCTAAGTATGCGACTCCCTCAGATAAGTATCAGTTCCCTGGCCCTCACAGCTGTTCTATGCTCCCTGGAGCTGGCCCAGCCCCTGGCCGCCCTCGCCCTCCAGCCCCGGACCGTTGTGGATTGGAAGGGCAGCGGTCAACCTGGCCTAGTCAACATCCAGCCCCCGGCCTCCGTGGTGCCCTACGTGGTACCCAGCCGGGATGAGCCCCTTCTGACCCCCGCCCAGAAATTGGCCCTGCTGCGGCGCCACATCCGGTATGTGTTTGTGCTCTACCAAGAAAACCGCAGCTTCGACTCCCTGTTGGGCACCTACCCAGGGGCTGACGGTCTCTACTCCCAGCCCCCCTCTCGGACCCTGGGGTTTAACCAACAGATCGTGCTTCTGAACGGGACGACGACCACCATTCAGCCCTTCCTCATTGGTCCGGCCCAGTACGCCGCCGACACCGACGACATCGACCACTCCCACGCCCTGACGGTCCAGAAAATGGACGTTGTAGGTACCCATCCCCGCATGGACCGCTTCTCCATTACCGAGGAGCTTAAGTACAGCCCCAGCGGTAACCCCTCCCTGAAGGCCCTGCAGTACGGCGAGCTAGCCATGGCCCACGAGGACTGTAACACCGTACCCATCCTGTGGAACTACGCGGCCCGCTTCACCCTGTTTGACCACATCTTTGAGGATATTGCCGGCCCCTCGACTCCCGGTAACCTCTCGATTATCGCCGCCCAGACTGGTCTAACCCAGTGGGTTTTACACCCTAACCTCGCCTTCACCGGCAACGGCAATAGTGGCCCAGGGGAGCCGGTGGTGAACGACACCGACCCCCTATGGGGCTCCCCCAACGACCCCAACCCCCCCAGCCAACGCCTGCCGGTCAACCCGGGTGACTTTACTGGCAGTGGTCCCTTCACCACCCAGTACAATCAAACCTACGCTTCCCTCCCCCTGACCCTCCAGGGGGGTAGCCTCGGTTCGGTTGCCCAGCAGGACACCATGCCCAGCACCGACCTGGCCGATGTGGGCCAAGACGTCAAGGCTATCACCGCCCGGGGCGGCAGGACCGTCCAATGGGGCTGGTATGAAGAGGGCTTCGACCGAGAACCGACGGATCTAGGGCCAGCGGTCCAGGGCACCCACGCCTCCTACGTCACCCACCACAACGGCCCCCAGTACTTTGGCTACATTGCCAACAACCCTAGCCTGCGCGCTCACCTCCACGGCCTCAACGACTTCTTCACTGCTCTGCAGCAGCGCTCTCTCCCCCCGGCGGGTGGGGTGTTCTACGTCAAGGGGGGCTTTGAAAACATCTTTGGCCTGACCCCCACCAACCCAGACCCCAACGTCCAGAAGAACTTTCTCGGGGATGATGACCACCCGGCCTACTCCGATGCCCAGATCAGTGACGTGCTCCTAGCCCGGGCCGTCAACGCCATCGCCCAGAGCCCCTACTGGAAGCACTCGGTGATCATCATCACCTTTGACGACTCGGAGGGGGATTACGACCACGTACCGCCGCCGGTCCTGAGCCACGGCCCCGATGGTTCAGTAGTCAGTGATGGCCCCCGGGTCCCCCTGATCCTCATCTCCCCCTACTCCCAAGTCCACGCCGTCGTCAGCTCCGCCGGTAGCCAAGCCTCGGTGGTGAAGTTCGTGGACGCCCTGTTTAACCTGCCGCCCCTAGCCAAGTTGCCCGACGAACTAGAGGGCCGCCGCCGGGGCAGGATCGAGTTCCACATGAGTGGTCTTGGTCCCCAGGATGCCCTCACCCCCGACGTCACAGACCTGCTCGGGGCCTTCGACAACGCCCGCCTGAACGGCAATGCCGCTCCCCTGCCGGCTAGCTACGCAGAAGTCCCCACCAGCTGGCTAACCAGCCTACCAGCTCAAAACGGTGCTTCCTGCGCGGCGATTGGCATTGTCCCGGTGGACCAGCAGCTCGGGATTGTTAACCACATTCCGGCCAACTTCAACCCCCGGCCCTCCACAGACCCCAGCACCACTCCGGTGAGCACTACCACTCCCTAGGGGTGAGGGCGGCCTGGATCTTGACCCTGGTTCCCATGACTCTTGGGGCCTGGATGATCAGACCGCCCTACTGGCTGCGCCGGTAAAAGGGCCGCTTAGCTACGGTCACCTCCCAGGTCTGACCACGGATTTCCACCCCCAGGGTTTGGCCGGGGGAGCTCAGGGCTCTTGGGACATAGCCCAGGGCGATAGGGTGTCCCAGGGAAGGGGCGAGGGTGCCGCTGGTGACCTCCCCCACCTTTTGCCCCTGGTACACCAGGGGATAGCCATGGCGGGGGATGTGGCGGCCAGGGGTGGTTAAACCAACTAGACGCCGGTGCAGGCCGGAGTGCTTCTGGGCGCTCAAGGCCTCCCGGCCGATGAATTCCCCCTTAGACCAATCCACCAGCCAGCTGAGGCCTGCCTCCAGGGGGGTGGTACTCTCGTCCAAATCTAGGCCGTACAAACCCAAGGCCGCCTCTAGTCTGAGGGTGTCTCTTGCCCCCAGGCCGCAGGCGGCTGCTCCCGCCCCCTGGAGGGCCCGCCACAAGTGCTCCCCCGTTTGGGGCGACACCAGCAGCTCAAACCCATCCTCCCCGGTATAGCCAGTCCGGGCTAGCCAACCCGGTTGACCAAGGACCCTGACCGGGCTGTGGCTAAACCCAGGCAATTTTTCCAAGTCCAGATCCACTAGCGGTTGTAACCAGAGGGCCGCCCGGGGACCCTGGAAAGCGATCAGGGCCTGCTTCGAGGTAGTGTTTTCCAGGCGCACCCCCGGCGGCAGGTTTGTTTGGAGCCAGGCCTCATCGGCTGCCGTCCGGCCAGCGTTGACGATCATCAGACCCCGAGCGGGGTCTTCTCCCCCCTGGTAGTAGAAAATCAAGTCATCGAGGATGCCCCCCTCGGGGTTCAGCAAGACCGTATACTGAGCCTGTCCTGGCTGGAGCCGGCTCAGGTCCGTGGGCACTAGGGGTTGAAGCTTATCGATCAAACCCACCCCGACTAGCTCGAACCGGCCCATATGGGAAATGTCAAACAGCCCGCCCCCCGTGCGGACCGCCTGGTGCTCCTGGAGAATTCCGTGAAAGGATAGGGGCAGCTCCCAGCCGGCAAACTTAGTCATGCGGGCCCCCAGGTGGAGCATCAGGTCGTGGAGGGGTGTACGGCGGGTCATGGGGGCGGGAGGGGTTTTCTTGGTATAATTTGAGCCGGGCCTTCTTAAGATAACTTAAGACACCACCGCAACGCCTGAGGGGACGACAAGAGTGAACTTCCATGAGATCTTTGCCCGGGGCGGTGTAGCTCTTGTCCCCCTCCTGGGCCTATCGGTTTTGTCCTTGGCCACGATTCTCGAGCGCCTGTGGTTTTGGTGGCGTATGCTGGCCCGGGAGGCGGTTTTAGCAGATTCGATTCTGGAGCGAGCCTACGAGGATTGGGAAGCAGCCACCGAGATTGCCCGCCAGTGTGCGGCTCAGCCGATCGGCCGGTTTCTCTACGCCCCCTTGCGCTTGAAGGACCCGGACCCGGAGGCTTTTCGATTAGCCCTAGAGGCAGCGGCGGCGGAGGAGCTAGCAGCCATGCGTCAAGGAGACAAAATGCTCGAGTCCGTGATTGCCCTGGCTCCCCTCCTGGGGCTACTGGGGACGGTCCTCGGGCTGATTGACTCCCTGGAGTCGATTCGCCTAGGGGACCTAGGAACCGCTTCTACCGCGCAGGTGACCACCGGCATTGGTGAGTCCCTGGTGAGTACTGCTAGTGGCCTAGTGGTGGCAATTGTGAGCCTGGCTTTCTACCGGCTGTTTCAGATGTTTATGTTCAAGCAGGTGCGAGTATTCCGCCGCTCCGGCAATGAACTAGAGCTTTTGTATCGGCAGATCTGGCAGAACCAGCACGATAAGTAATCCCCCCTACTGATACCCGTACTCTTGGGCCATCTGAACCACTGCCGGTAGGAAGCCGGCCTGGTCCCGGCGCCAGGGGAGGGGGCCTTCAAGGGAACTCGGCTTGATCGGGCGCTGCTGGTAGTGGGGATTGCGCAGGAAGTTGGGGTCATTACCCAGGTTGGCTCCTAGGGGCCCGAAACTGGCGTAGGGAGATTCCTCTGGATGGACCATGGCCTGGTAGTCCGTTTCGCTCCAGGATAACCCCAGCCACGTGCACAGGGCCTGAAACTGCCGGTGGGGGTCCCCCAGGAGGTCCTCCCCCCGCAACACCAGTTTCCGGTCAGGGGGTAGGGTCTGGAAAAATTCCCGAATCCGGTACTGCATCCGGTACCACAGGTATTGGAAATCAATGGTGGGTGGGTCGGTGTGGATGTCAACCATGTTGACCAGGGTAGTGGTGACCCGCACCCCTCCCCGGGCCTCGGGGTGTAAGTTTTGCTTAGCCCGATAAACCTGGGGCATCAGGCGCATCAAGGACTCTCCCTGGGCCCGGGGATGACGCACTAGGTGGACAAAATGAGCCTGGGGGAAGGCCCGGCCAATCCGGTAGAGATGGGTGATGTCGAGGGAATAGGCTGGGCTTTTATCGACAATCCGGCAGGGAGCCACCTTGGCCCCCAATTGGCAGTAGATTTCCGCACTGCTACAGGAGAGGCGTGATATTATCCAGCGCTTGGCCATCTCTACGGCACTCAGGGTCTGTTCCCCAGCGTAGAGTTGGGCTACTACCCGCAGCAGACCGTGTAACTTCCGGGGCTGTTTACGGATCTCCTGGAGGAAACCCTCGAGGGTGTCGCCAAGAAACAAATTCAGCTCCGGCACCCCGTAGGCTTGGGGGTGCTGCCCGAGCATGCCGCAAACCAAGGAGGTGTAGGACCGGGGAGAAGCCAAAATGAAGATAGGCTGGGGGATATCTGTCATGAACGTCTGCTAACGAGAACCTCACCAAAAACCCGATGACTATTTTAACTAAAGAACGCCTTACCGGAGCTGCCCGGGGGTTGAGTGCTAAGGACTTTCGGCCCATTGCTACCCAGGGGTTTGGGGATGGCTACAATAGCTATGCCCACTCCATGGCCTGGTTCCAGGGCCGTCTCTACGTGGGCACTACCCGGGCTAACTTTTGTTTAGTAAAACTACACCAGGGAATTTGCCAGGCCTGGGACTTAGAGGTCTGGCCGGTAGAGTGCCCCGATGATTTGGAGGGCATCTACGCCCTAGACCGGCGGGCCCAGATCTGGTGCTATACCCCTGAGACTAGGACCTGGCGCCAGGTCCTCCAAGCGCCCCTTGTGGAGGGTACCGATGGCTCCCAGGTGGCTCGGGAGTACGGTTACCGAGCTATGACGGTGTTTCAGGGGGAGTCGGATGTAGCCCCGGCCCTCTACGTGGCCACCACCTCCCCTGGCCGGGCCCCCGGAGCGATGATCCTGCGCTCCCAGGATGGAGAAACCTTCACCCCGGTCCTTGACTACCGCGACCTGGGGCTTGCCATCGTCAGTTCCCGGCTGTTGGTTGCCTACAAGGGCCGTCTGTACACTTCCCCGACAGCTACCCGTCAAGCCTCCCCCTCGGCCAGTCGCCCGGGGCGCAGTAACATCTCCGGAGCTCCGATTATCTACGCCAGCGCTGACCCAGCCCGGGGCAGTTGGCAGCAGGTCAGTGAGCCGGGGTTTGGCGATGAAACCAATGAAGGGGTGTTTACCCTCGCGGAATTTCAGGGGCGCCTCTACGCCGGCACCTTGAATAACCAGGGCTATCAGGTTTGGGACACAACCGGCGATGGGCAATGGCGGCAGGTGGTCAAGGCCGGGGCGGGCCGGGGCCCCCTCAACCAGATTGCCCTAGCCATGATGCCCTTTGGGGATGCTTTGTACATTGGCTCAGGTATCCAGCAAGCCGGTTACGATGTGGTCAATCGGATCGGCCCCGGGGGGGCGGAGCTGGTGCGGCTCAACTGTGACCACACCTGGCAAGTGGTGGTCGGGAATCGCCGCCGTTCTAGTCAGGGGGAGCCCCTGAGTACCTACCCACCGGGGTTTGGCAACCTGCTCAACGGCTATTTCTGGACCATGGCAGTCCACGAAGGGTGGCTGTACCTGGGGACCTTTAACATGGCGGGCTTAATGTTGACTTGGCGGCGTCTCGGCGGTTTGCCGGCGCGGCAACGGCGGTTAATTACCCAGGTGGGCATAGACACCATCCTCCGCCAACCGGGAGGCTTTGAGCTGTGGCGGTCTGCCGACGGGGAAAATTGGCTGCCGGTGGACCGGGGGGGGTTGGGCAACCGTTACAATATCGGTTTGCGGACTATGGTTTCAACTCCCCACGGTCTGTTTATCGGCACCACCAATCCCTTTGGGCCACGCCTAGCAGTCAAGCAGGGTTCAGAGTGGGTTTACCAGGATAACCCCCGGGGTGGTTTGGAGGTCTGGCAGGGGCTAAAATCAGCCCCTTAGGAAAACTCGCCCAAGATTTGTAACAAGATTTGTAGGATTTATTAGGTGCCCTAGGATGTTCCGTTCTAACCCCTTGAGCTGGTTTTTAGTTGGTTTGGGGATGGCGATTGCCTTAAGTTTGCTGCCCGCCTGCAACTCCCGGGCTACGACCTCGGTTCCCGCCGGGGAGATCGGAGCTATGGTCTCTGGGCAACTGGCCACTAGGAGCGGTCCGGAGCGCAGCTTTTACCTGTACACCCCCTCCTCCTACCGGCCAAGTCAGGCCTTACCTTTGGTTGTGGCTTTCCACGGTGGTCACGGCCAAGGCGACCGCCTAGCAGCAAACACCCGCTTCAATGACCTAGCGGAACGGGATGGGTTCTTGGTGGCGTATCCCAACGGCGTTGACCACCACTGGAATGATGGCCGAGATACCTCCGGCCTCCCCCACGTCGATGATGTGGGTTTTGTGCGCGACCTGATTACTGAGCTATCTACGGTCCGCACCATAGACCAGCGGCGTATCTACGCCGTAGGCACCTCCAACGGAGGATTTATGGTTCAGCGCCTAGCCTGCGAACTGTCGGAGCGCTTTGCCGCCTTTGCTTCCCTAAATGCCACCATGCCCCAGGCTCTCGTGGACCACTGTCACCCCACCCGCCCGGTATCCCTGCTAATGATCAACGGCACCGCCGACCCGATAGTCCCCTACAACGGGGGGACAGTACAGTTGGGAGCTGGGGGGAAAATCCTCTCGGTGCTCCAGACGGTTAACTTTTGGCGTTCCCAGGACCACTGTGTCGGTCAGGCCATCCAGACTAGCCCCCCCAATCCCAGCGGCGATGGCACCAGAGCAGTGGAAACCGACTATAACCACTGTAGTCGGGCAGCTGAGGTCCTGCTGTACACCCTGGAGGGCGCTGGTCACTCCTGGCCCGGCACTGATGTGCACCGGCCAGCCCTGGTGGGTCCGGTCAGTCATGCCATTAATGCTACGCAGGTGGTCTGGGACTTTTTCCGCCGCCACACCCTCACCTAAACCCTACCTAGCCCCCATGACGGTTACAGTTTTCCGCATCTCCCCCCTAATTCGCCTATCTCTGTACCTCCTCCTAGGGGCCCTGTTGTTGCCCCTGCCGGTCCTGTTAGTCCTCAAACAGAAGTGGGGGTCCCTGGCCTGGGGGTCAGCAGGAGTGCTATTAGGGCTCCTGGCCCTTCAGGGCCTCCTCGGTCAACGGGTGGAGGTGGATGCCGAGGGTCTGAGGGTCTCCTACCCTGCCTGGGTACCGGGGTGGCTGGTGCGGGGCTGGGCGGTCAGCTGGACCGAGGTAGCCTCCCTAGAGTACCGCCCCACCAGCCAGGGGGGCCGAGCCCACTACCTAACTACTACCCAGGGTCAGGCCTACCTGCTGCCGATGCGCATTAGCGGCTTTGCCCAATTCCTGCGCCTCCTCCAGGCCCACAGTCAGCTCGACACTAGTACTATCCGGCCCCTGGCCCAACCCTGGATGTACCTGGCCCTCCTGGGGTGTAGTTTAGGCTTACTCGGGGCAGACCTGTGGGTTATTCTGGGAGTGTGGCCGGTATTCCATTCCTAGGAGCGCATCAAGGCCATATTCGGCCTCACCTTAATCCGTACCGCTAGGGCAGTGATGTTGTCGTGGCCGTTGTAATTATTACCTAGTTCAACTAGGCGGGCTACCCCCTGCTCGAGATTGGTTTGGGAGCTGAGCAAGGGTTTCAGGTGCTCCTGCCAGTGCTCCTCGAGGAAGTCGTTGTCACTGAGGCCGTCGGAGCACAGGAGAAACAGGCTATCCTCTCGCACACAAAAGTATTGAATGTCGGGATTAATAAAGTCGTCGCCGCGGGGGCCAAGGGCTTGGGTGAGTTGGTAGGCGTCGGGACGGGCGTAGGCGATGGCCGCATCTACTCCCCACTGAATCTCCCGCTGTCCCACCTCGTGGTCCACGGTCAGTTGTTCTAAGCCCTCCTTGCGGCGCAGGCGGTAGAGACGACTATCCCCCACGTGGGCTACCACCAAGTCCGTATCCTGGACTAGGACTAGAACCAGGGTAGTACCCATGCGGCCACTGCCGGAGCTGTCTTGCTCTTGGTTAATGTCATAGATAGCTTGGTTGGCCTCCTGCACCCCCGCCAAAACTTCCGCTTGGGTGGGGAGAGTTTCCCCCCAGTGGGCCTGGAAGTAAGCCTGGAGAGTCTTGACCGCCAGGGCACTGGCGACTTCTCCCCCCGCGTGGCCTCCCATGCCATCGCACAGGATATACAGTCCCCGAAACTTCAGGCTGCGCCCCGCCGGCCCCTCCTCCTTGTGCATACTGACGCTGACCCCGAAGCTGTCCTCGTTGTGGCTGCGTTGGCTGCCATTATCAGTTAGGGCCGCATCCTCAACGCTGTACAGTTGCATGGGCAGGACTACCGTGGGGGTATCATCCCCTACCTCATCGGCCGAGTCATCCGGCAAGTTCATGGCCTCGACAATCTGCTCTAGCAGGGCTGACAGCTCCGCGGTACTTTGAAGTTTACCTTCAATCAGGCTCGATAACAGATGGACTAGGGCTTCACTCAAGGGATCCGGGGAGTTTTCCAGGAGTTTCTGCCAAGAGTGTCCCAGATCAGCTAAGGTCAGGGGGCCTGGGTCAGGGTACAGGTACTGAAAACCTAGAGATTCATCCTCATCTAGACGCAGGTTATCTAGTTCTAGAACCGTCTGTCGGAACCCATGGGGCTCTAGGACTTGCCAGAATTGGGCCAGATCGTGGAGCCAATGCAAAAGTTGGAGGGCGGGCACAGGGCCCTTTTGCCAACGTTCCCCCAGGGGGGTCCAGCGAGAGCGGTCTTCGAGGAGCACTATTTGTCGCTGGGGTTCCAGCCAACTATCCCCAACCTTGGGTACCGCTGAGTACAGCTGCCCCTGCAGGTCCTGGTAGGTCTGGGCCAGTTGGGGGCGAGGGGGTTGGCCTAGGGGGGTTTGGAAGGGCTGGGAGTCGAGAACTAGCCCCCGGACTAGGGTCCCCTCGGCAAGACGCAGGTCCAGGATTCTATAGCGCTCCTGGGGGTCAAGGTGGGTAGATGAAGACTCCGCGAGAGGGTCTCCCTCCAGGAGGACCTGGTAGGTGGTGCCCACGAAAGCTGTACAGTTGGGGCACTCCTGGTCCGTGAAACTAACGGTTGTGCCGCAGGCCGGGCAGCGCTTGCTGGTCAAGGACCCACCACACTGTAGACAAAATTTGTTCAGCTCGTTAGTTTCAGTTTGGCACTGAGGGCAAATTAGCATGGAGGGATCTCAGCAAAGACCTAGGGCGGTAGTGAGTTTATGGGGTAATTCTAACCGGGATTATGGTTGGGTACGTGCACGTGAAAGCAGGTTTGGTTGCCGGAACTGGTGACTGAAATTTCCCCTCCCATGTACTGTACTAATTTCTGGACCAAGGCTAACCCCAAGCCTGTCCCCCCTTGTTTCCAGGGGTCAGCACTGGGAACCCGGTAAAACTTCTCAAAAACCTTCTCTAGTTCTCCCTGGGGAATCTCCACGCCGGTGTTGCAGACACGCAGCTGAAATTGGCCTTCTCGGCAGGAGAGAGATGCGGATATTCTGCCCTGGCTGGGTGTGTACTTGCAAGCGTTGTTCACCAGTTCTACTATCACCCGCTCCAGGGAAGAGACATCCCCCACAAAGGGGGGCAGGTCAGCACTCAAATCCAGATGAAACCCCTGTTCACGCTCCCGGATGCGCTCCTGAAAGGGAGTGAGGACCGCTGGCAGCCACTCTTGTATCCGGATCTGGTCCCACTGGGGTGTGAACTGCCCTGAATCTAGGCGCTGCAGATCCAACAAATTATTGATTAGGTGGATTTCCCGGTCACACTCGTCCTGGAGGATTTTCAGGTACTGCTCCCCTTTAGTTTGGGCTTCTAGTTCCCTCTCCCCGAGGTTCAACTTCAGCAGCCGGATCGCCAATTTCATATTGGTCATGGGGGTGCGTAGTTCGTGGGAGACAGCGCTGAGGAACTCATCTTTCATCTGGTTGAGGTGTGATAGCTCCTGGACCTGGGTCTGGGCAGATTGGTAGAGGCGCGCCTGCCGCAGGGCGATACCGCACTGGTTAGCCACCTGCCGCCCTAGTTGCTGTTCTGAGGGGCTGAAGGCCCGGTTACTATGGTGCCCTAGGAGCAGATAGCCGAGCACTCCCCGGTCATCTTGAATGGGCATCAACAGCCGGGTCTGTTCCGGTTGTGGCAAAGTTCCCCCCCACTCCTCCAGTATGAGGGCTTCCCCGAGTAGGGACCGGACCTGGGGACGGAGGTATTCATAGTGCATCACGGCCTTGGTGTGCTCTAGGTTATAGAGGGCAGCACCGCAGTAGTCTACCCGCAGCACCTGCCCCAACTCCTCTACCGCCGTTTGCAGCACGTGGCGTTCGTCAAGACTATCGCGGACTCGGTGGGTAATTTGGCTAAGGACGTCGGTGAATTCTAGGATCTGCCGCAGCTCCCGCGTGCGCTCCTGCACTTGGGTTTCCAGGGTGCTATTGAGGCGCTGGACTTGGGCGTACAGTTCCGACTGTTGAATGGCAATGCCCACCTGGAGGGCCAAATCCTGCAGCAGGTTGATTTCCAAGTCTGTCCAAGGCCGGGGACCCCGGCAGTGGTGCAGGATCAACAGCCCCCACAGGGTTACCCCTTGGAGAATTGGCACCACCAGGTTGGCCCGCACGGCAAACCGCTGGAGCATCTCCCGATGGCAGGGTTGGATGGGCGCACTTTCAATGTTGCTGATGTTGCCGACCCGTCCCTCTTGGTAAGGGTGAATATAGTTACTGGTGAAGCAGACATCCTCAAACTGCTGGTGGATTAGGGCCGGCCACCCGGGCAGGACGGCTTCCGTAGTGACTACACCCGTCCAATCAGTGCTAAATCGGTATACCACTACCCGGTCCGTATCCAAAAGTTCACGCACCTCGGCTACTGTAGTATCCAAGATATTTCCCAAGTCCAAGGACTGGCGAATCCGCCAGGCGATCCTAGTGACTAGGCGTTCCTGTTCGATGGGCAAGAGGGCTTCAGATTCCATAGGTGCCTTGGCCGGTAGGGATGGCCTAGTACTCGATGCCCGGTTGGGCTTTCACTCCTTGCTCCCGAAAGGGGTGTTTAACCAGGGTCATTTCCGTCACCAGGTCAGCCCGCTCAATGAGCTTTCCCGGAGCACCACGGCCGGTACAGATGAGATGGGAGGCTGGGGGTTTGCGGTCAATTCCAGCTAACACTTGCTCGACCGTTAATAGATCTAGTTTAAGGGCAACGTTGATTTCATCAAGCAAAACCAATTGAAATTCGGGGTTACCCAGGAATTCCAAGCCCGTCTCCCAGGCTCGCTCGGCTGCTTGCCGGTCCCGCTCCCGGTCCTGGGTCTCCCAGGTAAATCCCTCCCCTAGGGCGCGAAATTCTAGCTGGGACCCCCAGGCGGCAAAAATCCTCTTCTCCGCCGGCTCCCAAGCCCCCTTGATGAACTGGACAATGGCTACCCGATAACCATGCCCCAAGGAGCGCAACACCATCCCGAGGGCGGCGGTCGTTTTGCCCTTACCGTTGCCCGTATGGACGATTACTAATCCCTTAGAGTGGGTTTTAGTGGCTAGGCGCTCCTGTTGTACCTGTTTGCGCCGTTGCATTTTCTGCTGGTAGGTGTCCGCGTCCACGGTTGGGGCACTCCAAATATCTTCCAGGGTATTACAAAACGATCCTCCTCCTCAGCCGGTGGTCAGGGTCTTGTAGTGGGCAGTAAAGCCGGCTTGGGTGAGGGCCTTGACCGCGGCTTGGGGGTCCTTGACCTGGTGCTGGAGGCCAAAGCGCACAAAACAACGACGCTGATGGTCATCAATGATTGCCACCACTGGGACCTGGGCCTGTTCCTCCTCACCCCGGTTCTGCTGGAGCACCTGGCGTAACTGGTGTTGGCACTCAATATCCTGAGCCTGATGGGGCCGCAGCTCCACAAACAAGATCTTAACCTCCTCAACGGGTTCGGCCCGCTCGAGGATCAACTGGCACTGGTCATCCCGCTGGTCGACCCGGCCCCACACCATCAACCGCCGGTCTGCCTGCAGGACTTCCCCGAGGCGCTCGTAGGTCTTGGGAAAGGCTACGGCCTCAGCCCGCCCTGTCAAGTCCTCGATCTGCAGGATGGCCATCCGTTCCCCTTTCTTGGTGGTGACCAATTTCACCCCGGTGACCATAACGATGGCACTCACTAATTGGTCTGAGGCTAGGTGATTCCCCTCCACCTCCCTCAGACTGACGGGGGCTAACACCCGGGCAGCCTGCTCGAGCACCTTCAGGGGGTGGTCGGAGACGTAAAAGCCGAGGAGTTCCTTTTCTAGGCGCAGTTTGTCGGCCGGGGACAGGTCTGGAACCGGCGGGGCTTTAGGGGCTACCTCTAGGGCGGCCGGACTGGCTTCTCCCCCCAGGCTCAGGTCAAATAAATTCATCTGACCGGTGGAGCGCTCCCGGGCCCGGGACTGGGCCCACTCTAGCAGGGGGTCAAGGTCATGGACTAGTTGGTTACGATTCGGCTCTAGGTGGTCTAGGGCCCCGCAGTGGATTAAGGACTCTAAAACTCGGCGGTTCAGGGAGCGGCTATCTACCCGGTCGCACAGGTCGGCGAGGGATTTGAAGGGCCCCTGCTGCTCTCGGGTAGTCAAAATGGCCTCAATGGCTGCCTGACCTACGTTACGCACCGCCGACAAACCAAACAAGATCCGGTCTGCCAAGGGTGTAAAGTCTACGCCGGAGCGATTAATATCCGGGGGTTCAACCCCAATTCCCAGGCTTAAACAACTGGCTATGTAGGCTTGCACCTTATCCTGGTCACTGCTGTTGGCGGTCAACAGGGCTGCCATGTACTCAACGGGGTAGTTAGCCTTGAGGTAGGCAGTTTGGTAAGTGACGTAGCCGTAGGCGGTGGAGTGAGACTTGTTAAAGCAGTTAGCCGCTACCAACCCGTTGGCCAGAAGGAAGTTGTGGTCTTGAACCACGCCGATGTCGTAGACTGGCCGGACCCCCAGTCGCCGCCGACCAATAATTTTAACCATGATCCGAATAGGATGTTTTGTCTAAGGTAGCAAATCTAGCCCTGGTCCCCGTACTGCCGCCCTCGCCACTGCCGGGGTTGGCGTCCCAGGGAAAGGATAATCCGTGCCACGGCCACCGGGTCTGCTAGGGGAGAGAGCCAAAACAGCCCGGCCCAACCCCGGCGTCCCCCCCAGTCGTAGGCTGGAGTGATTCCCTGAAGCACCCCGAGGCGCAGGACTAACAGGCCTAGGTTTAAGCCCCACAGGCTCCACACCGGTCGGCTACCGGTGCCCAGGAGCGGCATTAGCCCTAGGGTGAGGACTAGGGGCAGCCCTTGGACCGCCACCAAGAACAGGCCGTCTCCCCACCCCTGCTGGGGGGAGCAGGCGTCCTTCAGGTCTAGGGAGCGGCCCCACTCCCGCCAGGTCTGGGCAGCGCCCTCGTACATGCGCACTTTAAGCAGACCCCTGCCATCGAGAAAACCAACCCGCGCTCCCCGGGCGGCCGCCTGCCGGGCCAAGGTCACATCATCACAAAAGGACCTGCGGGCTAGGGTATAACCCTCCAAGGCCTCCAGCAGAGTTCTGCGGCACAGGAAACACTGGCCATTGGCCATTACCCGCTGACTGTAGTCTTCGCCACCGGGCCCGAAGCGATAGATCAGCGTTACCAGCAGGGCTGGCTGGAGGAGAAATTCCCCCGGGTAGCGCAAGAGAAACTGGGGAGCGAGGGAGACCAGGTCGTAGTTGCCCGCCTGGGCTGCCTGCAGGAGAGTGGCGACCAAGCCCGGTTGGGGTTGGGTGTCGGCGTCAATACCTAAAATCCACTCGCTACCCGGGCTACTAACGGACCAGCCGTGGTGGAGGGCCCAGGGGCGACCTACCCAGTTAGGGGGGAGGGGGGGGTCGTGGTAGAGGCGAAACCGCGGGTCTTGGTGGGCAGCAGCGAGGACTAGAGCGCCGGTGCCATCCTGGGAGTGGCTGTCTACAACGATCACCTCCCGGACCTCGTAACCCTGGCGAGTCAAGCCCCCGAGACAGGGGGAGAGGCGCTGCGCCTCGTTGAGGGTAGGCACCAAGACGCTGACTGCCCCTAGGTGTTCGGGTTGGGAAGGGCGCCGCTCCAGGGGCCGGGGGCGGGGCCGCCCAAGGCGACTTACCAACACTACGGCCATGGGTACCTGCAGAGCTAGCAGGATGAGGCTGAGGGTATTCATTTCACCGTCACATGCACTGAGCTAGGGGAAGCCTCCCGTACGGTTAACTCTTCTTGGCGTCGCAGGCTCTGCCGGTCGGCGGCTTGCCATAGTAGCAGCACCGGCAGGACTCCCAAGCCTACCCCTATACCCACAGGTACCATGAAGCGACTGTCGAGGGCAGTTAGGGTAATAGCTGCCCCAAAGGCGAAGTTCACCAGGTAGGTTACTAGGGGGACTAGCAACTGCTGGCGGTTGAGCTGAACTGGGTTAGAGCTCCCTAGCAGTGCCCCGACTAAAATAAACCCCATCCCGGTTCCCAGCCATCCCCCCAGGTTGCGGTAGGGCATGCCAAAGAAGGACCCCGGCTCCTGAAAGGTCCAAAAAGGGAAGGCCGTCTGGCTCATGGCTGGGTCTAGGACCAGGTCCCAGGCGGTCAGCAGTAAGGCTCCCGTCACCACCGTCAGCACAAGGCGCAGGGGCCGGGGGATTCCCCAGGGTAAACCCGTCCAGGCAAACAGGTAGGACACAAAGCCCATGTAGAACCAGGACAGAGGAATGGTGAAGGGGACTAGCCCGGCAATTTTGTAGCCCAGACCACTGAGGTAGGCGTAGTGTCCGAAGGGAAAGCCGGTGCTAGTACCAAGGAGCTCGCTAGTCAGGGAGATGAGCAGTGCCGGCACCATGAAGGTTAGCCACCCCCGCCACCCCAAGGTCCGGTAGGCGTAAAGGGCCACCGCCACCGCCCCCAGAGTAATGTAGACCACGCCTCCCCCCGCCATGCTCCACTGAAAGGCCAGTTGACCGGGGAGGGGTAAAGCCAGAATAAACTCGGGGTGGGGCAAGACAAATAACAAGCCCGCCAGGCCAAAGGCCATGGCCAGGACGTGGCCTCCCAGGCACAGGCGCTCGAATAGCAGAAGTAGCGGCATGGAAACTCCTCCCGAGGGAAAAAAGCAGGTCGAATCTCGTCTATCAGTTTACAAATGTTTATAACCCATCGAACTAGTCCCCCGGGGATTCTAATCCCATGTTATGGGTTGGTTAACAATCCGGCGGTCCTGGGGCAGGAAAGCCCCGTCCGGTAATCTATGATGGATCTAGCCCAAACTAATCCAAATTACAAGACAGGGTACGAGTATTGACCGCCATGCCGCATCCAGGTGCGCCCACCCCGCCGATTCGCTCCCTTGAGGAGGCCCTAGAGCGCTGTCAAAGTTTGGGGATGCGCCTGAGTCGGCAGCGGCGCTCGATTCTGGAGCTGCTGTGGCAAGTGCAGATCCACCTGTCGGCCCGGGAAATCTACGACTACCTGAACCGTCTGGGTAAAAATATTGGTCACACCTCCGTGTACCAAAACCTTGAAGCCCTTTCGGACTCAGGGATCATCGAACGGGTCGACCGTTCTGAGGGCTGCCTGTACGGCAATGTTAGCTATGCCCACAGCCACGTCAACTGTCTGGACACTAACCAAATTCTCGACGTTCACATTCAGCTCCCCCCCGACCTCCTGCGACAGGTAGAAGTCCAGACGGGGGTAAAGATCACCGAGTACCGGATTAACTTTTACGGTCATCGCCATCCCCCTGCCTTGACAAAGGCAGGGCAACCGGGCGAAAATAGTCAAGGCGATTGCGAGGGGCTATAGCTCAGCTGGTAGAGCGCTACAATGGCATTGTAGATGTCAGCGGTTCGAGTCCGCTTAGCTCCACTCCCCAACTCCGACACCTCCCCGGGCCGTGGCCATTAACTGGTCTTGGCAACTGCGCTCCCGCTCCCCCTCTTGGGGCTGGCGTTGGGTGTAGGTGCAGTCCGGCTGTAGGTCCCAGGCGTGGCGGTTGTCCGCCAGCATTGTCCCGACGATCTCCTGCAGGTCGCGGCTGAGGCGTTGGTCTTCTACGGGCACTACCGCTTCCACCCGCCGGTCGAGGTTGCGGGGCATCCAGTCGGCGCTGCCGATGAACACCTCCTCCTGGCCTTGATTGTAGAAGTAAAAGACTCGGGAGTGCTCCAGGAAGCGGCCTACCACACTGACAACCCGGATATTCTCACTCACCCCGGCCAACCCGGGTCGTAGACAACAGATCCCCCTCACTATCAAGTCGATCTGTACCCCCGCTTGGGAGGCTCGGTAAAGGTGGGTAATCACCTCAGGGTCGACTAGGGAATTCATTTTGGCGATGATCCGGCCTGCCTTCCCCCCCTGAGAGTGGGTGGCCTCCCGGTCGATCAGCCCCAGCATCCGTTCCCGCAGGTTCATAGGGGCGACTAGGAGTTTCCGGTAGGCTTGCTGACGGGAGTAGCCGGTTAGGTAATTGAATAGGTCTGAAAGATCCGCCCCTAGGTCTTCTTGACTGCTCAGCAGCCCCAGGTCTGTGTAGAGGCGGGCGGTCTTGGGGTTATAGTTGCCGGTGCCGATGTGGACGTAGCGGCGGATGCGATTCTTCTCCCGCCGCACCACCAGGGCGATCTTGGTGTGAGTCTTAAGGCCCAGCAGACCATAGACTACGTGTACGCCCACTTTTTCTAGCTTCCGGGCCCAGAGAATATTATTCTCCTCATCAAAGCGAGCCTTGAGTTCCACCAGCACCGCCACCTGCTTACCATTCTCTGCCGCTCGAATCAGGGCATCGACGATGGGGGAGTCCCCCGAGGTGCGGTAAAGGGTCATTTTGATCGCCAGGACTTCCGGGTCCTGGGAGGCCTGGGTAAGAAAGCGCTGGACTGTACCGGCGAAGGACTGGTAGGGGTGGTGCACCAACAGGTCCCGTTGGTCTAGGACCGCAAACAGATTGTCTTGGTCTTCCCCTTCCTGAAACTCCCGAGGGACTACTGGTGACCAGGGGTGGTCCTTAAACTGGGGCAGGGGCAACTCCCACAGGGCAATGAGGTCCCGCTGCCCGAGCATACCCCGCACCTCGTATACATCCTGCTCACCAATCGTTAACTCCTCCATCAGCCGGGCCCGCACCGTCACGGGCATGGAAGCTTGGACCTCGAGACGGACCACTGAACCGCCAAACCGGCGTTGACGCAACACCTCCTCAATGGCCTGCAGCAGATCATCCGCCTCCGACTGCTGGACCTCCGCCTCTGCCCCCCGGGTGACCCGGAAGCCGTGGTACTCCAGGATATGCATCCCGGGAAACAGGGGCTCCAGGTTGTGGGCAATCACCTGCTCGAGGGGGACACCACTCCAGAGGGCTGGTTGACCAGCGGGGGGGTGGGATAGGCCCGCCGGTAGGGCCAGAAACCGGGGCAGGAGGTTGGGTACCTTCAGGCGGGCAAAGTACTCCTTACCGCTAGTTTCCTCTTGGACAATGACGGCCAAGTTGAGACTCAAATTAGAAATAAAGGGGAAGGGATGACTAGGGTCTACGGCGAGGGGGGTGAGGACCGGGAAAATGTGCTCTTCAAAGTACTGGCGCAGGTAGAGGCGCTGTTCTTGGTCCAGGTCAATGTAGTCTAGAAGGTAAATCCCCTGGTCCGCTAGTCGCCGCCGCATCTCCTGCTCAAAGTACTCGTGCTGGCGCACCACCACCGGCTGGAGGCGAGTGTAGATAGCCTGGAGCTGTTCTTGGGGAGTTAGACCATCGGGAGTACGCTGGTTGAAAAGGGCTTCCACCTGCTCCTTGAGGGCAGCTACCCGGACCATGAAGTACTCATCTAGGTTGGCACTGAAGATGGCGAGGAACTTCAGGCGCTCTAGGAGGGGGGTACGGGGGTCGTAGGCCTCCTGCAGGACCCGGTTATTAAATTCAAGCCAACTGGTCTCCCGATTAATGTAGTATTCCGGAGCGCTCAGGAGTAATGGTTTGGTGGGCAGCTCATTCATGATTGCTTTTTAATCGGGGGTAGGGGGTACAGGACCAGGTAAGTCAAGGTAGAAGGTCGCCCCTTGGCCAGGCACGCCCTCAGCCCAGATCCGGCCCCCATGCCGCTGGATAATCCTTTGGGTGAGGGCTAACCCAATCCCGAGCCCGGGGAATTCTTGTTGGGGGTGGAGGCGGCTGAAGGGCTGAAATAGGCGCTCAACTTGCCCCTGGTCGAATCCTACTCCACGGTCGGCCACAAAGATAGTTTTCCCCGACACAACCCCAATCCGAATCTGCACTAACTCCCCGGGGGGGTGAAACTTGATCCCATTGGAGATTAGGTTAGTAAACACCTCCTCCAGAAGCATCGGGTCAGCGAGTACTCTAGGTAGTTCGTCGACCTTGAAGGCCATGGGCCGTCGTGGAAGGTTAGCGGTGACAGTTTTGATGCAGTGGGCCACTAGGGGACCAAGGTCAATTTCTACTAAGTTGAGGGACTGCTGGGCCAGCTGACAAAAGGCCAACAATCCTGTAGTTAGGCTGTCCATCTTCTCGGCCCCCTTTTGGATCACCTGAAGGTAGTGATTGGCGGTCGGGTCAGTTGTCCCGAGGTGCTGAGCTAGGAGTTGTCCAAACTGATAAATGTGCCGCAGGGGGGCGCGCAGGTTATGGGAGACAGCGGAGGCAAAAAACTCTAGGTCGCTGTTGCGCTCCTGTAGTTCGGCGGTGCGCTCCTGGAGGGCCTGCTGTAGCTGCCTACTTATCTCCGTCACATCCTGAGCCAGCATCAGCCAGGCTGGTCGGCCGCCAAAGGTGATCCGGGTGATCGAAGTCTCCGCCATGATCACGGTGCCGTCTTTTTGACAATGGCGCCAGACCCCCTCGTGCCTGATTTCCCCGAGGGAACCGGGATGCTCCTGGAGGGAGGCGAGCAGGGGGGCCATGTCCTCCGGGGGCCCGATGTCCTTAACGCTTAGGTGCGAAAACTCCCTGTGGGAGTAGCCGTAGGCATCGATGGCCCGCTGATTGACCGCCAAGAAACGCAGGGTTTGCAGGTTGAAGATAAACAGGGGGTGGGGATGGCAGTCAAACAATAACCAGTACTGCTGGCTGAGGCGGCGGCGAGCCTGGTCGGTGAGAAAGTAGATGAGGCCAGCGGTCAGGATGATGTGCCCAAGGCTGTAGAAGAACCACCAGTGGTTGGCCATCCCCCCCTGGCCCCCGGATTTTTGACTGACAAACCCAAGCCATAGCAGCGCTAGCAGGGCGTAGCCGCCAGCGATCTGGGCGGGACGGGGCTGGGTAGCCGGGAAGCCCCTAGGAAAAAGTGGGGTGAACATCAAGGCCCTGCCTGCAATTGGAACCTCGTACCCATCCTACCCACTCAACTTACCCGGGCGACAATCTGTAATTATGCGTAAGTATCCCTAGTTATCTCCCCTCCCTGGGGGCGCTCCCCATTCCTAGCCCAGGGAATACCCCCACCGCTAAACACGTGATTACACTTAGACCCCGTAGTAGGACCGGTACCAATCCACGAACCGGGGGATACCCACAGTGATGGGGGTACTCGGTCTGAAACCCACCGCCTGCTCTAGGTCTGTCACATCGGCATAGGTGGCGGGCACATCCCCCGGCTGCATGGGCAGGAACTCCTTAAGGGCCACCTGGCCTAGGGCGTGCTCTAGGACCTGGATAAATTCCAGGAGTTCTACCGGTTGGTTATTGCCAATGTTGTAGATTCGGTACGGGGCATGGCTGGTGCCGGGCTCTAGGGGGGCAGCGGGGCCTAGGCCCTGGGGAATGTGGTCTATGACCCGCACTACTCCTTCGATAATGTCGTCAATGTAAGTGAAATCCCGCTTCATCTGGCCGTAGTTGAATACCTGAATCGGCTGCCCCTGCAGGATTGAACGGGTAAAAAGAAATAGGGCCATGTCCGGCCGGCCCCAGGGACCATAAACGGTGAAAAACCGCAGCCCGGTGGTGGGCAGACCGTACAGGTGGGCGTAAGTGTGGGCCATCAGCTCGTTAGCCTTCTTGGTGGCGGCGTAGAGACTCAAGGGATGGTCGACGTTCTGCCGCACCGAGAAGGGAAACTGGGTGTTAGCCCCGTACACTGAACTTGAGGAGGCAAACACCAAGTGCTTAACTCCGCCGTGGCGGCAGCCCTCCAGGATGTGGGTAAAGCCGACAAGATTGCTGTCTACGTAGGCGTAGGGATTGGTGAGGGAGTGGCGTACCCCCGCCTGAGCAGCTAGATTAACTACCACTTCCCAGCTCCCCTGGGCAAACAGGTCCGCCAGAGCAGCCCGGTCCGCCAGGTCCAGGGGGTAGAAGGTGAACCCGGGCTGGGCCAACAGCTGCTCTAGCCGGGAGCGCTTCAGAGCCGGGTCGTAGTAGGGGTTGAGGTTGTCAAGGCCCCCCACCTGGTCCCCCCGGCCCAAAAGGCGGCGAGCCAAGTGGAAGCCGATAAACCCGGCCGCCCCTGTCACCAGCACCCGGGCCATAGCTAGGCCACCAGGGTAGACTTGGGCCGGGCAAAGATCATCCGCCCGGCGGCGGTTTGCAGCGAGCTAGTCACCACCACCTGCAGCTCGCCGCCGATGTGGCTGCGTCCCTCCTCCACTACGACCATGGTGCCGTCCTCTAGGTACCCTACCCCTTGGCTCGGCTCCTTGCCTTCCCGGAGAATCCTCAGGTCTAAACTATCCCCAGGCAGATAAACCGGCCGCATGGATTGGGCTAGGTCGTTGACATTGAGGACCCGCACCTTCTGGAGACTAGCTACCTTGTTGAGGTTGTAGTCGTTGGTAAATAGAGTGCCGTTGATCTCCTGGGCCAGACGGACTAACTTCCCGTCTACAGTGTTGATGTCGTCGTAGTCGGCTGGATGGATCAAGATCCGGTCGGGGTAGGCGTTCTGGATGCGCTTGAGGACGTCAAGCCCCCGCCGGCCGCGGGCTCGCTTCTGGTCGTTGGCGGCGTCGGCCACCTGCTGCAGCTCGGTAAGGACAAACTGGGGGACGAGGATTTGCCCCTCTAAAAACCCCGTATCTAACAGGGCCTGGATGCGGCCATCAATAATGGCACTGGTGTCCAGGACCTTAGTAGCACTCGGCTGCAGAGTCCCTTCGGCCACCAGGAGAGCCTCTACACTCTGGGGACTAATGAGACGCAGCAGCGCCCGGCCCTGGCTGTCGGCTAGGGTCACCCCGGAAAAGGCAAATAGGAGACTACCCAGAACCGCCGTCAGGGGTTTGACAAACCCGAATTCCGGGGGGACCGGCACCAAAAACAAGGGCGCTAGCATGAGGTTTGCCACTAGCAGCCCGATCACTAGCCCCACGGCCCGACTCAGGAGCATGTCGGCGGGCATTTTCTTGATTTGCGCCTCCACCCGTCGGTAGGCCCCCTGGGCGCTCAGACCGATGGCCATACCTACGAGGCTGCCGAACCCGGCCATCACCCAGCGCAGGGCTTGGAGATTGGTCACTTGGTCGGTCATGGCCGGCGGTAGCAGTTCGACGCCGTGGTAGCTTATTCCCCCTGTCGCTAGGATAAAGGAAATGATGATAATGGCATCTAGCATCGGGGTACACCTCCCAGGGTTACTTTGGTGCCCGGTCCGGGAACATAGATATATCTCCAGATCCTACTACATCAACGGTTGGGGGAGCCGCCATGGAACTACCCCGGTCAGCCTACGTCCACATCCCCTTCTGCCGGCGCCGCTGCTACTACTGTGACTTCCCGGTCTCAGTGCTCGGGGACTACCTGCGGGGGGAAAACTCCGGCACCGTGGCCTTGTACGTGACCCTCCTAGAGCAGGAAATCAACCTCACTAGTGGCCCTCCCCTGGAAACGGTGTTTTTCGGCGGCGGCACTCCCTCCCTGCTGACCCCGGAGCAGGTAGGGCAGATCCTTGCCGCCCTAGACCGGCGCTGCGGTTTGGCTAAGGGGGCAGAGATTTCCCTCGAGATGGACCCGGGTACCTTCAGTGCCGCCCAGGTGCGGGCTCTAGTGGCCCTAGGGGTAAATCGGGTCAGCTTGGGAGCCCAGTCCTTCGAGCCGCAACTGCTGCAGCTGCTAGGGCGCACCCACACGGTGGCAGATATCTACACCGCCCGGGAGCTCCTAGAGCGGGGAGGCTGCCCTAACGTCAACCTAGACCTAATGTCGGGCCTGCCTCACCAGACCCTCCCCCAGTGGCGCCGTACCCTCCGGGCAGCTCTCGCCCTGGCCCCCGCCCACCTTTCCACCTACGACCTGAGCCTAGAGCCCGGCACCGCCTTCAGCCGCCGTTACCAGGCTGGGGTAGCCCCATTGCCCCCTGACCAAACCGCCGCGGACATGTATCGTCTGGCCAGTGAGACAATCCGGGCAGTGGGGTTTGAACACTACGAGGTCTCCAACTACGCCCGCCCCGGTTACCAGTGCCGCCATAATCGCGTCTACTGGGAAAACCGCCCCTTCTACGGTTTTGGCATGGGGGCTACCAGTTACCTCCAAGGCCGCCGCCAAGCCCGACCCCGCACGGTCAACGGCTACCGGGACTGGGTGCTGGCAGGAGCCCCCCAGACGGCCCCAGTCACTGAGCCCCTCGAGCAGGTGATGGACACCTTGATGCTGGGGCTGCGTCTCAGGGAAGGCCTCACCCTCGGCCAACTGCCGGCCCCGGTCCTTGAGCATCTGCACCGGGTGCGCCAGCGCTATCCCCAGTGGCTAGAACTCTTGCCCCCTGACCGCATTCGCCTGCGGGACCCGGAGGGGTTTCTGTTTTCCAACACGGTGTTAACGGAGCTATTTGGGGCGGACCTATTTGCCCCCCAGCTGGCCTAGGCTCGCTCTAGCTCACTGGCCTCCAGGTGGGCCTTAAACTTGGGCCCAAATTTTACTAAGTAGGGGAGATTGGCGCTCACTGGCCGCCCGTGCCAATCCCGGATCACTGCCTCCACTTCCCCCACCTGCCCTAGGAGCTCAAAAGGCTGGTTGCGATGGTCTGGATGATGGTAGACCAAAACAGACTTTTTCACCCGGACGCGGGTGTGCACAGGAAATAATTCATCCATATCAAGGTAGCAAGGGGAAAGGCAGTCACTGGCCAGGGTGTTTTTATATTCCCACAAAACCGACGCCCATCCTAAACTGGAATGGCTAGGTCTCTCGTTAGGAATTCCCATGGCCCAGCGGCTGATTTCCTCCCCGGTGAAGGATGGAGATGCCCTCCATCGCCCCGCCCAAACCTACCGGGCGGTGGTTTTGATGGCAATTGTCACGCTTCTGCTTCTAGCCTGTGTAGTCCGTCTAGCTCAACTGCAGCTGGTGGAGGGGGTGCATAATCGGCACCTCGCCGAGGACAATAGCATTCGGCCGGTGCCTATCCCCTCGGAGCGCGGTAAGATTGTTGACCGCTATGGCCGGCTGCTAGCGGGGAACCGCCTGACCCATTCCCTCTACCTGTGGCCCCGGCAGCAGACCCCAGCCCAGTGGCGGTCTACCGCTGCCCAACTAGCCCCGGTGATTGGGGTATCCAGTGCCGATATTCTTGCCAAACTCCAGGAGGCCGGCTACAACTCGGCCGTGCCGGTGCGGGTTAGCGGTACCCTAGAACCGGCAGCCTTTGTGGCCCTTGAGGAGTACACCAGCGAAATTCCCGGCCTGGATGTGCGGCAGGAGTTTAGCCGTTACTACCCCTACGGCAACCTCGCTTCCCACGTCCTTGGCTACATCAGCGAAGCTACCGCCGCTGACCTCAAGGCCCACCCCAACTACCCGATAGGAATTATCATTGGCCGTATGGGGGTGGAGCGGATCGCTAACCAGGCCCTAGAGGGGGTCTGGGGTAGTCACCTGGTAGAAGTGGACGCTGCGGGTCAGCCTGTAAAACTCCTTGAAGACAAGCCCCCCCAGCCAGGTCGTACGGTTCAGTTGACCTTGGACTTGGATATCCAGCAGGTGGCGGAGCGGGCCCTAGACCAACGGCGGGGAGCGGTGGTGGTCATGGACGTCAAGACCGGTGGCATTCTGGCCATGACTAGCGGCCCCTCCTTCGACCCCAACCTGTTCACCCGCCGGATCACTGACCGGGAGTGGGCGCAGCTGCAGGGACGCGACAAACCCTTCCTCAACCGTGCCGTCCAGCCCTACCCCCCCGGCAGCACCTTTAAGATCGCCGTCACCACCGCCGCCCTCCAGTCTGGGCGCATGCAGCCGGACTCGCTCCTTGAGACCCACCCCTACCTGACCATCGGGGGCATCAGCTTCCATGACCTGGCCGGTAACCTGGGGCTGGTCGGCTTTCGGGAAGCCATCGCCTACAGCAGTAACTCATTTTTCTACCAGGTAGGCATGCGGACCGGACCGGAGAACATCGCCTACTGGGCTAAGAAACTGGGAATTGGCACTACCTGGAACATGGACCTGGACGACGCCAGCCACGGCTACGTTCCCACCCCCGCCAGTAAAGAACGCTTGTTTCATCAGCCCTGGTACATTGGGGATACAGTGACTATGTCCATTGGCCAAGGGTTAGTATTAGCTACACCCCTGGAACTAACGGAGATGGTCGCTGTCATCGCCACCAAGGGCCAGCGCCTAGTACCCCATCTGTTTCTTGACCAGGATAACGCCCCCTCCATGCAGCCTACTCCCCTCCACCTGAAGCCTAGTACCCTCAGCACCATTGAGGGGGGCCTGATTGAGGTAGTCAAGGTGGGCACGGGCAGTAGCCTCAACGACGGCTCTATTCCTCTAACCGCGGGCAAAACCGGCACCGCCCAAGTCCAGGGGGAACCAGATAACGCCCTGTGGGTGGGTTTTGGCCCCGTCAGCGACCCCCAAATCGCCATGGCTATTATCGTTCAGGGAGGCGGCTTCGGGGATGTGTCGGCGGTGCCCATCGCCCACAAGATCTACTCTGCCTACTTCCATCCCCCGGCTCACCATCCCCCGGCCCCTCCTGTCCACCCCTAGTGCGCTACCTGCTTTTCCATAAACCCTACGATGTCCTGTGTCAGTTCTCCCCGAGCCCCGGTACTCCCACCCTGGGGGACTACATTCCCCTAGGGGGAGTCTACCCGGTCGGCCGCCTGGACCGAGATAGCGAAGGCCTGGTACTTTTAACTGACGATGGCCCCCTGCAGCACCGGTTGACAGACCCCAAGTTTGGTCACCAGCGTACCTACTGGGTGCAGGTGGAGGGGGAGCCCGGATACCAAGCCCTAGAGCAGTTGCGCCGGGGAGTAGTGGTCCGGGACTACCGCACCCGCCCAGCCCAGGTCCAGGTGCTAGAGCCGTCCCCACCCGTGGGGCCCCGCCACCCGCCGGTCCGTCACCGCCTCCACATCCCCACCACCTGGCTAGCCTTGGGGCTGACGGAGGGACGCAACCGCCAGGTCCGACGGATGACGGCCGCGGTAGGCCATCCTACCCTGCGCCTAATCCGGGTGGCCCTAGGGCCCTTCACCCTCAAGCCCCTCGAGCTGGGGGAGTGGCAAGAGCTATCCCCCCCCCAGGTGCGCCAGCTATGGCGGTGGGCCCAGCTAGGCGGTGACGGGGCTTTCCAGAAACCCCAGAATCACCGCCAGGGCCAGGCAAGCCAAAAAGGTTAATCCGAGGATTAACAGGGCAAACACCTCCCCAGCTGAGAGGGGGCGGTCCTTGGGGTCCAGGGGGTCCAGGGCCACCGAGACGGGGGCTACCGGCGGCCCCGGAGGCTGCCCAGATTTAAGGAGGCAGTCATAGGCCTGCCGGGCCCGGGGGTCGATTAGGGTGGTGTAGGCCTCGCGCACCTGCTGGAACCTGGTCACGGCTACCGCCGCCGGTAGATCGGTGATGTCCGGATGGTAGACCTTGCACAGGCGCCAGTAGGCGGCCCGAATCTCCCCTGGGGCAGCACTGGGGGCCAAGCCGAGGATCTGGTAATAGTTCGCTCCCTCAAGGGGTGCTAGGGGTGGGGTCACAAGCCCGCTGCACAGAGAATTTTTTTCGAGTATAGGCTGGTCGGCGGCTAGATTACCAGGGGAGGGGCTCCCAGGTGAGGGTCTGGGGGGCTGGTTGCCACCGCCAGCGCAGCAGCCTCTCTACCGGTTGACCGACCCTCAAGCCCCCTAGGCCTAGGGCTCGTCGGGGAGCCTCGGTGGCCAGGGCAATGGCGGTGCCCACGTCACAGGCCCCCCAGCGCACGAGGTTTTCTACCCCCGCTAGCAGGGGCAGGACCGTGCCGGCCAGGATCCCATCCCCCAGCCGGGCTGTACCCTGGCGGACTTGGACCACTCGCTGGTCCCAGGGGTAGTCTCCCTCCCCTAACCCTAGGGGCGCTAGGGCATCACTGACTAAAAACACCCCCTGGTCACCGGTACTAGCCCGCAGCAGGAGCTTAACCATCAGGGGGTCTACGTGCTGCCCGTCGGCGATCAGGCCACAGCTTACCCGCGGGTCCAGGATTGCCGCTGCCAATAGCCCGGGGTCCCGGTGGTGCAGCCCCGGCATGGCATTAAAGGCATGGGTCACCAGGGTCGCCCCCTGGTCAAAGGCGGCGGTGGCTTGGGGGGCAGTGGCCTGGGAGTGGCCTAGGCTGACGAGAATCCCCCGCTGCCGCAGGTAGGGAATCAGGGTCTGGGTGGAATCCAACTCTGGAGCTAGGGTAATCAGGCGCACCTGGGCAGCGAAACTCCCCAGCAGCCAATCCACCTGGTCTTGGTTGAAGGGTAAGAGGTAGGCCTGGGGGTGGGCCCCCCGTTTGGCGGGGTTGAGAAACGGACCCTCTAGGTGGGCTCCCAAAACTTGGGCCTGACCAGGACCACCGCGGTGGTGACTGAGGACCTCTAGGGCCCGATGGATCTTGGGCACGGGGGCGGTGACCAGGGTGGGGAGGAAGGCGTCTACCCCCTGCTGGTAGAGAAAGGTGGCCACCCGGGTAAGCTGGTCTGCCTGGTCCCAGTCCAGTTCTGGAAAGGCTAACCCCAAAGCCCCATTGATCTGCAGGTCCACCCCCCCTAGGGATACCCAGTCCCCCTGCAGGTCTAGGCCTGGGCCCGGCAGGGGTCCGCTGGTGAGGCTCTGGAGGATGCCCCCCTCCAGCCGCAGGTTGTAGGTACCCGAGTAGCCGGGGACCTGGGCATTGAGGAGGGTGATAGTGGCCTTCATGGTTGTTGCCAAGCTAGGAGAGCCGCCTGGTGCACCTGGAGCCAGGGGACGTGATGCTCCCGGGCGAGGCGGGCACAGTCCTCGTACTCTGGATGGGCGCGGCCGAGGCCCTGGGCTACCTTCACCTGCACAGGGCCCCAGGGGGTCGTCACTACCTGGATCTCCCGCTCTAGGACCCGCCGCTCCTGGATTTGCCGGCGCACCCCCAGGGTAGTGGTCTCCCGGAACAGGACCCCTTCGCAGGCCTCCCCGCGCTCTAGCGTGGTAATGACCGTGATGAGGACCCCGGGGCGATTTTTTTTCATCCCGATGGCCTGGGTGAATACCTCTAGAGCCCCGGTCTGCCGGAGGGCTTCGCACACGTAGCCCACCCCCTGGGGACTCAGGTCATCTAGTTGGGTTTCTAGCACTAGCACCTGCTCCCGGGTTAGGGAGGCGGGGTCGGCGGTTCCCACCCATAGGCGCACCACATTCGCCAGGGGCAAGTCCTTACTCCCCGCCCCTAGACCTAGTCCCTGGAGGGTCATGGCTGGCGGTCCCCCGAAGCCCGCTGCCAGGGCTACCATCAGGGCAGCCCCAGTAGGGGTGACTAGTTCCCCCGCCAGACCAGAGTTATACACGGGCACCTGCCGGGATTGCCACAGGGCCAGGACTGCGGGGGTAGGGACGGGCAGGGGGCCGTGGGCGGCGGCTACAGTGCCGCTGCCGGTGGGTAGGGCGGAGCAGTAGACCTGGTCTATCTCCAGCCAGTCTAGGCCCAGGCAGGTGCCGACGATGTCTACGAGGGCATCTGTGGCTCCCACCTCATGGAAGTGGACCTGGTGGGGGCTGACCCCGTGTACCGCAGCTTCGGCGGCAGCCAAGGTGCGAAATACCGCTAGACTCTGGCTGGTGGCTCGGGGGGGGAGCTTCGCCCCCTGGATCATGGCTTCAATCTCCGGCAGGTGCCGGGGCCGGGTTTGGATAGTGGTCAGGTGGACATGCATTTTCGTGGCCACTTGACCGCGGCGATGGACTGATTCGGTGGCTAACCGGTACTCGGTGGCAATTCCCAGCCCCTGGAGCCGGTCGGCTAGGTAGGTCAAGGGGACGCCCACATGAACTAGGGCGCCGAGGCACATGTCGCCGGCAATCCCGGTGGGGCAATCCCAGTAGGCAATTTTGGCCATGGCGGGTGGGGGTAAATCACCCTGATTCTACCTGGATCTGGGTGTCTGGCTGGAGGGGGATGGGGGCGCGCAAATCCAGACTGACTGGGGTTCTAGGAGATGCTTAGCAAGTGTCGCCGGTTTTGTCAGTTATGCGACAAATTAATGCATATATTCTTAAAAGACTAGTAGGGCGTGCCGTCCTTGCGGGTAAAGCGCCACTCCCCATCCTGACCTGTAACTGCCTTAATGTCGTCTAGGGGATAGCTCACCTCATCCTCTGGGGTACGATCACCCATCTCGAGGATCACGCAGTCCTGGGCCGTGCGGTTTTCCAGGTGGTGGGCCGGGCCGGAGGCGGCAAATCCCGCGACCATACCTGGAGATAGCTGTGTCTCACCCTCGTCAGTGATTAGGGTTGGCTCACCCTCGACGACGTAGATAAACTCGTCCTGGCGGGAGTGTCGGTGGTGTAGCGCAGACACTGCGTCTGGGGCTAGACGCGTCAAATTTACTCCGAAGTGCTTAATTCCAAACAGACTGCCTAGGGGATGTTTCACCCGCCCCCTCATCTGGGATGCAAAGGGTTCAGGATAGTTACTTGGCTTCGTCCGCGGTGCTGCACTTGTGGCCATGAGAGCGACGATTTTGTCGGTCATGATCAGGCTGTCTCTTGTTTATGATTGTCGGATTATATCTCCAATACTGGTTGGCAGCGTTGAACTTGTCTAGGGCTAGCTTTAAGATTTGCGCGACGGGCAGGTTGTTTACCTTTGTGGGTAAATCGGGCTGTCTGTGGCGAATTGAGGAGTTACGATTTCGCCATATACGGCCGCAGTAAACTACCCTCCCTGATTGCCGGTCGGGTATGTCAGAACCACTACCTATAGCCTGATGCGTGGTGCCTAACCTGAGTATTTTTAGGGGGCCGGTTGTGTGAATAGGTTCCATGGGAAAGCGCCTAGAGCCTGACCCGCTGAGGATGTTTAAGTACTATAAAACTAGGAAGGTCTAAACCAGGATTAAATCTCTCCTTTGGAGATCTTCAGCTAGTTTCAAGGGCTGATGGGAAAGCTTTAATTAGGAACAGGCTTTAGTTTTCGATCCCCTACAACTGCTTAGCTAATCTTGGATGGGGGTTGCGGCTTTGATGCGAGGGTGGCTTCTGAGCCGAGGGAGGGGGGTTTTATCTGGGGTTTAGTTTCGGCTGCATCCCCCTCATCCCTGGGGATTGGCTCCCCCGGGGCAGAAAATGTCTACAGGTAAGCTGGCATACTTGTTTGCATAATTACATGTCAACCTGAATACTACCACCCATGCTGCGGGCTGGGGATGCCAATTTTCCTCCCGGGGCGAGATTGAAAGAGCTGCTTGCGATAAATAACTTAGGTGGATCGTGATTTCACCTTTACGTACTTCCTAAACCCCCCCTCTTATCAAAAAGGGAAATTATGACGATCTCTATCAACGCTTCCTACGTCCCCCCGGCTAGTGAACTGTACCTCCAACGTTGGCTTGAGGATATCCAGAAGCTGACCTTGAACCTGACACAGCCGAAATCCCGTCTGGCGCTTGCAGTCCTGCAGGATTGGTTACGTACAGTGACCATTGTTCAACAGACCCTAGAGCGCTTAGAACGTAGGGAATCCTCTCCTACTTCTACTCCCCTCCCTAACCCCCGGTGGCTTTTGGAGGTCAGGCAAAATCTCCAGGCTTGGGTTGGGGAAGCCGATGTGCTCATCAAAGGCTTACCGGCTCCGGAATCTCGGCTGGGTCTGCGGCAACTGAACTTCTTGGTCCAGTTTGTCTGTCAGACCCAGCTGCGCCCCTACCTCCCCCAGGTGCAGACCTTTAAGCAGCTAACGGCCTATACTCCCCCTAAAGAGAGTAGGTCCTACACCAGCGGTAACCGCAAATCCTCAGCTGTTCAGATAGCTGAGTTGGTGAAGCAAGTTAGGTTATTGAAGGAGTCCAGGCGATAATGATGCACCCGGGAGGGGGTAGATGTTCCCCCAACTCCCCTCCCGGGCAGACGCTACCCCCCTCAGATGATTGCTTGCCTCTAAGTAAACATGTCTACAAGCTTGCTAGTTAACAGTAAGTTATGTTGACATATTGTATAAATTACTTGCTGACTTGTTGGCATACAAGTATTGTTCGCCACCTTGGAGGCCTACGGGGCCATAACCTAACTGGCTTTTAGGACGCCATGACTACCCAAGGCGACGGTGCACTTAGACGCCGACGGGGCTTAACCCCTAGACTGCTGCTATGGTGGGGAAAAAACCCTACTCTTTTCACAATGACTTGACCCATGGTCACTACCCCGGAGATCCCTTCCATGACTCCTTCTGCCTATTTGACTTGGGAGGCTGACCAGGAGCGGCGTTATGAGTACTTTGATGGTCAGGTCTTTGCCATGGTGGGGGGGTCACTAGCCCACGGACGCATCGGCCTCAATCTGTGCTTTTTACTTAAACCCCAGGCCCAGAGCCGGGGCTGTATTACCTTCAACTCAGATTGCAAGGTGGGGCTTTCTGAGCACGGGCCGTTCACCTATCCGGATGTCAGTGTCAGCTGTGATGAACGTGACCGCACTGCTCGGCAATTTATCCAATTTCCCTGTCTGATTGCAGAGGTGTTGTCTCCCGGCACTGAGGCCTACGACCGAGGCGGTAAGTTTGCCCTGTATCGCCAGATCAAAACCCTCCAAGAATACCTGTTGGTTGGTTCTGAGGCTAAAACTGTGGAATTGTTTAGGCGCAATCCCAGGGACAGTTGGGAGTACATCCCTTACGCTGAGGGGGCGCGGATAGAACTTGGCTGTCTGGGGATGAGTCTGACTATGGGACAAATTTATGAGGGTGTAGTGCTAGAGCCCAGCGCTCGGGGACTAACTTAGCTACTTACGGCCCCTTACGGCATCAGAGGTTGGGACACAGCCAGTCCACGCTGACTCGGTTTGCGCGACTACGCCGTGCTTAACGCCTTACGGCATCAGAGGTTGGGACAGCTCTCCTACTGCTACCCCCCTTCCTAATGCCGAGTGGCTCCGCCAAACCCAGCAAATTCTTGAGGCCTGGGTTGAGGATGCCGATGTGCTCATCAAAGGCTTACCAGCGCAAGAATCTCGGCGGGGCCTGCGCCAACTCAACTTGTTGTTCCAGTTTGTCTGTCAGACCCAGCTGCGTACCTACCTCCCTCGGGTGCCGACTTCAGCTAACCGCCTACAGGCCCCCTAAGGCCGGGAAACGCTACACCAGCAGCAACAGCAGATCCCATACCCATGGCCTGGCTGAACTAGTGAAGCAAAAAAGGTTACTGGAGGAGTCAAGACGGCCTAGAAAGTAGGTTAACTAGGGGGATTTTACCCCCCTAATATGCCTCTATAACTACAAAATGGCATGTTTATAAGTTGACTAGCTGGCACTAAGTCATGGTAACACGTAGTATAAACTACATGCTTCCATGGTGACTCAGGGAGCCCAGGCTACCTTCTAGAGGGGATCAATAGGTGTACACTCTAACTTGCTTACATGGCACCATGGTTACATAAGGTAACGGGGAATCCTTGCCTTACGGCATCATTGGAAAGCAGCTTGACCGCCGCGTCTCCAGCGTCGTGCGCGACAATGGCGGTATCGACTGGCGCTTCGGTCGCAACAGGGGGCTTGGAATGTGATTATCCCTGGTGAGAACTGGGCGCCGGAAAGTCGACTATCAAGCCAAGCTTATCAAGCCTCGGCCATCCACTGCACTGCATCCTCGCCGGCCGGGATTCTGAGAGGCGCGTGCGGGTCGGTGGCGGCCAGCCAGATCGCCGCAGCCACATCGGCGGCATAGGTGACCGGACCGGTGTCGTCTCGGAAACTGGCGATCATGCCTTCGATCAGCGGCTTGTAGTCGGGGTTATCGAGCCCGCGTAGATGTGGCATGGCGTTGTTCCCGAAGTTAGTTTCTGGTGAGCGGCCGGGGAGCACGGTGTGCACGCGCACGCCGAAAGGTTCCATCTCAACTGCGAGGCTCTCGGTGAGCGCGTTCACTGCTGCCTTGCTCGCACGATAGACGCCGACTAGCGGCAGCGGTTTGAGAGTCACCGTTGATGTGACGTTGATGACCACTCCGCTGCGGCGTTCGCGAAAGCTGGGTAGGATCGCTTGCAGCATCGCCAGCGTCCCGAGTGTATTGGTCTGGAATAGCTGCCACGCCGTTTCGGGCTCGGTCAACTCAATCGGCACGGCGGCGCCGAACCCTGCATTGTTGACTAGTACGTCAATATCGCCAGCGTGCCCGAGGGCGCGCGCGATGCTGCCCGGGTCAGTGACGTCCAGCGGCAGGACGACCAGATTGGCGGACCCAGGCAGGGTGCTGGCCTTGGGCTGGCGCATCGTGGCGACGACCTTCCAGCCCTTCTCGAGAAATAGTTTCGCGGTTTCCAGGCCGAAGCCCGAGGAACATCCGGTGATGAGAACGGTGGGCATGGGAGTACTCCGAGTTAGTTGATGATCACCCGAATATGGCAAAGGGTGGGAAGACCGTACATGATCGAAAGTCAGTGATGCATTTGCGAGAGTCCTGTGTGCTCAACACCTTACGGCATCAGAGGTTTGGACACGCAATCAGGATGGCCGATTCCAGGATATCCTCTAGGCGTGCTCAACGCCTTACGGCATCAGAGGTTTGGACACTCCTTAGAGCGTTCCTCGCCACGAAAGTTACGAAAAGGTGCTCAACGCCTTACGGCATCAGAGGTTTGGACACATTTCCCTCCTCTTCCTCAGCATTGGCGGCAGTTACCGTGCTCAACGCCTTACGGCATCAGAGGTTTGGACACCGCGGCGCCGCTTGGTTAACTCATCCAGGGGAGGGGAGGGTGCTCAACGCCTTACGGCATCAGAGGTTTGGACACGATTCTGCGCGCTCGCTGCTGGCGCAATCCAAAATGTGCTCAACGCCTTACGGCATCAGAGGTTTGGACACTAGATAACGTGTCTGGGAAAGCGCTCGCAAATGAGTGCTCAACGCCTTACGGCATCAGAGGTTTGGACACATTTGGCAAGCCGCGCTCATATCCCCCGGAGGCAAGCGTGCTCAACGCCTTACGGCATCAGAGGTTTGGACACGTATCTACCACGCCATTCGGTATGACGAGGGGTACAGTGCTCAACGCCTTACGGCATCAGAGGTTTGGACACGCGATTTCCTCCAGGTCCCCGGGGCTAATGGTGACGTGCTCAACGCCTTACGGCATCAGAGGTTTGGACACTTTACCCCTAACTGCCGTGACCCTTGACCCTGCCAAGTGCTCAACGCCTTACGGCATCAGAGGTTTGGACACTCAGCCTCGCTGGCTGCATTTATATTTAGCTTCGAATGTGCTCAACGCCTTACGGCATCAGAGGTTTGGACACATTTGCCTCTGCAAGAAATTTATTCTGGGAGAGGAGTGCTCAACGCCTTACGGCATCAGAGGTTTGGACACAATTGTGGGGGCGGTTCCCTTTCTGGGACTGGCTTTGTGCTCAACGCCTTACGGCATCAGAGGTTTGGACACATTTGGCAAGCCGCGCTCATATCCCCCGGAGGCAAGCGTGC
>DAIDHW010000002.1 GCA_027451865.1 Leptolyngbyaceae cyanobacterium clean351 | reverse complement strand
GAAGGTATCCGGGCCTGGATGGCTCCCCAAGACCAACCCCACGAAAACTTTATCTTCCCTGAAGAGGTACTTCCCCGTGGTAACGCTCTCTAGTTCCATGATGGCGGGCAACCGCGACCAAGAATCCTCCGGATTCGCCTGGTGGGCTGGTAACGCCCGTCTCATTAATCTTTCCGGCAAGCTGCTAGGAGCCCACGTGGCTCACGCAGGTCTAATCGTCTTCTGGGCTGGAGCTATGACTCTATTTGAGGTGGCTCACTTTGTCCCGGAAAAGCCCATGTATGAGCAAGGCCTGATCCTGCTCCCCCACTTGGCCACCCTCGGTTGGGGAGTTGGGCCTGGGGGCGAAGTGGTAGACGTTTTCCCCTACTTTGTCGTTGGCGTTTTACACCTAGTTTCCTCAGCCGTGCTGGGCTTGGGGGGGATCTACCACGCGGTCCGCGGTCCGGAAACCCTTGAGGAGTACTCCTCCCTGTTCGGTTACGACTGGCGTGACAAGAATAAAATGACCACCATTCTGGGCATCCACCTGGTTCTCCTCGGCTTAGGGGCCCTGCTGCTGGTGGCCAAGGCAATGTTCTTCGGCGGCGTGTACGACACCTGGGCTCCTGGAGGGGGAGATGTACGGGTGATTACCAACCCCACCCTTAACCCCGCAATCATTTTTGGTTATCTGGTTCGTTCTCCCTTCGGTGGAGACGGTTGGATTATTGGCGTCAACAACATGGAAGACGTCATCGGTGGCCATATCTGGCTGGGCTTTATTTGCATCGCGGGGGGAGTTTGGCATATTCTCACCAAGCCCTTTGGCTGGGCCCGCCGTGCCTTTGTCTGGTCTGGGGAGGCTTACCTCTCCTACAGCCTCGGCGCTCTGTCCATGATGGGCTTTATCGCCACCTGCTTTGTTTGGTTCAATAACACCGTCTATCCCAGTGAGTTCTACGGGCCTACCGGTCCGGAAGCTTCCCAAGCTCAGGCCATGACCTTCCTGGTACGTGACCAACGCCTAGGGGCCAATGTCGGTTCTGCTCAAGGGCCGACTGGCTTAGGTAAATACCTCATGCGCTCCCCCACTGGTGAGATCATCTTTGGTGGTGAAACCATGCGTTTCTGGGACTTCCGTGGTCCTTGGCTGGAGCCTCTGCGGGGGCCTAATGGTCTGGACCTCAACAAGATCAAGACCGATATCCAACCCTGGCAAGCTCGCCGGGCGGCGGAGTACATGACCCACGCTCCCTTGGGTTCGATCAACTCCGTGGGTGGAGTAGCAACGGAGATCAACTCCTTCAACTACGTCTCCCCCCGGGCCTGGTTAGCTGCTTCCCACTTCATCCTGGGCTTCTTCTTTCTGGTTGGTCACCTGTGGCACGCTGGTCGGGCCCGGGCCGCTGCTGCTGGGTTTGAGAAGGGGATTGACCGGGAAAATGAGCCCGTACTCTCCATGCCTAACCTTGACTAGGCCTTTCTAGCACCTTAGTTACCAAAGCTCCTGCCCCCGGGCGGGAGCTTTTTTATGGGGTATCAGCTTCCAGGGCTTGGCTATGATGGTATGGACCTGCCCATCTAGGCTGCACCGGGCATTTTGATGATATCGCTGCAGGAGCAAAATTATGGTCCGTCCTTCCCGAGCTAAGCTGGAGCTTCACCCCCTGCAACAGCCGAGGAACCGATTTCTGTTGTCCCTAGTTCTCGGTTTGTTGGCCTTCCTGCTGCCGCTTCAGCCGCTGACGACCCGGTTGTTGTTTGCCCAGGACGTGGGACTGGTGGTCTACACGGGCCTATTAGGTTCAATGATGTGGAATGCCACTCCTGAGCAAACCTACTACCACGCTCAGCGGGCGGAGCCGAGCAATACTGCTTTACTAACTGCTATTGTGATTTTCGCCGTGTTCAACCTCGGTGCCGTAGCCTTGATTCTGAATGACTTTCATGGTTTGTCCCCCCTGCTGGTCAACAGCCACATGGCCCTCTCCCTAATCGCTATTTTCGTGCCCTGGCTTATAGTTCATATGTATTATGCTCTCCACTACGCCCGGATCTATTACGACGAGTGGGAGCTAGAGGAGGAGACAGGGATTGACTATCGCCAAGGCCTTGAGTTCCCCGCGGAGGGCCTAGTGTGCTACCGCGACTTTCTGTACTACTCTTTTACCCTGGCCATGTGTTACCAAACCTCCGATGTCTCCATTGTTAGTTCTGAGATCCGGGCCGTGAGTCTGGTCCAGGCAGTCCTGTCATTTATGTTTGTGGCAGTAATTTTGGGCTTAGTAGTGAATGTCGTTTCCAACGTCGCCTAGACTACTCACGCCGGCGGTCATAGTTGGTGCGCCCAGAAACCCCCTCTAGGGTTGCCACCACCGCCCGGGCGGCAGCGAGGATATCCTGCTCCTGGCCCCCTAGGTAGAGTCTGCCCAGGCTACCTACGGCCGAGACCTGGAGAATGTTGATCAAGGCTGCCTTTTCCGCTTCATTGGCAGCTAGGGCCGCGTAGGCGGCTGGTTCTACCTCCAGGGTGTAAAGGGTTTGACCCGCCAGGAGCATCTGGCCCGGGCGGGCTCGGTTGATTAGTTGGGCGTGGTGGGGGTCGACGTTACGGATCACTTGGCTAGAGAGGATCTTGGGCTTGAGGCAGTCGCCCTCTACTAATCCGAGCATCTGGAGCATGGCTTTCCCGGCCGCCAGCACTTCCCCCTGGCGGTTGGCGTGCACCTCAAGCAAGCCGTAGAGGCGCTCTACCACTTGCACTCCAGGACGCACCACAGCCGCCTTTAAGGCCACATCGGTGATCCGGTTGATGGCGATGCCTGGAGAAACCTCAAGCCAGAGAGAAGCATCTCCAGGGAGGGGCAAGAAACCTGAGGAAACGGTACCCAAATAGGCGGCATGTTGGGGCTGGAGCCGGTCCAGGAAAACGTAACTGCGCAGTTCGATACTCAATAGCTTTACTTCCTGGCAAACAGTCCCAGCCTAAAGACCATCCTAAGATCCTATCAGGTTGGCGATTCAGATCCCCAAGAGATACTACTAACCGCACGCTAGTTGTTGAGGGCCCGCAAAAAACGCTGCAACTCCCCCCACAGGTTGGGTAGTTGGGCTTGCCCCGGGTTGAGAATCTTCTCGAGGGTCTCCGTGCTAGGCTTGGCTAGTTCTTCGGCCAGCAGATAGTACTCCCCCTTTTCCTCCCGCCACACTTCCCAAGCTGAGGGATAGACGCGCCGCAGGGCTCCCTCCCCGAGGGGCCGCAGGTAGTAAGCGGGCTCAAAGGTAACTAGGAAGCGCTGGCGCAGTTTCCGGGCTGCGTAGCCAATGCCTACTACTGCCGCATCCTCTAGCTGGGGGTTGAACAGAACAAAGGGGCGCTCTCCTGCGGTGGTGGCCAGCTTTTCTACGGTGCCCACCTCCACCACCCCCGGGGCAATTAGTACAAAAGACTGATCATCAGGTTCAATCTCTGCCCGCAACTCGCCAATGCCCACGATGGCAAAGTCAGCCCCCTGCCAATCCCGCCGGGCCAGAGCCCCCGAACCAGCGTCAGGAAGAAAGACCTTACAAGGGGTAGGGAGCCAAGACCTGAGAAGCTCGGCCTGCAGGAGTTTTTGGGCTGCCGGGAGGGGTTTTAGTTCCGGGATTAGGATCTCAATCTGCACCCGGGTATAGCCTGCGGCCAGGGCTGAACGCACACTCTCCCGGGCTTGGGTAAGGGCATCCTCCAAGGAATCGGGGAGGCTACTCATAGGCAAATCACCAGAATTAGCATCTGTACTCATAATCCTACCCCACAAGAACTTAAGCGCTGGACCTGGTCATAGATCTGGTGGGCAATCGCCAGCTTAGTGGCCGGTCCCATATTGACCACTTGACCGGCCCGGTCTAGGTACACCCCCTGGTTCTGGGCCTGGCCAAAGCCAGTACCCTCCTGGTCTACCGGGTTGGCAAATATGGCATCCAGGTTTTTGGACCGCAGCTTAGCTTGGGCCGGGGGGACTATATCCCCGGTCTGGGCGGCAAAACCTACTAGGACCTGGTGAGGCTGCTTTTGAGCAGCTAAGTCGGCGAGTAAATCTGGCACTGGTTCTAGGGGCAGTTGGGCGGGTAACTCCGACTTGGCTAGTTTCCCCGGGTGGCAGTCTCGGGGCCGCACATCACCAACCGCAGCGTTCATCACTAGCCAATCAGCCCGGGGAAAGTGAGCCTCCAGCACCTGCCTCATTTGGGCTGCACTAGTAACCCCGATGCCCTCAACTCCAGCGGGGGGAGCGTAATCCCAGGGGCCGTGCACCAGGGTGACCCGGGCACCCCGGTGGAGAGCCGCGAGGGCCAAGGCTAGACCCATCTTCCCCGTAGCTGGGTTACCCAAGAACCGGACTGCATCTAGATGTTCTCGCGTAGCCCCACAGGTAATCAGGACTTGTTTCCCCCTCAGGTCCCGGCAACCCTGGGTGTGATAGAGGGAGGCTAGGTGATCAAGGATGACCTCTGGCTCGGCCATCCGCCCGGTCCCCAAACTATCACAGGCAAGCAACCCGTTGTCTGGCCCGTCCCAGTGGACTCGGGGGTCTCGGCACAGGTGTTCCCAATTTCTTTGCACCCAGGGATTCGCCCACATCTGGGTGTTCATGGCCGGGGCAAGCAACAGGGGAGCTCGAGAGGCTAGCACCAGGTTAGTAAGCAGGTCGTCCGCTAAGCCGTGGGCTAACTTGCCTAGGGTGTGGGCAGTCAAGGGGGCGATCAGCACCAGCTGGGCCCATTCGGCCAAAGCGATGTGTAGGGGCCGGGGATGGGGCTGCCAAAAATCCTGGTCAGTATAGGTTTGGCACCGGCCCAGGGTACTGGTCGTCAGGGGTGTCACAAAGGCCGCGGCGGCAGCGCTAAGGATTACCTGGACTCTGTAACCCTGCTGGACTAGTTGGGAAACCACCGTGCACACCTTGTAGGCGGCAATCCCCCCCCCTATGGCCACGACTATCCCGCCCTCAGGACTCATCCCAAGCTTGTAGGTCGAGGAGATAGATATACGGGTCTGCCAGCTCCGGTCGTTGGAAGGCAATAGCCCGCAGCAGGTGCCAGTCCTGCAAGCAATCAAAAGCGTTGGCGTAGGTGTCCTGTTCGAGGCGGGCCGCCAGTTGCGCTACCGCCTCCGGGGTGAGAGCCGCAATTTTGGGGTCTGAGGGGAGCATCAGCCTGAAGGAGAGAGGACGTTGTCTACTGTAACAAAATTACCTGACCTGCTGAAGCTAGTCTGGGTTGAGAATAACCCCTAGCTGCCCAACATCTGTACTTTATGTAAGCTAGCGTACAACCCCCCCCGATGGATCAACTCCTCGTGGCTGCCACTCTCAATCAGCTCCCCCCGTTTCAATACTAGGATCCGGTCTACGAAGCGGATAGTGGACAGGCGGTGGGCGATGATTACTGCCGTACGGCCCACTAGAAGCCGGTCTAGGGCTTCTTGAACCAGGGCTTCAGTGCCCACGTCTAGACTTGCAGTAGCCTCATCTAGGATTAACACCTGGGGATTGCGAATGGCCGCCCGGGCAAAGGCGATCAGCTGTTTTTGACCTCCGGATAGGTTAGACCCCCGTTCCCGTAGGGGGGTGTCGTAGCCCTGGGGGAGTTGGTTAATAAAGTCAGCCACGTGGGTTTTCTCGGCCGCGGCTTCAATCTCAGCCAGGGGGTAGGATTCCCCTAGGGCAATATTCCCTTTAACGTCTCCGGCAAACAGGAAGCTGTCTTGGAGAATCACCCCAAGGGAACGGCGCAGCTGCTGTTGAGGAATTTCCCGAATGTCTACCCCATCCAGGAGAATTTGACCCCGAGTGGGCTCGTACAAGCGGCATAGCAGCCTAATGATGGAGGTCTTGCCCGCTCCAGTAGGTCCTACTAGGGCCACCTTCTCCCCTGGTTGGATGGTAAAGTTGAGGTCCTGAAGGATCCACTCCCCGGGCTTATAGCTTAGCCACACCCCCACAAACTTAATTTCCCCACGGTGGGGAGCCAAGGGGGTGGGGTTGAGGCAATCGCGCACCCCTACCGGTTCGTCTAGAAGGCTAGTGATCCGCTCAATGGCCGTAAAACCCGCCTGGATTATGGTGAACTTTTCCGCAAACTGCCGTAGGGGGTCAAACAGGCGTTGGGCAAAGAAAATAAAGGCCGAAAGAGTACCAAAATCGAGGTCCTGGCGGAGAATCTGCCAGCCCCCTAGCACTAGGACTCCGGCGGTGGCCACCCGGGCGATCCACTCGAGGGTGGAGGAAACCGCCGCGTCGTAGAAGATGGTCGCGTCTACCTCCTTAATGTAGCGGCGGTTAATGGTCCGAAATAGGTCGGAGTTAAACTGCTGGCGCCGAAATAGTTGCACTACATTGATGCCGACCAGATTTTCCTGGAGGGTGGAGTTAAGGGATGACAACTCCTCCCGCACCCGGTAGTTCGCCTGGCGGTAACGCTCCTGAAAATAAATCACCACCAGGGTGACTGGGATCAGCATCAGTACCAGCATTAGGGCTAGCTGCCACTGTTTAGCAAGCATCACCGCCACGATCATCAGGATCGAAAAAAGGTCGCCGACAATCCCGATTGCCCCGGTGGAAAATACATCCCCTAGATCCTCCACATCACTGGTGAGGCGAGTGATCAAACGACCGATAGGGGTACGGTCGAAGAAGCTCATGGACAGGGAAGTGACATGGGCGAACAGGGCCGCCCGAATGTCGGCGGTGAGCCGTTGGCCAACTTTCTGGACTAGATAGCCCTGAAACCCCTGGAGTGATAATTGCACTAGTACAGTCAGCAGTAGTAGGGCTCCAATGATGTCGATGCCCGTCACCAGTGGCCGTCCTTTCAGGAACCAAAACAGGTCTGGTTCCTGCTTAACCAAGGAGACCACCTGGCCGATCAGCAGCGGCTGCACTGCCCCAGCTAGGGAAAGAGGAATTAGTAGGATCAGGGCAAAGGCTAGCAGGCCTCGGCTGCGACGGGTAAAGGGGACCAGGCGCAGACATAGGCTCCAGTCATTGTCGAAATGGGGCCGGGGGGTAGAGTTAGACAAGGGGAGGCTTTAGGATGGAGGTAAACATTGGGAACCTGGATAGGGTCGATCCCCCGGGCACCACTCCCTTAAATAGTCTAATCAAACCCAGCCCCCAGGTGCAGCCCATGGAATGGCAAGAAGTCGGCGGCAACTGGCTGCTTATCCCCCGGCGTCCCCGGGCCGTAATCCACTTTCTGGGGGGGGCCCTAGTGGCGGCGGCCCCTCAGGTAACCTACCGGCGGCTACTCGAGGTTTTGGCCCGCTCCGGCTACCTGGTGGTTGCCACTCCTTTGGTTAACAATCCCTACCACCAGGACATGGCCAGGGAAGCCCTCGCTAGTCTCGAGCGGACCCTAGCCCCCTGGCCGGGGTACTTACCGGTTTATGGTCTTGGCCACAGTATGGGCTGTAAGCTCCATTTGTTGATCGGCAGCCTACTGGCCGCTGAGCGGGCCGGGAATATATTCCTTGCCTTTAATAACTTCCCCGCCCAGCAGGCTGTACCTTGGATTGATAAGTTAGGGGTTTCTTTGCCCCTAGAGTTTACCCCGGACCCGGCCGCGACTCTGGAGCTAGCCCGCACCACCTACCGGGTGTCCCGCAATCTACTCGTCAAGTTCCGCAACGACGACCTAGACCAGACGGATACCCTATACCCTCTCCTGCAGGGTCGCTTCCCCGGTCTGACGACCTTGCAGTGTCTGCCCGGCCATCACCTAACTCCCCTAGGACCTGATCTTCCCTGGGTTGATGCCGCTTCCTTTTCCCCGCTCGATGTCCTTACTCAGTGGCTGCGCCAGGAGGTGTATGGGGAACTTGAGCGTCTGGAGAAGACGATTTTGACTTGGCTCGCGCCAGGGACCTAGCCGCCACTTGGGGGAGGCAGGAAAACTACTTCATCCCCCGACTCTAGAGCCCAGTCCGCGCGCACCAACTGCTGGTTCACTGCAAACGTGGTAACCGGCTGCCAGTCAGCTAAGGTTGGATACCTAGCTATCAGTTGGTTGAGCAGCTCTCCCACGGAGGTACCGGGAGCCACCTCCAGGACTAGTTCCCGAGCATGGCAAACCTCCTGGTAAACGGCGAATAATTGCAAATTGACCTTAATCCTAGGGTCCATGGTCATTTACTGAAAAGCCTGTCCCATATACTCTCCCCAGGCCTGGGCAGCCAAGTTGCTGCTGTTGTGGGTCGGTGAGTCGTCATCGTTGCCTAGCCAAATGCCAGTGATCACGTGTTGTTCTGGGAGATAGCCGATAAATAGTAGGTCACGGCCACGGTTAGTAGTACCCGTTTTGCCGGCTTCCCCACTAATGCCCAGGTTGGCCGCCACCCCGGTACCGTAGGCGACTACCCCCTGGAAGAGTTGGTCTAGGGTCTGGGTGATATCCGAACGGATCAGGCGCTGGTTTCCCCCTCCATCTTGACTATAGTCGTAGATTAGCCGACAGGTCTGGGGCTGTTTGGGGTTTTGACAATCACTGCTATCGAGAATTTGGTCGACGGCGTGGGGCCGGTTGTAGATGCCATTATTGGCCACCGTGGCATAGGCACCGGTCATTTCGATCAAGGTTACCTCGCTTTGGCCAATTACCAGTCCCGGTACTGGGTCAAGGGGGGTGGTAATCCCTAACCGCCGGGCCGTGGCTACCACCCGGTCTAGGCCGATTTGCCGGGCGATCCGTAAGGCGATCACATTTTCCGACTGGGCTACCCCCACGTACATGTTGTCGTAGCCCTGGGAGCGCTCGCAGCCGCCGAAAACCTCTCCATCCCAGGTTAGGGGAGCACAGGAGTAGGTGGTTTCCGGAGAAATGCCCGCTTCCAGAGCTGGGGTATAGGTGAAAAGCTTGAAAGTAGAGCCGGGCTGGCGGAGGGCTTCCGTGGCCCGGTTGAATTGGCTCTTCTGGTAGTCTAGGCCCCCTACCATGGCCATAATGCTGCCGGTGCTGGTGTTGAGGGTGAGGATCGCTCCTTGGGTGACCAGGGGTGAAGCTTGGCTGAGGATCTTAGCCAGGGTCTTTTCAGCTAGGGCCTGCAGGTGGGGATCAAGGCTAGTTTTGACGATAAATCCCCCCTCCTGGGCCAACTCCTTCCCCAGCAGGTCCCCTAGGCCCCCTAGCACGTAGTCGTAGAAGTAGGGGGCGATGGTGGAGGTGCTGCTGAGTTCCTGGCGAATTTGGGGGTTGATGTTGATCCGGGAGCGCAAGGCTCGGTGGACCTGTTCTGGGGAGGCCATGCCCATTTCTCCCATGCGCCGCAGGACGCGGTCTCGATACTCCACAGCGCTCTGATAGCTCTGGACTGGATTGAAAAGGCTAGGGGCGGGCAGGATACCAGCCAGGGTAGCCGCCTCCGATAGGTCCAAATCCCGCGCTGATTTGCCAAAGTAGTACTGTGCCGCATCGGCGAACCCGTAGATGCCATTGCCCAGATATACCTGGTTGAGGTAGGTCAGCAGCAAAAAGTCTTTACCATAAAAGGCTTCTAGTTTCAGGGCCACTGCCGCTTCCCGAAATTTGCGCCCCAGGGACTCCTGGGTACCTACGTAGTTACGGTAGAGGTTGCGGGCCAGCTGCTGCGTGATGGTACTTGCCCCCTGCTGAATTTGGCCCTTGCCCACATCCGTGAACAGGGCCCGGAGGATGCCCACCGGATCGACTCCCATGTGCCAGTAGAAACGGGAGTCTTCCGAGGCGATTACCGCGTGGGGGAGAAACGGCGAAAAGTCTGACAGCCGGGCGAACTGTTGGTGGGCGGCGGTGCGCAGGGGCCGCAGGGGGGTTTGGCCATCGGCAGAATAGATGACTACCGGTCCTTGGGGAGTGGTGGGTAGAGGGACGACCGAGAACTGCTGCCAGGCGAGTAAGACGGCCACCAGAATCAGGGCCATCACCCCCCCGGCCCCGTAGGCCAGGTAGCCCAAGACCCGACGAGGCAGGGGGGGAGGGTCTAGGTAGTGCAACCGCACGGACTGGGCTAGTTCCGGGGGACCGAGGGTAATGCGGTCTCCGTGACGCAATTCCAGAGACCGGATCCGCCGCCGTCCCAGGTAAACCCCATTGGTGGAGTTTTCATCCCGCAGCACGAAGGGGTCACCTCGGTGTTGGCCCTTGCGATGCAGGGAGAGGTGAATCTGGCTGACTACCGGATTTTGTAGAACAATCTCACAGGATTGGGGACTGCGACCGACCAAGTAACGGTCCCCGAGCAGGGGGTAAACCTTCGGCTGCCTCGTCTCTGGCTCCTGCACCGACAGGGAAGGCACCCGGGCCTTAGGCTTGAGTTGGACCCGGGAGAAATTGACCATAGCTTGGACAGTACGTGCCCCTTGGTTTAGGGCCCCCAAGACCGTGGGGCGTTTAGGAGGAGAAGGAGACATGGGCAGGGGGTGGCTTGGTTGTAGCCTATCTTCTGAGCCTATCTTTTTCGGTCCTGGGTTGTCACTTTAGCTGAGGGCCCTCGGTTGGATCTACAATAGTTTCCAGGTTAGGCCAGACGTCGGCCCTGGGCGGCTCACCAGGTTTGGGGCGACTGGGGGCTTGGGAGTTGTTGCTGGGAATTTATTTTTGCCCTTGTTTAGCCTGAGAAAGTCTATTGGTCGCCTCCTGGCTGGGTTATTTCTCGGGGCCTTGGGGGTCTTGGCCTTGGCTGTTCTGTTGACCTTGCTCATCAAGCTAAGCTTAGTGGTCTTCATCAACCTTGCCTACTGTCTAGGATTTTTGCTACTGGTGACAGCCATCCCTTGTCTAATCGTTTATTTAGCCTGGCAACTGATTACCAGGTTAAGAGAACACCAGCTCGAGGTCAAGTTACTCCTGCCAGCCTTGACCGTATTGGCGGGGGCCAGTAGTGGAGTGTGGCTGTTATTTCCCCCTAGCCTGATGGCAATCCTAATCACCGGTGGGGCCTGGACTGGCTGGCTACTGGTTTTAGGTTATCCCTACTGGTGGCACTGGCGCCAGCTTCAGAACTACCACCGCCGTGCTGCTGCTGGTCAGCTACTCGAGTCGTGAAGTCCTACGGTTTAGCCCTGCACACTAGCAGTCCCTACCTCGGTTTAGCCCTGGGGGACTTAGCTGGAGACTATCGCTGGGGCATGTGGCTTTTAGGACGAGACCTATCTAGCCATCTGCATCACCATCTAGCCGAGTTCTTAGGCCCCCAAACCTGGTCTGATGTGGGGTTCGTGGCGGTCGCCCGTGGCCCTGGCAGTTTTACAGGCACTCGCCTGGGGATGGTAGTTGCGCGCACCTTAGCCCAGCAGTTAAACATACCTCTGTACGGAGTCTCCACCCTAGGGGCGGCCGCCTGGGAACCTGGAGCCAGTCGAGGTACAGTAGTTGTCACCATGGCCGCCCCGGGAAACCAAGTCTACGGCGGCGTCTATCAACGTCGCCAGGAAGATCTGGCTACCCTGCTGTCCGATCAGCTGTACAGCCAAGATCGGTGGCAACAAACCCGCCAAGACTGGCCGTCCGAAACTGAGGTAGGGGTAGAGGATGCCCAGGGAGTACTAGGGGTCTTGGGGGTCGGCCTACAGCGCTGGCGCCGGGGAGAGACCGGATCCTGGGCGGCGGTGTTGCCCCTCTACCCGGGCCCGGAACCTGCCTCGGGGACTCCTAGTCTAAACCGGTCCCAGGTGGGATAAGGGCCAAAACCTGAACCAGGCCCGGCCGATAACTTGTTCCCGGGGTAAAAGTCCCCACAGGTGGGAGTCATTACTGTCGTTACGGTTATCTCCCAAGACCAAAAGACAGTCGGCTGGGATTGTGATAGGTCCCCAAGTGTAAGCCGGAGGTTCCGCCAGGTAGGGTTCCCTTAGCTGCTGCTGATTGCGGTAGACCCGGCCAGACTTAACTTCAATGAGGTCCCCCGGGATACCGACTACCCGTTTAATAAAGGCCTGGTCGGGGCGATAGCCAAGCTCCTGTAGTTGGGGCGGTGGCGCAAAAACCACAATATCCCCAGGCAGCGGCGAGCGCCAGCGATAGGAAATTTTCTCGACGATCAGCCGGTCTCCCACCTCGAGGGTGGGCACCATGGAGGTGGAGGGGATGTAGCGCGGCTCGGCCACAAACACCCGGACGAGGAGAGCCAGCACTAGGGCTATGCCCAGGATTAGGAAGTTTTCCCGTTGGGCGTGCCAGAAACCCTTCTTGGGGAGGATGGGTGGTTGCATTTAAATCCTAGATTAAGGGAACGGGGGGCAGGGAGCTAAGTTCTGAGCGCACTCTCATCAGTAACTTCCCCAATTGATTACAGCCACTGCCGTCGGCCCCGCAGCCCCAGTAGTAGTCCCGGGGCGAGTCTTCCACCAGTTCCTCACTGCCAGTCCCCAGTAGGACGGAGCGCAGGTCAGAGTGAGCAGTGAACTTGGCCAGGATGGCCTGGTGCATGACCTCTAGGCGCCGCTCTCCCCAATCAGGCCGGGGGGCGTGGGCACGGCCAATTTCTGCTGCCTGCTCCGGCGTGGCGGCCTGGGCAATCTGGCGGACCAAGTACTCCTTAGGGGTACCGACAAACTTTTGGGCCTGATAAAAGTGCTCTACGGTAGCCCAACGCTCCCCGGCTACCTTAATCGGATGGGGGGAGAAATTAGAAAAGCAACCGTAGGGACCCTGTAGGTGGTAGAAGTAGATGGTCATTGCCAGTAACCCCGAGCCCCCAGGAGGGTATTACTTAAATACTCTTGCGGTCGACTTCTCATCTCCCCAGGCCACTGACGCTGGCCATAAATAGCGCCTCCGTCCACTCTACCACTGCGCCGTAGGTGTCTCCCGTGTGTCCCCCCAGGCGGCGGTAAATCCAAGCCCCGGTGCCCACGGCCCAGAGCATCCCCCCGAGCCACAGCCCCAGGCCGCCTGGCCAACCCCCCCCAGCACTGACCCCCACCATCAACAGGAATCCCGGTAATACCTCCCAGCCTGAGCGCCTTTGTTGTTTATGCAGTGCTCCTAAACCTGTGGTCTTGAGGTTAGGGTAGGCGACGATTGCCAGCAGTTGCCCCCAGCGGCCCCAGCCAGCAGCCGCCATGAGGGCCAAAGCACGATGGTTAGCCATAGAACCGAGGGCGGCAGTTTTGATCAGCAGCACTAGCACCCCACTCATAACCCCAAAGGCGCCCGCCCGGCTATCCGCCATCACCTCTAGACGGCGTTGGGGGTCCCCGACGGCTAAACCATCACCTGTGTCGATCGCTCCGTCTAGGTGCAGGCCGCCGGTGATCACGACCCAAGCCGTCACCACCAAGGCACTGCGGGGCAACTGGGGCACCCCTAGCCAAGCCAGCAACAGGTCCAACAACCCTAGGGTCCCCCCCAGGACAACTCCAACAAGGGGAGCTAGGCGGGCGACGGTGGAGAATTCTAGGTTTTCAGTCCGGGGCAGGGGTATACAGGTGTAAAAGACCAGAGCTGCTGCTAAGGACCGGATAACTCGGCGCACCCCCCTAGCTCGGGTACCAGAACATGCCCTTGATGCCTTCTGGGTCCACCATAAAGCCCATTTGCCGGTAGAAGCCCACTACGTGGGGGTCAGCAAACAGGGTGATGTTGCTGATATCCTCGTTGCGCAGAGACTTGATCATATATTGCATGAGCGACTTACCGAGGCCCCGCCCCTGAAAGTCTGGATGTACCACTACATCCCAGATAGTAGCGTTGAAGGCGTGGTCAGAGGTGGCCCGGGAAAAGCCGATCAGGCGGCGTTGGTTGCCCCGTTGTTCCCAGAGGGTTACAACCATAAAACTGTGCTGGATGGCTTTGCGCACCTTGCGCAAGGGGCGACGAGCCCAGCCGACCGCGTCGCACAGCTCCTCTAGCTCGTATAGGTCAATTTCCCGGTCTAAGCTGGCATAGATGCGACTGGTAGGGTCTTCCTGGTGGTCCCGGTGGTCTAGCTCCAGCAGCTTGATTTCGGTCACCGGAGAGGTAGACTCAGGGTGATTAAATAGGTTCTTCCAAAAGCCCATAGGACCGCAGATCCTGACGTTAAACTGGAACCGGCAATGACTTAGTATACCCCCCCCGTCTCCCGATCAGAGCAGTCAGTCTCCCCCGGGAGATGCGGCCAAAATTTCACTCGATTAGGTGGGGAGCAAAGACTTCACCCTCCTGACTGCGGTCCACAAATCTCTGGACAATCAGCCGATACTCCCGGAGGGTCTCTTCTACCCAACCCCGGTCGTTGCCGTTGGCCACAATGTGCACTAGGGAATCCCCCCCGTCCGGTAGGATGAGAACCCAGCTGTCGTGCTGGCGGTTGCAGATTTTTACCCCGTCTACCAGTTCTAGGTCTTCCGGGGGATAGCTCTCTAGGAGGGAGCGCATCAGGGCCCCCTTGGCAGCCCAAGGGCAGCGGGCTACGTAGGTCCGATGGTAGACCCGGGGCAAGTCAGCGCAGATCTGGCCTAGGGAGCGCTCCTGGAGGGTAAGCATTTCAATTAACTTGGCAATGCAGAACATGGCGTCAAAGCCGGGGTGGAATTGGGGGAAAATAAATCCCATTTCCGCACTGCCCCCGAGCACCACACTGGGATTGTTGTGACAGGTCTCCATCAGGGCAGTGGGGTTAGCCTTGGTGCGGATAACCCGGCCGTCGTGGCGCCGGACGATCTGCTCAACCGCACTAGAGGTCTGGACCGGGACTACGATCGTCCCTCGGGGATGGTGGGTCAAGACCATCTCAGCCATGAGGGCGGTGAGCATTTCGCCCCGGATCGGCATCCCGGACTCATCTACTAGGATTAGCTGTTCACCATTAGCCGACACTTGGACGCCAAAGGTAGCCTTGAGGGCCTCAACTACGTGACCCAATTGGTTGAGGAGACTTTCCCGGTCGGCGCTAGTGGCGGCGGTGTGACCAAGGCTGGCATTCAGGACCACAGCGTCGCAGCCAAACTTGGCTAGCAGCCGGGGTAGGATCGCCCCTGACACAGCGTAGACGTAGTCAATGACAATTTTAGAGCTGCTGCGGCAGATGGCCTCTTCGTTCAGGTAGCGCTCAAAACAAGCTGAGTACAAATCAACAGCTTGACTGACGGTGACCACATTGCCGATTTCGTGGATTTGAGCTCGACGGAAGTCTTCCTTAAAATAAGCTCCCTCGATCTTGCGCTCCTGGTGCTTAGAAATGTTGATCCCCTGGGGGTCTAGGACCTCGATCAGGATGTGGTCGGAGCGTTCCGGATGGACCCGCACGTGGATCCCTCCCGCCACTGCTAGGCTAGGCAGGACCGAGCGGGCAATGGGAATAGCGGTGGCCTCTAGGTTGAGAACATTTACCCCTACAGACATCAGACCGGCAATGAAAGAGCGAGAGACCATCCGGGAAATGCTGCGCTGGTCTCGGGATACAGTCACCTGGGCTTGGCGCTTCAGGGTAGAACCGTAGGCAGCCCCCAACTTGACAGCAAATTCTGGAGTAATGTCGATGTTGGCAAGCCCAGACACCCCCCGCTGGCCGAACAGGTTCCGTTGGGCCGTGTGTCCCCAGATGAGGTTGATAGTCAGGATGGCCCCGGCCTCGATTTTCTTGCTCGGCCAGACTCTCACCCCCGGAACAACCTGGGCCTCTTCCCCCACGGTGGATAGGGAGCCAACTACCGCCCCCTCAAGGACTTGGGAGCGGCGGTCTACCCGGGCTCCCCGCCCAATAATGCAGCCGCATAACTGTGCCTCTTCCCCCACCACAACGCCGTTCCAAAGAATGGGCCGCTTTAAATCTGCTCCGGCGCCTACGGAAACGTTGTCCCCTAGGATTGTACCTGCTTCAATCTCTACCCCGGGCCCGATGCGGCAGTTGTCCCCGATAAAAGCAGGGGGCTGAATACGGGCCGTAGGGTCGATGTGGGTGTTGTGGCCGATCCACACCCCCCCCCGGCTGTTGACATAGTTCAAGTCCAGCTGCATCTTGCCGTAGAGACAGTCGTACTGAGCCTGCCGGTAGGCATCTAAATGGCCAATGTCACACCAGTACCCCTCGGCGATGTAGCCGTAGACTGGAATATCTTTACTCAATAGGAGGGGAAACAGGTCGTGGGAGAAGTCACTTTCCGCGTTTGGGGGCAGATGACTTAAGACTTCCGGCTCTAGGATGTAAATCCCCGTGTTGACGGTGTCAGAAAACACCTCCCCGGGGGAGGGTTTCTCCAGGAACCGACAGACGCGGTGGTCCTGGTCGGTAATCACAATCCCGAAATCTAGGGGGTTAGGAACTCGGGTCAGAACCAGGGTAGCTTGACAACCCTGGCGGCGGTGGAACTGGACCGCCGCCCCTAGATCAAAATTAGTCACGCTATCCCCGCTGATCACCAGGAAAGTCTCCCGCAGCAGCTGGGCTACGTTGCGCACACAACCAGCGGTCCCGAGGGGGTGGGACTCCTCGATGGCGTAGGTCATTTGGACGCCAAAACTACTGCCGTCCCGGAAGTAGTCCTGCATTAGGTCGGGTAGGTAGTGGAGAGCGGCAATGATCTCTGTGAACCCGTGCCGCCGTAGAAGACAAATGATGTGCTCGGCAATCGGCCGATTCAGAATCGGCACCATAGGTTTGGGCAAATCACAGGTCAGAGGTCTTAGCCTGGTGCCGGCGCCGCCAGCCATCATTACTGCACGCATTTAGACCTCGGGGGGGCCAAACCTGGTTGTCTAGATGGTACAACATTTTAGCTGGCCAGGCGGGCTTACCATAGAAGAGAACCCCCCGCATCCTTTCCCTTTGACCTGTTACCGACAAATTCCCCAGGCCTTCTCCCATAGCTACCTGACTAAACTAGAGCGCCACATTAGGCGCTCCCCCTACTTCACGGACAACAATCTCAACCGGGACTTTGTGGCCACCAAGGGATTCTCAGTGGTGTTCCGCAACACCCACCTAGCAGCGGTGACCCAGGCTTTCCCCTACTTTCAAACCTATCTTCAGCAAGCTCTGTTGCCGGAGTGTAACGCCTTTTATCTCAACCCCCTGCTGTTGGCCCAGGGGTCCCGGGTAGACCCCCACGTCGACCGTTCCCTGCGCTCCTACTGCAAAACTATTCACCCCCCTTTCCAGGTCAGTGTTTTGTATGTTCAAGTCCCCCCGGATCTGGTGGGAGGCGAGTTAGTGCTGCGGGCCCGCGGGCAACGCCTGGCCCAGATTTCCCCCTGCCGCAACACCTTGCTCTTCTTTGCCGGCGACCTCACCCATGCGGTTAACCCGGTACTTACTCCCGGCTACCGTCTCAGCCTGGTATGTGAGCAGTATATTCTGGAGCCTGGGGAGTTAAGCCAGATCCCATCCTTCACCATTGAGTCTCGGGCCGTTCAGAACATCTAAGTCCTGATGGCTATAAAACCCTACAACTGTGGCTAGAATCAACTTGGGGAGCGGCAAATACCGCCCCTGGCCTCAACCGCCGGCTGTCTTCCCTGTGGTAGCGTTGCCCCTAGTCCTGCACCCCCGGAAAACCCCTGTGAATCACGACCCGGCCCCAGTCAATCTGTCTGCCTTGAGCGATGCTAAGTTTCACGCCCAGCTCCTCCAAGGTCTCAATCAAGAACTGCGGGTGTCGATTACGAGCATCAAAACCGCCCTTACGCTCCTAGACACCCCAGCTTTGAAACCCCCTGGCCGCCAACGCTACATGAGTGTGCTGTTTCAGGAGTGTGACCGCCAGAGCGCCCTAGTCGGGAGGCTCCAGGAACTGATGGCCATGGGCGAACCGGCTCTCCCTGCAGGTCAAGACCTGGAGGAGATCTTGCCGGGTATCTTGAGTACCTATCAACCCTTAGCCAGTGAGCGGGGCGTCCTGCTTGCCTACACCATCGCTCCCCACTTACCCCTAGCCGCTTGTCCGGCCTCCTGGTTAAAACAGGTCCTTGTACAGTTGTTGGAAAATAGTCTCAAATTCACTCAGCCCGGGGGGCGGGTATGGCTGCGTGTCAGGCCCCAAGGGGAATACCTGGAGTTAGAATTTCGGGACACGGGAATTGGTATTCCTGCCAGTGACCTCCCCCATATCTTTGCCCCCTTTTACCGTGTCCATCGGACCTGCGAGGGGGTAGGTCTAGGCCTGACGATTGTTCAGCAGTGCTTGGAGGGCTGCGGGGGTACCATCGCAGTGAAAAGTAAGCTCCACGAAGGGTCCCTATTTACAGTCTTGCTACCAGTTGTCCCCTCTTGACCCAGGAGCATTATCCTTGAGCTTGCCTGTTCCCTGCACCGGCCGAGCCGCCGCACTCCTCCAAGGGGTTGCTCAGGTCACTCATCAGTTGCTCATTGACAACGACTTTGCCACCGCTATCCCCCCAGCCCTGGCGATTTTAGGCGAACTAACCGGGGTAGACCGGGTTTACCTATTTACTGTCCACTCCCAGCAGCAGGAATTAGCTCTGAAGTTGGAATTCGAGTGGTTCCGTCAACCAGAGATGGCGCTGCGCCCCCAGGCCTCTCACCCTCCCTTGACCCTGACCCAAATGGGCCTCGGCTGCTGGCATCATTGCCTAGCCCAGGGTAGTTCCATCACTGCTTTAACGCGTAATTTACCCCGCGACCAACAGGATCTGTTAACAGCCCAGGGGGTAAAGTCGGTGTTGATCATGCCAATTCTACTGCCCGCCCAGGGCGACCCTGGCGGCGATCGCAAGCTTTGGGGCCTGATTGGGTTTGATGACTGTCATCAAGACCGGCACTGGTCTCGGGATGAAGAGGCGGTGATGAGCACCCTGGCCGCTAATATTGGCGGCTTGGTGGCTCGACAACAAACCGAGAAGTCCCTGCGGGAAGCGGCGGAGCGGGAGCAGTTGTTGACCCAGACTAGCCTCCGGATTCGCCAGTCCCTCGACCTAGAGGAGATTTTGGCTACTACGGTCCAAGAGGTCCGCCAGCTCCTTGGCTGTGACCGGGTACTAGTGGGAGACATGCAGGGACCGGTCCAGGGGAAGATCATTGCCGAATCCCTGGCCCCGAATATTTCCTCCATGCGAGACATCCTCATCGATGAGGCGGCTCTTGAGGAGATTCGCGGCAAATTTGCGCAAGGGGCAGTCTCCGCCTACGCCGACACTGCCCAAGCTCCGCCGGGATTTCTCAACAAACGTAACTACCTAGACCGCTACCAGATTCGCGCCAGTGTTGCGGTTCCTATCCCCCTAGGGAGCGCCTTCTACGGGGTCCTCGTCGCCCACCAGTGTAGTACTACCCGCCAGTGGCAGCCCCTAGAAATTGACCTGCTACAAAAGCTCTCCACTCAGGTGGCCATTGCCCTCCAGCAGGCTCAGCTCTACCAACAGGTACAAAACCTCAATACCAATCTTGACAGCCAGGTGGAGGAGCGTACCCGGGAACTGCACCAGCGCATGGCTGAGCTTCAGAACCTGCACCAAGTAAGAGAAGTGTTCCTCCAGGCAGTCACCCACGATCTGCGCACCCCCCTGATGGGGACTATTTTAGTCCTGCGCACCTGGCTGCAGACTCCTGGTGACCCCCTGAGTATTCCCCGCGGATTACTCGAGCGCATGGTAGATAGCATTAACCGCCAGTTGGTGTTAATCAACTCCCTGCTGGAGGTCCACAGTCAGGAGAGTCGCTCCATCACCCTAACTCCCCAGGCTCTGTCGATTCAGGACCTGATCCAAGAAGTCACAGGTGATCTAGAGCCCCTCCTACACAAGAACCAGGCAACTTTAGCCTGGGCTCTCCCAAACCAGGCACCCCCAGTCATGGCGGATGCCCAGCAGATTCGTCGGGTGCTGGAAAATCTCCTCACCAACGCCCTGAAGCACAATCCTCCAGGCCTGAACATTCAGCTGCGGCTTGAGAAGGAAGCTACGGGCCTCAAGGTCTCAGTCCAAGATGACGGGGTAGGCATGAACCCGGAAGACCAGGCGGGTTTGTTTGAGCGCTGCGTCCTGCGGGGTAAAGGCCGCTACTCTCCCGGGATTGGCCTGGGCCTATATCTATGCAGTCAAATTATCACTGCCCATGGAGGGATCATTGGTGTAGACAGTACCCCGGGTCAGGGGTCAACTTTCTGGTTTACCCTCCCCTGGGCAGAAAGCTTAAGGCCCTCTGGTGCTTGATATTAGAACTCAAATCAGGGACAATTGTAGATCGCTGTGTTTTTTTGCTCGGACCAGGTTGATCTAAAGGCTGCCCGCCAGCTACCTGTACGGCCCACTTCAGGATAACCCCATGACTTACGCAATTATCGAGACGGGAGGCAAGCAACTGCGAGTAGAACCAGGTCGGTTTTACGACGTAGAGCTTCTGGCCGGCGAACCGGAATCTAAGATCACCTTTGACCAGGTGCTCCTAGTGCAGCAGGAGGGCCAGCTATGCATCGGCCAGCCCTTTGTGCCTGGCGCTACGGTCCAGGCGACCGTGATGCAACACCTCCGGGGCAGGAAGATTATTGTCTACAAGATGCGCCCCAAGAAGAAGACCCGCAAAAAGCAGGGGCACCGGCAGGAGCTGACTCGGCTGATGATTGATGACATTAGTCTGCCCCCTGCATCTTAAGTAATTTCTCCCCTAGCAAAGGAAACCATGGCTCACAAAAAAGGAACTGGCAGCACCCGCAACGGTCGGGATTCAAATGCCCAACGCCTAGGCGTCAAGCGCTACGGCGGTCAAGTTGTCCGAGCTGGTAACATCTTAATTCGCCAGCGGGGCACCCAGGTTCACCCTGGTAACAACGTCGGCCGCGGCAGTGATGACACCCTATTCGCCCTCATTGATGGGGTGGTGATGTTTGAGCGCTTCGGCAAAGGTCGTAAAAAAGTCAGCGTCTACCCGGCTGCTTCCTAGGGGTGGATAGCCTCGGCCTCCTCCTTGGCATCCTAGGGCTCCTAATCTGGCTGGGCTTAATCCTCGGCCGGGGGCAGTTTTGGCGCACGGATATCCAGTTACCTCTTCCCCATGCCCCCGGGGATTGGCCCCCAGTGGCCGTCTTGGTGCCGGCCCGTAATGAGGCTGAGGCAATTCCCCGCAGTCTCAAGTCCCTCCTAGACCAGGACTACCCAGGGCCCTGGCAGGTTTTCCTCGTTGACGACCAAAGTGATGATGGCACCGGAGATATTGCCCTCCACTTGGCCCGAGATTGCGGCTGCGCTGCTAAGCTAACGGTAATTAAGGGGCAGCCCCTCCCGGCAGGCTGGACCGGTAAGCTCTGGGCCTTGGAGCAGGGGGTGCGTCAGGCCGAAGTCCTTAGGCCAGAATTTTTCCTGTTCACCGATGCGGATATTGCCCACAGTCCCGACAATCTGCGGACCCTAGTTGCCCAGGCTCAAACCCAAGACTTGGCCCTAGTGTCTTTGATGGTGCTACTGCGCTGTGAAAATGCCTGGGACCGTCTGCTGATTCCCCCATTTGTGTTTTTTTTCGCCCAATTGTACCCCTTTCGGTGGGTCAATGACCGGGGCAATTCTACGGCGGCGGCGGCGGGAGGATGTATCTTGGTGCGGCGGGAAGCTCTCGCCCGCAGCGGCGGCCTCACTAGGCTGCGCCAGGCGCTCATCGATGACTGCAGTTTGGCGGCCCAAATCAAGAGTACTGCCACCCAGGGAGTCTGGTTGGGTTTGACTCGCACTAATCTCAGCCTCCGACCATACGGTAGCTTAGCGTCTGTGTGGGATATGGTCGCCCGTAGTGCCTTTACCCAGCTCAATTACTCCTGGTGGCTCCTGGGGGGAACTGTGGTGGCCATGATTGTGGTGTACTTGGGCCCCCTGGTCTCACTGGTTTGGGGGTTGGTGGGGGGCGACTGGCTAGCAGCCGGTTTGGGTCTAGCCGGCTATGGCTTGATGACCCTAGCCTACCTACCCATGGTGCGCTTCTATGGTTGCTCTCCCCTATGGGCTGGAAGCTTGCCGGTGGCGGGCTTGCTTTACACCTTAATGACTGTAGATTCGGCGGTACGGCACACCCAGGGGCGGGGGGGCGCCTGGAAGGGGAGGGTCTACCCGGGTGGGCTGGACTCCGATACAAGCCTATAGCTGCCTAACTAGTGAGGGGGCTGGGGCCTCCTAAGTAGACAGCCCTCTAGGCCGTGGCTAACCACGATTCCTGGAACCCCAGGAGCTGGGGCAATAGCAGTTGGGGCCGAAGGGATAGCGGGGTGGAGACGAGGGAGAGCTTCCTAGGGCTTGCGCAGGACTACCCCATCCTGATAGCCATGGACTGCAGGGAGGATGGCCAACACCTCAAAGAGGCGACCCCACTGCCGGTAAATGTGCTCGACGGTATGAAATACGCAGGCATTGTAGACCGAACTATTGGTATAGGTAATCACGACCTTGGCCTTGGGCATGGGCGCCTGAAATAGCTCTGGGGTGATCAACCAGTCTTGAATCTGGTCTTGATGGTGCTTGAGGAAGGAGTACAGGAAGCTTGTCTCAGTCAGGGAGTGCCACGTCCGGTCACTCTGGACAGTTAAGAAGGCTGTGCCCCCGGGCTTCAGAATGGGGAGGATTTCCAGCAGCCAGGAGTCTTCGTAGTGATCGATGTGGGTAAACACTGAAAACGCGTAGACTAGGTCTGGGAAACTGTCGGCGATGGGCAGGGAGGGCAAAGTCGTATTCTGAAAAGCGAGGATCCCGGGGGATAAATGATCTTGTATCCACTGAATGTCGTTCACATTAATGTCAGCAGCCATAACCTGACACCGCTGCTGGTAATTGGGAAAATGCTGCAACACTCGACCGCCAGCGCAACCTAGGTCCAGCAGCCGCCACATGGGGTCAAATTGGGGTTGATACTCCTCTAGCACTCCTTGAATAGTTAAGTAATCCCGCCGGCCCCTCAACCAGTACTCGTAGTACCCATTACCGTAGCCTTCCCGGGCAGCCGTGGGGGGAGAAGATAGATGCCCCTGGTCAGGATCCAGTACTACAATCCTGCCAGGGTCTGGAGAAACTTGTAAGCGGCCGGCAGGGGGGGTAGATGAGTCCTTTGTAGCCGTAAACTTTATGTATACTCAAATGGCAAAAGCCAACTCTAGCAGGAAAGCTAGGCATAGTAATTGTAGAGGACCAAGAGTTATGACCAGCGCCGCGGGTCGCCGATGGAAAATCCTAGGCGCCGGGAGGTGAGCATGGCCCGCCCAGATGCCTTAGATACTCTCCAGGTGCACGAAGGGTTCGAGGACCCGCGGCTGTGGGAGCAGTGCATTCTGTTGGCCCATCAGCAGGCAAAGCAAGAGCCAGACTGGGCACGCCTGTTGGAGAGTATCTATCTTCAGGAGGACCGCGCTGCCGCCTTTAGAGCATTTCTAGAATCCACAATTCCCGCGGCAATCAGTCATCTGCTCCAGCGCTGCGGCATTACCCTGGACTCGGAGATCGTCGATCTAGGGTGTGGGGCGGGCCACCTGACCTACGCCTTACATCAGTTGGGCTATCGTCACCTCTGCGCCATGGACCCTAACACCCACTGGAATTCTGGCACAGGATATTTACAGTCGGTGCTGGGGCAGCGGATCCACATCATCAATGACCTGGGTCAGTGGCGGCAGATCACAGGCCGCTACGATGCGGCGGTCTCTGTGGCCACGATCCACCACTAGCGCCACATTCCTCGGGTGGCTCTAGATACCCGCCGGACCCTCAAGCCTGGGGCTTTTTGGTTAGCGGTGGGGGAGTTTTTTGCCCAAGACCACCAGACTTTCCTCAAGCGGATGGGGGAGCATCCTACCGCCCGTCGGTACGGAGCCTACGAGTGGGCCTATCCAGCCTCGGTTTATGTGGACTTGATCCAATCGGTAGGCTTCAAGCTAGTGGGTGTCATCCCCCACTTCTATCACCAGAATGAGTTTATTAGCTGGAGCCAAGCTTTGCCCCCCGGGCTAGAACCGCAGGAGTTAGACCAGTTAGTGGATGCTGGTTTTTTGACTTCCCCTGGGACTGTAGATAGGTTTTGGGCTGAGGTAGATGAGTTTAGGCGGCAACCCGGCCAGACTCCGGTATTTACTGAGCCCCAGGTGTTGATTTTCCAGAGAATCAGCCTCTGAGGAGATTAATTTCGGGGGAGCTAAGCCCGGTTCGATGGTACCTTATATATTGGTCCTACAAGCGGAAAATACCCCAGACTTAGCATGGTCACCACGGTAGCAAAAACAAATACTGGCTTTATCACACAGGTTATCGGCCCGGTGGTCGATGTGAAGTTCCCTTCCGGGAAAATGCCTCAGATTTACAACGCCTTGAGCATCAGCAGCACCGACGGTAACGGTCAACCGATCACTGTGGTTTGTGAGGTGCAGCAGCTGCTCGGAGATCACCAAGTCCGCACCATTGCCATGAGCTCTACCGACGGCTTAGTCCGCGGTACCGAAGTGGTGGACACTGGGTCGGCCATTACGGTGCCTGTAGGTAAGGCCACCTTGGGGCGGATCTTCAACGTCCTCGGGGAGCCAGTAGACAACCTAGGTGAGCTGCCACAGGGGGAGCGCCTACCCATCCACCGGGAGCCTCCGAGTTTTATCGAACTAGAAACCAAGCCTTCCGTCTTTGAAACTGGGATTAAGGTTATTGATCTTCTCACTCCCTACCGGCGGGGGGGGAAGATCGGCCTGTTCGGCGGGGCCGGGGTCGGCAAAACCGTGATCATGATGGAGCTGATCAACAACATTGCCACCAAGCACGGGGGGGTGTCCGTGTTTGGGGGGGTAGGAGAGCGGACCCGGGAAGGAAATGACCTCTACCAGGAAATGAAAGAATCCAAGGTCATCAACGAGGAGAACCTGGACGAGTCAAAAATTGCCCTGGTCTACGGGCAAATGAACGAACCTCCCGGGGCGCGGATGCGGGTGGGCCTGTCAGCCTTGACCATGGCCGAGTACTTCCGGGATGCCAACAAACAAGACGTCCTGCTGTTTATCGACAACATCTTCCGCTTTGTCCAGGCAGGTTCTGAGGTGTCCGCTCTCCTCGGCCGGATGCCCTCCGCCGTAGGTTATCAGCCCACCCTGGCCACCGACATGGGAGCCCTCCAGGAGCGAATTACCTCCACCACCGATGGTTCCATCACCTCAATCCAAGCAGTTTACGTGCCAGCTGACGACCTGACCGACCCGGCTCCCGCCACCACCTTCGCCCACCTAGACGGTACAACGGTGCTATCTCGCGGTCTGGCGGCTAAGGGTATCTACCCGGCAGTGGACCCCCTGGACTCTGCTTCTACCATGCTTCAGCCCTCCATTGTCGGTGAAGAACACTACACCACTGCCCGGGCTGTCCAGTCTACCCTGCAGCGCTACAAGGAACTCCAAGACATCATCGCCATTCTGGGCCTAGATGAGCTTTCCGAGGAAGACCGGTTAACCGTGGCCCGGGCCCGCAAGATTGAGCGCTTTCTCTCCCAACCCTTCTTTGTGGCGGAAGTGTTCACCGGCTCTCCCGGCAAGTACGTCACCCTCAGTGAGACCATCAAGGGTTTCAAGATGATTCTGTCTGGAGAACTAGATAGCTTGCCCGAGCAGGCTTTCTACCTGGTGGGGAATATTGAAGAGGCCATTGCCAAAGCTGAGAAACTCAAGGGCTAAACCCTAGGGGGGCTGCGGCCCCCCAGTCCATCCACCTTAAAATACTCCTATGACCTTATCTGTGCGTGTTATCGCTCCCGAATCAACCCTGTGGGATGCATCAGCCGAAGAGGTAATTCTTCCTAGCGCCACTGGCCAGGTAGGTATCCTCACTGACCACGCTCCGCTGCTGACTGCCTTGACGATCGGCGTGATGCAAGTCCGCCCGGGTCGCGAATGGGTGAACATTGCCCTCATGGGAGGGTTTGCGGAGGTGGAAGACAACCGGGTCACTGTCCTAGTCCACGCTGGGGAGCGGGGAGACAGCATCGACCTTGAAGAAGCCCGCTCCCTCCTGGACACCGCCGAAAGCCATTACCTCCAATCCCAAGCTAGTGGCACTAAGCAAGAGCAGATCCTGGCTCGCCAGGCTTTTCTACGGGCCCGGGCCCGCTTCCAGGCGGCTGGCGGAACAGTAGTCCTCTAGACTGGGGAGACTCGGGCCGGTAACAGAAGCGAGTCTCCCTGGCGGTATCCCTGGTAGCGAATCCTCACCGGCTCCCCGGGCTGGGCCGTGCCCTCCAACAGTTGGTGGTGAGGCGGACAGTAGGGGACAACTTCCCCAACCCCGGCGGTAGCTTCGACCCCCCAGTCCGCCAGTAACTGCTCCAGGGGCGACAGCAACGGCAACAGCTGACTGGCGGCCAGGCTTGGGTCCTCCCGGGCTCGTTTGGCAGCAGTTGGCCAGGCAATCAACCAAGGCTCAAGAGTCTGCAGGCAGGCTCGCTGCAATCGGGTGGTATACTCCTGGGCTTGGCGCTCTAATTGTCCACGCAGGTAAGCGCACTCTTGACCCAAATCCGTTCCCAAGGCCAGGTGGGGAAAGAAGGTGGCCAAAAGCTCCTGGGGGGAAACTTCTAAGCACTGGGCCAGGCGAGTAACAGCAATCAGGCGTACATGCTCCTGGTCCCCCCGGCGCAGGTGCCGGAGTTGCCCTTGGGATACTCCCGCCGCTTTCCCCAAAGCTCGAAAACTAGGGAGACCCCGGGCCCGCATCCAGGCGCGCAATCTTCCGTCAGCGGGAGTACTCACCCCTAGTCGAGGAGACTGCGGAGCATCCAGGCGTTCTTCTCGTGGACCTGCATCCGTTGGGTAAGCAGGTCGGCGGTGGGCTCGTCGTGGGCCTCATCCACCACCGGGAAGATTGAACGGGCGGTACGCACTAAAGTCTCTTGGCCTTCGATGAGGATTTTGATCATGTCCACGGCTTGGGGGACGCCACTAACCTCCGGGATCGAACTCAGGCGGCTATACTCACTGTAGGTTCCGGGGGCGGGAAACCCCAGGGCCCGAATCCGTTCGGCAATTAGGTCCACCGCTAGCGCCAGTTCTAGGTACTGAGTCTCAAACAATAGATGGAGGGTCTGGAACATCGGACCGGTGACATTCCAGTGAAAGTTGTGGGTTTGGAGGTAGAGGGAGTAGGTGTCAGCTAACAGCCGACTCAGGTCAGTAGCGATCTGATTACGGGTTTCCTCCGGGATACCGATGTTGATCAGAGGTGCAGTAGCCATGGAGAAGGCGACTCCTTAGGAGCAGGTTAGAACTAATTATAGCTAGAGTGTAATCATAATGAGTACGTCTTTCCGGCTTTATTGGCCCCTGTCCTTGGCTGCCCTCCTCCTAGTCTGGCTGGTGGGCCCCAGCTATGCCATCACTGATCCTCCTTTGCAAATTGGCGTGGTGCAGCGCTTCGGGTCAGTCCCTGGCGAGGTTATGGTGTTAGCTGCTGCCCCTCACGAACATCTAGTCCTAGAATTTGCCCACCAGGTGCTCACCACCCCTGAAGTGAAGCTCCAGGAATTCTCCCAGGCCTTAGCTCACCCTACGACCCAAGAGCATCTGGTCCTGAGCACCCATGCCACCTATGAGACTGCAAGCCAAGACGCTGTCCAATGGCGCCAGCGAGGAATCCCGGTAGAAATTGCCCAGCCGGGCCCCTGGCAAGTATGGGCTAAACGGGATGCGTACAACACCCCCCTGTTGCGGCGTCTACTCCTGGCCAGTTTGCCCCCAGGCCAGTTCCCAGAATCCTACCTGGACACCCAGGTGCTCACCACCGTCCCGGCGGTGGGTTGGCAGGTGGGGGGGCACTTCTATAGCGACCACCAGTTGCGGGTGAGAGCCTCCCGGGGCCTAATTCGCCTTACTCGCCCTGGGCATGCCCCGCGCCTATACCCCGGGACCCTCCAGCTACAGCCCAATGCCTACGGCACCTACACCCTAGTTAATCAAGTCCCCCTCGAGACCTACTTGCGGGGGGTAGTACCCCGCGAATTAGGTCCCGGAGCGCCCTGGAGCGCAATCCAGGCCCAGGCGGTGATTGCCCGCACCTACGCCCTAGGGAATCTGGACCGGTTTGCCATTGACCACTATCAGCTGTGTGCTGATACCCAGTGTCAAGTGTACGAGGGGCTGACCCAGACCTACATTCCCGCCGATCAGGGAATTGAATCTACTCGTGGCCTAGTGGTTACGGCCGGTGGCCAGTTAGCCGATACAGTTTACTCCTCTACTACTGGTGGGGTCACCGCTGCCTTTGACGACCTGTGGGATGGTCCTAATCCCCCCTACCTCAAGTCAGTCCTAGACGCCCTAGGACCCGTGTGGGACCGGCAGCGCTATCCCCTAGACCAGGAGGCCAACCTGCAGGGGTTTCTGGGGCGGACCCAGGGCTTTAATGAGTCTGGCTCCCAATTTTTTCGTTGGCGTTTGAGTGCTACCTTACCTGCCCTCGCTACCCAGCTGCACAAGTACCTCCAGGAGCGCCACAGTCCCCGCCAAAACTTCACCACCATCACTGGTCTGCAGGTGATGAATCGGTTCGCCTCCGGACGGGTGCAAACCCTGAGGGTGTTTACGGACCAAGGGCCAATCGATCTGGATAAGGATGGGATGCTTAGTGCCCTGGCCACCCCCTATAGCACCCTATTCTATCTTGAGCCCCTATTAGACCACCAAGTCCTGAAGGGTTACGCCTTCATCGGCGGGGGGCTAGGTCACGGGGTCGGCCTCAGTCAAATCGGCTCCTATCACCTGGGACACTTAGGCTGGTCCTACTCGCGGATCTTAAGTTTTTATTACCCGGGTACCCAGATCCAACCCTGGTTAGGTAACTACCCGCCGCCTAAACACCTGGACCAGGGACCCAATTAGGAGCTAATCTAGACTCAAACTCATCCCACTCACCGCCATGCAACATCGACCAACGGTCATCATTACTGGCGCATCTTCTGGGGTAGGTCTGTACGCTGCGAAAGCCCTAGCCGCCCGGGAGTGGCACGTGGTGATGGCCTGTCGTGATCTAGCCAAGGCTGCGGCCGCAGCCGAGTCCTTGGGGATACCGGCAGCAAACTATAGTCTCATGTCCATTAACCTGGCTGACCTCGAATCTGTTCGTCAGTTTGTGCGCAACTTCCGAGTTAGCGGCCATGTACTGGGGGCCCTAGTTTGCAACGCTGCTATCTACATGCCTTTACTCAAGGAGCCCCTGCGCAGCCCTCAAGGTTATGAATTAACCGTAGCCACCAACCATCTAGGTCACTTTCTCCTAGCTAACCTGCTCCTAGAAGACCTGCGCAAATCCCCAATTGCCGACCGTCGGCTAGTTATCCTGGGCACCGTCACCCATAACCCGGATGAATTGGGAGGCAAAATCCCTCCCCGCCCCGACCTAGGGGATCTGAGGGGGTTAGCCCAGGGGTTTCAGGCACCGATCACCATGATCGACGGCAAAAAATTTGAGCCGGTCAAGGCCTACAAAGATAGCAAAGTCTGTAATATCCTGACCATGCGGGAGCTGCACCGTCGCTACCACGAGGCTACCGGTGTCACCTTTACCTCCCTCTATCCTGGTTGCGTAGCTGACACCCCCTTGTTTCGTAATCACTATCCCCTGTTTCAAAAGCTCTTTCCCCTGTTTCAGAAGTACATCACCAAGGGCTACGTCTCCCAGGAGCTTTCAGGAGAACGAGTGGCCGCCGTGGTAGCGGATCCGGAATACAAACAGTCGGGAGCCTACTGGAGTTGGGGCAACCGTCAGCAAAAAGGCCGCCGGTCCTTTGTGCAGAAGGTCTCTCCCCAGGCTCGTGATGAGAAAAATGGCCAGCTCCTCTGGGAGTTGAGCGCTAAGCTAGTCGGCTCCTTTTAGGTTAGCTCGGGGGCCGCGTGGGGGGCGGTGGGCTAGGTTGCCGCCAGGTATACATCCCCCACCCTAGCAGCCCCAGCCCCGCCAAGACGGTCAAGCTGACTATTCCCCACAGCCAGGGCTGCCGGGTGCTCACTAGGTCTAAACTAGTCTCGACCAAGTGGGGGCTAATGGGCCTGACGCCGCCCCTCTGACAGTAGATGAGGCTCACAGTAGTGTTGTCATGGCCGTTGCGGGTGTTTGCCAGATATACTAATTGGTCAGCTGCCTCCGCCAGGGTTATCGTTCCCTCTAGGACTGGTAGTAACACCTGAGACCAGTAGATCTCCACTAAATCGTTGTCGCTGAGACCGTCAGAACACAGCAGTAGTAAATAGTCCTCATCATCCAAGGCCAGCCGCTCCACGCTAGGGACTAGTAAATCTCCTGGGCCAGTACCTAGGGCCTGGGTCAGGGCTCCACTAGCGGGAAATTGGCTCACATCCCGGTACAGAGTGTAACCTAGGCGGACTTCACGGCTGGCAATGTCATCATCAACAGTCAACGGATAGCAGCCCTGGGGGAGAATCAAGTAAGCTCGGCTATCTCCTACGTGGGTCAGATACACCTCTCGGTCTCGGACCGTAGCCATCACCAAGGTGGTGCCCATGCGTTGGCGCTCTTGGCGTTGTTCACGGTCGTTCTGCTCGCAGATGAGATTATTGGCGATCGTCACTGCCTGCTGTAGCCGGTCTACTAGAGCAGAGGAGTCGAGGGAAATCACATCCCCACAGTTAAGGGTTTCCCGCAGGGAGGTGATTGCCAGTCCAGAAGCTACCTCTCCCCCCGCATGCCCCCCAACCCCGTCGCAGACGATGGCTTGGAAGGGCGGCGAGCCCCTGAGGTGCTCCCCGGGAGCCGGGTAGCAAGCATCCTCATTTTCCGCCCGACTAGGACCCGGGTCAGTGCGGTTGAAAAGTTCCACATGGAGGTCCTCAGTCCCAACAGCGAGCTGTTCATCGAGAGCCCCTAATAAGTCTGACACTGGGCAGCCAGCCCGTACCTGCTCAGCCAGGGAACTCAAGCAGGTTTTCACCTCCGGGTCGGCCCCCTCGACCCAGGAAGACCACCAGACACCAAGGCGCTCGAGGGAGGGGGACTGCTCATCTAGGCGCAGCTCTAGGAGTCTGACTAGGGGGCCCTCAACCCGCAGCAGTTCTGGCTCCAGAAGACTATTTACTACTCCTTCCCTAGCAAAAGGCTCCCAAAGGGAGGCAATTTGCCGCAACCAAGAAAGTTGGCGGCGGGGGGCCGTGGCGGACCACTTGCTAACCAGGCAGGGCCGCAGTCCCTGGATAGTGAAGGGCCCTTGCTCCAGAAACCACACCGTCTGCCGGCCGGGTAAGGTCAAGCAACTGTGGACTTGAGACAAGTGCAGGCGCAGGGGCAGTAGGCGCAGATAGGCCTCAATCGGGGGGGGAATCTGGGGAGGGGTTTCTACCGGTAGGGCGGGGGTGGTGTCGAGGAATAGCCGTCCCTTAAGGTGAAAGTAGCGCTCTCCCAGCAGGGGGGTACTTGGGGGCCGATTCAGGCCAACAGCCCAGAGGGGTCGTCTGACTAAGGGTAAGCCACACCGCCGACACTCGTGGGCCTCCGCCGGGTTGGGAGATTGACAACTAAGACCAGCACAGTAAAGAGTGTAGGCACTGTTCTTCATAGCAGTTCCTGGCGGGTCATCCTTGAGCCTAGGCAAAAATGTCCGCCGGTCAAAATCCCATTTTAGGTCCTCCAGGGGGAGGAACTGCCCAGAGAACGGCTGAGACTGACAAAAAGATCTCGGCGTACCACCGGGTAATCGCTAATCCACAGGTCTCGGTCTGGCAGATAGATGTCACTCACCTGGGCAATACGACTCAAATCAGGAGTATTAGAAAGAACGAGCATCTCCGCCACTAGGCCCGGCTTGACCACCTTGTACAGGGGTTTGCGGGGCACCTTGAGGGAGCTGACAAAGCCAGTATCATCCCCTACCTCTAGGTTGAGAAAGCGCTGCAGGTTTTCCTTGATTAATAGGCGTCCCCGACGGTCTACGGTTTCTCGGGTGTTCACGACCACATCACTGTAGTAGGTGTCGAGGACTTCCCCCCGCCAGAAGCCGCAGTAGGCGTAGCGACGATAAAGGCGGTTGCGGCGACTGGCCAAAAATACAGGCCCCCATAACCAATAGGAGGCCACTATAATCCCCAAAATGATATTCAGAAACTTCCACTCCCGACCCAGGATGACATTGAGAAACAGAACCACAAAGCCCCCGGCAAAGGAGAAGGAGACTCGGCGTAACAGGTCCGCCAGTTTGCCCCAGCAGTACTTGTACTGAGCACCGGTTGCCACTAGGGGCAGGAGTTCCTCCATTTTTTCACGGGTCAACGGAATCAGCATGGTTTCTAGGCAGGCCCAGACTATAATTCTACCCCTCCAACCCTGCTCCCCTAGGGACTACCCGTGGGAATGGGCAAAAAGTTGACTAGGAGAGGCTGCCCGACCCTAAGACCAGCTTTGGCTGCTGTCCCCGCCGGTAACTCCAGAGCCTGGTCAATAGGAGTCTGCAGGCCGTAGGTAGGGCAGCGATCAGTCCGACAGGGGGGCACATCAACCGCCATGCCTTCAATTACTCCCCGGTCAAGAAACAAAATGTCCAAGGGAATGAGGGTGTTTTTCATCCAAAAAAAGACTGGTTGGGCTGGGGAGAACACAAATAACATGCCCCGGTCTGCCGGCAGACGGGTGCGAAACATCAGACCAGTCTCCTGCTGAGCAGCAGTCCTGGCTACCTCCAGCTGAACTACCCGGTTCCCTAGGGTCACTTCAGCCCCCAGGGGCAGTCGCTGAGGCGCACCCTGACCCCAGGCAGCTCCCCCGAAGGTAGCCCATATCCCCACCAACAAACCTAGGGTAAGGCGGCTGAAGGTCATGGTCTAAGTCTCCCGGAGTACGTAACCAACACTGCGCACGGTCTGAATCAGCCGTTTGCCCCCTTCATCCTCAATCTTGAGCCGGAGATAGCGAATATACACTTCGATGACGTTAGATTCCCCCATAAAGTTGTATCCCCAAACGTTCTCGAGGATTTGCTCCCGGGTCACCACCTCCCGGGGGTGCTCCATCAGGTACTTAAGGAGCTCAAATTCTTTCATAGTCAAGTCGATGGCCCGGCCTTGCCGCAGGGCTCGGCGCGTAGTCAGGTCTAACACTAGGTCTGCAAACCGCAATTGCTCAGTCACTCCACTCGGGGGCTGCAGATAAACCCCCACCAAGCGCAGGAACCGGTCTGGACGATAGGGTTTAAGAAAGTAGTCGTCGGCTCCAGCCTCTAGGCAGGCAATCCGGTCCTCTAGGAGGTCCCTGACCATCAGCAGTACCACAGGCAATTGCAACCCACGAGCACGCAAAGCCCGGCAAAACCCTAACCCCGACTCCCCTGCCAGAGTGCGGTCGACCACAACCAAAGCTGGTTGTAATTCCAGGGCCTGATGTAGCCCTGCTGCTGCTTGGTTAGCTACCACGATCGAGTAGCCGGCCTCTTCTAAGTCTGAGCGCATCGGGGGCCCCACCGCCGGATCAGCTTCGACCAATAGAACAGTTGAGCTGTTGGGCACGGGAATCTCCTCAAAAAAATTTTCGGTAACCCTTGCCGAGATTATAACCACTCCTTCTCCTCAGTGCCTAAGGCATATCTAGTCACCCACTCCCGCGCTAACCTTGCACCTCCATGACAAGTCTCGTAAAATGATTGCAATTGTTTAAGTTTAGTTAACTGGCTCCCCTAGCCCCATGAACCGCCGTCCCCCCCTCACCCCGATCCTCCTAATTACGCCCTTTTTTCTTTGGGGCACCTCCATGGTACTGATGAAGGGCACCCTCGCCCACACCACGCCCCTATTTTTGGCAGGACTGCGCCTGGTCCCGGCGGGGGCAATCATCCTCCTTGCCACCTGGATCATGGGTCGCTCCCAACCTCGCAGCTGGCGGGCGTGGGGGTGGATTGGGCTTTTTTCCCTAGTGGATGGGACATTGTTTCAGGGTTGCCTGACGGAGGGGCTGCGCTATACCGGGGCTGGACTCGGGTCAGTGTTGATCGACTCCCAACCCTTAGGGGTGGCCTTGTTGGCCCTGTGGATATTTGGTGAACACATTGGGGCCTGGGGGTGGTTAGGCTTGGGACTAGGGGGACTGGGAATTAGCCTGATTGGGTGGCCGGACCACGGGTGGTTGGAAATAAGCGGGCATTTGGCGCCTACGGGGGAGGCGCTGATGCTCCTGGCGGCTCTTTGCATGGCCCTGGGGACGGTGATGGTACGCCTGGTGAGCCGGCATGTGGACCCGGTGGTGGCTACCGGCTGGCACATGGTGTTAGGAGGTATTCCCCTCTTTGTCCTCTCGGCTGGCCAAGAAACCCAACAGTGGGAGAATTTGACCGGTACTGATTGGTCCTGTCTTGGCTATGCAGCTATCCTCGGCAGTGCTGTGGCCTACGGCTTGTTTTTCCACTTTGCGAGCCAAGAAAATCTCACCAGTTTCAGTTCCCTTACCTTTCTTACCCCGATTTTTGCCCTCACCGGGGGCAGCTTAGCCCTAGAAGAGCAGTTGAGCGGGCGTCAATGGTTGGGAGTAATTCTGACCCTCGGGAGTGTTTATTTAATTAATCAACGTCATCACCTGGCACCTCTGATTAACCCCGGATCCGCCCTGGCCACTGTATCAGTACCTGTGTCAAAATATAGCCATGATCAATCCTCCTATAGTCCATGAGTACTGATATAGGGGGCCGCAGAGCACGGATCAACCTGGTCATCACTACCCTACGCCAGCGTGGGCCTGTTCATGTAGCGAAAAGAGCCCTAGGCAAGATATGGCGTCTGCTATGGGGTTCCCCCTCCTCTCCCCCCCCCGGCCCGGATTTGGGTATACCCTCAAGCACGGACCAGGACTACGACCTTTGGTTGAAGCGTAATTACCCCCGCCCGGCTGACCTGAATCATAAGCGTCAAGTCCAGGCCCTGTTTTCCTACCAGCCCACCATCAGCATTATCATGCCGGTCTACAACCCGCCGGCGGAGTACCTGCGCGCTGCCCTTGACTCGGTGCTAGGCCAGATCTATCCCCACTGGGAATTGTGCCTTGCGGATGATGCCTCCAGCCAGCCCCAGGTACGCCAGGTGCTCACCCAGTACCAAGACCCCCGGATTAAGGTGATTTGGCGCTCGGAAAACGGCCATATTTGTCACTGCTCTAACTCGGCTCTGACCCTAGCTACCGGAGAATTTATCGCCCTACTAGACCACGACGACTGCCTGCGTTCAGACGCCCTCTACGAAGTGGCCCTGGCCCTCAATCAAAGTCCCCAGGCCGATATCATCTACAGTGATGAGGACAAGATTGACGACCAGGGGCGCCATTCCCAGGTTTACTTTAAGCCTGACTGGTGTCCAGATACTCTACTCTCACGCATGTATCTTGGCCATCTGGTGGTCTACCGCCGGACCATGGTGCAGGATTTGGGGGGGTTCCGGCCAGGATTTGAGGGTGCCCAAGATTGGGACTTAGCCCTGCGTCTGAGCCCTAGAGCCAGGCAAATAGTGCACATACCCCAGGTGCTTTACCACTGGCGTCTGCATCCCCAGTCTACCTCCCGCAGTCTGCAGACTAAGCAGTATGCCTGGGATGCAGGCATGCGAGCAGTGGCATCGGCCTTGGGGGAGCGGGGGGAGCCGGGCCGGGTTGAGGCAGCCCCGGGGGGACATGTGCTAGTGCGCTATCACATCCGGGAGTACCAGCTAGTGTCAGTAGTAATTCCCACCCGAGACCTGGGTAAGGTCCTCCATCGCTGTCTTAAGTCCATATTTACCCAGACGACTTACCCAAACTACGAGGTGGTGTTAGTGGACAACGGTACTCGGGAGGCGGAGGCGCTAGCGGTTATGGATAAGTGGCAAACCCAAGAGCCAGACCGTTGCCGTTGTTATCCCCTGAATGTCCCCTTTAATTTTGCTCTTCTGAATAACTATGGTGTTGCCCAAACCCGGGGCAATTATTTACTGTTTCTCAATAATGATACGGAGGTGATCACCCCAGACTGGATGACTGCCCTAGTGGAGCAGGCCCAGCGACCGGCCATCGGAGCCGTAGGGGCTATGCTCCTCTATCCCGATAACACCATTCAGCATGCAGGGGTAGTAGTGGGTATCGGCGGGGTGGCAGGCCACAGTCATAAGCACTACCCGGCCCGGGCCAATGGCTACTTCAACCAGATCCAGACTATCAATAACTACCTGGCGGTCACTGCTGCCTGCCTGATGTGTCGGCGGAGTGTGTTTGCCCAGGTAGGCGGATTTGAGGAGACTCTAACCGTAGCCTTCAATGACATCGACCTGTGTTTAAAGCTGTTTCAGCAGGGCTACCGCAACGTCTACCTACCCCACGTAAAGCTCTACCACCACGAGTCAAAAAGCCGGGGCTACGAGGACACCCCTGAGAAGCAGGCACGCTTCAGCCAGGAGATTGCCTATATGGAAGCCAAGTGGGCCTCTCTAATTGCCCATGACCCCTGCTACAGTCCCCATCTAACCCTACAGAGGGAAGACTATAGCCTGCGCCTGTAGAGTCTACCCCTCTAGGACTAGCACCCCTGGAGCCTGCTGCTGAGGCACCGCGGCCACTGTATCAATACCGGCACAGTACTCCAGGTCAGCGGCACAGCCCAGACGCAGCAACCGCTGACCGTGGCTGGCGTGGTGAAGCATCCCCAACAGATCGTGACGCCAGTGGCTGTACAAAACCCCGGCAGCTACCGCCTCATCATTACCCATCAAACTATCCTCGGGCTGGCCTAAGGCTTCTACTACCCCCTGGAGGATCGCCCCGGCACAGGTAGTATCTTCAAGGGAAAAGGCCCCTTCCCAGCCCGAACACACCAGCCATACGGTAGCAGACTGATATACCAAGAGTTGCTCAACTACGGACTGACGATTGATCAAGGACCCTGCCAAAACTATGTTGGCTGCCTGGACCTGCTCCAGGCAACGAGTACCATTGGTGGTGCTGATAAATAGGCGTCGGCCAGCCATGGTCTCGGGAGTGCAGGCCAGAGGAGAGTTCCCTAATTCCCATCCTGGCACTTGGCTACCCCCACGCTCCCCGGCCCGCAGCCGCCGCTCGGCTGGCCAGGCTTCACTTACTTGCCAAAGGCGGTCAAGGTCACTAAACACTTGGACGGCTTCTGCCCCGGCCGCTAGGGCTGTAGCCATAGTAGTGGTAGCCCGCAGTACGTCGATGGCCACCGCACAATCAGGCAGGGTATCAGGGGGAATAGATTCGGGAGTGTAGTAAACGAATAGCTGCACTGTACAGAACCGGAACTGACACCTTCTAATCTTAAGTCCTATTGGCCTAACTCTTGAGCCCGCCGGTAGGCAGCCAAAACCCCGGCTATGAGGGCTCCGCGCACTCCCGCCTGTTCCAGGGCTGCCAGACCGGCGATGGTGGTGCCGCCCGGGCTACTGACCCGGTCCTTGAGTTCGCCTGGGTGCATGCCAGTGGTTTGCAGGAGCTCGCCAGTGCCCCTAACGGTCTGGACCGCTAGCTGGTGGGCAATACTTCGGGGCAGGCCAGCGGCCACCCCTCCATCACTGAGAGCCTCAACGACCAAAGCCAGGTAGCCAGGACCCGATCCGGCCAGGGCCGTCACCGCATCCATCAGCGAGTCGGGTACTTCTACCACCTCGCCTACCGCCGCAAAGATCCGTCTGGCCAAGGTTTGCTGCTCGGGATTCATCTTGTGCCCCCAGGCTACAGCTGTGATGCCAGCCCCCACAGTGGCAGGGGTGTTAGGCATAGCCCGCACCACAGGTAAACCTGGGAAATTGGTTTCTAGACAGGGGAGAGAAACCCCCGCCAGGATGGAAATAATCATCGGGTTGCTAGCAGGTTGCCCGCTTTGCAGGTCAGCCGCCACCCCAGGAAAAACCTGCGGTTTAACCGCTAACAGGAGTGCCTCCTGGGCTTGGGCTACCAGACGATTGTCCGGGGTGACCTGAATACCATAGGTCTGGGCTAGGTATTGCCGCCGGGCTGGCAGGGGCTCACCGACCAGAATTTCCTGGGCTTGGTAAATTTGTTGTTGGAGTAGACGGGACAAAAGGGCTTCCCCCATCACCCCGCCCCCAATCATGCCGAATTCAATGGCCACAGACGACCTAAGCCATCATGGAGCTGGTCTGGCCAGCCCAAGCCGGGACGGGAGTAGCAGGCCGCACCACCGGGGGGGAATTCTCCTGGGTGGCTTCAACACCTTGGGTTGTGACCTGTACACACTTAGGAGTGAACAGAAATATGCTCTCCCCGACGCGCTCCTGGTGACCATCAATGGCAAAGGTACCCCCAGCCACAAAGTCTACTGCCCGCTGAGCCTGGTCAGGCTCCATCATGTTCAGGTTTAAAACTACGGACTTGCGCTCCCGTAGAGCCTGGATTACTTGAGGCATCTCTTCAAAGGACCGGGGGTCAAGGATTACTACCTCCGGGTTGCCGTGCACTGACCGGGGCATATCAATTACGTTGCCTAGGGAGCTGCTTGGGGTGCTCTCTAGGCGCAGGCCATGGCGGCTGGCCTGGGGACGACTAGGGTGACTCTCAGGGCTAGCAGGCTGAGAGGAGGCAGAAGAACGGGTGTCGGGCCGGTACTCTGGCTCTGGGGGGTCTTCGAATTCGTATTCGTAGTCCAGGGGTTCGTTCAGGCCGATGAAATCCCGAAACTTGCTAAATACGTTGCTCACTGGTTACACTCCACGCACGGTTAGGAACAGATTCGGACAAGGGCGACAGCAAACCGGAGTCCTCGCAAAACCACTGAAAAGAGTAAAAAGCCCTTTATAAGGTCTTAATCTCTTTAGCATTTAGGTCTGAGCGGCGCCAACATTATATACCATTTCGCACATAAGCCCTGGAAGATCTAGTGGTTAGTCAAGCATGGCAATAATAATTAACTAAAATCAGCAGGCAGCTTCTCCCTTACAGGTCAATTGCCGTGGCTTTGTTAAGTATTATGCAGGAATTGGCGGGCTAGCGTGTTCTCAATATCCTCGGGCCTTAAATTTCAGCTTGCCTTGGAAAGCACTGAGAGGATCTTCAAAGCCGTCTAGATTCGATCCAAGAGTGGCTTGATTGCCGCAAAGTTCCCCGGGCCATTCCCAGGTTCCCGGGAAAACTTTTAAACCTCCACCTTTACGGAGGAGTTATGTCAACCAGGGGTTTTCCTTGGAGTCGGGCTAAATGGGGATTAGGCTGGTCGTACACCCAGGCCTGTAGGGTACTCACTCCGGAGGGGAGGGCTTGAGTGGGTAGACTAATAGACCACCGGGCAAAGCTGTAGCGCCGCAAGCCGGAGGTGCGCGCCACATCCGGACTGGGGAGGTCAGCAGGCACCGCCACCAGCAGGGGCAGGGCAGCCTTAGTACTCAACAGGGCCACCGTCGGCTGACTCCGCCCCGGCAAGACTGCCCAACCTGCCACTGTCACTTGACCGGGGGAAGTCAAGGGTAGGGGAACTGGCGAGGTAACCGGAGTATCGATGTGACCGTAGTCAATCCCTGGATCCGGGTCAAAACTTAACTCTTGGGGAGCCACTAGGTGCCGCCAGCCTAGGTGGGCCAGGAGAAGGGCCCGTTGGCGCACAGTCTGGGCATCAGGGTAGAGGTTATCTAAACAAGGGTCGCTTAGGGAATTATGGGCTAGGACTTGGACCAGTTGTAGGCAGGCTCTGCCCACCTGGCGGTTTAACCACTGCTGCTGGCCAGCCCCAAGGGCATGGAAGGACTGGTCGATCCCAGCAAACAAAATCAGCCCTGCCACCACCCCTGGGGTATATCGCCAGGGCCGTCGATGGGCTAAGAACTCTTCTAGAGGGCACAAGTATGCTAGATATACCAAACTTACAAACAGCAGCCCCGAGGTGGTTGTGTAGCGCGAGGAGGTAGCTTGCTCTATTCCTAAACCGGCTCGACCTAGGGTGGTCAGGACCGCAAACAGCAGGGCGAATAGGCCTAGGCACAGCCATGGTAAGCCTAGGCGGCGCACCCGAAGAGAGGCAAAGCCCAAGGTATAGCCTGCTCCAAGCAGGAACAGACATAACCCGACCCCCCCCACGTAGGCGGCGGTGCCCAGGTCGGCACTCAGGGGTGTTCCTAGCAGAATGAAAAAGTAGTGGCCTACAGGCCAGGGATTAGGCCACCAGGAAATCGGCGGGACCCCAAGGTTACCAGAGGGGTAGTGCCACATAAATAGACCCAGGCACACGGCCCAACTAGCCCCCCACAGACCTAGCCTGACCCAGGTCTTGCCGGGTCCGTGGGTAAAGACCAGAGGCACCAGTGCCAGGGCTACCAGGAGCCCTTGGGCGGAAGAGAAACTAGCGACTACCCCCAAGATTACGGCTCCTCCCAAACCTCCCCAACCATAGTCAGGGCGGGCCAAACAGACTAGGGCAGCCACTAGGCAAAAATTAATCAAAAACCAGGCTAGCTGAAATCCCCACAGCCAGTTTTCCCACTGACCTAGGCCAAACACCAGGACGCCAGCAATCAGGCTAGCCCAGGGCGCCAGGCCCTGAGAATAGCTCAACCTAGCCAACAGCCAGGCGGTGGCCACGGCCAAACCTAAACTGACGCTCATCTCCCATTGCACATTCCAGTGGGAAAGAAAAGCCAACCCAGCAAAGATCATTGAGGGGAACACCAAGAGGTGCTCATTTTGGCGCAGGACAAAGTCTTGCCACTGCCAGGGGTGTTGAGCCAAGGGGATAAACAGGTTATTGATTAATTCCCACTGGTCCTCGTAGGGCACATTCACACTAAATCTGACCACAAACCACCCCAAGAAGACTAGGGGTAGACCATAGCCTAGGCACAGCAGCCATAGGGGCAAAGCTTCGGGTTGGGGGTCGATGGTTTTAAGGTTAGTCATTAGGAAAGGTCTGGCGGAAATGCCCCGGGCCCGGCAAACCGCCCTAAGGTAGTTCGGTAAATCCCCCTTCAAAAGAGGAGGGTCACCCTTCAGTATAGAAGTCATAGGTCCCGTGGTGTTCCTGGACCAGCGGGTGTCGACTCCTGCTGTTGCCGAACTGCCAGCAGATTTCTTGATGTTGAATTGGAGGCGCAAAGCCCTATGGCTAAAATTGTAGGAATTGACTTGGGTACCACTAATTCAGTAGTGGCGGTGATGGAAGGGGGGAAACCAACAGTAATCGCCAATGCCGAGGGGTTCCGGACTACCCCCTCCGTAGTTGCCTACGCGAAGAATGGGGACCGCTTGGTTGGTCAAATTGCCAAGCGCCAAGCGGTGATGAACCCTGAGAACACCTTTTACTCCGTGAAGCGGTTTATCGGGCGCCGGTTTGACGAAGTGACCCACGAGGCTACGGAGGTTTCCTATAAAGTCCTCAACGTCGGTGGCAACGTAAAGCTAGACTGCAGCAGTGCTGGCAAACAGTTTGCTCCCGAGGAAATTTCTGCCCAAGTCCTCCGCAAACTAGTGGAGGATGCCAGCAAGTACCTAGGGGAAAAGGTAACCCAGGCCGTGATTACTGTGCCGGCCTACTTCAATGACTCCCAGCGCCAAGCCACCAAGGATGCCGGGCGGATAGCGGGAGTCGAGGTGTTGCGGATTATCAATGAGCCCACCGCTGCTTCCTTAGCCTACGGTTTGGACCGTAAGAGCAACGAGACCATCATAGTCTTTGACTTAGGGGGGGGTACCTTTGACGTCTCGATCCTGGAAGTAGGGGATGGGGTATTTGAAGTACTCTCCACCTCTGGGGATACTCACCTAGGGGGTGACGACTTCGATAAGAAGATCGTGGACTACCTGGCAGAAACCTTCAAGGCTCAGGAGGGAATTGACCTGCGCAAGGACAAGCAGGCTCTCCAACGGCTGACTGAAGCGGCCGAAAAAGCTAAAATCGAACTTTCCAGTGTCAGTCAGTCCGACATCAACCTCCCCTTCATCACGGCCACCCAGGATGGGCCTAAGCATTTGGACATCACCCTGACCCGGGCTAAGTTTGAGGAGCTGTGTGCTGATCTTTTTGACCGCTGCCGCGTACCGGTGGAAAACGCCCTGCGCGATGCCAAGATTGACAAGGAGAAAATTGATGAGGTGGTCCTGGTCGGCGGGTCGACGCGGATCCCCGCTGTGCAAGAGTTGGTGCGCCGCCTCCTAGGCAAGGAGCCTAATCAAACGGTCAACCCTGACGAAGTGGTGGCGGTAGGCGCAGCCATCCAAGCCGGGGTCCTTGGGGGTGAAGTTAAGGATATTCTCCTCCTAGATGTCACCCCCTTGTCCCTAGGGTTGGAAACTCTCGGGGGGGTGATGACCAAGATCATCCCCCGCAACACCACCGTGCCCACCAAAAAGTCGGAGGTGTTCTCCACCGCTGTAGATGGGCAGACTAACGTGGAAATCCAAGTCCTGCAAGGAGAGCGGGAAATGGCCACCGACAACAAGCGCCTGGGGACATTCCGCCTAGATGGTATCCCTAGCGCTCCTCGGGGGGTGCCCCAGATCGAGGTTACCTTTGACATTGACGCCAACGGCATCCTTAACGTGACTGCTAAGGACAAGGGTACTGGTAAGGAGCAGTCTATCACCATCACTGGGGCTTCCACCCTTCCCAAAGAGGAAGTAGAGCGTTTAGTGCGGCAGGCGGAGGAGAACGCCGCCGCCGACAAGGCCAAGCGAGAGCGAGTAGAACACCGCAACCAGGCTGATTCTCTAGTCTCCCAAACGGAAAAGCAGCTGAACGAATTGGGAGATAAGGTCCCCGGGGCTGAGCGCGCTAAGGTCGAAGGATTGATCAAAGACCTAAAGCAAGCAATTGCCCAGGATGATGATGCCCGGATGAAGACCCTAATTACTGAACTGCAGCAAGCCCTCTATAGTGTCAGCAGTTCTTTATACCAACAGCAAGAGGACACCACCGCTGGCGGCACCACCCCCCCTGGGGACGACGATGTCATTGACGCCGAATACTCAGAAACTAAGTAGAGGTTAACCCCCATTTGCCCCCCGGCCCTCCCCCGGGGGGCTTCTTATTTAAGCCAATTACCTAAGCTAATCCCTCCTAAAAGTAAACCCGATTGGCGACTATCTTTACTTTCTGTTACAAATGGAGAGAGACGTTAGTTTTCTGGAGGCAGTATGTTCGGTGGCCTAACTGAACTGACAGAACCACCCGGCACGGACTTCGGGGAACAGATGATCAATGCAGTTGCTGCCCAATCCCTTCGTCATCTGTTTACTCGCAGCGAATCCATAGAAGTCTTGGTGCGGTGTTTTCCTTCCTTCAAGCTGTTGCAAGGGATGATTGATAGCTTCCAGATGCAAGGTCGCGGGTTAGTGATTCGGCGCGACTTCCTAGTCGAGAAAATGTCCTTCCAGACTGATGCGGTGGCCGTCGATGGCCGTGCGCTTCTAGGGGGCAGCCTCCGCCTGCGTCAGCCTACCCAGGCCACCGCCGAGGTGGTGCTAACCGAGTCGGCTATCAATCAGGCTTTTAAGGCTGAGCTGGTAACCCGCCGTCTGACTAACCTAACCCTGCCGGAACTAGACCCGTTAGCCGGAGGGCAGCCAGTCTCCTTCCAAGACGTCAGCCTCGCTCTCTTACCTCATAACCAGGTCAAGATCCAAGCCAAGGTTGATCTCCCTGGTCACCCTGGGGTGCCGATTAGCCTGCGGGCGACCCTAGGAGTAGAGCGCCGGCGGCGGATAGTTTTCCAAAATCCCCAGTTCTGTGCCGAGGAGGTGCCTACGGATCAGCAATCCCTCGCCGGTGAGTTGACCAGGGTGTTTGGTCAAATCCTGAACACCATGGTTGACCTGGACCGATTTGACTTGGACGGCATTGAACTGCGCATTAATCGCCTAGAGACTAGGGCTAATCAGCTGGTGTTTAGTGGCTTTGCCCAGATCCGTCACTTTCCCGGCAGTAAGTAGCGGACCGCCCAAAAAAATAGCTAGCGGCAGTCCCGCTAGCTAAGGTCTGGCCAGAAACTAGGGGGTAATCAGCCCCCAGCTACTGCTGGCACAATGCTCACCTCGTCGCCATCCTGGAGGGGTGTGTTCACTCCCGCCAAGAAGCGGATGTCCTCACTGTTGACGTAGAGGTTCAAGAAGCGCCGGGGCTGACCCTTCTCATCGCACAGACGCGCCTTGATACCCGGGCAGGATTGGTCGAGGGATTCGAGGAGGTTAGCCACGTCAGAACCATCACACAAAACCGTAGCTTGATTATTGGTGAACTTCTGGAGGGTGGTGGGAATAAGAACTTTTACACTCATGGGGGTAAGGGTGGGACTGCAACTGAAATTCGTAACCTTCCGCGGCGCCTAGACCAGGACTGGCTGCCACTCTAGCCGGTGGAGGGTCTTAGAGCGCTCTAGAGCCCGCTCGAAGCCCTCTAGGTTAGGTTGAATGGTGAGGGGTTCACCGATATACCCCTGGACTGCCTCCTGGGTTTTCAAGCCGTTACCGGTAATATAGGCCACAGTAGTTTCCTCGGGGTCGATTTTCCCCGCCGCCACCAGCTTTTGCAGTACGGCAATGGTGGTACCGCCGGCGGTCTCGGTGAAGATCCCCTCAGTCTCGGCGAGTAGCTTCATGCCTTCAACAATTTCGGCGTCACTGACGGCACTGATGTTACCACCAGTTTTGCGGGCAATCTCTAGGGCGTAGACCCCGTCGGCTGGATTGCCAATGGCAATTGACTTGGCAATGGTGCTGGGTTTGACGGGGGTGATAAAGTCGCGCTCCTCGGCAAAGGCTTGGGCGATGGGGGAGCAACCTTCCGCCTGGGCACCGCTGAAGCGCACCACCTTGTCTTCGACCAAACCCACCTGAATGAAGTCCTGAAAGCCTTTGTAGATCTTGGTGAACAGAGAACCTGAAGCTAAGGGGGCGACCACATGGTCGGGCAGTTGCCATCCTAGTTGCTCAGCTACCTCATAGCCCAGGGTCTTGGACCCCTCTGAGTAGTAGGGGCGCAGGTTGATATTGACAAATCCCCAGGGGTGGGTGTTAGCCACCTCGGAACAGAGACGATTTACCTGGTCGTAATTGCCCTGGACAGCAATCACCGTCGGTCCATAGATCAGGGTACCCAGGACCTTACCAGCCTCTAGATCCGCAGGAATAAACACGCAACAGTCCAAACCTGCGTGGGCGGCAATCGCGGCGGTGGAGTTGGCTAGGTTACCGGTGCTAGCACAGGAAACAGTAGTGAACCCCAGTTCCCGGGCACGGGTCAGGGCCACCGAGACCACCCGGTCTTTGAAGCTGAGGGTGGGCATGTTGACCGCGTCATTTTTGATGAGTAAATTCTTTAACCCCAGACGGCGAGCTAGGCGGTTAGCCCGGACCAGGGGGGTCATACCTGTACCCACATCGATTGGGTTCTCAGTAGCAACGGGGAGGAAAGGCCGGTAGCGCCAGATCGAGTGGGGACCCTCTTGAATGCTCTCCCGGGTCACGCGGCCACGCAGGGAGCTCAGGTCATAAACCACCTCGAGGGGCCCAAAGCAAAATTCACACACGTGGAGAGCTGCCAATTCGTACTCTTCACCACACTCTTTACACTTGAGGGCCCGGAAGGTGGCGGTGGAAGAGCTAGTTACCTGGGTCATGGCGGGGGTGTAAGGTGACTGAATTATAAGTTAGCACGGTCTCGTAATTTATGTCAACTATATCGGACTAATTTAGTCCGGATTAATTCCAGTCCCTCTCGCCCCCCACTTTAGTGCCAGAATTGACATTCAGACAGCAAACACTGACCCGGTCATGCACTCTCTCTCCCCTGACCAGATTCATTTCGATGAACGGGGCCTTGTGCCCGCCATTGTCCAAGACTACCTAGACGGCACAGTACTGATGCTGGCCTGGATGAACCGGGAATCCCTAGAGAAAACCCTCTCTACCGGCCAGACTTGGTTCTGGAGCCGCTCTCGGGCGCAACTTTGGCCCAAGGGCAGCACCTCGGGGCATGTCCAAAACCTCCGCTCCCTACGCTACGATTGCGATGCTGATGCCCTACTAGTGGGGGTAGAGCAGGTAGGGGACATTGCTTGCCATACGGGGGAGCGTAGTTGCTTTCACCGCCAAGGGGCGCAGGTAGTCGCCCCCCCCGCCGACACTCTCTCCCAGGTGTTTGCGGTGATTCAGGACCGCCAGGCCCAGCCCCAGCCGAATTCCTATACCTGTAAGCTACTAGCGGATGGGGATAACCGCATCCTGAAAAAATTAGGTGAAGAAACCGCCGAGGTGGTGATGGCCTGCAAAGACGATGACCCCCAGGCTATCGCCGCCGAGATGGCCGACCTGTTTTATCACGCCTTGGTAGCCCTGGCGCATCACCGGGTAGACCTGCGCCAAGTCTATCGGCAACTCCAGCAGCGGCGGGGTTAGGGTCCGCTGGCTTTCGGTTCCTGGGGATAGGGCCGGGTGACAACCCGAAATGGGGGGGCTTGGTAGTCCTTAGGCAGGTAGTCGGCGGGGATTGACGTTTCGTTGCCATCCCGCACTGACCGGTAGTGGGGGGAGAGGATCTCAATCTGAGCTTCGTTACATTTGTCTTGGATATTTTGATGAAGGTCGGAATAGATTTGGGCCATTCTGGTTGGGCGATGAGTATAGGCGTTGAGCTGGTAGCTGACGTAGAAGTCATCCAGACTCGTTTGTAAAACGAAGGGTGGGGGTTGCTCTAGAACCTCGGGGGTGGCTAAGGCTGCCTCAATCAAAGCCTTATGTACCTGCCGCCAAGGGATGTCATAGCCCAGGGTGATGGTGGTGTGCAGGATCAGGGGTGGGGCAGTGGGATTGTTGGCGGCGGCGCTGTAGTTGATGATGTGGCTGCTCAACACAGCCGAGTTGGGGATAGTGATCACCACGTTTTTGATGGTGCGAAGACGGGTGACAAAGAGAGTTTTTTCGGTGACATCCCCAGTAGTGTCAGTGATTTGCACCCGGTCCCCCACCTTAAAGCCTCGAGTATAGGTCAGAATTACTCCTGCCACCACGTTGGCAATGGCCGAGGAGGAGCCAAGGGATAATAGCACCCCCAGAAATACTGAGACCCCCTGAAAGGCGGGCGTGCCGGCACCGGGTAGGTAGGGGAAAGCCACCGTTAATGCCAGAGCCAAAACTACGAACTGGACTAACTTATAAGTTGGTTGGGCCCAGTCAGGGTCAAACCAAGAGAAGGAGGTGTGGCCGTGTCTAATCTCCGTAAATATAAACCGGAATATTTTCAATAGGTAAGAAGTGGCAAAGGAAATTAGGGCTAAATAAAACAGGTTAGGGAGGTAGGAAATAACGCCTGACCCCAGAGTGTCAATGGCTGTCAAAACGTAGTTGAATAAGGTCCGGGAGAGACCTTCTGTCCAGGGAAATAAGCTTAAAACCAGGTTGGCGTAGAGGTAGATAAGTCCCAAGCTCAGGGCAAGCTGAAGGAGTTTAATCACCTCACAAATCAGGTCTACGACCCGCCTGGCCGAGAGAATTCTAACTCCCAAAATTCTCAAGGCGGGGATGCGGGTGTCTTGCCAGCGGTGTAACTGGCTGTAGACTAAAGGAACAGATCTGGTAATCGTAACCTGACTGGCGATCAGGATAGCCGTCAAGAGTAGAGTCAACAGGAGTCCGCGCAAAATATTTGGAAGGCTGTGGGCTGCCCGGAACTCGCTGACTGCCTGGCGGATAATCCGGAGGTATTGACGAGCCAGCTGGTCTCTGGGCACTCCGGCCGCCGCCGCATCAACCCCGGCAATTGTCATCAGTACTTGATCACCAGCTTGGATATCGGTAGTGGAGTAGTCCTGGTGGTCGACGACCTTCAGAGTATTGAGGTTGAGGTCGTAATTGTTAGCCAGGCTATTGATCCGCTGGGAGATAACCTGCGCCCGGAACTGCGGAGAAAAGGAAGCAACCCCCGCTTGGATATTGAAGAGAGTATCGTCACCAAGGGTGACGGGAGCAGGGGGCGGGGGGGAGCTGGCCTGGGAGGCAACGGAGAGCCAAAGGATGAGTAACCAGGCAACAGACCCGACCCGAACGACTTTCTTGACCCTGGAATAAGGGGGCATGAGTGACAGCTGGTGAGTGAGTTGGTCTACCCGGATCCGAGGTGGGCAGCAAAGCTGGCTTCTAGTTGACTGAGCTGGAGGGGCGGGGGAGAGTTTGCCTGTCCTGGGAACTCTGGTAGTCTGGTTTAGCCGCCGAGTCGGGCAGCCCGTTCAAAAACCTCTAGCAGGGCTCGAACCAGGGCATGACGTTGGGCTAGGTCCAGTTTCTGGATGGCGGCCTGGTCCGCTAAGGCTGGATTTTGGGTGAGGGCATGACCACTGGGGTACTGATAGATCTCAAAGGGCTCATTTGCTCCTAGGTAGTCAGCTAAGGTCAACAGCCAGTCGAAGCGACTGAGGGGAGATCGGCCCTTGACGGCGATATGGTAGCGAATCAGGCGACTGATGAGGGTGTTGTTAGGGTCTACCTGTCCGGTTTGTCGGCTGACGTAGGTATTGTCCTTGGGTAGGTAAGGCAACATCTGGTAAACCTGCTCGGCGGCCTGGGTGGAAGAAATATCAACTAGCCCTTGAGCTAGGACCGGTTGCGCTGTCCTCGGCATAGGACTGACTCCCCCCAGTCCGAGGATGGCGCTCAAGCAGAGAATCTGGGGGAACTTATTCACTAGGTTTGCTCCAGTTGTGCCAGAGAGTAGTAGTCGCCGTAGGAGATGAATTCCCCCCGCTGCTTCAGCCAGATTAGATAACGCCGGAGTTTGGCCACCAGTAGGGGACCACAGGGATACCTGAGGTAATTAGGCACAGGAAACGCGCTTAAGTCTGCAAATTCCCATGGGTGATAGTAAAGACTCAACCAGTGGTCCCAGGCAAGGGTAAATTGGGTAGCCCCTTTGATTAGTCCTAAGGGAAAGTTTTTGAAGCTCAACCAAAATAGGGGAAAGCGCACCAGGGGGGTGACGGATACGGGCACCTGGAGCAGGGGGCCTTGGTAGTGGGGCTGACGCGGTTTGGTGAGATGATTGTAGCGGCCAGGGATGTAGGTGGGGTTGAGGGAAGAGTTATAGCTGTAGCCTGCACTTAGTAGGTCTGCATGCTCTACACTCTGCAGTCGCGCCATGCGGAATCCCTGGACTGGGGCGTGAGTAATCCCCTCTAGGGTCTGCTTGGAGGTGACCAGGTCCGCTACCTGAAATCGGCAGTGGTAGAACCCATGGGAGGCGATTTCGTGCCGGGTAGCAGCTGCGCGAATTTGATCGGGGGCGTGCAGGGCATAGTTAGCGGTCACAAACAGAGTGGAGCGTAGTTGCAGCTGTTCAAGCAATTCCAAAATCAACCCCAAACCTTCCCAGGTGGTGGCAATCTGCTCCTCGAAGGGAATACTGATGCCGTACTCTAGAGGCAGATCAAATTCCTCCACATCAAAGCTCAACAGAATCAGGTTGGGACCACCAGGCATAGGGGCATCCTAGTCTTCGGCATAGATATAGCGCCGCAAGTCTCGTGGGTCTGGTTCTGGGCTTTCCTCTGCAAAGGCAACCGCGTCTTCCACCCGCGCCCGAATCTCCTGGTGAATGGCTGCCAATTCAGCCTCTTGAGCTAGGTTGTGGGTGAGTAGATAGGCAGCAAACTGCTTGATTGGGTCCTGGGGTAACCAGTACTCTTTTTCTTCCTTGGAGCGCAGCTCATCAGGGTCCGCTAGGGAGTGACCCCGGAAGCGGTAGGTGAGAGCTTCAATTAAGGTCGGACCCTCCCCCGCCCGAGCTCGCTGGAGGGCAGTTTGAGCAACATCCCAGACAGCCACCACATTCATCCCGTCTACCTCTACTCCCGGCATGCCGAAGGCGGCTGCCTTTTGATAGATTTCCGGCTGGGAAGTGGCTCGCTCGTGGGCCATGCCGATCGCCCACTTGTTATTCTCAACGACAAAAATAATCGGCAGCCGCCATAAGGAAGCCATGTTAAGGCATTCAAAAAACTGGCCGTTGTTGCAGGCCCCATCCCCAAAGAAGCAGGCGGTCACCTGCATTGGGCCACTCTCACCCATCGCCTCCTGGCGGTAGCGAGCTTGAAAGGCAGCTCCTAGGGCCACCGGAATCCCCTCCGCTACGAAGGCGAAGCCTCCTAGCAAGTGATGTTGAGCCGAAAACAGGTGCATAGAACCACCCCGGCCTTTACTGCAACCTGTGACCTTACCGAATAGCTCCGCCATCACTTCCCGGGCCGGCACCCCAGCACTGAGGGCGTGGACGTGGTCACGGTAAGTACTGCAGACGTAGTCTGTAGGCTCCAGAGCCTTGATCACCCCTGAGGCTACGGCTTCCTGACCGTTGTACAAGTGCACAAAGCCAAACATCCGACCCCGATAGTACATCTCCGCGCATTTATCTTCAAACTCTCGGCCGAGGACCATATCTTCGTAGAGACGCAGCCCATCGGCTCGGGTTAGGCTAGTGGCAGCAGAGTGATACTCTGGCAGCGTGCGTTCTTGGACCATGGGGCAGGAAGACTCCTGGATAAATTGCGTGTTTTTAGTTAGGCTTTAATATTATCCCAGCTAGGGGGGTACTCGTTGTTGTCCGGGCGTGCCCCTTACCGGCTGTTCACCGGGCGGGCAGCTGTAGACCTTTCACCCGAACCATGTTACCATTGGCCGGGTGTTAGCGGTCGGGGATCCGACTGGTCCGGGGATGAACTTCGATGTTAAAGAGTGAGAAAACAGGATATCTGCACGGAAATTAGTGCCAGGCGTTGCTAAGTAACCCTGACCAACTGTCTGCCCAAATCAGTCATTTCACATCTCAGGCACAAAACCGCGGCAATCAAAGATGGTGATGAGAGCGTTTCAGAACCCGATGGAAACCTGCCTACTCTCAGGCTGGATCCCTAGGCGATGCCCGGGAAGGAGGTAAATCGATTTTCCCACCTAAGGTCCTCCTCGCGGCGGTCAGTATGGCGGCACCTTGTTTAATGGCCTATTCCAGTTAAACTAGCTCTCTCAAACGGTGCAAATCCCCCTAGACTACTACCGCATTCTCGGCCTAGCAGTCCAAGCCAATCAGGAGCAACTAAAGCAGGCCTACCGTGACCGGGCTGCCCAGCTACCGCGCCGCGACTACTCTGAGCAGGCGCTCAGTGCTCGCAGGGCTTTGTTAGACCGGGCCTTTGCGGTCTTGTCTGACCCCCAGCAGCGCCAGGTCTACGATGCTAACTTCTTCGGTCGCCCGGGGGAATCGGCTGATGCAGCCCTAGAGGCGGTAATTGAGATCGAAGATCCTGAGTTTCTTGGGGCATTGCTGGTGCTACTTGAGCTGGGAGAATACGAACTGGTTGTAGAGTTGAGCCGCTCCTATCCTCAGACGCTCTCCGCCCTAGCCATGCTCGATATGGTCCTGATGGTCGCTTTGGCCTGCCTAGAATTGGGCCGGGAGCAGTGGCAGCAGCAGCATTACCAAGATGCTGCTGCCCACTTGGAGACTGGGTTGACGGTGCTCACTAGTCAGGGAGCATTTTTACAGGTCCAACAGGAAATTCGCGCCGACCTGGCTAAGCTGCAGCCCTACCAGATTCTCGAGCTACTAGCTTTGCCCCTAACGGCAGAAGCCGAACGCAGCCAGGGATTGGAATTGCTAGCCAAAATGCTCAAGGAACGGGGCGGCATTGATGGCTTAGGTAATGACCGCTCTGGTCTAGGCCGGGAGGATTTTTTACACTTTATCCAGCAGCTGCGCGCCTACCTCACCTGCGATGAACAACAGCGCTTATTTGTCACTGAAGTCCAAAGGCCTTCGGCCGCAGGAGCTTACCTGGCAGTCTACACCCTGGTAGGCCAGGGATTTGCTCGTCATCAACCAGAGTTGATTCTCCAAGCCCAGGAATTTCTCACCTATCTCCAACCCCGTCAGGATGTGCAACTAGAAACTGCCATCTGTTACCTATTGTTGGGGCAACTAGAAGCGGCCGGTGACCACCTTGCCCTGTGCCAGGAAGAGGAGGCGATCAAGTTTATCCATCAGCACTCTGAGGATTCAGGGGACCTCATCCCGGGTCTGTGTGCCTATACCCAAGCCTGGCTACAAACCGAAGTCCTACCCTACTTTCGAGACCTTCAAGCTCATCCGGCTTCCTTAAACCCTTACTTTGCTGACCGGCGAGTCCAGGAATACATCGAGGCACTGCCAACCTCTAGTAGCCCGGCCCCCCAGCCCCCTGCCGATCCCCTCCCGGCTGCTCCCGCAGCGGTTGTCCCCCGCCGTCGAAAGCGGCGGCGACCGCACCCCTCCCGGCGGTGGCGACTGATACTAACTGGTTTCCTGATGGCCATAGTTGGGGGAGTGCTGTTGATGCGGGTTTACAACCAGCTCCACCCCACTCCCCCACCGGCAGCTAAAAGTGAGCGGCTGTTTCTGCGGCTGACTACACCCCCCTTGCCCCTCCCCACACCCCCCTTGACCCCGGGAATAGCGCGCAGCGTGCAGGGTGATTACCACCTGGCTAGCCGTCAAGGGTGCTGTCTTTGGTCCGGGTCACCGTTGGCAGCAATTATCGAGCATCTTAATCCCTCCTGCCCTCCCTCAGTGGCAGGCCCAAGCCCAGCAAGCTCAAGAGCAGGAATGGTATTGGGAGTATCAACACCACCTAGATGCCAATTACCTCCATTTCAACCAGTTGCGTTCCCCCCACCCCCAAGTAGAAGCCAAGATCCAAGAAACTGGTCAGCTCTACCAGCTTGGCCAGGTCCAACCCCTCCATACCTATGATCAAAGCCTGTGGGTGCGCTATACTCTGGCCCTGACTGGGTGTCAGTGGCGAATTCAAAACATGAATATTCTCCATGAAGATCCTGGTTCTTAACGCCGGCTCTAGTAGCCAGAAGGCTGCCCTCTACGATTGGATGACCCCCCCGCTTACCAGCAGTCCCCCCCTATGGTCTGGCCAGGTGGACTGGACCCATCAGGCCGGGGCGGCGGAGCTCCTAGTGTCCACTAGCCGAGGGGAACGCCTACAGGAGGTGTGTGAGCACCTCTCCCGGGCAGCAGTGGTGGGTCGACTCCTAGCGGCCCTCACCAGCGGTCCTACCCAGGTCCTCAGTACCCCCGAGGAGATCGCCGTTGTAGGGCATCGGGTTGTGCACGGGGGACCCTACTTTTCCCAGAGTGTGCCCATCGATGGCCCGGTGCTTGATCGGATCCGAGACTTGACAGCCTTTGCTCCCCTCCACCATCCGGCTATTGTTGAGGGTATCGAGGCGGTGACCACCTGTTTTGGCGCCCGGCCCCAGGTAGCCGTTTTTGATACGGCCTTCCATGCCCATCTACCCCAGACCGCGGCTCTGTATCCCGGTCCTTACCAGTGGTGGGAGCAAGGGATTCGCCGTTACGGCTTCCACGGCATCAGTCACCAGTACTGTGCTCAGCGGGCAGCCCAGCTCCTCGGTCAAGACCTAGCCTCCCTGCGCCTGGTGATCTGTCATTTGGGTAATGGTTGCTCCCTTAGTGCCGTTGCCCAGGGCCGCAGCGTCGACACCACTATGGGTTTTACTCCCCTAGAAGGGCTGATGATGGGAACTCGCTCCGGCAGCGTCGATCCAGGTATCCTCCTGTATCTCCTGCGCACTGGCACCCTGGATGCAGCCACTCTGGAGCGGGTTCTCAGCCAGGAATCTGGGTTGTTGGGGGTATCGGGAATATCAGCGGACCTGCGGCGGTTGCTAGCGGCGCGGGAGGCTGGACACGAGCGTGCTCACCTGGCCCTACAGGCGTACGTGCACAGAATTCGGGCGGGAATTGGGGCCATGGTGGGCTCTTTGGGGGGATTGGATGTCCTGGTTTTTACTGCCGGAGTAGGAGAGCACTCCCCTTGGGTGCGCCAGCAGTGCTGTCAGCCCTGGGAATGTCTGGGGTTGCGCTTGGATGATGCTGCCAACGACCAGGCCCAGACCGACCAGGATGTAGCCGACCCAAGCTCGCGAGTCCGGGTTCTGGTGATCAAAACCGAGGAGGACTGGGCCATAGCCCAGGAGTGCTGGCGTCTGGCGGGGGAGTGTTAACAGAGCCCCTAGGTCAGGCTACGGCCCTAGGCTTGTTGAGACGAGCCTTGGATCGGGGCCGCGTTGCTCCCGCTTACCTATTTACAGGCCCAACTGGTGTTGGCCGCAGTTTGACTGCTAGTTGGTTTCTCGCCCAGTGCATCCAGAATAGCCAGCCCTACCGAGTAGAACCTAACTACCCCCAAGCCCAAGGGGCAAAGCGCCCAGCCCGTCCCCAAATCCGCCTAGACCAGATCCGCCAACTACGCAGGACTGTACAGGATAATCCGGGCTTGGGGGTAATTGTGGACCAGGCTGAATCAATGGGCGAAGAGGCAGCCAATGGGCTGCTTAAGACCCTGGAAGAACCAGGCCAGACAACTTTGATTTTGATTGCCCCCGGTCCCGAGGTCCTCCTGCCTACCCTGGTCTCCCGTTGCCAGCGCATTCCTTTTCGGAGCTTGGACCCCCAGACCTTGGCTCAAGTAATTATCCAGACTGGCCACCCTCAGGTCCTGGAAAACCAGCTGGTCATGGCCCTGGCAGAGGGTAGTGCTGGAGCCGCCCTACGGCACTACCAAAATCTCCAGGCAATCCCCGGAGCGGTGATGACTGGGTTTGAGGGGTTAACCACCATGCGGGCCGCCCTAAAGTTAGCCCGCCAAATTACTGCTGAGGTGGACGCGGATGGCCAACTGTGGCTACTAAGTTACCTACAGTACCGCTGGCGGACCGCCCTCCCCGAGGCTTTGCCGGTTTTACGCCGGTTGGAGGAGGGCCGACGGGCCCTCGAGGCCTTGGCCCAACCCCGGCTAGTGTGGGAAGTAACCCTTATGGACTTGGTACAGCTGTGCTCACCGGGGGAGCAAAGTAAATCTTAGACTTGACTGGGTCAGGGTTCATAGTTGGGTCACCTGGATGCCAGTCTACGGGACACACTTCATCGGGATGGGTTTGGACGTGCTGAATGGCCTTGAGGACTCGGAGAGTTTCGTCAACACTACGGCCGAAGGAAAGATTGTTAATGGTGCTGTGCTGGAGAATGCCTTCCCTGTCAATGATAAACAGCCCCCGCAGGGCTACCCCCGATTCCGGGTCTAGAACATTGTAGGCGAGGCTGATTTCTTTTTTGAGGTCCGACACCAAGGGGTAGGCAATTTCGCCAATCCCCCCCGCCGTGCGTTCTGTCAGCACCCAGGCTAGGTGGGAGAACTCACTGTCTACAGACATAGCTAAGACTTCAGTGTTGAGGACCTTAAACTCTTGATAGCGGTCACTAAAAGCCGTAATTTCCGTTGGGCATACAAAGGTAAAATCCAGGGGATAGAAAAAAAGCACTACATACCGGCCGCGGTAATCTAGGAGTCTGATTCTTTTAAACTCTTGATTAATTACCGCGGTGGCCACAAATTCTGGGGCAGGTTGACCAACCCGCAAGCTGTCGAAGTGGTTAGGCATAAGGAGGTTCCCTGGAAGTTAAACTAAGACCCGAGGGGGTGTATGGCCCCCCTACTCAATCAAACTGACCCGCCGCCAAAAATTCCGCAGCCGTTGGCCTAGGGCTTGCCGTTCCTCAGCCCACAGGAGGTGGCGGCAACTGAACCACAGACTGACTGAAAACCCCACAAGAGTGAAGGCGGGGGCTAGCAGGGGCACAGAGTTCACCTCCCGCAACACCGTCAGAATTACGGTCACAAAGGGCCAGCCGAGAAAGCCTAGCCCGACTACCATGGCAAGCCAAGCCAGATAGGTGGCACTCCCATGGGGGGCAGGCCGGACGAGGAGTAGGGCTCCCCCCCGCACCTGGGGCAGGGGGACTTGAAAAGGAGCTTGGAGGTGCAGTTCAGGATCAATGAGAGTAGACATGGTCTGGAGCCTTCTAGGATTGATTAGGTGCTAGCCAATTATCGATGGGGAAACTATTTAGGACTTCCATACTACTAGAGCTACCCCCATCAAAATCAAGGATAGGCCAAGAAAGCGACTCAGGGGAATAGATTCATGGAAAAAAAAGTACCCTAGACCTACTGAGAACAAGTATATTAGAGAAGCCGCCGGGCCGGCAACACTCAACTTAATTCGGGTGAGCAGCAAGATGTAAGCCAAGGCCCCCAGAGCGTAGCAAGAAAGCCCTGCCAACAACTCGGGGGTAGTGAGGATCGCCCTGAGGTGGCCGACCAAATTGTCACTACTGACCCGACCTAGTTTGAGAGCTCCTAACTTGAGGAAGAATTGACCAGCAGCACTCATGGTTACGGAACTAAGCAGGAGTCCAAATTCAGGAACTTTCAAGGAAACTCAACCTAGAAATGATTAGGAGGCTGGACTTCTACGGCTTGAACATCTATGGTGTTGGTCGGTGCCAAGCGAACGAACTTTCCGGATTGTACCTGGAGAGGCTCCCGACAAGCTGGGCAAACCAAGTCCTGCGGTCCCACCGCCGTCAGGCTAGTGTGGCAAACGGGGCACTCTCCTTGAATGAGATGGCGCTGCAGCCACCAACGGACCGCTACTAAAGCAAGGAAGGGAGCTACTAACAGAAGAGCTATTAAGATCAAGAGGGATTTGATCAGCCACCCTAGGCCAATATAAGCCAGGACCAAAAAGACTCCCAGCCAAACTAGAACGCGGGGGAACCGGAGGGGAAATAGGGATTGGTTATGCGAGTACACAGTGCCTGCCTGCACCAGCGGGAGTGTATGTCCAAGATTATACCATCAGCTCCTCGAGACGTCTTGGTTTAAGAGTACTACAAAATTTGGACCTGATTAATTCACAACTGCATAGCCGGTTTAGTGCCTCATCATCCCGGGGCTAGATCCAGGTTAGTTGGGCACGGCAATCCTCATCTTCACCAACCACCCTAAATGTACATAGGTGGCATTTCTGCCGTGGGGGAGATTTTCCGCTAGTTTTGAGTTAATCCCCCTAGTGAAGATAGAGCCAAAAGATAGTTTTTTATACTAAAAAACTCCCGACTGCCGTAAAACCAGGGTCCGGCTGACCCATTGCCTGAAGGGGGGTCCAGAGGAGTAGGGATGTGGAGATTTTTATACCTGTCACCTATCCTGCTTAACTTATTGACCTTAGGGGTACTGTTCCCCGATCAAAGACCTGATAGTCAGTGCCAATGCCTGAGATCTCCAGGCGGTCCGGATAAACCTCTAGAGCTGCAAAACTCAGTCTATCCGCAGAACAAGCCGTCCAGGAGGAGTGTCCTACAGGTCGCTGCCCTGCTCCGGCTCCACAAACTAGGTAGGTAGTACCCCTAATCACCTGGGTGCGTTCGTAGTCGTGGTCATGGCCGTTGATATAGAGTTGTACCCCGTAGCGTTCAAACAAAGGGGTGAAGATCCGTACAAAGGCCTGATTAACCCCGTAGAGGCCGGAAGAATAGATGGGATGGTGGCCATAGACTACTTTCCAGGGAGCATCACTGCGTTTGAGTTCCTGCTCTAGCCAGGTCAGCTGATTTGGCCAATCAGCGTTGCCATTGGTATCGAGGGTGAAAAACTGCACCGGTCCCTGGCGAAAGGTGTAATAACGACCCTTCATATTAAAACCGGGATAGCGGACCTGGGGTTCGCCATTGTCAGTACGAATGTCATGATTTCCCAGACAGGCAAAAAATCGCACATCCTTCTGCAGTAAAGGTTTGTAGGGCTCTTCAAAGACGGCTGTGACCTTGCCGATTTCGCCATTGTTGTAGATGTTATCGCCCGCCAGAATCACTGTTGCAAAGGGATGGGTGCGGTGGTAATCGGCCATGGCATCGGCTACCTGGTACTGTGCTCGATCGCCGGTACCGGTGTCTGCCACTGCCACAAAGCGCAGTTGGGGAGTGCCTCCCGGGGAAGCACTAGCCTGGATCGAGCTGGCGGCCCCGGCTAGATCGACGGGGGCAAGAACCTGGGAGCCACTTCCATCCCGGAGGAATTGCCAGAGCAGGGGAAGTTCTAGACTACCCAAGGCACCTAGAAACAAAAACTGGCGACGTTTAAGACCCATAAGTACTGTTTCCCAGTGAATACCTTGGCAAATTTCTCGATGCTTTAAGAGTTACCTGAATAGTCCCCCCCAGGATACCCTACACCGGCAGCCAAGTTGGGTTACTCTTGCTGGCTCTTGCCTAGGGGAACACCCCCAGAGAGGTTAGGGGGAGTGCTCCCGGAGCTCCAAGCGGTCCGGGACTGGGTTTGGCCATCCCTTTGCGGCTACCCTCCTAGGTCTTAAGATCGTAGCTAGTTTGTCTATGGCTAGCCCTTCCTGGGGCAAGACCTGGGTTTGCGCTGACAAGATCCGTAGGTGACATGGAAACTATTAGTGAAGCTGTTATGACCCCCGAAGGGTGGCTTGAGATTCTCCGCCTGACCCGCATTGTGGCAGTGGTACGCAGTGACCAAGCTGACCAAGCCTACGCCATGGCTCGGGCGGCCATTGCCGGGGGCCTGCAGCTGATCGAAGTCTCTTGGCTGACCCAGGGGGCGGCCGCCCTAGTGGGTCGCCTGCGCCAAGATTTCCCCCAGGTGTGGGTTGGGGCTGGCACCCTTCTGACCCCGGAGCACTTTCGGACTGCTAGCCAGTCTGGGGCGCAATTTTACTTCACTCCCCATACAAACTTCCAAATCCTCCAGGCAGCTCGGGAACTAGGGGTGCCGGTTATCCCGGGGGCCTTCTCCCCGACTGAGATTATGGCGGCTTGGGAGGCCGGCGCCACCAGTATCAAGGTGTTTCCCATCCACAGCCTGGGGGGGCCAGCCTACATCCGCAGCTTGGCGCAGGTGTTTCCCCAGGTTAGCCTTATTCCCACCGGGGGGGTTACCCTGGAGAACGCATCTGCATTTGTGCGCGCCGGGGCTCAAGGGGTAGGCCTGGCCAGTGAATTATTCCCCCGCGAGATGGTGACCGCAGGGGCTTGGGATCGGGTTGAGGAACAGTCCCGGCGCCTGGTTCGGGCTGTCTACTCAGGTATGGAGTATATTTGAGGGTGTAAGCGCCAACCCCATGATCCATGTCGAGCTCAGGTTCTCAATATCCTGTCTTTGGTCCTGAGATCCCGTGTCCCCACTGCCGGCAGCCCATTCCCGCCCTCACTCTCACCGATAGTTATCTTTGTCAACGTCACGGGGCCTTCGAGTCAGACCCCAAGACCGGAGAACTAGTACATTTGCAGTCGGGGCGGTACTGGCGATGCTGGGATAATGAGTGGTATCGGCGGCACAGCCACCCGGACGGAATCAGGTTTGAGATCCACGAAGCTCTAGATCGTCTATACGCACAAGGTTACCGAGTCACCCGGGTGATTATCTCCCGGCGCTACGAGGATATGATCGGCGGCTACCTGGAGCGGGGCGGTCCAGGGCGGGCCAATCAAGAGGGGCATCGGCCGCGCCTGTGCGGGTTACCGGTAGAATTTAGCCCTGACCCCCAAACCGAACCCCGCTGGGGAGTAGTAAATTTCGATCTGGAAAAGGAGGTGGGCACCCCCGTGCGCTACCCCTTTCGTCTCTTCGAGTGAGTATTTGATTTAGCCAAGAGTTAACCGCCGCCGACGATCGTCACCACCTCTAAACGGTCTTGGGGCTGCAGCCGGGTTTGAGCCCAAAATTGACGGTGGAGAATCTCGCCATTGTATTCGACCGCCACCAGCCGAGGGTCAAGGCCGAGCTGAGTTAAAAAGTCTGGCAGGAGGGTGTCGGGGGGGCAGGCCCGGGGGGCCCCATTAACCTGGACTGGAATCAGGGGAGTGGCCACAATTTGGCACGTGATAGAACGACTCTAATCTAGATGCTAAAGTGGGTTAAAGGTTTATCTCCAGTACCATGGGTTCCCACTCCGCCCCCCCCCCGTCGGTCATCTCCCCCTTCGTCGCAGCCCCCCTTTCCTCCCAGCGGGCCTCGGGTGCCTTGGCCCTCCTAGACAGTCTTTGTCGTCACGGGGTAAAGCACATCTTTGGCTACCCCGGCGGGGCTATCCTGCCCATCTACGATGAACTCTACCGGGCAGAGGCGGCCGGGCTGCTGCAGCACATTCTCGTCCGCCACGAGCAGGGGGCGGCCCACGCTGCCGATGGCTACGCTCGGGCTACTGGGCAGGTGGGAGTATGTTTTGCTACCTCGGGGCCAGGGGCTACTAACCTGGTGACTGGGATTGCCACTGCCCACATGGATTCCGTACCCATGGTAGTGATTACCGGTCAAGTGGCCCGGCCGGCAATTGGTACTGATGCTTTTCAAGAAACCGACATTTTTGGAATCACCCTGCCCATCGTCAAACACTCCTACGTAGTCCGCGACCCCCAAGACATGGCCCGCGTCATTGCCGAGGCTTTTTACATCGCCGCCACTGGCCGTCCCGGTCCAGTTCTAGTGGACATTCCCAAGGATGTGGGCCAGGAAGTATTTGATTACGTGCCCGTAGAACCTGGATCGATCAAGTTGCCAGGTTACCGGCCCCAGCGGCAGGGGGACCGGTGCGAAATCCACCAGGCCATTCATCTGATTCGTCAGGCTCACCGGCCTCTCCTTTACGTGGGCGGGGGGGCGGTCACTGCCGGCGCCCATCGGCAGATCTGCGAACTAGCGGAGCGGTTTCAAATTCCCGTCACCACTACCCTGATGGGTAAGGGGGCCTTTGATGAAAGTCACCCCCTGGCAGTAGGGATGCTAGGAATGCACGGTACAGCCTACGCCAATTTTGCGGTCAGCGAGTGCGACTTACTGATCGCCGTGGGAGCCCGTTTTGACGACCGAGTGACTGGTAAATTAGACGAATTCGCTTCCCGGGCCCAGGTGATCCATATCGACATTGACCCGGCGGAGGTCGGCAAGAATCGCACCCCCCAAGTGCCGATCGTCGGCGACGTGCGTCAGGTACTCGAGACTCTGCTAGAGTGTCTCGACCCGGAGGACACTGCCCTAGCCTCGGAGCAGACCCGGCCCTGGCGGGAACGGATTCAAAGTTGGCGCCAGACCTATCCCCTCGTAGTTCCTCACTATGCTGATGCCCTCTCCCCTCAAGAGGTGATTGCCGAACTAGACCGGCAGGCTCCCCAGGCCTACTACACCACTGATGTGGGCCAGCACCAGATGTGGGCAGCTCAGTTTCTCAAAACCGGCCCCCGGCGGTGGATCTCCAGTGCTGGTTTGGGTACTATGGGCTACGGCCTACCGGCGGCCCTAGGGGCGCAGATTGCCCTGCCCGGAGAGACGGTCGTCTGCGTCAGTGGGGATGCTAGCTTCCAAATGAACCTCCAAGAACTTGCAACCCTCGCCCAGTACCAAATCCCCGTGAAGACCGTCATTATCAACAACGGCTGGCAGGGTATGGTCCGGCAGTGGCAGGAGACCTTCTATGGTCAGCGCTACTCGGCCTCGGACATGGTGCCTGGCATGCCCAACTTTGAATTGTTGGCCACAGCCTTTGGGGTTAAAGGCATGGTCCTAGAGCGCCCCGGTGACCTAGCGGACACAGTGGCGGTAATGCTGGCCCACGAAGGACCGGTAGTTCTAGACGTCCGGGTGAAGCGGGATGAAAACTGCTACCCCATGGTCGCCCCCGGTAAAAGCAACTCCCAAATGTTAGGACTGCCAGACCACCCCTTGGCCAGCGCCTAAGCAGTATCCGGAATGTCATCGGCCACCAGGAGTGCTCCCTGGGTTATTCTCTCCTTGGGAATCCATGGCGCAGTCCTGGTCTGGATATGGCGCAGTTATCCTCCCGTACCATTGCCCCTACCCCCAGGGCCAGTGAAGTTGGTCCAACTGACTCCCCTCCCGAAAGCTCACCCGACCCCACCGGTCACCCCCAGCGCCCCACCGGTCACCCCCAGCGCCCCACCGGTCACTCCCAGCACCCCACCGGTCACCCCCAGCGCCTCAGCTACTCCTGAGCCTGACCTCACCTACAACCCTACAGACACCAGCCCGATAGAGGCCACCGCTCGTACCGCTGCCTGGCTGAGTGCTGCCCAGGCGGCTACAGGTCAGGGAGGCTTAGCCTGGACAATTAAACGAGATATTCCAGCTCCATACCCACTCCTGGCTTGTCCCCTGGGCGGTAAGGTGATCCTAGGAGTTGCGGTGGACCCCCAGGGTCATCTTGTAGATAGCAGCAGCTTTGGTCCCCAAATCATCCAGAGTAGTGGCTACGATATTCTCAATCAGGCTGCTCTTGCTGCGGTCAGGCATTATGAATTCTCAGCTACCGGCGCCTATCAACTTTTCCTGGTAGCCTTTGATTTTGTGGCCCCCTCTTCCTGTAGTTCTTCCTCTCCGGCCCCTACAAGCTCGCCCTCTGCTGTTCCCAGTCCCGTGGCTACACCCACCCTCAACGGCCAAAACCATGGAAACTCCAGCCCGCCCAGTTCCCAACCTCCCCCCAGCTTCTGATCCTAGTCAAGGCTACTACCCATCTCCCGGATGGGGATGGCAAAAGCCCAGCCCCAAAACCTATCTTCAGGAACACCACCTAGACCAGTACGCCCAGCCTTGGATCCTCAATCTTGTGCAGCTGATCCACTGGACTCCCTTTATCCCGGCCTTTGGTTTGGCCTACGTGATCTTTCACCACGCTGGGGACCTCAAACCTGTGCTTCCCTCGGACCTGCAGGTGTTTTTTCTGTTGGCTAGCCCTTTGGTGCAGACCTTTGGCGGCCTGATGGGCATTACCATGCACGAGTACGAGGGTTGGCAAGTAGTCTACTTCCAAAATCCCCTCGACACCCAGTTCCCGCTGACCAACTCTAACAATGAATGGCTCCGGGAGGTGGCCTACAAACTCCTGTTCATCCTCCAGGGGGCGGGCTTGTTGTGTTTCTCTCTCGGAGTCTTTGGTGTTAATCGGTATACCCTAGCCCTGGCTTTGGTCAGCTTCCTCGGCGCATTTTTCCTGCCGCAAAATCCCAAGGTAACTTTTAATTTCCACCATCAGCCTGTATTTCCCCTCAGTCTGTGGCTAACAGTTGTTTTTGTCCTCAATGCCTTAGTCAACTTCGGGGCTTATTTCTACCTGTTTGTGTCCCCCTTAACGGCCGCAGGGCAAGCTGGGATTTTGGCCGGTTTAGCTCCGGCTTTGCTAATGATTGGGGGGGTTGTGGAGGGGGTGATTGCCGAATCGACCTTTAACCAGTGGTGGCACTTTATCGCGGTCATCTTCCTAAACTTAGGGATTCTCTGCCAGTTCTACTTCTTCTCCCTCCTGTGGTGATGGATATACCTATAATTGCGCTCTACTGGGTTATAGGGCTACTTCAGGTCCTCCACAGCCTTGAGGAGACCTATACCCAGCTGTATCTTTGGTTCGCCCCCATGAGCCAAGCTCTACACCAGTATTTTCCCTGGGTCCCCGTGATTAGCCTCAGCGCCGACTGGTTCGCTATTTTGAATATTCTCCTAGTGTCCTTGCTGCTGGGACCCTGGCCGGGGATAGTCAAAAATTCGCGCCTGGTTCTTACCTGGATCTGGGTTTGGGCAGTAGTTGAGTTGCTCAATGGCCTCTTTCACCTCGGGGCTTGGTTGTACTTACGCCATTACTTCCCGGGGGGGTGGACTGGACCAGTTTTATTGGTGACAAGTATTCTACTATTGCGTAAACTAGTCGCCCCCTCAGCTCAATCCACCCCTGCTCCCCGGAGTTAAACCCCATGGGTAAGTTTTTTGCTAGTATGGCTTGGCTAAGCCTGAACTTAACGGTTTTCTTGGCTCTGGTGTTGGCCGCCTGGCTAGGGGGAGTCCTCCTGACAGGGGGGGCCCTCCTGACCGTGGTGGGGGCGAGTTTGACGGGATTTTTTTTGGTCTGTGTGGGGCTAATCCAGCTTAGCTACCGCTACAACTGGGCAGGAGCGCCCCTAGTACTGCCGCCTCCTGTTGCCAGCGAAGCACCCCAGGCCTTGATTTTGATTCAGGGGGAAGGAATCCCCATCGAGCGCTATCGACCCCTAGCCCAGACCATCCAAGCCCTTTACCCTGGGTTATGGGTGGGCATCCCTCAGTTTATCGGTGATGCCCCCATCCCGCGGGAGATGGATTTAGCCGTCAGCGCTGTGCGGCGGCAGATGGCTCAGGCTGGTTTCGCCCCCCCGCAGGCCTTTTTTATTGCCCACTCCGAGGGGGGGGTAGCGCTCCAAAAATACCTCTCCAGCTATTCCCACCTGGCCCATGCTCAGATCCTCCTGGGGTCTTTTCTCACTCGGTCCCGGGTAGCTACCCTAAATCCCCAGGGCCAAAGCGTCACCAACTACCCGGTCTCGACCCTGACCATTGGCGGCACCCTAGATGGCCTAGCCCGGATCACCAGAATCGCCGTTGCCTTTTGGCATCAGCAGATTAACCAGGCCTCCCCCCAAATGGCCTTAAGGTTTCCCGTGGTGGCCCTAGATGGGGTGAGTCACATCCAGTTTGCCTCGGGGCCCGCCACTGGGTTTGTGGCAGATTTTGACCTAATACCCCGGGTGAGCGAAGCTGAGGCCCATCAGCAAGTGGGAGACTTGGTAAAGGCTTTCATGGACCAGACCTTGGGGGGGGGGCCGGAGGAAGTGGCCTTCTGGGCTGAGCAAGAACGAAAAACGCATCTGTTGCTGCAGCCGCTACTCAAGGCCCTGACCTTGGAGGGTTATAACGGTTTCAAGCCCGCGTGCTACGCCCGGGCCGAGGATAACCCCCGCCATGACCCGAGTTGTACCCCTGGTTCACCCTGGGTCGAAGAGTATGCTAACCAAATTATGGCTGGGAGCCATGAGGCGCCGGTTCCCTTCGACTTGGAAGTTCTGGATAACTTCCACCGTTCAGCCACCTATGACCCTTTCCATCTGCCCCACGTCCACATTCCGGAGATCCGCAACTCCTGCTCGGGCAGTGCCCCTTGTACCCTGGAGGTAACCAGTGTCACCGAGGCCCTCTATAGCCTCCTAGATAGCTTCGATACTGGTTTCTTTCCCGTGGCAGCCTTTTCCCTGCGCTCAAAGCTCAACTCCCGCCAGAACTTCTGGAGCCATGCGGGAGTAGTGAACCCGGACTTTCAGCAAACCGACGGTCCCTCTCGGGGCAGCCAAATCAATCAACAGGCCTACGATTGGGCCCTAGAGCACGCAGCCCCCGCTGCTCGGGACTACTTCGAGGCTCAGGGGGTGCCCTTGGCTATGGGACCTGATATACTTCCCCCGGTGGCGGCGGGCCCCTTGTGGATCTGGAATTACCCCCACTACCAGTACTTAAGCCATCAATACAAACACCTAGACCTGCCTGAACAGCCCGTCTACCGGGTGTGCGCCACCACGATGAAAACTCCCATTGACTACTTCATTCCGGCAGCGGCAGGTTTTCACTACTGTCAGTTGCTCTCTCCGGCTGCCGCCATGGAATGGATCTACGTTGATGGTTTGCGGCCCCGGGCTTCCCTGCGCGGCACGCCGTTCGCCTACGGTCCTTGGGGGGGTTTACTACTAGTGGTGAGGTTCGGGCTACGGGGGCTCCTACGCCAAACTCGCCTCAAGGGCCTCTGGCCCCGCCGGCCGTCATCCACCAGGTAGGCTATGGAATTTTCCCCCAGTTTTGTTGCCCGGTTGCGGGCCTCCCAGGACCGACTGCTGCAAATCCTCGAGCGCTTCGGTCAGGCGCGGGTCTTGGCAATTGGTGATCTTACCCTGGACGAGTTTCTCACGGGCCAAGTGGAGCGAGTTTCCCGGGAAGCCCCGGTTCTGATCCTGCGCCATGAGTATACCCAGCAGCTCCCCGGGGGGGGTGCCAACGCAGTTTACAACCTGGCAAAACTAGGGGCCAAAACTAGAGCTGTGGGCTTGGTGGGGAATGACCCCCAGGGAGAGGTAATTAGAAAGATGTTTCGGCAGGTGGGGATTGATACTACGGGCATTTTTGTCGACCCAGACCGGCCTACAGTGACTAAGACCCGCATCTCTGGCCACTCCCGCCAGTCTGTCACCCAACAAATTGTCCGGGTGGACCGCAAGTCTGACCTGTTGCCGACTCCCGGCCTGCAGGAGGTTTTGGCTGCCTACATCCAAGACCATCTACCCCACGTGGACGCGGTGATTTGTTCTGACTACGGAGACGGAGTGTTTACGGCTCCGGTGATCCAGGCCGCCCTCTCCCACCCCCGGACAATTGTCGATGCCCAAAGTGGCTTGCAGCGATACCACGGCGCCCTCCTGTTCACCCCTAACTTACCGGAAGCAGAAGGGGCAGTAGGTTATTCCTTGGCAGGCGTCTCCCTTTCCCAGGCTGGCCAGGACCTGCTGCAGCTGACCGGAGCGCAAAAAATCCTCATCACCCGCGGCGAGGAGGGCATGAGCATGTTTGAGTTGGGGTCAGGGGAAGACCAAATCCCCGCCTTTAATCGGCGCGAGGTGTTTGATGTGACCGGAGCTGGGGACACCGTAGTGGCAGCCCTCACCCTGGCTTTGTGTGCAGGGGGCTCCTTTTGGGAGGCGGCAGTGTTAGGTAACCTAGCTGCCAGTTTAGTAGTGCGGCACTTCGGCACCGCTACAACTAGCCAGGAGGAAATGAAAACGGCCCTACTGGAGATGGTACATGTAGAGGATTGAGGAGCTAGACACCATGAGCTAGGGGGACATCAAAGGCCGGGCACTTCAGGAAGGATTAAGCCCAGCAGAACCTTGTTTATAAGTGCGGTTATGATAAACCTCACCAATCTCTTCATTAGTCAGTTGCCGTAAATTAGTTGCCAGCCGAAATTCACTGCAATGCTCTAGGCCACAAAACCCAACAACCCGATAGCTCCCATGCTCTAATTCGGTTTTTATATTGTCTCTAATACGCAGAACAAATCGGGTTTGGATGACGCTTAATTCGTCGAGAAATTCCCAACTTGCAAAGCCTCAATCCATAGCCCCGACTCCATTTTCGGGGGTCATACCATTTAGGTTCTTGGCAATTAGATATTCCGTTGCCCGTTAAACTCCTATCAAGTACGAAGGTTAACCAGACCTCGCAAAAACAAGCGTGTGTTCAAAACTAGGTCGTCATTCAGTGATAGTTTCTTCAAGAAATTTGGCAATACTTGGCAGTAATAGTACTCTTGGTAAAAGGGTTTTGATCAATGGGGATCCACCTTAAGCTTTCTTGCAGCACTTCTGGTTCAGTTAGGTGTCGAACAGGTAGTCCCACCAGGGGAGGTTAAATCCGTAGTTGCTATTGGTTTCTTGAATAACTACCGAATGATGAATCCGATGCATATCGGGAGTAACGATGAAGCAGCGCAGCAGAGGATCAATGGGGCGAGATAAGCTGACATTCCCGTGACTAAATATAGCGGTGGCAGTGGTGATTGCCGCAAACCCTACCGCCGCTAGGAGGAAGATAGTCCGCAGTAGCAGCTTATTCAGGGCCACTAGCCCTAAATTACTGCCCCACCGTAGTAGCTTGGACACTGACGGGTGGCGACTAGGAGACAGTCTTTCCCAGAAGGACATAATTTCTAAGGTGCAGAAAAAGCAAACAGACCGAATCAAAGGTTATTGTGCCAGGGGCGTGTCTTCAGTCATCGCGGATCTTGTCTCGATAGAACGGGGAAATTCAAGAAGTGAGTGTCAGTCGGTCGAAACAGACACTCGGCAGTGAGCGGGTAAACCCTCGGCTTCCCATTCGGGATAGCCCTCCTGTAGCGACAATGCTACTGCCTTATGGGACAGACGTGCCGCAAGAAAGCTTAAGGCAGAAAAAAGAGACCAGAGAAGAGTATCCTACTCCTTACCACTGGCAGATCGAGATTTTGGAGAAGGTTTTGAAAACACCTCTAAAATCAGCGCTTCTCGGTCAATATTTGTTTGTGGGCAGTTTAGCATCTACTTACGGAAAAGACCCTAAGCATGCTCGCGTAGAACATAACCAACTCCTCGAACAGTATATAGCAAGCGTTTTGGATTGCTTGCTTCTAACTTGATACGTAGGGGACGGGCATAGACATCAATGATATTTGATTCACCCATAAAGTCGTAGCCCCACATCTTTTTAAGAATCTGATCACGGGTAATGACCTGGTAGAGATGACGTAGAAGAAACTCTAATAGGTCAAATTCTTTGGCAGTTAATTAGTTGGTTACACCGGTAAACTTCACGGGTGAGATGACTTAATACCAGACTTCAAATTCCAATTTATCTGGTTCCCCTGGATGGGTGCGGCAGTTTCCAGCACTTTGCCAGCCTGCCCAAACTGCCACGCTACCCAATCCTAAAATGGAAATTGCCAACAATTCCAGAGGTAGGGGAAACTGAAGCGAAAGGTCGAGATTCGTCTGCCCGTGAAATTATTGATAACATCTCGCACTGGACGATGTAGCTTCATAGTTTCACTAGCGAGTAGCAGGTTAGAAAACAATTAAAAGTTTTTGGTGCCGCAGTGAATTAGATCAAATTCAAACCTTTATTCATGGTTTATTGCTGATTTTCTTTTTGATTATGGGGTCAGCTTTTCCCCGTCCTAACTAACCAGACCAGAGCTAGGGGGGGTCTAACCCCGCAAAACTTTGATAAGATCGGGTGTGATTGGTCCTAACTTAGTCCAGGGGGCTACCCGCCATGATGAAAAAATTGCCTGGCCTGCTCGTGGGATTGGGATTGGCGGCGGGAGCAGCCCTAGGCCTAGCCACCCCAGCCCGGGCAGCCCAAACCGTCTCCTTCTGGTATGGTCCCTTTGAACGCTCCATTTCCGTTGCCGATCTGCGTCAGTACATCACCACTGGCCAGGTCTCCCCAGACCTGCGAGGCTTTTTAGACATGGTGAAGCCCAAGGACCGCGCTGGATTGCAAATAACCCTCAAGACCACCTTCCCCCTAAGTACTGTCAAGGTCTCAGATTTAGTCTATTCGCCCTTGGGTACGAAGCTGCTCGAGCGGGTGTCCCCCATATTCATCCGGCCCGATGATGCTGGGGTGACTGCCCTGCGCGCTGCCCTGGTGTTGGCTACCCTCCAGCCGGGAGGCTTAGGTTTAGTGAGTTTCCTCGAGGCTTACCCGGGCTCTAATGTCAGCATCAACGTGGCTAAGCTAGTCAAGATTGCCCGGGACGGCTCCCTTAAGGACCTAATGGGGACCACTCCCACGCCCTAGGGGTGGCGGCGACTTAGGATCAGCTCGGCCACCGCCAAATCAAAGGGGGTAGTAACCTTGAGATTGCTCTCTTCCCCCATAACAATCTGCACGGGTAACCCACAGCGCTCCAACAAAGCCGCATCATCCGTGACCTCCCACCCCTCGGCCTGGGCCTGCTGGTGACACCCCTTGAGGCACTCTACTTGGAAACCCTGGGGGGTTTGGGCCGCCCAGAGGCGCTGACGGTCTGGGGTACTCTCGATCCACTGGCCCGCCGGGTCGGCGACTTTGATGGTGTCCTTGACAGGGACGGCCGCTACCAGGGCAGAGGTACTTTCAAGGGCCAGGGCACACTGGTCAAGCAGTTCAGGAGTAGCCAGGGCCCGGGCCCCGTCATGGATCAGCACCCGCTCGGCAGCAAGGGGGAGAGCAGCCAATCCCCGCCAAACCGACTCTTGCCGGGTAGCTCCCCCCAAAATTAATTGGACCGGGACTGCCAGGGGCACCAGGGCCAGAATTTCCCGAAGATCAGGCCAGTCTTCGGCTTGGCTAATGATCCCTAGCCACTCGATCTGGTGTGCCGCCGCCACCGCTCGCAGAGTCCAGGTAATCAGGGGCACTCCACCAAGGGGCAGCAGGAGTTTGTTGCGCTGACTGCCCATCCGGCGGCCCTGCCCGGCAGCAGCAATTAGTAAGTGCACCAAGGGAAAGCAGTATGAGGTTACGACAGATAATTATCACCGGTTCTGACGCCTCCGGGGCCCCGAGGGGAGTTGTTAAGATCCGCAACGTTAAGTTGCACTTCCCTAAGCTCCGGGCCCTCTGCCTCTGCGGCCCCCGGGCCCATGTGATACCATGCATCCTGAATAGATAAGCGCGGAGAGCAACCTTTGGCACTACGAGTGGCAGTAGTAGGGGCAGGTCCGGCAGGCTCTTCTGCCGCTGAGACCCTAGTGAAAGCAGGTATTGAAACCTACCTTTTCGAACGCAAGTTAGACAACGTCAAGCCCTGCGGCGGAGCCATCCCCCTGTGTATGGTCTCGGAGTTTGATCTGCCTCCCCAGATCATTGACCGGCGGGTGCGGAAGATGAAAATGATCTCCCCCTCCAACGTGGAGGTAGACATTAATCTGACCCGGGAAGAAGAATACATTGGTATGTGTCGGCGGGAAGTCCTAGACGGCTTTTTGCGCCAGCGGGCCGTAGACCTGGGGGCCCATTTGATTAACGGCACTGTCTATAGTCTCGAGTTACCCACTAGTCAGACCGGCGCCTACACCCTCCACTACGCTGACCACGGCGATGGGAGTGTGGAGGGGACAGCCCAAAGTCTTCAGGTAGACGTGGTGATCGGGGCAGACGGGGCAAACTCCCGGGTGGCCAAGGCCATCGACGCGGGGGACTACAACTACGCCATCGCCTTCCAGGAACGCATCCGCCTCCCCGAAGACAAGATGAACTACTACGAAGACCTAGCGGAAATGTACGTGGGTAATGATGTTTCCCCCGACTTCTACGCCTGGGTATTCCCCAAGTACGACCACGTCGCGGTGGGCACCGGCACCATGCAGCGCTACAAGGCTGATATCAAGAAATTCCAGGCCGGGATCCGGGCCCGGGCGGCCGCCAAGCTGCGGGGGGGCAAGATAATCAAGATCGAAGCGCACCCGATCCCAGAACACCCCCGGCCGCGGCGGGTAGTGGGTCGGGTCGCCCTAGTGGGAGACGCCGCTGGCACCGTTACCAAGTCCTCCGGTGAGGGAATTTACTTTGCTGCTAAGTCGGCTCGCATGTGTGCCGAGACCATTGCCCGGGTCTCGGATCAAGGGCGGCGAATTCCCACCGAGGCTCAGCTGAAGCAGTATCTCCAGCAGTGGGACCGCCAGTACGGACTGACCTACAAAGTCCTAGACCTGCTGCAGACGGTGTTCTACCGGTCCGATGCTACCCGGGAAGCCTTTGTGGAGATGTGTTCGGACCTAGATGTACAGCGGCTGACCTTCGAAAGCTACCTGTACAAAACCGTAGTTCCGGCTAACCCCCTAGTGCAGCTGAAGATCACCGCCAAGACTCTCGGCAGCCTCCTGCGGGGCCACGCCCTCGCTCCCTGATGCCCCGCCTTTTTTACTGGGTGCTCTGGGTAGGCCTGGGGGTCTATGCCTTTGGCTTTGCGCCCCCAGACCAAGGGGACACTTGGGCTTTGATCCAGCGCTTAGCCCAGGGCCAGTGGCAGGGAATTAACCCCCTGGTAGTGGCTCTGTTCAACTTGATGGGAGTGTGGCCCCTGGTTTACGCCTGTGTGACCCTGGCTGACGGTCGGGGCCAACGGGTCCCTGCCTGGCCCTTTACCCTAGGGGCCATGGCGGTAGGCTCCTTTGCCCTGCTCCCCTACCTGGGTCTGCGCCAACCCCAGCCCCAGTTTGTGGGGCCTGTGACTCCCCTACTGCGTTGTCTAGACTCCCGCTGGACGGGGGTGGCCCTCACCCTCGGAGCCCTGGCCTTAGGGAGGTATGGCCTGGGGGGGGGAGACTGGGCAGACTTTAGCCACCAGTGGCTGACAAGTCGGTTCATTCACGTGATGGGGCTAGACTTCGTACTGCTGGCAGTGCTGTTTCCTGTCTTGCTAGGGGACGATCTAGCTCGCCGGGGACTCAGGTCGCCGGTGGTGTTCTGGGCAGTGAGCCTAGTGCCGCTTTTAGGACCCCTAGTTTACCTTTGCCTGCGCCCTCCTCTCCATGAAAGTAGCCCTCGCCCAGCTGAACCCGACCATCGGTGACCTAGAGGGTAACGCCGCTGGGATCCTCCAGGCGGCCCGGCAGGCCGTGGCAGCTGGGGCCACCCTGATGATCACCCCGGAACTATCCCTGTGTGGCTATCCCCCCCGGGACCTGTTGCTCGGGCCAGGATTTGTAGCCTGGATGGACCAGGTGCTCCGGGAATTAGCCCGGCAGGTACCGGCCCCCCTCACGGTGTTAGTCGGTACGGTGCAATGGCGCCTCGAACAGCCCCAAGAGGGGGGGAAGCCTCTGTTCAACACCATGGCCCTAATTCAAGACCAATCTGTACACCAGTACTTTCCCAAGCGCCTCCTACCCACCTACGACGTCTTTGACGAAGGGCGCTACTTCCAGCCCGGGACGATGGTGAACGTGTTTACCCTCCTAGATTCCCAGGTACAGGTGGGTGTGACCATCTGTGAAGACCTCTGGAATGATGAGGAGTTCTGGGGTCAGCGCCACTACAGCACTGACCCGGTGGCGGAGCTGGTCAGCCGGGGAGTAGACTTGGTGGTCAACACTGCCGCCTCTCCCTACACCCTCGGTAAACCCCAGCTGCGGGAGCGGATGCTCGCCCACGGCGTGCGGCGCCACGGCTACCCCTTGGCGTACATCAACCAGGTAGGGGGCAATGACGACTTGATTTTTGATGGCCGGACCCTAGTCTTCAATCGTCAGGGGGAACTAGTGGCCCAGGGCAAAGCCTTTGAGACGGACCTACTGCTGGTGGATTTTGACCTCCAGACCCGGGACTTTCGCTGGGGGCATCGGGCCTTTCAACCCCCTGCCGCCGAGGCTGAGCTCTGGGCAGCTCTGGTGCTCGGGGTGCGTGACTACAGCCGCAAGTGTGGTTTCGAGCGGGCCCTGGTGGGTCTTAGCGGCGGGATCGACTCCTCCCTGGTGGCGGTGATCGCCCAGGCGGCCTTGGGGCCAGAGCGGGTGCTAGGGGTGCTCATGCCCTCCCCCTTCAGTTCTGACCACTCGATCCGGGATGCCCTCGAGCTTGGCCGGCGCCTGGGGATTGAAACTACTACCCTGGCGATTGGTGAGCTGATGAGCGCCTACGCCCAAACCCTAGAACCTCTATTTCACGGTCTGCCGGCAGGGATTGCTGAGGAAAACATCCAGTCGCGAATCCGGGGTAATCTACTGATGGCCATCGCCAATAAGTTTGGCCACCTGCTGCTATCTACTGGTAATAAATCGGAGCTGGCGGTGGGCTACTGCACCCTCTACGGGGACATGAGCGGCGGCCTGGCAGTGATTGCCGACCTACCCAAGACCCAGGTATACGCCCTGAGCCATTGGCTGCACCACCAACCGGGGAGCGTAATTCCCGCCGCCGTACTCACCAAGCCCCCCAGCGCCGAGCTGCGCCCCGGGCAGTTAGACCAAGACAGCCTGCCTGAGTACGAGCTGCTCGACGGTATCCTTGAGCGCCTGATCCAGGAGCACCAATCCCCGGCCCAGATCGTGGCCGAGGGCTACCCAGCCGGGGTAGTAGGTGAGGTGGCTAAACTGGTGGCCCGCGCGGAATTCAAGCGCCGCCAGGCCCCGCCGGGTTTAAAGGTCACGGACCGGGCCTTCGGTACTGGCTGGCGGATGCCCATTGCCAGCCGCTGGAGCAACCCCTAGGGGCCCTACCCACGAGCGCATTCATTCGTTACAATTGTCACCACAGTGGTTGAGCTGGGAGTCCGGTGTCCAGGCCAACCAAACCAGGTTATCTCGGTGGAGCAAACGGCTGTCCATGGGCAAAATTGTCGGCATTGACCTAGGCACAACTAACTCAGTTGTGGCGGTAATGGAAGGGGGGAAGCCGGTAGTTATTGCCAACGCAGAGGGGACGCGCACTACCCCCTCCGTGGTCGCCTTCACCAAGGATGAGGAGCGTCTGGTAGGGCAGATGGCCCGGCGCCAGGGGGTGCTCAATCCCCAAAATACTTTCTATTGGATTAAGCGCTTCATCGGCCGCAAGTACTCGGAACTGTCCCCCGAGTCTAAACGGGTCCCTTACACCATCCGCCGTGACGAGGAGGATAACATTCGCATTAAGTGCCCCCGCCTGCGGCGTGACTTTGCCCCCGAGGAGCTCTCAGCTATGGTCCTGCGCAAGCTAGCGGAGGAGGCTAGTCGCCACCTAGGGGAGCCGGTCACCGAGGCGGTGATCACCGTGCCTGCCTACTTCAACGACTCCCAGCGCCAGGCTACCCGAGACGCCGGGCGGATCGCCGGCCTGCAGGTGAAGCGGATCCTCAACGAACCCACGGCGGCGGCCCTAGCCTACGGTCTAGAACGCCAAGATAATCAAACTATTCTGGTGTTTGACCTGGGAGGCGGTACCTTCGACGTGAGCATTCTCGAGGTGGGAGAGCGCATGTTTGAGGTGCGGGCCACCAGTGGCGACAGTCAGTTAGGAGGGAGCGACTTTGATAACAAGATCGTCGACTACCTAGCGGAGCAGTTTTTACAGGAGCAGGGGGTTGACCTGCGCCGCAACCGCCAAGCCCTCCAGCGGCTGACGGAGGCAGCCGAGAAAGCCAAAATTGAACTGTCGGGGGTAATGGTGACTGATATTAGCCTCCCCTTCATCGACGCTACGGAGGACGGCCCCTTACACCTGGAAACCCGACTCACCCGGTCCCAGCTGGAGGGTCTGTGTGGTGATCTGGTGAGTCGACTGCGCCAGCCGGTCAAACGGGCCCTGGCAGATGCCCGCCTCACCCCCGACCAGATCGACGAGGTAGTCCTGGTGGGGGGGTCAACCCGGATTCCCTTCGTCCAGCAACTGGTGCGCTCCCTGGTCAACCGTGAGCCTAACCAACACGTCAACCCCGATGAGGTGGTGGCGGTAGGAGCAGCGATCCAGGGGGCGATTCTAGCCGGTGACCTCAAGGACGTGCTGCTGCTAGATGTCACTCCCCTCTCCCTGGGTCTAGAGACCAGTGGCGGAGTAACCAAAAAACTGATTCCCCGCAACACTACTATCCCCGTGCGCCGCTCAGACGTGTTTTCCACCGCCAGCGATAACCAAACCACCGTTGAGGTGCACGTGCTGCAGGGGGAACGGGAGATGGCGATCGATAACAAGTCCCTGGGCCGCTTCAAGTTAGCTGGGATCCCCTTGGCCCCCCGGGGCGTGCCCCAGATCCAAGTCTCCTTTGATATCGATGCCAACGGTATCCTGCAGGTCACGGCCATGGACCGCATGACCGGACGGGAACAAAGTATCACCGTGCAGGGAGCCTCCACCCTGAGTGAGCAGGAAGTGCAATCGATGCTCCAGGCAGCCGAAAAGCACGCCAAGACCGACCGGCAGCAGCGGCAGCGGATCGAGCGGCGCAACCAGGCGGAGGCTCTGGCCAACGAAGCAGAACTCAAGCTGCGGGAAATCGCCCTAGATTACGGAATGCAGTTTGCCGCCCGCTACCGCAGCCGGATCGAACCCCTAGTCAAAAGTCTGCGCGACAGCGTTGCCCAGGGGGACGATGCCGGGATGGACCGCACCCAATCGAGTCTCCAGGACTTGCTCTACGACATCAAGCGAGAAATTGACCGCCGCTACGAAGACGAGGAGGAAGAAGAGAGCATTATTGACTCGGTGAAGCGCCGCCTAGCCGGGGACAACCCCCGTTCTGAGCGCTCCCGGGCCCGGGAGTATCCCCCCTTTAGAGAACCCAATCGCGAGTCGCGCCGGGATACGGACTATCCTCGACGCTGGAAAGACGAGGACGACGAGTGGTTCTAGGGGCTAGCTTGCTCACCTCCAGGCTCCTGTGCCAAGATGAGGGTATCTCTCAACTCCCCGCACCTCCCCATGGTTGATTCTGGAGATCAGGCACTTACCCGCCAGGCCCTCAGTCAGGGTCAGCTGCCCCGCCAGGCCCGCCAACGTCTGCAGAACCAGAGGGGTTTTTTCACCAGTGACCTGACGGTAAACGAGTACCTGGTGACAGAAGCGGCAGGCTACCAGCCCCTGGGCCTAGTGATGGGAACTTGCTTTTATCGGGTAAGCTTTTGGGGGTTTTTCCGCGGCTACCAAACCTACACTGGTGAGCTTACTGCTGTGACGGCCGCCCAGTTGGCCGCCCGAGAACTAGCCTTACACCGGATGCAGCAGGAGGCAGTTCTCCTGGGAGCCCACGGGGTGGTGGGAGTCCGGCTGCAGTTGCGCGCCTACGAATGGAGCTCCCAAACCGTGGAGTTCACGGCGGTGGGGACGGCGATCCGGATCCCCGGCCGGGACCCGGAACCAGTCCCCTTTACCAGTGATCTGAGCGGCCAGGAATTTTGGCAGCTTCATCAGGCGGGCTACTACCCTCGGGGGGTGGCCCTGGGGCTGTGCTCCTACTACATTCACACGGACTGGGGCACTGCCGCCCTGACTCGCGGTGGCCTGCTGGGCCAAGGCAGCAGCCAGAACCAAGAGGTGCGTCAGTACACCCACGGGTTTAACGAAGCTCGCCACCTGGCCTGCACTCGCCTGCGCCAGGACATCCGCAAGCACGGCGGGGACGGGGTGGTGGGCATGAACCTTAAGATAGAGGTGGAGGAAATTGAGTACGAGCTCAACGACACCCACTACCAAGACTTGCTGGTACACATTGTGGCCCTAGGGACGGTGATTGCCCAAGACCAGCTGCAGCCTCAGCCCCCTAGTCCTCTGATGATCTACGACCTAGCTAGCCGGCAGTCCCGGGGCCTGAGTATAGAGTGATTCCCCGGGGCCTTGGGTGTGGCACAATGGGGATATCCTTAAGGATTGTAAAGTATGCAGGACCGGGTAGTGGTGATCGCCGGGGCCACCGGCGGGATTGGCAGTGCCCTAGCCCACCAACTGGGGGCCCAGAGGACTAAGCTGGTGCTGGCGGCTCGCTCCTTGCCTCGGCTCGAGGCCTTGGCAGCTAGCCTACCTACCGAGACCCTGACCGTGCCGACGGATATCACCCAACCAGCCCAGGTGGAAAGGCTGATGGACCAGACCCTAGAGCGGTTTGGCCGCCTAGATGTACTGGTAAATGCGGCCGGGGCAGGAGTAATGAAGCCCTGGCAGAAACTTGAACCAGGAGACCTGCAGGCAATGCTGGAGGTGAATTTGCAGGGGAGCTTTTACACCTGTCAAGCTGCTGCCCGCCGGATGCAGGAGCAGCGTCGGGGACATCTGTGCAACCTGGTGGGGATCCTAGGTAAGCACACCATGCCCCTGGCTGCTGCCTACTGTGCAGCTAAGTTTGGAGTAGTGGGGTTTAGTAAGTGCCTAGCGGAGGAGGTGCGCCGCTACGGGATTAAGCTGACCCTGTTTTATTTGGGGGGGGTGGACACGGGGTTTTGGGACACAGTGGCTCTGAAGGTGGACCGGACGAAGATGCTCACCCCGGCCATGGCCGCCCAGGCGATCCGGTTTGCCCTGGAAGCAGAACCCCAGGCCATCCCCCTCGAGGTGAACATCCAGCCGGAAAGCCACGTGTTCTTTTAGACGGGGACTGGTTCTAGGACTTCCACATTCTCAAAGCTAAACTGGGTGAGTTGAGTTTCCGTGCGGATGGTGCGCTGGGTGAGGATGTAGTACCCCCCCACCTGAGTAAACAGGTCGGTGAACTCGCTGCGCTCCCCCTTTTGGGCCCCGGTTTGGGGGTCGTGGTAGACGGAGTCGTAACGGTGGGAGAGATACCCTTCGGGGGTGTGGTGGCTGCTAAAGGTGTGGATGGTTACTACCACCCCGTGGATGTGGCGGTGGACCATACACACTTCCCGGTCACGCACCTTGTAGCGGTCCCCGGCCCCCTTACCTCCCACTAAAATTTCCACCGCCCCGGTCTGGTCGGTTTCCCCGAGACTGAAGATGTTCTGGGCGTGGGTTTCCTCAAAGGGCCGCCGCACCCGGTGGACGGCAATTTCCCACATCTGGTTGCGGATTTGCTCTGCGGCGGCGGGGTCGCTAGCCTCGGTGACAGCAAACTTTAGGTCAGGTCCTAGGCGGACCTTAGCCCGGTGACACTCGGCACCGTGGGTAAGGATGACATCGGCGTGGTAGCCCGGGAAATTAGCGTCCCAGGTGTAGCGGTTTTCGTAGGCGGCCCGGAGGAGCTCACGGGCCTGGTCAGATCCAGTCATGGGTGTTGAGGTGCACTACGAGCCCATTCTATCCCTATCTTCACCCGGTCCGTCCGTGGGCTAAGATCAGGGGGCGCCCTAGATCTTCAGCCAAATCAAGTAACTTTAGTGAAAATTGCCATTACTGGGGGCACTGGCTTTGTGGGCCGGGCTCTGGTCTCAACTCTCTTGGACCTTAACCATCAGGTAGTCCTGTTCACCCGCCAGCCGGAGCGGGCCGCTGCCCAGTTTCCCGGGGTACAGCTGGTGGACTACTACACCCCCTGGAGCGAGCACCTGGGAGGCTGCACAGGGGTAGTCAATCTGGCCGGGGAACCGATTGCCGAGGGCCGCTGGACTCCCCAGCGCCGGCGGCTGATCCTCGAGAGCCGTCAGCTGGGCACCGCTAAATTGGTAGCAGCCCTCACCCAGGCTGATCCCACACCCCCAGTCCTCGTGAGCGCCTCAGCAGTGGGCTACTACGGCACTAGTGAGTCGGCTACCTACGACGAAACTAGTCCTCCCGGGGGAGACTTCCTAGCTCAGGTTTGTCAGGCCTGGGAGGCAGCAGCCCAAGCCCCGGCCACTACCCGAGTAGTGGTCCTGCGCCTGGGAATTGTTCTAGGGCCCGGGGGAGCCTTGGGGAAGATGGTGCCGGTATTCCGGGCCTTTGCCGGGGGGCCAATTGGCAGCGGCCAGCAGTGGGTGTCCTGGATTCACCGCCAGGATGTGGTGCGCCTCATCCTCAGGGCCCTCGAGGATAGCCAGTGGTCAGGAGTCTATAACGCCACCGCTCCCGAGCCCGTGACCATGTCTACCCTTAGCCACGCCCTCGGAGAGGTGATGCACCGGCCCGTATGGTTGCCGGTTCCAGCTTTAGCCCTGCAGTTGCTGCTAGGGGAAGGAGCGCAACTGGTCCTGGAGGGACAGCGGGTGTTGCCCCGGCGCCCCCTTGCCAGTGGCTTTACCTACACCTACCCCAGCCTCACCCCAGCCCTGGAGGAGGTGCTAGGCTCTGGGGCTTAGGTGTGTTATAGTGATAGTCCTGTAGGGGCGATTAGCACAGTGGTAGCGCACTTCCTTCACACGGAAGGGGTCACTGGTTCGAATCCAGTATCGCCCATTTCTTTGAGCCTTGGGGGTTTTCCGGACTGCCCAGAAAACCTAGCTCATGACAACCACCATAGCTACCCCCATCAGTCAAGTTAGGCTTGCCTCCGGCAGTGCCACGACCATTGCCGGGTTGACCTGGAAAACCTACATGGCGCTAATACAGGAGCTCGGAGAAGACCAGTTAACTAACATTGCCTACGACCGGGGAGTTTTAGACATCAGAATCCCAGGCGAGATCCACGAAATCTGGCCAAGATAATTACAGTGTTAGTGATGGAATTGGGGTTGGTTCTGTGACCCTCAATCGGGAGGAACTAAATCGGGCCATCGAACCGGACTCTTGTTTCTGTATCCAAGGGAATAGAAACACCTGCTACTGCAAACTTACCTCCTGACTTAGTGGTGGAGGTGGATATTGCCAGTTCATCCGCTAGTAAGATGGTCATCTATCAGGTAAAGCCCGAAGTCTGGCCGTACCGCCGCGGTGAACTGCACATCCAGGTGCTTGAGCAGGGAGTGTATGGGGGCACTGCCTACAGCTGGACATTCCCGATGGTTGGTGTAGACTGCTTAAATCAATAGCTAGGGCCCACACGGACATGACCGTGCTGAGGGGGGTTATGGGATTTTGCCGCAGACTCCCCGAGTCTTAAACTAGGGGTCTGGGCCGGGTTCAGCTAGCCCAATCCCGCACCAGCACCACCTTAAACTCCGCTGGGTCTACCGCCAGTTGCTCTAGGTCCCGGTAGTGGCTCTCCACCCAGGCCCGCAAATCCCCAAAGGCCGGGCGAAAAATCTCCTCAGGGATCTGCCAGCAGTTGCTGTAGAGGCGGTGCTCAAGGCGGTAAAGGAGCTCGGCAATCGTCAAATCCCCCGGCCACTGGGCAACCACTACCGTCTCGAGCCTGGCGCCCTGGGCAGTTAGCTTAGCCATCACTTCTTCTGCCTTCGCCCCGTGGGGTTTAGGGTCGTAGCCATAGCGACTGAGAATCTCTCGCCACTGCTGGTCGATCTCGGCGCGCTTGCGCTCCTTGGGCACTTCCGCGGGGTGGGCATTGATGCTGCCGTGACTATAAACATAAACCCCGCCGGGCTTGAGGACCCGCCGGATCTCGGCGAGGGCCCGCTGCCAATCCGGAATTAGGTGCAGCACGTGGACCGTAAGAACGACGTCAAAGCTAGCCGCGGGAAAAGGCAAGTTGGTGGCGTCGGCGTTTAATAGAGTTAAATGTTCCGAGGAGTCAGCTAAGTTCTGGCGCAACTTAGCCAACATATTGTCAGAGATATCGATGCCGGTGTAAGTGAAGCCACGCTTGACGATGGGGATGGCGATCCGGCCGGTACCTACCCCCACCTCTAGGAACTGCGTGGCCGGGGTAACGCCCACTAGCTGGAGGATGGAGTCGGTTACCCGCTCGGAGACCTCAGGGGGTAAGCCCCGGGTGGCGTCGTAGTAGTCAGAGGCCCGGTCAAAAGAAACACTGTTAGGCATGGAATGGAGAGGGGATTAGTCATGGCTGACTCTACCTTAGCTAGATTTGCCGGCAAGGGTTAAGAGCTATGGGACAACGCTAGCCGCCTACAGGGAGTCTGAGGTTATGTATTTGATGACCTTGGTGGCACAGGCGGCGATCTTTTGGGCGATCGCCTTTTGGTCTTGTTTGGCTGGGGGCCAGCTGCCGATATCAGCATGATTGGGATTGCTAGGTAATGGCTGAGGGATTACCCGTAGGGATTGAGCCAGGCAGTCACTCGCTTGTAGATCAGACCGCCCATGCAAAGTCTTCTAGCGTTGAGTTGCCACTTGCAGTCCCGCACCCCAAATTTCTGCTGTAGTGGCGTTGCGATGGCACGTGACGGCCAGTTCCTGGTGGAGATGAGGAATAAAAAGGTCAGGCTTGGGAGTGAGATCACTGCGGAAGTGGTTGCTGTAGACCACATAGCGGGCTAGGAGTTCAGTGCCTTCCACTTCAGGCAGGTTATTGGGGTCGAGCATCCTCTCTAACTCTCAACCCGAGCAACTTCTCGAATCAATTTCAGCACCTCCTTAGGAATCTCTCCCCTAAAGGATGCTGAGCCTCGCGGATGCCTATCTTCCAAGAGAGCTGCATAATACAGCATTCCTTCAGGACTAACACTAATAGAGATTGTCCTGTGAGGACTTTGATACCACTCGAGAGTTAAATGACCGTCAGGTTCCGCACCTACGGATGGCAGGGGATAATCCCAAGGTAGGGCCTCAATGAAATCATAAGCGTACCTGTAGGCTGCTTCAGTGACAGGACAAGCATCATAACCATCCCAGTTAGGGACCCTACATTCTTTCCAGGTGTTTATCAACTCATTAATGGCGGAAGGTAGTGCCTTATTTAAGGTGTACGGGACTCGGTATCAGGTTGCCGGCTAAAAGTTGCCGGCGCTGCGAAATACTGACAGCGGCTTTCGGTTAGTCGGTCAATGGATTCAGCAGCGCGACTTGCCCCTAGAGGCGGGGCAATTGTAACACTCATAGGATCAAGCTCCAAATTGCTCTAGGGCGAATCTTGTGATGCAGTTAAAGAAGGCTTCATTTTCGATCCAGCGCATCTCTCTTAGTCGTTGTACTAGAAGATTTTGATTTATTCGATCTACTTGTAGTGGCTCTGTCATGAAAACATCAATGTCAACTATAAGTGCCCGCGGGTCTGGCCGGATGGTCCTGATCCAATTGATAGAGTAGGGGTGAGTAGGGACCGGGTATAGATCTTGATGGAAGAATGATTCTCCTATAAGGTTCATAGCCAGAAGCCCAGAGGGAGCGGAGTTAATATAGAGTGACGGCTCTTCATCGTATCCTAGGAGAATGCGGTTGATATAGCGCACTCCCATGGGTTGAATTACAGTTGGCTCGGCTAATTCTTGAAAACAGTGCCAGAACTGGAGGGCTGCGTCTTGAAAACTTGACCATTCCTCATCGGAGCTCAGGCGACTAAAGCTAACCCCGCCGGCATTGAATTGCGCCACATGATGATGATGAGCGTCCTCGAGTCGAAATCCATTCCACTGGATAGCTAACGAGGGCCCGAGTGTGGCACCATGCGTGGGAAGGCAAGTCGGATAGTCGGGAAACTGCTTTGTTAGGGCTGCTTTGAGGTCTTCAGGTTCTAGTTCCTGGCCGGCCGGAGCATGCCAATGGATCATCACTTAAACTACAAGGCGACTTTTTGAGGTCAGAAAATTTTTTGGTGAGGTCGATGCTGAACTGAGATGACATACCTACAGCAGCTTGCCCAGACTGTAGGATCGATCACATCACTGCCAATGGCGCAGGAAAAGCAAGTGACGGGGCCAATTAACCAGTTTCTGGCCTCGCATCAGCACTAATATTTGTTCTGACCCGCCCTGAACAGCACGGAAGGATCGCGTGGGTTTGTTGGGTGCCGTAACCTGTCAGCAATCACCACAGCGGCCTCCGGTAGGGCATGCTGGCAGTAACACCCTGGGAGATATGAGCTAGCAGTTGTGCCCTCAGTCGAGGAACCCAGCGCAGTGACTGACTACAGCTGTACTTTAGGATATTTGTATGTTTAGATAAGCCGGCTTGATGGCCGAACCACCGCTGGCGCGTTAGTCCTGGGGGCTCAAACTTACCTGGGCCGTAGGTAGGCCCTAACCCCCCTGCTCCAGTTGAAAACCTCATTAAACCTGCTCCAGTTGAAAACCTCATTAAAATAATTGAAATCAAGTTCAGTTGGTTTAGTCGCGGTACCATGAAGCCAGCTCTCTCGCCCTTTTATGAAGCGGATCATACAATCCCCCCTCCCTTACACGGCGCTCGCTTTCATCTTCATCCAAGCCATGGCGCCTGCATCCAAAACTGTAGACCTCCTCTACCAGCAAATCCTGAAGGCGGAGCACCAAGCGAATCCGGTACCCTTGCATAGGCTCATCAACACCAGACTTGAAGACCCTCGGGTGATGGCCGAGGTGCAGAGCCAAGCAGCCTCCGGTAACGTGGATGCCGAGGATATTCTTGGTAATGTCTATGCAGCGGGTTGGGGTGGAGTACCTCAGAACTATACTCAGGCTGCCTTCTGGTTCCGCAAGGCTGCTGACCAGGGGTATGCAGATGCAGAAGACAACTTGGGAGTCCTCTACGACAATGGCCAGGGGGTGCCCCAGGACTACACCCAGGCCGCCTACTGGTGCCGCAAGGCTGCTGACCAGGGAAATGCAGGTGCAGAAGACAACCTAGGAATTGACTACGCCAATGGTCAAGGGGTGTCCCAGGACTACACCCAGGCTGCTTACTGGTTCCGCAAGGCTGCTAACCAGGGGCTTGCATATGCCCAATACAACCTAGGATTCCTCTACGCCAAAGGTCAGGGGGTGCCCCAGGACTACACCCAGGCCGCCTACTGGTACCGCAAGGCTGCTAACCAGGGGGATGCAAGGGCGCAAACCAACCTGGGAATTCTCCACGACCATGGTCAGGGAGTGCCCCAGGACTACACCCAGGCTGCCTACTGGTTCCGCAAGGCTGCTAACCAGGGGGATGCAGATGCCCAATACAACCTGGGAGTCCTCTACAACGGTGGCCAGGGGGTGCCTCGGGACTACACCCAGGCTGCCTACTGGTACCGCAAGGCTGCCGATCAGGGGGTTGCATATGCCCAATACAACCTAGGAAACCTCTACGCCAATGGCCATGGGGTACCCCGCAACTATGTCATTGCCTCTGCGCTCTATGACTTTGCAGTGACGCATGGATATCAAACAGCAGCTGCAAATCGAGACCGAATTGCCCAGCAGCTCTCCCCAGCAGACCTGAATGCAGCCCGGCAGCTAGCGCACACCATGGAGCAGGAGGATCAGGTGACTGGACCAATTAACCAATTTCTGGCCTCGTATCCGTAGGACGGCGGTAGTTTAGATTAGTGTCAACGGCTGTTAGAGTGTCTGATTACCACCCCCAAAAATTAACCCCCACCAGCCGCCCTATGAAACGGATCATTAAGCCCATCATTGCTTGCTTCTTACTTGGTGCCGCGCCCGCCTTTGCCCAAACCATGGCGCCCACACCCAAAACGGTAGACCTTCTCTATCAACAAATCCTCAAGGCAGAGCAGCAGGGCGAGCCAGTGCCCTTGATTCGCTCCACGCTCCAAAAACCTGAGGTGATAAGCGAGGTCCAGGGAGCAGTGGCGCAATACAAACTAGGGCTCTCTTACTTACAGAGTCGGGACTACACCCAGGCTGCCTACTGGTTCCGCAAGGCTGCTGACCAGGGGTATGCAGATGCAGAAGACAACTTGGGAGTCCTCTACGACAATGGCCAGAGGGTGCCCCAGGACTACACCCAGGCCGCCTACTGGTGCCGCAAGGCTGCTGACCAGGGAAATGCAGGTGCAGAAGACAACCTAGGAATTGACTACGCCAATGGTCAAGGGGTGTCCCAGGACTACACCCAGGCTGCCTACTGGTTCCGCAAGGCTGCTAACCAGGGGCTTGCATATGCCCAATACAACCTAGGATTCCTCTACGCGAAAGGTCAGGGGGTGCCCCAGGACTACACCCAGGCCGCCTACTGGTGCCGCAAGGCTGCTAACTAGGGGCTTGCACATGCCCAATACAACCTAGGAAACCTCTACGCCAATGGCCAGGGAGTGCCCCAGGACTACACCCAGGCTGCCTACTGGTTCCGCAAGGCTGCTAACCAGGGGGATGCATATGCCCAATACAACCTAGGATTCCTCTACGCCAATGGCCAGGGGGTACCCCGCAACTATGTCATTGCCTCTGCGCTCTATGACCTTGCAGTGACGAATGGATATCAAACAGCAGCTGCAAATCGAGACCGAATTGCCCAGCAGCTCTCCCCAGCCGACCTGAATGCAGCCCGGCAGCTAGCGCACACCATGGAGCAGGAGGATCAGGTGACTGGACCAATTAACCAATTTCTGGCCTCGTATCCGTAGGACGGCGGTAGTTCAGATTAGTGTCAACGGCTGTTAGAGTGTCTGATTACCACCCCCAAGAAATCAACCCCCGCCAGCCGCCCTATGGAACAAGCTGTAGACTTTCTCTATCAACAGATGGTCAACTTCTCTCAGTCGGGCCATCTGGATCTCTTTACCCGCTCCATTATCAAGACTCAACTCCAAGACCCCAACGTGATGGCCGAGGTGCGCAGCCAAGCATCCATCGGCAACGCCCGCGCGGAGTATGTTCTTGGCTATGCCTATGCCCTAGGCCAGGGGTCCTACTGGTTCCGCCAGGCTGCTCACCAGGGGCATGCAGACGCGCAATTCAACCTGGGATTCCTCTACGGCCTTGGTCAAGGGGTAGTCCAGGACAATCGCATTGCCTATGATCTCTTTGACCTTGCAGTAGCCAATGGATCCCAAGCTGTCCTCTCCGCTCGAGACCAGGTAGCCCAGCAGCTCTCCCCCGCAGACCTGAATGCCGCCGAGCAGCTCGCGGCTATGATGGCGCAGGAAAAGCAAGTGACGGGGCCAATTAACCAGTTTCTGGCCTCGCATCAGCACTAACATTGGTTCCGAGATTGGGTTTACAACCCCATCCTTTTAGATAGAACCGCGTTGGGACATTGCCGCGACTCTAAATAAACGCAGAGAGACAGTAAGATTGCTTGGGCAGCTTGACCCTGGTGCTTGACTAGCCCCGCCCTGAACAGCAGGGAAGGATGGCGTGGGTTTGTTGGGTGCCGTAACCTGTCAGCAACCACTACAGCGGCCTCCGGCAGGTCATGCTGGCAGTAACACCCTGGGAGATATGAGCTAGCGGTTGTGCCCTCAGTCCAGGAACCCACCGAGGTGAGCGCCCCAGGAATATCCGGCCTTCAGGTCAGGGAGGATGTCAATCAGTAGCGTGTTAAGAATCCTTAGGGTTTATGCCGAGGACCATATCAATACCAAAACACATTGTGACCGGCGGCCAGCCCTATTTTTCGTCGTCGGTGTCGGGTTGGCGCCAACCCTCGCGAAAGTTGCGCAGGGTTTTACCCAGGGATGAGCCCAACTGGGTGATCTTCTGGGGGCCAAAAATCAACATTGCCGCCCCTAAAATTACCCCTACCTCCAGCCAACCTAGGTTCAGCATGATCTAAATTATTAGCTTGATTTGAGAAAAATTATACCATCAGAAAATTTGCGCCGGGCGGGGGGCAACCCGCTCGAGGATCTGCCGCAAGGCCGCCGCTGCCCACTCTACATCGGCTAGGGAGGTGTCACGGCCGAGGGTCAGCCGGAGGGAACCATAAGCCTGCTGCACCGGATAACCCATGGCCCGCAGCACCGCACTAGGGGTCGGTTGACCACTGCTACAGGCAGACCCGGAACTGATGCCAATACCGGCTAGGTTCATCTGCCGGACGATGGTCTTACCCGTGAAGGTGGTGGAGTTAGCTGCCTGGAGACAGAAGCTGGCGTGGTGGGGTAGACGCTGGTCAACCCCAGGGGGACAGACCCCCGTAGGGATGAGATCCGGGGTGTCTGCTAGCAGGGCAAATAACCGGTCACGCAACTGCACTAGGCGGGGGGTTTCCTCGGGCATCTCCTGGGCCGCCAATTCCGCTGCCACCCCAAACCCCACTAGGGAGGGTACCGCCGGGGTACCGGAGCGCAGCTGTAGTTCCTGGCCACCACCGCGCAGCCAGGGCTCTAGGGGCGTACCGGGGCGGACGTACAGAGCTCCTGCCCCCTGGGGACCGTAGAGCTTGTGACTCGAAAGGGATAAAAGATCTACCGGTAACTGCTGAACATCTAGGGGCAAGCGGCCAGCAACTTGGACAGCATCGGTATGGAATAGCGCTCCGTGGGCTTGGGCAATGGCCCCTAGGGAGCGAATGGGTTGCACGGTGCCGACTTCACTTTGCCCATAGATAATCGAGACCAAAACCGTGTCAGGGCGCAGGGCTGCCTGGAGCTCCAGGGGGTTGACCCAGCCCCGGGGGTCGACAGGCAAGCGCGTCACCTGCCAACCCTGCTGTTCTAGCCACCGAGCAGGAGCCGCCACGGCCGGATGCTCTACGGCAGAGATGATCAGGTGTTGAGGCTTAGCGTAACCTTGGGTGACTCCCAGAAGCGCCAGATTATCAGCCTCTGTACCCCCGGAGGTAAATACTAGGGCTTCTGGGGGAGCGTTGATCAGTTGGGCAACCCGCCACCGGGCCTGCTCGAGGCTCTCGGCCGAGCGCTGCCCCCACTCGTGTAGGCTGGCGGGGTTTCCCCAGCTCCACCGGAAGGCCTGCTCCATGGCCACTAGGGCCTCCGGGCGGACTGGGGTCGTGGCGCTGTAGTCAAGGTAGATTTGCATGGGTTGCCCTAGGGACCTAGCGCCGGACCGGCACCTTATTGAGGTAGTCAACGTCGAAGGCCGACAACTTCTGGGCGTAGCCGCCCCGGTTGTTGACGGCGGCCGCCAGCTCCCGGAACCGACCCGGGTCCCCCTCGGGAAGACGACGCTCCTGGAATTTGCGGCTGTAGAACTTCTCTAGGGTGAAGCGCCAGTCCTGGAGGGTGGTACCGGCTACTTCCTGGTAGGCGGCGCCGTAGCGGGGGGTGACTAGGTTAAAGGGCCGCCCTTCGAGGCGTTTACGCTGGTAGGGTACTGTGTTGTTGCCAAAGACCTGGAGGTACTCGGGACTATCGATGAGGGCATCAATGAAGCCGGCAAAGCCGCGAGTGGCAATCTGCACTGACCAGGCGATCAGCTCATCCTGGTTGTAGGGGGCACGCCCGAGCAGCCGCTTGAGGCACACTTCCACTAGGCGGTAGTTATCGTTGACGGCTACTACCAGGTTGTAGAAGCGCTCAGATTTGAACAATTCCCGCACAAAATCCCGCACGGTCAGAGAGCCATTGCGAAAGCGGGTTTCTAGGGTGATCTGACGATTGAACTTGAGGGTTTCGTGCTCACTGAACACTTGCCGGTAGACGGCGTAGATCAAAGCTTCCACCTCACTCGAGGAGCTGACGTCCTCGGTGCGGTAGATGTAGGGGGTGTCCTCGTTTTGGTCAGCTGGACCAAAGCTAGCTACCCGGTGGTTTTGGGTGGTGGGCTTGTAGGCTAGGGCGGGGATGGCCATGGGGTGTCTCCAGGAATTCTTTTGTAAAGGATTATGAACGGGGATCAAATTAGCCCAGGGGGAAGCTGGGGGTGGGATTTATAGATACAGGTACTCCCTTGGCCGCGGTTTCGCAGTTAGGAATTGTCAAGTTGGCAGTAGTAACCGTCAGGGGGACCCGTCCCTGGGGCTTAAGTTCCCGGGCCATGTCCAGAAAATTACTCACTGCTCCCCAACGGTAGCGCTCACTTTCCAGCTTATCGCGCCAGTAGCTATCGTAGCGGGGGGTAACTAGGTTGAAGGGCCGGTCCTTGTAGCGGCGACGCTGGTAGGGCACCACGTGGTCGCCAAAGTTGTTGCGGTACTCCTCCCCATCTACCAGGGCATCCACGAAAGCCTCAAACCCAACCGTGGCTATCTGGGTGGACCAGGCCATCAGCTCGGTGGGGTCGTAGGGAGCCCGGCCGAGCAGACGCTTCAGGGTCAGTTCAACTACCCGGTAGTTGGAATTGGTATCAACTACCAGACGTCGATACACATCGGTTTTTACGAGGCCGCGGATGAAGTCCCGGACGCTGATGGCTCGGTTGCGCAGCTGGGTTTCGAGGACTACCGAGCGGTAGGCACTGAGGATGACGTGTTCACTAAACACCTGGCGGTAGGCGGCCCACAGGAGGGCCTGAAATTCACTCTCAGTGCTGCAGTCGGCTCGCCGGTAGACCCGGGGGGTGTCTTCACTGGGCACCTCGTAGCCGGCCACCCGTTGATTTTGGCTAGAGGTCTTGTAGGAGAGGAGAGGGAGGGTCATGGGGGATATCCTAGGGGAACAAAGATCAACCGCGAGGCTGGCTGGGAAGGTAACGGTAGGGGACAGCGACGGGGGCGGGCTTGATCGTCGGCTTAGCAGTGGCTGAGGAGTCGGGAGCGGCCGGTACCTTAGTGGCCAGGGAGCGGGCGACGTGGCGCTGCCAATCGATCTGGGGCGGCAGGACCTGCTGGGCCATGGCTAATAGGTCGCTGGGGATGGCTTGGCGCACCGCCGGCCGGGACTTGCTCTGACTACCGTACTGGGCTACGGTGTAGGCGGTCATGCCCTGGAGTTCTAGTTGCCGTAGGTACCAGTAGGTGTCGTAGCGGGGATTGGTGAGGTTGAAGGGGCGACCTTCCCGACGCCGGCGCTGGTAGGGGACAATGTGATCACCAAAGTTGACTTCGTACTCCTCGCTGGCAATCACTGCCTCGATGAATCCGTGGAGTCCTTGGGTGGCAATCACAATGGACCAGGTAATCTGCTCCTGTTTACTGTAGGTGGAGCGTCCCAGAAACCGCTTAAAGGTCAAGTCCACCAGACGATAGTTAGAGTTAGTCTCCGCCACCAGTTGCCGGTAGACCTCAGACTTACCCAAACCCTGGATAAACTGCCGCACCGAGATGGAGCGGGAGCGCAGCAGAGATTCTAGGCCAGGCTGACGGTAGTGCTCGAGAATGAGGTGCTCGCCGAAAACTTGGCGGTAGGCAGCCCAGAGGATTTCCTCTAGGGCAGCAGCAGAACTAGTAGGCAGAAGACGGTATGGGGTAGGCGTTTCTTCGGTAGGAAGTTCGTACCCTGGGACCCGGAAGTTCTGGGTTTTGGGGGTAACCTCAAGGAGGGGGAGGGCCATAGTAGTCCTGGTAGGGGAATGGGAAACTTAAGGAGTGGTAGTCAGGGGCAAAGCCGCCCGAGCGCGAACGACTTGGTCTGGGTCTTGTTGAGCCATGGTCCTCAGGAGGTCATGGACTGCAGGCTGCAGGTGAGCCGCGGCAGATCCCAAGCCCTCAATTCCCACCACGGCGCTGTAGCGAATCCCCCACTCTGGATCCGCCGCTAGGTGGGCCAGGGTTTGGAAGACCTGGTCCTGGGCAGGAGCCTGTTGGGTGGCGGGGAGAACCTCCCAGCGGAGGCACCCCAGACCGCGAGCTGCCGCCCGTCTGACGCTCGGGGCAAAGTCCTCCCGGGCGGCCTTAAGGAACAGAGGCAGGGCTTGGGGGTCACCAATCGTAGCTAGGGCTCGGAAGGAGTAGGCCCGGGCCCCGTAGTTGTAATCGTCTAGCTGCTCTAGGAGCGGTCTTACTGCTAGGTCCCCCAGGCGCACCAAACCCTCTACGGCCAGGCTGGCCACCTCGGGGTTGTTGTAGCCCAGAGCCTTGATCAAAGCGGAGACTGCCTCCGGACTGCCCACCGCCACCAACTCGGCCACCGCCGTTCTCAGGGCAGCCGGGGAGTCGGCGTTTTCTACCGCCTGGATTATGTCTGAGGTCTCAGCCATGGCACTCTACAGCAAGCGGTCCATTAACCCTAGGACCTTGACTCCCTCAGGGGAAAGGTCTGGGTGTCTCTGGAGGTGGGTTTCGAGGAGACTTTTTAAAGCCATGAACTTGAAGCTGTTCTCCACCGCTGCTGCCACAATCGCCTCAGCTGCCGGCAGGTAACCACTAGCCCCCAGGTCTAGTAGGAGGGTGCGCCGGGCCTTCAGGTCTGGCTCTTGGGCTAGGACCTGAAGCAGATGCTCCCCATAAACTGGGTCCTGGGTAAGTTGGTAGAGGGAGCGGGCAGCCGCCCGGCGGACCCGAGGCAGAGCATGTTCAAGCAAGAGCACCATCTGGGGGGCTGCCTCCCTGACTCCTAGGGCCGCCAGGGCTACCATTACCGCTTCCACCGGCTGGGCCGGGTGGGGGCGGCCGGGGACAAGCTGACTGCCATTTAGTAGAGGTAACAGGTGAGGTACCGCCCGGGAGTCCCCTAGGGCCCCCAGGGACTGGGCCGCGGCCTCCCGGACGTAGAAGTCCGGGCAATCTAGGCACAGGATCAGGGGCGGGACAGCCTGGCGATCACCGAGACGCCCTAGGGCCCGAGCAGCGTTACGCCGCAGGGGGTAACCCCCTAACTCCGTCCGGTCCTCCTCATCCTCCAAGGCAGCTACCAGGGCGGGGACTACCCCGGCTTCCCCTCGACCAAACTTCCCCAGCCACCAAGCCGCGTAGTAGCGCAGGCTCAGGTCAGGATGGGTAAGGTTGGCTACCGCTTGGGCGGGAGTCAGGAGGGCAGGACCAGACTGGAGGTCATGCATGGCCAGGGACTAGACAGGAGTGACGCTGAGGATTGTGCCCCCGAGCCGGTTAATCCGCTGCATCTCGTCATTCAAGCGATTGTAGGACACCGTCAGGAAAACGCTGCCACTGCGGCGGATGGCATAGCTGAGGCGGTCTGAAGTTTCCGACTGCTTCAGGCCCGCCACTTCCAGGCGAAACATCCGGTTAGCTGCATCACTGAGGGCAGCTTTTCCAAGGGTGGTTTGGCCAAACATGGATGGGTATTAACTCCTTAATAGGTTAGGCGGGGGTGACACTGATAATTCGACCACCCATACGGTGGATCTCCTGCATCTTGGGTAGCATTTGCTCTACGGGCACTAGGAAGGCGGTGCTGCTGCGACGGACCTTGGGGTAACCCGGCTGGGAAATACCAGCTACTTCTAGGCGGTAAATCCGGCCGCTGTCTCCGTAGGAGCCCCCCAAGGCTTGCTTAGGCACGTCGGTGACCGCTGGACCATAACCCCAGAAGCCTTCGCTGGCGGAGGGGCGCAGGATCGTGGAGGCCTGGTTGCGAGCTAATTCCCGGAACAGGTGGGGAGCATTACCTTCGGTTTGGGCCCGGTCGCTGTTGGCGTAGCCCCGGTAAAGGCGGAACATGCGGGTAAAGCCCGTGGTTCGGACCCCGGGGTCTACAGAGAAGCCGCGGTAGTAGGGAACGATATTTTCCCCAAAACCATTCTCGTACTCCATGCTGTCGATGTAGGAGTCGATTTCGGCATCGTAGCCCTTGGTGTTGTAGAGGTTCAGGTGGAAGTTGACCTCATCTTCGGTATAGGGAGCCCGGCCGAGGAGGTGCTTATAGTTGAGCTCAATGAAACGGGTGTTGGAATTGCTAAAGAGAAACTTTTCTTTGTACAGGTCAGACTTGGCGATCGCCCGGACAAACTCGCGGACCGTGATGCTCCCCTGCCGCAGTTGGGACTCAGCTTCCACTAGCCGCTCAGAACTCATGACGTAATCGTTGCCGAGCACCTGCCGGTAGGCGGCCCGAATGACCGCCTGCACATCCGCCTCAGTAGGCTGGGAGCGCAGTTCTACACAGGAGTTATCAAAGGCGGACAAACCCAGTTTGTCCGCTTTGGCTAGACTTGCTGCCGTGAGACTACTCATTGAGAAAACCCCTCAAATAGTTTAAGTTATGCGAGAAATCTTATGAATCAGGTAAAAACAAGGCCCGGAAAAATCAGCAACTGCTAGCACTAGGGCCAACAACCGCTCACTCTTCCGGGCCGCTAGACTCGCGAGACTAGCTCAGGGCGTTGATGGCGTAGTCGATGTAGGCGTTGGCTTCAACGGCAGCTTGACCGGTGACGCCGTGGTTGCTCTTGATCCACTTGAGAGCTTCCACGTACCAGCTGTTGGATAGGTCGAAGGAGCGGTTGATCTCGTCCAGACCGGCGAGGAGGAACTCGTCGAGGGGACCGCTGCCGCCAGCTACCAAGCAGTAGGTGATGATGCGGACGTAGTAACCGATGTCCCGAGCGCACTTGGCCTTGCCACGGGGGTCAGCGGCGAAGTTGGCACCAGATTGCTGGGTGGTGTAAGGGTACTTTTGGTACACAGCATTGGCAGCCCCGTCCACTAGGCGCTGGGCATTGCTAGTCAGAGCCCGAGCAGCTTCCAGAGCCGCAGCAGCCCGCTCGTAGCGACCGAACACTTGGTGCATTTCGGCGTTGCCGAGGAAACGGCCCTGGGTATCGGCGGCGGCGATGGCTTCTGTGATGGGGGTCTTCATGATTGATGGAGCTCCTAAAAAATTGCTTGCAAACAGTGAAAAATGGAAACTTTTCGAGGGAAATTAGCCCACCGCAGCGGCGGCACGGTCAAAGTAGGTAGCTAGTTCAGACATCAGAGCGCTGCAGTCGCCCTTGGTGATCCCGTTGGGGTCATTGGCAACGCCGATGGCAGCTTCTTTCATTTTGGAAACGCCAGCAGCGACGGATCCACCAGGAACGCCCAGGGCTTGGTAGGTTTCGCGCAGGCCGTTTAGGCAACGGTCATCCAGAACGCTGGAGTCGCCGGCCATCATGGCGTAGGTGACGTAGCGCAGGATGATTTCCATGTCACGCAGGCAAGCAGCCATGCGGCGGTTGGTGTAGGCGTTGCCACCGGGGGCGATTAGTTGAGGCTGTTCTTCAAAGAGGCTACGGGCAGCGCTGGTGACGATGGCGGAGGCGTTGCTGGTGATCCGGTTGACGGTGTCTAGGCGCTTGTTGCCTTCCCGAACCATGTTGGTGAGAGCGTCAAACTGAGCAGAGCTAAGAAACTCTCCCTTGGCATCGGCTTGGGTGACAACTTTGGCGAATGCATCTAGCATGGAACTTTTCTCCTACTGTTTTTTAATCACTGGTTTTGGCCTCGGGCACCTGAGTGAGGCTACCTCAATGGTCCCTGCCCTTTAGGCGTCCTTCCTCATCAGCCACCCTTGCTGGGGAAGTCTGAGAAAGGGGCCAAGAGCTTATGAGAAAGCGAGAGGCTAGGGCGGACTAAGCAGATAACTGACCGCGACCGTCCACTTGCCCTTCAGTTACCCTTTATACACCAGCACTGCGGACCACTTTTATTACAAATTATTTCGTTAAATCAAATAGGTTGAAAAAATTCCCCTGTTTCATACGCATCAAGGTTTCTAGGTTTTGGGGAATAAGTATTGGACCCGACCGAGGGGTGGAGGAAAACTAGCAAGCATTTATACCTAAGTATTGCGCCTTAGCTAGGAAGGTAAGCGGGGGGCCAGACCTAGTCGGAGGGGGGATAGTTGGCCAAGAATATTAATTTCTGTAACAGACTATGGCCCTGCTGACACTTAGGATTTCTGGCGCTGGCGCAGGACCGCCAACAGGGTGACGAATTCCTGGGGGCAGGGGGCGACAAAGCGCACCAGTTCCCCATGCCCCGGGTGGATGAATTCCAGTTGCCAGGCGTGGAGTACTTGTCCGGTGAGGTTGACCCCTAGGGGCCGTCCGGGACCGTAGAGGGGGTCCCCTACCAGGGGATGTCCTAGGTGGGCACTGTGGACCCGGATCTGGTGGGTCCGGCCAGTCTCGAGGCGAAAGCTGACTAGGGAATAGTTGCCTAGGTGCTCCTGGACCTGCCAATGGGTAACCGCTGACCGCCCCCTCTCGGGCAGGACTGCCATCCTCTGGCGGTGGAGGGGATGACGGCCAAGGGGGAGATCGATGGTGCCCTGGGGGGGACTGAAGGTGCCGTGGACCACCCCTAGGTACTCCCGGCGGGCGGTTTTAGCCTGGAGTTGGGCTTGGAGGTGGGCCTGGGCAAAGTCAGTCTTAGCCACCACTAGGGCACCGCTAGTGTCTTTATCAAGGCGATGGACGATGCCTGGCCGCTGCCGGCCGCCAATACCCGGTAGGTGGTCACAGTGGGCTAGCAGGGCATTCACGAGGGTACCGTCCCAGTGGCCCGGGGCGGGATGCACTACCAGGCCGGCTGGCTTATTGACTACTAGCAACAGTTCATCCTCATAGAGGATGTGGAGGGGGAGGGGCTGGGGGATTGCCTCAAGGGGGGCTGCCGGGGGTACCCAGACCTCCAGGGTATCCCCGGGGTGGACAGGAGTTTTCTTAGTTTGGCAAACCTGACTGTTAAGGCGCACGTGACCGGCAGCGATCAGCTTTTGCAGTTGGGAGCGGGACAGGGCGGGGAGTTGTCGGGCAAGGTAGACGTCCAAACGGCCCGCCTGGGTGACCCGCAGGGGGGGTAAGGGCTCATCCATAAGTTAATTCCGGGACTACCTGGGCCAGGGTAGCCACCCCCTCTACCTGGATACCCTGGAGCTTTAGGGTGGCCGCCGCCGCCCGCACGGTAGCCCCGGTAGTGTAAATGTCATCAAGGAGCAGTACTCGGGGGAACCAGAGTCGCTCCCCGGGGGTAAAGGCCCCGGCCAGATTCTCCTGGCGCTCGGGGGCACAAAGATGACATTGGGGTAGGGTGGGCCGGACCCGTACTAGCCCCTGGGGTTGCAGGCCTAGGCCCGTGACCCGACAGAAGTAACCGGCCAACAATTCCGCCTGGTTAAAGCCCCGCTGGCGCAGCCGACTAGGGTGGAGGGGGATGGGGACCACCACTAGGGGACCCCTGAGGGGCCTAAGCTGCTGCCAGGCTTGCCCCATGGCCAACCCCAGGGGCGCCGCCCACTCCCGCCGGCCCTCGTACTTGAAAGTGGCAATCATGGCGCGCAGGGCCCCCCCATAAACTCCCCAGGAGTAGACAGGTAGGGGAGGATGCCACAGGCGCAGGGGGTCCCTGAGGCGACAGGTGCGCAACTGGTCCTTCAGCTCACCGGTTTCTAGGGGCTGTCCGCGGGGTATCCCTGTAACCTTAGGGTCTTTTTGGGTATTCATCGGCGCCGAGGGCAATGGAAAAAATGGCGGCCAGGAATTAGAATAATGAGCAGTAAATCCCCACCCCCCCATGGTAGAAGAAACCCCGCCCACCGTTAAACCGAAGAAGGAAAAGGCTCCTGCCCGGGAAGATAAGCCCTTTGGGGAGTTCCTTGAGCAAGACTTCTTCCCCGCTCTCAAGGCTGCCTTTAACCACCGCGGGATATCAGACCTGACCCTAACCTTGGTAGACCGGCCAGTTCTGGGCTCCTCGGTCCCCTGTCCCCAGGTGGTCGGTACCTGGGCATCCTGGCAATTTAACCTCTACTTTCCAGACCGGGACCTCCAGGGCCGCCGGGCTTTTTCCTGCCAACACCTAGGCATGGGTGTCAACACCCTTGAGCCCTTTTTGATTGACGAGCGTAAAATCACCCTAGACCTGATGGTGTTCGGGGTGATGCAACGGCTCAACGGCCAAAAGTGGTTCAACGGTAACTGAGCCTAGCCGCGGTCGGGCTTAAACTCGTACAGCCGCAGGGAGGGAACCCGGGGGTCAGCATAGGCGCTAGCCCGGCCCTCCTCCACCATCTGGTCTAAAAGATCCTTAGCCTGATTGACGCTCAGACCGGTGCCCGTACACACATCGTTCAAAGTCACGGTCCCCCGCTGCTCCCGCACCACCTGGGCTAGGGCTGCGAGTACCCCCTGCTGGTGAAGAGCCGCCTCGAGGGCTGCTACCATAGCTTCGATGGCCTCCCGGCTGCGGGAGCGCTTCTCTAGGGTTTTGCCCTCCTTGGTTTTGACTACAAACCAGTAAACCGGCTCCTGGCGACGCCACCAACTCCAGCCAACCCAAATCAAAACCAGACCGACGATCAAGGGGGCAAGGAGAATACCGCTGACGATACAGAGGATTGGCTTGAGGCGCTCTGGGTTCTCTACCCGCACCAAGGCCGTCTCAACCCTCGGGAGAGGACAGACAGCCTCATCAATGGTCAGCTCTCGGACAGTGATCTGCACTCCCTTATTGTTATAGTATAATTGATCTATAATGCCCACAGCGGCCACCTCGAAACCTCACCCAGATTGTAGGGGTTGGGGTTGGCGTCTGGTTTTAAGGGGAGTTTAAGAGGCGGTTAAGTCCTGACTGGGATTAGGCAGGCGGTGATTCAGGGTGCACACCCGGTCATCTTGCCGGACGAGGATCCTTAGCTCGTGGGGATAGCGGGGCTGGGGGTCGTGGGTAAGCCACACCGGAGGAACCGTCATCGTGTCGTAGAAGGCAATGGTATCAAGGGTACCGGGAAAGGCCCTTAGCTCCACTAGGGAACCAGGAGCATATTCAAAAAGTTCTGTCCAGTCTACCGACAAGTTAAGGTCAACTGCCGGTTGTGGGTCCGCTGCGATTCTGAAGTTCATGGCACCCTGCGGGTAGGGAAATCTGAAAATTATCGGAAAATCAGTAGTGGCAATTGGCCGCCCTAGATAAAGTCCCCTCGTCCTAGGCGTACTTCCCCCCGGTCAGGGGTCCAAGCCACCCAGAGTTGGGGGGATTCCTGGCACAGGAGCAAAGCCTCATCGCCGCTAGCCCCCGGGTGGACCAGGGTCACCCAGGTGGCCTCGGGGGAAGGCAGGGCAGTCGCAGCAGCTAACAGGGGGGAGAGCACGGGGAAAGAGGGATAAATTGGCAGTTACCAAAGTTTTTTCTGTATCTATTTTTACAAAAAATTGGGATCAGGGGAGGGTTTAGAGCCCCAAATTTACAAAACCTGACCTAGGAGCCATGGCCCTACAACCTAACCAACCTCCACCCCCATGGGCAAAGACTAACTACTGTGCTAGGAAAAAGACTAACTACTGTGCTAGGAAAAGGAGATAAACCAAGTGCAGCTGGCTGAGAATATGTCACAATCAGCTCATTATTTCCCCTGTTGGTTTACCGGTCTGGGGTGGCGCTGTTGATCGCTCTATATCCTGGCAGTTTCGACCCGATTACCCTTGGGCACCTGGACATTATTGAAAGGGGCTGCCGACTATTTGAGTTGGTGATTGTGGTGGTGTTACCCAATCGCAGCAAGAGCCCCCTGTTCTCGGTTGAACAGCGCCTAGGCCAAATCCGCCCCTCCATTAGTCACCTGGCTAATGCCAAGGTGGATAGTTTCGAAGGGCTAACAGTAGACTACGCTCGGCAGATGAAGGCTGGAGTAGTGCTGCGGGGTTTGCGGGTGCTGTCGGACTTTGAAAAGGAGTTGCAGATGGCCCACGTAAACGCCACCCTCGCTGGAGAACTCGAAACCGTTTTCCTGGTTACCTCAACGGAGTACAGCTTTCTTAGCAGCAGTTTGGTTAAGGAGATCGCTTCCTTTGGCGGCCCCATTCATCACCTTGTACCCCCCCACGTCGCTTTGGATATTCACAAATGCTACGGCAAAACCTTCCCACCAACCAAAACGGAGTCAGTGCAATAGAGAGAGTTGACCAGGATGACCTTGAGGTCACCCAGGAGCTCATGAGGCTGGAGGAGATGATTCTCGAGAGCCCGAGTATCCCCTTTAGCAATCGCACCCTGATTGATGAGGATCACGTCTTAGACCAACTAGACCAGATCCGCAAGGTTTTGCCTCAATCAATTCAGGCAGCGGAGGATATCTTGCGGCGCAAAAGTGAAATGCTGCGCCAAGCAGACGCCCAGGTAAACAACATGCTCAGCCAGGCGCAGCAGCGGGCCGCCCAGATCCTCGACGAATCGGGGATCATCCAGCAGGCCCAGCGGGAAGCCCAACAGATCCGCCAGCAGGTCAATCAGGAGTGCGCCGCTGCCCAGGCCCAGGTGCTCGCGGAAATGGAGCGCATCCAGCAACAAACCTACCAACTGATCGAAGAGAAGAAGCGCCAAACCCTCGAGGAATGCGAGCAATTGTACCAAGATGCTAACCTGTACGCTGACCGAGTGCTCGAGGAGATGGAACTACGCCTGACCCAAATGATCAACCAGGTGCGCAACGGTCGCCAGGACCTGCAGCCGCGCCTTGTGAAGGTTAAGGACAAGCGCCGGAGCACGGCCCCCTAACTCTATGCTACCATCACCTCTAGTAACTATGCACACAGGTCTATGGGGTTCGACTGGGCACGGGGGTGGCATCAGGAGTGGCTAGGGATGCTGCAGCCGGTGGGGATCGTGGTTTGTCCGCCGGCCCTCAGCAGCAGCGGTTAATTGAGTGGCTAGCCTCCCCGGCTAACTCCGGCGGGCGACCGGCAGCGCCCCTGCAGACCCGAGACCAAGCCGCATGTATCGGTGACTTTGGCCGGTTTGTAGTGGATATCCTGGGCTGGGCAGAAGAAGACCTCCAGCCGCCACCAGCCCAGTTGCGGGTGTGGTGCCTGGAGTACGAGGAAGAATTAGTCCCCACCTGGGCGGTAGCGCCGGGACCGGGGGAGCCGGGGCCCTGGTTGATGCTGGTGCAGGTGCTGCCGGCGAATACGGACCTGGACCGGCGGGATTTGCGCACAAAGGGCTGGCGAGCTTCGCCTACAACTAAGTTTGAGCACCTACTGCGGGAGACCAAGGTCACCCTAGGGCTGCTAGTGAATGGCTAGGGTATCCGCCTAGTGTACGCCCCGCCCCTAGAGCTAGTAGGCCATCTAACGTTTCCGGTCCAGGGGCTGTGTGAGGTGATGGGGCGGGGGGTTGTGGGTGCTGTTGCTGGGTTTCCCCAACCAGGCGGGAGTAGGCCCCCAGGAGCTGTATGCCCGCCTGGTGACGGTGCTCGTCTGGTGTTCATGCTGTACGCGGAGGACCGGGGGTTGGTCTTTAAGGGGCAGCCTGTCCCCCCGGAGGAGGCTAATGGGGGTCGTAGTGGTGACCAACCTGACCTCACTCCGACCACGACTGGGAGTGAGGAGGATGACCTTGCTGGCCCGGACCAGTCCCCCTCCCTCACGCCCCAGGAGGTCTACGCCGACAACTGCGGGGTGACGTCTTTGTTTGAGCAGCTCCAGGCGGTGGCGGACCAGACCCCATACACCATGGAGCACCGCTACGGAGCTTGGTGCCGGCTGCTGTTTGCCTGGCGGTGGATCTACGAGGGGGGAACAGGGCTGCCAGCCCGCCACGGAGTTCTCCTTGACCCGGACCAGTTTCCCTTCTTGGAGGGGCAGCCGGCGGGCTGCCGGTTTACCGATTATCCCTTCCTCGACCAGATCCCCCGGGTCAGTAATGGAGTGTTGCTGAGGGTGCTGTGCTACCTAATGGTCCCGAAGGGGGAGCGTCTTTCCTACCGGACCCTGGACGTGGAGGATATTGGGGCGGTGTACGAGAACCTGATGGGGTTCGTGGTAGAGCGGGCCCGGGGGATGGCGGTGGGCCTGAGGTCCCAGGCGGTGGTAGTAGAATTGGCAGACCTCCTACACTCCCCTAACCGGGCCAAGTTCCTCAAGGAGCAAGCCGGGGCACCGCATCCGGCAAGGTGCTAGAGCGCATCAAGGGGACCCAGACCCTAGAACAGCTGCGCGAAGCCCTAGAGCCACGCCTGTTGGAGTATACCCGCCCCTTCATCCCCCCCGGGGCCTACTACCTCAAGCCAGGCCCCGAACGGAGCCAGAGTGGCAGTCACTACACCCCCTGTACCCTCACCGAACCCATCGTGCGTGCCTGCCTGGAGCCGGTGCCCCAGCGTCTGGCTCGGGAGACTGGCGGCGCGGGACCTACCCTAGAGCAGATCCTCAGCCTCAAGGTCTCTGACCCGGCCATGGGGTCAGGGGCATTTTTAGTGGAGGCCTGCCGGCAACTGGCCCAGGCAGCCCCCGAGCGGCGGGAGTTTGAGTGGGCCTAGCGCCAACACTCGGGGACGGTGCTAGAAGCCCAGGCGGAGGAAAACCGCCTGCGGGGGATCATGCGGGAGGTGACCCAGCGCTGTCTGTACAGAGTGGATAAGAACCCCTTCGCAGTGAACCTGGCGAAGATTTCCTTGTGGTTGGCGACCATGGCGGCGGACCAGCCCTTTACCCTCCTGGACCACTGCCTAAAGCAGGGAGACTCCCTGATGGGGGAGTAGTTCTCGGTGGTAGAACCAAGCCCAGCCCAGGAAACCTCCCCCTCCTAGCCCAGGTGGAGGCGGAACGGCTGACCCTCCAGGGGACCGAGGACACCAAACAGGAACAACAGGAGCAACTTTACAAGGATACGGAGAGCGGCCTAGGGGTGCTGCGGCAGCTGCGCAGGGAATTTAGCCGGGCCCTCTTAGTGGAAAAAAGCGCCAAAGCCCGCAAGGAAGACCTGCAAACCGCCGCTGCCCTCGCCTTAAATGCCCTCACCCACCGCCACTCCCCCGGGGCTGCCGCCCTTCTTCCATTGGGACTGGAAGTTCCCGGAGGTGTTTTCTGGAGAGACTCCGGGGTTTGATGTGGTGGTGGGGACCCCCCCCTTCGGCGGCAAAAACACCATCATTGATGCCAACGGGGATGATTATTTGCTCTACCTAAAGCAGCAGTACCCACAATCCCACGGCAATGCCGACCTGTCGGCCTATTTTTTCCGCTGCGCCTAGGACCTCCTGCAGCCTGGCGGTACCCTAGGCTTGATTGCCACGAACACCATCAACCAAGGGGATACCCGCAATACTGGCCTGAAATGGATTTGTGAACAGGGGGGAGTGATATACCGGGCCCTGAAACGCTTGCCCTGGCCAGGCAAGGCAGCGGTGGTGGTGAGCGTGGTCCACATACTCAAACCCAGTCCCGGCGGGGAAGTGCCGCCGGTTCGCTACCTTGACGGGCAACCAGTAGACCCGCCTTCCTGTTTCACGCTGGGGGCCACACAGACCCCAAACCCTTAAGGGCCAATGAAGGGAAGAGCTTTCAGGGAAGCATGGTGCTGGGGATGGGCTTCACCTTTGATGACACCAATCCCGCTGCCACCTCCATCGCGTAGATGCAGCGTCTCCTCGCTAAAGACCCCCGCTTCGGCCAAATGAGTGAACAGCAAGCTCGGGCTTGGCCTGACTTGATGGGGATTGTGGAGAAGAGGGTGAGGCCGGAGCGGGAGAAATTGAAGGATAATTCCGACGGCATGCAACGGAAGAAGCATTGGTGGCTGTGGGGGAGATATACACCCGCTCTCTTCAAGTCCGTGGAAAATTGTGAACGGGTATTAGCCATTTACTGATTCACTAGCTATGTGGCCTGCACCTTTTTGCCGAGCAATATGGCCTAGGCAGAAACCCCTCGTTGTTTTGCCTCTAGCGTCCTACTAAGACTTTGCTATCTTACAGTCTCGGATTCACGAAGTCTGGGCCTGGTTTTTTAGTTCGAGTATGAAGAATAACTTGAGATGTTCCCCTACAGACTGCTTTCAAACCTTCCCCTTCCCCACCAATCTCACCCCGGAAGCCAAAGCAGCCCTAGGGATAATCGGGGAGGAGTACTACCAACACCGGGCCTAGATGATGGTGAAGAAAAATGAGGGCATGACTAAGGTTTACAACCGTTTCCATGATTGGGGTCAGCGTGATGGGGACGTGGAGAGGTTGAGGGTGCTCCAAGGGCAGCTGGACCAGGTGGTATTGCAGGCTTACGGGGGGGGGATTTGGATACGGCCTGTGACTTTTACCCGGAGTATGGGGAACAGAACACTGACGGGGAGGAGAGTGGAGGCAAGGTTAAGCGTCGGTAACGGTGGCGCGATGAGGTGAGGTTTGCGGTGTTGGCGCGGTTGCTAGCAGAGAATGGGCGCCGGGAGTGATGCCCTCAACCCTCAGGTGGTGAGCCCCCCTGCCCGGGTGCAGCTTGACACTCCCCGATGCCGAGCGGTTGACTCGTTTTGATGGGTAAAGGTGGCGAGGGCCCCTTGAGCGGTGGGGCAGGACCTCCAGTAGAGGCGGGTTGCTTTCTGGCTGGACTGGAAAGGTGAGTAAGTACGCCTGCGCTGGTTTAAGGCTTACCTTGGACTTGAGGACGGCAGGGGTTGAGATGGGTTGCAGGGCACTGGTTTACTTTGGCGCCCTGGCGTGGGCTACGGTCTTAGGATGACTCTCTAAGCTATCTAACATACTATTTGTTATAGTATTTAGTTTAAATGTACTTATTACTTGATGTCAAAATAGCGTTTACCAAGTACTATTTAATATATTTAAACTACATTGGATATAGTAGTGTAAATACCTGGCCAGTCTGTCTACCTACCCAAGTTCCTACCCCAGGAGGTTCAGAATTGCCCACACCCCGTCCTCTGCGGTATGGATGAATACCCGGGGGAAGGGGGAAACCAAGGCCAGTTCCGGGCAGGAGCATAGTACCTCTCCCCCCTCCCCGGGGGTAAGCTCTAGGTCAACGGGGGCTAGATCTAGATACAAGTAGTCCCGGGCAAATTGGCGCAGGGCATCCTTAGCGGCGATCTGGGCGAGGAGCCAGAGGGAGCGATCGGGGGGGCTAACTTGTTGCCAGCGTTGCCGTTCCGCAGCCGTGAGTACCAGGTGGGCTACCACCTTCTCCGTCACCCCACCCAGCTCAGACCAAAAATCCTGGGGCAGAGGGGAGATCCGCCGGCAAATCCGGTCAGCATCAGATATCGCTTCGGACCAGAAGGTAGTCGGGGCGGCAAAGAAGCACTGCCGGTACTTGTAGGGGACCCGCAGAAACACCTCCCGCAGTCCTTGCATCCGCGTGAGGAGGTGACCTTGATCATCAAAAAACTCAAACCTGGAGGTAATCTGCCGCGCCTGGGTAAATTCCATGGAACCCCGACAGGAGACCCGGGTACCCGGGGGTAAGGGGTGGCTAAACTGTTCGCAGCTTTCTAGCTGAAAGGGGAAGGTGTGGAAACAAACCCCCACCCGGTCAGCAACCCAAAAAGCCACCAGTTGAGCCGCCGCATCTAGAAGGGCCGGATCAAGGCGGTACTGGGGTTGGGAAATAGCCTGGAAGTGGTCGCAGGTGGGCAGGGTGAGTAACTCTGCCTGAATACCCTGGTCACTGACAGCCTTGATGCTGCGGACGGTTTGGAAGCGGGGCCCGTGGAACATGCCCGTGGTGTAGATTTCCGAGTCATCCCAGGGGTAGGGGCGGGCCTGATCCAGGGGAGACCAGGGGACAGGGGGGGACAGGGGGGGATAGCCAGCCGCCAGATGCACCCGACCGGAGAACACCAGGGAGCGTTTCTCCGGTTGCTGGGGGGCAATTTCGTACAGTTGCACCGTGACCGGGTCAGTGAGCCCCGGGCGTTGGGCCACAATGTCCAGCCACAACTCCCCCTGCTCGAGGGACAGCCACCCATGACTGCGTACCTGGTCAAGGGAAACGACGACACCCCCCCCTAGATAGGTGGCCGCCTGGGCCAGGATCTCCAAGCTCATGGTGAAGGGCATCACCGCCAGGGACATGGCCTCTGGCCGGCGGGGAGAAGGCCGGGGCCCAATGGTGTGGTCCTGGAAGAATAGATCGGTGCCAGCCTGGAAGCAACGCTGACTGTATAGGAGAGAGGGGGTAGCCTGCAGGACCTCCCCGAGGAAGGGGAACTGCTCGGGGACAAGGGGAGGGGGACTCCCAGGGACGGCGGGAGGAGGTCCGGACGGGGCTAGCTGCTGCTGCAGAGCTGCCACTACCTGAGGACTCAAGCTCATCACCGGCATAGTCAGGTTTAACACCGGGGCAGGAGGGGGGCTCGGGGGAGTTGGAGCCTCTAGATCCACCGGATCTAGACCCCGACCCTGGTAGAGCCGCTGGGGGTTACAGGGAATACCCCGCACGAACAGCCGGGCGACGAGTTGCTGGAGTTGTTCCAGGCCTGGGAGGCGCTGGGTATTGCTAGCTAGGGCCAGGTGCTCGCGGCCCCGCAGAATGTCATCGACAAAGCCGGTCAGGTTGCTACTCGGGCCCACTTCGATAAAGGTGCGGAATCCCTGGTCGTACAGGTGCTCGATGGTGGCCCGGAACTGGACCTTTTGGGCCCATTGGCGCTGGGCTAATTCCCGGATTGCCTCCGCCTCCGCCGGGAATAGCGCAGCGGTAGCACAACTGTAGACTGGGGTGTGACCGGGCCCCAAGTCCATGGCTTGGTAGTGGGGTCTGAGGGCCTCAGCTACCGGCTGGAACAGGGGGGTATGGTAACCCCGGTCAAAGGGGAGGCGAGTGCTAATACCCCCCTTGGCCTGGACCTGCTCGACGGCTTGGTCAATCACCGCGGGTTCCCCAAACAGGACCACCTGATTAGGACAGTTATCCATGGCCAGGTACAGGGGCAGATCCGCAAGGAGCTCCTCTAGGGCCTGGGCTTCTAGGGCCCCCACCACAAGCAGTTGCCCCCGGGGGATGGTTTGGAGGGGTTCTAGGTTGCGGTAGATAGCGAGGAGATTGCGGATCTCCCGCAGAGGCTTAGTTTGCTCTCCCTGGCGCACCATACCTGAAGCCACCAGGGCAGTATTCTCCCCTGTGCTATGGCCCACCATAGCCGTGGGCTGAATTCCCAACTCCTGCAGCAGCTCGTAGAGAGCCATGCTAGAAGTGAATACTAGGGCCGTGGCAAATTCAAGGCTAAATAGTTCTTCCTTAGCCTGGGCCCGTTCCGCGGGAGTCAGTCCCAGGGGGGGCGGGTATAGGTACTGACTCGGTAGATGGGGAGCCGGGGCAAAAATGGTGTCGGCAAAATCTAGCCAGCGGCGCACTCCCGGGAAATACAAGGCCAAGTCTGCCAGCATTTGGGGGTACTGGGACCCCTCCCCAGGGAAGAGAAAGGCGGTCGGAGCGGGGTCCGGCTCAAGACTGCTGTAGAAGATGCCACTGCGCACCTGAAACTGGTGCCGGCCGGCGGCGATCTTCTCCCGAGCTGTGGCCAGCTTAAGGGCCAGATCCCCCCCATCCCGGGCGACAATCCCGAGGCGACAGGGGTGAGACTCCCCCTGGCTGAGGGTCCAGGCGAGGGGCCCGAGGGGGGATTGGGGATGCCGGGTAAGCCAAGCCTGGATCTGGTCAATCAAGGTGAGCACAGCGGTGGCATCAGGCCCGGAGCACAGTAGCAGTTCCGAGGGCCAATGGGCACCCAGGCTCGGGGGGTCAGCCTGGGGGTACTCCTCTAGAATGGCGTGGGCATTAATGCCCCCAAAACCAAAGGCGTTGACGGCTGCGCGCCGGACAGAGTCAGCCTGAATCCAGGGGCGGGTTTCGGTATTGAGGTAGAAACTGGTTTTTTCAAGCTCCAGATCCGGATTGACTTCGGTGCACAGGGTGGGAGGCAAAACCCGGTGGTAGAGAGATAGAGCCATTTTGATCAGACTGGCAACTCCGGCGGCCGGGATACAGTGGCCAATCATGGACTTGACCGAGCCTAGGGCTCGGGGGGGAATTAAACCCGGCCGGGGCCCAAAGAATTTTCCTAGGGTTGCAATTTCTGTCTGGTCCCCCAGGGGCATACCCGTGCCGTGGGCTTCCACTAACCCGATGGTCTGGGGGTTGACCCCACTCTGGGCGTAGGCGCGCTCCAGGGAGAGCATTTCCCCAGCCTGGCGGGGCGCCAACAGACCTAAACCCCGCCCATCACTGGCCACCCCTACCCCCCGCAGCAGGGCGTAGATCCGGTCGCCATCCCGTTGGGCGTCCGAGAGGCGCTTGAGCACCAGGACCCCTAACCCCTCACTCAAGAGGGTCCCGTCGGCCCCCTTGCCAAAGGGCTGAATGGTGGTGGGGGAGAGGGCCCCCAGCTGAGAAAAGATCATCAGCACTTGAGGGGGCGTAGAGGCCTGAACTCCCCCGGCTAACATCAGGTCACAGCGGCCAGTGACTAGCTCCTCGATTCCCAGGGCCACGGCAATTAGGGAAGAAGCGCAGGCCGCATCCACCAGGTAATTAACTCCCATCAAGTCCAGGCGATTAGCAATCCGCCCGGTAACCACATTAGGAACTAAACCGGTGGACATCTGGGCGTTGAAGGGGGGGAGGTGGGCCTGAAGGTCTTGACGGACTAGATCAAAAGTTTCGAGATCGAGGTGGGGATGGAGTTGCTTGAGGATATCGATGGTCTGGTCGATCACCAGGCCGTGCTGGATCCAGTTGCCGAAGCCTCGGTTCATGTAGGTACCTCGGCCCAAGATGATCCCCGCCTTTTCCCGGTCAAAGGGGCGCTCCAGATAGCCCGCATCGGCCAGGGCGTCCCGGGCCACCTTCAGGGCTAAAAAGTGGTCCGGGTCAGCCCCTTCTACGGAATTGGGCACCACGCCAAATTCCAGAGGATTAAACTGGGCCAGGGGACCGAGAAACCCACCCCGAGCCGAGTAGATCCGGTTGTTGGCGCGGCTGTCCGGGTCTAGGTAGGGACTACTCCAGCTCGGGGGAGCCTCCTGGAGAGAGCAGGTCTTGGTGAGGATATTTTGCCAGTAGGCAGCCACATCGGCCGCCCCCGGAAAGATACCAGCTAGGCCAATAATGGCGATCGGGGGATTCATGGGGAGGTATTGAGGGCAGCGTTACAGGCCCCTTCGAGGTCCTGCAGGTGGAAGCACACCTGACCAGTAGCCCCATGCCAGACTAGGGCCTCGTAGGCCAGGGAGGGACCAGGGGTGGGAGAGGTGATCCGCATATGGACCTGTAGGGGACCGAGGGGAAGAGTTTCCGTGTGACGAGTGATCTTACCCCAGCGGACAGGCAAGGGAGTAGTTTGCCAATACTGACGGGCCCAGACGATTGCCAGCTGGGGCACCACATCAATACAAAAGGGGTCAAACAGCCAATCCCCCAGGGTAGTCCGGACGGTAGCGTCGATCCCCTGGAGACTGACCCGGGGGATGGCCTCTAGGAGCTGAAAGCGCGGGCCGTGGAACAGGTATTGCCGGTAGGTAGCCGCCGGGTCAAGGGTTTGGCCACCAACGAGGGGGTCGAGGAGGTCAGTCTTAGGCGCCACCGGCAAGGCAGCTCCGAGGAGTACCCGAGCTCGGTAGTAGGGGCGACCAGCCGGATCAAGGATCTGGGCGAGTACCTGAAGACCAGGGCCGGGCAGGGGGCGAGCTTGGAAGCACACTAGCCTTTCGGGAGCCTCGAGGACCACCCCCCGCAGGACCTGCAGGTCACAGACAGCAGTGACCAACCACTGGGGCCAAGCCTGCTGCACCAACTGGGCTAGCCACTCCAGGGCTAGGGCGGCCGGCACTACGGGCTTGCCCAGTAGGCAATGGTCTTGCAGGTAGGGTTCCTGGGCCAGGCTGAAGGTGTGCTCGAGGGTGAATTCTTCGCCCTGGAGGGTGGGGGGCTGGGAAATCAGGGTAAGGCGGGGGGCTGGGCGCTCCTCAGGGGGATTTTCCCAGGGACCAACCCCGGCCACCACCTCCACCTGGTCTTGGGAAGGGGCCCCTAGTTCCTGGCGGAAAAAGGCCCGGCCAGCAGCGGGGGGGATAGGCAAGATCCCCTGCTGTTCAAACCCCGCTAAAACCTCCGGGGAGGCCATACCCAGACTGGCCCAGGGGCCCCAATTAATTGCCACCACCCGGGTTTGGGGCCACTGGTGGTGCAGCTGCCAGGCTAGGCGGTTGAGAGTCTCGTTAGCGGCCGCGTAGTCGGACTGGGCCCGATTACCAAAGCGGCCGGCCACGGAACTGAAGAAGACGAAAAACTTGAGGGCAGCGGGCTTAACCCCCTGGCTGAGCAAAAAGGCGCTGTCGGCCTTGGTGTCAAAAACCCGCTCAAAGGAAGCTAGGCTTTTATCCATTACTAGCTTGTCCTCAATCACTCCGGCGGCGTGGACTACCCCGTCCAAGCGGCCATGGCGATGGTAAATCTCCGTTAGGAGGGATTTCACCTGGTCTGGCTGACGCACATCGGCGCTGCGGTAGTCCACCCGGGCAGCTCCGGCCCGCCGCAGCCGGTCGAGGGTTTGGCTCAGGTGGCGCTGGCCGAGAATCTGCCTAACCCGCGCTTCAATCACCGCTGGGGTAGGGGATTCGCCGGCAGCCTGGGCCGCCCGTAACAGGACTTGGCGGAGTTCAGAAGCGTCCCGGGCATGGCTAGTCTGGGGGGATTCGGGGGCAGGCTGGGGAGAGCGGCCCACCAGCACCAGGGTGACCCCCTGGGCAGCTAGATCAAAAGCGACCTCGGCGGTTATCCCCCGACCACCACCGGTCAGGAGCACTACCATCTGGGGGTCTAGATCCAGGGGCCGGGGAGTGAGGGGGGCCGGCACCGCCCGGAAGTAGTGGCGCACTCCCAGGGGATAGCCGACCTCAATGGGCCCGCGGGCCTGGTAGGCTTCCTGGAGGAGGAGGGAGGCAACCTGGGCGGGGGGGTGCTGGAGGTCTAGATCAACGGCACTCACCCGCACCCGCGGCCACTCCTTCTGCAGGGATTTCAGGAGCCCCACGGCTGCCGCCCCTAGAACTAGGCCAGTCCCCCCTGACCCATCCCGCCCAAAGGCTCCCCCCAAGGCGGAAGCGCTCAGGACCCAGCCCCCCTCCCGGAGATCAGGCCCGTAAACCTGGAGAATCTGGAATAGGCTCTTAACCTGGATCTGGCTTTGATAGCGCCACTCCTCTAGATTAATTGGGGGAGTGACAGTAGCCAGACCCGGTAGGTGGACTACCCCCTGAGCTTTACCTAACTCCTGACGCCACTGATACAGTTGGGCCGGCAGCTTCTCAGGATCCGCCAAGAGGGAAACAGGTACCACCCGGGGGGTATACCCCTGCTCTGATAGCAGGCTGACTAGTTCTTCGGCTAGGGTCTGGGTCTGAGGTTGGCTAGTGATCAGAACCAATCCCCCGGGGAGCGCCTCTCCCGGTCCAAGGTTAGGAGCCCGATAGGCTTGGATCTGGTAACGAGGGACCTCTAGGGCTTTCCCAGGCGAGGGGTATCCGGGGTGACAAGTTGCAGGATCTGATCAACCAGGACGTTGAGGGTCTTAACTCGGGTAAACTGCTCCATGTCCTGCTGAACTGACCCCCGCAGGCCCGTGGGTAAAGCCTTTTGGAGGGCGCCGAGGATCTCCACTCGCTTAATTGAATCAATACCCAAGTCAGCCTCTAGGTCCTGGTCCAATCCCAGCATGTCCGGCGGATAGCCAGTCCGGTCACTGACTAGGTTCACCAGTATCTGTACTAAGGTAGGCCGGTCCAGGGTGTCCGGGGGGGCTGGGGCAGCCACCACCGGCGGGGCGACCGGGGCGGGTATCGAGTCAGCCACCACCGGCGGGGCAACTGGAGCGGGTATTGGGGCAGCCACCACCGGCGGGGCAACTGGAGCGGGTATTGAGGCAGCCACCACCGGCGGGGCAACTGGAGCCGCCATTGGAGTGGGAACAGCTGGGGGGAGGGCGCCATTTTGATAGGCGGGGGCGGGTAGGTTGGCTGAACGATGATCATTAGGGCTAGAGGTGAGGGCACGGAGGAATTGGCCTGTCACCCGCTCCTGGTTGTGGAGAAACTGACCCATGGCGGCTTGATAAGCCTGGTAGAGGGCTAGGAGCACCTCAGGGGAGCCATTCGAGGAAGTCGGAGGGCTAATAGATACAGGGGAGTAGTCCATGGGAGAGAGTTGAGCGGAGGGCAAGGGAGCCTTAAGGGGCTGGGCTTGGGTCAGTAGTGGCCGCTGGCCGAGGGAAGCTGAGGGAGCCTGGGGAGACCGGACAGCTGCCCCACTTACCATGTAGGTAGTGGGGGTGAGGGGTGAGGGGCGGGTCAGGTCTACCAGCCGAGCCAGGTCTAGGCGCCGGCGGCGGCGACCCATAAACAGGGCGGGGGGGTCCCAGACTACCCCTAGGATAAACAGGGTACCCAAGGTGCCCAGGAAACCCCGCCACCCTTCTCCTTGACCCTCAAAGGCGACAGCAGTGTGGGGCCGCTGGGCGAGGATCTGGCCGACTAGCTTGGTCAGGATGGCCTTGGGGCCAAGCTCAACAAACACCCGAGCCCCGGCTTGGTAAAGAGCTTCCACCTGGTCTACAAAGGCCACGGGGCCAGTGAGGTGCTCCAGCAGATGAGCCTGGATGCTAGCCGGGTCCGGGGGATAAGGAACGGCGGTGGCATTGGCATACACTGGCAGCCGGGGGGTGGTGAATTTAGTCTCAGCGATGGCAGCTGTCAATTCAGGCAGTGCCCCAGCCATCAGGGGGGAGTGAAAGGCCCCGGAAACCGGCAGGAGCCGGGCATTAATCCCCAAGCTTTGCCACTTCTCCACCAGACGCGTTACTAGGTCTAAGGGGCCAGAAACCACCGACTGCAGGGGGGCATTGTGGTTGGCTAGCACCACACCTGGTTCAAGCATGGTCATTAACTGGTCGCGGGAAACTTGCACTGCCGCCATCATGCCCGGCACCTGGGCCCCGGCACTGGCCATGCTCAGGCTGCGCGCCCGGACTAGACGCAGTAGGTCAGGCCCGGCTAAGACTCCGGCGGCGTAGAGGGCTGCGTACTCCCCTAAACTATGGCCCACCAATAAATCAGGGCTCATCCCCAACCGCGTGGCTAGGTCAAGTAAACCCATCTCCACTGCGGCAATCGCTGGCTGGGCAATCTGGGTCTGGGTGAGCTCCTGCTGGTGGTAACGCTCCTGCTGTTGAGTAAAACTAGCCGGGGGGTAAACGTACTGACTGAGGGGCCGGGGTAGTTCAGGCCCTAGCTCCCGGTCCGCCAGCTCCAGGGCTCGGCGCACCTCCCCACAATACAGGGCCAGTTCCCGGACCATAGCCGGGTATTGGGACCCCTGACCCGGGAACAGAAAAGCCACCTTCCCGGGGGCTAGGGGTTGGAGATTTAGCCGCACTTCCGGGGGGAGGGGGGAACGCACTGGATCGGCTAAGTGTGCTTCTAGGGCAGTTAGGGTAGTCTGGAGCTGGGCTAGGGTAGACACCACCAGGGCCACTCGCGCCGGCCCCGGCGGCACTAGGGCCAGGGTATAAGCTAGGTCCGCCAGATCTGGGGTAGCCCCTGCTTGGAGCTGGGCCCCGAGGCGCTGGACCTGACCCTTGAGGTCTACCTGGTCTTGGCCAGAGAGTAACACTAGTTCCCATGGCCAAGCCTGGGCCCCCGGGAGCGCTGCTTGGGGGTACTCTTCTAGGGCAACATGGAAGTTTGTGCCCCCGAAACCAAAGGCACTAACTCCCGCCCGGCGGGGATGGCCCGGGGGAGCTAGCCAAGGGCGGGGCTCCCGTAGGAGGTAAACGGGGCTAGTCGGGTCAGTACAGGGGTCGAGGGGTTCTTCAACCCCGTAGTGGGGGGGGAGGACCTGGTGGTGCAAGGCTAGGACTGCCTTGGTAAGCCCCACTACCCCGGCGGCACTTTTGGTGTGCCCAACTAGGCTTTTAACCGAGCCAATCAGGCAGGTCTGGGGAGGTGCCCCGGCCAGGGTATGGCAAACGGTCTCTAGTTCTGCCCGGTCTCCAGCTACGGTGCCTGTGCCGTGGGCCTCGTACAGCCCCAGGGTGTGGGGGGAGTAGCCCGCTTTAGCGTAAACCCGCTGCAGAGCACGCTGCTGCCCGGCAGGCAGAGGAGCAGTCATTCCCAGGGCCCGGCCGTCACTAGAGCCAGCTACTGCTTTAATCACCCCATAGATCCGGTCTCCATCCCGCTCCGCCTCCGAGAGGCGTTTGAGGACAAGGATGGCAATCCCCTCACTGATGGTAATACCGTCAGCATTTTTATCGAAGGGACGGGGTTGGCCCTGGGGAGAGAGGGCCTGGGTTTTGCTAAAGCAGAAGTAGGCAAAGGGACTTTGGCCGGTGTCAATGCCCCCGGCAATTACCAGGTTACTGCGGCCAGTTTCTAACTCCTGCACCGCTAGGTCAATGGCGGCCAGGGAGGAGGCGCAGGCGGCATCTACGGTGAAGTTACGTCCGCCGAGGTTGAAGCGGTTGGCGACCCGGCCGGCGGCCACATTGGGCAAAAGCCCCGGGAAGCTCTCTTCTGTCCACTCGGGCAGGCGGTCCCAGGCTAGGGGGTCGGGGTCTGCCACGACACTCGGTAGGGCTGAGCGGGTGGCGTAGAGGCCCCCTAGGTCACCAATGCCGCCCCCGGCCCCCAGGATCACCGAGGTTTGCTCACGGTCAAAGTCTCGGGTGCCGTAGCCCGCATCTTCTAGGGCCCGGCGGACCACCTCCAGGGTCAACAACTGTACCGGCTCAATAGAGGGGAGGGAGCGGGGGGGGATGCCAAAGCGGGCCGGGTCAAAGGGGGTCTCCGGTAAAAAACCACCCCACTTGGAGTAGATGTGGTCGCGGCGGTTGCGGTCAGGGTCGTAGTAGAGGTGCCAATCCCACCGGTGGGCAGGAATCTCGGTTAGACCATTAACCTGTTGGAGGATGTTTTGCCAAAACTGGGAGGGACTGTCAGCCTGGGGCACCAGGGTAGCCATGCCGATAATTGCCACGTCGGCCGGGCGGGGGGAGTTAGAAACAGGGGGTGCTACTTCCTGGTCACACACTAGGACATGCAGGTCAGCAATGGAGCCGGCCTGGTGGGGTAGGGTAGCTACCTGGCCGATCATGTACATCCCCTCGGTGAGTTGGTCCTGGGGACTGACGGGGATAATTTCCCCCCGGGAATTACGATTTAGGCCCTTGGCAGCGATTCTCAGGCGGCCTAGATTCAGTTCCTCTAGGGCGTTCTTCACCTCCTCCGCCGAGCGACCCTGGGCGATTAGCTGCCGCCGGGTACGGTAGAATTCCCGGGCAAAAGGGGTATCCACACAGCGGCTGGCGTGACCAGGACCAGTTTCTAGGTTGACGGTCTCCCGACAGGCGAGGGCCTGGGCCTGGAAGCCTGGCTGAATGGCTCCACAGGCTACCGCCTCCCGGGTGAATAGGTAGGCCGTGCCCATTAACACCCCAATCTTCATGCCGCGGGCAGCCAGGGGGGCCCCCAGAACCCCTACTAAACCGGCGGAGAGTCGGTCGTGGATCCCACCGGCAAACAGGATGTGTACCTCAGGAGCAGCCTCCGGAGGGACAATCTCGAGCAGGGTGGTGATCATGCTCTCCCAAAGTACAAAGCTCGAGAGGGGGCCGATGTGTCCTCCACACTCACGGCCCTCAAACACAAACCTCCGGGCCCCCTGGGCGAAAAACATTCGCAACAGTTGGGGCACCGGCACATGGATGTAGGTAGCAATACCTTGGCGCTCTAGGTGGGCCGCCTGGTCAGGCCGGCCGCCGGCAATCAGGGCAAAGGGGGGATGGGCCGCCAATACCGCCTCTAGTTGCTGCTCCCGCAGGCCGGGATCGGCAAAGCCCAACATCCCCACCCCCCAGGATAGGCCCCCGAGTAGGGCCTGGGTTTTGGCCAGCAGCTGGCGGACCTGGGGTCCAGGCATCAGAGCCAGAGCTAACAGGGGTAGGCCCCCCCCTTGGGCCACCGCCTGGGCAAATTCGGCCGTGTCACTGACCCGGGTCATGGGCCCCTGAACGATTGGGTACGTGGTGCGGTGGGAAAGGGCTAGGGGGCTATGGGGAGCTAGGGGGGCGTGGTGATGGGCCACACTGGTCAGGTCCTGGCTATTGCGCAACAGAGCCCGCACCAGGCGGCCGGTAGTTTGATAGATGTCCCGGTAGGTGGCCGCCAGCCCTACGGCCTGTCCTAGGGGCCAGGCAGTCTGCTGAGGGTCTTGCCAACCCAGCCAGGGCTGGGCTTCCCGCCGCCAGCGATCGACCCCGGTCCCTTCAGTGTCCACCTCAATTTGGTCTGCCAAGCGCTCCAGCCTAGCTGCTGCCGCCAAGCCAGGCCGGACCAGCACTCGACAAGGGGCAAGTCTCTCCCCAAGCACCGTAGCCTCCTGGCCACTGAGACGCTCTAGGTGATGTTGCCAGTCTTGGGATAGGTTAGTCTCGGGCATTAACCACAGGCAATCATCCAGAACCACTCCCGCTGCCCCCGCCCCGCGACAGGCAGCGGCCGTGAACACCCCCATCCCCCCCTGGACATAGACCGGGTAAGTACCGGCTGCTAGGAGTTTCTGGGTCAGGATAAAGGCCGAGTCGTTGGAGACCCAGCCACCACTTTCGTGCCCCCGGCCGACTACTCCCTGAATAGGCAACTGGTCTGGGAGGGTGACCCGAGAATCTAGAACCTCAAGCAACAGGGTCCGGCCAGGGCAATTCCCCAGCATCTCCAAACTCAGCTCCAAGGTGTCTAGGTCCCAGTGACTTAGGATCAGCCAATGGGGACGGATCTCGCTAATCCAGGGGTGATAGGCGGGGATTTGTTCAGCCCACAGTCGAACACCCCCTCGCTCCCCGGGCTTTAGTTCTCCCCAAAACCTAGTCAACAGTGATGCTGCCCAACTAGGATCAGGAGCAAACTCCAGGTCCAGACAACCGACGCCCCCAGCTTGACTGGTGGCCAGGGCAACACCAAGGGAACCTACGGAGATGGGACTCAAGGACAGGCAGGTGAAAGAACCCATGGGCAGTGAGCAAAGGTTGAGCCGGACTCAGGATAGGGATACAAACCGGTAGACTAGGATTCCTGCCCTGTCCCCAGGAGTATTGCTGGCCCGTGGGGTAAGGTACTAAACCTGAGTCTAAACTTCAAAAGCAATGGCGTTAAAACTAGGGCTTAACCAATAAACAAGGCGGCGGGAATGTTATTGACAACCTACCCAATCACGAATCACGATGAACCCCCGCGTCCAGGGACAGCATCTTTTGTAACCTAAAATCTATCAGCCCTGCAGTAAAATGACTATAATTGCAATCCTGGCCGGGAAGGCGCCCCCTAGGGTGAGCACTAACCCTGTAGCCTTGAGACTGCCTTGCTCAAACTTACCTTACCACACATGCCTGGGATTGAAAAACGACAAAGCCGAGACTTGCCTGCTATCAATGAGAACATCCGCTTCCCCAAGATCCGGGTCATTGACACGGACGGCGGGCAGTTGGGGATCCTCTCTCCCCGGGAGGCGATTCGCCTAGCTGAAGAGAAGGAGCTGGACTTAGTGTTGGTAAGTGATAAGGCGGACCCCCCTGTCTGCCGGATTATGGACTACGGTAAGTTCAAGTTTGAGCAGGAAAAGAAGGCACGGGAGGCCAAAAAGAAACAGCATACCGCTGATGTCAAAGAAGTGAAGATGCGCTACAAAATCGAAGAGCACGACTACCAGGTGCGCATCAATCAGGCCGAGAGATTTCTCAAGGCTGGAGATAAGGTTAAAGCCACGATCACATTCCGGGGCCGGGAAGTGCAGCACAGTAACCTAGCTGAGGATCTGTTGCGACGCATGTCGGACGACCTCAAGGAGTTAGCCGAGATCCAGCAGGCTCCTAAGAAGGAGGGCCGTAACATGATGATGCTCCTTACCCCCAAGAAATAGTCAGGGCTGTCGGGAAGTTTTATACCACTTCACCTCCCCTCCAGGCTGGTCAACCAGGGAAATACCCATCTGTTGCAGTTCGCGACGGATCTGGTCAGCTCGCTGGTAGTCCTTGATTTGACGGGCTGTTTGGCGCTCGGCCACCTTGGCCTCGATCTGGGCTTCTTGGTCCTGGCCGGATTCTGGGGACGTAGGACTCTCTGGGACCTTGAAGCCGAGAATCTCACTCAGGTGCGCTAGGGTCTGCCACTGGTCAATAAGCCCGGGGGGGGAGGCTTCCTCTCCCTGATGAAGGCGGCGGTTAGCGGCTTTGTGGAGGGACTTGGCTAACTCAAACAGCACCGTTAGGGCCTGGGGAGTGTTGAGGTCATCATCCATGGCCGCCTGGAAGCGCTGGTAGGCCTGGGGTTGGATCTGACCTTCCCCCACAGGACGGCTGGCTAAGCCTTCTTGGAGGGTCTGCCACCCCCCCTCGGCCGCCGCCAAAGCTTCAGGGGTGAAGTCCATCGGCTTACGGTAGTGACTCTGCAAAACCCATAGGCGCAGGGCATTGGGGTCGTAGACCCGCAAAAGTTCCCGGATGGTCGTGAAGTTACCCAGGGACTTGGACATCTTCTCCCCCAGAATATTCACAAAGCCGTTGTGGAGCCACCCCTGGGCTAGGGTTTTACCAGTAACAGCCTCCGACTGGGCAATTTCATTTTCGTGGTGAGGGAAAATCAAGTCTTGACCGCCGCAGTGCAGGTCAATTTGATCCCCTAGGTAGGAGCGCACCATAGCCGAGCATTCAATATGCCAGCCGGGGCGGCCTGGCCCCCAGGGAGAATCCCAGGGCTGGTAGGCGCCTAGTTCCTCAAGCTTGGCCCCTTTCCAGAGGGCAAAGTCCAGGGGGTGACGCTTGCGGTATTCCTCTGGGCCTAATGGCTCTAGGGCCTCCGGGCGTCGCCCACTCAAGGAACCGTAGGGGGGAAAGCGCTCCACTGCATAGTACACATCTCCGCCGGCCGGGTAGGCGTAGCCCCGGTCCACCAGGACTTGAATCAATTCCACAATCGCCGGAATTACCCCTGTGGCCCGGGGATAGTGGGTGGCCGGCAGGATATTCAGGGCGGCCATATCGGCGAAGTAGGCTTGGATGAATTCCTGGGACACCGCCTCCATAGACCGGCCTTCCACCTTAGCCCGGCGCAGGATCTTGTCGTCAATGTCCGTGAAGTTCTGCACGTAGTCCACCTGATAACCCTGGCTCTGGAGGTAGCGCCGGAGCACATCCCAGGTCAGGTAGGAACGAGCGTGACCCAGGTGGCAGTAGTCGTAAACCGTCACCCCACAGCAGTATACGGACACCCGCCCGGGCTGGAGGGGTTCTAGGAGTTGCTTTCGGCCAGTAGCAGTGTTGGTGAGGTGGAGTGGCATGGGGCGGGGACAGGAGGAAAGGGGGACAGGAGGCCTATGGGATCCAAACCCAGCTCCCCCCGATTCAGGACTTGGAGGCTCTCTAGTTGTCTAATCTACCTCAAAGGGCGACCCCAGCCAGGCCAGTAACGGGCCCCGGGGGGATGCTTATGGTTGGCCGGATCGGTGATAATAATCTCGTCTGGCCTCTAACCCCCCTAGGAGCTAAGCTACTTGACCCTAGATATCATTGCCGTGCCACCCCAACCCACCCCACCCCCCCAAAAACTGCTAGTGGGTCTCCACGGCTGGGGAGGAAATGCCAAGGAGCTCGAAGCAGTCGTGCCCGCTTTGGACCTGCCGGGGTTTCAGTACTTGTTTCCCAATGCTCCCTTCCCCCATCCCCGGGTGCTTGGGGGCTTCATGTGGTATGACTTCGATGAGCAACGCGACCAGAAGGCCCACACCAGCGCCGGTTTGCTCTCAAGCTGGCTCAATAGCCTCCCGGAGCACACCGGGGTAGCCCTAGAACAAACCATTCTGTGCGGTTTTTCCCAGGGGGGAGCCATGGCCCTAGAGGTGGGCTTAACCTTGCCCCTAGCAGGAATTATTGTCCTCAGTGGTTATCTCCACCCGATCCAACGGTCCCCTGAGTCAGCGCCGCCAGTGTTGATTGTCCATGGCACCCAGGATGCAGTGGTCCCCTTAGCCGCCGCCCATCACACCCGCGACACCCTGACCAGCCTGGGGATTACAGTTCTGTACCAAGAGTTCCCCATGGAGCACGAAATCCGCCCAGAGGTGCTAGCTTTGATTCAAAGTTTTGTCACTAAACAGGCCCCTATTCTTTCTTCTCAGTAGCATGGGCAATACCTTTGGCCACTCCTTCCGGGTAACTACCTTTGGGGAATCCCACGGGGGCGGGGTGGGGGTGGTGATCGACGGTTGTCCGCCGGGACTAGAGATTTCCCTCGCCGAAATCCAAAAAGAGCTAGACCGGCGGCGACCTGGCCAGAGCAAAATTACTACTCCCCGCCAAGAAACTGACACCTGCGAAGTCCTATCGGGGATATTTGAGGGTAAAACTCTCGGTACCCCGATTTGCCTGCTAGTGCGCAACCAAGATGCCCGCCCCCAGGACTACGCGGAGATGGCCACCACCTACCGCCCTTCCCACGCTGACGCCACCTACCAAGCCAAGTACGGCCGGCGCAATTGGCAGGGGGGAGGGCGGGCTTCAGCCCGGGAGACCATCGGTCGGGTGGCTGCAGGGGCCATCGCCCAGAAGATTCTCCGGCAGGTAGCGGGGGTGGAAATCGTCGCCTACGTGAGTCGCGTCCAGGACCTCGAGGCGCTCGTCGACCCCAGCACCGTTAGCCGCGAACAGGTTGAAGCCAACATCGTTCGCTGCCCAGACCCGCAAGTAGCAGCCCGGATGATCGCACGCATTGAGGCGGTCGGCCAGGCGGGGGATTCCCTAGGCGGAGTAGTCGAGTGTGTGGCGCGGGGAGTGCCCCGGGGGTTAGGCTCGCCAGTATTTGACAAGCTAGAGGCAGATCTAGCTAAGGGAGTGATGTCTTTACCAGCCAGCAAGGGATTTGAGGTGGGCTCGGGTTTTGCCGGTACATTCCTCACCGGCAGTGAGCACAATGACGAATTCTACATCAATGACGAGGGAGACTTCGCTACCCGCACCAACCGCTCCGGCGGCATTCAAGGGGGCATTGCCAACGGTGAACCAGTCCTCCTACGGGTAGCCTTCAAGCCTACGGCCACAATTCGCAAGGAGCAGCAAACCGTGACCGTAGCAGGAGAGGAAACGGTCTTGAAAGCCCGGGGCCGCCACGACCCCTGTGTACTCCCCCGGGCCGTGCCCATGGTAGAGGCGATGGTAGCCCTAGTACTTTGTGACCATCTAATCCGCCATCAGGGTCAGTGTAATCTGTTGCTTTAAGGGCACTCCCCAAACCCTGGCAGCTTTTGGAGTAACCTATAGCCATACCTCCGGGTGGCTGGCTTAAACTGCTGATAGCCTTCGGGTCCCCAACCAACCTATGCAGGGTAACCTCCAAGAGATAGATATCCGCAGTCTGCTCCAGCTAGTCGCCCTCGGTCAGCGGACGGGTGAATTATTGGTGGTTTCCTCCACCAAAGTGCAGTCCTGGTTTGTTTTCTTTGATCAGGGGAGGGTAGTCTACGCCACCGGTTCCAAGACCGGGCCCCGGCGCCTCCAGGACTACCTCTACTACTACCGCCGCCGCACGGAGGAGGGCACTAAAACCTTCCCCGCCCCGGAGCCCGGGGTTTCCGAGTATAGCTATCTATGGTCCCTACTAGGCCAAGGCCTGCTTTCCCCAGACCAGGGACGCCACCTGGCTGCCAAGATGATCCATGAGAGTCTACTAGACATTATCGGTCTCCACAGTGGCGACTTTGTCTTTCAAGTCTCCCACGCCCTCACCCCACAGATTATCCAACTAGACTTGCTTCCCCTGGTGAGCTCCCTAGTCCATGAGGCCCAGGAGTGGAAAAAATTTGACCCCTACATTAAGTCCCCAGACCAGCATCTGCTGCTGAGGCGAAGCGCAGCCCTAGAAAGCTCCCTGTCCGTCCCTAGTTTCCAGTTTCTGGCCCAGGCAATTCGTCGCAAACCTTCAATCCGACAACTAGCGCGCCAGCTAGGTCGTGACACGACCACAGTGGCCAAGACCTTGTACCCTTACATTTCCAAACAAATTATTCAGGCTACGGAGGATGTGTCCACCCATCCTGCTGCTAGCCAGCGCAACGGCAACTACGGCTCCCTCAAAAAACTGCGGGTAGTCTGCGTGGATGACAGCCATGCCATCTGTAAAGTGGTGGAGTGCATTCTGGAGCAGAAGGGTTATGAGGTGACCGGCATTGCCAGTCCGCTGCGGGCCCTGAATCTCCTGTTCCAGCTCAAACCAGACCTAATCCTGTGCGACATTGCCATGCCGGAATTAGATGGCTACCAGTTGTGCGCTATGCTGCGTCAATCTGTCCAGTTTCGCCGGACTCCCATAGTAATGCTTACTAGCCACGAAGGTCTACTCGACCGGGCCCAAGCTCGGATTGCCGGGGCTACCGACTACCTGACTAAACCTTTTCAGGAGCTAGAACTAGTTACCCTAGTCAAGCGATATACTTAGGGCCAATTGGCTAGCCCACTGGGGCAAACTAGACGACCGATTGTGTTGGGGGCAGCAATTTTTTCAGTCCTGTCAATCTAGAATGGGCACTATCCCAGGGGAATTGTAGTTACAATCAAGCAGCTTCTAAGGGGTTCTAGGGGGGAGGTAGGGATGGCAGACAATCCAGATTCATGGGCAGATGACCGGGAGGAGCAGGCAGCACAAGTTCAAAGCCTGGAAAAGCGGGAAGGGGAATTGCACCTGCGTTTCTATCTACAGCCTGAGGGCCAGGAGTTTGCCTTAGCTGCGGAGGGGATTCGGGAAGTAATTTCCATTGCGCCAGACCGTATTACTCCCATTCCCAACGTGTCTCCCGTCCTTCTGGGGGCATTAAACCTGCGGGGCCGAGTGATATGGGTGGCGGACTTGGCACAATTTTTAGATCAGAGTAGTATCTTGGATACAGACAGGCCGGAAATTTCCATAGTCGCTGTAGAAAATCAGGACATGCTACTTGGTTTGGCTGTAGACCGGGTGGTGGGTATGGACTGGCTTGACATGAGTGCCGTACAAATGGCTAGCGACTTCCAAGACGGTGTTGCTCCTTTTTTGTCGGGGGAGTGGTCCACCGATGCTGACCGGGGATGTTCCTTGAAACTACTAAATCAGACCCAGATTATGCAGTCGGCTCGCTGGGGAGCCTAGGGGAGGCGGCACGGCTATCACAGGGGGATACCTAATCAGGAGAAGGTAAATGACATCTGGCACCGATTATGCAGCGGAGTACAAACAGGCGGAAAAGGCCTACGTCCAAGGTAACTATGCTGAAGCAGCCCTGATCGCAGACCGTCTGGTGGAGTCTCGGCCCCAGGACCCAAATATCCACTTGCTCAGAGGACATATCTGCTGCTATGGGCTTCAGAATTACGATTTAGCCCGCCACCACTACCAAGCCGTACTCGACCTGACTAGGGAACCAGACTTGGTTGAGTATGCCCAGGCAGGATTGGAGACGATTGAACAACTAATGAGGGAAGCCCCACAACCAGAACCCTTGGGCGAAGCTGTATCCGCTAAAAATGACCAGCTTGGGTTTGACCCGTTCGGTGAACCGGTGATGCCCGGGGGCTTACAAGACTCGGAAGGTATGGCTACCTCCATTTGGGAGCCCCTAGGGCCCGGGGCTGGGGACCCCCCTACGGACGGAGATGTGACCCTATTTGTCCACAACGAGGAATTGGTGACGAACCAGTCTGCTCCCGAAGCCCACGACTTTGCCTTCACCACCACTCTCGAGTCCTCGACCCAGGGAGCGCCCAGGGAGAGTGCCAGTGACATCCTAGAGGCCACCAACTTCCTGTCAGACTTGGATAGTACCAGGGCAACTGCAGGTACTGGTCAGAGTCCAGTGGCGGACGTCCTAGCCGATAACCAATTTCTATCGGAGGACCAAGCAAGCCCCCAGTCTGCCCCCGGAGGCACCCCGGCCCCCCACTCCTCCCGCTACGTAGTGGTCGAACGCTCCCCCCTCCGCCCCGCGAAGCCCGCCACGCCTCGCCAGGGGGCAATAGCCTTTTTTGCGAATGCTCCCCTAGAAAGAAAAACTCGGATTACCGGAGTTTTAACCGGGTTTCTGGCCGCGGCGGCCGCCTTGGTAGTTTCCCAGGGCCTAGCCCCCGGGGATAAAACCCTGCGCAACCCGGTCACTTGGGGTGAAGCTCTGGCCGCTGGCCTGGTGGCCGGGGGGGCCGCCTGGAGTCTTGGGGAAGCAATGACCGGTCAGGTAAAGCGGGACACTGAGGCCCTAAAGCAACTACTGGCCCAGGCGGCCCAGGGAAACCTAGAGGTGCAAGCCCCTGTCACCTCTCAAGATGCCATGGGACAGTTAGCCTCTGAGTTTAACAAGATGACTCGGTCCTTCTTGGCCACCACCCGGGAGTTTAAGCGGCGCGCGGAAGAACAAGAACAACAAAAGGAAAATCTCCAGCGCCAGGTAATTCGGTTGCTGGACGATGTGGAAGGGGCCGCACGGGGAGACTTGACGGTCCAGGCGGAGGTAACTGCTGACGTACTCGGGGCCGTGGCCGACTCCTTCAACTTAACCATTCAGAACCTGCGGGAAATCGTCCAGAAGGTGAAGCAGGCAGCTCGGCAAGTGAACCGCGGGGCCGGGGAAAACGAAACCTTTGCCCGCGCCCTCAACTCCGATGCTCTCCGGCAAGCCGAGGAGTTAGCGGTAACTCTCAACTCGATTCAGATGCTCACCAACTCGATTCAACGGGTTGCCAGCAGCGCCCAGGAGGCTCAGGAGGTGGCCCGGGTAGCCTCCTTGACTGCTCTTCAGGGTGGAGAAGCGGTAGACCGGACAGTGGCTGGGATTCTTGAGATCCGTGAAACGGTAGCCCAGACTACGCGCCAGGTGAAGCGCCTCGCAGAATCCTCCCAGGAGATTTCCAAAATTGTGGGTTTGATCTCCCAGATTGCCTCCCGCACCAACCTGCTAGCCCTCAACGCTAGTATTGAGGCAGCCCGAGCCGGAGACGCGGGCCGGGGGTTTGCAATTGTGGCCGACGAAGTGCGGCAGTTAGCGGACCGCGCGTCTAAGTCCTCGCGGGAAATCGAGCAGATCGTACTCCAGATCCAAAGTGAGACCGGCTCGGTGATGACCGCCATGGAAGAAGGTACCCAGCAGGTCATTCAGGGGACGCGCCTGGCAGAAGATGCCAAGCGGTCTCTAGATAAGATCATTCAGGTGTCTCAACAGATTGACGGCTTGGTAAGCTCAATTACCGCGGCTACCGTTGAGCAAACTGATGCATCGCGCCAGGTGTCCCAAGTTATGCAGTCCGTAGAGTTGGCAGCTCAGGAAACCTCCCAAGAGTCTCAGCGGGTGTCTGCTTCCCTGCAAAATCTGGTGGGGGTAGCGCGAGACCTGCTCAACTCCGTAGAACAGTTCCGAGTAGAGCGCCAGGAGCCACGCTAGACCTGCCTGACAAGACCCCCAGGATTAGGACTCCACCATGCAAACAGATCAAGAGCGCATCATTGGCTACTTTATCCAAGAAGCCCAAGAGCACCTAGACACGATTCGCCAAGGTCTATCACACTTCCCCCAGACCCTGACCGATCCGGAGACTCTCCAGGAGGTCTTTCGGGCCGCCCACTCGATCAAGGGGGGGGCAGCCATGCTTGAGTTTGGCCGGATCCATCAGCCCGCCAGGCTCCTCGAAGAGACTTTCAGGCAACTACGGGATGGTACAGCTATGGCTGACCAACCCCTAGAAACCCTGTTAGTCGAGGTTTGCAACCACTTGCAAACCATGCTAGACCAGGTGTGCTCTGGCAGCCACCATCCAGAATCCGCCGGTCTAGATGCAGCTATGCACCAGCTAGAGTGCCACCTTCAGCAGTTGCCGGCTCCCTCAACAACTCCTGTTAGTAGTTCTGGTTTTGAGCGGTCTGATGAGCCGGTACCAGTGGCAGGTAGTTTGACGGAAGACGGGGCCCTACGGTTACTGTTCGGCTCTGATGTACCGCAGGTGATCGAGGCCCTAGAAACTCTATTTAGTAACCCGGACCACCCTAAGACCCGCGAGGAGATTCGCCAGCGGTGCTGGGAATTGGTCCACGTGGGTAGATCTTTTGATCTAAATCACTGGAATCAACTCCTAGAGAGGATCCTATCCCTAGTCGATGACCGCAGCCAGCCCCTGAACCGCCTGGGTAGCACCATCATTTCCCAACTGAGGCAAGCCCAAACCCTTGTTCTTGCGGGCCGGGAAACCGATCTGCAGCTTTTACCCCCCTTGGTGCCGGCGGATGAGTGGGGCGACCTGTTCAGCAGCGATTACCTTGGCAGCCCGGCTCCCACGAGTAACCTAGAAGACCTATTCAATACTCCCGAGGAAGGAGAGGATTTGTGGTTCCAGGAGCAAAGCCCCGCGGTAGTAGACACGGGAAACCCGTGGGACACAGAAGACCAGGCTTGGTTAGAGGATCTAACCCTAGTGAATGCTGCTGGGGTAGAGTCCCTCAAGGATGATTTCCTAGAAACCCTTCTGCCCCAGGAAACCTCTACCTCTCCGGTCACTGAGGAAGCCTTGGATCTGTTCCTCGAGCAGGCTGCTGCTACCTCCTCCCCCGTCGCTACACCGGAACTAGGGGCAGAGAACCTCATGGCTTTCGGGGATGATTCCCTGGAGGAATTTCTCCAAGAGAGCTCTCTGGAGCCAGATGTTACCAATGCCTTGGACTTTGCCCCTAGTGATGACGTGTTAGAAGAGTTCCTCCAAGAGAGTACTTCCTCGGAACCGTCCTGGGCAGGTAACGACTTGGCCGCAGGTGATGACCTGCTAGAGGCACTTCTCCAGGAGAGTTCTGCAGCGGCGCCGGCGGCGGTAGTTGAAGGCTTAGAACAGTTGGGAGATATGTTTGGGGGAGCCCCCTTAGTTCCGGAGCAGGGAGAGGTAGTTTTCAGTTCTATTCCCGCCTCCACACCTCCTTTGGAGGTAGGAAGCGCTGGGGGTCTGGAAGAAGACCTAGAAGCAATTCTGGCCCAGCCTCCTGCCCAGACCGATGACTTTGCGGACATTGAGGCCATCCTCAACACTGCTGGCCCCAAAGCTGAGCCCTCTCCCCTACCCCAACGGCGTCCCTCCCTGGGAACCCAAACCATGCGGGTGCCGGTTAAACAACTGGATAACTTGAGTAATCTAGTTGGGGAACTGGTAGTCAACCGCAATAGCCTCGAGCAAAACCAGCGGCGCCTGCGCCAGTTTCTCGACAACCTGATCTCCCGCCTTCTGCAGCTGCAGGATGTAGGCCAGAAGATGCAGGACCTCTACGAACGCTCTTTGCTGGAAAGCTCCCTGTTGCCTCGGGAAGCTTCCCCAGCCACTGCTCCTAGCAACTCCCGCGGGGGAAGCCAGGGTTACCTTGGGGATGTGGGGTTTGAGGCGGTTGAACTAGACCGGTTTTCTGAGTTCCACAGCGTTGCCCAGGAAATGTTGGAGCCGATCGTGCGCCTACGGGAGGCGGCGGCGGACATTGAATTTGTGGTGGAAGCCTCCGAGCAAGACACTCGCCAACTGCGGCAGATTTCCACCCAAGTCCAAGAAGGACTCAACCGATCCCGGATGGTCCCCTTCGCTGAGCTAGCTGACCGCCTACCCCGTTCCGTGCGGGAAGTCTCAATTCGCTGTGGTAAGCAAGCGGAACTAGTGGTTGAGGGGAGAGATACTCTGATCGATAAGATGATCCTCGACCAGCTGCACAGCCCCATGGACCACATGATTAACAATGCCATTGCCCACGGCATTGAAGACCCAGCTACCCGGGTAGCAGCGGGCAAACCCCCAGTAGGCCGGATCGTCGTCCGAGCCCTCTACCAAGGTAACCAGGCAGTGATCGCCACCAGTGATGACGGGGCTGGGATTGACGTGAACGCGGTCAAACGCAAGGCGATTCAAGTGGGACTGTTAGACCCGGCTAAGGCCAATAACATTAGTCGGTCGGAAGCCTACGAGCTGCTGTTCAAGCCTGGCTTTAGCACCCGCACGGAGGCAGACCAGTTGGCCGGCCGGGGGGTAGGCATGGATGTGGTACGCACCCGGGTCAAGGAGATTCGCGGCGACATTATCACTGACTCCACCTACGGCAAAGGGACTACTTTTACCATCCGGCTTCCCCTCACCCTCAGCATTACCCAGGCCCTGTGCTGCATCAGTGACCGGTCCCAGATTGCCTTCCCCATGGACGGGGTTGAGGACATGATAGATGTGCCCAAGGAAGAAATTCAGGTGAACGCTGAAGGCCAAACCTGCGTACCTTGGCGCGACACCCTCATTCCCTTTCGCCCCCTGTCCCAAATCCTGCGCTACAACCGTCAGGCGGGCCGTAGCCGAGTTTATGGTGCAGCGGTCGACGAAGACAAAATCTTTGTGATCGTCCTGCGCTCTAGCACCAGTCAGGTCGCCGTGCAGGTAGATAAGGTGATCGGGGAGCAGGAAATCGTGATTAAGCAGCTGGAAAGTCCAGTCCCCAAGCCCCGAGGCATCTCCGGCGCTACAGTGCTCGGAGATGGTCGGGTGATGCCGATCGTCGACGTCCTAGAACTTACTGACCTGATGACTGGCCGTGACCAGTTAGATACCTGGAGCTCTGCACCCCCGGCGGTTCCTGAACCCAGCGTCAGTAATAGCCCGCTAGTGCTAATCGTCGATGACTCGATCATGGTTCGCGAGCTATTGAAGATGACCTTCAGCAAGATGGGTTACCGGGTCGAACAAGCTCGGGACGGACTAGAAGCCTGGGAGAAACTCCGACAAGGTTTACCCTGCAATATTATCTTCTGTGACGTTGAAATGCCCCGCATGGATGGTTTAGAATTGCTCTCCCGACTGCAAAAAGACGAAACCCTTAGTCACCTGCCCGTAGCCATGCTCACCTCTCGGGGGGCAGACCGGCACCGACAAGTGGCGGCCCAACTGGGAGCCAAAGGTTACTTTACCAAGCCCTACCTGGAAGAAGCTCTGCTGGACGGGGCAGCCCGGATGCTGCGTGGGGAAATCTTGCTTACTAAAGCCAGCGAATCGTAAAATCTCTCGGGTCCACCTGGCCAGCTTGGGCCCCCTGACTCCACCCTATGCCTATTGTCCCCCAGCCTTTCTCCGAACCTTCTGGTAACTTAGATCTGGCTGCCTTGAAGGCCCTGAAGGAACTTCTGGCTCGTTACCACCAAGGACAACACAAGATTCAGGACCTGTTGAGCTCTCTAGGTTATGCCCTGCGTAGCTCAACTAACCTCAATCAGTTCTTGGAGTTAATTCCCTTCATGGCTACCCGGCTGACGGATGCGGATGGAGGAGCTTTATTTCTGTTCAATGCCGACGGTCAAATCAGTTTAGCCCGTCTGCACTGTCAGGAAGGGCCCCAAGGCCAAGCCATCCGTCAAGCCCTAGAGACTGCCGGTCGTCAGGTTTCACCCACTCCACCCCGGCCAGCCACCCGGGCTAACACCACAGCCCTGGACTACCAGGTTCAGCATTACCTAGGTCAGGAAGTCCAGGTATTCGGGACCGCAATTTGGCTGAAAACCGTCGAGCGGGGCAGACTATACATCTTCAGCAGTGATCCAGCGTATCACTGGACTCAAACCCGTCAAAAGTTGGCTCAGTTAGTGGCAGACCAAACAGCGGTGGCGATCGAAAACAATGAACTGACCCTGGAGCTAAGTAAAAAGGAGCACTTAGACCGAGAGCTGGAGATTGGGGCTGAGATCCAACGACAGCTGTTTCCTCGCCAGTGTCCCCAAATTAGCGGCCTGGGCTTGGCGGCCCGCTGCAAGATTGCTCAGCAAGTGGGGGGAGACTACTACGACTTTATTCCCATCCCCGCTCGGGGGGAGGATGGCAGTCTAGAGCGCTGGAGTATCGCCATCGGCGATGTTATGGGTAAAGGGGTGCCAGCAGGCTTGATTATGACTATGACTAGAGGGATGCTGCGGACGGAAGTCCTCAATGGCCATTCTCCAGCCCAGATTCTCGAGCACTTGAATTTGGTGTACTATGGGGACTTGGAGAACTCCCACCGGTTTGTCACCCTCTTTTACTCTGAGTACGACCCGGCCACGCGCACCCTCACCTACAGTAACGCAGCCCACAATCCTCCGCTTCTGTGGCAGGCCGGGACCCAGACTATCCAGCGCCTAGACACCCTAGGCACCCTGATCGGCTTGGATGCCCACGCCAAGTACGAAGACGCACAGATCCAATTAGCTCCCGGGGATACCATCATTTACTACACCGACGGCTTCACCGATGCTCCTAGCCCTACGGGGCAGCGCTTTGACGAGGAGAATTTGATCACCGCCGTAGACTGGGCCTGTCGCAATTGCTCTGGTCCCCAGGCAATTTTGGACCGCCTCTTCGATCAAGTCAGGCGGTTTACTGGATCGGGAGTGTGTGACGACGACATGACCCTAATTGTTCTGCAGGTGGTCCCTACGGGAAAGGACTAGGGGCTGACTTAGGGGCACACCGGTTAGGCTCTGCAGCTGCACAGAAGTGAGGAGAGTCTGCCAGTCAGCTGCCAAGTTCGGGACCTGGGGGTTAGCCTGGCGCAGAACTGCCAGGGTGTTGAGGGCATCCTGCCAGATTCCGTTAGCTGCGTAGAGGTCCGAGGCCGTTTGGGGGTCTGCCTGGCTCAAGTCTGTAGCTAGTTGGGTACTCGGTTGGACCCGCTGGACCCAACTTTCTACAAACGGATTTTCCGAAGGGTCTTGGGCGTTACACACCAGGGTGGCTTGCCAATGATAGGTTTTGCCCACCACCAAGGGCTCACTGCCCGGCCCTAGGGTATAGCCGACGATACCCGACCCCGCCGGCAGAGGAGCATAGCCCTGGTAGACCGGCTTTTCAGTTTCATCTAGAAGAACAAATTCGACTGCCGTTGCCTTACTAGGAGGGATGTAGAGGAAGAAGGTCGGGCGAGCCTGGGTGGTGAGGGAAAAGTTATTCGTCGGCACAATGGGCACTAAGCTTTGGTCCCCAGTAATACAGGGACCCCGAGTCCCAGCTCCCTCGGTGCGCCGGGGGATTCCAGTATTGGGAGGTCTAAAGGACCCCGGGTGAGGGGGGACAAATTGCTGGGCGAAAGCGGGGCTAGTCAAGAGAAGGAAGCTAGCTAAGCTGCCCCAGGCAAAGCGGCAGGAGGACATGAGGTTGGCCATGGGTTAGGGTGGGTGATGGAAACTGGATTTAGGGGCTTGGCAAGGGGATCTCAGGAGCCTTAGGCTAGACCAAGGACCCGAAAAACTTCAACGGTTTGGCTTTTACCCTTGAGTTCTAGGGGCCCCCAGGCCTCTAAAAGAAACGTGTCGGTTAAGTAGGCGGCAGTCTCCTCGGCAATCAGGATGCGACAAGGGTCAACCTGCCGCTCCTTAAGACAGCTTTCGAGGCGGGAGGCTATGTTGACGCTGTCCCCGATGACACCGTACTCCAAGCGCTCGCGACCTCCCAGACTACCGACCACTAGTGGACCAGTATATATACCCACTCGCATCTGGACGGTAAATCGCCCTTGGTCATTCCAGGTTTGATTGAGTTGGGCTAGGCGCTGCCGAATAGTCAGGGCACAACGCACGGCATTAACTGCATCGGCGGCGATGCCCGTTTCATCAGGATGGGAAACAGGCACGCCGAACACAGCCATCACGCCGTCACCGGTGAATTTATTCACGATCCCGGCATGGGTTTGCACCACCTGGGTGATCATATCTAGGTACTCATTCAACCACTCCAGCAGGGATTCCGGAGCTGTAGTTTCGGAGATGGCACTAAACCCTCGAATGTCCGTAAACATAACTGTGGCGGTCAGGCGCTGACCAGGGAGTTTGCCGGCCTTAAGGAGGAAATTACGTCCCTTCCACAGGGCTTGGGCCACTTCCGGGGAAGCATTTTGCCCCAGTAGGGACATGACCATCTGTTGACGTTGCTGGGCCTGGTACGCCCGAATGGTTACCAAAACTGCTCCTAAACTCATGGCGCCCACACTTGGGGCGATCACAGGCACCCAGACCTGATGACTAAACAGGAGCAAGCCAATGACTAGCTCCCCTGTAACCAAGACTAGGCCGCCACCCCCCACTATCAAGGGGTGGCGACACCACCAGCCCAGGCACCCCCCCCCGAGGGTCCAGAATAGGATCCAGGCTATCACCCACCCCTGGGGCCAGAAATTCCACAGGGCCGGCTGACCAGCGGCTGCATCAAGGATCTGGCTAACGGACTGGGCGTGGATAAGTACCCCCGGCATCCGGGCCCGGGCGTTGAGAAAGCGACTGTAGGGGGTCAGCAGCAGGTCATTACCCGTCGGACCAACTACCCCGACTAAAACTATTTTACCCTCGATCCAAGCTGGTGGTACCTGGTTTTTAAGTACCTCTTCGAGGGACACCTCCCGGGCTGGGTGGGTAGCCGAACGGTAGTGTAAAATTACTTGATAGCCGTGGTTATCAATATTTTCATAGCCGCCGGCATTAGGCGGTAGGGGTACGAACACGGTAGGGCCGAGTTTAAGTTCCTCTGGGTCGGCTGGGTTGGGGGTAGGAAACACCCCCTGGTGAGCAAGATAGGCTAGAGCTAGCCGTAGGGAAAAGGAGTAGAAGACTCCATCTTGGCTGTAGGGGTAAAACTGGGGAGCCTGCTGGGGACTACTGAGGGAGGGAAAAAGCAAATTCCGCCGCAGCACCCCGTCCGGGTCCACTACGACATCATTGGAGCCTACTCGGTCGGGGTGAGCCTTGAAGAAGGGAGGCGGGAGGGCATAGCCAATCCGGGTGATTACGTAGACATTAGGGTTAGCATACTGGTGCACTAAAGCTGTGTGACCAGCTAGGGAGCCATCCTGGACATCGCGGTACAGATCTAGACCGACCACCGCCGGCCGGTCAGCCTGGAGTTTGGCAAGCAGTTGGGCGATTACCCCGTCGGGGAAGGGCCATTGGTTGACAGCCCGAATATCTCCCTCCGAGATTCCAACCACGAGCAGGCGCCGGTCAGGACCCTGGTCTGGTTGCAGAGCCACCATCTGGTCATAGGCCATTAGTTCTGCAGGTTGGAAAATCCCCAAGTGTCGGAGGGCCAAAACTCCGACACCAACCACTAAACTGCCTACCAGAAAAGGGATCCACTCCTCTAGGTCGAACCGGAATCTCTTGCCCGTCCGGTCCCGGCGGGGATTATTCACCGGCTATTAATACCCAACTCTGGGCCGATGCTAGCAAATATGGGTAACAATAATCAAAGGACAAACTCTCGATTTAGGTGCTGCGTGGTATTTAAGATAGGCCTACTTGGGCTGGGCACAGTCGGCACAGGAACGGTAGAGATCCTCTCAGACCCCCGGGACCGCCATCCCCTCCTGCAAGAACTCCAAATTTGGCGGGTGGGGGTGCGCAACCTAGCTAAGTCCCGGCGGGTGTGCCTTGATCCTGGCTTGCTGACCACTGACCTGGGGCAAATTGTCACCGACCCAGAGGTGGATGTGGTAGTGGAGGTGCTAGGGGGGTTAGAGCCGGCCCGGACCCTGATCCTCCAGGCTATTCAAGGGGGTAAACACGTGGTCACGGCCAATAAAGCAGTGATCGCCCGCCATGGATCAGAAATATTTTCCGCCGCGGCCCGGGCGGGGGTCTACGTGTTTCTCGAGGCAGCCGTAGCGGGAGGAATCCCCGTGATCGAGCCTTTAAAACAATCCCTAGGGGCTAACCGGATCAAAACCATCACTGGCATCCTCAACGGTACCACCAACTACATCCTCAGTCAGATGAGTGAGGGCCGGGGAGATTTTGCCGCTGTTCTGGCGGCAGCCCAAGCTATGGGCTACGCCGAGGCAGACCCGGCCACGGATATTGACGGCTTGGATGCTGCCGACAAAATTGCCATCTTGGCCTCCTTGGGTTTCGGTGGTCAAGTTGACCGGGAAGAAGTTTACTGTGAGGGAATCCGCCACATCCAGACGGCTGACATCGCCTACGCTCAAAGATTGGGCTTTCGGATCAAGCTCCTAGCAACTGCCCAGCGCCAGGGAGAGCAAATTCAAGTCCGCGTCCATCCCACTCTAGTGCCCCAAGCCCATCCCCTCGCCAGCGTTAACGATGTTTACAACGCCGTGCTCGTGGACGCAGACCCGGTAGGGGAGGTGATGTTCCTCGGCCGCGGGGCCGGGGCCGGACCAACCGCCAGTGCGGTGGTGGCGGATCTGTTGAATCTAACAGCCCTAGTCCAGGTGGGAGCGGGCCTTGACCCCCTACGCAGTTGGCGCTTTGCTAACCCCTGCTCCGTCGCCCCGATGGCGGATTTGGTGGGCCGTTTCTACGTACGCATCCTTAGTCAAGATTCCCCTGGGGTAATCGGCAGTCTGGGGACCTGCTTCGGCAGCCACGGGGTGAGCCTGGAATCAGTAGTACAAACCGGTTTTCTCGGTAGCTTAGCAGAAATTGTTCTGGTCACCCATAACGTGAGGGAGAAGCATTTCCAGGCTGCCCTAACTGCCCTACGTCACCTAGAACCAGTCCACCAGGTAGCAACTATGGTGCGGGTGTTGGCTGAGTCTCCCACCTAGAGGGGAAATTTTCTGGGTTTGGTCCGGTATGATGCTAGGCTTTAGACTAATGCCCTTGGATAAGTTCTAAATAATGAGCCGGAAGGATTGACATATGAGACGTTTCCTGCCTCTAATCGCCGTTTTAGTTTTGACTATTAGTCTGCTGGGATGGGTGGGTTTCCCGGCTACTGCCTATGCTTCCCCCAGTTTGATCCTGGCCGCCGAAGCGCCCCTGCGTAACGTGGTCGATGATAAGCTGGCCACGGAATTTGGCAAAAAGATCGATCTTAATAATACCAACGTCCGCGCTTTCCGCCAGTACCCAGGCCTCTACCCCACCCTAGCTCGGACCATTGTTGAGCACGCTCCCTACACCTCCCTAGATGATGTTCTGCAAATTCCAGGCCTGACGGAAAAGCAGAAACAACTGTTGAAGGACAACCAGGAGCACTTTACGGTCTCTCAACCAGAAGAGGCTCTGGTAGAAGGGGAAGACCGTTTCAACAACGGGATTTATTAGTACGGCAACCAGACTTGACCATACTGACCGGCCAGCAATTGTTCGACGTGATAATTGTGGGAGGGGGAGCGGCTGGCTTGTACGCGGCCCTCTCCCTCCCGCGTCATTGGCGGGTAGCCCTGCTAACTAAGGACTCCTTGAGGATCTCCGCTAGTGACTGGGCCCAGGGAGGTATCGCTGCAGCCATCGACCCCCAAGACTCCCCCCAGGCTCACCTCGAGGACACTCTCAAGGCCGGAGCAGGTCTGTGTGAGCCTCGGGCAGTTGAGCAGTTAGTCTACCAGGCACCCAACTGCATCGCCGAGCTAGTGGAGCTAGGGGTGGCCTTCGACCATCGGGGGAGCCAATTGGCCTTGACCCTAGAAGCCGCTCACTCCCATCGGCGGGTGCTGCATGCCGCCGACACGACCGGCCGGGCAATAGTCACCCGTCTGGCTGAGCAAGTAATGCAGCAACCCAACATCGAAGTGTTTCCTAATGCTTTTGTCCTAGACTTGTGGCTGACGGCTGCTGGTTGTCAGGGGGTAAGTCTAGCTTGGCAAGGAGAGGTAACCTGGCTGCAGGCCGGCGCTGTAGTCCTGGCTACCGGAGGTGGAGCTCAGGTGTACTCTCAGACAACCAACCCAGCGGCTAGTACCGGTGATGGAGTAGCGATTGCCTGGCGCGGTGGTGCCCAGGTGCGAGATCTGGAATTTTTTCAGTTTCATCCCACAGCTCTAACCAAACCGGGAGCCCCCCGCTTCCTCATCAGTGAGGCAGTGCGGGGGGAAGGAGCCCACCTAGTAGATGTCCAGGGCAGGCGCTTTTTATTTGACTACCACCCGGATGGGGAGTTAGCCCCACGGGATGTAGTCAGCCGGGCAATTTTTACGCATCTCCAGCAGCACCCCACCTCCCCCGACCACGTCTGGCTTGACCTGCGGCCTATTCCAGCCACCACCCTAGCCCATCGCTTTCCTAACATCCTGCAGGTGTGCCAGCGCTGGGGCATCGACCCCCGGCAGGAGCTAGTACCTGTCTCTCCAGCTGCCCACTATTGGATGGGAGGAATCACTACTAATCTGTCAGGGGAAACCACCATTCCTGGTCTCTACGCCCTAGGGGAAACTGCCAGTACCGGCGTCCACGGCGCTAACCGCCTTGCTAGCAACTCTCTCCTTGAGTGTCTAGTATTTGCGCAAGCCATCGGCCGGTTAGTGCCTCGCCCCCTTGACCGAGTGGCCAATCACCTAGACCGGAACATAACTATTCCCGAAGTTCAAATCCGCCTGCAGACAATTCGCCGAGAACTTCCTCGCCTGCTGTGGCAATCCGCCGGCATTTCTCGTGCCCAGGACTCCCTGGAGAAGGCAATTGCCCAAGTAGGCCGCTGGCGCACAGAATTTGCCCAAGACCCCACCACCCAGGCCCTAGCCAGTATTTCTCCTGGCACCGCAGTCGCCACAGACACTCCCCTCAGGTTTTGGGGCGAGACCCGTAATCTCCTCGACATAGCCCTACTGATCCTCAAAAGTGCCAGTTTTCGCCGGGAGAGTCGGGGGGGCCACTACCGGCGTGACTATCCAGCTACAGATCCTGCTTGGCAAGTCCATACCAGCATTGTCGGGGAGCACTGGAGCCCCACCCCCTTGGGTGCCGATACGGTCAGTGAATCTTGATAGTTGGTGATTCCTGATAAAATTTATCCCAGCGATCCTGGAGTAACGCCCTTGCCTAGACCTCTTGTCCTCCGGCCTGTACTCATATCCCTACTAGCGGCCAGCCTCGGAGTATTTCTACTAAATGCTCTGCCGGCCTGGTTTGATGAGGTCCTCTGGACTGGATTGTTGGCAGCGGGAGCCGGTCTGTGGTGGTGGGGGAAGCCTGGCACCGCTGCCCCCCCTAAACCCATCAGCCTGGAAGTTGCCCTGCGGGAAGTTGAAGAGTTATTAGAGCGCTGGCAAGAGGAAAGTCCCAACCCCCAGGCGGGAGAACAGCTACGGCAACAACTAGCCCAGCTGCAGCTAGGTCCTGACCCTAGCCCCATCCAACTGGCGGTTTGGGGCCGTCCCGGGGTAGGTAAAACCACCCTCGTGCAAGCTCTGGCTCCGACCTACCGTGTCTGGGACCCCCCCACCGGCTCCCTAGGGAGCCTACCACCCTCGGTTGATCTGGTTCTGTTTGTGGGGGACGGCGACCTAGAGGAGGGGGAACTCAACCAAGTCCGAGAGCTACGGGCCACCGATCGCCGCACCCTGGTGGTCTACAACAAAAAAGACTTACATCTCCCCCAGCAGCAATTCCTAATCCAGCAGCAGCTGTGTTCACGCCTCCGGGGACTGATTTCCTCCGCTGATGTAGTGGCCACCAGTGCCGCCCCTAACCCCTTGATGGTACGAAAGTACTTGCAAGGCGGGAGCATCCAAGAATTCCCAGATTATCCTCAGCCCGAGCTGCAGAGCTTGCGGGAAAGACTAAGAAGGGTTTTGACCCAAGAGGAAGCTGACTTACGTTTAGGGCGCTCCCGGCGGCAGGTAGCCCGGATCAAGGGGCAAATTTGCCAAGCTATCATCCAGGAGCGTCGGCCCCGGGCCCTTGCCTTGATTGACCAAGCCCAGTGGCTGCCGGGGGTAGCCGCCTTTGTCAGCCCCCTGCCGCTGCTAGATCTGCTCGCTACCGGGGCTGTGAACATTCAATTGGTCCTGGATCTAGGCAACCTTTACCACCAGGGTTTTAGCCGGGACCAGGCTCGGGCTATCACCACTACCATCGCCGGGGTGATGCTCAAGCTGGGGGTAGTGGAAGTGTCCACCCAGGTAGTGACAAGCTTCCTGAAAACTAATGCGGTCACCTTCGTGGCTGCGGGAGCGGTCCAAGGCCTCAGCGCCGCCTACCTAACTCGCCTAGGAGCCCTAGGCCTGGTCGCCTACCTGGAGGAGCAACCACCCTTCCCTGCAGCCCATCCCCTCAGCCTAGAACGTCTGGGAGAATTAGTGCGCCAAAGCTTGGGACCGGGGGCCTGGAGAAATTTGCCAGCTTTTGCCCTTCAGGGCATAGGTAGGCTGGCCAGGGAGGCTAGGGGCTCGGCCACTTGAGCGGCAGTAAACTCCCCCGTGATTACGTACTCGAGGCGCAGCTTAAGCCAGGTGATGAATTGGGGGTTAGTGGAGATAATGGCGGCCGCCGGCTGGGGACAGCGGGTCTTGAGGTCTGCGAAGGCAACATTTTCCAGAAAGGCAGGCTGGACCACTAGCCAAAAGTCAATCTCCTTACCCTGATGTTCGTAGTTACGCCGCCGCTCGCGCAGGACCTCGTCGAGGGGTTCTTCTTCACAGAGAAACCTTTGACTAGCGAGGACAAAATAGTACGTCTGCATGAAACAATCTACCTGGATTACTACTAGATAATTATCTAACAATCTAGTCGAGCTTGATCGCCTGTTTCATCTCCCGCACCGCACGCTCTAGGCCCACAAACACAGCCCGGCTGATAATACTGTGGCCAATGTTTAACTCCTCCACTGCCGGTAGCTCTGTTACCGGCCGGACGTTTTTGTAGGTCAATCCGTGGCCGGCATTCACTCGGACCCCCTGGGCCTGGGCGAGGACACAGGCCTGCTCCAAAATCTGCAGCTGCTCCCGGCGAAGAGACTCGGTGCTAGCACCGGCGTAGGGGCCCGTGTGCAGTTCGATGAACTGGGCTCCCAAGGCGGCTGCAGCCTTAATCTGGGCAGGCTGGGCGTCGATAAATAGGCTGACAGGAATCCCTGCCCCCTGGAGGGTGGCCACCACTTGGGTCAAGTAATCCTGCTGGGCTACCGCGTCTAAGCCCCCCTCCGTGGTCACTTCCTCCCGTCGTTCCGGCACCAGGGTGATGTAGTCTGGTTTAACCTGTAGAGCTAGGTCGACCATGGAGGGGACGGCAGCCATCTCTAGGTTGAGATGAGTCTGGACGGTCTGGCGCAACAGCAGCAGGTCCCGCTCTTGGATGTGACGGCGGTCTTCACGCAGGTGCACCGTAATCCCGTCGGCTCCCCCTAACTCGGCTAGAGCGGCAGCGGTTACCGGGTCAGGCTCAGTAGTCCGGCGGGCTTGACGCAGGGTGGCCACGTGGTCGATGTTAACCCCGAGGGTGGTCACGATGGCTGGATGTCCATAGAAAATCCGGGCAGATTTGATTATATAGCATGGTTACTGGGCGGGGGAAGGATCCTAGCTGGCTAGTTCCACACTCAGGGCTGCCCACCTCACCCCAGAGCCTTGATGGTCTACTTCCCCCAGCGTCATAGTGCCCAAATGCTTGAAAAGGTCCGGTGCCAGGAGGCGGGCAAGTTTCAGCACCGGCAGAGCATGCAAGATCGGTTCTCGCCCCCGGGTCCAATCTAGGTGTAGGTAGCCGCTTACCCCTGTCAGGGGAGCAATGGCGGCCCGGAAGCGGGGAGAATCGGTCAGGGACGGGGACTGGAGTGCCTCAACCAAAGCTGGCAGAGAATTACTCAGCAGTTCGTAGCCCTGGTACTGGAGGTGGCCAAAGCCTACTTGGGTCTCTAGGGACAGGTCACCCTTAGGGTTCAACCTGGTCCAGGCAGCGATCACCTGGTCTCCCTGGGGGATCTGGCTGAAGCTATAACCCTGGGCCTGGGCCTTCGCCCCCAAACCCTCGAGGGCAGCGGTGACCGCCGGGGAGCTCGGGGTGACTAGGAGCCAATCAATACTCGCACCCCGAGGCAACAGGGCAAAGGCATATTCTCCCTGATTCCAGGCCAAGATGTCCTCGGCCAGGTTGAGGCCCCAACGCTTTTCCAGGCTGGCAGCCTCCTGGAAAACCAAATTTTGCAGACCCGGGTAGCCTCTAGTGGTCTGGTCCAAGTCCGGCCAAAACCGGTCTAGGTGTTGGCCAGCGGCCACCAAAAAACTATCCTGGGGCAGGTACTTGAGGCTACCAAGAGGGGCGGGGGGAGCAGGAGTTACCTCCCCTTCAACTGCAGCGGCCAGCAACGCTAGATCGGCCCCTAGGTGCTGGCGGTTCTGCCATACCCCGGCTACCAAACTGGGGTAGGTATAGGGGGCGGGCGAGGGAGCACCTAGGGCTAAAAAAGCTTGGGGCAGGTAGGAGTACAGTATTAGCTGGGGGTCATGGCTCAAACCGCGGTAGGCCTCCTGGTAGGGAGTGTAGTCCTGGAGGTTGAGGCCCGGGGCTTGGGCAGCGGTGAGGGCATCCCGTAGGACTTGGGGATGATTTGCGACGAGGACAAATTGGTCAGCCACCAGGGCCCAGGCTAGGGATAGACTGGAATAGTACTTCATGGTCACCCCGGCTAAGTCTTCCGCTACCGGGGTTGCCCCCGCCCGGGCCAGGCTCACCAGAAACCTCCGGGCCCGCTCCGGGGACTCGACCGGGGCGGCGAGCAGGTATCCCGGCTGGCGGCCGTTGGTCGGGTCATGGTCTGCATCTAGGCTAGTCAAACCCAGAGCCACCCCCGGACCTGCCCAGGGGGGGATGGCTTGGTAATCAACACCCAAGGGTTTGAGCAAAAACTCTGGCAAGGAGGCAATAGCCGGTGGGAGGCGACGTCCTTGCTCAAGGGAAACAACTAGGGGTGCTTGACGAGGCATAAATAGGAAAGCAGAGGGCGGCGGCGCGGCCCACACCTGACCCCCCCAGAGGACCCAGACTAGGGCCGCGGCTGTGATCAGACTGGAGAGACGAAAACACTGCTTCATGGAAACCCCGCTGCAACTGGCCAGCACTTGTTATTATCAACCGATTTGCCTCTCCTTGAGGGGTAGCAGGAGCGGTTGCCCCCAGGGGTATGATCAACTACATATGCCTAGGTGTTAATCCATGAGCCAGTCCCAGGACACCCTGTTTAGCAAAATTGTCCGGCGGGAAATCCCGGCGGATATTCTCTACGAAGATAATTTGGCCATTGCCTTTCGGGATATCCATCCCCAAGCTCCCACTCACGTCCTAATCGTACCCAAGGAGCCCATAGCGGGCCTGGGAGAGTGTGGTCCGGCCCAGCACGCCTTGTTAGGGCACCTGTTGCTGACCCTAAAGCGGGTAGCAGACCAGTTGCAGCTAGGGAATGGCTACCGAGTCGTGATCAACCAGGGGCAGGATGGAGGCCAAACCGTACCTCACCTGCACCTCCATCTTTTGGCTGGTCGCCCACTGCAGTGGCCTCCAGGCTAAACTGAAAGTCCCCCATTGGAGCCTAAAACCACGATCTACACCCGCCCCCTGGCCCGCTTGATTGAGCAACTGCAGCGGTTGCCAGGTATTGGTCCCAAGTCTGCTCAGCGTTTGGCCCTCCACCTCCTTAAGCAGTCCGAGGAAGATGTGCAAGCCCTTGCCCAGGCTCTCATAGATGCTAAGCACCAGGTGGGTTATTGCTCGGTGTGCTTTCACCTGTCCGCCGAGCCGGTTTGTGAGATCTGCTCCGCCCCAAGTCGAGACCAGTACACCATTTGCGTGGTTGCCGACTCCCGGGATGTAATTGCCCTGGAAAAAACCCGCGAGTACCGGGGACAGTACCACGTCCTAGGTGGCCTGATATCACCCATGGATGGGATTGGCCCAGAACAGCTAGCCCTGAAGCCCCTAGTGCAGAGGGTCAGCCAACCGGGGGTTAAGGAGGTAATTCTGGCCATTAGCCCAAGTGTGGAGGGGGAAACCACTACCCTCTACGTGGGGCACCTCCTGCAACCCTTTACCCGGGTGACGAGAATTGCCTTTGGGTTACCCATGGGCGGTGACCTAGAGTACGCGGACGAAGTAACCTTAGCCCGGGCCCTAGAAGGAAGGCGAGAACTAGGAGCGTGAGGAGGATTGCAAAGCCAGCCAGGCTGAGTAAAAGACTCGATTAAGAAACATCAAAAGGATTTGCCTTCCCGGAGAATTTAAGGTAAGTATTGGAGCAATATTACTTCAGCTAAATAATTCTATGAAGTTATCTGCTCCCACCCTTCTGAAACAAGCAGCCTATACTCTGCTAGCTGGAGCCCTAGTCAGCATCGCCGGACCGGCCCGGGCCGGGTCTGGTCCCTGGGGAGCGATTGCCGTGGCAACCCATGGTAATGGCTACGGCTACTCCGTGAACTGGCCTACACGCCAAGGGGCCGAAGCGGCGGCTTTGTCTGAATGCCGAGGCTCTAACAGCTCCTGCACCATCCGTTACTGGTTTCGGGATGAGTACATTGCCATCGTCCGCTCAGGGTCTGACTACATCTCCTGGGGCTGGTCTCCCTCCTACGGCGGGGCTAGGGCCCGAGCCTTGGATAAATGTCGCCAGCAGGCCAGCGACCCGGGCGACTGCCATGTGGAGCTAGTCAAGGCCACAGGTAATCCCTAGGACAGGGCTGCTAGGGGGACTTGGCAAATCGGGAGCATAGCCTGTTAATTTGGAACTAATGCTCTCTTAGTCTCCCTACCCATGGCCTCTAAAGCACCTGAACCCTCCGACAAGCAGAAAGCCCTAGCCCTAGTCCTGACTCAGATTGAGCGCAACTTTGGCAAGGGCTCAATCATGCGTCTAGGCGACGCAACCCGCATGAAGGTGGAGACTATCCCTAGCGGATCTCTAACCCTAGACCTCGCCCTGGGGGGTGGGATTCCTAAGGGTAGGGTAGTGGAGATTTACGGTCCGGAAAGCTCTGGGAAAACCACCCTGGCCCTACATGCCGTGGCTGAGGTGCAAAAGACAGGGGGAGTAGCCGCCTTTGTAGATGCAGAGCATGCCCTAGACCCAGCCTACGCCAAGGCTCTTGGTGTGGACATTGAAAATCTGTTTGTCTCCCAGCCCGACACTGGAGAGGCAGCCCTGGAGATTGTCGATCATCTGGTGCGCTCGGCAGCGGTTGATATTGTGGTGGTAGACTCGGTGGCGGCCTTGGTACCCCGGGCTGAGATCGAAGGCGAGATGGGAGACAGCCATGTGGGCTTGCAGGCCCGCCTAATGAGCCAAGCCATGCGCAAGATCACCGGTAACATCGGTAAGTCCGGGTGCACAGTCATCTTCCTTAACCAGTTGCGCCAAAAGATTGGGGTTACCTACGGCAGCCCGGAAACCACCACCGGTGGCAACGCCCTCAAGTTTTACGCCTCCTTGCGCCTGGATATCCGGCGGATCCAGACCCTGAAAAAGGGCACCGAGGAGTTCGGGATCCGGGTCAAGGTGAAGGTGGCCAAGAACAAGGTCGCCCCTCCTTTTCGAGTGGCCGAATTCGACATCATCTTCGGTAAGGGGATTTCTGTCCTAGGCTGTCTTGTAGACTTAGCGGAGGAAACGGGGATTCTTTTGCGGCGGGGAGCCTGGTATAGTTACAACGGCGACAATATCAGCCAGGGCCGGGATAATGCCATTAAGTACCTTGAGGAAACCCCCCCCCTCGCTCTGCAGATCGAACAACAGGTCCGCCAAAAACTAGAAACCGGGGTGGTAGTCTCCTCCAACTCCCTGGCCAAGAGCGAAGCTGCCGACCCCCCTGATGCAGAAGTTGCGGAGTTCGAGGGGCTCTAGGGGGTGGTGCGCTGGCGCTGGGCCTCGTAGAGCATTAGGGCGGCTACCACGGCTACATTTAAGGACTCTACCCCTGGAGCTAAGGGCACCTGTACCTGTAGGTCAGCAAGCGCAGCAATCCCAGGAGAAAGGCCAGCTCCCTCATTCCCTAGCAAGATTACCGTCGGTCGCCGCCAGTCTACCTGCCAGTAATTCAGGGCCCCCGTCGGCAAAGTAGCCACCACCTGTAAACCCTGGACTTGACAGGTACGGACTCGGTCGGGTAGGTCCTCCACCTTCTGCATGGGCAAGCGGAACCACAGTCCGGCCGAAGCCCGCAAGACCTTGGGATGGTCTAAATCAACCGAATCATTACTAACCCAGAGTCCTTCGGCGGCGGCGGCGGCGGCGGTGCGAATAATTGTCCCCATGTTGCCAGGGTCTTGGATAGTTTCTAGAGCTAGACCCAGGTGGGTAAAGGGTACCGCCTGGCCTAGGGAACGCGGCCCGGTAGCTACCACACCTACGGGAGTGACGGTGGTAGCCATGGCCTGAAGCACTTCGGGGCTGACTAGTTCTCGACGCTGGACCTGGCCCTGAACCCACAGGTCCGGATGGTCACTCTGCCACTGGGGGGTGGCGCAGAGGGTTTCTAGGGGCCACTGGGCCGCGAAGGCAGCCTGGACCAAGTGGGTCCCCTCAAGGAGCATTAAACCCTGGGTATGCCTGTCCCTGGAGCTGTGGAGGCGGCGGATCTGTTTGACTAGGGAATTCTGGGTGCTAGTGAGCATGGAGAGCCGGTCAGTCAGGATATGCTGGTATGGTGACACCTAATCAAAAGCGGGGTGTAGGCCATGGGGTATCGAATTCGTATCCACCATCATCAGCATACCTACACAGGAGAAGTGCCCGACGACCATTACATTCTGGCTGCCTTGGAGGCCCAAGGAGTCCAGCTGCCCTTTTCCTGTCGTAATGGGGCTTGTACCACCTGCGCAGTTAAGATCCACTCTGGGTCGGTCCGCCAACCAGAGGCCATGGGTTTGTCGGCGGCCCTGCGGCGGCAGGGTTATGCTTTGTTGTGCGTCAGTTTTGCGCAATCGGATTTAGTAATGTCAACCCAAGCTGAGGACGAGGTCTACGAGCTCCAGTTTGGTCGTTATTTTGGCCGCGGTAGAACTCGCTGGGGCTTGCCGGTAGATGAGGAGTAACTATGGGGTCTGATATCCAGTTGGGTAGTTGGCTGGAAGTAGCTACAGAGGCAGCCCAGGCGGGGGGATCTGTACTTAGACAATACTGGGGAAGACTGGAGGAGGTCCGGGAGAAGGGTAGACCCGGTGATCTGGTGACGGATGCTGACCGGCACGGAGAGGCTGCAATTCTTCAGGTGCTGCGGCGCTACGCCCCTGACCACGATATCCTGGCGGAGGAGAGCGGTCTTTTAGGCAGGCAGCAGAGCCCTTTCCTCTGGGCTATCGACCCTCTAGATGGCACCACTAACTACGCTCACCAGTACCCCTGGTTTGCAGTGTCTATTGGCCTATTAGTTGAGGGAGTCCCCCAGCTAGGGGTGGTTTACAATCCAGTTTCTGACCACCTATTCCAGGCAGCGGCCGGGTTGGGGGCTACCTGTAACCATCAGCCAATTAAGGTTTCCATTACCGATAACCTTGCCCACAGCCTCCTGGCCACGGGCTTTGCCTACGACCGCCGGGAAACCAACGATAATAACTACCCCGAGTTCTGTCGCTTCACCCATCTCACCCAGGGAGTACGCCGCTGTGGGGCAGCCGCCTTGGATTTGGCCTACGTAGCCTACGGGGCCATTGACGGCTACTGGGAAAGGGGGTTATCCCCGTGGGACATTGCCGCGGGGATAGTTCTAGTCCGGGAGGCAGGGGGACAAACTAGTGCCTACGATGGGACACCGGTAATTTTAAGCTCTGGCCGGATTCTGGCCACCAATGGGCATTTACACCAGGCTATGAGTCAAGTGCTTCAAGCGATGCCGGCTCCCCAGCCACTGCCATTTCTACAGTAGGGAGTCAGATTCTGTGACGGGAGAGTCGGGTGTCTTGGTATACTCGGGATGATAACTGTGACAAAAAGCCGAGGAGAGCTCCCCCAGGGAGACTTCGCCCCCCAGACTCAATCTTCGGTTGTATTGCCTCTTTTCATGCCAGATTCTTTCGCAACCAATTTAGACCAGGTTTTGGATTGGTCTTACCTACATCGGCTCTCGGAAAACGACCCCGAATTTGAGCTGGAACTTCTACGGCTGTTGGTAGAAGATCTCCAGGCCCAGATCGGAGGCCTGAGGGCAGCGGTAGAGCAAGGGGATGACTCGGCTCTCCGGAGGATTGCCCACCGAATCAAGGGGGCCACTGCCAATGCTGGGGCGTTTGGCCTGCGGGCCCTAGCTAGCCAGATTGAAGTGGCCCTCGAGGGAGACAGGCCTGTCAGTATATATGGCTATATAAATGAGATGGAAGCAGACCTGGCAGAAATCCAGACTTTTCTTCGGGCTCACCCTGCCTAGGTGAAGCTCCCCCTTGCTGGGGGGTGAGGTCTAGCTAGCAGTACTTGACGAATAGAAAACAGTTACGATTGTCATGGGTACGTTCACAGCTAATATGATCAGCAATTTTCTCAATGATGCGCAGGCCTCGGCCCCGGTCTTGGTCATTCTCTTCCAGGGTGAGCATTTGGTCTAGCTTTCCCTGGAGGTTAAAGGGGGGGCCATAGTCCCAAATCCGCAGTTCCAAGCGGTCGGGAAACCGGACTGCCTCGAGCACGATTGGCGTTTCTGTCGGCAGCTCGCGGTGGGCGTAATCTACCACGTTGTCAAATATTTCCTTGACCACGGTCTGGCACTGCCACCAGATCCGTTGGTCCGCCAGGGGCGGGTTGTTCAAGTCTTCAAACCATGTCAGAACCTTATCCGCCGCTCGGAAATCTGTTTCCACCTGCAGATGGATCCTTCGTAAAGGCGGCTGGGGAGCTGGGTTCATGGCTAGGCGGCAGTGAGGGGTGCCAGGATTATTGGCCTTGGATCTGAGCAAAGCAATCCGCCTGGTTTTCGAAAATCGTAAAGATGCGGTCCATCCGCGTCAGATCGAAAAGCATCTTCACTTGATTGGTCAGGGAGCAGATATACAGGTCTCCTCCCGCGAGGCGGACTGCTTTGGCCGCTGAAACCAGAGCTCCCAGACCAGAGCTGTCAATGAAGTCTATGCTCTTAAGGTCGAGTAGGATAAACTTGGCCTGCCCATCCACCGCCGCGACAATCTGATTGCGTAGGTCAGCAGTGGTAGAGCTGTCCAAGATACCAGAAGGCTGTAAGACTTTCACAGTTACAAGTAATTCAAGTAAGGGCAATTGGCCGGGGGCCAATCAAGACTCGCAAATTATAGCAGACCCTTGAGGGGACTGAGGAAAAACGGGCTAGACTAACAGTGGATGGAGATCCTATGTAGATTGCCCAGATGTCCTGTGCCCTGTTGCTTGTATCCCATGGCAGCTCCGACGGGCGGGTCCGGCTAGCCCTCGGGAAGCTAGCAGCCCAAGTGACGGCAGGCCTCAACCCCCAGGAATTTACCCCCTGGGTGAGGACAGCAGTCCTCGAGCCCTCTGTCGATAACTTAATCCTCCAGACTTGTGGTCACGCCCTAGGAGCCTACCATCAGGGGCATAGGGTAGTAAGGGTTTTTCCCCTATTTCTGTTGCCTGGAGTACACGTCAAGGAAGACGTTCCTGCCGCCATGGCCGCCGCTATGGCAAAATTACCCCCCGCCTTGAAGTTGGAGATTTGGCCTCACCTGGGCGCCCACCCCCAGATCAGCACCCTATTGACTAAAGCCATGGCCCAAGCCACCTGTGAGGGGTGGATTCTAGTTGCCCACGGCAGCAACCGGTCGGAGGGCAACCAGGCGGTGCAAGCCCTAGCCGCTTCCTTAGCTGTGCAGGTGGCGTTTTGGACCCGGAAACCCAGCTTAGCCGATCAAGTACAAGCCTTGGAACAGCAGGGGTGCCGGAGAATTGGTATTCTTCCCTATGTTCTCTTTGGTGGTCATCTTAGCCACGGCATCGCTGCCCTGGTCCGGGAATTGCAGTCTCAGACCTGCGCCACCTTGCACCTGGAGTCTCCCCTGGGAGATCAGCCAGGGTTGGCAGATTTAATCCTCAAAGCCCTCAAGCTTCCCTCCCTCCCTTGACAGGAACCTCAGGAGTGCAGCTGGTGCTGATCCGTCACGGGGAATCTACGGGCAACGTACGGGGGGAAATGCAAGGTCACCAGGACTGTGGCCTTTCTGAAGGGGGCATCCTCCAGGTAAGAAAGCTCGCCCAAGTTCTGGCCAAGCAACCCCCCACCGCCATCTATAGCAGTCCCCTGCGGCGAGCCAGAGAAACAGCAATCCTCCTCTGGGACGCTCTAGACACCCCCAGGCCGCCCTTGGGGGAATCAGCAGATTTAAGTGAGCTGGCCTTGGGCATCTTCACTGGCTTGACCTGGGATGAGGCTCGCCAGCGCTACCCTGACCTGTGCAGGAGCCTAGAAAATAGCCGTGACCTGTTGCCCATCCCTGGAGCCGAAAGCCCCAGCCAGGGCCGGGCCCGCTGTCGGCGGTTTCTTACCGCCCTAATTGAGGGCTCCCGGACCCCAGACCGGTTCTGGATTATCACCCACGGCGGCGTGCTGCCACATTTAGTGGCCGAGATCCTAGGTACCTCCAGGACTTGGGGCTTCGATCCCCCCCCTACAGCCTGCTTTATCTTCAGCCTCGACCGCCAGCGGTGGCATATAACCGGCGAGAACCTCCATAACCCTAGCCTTTGGCGGATTGACCGGTTTAATGACCTCAGTCACCTTAGCCCCTAGGGGGTAGTTATTCAGTCCCCGGAATCGGCGCAAATCCCTGGCGTTGAATATTTTCCGTCACCACCCGCGGCTCAAGAAACTGCAGCAGGTAGTCAGGCCCGCCCGCCTTAGACCCCACCCCTGATAATTTAAAGCCGCCAAAGGCCTGGCGGTTAACCACTGCCCCGGTGGTGGTGCGGTTGATGTAGAGGTTACCGACGGCAAACTCGGTTTGAGCTTGAGCAATGTGCCAGGGAGTGCGGGAATAGAGTCCCCCGGTGAGGGCGTAGGGGGTGCCGTTAGCAATTTCCAGCGCCTGGGAGAAGGTTACCGCCCGGAGCACCGCCAACACAGGGCCAAAGATCTCCTCCTGGGCGAGGGGAGCCTGGGAGTCTACGCCAGCCACAATTACCGGGCCCACAAAGTATCCCCCAGCTGGACTGGGCATGGCTAGCACCACCTCTCCCTGGTGAGGGGCCCGGGCAATCCAGGCTTGAATCCGCTCTTGAGCCGCCCGGTCGATCACGGGGCCGACCCGGGTGCCCGGATTGGTGGCTACCCCTACCGTGAGAGAGCGGGTAGCCTCCACCAAACGCGCCAAGAATCGCTCGTAGATAGTCTCAAGCACAATCACGCGGGAGCAAGCGGAGCACTTCTGACCACTGTAGCCAAAGGCCGAGTTCACTACCCCCTGGACTGCCTGGTCCAGGTCGGCGCTGGTGTCAACAATAATGGCGTTTTTGCCCCCCATCTCGGCGACTACCCGCTTCAGGTGCTGCTGACCGGGCTGGAGCTGAGCCGCTTGGGCGTAGATCTGGCAACCTACGGCCTGGGAGCCCGTAAACACAATCATGTGCACCCAGGGGTGCCGGACCAGGTGGGCCCCCACTAGGGAACCCTCCCCAGGGAGGTACTGAAACACCCCCCCGGGCACCCCGGCCTCCTGGAGGATGGCAGCAAAGTGAGCCCCGATGACCGCCGAGGTTTCTGCCGGCTTGAGCAAAACACAATTACCAGCCACTAGGGCCGCCACCGTCATACCTACTGGGATCGCCAAGGGGAAATTCCAGGGGGCAATCACCGCCACTAGGCCGCGGGGTTGGTAGGTGTAACGGTTAGTCTCCCCGGGAATGTCCGCTGCCTGGCCCCGGTCTAGGCGCTCCATCTCCTGGGCGTAGTAGTAGCAAAAGTCGATCGCCTCCGAAACCTCCGCGTCCGCCTCCGCTAGGGGTTTACCTACCTCTAGAGCAATCCAGGCTCCTAGTTGGCCTCGTCTGCACTCCATCAACTCCCCGGCCCGGCGCAGGATACGACTGCGCTCGGCCACCGGGGTACAGCGCCACTCCGGGAAGGCCGCTCTGGCCGCGTGCAGGGCGACTTCGGTTTCCTCAATCCCCACCATTCCCACCCGACCAATGATCTCCTCGGGCTGAGACGGGTTCTCCGACTCAATTACCGTCCCACAGACTTGGTACTCCCCTCTAATTAGGGGCCAGTAGGTTTGGCCGAGTTGCGCACGGACCTGGGCCAAGGCCTCCTGGGCAATTAGTCTTTGGTGGGGGTCAGCGTAGTCAGTGTTAGGGGCATTGGTAAACCCCTGAGGCCCAGGGGCAACCACCTCGGAGGCTTGGGGCGAGGCTAGCAGCTCCTGGGGAGGGCGCTTCTCCAGACTTTGACGCAAGAAGGAACTATTGGCGGTGTTTTCCAGGAGGCGCCGGATCAGGTAGGCCATACCCGGTATCAGCTCGCCGTAGGGGCAGTAGACTCGCACCTGTTGACCGCGGCGGACTAGGGCTTGGGCCAGGCGGTCAGCCATCCCGTAAAGGACCTGAAACTCAATCTGAGCAGGAGGGATTTGGCGGAGGGTAGCAACCGCCAGGGCCCAGGCCTGGGAGCGGACATTATGACTACCGATAGCGGGCCGGAGGATGTGGTGATGCTCAAGCAGCAGCTGGGTGAGCTGCTCAAAGTTGGCGTCGGTAGTTCCTTTGGCGGCAAACACCGGCGCCGGCCAATTCTGCTGGGCAGCATGGATAGTCTCTTGGTCCCAGTAGGCTCCCTTGACAAGACGGACAGTTACCGGGTAGCCCCGCTGCTGTCCCCAGGCTAGCAGGTCATGGAGGTCCTGGGCACTGTCCCTCAGGTAGGCCTGGAGGGTAATGCCGACATCGGTGCGCTCATGAAATTCTTCCTCCGACAACAGCTCCTGGAGAATCTCCAAAGTCAGGGACTTGTAGGCGTACTGCTCCATATCAAAATGCACCTGTACACCCAACTCCTGGGCGCGGCGCAGCAGCAGGCGAGCTCGCTCCTTGACCTTGCGACTACTCCCCTCCCGGTCCAAGGGGTCAAATTGGGAGTAAAGAGCAGTCAACTTCACGGATACTTGACCGGTGCCTAGGGCTTCCATGAGGTGTAAATAGTTCTGCAGATATCCTTGAGCCTCGGCTTCGGTAATCACTGCCTCCCCCAACAGGTCGACTGTAAAACTCATCCCTGCCTGCTGGAGTTTGGCTAAATTCTTGCGCACCTGAGGAATAGACTCCCCGGCAATATAGCGTTGGGCGAGGGTAGAAACCGCACCTGTCACCGTAGTGGCGGCCAGTTTTCCGGCTAGGGAGTCAGCCTGGGGAAAATTCAAGAGGGTTTTTAGGGCCGAGGGCAACTCTACTCCGGGGCTGCTTAGATATCCCTGGAGATGATTAGCAATCTCCGTCTTGTTGGGGAGGGCCGGGAGGCAGTCGATGAAGCGAAATAGTTGCACCCGCAGTCCAGGGTGAGCCATAGCCCAGGCGAGGAGTTTGTCATCCCAGCGCAGGGAACCGAAAAAAGCCCCCATTTCTTGAGTGGCGGTCAATAGCTGGTGGCCAATTTCCTGGGTTAAGGATTCGTAAGTACTGGAATGATTCGCCACGGTGATCTAGGGGTAGAGAGAGACAAACTAATTGTGCCTGATTCTAAAGTTAATTAATGTTACGCTTTTGCCGGTATACCAGCAAGCTGGCTTGACAGCATAGGCTCCCAGACTTAAGATGATTTACCATGAGGGAGTACAGCCACCCGCAAGTATATGCAAGACAAACAGAAAGTAACTTTATATCTCCCCGCCGATCTGCATCGTCAGCTGAAGATTCATGCCGCCGCTACCGGCGTGCCAATGTCGGACCTGGCAGAGCGGGCCATTAGTTTCTATCTGGCCCATGGGGCTCTGGTGGAGTCCGCCTATGGCCACACCCACCGGGTATACACTTGTCCTAGTTGTACGGAGAGCATGGTCATCCGCGAGGGTGAGCTATTCCCCTTAAATTCTCAGGGCGCCTCGGGTCTGGTTGTGCAGGACCAGCTAGGCCCCCATGAAAGTCTGATCACCTGCTAGCCTTTCCCCTTACCCAAGTGATGGTTATGAAAGAAGAACTCAGCATCCTGCTTCAAGCCCAGTATCCTCTGGTTCAGCTTTTGACCTCAGAGGAGGAGCGGGCCGAGCAGGCTATCGCCGCCATCACCCAAGGTAAGTCTCCCCGGCGGTTGTTTTTGTGGACAGTCACCCACGGGATCGTCGAGTACGGTCAGCCTCGCACCACCTCGCAGCACAACACTGTTTCGCCCCAGGCGGCTATCGAATGGGTGATCCGGCAACGGGAGCCGGGGGTGTTTATTTTTAAGGACCTCCACCCCTTCATTGACGCCCCCGAGGTGACCCGCTGGCTGCGGGACGCCATCGCCAGTTTTAAGGGCACCCAAAAGACAATTATTCTAATGGGCCCAGTGCAGCAAATTCCAGTGGAGTTGGAGAAGGAAGTAGTAGTCCTAGACTTTGCCCTCCCCTCCCTCAGCGAACTCAATCAGGTACTCTCCCAGTACGCAGACCAGCACCCCAATCGCTTGGGGGCCTTGGCCCGGGAAAAACTCCTGCGGGCAGCCTTAGGCCTGACCCGGGACGAGGCGGAGAAGGTTTACCGTAAGGCCCAGGTTACTAGAGGCCGGCTGACCGGGGATGAAGTGGAAATTGTCTTGTCGGAAAAGAAACAGCTGATCCGCCGCAATGGCATCCTTGACTACATCGAAGAAGATGAGACCCTAGACTCCGTTGGAGGCCTAGAGGAATTGAAGCGGTGGCTCCGGCAGCGCTCCAACGCCTTCACGGCCCGGGCCCGGGAGTATGGTCTGCCCCAGCCCAAGGGGATGCTGATTCTAGGAGTGCCCGGGTGTGGCAAGTCCCTGATCGCTAAGACCACGGCCCGGCTGTGGGGCTTGCCCCTACTGCGGTTGGATATGGGTCGGGTCTACGACGGCTCCTTGGTGGGGCGCTCGGAAGCCAACCTGCGGGGGGCCCTGAAGACCGCCGAATCCATCTCCCCAGCTCTCCTGTTCATAGATGAATTGGACAAGGCCTTTGCGGGCACTGGCGGCTCTGCCGACTCCGATGGTGGCACCTCTAGTCGGATCTTTGGCACCTTTTTAACCTGGATGCAGGAGAAAACCTCCCCAGTCTTTGTCATGGCCACTGCCAATCGCATCGACCGGCTACCGGGGGAGTTCTTACGTAAGGGGCGATTTGACGAGATCTTTTTTGTCGATCTGCCGAACAGTGGCGAGCGACAAGACATCTTCCGGATCCACCTAGACAAGCGCCACCGAGAGGTCGGCCGTTTTGACTTGGAACAGTTGGCTACTATCGCCGATGGCTTCTCAGGAGCTGAGATTGAGCAGGCTTTGATCTCAGCCATGTATGAAGCCTTCGCCCAGGACCGAGAGTTTAACCAGTTGGATATCATCGCCGCCATCAAGGCCACCCTGCCCCTGTCCAAGACCATGAGTGAACAGGTTACGGCCCTGCGAGACTGGGCCAGACAGCGGGCCCGGCCGGCGGCCACCGCCACCGCGGAATACCAGCGGTTGGAATTCTAACAGGCTTTCTTCCCTACATCCTAGGGGGAAGGGCTAGCGCAAGCTAGCAGTTGTCCGTAAGTCCGAAGTGCTCTTCACCACGATTGTTCGCAACGTTCGTTCTTGTTTCGGTTGACCTTACACCAACGGGAGAAAACCTAAAATGTCTCATTTCAGCACCCTGCGCACCAAGATCACCGACAGCGCCATCCTACAAACTTCCCTACGAGACTTGGGCATGGTAGTTAAGACCAACGCCGACGTCCGGGGTTACAATGGCCAGCGCCTGCGGGCCGATGTGGTAGCTGTCCTTGATGGGGACTACGACCTAGGCTGGAGCCAAAATGAAGACGGCTCCTTCGACTTAGTGGCAGACCTCTGGGGGGTGGCCAAAAAGCACAATCAAGCCGACCTGATCGATACCATCCACCAAAAGTACGCGGTCAATAAAACCCTCAGCGAGGTGAAGCGCCCCGGCCTGCAAGCGGCTAACGTCAAGCTGGTGCTGCAGTAGGGAGATAACGGTCCGGTCGGGTTGGTCGGGGTTCCCTAGGGGGCCAGTCTCTGGACTTGCCGGCCATCCCATACCGGACGAAACCATAGTCAGGTTTTCAGACTCAGGGATTTTAGCAGAGGTCACTCCATGTCTCACTTTAGCACTCTACGTACCAAGATTACTGACAGCACCATTCTCCAAACCTCCCTGCGGGACTTGGGCATGGTAGTCAAGACTGACGCCGACGTCCGGGGTTACAATGGCCAGCGCCTGCGGGCCGATGTGGTAGCTGTCCTTGATGGGGACTACGACTTGGGCTGGAGCCGGAACACGGACGGTTCCTTTGATCTGATAGCAGATCTTTGGGGCGTGGCCAAGAAGCACAACCAAACTGATCTGATCAACACCATTAATCAGAAGTACGCCGTTAACAAAACCCTCAACGACGTGAAGCGGCCCGGCCTACAGGGCGCCAACGTTAAACTGCTCCTTCAGTAGAGCAAACCAGATCTAGCCCTTGCTGTTAAGCAGCCTGTATGCCAAGCGTCCAGGCTGTTTTTTGGGGCCTGAGCTACCCCAGGAGGGATATCATGGGATAGTCACCCATGGAAACCCCGACCCGGGTCAGGGCTAGTGGGGTCTGACGTCCTTTAAATTAGGCTGATGAAACTTTCGGTAGTCATTCCGGCCCACAATGAAGAGGGCTGCATTTACGAGACAGTACAACTGCTAGTGGTAGCTCTAGAGGAATTTCAGATCCCCCACGAAATTGTAGTCATCAACGATAACAGCACCGACCGCACTCCCGAGGTGTGCGCCCGCCTAGTGGAGACTTACCCGGCTGTCCGCCTGATCCACAACCAGCCCCCTCACGGGTTTGGCTTTGCGGTCCGCTGCGGTCTGCAAGTATTTCAGGGGGATGCGGTAGCCATAATGATGGCTGATGCCTCCGACGACCCGCGGGACTTAGTGGTAGCCTACCAAAAACTTCAGGAAGGCTACGACTGCGTGTTTGGCTCCCGGTTCATGCGGGGGGCAAGGGTGGTGGACTACCCCGCCCACAAGCTACTGATCAACCGCATGGCCAACTGGTTTGTTAACATTATCTTTGGTCTGGGTTATAACGACGTTACCAACGCCTTCAAGGTCTATCGCCGGGAAGTAATTGAGGGGGTCCAGCCAATTCTCAGTCACCACTTCAATCTAACCGTGGAACTGCCTCTCAAGGCTGTAGTACGGGGGTTTACTTACACAGTAATTCCCATGAACTGGTACAACCGCAAGACTGGCATCTCTAAGCTCAAGATCAAGGAGATGGGCAGCCGCTACCTCTTTATTGTCCTCTACGTCTGGCTAGAGAAAAACCTCTCCCGGGGTGACTACCACCGCAGCCGCAGTAAGTCCTATGGTTGAGCGGGTACTAGTCCTGGGGGGGGCAGGGTTTATCGGCAGTTCCCTTGCCCTGGGTTTGCGCGCATCACATCCCGACTGGCAGATTACCAGCCTAGATAACCTCCGCCGGCGGGGCTCTGAGCTGAACTTAAGCCGTCTCAGTCAAGCCGGGGTAAATTTTATCCACGGAGATATTCGTTTTCTTGCAGACTTAGAGGTAGGCGGGGTAGATACAATCCTAGACTGCTCAGCTGAGCCCTCGGTATTAGCCGGGTTCAGCTCTCCCCAGTACGTCCTGCAAGCCAACTTGGGGGGGACGATCAATATCCTGGAGTTGGCCCGGCAACACCAAGCCCGGCTAATATTTCTCTCCACTAGCCGTGTCTACCCGATCCGGGCCCTAGAAGCTCTCGCCTTGGCAGAGAGCCCTAGCCGCTTTCATCTCCTAGACACCCAAAACCAAGCAGGGGTCTCAGGGGCCGGGATTAGTGAGGATTTTCCCCTAGGGGGATACCGCTCTCTTTACGGGGCCACCAAACTAGCCTCCGAACTACTGATCGAGGAGTACCACCAGGCCTACGGAGTAGGAGCGGTCATCAATCGGTGCGGGGTGATCACAGGCCCCTGGCAGATGGGTAAGGTGGACCAAGGGGTGTTCGTACTCTGGATGGCCGCTCACTACTTCCAAAAACCCCTCAGCTATCTTGGCTACGGCGGCACGGGCAAACAGGTGCGCGACCTACTGGCGGTGGAAGACCTGTGCCAGCTCATCGACTATCAGCTGGAGCACTTTGCCGAGCTAGACGGGGAATTGTTCAATGTGGGGGGGGGCCTAGAGGGCAGCCTATCACTACTCGAGACAACTGAGATATGCCAAGCAATTACGGGCCGGCAAGTCCCCATTCAACCGGTTCCGCAAAACCGCCCCGGGGATGTGCCTCTATTTATCACCGACGCTAGGCGGGTACAGCAGCGGACTGGATGGCATCCTCGGCAGACCCCCAGGGAAACCCTGCAAGGTATCTACGAGTGGATTCGGCAGCATGAAACCCAACTGCGGGGGATCCTCGGTTAGGATTAAATTTGCTTGGGGTGCAGGGACATCCCTATCAATTCTTGGCTGGCGGGCAGGCAGCAGTTAGCCCGTGAATTAGCGCACGAACAACTGGTTATATTTTGTGGTGGAGTTTTGAGTATGGCAACTGCCCTAATTACCGGGTCGGCAGGACTGATTGGCTCTGAATCTGTTCACTACTTTGCCGCTAAGGGCTGGCGGATTATCGGTATTGACAACGACATGCGGGCCTATTTCTTTGGTCCCAGAGCCTCGACAGACTGGAATCGGCAGCTACTTGAGGACCGCTACGGGGACCAATACCTCCACCATAACCTGGACATTCGCGACCGTCCGGGAGTAGAGCAGGTCTTCCGGGAACACGGGGAAGATATTGCCCTGATCATCCACACCGCCGCCCAACCCTCCCACGACTGGGCCGCCAAGGACCCCCACACGGATTTCACCGTCAATGCCAACGGCACCCTGGTAGTTCTAGAGGCCGCTCGCCAGTTCTGTCCCCAGGCCGTGTTTATCTTCACCTCCACCAACAAGGTTTACGGGGACACCCCCAACTACCTTCCCCTCCAGGAACTGCCAACTCGCTGGGAAATTGATCCTAAGCACCCCTACCACCTGGGCATTGATGAGTCCATGTCCATCGATGCCTCTAAGCACTCCCTATTCGGAGCCGCCAAGGTGGCAGCAGACATTTTAGTCCAGGAGTACGGACGCTACTTCGGGCTTAAAACCGCCAGCTTTCGGGGCGGTTGCCTGACCGGCCCAGCCCACTCAGGAACCCAACTGCACGGCTTCCTAGCCTACTTAATGCAATGCACCATTACCGGTACACCCTACAGGGTTTTTGGTTACGGGGGTAAACAGGTCCGTGACAATATCCACAGCCACGATCTAGTCAGTGCCTTTGACCACTTTTACCAAAATCCCCGGCCGGGGGAGGTCTACAACCTAGGGGGCTCACGGTTTAGCCACTGCTCAATGCTTGAAGCTATTGCTCTGTGTGAGGAAATTGCCGGCAGGAAACTTCAGTACAGCTACACGGAGGATAACCGCTCCGGAGACCACATCTGGTACGTTTCTGATGTCCGCAAGTTCCAGGCCCACTATCCTGATTGGCAGTACGAGTACAGCCTAGAAAGAACTCTAGGGGAAATGTACACCGCCCAAACCCAAAGACTCTCTTAAAGTTACTATGACTCTTCCATCCACCCCGGGGCTATTTGCAAGGGTAGGTAACCGCCTCAGACAAGTCACTCCCCCCGACCAAGTGGAGGAGTCGATTCTGCTGAGGGTGTTGGTCCAGGCTCTAGTGGCTCTGGGTATTCTGGCCACGGACCTGGCCGCAGGGACCCAGATGAGTTGGTGGGCTATCCCCCTGAGCGTCCTGGGGGCCTTGTGGAGCTGGCGACAACGACACAAGCGCAACATTACCATTAAGTTCATTCTAGCCTTCGCCATGCTGATGGCCCTGGGGAACTTTTTTACCCACCTAGTGGGGGCCCTGAATGACACCCGGTTAGTACTAGCTCAATTACTGATCCAACTGCAGGTGCTTCACAGTTTTGACCTACCCCGGCGCAAGGACCTGGGCTACTCGATGGTGATTGGCCTGGTCCTGCTAGGAGTAGCGGGTACCCTCAGTCAAACCCTCAGCTTCGGCATAGTACTACTATTGTTCTTAACCTTAGCTCTGCCGGCCCTAGTGCTTGATTACCGGTCCCATCTAGGCCTAGGCCCGCGCTCATGGCGCACCCACCTACAGCAGTCTGACCTGACCCCCCGCAACCTGGGGGGGATTCTAGCCCTGGTACTCGCCCTGGGATTAGTAGTTTTCGCCTTTCTCCCCCGCCTACCTGGATACCAGCTGCGCTCCTTTCCGGTTAGCTCCGCCATCAACTTCCAAGGTAAGTTCGATGCCAACAGTGTCAGTAACCCAGGCTATGTCCGTGGGGGCCAGGCGGCGGCTGGACAAGGCACCCTGGTCCAGGGGGGGACCCAATCCGGGGATAGTGATAGTCCCGGCCAGATGGACGGTAACTACTACTACGGCTTCAATACCCACATGAACCAGAACCTACGAGGCAGTATGCAGCCGCAGCTAGTCCTGCGGGTGCGCTCGCAGGCAGCGGGTTTTTGGCGGGTACTAGCCTTTGACCACTACTCTGGCCAGGGCTGGGATGTATCCCAAAATCACCAGGCGGAGATTCTCTACCGTCCCCCCTGGTCCTACGAATTCCTTATCCCCCTGCTAGGTAGCCACAGTTCCACCCGGGAAATTATCCAGACCTACACAGTGGTGAGCGAATTCCCCAACCTAATTCCCACACTGGAACGGCCCCAAAGCCTCTACTTTCCTACGCCCCAAATAGCTATCAACGCTACGGGCAGTCTCATTTCCCCCGTGGATTTGACCACCGGGCTGACCTACACCGTCATTTCCCAGGTCCCCTATCGGGACCAAACCCAGCTCAATCAAGCGGCCCGGGTCTATCCCCTGGCCATCACCGAGCGTTACCTGCAGTTGCCTCCGGCCGTAGCAGCCCGGGTCAAGCCCCTAGCCCAACAACTATTAGCTACCGCTAACCATCCTCCCCACCAGCCCTATGAGATAAGCTTGTTCCTAGCTCAAGCTTTGAAGCAAAGGTATCAGATTATCCCTGACCTGCCCTTCCTAGCCCCCCACGAAGACCTTACAGAAGCCTTTTTGTTTAAGTTTAAAGGGGGTATGCCCGACCACTTTGCCACCGCTCTCACTGTGATGCTGCGCTCCCTGGGAATCCCAGCTCGATTAGCAGTCGGTTTTGATCCAGGGACTTTTGACCCTTTTACTGGCTACTACGAGGTCAAAAACACAGACGCCCATGCCATTACCGAGGTTTACTTTCCCGACTACGGCTGGTTTAGTTTTGATCCGATTCCCGGCCATGACCTGTTCCCCCCCTCAGGGGAAGAAGATGAAACCTTTAGTGTCCTAGAGCAGTTCTGGCATTGGGTAGCCGGGTGGCTACCCTCACCAGTGACCAGTTTATTTACCTGGCTGATTTCAGGCTTAGTCACCCTATTGGGTTGGCTGTTCCGGGGTTGGGGCAGAGTAATAGAGGCCCTACTCTTGGTAGTAGGCGGCAGTTTTCTGGGCTGGTTAGCTTACCAGGCCTGGATGAGTTGGCGTCGGCGTCGGCGCCTGGCGCGATTACCAGCTATGGAGCAGCTCTACCAAGAGATGCTGCTTTGGCTTGCCCATCAAGGACTCCCCAAGCACTCCACCCAAACCCCCCTAGAGTTTGCAGCCCACCTGCCCGACAAGTACTTCAAAGGGGTGATTGAAGCTATCTCTAGGGCCTACGTAAATTGGCGCTACGGGCGACAGGAGGTTAACCTGAAGAACCTGCGACAGCAGCTTAAGGACCTGCGGCGGTCCCGAGGACGCTAGAGTCCGGGGGCGGGCGGGTCTGCACTAAAGCGATAACCTAAACCACGCACGGTTTGAATGCGGGCGGTGATTATTAATTCAGGGGTTATTTGGGTCTGGATCTTCTTGCGAATTTGACCGACGTGCACATCAACAACCCTGGGATCACCCACATGCTCAGCGTTGTAGCTCCAGACTTGACGAATTAACTCATCCCGGTTCCAAATCTGACCGGGATGACTAGCCAGAAACCACAGCAAGTTAAATTCCAATGGGGTAAGGGGGACTACCTGCCCGGCCACGGACACTTGGCGACTTTGGGGGTCAATAACTAAGGCGCCGAATTCCAGCTGCGCCGTCTCCCAAAGATTACCGGCGCGCCGGCGCTTAAGGAGCGCTCCCACGCGCATCCGCAGCTCCATGAGACTAAAGGGTTTAGTCATGTAATCGTCCGCTCCCCGATGGAAGCCTTGGATCCAATCCTCCTCTTGGGCCCGACTAGTCAGCATCAGTACGAGGACCCCGGTGCGTTGCTGCAACCACTGACAAAGCTCATAACCATTAAGGTCCGGGAGATTTAAGTCCAGGATGACTAGATCGGGACGGAACCTTTCCGACATCACCTTAGCTTGTTGACCATTAACGGCTCGGTCAACTTGGTAGCCTTGGCTGGCCAGAAACCGCCGGACTAGTTCCCCAATGGCCGGGTCATCCTCAACAATCAGAATCCTGAGGGCAACCATGGTAGGGAAAAACCTGGGACAGAGAACCGGCAGACGACAATTGATTTGCTAATATCAAACGTATTAAGAGCATGGTTCCCAGGGGCTTATCTAGGCTCGGCCTTATGAGCCCCTCTGGTCAGGCTTGTCCCCTGAACGAGGACTCCCACGACTTGACTGTTTGAGCTAGATTTAGACTAAGTTAATCCCCACTGGGGGCGGGAAATGCTGGAGCTTTTACCGGCGGCGATTAGGGAAATCCCTATGTCCGACACGATTATAACCTGAACCTTATTCATCATCACTCCCACCCAAGCCAATGGCCATAAGATACTCCCTCTCCCCGTTAAGTCCCCAACCTGGGGCTAGCCCCCAGACAAGGGTGAGTCTAGCCAGGTTAGTTTAGGAGGACAGCAGACAGTGAGTGAACAGTTTCCCTACGGAACTCTAGGGGTGGCTGAGGATGCATCCTTTGATGAGATCCAAGGGGTCCTCCGTCGATTCAGGGAAGAGTACAAAAGCGACCCCAAGCGATTGCAGGAAATTGAAGCTGCCTACGACGCCGTCCTAATGGACCGGCTTCGCCTGCGCCAAGAGGGAAAGATCAAGGTACCGGAACGGATACGGTTTCCGGAACAGACTATCCCTGGGGTAGGCTCGGGGAGTGCCGGCGCATCCCTGACCCCCTGGGGGTGGCTAAGGAATTTGACTCGCGCCCTGAAGGGAGCACCGGCTTTTTGGCCCTCGGTCCTATTTGGTACCCTAGTGGCCTTGAGCACCCTAGCTCCTGGTCAAAACCCTAACATCCTTCAGGTACCCTTAGCCCTGGGAGTCGGGTTTAGCTTGTTCTTTTTAAACCGCCGCCGCCCAGGGTTAGGGCGGGCATTTCTGGTCACCCTGGGGGCTTTGCTTGCTGGGTTGGCTTTGGGCAGCTTTTTGGCCAGTTGGTTGAGAGTCCCCCTAGGGGGGTTGGGAGTAGGGGAGCCCCAACTGATCACTGGTATCACCCTGGTGGTCCTTTGGCTGACTAGTTGTTTCGCTCCTTAGAATTTCCCCGGGATAAATATTAAAAAGTATTACAGTGGGATCGAGAATGGTGACCCCATGACCGAAAATGAACAGGTGAAAGTGGCTCAGCCGGCTAGCCGGTTACTGCTTTAGATTCTTTGGAGGAGTCCAATAGGATGAGTATTGTTACAAAAGCTATCGTTAACGCCGACGCCGAAGCTCGCTACCTCAGCCCTGGTGAGCTAGACCGAATCAAGAGTTTTGTAACCTCGGGGGAGCGCCGCCTGCGGATCGCCCAAACCCTGTCTGGTTCTCGGGAGCGGATTGTTAAGCAAGCTGGTGACCAGCTGTTCCAAAAGCGGCCCGATGTAGTTTCCCCCGGAGGTAATGCCTACGGTGAGGAAATGACCGCAACTTGCCTGCGGGACCTGGACTACTACCTACGTCTGGTCACCTACGGTATCGTCTCTGGTGATGTCACCCCCATCGAAGAAATTGGTCTGGTGGGCGTGCGGGAAATGTACAACTCCCTGGGTACCCCCATCCCGGCCGTAGCGGAAGGGATCCGGGCCATGAAGAATGCCGCTAGCTCCTTGCTGTCTGGTGAAGACGCCGCCGAAGCTAGCTCCTACTTTGACTACGTGATCGGGGCTATGCAGTAGGCCTGAGCCTGCTGTTGTCTGAGTTCATTAGATACCGCAATTTTAAGGAAGCAAAACCAATGCAAGATGCCATTACTGCTGTCATCAATACCTCTGATGTGCAGGGCAAGTACCTGGACACCGCAGCCCTAGAAAAGCTGAAGGCTTACTTCCAAACCGGTGAGCTGCGCGTGCGGGCTGCTACCACCATTAGCGCTAACGCAGCCACCATCGTCAAGGAAGCTGTAGCCAAGTCCCTACTGTACTCCGATGTCACCCGTCCCGGCGGCAACATGTACACTACCCGTCGGTATGCTGCCTGCATCCGCGACCTGGACTACTACCTCCGCTACGCCACCTACGCCATGCTGGCTGGGGACCCCTCCATCCTCGATGAGCGGGTGCTCAACGGCCTCAAGGAAACCTACAACTCCTTAGGGGTGCCCATCTCCTCCACTGTCCAAGCCATCCAAGCCATGAAGGAAGTAACCGCCAGTCTGGTGGGTGCTGACGCCGGCAAGGAAATGGGCGTGTACTTCGACTACATTAGCTCTGGCTTGAGCTAGTCCGTTACCCCTTGGGGATTAAGTCTGGGAAGTGAAACGGAAGATCCTAGCTCGTTAAAGACCATAGATAATGTGAGTTTTGACGGTCTAGACTTTAGCGGTTGCTTCCCAGACTTTGTTTTTCTCTACCAGCTTTGTTCGCCATAAACTTTATAGCCAACCCCCTATCCCAGCCAGGAGAACTTCGTCCCATGCGCGCTTTTAAGATCACTGCCTGCGTCCCTAGCCAGACCCGTATCCGCACCCAAAGAGAACTGCAAAATACCTTTTTTACTAAAGTGGTAGCCTACGAGAACTGGTTCCGCGAACAGCAGCGGATTATGAAGATGGGTGGCAAAATTCTCAAGGTAGAGTTGACCACTGGCCGGCCGGGCACTAACACTGGCCTGCTGTAGGAGAGAGCAAAGCTGGGGCAGCCTCGAGGGGAGCTCGGTGCGCTTTTCCCCAGCTGACTTTTTTGACTTTAGTCCTTGAGCTTTTCCCTGTCACCCAAACGCCTCCTAGTCGCCACCAGCGGCACCGGGGGGCATTTCTTTCCGGCCCTAGCGGTAGCAGGACACCTCAAAGATTATCGTATTGATTGGCTGGGAGTACCCGACCGCCTCGAGTCTCGTCAAGCCAATCTAGGTTATCCCCTCCACACTACAAGGCTTGAGGGGCTGACGCGGGGTTGGGGGCTGTTTCGGGCCCTAGGGAGTTTGGTGCGCTCCACCTGGGAAGTGCGCTGTTTGCTACAGGCCCTGGGTATACAAGGGGTCTTTACCACCGGTGGCTACTTGGCGGCAGCAGCTATTTTAGCTGCCCGTTCCCTGGGCTTGCCCGTCATCCTTCACGAATCAAATGTTTTGCCGGGTAAAGTAACTCGATGGTTAGGGGGGTGGTGTGACCTAGTAGCCCTGGGCTTTCCAGATACCCAGACCCTTCTGCCGCCTCGCCTGCGGACAGCTTGGTTAGGTACCCCAGTCAGGCCGGAATTTTATATTCCCGCCCCCTTAGAAGACCTAGTGATTCCCCAGGGAGTGCCCTTGGTGGTGATTACTGGTGGCAGTCAAGGGGCTGTAGCCCTCAACCGCCTGGCTCGCTTCTGTATCCCTACCTGGATTGCCGCCGGAGCCTGGGTAGTGCATCTAACTGGCAGCAATGACCCAGAAGCTCCCAGTCTCCAAGTTCCTCAACTAATCACCAGACCCTTTTTTCACAATATGGCTGGTCTGTTACAACGGGCAGACCTAGTAGTCAGCCGAGCCGGGGCAGGGGCCCTGACTGAATTGGCCGTGACGGGCACCCCTTCAGTGCTCATTCCCTTGCCTACCGCCGCTGACGACCATCAAACCTGGAATGCCCGGGTGTTTGCGGCGGCCGGAGCAGCGGTGCTTTTGCCTCAAGCCACCTTGACACCGGACTATCTAAGAACTAGAGTATTAGAGTTACTGGCCTCTGAGCACCAACGTCAAGCCATGGGCACTGCCGCCAAATCCCTTGCTGTCTCTAACAGCGCTGAGCTAGTATCTGACTGGATTCGCCGGTTGGTCTGATGGAGATTTTTACCATCGGCCACTCTACCCACACCGTAAGCGGATTTGTAGCTCTGCTGAGGCAACATCAGATCGAACTGGTGGTGGATGTGCGCTCCCATCCCTGGAGTCGTCATCTGCCCCACTTCAACCAACTTGTTCTAGAAGCCAGCCTTAAGACCTACGGTATTAACTATCAATTTGCGGGTCAGAAATTAGGAGCACGGCCCGAGGATGGCAGCTGTTATGTCCAGGGCAAGGTACATTTTCCCACCGTGGCTAGGAAACCCTGGTTTATTCAGGGCCTTGAAGCTCTCATGGCTTTGGCACAGGCTCAGCGCTCGGCCATCATGTGTTCGGAGCAAGACCCCCTCCAATGCCACCGAGCAATCTTGGTAGGCTATCATCTGCAGACATACCAATGGCAGGTTCGACATATCCTGAGGGATGGCGCTTTAGAATCTCAAGCCCATCTGGAAAGCCGTCTAGTTAGTCAGTGGAGATTCGTCATGGGCCGACAGTTGTCCCTCTGGGAAGCAGAAACTCCGCCGCAAATCATCCAACAGGCTTACCTAATGCAGGGCCAGCAAATCGCCTACACTCCCAGGAAGAGCCCTTGAAGGAAACTATCACCATCTTTACGATTGGGTTTACCCGCAAGAGTGCCGAGCAGTTCTTCCGCACCCTTAAGGAGGCTGGCGTCAAGCGGGTGCTAGACACTCGTCTAGGTAACCATTCCCAATTAGCAGGATTTAGCAAAAAACCTGACTTGGCCTATTTCCTGCAGGTCATTAATCAGATGGAATATTGTCATACCTTGATGTTAGCCCCGTCAAGGGAGTTGCTGCAGGCTTACCGACGCAATCCCCAGGACTGGTCAAGCTACGAGGCGGGATTTTTAGCTCTGATGCGTGAGCGACAAGTTGAGCAGCAGTTCACTCCCCAAGACCTTGACCATACTTGTCTACTGTGCAGTGAAGATAAACCCCACCACTGCCATCGCCGCCTGGTGGCAGAATATCTACAGGTCAAATGGGGGAATATCAACCTGTGCCACCTCTAGAAGGATACCGGCGGATTATTTGTTTGGCTAACTCCTTGAAGTTGGAGGAGCGCTGCATTGCCGGCATTGATGTGGATACAGGTACCTGGGTGAGGCCGGTGTGCGATATTCTCTACCCGGAGGATGGCAGGATTCCAGCCCACGTTCGTTGGCTGCAGGTAGGTGATACTAAACGGGAGCCGGAATTGCTAGACATACTGGAGATCCCCCTGGGAGCAACGGGGAATAACTTTGGCTTTGAGCGTGAGAATTTATCAGTTATGTCTGGGGAGTGGCGATGCCTTGGCAAGGCTACCCCGGCTAGTCTTATTCCCTACTGTTGTACCGAGCCGCTGGTACTGCATAACCACAGGCGTTCCGTTGAATACGCCTACCTGAAGTCTTTATCTCACCCTCAGCGCTCCACACTCCAGTTAGTCCGGGCCCAGAACGTCACCTGGCGGTTAGAACGAGGTGAAGCTTCCGACCAAAAGTCCAGCAAGAAGCCTTCCTGGAAGGCTGATATCACCACGGCCTACCGGCAAACCCTCGCGGACATTAATGTAACTGACCCCTTCTGGATAGCCAGACTAGAGGCGGGCCCACCGCCTACCGCCACTAACTATCTCCTAACTATCAGCCTTAGCATGCCTTGGCAGCGCCCTGACCGGCCTACGGAACCCCTGTCATGCTGGAAACTGGTAGCTGGGATAATTGAACTGTGAAGGAAGAATTAGTGTATTTAGACACAAAACTGCTGAGTGCCTAGTTGCTTTAATAATTGCCACCGGGAAATAGTTGTGCCTAATGGGTGTTAAAAGATAGCCCTGGATAGAGCCGAATTTGCTTTGGGGTGCGGCTTTGGTGATTTTTACGTGTCTTGTATACCTGTTGGAGATTACTTCCAATGCCCAAATTTGTGCCAGAAACTCCGACTCAGTCCTCACGCCGGGCACCCGGATTTAAGCTCAAGTCTGCATGGGGACGGTTTACACTCCGGACCCTCACTACAGTTGTCTTGATCGTCAGTTTAGTCCTGATTGCCCATCAGGCCCTGGCCGGAGACCCGGGGGGGACTCAGACTGGCGTGGCCACTGATGCCCACAACGGAGCCGGGGTATCAGTGGGCGTCCCGATGCCTCCCCCGGGCGCCCCGGCGGATCAGATACAGGCTTATCAAGCATATATCAACCAAGTTGCCCGCGAGCCTCTAGCAGCTAAGCTGGCGGACGTGGTCGGCCAAAATCAAGTATCCATCAACATTGCCTGGACCCTGGTCACCGGATTTCTGGTCATGTTCATGCAGGCGGGTTTCGCCCTAGTGGAAACCGGGTTTACACGGGCAAAGAATGCCTCCCACACCATGCTGATGAACTTTCTCATCTACGTCATTGGCGTAACGGGGTTCTGGATGGTGGGCTTTGCCTTCATGTACGGGGCCCAACCCGTGACCCAATTGGGGGGAACTGGTGGCCTCAATCCTGCTAGCGAGGTGGTAATAAATCTTTTCGGTAAACCCTTTGGCCTGTTTGCCACCCAGGGTTGGTTTTTAGGTGGTAACGTCTACGATGTGGGCACCTACACCATCTTTCTATTTGAGTTGGTTTTTATGGACACAGCCGCCACTATCCCCACCGGGGCCATGGCAGAGCGCTGGAATCTCAAAACCTTCTACATCTACGGCTTTTTCATGTCTATGATTCTCTACCCCATGTACGGCAACTGGGCCTGGGGGGGAGGTTGGCTTTCCCAGCTGGGGACCAATTTTGGCTTGGGCCACGGCTACGTGGATTTTGCCGGTTCCGGAGTCGTGCACGCTGTAGGGGGCCTGTGCGCCTTTGCCGGGGCGTCAGTGCTGGGACCGCGGATCGGTAAGTACAACCGTGATGGCAGTGTCAATCCGATACCCGGCCACCACATCCCCATGGGCCTTTTAGGTACATTTATCTTAGCCTTTGGGTGGTTTGGGTTCAATCCCGGTAGTACCCTGGGGGCAGCTGGAGGAGGTCTGAACCGAGTGGGCATTATCGCTACGGTAACCATGATCGCCAGCGCCGGCGGGGCTTTAGCCGCCGCCACCTACATGCTATTCCAGGTGGGTAAGCCTGACCCGACCATGGTCGCTAACGGCATGCTGGCTGGCCTGGTGGCGATTACTGCCCCCTCTGGGTTTGTGGGAGCTACCGCCGGCTTTATCATCGGTGCCGTGGCCGGGGTATTGGTGTGTATTTCAGTCCAGGTGATGGACAAGTGGCTGGTCGATGACCCCGTGGGAGCCATATCAGTCCATGGCACCTGTGGTTTGTGGGGAGTTTTATCGGTGGGGATCTTCGCCGATGGCTCTTCTAACTATTCCGGGTCCTGGAATGGCGTGGCTGGCAGTGTGCGGGGTATCCTGTACGGGGACCCTGGCCAACTAGTGGCCCAGATCATTGGTTGTTTGACTTTGATCACCTGGGCTTGTGGATTTTCTTACCTGTTTTTCCGCCTTCTGGACAGCATCATTCCCATGCGGGTCAGTCCTGAGGATGAAATTGAGGGGCTAGACGTCAGTGAAACTGGAGTTCTGGCCTACCCAGACTTTCATTTGATTCAGGTTGCTCCTAGTTTTCATGAGGTGATTGCCAGGACATCGGAGGAGGATTGACCCTGACCAGCACAGACGGAAGCCGGCGGGGAGGAGGAAACGTGCTCAGCCTATGACATCTCGCCCGGCTTTATTCTTAGCTACCTTTCTGGGCTTAGTAGCCTGGGGGAGTCTGATCTGGAACTACCCCGGGCCAGACCTAAGCCCTGACCCGGCGCGCTACTACGATATTGCCACCAGTTTCCTTGTTCAAAACCAACTACCCTACCGGGACTTTTTGCTGGAATATCCCCCCTTAGCTCTGGTGCCGATGGTCGTTCCGGAGCTGCTCAACCTGGGTCTGGGGAATTCTTGGTTGGGCTACGAAGTCATTTTGATGACTCAAAACATCCTAGTCGCCTTGGTCACCGGTTGGCTTGTAGGTAAAGTCAACCGGTCGGGGCGCTGGACCTATGCCCTCACCGTATTGCCCTACTCCTTGCTGGTCCTGGAGCGCTACGATGGTTTTGTGGCTCTGTTGACCACGGCTGGCGTAGTGGCAGTTTTGCGGGATAAACCAGGGTGGACAGGGTTATGGTTCGGCTTGGGAGTAACCGCTAAGCTTTACCCCATCGTTCTTGTGCCAGTTTGTGCAGCCTATTATTTAGGCCAAGGAAGCAGACGGAAAAGCTGTCAATTGGTTGTCGTGGCTCTAACGACTATTTTAGGGGTGTGCCTGCCGTGGCTATTCCTGGCAGGTCCCTCGTTTTTTACCTTCCTGACCTACCAGACCCAGCGGGGACTACAGCTGGAGACAGTGGTGGCGGGACTTTTGGCCCTAGGAGAAAATTTGGGCTGGACCCGGGGGGGGGTAGTCGGGGGCTACGGGTCCCAAAACCTGGTATCACCTCTGGCACAAGCTTGGGTGACTTGGCTGCCATGGCTCGCGGCAGCAGCACTGATCGGGGCCTGGGTTTGGAGTTGGCAAAAGTTCAGCCGAGAATTTACCTTGGACCGGAGGATCACCGTTTGCTCCCTGGTGGTTGCTCTAAGCGTGACTATTTTGGTATTTATATTGATGAACAAGGTGCTCTCGCCCCAGTACTTAATCTGGCTGATCCCTTGCCTAGCTCTCCTGCCACCTTACCAAGCAGCCTTATTCTGGGGTATAGGCTTGCTCACGACCCTAGTATACCCATACTTTTACGGCCAGCTGATTGACCAGGATCTAGGAGCGGTGCTGCTCTTAAATGCCCGTAACTTGCTCCTTGTAGTCCTGCTAGGGTGGCTAGTTACCTGTCCTTCCACGCGTCTGCGCACCTGAATTATCTCCCCCCCCATGGTTTTCCCTGTCCCCCATCGCTTGCCCCCCCTCCTTATCTGGTCTGGTCTGGTCCTCATGGCAGGAGCCCTGGGGGCAGGCCTAGTCACCGCAAACTGGAATGGCTGGGTGGGCTTAGGCTTGGCAGGCGGCGCAGTGGCAAGTGGCGGCCTGATCCTCTCCCCAAATTTTTGGCACCAGCGCCTGAGTCGCACCAGGACCAACGCTGTGGTGAGAGTCCTCGCTGTGGTCTCAATTTTAATCTCCGCCAATTCTCTTCTGCAGCGCTATCCCCTGCGCCTAGACCTGACGGAGAATCATCTTTTTACCCTAGCCCCTGAGTCGCAGCAGTTATTACATAACCTCACCTCACCTGTAAAGGCTTGGGTTTTTAGTCCTCAATTAGACTCTCGTTCCCAAGCACTGCTAGAGAATTTCCGGCGTCAGAACCCTGCTAACTTTAGTTTTGAATTAGTAGACCCCCAGATCAGGCCAGGATTGGCAGAGGCCTTCGGGGTTAGGCAGTTGGGAGAAGTATACCTAGAGTCCGGGGAGAGACGGCTTCCAGTACCGGCCAGGCCCTTTGATGAGGGGGGACTGGTAAACACCCTCAACCAGATCACTTCGGGGGATCCTCAGCCGGTCTACTTCCTCCAGGGGCACGGAGAACACCCCCTGAACATGGCTCAGTTTGGTCTATCCCAGGCCGCAGCTACCCTCAAGGACCATAATTTTCAGGCTCAAACTCTAAACCTAGGGGCCGAGGAACCCCCCTCTCTGGGTAGATCGGTTCTGGTGGTGGCGGGGCCCCGCCGGCCCCTGCTATCTGGGGAGATAGCAACAATCCAAAACCATCTAGACCAAGGGGGAAACCTTTTCCTCCTCCTCGACCCGGACACAGAGACCGGCCTAGACAAACTACTTACGGAATGGGGTATAACCCTAGACCCCCGGTTAGTAGTCGATAGCACCGGCCAACTCCTAGGCCTCAATCCCACCACCCCAGTGGTGACTGACTACGGCCCGAGTCAGATTACCCAAGACTTTGACCGGGGGGTATCCTTCTTTCCCCTCAGTCAATCCCTGCAGGTACAAGCTACCCCGGGGATTGAGGCGACCCCCTTGTTACTGACTAGTCCCCGTAGCTGGGCAGAAAGTGACCTAGAACAAACCCCCCTTAGCTTTGACCCCAAGGAAGACCAGGGGGGGCCTTTGACCCTGGGGGTCGCCCTCAGCCGGCAGTTGCCCGGGGACCCCGAGGAGCCTAAGGAAGCTAGACTGGTAGTCATAGGCAATTCTACCTTTGCCACCAATGGTCTGTTCCGCGAGCAACTGAACGGGGACGTGTTCTTGAATAGTGTTACCTGGCTGAGTCAAACAGCCGCCCCGGTAATGTCAGTACGTCCCTCAAGGCCAGAGGACCGCCGCCTATTGATCAGCAATAGTCAAGGCTGGTGGCTAGGCTTTAACTGTTTGATTTTGTTTCCGGCCTTGGGATTAGGCGGGGCGGGAGTGTTGTGGTGGCGGCAGCGCTAAAGGTGCTTAAGTTTGCGCAGGTAGTCCATGACCATTTGGTAGTTAGCTGTCTTTCCCTGACTGAGGAATAGCTGAGCCGCCTTTTGGTAGTCCTCCCGAGCACCAAAAAAATCTCCCTGGTCTGCCCGCAGGAAGCCGCGGTTGCCGTAGGCCCGAGCGTAGTCTGGGTCTAAAAGGATGGCTTGGGTGTAGTCCTTCAGGGCCCCTACGTAGTCCCCCCGCTCTGCCTTGGACTGACCTTGGACAAACAGGGCCTCGGCACTCAACAGCTCCCCATCTAGTATCTCGTTATTGGTTAACTGCATAGTCACACACAGAACTAGAATTGCTAACAGAATTCACAGTAAGGGGTTCTCAGCTCTGAAACAGATGCATAGGCAACAAAATCACGGGCAAATTCAGTGAAGTTTCCTAACTTAAGGGCTAGGGGAATTCTGGAAGTTTTGCGGGCCCCGATAACCTGACATTTGCGCTAGGCTTTCCAGGGTTTGCACCCCAGACACAAACTTACCCTGAATCTCCCAAGTCGGGTAACCGGTAATATGGGCAGCTTGGCAGAGGGCCGGTTGGGGATGAGGGCCTTGCGGGTCACATTCAATGTAGTGGATTAGAGCAAAAGCTTGTTTACCAAAGAGCTGTTTTTGGTCGTGGCAGTGGGGACACCAGTAGGCGCCGTACATCTTAGCTCCAATCGATCGCAGGTGCTGGGCAAGGCCCATTTCTGCGGGCCCGGAGTTGGTGGTGATAACAAAGCCGGGGGTAGTGCTAGACACCTGGGCTGGCGGCGCGTAAACCCCAACACTCCCCACCAGCACCACGGTCCCCACCAAGGTGCCCACGAACAGGAGGTGCCCCCAGTCCTCCCATTCCCGACCCACTAAAGTCAGGACCAGCATTGTTAAGGCTGAGGCAGCCGAGGCAATGCAGAACACGCACAGTCCCCCCCAGCCGTAGGGAGCGACAAACTTGGTCACCATGATAAACATCAAATAGCCACTGAAGACCGTCATGGCCAGGGCCCCCGCAAATAGGAGGTTCCAGGTAAGCCCCCCCCAGGCTTTACCGCGCTGTGGCCCGAGCACTAAGGGTCCTAAAGCCATGGCCGCCATGGCCGTGTAGGCCCCTAGGCCAAAAAGAGCCAGGGGTAAACCAAACAGGGTAGCGTAGGTGCTTGAGAGGACCTCGTGACACCCGGAGGTAGGACAGACAACGTCCTGATTCAGAAACTTGCTGAGGGTGAGGTAACCAGTATTAAGCATCCCCAAACCGGCTACCGCAGCAATTAGGGGGCGGGAGTATTGGTAGATCCAGGGGGTAGAACGACGGCGGGTCATGGGCGGTAATTAGAAGTTAAGGTTGCCGTGATAGCCAGAGGCCTTGGCCAGGTCTTGCAGGGACTGGACTCCCAGGTAGGTTTTTCCCTTGATCACCCAAGTGGGATAGCCTTGGACATCCGCTGCCTGACACAGGTCAGGGTGGGCGTTAACTCCGTGGGGGTCGCACTCAATGTAATTGATGAAGGCAAAAGCCTGTTTGCCGAACATTTCCTCCTGATCGTGGCAGTGGGGACACCAGTAGGCACCATACATCTTAGCGCCGACCTTTTGGAGGTACTGGGCTAGGGATACTGCGGCCGGGGTCGAGATACTGGTAATAGGGGGAGGTGACTGGTTAGTTTGGGCGGCGACGGGGGAGACAGCCAATACACCCCCTCCAACCAAGACGAGCACCAGCAGGGTGACAGAAGAAAACAAGGTGCCCATGGAAAAGTATCCTCAACTCAAAGACTGCCCCTGATCTTAGCAGACCCCCAGAGGCTTAACTGGGTTCCCCCCCCCGCTCCCGGTAAAGTGCAACCACTCGCTCAACTACTGCCTCAAGGGTTAGATTGTCGGTTTGTATTTCTACAGCATCCACCGCCCGCCGGAGGGGAGATAGCGCTCTAGTACTATCAAACAAGTCGCGCTCCTGAATGTCCTGCTCTAGTTGCTCTCGGGAAGGACTAGTATAGCCCCGGGCCTGGAGGTCCAGGTAACGCCGGCGCGCCCGCTCTTGATTAGAAGCCGTTAAAAAAACCTTCACCTCGGCGTCGGGAAAGACCTGGGTACCGATATCGCGGCCGTCCATCACGATCCCCCCCTGGGCACCGTAGGCCTGCTGGTGGCCTAGGAGATATTCCCGCACCGCAGCCTGGGCAGCAATACCGGGCACCTGCTCTGTGACTTGGGGGTCACGGATCGCCATGGTCACATCAGTGCCGTTGACCCAAACCTGCATTCCCTCAGGACCAGTCCGCATCTCCAACTGCGCCTGGCCCACTAGCTCAGCTACCGCTGCCTCATCAGTCACCGGCACCTTGGCATCTAGGACTAACCAGGTCACGGCCCGGTACATGGCGCCTGAATCAAGATATAAAAGCCCCAGTATCTGGGCCACCCGCTGGGCAACGGTCGACTTTCCCGCCCCGGCAGGGCCATCGATGGCTAAAATCGGGCGCCTTTGGCTCAACAGCAGGTTGTCAATCAGACGAGTTGAATCTACCCAGGCAGCCAGAGCTAATAGTCCCTGGCCAGCAACGACTTCTAAGGGGGTCAGGGTAACAGGATGCACCAGATCCAGGTATTCCAGTTTGACCCCAGGCTCCTTGGCCAGCTCCCGGCGGACTACCTCTAGCAGTTCTAGGCGTTCCCGGCAGCCAGTTGTAAAGACCGCCGCCGCCGCAGTTAAACTCTGGTAGAGGATAGCTGCCTGCTGCTTGGCTTGGGGGCTAAGGTATTGGTTCCGGGAGCTATAGGCCAAGCCGCTGGACTCGCGCCAGGTAGGACAGGTGAGGATTTGGGTAGGTATCCGCAGGTCCGCCACCACCCGCCGGATGATCGCCACCTGCTGGGCATCTTTCTGGCCAAAGTAGGCCCGCTGGGGTTGAACAATCTGCAACAGCTGGGTGACGATGGTAGCCACACCAGTAAAGTGGCCAGGGCGCCCGGGACCGCAGAGCACCGCAGCCATCGCGGGGGGAGGGACAACCTGGGTACCTAGGTTGCAAATCCCCAATTCGGCCGCGGAGGGCATAAACAGAAAGTCAACTCCCAGGCTGGCACACAATGCCTGGTCAGCTTCCGGAGTCCGGGGATATTGCTGGAAGTCTTCATCGGGGCCGAACTGCAGCGGGTTAACAAATAAGCTCACTACGAGGCGCTCATTCTCCCGCCGGGCCCGCTCCACGATACTGCGGTGACCCGCGTGCAGAGCCCCCATGGTGGGGACAAGACCCAGTTGTCCATCCCCCCTCAAGGCGGTGCGTAGACCCAGTACGGTTGTGAATATACGCACTAGAGCAATCTCCCGTGTGGAATCATCCGTTACCTAGGAGCGCAGTTGAACCGGCATCACCAGATAGGTGACGTGTATTACCCCGCGGGACTGGAAAATCACCGGAGTCAAGGGACCATTTAATTCCAGGTGCACCTCATTGCCGGAAAGCACCTTCAGGCCTTGAGTCAGGTAACGAGTGTTCATGGCCACTGTCAAATCCCCCCCAGCAATTTGGGCAGGAAGGCTTTCTTCCCCCTTACCCACGTCGGGGGTGTTGACTGTCAAGGTCAGCTGCTGGTCAGCCTCCTGGATGTCCATCTTGACCACGGGATTGTGTTTATCCGCCAGAACGGCAACCCGGCTGAGGGCAGCAAGCAGTAGCCGACGCTCTACGGTCACGTGATACTTGAAGCTGGGGGGGAGTAGCTTGCGGTAGTTGGGGTATTGGCCATCCATCAGCTGGGTGGTGATGGTCTGGTGGGGGAAAAAAAAGGCTGCCTGGGTTGAGCCCACCATCATCTTCAGTTTCTCCCCCTCAGTTTTTCTATCCCTGGCAGCCTTTAGGGCCCGCTCCACTTCTCCGAGGGCCCGCGCGGGAATAGTAACCTCAAGGGAGTTAAATCCCCCTTGGGACAGCTGGGCAATAGCCAGGCGGTGGCCGTCGGTAGCAGCGACCTCTAGGCCTGTTTCATCGAAGGTCAATCTAGCTCCCATCAACACCTGCTTGCCTTCCTCTGTGCTAGCGGCAAACAACGTCCCCTGGAGAGCAGCGGCTAAATCCTCTTGCCCAACCTCCAACATAAGAGGCGCTTCCACTTCCGGTACTACGGGGAACAGCTCCCCATCACTACCTGAGATTTCGTACTGGCTAGGCCCACTCGCCAGAAATAGCTGCTCCCCCTTGGTGGTCATGGTTAAAGTTTCTCCTGCCGCCTGGGTGACAATTTCTTGTATTAAGGAGGGTGAAACAGCGAGGGAACCGGTCCTAGTAACCTCGGCAGTTAAGTTGGCCTGAATCCCCATCCGGCCGTCAAAACCCGTCAGGGTAACTAGCTGGTCCAACTCTGCGGCCTTGATTAAAACCTTACCCCAGGCAGGATTAAGGGACCGTTGAGCTGTGGCACGCCCGGCGGCAGCAAGTTGGGTTTTGAACTCTTGGACAGGGCAGGTGAATTTCATTGACCAGAGGTTAAAGCTTGGTAGTGCTTGACCGGCTGAGGCATTCTAACACTTCTCCCACTGGAAAACGTACACTCCCGCTGGCTCAAACCCTTAGGGAGTTGCGCTTTAAATAATCCTGCTGATTTAAATTAATTTAATTAGTAGTAGTAGAGTCTGTGGAAACTGGGGAAAACTCAAGGCGGACCCTTAATTGGTAAAGTTTACAGCCTAAAAGTGCTTGTGGAAAATCTGGGGAAAACCCCCCCTTTTTTTCCACAGTTCAAATAAACCACCAATTTTTATCCACAATCTCTGCCGAGTTTTCCCCGAGTTTTCCCCAAGTTTTCCCTAGAAAAAGCCATTTTTTCCACGGGATCATATGTACTTTAAGAAAGTACATATAAAAATTTAATAAAAATTTACATGTCTTCCGCCCATCCTGGGGGTATCCACTCAGGTTACCTAACTGCAGTTTTAGGTTCGGTTATCCAGGCCCAGCTGGCCCCTAAGGCTTCCGCCACAATGCTGATAAAGCGGTAGCAGAGAATGGCGCTCAGCAGGTCATTGAAGGGGCACAAACCAGAAAGTAAAACTACTGCTGTCAGCTCAAATACCCCTAGGCCTGCCGGTGCACCCGGTACAATTAGGCCCACTAGCCAGGCCAAAGCAAAACCGCTGTAAGCCCAGGGTAAATCCCAGAGGGCCACAGGGGTAAATACAGCTAATGCTAGTGCGAAAGCTGTACCCCGCAGGGTTAAAAACACCCCCTCCCCAGCGATCAGCGCCCAGGGGTAGCGCTGCAGCTTCACCACCTCTAAACCTGCCTCCTGGGCCAATAGTTTGGCCTTAGCTCGACTCCAAAAGAGCAACAAGGGGTTGAGAAATCGGGGATGAATCAGCATCAAGCCTACCCCTAGACCTGCCCAGGACAATTGCTGCCAAGGGCTAGGGGAACCTAAGCTACCCCAACCCAGGGCAGCTAATGCCATCAGCAGCGGTTCAAGGAGCACACTCACCACCCCCAGGCCTAAGCTGGCGCCGGTGCGCTGGACCGCCCTGACTCGGCCGTAAAAGTGCCAAATATTCCCAGGCAAGTATTTAGCACTGTTGGTTTTTAGGTAGACCCGAATTGCCCATAGGACTGGTACCCGGTAGCCCAGCTGCTGGAGGGTAAGCTGCCACACCCAGCCCGCCCAGCTGTGGGCCCCCAAGGTAAAACCCAAAGCCAGGAGCACTTGACGCCAGCTAGCGGGTTGCAGGTGGGTATTTTGGAATTCTTGCCAGTGGGTCCCTAGGGCATGGACAAGAAAAAAAACTGTACTGCCAAAGATGACCCAGCGACCCCAGGGGGCTAGCCTGCGCCCCAAGCCCCCCATTCCCTAGGCTCCTATTCCTAGGACCAGATTGTAGAGCTTAAGATACTCCTGGGCGGAGCGGTCCCAACTAAAGTCGGCCGCCATGCCCCGCTGCTGAAGTTGACGCCAAAAGGACTTGTACCGGTAGCCTTCCCAGGCGCGGACTAAACAGGTGTAAAGGTCCAGGGGTTCATAGCGGTCAAAACAGTACCCTGTTCCGGCCCCATGCTCCGGGTCGTGGTGGGCCACTGTGTCGACTAGGCCACCGGTACGGCGGACAATCGGTACCGAACCGTAGCGTAGGGCCAGCAGCTGGCTAATTCCGCAGGGCTCAAAGCGCGAAGGCATCAAAAAGGCATCGGTGCTGCCGTAGATGCGCCGCGCCAGGTTGTCGTTGTACAGGAGGTAGACGGCGACCCGGCCAGGATAGCGAGTGGCAATCTGCCAGAATTGGGTCTCGTAGTAGCGGTCTCCAGTCCCTAGGACTACCAGTTGAGAGTCTGTGTAGGCGAGGAACCGGTCGATGATCTGCAGGACCAGATCGATGCCCTTTTGCTCCACCAGGCGGCTGACCATACCCACTAGGAAGGCTTGGGAATTTACCTCTAGACCCATCTCCTCTTGAAGGGCAGTTTTATTTTTCAGTCGCAGCTCCAGAGTATCTCCGGTGTAGTTGCAAACTAGGGCCTTATCAGTGGCGGGATCGTAGGCCCGGGTATCGATCCCATTGAGGATCCCGGTCAGCTTGGGTCCCAGGAAGGACAGCAACCCCTCTAGGGTCTCTCCGTAGGCGGGAGTGCGGATTTGCTGGGCGTAGGTGGGGGAAACGGTGTTAGTACGGTCAGCGTACTGGACGGCAGCAGCCATGGTATTATGTCCTTGCATGTACCAGGGACACCAGGTGATTTTCTCTAGGTACCAGCGCCAGGGCCCCTGGTAGGCCAAGTTGTGAATGGTATAAACCGTGGAGATGTCCGGGGACTGGTGCATCCACACCGGAATCATGCCAGTATGCCAGTCGTGACAGTGAATGATCTGTGGCTTCCAGTAATTCCAGCAAAACTCCGCTGCCCCGTTGGCAAACAGGGTGAAGCGCCACCCCTCATCTTCTCCTCCGTAGATGTGGCGGGGGGAAAAGACAGGATGGCCAAACAGGTAGAGGGGAATGTCGGTGCCGGGTAGGCGGGTTTCGTAGACGGCAAAATTCTGAAACATCGCCGAGCCGTGCCAGACGGGCTCTTTGGGGATATCTAGCTTGTTGACCAAAAAACCGTAGTAAGGGAGGAAAATCCGCACATCGTGCCCAAGGTCGCGCAGCACTTGGGGGAGTGCTCCTACCACATCTCCCATCCCCCCTACCTTAGCGACGGGGGCGGCCTCCGCGGCCGCGAACAGAATCCGTGTCATCTTTAATACCCAGCCAGGACCTCGAATCTGATCATAGATGGCTTTGGGCCCCCGGCTGGGGAGATTAACCCTAAACTGTAGCCAGGTTGAAGGTCGGGAGGGGCATCAGGCCAGCCGGTACCGGGGCGAAAACCTCGCAGGAGTTGTTGGGGCTCTCCACGAGGCGCACCTTATACAGGCTCACCCCCAAATCCTGCAGCGGTCCCTGTAGCAAGTCCCGGATATGCAGGGCAATATTCTCAGCAGTAGGAACTACCTGGTCAAAGTAGGGAATGTCCTTGTTCAGGAAGGTGTGGTCTAAGGGTTCTATCACCAGATTATCTATTACCCGGTGCAGAGCTCCCAACTCGACTACCATCCCGGTCCGGCTGTCAATAGTCCCCCGTACCGTTACCTCTAGGTGGTAGTTGTGGCCGTGACCGTTAGGCCGGGCACATTTGCCGTAGACCTGATAATTTTCAGCCTCGCTCAAGGTGGGCAGGGCCAACCGATGGGCAGCACTAAAGTGGGTAGCGGTGGTCAAGTAGGCTTCCATAGAATTTCCGTAGTATTCAGCCCAAAGCTGGGGGTGTTCAAACAGTTGAATCTTGACAAGGGGCAGGTGGGGAGCCAGGCGGTGCCAGATTACCCGGGCAATGTTCTCGGTGGTGGGCAGGGTCTCGCTAAACTCTGGCCAGACTGAGTTCAAGTGGGCAGACTCCAGGGGCCCTGTCACCTGGTCATGGATAACTTGCTTTACATCCGAAAGGTTTAAGACCATACCGTAGAGGTTTACCACCCCTGCCATAGATACAAATAGCTCATAGTTGTGGCCATGGCCGAGGGGATGACTGGCAAGGCCAAAGCGCTGCTGATTTTCCTCGGGGCTCAGTTCCGGCAACCAGTAGCGATGACTGGCGCTGAAATGACTACGGCGCTGGATCAGACAATGGTCGGCCATGGAGGGAAGACTCAATTGTTAAGTTATGCGAATTGTACCTGTTTACAGAATAGATCAACATTTACTCTCTGGCAGACTAGAAGTAGCTGGGATCACCCTGGCCTTAGGCCTTCGCCCGCAGCCGGGGGTTGGCAGTCCCCATGAATATCAAATCAAGAGGCTACAATCTCAGGGGCCCCTCAAGCTCTGGGCAACGTGCCGAGAGCTAGGGTCCTGGAAATTTTCTACCCCCCAACGAGTCGGATTGGCGGATACCCATACTCCGCCTGTTTCCCCCTGTCACCCTAGTGTTATGGAGTATGAGGAGCGCGGCATGATCCAGGTCAATGACCTACTTGACACTTCACCCTACCAATTAGACTCTCCCTTTTCCCTTGACCAAAAGCTAGAGCCCTACGAGGTAGACTTCGCCCTAGACCTGCCTGAGCAGTCTGATGTCCTAGATATTCAAGAGGAAGAGGATATCAAGGCCGATAAGCCCCGTTCAGGCCGCCGCCGGGCCCAAACTAAGAAAAAACACTACACGGAAGACTCGATTCGTCTTTACCTGCAGGAAATTGGCCGGATTCGTCTGCTGAGGGCTGATGAGGAAATCGAGTTGGCCCGCAAGATCGCTGACTTATTGGAGTTAGAGCGAATTCGGGAGCGCCTCCAGGCAGAGCTAGAGCGGGAGCCCAAGGACCACGAGTGGGCTCAGGAAGTTTCCATGAGCTATCAGGCCTTCCGCGCCAGACTCCACCTAGGCCGCCGGGCTAAGGAGAAGATGGTTCAATCCAACCTGCGCCTAGTGGTTTCAATCGCCAAAAAGTATATGAATCGAGGCCTTTCCTTCCAAGACCTGATTCAGGAGGGCAGCTTGGGCCTGATCCGGGCGGCGGAGAAGTTTGACCACGAGAAGGGTTACAAATTCTCCACCTACGCCACTTGGTGGATTCGCCAGGCGATCACCCGGGCAATTGCCGACCAGTCTCGTACGATCCGATTACCTGTTCATCTCTACGAGACAATCTCCCGCATCAAAAAGACTACTAAGCTGTTGTCCCAGGAGATGGGTCGCAAGCCGACGGAGGAGGAGATTGCCACCTGTATGGAGATGACTATCGAAAAGCTCCGGTTCATCGCCAAGTCTGCCCAGTTGCCCATCTCCCTGGAAACTCCCATCGGCAAGGAAGAGGACTCGCGCCTCGGGGATTTTATCGAGTCTGATGGCGACACCCCCGATGACCAGGTCTCCAAAAGCCTCCTCAAGGAAGACCTGGAGAGCGTCCTCGATACCCTCAGTCCCCGGGAGCGAGACGTGCTGCGCCTACGCTACGGCCTAGATGATGGGCGCATGAAGACCCTGGAGGAGATAGGCCAGATCTTTAATGTCACCCGGGAACGGATTCGCCAGATCGAGGCTAAGGCTTTGCGGAAGTTGCGTCATCCTAACCGCAACAGTATTCTCAAGGAATACATTCGCTAAATCCACCAGGGCGGGACTACCGCCCCGGTCCTCGGTCCTAGAGCTTCGCGTGGCTGCCGTCGCAGTAGGGCGGGTTGCCGGTCTGTTTGCACAGACACAGGGCGGCCTTTTGTTCCTTCTCCAGGGTAAACTGCTGCGGAGCGAAGCCGCTCCCCTTGTGGCTGCCGTCACAGTAGGGTTGGCCAGCAGATTTGCCGCAACTACACCACCAGTAGGAACCGGCTTGCAAATCTAGTACTATCGGTTTGGTGTCCGCAACTACAGGTTTATCCATGACGAATTTGTGAACTCAACAGCCTAGACTATAAGCTAGGATCCTAGAGAAGGAAAGTAGGCACTACGAAGGAACATACTTCCCAAAACCATACTAACCATCATGCTCCCGCTGGCAACTCCCCCCCCTGCCCAGTGGAGATAACCGTGAAACTTATTGGTGGGCGCTGGAAACTGTTGATCCTGCGCGAACTATTCGGCGGTGTGAGACGGTTTGGGGAACTTCACCGGGCCCTTCCTGGGGTCACCCAGAAAATGCTCACCCAAAAACTGCGGGAACTGGAGGAGGCAGGCTTAGTGGGGCGGCGGGTCTATCAGCAAGTCCCCCCCAAGGTCGAGTACTCTCTCACTCCCCTTGGGGATAGTCTTAAACCTGTTCTTGAGGAGATGGCCGCCTGGGGAGCCTACTACCAGCAGCTTAAAGCTATTCCCTAATCCTCCAGGTCCTGCCAAGTCTTGGCCATCACCGTGCTCAGCCAAGAGCGCTCTACGGCGTCAAGGCACCCGTCCTCCCGCAGGACCTCGGCAGTCAACTCCTCCAGAGAATGACCTTGAGAACGGGCCAGTCTCACTACCCCAAAAATGGCGGCTGCCATCAACTCCGCATCCACGTTCTCAGCCTGTCTCAGACTCAGAACCTCCTCTGTGGTAGTGGGAATTCGGTGTTTCATCGCCAAGTTAAGTTTCGAGTTGTAAACTTTCATTAAGCAAACTTATTTTTGTTAGTCTAGTGTATCTCAAGATGAAAAAGTTGAGTTGGACGAGATGTTACATCTTGCAATGTGCTGATGCAGGAAATTTTCTACACTGAGGTTCCTACTCCTAACACCCAGCAGGTCCGGGACTGGTTACACCAGAGCCCGCCCTTGGGGGGGGGAGAAAAAGTCCCCACGGCGGCCGGAGTGAGGTGGAAGTTTTTCCCTCCGGGTGCCCCGCCCTCGGAATTATCAATTTTTGTCTGGTCCGTGCAGAATACCACCTACCTCAAGGTTTTTCGCTGGGGAAAGGGACCAATTCCCCGCCAGGCCCAACTGATTAGAGGTCTACAGGCGGCCCTGAATGCTAGGTTTCCCTACAAACCCCCGCAGCTACCGCCAGTGCCGGTCGGTCTGTCCGTGGCGGCAGCCTTGGCCCCCTTCTATCCCCGCACCGTTGCCGCCTTTGCCCAGATGCCCCAGGGGGAAGCTCATCTAACTCGTCTGTACTGGTGGGAGCAGCGCTGGCGTGCCAGTGTCCTGGATTATCATCAGCCCCGACCGGTGGTTTTCCGGGCGGAGGGTCCCATCCCCGCCGGTGAATCAAGTTACGACCTGGTCTACGTGGGGGGAGCCTTGGGGGTAGTGCACGCTGCGGTAATGGCCAGTTTAGGGTATCGGGTGTTGCTAATTGAACGCCTCCCCTTTGGACGGATGAACCGGGAGTGGAATATTTCTCGCCAGGAATTTCAAACCCTAATCGACTTGGGCTTGTTTACTGCTGCTGAGTTTGAGTCGGTGATCGCCCGCGAGTACCTCGATGGGTTTCATCAGTTCTTTGCCGCTAACAATCCCCCCTCGGCCCGTGCCCCAGTCCTCCACACTCCGACGGTCTTGAATGTTGGCTTAGACGCTGAGAAGTTTTTGGCACTGTGTGGTGAGAAGCTCCGCCAAGGGGGGGGAGAAATTTGGGACCAAACGGAGTTTCAGCGGGGTGACATTTTTGCCGAGGGAATATTAGTGAGCACAGTCGGAGTTGCCGACGGCAAACAACGCCAAGCCCGGGGCCGCTTGCTCATCGATGCCATGGGCACTGCCTCCCCCATCGCCTGGCAACTCAACGGGGGCCGTGCCTTCGACAGTGTTTGCCCAACGGTGGGGGCCGTGGTCAGCGGGGGCTTTGAGTTGGGGGTGTGGGATTGTCGGTACGGGGATGTGCTCTACAGTCATGGGGACATCTCGCGGGGTCGCCAATTGATCTGGGAGCTGTTCCCGGGGGCTGGGGACGAGTTGACCTTTTACCTGTTCCACTACCACCAGGTGCAGCGGGACAATCCCGGTTCCCTGCTGGAAATGTATGAGGACTTCTTCACTATTCTGCCGGAGTACCGCCGCTGTGACCCGCAAAAGCTAGTGTGGAAAAAGCCCACTTTTGGGTATATTCCGGGCCACTTTAGTCTACACGCCGGGGAGCGCCGTGTGGCCTGGGACCGATTGATGGCGATCGGAGATGCGGCCTCCCTGCAGTCCCCCTTAGTATTTACCGGCTTTGGTTCCCTGATCCGCAACCTGGGGCGCCTCACCCACCTGCTGGACACGGCCCTGCGCCATGATCTCCTCCGCGCTCAGGACCTGAACCTAATTCGTGCTTACCAAAGTAACGTCTCCGTCACCTGGTTATTCTCCAAGGGGATGATGGTGCCTCCGGGTAAGCAAATTCCGCCCCAACGGATCAATAGCATGCTGAACGTGTTCTTCGGTATCCTAGGCACCCAGCCTCCTGAGGTGGCCGCTGCTTTTATCAAAGACCGCTGTGACTGGTTAACTTTTAATCGCATCGCCCTAACTGCGGCCTTCACCCATCCGGTCCTGCTCAGGTGGATTTGGCAACTGGCGGGGCCACGGGACATGGGGCGGTGGGTAGGCAGTTACCTTAACTTTACCCTCATGGCCTGCCTGGGGTTGATCACTCGGGGTTGGCTGGGGCGGCTCCTTAGCTGGAGTCAGCCCTGGTTGGAGAAGGGAGCCCCGCGGCTGTGGTTGCAGCTGTTGGCTTGGCGTTATGAGCTCACCAATGGCTTGGGAAATCCCCAGGATCCCCCCACTCCTGGGCCCCGTTCTGGCCTTATTCAAACACCGGCAGGTCAAGGCGAGGCTTGGCAGCCCCAGCAGGTAGGGCGGCAGTAGGAGGGGGAGGCTGTACCTCCGACCAGGGGGGAATAGGAACCGTAGTACTGCTGGTCAGGGGGGTTTGACTGAGGCTCGCGAGCAGGGACTGACCGATGTGGTGGTCAGGGAAGCTCTTTTCCAGGGCAGACTTTAACTGGAGGTTATACTGTTGCTGCCGCCACAGGCGAGAGCGCAGGTCCCGGCAGCGCTCAGCACTCTCGCTGAGGGCGTGGCCCTGGTCGATGTAGCGCTGCTGATGAAGGGCACACTCGCGCTCTAGGGTCGCCACCTGGGCCTGACTAGCCTCTAGGGCCAGGGCCAGGGATTGGATTTGCCGTTGGTAGGCGATGATCAGCCGCTGGGCTACCCCTAACTGTTGTGGGAGACAGCTAAGCGGTCCGGTTGACGCGGCTGAGGGGAAATCAGGGTACATGGATGTCCTCCAGTGACAGTCTCAGGCGAGCAGGGCTAGAATCCACGCTACCTAATTGCTAGGCGCTCGGCAACAGTACCTGCAGTAGCTGCTGGTGGTTAAGGGCTTCGGCTGTCTGGACCTGAATCGCTTGGGGAGTCAGCACGCGGCCCTGGTGGTAGCAGTCTAACCAATGGGGGGTGAGGGCATCTGGGTCGGGAATTTGGTTCAGGTCCCACCCCGGTAGGGCCAGCTGCGCCATCAACTGACTCACCTTGGGGTCGTAGCTGAGGGCAAAACAACGGCAGCCCGCCGCCGCCGCCATTACCAGGGCATGAAACCGCATAGCGATCACCATGGTCATTTCCCTAAATAACCCCTTGAGCTCCCGGGGGTCTGGGCAGGTGACTACTTGACTGGGGCCAGGGAGGGCGGTCTGAATTTGCCGAGCTAACGGTTCATCCCGGCTGGGTTGAAAGGGCACCAGCACGACACTCACCCTAGTGTGCTGCTGGAACTGGCCTAGGGCAATCACTAGGTGCCTGAGGCGCTCCGGGGTCAACCCAACATGGGGGCGCAGGGCCAGGGCGAGCCGGGGGGCCGGGGGCAATTCACCCCTAAAGGGCTGGGGGGCAAGGGCCCAAACCGGGTCAGCCCCCACCACAGGGTCGAGGCCCCAGGTCTGCAGGAGCCGGGCTGACTGGGCATCTCGGACGCTGATGCCACTGCAGCCCCGGAAGGTTTGCCGGGCTAGCCAGCGGGTGAAGGGGCGCTGGAGGGGACCTACCCCCTGGGCCCAGGCTAGGGTCTTGAGGCCCCGGCTCTGGGCCAAGGCCATGAGGGTGCAGTAGTAGAGGGGGCTGAGGGCACTTGTGACGTCTTGGATCAGGCTACCTCCCCCCCAGATAAACCCCGCCGCTTCCCGGAAAGCCTCGAGGACCTGGGCCGGGGAACGACTATCGACGGCTTCAACTTGATATTGTTTGCGGGTGTGGGCGGGGGCGCGGGACAACACAATGGGAGCTACCTGGGGAGGGAGCATCTGCAACAGACTAGCTAGGAGAGCCTCATCTCCCCCATTGCCCGCCCCGTAGTAGCCAGACAAAATTACCCGCATCCTAGTCCCTTCTTGTGCCAGGTCTGCCTAAATCTACCAGAGCCTCTGCTATGCTGGGAAGGCCCTTTCGGCGAGATTAAGCGATGCATGCTCTGTCCTTGCATACCTGGGTAATCCACATTTCCAGTGTTGTGGAATGGGTAGTCTCCATGGTTCTAGTATGGACCTACGGCCGCACCCTGGGTAGCCGGGCTTGGCAGGCCTTTGCTGTGGCGATGGCCCCGGTTTTGGGGGGGGCTCTTTGCGCCTGCACCTGGCATTTTTTTGATAATTCTCCCCGGTTAGAGTGGTTAGTTTCCCTTCAAGCTACCCTCACGCTCCTGGGTAACACCACCTTGATGGGGGCAGCCTATTGGCTATACTCCACCAGTCCTCAGCGGGCCGAGCGTCCCCAACGGTCCCCATCAGAGGGGGTCGAGGAGAGCCCCAGACCAGGGTGAGGCAGATAGGGTAACCATAAAAGCCTCTGGATTCCGGTATCATTGGGGGGAATCTGCCGTGGGCCCGTGACCCTTGGCCGATACTTTTGATCAATTGACTTTTTTATGGATCTGGCGGTTTTTACGGCAAAAAATACTCAAAATCTGCTTTTCGCCCTTTCTTTGTTTCCCTACCTGGGATTTTTATGGTTTTTGACTCGCAGTGGCCAAGCCCCCCGCCTGGCCTTGTGGGGGTTCTACGGCACCCTGGTGTTTGTGGCGATTACCATCCCGGCGGGGATTTATGCCCAAGTGGTCTACGGGGAATCTCTAGCAAACGTGGATTGGTTGCACGGCGGGGCGGAGTTTTTCCTGATGGTGACTAACACCCTGGTGGTTTGGGGGTTCCGGCAAGCCCTAGCCGAGAAAAGGGGGGTCTAGTCCATGAGCCTCCTAGATTGGTTTGCCAATCGGCGCAAAACCGGCTCCATCAGTGCGGAAAGACGGGTGCGGGAGATACCCGATGGTCTCTGGACCAAGTGTGAGATGTGTGACGTGTTGACCTACACCAAGGACTTACAGGCTAACCAAATGGTCTGCCTCGAGTGTGGCCACCACCTGCGGGTAGATAGTAATGACAGGATTAACCAACTGATTGACCAGGGCACCTGGACCCCCTTAGATACCAACGTAGTCCCCGTTGACCCCCTGAAGTTCAAGGACCGCAAGCCCTACAGTGAAAGGCTGCGGGAGGCCCAAGCTAAAACTGGCATGCAGGATGCTGTCCAAACTGGTTTAGGGGAGCTGCAAGGGATCCCAGTGGCCTTAGGGGTGATGGATTTTCGCTTTATCGGCGGCAGCATGGGTTCGGTGGTGGGGGAGAAGCTCACCCGCCTGATTGAACGGGCTACTGCCGAACGCCGGCCGGTGTTAATTGTGTGTACTTCCGGGGGAGCCCGGATGCAGGAAGGAATTCTCAGTCTGATGCAGATGGCCAAGATCTCCGGAGCCCTAGAGCTCCACCGGGAGGCCCGGCTGCTGTACATCCCTATCCTCACCCATCCCACCACTGGCGGGGTGACCGCCAGCTTTGCCATGCTTGGGGATATCATTGTCGCCGAGCCTAAGGCGACGATCGGGTTTGCCGGCCGTCGGGTGGTGGAACAGACCCTCAGGGAAAAGTTACCCGATGATTTTCAGACCGCGGAGTATATGCTGCACCACGGCTTTGTGGATATCATTATTCCCCGCACCCAGCTGACTAAAACCCTGGCCCAAATGATCAAGCTGCACCAAGGCAAGTGAGGCCCTACCACCGGCTGCCGATCCGAGAATGCCGGGAGCCCCTCCAGCCCATTCCCCGGGGGTCCCTTGCCTGGGTAGAGCCCCACCCCTACGCCAGCCTGGGGGCCCCCTATGGGGATCGAGACCCTGACTGGCTGCGCTCCGGGGTCCTCAAGCGACTACTGGAGGCCCAGGCTACCCTGAGCCAGCTGGCCCCTGGGTGGCGGTTGCAGATTTTCGATGCCTACCGGCCTGTGGAGGTGCAGGCTTTCATGGTGCAGCACACCCTGGGGAGCCTAGCCCGGGAGCGGGGGGTTGACCCGGAGACCGGCAGGGAAAAACTGCTGTCTGAGGTTTACCGGATCTGGTCTCCCCCTAACCTAGACCCGGCGGCCCCACCCCCCCACAGCACCGGGGCGGCGGTAGACTTGACCCTAGTGGATGCCCAGGGGCAGCCGGTCTTCATGGGTTCCCCCATCGATGAGCTATCGGAGCGCTCGGCCCCCGATTACTACGCTGAATCTGACCCGGTTGCCCACGGGCACCGACAGCTACTCAACCAGGTGATGACTGCCCAGGGGTTTGCCCGTCATCCTGGGGAGTGGTGGCACTTTTCTTGGGGTGACCAGTTGTGGGCTTGGGTGCAGGGGGAACCCCAAGCTTACTACGGCCGCTATAGTTTACTGGAGGCTTAGGTTTCGACCAGAGGTTTGAGGAAACCCTTAGCCAGGTGCCGGTCTAACTGCTCATGGAACCGCTGATTGGAGTAGGTGCGCAGGCAATCGTAACAACTTTTGCCGCATTTACATCCATCTAAGATCTCGTAGGCAGTCTGGAGGACCTCGGGGAAATTATCCCAGATCTGCTGGTTATAGCCTGCCCCCCCCGGAACGTTGTCGTAGATAACTATCTCGTAGTCACCTTGGGCATAGGGGCGGTATAGTCCGTCTAGCTCGGCGCGGGGCACTTGGATGACGCGGGCGGCGCCCTCTAGCAGGGCGTAGACCAGGGAAAGGTAGCCTTCGGAAGATGTATTCTGAGCGGCAAACCTGATTTTGAGGTAGTCACTTGTAAAGATATGACCTAGGTGGGTATAAGTGCATTTTCCGCCGCAGGAGTTTCCCGTCAGGGGGTGTGTGTGGGTATTGCTAGAGGATCGTTTCCTGGTATTTTGATCTGCTAACTTATCGCTAAAGTCTCGACCGCATAGATTGCAAATAGCGAAGCCGCGGTTAGCCAGTGGCCCTTGATTAGCCAAGAAAAATAAACCACTCTGGTGGCATTCTAGTTCCCATGGTGTATCGTCGTTGGGTTGTTTGGGTTGCTCAGTTTGCCCGGCCTCACCCTCATTAACCTCACCCTCAGGAATCAGAAATACAGCAGACGTAGGCTGCCGGTTGGGCTTCTCATCTGGGGTAACCTTGGGGCTTTCTCCTGTGTCAGTAGTGAAGGTCTTGGGAACTATGTAGGGCTTTAAAACGATAGTGTCTTCGCAAAATTTACAGAGGACACTTGCATTAGTTTTTGAATGGACAAAATAATTGCATTTCTTACATATTCCGTAGTAGCTTTTTTCGAGATTTGCGGGATTCAAAATCCCCACGCTCTGATGAACCCGATCATCCACAATAATATCTTGCCCTGGGGCATACTCCGCTAGGGCAACGCGGCGGTCTCGCTCTAGGCGGTGTTTACCCTCGATCCCCCGTTGGTAATCTCCACTATCTCGGGTTATGAGACGTACCACATCCACTGGGAAGCCATAGATGGGCAATATACTAGCCCTGGCTAGTTCTTCATGGATTTTTCGGTCAAAGACTTTCTCTAGTTCTCTGTTGATGGATTTTTTTCGGAAATTGATTCTATCTTCTTCATTTGAATTTTTAGGTTTACTACCTTCCATTTCCCCTTTCATATCTCTTAGGCCATCCCAGTCCTTCAGCTGTTCATTTTTGAAACTCTCTAGTTCATCAATAAACTCGTTAATGAATTTATCGGTGATACTTTCGGTTATCTTTACGTTAGTATGCTCCTCATTGAAGCTGGATATCCATTGACCCACGGACTTTTTAGCTTCTGATGTCCTCAACCAAGCCTCAAATTTTACTAGAATCCCGTTACTGGGCTCTCCATTGTAGGGATATTCAGGTAGTCCTAGGAATTCTCCCATCTTGACATCTTCCGGCCCCTTGGACTGCGGCCGCAAAAATTCCGCCAGCAGTTCAGCCCTAATGTGTCTGGCTTGGATTTGCTCATTAGTGGGGTCGATCACCGGGACCCGGTTTTGACCGTTAATTAACTCTGCGGGGCGGTCAAAGTAATAGCGGTCATGGGCCCGCCGCTGTCCGTACATCAGGTTAACTGCCACCCCATCCGTGCGGCGGCCTGCTCGCCCGGCCCTTTGCTGATAGTTGCTGACGTAGGGGGGGAAGTTGCGCAACACCACCCCCTGGAGCCCCCCGATGTCTATCCCCATCTCCAGGGTTGTGGTGCAGCTGAGGAGGTTGATTTTACCCCGCCGAAATTTGCCTTCCCTTGTTTCTAATTCTGTGACCCCAATCTGGGCGGTATGTTCTTGAGCCCGGAGGGGAATTACCTCCCGATGCTGAATCAGGTGACGGTAGTGGTTATCATCAGGCTCAGGCCTATGCCACGCCTCAAGCTTCCCTTGACACGACTTAGCAGGACACCGACGCTCCTTTAGGAAGGGTAACTGAGAATCCACCTCACCCAGACCGGGAATGTGAAAGAGTTGCTGACAAGAGCCGCATTGGTACCAGTCGGCGGAGGTCCGATACAGCTTTAGATTGCCCCAGGACAACTGATATTTGTCGCTGCCTTTCTCGATAAATAAAACCTTCAGATTCTCGTATAAATCCCAAAGTTTTCCCTCCAGATCCTCACGCTCAGGAAGTGTTGTCAGAAACTTGCTGTAGTAAGCGACTATCGGCCCTTGTATTTTGTAGGGCTGACCATCTTCCTTATACCGGGGCAACATTGAGCGAGCATCACGGTCTGCTTTGGCATTTTTGTACTTATCATAGGTAAGATAGTACTTTAAGTGACCCTTATTATCTGTACGGAATTCAGTTTCACGAAAGTATTGTGAGGATGGACCTAGTTTCAGGATCCCCTCTAAACGTATAACATCAGTCAGTCCGCGCAGGAATATTTCAGCCTCCGGTGGTGTGATGCTCAGGCATGCGCTTGTAATCTCCACCAGCCGCGGATCAAAATCCCCCACATGGCAGGCTAGTAGCCCGAGAGCCTCGAGGGAGAAGCGACGAGCTGAAGGGAGGCCAAATTCTCTTAGCAACAGTTCCCTTGCTCGCTCCTTACGTTTTCCTTGGAGCGCTTCATTGCTATTTTCAGATGAGCTATTTTCGTATTCATCATTTTTAATGTAGCTGCGATGATGAAATTCAGGATCACGGTCAGGATGGGGAATAGAATACTTACCGAAGTACTCAACCAACTTATCCTCTAGTTGGTCTATAGCCAGTTCATTTGAGGTTTCCTGTTCAGATCTTTCTAGGTTTTTTTGTTCGAGTTTCTCTACAAATCCCCACCACACTAGTTGCCGGTAGAGAGTTTCTGTGTGGGTGCGCTGGAAGTCTGAGGCAAAGAAGGAGGCATCTTGTCGGTTGTCGGAGAAGACCAGTAACTTGCGGCGGGTGTGTATGGAGTCTTCTGACTCAGCTTTTTCCTCGGGTAGAAGCTCAAATAAGCTATCAATCATCACCGATAGGGGTGCATCGGTAGACGAAAAGAATCCCTTGATAGCTGGATAGTCTTTTTCGCCACCCTGACATCCTGGGCACTTGTAAAGTATGCCCTCTTCTTCCTTTTTCTCCTCGTCATAAGTATGACTTAGGACTTTGAATCCGGTCTGATTATTTTGGATTGTGTTGGTGATTTGCCAACCATTATTACCCTTGATGATGCTCAGCTCTCTGGTCTCAAATTTGCTCTCCTGGGTTTCATCAACTTCCTCGTCCTCGGTCTGACTATCCAAAGGTCCCAGGGTGACAGTGTAAATTTCTCTCTTAGGATTGTCAGAGCCAGTTTTACTCTTAGCCTCATCAGAGCCAGTAGCCCCTAAATCTTTTGGCAGGAGGCCGTAGGCTTGGGCACACTTTTTACAGCTGGCTATTTCAAGTACTGGGGCACCGCAGTCAGTACACTTGATGTGCTCTTCAAGATAAATCCTGCCGTAGCGGTTGGCTATCTCATGCCCATGGCGAGGGTCTAGGATTTTTCCAGGACACTCAGGATTAATGCAAGCATATAGGCCTTGGAGGCCGCGGAATAACAGGTGCAGTCTAACTGGCAATAACGGGAGTGCTTCTGAATCTTTACGGGCCATCGTGCCTAGCTGAGCAAGATGAGCTAATGCTATTTCAGCTTCAGTTTGCCCTGGAGTTTCTGCCGATATTTCCCAGAGTTCCTGCACAACTGTTTTCCAGGGTTTAGGTTCCTCTAGAATCTTAATGAGCCGATGGACTAGGGGATGACCTTTAAGGGCTAACCACAGCAGCTTGGGCACCTTTTGGTCAGGCTCATTTTTGGCTGCCTCGTAGGCTTGGTTAAGTTCTTCCTCAGGGACTAGATCCTTGAGTTTGGTGACCCAAGCTTCCAGGGAGTCATTGGGTACCGATAAATCCCGGGCAAAATCTCTTAGGGTAGCGGGATGAGAGTAGGGTGACCCGAGTCTCTCCTGGGCCGGGTGACGCTCCCCACGGATGACCTGTGTGAAGGACTCGCCAAACAGATCCTTGGCAAAATCTAGTACCTGATGATCTGCTTCCTGATTTCCCAGACTAGCGCTGGTGGCAATAGCTCGGATCTGCTGTGCTTCTTTTCCTAGGGCTCGTTTGAAGCGGCGGATCAGCATAGAAACTTCAGTGCCGGTGGAGCCGTTGTAGGTGTGGGCTTCGTCTACCACCAACATCTTAAAGGTGTCTTTAGAGGCATCAAAAATTCTCGCCCGCTCCACTGGCCGAATCAGCATATGCTCCAGCATGGAGTAGTTAGTTATCAGGATGTGGGGCGGGCTTTCCTGAATCTTCTCCCTGGAGATTACTTGCACCTTTAATATTTTCTGCTTGACCTTAGCTTCTAGGCTTTCACGTCTGCGCCTACTATTGATCTGCCCCAGCTCATCCTCGGTAAGAAAATTCCTCAGTTCTTCCTCTTCCCAGGCACCTAGTTCTTCTTCTAGCTGCCTCATTGCATCCTTTTCAGTCTTCTTAGTGCGGCTGGTATAGAAGCCAAACTTGATTACGGGGCCGTTACCTTGCTGCCGACTTAGGAGTTGGCGGAGCCGTTTTACCTGGTCGTTCACTAGGGCATTCATGGGGTAGAGGATTAATGCTCTTACGCCAGGCTTCTGGGAGCCCTCCTTCAGGAGCATATCCAGCATGGGAATCAGGAAGCATTCGGTTTTACCTGAACCGGTGCCGCTGGCCACAATTAGGTTTTGTTGATCGGCAACGACTGCCCGGATAGCCTGCTCTTGATGCTGGTAGAGGGGGCGGTCCGCTGGTTGAAACAGCTGGGAAATTTGGGGGTGTAGTAGGAGTAGGTTATCTGAGCACAGGCTTGCCAGGGTTGCGCCCGGTTGGTAGGGCTGAGACCCTTCTAGGTAAGGCTCTTGCCATACCGAGCCTGGTTTTTCTAGTTCTGTCTTAAGTGCATACCTAAGGTGAGGGTCTCGCAGGGGGTACGCGGTCAACAGGTAGCGGATAAAATCCCCTTTAATATCCTCAATTACCTTGATGGGGTCGAGATAGTCGCTCATACTAGTTTGCATCCCAGTTTCTTCATAGCTTGTTCCAAGCGATCGTAGTCACCCCGTCCAAACCTCCGGACTCGATAGGCATCGGTAGGCTCAGATAAGCGCCATAGGAACCGGGCGTAACTACCGGGGAGGGTCACCTGGTCTAAATTTAGCTCGCCCTTATCCTTATCCCACACCACCTTTACTGGGGACTTCATATCTTGATCAAGTTTAAACATCGCTAAGGTTGCTTGATCTGGGGTTAATTCGTAGCAGCTACCTTGTTTATACCAGAGATACTCACCGGTAGGCAGGCGCAAGAGCTCACCACCATCATGTAAACTCTGCTCCATCGGTTCCCGCCAGCGGTCCTTCTGCTCTCCTAGTTGGGGTGAATAACGGGTGACCGTTTCCTGGTCAGGCCAGTTTTTCTCCCGGAAGGGATTGGGGTATTTATTGTCTACCTCAGAGTTACGTTTTGGAAGAGAAGGGTTAGGCAAGACCTGTAACATTTCCTCAACTGTCCGCAGCCTAATGCCCTTTTCCTTCAGGCGATGGTGTATATGGAAAAACCCCTTAGCGGCCTCTTGGGAGCTGGGGGCTACCTCCAGCGAGTCTGAGGGTTGACCCGATTTTAATAACTTATGGGCTAATCCTAAATAGCTCCGGTCACCACAGAACTGCAGGGGGTTGAGCTGCTTCTCAGTTCTGGCTATCAGGGTTGGTGGGGCTACGCAGTATAGGTTACGAGGGCCCCTTAGGACTTCTCCCCGGGCTTCTAGTTCATCCAGGCTTCGCTTAATTTCTTCCGTGTGATCTTGGCTGGGAGAACAGGCACCCTGGACAAGCTTGACTATGTCCTGCCGGCGCAGGGGTTGAGGTAGGGCTGAGTTGTGAGATTGCCTGTGGCTACTTAGAACCTTGATGATTTCTGCGGTGATTTCTGCGTTCATGGTTCTCGATTTTGTAATTAGTTGTGTAATCAATAGATCTCTCTTTCTTTATCTCCTCTAAAATCCGTTTGACTACTTCTAAATCTCCCTCGCAGGATATAATTGCACCCAAGGGATCCTCGTTATATTTTTCAAGACCTAGACCACTCTCAAGTTTCTTCTTAAAGATTTTTTGGAATTCCTTCTTTCTTCTGGAATCGATTTTAATAACGCAGAATCCAGATCTGATTTTGTTTGGAGAATCGGGATGGGTAGGAACAGGAGCCGCGTCTTTAGTTAGCCTTTCTATATTTTCTATTAACCTCTTTAACTTAGATATCAAAATCTCGGGCAGCAGCTTATCCCGCAACTCGGGGGCCATTTTTTCTGGGTTATTCCGTAAATCTTCCACCAGTTTCTGTAGCCAGTTGGGATCCAATCCTTGCGGGATTTGTCCATCATCATCCGGAAGATTAATCTGAGCAAGATTGCTCCACCATCCCAGTCGGTTACTTACCTGACCTAGTCTCAGATCCAGGTGGTAGACCCCTAGACCAAGATCCCTGAGAGGTATGAAAACAGCAGACCCAGTTTCCTTAACTAGAGGTACTTCAAGCTTCTGGGGCTGGGGATCCTGGTCTGGGTGCAGCAGGTTCCAGCAGTAGAGATTATATATTCTTCCGGGCACTAAGTTAGAACAATGGATACCTTCCGTAGACCAAGTACAACTAATGGGGTCTTTCTGGAAATATACTAGATCCCTAATTTCTGAAATGTCGCAGGTTAACTGACAAGTGTCGTAGCCACTAGATAGTTTTGCCAACAAATTAGTTAGGCGCACCCTAAGGGATCCATCGGATTCCGCCTGTCTAACCTCAGTACAATCTTGAGTTGCTTCACCCGCCTCACCCTTCAATTCAAACGTCACTAGCTCGAGTGGCCATAACCCCTCTAGGTTTAATGTTAGTGACCGCAATTCCCCTAAACTTTCAGGTTTAAGTGGTAGATCGGTGATTTTTATTTCTTCCCCCTCCTTTTTAACTCTCACGTGGAAGGATGTAGGCTGAGGCTCAGGATAGCTTGTGCGGACGGAAAATCTTGGAACCTCATAGATAGGTCTGTTCTGGTTGTCGTACACTTTCAGGCTATACTGACCGTCACTCTTAATCGACTCAGTGAAATCAATCTCCTCCCAAGCATCTACTAGAGGAATCGGTCTCTTTTGCTCTGGGAGTCTTTCTTTTAGGTCTAGGTTTTCAATCACAATGCTAATTTCAGTCCGTTCTTTGCCGGGATACCATAATCTCGGTACTTCAAGATATATAGGTTCTTTTCCTTTTAACCTTAGCCCCTGTAGTCTGGGTTTAGGCAATTCCTCTGCCTGCCAGTTAATACTCACTATCTCGGGAAATCTGAACTTTAGTTGTCCTCTGGCTCCTTGGAGGGTAACATGTTGCCCACGCCACTCGGCAATGCTACACCCTAGATGACGGCTAACAACTGTAATCTCCCCGGATAAATCAACCTCTGTGTCCCCAGGACAAAAGTAAACCAGCTCAGAAACATTACATATGCGATGGTTCTCTGGGGTTATTTGCTGTCCAGTCCAGGCATCAAAGATTAAGTAATTACTGATATTCTGGGAAGGTGAAGACCAGGATTTGAGCTGTTTTCCAGATTTATTTTTCAACTCCCAGGGCATGGTAACCGGGAGTGATGTAATTTTCTGGCTCAGCTCCGGGATTTCTAATGGTCCCTCCTGCGGAAAGCGTTCATCCCAGAGTTGCTCTGTACCGACATCAATATGGCAATATTCCTGGCGATAGTCCTTCCAGTCTGGCTCCCATAACCTCTGGGTTGGTAGGATTAAAAGGATAGTTTCCAGGTCCCCTAGGTCCAAGCATACAGATAAAGGCTTTGGCCTCTGACGTAACTTGGGTTTTGAGCTAGTGCTACTTTTAGGTCTATAGCTCAACACCTTCAGGAGGTCATTCCAGTCTCGCAGGAAAAAATTGTTAGGGATGCGGTACAGACGCAGTCTTTCTTCCCGCTTACTCTCATCTTTAAATACCTCTGCTGATAGGTCAAGGCGCTCTAGTTCCAAGGCAACCGCAGCAATCCCCTGTAGCACCCTCCCTGGTTGGCTAGCATCTTCCCCTTCTTGCCCGAGGAAGCGATTAAGAGTTTTCCAGCTTGGATGTTTATCGTTACTAACATCCAACATCAGCTTGCTCAAGTCGCCCGGATCATCGTAGTGGGCTAAATCCCACCAGCCGTATTCCCGGGCCAACTCCTCTACTAACTGGGCAAAATGCTCGCTGCTCCTTGCCGGTATACCACTTTGTAGCCAGAGGGTCGAAACGTACTTGTAGCCCCCTTGAGCCTGGATTAAACCTAACTGCTTGAATCCCTTGTCTAGGACCGCCTTAATGGCATCTTTACTGGCATCGGTATTAGGTTGCCTGAGTCTTTTCAGGAGACCCTCCCAAAAACCCCCTTCAGTAGCGTCGTAGTAGGCGTACTCTGAAATGGCGAAGGTGACCAGGTTAATCCAGTACTGGTCAAGGCTGCTGAAGCTCCTATTCATCCTGTCGAAGGTGAACTTCTCTAGCCGAGAGAAGTCTTCACCAATGCAGTCAAGCAGCTTATCTACCGATTCACGCTTACACCGGATACTCCCAAGAAACCTTTCCCCCTCTGGCCGGTCTTTATGGGGCCAGTTCGGTAGGATGCGCTCTTCCCAACGTTGCTTAACTAGCTGCCTATTTTCCAGCACCATCAAGTCGTCACCCTTATGGTTGACTAATACTATAGCCCTAGAAAACTATCCGGGGTCAACCTTGGTTAAAATGTTTACATTTGTTGACGGTTAACTGCCCTAGTTCTGGTCTGGCAGTCCATCATAAACAACCCCACCCCCCCCAGCTTCCCCAGAGCCACGCGCGGCCGCCAGGGCAGCAGTACCAGGGCCCACCCTAGCAATCGGGCAAGGCGCCAGGCTAGGACTAGGGGAGGGCTGTACTGCTTTAGGGTGAGCAGGTAGCCCAGGGTGCTGTACTTAGTTTTGCTGTAGGGGTAGCGACTGGTGACGGAGGAGGGATGGTGCACTATCCCTAGGACCCCGGTTATTCCTACCCCGTGCCCCTGCTCCCGGTAGCGGCAGCACAGCTCCACGTCCTCATAGTACAAAAAATAGCGCTCGTCAAAGTGGGGGCAAGCGCTGAACCGGCCCAGGTGGAGGATCAGGCTGCCGCCACAGACCCAGTCGGCCGCCGCTAGTTCCCCCGGCACCTGGGAGCCCACGCTGATCGCCCCCCGGGCCCGGTCAAACTTGCCCCCCCCAAACCACACCCGCCCCCGGGAGTCATAGATCACCGTTCCGAGGACTGCCAACTGGGGGTTAGCCGCGAACAAAGTCCAGACCTGCTCCCAGTCCCCCCCCCTAAAGGTGGTGTCGGGATTAACCAGCCACACTAGAGCCCCGGGGTCCCGGGCCCATATCCAGTCTAAGCCCAGGTTACAAGCTCGCCCAAAGCCCAGGTTTGCCCCGCTCTCTAGGAGTATCACCTCTAGGGCTTGTACCGCCCGGTCCGTGGGGGAGTTATTCACCACCACTAGGGGTAACCCCGGGGGCAGGGACCCCAACAGCGTACGGATCAGCTCAGCACAGTGGAAATTAACGGTGAGGAAGTAGAGGTTTGGCCGGGCCCCCATACCCTAAACGGGGGTGGAAACCAGGGCCGCTTGCTGCTGGTAGTCGGTGACAATTTGCCGGAAAGTGTCCCCATCTAGGGTCTCGTTTTCCAGCAGTAAGTCCACTAGCCGATCAACTAGGGGGCGGCAGTCCCGCACCAGCTGCCGCGCCTGGGCGTAGCAATCCTGGACAATCTGGCGGATCTGCCGGTCGATCTGGACGGCTAGTTCTTCCGAGTACTCCGGGCGGTTTTTGGGCCACATTCCCTCGTCGGTTTCCTCTACCCCTAGAAAGCCCAGGTCAGTCATGCCAAAATTGACCACCATCTGGCGGGCAAGGGCCGCCACAGTGCGGATATCCTGGGAGGCTCCTAGGGTCACCTCGTCGGGGCCAAACACCTCAATCTCGGCGGCCCGGCCCCCGAGGTAAATGGTCACCAGGTCTAGCATGTAGGCCCGGGTGACCAAGCCGTCTTCATCCTGGGGGATGGGCTTGCTGAAACCTCCTATTCCCCCTGAGCGGGGGAGGATAGTCACCTTCTCCAGGGGGTCAGAGTGCTTAAGCAGCGTCATCATCAGGGCATGCCCGACCTCGTGGTAGGCGATTAGGCGTTTCTTCCGCCCATCTAGCAGCGGCGCTAGGGTCAAGCCGATGGTGATCCGGTCGATGGCGTCGCCTAGTTCCAGCTCCGTGATGCTCTCTTTGCGCCGGCGGGCCGCCAGAATCGCCGCCTCGTTGAGCAGGTTAGCCAGATCCGCCCCGGAAAACCCTGGAGTCCGCTGGGCAATCGCCTCGAGGGACACACTATCAGCTAGTCTTTTGTTTCGCCCATGCACCTGCAAAATCCCTAAGCGACCCGAATAACTGGGCAGGTCGACGGTGATCTGCCGGTCAAAGCGACCCGGACGTAACAGAGCGGCATCTAGAACATCGGGACGGTTAGTGGCAGCAATGACGATAATGCCGGTGTTTCCCTCAAAGCCGTCCATCTCCGTCAGCAGTTGGTTTAGGGTCTGCTCCCGCTCGTCGTTACCCCCACCAATGCCTACCCCCCGCTGACGACCAACAGCGTCAATTTCATCGATGAATATCAAGCAAGGGGAAGTTTCCTTCGCTTTTTTAAACAGGTCCCGCACCCGCGAGGCCCCGACCCCCACGAACATCTCAACGAATTCCGAGCCGGAGATACTAAAAAAAGGTGCCCCGGCTTCCCCGGCAATGGCCTTAGCTAGGAGGGTTTTACCGGTGCCGGGGGGACCAATTAGCAACACTCCCTTAGGAATCTTGGCCCCCAGGGCGGTGAAGCGCTCGGGTTTCTTCAAGAAGGTTACTACTTCCTGCAGCTCCTCCTTGGCGTCCTCAATGCCGGCTACGTCCTCAAACCTAATCCCGGTTTTGGCCTCCATTTGGAACCGGGCCCGGGACTTGCCAAACCCCATCGCTTGGCCGGCGTTGCCACTAGAGCGCCGCAGGATCAGCACTAGACCACCCAACAAGAGCAGAATGAAGAAAATTTGGATCAGAGAGCCTACGTAGGCTCCCCTGTCATTCTCTGGTTGGATGCTCAACTCCACCTGGTGGTTGTTGAGGGCCTGAATTAACTCCGTGTTTTTATCAAACAGGGGTATTCGGAGGGGGGCTGAATTGGCGGGCTGACTGGTCAGCCACACCTTGGCCATATCCTCCTCCGGGTCAATTACTACGGCCCTCACCTGCCCTTGGTTGACGTCTGAGAGCAGCTGACTGTAGGAAAGGGTGGTGGGGGCTGCCGCTGCTGGGGCTGCCTTGAGGACCGGTGGCAGGGCGAGGGTCAGGGCACCCATCAGAGTCAGCAAGCCACGGGTGGCCTGGGAAGCAAGGGAAGACTGGACCATCCTGGGAAGGAAATTGTACATGATACTGAGTTTAACCTGTTTCCCGGGGGGATTCTGAGCTTAGTTGATCTGAACTGATATAGGAGACAGGAGAGCGGGTGATCTCAGATAGGGCTTGGGCAAGAAACTCACCACAGCTTTCCGGGGCATCGGTGGTCTGGGCGGGAGGAAACTGGACTACTAACCAACCCTGGGAGAGGAGAAAGTCGAGCCAGGGGGGCTGGGAAAGGGGGAGCGGCTGGGTTTGAATGGCAATGTAGAGGTGCAAATCCGGATCCTGGTAGGCCAGCTCCACCAGGTAGTATTGGCCACCGCGGCGAAAGTACAGACCCGTGTGGATGCGCCCAGGAAAGCGGTGCTCCAGGTGCCGGCCTAGGGCGGTGGGGGGAGGCGGGGGAAGGCTTCGTCCATCTACCTCTAGGGTAGGGCGCAGAGCCTGCTCGAGGCGCTGGCGGTAGTGGTCGTGGTGCAGGTCAGGGCGTTGGCGGGCCGCTTCTCCCAGGGAGAAGACGGTCAAGGCTTCGTAGTAGGCGGCCCAAGCCCGCTCTTGGACCTTTTGGCGCTGCTGATAGGTTTGGGTCTGCCAGCGTACCTGCACCACTAGCCCCGCTAACCCCGTCACTAACACGAAGGCACCCAGAGTACCACTCACCTGGGCCAAGAATACCCCGAAGACTGTAGTTCCCAGGGTTTGCAGGCCCAAGGTCCGGTAATTCACCAGGGGCACCTCAGCGGCGGGGGGTTTAGGTAAGGAGCCAGACCCGGGGGAGGGGTTGCGCAGGAACCGTTGGAGGGCGGGGGGATAGGACAGGTGGGGAGTTGCTTGGTGGGTGGGTGAGTGACCCATCCCGTCTGACACCACGGCTAAAGGGTTTCCTGGAGGGGCTAGACCGGTTTAGCGAGGAACTTTTCTAGTTCTTCGAGGGCTTGGGCATCTACCTTGGTTTGCATGGGACAGAACTTGGGTCCGCACATGGAGCAAAACTCTGCTGTCTTGTAGATGTCTGCCGGCAGGGTAGCGTCGTGGTATTCCCGGGCCCGCTCTGGGTCTAGGGATAGTTCAAATTGGCGATTCCAATCAAACTGATAGCGCGCCGCCGACAGCTGGTCATCGCGGGTGCGGGCCCCCGGGCGGTGGCGGGCGACATCAGCAGCGTGGGCAGCGATCTTGTAGGCGATTAGACCGTTGCGCACATCCTCTTCATCCGGTAACCCTAGGTGTTCCTTGGGGGTGACGTAGCAGAGCATGGCGGTGCCGTACCAACCCGCCAAGGCGGCGCCAATAGCCGAGGTGATGTGGTCGTAGCCCGGGGCGATGTCGGTGACCAGGGGACCCAAGACGTAGAAGGGAGCTTCAGAGCACTCCTCCATTTGTTTGCGCACGTTAAACTCAATCTGGTCCATAGGCACGTGCCCTGGCCCCTCTACCATCACCTGGACGTCGTGCTCCCAGGCCAGGCGTGTCAATTGACCGAGGGTCTTGAGCTCCGCTAACTGGGCCGCATCGGAGGCATCATGGAGGCAGCCCGGCCGCAGGGAGTCCCCCAGACTAAAGGAGACGTCGTAGCGCTGGAAAATATCGATGATGTCGCGGAAGTGGGTGTAAAGGGGGTTTTGCTTGTGGTGGTGGAGCATCCAGCGGGCGAGGATCCCGCCCCCCCGGGAGACAATCCCCGTCAGGCGAGACTTGACTAGGGGCAGGTGTTCAAGCAAGATCCCCGCGTGGATAGTCATGTAGTCTACCCCCTGCTGGGCGTGCTTCTCAATCACCTCCAGGAAAGACTCGGGGGTGAGGTCTTCGACCCGGCCGTGGACGCTTTCTAGGGCCTGGTACACGGGCACAGTGCCGATGGGAACCGGAGAAGCTTGGATAATCGCGGTGCGGATCTGGTCCAGGTCTCCCCCACCCGTAGATAAGTCCATGACCGTATCAGCCCCGTACTTGACCGCTAGGTTCAACTTGGCTACCTCCGTATCTAAGCTGGAGGAGTTGGGGGAGGCGCCGATGTTGGCATTCACTTTACAGCGGGTAGCAATACCGATACCCATGGGCTCTAGGTTGAGGTGGTTGATGTTGGCAGGGATGATCAGTCGCCCCCGGGCCACTTCCTGCCGCACTAGCTCAACCGGCAAGTCCTCCCGAGCGGCCACATAATTCATCTCCTCGGTGACTTGCCCCTGGCGGGCGTAGTATATCTGTGTGACATTCTCCTGACCCCGTCGTCGGGCCACCCATTCTGCACGCATAGCCTCAATTCCTCAGTAACTGCTTCCCTACGCTGGTACTAACCGGTTCAGGTTCTTAGGGTGTTTCTCAGCCTTGGCAGGCACCCCTAGCTTTGCAGAATATTCTAACACCTCGCCCTAGACCCGGGTGGTTAAGCTCCCCACTCCCTGGAACATCAACCAGGAGAGAAAAAAATCGGCAACAAAAATTGCCAGCAGCGCTGTTACCACTGCCGTGGTGGTGGACTCACCTACCCCCTTGGCGCCCCCCGTAGTGGTTAACCCCCAGCTAGAACCGATCACAGCAATTAACACCCCAAATACTATTCCCTTAAGGGGAGCGCTGATTACATCCCAGGGGACTAGGAAACTGCGAGCTGAATCGAGGAACACTTGGTGGGGGATCTCGTACAAAGACCGCGCCACCACCATCCCGCCCCCCATACCAGTCACCAGGGAAAGAATAGTTAACAAGGGTAGCATCAGCGCACAGGCTAGCACCCGGGGCAGGACTAGGTAGCTGATGGGGTCAGTTTTGAGCATGTACAGAGCATCAATTTGTTCCGTCACCGCCATGGTGCCAATCTCCGCCGCAAAGGCGGAACCCACTCGCCCGGCTACAATTACCGCTGTTAGCACCGGGGCCAATTCTCGGGTCAGGGAAATGGCCAGGACCCCTCCCACGGCGGTGCCAGCTCCCAGGGTGAGAAATTCCCGGGCGACTTGGATTGTGAACACCATGCCGACAAAGGTAGCGGTGATCAGGACTACTAGCAGGGAGGCGGGGCCCACTACTACCATTTGACTGAGGATGTTACGACTGTTGAATTTTCCCTGCAAAAGCCGTAGAAAAACCTGGCCCCCTAACAGGAAGGCAGTCAGGGAGCGGCGGCTCCACTGAACCAGAGATGAGGGCTGAGCAAGTTCAGGCACGGGGGCGGATTCCTCAAGTAGGACAGTCGGAGGACTAGGGACTCTCTCCCCGCAGCTTTCGGGTGTGGGTAACTAGGCTTTGGGCAAACTTGTCGAAGCGCTCCGATAAGCGCGGGTCTAGCAGTTGACCATCTTCACCAAAGGCTTGCCAGGATTGGCCAATGGCTATCTGCTCGGGGATAACCCAACTGTGCACCCAGCGCAGGATAATCCGCATGTCGTTAAGGGCGTTGCTGTTGGCGGGCCCCCCTAGGGTGCTCACTAGGCCTACTACCTTACCCTCTAACTCCTGGGTGCTCATCAAGTCCAGGGCGTTTTTGAGCACCCCACTCAGGCTGCCGTGGTACTCGGGGCTAGCGAGGATCAGCCCGTCGGCCCCGGCCACTAGGTACCGCAGCTGCTCCACATCTGGGTAATCGGGGTAGTCCCGGTCACCATTGCAAAAAGGCAGGCTGAGGGTATGTAGGTCTAGTAGCCTGGTCTCGGCCCCGAGGGCCGCCACCCGTTCTAGGGCTACCACTAGAGCTTTACGGTTCGAAGATGTGGGCTTGAGGCTGCCGCCGATACCGATAATCTTAACCATTGTTACCTTCCTGCCGCTTCGGACTATCTTAACAAAACTCCTCTAAAGGTGGCTTAACAGGGGCAGTAACAGGGTAACAAAGTAATAAACCAGGGGAGCTGTGAACACGTAGCTATCCCCCCGGTCCAAAACCCCCCCGTGCCCCGGGATTAACTGCCCCGAATCCTTCACGCCGGCGTCCCGCTTCATCATGGACTCCGTCAGGTCTCCCAGGAGGCTTGCTACCCCGATCAGCAGGCCCAGGGCGGTCCCAGTCAGGGGCCAGAAGGGCCAGCCCAGAACTAGGGCCCCCCCTAGGGCGACTGCAACACTGCCTGAAAGACCAAAGACTGCCCCTTCAACGGTCTTTTTGGGGCTAATCTGGGACAGGCGAGTCCGGCCAAAGATCTTGCCGACGGTATAGGAGCCAATATCGGCCGCCCAAATGCAGGCGAAGGTCAGCAGAGTGTAGGTTAGACCGGGGGATAGGGGCCCTAGGTGGCCCAGAGCCAAGGATGAATCAGGGCTTAGGGCCCGCAACCGTACCCAGTAGCTAGGCAGATATCCCCCGTAAAATAGCCCCAGGATGGAGGTAGAAATGTCACCGATGGTGGCCATTTTGGGCTCAAACAGTAGATATAAGCAAATTAAGCTGCCCGCTACCGGCAGGATTGCATCTGCTAGGCTGGGACTCAATGTGGTCACAAACAGCAGGAGTTGGCTGACAAACAGGGTGGTCTTGGTGGCGGGGGCTGCCCCCTTAGCCCGGGCCAACTGAAAATACTCCAACTGCCCCAGGTAAATAATCACACTGAAAAAAATGGTGAAGTACCAGCCTCCTAGGGTGGTCACAAGTAAGGCCAAGCAAATGGCAATAATTCCGCTGGAAACTCGGGACCAGGGCATAGACACAAATCTGCACAGCTGTTAAGGAAGAGACGACCCCGAGGAGGAGTTAGCAAGACTAAGCCCTAGCTGTTACCGGGCGGTTAGCTACGGGATGGGTTGGGACAAACTAGAGGGTCTATGCAAGCCGTCGAATAAGCAATCCGGGTCTAAGTACTACTCCCTGAGCCCCTCAAGGGGGGTTACAAACTTCCCCTTGGTTGAGTAAGATTACCTGCCATGGGTCCTCAGTCCTCCCCCGGGGGCTGCTTACCTGATCCACTAGTCTAACCATGGTTGAGGTGCTTTGATCCGACCAATGATTCCTTATGGTCTGCCTAGGGAAGGTAAATCCCTTGCCCCTGGCCGCAGACCAACCTGAGGTGTCACTATAAAAAAGTCGTCTGAATATAGTGAACAGCCATGGGTGCCTTTCCCCAGCGGCCCGACTCTGCCCCCCTTTCCCCTCCTGCCACCCCCATTCGCCCCCCGAGTCAGCGCCTGCAGTACCGGGCCATTGGGCTAGTTTGGGGGAGGTATACTCCCTCGGAGGACTGTTTGTATCGGGGGGTACTCACCACTCGCGAGGGTACCCAGCTGAAGGCGGTGATGCTCGGGCGGCTGATTAGCCTGGCTAAGAATCACCTCCAATTGAGCGAGCCTCACCTGTGGGTGGTGTATCCCCGAATGACAGGCAGAGCGCCCCACCTGACTTTGAACCTCCAAATGTGCGGAGTTTGGGAGCCGGAAAACCTACAGCCTGGGGCTACATCCCCCCCAGGGTCCTTGGCGGACGGTTACTTTTCCATCCGGGGTGAAACCGTGTCCCCTGCTGGTCGGGGTCGGGCCACGATCAAGATTCAGCAGGCGGCCCGCAACAATTCTGGCCAGGGGAAAAGCTTTAAGTTAACTCTACAGGGAAACCTTGATGCCTCGGTGCCAGGATGTTTTTGGGACATAGAAGCCCACCGTCGGGGAGAACAGTTGGTGATCAAGTCCAGTAAGCCCATAGGAGTACTCCCCCCCAAGAAAAAGGCTGCCCTACCGCCGGGCCCCCCCAGCCGGGTGGTCCCCAAACCAGTCCGCCGGGCCCCAACTTGACTTTTAGCTTTCCGGAATCCCCTCGGCCAGGTCTGAATCTCCCCAGAGTCAGGCCAATCGAGGGGGATATATGCTCGAAAAATTATTTCTAGCAGCTCTGGCCACCCTAGCTTTAACCTTGGTTCTTGACCACTCTTCTCCCCATCATCAGGGGGTATCGGGGTCCTTGGCTGCTGAGGGTAGGGAGTGGGATGCTTGGACTGCCCCATCGGCCCCTAAGACTTTGCTACAATCTTTCCCAGTGCCATCATCGGGGTGAATAGTTTTATGGGCGGCGAAATTTTGGATGCGAGTATTTTGGCGTTTGTGTTAGTCATGGTGGGCCTAGGGGCGGGCTTCTTATTGCTGAAAATCCAAGGCAGTGCAGATTGAGGCCAGCAGTCCCCCGTCTGGTGCCGGCAGCTGCCGGCCTTTTTTTTAGCTTAACTCTGCTGTTGATGCTGAATCGGTATTTCAGCTTCTACTCTACCTTTGACCAGGGGATATTTAATCAGGTGTTCTGGAATAGCCTCCATGGTCGATTTTTCCAGAGCTCCCTTTCTTCTTCCCTCTCGGCTAGTGTTGTCCATGCCGGTCACCTACCCGAGGTTAACTACTACCGCCTTGGCCAGCACTTCACTCCTGGCTTGCTTTTGTGGCTACCGATTTACGCCCTTTTCCCCTTCCCTTTCACCCTCAGTGTACTACAGGTAGTCTGGATCAGCGGGGCGGGTCTGCTGCTTTTCGCCCTCGCCCGCCGTCATCTACCGCTCCCCTTAGCTGCCCTGATTACCGCTAGTTACTACGCTGGTCATGGGGTAATCGGTCCCACCCTGACAAACATTGATGACCTGAGTCAAGTTCCTTTGTATTTGTTTAGTCTCCTGTTAGCCCTAGAGTACCGGGCCTGGCGACTATTTTGGCTCCTGGTGGGTATTACCCTGTTGGTCCGAGAGGACGTGAGTATTGTGGTTTTGGGGGTCGGTGCCTACATGCTCACTGACCGGCGCCTGCGCCCAGCCGGTCTGGTGGTATGCGGCTTAAGCATTTCCTACCTGCTGATCGTTACTAACGTCTTGATGCCTCTATTTTCCCCAGATGAGGCGGACCGCTTCATGGTGGAAAAATTCGGCCAGTATAGCCACGGTCAGCCTGCATCGACCCTCGGCATAATTCAGCACATGGTCAGCCAACCCGGACTGCTCCTTGGCCAATTGTTTGCTCGGTTTCCCCAAAAGCTCCTGTATCTCCTGGGACTGTGGTTACCCTTGGGCCTGATTCCGGCCTTGAGCTGGCCAGCTTGGTTAGTGGCGGGATTTCCCTTGCTTGAGCTGTTTCTCAGTCAAGGGGCATCGGTCCTTGCCATCAACCTACGCTATGCCTTACTGGTAGTGCCAGGGGTCTACTACGGGGCGCTCCTGTGGTGGTCGCGGCGGCCAGAAAGTTTCGGCCCAGCCTGGCGGAGGTTTTGGGTATTTTGTCTGGGCTTATCCTTGGCCTTTACGGTGGTTTCTAACCCCAATCGGACCCTTTACTTTCTGATTCCCGATTCGGTGCAGCCTTGGGTTTACGTTTCCCTGCCCCGCCAGTGGCAGCATGTCTTCCAGGTGCGGCCTCTGTTGGCTATGATCCCGCCGGCAGCCAGCGTGTCTGCTACAGACGACCTGATCCCCCCCCTTTCTAGTCGCCAGGAGGTGTTGCGCCTGCCGGAATTGTCCCTACGCGGCCCCGGGGGGCAGGTAGTGACTGTGGAGTACGTTATTTGTGACCTGTGGCATGCATGGCAGTACCAGGCGGCCTTTCTCGACGAACGTCAGGTACTGCAGGTGAGCGCCAGGTTAATCGATAGCCTATATAATTCTCGACAGTACGGCGTGACCGCAGTGGGAGATGGTGTAGTTCTCCTGCAGCGGGGAGTCACTTCCGACCCGGCAGCTGTGCAAGCTTGGCTAGCCGTGCGCCGTCAGATCCAACCCCTGGTCCCAGGCTTACCGGCTGTGCCAGCGAGATTGTCAGCATCCTGATATCCCTTGGCTATGATGACCTTCAACCGCATCAGTTCCCTCATTACCTTTGCGCTCTTAGCTGTCACCTTTGGCTTTTTTGGCTGGTTCTTGGGTAGTTGGATTACGGTTCTCTCCCAACCGGCCCCCGAGGCGGAGGGGCCGGCAATATTCGGTTGGATCATCCCCACTGGTGCCCTACCCTGGTTAGCTTGGGGCATTGCTATTGCCTTGACCTTGGCCTTGGCGGTTTTGCTCACGGCTCCCTTGGAGTACATCAAACGCTTGCTAGTCTCCGTTTGCCGGACCCAGGTGGGGACTTTTTTGAGCATGCTGCTATTCTCAGCTCTGGCCTCAGTGGTGCTGTTTGAGTTTGATACCTCAATGCACCTGCTGATCCTAATGTCGGTGGTGATTCTGGCCCGCCTAGAAATGCAGGAAAATAATCTTCCCCTTTTCCTAGACGTCTGTATCCTCTTTGTGGTTTCCCTGATTGGGCTGACGGCGGGTTGGGGCCTATACTGGCTGACCCTGGGCCGGGGGTTGTGGCCAGTGCTATGGCACCTGTAGAGATTAGGCCAATCCCTAGAAATACTTAGCCAAGAGCAGGTGCAGTTTCTCCTTTGTGGCGGGGGGCACCCGTTCTAGGGGAGTAATGATGGCGTTCTTGAGGGCCCTGTGGGCGGCAGACTCGGGGGGATTTTTCCCTAGTCGGCCCACGGCGGCCTGGATCACCTTTTGGGCATTAGCTGCGTTCTGGTGCAAATTGGCGAGGATCATCTCCACACTGACCTGGTCGTGCTCCGGATGCCAGCAGTCGTAGTCGGTGACCAGAGCTAAGGTGGCGTAGGCGATCTCTGCCTCCCGGGCCAATTTGGCCTCTGGTAGGTTAGTCATGCCGATCACCGTGCCACCCCACTGACGGTACAGGTGGGACTCGGCTAGGGTAGAGAAAGCTGGTCCCTCCATGCAGACATAGGTTCCCCCCCGGTGTAGGCGAATATCAGGTAAACGCAGATCCAGGACTGCCTCGGCTAAGACTCCTCCCAGGCGGGGGCAAAAGGGTTCAGCAAAGCCCACGTGGGCAACGATGCCCTCCCCAAAGAAGGTAGAGCAGCGCTGGCGAGTCCGGTCAATAAACTGGTCAGGGATCACCAGGTCTAGTGGTCGAACGGACCCTTGGAGGGAGCCGACCGCCGAGGCGGAGAAAATGTACTGTACCCCCAGGGATTTCAGGGCGTAGATGTTGGCCCGGAAGGGGATTTCCGTCGGTAGCAGGTGATGATGGCGGCCATGCCGGGCTAAAAAGGCTACTGGTACTCCCTCCAGGGTGCCCACCACCAGATCGTCCGAGGGCTTGCCAAAGGGGGTATCAACTTTTAACTCCCGGACATCCTGGAGGGCAGCCATCTGATAAAGACCGCTGCCACCAATTACGCCGACTAATACCTGAACCATAGGGTATGCAGAGAAATAGAGTTGCCTTTTGCAGTCTAACCCCATAATCACCCCGATGGGGGATTGGGTATTTTCCTGATCATGGGCTACACTGTCTGCGTTAAGCAAGCCGCTCAAGTTCAGTAAGGGGCGTACCATGTTGAGCCGTTTGCGTTATCCCCTCCTGTTAGCCCTAGTCCTCGCACCAGCCCTGACTGCCTGTCAACGGGGTGGACCACCCGTGGCCGCCGGCAAGGGGGTACCCGTCACCATCGCCCCCGTGCTGGCGAGCACAGTGACGGACTACTCTCAGTTTATTTCCTCTCTCCAGTCTCGCCATTCTGTCACCCTTTCTCCCCAAGTTCAGGGGCACATCACCCGAATCTTCGTCCACTCCGGTGATGCCGTAGCTGCGGGGGCACCCTTGATGGAAATTGATCCCCAGGTCCAGCAGGCAACAGTCCAGAGTGACCAGGCGGCCGTGGCCTCTGCCCTAGCGCAGGTCCGGAACGCCCAGGGAACCCTCCAATCCCTCCAAGCCCAGATCCAAGAAGACCTAGCGAACCTCAAGTACAACCAGACGCAATACCAGCGGTACCACTCCCTGTATACCCAGGGGGCAGTTACCCTGGAGCAGGTAGACCAGTACGCTGATTCCCTCAGCACTGCCCAGGCGCAATTGCACTCCCTACAAGCTCAAATTCAAGCCCAAGTCTACAAGGTGGCTCAGGACACCAAACAGTACCACCAAGACCTGGCTAACCTCCGGGGTCAGCAGGCTCAGTTGGGCTACTTTACGGTCACAGCCCCCTTTGCGGGCACGGTGGGAGATATTCCGGTAAGGTTGGGGGACTACGTTACCACCTCTAGTCAACTGACCACCCTTACCCAGAATCGGTTCCTGGAGGTCTACGTCTACATCCCCGCCCAGCAGGCTCCTCGACTGCATCTAGGACTCCCCCTGCAGGTCTTAGATACCCAGGGTAAGATCCTTGGGGCCACTACTATTTCCTTCATCTCCCCGACAGTAGACCCCACCACCCAAACGGTTCTGGTCAAGGGGATCCTCGACAACGCCTCGGGAGCTTTGCGGACCTCTGAGTTTGTGGTGGCCCGGGTAGTCTGGAGCCAACACCCCGGGGTGCTAGTACCCACCTCAGCTGTCTCCAACATTGTCGGTCAAAACTTTGTCTTTGTGGCTGAGCCCAAGGGACCAAAGCAATTTGTCGCTCGCCAACAGCCAGTCCAGTTAGGGCCTATCCAGGGCAACGACTACCAGGTCCTCGAGGGTCTCAAGCCAGGCCAAGAAATTGTCACCGCCGGTATTCAAAAACTAGTTAATGGTGCGCCTTTGGCTCCGCAGTCCTAACTCCCCAGGTCTGAGATGTTTGTCAACTTCTTCATCAACCGCCCCGTCTTCTCCACTGTCTGCTCCCTGCTACTTATCCTGGTGGGGGCTGTAAGTATTCCTACCTTGGCTACGGAGTACTACCCCAACGTAACTCCCCCGACCGTTAGTGTTACTGCTAATTACCCTGGGGCTAGCTCCGAGGTGGTGGAGACCGCCGTTACTTCGATCCTAGAGCGGCAGATTAACGGGGTGGAGGGGATGAAGTACATTGCCTCTAGTAGTTCCAGTAGTGGTACCAGTCAGATCACCATCACCTTTGATCAGTCCCGGGACCCAGACATCGCCGCCGTTGATGTCCAGAATCTGGTCTCTGAGGTTACATCCCAGCTCCCTGCCCAGGTCAACCAAAATGGGTTAACGGTCGCCAAGGCGGCCGCTGGGGGCAGTTTTGTTCTGGCCATTGGCCTCTACTCGGACAATAATCTCTACAGTTCCGAGTTCATCAGTAACTACGCCGACCGCTACCTGGTTGACCCCCTGAAGCGTCTCCCGGGTGTAGCTACGGTGCAGGTGTTTGGGGAGCGCCTATTCGCAATGCGGATCTGGCTGGACCCGTCTCTCCTGGCGGCCCGCGGCCTGACTGCCCAGGATGTAGTCAACGCCCTCGAGGACCAGAACCTCCAGGTGGGGGCAGGCCAGATTGGGGCTCCTCCGGCTCCTCCCGGTCAACAGTACCAAATAAATGTCCAGGCAGTCACTCAATTGCAGGATGTGCAGCAGTTTGACGACATGGTGGTCAAGGCTGCCCCTGATGGCACCTTGATTCGTCTCCAGGACGTAGGGAGAGCGGAGTTGGGCGCCCAGGACTACACTACTAGTTTGCGCTTCCGGGGTCAGGATGGGGTCGGTCTGGGGGTTTCCCAGCTCACCAACAGCAACGCTCTGCAGGTAGCTGAGGAAGCCCGCCGGGCCTTAGGGGAATTGAGCAAAAACTTTCCTCCTGGCCTGAAGTACGAGGTGGCCTTTGACACCACCCTGGCGGTCAAAGCCTCTGTGGTGGAGGTGATCACCACCCTGGTGGAGGCGATTGGCCTGGTGGTGCTAGTAATCTTCCTGTTCCTGCAGGACTGGCGCACTACCCTTATCCCGGCCATCACGATCCCGGTTTCCCTGGTGGGGACCTTTGCCTTCATCAAGCTCTTTGGTTTCTCGATTAATAGCCTTACCCTCTTCGGTTTGGTATTGGCTACGGGTCTAGTAGTAGATGACGCCATTGTGGTAGTGGAGAATGTGACCCGGGTGATGGAGGAGCGCCACCTTAATCCTCGGGAAGCGGCCATGGAGTCCATGCGGGAAGTAACTGGGGCGGTGATTGCTACCTCCCTGGTGCTGATGGCGGTGTTTATCCCGGTTTCCTTTTTTCCGGGAGTTACTGGTAAACTGTACCAGCAGTTCGCCCTGACAATTGTTTTCTCTATCGGTCTGTCCGTCTTTAATGCCCTGACCCTTACCCCTGCTCTGTCAGCGCTGCTGCTGCGTCCTGCCGGGGCTGAAGTTAACTGGTTTTTCCGGCCGATTAATTGGGTAATTAACCTGATTAGGCGACTCCATCGGCGAGCTTTGCAGGTTCTGGTGAGGTTGCGGGGATTGGTATTGTTGGTGTTTGTGGGTTTTCTGGTGCTCACCTACTGGATGTTTACCATTGTGCCGAGTGGGTTTGTGCCCGATGAAGACCAGGGCTACTTCATCACCATCATCCAGTCTCCCCAGGGGGTTTCCATTGACTACACCAACAAGATTCTGCGCCAAGTAGAGAAAAAACTCCTGGCTATCCCCGAAACCGTAGGGACCTTTGCGGTCGGCGGTTTTAGCTTCTTTGGGACCGGACCAGATAAGGCAATTATCTTCACTACCCTTAAGCCCTGGGATGAGCGACCAGGCCGGTCGGCCCAGGCGATTATCGGCCAAGTGATGGGGGAGGTGAGTACTATCCCGGGCGCCTTAATCTTTGCTGCTAATCCCCCGACCATTCAGGTAGGCAGTAGCTTGGGGGGGTTTGACCTACAGGTCCTAGACCAGCAAAACCTAGGATTAAGCGCCTTGGCCCAAGCCGTCGGTCAACTGCTGCAGCAGGCCAATGGGTCCGGGAAGCTATCCCGGGTTACTAGTCCCTTTGCCATCAACTCCCCCCAGCTTGTTGTCAACGTCGACCGTAATAAAGCCCTGGCTCTGGGGGTAAACTTAGGCGATATTTTCAACACCATGCAGATCATGCTGGGGTCGGAGTACGTTAACAACTTTGATATGTTCCAACGTACCTACAAGGTAATCGTCCAGGCAGACCAAAACTTCCGCTCCCAGCCCCAGGATATTACTAGGCTCTACGTGCGCTCGCAAACCGGCCAGATGATCCCCCTGAGTGACCTTGTCGAGGTTACCAGTACTACCGCTCCCCAAATTATCACCCACTACAATCTCTTCCGCTCGGCGGAGGTGACGGGCTCAGCGGCCCCGGGAGTCAGCTCTGGTCAAGCCCTGAATCTGATGGACCAGTTGGCCAAGGCCCTACCCCGGGGGATTAGTACTGCCTGGACGGGTTTATCCCTTGAGCAGGTGAGCGCTGGCAATCAAGCAGTCTACATCTTCGCCTTGGGGATTGTGATTGTGTTTCTGGTCTTAGCCGCCCAGTACGAAAGCTATCTAGACCCCTTGATTATTATCCTATCGGTGCCCCTAGCTATCCTGGGGGCCCTGGCATCCCAGTTGTTACGGGGCTTGCCCGACGATGTGTTCGGCCAAATTGGTCTAGTGATGCTGATCGGCCTAGCCAGTAAAAACGCGATCCTGATTGTTGAGTTTGCCAATCAACTGCGCGACCAAGGCCTGTCTATTGTTCAAGCGGTGGTGCAGGCCTCCCAGGAGCGCCTGCGGCCCATTTTAATGACCGCCATTGCCTTTATTGTGGGGATTTTTCCCCTGGCTTTGTCTACGGGCGCTGGGGCTAATGCCCGAATTTCCCTGGGTACCACGGTGATTGGTGGGATGTTGGTGGCTACCTTCTTAAGCCTGTTGATTGTGCCTGTAATCTACATTGTGGTCAAAACTGCTGAGGGTCGCTGGGGCAAGGGCCTAGGCCAAAAAGCTAAGGAGGACTTAGTTTCAGCTGGGCTGTCCAAGGGTGGGGGAGCTTGAGGGGACCATAGGTAGAGGAAAGCTAGCCTCAAAGGAAGGCTAACGCCCCCAGGATTATCCCCCCAATAGGCCAAGTCAAACGTTTCTGCAAAGCAGGGGGCCCATCTCCCAGAGCCTCCGGCATATCCGGTAGTGGTTCTTGTTCTTCCACGGTCACTAACTTGAGCTATTGGCATAGGGGGCAGCCAGGGGAATGAGACCGGAAGTGGGATACGTGCTCTACACTGGGGGAGTGGGGGGTCAGTCTCGCCCCGCCTAGACCCCATCCCTGAGACGGCAAAACTTCTAGCCGCTGCTTAAGCTCGAACCTATCCCCCCCGACAGACCCTAGAGGGGTCATACCAATTACCCCAAAAAAACCTTGGCTCTATGAAAGTCGATTTACAGACCAGCTTCAGTGATTCCAGTTTGGATGTCAAGGCTACTAGTAGCCAACGTCAGCTTGCCTTGGCCTTGGCGGCGCTGCCAGAGGTATCAGGAAAACCCGCCCCCCTGAATTTGTGCTTGGTACTAGACCACAGTGGTTCTATGCGTGGCAAACCCCTAGAAACTGTCAAGCAAGCCGCCCAAATGCTGCTGGAGCAGCTTTCCCCTGGAGACCGGATTTCCCTGGTAGTGTTTGATCACGAGGCGGCGGTGCTAGTCCCTAATCAGGTCATCGACAATCGCCAGGAGATCAGCAATCAAATTGCCCAACTCCAGGAGAAAGGCGGCACTGCCATTGATAAGGGACTACAGCTGGGGATCGAGGAGGCAGTCAAGGGCAAGGCTGGCACAGTCACTCATCTGCTGTTGCTCACGGATGGGGAGAATGAGCACGGGGATAACAATCGCTGTCTGAAAATGGCTCGTTTAGCGACGGATCATGGGCTGACGGTGCACACCCTAGGATTTGGCCATAACTGGAATCAAGACATCTTAGAGGCCATGGCAGACGCTGGGGGAGGGTCATTGACCTATATCCAAGACCCCTCCCAGGCTAATACCGCTTTCAACCGCATTTTCCAGCGAGTCCAGGCAGTAGGGTTAACTAATGCTTACCTCCAGCTGTCCTTGTGCCCCCAGGCACGCTTGGCAGAGTTAAAACCTATTGCCCAGGTATCTCCAGACACCATTGAACTGCCGGTGATCCAGGAGCCGGAGGGACCTACCGTGAGGATTGGGGACCTGTCCGTTGATATCCCCCGGGTAGTCTTGGTGAATCTTTACCTGGGTAATCTGCCCTTGGGGACCCAGGTAATTGGTCAGGCCCGGGTCCGCTACGACGATCCAAGCCTAGGCAGTGGCCTTTTGTCTCCCTCCCAACCCCTAACCATCAACGTAACCGCCACCTACACCCCTACCCCCAACCCCTCGGTAGACCAGCACATCTTCGCCCTGCGCAAATATCGTCAAACTCAGCTTGCCGAGACCAGAATTCGGGAGGGAGACCGGGCCGGCGCGGCGACTATGCTCCAAACCGCCGCCCACACTGCCCTGCAGATGGGTGACCACCAGGCAGCCACGGTCCTTCAGGAGAGTGCTACCCGCCTCCAGGCCGGGGAAGACCTAGACGATGAGTCCGCCAAAAAGACCCGGATCGTCTCGAAGACGGTGCTTCAATAGCAAGGGATTCAGTTAGCTGGCCCCCAACAGGCTGACTAGGAGTGATTTTTGGGCGTGCAGGCGGTTCTCGGCTTGGTCCCATACCCGAGACTGGGGGCCTTCAAGGACCTCGGTGGTGATCTCTTCGCCGCGATGGGCTGGCAGACAATGCAGGACGATAGCCCGGGGGTCAGCCTGTTTCATCAGAGCGGAGTTAACCTGGTAGGGTTCAAATAGGGGGGCCCGGTCTTGGGCTTGTGCCTCTTGGCCCATGCTGGCCCAGACATCCGTGTAAACCACCTGCGCCCCCTCGATGGCCTCCTGGGGGTCGGTAGTCAGCAGAACTCCATTACCAGCCAGGGCTAGGTGTTGAGCTTGGGTGACTACTTGGGGGTTAGGCTCGTATCCCCTCGGGGTAGCTACCCGGATATGCATGCCAGCCATGGCACAACCGAGTAGCAGTGAATTGGCTACATTGTTGCCGTCCCCTAGGTAAGCAAGAGTTTTTCCCGCTAGAAAGCCTAGGTGCTCGCGGATTGTCAGCAGGTCCGCCAAGATCTGACAGGGGTGACCCAGATCCGTTAAGGCGTTGATGACTGGGATCCGAGCGTAGTGGGCAAACTCGGTCAGGTCCTCTTGCTTGAAGGTGCGAATGGCAATTACATCCAGATATCGGTCTAGCACCCGGGCCGTGTCAGCCCAGGGCTCGCCCCGACTCACTTGGCTGACCAGGGGATTGAGGTCGAGGACCTGCCCTCCTATCTGGTACATGGCCACGGAGAAGCTGACCCTGGTCCGGGTCGAGGCTTTGGAGAAAAGCAGGCCTAAAACTTGGCGGCATTGGGGCCGCAGAGTGCCTGCCTTCAACTCGGCGGCCTGGTCTAGGAGATGGAATAATTCCGAGGAACTTAAGTCAGTGAGGCTGAGAAAATCCCGACCCTGCAGAGAGTTCATGGGTTCTGAGGTTGGCGTATAAACCCCTGATTCTACAGGAATTTTCGGATTTTGGGGAAGATGTAGGAGCTAATTAATTCTAAAACTCTCCCACTCCCCGCACCTGTTGCAAGTGGTCGAGGATTTGCCGCACGGCTACCCAGCTTTCCTGGACTCGGGGGCCAAAGCGGCGTCGTTCTATAACTTCCCCCAGGCGGTGTCCCTGGTCTAAAACCTGCTGGAGGTCTGCAGCTACCTGTCTGGGGTGGTGGTCGCCAAAGTCATCCTTGAGGTGGCCTGTGGCGTCCTTAAATTTGCTGACAAAGTCCTCAAGACGGTTGCCCCAGGGGCTATCATCCCGGTCACCCCGGTTCAGGGCATTGTTTATAGCATCCTGGAGGTCGCCAGCCCGGTCGTGCAGGCGGTCGAGCATAGCAGCGATCCGTTGGTGGCGGTCGCCACCGAAATCACTGGGATAGTCATTGAGATAAATTGGCTGCCCGAAGTCGTTTAAGTCATTGGGGTTGTTGTAGGGATAGGGGTCGGCAAGGGCGATGGGGGCAATGGCTGTAGTTAGAAAGAAAGCTATAGCTACGGACGTTCTCAGTTTGACCATTGATTTCATCTCTTTAGAGAGGTTTCCAAGATAGACGAGAGGGAGGGGGAATTGGTTTAATGCCAGATCCAATCTGAGGAGTTGGCCTCCTCAGCTTCGGTGGGTAGTCAACAAGTTTGCGGCCGTCGGCCTTTTGCTAAAACCTCTACCATAGTCTGCCACTGTCCCGGCGCAGCTGGGATAGGTCCTGCTGGAGAATGTGGACCTGGTACTGCAGGTGGTATGGGAGTCGAGACTGCCCTGCCGCCGAGACAAAGCGGTTGCCATCATCGACTACTCCCTGGACGTCGTCTGCTCTGACTCTCCCGTTTTGGGTGTGGATCTTATACTCTAGTCTCCTGGTGGCATCTTGCAGGTTCTGGATCAGGTTCTGCAACCTATGGACCTGGTCGAAGTGGTATTGGTCATTATGACTTAGATGAAACAAACCATCACTTATTTGTCCAGCTTGGTTATTGATGCTCTGCAGCAAACTCTCTAGACGACCCCAATTAACGGGGTGATAATTCCCATTGTTATCAGCCTGATAGCTCTGATTAAGATAGCCCCTATTGCTATTAACTTGATAACCCTGATTGTAGTAGTTGGGTTGCCCGTAATAGGTTTGGGCACTGGCTGGCCGGGGGGCAATTATCAGTAGGGCGAGACCAGCGGCGGGAATGATTTGCTTAAGCATGGTTAATTGGAGATTTGACTACTGACGGATACAGATCTAACTTGTCAATTCCGCAATAGGTTGGCTTAATTTACATGTCAGCATTGTCATATCTGTGTCATTTGTGTCAATTGGACCAAGAGTTAAATTAGAATTAACTTAAGGAATAAACAGTGGTAACCTGCAAGATAATGGGTCGGTTTATTCGTTTTAATTAACCAAGAAACTTCTGTTATGAGAGCATTTCTGGTCCTATTCTCTGCTGTGCGGGTACCGGTTTATAGAGTATTAGGGAGAAACCTTATCTACCACCGTTATGGTCATGGCGGCTGGCCATCGATTCCTAGTGGGGTTATAGTCAATGTCATGATGGACACGCTGGACAGGGTGAGTAGGATCGGTAGTTTAGCAGTGGGTGGTGTAATGATGATCCTGAATAATCCTGAGTTAAATTTGGTGAAGCTGAGGATGCCCCAATGGATTGTGTACGAGCATCATAATGCTCAGGGCAGCGGTAGCCGACTCCAACACGATTCCCCGTCACATTTTGCTTTGAGTCCTTAGGGATACACTCTTCCTTGGGGGTTCTCCGCAGTTTAATTTTGCCCGTAATAATGGATAACCCAGTCCCGGAGACTTCAACTAGCCCTGTTCCACAAATACCTAACCATGGGACAATACCTACTCCATACCCCTCTCAATCGCATTTGATGCTATTACTTGGGGGGCGTTCCCTGACGGCTAAGGGTTAAGTCTCAGGCCTGGCAAGCTGTTAGGCTATGAAGTAGCTCACATAGCTACTGACCTAGGATGTCTGACCAAGTCGAAGTTGACTATCAATCTCAGGACAAGCCTTTCAGGCCGCTGCAGACAGCAGATGGTTCTTGGACCTTTTATTCGGCCCAATTCCGGGAAGCCTTCCACAGCATTCAGGGAGCTCATCAGGAAGCCCGGCAGAAGTTTGTCCTTCCCACCCAGCTAGGTAAGCGGTCCCAGGCTGGGCGGGTGAGGATTCTAGATGTGTGCTATGGCTTGGGGTATAACACCGCTGCAGCCCTAGGGGAGATTTGGGCAGCAAACCCCCAGTGCCAGGTGGAGTGGGTTGGCCTAGAGCTAGACGAGCGAATTATCCAGGTAACCCTCCACCTGGGTCTGCTGACCTCTTGGGCTGAAGCTGAGTTATTACAGGAGTTGGCTTACCATCAAAGGGTGACCAATCACCGCTTTCAAGGACAGCTTTACCTGGGCGATGCTCGCCAAACCCTCCCCTCCCTCCTCGAGGCTGGGTTTCAAACCGACGTGGTTTTCCTTGACCCCTTTTCCCCTCCCCGCTGCCCGGCCCTTTGGACTGTGGAATTTCTGGGCCTGCTCGCCCAAAGCCTGGAACCTAGAGGGGGGCAACTGGTAACCTACTCCTGTGCCGCCGCAGTGCGTACTGCCCTAGGCCTAGCTGGCCTTGCCTTCGGCCCGACCCCCGCCGTCGGCCGGCGTGCTCCGGGGACCTTGGCCGCCTTTGACCCTGCCCTAGTGGCTCCCCTATCGGATCAAGAACGGGAGCACCTGCAAACCCGGGGGGCAGTCCCCTACCGTGACCCGACCCTCCAGGATAGTGCCGACCGGATCCAAGCCCGTCGGCTTAAGGAGCAGCAGTTCCATCGGGGCGAATCTACAGCTAGCTGGAAGCGCCGCTGGAGCCAGAGTGGTCTGCCTAACCCTGGTCGGCTTGGAACTAGAAGTACTGATTATTTGGATTAAAATCGATCCTGGTCCTTCCCGGTGGGGGGGTCTGTCTTAAAGCGCAGCCCTTAGGGGCTGTCAAGCACCTTGGAGGTTAAGAGGTGAATCTGCGGCGGACTTGGGTAGTAGCTGCCAACGTATTTCAGGAAGTGATTCGGGACCGGATCCTCTACATGATTGCCATATTTGGTGTCTTACTGGGTCTGGCGATTCTCTTGATTCCCGATCTGGCGTTGGGTGCCGGTGACAAAATCGTCCTCGATCTGGGTTTAGCCGGAATCAACTTGATTGGGTTGATCGTGGCTGTGTTTGTGGGCACTGGCCTAGTTAACCGGGAAATTGATAAGCGGACCGTGTTTGTGTTGATCGCCAAACCTATGCAGCGCAGCGAATTTATTTTCGGTAAACACCTGGGCTTAACAGCGGTCTTAGCTGTGCTGGTGGGGGCAATGGCGCTGCTGTACATTCTGGGCCTGAATGTAGGCCATATTACTTACCCCCTGGTCCCGCTTCTAGTAGCCATTGGGTTTATCCTGCTCCAATTGTCCCTGATCACGGCAGTATCTATCCTCTTCGGGGTGGCCACCAGTTCGGTACTGGCAATTCTCCTCACCCTGGCCATTTATGTCCTCGGGCACCTCAGCCGTGAGCTGGTTGCCCTGGGTAAAATTGCTCACGATCCCTTCCTGCAACAGGTCAGTGATGGTTTGTTTTTAGTGCTGCCAGATCTAGAACGCCTGAATCTAAATAACGAGGCGGTTTATGGGCTCCTGCCCTCCTGGACTGCCCTGGGGGGGGATATCCTCTACGGATTGCTCTACACTGTGGTGCTCCTGGGATTAGCCGTAATTATTTTTAGTCAGCGGGAGTTCTAGAGAACCGGCGGGGGATAACTAAGACCGAAGTCTCTTCCAGTCACCTAGCCCCGGAAATCTGATGCTTATCTGGGTAAATTGCCAAACTAAATTCTTCCTATGACCCCGTCAAACCCGATTAAAAACCCCTCGGGAAATTCCATGTGTACTCGGTGTGAATAAGGTATGAATCTCCAATGACAGGGCTGTTACCTCTCTTTTGAGTTAGTTAGACTCCTCTCTGGGCCTTGATCCTAGGGATTCTTGATACTTTCTTAACCATAATTTAACCATATATTATCCAAATGTTTTCCTGTTGTGAACTCATCAGGGGGTAAAGTTTCTACTGGTTGGACCTGTAACTAAACCAAATGTGAGGATGGTATGGCCCTGATGACTGGTGTTTTACGTCGTGTTGCTGCTACTTCCTTTGTGGCGGCTGCCGTGGCGGTTGCCCCCACCTTGGCGGCTTCAGCCCAAACCGTGACCCTAACCGGAGGCGGGTCTACCTTCATTGCCCCCCTGTATGAGCGCTGGTTTTCAGAATTCCACAAGCAGAATCCCAATATCCAAATCAACTACCAAGCCATTGGTAGCGGCGCCGGTATCGCCCAGTTCACCGCTGGCACCCTGGACTTCGGTGACAGTGACGCGGCCATGACCGATGCCCAAATCGCCAAGGTTAGCAAGGGTGTGATCCTAGTGCCCGTGGCCGGTGGTGGGGTTAGCGTCACCTATAACCTCCCGGGTGTAAGCAACCTCAAGCTCTCCCGGGTCACCCTCCCCGCCATCTTCGACGGTCAGATCACCCGCTGGAATGACCCCCGGATTCAGCACGACAACCCCGGAGTGAAACTACCTAACCTGCCGATCCGGACCGTTGTCCGGTCAGATGCCAGTGGCACCAGCTTCATCTTCACCAACTATCTAGCTGGTGTCAGTCCCACTTTTGTTTCTAAAGTCGGCCCGGCCACCACTGCCCCCCACTGGGTTACCAATCCCATCAGTGCCCCCGGTAGCAACGGGGTAACCGCCTCGGTGAAGCGGGTTGCCGGCACCATCGGCTACGTGGAACTGGCCTACGCTATCCAAAACCACCTGAAAACTGCCGAACTGCAAACTCGTCAGGGTAATTTTGTGCCCCCCACCCTCCAAGGCACCAACGAAGCCCTAGCCGCCGTCAAGTTTCCGGCTAACTTCCGGGTCTTTGTGTCCGACCCTGCGGCTGGCTACCCCATCGCGGGTCTGACCTGGATGATGATCAATAAAACTGGCTACACCCCCCAAAAAGCCCAAGCCATCAAGAAACTGGTGACTTGGATGATGACCAAGGGTCAGGCGATCAATGCTCAGCTCCTCTACGTCAGGATTCCCCCCGCCGTTGGTGCCCGGGTGATCAAGGTTGTAGACACCGAAGTCAAGTAGTCGCTAAGCAATGCAAACAAGGTCTCGGGGGGTAACTCCCGGACCTTTCTCTCGTTAAACTCACTCCCCTGAGACCCCATTTTTACCCCCATGGCCCATTCAGCAACCCATCCAGAAGACCACCTGCTCACCGTCAGCGAGAACCCCAGGTCTAACCTCCTGGACCGTGGCTTCACTGTCCTGGTCCAGGGGGTGGCACTGCTGGTCATCGCCATACTCCTTGGTATTACCGCAGTAGTACTTGCCTATGCTCAGCCAGCCATTGCTCATTTTGGCCTTGCCTTCCTCTGGAGTACAGCTTGGGATGTACCGAGCCTTCAGTTTGGGGCCCTGCCCTACATCTTCGGCACCCTGGTCACCTCTTCAGTGGGCTTGATCCTGGCCTTACCTATCTCCATGGCCGTGGCAATTCTGACTAGTGAGAACTTCCTGCCGGCTTTTGTGCGCGAACCCTTAGCCTTTTTGGTGCAACTGTTAGCTGCAATTCCCAGCGTGGTAATTGGCTTGTGGGGTATATATGTTCTTATCCCCTTCCTACTTCCCATCGGCACCTGGTTGAACAACAATTTTGGTTGGTTTCCCCTTTTCAGCACCCCCCCAGCCGGCCCGGGTCTGCTGCCCGCCGGGGTGATTTTGGCGGTGATGATTATCCCTACCATTGCTTCTGTCAGCCGAGATGTGCTGACTGTAGTGCCCAAGGAGCTGCGCAGTGCTTCCATGGCCCTGGGGGCGACCCAATGGGAAACTATTCTGGCGGTAATGCTGCCGGCCGCTGCCCCGGGGGTGGTCGGAGCTAGCATGCTTGGTCTAGGTCGGGCCTTGGGGGAAACCATGGCCGTGAGCATGGTAATTGGCAATTCTGGTCAAATTACTGCCTCCTTGTTGGATTTGGGCAACACTATTCCCTCCCTCTTGGCGAGTCAGTTTGCCGAAGCCGAAAGCCCCTTGCACATCGGGTCTTTAATGTACCTGGCTCTTATTCTATTTGTGCTCACCCTGATGGTGAACGTGGCCGCGGTACTGCTGGTGCGGGTGTTTGGTGTCAAGGTTTAGGGCCTGAAGTTTAGGGTTAAGTTCAAGGAAGTTAAAAACTGATGACAAACCACCACGCTACGGCCGAAATTCTCTCCGAGCCCCTGTCTCTGCAGCGGCGGGCCCTGAGCGCCCTCATGATGGGCTTGACCTACCTCTTGTTCCTGGTTGCCATTATCCCCCTAGGATCTCTGCTATATACGATTGTGTCCCAGGGGTTGCCGCGGTTTTCTTGGAATGTGTTCTTTCATATCCCAGCTCCTATCGGGGAGGCTGGGTTGATCGACGGGTTCGGTAACGCCATCCAGGGCAGCTTGATGGTCTTGGCTGTCGCCTGTATCATTTCTATTCCCGTGGGATTGCTAGCGGCGATATACATGGCTGAATTTGGCCGCAACAGCAAGACAGCCCATGTGATCAGGTTCGTCACCCAGGTGCTCAGTGCGGTTCCCTCCGTGGTAGTGGGGGTTTTCGCCTACGGGGTCATCGTCTTCACCCCGGCTATCGAGATTGGGGGGGTTTTGCTTAAGCCCAAGGGCTTCTCGGCGGTTGCTGCCGGGGTGGCCTTGGCAGTTCTAATGGTTCCCATCATTGCCTTGACGGCTGAAGAGTCTCTTAAACTGGTGGCCAATGCCCAGCGCCTGGGGTCGATGGCCTTGGGGGGGAGCCGTTTCCAAACCACTTTTAAGGTTGTCATCCCCCAGTCCATGGCGGGTATTACTACTGGGGTGCTGCTGGCCTTGTCCCGGGCAGCTGGGGAGACCGCTCCGCTCCTGTTTACCGCCTTCTTCACCCAGAACTGGCCTACCGGATTTGACCATCCCACGCCCACTCTACCGGTATTGATCTACAACTTCTCCCAGTCTGCCTACACCTCTCAAAACGAGATGGCTTGGACAGCTGCCATGGTCCTAGTTGCTCTAGTACTCTTGGCCAGCCTAGTTTCACGCTTGGCAGTGCGTAAGAGTTTCCGCTAACCACTACCCCCGTCTCCCCATGAACGACCCCCAACTGGAAACTACTCCCTCCGAAACAGAAGAGTTGACCCTCTCACAAACCAAGTCTGGCCGGCTGGAACCTGCCCCTGAACCCAACGAGCTGGTGACAGCGATGAAGGTGCGGGACCTCTCCTTCTACTACGGCACCTTCAAGGCTATCGAAGGCATCAACATCGACATCTACGAAGGTCAAGTAACGGCCATGATCGGCCCCTCCGGCTGCGGTAAGTCCACCTTCATCAAGGTCCTTAACCGTATTAGCGAGCTGGAAGGGCAGGTGAAGGTTGAGGGTACTGTTGAGTTCTTCGGCCAGAATATTTATGACCCCAAGGTTAACCTGAACCGCTTAAGGCGGCAGATCGGGATGGTGTTCCAAAAACCCAACCCCTTTCCCATCAGCATCTACGACAACGTGGCCTACGGTATCCGCCTCTTCGGCCGCAAACCCAAGGTGGAGATGGATGAGATAGTTGAAACTGCCCTCAAGTCCGCTGCCCTGTGGGGAGAAGTTAAAGACAAACTCAACAAGTCGGCTCTCGGACTCTCTGGGGGTCAACAGCAACGGCTATGTATTGCCCGGGCTCTGGCGGTGAAGCCTAAGGTGTTGCTCATGGACGAGCCCTGCTCAGCCCTTGACCCCATTGCGACCATGAAGGTGGAGGAGCTGATCGAGAGCCTGCGCCATGAGTTCACCATTGCCATCGTCACCCACAACATGCAGCAGGCCTCCCGGGTCTCTTCCTATACGGCCTTCTTCAGTACCGATGAAAGCCGAGTTGGGCACCTGGTAGAGTTTGGGCCTACTTCCCAAATCTTCCTTCAGGCTAAGCACCCCCGCACCCGGGAATACATCGAGGGGCGGTTCGGTTGATCGCCAGGTAGGCTGTTGGGTCCTCCAGACGCTCAGCTGTTTTCTAGGAGAGGTGTTTAGGGTGGATAAATCAACACCCATAAGGGTGAGTATAATTATCCACACGGCCGCCTCAGCCTGTGGAGGGGTTGGGGCAGGTCTAGCCCAGGTACCTGGGGCAGACGCAGCGGCCATCGTCCCTCTCCAGACAGCCATGATCATCTCTGTTGCCGCCGAGTATGGGGTATCCTTGAACCAAGCAGCTGCTGTTAGTCTCCTGTCCACCTTCAGTGCTACCATGGCGGGGCGGTTTGCCAGTCAGGTTCTCCTCGGTTGGATGCCCGGTTTGGGTAACGCTATTAACGCTGCCACCGCTGCCACCATTACGGAGCTAGTGGGCTGGGTGGCTAACGAGTACTTCTCTAGCGGTAAATCGCCCCAGTGAACCTATGAAACCTAGACTTGAGGGGGTCTGAATCGGTAATGACATGAATTAAACTAACACTCAGGTGTTCACCGGGTCCCCAAGATGAGAAAGACCATTGTTGGTTTGATGGCGGTGGGATTGGGAATCTGCTGGCCGGCTAGCCCCATTTTCGCCCAGTCAATTACCGCTGCTCCCGATGGCACCGGCACCCGGGTCAATCTCAGGGGCAACCACTACACCATCAATGGCGGCACCCAGGCTGGCGCTAACCTATTCCAGAGCTTCGCCCAGTTTAATCTGCCGGCCAACCAGGTGGCCACCTTCCAGGTTAACCCCAGCATTGCCAACATCCTAGCCCGGGTGACGGGGGGGTCCCCATCCCTGATTAATGGGCTGCTCCAGGTCCAGGGAGCTCCGGCTAACTTGTTTCTGCTGAATCCGGCGGGGATTCTGTTTGGGGCCGGGGCCAGACTAAATATTCCTGGGTCCTTCGTGGCCACTACCGCCAACCAGATTGGGGTCGGTAATGCTTGGTTCAAGGCCACCGGACCGAATAATTATGCGGTCCTCGGAGGTATCCCCAATAGCCTCAACTTCACCACCAACCTCGGGGCCATCATCAACAGCGGCCACCTCCAAGCCGGCCGGAGCCTCAGTTTAGTAGGGGGGACAGTGGTAAATACCGGCACCCTGAAGGCGGGCCAAGTGACCATAGCGGCGGTACCAGGTACTGGGATGGTGCAGTTGAGTCAGGCGGGGATGGTGCTGAGTCTGGTAATTCCTCATCCCGGTTCCACCCCTACCTCCCTAGCCCAACTACTAACCGGTAACCCCCAGATCCAAAATGCTACCGGGCTCCAGGTGAATCCCGATGGTGCAGTGATCCTGACTGGGTCAGGCCTGTCAATCAATAGCCAGGGGGGGGCCGTTACCAACACCGGTACTCTCCAAGCTAACCAGGGGCCGGCAGGAGGTACCGTCCAGGTCCTCGGCCAACAGGTAGACTTGGCAGCCGGTCAGGTGTCTGCCTCCGGTTCCCTGAGGGGAGGAACAGTGTTAGTAGGGGGAAACTTCCATGGGGCAGGGCCTCTCCCCTCGGCCCAGGCCACTACTGTCGCGCCGGGAGTGCAGATTGATGCCGACGCCACTAGAGTGGGCAACGGTGGCAGTGTGGCCATCTGGTCCCAGGGGATAACGGAATTTGGGGGTACAGTCCTGGCCCAGGGGGGACCCTTGGGAGGTAATGGGGGGTTAGTGGAGACCTCTAGTCAGGGTCAGCTGCGAATCCTCACCTCCGCCAGCGTCAGCACCAATGCCCCCCTCGGGCAAGTGGGCACCTGGTTATTAGACCCGAATAACTTGATCATTGACCTTGCCAGCTCTGGCCTGAGCACCTACACCGGACCAGTGGGCACCACCAACTATCTGGCCACAGCCGCCGCCAGTCGAATTAGCTATGGGCAGGTAGAAAGCGCCCTAGCCAGTAACAATGTTACTCTCAAGGCAACAGGCTATATTGAAGTCGCCCACTCCGTGGGTGTGACGGGGGGCACGGGCAAGACTTTGACTCTGCAGGCCGGTACCTATATTTCCAGTACCGGGGCGGGGAACACGATTACTTTGGCGGGAGATGACCTGGCCCTAGATGTGGCCTACCAGGCGACAGGCGGGACCCACTTGGGGTATATCAACAAGGCCCTAGGGGTCGTGGGTAACATCACTGGCGGCAGCGTCGTCCTGAATTTGGGTGCAGGGACGTTCACTGAAAATAGTTCCCCCGTGGGCAACATTACCGGCCTTAGTGCTGCAGCTGTCACCATTCAGGGGGTGGCGGGAACAACCGTGACTGGCGGTGGTACTAACCAGGTCTTCTTCGTCAATGAACCGGCGGCTACTCCGGTCACCCTTAATAGCTTGGTGATTACAGGGGGCTCGACGACAGGAAATGGTGGCGCTTTACAGGTGACCACTGGCTCAAGCGTCACCCTGGAGAATAGCACCCTCAGGAGCAATACAGCAGTGGGGGGGGGCGGGGTCTTCAATGTCGGTAGTCTGACGATTAGCAACAGCACTATCAGCAGCAATTCAGCTCAGGCTGGGGGGGGAATTGACAACCTGGGTACCCTCACCGTCAGCAGCAGTGCTATCAGCGGCAATACCGCTCAGGTGGGGAGCGGGGTAGATAACTTCGGCACCCTTATTGTCACCGGCAGTACCATCAGTGGGAATCTTGCTCAGTCTGGGTCTGGGGGCGGTGTCTACAACAAGGTCTCCCTAGTCCTACTCAATAGTACCGTTAGTAATAACTCTGCTCAGGCGGGAGGGGGAATTGACAACGTTGGCACCCTGACGGTCAGCGGTAGCACCGTTAGCGGAAACGTGGCGGCGGGCGGCGGCGGGATTGATAACTTTGGCACCCTAACGGTCAGCAGCAGCCTGATCAGCGCTAACACGGCTCAAACTGGTTCGGGGGGTGGCATTGCCAACACCGGACCTCTACTGGTGAGTGGCACTAGCATTATCAGCAATCTGGCCTATAAGAGTGGAGGGGGGCTCTACAATAAAGCCGGGGGGATAGCTCTAGTTAACAACTCCACCCTGAGTGGAAATACGGCCGGCAAGTACGGTGGTGGCGTCTTCAATAGCAATATCCTGACGGTTAGCAGCAGTATCCTCAGCGGCAACACAGCGGTCAGCGGGGGCGGGTTTTTTAACAATGCTACTCTTACGGTTAGCACCAGCACCATCAGCGGGAATACCGCCACAGGCAATGGCGGGGGGCTGGCTAACAATGGTGACGCCTATATCTTCAGCACTTCGGTCAGTAGTAACTCCTCTGGCAGTAGTGGGGGTGGGATTTATAACGGCGGCCGGCTCACTGTCAGTAGCAGCACCATTAGTGGGAATACCGTCACAAGCAATGGTGGGGGGCTGGCTAACAATGGTGACGCCTATATCTTCGGTACTTCGGTCAGTAGTAACTCCTCTGGCAGTAGTGGGGGTGGCATCTACAATAAAGGTAACCTAACGGTCAGCAGCAGTACGATTAGTGGTAATTCGACTGCTTCTGATGGGGGTGGGATTGCTAACAACAGTAATACCTTCATTTACAGCACCTCAGTCAGTGGTAACTCCTCGGGAACCAATGGGGGTGCTATCTACAACAGCAATGCCCTGACGGTCAGTAGCATCACCATTAGCGGGAATATCGCCACAGGTAATGGGGGTGGGATTGACAACGTTGGCGCCCTGACGGTTAGCGCCAGTACTATCAGTAGTAACTCCTCTGGCAGTAATGGTGGGGGGATTTATAACTCTGGCACCCTGACAGTGAGCATTAGTACTATCAGCAGTAACACGGCCAGTAGTGGGGGCGGCATCTTCAGCAACAACGCCCTGACGGTCAGCGGCAGCACTATTAGCGGGAATACCGCCACAGGTAATGGGGGTGGAATTTTTAATAAAGGCAGCACCCTGACGGTCAGCAGTAGCACCATCAGCGGGAATACAGCGCTGGGCGGCGGCGGGATTTATAACTTCGGTATCCTCACCGTCAGCAGTAGCACAATCGGCAGCAACACAGCCCGTGTTGGGGGTGGGATTTTTAATAACGGCGGCACCCTGACGGTCAGCGGCAGCACCATCAGCAACAATACAGCTCAGGTGGGGGGTGGCCTGGCCAGCTTCGGTTACTTCAACATCAGCAGCAGCGATATTATTGGTAACTCCGCCGGTACCTTGGGGGGCGGGATCTACACCCGGCAAAATCTCCAAACCCCCGTCATCAATGACAGCCTAATTGCTGATAACACCGCAGCCACGGGCGGGGGGGTCTTTAGTGAATTCAAGCTCAACCTAGTCAACAGCATCCTCCAAGGCAACAGCGCCACCACTGGGGGAGGCCTTTATAACCGAGCTTTCTCTGGCTACAGCATCACCCTAGCTAATGACACTATTGCCGGGAATAGTGCCGGCACTGGCGGCGGCATCTACAATGCTGGCAGTTTGGTTATCTCTGACAGCACCATCAGTGGAAATGTAGATGGAATAATTGGCGGTGATGGCGGCGGGATTAATAATACCGGCAGCTTGAGCATTATCGGTAGTACTATCAGTGGCAACCTGGCTGGGGTTAATGGGGGTGGTATTTTTAATAAGGGTGTGCTGACTATCTCTACTAGTGACGTATTTAGAAACACTGTCTTCACTGGCTTAGGGGGTGGCATATATAACAGTGGCTCTCTCACCCTCAGTGGTAGTACTATCAGCAGCAACACTGCAGGCGTCGGGGGTGGTATTGTTAATAACAGTGCCGCAAATATTCTTGGGAGCACTGTTAGCGGCAACTCGGCTGGCAGTAGTGGCGGTATATATAACAGTGGCTCTCTCACCCTCAGTGGTAGTACTATCAGCAGTAACACCGCGGCTGGTGGCGGGGGCGGCATTTTTAACTCTGGTAAATTAGGTACCTATGACAGCACTGTTAACAGTAACTCAGCCACCAATGGGGGCGGGATTTACAACAAAGGGACCCTTACGGTTAGCATTAGTACCATTAGTGCCAACACAGCTAGTATTAATGGTGGAGGTATTGACAACAACTCCCTTTACCTCACCATCGACCATAGTCTGATTAGTAATAACTCTGCCAGTGCAGGTGGTGGACTCTACAACAGCGGTAACTTTACCATCAAGTTCTCTACGATCAGCGACAATACTGCCCAGACCGGAGCAGGCGTGGGAAACTTTATCGGTTTAGGTGCCAGTGCCACGGTGGCCTACAGCACCATCAATGGGAACAAGGCCGCGGGTAATGGGGGTGGTATCTATAACAGCGGCATTGTGGCTAGTGAGATCTTGACTCTAGTAAATGACACTATCTATGGCAATAGTGCAGGAGCTAAGGGTGGGGGAATATTCAATGGTTCCGGCTACTCAACCAGGCTCTACAACAGCACCATTGCCGGCAACTCTGCGGCCAAGGGTGGGGGAATTTATAATTTTGGGGTTTCCATCGTTGCCAACATAATTCCTGGAAGTTTCACCATTGCCAACACAATCATTGCGGACAATCAAGGCACCAACCCAGATGTATCCGGTTTGTACAGTGGGCTTGCGTTTACCGACCTCGGTCACAACCTGATTGGTAATACCGTAGGCAGCAATGGGTTTAGCACCGCCAACGGCGACCTACTCAACATCAACCCTCAACTGGGAGTTTTGGCTAACAATGGTGGTCCGACAGAAACCCTGGCCCTCGATCCCGGCAGCCCCGCCCTAAGTACTGGCAGCGTGGGCTTGATTCCCACCGGGATTACTAATGACCAACGGGGCCCCGGCTTCCCGCGGGTAGTTAATGGGAGTCTGGATATTGGTGCTTTCCAGACTAGTTCCTCTACCCCAACACCCACCCCAACACCCACCCCAAC
>DAIDHW010000001.1:372352-1202744 GCA_027451865.1 Leptolyngbyaceae cyanobacterium clean351 | reverse complement strand
CAGTCGTCGAGGACATCGAAGAAGCCCCGAGTCGGCTGGACGCGTCCGACTGCTATGGTCATTGGCTTAAAATCCTCTGAATAATTAAGGGGCTAAGTCGCAAAAAGTCCTAGGGGATAAGAGGGAGTCATTTGGGTAGACCCCAAGGGCGGTCGGCAATCTTGGTGATGACCAAGGGCCGGGTTAATTTTTCTTAAATTATCACACTTGTTTTTCCCCTAGCTACCGTCCCTGTTAACAATTCTGCCAGAAAACCCAGGATGTTCAACCCGAACCTTATAATTGTCAAGAGTTCTTTCACGATTTGACACTTTACCTTTCAGGCAGGGTCCATGGCTATAGGTACAACGACAACCACAGATACAGACAGGCTGGTAATCAGACAGGAGGTACTTGGCTCCCGTCGCCTGAGCAATTACTGGTGGGCAGCGGTCAGCACCCTGGGGGGAGCTGGATTCCTTCTGGCGAGCATCTCCAGTTATCTGCATATCAACCTTCTGCCCTTCGCTGACCCTACAGAACTCATCTTCATCCCCCAAGGTCTGGCTATGGGCTTCTATGGGGTAGCCGGACTGACCCTGGGGCTATACCTGGTCTTGACCTTGGCCTGGAACCTAGGAGCTGGCTACAACGAATTCAATCGCCAAACGGGCCAAGTGACGATCTTCCGTTGGGGATATCCTGGCAAGAACCGCCGCATCGAGTTGGTCTATCCCCTGAGCACAGTCCGGGCTGTCCGCATGGACCTTAGGGATGGCCTGAGTCCCCGCCGGGCCCTCTACCTGAGTGTCCAGGGCAAACGAGACCTGTTGCTGACCCGTATCGGCCGGCCTATCCCCCTGAAGGAACTAGAAAATCAGGGGTCGGAGTTGGCCGGCTTCTTGGGGGTGCCCCTAGAGGGGATGTAGAACCAAACCTGGGGGAATCCCAGGGGATCGTGATCCCTGTGGGATCGGGTCAGTCCAAGTATCCCATCAATACAGCTGAATCGTCTAACTCATTGCTTGCCACTGGGCGGTTGCCGATAAACTGGGTGGAGCCGTCGATTTTTACCAAGCTAGCGCCCACCGGCCGCACCCCGGAATCACGGATGGTGTGGACTATCTGGAAAGAATCGGCGCCGACTGGTCGACCGAGAAACTCGGTGGAACTGTCAATCTTTACCAAGCTAGCGCCCACCGGCCGCACCCCGGAATCACGGATGGTGTGGACTATCTGGAAAGAATCGGCGCCGACTGGTCGATGGCCCGCATCATCGAAGAACCCCTTAACTTGAAAATTACTGGGGCTGACGGGGCGGATACCGGCGATGTTGACCGCCTTGGAGAGGGTGAGATGACCGGCGGACACTGCTAGGGGGCTGGGAGCGGCCGCCGGTTGCAAGGCCCCGGTCTGGTCTGCTGCGTCGGTGGTTTGGGGGTCTACTGGTTCCATAGATTCCTGAGGACTAATTGCTGGTTGACTGACTGTCAGATCAGTACTCTGAGCCTGGGGGCCCGGGGCGTTGCCACTGCCGGAGCGCCGACTGCGGGTCGACCGGGGCGCGCGCGCCATCTTGGGCGAGGCGGGATTTTGATCTTCTGAGTTTTCCATGGGCTTCTACGACTCGAGCCCAGCCCGCTAGACGAACTTGCTTGGACTCATGAATTCTTTAGCTAAGCTAAATTATGGCATTAGGTGAGTTCCCCACAGCAATTTTTCTCTAGAGGCTTGCTTTGTTCCAAGATGCGCGTCACAGCCAGATTATCGCCCTGGTGACCTTTCTTATCTTGGGGGTTGCCCAGCGGGATTGGACCTTGGACCCCCCTGGAGTCTTGCTGCTGGGGTTGGCGTGCCTGCTTACCCAGGCTGCCCTCAGCCGGCAGCCCCCCCAATCCCCCGCGGGCAAGAGCGCCCTAATTACCGCCCTGGGTTTGACCGTGCTGCTGCGCTCCGAAAGCTGGTTTGGATTGCCCGTCGCCGGATGTTTGGGTATTGGGAGCAAATTCTGGTTGCGGGTGCGGGGCAAACACCTATTCAACCCCGCTAACTTCGGCATCATCGCTGCTACTCTTCTGGGGTTACCGGTTTGGGTTTCCCCCGGTCAGTGGGGTGAGGAAATCTGGACCGCCTTAGTGTTTCTCGGCTTAGGGGGGATGGTCCTGCGCCAGGTGGGACGCTGGGAGACTAGTGGGGTTTTCATGGGGGCCTATGGGCTGCTAGAAATGGGGCGTAACCTATGGCTAGGCTGGAGCTGGGATGTCCTTGCCCATCGACTCATGAGTGGGTCTCTGTTGGTGTTTGCCCTGTTTATGATCAGCGACCCGCGCTCTATTCCCGACGCCCGTTGGGCCCGGGCAGGCTGGGCGGCGGCGGTGGCAGTGCTCACCTTTGTGCTGCGCAACAACTTTGCCCTGAGTACCGCCCCTTTCTGGGCTTTATTTCTCCTAGCCCCTCTTACCCCACTCCTGGACTACCTCTGGCCGCAGGAGCGCTTCACTTGGACTGATCCCTCCCCGGAGAACCCTAACCCATGATCATCAAGCTGCTGTGGATCGTACTTCTGAGTCTGAGCCTGCTCCTAGTGGGGGCTGAACGAGCCTGGGCCTTTTGTGGCTTCTACGTGTCTAAGGCTGATGCTTCCCTTTATAACCAAGCCTCCCAGGTAATCTTGGCCCACCACGAGGACCAGACAATTTTGACCATGGCCAGTGACTACCAAGGACAACCCCAGGACTTTGCCCTAGTGGTGCCTGTCCCAACCGTGATCACCCGCGACCAGGTGCAAGTAACGGAGCCGGCCCTCATGGAGCGCCTCGATGCCTTCAGCGCTCCTCGTCTGGTGGAGTACTTTGACCGGGACCCCTGTGAACCCCTGCCGATCATGGCTCCCCTAACCATGAGAGCTGCCGTCATTAACGGGCCCATCAATCGGGCCCTCGGGGTGACCGTAGTTGACCGCTTCACCGTCGGGGAGTACGACATTGTGATCCTCAGTGCTCAGGAGTCCCAGGGGCTCGCCACTTGGCTGCGGCGCAGCGGCTACCAGATCCCCAAGGGGGTAGCTCCCCTCCTGCAGCCCTACATTCGCCAGGGGATGAAGTTTTTTGTGGCCCGAGTCAACCTCGGTAACTATCAACGTTCCGGCTACCAATTCCTGCGACCTCTGCAGATCCGCTACCAGTCTCCCAAGTTTATGCTACCGATCCGCCTGGGGATGGTTAACGCCACGGGTCCCCAGGACCTGCTTGTCTACATTCTCTCCCCCCAGGGCCGAGCAGAGGTGACTAACTACCGGACCGTACAGGTCCCGAGCGGCGAGGAAATCCCCCTTTTTGTGAAACAGGAATTCTCCAGCTTTTACAAGGCTATGTTTCGCACCGCCTACGAACGGGAAAATCGCAATGTAGCTTTCCTGGAGTACGCCTGGGATACCAACAATTGTGACCCCTGCGCTGCGGCCCCCCTCACCCCTGAGGAGCTCAGACAAGCAGGAGCCTTTTGGCTCGACGAGCCCCCGAGCGACCAAGATTCGCGGTTTGCCGCCCCCGGCTCCACCTTCATCACCCGCCTGCACGTGCGCTACACTAGGGATAAGTTTCCCGAAGATTTGATGTTTCAGGAAACTGCCAACCAAGAGTTTTTTCAGGGCCGCTATATCCTGCGCTATCCCTATACGGGTGATGCCACCTGTGCTGCTGCCCGGCGCTATCGACAGCAGCTGCCCCAAGAGTACGAGCACCAAGCTGAAACCTTGGCTGAATTGACAGGCTGGGATATCCAGGGGATTCGCAGTCGGCTTGGCCGGCCTTAACTCTCGGGGAAAAGTATTTTGCGCTACTAAACATCCCGCATCGCCAGTGCTAGAGATAAGGGGGAAGGCGCGACAGTTACCCGGAGTCTCTTGGGGGTCTCCCCGTACGTAGTTAGTACAATATAGGTTTGCAGAGGAGTTAGTCTTGAAGAAAGTGGAAGCGATCATCCGGCCCTTCAAACTGGATGAGGTGAAGATTGCCCTAGTCAACGCCGGCATCGTGGGTATGACGGTTTCTGAGGTGCGCGGCTTTGGCCGCCAGAAGGGTCAGACCGAACGCTACCGGGGTTCTGAATACACTGTCGAATTTCTCCAAAAACTCAAGATTGAGTTGGTCGTGGAGGATGAGCAGGTGGATATGGTGGTAGACAAAATCATCACTGCCGCCCGCACAGGGGAGATTGGTGACGGCAAGATATTTATTACCCTCGTCGAAGAGGTAGTCCGGATCCGCACGGGCGAAAGAAACCAGCAGGCTATCTAAGCCTCTAGCCGAGACAAACGCTCCTGGAAAATCTCCCTTTGCTGAGTCAAGGTGGCCAGGGATGTCTGGGCGGTGCTCACCACCTCGGCAGGCGCCTTATTTAGGAAGCTAGGGGCTTCCAGCCGCCGCTGCAGAGCGTCTGCCTCAGCCGTGACTCGGTGGAGGTCCTTGAGGATTTTGCTGCGCAGTAGGTCTAGGTCTACCACTCCCCGGAGGGGAATTAAGACCTCCACATTCCCCACCACACCGACAATCGCCTGGCGGAGGGCTGCCGCCGCCGGCCGGTCTAGGACTGTTACCTGCTCTACTTTAGCTAGGTGGGCAATGTGGAGGGTCCCCGTGGGCCCGGTCAAAACTTCCAAGTCTTCCCCAGAGCTGCTCTGAAGCATTACAGGCACCCGAGCGCCCGGCTTGATCCCCGCCTCAGCCCGCAAGTTACGAATTTTGGTAATCACGAGAATAATTAGTTCAAACTCCCGTTCAATTCCCGCGTGCCGCAGGTGGCTTTGGCACTCCGGGTAGGTCTGGAAGGCGAGGGATGAGCATTTAGGATGTAGCCGAGACCAGACCTCCTCCGTCACGTGGGGGAGGAAGGGATGTAAGAGTTTGAGGACCACTTCCAAGACTTGTACCAGAGTCCCTTGGGCTCGCTGACGGCTGGCGGTATCTGTCCCTGTCAGCCGCGGCTTCACCAGCTCTAGATACCAGTCACAGAAATCCCCCCAGGTAAACTCGTAAAGAATCTTGGCTGCTTCACCTAACTGGTGGTGGTCTAGGTTGGTGCGGGTCAGGGCGATCACCTGCTGGCACCGGGAGAGGATCCACGTGTCTTCAGGGGCAGGGTCCTGTGAGTAGCCCTCGGGAGATTGCTCTTCTAGGTGCATCAGCACAAACCGGGAGGCGTTCCACAGCTTGTTGATAAAGTTGCGGGAGGCGGCCACGGAATTGGATTCACCAGTGGCGCGATTGTATTCTAGACGGATGTCTTGCCCGGCCCCCGCCACCTCCCGTACGAGGGTGTAGCGCAGAGCGTCGCTGCCATATTTGGCGATCAGTTCTAGGGGATCGACGCCATTGCCGGCGGATTTGGACATTTTGCGGTTGTGTTCGTCACGTACTAGACCGTGGAGGTAAACCGTGGCAAAGGGCATCTGACCCGTGAGTCCGCCCGCCATTAGGCTCATGCGCACTACCCAAAAAAACAGAATATCAAAACCGGTCACCAACATACTGGTGGGGTAGTAGCGCTCTAGGTCAGGGGTGGACTCGGGCCAGCCCAGGGTGGAAAAGGGCCACAGGCCGGAGGAGAACCAGGTATCTAGGACATCCGGGTCCTGGAGTAGTTCGACCTGGGAACCAAACTGGGCTTGGGCTTTGGCGATAGCTTCCTGGTCTGTAGTGGCTACTACCCAAGGGGTAGCGTCGGTGATGGCACCGTTGGTTTCACTAACCACATACCAGGCCGGAATTTGATGGCCCCACCACAGCTGGCGAGAGATGCACCAGTCCTGTAAGCTGACTAGCCAGTCTCGGTACACCTTGGTCCAGCGCTCAGGCACCAGCTGGGGACTTTGCTGCTCGAGGTAGACCAGGGCCTTTTCCGCCAGAGGCCGGACCCGGACAAACCACTGGGTAGACAACAGCGGTTCTACGGGGACTTTGCCCCGGTCACTGTAGGGCACAGTGTGGCGGTAGTCCTCCACCCGGACTAGCCAGCCACCTTGGTCAAGGAGCTCCACGAGGTTTTTGCGGGCCACTAATCGGTCTTGGCCTTGGAAACTGCCTGCCTGCTCGTTGAGGGAACCATCCCGGTTCATGATGTTGATCATGGGCAGATGATGCCGTTTACCCATGGCGAAGTCCTGGGGGTCGTGGGCTGGGGTCACCTTAACGCACCCACTGCCGAAGCTCGGGTCGACGGCCTCATCAGCAATGATCGGTAAGGGTCGGCCAACCACCGGCAGGATGACGTGCTGGCCGACCAGGGTTCGATAGCGCTCATCCCCTGGGTGGACCGCCACCGCCACATCGCCAAACATGGTTTCTGGTCGGGTAGTGGCTACCTGGATGAACCCAGTCCCGTCCTCTAAGGGATAGCGCAGGTGCCACAGATGACCGTTCACCTCTTGGGGTTCAATTTCCTGGTCGGCGATCGCTGACTGGCTGGCCGGACACCAATTGACCAGGTATTCACCCCGGTAGATCAGACCCTGGGCGTGAAGACGGCTAAAGGCCGCCACCACCGCCCGGGATAAACCTGCATCCATACTGAAGCGCTCCCGACTCCAGTCAGCCGACAGGCCCAGGCGGCGCATCTGGTTGACAATCTTGCCGCCGAATTTCTCTTTCCACTCCCAGGCACGTTCCAGGTAGGCTGAACGCCCGAGGCTCTGGCGGCTGGTACCCGCAGCTTGCAGTTGTCGGTCTAGAAGGGTGCTGACGGCAATACTGGCATGGTCCGTGCCTGGCAGGCAAAGGGTGTTGTAGCCAAGCAGCCGGTGGTAGCGCACTAGCACGTCGATGAGGGACAAGTTAAAGGCGTGGCCCATGTGCAGGTCCCCGGTCACATTAGGGGGGGGGATAACAATGCAGTAGGGAGGCCCCGGCCGCTGGGGGTCAGCGGTAAAAACTTGATTCTCCTCCCACCACTGTTGCCACTTAGCTTCGGTGGCCGAGGGGTCGTACTGACTAGGGAGGGGGGCGGTGGTCATGGGGGAGGGAGGAAGAAAAGTTATTTCCTATCCTAGCGGTGCCCCCTAGGGTTGGGCCAGTTGAGCCAAGGTAGTGTGTTGGTAGTAGTAAGCCAGGATCTGTTGATAGCCGTAGCCTGCTCGAGCCAGGTCATAGGCACCCCATTGACTCATACCTAAACCATGGCCATAGCCGCGGCCACTGATATCAAAGGTGGCGGGGATGGGCTGGGCAATGGGAGTCAGGCTAGCCTCAGGAGCATAGGCGGGTGTGGCCTGAAACCAGGTACTGCGCAGATTCAAAGCCTGTCTTAGGGTAGCTGCGTCGACTAGCTTGACCCCCTGAACCCCCTGGACCCGTAGGGTGACCGCTCGGCCGGTGGGGGTGGTTTGAGCTGGGGTTAAGGAAAGCACTGGACCAATTCCTGGTACTGCTTCCTCTAGTTGAGCCTCGCTGACAGTGGTATGCCAGCGGTAGTCCGGGCTGCCCTGGTCAAAATCTGGCACCCCTCGCAGATAGGGTAAAGCCCGCAGCCAGACATTTTCTGAATTCTCCGTGTGACCACCGGAGGCAGCCTCAAATACTGCCAAAATCAGTTGGCCGTCGTAGGTGAGCACTTCTCCCCGGGTAGCCGCCACTGCCGCTAGGGTAGCGGGGGATTCACTGGCAACTCCCCGGTAGACCTGCCACTCGGTAGAGTCACCCAGATCAAAAAGCGGGCTTAGGTGCTTTTGCCGTTGGTAGAGGGCGTAGGTACGGGAGGCCACCGCCTGGGCTTCTAGGGCTTCGAGGGGCCAAGTACCGCTCATCTCCCCGCCCAAGACGCTAGCTAAGTACACTTCCAGATCCACGTAGTTGACAGCCGTCACCCCCCCTGCCTGAAGGACTAGGAGCGTCTTACCGTGGTACCAGTGGTGACCAATCCACACATCTCCCCCCGCCTGAGGCTCGATCCAGATCCGCTGGGCCCGCCAGTTACCCAGGCTTAAGGCAACCCCAGCCGGCGCCGCTATTAAGGGCTCGAGGGGGGGTAACTCCCCCAGAAGGTGACCATTCTGGTCTAACACGGCTGCCGGGGTGGAACTACCTACCTCTACGTGGTCGGCACCTTGGCTAATGGCGACTCGTAGGTCCAAGGCGTGGGCTGGCCCTGCTAGTAACCCTCCCAAAACTAGCCCTAAGCTACTCCACTTGGGAACTCGGCCCAATAGTTTATTTAAACCCATGCCTCATCACACCCTGGCGAATAGGAACCTAGCCCCGAGACTGCCGGGCAGCGATATTGTTCCCCGCCAGGATAGTGCTTATTCCTGGGGGGGGCGGAATAGGTGGTTATGGTGAGGATGGTACAGTTGTGAGCGCTCGCCCCTGGCCCCTAGGGCTGGGCTGATCAAGTAGAGGGTAGTGCGCACCAACCTTTGGGTGGCAGTAGTCTCGGCCATGGCTTTCAGGGGTACTAGCCAAATACGTTCCTGGGGCCAGCCAAGCCGGAAGCAAACCGCCACTGGTGTTTCCTCAGGGTAGTGAGCTAGGAGTTGCTCCTGGGCAGTCTGGACGTGACGGGCACTCAGGTACAGGCACAGGGTGGCTCGGTGGGCAGCTAGGGAGGCTAGCTCCTCCTGGGGTGGGACGTCGGTGCGGCCACTGATGCGGGTCAAGATGATCGTTTGGACTAGGTTAGGGATCGTTAATTCTCGGGCGAGGGTCGCCGCCGCCGCCTGGAAGGCACTGATGCCGGGGATGACCTGGAAGGGAACACCGGCCTGTTCGAGAGCCTCAATTTGCTCATGGATCGCACTGTAGAGGCTAGGGTCACCAGAGTGCAAGCGCACGACAATTTTGCCCTGGCGGACCCGCTCTACCATTAGAGGTAAAAACTCCTCTAGGGTCCGGCGGGCAGTGGGAATTACCTCCGCATCGGGACGCAGACTGGCCAGGATTCCCGGGGGGACAAGGGAATCGGCAACCATCACCACCTCAGCGGCTGCCAAGACCCGCTGGGCCTTGACCGTCAGGAGGTCTGGGTCTCCGGGACCGGCCCCAACGATATAAACCCTAGCTAACTCAACCACGGTCAGAAGAGGATGAAGCTACTACATCCGGTAAGGAGCGACCTAGGTTGTAAAGCCAAACTAAGCCCCAAATACCCAGCAGGATTGCCACCAGACTCATCACTTGGGCAATCCGCAGGGGCCCTAACATTAAGCTGTCAGTGCGCAATCCCTCAATCCAAAACCGACCCACACTGTAGGTAATCATATAGGTCAGAAATATTGTTCCCAGTTTCAGGCGACGGCCATAGCGGAAAAATATCGCCATCAATAGGCTAAACACCATCAGGTCCCATAGGGACTCGTACAGAAAGGTGGGGTGAAAGTAGTCAAAGTTAGCGTACTCGGGGGGCCGCTGGGCCGGGGGAATGTAGAGTTTCCAGGGTAGATCCGTGGGCACTCCGAAGGCTTCAGAGTTAAAAAAGTTGCCCCAGCGGCCGATCGCCTGGCCAAGGATCAGGGCTGGAGCAACTAGGTCTGCCAGTTGCCAGAAGGGCACCTGCCGGAGACGAGCAAACCCTAGGGATGCTCCTAAACCCCCCAGGATCGCTCCGTGGATGGCAATCCCACCCCGCCAAATCTCCACAATCTGATCAAGGTGGTGGGAATAGTAGGGCCACTGGAAAGCTACATAGTACAGACGAGCGCAGGGGATAGCAGCAATCACCAGCCACACCGCCAGATCACTAATCAAAGTGGGGTCAAGGCGCCGCCGTTGAGCAAGGTACTGGGAAAGGTTGATTCCGATTAGGACGGCCGAGGCAATTAGCAAGCCATACCAGCGAATTGTCAATGGTCCCCAGTGCAGCAGCACAGGACCCGGAGAAGTGAAGATGGCAAGCAGTTCAGAGACAAGCATGGCAGAAAGAAACCTCTTAGAAACCTCTATGAATGCGGAGACAAAAGGGAGAGTGCACAACCGCAGAGTCGTGGGAGTCGTCTACAGCCCACCCTACTTTAGGTATTGGACTAGAGGTCTGCACCCAGCAGTTTAGTCGGGATTAGCTTTGGGGAATAACCCCCAGCGCTGCCCCAACAACTGGACCCCGAGGCCAAATAAACCCAGGCTCACCAGCCCAAACACCGTTAGCCCTAGAGCACTAGTACCAACTACCAGGGTGCGCAGGGCAATGGTGATCCTAACCACCGTCATGTTGTGGGTGGACAGGGGTTGATGGGCAAACCGGTGGGCAATGGCGAAGGTCAGCTGTAGCAGCAGCAAAGATAGGCCACCGCTAACTAGGCCACCGGCAAAGCACTGCCAAATCTTCGGACCTGGAGAATTAGTCATAACAGTTAGCCAGGGGATTGGGGTAAGTTACCATCAGGTTCTCTAGAGTCTGGGGTGCCCCTAGTCGATCACCTTAACCCCCCCAGGGGTAGTGTGGGTAATCCATAGGTCAAGGTCTTGGTCCGGGATCGCCAAGCGTACCTGCTGGAAAATCCCCTCAACTTGAGCGGCTGACTCCCCGAGGGCAAACACCGCCGAACCAGAACCAGACATTAAGACCCCGGAGGCCCCGGCGGCGAGGAAGGCTTGGCGCAACTGCTCCACTTGGGGATAGGCCGGCAGCACTATCCGCTCCAGATCGTTACGCAGGTAGGCCACCACCTCCCCCCCCCGGGCAATCTGGGTCAGCAGGGGCTGGACATGCTGGCGCTGACTACCAAATTCACTGACGGGTGGGTAGGTACTGGCAAACTGTTCCCGGTAGGTACGGTAGGCCCAAGGGGTGGCAACGCTTAGGGAGCGATGTTTACCCAATACCAAGGGGCAATTAACCGGGGGCAGGGGGGCTAGCTTTTCGCCCCGGCCCGTCGCCAGCATTGTCCCTCCCTGGAGACAAAAGGGCACATCAGACCCTAGGCGAGCCCCCAAGTCCCCGAGCTCTCCCTGGGTTAGACCCAGATTCCAGATGAGATCTAAGCCCATCAGTACAGCAGCAGCATCGGCCGAGCCCCCCGCTAACCCGGCCCCGAGGGGGATATTTTTCTGGATATAAATGTCAGTACCACCAAACTGGGCAAAGGCGGCGGGAAACTGCCGGGCCATCAGCTCCGCTGCCTGGAGGGCAAGGTTGCGACTATCCCGGGGGACCTCAGGGTGGTTGCAGTGGACCCGAAAAGCTTCGGTGCCGTTGGGGGATAATTCTAAGCGGTCTCCGAGCGCGATGCTCTGCAGCACCATAACTAACTCATGGAAGTTATCCGGCCGCTGACCAATCACCTCTAGGTACAGATTAATCTTGGCTGGGGCGTGGAGGGTACAGGAGAGCACGGCAAGCTCAGGGCGGAGAATTCTCCCCTAAGATAACTGGTTTTTGCACCACTAACACCCCCATCATCCCAGCCGCTATCTGGTGGTGGGTAGCTGCCACAAATCCTGCCTGGTGGGCAAGGCTCACCTGTTCAGGTCCCTGGGGAAAATCAGCCAGGCTAGTGCGCAGGTAAACGTACTCAGGCTCCAGACCCAAGGCCTGGGCAGTGGGGACCACTACTTGGGATAGATACCAGTCCTGAAAAGCTCTTAGGGGTGGCTCAAAGGGGAGATGGAAATCCAAAATTGCTGCCTTAGCCCCCGGTTGCAGGACCCGCTTCAGCTCTAGTAGAGACCCTAAACGGTCCGGAATATTGCGCCAGCCGTAGCCCATGGTGGCGGCGGCAAAGGTGTCATTCCCGAAGGGTAACTGACAAGCATCCGCCTCTACCCAGGTAAGGCGCTTTTGCAGCTGCGGGAAACGCCGGCGGGCGATCTTTAACTGGGCGGCGGCAAAGTCTACCCCCCACACTTGCCCGGTCGGACCAAGGGCCCTAGCCCACAAAAAAGCCAAGTCGCCGCTGCCACAACACAGGTCTAGGGCCGGACTGGCTAACCCCGCCCAGTCCACTGCCATCTGTTTCCAGACCCAGTCTAAGCCCCAGCTGAGCTGGTGGTTGAGCTGGTCGTAGGTGGGGGCAATCCGGTTAAAGAGCTGAGCAATAGGACTAGTCATAGCTGTATGAAGTGCTAGTCAATACAGGGGGCGACCGGAGCACTTGATATTCATGCTACGCTGATAAAGCTGCCAAAATTACACCCTTGAAATTTCGGGTGTCTCCCCCAACCGGCGGAGATGCGAGCTCAAGGGGAAGATAAACCCGAATCAGGAGAATTTCCATGCCCGTTTTGACCCTTGCCCAGATGATGGAAGCCGGTGTCCACTTTGGTCACCAGACCCGCCGGTGGAACCCGAAAATGGACCCCTACATCTACACTGCTCGTAATGGGGTGCATATCATTGACCTGGTCCAAACTGCCCAATTCATGGACGAAGCCTACAGCTACGTGCGCGCTGCCTCGGAGCAGGGAAAGAAGTTTCTGTTCATTGGCACCAAACGCCAAGCGGCGGGGATTGTCGCTCAGGAAGCAGAACGCTGCGGCGCCTACTACATTAACCAGCGTTGGTTGGGAGGTATGCTCACCAACTGGACGACAATCAAGACTCGGGTTGACCGACTCAAGGACCTAGAGCGCCGGGAGGAAAACGGCTCCCTAGACCTGTTGCCCAAGAAAGAAGCCTCGGTGCTGCGCCGGCAGATGGAACGGCTGCGCAAATACCTAGGGGGGATCAAAGCCATGCGGCGGGTGCCAGACGTGGTGATGATCATTGACCAGCGGCGGGAGTACAACGCCGTCCAGGAGTGCCGCAAGCTCAAGTTGCCAATCATCTCCCTGCTAGATACCAACTGTGACCCGGATCTGGTGGACATCCCCATTCCCGGTAACGATGATGCCATCCGCTCCATCAAGCTGATCATGGGTAAGATTGCCGATGCTATCTACGAAGGGCGCCATGGCCAGCCCGACAGCGATGCCGAGTACGAAGACTACGAGGGGGCTGAGGGGGACTTTGACCCAGAGGACCTAGGCATCGGGGATGATGACTTGAGCCTAGAACCAGCCGCTAGCTAGAATACAACCCAGATAAGAGCAAAAACCTCATGGCAGACATATCAGCGAAAGTGGTGAAGGACCTGCGGGAGCAGACTGGGGCCGGCATGATGGATTGCAAAAAGGCCCTCCAGGAAGCCGGTGGGGACATGGAGAAAGCCAAAGAGTGGCTGCGCAAAAAAGGCATCACCTCGGCAGAAAAAAAACAAGGCCGGGTGGCGGCCGAGGGCCTAGTGGGGAGCTATATCCACACTGGCGGCCGGGTAGGCGTTTTAGTGGAGGTCAACTGTGAGACTGACTTTGTGGCCCGCCGCGAAGAATTCCAAACCCTAGTGCGCAGTATTGCCATGCAAGTGGCTGCCTGTCCCAACGTAGAGTACGTCCGAGTGGAAGACATCCCGGCGGAGGTAGTGCAAAAGGAAAAAGAAATTGAAATGGGCCGGGATGACCTGGGAGGTAAACCCGCCAATATCAAGGAGAAAATTGTCCTAGGCCGGATCGAAAAGCGCCTCAAGGAGCTTGCCCTCCTCGAACAGCCCTACATTCGTGACCAGAGTATCAGTGTTGATGAGCTGGTAAAACAAGCCGTGGCCCAGCTCGGGGAGAACATTAGGGTCCGCCGCTTTGCCCGTTTTGTCCTAGGAGAAGGGATCGAACGGGAAGTCAGCAACTTTGCTGAGGAAGTGGCTGCCCAAATGGGTCAAAAGGCCTAGGATGGCACTCTAGGGGGGCTCTCCCCCCTGCAGCTGGAGTTTCAGTGTATACTCGCCAAAATACCAGAACAATCATGGCCAAAACCCCCACCAGACCAAAGCGCCCCCGGCGCACACCGCTCCCGGCTTGGCACCCTAGCCGTCTTGACCCCAAGACAGCGCGCTCTTTGGCTCTGTACCTGGGAATTGGCACCTTCGTTTTTGTGATCGACGTTGGGTCTTTCCAGTTGTTGCTGATGGCTGGGATGGGTTCGACCCTGGCGGTCACCCTCTCCTTTGCCTTGGCCATTGTTTTGCACTTTAACTTGAATCGGTTTTTAAACTTCAAAAGTTTCGAGCGCTCGATTCTCCACCAGCTAAAAACCTACCTCATCGTCATTTTTGTCTGCTGGATGATTACCATACTGGTGATTCAGACTGGGGTGAGCTGGTTCGGCTTGTCACCAGTGATGGCTAAGGTGTTGGCAGTAGCAATCAATGTCCCCATCGGCTTTCTTGGTCACCGTTACCTGAGTTTTGGCCAGGGGCTGCGGGCACGTTTTCGGACTTGGTACGAGAGCCGACGGTCCTAGGAACCTGTGGGGGGATGCTTGAGGGGAATGACTATGATAGTTTTGACCTGGCCAGGCAACCCCAAGACCTTGAGGGAGCCTTGGTCCAAGGAGCCTTGAACTGCCCCGGCATTGCCCAGAACTACCTCGATCTTGTGCTTGGCAGACCAGGATTTGTTGTCCCCCTTAGTCAGTATGCCCGTGTAGGTCAGATGCCCATCAGCAGTCACCTGCACCCAAGAGCGGCCTAGCAATTGTAGATTTACGGTGGCCAGGGAAGGGGGCTGGGGGGGAGGCAAGACGGGCAAGCTTGATCGCACTGGGGTGGGACCGGGACTAATCCTGGCGATACGGGGCTGAGTTAGGTTGTACATCAAGCCCCCCGCCGCCAGACACCCCACGCCTAGCAAACCGGCAACGACCCGCCAGCTGCCAGGGCGCGGGGCTGAAGGCAGGGGGCTGACTGCCGACATGGGTGCTGGCATTACGGAAAATTGGCTAGCCAGCTCCTGACCCGCCAGGCCTAGGGCGTCGGCATACCGGCGGATGAATCCCTGGATAAATACCGCCTCGGGTAGGGTTTGGGCCTCCAAACCTTCGAGGGCCTTGAGGGTGCGTAGGGGAATGTGGGTCTTGAGGGAAATCTCCTCCAGGGAAATATTCAAGGCTTGACGCTGTTGAGCGAGGATGGGGATGATGCTCTGGAGCTGTTCTAACTGGTGGGAAGTCAGGGGAGTCATAGGGTTAAGCGTGGTTCTGGAGAGAGACTTGCACAGTGGTACCAGGGAGCCCGGAGGACTGCAGCTGAGACAGACGCCCGGGGCTAAAAACTCGAATCTCCCCGCCCCAATGATGTACCAACTCTTGGGCAATTGCTAGGCCCAAACCACTACCGGGAGTTGAATCGCGTACCTGGGTGCCTCGGTAGTGGGGTAAGAAAATCCGGGCCTGTTCCGCAGCAGGGATCCCAGGGCCAGTGTCGCTGACCTCCAGGATGACGTGGGGGGTCTCATCCATTAGCTCCACGAGGATTTTGCCCCCGGGTGGGGTGTATTTCAGAGCATTGTCAAGGATGTTGCTCAGGACCTCTCGCAAGGCTGTAGGGTTGGCCCGCACGGGCGGCAAGGGAGCAGGTGCCTCCCAGGTTAATTCCTGCTGACGCTCCTGGGCAACTACTTGTGCCGAGTCGATGAGAGGAGAGAGAATTGCTGGGATGTGGCAGGACTCGGGGGGCCCTGAGGGCAAGAGGGCCGGGGGAGCGCTTTCTAGGGACAGATACTCCTCCTGATGCAGAACTTGGTCAACCTGTTGCAGCAACTCCTGTAGCCGGTTAGTTTCCCGCAGAATACTAGCTACGGGAGAGTGATTAGGGTCCGAGGGCAGAAGACGTTTGAGGAGTAACTTACCAAAGGTGCGCACAGCTGTCAGGGGGCTGCGCAGCTGGTGCAGGAGGGCATCTAGGGTGTTGCGCTGTTGGGCCTGCACCAATTCCTGGACCTGGCACCGACAGTCGAGGACCCGGACAATTGCTAAGGTGTGGGCAACCCCCTCCGCCTGCAGGCGTTCCCAATCTCCCCAGGGGTGGTCTTCGCGACTCACTACTAACAGCCCCAGCATCTCGTGCTCATAGACCAGTGGCAAGACCATTTGCTGCTGATTAGGAGTGGGGGGTAATCCCGTCGGCACTAGGGCGGCGGTGGGGGAACTCGGGAGGGCGGGGAGGTTAAGCCGCTCCAGGGGCGGATCGGGGTAGACGATTACCGGGGTCAGTTGGCGATCACTCCCCCCCCAGTCTTCTGCCAGGTATACAGCTACCCCCGAAGCCCCCAAAATCTTACTCAACAAGGAGACCTGCCAGCGGCACAGGGCAACAAATTCTACACTGGTAGGCAACACCATAGGGGAAACTGGTGACAGGGGTTGGCAATGGGATAGGGAAAAGCCTACGATATATTAACATCACAGCATATTTGGATATTTGGCGCTCCAGCTCAGATTTCTGGGGAGTGTTTCCCAGGGGGATGGGGCGCCGGTGCTTACCTTCTCTTGATTTGTTTGCTCAAACCCTATCTCTTCCACTTAAAAGGCGATCTTCCATGACCCAAGTCGTGCTCGGCGAAAATGAAGGTATTGAATCGGCGCTACGACGCTTTAAGCGGCAGGTCTCTAAGGCTGGCATTCTAGCCGACGTGAAAGCCCACCGACACTTTGAGACTCCCCTCGAGAAGCGCAAGCGCAAGACCATCGCCGCTCGCCGCAAGACTCGTCGGTTCCGTTAAAATTATTGCCCCTTAGCCAGCTCTGACCGGGGTGTGGTTCCCTTGAGTGTCAACGACCCGGAAGACAATTGGGACATGGAACAAGCCCTAGCCGGGCTTGAAGGGATTCAGGCGGATCTGAACTATCAACAAGCCCGGGCAGCCCTGCAGGAACTTGTTGGTAACTTAGACTTGACTGCCCAGGAACGTCAAGGCCTAGAAGAGCAAATTCAAGGCCTCAACGATATGCTGGCTAAATTAGACCAGCAGATAGTTCATATTGCTGTCTTCGGGATGGTTGGCCGGGGCAAATCCTCCCTCCTGAATGCGATCCTGGGCCAGCCGGTTTTCCCTACCGGAGCTGTGCATGGGGTAACTTTGGTTCAAGACCAAACCCCTTGGCCTATCCTCGAGGAGGGGGAAACTAGGCGGGTAGTTCTGCCGGGCCTGGGTTATGCCCGAGTTGAGCTAATTGACACCCCTGGAATCGACGAGGTAGACGGGGAACAGCGCGAGGCCTTAGCCCAGCAGGTAGCCCAACAGGCAGACCTGGTCCTGTTTGTGGTAGCTGGTGACCTAACCCGAGTGGAATACCAAGCCCTAGGAGAACTTAGGCAAAGCCAAAAGCCAGTGCTGTTAGTTTTTAATAAGTCAGACCAGTACACCAGCGCTGAGCGACAGGCCATCTGCGCCAAAATCCGTGACGAACGCCTCCAGGGCCTTTTACTCGCCGATGATATGGTCATGGCGGCCGCCTCCCCCCGGGTCCCGCGACTAGTTGAGCAGCCAGGCGGCCGGCGCGAGGTAGAACTAGTAGTGGGCCTGCCCCAGGTAGAAGAGTTGAAGGCGAAAATCCTCCAAATCCTTGACCGCGAAGGTAAGTCCCTTCTAGCTCTCAATACCATGCTCTACGCTGGCACGGTTCAGGAACAGATCGTCCAGCGCAAACTCACCCTCCGAGACGAAAAAGCCAACCAACTGATCTGGCAGTCAGCCGTTACTAAGGCTGTGGCCACGGCCCTTAATCCCGTGACGGTTCTAGATATGGTGAGTGGGGGAGTCATTGATGTAGCGATGATCCTAGCCTTGTCGCGTCTGTACGGCCTGCCCATGACTCGCACCGCTGCCCTCGCCCTCCTGCAGCGGATCGCCCTGAGCATGGGGGGAATCAGTGCCAGTGAACTGTTGGTAAACCTGGGGCTGGGGTCCCTCAAGACTCTGTTTGGCCTGGCTGCCCCCGCCACCGCCGGCTTGAGCCTAGGGGCCTACACCTCCGTAGCCATTACCCAGGCGGGGGTAGCTGGTCTGTCATCCTACGGTATTGGCCAAATCACCAAGGCTTACCTGGCTAACGGAGCGCGGTGGGGACCGGAGGGACCCAAAGCCGTAGTTAGCCGCATCCTCTCCACTTTGGAGGAGACCTCGATTCTGGCCCAGCTGAAGGCGGAGTTGACGGCCAAGTTGGATCTAAAACCGCCTCACCAGGCAGATTGAATCCCTAGAGTTTGTCAATACCCAACCCCGCAGAAATCAGAGGGAATGCTAACTTTTATTCACAAACCTCCAGGGTGATTATACTGAGCCATAGCTGCTTAGAGTCACTTAGATTAGGGGTTGCAAGCGCCTATCAATGCCTGGGAACTTGCCTCCCTGACAAAGGCTGTCTGCTTGGGATCCCTTCCCCGGGTGCTCAGGCATCGCAGATGGATAATTATAAATAATGGTGTATCTTATCAGCACAGTCGGTCCGGCAAGGGGTCGGTGGCCATCTCTAGTAGGCCGGTAATTGCACTAGTCTTATGCCTATAACTACTAAGGTACTTGTATCAGTAATTATTCCAGCCTACAATGCCGCTGAGTTTATTTTGGCCACCATTGAGTCGGTGCGAGCCCAAACTTTTCCCGACTGGGAATTGATCGTTATTGATGATGGCTCCACCGATAATACCCGGTCCTTAGTGGCCACCTGCACCGACCCGAGAGTGCACTTATTTTCCTATCCCAACGCTGGGGTTTCCACGGCTCGCAACCGCGCCTTTAGCCATGCCCAGGGGGAATTTATCGCCCTCCTCGATGCAGATGACCTCTGGAGTGCGGACAAATTAGCTGACCAGGTAGCAGCCCTGCAGTCCTCCCCCCAAGGCCTCCTGGTCTACAGCCGCACCTACCTCATGAGTCATTCTGGAGACCGGATCTCCCCAGTCCGCATGCCCAGGCTCCCCCAGGGGAATGTGTATCCAGATCTGTTACAGCACAATTTTATGATTAATGGCTCTAGTGCCCTGGTGCGTCGCCAGGCTTGGATCGAGGCGGGGGGCTTTGACCCAGACCTAACCCAGGGGGAGGATTGGGAGTTCTATTGTCGAGTAGCGGCCCTAGGTCAAGTAGTGGCCGTCCCTAAACCCCAGATCTTCTACCGCCAACGGCGCAGTTCCACCTCCTACCGGCTGGAGGAACTAGAACGGGCGACCCTCAATACCATCGACCGGATATTTCAGAATGCCCCCCCTGAATTAAAGTTTCTTAAGCGCCATGCCCAGGCTAATCTCTACCAAACGATCACTCGCATGCATCTAGCCCAGGTGACCGACCGCAAACAGGTCCTGAGAGCCCGCAGCTACATCCAGAAATCTCTGATCCTGGCTCCATCATCCATTTGCCAAAGCAGCACCTTAATCCTTTTAGCTAGCCTGGTGGTGTTCACCCTGTTACCCCTTAAGTTGGCCCGGCTTGTACTGCGCAAAATCAACCGGAATTTCGCCGCCCGTGATGTTACTACCTAGGCTTAACCGGGCTCTGCGCTGGCGATTGGGAGTACTCCAGGCCCACCTGGTTTTCTGGTGGTGGGCATCCCTTGGCAGTCAGCCCCGGGACTTTCAAACCGGAAGCGCGGTGGTTTTTGCCCCCCACCAGGATGACGAAACCCTAGGGTGTGGGGGTCTGATCGCCCTAAAAAGGTCAGCCCAGGTGCCGGTGTGGGTAGTGTTCCTGACCGATGGTGCCGCCTCAGACAGCCTAGGCTCGACCTATGATCCCAACCTGGTCCAGACTAGAGTCCGCGAGGCAACAACCGCCCTGGCCACCTTGGGGGTAGACTCCGCCCACACCCACTTCCTGAATTTACCGGATGGTGGGCTCAGCCACCTCACTCCCCACCAACGGCAAACCTTAATTAATCGCCTAGGTGAGATTCTCCGGCAAACCCAAGCCCAGGAAGTCTACGTCACCCATCCCCGGGACGCCCATCCAGACCACGAAAGCACCAGTGCGCTAGTGAGGGCGGCGCTAGACCAAACCCAGAGCTCAAGTGAGCTGTGGTATTATCCCATCTGGATGATCTGGCATCGCCGCCTCGGCCGAGACTTAGCTTGGCGTGACCTCCAGGGGGCCCGGCGGCTTGACATCAGTCAGGTCAGAACCCAAAAACTCCAGGCTATCGCCGCCTACACCTCACAGTTTGTGATTCTCCCCCGGCGGTTTGTAGCCCAGCACGCTAGCCAGTGGGAGATATATCTACCGGGCCCTAAACCCCCATGACCCCCCTGCAACGCCTGCTAGCTAACCCTTTCATTCGCAACTTAGGTTGGTTAGGTGCCGGACAACTAGTCATCAGGGTGTCTCGCCTAGTTACCACAGTCATCCTCGCCCGGATGCTCAGCCCCTACGACTACGGCTTGGCGGCCATTGTCCTGACTACTAGTCAATTTGTCCGAGTATTTACCCAGACGGGATTAGACACGCAACTGATTCAGGCTGAGGCTGCACAGATTGAGGAACTAGCTATTTCCGCCTACTGGCTCAACTGGGTAATCTATAGCTGTTTGTTCGTCATTCAGTGCCTAGCAGCTTTTCCCATTGCCTGGTTTTATCACCACGAAAACCGCCTGATTGTGCCGATTTGCACCTTGGCCCTGGTTTATCTAATGGACCCCATTGGAGGAGTACAGTCAGCCTTGATCGTGCGGGAAAACCGCTTAAAGATTACCGCCCTGGCGGACACGCTCCAGGTAACCGTAGACAACATGATCACCGCTGTCTTTGCCCTGCTGGGCATGGGTATGTGGGCAATTGTGCTGCCTAAATTACTGGTAGCCCCAATCTGGATTGGGATGAACTATCTCAACCACCCCTGGCGGCCCCACGGCCGGTTCACCGCCAAGCACTGGGGAACCTTAATGCGGTTTGGCCGGAGTGTCCTGGGAGTGGAACTGCTAAAAACCCTGCGGGATAACATTGATTACCTGCTGGTGGGGAAGCTGCTAGGAGTGCAGGAACTGGGGATATACTACTTTGCGTTTAATGCCGGGCTGGGCATAAGTTTAAGCTTTATCAATGCCATTAACACCGCCCTGTTCCCCCATCTATGCGCTGCTCGAGCTGTCTGGTCCGACTTTAGGGGCCGCTATCTAGATAGTCTCAAAATCATCAGTGTTGTGATTATCCCCCTGGTCATCCTGCAGTCAAGCCTGGCTCACTGGTATGTACCAATTATTTTTGGCCACAAGTGGGTGGCGGCAATTCCGGTCTTGGTCTTGATTTGTCTGTCTGCTATTCCCAGACCCTACGGGGATGCAGCTTCTCAACTGCTGTTGGCTATTGGTCAGCCGGTGTTGAATCTGCGCTGGAGCTTGGTATTTACGGTTTTGTTTGCTATGGCCTTGATTCTGGGTGCCCATTGGGGAATAGTAGGGGTGGCAACGGCGGTGTTTATTGCCCACGGGCTATTTTTAGGGATCTTCGCGGTTTGGACTACCCGCTACGTATTTCCCCGTCGCAACCACTAGGTTACTTTCCATGCCTAAGGTGTCAGTAATTCTGCCCGTCTATAACGTCGAACAGTTCATCACCGAGACCATCAAATCGGTCTTGTCCCAGACCTATCGAGACTTCGAACTGCTGGTGGTAGACGATGAATCCCCGGACCAAAGCATTGCCCTAGTGGAAGCTTTCTCGGATTCGCGGATCAAGATTATCCACCAGAAAAACCGGGGCCTGGCCGGGGCGCGCAATACTGGTATTCGCCATGCCCGGGGGGAATACCTGGCTTTTTTGGACTCGGACGACCTGTGGCTGCCCACTAAACTAGCCTTGCACGTGGCCCACTTGGATGCTCATCCCCAGGTGGGGGTGAGCTTCTGTCGATCGGCTTTTATTGATGAGCACAGCCGACCTCTCGGCACCTATCAAATCCCCAAACTAGACCGTATGGACCCGGGGTATCTGCTGTGTCGTAACCCCATCAGCAATGGGTCAACACCGGTGATCCGCGCCCAGGTGTTTCGGGATATTGCCTTTATCGATGACCTGCACGGGACGCCGGAAGAGTGTTATTTCGATGAGCACTTCCGCCAGTCGGAGGATGTGGAGTGCTGGATGCGGATTGTGCTGCAGACCCCCTGGCAGATTGCCGGCATTCCCGAGGTTTTGACCTTGTATCGCATTCACTCCGGGGGTCTTTCTGCCCAAGTGTTTAAGCAGCTCGCCTCCTGGGAAAAGCTGATTGCCAAGATCCGCACCTACGCCCCCGAATTTGCGGCTACCTGGGAGCCGGTCTCCCGGGCCTATCAACTGCGCTACCTGGCCCGGCGGGCCGTCAACCTTAAGGACGGGAAGGTAGCATTAGAACTAATAAACCAAGCTGTGTGGTCCCACTGGCAGATCATCCTAGAAGAGCCCCGCCGCACCCTGCTCACCTGGGGAGCCGCCTTGGCTCTCTGGCTGCTCCCCGCCAGCCTCTACGAGGGAGTCAGGCAACTGGCCTTCCGGATCACCGGTGCTAACCAGCGGCGGCGGATCGAATGGGAGTCTCGGCGGGGGAGGGGATGAGGCATGCCCCACAGCCCTAAGGGAAGCATCTTTCCCGGATCTTTCATAGGCAGGCTAGTTGCCCCTTACCCACGACTGTAAGGCACCCTTGGTGGAGTTTAGTATGTAGGAACCCAGACCGGGCCCGGAACACAATCTAGTGCAATCCCTTGTCTAGGCGGTCCAAGACTACTACGTCCCCTTCGTAGTGGCAAAAGATCCGCTGGGCATCCTTATCTGACCAGGCATCCATCTCATGGGTGGCGGGAGGGCAGGGATTACCCCGGAGTTGCTTGAAGTCCAGGGATTTAAGATTGACCCCCTGTTCCTGGTACTTGGCGAGCTGATCGGTTCTCTTATTGACTAATAGGCGGCGGTCACCGGGTAAGTCCTCAACCGAGTCCAGAAATCTGGGACCAAACTTGATCTTGGAGCTAGGAGCATCATAAATCTTTTTCTGATAGATCTGTTCCTTGGCTTGATCCCAAACCAATCTACCCCAGGGGGACAGGTCTACCAGGCCAGCCGCCCTCGTCAGCAGGGTTTCGGGAATCCCCCTCAGGTCCTGGTCCTCGACGGGTAGGTTTTGCCCTAGCCGCCTAAACTTTTGTAAATGCTTCTGGATATATTCTTCAGCCTCAATCCGCACAGGCAGGCGGGGAATGCGCAGCAAAGACTCTGACTGCTCAAAGATATAAACAATCTCGTCGGCGTAAAACATGCCCAGAGTCTGGAGAAAACCCTGCACAGACTTAAATCCCCCAGTCAGGTTGAATATGATCTTGTATTGAGCCTGACGATAGCCAGGTAGTGTCTCCGAACACCACTCCACTAGACCTGACAAGGCGTTTTGAAAGTCATCCAGTTTCGCGGTACTTAGTCCCGGCTCCGAGAGCATTTGAACATCAGTGAAGCCGCGACCGCGCAGCCAACTCTCTACCAGCTGAGCAGTTTTCTTCCCCAACCAGGTGTCTGTGTGCAGCAAGATATGGGTGTCATTGGGGGGATCGATCTTCCCGTCATAGATTTTAATGATACTGTTGAGTTCCGCCGACATCCTAGCAGCCTGTTGATAGTCGGCCGAGTCTAGTCGGCCCTCCACTGCCTTCAAGCGCTCCTCTAGAACCCGACGCTCCTCCCCAGCAGCAATTGCCTCCTCGGTTTTGGCGTTGGCATGATTGGTGATTAGATTCCGTTCAAAATCTTTGGCCTTATTAGTTAGTAGACTAGTACCACAGGGAGAGAGAATCAGTTTAGGCATAGGAAATCCACCCCAGGAGATACAACTATGGCTCCAGTATAATTCAAGATTACTTATCTTGACTGGTTGCTTAATACTTTAGTCCTGACAGTAGGGTTCACCGCACACTAGGGCAATTTCTGCCCGCACCAGTTCCCGGCCGAGGTAGGCGGCGTGATCCAACTGACTGACCGGGCAGGGGTTGGCGCGCTCGAAAATCTCCACGCACACTTCCTTGGCAGTGCGGCCCTGAAACACCGCCGCCGCTGAGCGGTCTAACTTACCTCGGGCCGGTAGGGGCTTACCTGTCTCCGGGTCGCAGGCTAAGCCTCGCTCATCAATCACATTGCTAAAGTGCTTGGCGCAAATTAACCCTTCCGCCGGCTGCAGGTAGATGAGGAAGTAGCCCTGGGGGTCTAGGGCTAAGGGCCGGCGGGAAAGCTGATCGTCAATGGCGCTTAGACGGGCGGTAGGGTTAGTCAAGCCGGTCACCTTTAGAGAATCAAAGGAATCTGGAGCCAATCCGTAAGATGGGCTTGGAGGTGGCTACAGAACTGGGGCCGCAGCTCAAACTGACTGGTGCGCACGGGTTTGCGCTCCCCATCAAGCATCCAGCCATAATCGCTACTGAGGCGGAGTTTGCCTTGCCAGTCTGCCAGGGAAACTACTAGTTGGGGGGCTGGGGCGTGGTCGTAGTCCCGGACCCGGAATACATAGTTGTAGGTATTTTGTCTAGCAGAAGCAACGGTGGAAGGCTCCCCCAGCAGGCCAGCCAGGCGCTCCCCCACTCTTGACGCTAAACCGGGCTGGTCTAGGTCTGTCAGGGTACGCACTGCTAGGGTCAGGGCAAAATAAAATTCTTCGACGGGAACAAATTCAAGCCGCAAGTCAATTAGCCTTCAAGACGCTCACCAAAAGCAACGTTGTCTGAGAAGAGTGGAGGGTTTGACCCATATTTTTGATATATCCCTCTCTTTTCCCCCAATGATCAGGAGACCTGAAAAGGGGGGATATTAGTTTATAGTAAACAATTTTGGGAACGGGTTCTGGCAATGTTCTTGCTGACATTCTAGGCCCCCATAATATTCTTATAGGACCCCTCTCCTGCGGGGCCGCGCCAAAATATACCCGAGGACCTGCATGGCCAAAATTCGTAAGCTGCACCAACAATTGATCGCCAAAGACCGCACGGCGGTAGAGCTTACCCAGGATTACCTGGACCGGATTGCAGCCCTAGAGCCTCAAGTCCACGCCTTCTTACGGGTGAATGGGGAGGCCGCCCTAGCCCAGGCCCGGCAGGTAGACGCCCAGATCGCCGCCGGCGAGCCGATTGGCCCCCTCGCGGGAATTCCCCTGGCCCTCAAGGATAATCTGTGCACCCAAGGGATACGGACTACCTGTGGATCCCGGATGCTGGCGGATTTTGTGCCAGCCTACGAATCCACCGTCACCCAAAAACTCAAGGCCGCTGGAGCGGTTTTCCTAGGCAAAACCAATATGGATGAATTTGCCATGGGCAGCTCAACCGAGACCTCAGCCTTTGGGCCTACGGCTAATCCCTGGAGCCTCGACCGGGTACCGGGGGGTTCCTCGGGGGGGTCAGCAGCAGCGGTGGCTGCAGCCGAGTGTGTGGCTGCCCTTGGCTCTGACACCGGGGGCTCAATTCGCCAACCCGCTTCCTTCTGTGGCATTGTTGGGCTCAAGCCTACCTATGGTCTAGTTTCTCGGTTTGGCCTGGTGGCCTTTGCCTCTTCCCTAGACCAAATTGGCCCCCTGACCAATTCCGTAGAAGACGCCGCCCTAGTGCTAGGGGCCATAGCCGGTCACGACCCCCGTGATGGCACCAGCATTCCTGAACCCGTGCCAGACTACACCCAAGCCCTAGTACCGGACCTTAAGGGCATGAGGATCGGGATCATCCAGGAAACCCTAGGGACTGGGCTAGACCCCCAGGTTGCCCAGGCCATGGAGACGGTTTGGCGGCAACTGCAAGACCTGGGAGCTGAGGTCCTAGAGCTTTCCTGTCCCCGGTTCCGGTATGGTCTGCCCACCTACTACATCCTGGCCCCCGCTGAGGCTTCCGCTAACCTGGCCCGGTACGATGGGGTTAAGTACGGCCTGCGGGACCAAACCTGCACCAATCTAATGGATATGTACCAGCGCACCCGGGCGGAGGGCTTTGGAGCCGAAGTGAAACGCCGGATTATGCTGGGGACCTACACCCTCTCGGCCGGTTACTACGACGCCTACTACCTTAAAGCCCAGAAGGTGCGCACCCTGATTAAGGAAGACTTCCACCAGGCCTTTGCTCAGGTTGACGCCTTGGTGTGTCCCACAGCCCCCACTACTGCCTTCCCCGCCGGCAGCAAAAGTGCTGACCCCTTGAGTATGTACCTGTCAGACCTAATGACTATTCCGGCTAACCTAGCTGGTCTACCAGCTCTGAGCCTCCCCTGTGGTTTTGATGACCAGGGTTTACCCATCGGTTTGCAGGTGATCGGGAATGTCCTGCGGGAAGACCTAGTCTTCCGGGTTGCCTACGCCTACGAACAGGCTACCCCTTGGCATCAGCGCCCTTCCCCCCTCTCCTAGGGAGCGGTGCCATGGCCTCCCGTATCACCATCCCCCTACCATCCCCTGAAAGCGTCCTAGCCCTCGGGGGCAACAGGGAGGCGAATCTCAAGATCCTCAGCCAGGTTACCGGTGCCTCTCTAGTACTGCGGGGTCAAGACCTAGACATCTGGGGCACAGATGACCAGGTAAAGCAGTGTCAGGAGGTGGTTCAGGTCCTCGCCCCCCTGTGGTGCCAAGGCCAAAGAATTGCCCCTGTGGATGTCCGCACTGCCTACCAGTCCCTCCAGACCGATCTTCGCTCTCCCGACCGGGATGTGTTAGCCCGGACCCGCCGGGGGGAGGTGGTGCGGGCCAAGACCCCCGGCCAACATTCCTACGTCCAGGCAGTGCGCAGCCATGATCTAACCATCTGCACTGGCCCGGCGGGCACCGGCAAAACCTTTCTGGCCACGGTGGTAGCAGTCCAGGCGCTTTTAGATCATCAGTATGATCGTTTGGTGTTAACCCGCCCGGCGGTGGAGGCAGGGGAGAAGTTGGGTTTTCTACCCGGGGATATCCAGCAGAAGATTGACCCCTATCTGCGTCCCCTCTACGATGCCCTGGCAGAATTTATCGACCCTGAGAAAATGCCCTCTCTTATGGAGCGGGGGATTTTGGAGGTAGCCCCCCTTGCCTACATGCGGGGCCGGACCTTGAACAACGCCTTTGTAATTGTTGATGAAGCCCAAAACACCACCCCGGCCCAGATGAAAATGGTGCTGACTCGGTTGGGAGACCATGCCAAAATGGTGGTCACTGGTGACTTGACCCAAACCGACCTCAGTCCCCAACAGCCCTCTGGCTTAGCTGTAGCCACCCACGTACTCCGGGAGGTAGAGGGAATTGCCTTCTGTCATCTGGGCAGTGTCGATGTAACCCGTCACCCCCTCGTCCAGAAAATTGTCACCGCCTATGACCAGTACAGCGCCTAAGCCTATTTATCTAGTCCTTTACACGAAAAAGGGCTGTCACCTGTGCGCCGCCCTAGAGGAGAAGTTGGCTCAAATTCCCACAGTCAAGCTAGAGAAACGGGACATCGAAACTACCGCCGAGTGGCTCGCTGCCTACGAATACGAGGTACCCGTCCTCCTGCGCTATGACCCCCAAACTGGGAAATTGCAAACTATCCCCCGCCCCTCTCCCCGTTGCTCGGTGTCGGACCTAACCCGGCTAATCCAAAGATAGCCCCCTCAGGGGCGATAGTTGGTAAATTGCAGAGCCACCGGCCAGTCACCATCCCGCAGGCGCTGCATTACCTGCTGCAGATCGTCTTTGGACTTGGAGGAGACTCGGACTGCTTCTCCCTGAATCGACCCCTGGACTTTTTTGAACTCATCCCGGATCAGCTTGGTAATTTGCTTGGCGATTTCCGGGGGGATGCCGCGCTTAAGCTTCACCTCCTGGCGGACCCGGCTGCCGGAGGCACTCTCGGGTTTACCGAAGTCGAAGATCTTCAGGGAAAGTTGGCGCTTGGCTGCCTTCATCTGCAAAGTGCTCTGGACTGCCTCTAGGGTGAACTCACTATCAGTCTCAATCGTGATCGCCTCGGGTCCTAGGTCTAGGGTGGTGTTAGTATCTTTCAGGTCGTAACGACCCTGGATCTCCCGGCGGGTTTGGTCAAGAGCATTTACCAGTTCTTGGCGGTCAAAGTCACTGACTACATCAAAGGAAAAAGCTTCTGGCATGGCACTCTACCCTAGAAGGAACCGGACAAAGCTTGCTGCAGGCTCAGGCCCATCAAAGTCAAAGTACATAGACTGCCAAACATGAACGTTAAGGACCGACCAGGCAGGTTATTAGCAATGTAGAAAACCGCATGGAGCAACCGGAACCCTAAAAATGCCCAGGCGGCGGTAGCTGCCCAGGGGGAATCAACCCGAGTCACCAGAGCCAGCAAAGCCCCCGCAGCAAACAAGGGAAAAGCCTCGAGGGCATTTTGGTGGGCCCAAGTAGCCCGCTTAGCATAACCCGGTAATTTTTCGAAGACGCTAGCAGCGCGGGGAGTAGTCAGGGCCTCAAGCCCAATCTGGGCGCGGGCATAGGAAACTACTAGCACCGGCAGATAAATCAGGAAGCCACTGCCAAGGATGGCAATCACTAAAACTGCACTAGTATTCAGGTTGGCCATGGATTACTCAGGGTCAATCAAAAAAGAAGGAAGTGACTACTTTACACTGCTCCTCTGCATCACGGCAGGTCTTCAAGAGTGTGTGACTATCGTGGAAGGCAAAACAAATCAGCTGCTGACAGCGGGAGACGATTTCCCAATTACAAAGGGCACTAGCTTCCCCCAGGGACAGATGGTCATTGGCGGGGTTTTCTACCAGATGCATCACCTGGTCAAGCTGCTCCCGGGACTCTCGGGGTTGCCGGTCCATGCTCTGGGGGAGAATAACGGTGAGGAGGGACGCATCGGCCCGCAAGGCTCCCCGAATTGCCGCCAAATTGGTGCCCGTAGCACCCGAGGTGATCAGGCGATTTCCCGACAGCACTAGAGCGTAACTAAGCATCTCGATCAGGTGCTGATGGGTGATGGGCACATGACGTGACCCGAGCAGGGCAATCCGCTTCGGACCGGTTTGCTGGATGGTAGCTAGCTCTTGCAGAAACTCATCTACCCTAGGCAAGCCAATGGATTGACTCAAGGAAGATCCTAAGTTGTGAAATAACGGGACAATTCTAGCAGATCAGGCCGGGACCTAGACTAGGCTTAGCCTGCAAATCCTGAGGATCCAGGTCTAGGATTGGGTAGCAGATAGCTCAATCGCCAAGAGCTTACGGTAAAAGGCTTGGGGAAAATCCACCACCTGGGCAGTCCTAGCTTTGATCATAACGTCGATCAGGTTGTCCATGAGCTCCGAGTTGTGCATCATCACCTCGTAGGTCAACTCAGGGTTACCGTCAAATTGAATTCGCACCCGAGTTACGTCGAGGGGCAGCTTGGCAACATTCCAGGTAGCCAGAAATGGCACACTTTCACCTCCCTCAATCCCCCTCTCCCCCTCTAAGGACCCTTGACCTAGAAGGCTCAAGGCCAGGGGAATCAAAGCCCGCTTCTTCCCTTGAAAGTAGGGCGCAAACACGTTTACTTCTTGATTACCGGCAGGCTGAAGGTGCTGGAGCTTTTCGAGGAACATAGGTCTTCATCAGGAAGTGATCAGGGATTTGTTGACGGTTCCCGCCCAAGGCCCCAAGACCCACTAGGCACTGCCTTGGCTGGGGAAGAACTCGCCCGAGGTCTTGGCGGATTGCTTTTGTGGTCACCATCCGATTGTAGCGAGGGGGGGGAAGATTTGCTCGATGAGCCTGGTTTCCAGGTCTGCCCCTCTCCAGCGGAGGGCATGAAGTTCTGTTAAGGTTAAAAAGGATCGTTAATGCAGTTGCTAGGGAAAAAATATCTATGGCTTTGACCGTTGGTACTCCAGCGCCTCACTTCAGTGTCCAGGACACCCAGGGAAATCAAGTCTCCCTGACCGACTTTGTCGGCAAAACAGTCGTACTTTATTTCTATCCCAAGGACGACACCCCCGGCTGCACCAAAGAAGCCTGCTCCTTTCGGGACAACTACAGTGAATTCCAGGGCAAAGACATCATCGTCCTCGGGGTCAGCACCGATGACCCTACCTCCCACCAAAAGTTCACCGACAAATTCAGTCTGCCGTTTCCCCTCCTAGCCGACGTGGATAAGAGCCTGATCAAGGCCTACGACGTGGATGGGGGAGGCTACGCCAAACGGGTCACCTACGTGATCAATGGGGAAGGCGTAATTAGCCAGGTGTATACCTCTGTCAAGACCGACACCCACGCCCGGGATATTCTTGCCGCTCTAGGTTACTAAGCCTCAAGGGCTAAGGTAGCCACGTAGTCGGGATGAATCGCCAGGGGATAGACATACCAGGGGGTAGAGGTGACCCAGCCCCCCTCTGACTTCTCCACGATTACAGCCCCCAGGTTGCCTATGCCCTCCCCTGTCCCCTTGAGGACTGCCTCTTTAATTGTCCACAGGCGCAAAAATACTCTCCCTTGCTCCCAGGGGGGGTGGCTGGCGATAAGGGAAACTTCCTGGGGATGGAAAAACCGTTCAGCCAACTCCAAAGCCTCCGGCATAGCTCGCTGTCCCTCCAGGTCAATGCCCACCGGTCCGGCTCTGCTGACAGCATAAACTGCTAACCCCTGGGAGTGGGCTAGGTTAAACTCCAAACCGCACTCAGGCCAGGCCAAAGCCGGCTTGCCCCGCGGGCCGTAGGCAAAGTTTACAGCCTGGGGAGCTACCCCCAGGTAATTAGCGAGAATCTGACGGAGGCGGCTGCGCGCGACCACAAAACGCCGGCGGACCTGGGGCAACTGTAATCTTTGGGCCCGTGCCTGCTCATCAGGGCCCAAAAGATCCTGGGGGGGGGGCAAGTAGTCAAGGTCAAGGTCTAGCTCGGTCCACCAGACCTGCACCTCCCCCAGTCCCAGGGTAGCCGCGGTCGTCAGCCCCGCAGGCCAGGGTAGAATAGGTAGTACTTTTTGTCGTCGCACCATGGCCGCTGCCCCCCTCGTCTCGGTAATCGTACCCTGTCATAACCACGGCGCCTACCTGGAAGAAGCTGTAGATTCCGCCTTACAGCAAACCTACCCCAGGGTGGAGGTGGTGATTGTTGATGATGGCTCCCAGGACCCGGCTACCCTTGATTTACTGAACAGCCATCCCTGGCCATCCCAGGTGAGGGTATTCTTTATACCCGGCCAGGGTCCCTCGGTGGCCCGGAATGTAGCCATCACCCAGGCCCAGGGGGAGTATATCCTGCCTCTGGATGCCGATGACAAGATCGCCCCCACCTATATAGAAAAAGCCTTAGCGGTTTTTATCGCTGACCCCCAAGTTGGCATCGTCTACTGTCGAGCCCAGTTCTTCGGTGGGCGGGAGGGGGAGTGGCCGCTGCCAGAGTTTGCTTTCCCGGACATTTTGCTTGGTAACACAATTTTCAACTGCAGTCTATTTCGGCGCTCCGATTGGCAAAATGTCGGCGGCTATAACCCAAATATGGTCTGGGGTTGGGAAGATTATGACCTTTGGCTTTCTTTACTTGAGGCTGGGGTGCGCGTCTGGCGGATCCCTGAGGTTCTCCACTTTAAGCGCTACATCCCCGAGTCCCGGGGCAGCACCCTAGACAGCAGACGAGAGCATTTGCTTAAGACCTACCATCAGCTGTTTAATAATCACCGTCAGCTATACCTTGATCATATTGATACCCTCTTGGGGGGGGTCTTGAAACTCTGGGAAACTGGCGACCTCCTAGCCACTACCCAACAGCAGCTAGCCACTACCCAACAGCAGCTAGCCACTACCCAACACCAGTTGCACCTGGCTCAAGCCCAAGTCGACGCCATGGCAAGCAGCAAGTTTTGGCGGCTGCGGGAGGGCTGGTTTAGGTTAAAAGCTCTTTGGGGGAGCACCCTAGAGGGATGACGGTAACCTCCGGCACCAATTTTTCTACTCCGGCCCACGGGGGAAACCTGTCCTGGGCCGCCCAGGTAGCGGGCTGTAGGTCAGGAGACATTCTGGACTTTTCCGCCAGCATCAATCCCCTCGGCCCTCCTAGATCGGTACTCGCTGCCCTGCAGGGAAGCCTAGGGCAACTGCGCTCCTACCCCGACCCCCAGTACCGGCAGCTACGGCGGGCGGTCGCGGCCGTCCACGGGCTTGACCCGGAGTGGGTGGTGCCTGGGAATGGGGCAGCAGAGCTACTCACCTGGGCGGGGCGAGACCTCGCGGGTCTCACCCTGACTGTACTTATGACCCCCAGCTTTGGGGAGTACCAGCGGTGTCTAACTAGCGCTGGCGGAGTCAGCTGGGCCTATGCTCTCCCCTCTTGGCAAGCGTCAGGGGCCAAGGGACTCCTGGCTGCTCTAGCTGAGGCTCCCCAAGCCTGCGGCATCATTGTCAATAACCCCCATAACCCCACCGGCCTCCTGTGGCGCCACCAAGACCTGTTACCTCTGGTAGAGAGTTTTGGCCTCGTGGTGGTTGATGAAGCTTTTATGGACTTTGTGGCACCTGCTGACCAGGAGAGCCTTGCCTCCCTGGTACCCCACTATCCTAACCTAGTGGTTTTGCGCTCCCTGACCAAGTTCTACAGCCTCCCGGGTCTGCGGTTGGGGTACGCCCTAGCCCACCCCCAGCGCTGCCGGACCTGGCAAGCCTGGCGCGACCCCTGGCCGGTGAACTGCCTGGCGGCGGCGGCGGGGATTGCAGCCCTCGCAGACCTGGACTTTCAACAGACTACCCGGGACTGGCTAGGGACAGCTAGGCCCCACCTCCGCACTGGCTTAACCACCTGTAATCTTCAGGTCCCCTTCCCGGGAGCCGCCAATTTCCTCCTCGGGTACACTCCCCTATCAGCTCTAGTCCTCCAGCATGCCCTCCTGACCCAGGCCCGGGTATTGATCCGCGACTGTATGAGCTTCCCAGAACTAGGTAGTCACTACTTTCGCGTGGCCGTGCGTACCATTGAGGAACAGGAAAGACTCTTGGAAGCCCTAGAAGCTGTCGGGGCTAGTAGTGCAGGCGAGGATCAATCCAGGCGTTAATCAAGTCGATCAACAGGCTCAGCAAGGTCACCACCCCGGCAAAGAAAGCGACAATCCCTTCCACGGTTGGGTAGTCTCGTAGGGATATGGCTTCGTAGAGGCGGTTAGCCAGTCCTGGCCAGGAAAAGGTGACCTCAGTCAGTATGGCCCCCCCCAGGAGAGCTGCCAAGGTCAAGCCTAGAACTGTGATCACCGGGATAAGGGCGTTTTTGAGGGCATGCACTAGCAAAACCCGCCTGGGGGAAATGCCCCGAGCCTCGGCCGCCTCCACGTAGTCAGACTGGAGGGCTTGACGCAGATTGACACGCACAATCCGCTCGAAAATACCGCTAATCAGGGTACCCAAGGTAATGCTAGGCAAGGCGAGGTAATCTAAAGCCACCCAGAAACTCTGCCAGTTGCCCTGCAGCAGGCTGTCGAGGGTGTAGAGGCCACTCGGCCCCCCTGGCGGGGGCAGCCCCAAGGGGAAGCGGGTCCCGAGGGGAAACCATCCCAGCTGGACTGCAAAAATTAGTTGCAGGAGCATACCCACCCAAAACAAGGGCAGGGCGTAGGTGATGATGCTAAACAAGCGGCCACCCAGATCCAAGGCGGTGTCAGGGTGGCTAGCAGAGAGGACACCCAGGGTAACTCCCAAGCCGAGGGCTACTGCCAAGCTGAACAGGGCTAGTTCCGCCGTGGCCGGGAAGGTTTCCTGAATGATCGTCAGCACCGCCTGGCCACGACTAGTGAGGGAGGTCCCTAGGTCTAGGTGGACTAGACGAATTAAATACTGCCAATACTGCACCGGGAGAGGCAGGGCCAGACCAAGTTCTTGACGCAGAGCCAGCCTGGCCTCCACGGGCGCCCGGGGGCCTAAGATCGCATCTACGGGGTCTCCAGGGGAAGCTCGCATCAGCAGGAACACCACTGACACCACCACCCAAAGCATTAGGGGTGCCAGGAGGAGACGGGTAAGCAAATAGGCTAGGAGTGTGCGACCTCGGGCCACTGACTTAGGGCTAGTAGGCTAGACCCATACTCCGGGTGGTTTCCGCACCCAGGTATACCCGGATGCTCAAGAAGTCAGTTGGGCACGCAGTTTCACACCGTTTGCAGCCGACGCAGTCTTCCGTCCGAGGAGAGGAAGCAATCTGACCCGCCTTGCAGCCATCCCAGGGGACCATTTCTAGTACATCTGTTGGGCAAGCCCGGACACATTGGGTGCACCCAATGCAGGTGTCGTAGATCTTGACGCTATGGGACATCTTAAAAAAGTCTCCAATTATGTAGGGTTCTAGGTTGCATCTGCAGATAACACCGACGCCTGTCCCCCTAAGGAGCAGACCCGCCGGCAATTCCCCAGTCCCCAGGGGGATTGGGAATCACCCCCTAGCTTACCCCGGCCAGGATCAGGGGCGGAAAGTGGGCAAGAAAAATTAAAACTATTTAACACGACCCCCGGGGGGGAGGCGCCCGGAAGTCTTGAGGCTATATATCAGAAAAAAGAAAAACTAAATGTAGTTTAGTATACAAATATACACGAGAATTAGAGCGATCCCCAGCCTAACCACGGGCACTTGGGGGATTGATTAAAATTTTTGATACTTCGTAACTTGGGAGGAAATCCCTCCAGGGCTACCCTAGTTAACCTATGGAGGCAATTACCTCTGGCCCGAGTCCATGAATGATCCCCAGATAAGATCTAGCGGTACTTGGGGTGGTAAACCAGAGATTGCAATGCTTAAAACCCTTTATTGCCGCGGGATACAGCTGTTATTTGCAAATTCCGGATCCGCTCATCAGTGATTAAATATTCTCATCACCCTGGAGTGGGTGAAAGAGCCTACTGATTGCTGGCGATAAATACCCGGGTATACTGAGCCGATAAGACAGTCTAATCCTAGGCTCTAAGCCAATTTCCTGTTGTTAACTTTTGGTAGGTCAACCATGCACCAGAATAAAATCTTTCACTTCCTTTGCTTTGCGGCTGTGGCCGCCTCTGCCCTAGGGGTCCAGGCAGCAGCCCAAGCTGGGACGGTTTATCGGGGCTTGGCAACCTGGTACGGTCCCGGTTTCAGTGGCTGGCCGACAGCTGACGGCGAAACTTTTAATCCTAGGGAGCTTACGGCCGCCCATCCTTTCCTGCCCTTCGGCACCCAAGTGCGTGTTACCGACTTGGATAACAACCGCACAGTAGTGGTGCGCATCAACGACCGACCCGGCAATCCGGCCATCGCTATTGACCTTTCCCAAGCTGCCGCCGAAATTCTAGGCATGACTGGCTCAGCTCCCGTCAAGCTAGAAGTTCTGGGCCGCTAGCAAAAGAGCAATACAACTCCGTAGGGCTGCCGGGGCCCTACGGATGCCCAAGGAACTACTTTTGCACCTGAACACCTTTCCAGAAGGCGATGTATCCCTTGATGTTTTGAGCCGCCGCCTTGGGTTCGGGATAGTACCAGGCAGCATTCGGATTGGTCTGGTCCCCAACTACCAGGTCGTAGTAGCTGGCTACGCCTTTCCAGCTACAGGTGGTGTGGTAGTCACTGCTGCGCAGGTACTGCTGGTCGACGGAGTCAGGAGGGAAATAGTAGTTCCCCTCCACGACTTCGCACTGGTCACTAGTAGCAATTACTGCTCCATTCCAAGTTGCTTTGGCCATGACTAAATGATGTAAGGTGTGGTAGCTAGACTTAATGTATTCTGGCTTTAAAAGCCACTATTCTATTGCCCCCTGCCCCCCATGGGACCAGATTACCCTTTCTTGCAGTTTCTGCCCCAAATTTGGGCGGGGCTAGCTGAGCGCCATAGCTCCCTTGTGGCCCTCGATGACCCCCACGGTCATCCCCCGGGTCGTCTCACCTACGCTGAGCTATACCGAGGTATTCAAGGGTTCGCTGCTGGTTTGCAGAGCCTAGGCCTGCTTCCGGGAGAGCGGGTAGGTCTGTTTGCCGACAATAGTCACCGCTGGCTAATTGCTGACCAGGGCATCCTTACCGCTGGCGGGGTGGGGGTGGTGCGGGGTTCCCAGGCCAGTTCTGAGGAGCTGCTCTACATTCTGGAGGACAGTCAAGCAGTCGGCCTAATCCTCCAGGACGCCTCTACCTTCACCAAACTCCAGGACTACCTTCCCCCTCTGCGCTTTCTCATCCTGCTGACGGATGAATCCGAAGCGGGGGTAATTAATTTCCGTCAAGTGCTCCGGGACCAGCCTCCGGAACCAGTAGCCTACCCCAGCTTGGCTACCCTCATGTACACCTCGGGGACCTCGGGTAAACCTAAGGGAGTGATGACTAGCCACGGCAACCTGTTGGCCCAGATCCGCTCCAGCGCCCAGGTGCTTCAGCCTCGGCCAGGGGAACGAGTGTTGAGCATCTTGCCCATCTGGCACAGTTACGAGCGGACCTTTGAATACTTTGTTCTTGCCCACGGCTGCACCCAGGTCTACACCAGTATCCGCCATATCAAAAAAGACCTCCGGGAATATCGGCCCCACTACATGGTGGCTGTGCCCCGGATCTGGGAGTCTCTCTACGAGGGGATCCAAAAGCAATTTCGGGAGCGCTCCCCCTGGCAACAAGCCCTGGTTAAGTTTCTCCTGGCGCGCAGTCATAGTTACATCCATAACCGGCGCACCTGGCAGGGGCTCAACCTCCGACACCTCTACCCTAACCTGCTGGAAAAGTTGGTCGCCCTGGGGAGCTCAGGGCTGTTGTGGCCCCTCCATTGGCTTGCAGAGCAGCTAGTTTATCGGCAAGTACGCCTGGGTACGGGGGGAGAACTGAAATTCGCAGTCAGTGGGGGAGGCTCAATTGCGGAGCACCTAGAGGACTTTTTCGAGGTGGTAGGCCTTGAGATCCTGGTAGGCTACGGCTTAACAGAGACTTCTCCCATTACCCATGTGCGCCGGCCACAGCGTAACCTGCGCGGTGCCGATGGCCAGCCCTTAGCCAATACCGAGGCGCGGGTAGTCGACCCCCAAACCTGGCAACCCCAGCCCCCTGGTCAGCCAGGCCTAGTCCTGGTCCGGGGGCTGCAGGTCATGCAGGGGTATCACGGCAAGCCCGAGGCTACAGCCCAAGTTCTAGACCCCCAGGGGTGGTTTAATACCGGGGACCTAGGCTGGATCAGTACCCAGGGTGACCTGGTGATCACCGGCCGGGCCAAGGATACCATTGTCCTGAGCAACGGGGAAAACATTGAGCCTGAGGCAATTGAGGAGGCCTGCCTGCGCAGCCCCTACATCCACCAAATTATGCTAGTAGGCCAAGACCAACGGAGCCTGGGGGCCCTAATTGTGCCTAACTGGGAGGCCCTGGAGGGCCAGGAACCCACTGCGATTCAGGAGCTTTTCCGCCGGGAGATCACCCGGGAGGTGCAAAGTCGACCTGCCTACCGGCCTGACGAGCGCATTGGTCCTTTCGTGCTACTAGAGGAGCCTTTCTCGGTGGAAAATGGCCAACTCACCCAGACCCTCAAGGTGCGACGCTCAGTTGTGATGGAGCGGTACCAGGGTATGATCGACAAGATGTTTGCCTAAATCGCTTGTCTCCCCCTATGGAAGCTATGAATACCCATTTGCTCCTCAAACGGCCGATTACCCTCAAGGTGGTGGTCACTGACCGCTGGAAAGAGGAAATGGGCCAACAGCTGCAAGACCAAATTAATTTCCTAGACAGTCAGTATCAACAGGTAGAGGCCCAGGCTCAGCGGATGGTCTCGGAAATCCAGCGCCAGAGCTTGCAACCCCCCGGCCCCTTGGTAACTCAGCAGATCGATAACATTCAGATTCAAGCTAACCAAAAGAAAAGTGAACTACTAGAGCAGAAAAATCAGATCCTGCAGAATCTCCAACAGGTTCAGGTTTTAGAATTAGACCAGGAGGTTGTTCAGGCTCAAATGGAGGGGTTTTGCCGCATCGAACTAGGAGATAACTTAGTGGCCAAGATGCAGGTAGAAGTCCTAATTAGAGACGGGATAGTCGAAGAAATCCGTGGCGATGTGTAGGGCATTGGGATTATGATTCACGAAGTTTTTATGCCGGCTTTGAGCTCCACTATGACCGAGGGCAAAGTGGTCTCCTGGACTAAGGCCACGGGGGATAAGGTGGAGAAGGGGGAAACCCTAGTGGTGGTAGAGTCGGACAAGGCAGACATGGAAGTGGAGTCCTTTCAGTCTGGCTACCTAGCCCTGATCCTTACCCCGGTGGGAGAGACCGCCCCCGTGGGGGCCACGATTGGCTACTTGGCCGAGACAACTGCAGAAATTCCCCTGGCCCAGAGTAAAGCCCCCAGGGCTCCCGCTGCTGCTGTTAACGCTCCCCCAGCAGTTGTGGAGCGATCACCCGAGCCGGTGCGCAACCACGGCCGGGTGATCGCCTCCCCCCGAGCCCGCAAACTAGCCCAAACCCTGGGAGTCGACCTTAGTAAACTGCAGGGCAGTGGTCCCCACGGCCGGGTGGTGGCTGCAGACGTGGAGGGGATCCGGCCCGTGTCCTCAACTCCACCCCCGCTAGTGGCCCCGGCCCCTAAGCCCTCTACCCCCCAGGTGACTGCCCCCGCCGGCGGCTGGACTACCGCCCAACAGGCAGTGATCCGCAATATGAATGCTTCCCTGGAGGTGCCCACCTTCCGGGTCGGTTATACCATCACCACCGATGCCCTTGAGGCCCTAAGTAGACAGCTTAAGCCCAAGGGGGTGACCATGACGGCCCTGTTGGCTAAGGCGGTCGCTCTCACCCTAGGGCGGCATCCCCGGCTCAACTGGGCCTATACTCCCCAGGGTCCCCAGCAGCCTGCCACCATTAATGTGGCGGTGGCGGTGGCTATGGAAGATGGAGGGCTGATTACCCCGGTCCTGGCACAGGCCGACCAACTGGACATCTACAGCCTCAGTCGCACCTGGAAAGACTTAGTGGAGCGAGCCCGGACCAAGCAATTACAGCCAGCTGAGTATACTACGGGCACCTTTACAATTTCCAACTTGGGGATGTTTGGGGTAGACCGCTTCGATGCTATTCTTCCCCCCAACCAGGGAGCAATCCTGGCAGTGGGAGCCTCCCGACCCCAAGTGGTGGCCACCCGGGAGGGCTTGCTAGGGGTGCGCTCTCAGATGCAGGTTAATCTTACCTGCGACCACCGGGTGATCTATGGGGCCCACGGGGCAGCCTTCCTGCAAGACTTAGCTCAACTTTTGGAAACCAGCCCCCAGAGCCTCACCCTCTAACCTGACTTTCCTAGTCGGGCTGGTAAGTCCGCTCTACCTTAGCCCCGAGAGCTTGGAGCTTAACCTCCAGACTCTCGTAGCCCCGGTCTAAGTGGTGCAACCCCCGGATTGTGGTTTGGCCCTGGGCAGCCAGGCCAGCTAACACTAGGGCGGCGGAAGCCCGCAGGTCTGTGGCCATGACGGGGGCCCCAGACAGGTGGGGTACACCCCGGATGATGGCGTGGTTTCCCTTCGCCCGGATATCTGCTCCCAGACGGTTTAGTTCTGCCACGTGGCGGAGGCGATTTTCAAACACCGTTTCTGTAACCACGCTATCGCCGCTGCTCAGACTCAATAGAGACATGAACTGGGCTTGCATATCGGTGGGAAACCCCGGATAGGGCATCGTCTCGATGTCTGTACCGGGATAGACCAGGGGAGAGAGGATCCGCAGCTGCCGCGGATAGTCGCTGACTAGGTCGAAGCCTAACCCCTGGAGCTTGGCAGTGACTGCCGTTAGATGCTCGGGGACAGCGGGAAAAACACTAATGGAGGAGTGGGTAATGGCACCAGCTACCAGAAAAGTTCCCGCCTCCACCCGGTCGGGGATAATGCTGTATTCGGCCCCGTGGAGGTCTTGGACCCCGACAATAATGATGGTGTTGGTACCGGCACCACGGATTTTGGCTCCCAGGCTGCGGCAAAAGTTTGCCAGGTCCTCCACCTCGGGTTCTTGGGCTGCATTCTCGATAATGGTTTCTCCCTCGGCCAGTACCGCCGCCATCATCAGAGTTTCCGTGGCCCCGACACTGGGATAGTCCAGGTATATGCGAGTCCCCTGCAGGCGGCGGTTTTTCACCCAGGCATGGACAATGCCGTGGTCAATCTCCACCTCCGCCCCCATAGCCTGGAGTCCACGCACGTGTAATTCCACCGGTCGCGCCCCGATGTCACAGCCCCCCGGGAGCGGCACCCAGGTTTCCCCCAGACGGGCCAACAGGGGCCCCAGGATAAAGAAGCTGGCCCGCATTTGACTAACCAGGCCGTAGGAGGGGCTAGCCCCTTGGAGGTCACGGGCATCGACGTCCAAGACACCGCCCGCGGAATGGCCCACCTTCACCCCCAAGGACAACAAAATCTCCACCATCTTGCGGACATCGGCCAGGTGGGGCACGTTATGGATCCGGCAGGCTTGGGCGCCGAGGAGGGCCCCGGCCATCACCACCAAGGCTGAGTTTTTGGCCCCACTGATGCGCACTTCACCAGCCAGGGGAAAGCCACCCCAGATGTTGAGGACCTGAGAATTGCCCGTAGTAGTGATGGCCGGGGTGGCAAGGGGTGCAGAGTCTTTCACAAGTGGTGGCTTCCCTGGGAGAATTTTTTGGTTTGATTAGACCCTAGCGGCTAGGGACTTGTCAACTAGATGACTGCCTACACTCAGCCAGGTTCCCTTTCCAGACCCTAGGGAGGAAGTTTAGGAACGAGGGCCCCAGAAGCGAGAAAACTTCTGCCAAAACTCTCCGAGACGGTCTTTTAGAGGCATGGCGGGAGGCCCTGCTGTGACTATCTCAGGTGGCTCCCCCTCCATAGCAGCCACCTCCACTAACTCCCCCAAGGCCGGGGTAGCGTGAGTTTTTTTGACCACTGCCTGGCCTTTAATCTCGCCATAGGCCGTCTCGGAAACCAACAGTTTACTGCCTAGCTCCCGGTTAGCAGCTTCTACCCGACTAACCTGGCTAACCGCTTGGCCGACCACGGTCAGGCGGTCCGGCCGGCGTGGGTCCACAGGCACCAGGACCGTAGGGGCGTAGTGGACCCCCAGGTTTAGGCTCAGGGGGCGATAGGATAGGCGCTCTAGGGAGGAGTTGAGCTCCTCTAGGGCCTCAAGCATCTCCAGACTGGCCCATACCGCCCTACTCGCCGGCTGGACCCCATCCTGAAACACTGCTAGAAACCACACTCCCATATAGTTGTGTACTACTCCCCCGTACCGCTCGATCACCTGATTCATGCAATGGAAATAGCGCCCGAGGATATAGATCAAGTCGTAAGGAAAGTTGATCTCATCGAAATCAGCGGCCCCCTTAAGGGTGGCAAACAGCAAGGCGACGGTTTTCTGCTGGCCGGTAGCCCCCGTAGCCAGCTGGGCATCAACAATATCCAGGTCCCCACTGTCTAAAACTAACCGCCGCAGGGTCACATCCCCCTGGACTTTAGTCTGACAGGCCAGGCGGACATGGATCGGGAATTCTAGTTTCCGGTTCAAGGTCCGCTCGGCCGTAGTCGGGGGACTGCACTCCTCAATCCCCTGCAGGATCATCACCCGGCAAGTGGAGCAGTAGGCATTGCCACCGCAGACGTGGGCGTGGGGGATATCCGCTTTCAGCAATGACTGGAGGATAGTGTCGGTGGGGGCGACTTCTAGGGTCTGCTGGTCCGGGAGACAGGTGATTTTGGGCATGGTAGGAGAGGATAGGGTCTGAACTCTACAGGCAATACAAGGGGGTCGGGTGGGCTTGGCAATAGCTAGGACTTAACTAGGACTGCTCCCAGAGTCTTTGACCGGGGGATGCTCTCACTTACTTCGCGCAAAGTATAGCATACAGTTGGAAGGCCCAAGGTGCGGGCAGGGTCGCCCAAGGCCTGGTCTCCGGTGTTAACTTTTTCCCCCTCCCCCCTATGTCCTCAATTCTCGAATCCTACCGCCACCACCTAGCTGAGCGCGCTGCCCTGGGCATTCCCCCCCTCCCCCTGAGTGCTCCCCAAACCGCCGCCGTGGTAGAACTGCTGCAGACCCCCGGGGAGGTGCCGGGAGAGTTCCTCCTAGACCTGCTTGAGCAGCGGGTACCCCCCGGGGTTGACCCGGCTGCTTACGTGAAGGCCACCTTCCTGAATGCCCTTGCCCTCGGGGAGCTAGCTAGCCCCCTCATTAGCCCTTCCAGGGCCGTGAAGATCCTAGGAACAATGATCGGCGGCTACAACGTACCGGCCCTGGTCAAGCTGCTAGGTCATCCGGAGCTTGCCCCCGAGGCTGCGGTGGCCCTCAGCCACACCCTTCTAGTGTTTGATAACTACCACGACATAGCAGAGCTAGCGACCACCAACCCCTGGGCCGTCCAGGTACTGGAGGCTTGGGCTGAGGCTACCTGGTTCACCAGCCGCCCCCCCGTGCCTGAGGCGATTACCGTTACCATCTTCAAGGTAGCTGGGGAAATTAATACTGACGACCTATCGCCAGCCCAACAGGCCTCCACCCGGGCCGACATTCCCCTACACGCCCTAGCTATGCTTGAGACCCGCGCCCCCGGAGCCCAAGCGCAGATCGCCGCCCTGCGTCAGCTTGGTCACCCGGTCGCCTTTGTGGGGGATGTGGTCGGGACAGGCTCCTCCCGCAAATCAGCGATTAACTCCCTGCTGTGGCACATTGGCACCGACATCCCCCATGTCCCCAACAAGCGCTCCGGGGGTTATATTCTCGGGGGGGCAATCGCGCCGATTTTCTTCAACACGGCCCAGGATTCCGGAGCCTTACCGATCCAGTGTGATGTGCGCTCCCTGGAAAGCGGCTTGGTGGTGACTATTTATCCCTACCAGGGGTTGATCAAAAACCAAGCCGGGGAAGTTGTATCCCAGTTCAGCCTCCCTTCACCAACCCTGCTCGATGAGGTGCGCGCCGGGGGCCGGATCCCCTTGATCATTGGCCGGGCCCTAACCGACAAGGTCCGGGCTAGCCGCGGTCAAACTCCGAGTCCCCTCTTTGTCCGTCCCCGCCCGCCCCAGGGAGAGGGGGGGTTCACCCTCGCCCAGAAGATGGTCGGTCGGGCCTGTGGCCTGCCAGGGGTACGCCCAGGCACCGCCTGCGAACCGGTGATGACCACCGTCGGTTCCCAGGACACCACCGGCCCCATGACCCGGGATGAGATGAAGGAGCTAGCCTGTCTGGGCTTTAGTGCTGACCTGGTGCTCCAGAGCTTTTGTCATACGGCCGCCTACCCCAAACCCGCCGACGTCCAGGTCCAACGGGAACTGCCGGATTTCTTCGCCTCCCGGGGGGGGATTGCCCTGCGGCCGGGGGACGGCATCATCCACTCTTGGTTAAACCGGATGCTCCTGCCAGATACGGTCGGCACCGGTGGCGACTCCCACACTCGCTTCCCCCTGGGAATTTCCTTCCCGGCCGGGTCGGGGCTAGTGGCCTTTGCCGCCGCCCTAGGGGTGATGCCACTAGACATGCCCGAGTCGGTGCTAGTGCGCTTTCGGGGTAGTCTCCAGCCCGGGATCACCCTGCGCGACATCGTCAATGCGATTCCCTACGTGGCTATCCAGCAGGGCTACCTGACTGTGGCCAAGGAAAACAAGCGCAATGTCTTTTCCGGCCGGATTATGGAAATTGAAGGGCTGCCAGATCTGAAGGTAGAACAAGCCTTTGAGTTGACCGATGCTACGGCGGAGCGCTCCTGCGCCGGGTGCACCATTCACTTGGGGGTAGAGACAGTGTCTGAGTACCTGCGCTCGAACGTGGCCTTGCTCAAGACCATGGTGGCCCAGGGTTACCAGGACCAGCGGACCATCCAGCGGCGGATTGAGAAAATGGAAGCCTGGCTGGCTAACCCAGTGCTGCTGCAGCCGGACCCGGATGCCCAGTACAAGGCAGTTATAGAGATCAACCTAGATAATATCTGCGAACCTATTGTGGCTGCCCCCAACGACCCTGACAACGTAAAGACCCTTTCGGAGGTGGCAGGAGACCCGGTCCAGGAGGTGTTCATTGGCTCCTGTATGACTAATATTGGTCATTACCGTGCCGCGGCCCAGGTGCTCCAGGGGGGGCCGGCAGTCCAGGGCCGGCTGTGGATCTGCCCCCCGACCCGCATGGATGAGCAGCAACTAAAGACCGAAGGAGTCTACAGCGTCTTTGGGGCCGTGGGAGCCCGCACCGAGGTGCCGGGGTGCTCCCTGTGCATGGGTAACCAGGCCCGGGTAGCGGACAACACCACTGTGTTTTCTACCTCCACGCGCAACTTTAATAACCGCATGGGCCAAGGAGCGCGGGTTTATCTCGGTTCAGCGGAATTGGCGGCTGTGTGCGCCCGCCTCGGCCGCATCCCCACCCCTGCCGAGTATCAGCAGGTGGTAGGCCAACGGATCACCCCCCTAGCGACGCAACTGTACCATTACCTCAACTTCGACCAAATGCCGGAGTTTAACCAGGGGGGGGAGCTGGTAGCGGGAGAATGCTAGAATAGTTGCGGTTACTAGATCGCAGGTATTTTCGGCATGCCAGAGGATTACGGAGCTGAGCAGATCCAGGTCCTGGAGGGAATTGAGCACGTGCGTAAGCGGCCGGGGATGTACATTGGTACAACTGGCCTACGTGGTCTGCACCACCTGGTCTACGAGGTAGTCGATAACTCCGTTGATGAGGCCCTGGCGGGCTACTGTGGGCGGATCCAAGTTGACCTGTATCCAGGGGGAGAGGTGGCGGTCGAGGATGATGGCCGTGGCATCCCCACCGACATGCACCCAAAGACTGGCAAGTCGGCCCTCGAAACCGTGATGACAGTCCTAGGAGCTGGGGGTAAGTTTGGCGGCGGCGGTTATAAGGTGTCTGGCGGTCTGCACGGGGTGGGGGTCTCGGTGGTCAATGCCCTTTCCCAGTGGCTAGAGGTGACTGTCTGGCGGGGGCACAAGTCCCACCACCAACGCTACGAACGGGGGGTGCCTGTTACCCCCCTAGGGGAGCAGCCAAGCCCCAGCGGCCGCACGGGCACCCGGGTGTGTTTCCTCCCAGACCCGACCATCTTCACCGACAGCACCGAGTTTGACTACAACACCCTAGCGGGACGGCTGCGGGAGTTAGCCTTCCTCAATGCCGGGATCCGGATTACCTTTACTGACCATCGCCTCGAGTTGCGCCCTGAACCCTACCAGGAGGTCTACTGCTACGCCGGGGGGATTAAGGAGTACGTCGCCTACATGAACCGGGAGAAGCAGACCCTCCACCCGGAGGTGATCTACATTGCCGGGGAGCGGGCTGGGGTGCAGCTAGAGGTGGCCTTACAGTGGTGCGCCGATGCCTACAATGATAACCTGTTAGGATTTGCCAACAATATCCGTACTATCGATGGCGGCACCCACCTAGAGGGGTTGCGCACGGTACTGACCCGGACCATGAATAACATGGCCCGCAAACGCAATAAGCTTAAGGAGCAAGACCCTAACCTGGCGGGAGAAAACGTCCGGGAAGGCCTGACCGGGGTGGTGTCGATTAAGGTCCCCGACCCCCAGTTTGAGGGTCAGACTAAAACCAAGTTGGGTAATACCGAGGTGCGCGGCATCGTCGACTCCCTGGTGGGGGAGGCCCTAGTGGAGTACCTAGACTTTCATCCCGGTATCGCCGATGCCATCCTAGAAAAAGCGATCCAAGCCTTCAATGCTGCGGAGGCTGCCCGCCGCGCCCGGGAACTAGTCCGACGTAAGTCGGTTCTGGAATCCTCTACTCTGCCGGGCAAGTTAGCCGACTGCAGCTCCCGAGACCCGGCGGAGTCGGAAATATTCATTGTGGAGGGGGATTCCGCCGGGGGCAGTGCTAAACAGGGCCGCAATCGGCGGTTTCAGGCTATTTTGCCCCTGCGCGGCAAGATTCTCAACATCGAAAAAACCGACGACGCCAAGATTTACAAGAATACCGAAATCCAAGCTCTGATCACCGCCCTGGGCCTAGGGATCAAGGGGGATGAGTTTGACCCCAGGCAGCTGCGCTACCACCGGATTATTATCATGACCGACGCGGATGTTGACGGGGCCCATATCCGCACCCTCTTGTTGACCTTTTTCTACCGCTACCAGAGAGACCTAGTTGAGCAGGGGTACATCTACATTGCCTGCTCCCCCCTCTACAAGGTGGAGCGGGGCCGCTCCCACTACTACTGTTACAGCGACCGAGAATTGCGCACTCTGGTAGACCGGGAGTTCCCCGCCAATGCTAACTACACTGTCCAGCGCTTCAAGGGCCTAGGGGAGATGATGCCCCAGCAGTTGTGGGAGACGACCATGAACCCCGACAGCCGCAGTTTGAAGCGCATTGAGATCGAGGATGCCGCCGAGGCCGACCGCATCTTTACGATCCTGATGGGAGACCGGGTAGGCCCCCGCCGGGAGTTTATTCAAACCTACGGGCCGCGGTTAAACCTAGCTGAGCTGGATATCTAGGGGAGACGCCGGCAGAAACACCCGGAAACGGGTGCGGCCATCGCCGCTCTCCACGGTGATCCGACCCCCTATCTGCTCCACCAGACCCTTCACCAGGGCCAAGCCCAAGCCGGTCCCCCCGTACTTCCAGGGGTCGTGGTTAGGAATGCGGTAGAACTTTTTAAAGACCTCGCTCAGCTGGTCTTGGGGGATTTCTACCCCCGTGTTAACGACGCTGACCTCGAGGGTAGGGGGTTCCTTCCCTGCCTCTAGACCGGCCGAGATGGCAATGGTGCCGCCGGCGGGTGTGTACTTGCAGGCGTTATTGAGTAGCTCAGTGATAATCCGGTTCAAACTTAACCGGTCAAGCAGGAGGGCCGGCAGGGCCGGATCAATGGCAAGGGTGAGGGTTTGCCCTTGACGGAAGGTGCGCTCTTCAAAGGGCTCGATCAAATGGCACAGGAAATCGTAGGTGTTGATCAGGGTAGGTTTCTCTGCGTAGGTCCCTGCCTCGATGTACTGCAAGTTCAACAGGTCCTCCACTAGGGCTAGCTCCCGCTCACACTCCTGGCGGAGGATCTCCAGGTATTGCACCACCCGTGGTTGAGAAATCTGGTGGACTAGGTCTTGGTCCCGGACCTGTTCCACCAGGGTGGTCAGCAGCTGGATCACCAGCTTCATGCTGGTAATGGGAGTGCGCAGCTCGTGGGATACAGTGCTCAGGAAATCGTTCTTGAGCTGATTAAGGTGCTCTAGCTCCTGGACCTGCACCTGGGCTGCCTCATAAAGGCGCGCCTGGCGCAGGGCAATAGCACACTGGTTAGCCACCTGCTGCACTAGCTGCATTTCTGCTTCCCCAAAGCTAGAAACCTGGGGACGAAACAGCCAGAGGTCCCCGAGAATCTTCTGGTCGTCGTAGATGGGGCAAGCCAAAATTGCCAGGGGCTGACTAATGGGCTGAGGTTGCAGGGAACAAAAGGCGAAACAGATCTTGGCCTGCAACTGTTCGTAGACTTCAGAGCAATCAGTGATCGCGAGGATTTGGTCGTCGTTTACCTCCTGCCCCGAGATGCGCCAGTGGCTGTAGGTGGTGGGAAGACCCCGGTCGAAGATCACTGCCTTACCCCCCAGTACCATCAGGGACTCGACTAGGGTCTCCACCACCCCTTGCATGATCCGATGGCGGTCTAGGGAATCGCGCACCTGCTCAGCGATGTGCTTGAGAGCCAATTCAAATTCCAGCACCTGATGCAGTTCCAGGGTGCGGGCTTGCACTAGGCGCTCTAGGTTGAGATTGAGGCGCCGCACCTGGGTCTCGGCCCGGCGGCGATTTTCAATTTCCTGCTCTAGCTGGCAGCGCTGTTGGCGGATCACCAGTTGATTGCGCACCCGGGCTAGCACCTCCGACTCTTGGAAGGGCTTGGTGATGTAATCCTGTCCCCCGAGGTCAAAGGCCTTGATTTTATCTGCTAGGCGGTCTAGAGCACTGATGAAGATCACCGGGATGTCGTGGGTAGCTACGGAGGCGCGCAACTGCCGACACACCTCGTAGCCATTCAGCTCCGGCATATTGACATCTAACAGAATCAGGTCTGGTGGATTGCGACTAATGGCCCGCAAAGCCGTCTGGCCGTTAAGGGCCTTCATGACCACGTAGTTTTGCGCTTCAAGGATCTTGGTCAACAGGCGCAGATTATCAGGCGTATCATCGACAACCAGAATTTTGGCTAGGGCCGGGGCCGGCAGGGCAGTCATCGGTTAACCACCTAGGGTTGAGTGAGGTTAGCGATCGCTTCCAACTGAAATTCCTCCAGCATCTGCCTCAGGGAATCTCCTAGCCAAGCGGCGGTGGCGGGAATTTCCGTTAGCAGTTGACGCACTTGGTGGTCCTGGAGCCCAAGGGCGGCCTCATGCACCTGGGCAACCCAAGCCTGAGGCATTAGGGCTAGATCCTGGGGAGTTAAGGGATGTGACTCGGACTTAGTCTCGGCTGTGCCGAGGGGGACCTCATACTGGTAGCGTACCCCTCCGTGGAGGGCAATTAACTCCAGGAGGCGCTTTTCCTGGAAGGGCTTGGCCAAGTGATCATCGTAGCCGGCTGCCAAACTAGCAGCCCGGTCAGTGTCGAAGGCGTAGGCGGTAAGGGCAATGATTTTGGTGGGGGTAGACTTAGGAGTCTGCTGTTCCCAGGCCCGGATCTGGCGGACTGCTTCGTACCCGTCCATCTCCGGCATGTGAATGTCCATCAGGATCAGCTGTGGCAGCCACACCTGCCACTGGGCTACTGCCGCTGCCCCGTTCTCCACCGCCAGCACCGTAAAGCCTACTAGGCTGAGGAGATGACTGAGTAACTGACGACTCTCGGGGGAGTCTTCCGCCACCAGAATCCGGTAGGGAGGCTGGTCAGGGGCCAGACCTATCACCCGGGGGCCCGGGGTTTTCAGCGGTTCTAGGTCTGGGGCTTGGCCTACCATCACCTGACAGGTAAAGATTGACCCTTGGCCGAGGGTACTTTGGACAGTAATATCCCCCCCCATGAGGCGGGCAAACTGGCGACTGATGGGAAGACCCAAGCCTGTGCCTTGGCGATGGTAACCTTGCTCGGTCTGCATGAAGGGCTCAAAAATCGCCTCCCAGTTACTAGCCTCAATGCCACAGCCCGTATCCTCTACGGCCAGGGATAGTAGGAGAGGAGAACAGGGGACATCAGCCGTACAAGGGGTGTATTCGGACGGCTGGTCCAGGGCTGTGGCCCAGACCCGGACGGTGATCTGGCCTTGGGAAGTAAATTTGACAGCGTTGCCGATCAAGTTTAGGAGTATTTGACGCAGTTTTCCCTCATCGGTGGAGATAAAACGCGGCAGCTCAGCTGACTCCTCAACGGTGATCACCAGGCCCTTTTGGGTGGCCTGGAGGGCAAAGGAGTTAGCAACATTCTGTAGCAGGCTGGGGAGGGAGAAGGTAGTCGCGCGCAGGACCAGCTGACCAGATTCGATGCGAGACATATCCAATACATCGTTGATCAGCTCTAGGAGATGCTCGCCACTGCGGTTGATGATCTCGATGTCCTCCTGGATCGCGGGGGGGGTTTGGGGATGGCGGGAGATCAGCTGGGTAAACCCAAGGATGGCATTGATGGGGGTGCGCAGTTCGTGGCTCATCTTGGCCAGGATCTGGGTTTTAGCTTGGTTGGCAATGTTGGCCCGCTCAACTGCTTCCTCTAGGGCTTCCTGGGCAAACCCCAATGCCGCCAACATCAGGATGTTTTGCATCTCCAGGGCCACCTCTAGTTCTACCCTCAGCCAGGGCAGAGATTTACCCTGAACGATTTCCTCCCACAAGGCGAAGGAGCAACGGGGGCACAGGTGCGGCACCCCCTGGGAGTTAGTGGTGATGGAGTTCTGGAGCTGGCCGGCCCAGGAGACCACCTGGGTCTGCTCGGGACGAAACCAGATAATATAGTACTCATGATTGGTAAGGACTACGGAGATCACCAAAATCCCGCTGGCTACCGGGGTCAAGGACTGGGCCTCAGGGTAGGCTGCCCCCAGGCAATCGGTAGCGTAGACTCGGTCTGCCTGGAGGGCAGTTTTTTGGGTCTGCCCTAACCAGCCGCTTAACCTCACCACCTGCTCGGCAGAAGGGGTTTGGCCGATGAGGGTGGGGGACCCGTCGAGTAGAATTGCCACCCCCTGGGAGTGCACCAGATTCAGCAATTGCTCGCCAGAGCGCGCCAGCACCAGCTCGATAAAGTTGGGCTCCACTAGCAAGGCTTTTTGCAAGGCGACCTGAATGGCCTTAGTTTGCTGGCGGTAGGTGTCTAGGTCGCGCTCCTGTTGGTGGACTAACTCGATGGAGGCAAACTGACCGATCAATTCGCAGGTTTTGCGGGTCTCGTAGTCGACGCGCCTAGGTTGGGAGTGGTGGCAGGCGATCAAACCCCACAGACTCTGGTCATCTACCAGGGAGATAGTTAGGGAACTACCCACCCCCATATTCTGCAGGTACTCCACGTGACAGGGTGAGACCCCCCGCACCAGGCAACTCCCCAGGTCTAGGGGAGCTTTAGTCAGGGGATTGAGAGCCGGGACTAAGGGCACAGGAGCTGCGGATACCTCGGGAATCTGGCGTACCCAGTTGCGCTGCAATAGGAGGCGCGCGGCAGTAGTAATGTCCGTAGCCGGGTAGTGCAGACCCAGGTAGCTCTCAAGGTCTTCCTCCTTCGCCTCGGCAATTACCATTCCATGGCCGTCCGCTGCAAATTGATAGACCATTACCCGATCAAAACCAGTCAGCTGCTTGACCCCTGTCGCCAGAGCCTGGGCCAGGCGGCTGAGGCTGTGGGTGCGGCGCAGTTGCCGGATTACCTCTTGCAGACGGTTGTAAACCTGGATCAGGTTGCTATTGGTGGTGGAAGCTAGGGGTTCAAGCTCTAGAACCAGAACCTCGGGTAACCGGTGGAGAATGCCCTTGAATACTTGCACCCCCTGGCGCAACCGCGAGTGCTCTCCCCGGGGGTAAACCTTGAGTTCAAAGGGGTAGCGTAGGGCCTGGGGGTCTTGGGCCAACAGATCAGCAACTTGGGAGACTTGGGCCGCAGTCAGGAGCTTGCGCAGGGACTTACCGAGCAAGTCGGTGGCGGCCACCCCGAAAAACTGCCTTACGTTCTCACTGGCCTGCACAATCCTCAGGCCCGGCTCCTGGAGTACCAGCAGGGCCCCGTAGGCTTGAATATAACCCGGGGCATAAATCGACTCCTCGCTCTCCTGGTCCAGGGAGGCGGCAGCCAGTCTCAGTAGTCCTTGATGGGCATGGTCCATAAAACTAGGTGGCGGTATAAAAAGATAAGCAGCGGGGCACCAAGGGGGAGCGCACACTGGGGTAGGAAATGTGTGGGATGGGGTATAGCGCGCTTGCCCGTGGAGATATGCCCCCCAGGTCTGCCAGATTAAAACTGCCTGGTTAAAGGGGTATTCCGCACCACCATACCACTATCTATAGATTAATCGATGGACGTCCAGCGGTGAACAATTGTGATTACCCAGAAGTGTCAAAAAAGCTTAAGGGGGACGGAAAGAGTACAAAAAGGGGTGCCGTTCTCCCTGCTGATCAAGTAGTGCAGAGGTGTTGAAAGAAAGGAGAACAGAAAGAGTATTCCACTTCCTATTGACTCGACAATGATGTCTGATGATAATGTCACTGCCAAATATTCTCAAGTCTCTCCTAAACCGACTATCACCGAATGACTACTCAGTTTTGAGCGCGCGCTCACTCTTGGAAATCTGGCTATCCTTTGGGCTTGATAGGAGTTTAATGAGCCTGAGGTATTTATTCTATCGGCTTAAACACGCCGGAATACCTGTTATTATGACCTCAGTTTAAGTTAGGGTGCCGGCCTGTGCCTTGACGATCCCGGGAATTTATGTTAGAAACTCACTGTCTTCCCGGACCTGTTTACCCTGGGAACGATAGGTAGGCTAAACCCTAAAATACTCTCTGGTTGTGGGCGTATTGCGGACAACTAACGTGTAGGTCAGGGTTTTCATGGCCGCCGTGGTAGCACCTACAGGCCTTCAGTTGGTGCGGCAGCTGAAGGACCAATAATTTTCCGCCCCTAGAGGACCTAATGGATCTCTTATCAAATACGGTCGCGCTCTCGCGGATGCAATTTGCCTTGACCGCCATTTTCCATATGCTCTGGCCGGTCCTGACCACTGGCATGGCAATATACCTAGTTATCGTGGAGGGGATGTGGCTAAAAACCCGTAACCCCAATTACTACCACCATGCTCGGTTCTGGGCAAAACTCTATATCTTGAACTTTGGCGTTGGGGTGGCCTCAGGTCTGCCCATGGAATTTCAGTTCGGCACAAACTGGGCCCCCTTATCGGAGGCGGTCGGGGACTTTTTCGGCAGCATTCTCGGTTTTGAGGGGGCCATGGCCTTCATGCTTGAGGCAGGGTTTCTGGGGATCATGATGTTTGGTTGGGGAAGAGTACATCCAGTAATCCACTACCTAGCCACGATCATGGTTGCCTTCGGTGCCAACCTGTCTACCTTCTGGATTTTAGTGGCCAACTCATGGCTGCAAACTCCGGAGGGTGGTGAACTTGTAAATGGTAAATTTATTGTGACTGATTACCTTCAGGCAATTGCTAACCCATTCATGGTGAAAAGCGTGCTGCACATGTTTTTCGCCACCCTGGAGACCTCCCTATTTGTGATTGGGGGAATTAGTGCCTGGTATATCCTTAAGAACCATCATCAAACCTTCTTTAGCCAGTCCCTCAAGATTGTTCTAGTCGTGGCAATTGCCGTCACGCCACTCCAAATTTATATTGGCCACTTGAGTGCCGAACAAGTTGCCCACTATCAACCGACGAAACTGGCGGCCATGGAGGCGAAGTGGGAAACTAGCCCCGCCGGAAAACCCGCTGATTGGAGCTTGTTGGCTCTGCCGGATGAGGCGGGGCAGAGAAATAGGTGGGAAGTCGTGATTCCCAACGGGCTGGGCTACATTCTGGAATTTAGGAAGAATCTATCCCTACCAGTCCGGGGGTTGAAGGAGTGGGCCCCTGGTGACCGCCCGCCTATGGTGGCTTTGATCTATTACTCTTTCCGAGTCATGAGCGCAATTGGCTTCTTTTTGGCTGGGTTAATGCTTTGGAGCGCATGGCGCTGGCTACTCGGTGGTCTTGCAGCCGAGAGGATCGCCCAGCAAAGGTGGTTACTGCGGGCCTGGGTTTTTGCTGCCCCTCTGGGTTATATTGCCGTTGAGGCGGGGTGGATCGTGCGCTGCGTTGGCCGCCAACCTTGGACCCTATACGGCCAGATCCGCACCGTTGATGCTGCCTCTAGGATTCCTGCGAGTAATGTGCTGACTTCTTTGACCTTGTTTGCCCTCGTCTACTCTGTCCTACTAGTCTCGGCTTTGTACTTTGGCAGCCGGATCATCCAGCAGGGCCCTAATCTGCACCTACCCTGTCCCGGGCTAGATAATCAGCCTGCCATCGCGACCCAACCCGCCGCCTTCGTGCCCGATCAACGCCCCCTAGAGGCCCAGCAATAGACCCTACATCCAGGTAACTAAGATGGACGCGCTAGTACACTTCCTGCCCCAGGTGTGGTTTGTCATTCTGGCATTATTCCTATTTCTCTACGTCATGCTAGATGGGTTTGATCTAGGGGTGGGTATCCTTTCTCTCACCACCTCCGACGAATCACGCCGGAGTCTACTGATGACGAGCCTAGGTAACATTTGGGATGCCAACGAAACATGGCTAGTACTGGTGGGAGGGGCTTTGTTCGGAGCTTTTCCCCTAGCCTATGCCACTATCCTCAACGCCTTGTATATCCCCATCTTCATGATGATATTTGGGCTGATTTTTCGAGCTGTGGCCTTTGAATTCCGAGAACACTCCGATCGTAAGTTTCTCTGGAACTTGGCTTTTGGAGCCGGGAGCTTTCTGGCGGCTCTCGGCCAAGGCTTTGCCCTAGGCAGTGTTATTGAAGGTATTGCCGTTGATGAGGCAGGTCACTTCAACGGTTCCCCGTGGGATTGGCTAGATTGGCGATCAATTCTAGTTTCCCTGACCTTGATTCAGGGCTACGTCCTCATCGGTTCTACGTATCTGATCCTAAAGACTGAGGGAGAACTGCAGAAAACCCACTATCGCACAGCGAAACTAGCTGTCGCCACTACAGTCCTGGGCGCACTCTTGATCACGATTACGACCCCCATTTTCTATCAGGTAGCTCGGGCCCGTTTATTCAGTCCGCCCTTGCTTTATGTTTTTGCCCTAATTCCTATATTGGCGATGTTGCTGGTTTGGATGCTGGTGCGTAGCCTTAACCGCCAGGAGGAAGCCACGCCCTTAGTCTGGACAATTTTGCTCTTCCTGCTCAATTTTCTCGGCCTCGGATTAATTATCTTCCCCTACATCATTCCCAACCACATTACCATCTATCAGGCCGCCGCCTCTCCGAGTGCGCTGGTGTTTATGCTTATCTTCGTTGGGTTTTTGATCCCGATTATGTTGTTTTACAACATTTATAACTATGTGGTGTTTCGCGGGAAGGTAGCAGGGGATGCCCACGGCTAGCTCTAACCCGAGAGGGACCGCAATAACCCATACACGATAGATAAAAATACGAAGCTGACTAGTGCTCCTGCGGCGACTGATGAGGACATCTGACGCTTGACTGACACGAGTTCTTTCTTGATGGCCTTCAGTTCCGCCAACACATCTTCGAAGAGCTGGTTTGGAGGAGGGGTATGCATGGGAGGGAAGGAAATAGTGTATATTTATATAGTACATTGCTATTAATATGTTATTCATTAGCTCCCCAGACGGCATCATCCCCCCCCGGGGTGTTCCGTGTGGCACAATTAGGTTATCAATTGGCTGCTTGTAGGCAAAGTTCTGTGACCACCACCCTATCCACCGTCCGGCGCCGCCCCGTGTTTCCCTTCACTGCCATTGTCGGGCAGGAGGAGATGAAGCTAGCGCTCCTCCTGAATGTGATTGACCCCAAGATTGGGGGGGTGATGATCATGGGCGACCGTGGTACCGGTAAATCCACCACAATTCGGGCCCTGACCGATCTGCTGCCGGAAATTGAGGTGGTGGAAGGAGACCCCTTTAATAGTGACCCTAAGGATCCGGAGTTAATGGGAGACCTGGCTCGCCAACACCTAGAGCAGGGGGACAGCTTGCCGGTGGTGAAAAAAAAGGTGCCCATGGTGGACCTGCCCCTAGGGGCCACCGAGGACCGGGTCTGCGGCACCATCGACATTGAGAAAGCTCTCTCTGAGGGGGTGAAAGCCTTTGAGCCAGGCCTGCTGGCCCGGGCTAACCGGGGTATTCTCTACGTGGACGAGGTGAACCTACTCGATGACCATCTGGTAGATGTGCTCCTCGATGCGGCTGCCTCTGGTTGGAATACTGTGGAGCGGGAGGGCATATCCATTCGCCACCCCGCCCGCTTTGTTCTAGTGGGTTCTGGTAACCCGGAGGAGGGGGAACTACGACCCCAACTACTAGACCGCTTTGGCATGCACGCCGAGATCCGTACTGTCCGGGACCCTCAACTACGAGTGCAAATTGTAGAGCAGCGCTCCCAATTTGATGCTCAGCCCTATGACTTCCTCAACCAGTATCAGATACAGCAAGACCAGCTGCGAGTAAAACTAGGCCAATCCCAGGCGCTCCTGCCTGCCGTCACCATTGACCAGGAACTCCGACTGCAGATCTCCCAGGTGTGTGCGGACCTTGATGTGGATGGTCTGCGGGGAGATATTGTCACCAACCGGGCTGCCAGGGCCCTCGCTGCCTTGGAGGGCCAGACTGTGGTTACTGTCGACCACATCCGCCGGGTCATCCCCCTGTGTTTGCGCCACCGGTTGCGCAAGGACCCCTTAGAATCCATTGATTCTGGCTACAAGGTGGAAAAGGCCTTCAGTGAAACTTTTGGCGTGGTCCTAGGGGATGGAAATGGTAGGGTCCGCTAGGGGGTGCTGATTTTAGGTATCGACCCGGGATTAGCCACGGTGGGTTTTGGCCTCATCGAGTCTAAACCCCTGGAGCTGCTAGATTTTGGGGTCATCTCCACCCCAGCTGGGGCGCCGGTGGGGGAACGCCTTTGTGTTTTATACGAGGATATGCAGGCCCTGGTGGCACAGATGCGACCGGACCTGGTAGCCCTGGAGAAGCTATTCTTCTACCGCATGGGCAATACCATCCTAGTAGCCCAAGCCCGAGGGGTAGTGCTGCTGGCGCTGGCTCAACAGCAGCTGCCGATAGTGGAGTTTACCCCGGCCCAGGTTAAGCAGGGAATCACCGGTTACGGCCGGGCCCCCAAGGCTGAGGTTCAGCAGGCCGTGGCTCGGGAATTTGCCCTGGAGTCGATCCCCCAGCCTGACGATGCGGCGGACGCGATTGCTCTGGCCTTAACTGCCCTCTGGCAATCTCAGCTGAGCTGACTACGGGTGCGACAGGATTCGAACCTGTGACCAGCGACTTAGAAGGTCGCTGCTCTATCCTACTGAGCTACGCACCCACCCCACCATCTTAAGGGATCTGGAGCGGGAATCTAGGAGCTGAACATCTAGACAAAACTCCTAACTTGGAGTTACGATGTAAGACCGTGAGTTTGCAAAGGCCATGTACGCCCAGGAAATTATTCGCCAAATTGAAGCTGAGTACCTGAAGTCGACTCTCCCCGAAATTCGGATTGGAGACACGGTGAAGGTGGGAGTGGTGATCCAGGAAGGGGGCAAGGAACGCGTTCAGCCCTACGAAGGAGTGGTTATTGCTCGCCATGGCACTGGCATCAATACCGCAATCACGGTCCGCAAGACTTTCCAGGGTGTGGGGGTAGAGCGGGTGCTCCTAGTTCACTCTCCTCAGATCGAAAGCATTAAGGTCCTGCGCCGCAGCAAGGTCCGTCGTGCTAAGCTCTACTACCTCCGTGACCGGGTTGGCAAGGCCACACGTCTGAAGCAGCGGTTTGACCGCTAACTAACACCTGGCGGGGATATTATCCCTGCTACACTGTATTTGCATGGTTGAGGTGGGCGCTCTTAGTTCAGTTGGTAGAACGCAGGTCTCCAAAACCTGATGTCGGGGGTTCAAGTCCTCCAGGGCGCGCTTGAGCAAGAACTACCAAAGGGAAGGGTGATTGTGGCGAAGAGAGACCTGGCAACCCCCCCAGAGGAACAGCCCCGGTTCGGTTTGGTGGCTTTCCTTCGGGAGACGAAAGAGGAACTAGATAAGGTAGTCTGGCCCGGTCGGCAGCAGCTGATCAGTGAGTCTGTGGCCGTGCTGTTGATGGTAGTTTTGCTTGCCTCCTTAATCTACGTGGTCGATAACTTATTTACCTGGATAGCAGGTCAGGTGTTCAGATGAATTCCGGAGTTGGCACCGAAGTCACCGACGCGGATCATCTCAACCCAGTAGGAGCAGCCTCTTGGTACGCTGTCCAGGTGGCTTCGGGTTGTGAGAAACGAGTCAAGACTAACCTGGAGCAGCGGGCTCAGACCCTCGATGTGGCCAGTCGTATCCTACAGGTGGAAATTCCCCAAAGCCCCGTGGTAAAGGTACGCAAGGATGGTAGTCGCCACAATGCGGAGGAGAAAGTCTTCCCGGGTTATGTGTTGGTGTACATGATCATGGATGATGAAACCTGGCAGGTGGTCAAAAGTACCCCCCACGTAATCAACTTTGTGGGGGCTGAACAGCGGGGCCGCTCTGGGCGGGGCCGGGGCCACGTCAAGCCCATGGCCTTGAATCTACAGGAGGTGGACCGGGTCTTCAAGCAAACCCAAGAAAAGAAGGCCATTATCAAGGTCAACATGCTGCCTGGAGACAAGATTCTGGTGCTGTCTGGCCCCTTCAAGGACTTTGAAGGGGAAGTCGTGGAGGTTAGCCCAGAGCGGAGCAAGCTGAAAGTGTTGCTGTCGATCTTCGGTCGGGACACCCCGGTGGAGTTGGAGTTTAATCAGGTAGAAAAACAGAGCTAGTTGAAGGTTATGGCCAAGAAAGTTGTTGCAATTATTAAATTAGCCCTCCCGGCCGGGAAAGCTAATCCTGCCCCTCCCGTTGGCCCCGCCTTGGGTCAGCACGGGGTGAACATTATGATGTTCTGTAAGGAATACAATGCCCGTACCGCTGACCAGGTGGGGATGGTTATTCCTGTGGAAATCTCTGTCTTTGAGGACCGTAGTTTTACCTTCATCCTCAAAACCCCCCCCGCCTCGAAGCTGATCGCCAAGGCGGCAGGAGTAACCTCAGGTTCGGGAGAACCTAACAAAAAGAAAGTAGGCAAAATTACCCAAAGCCAGTTGCGGGAAATCGCCCAAATCAAGTTACCCGACCTGAATGCCAATGACATCGAAGCGGCCATGCGGATTGTCGCCGGCACCGCTCGGAACATGGGTGTGACCGTAGTCGATTGATTGCTTGATCTTTATATCTGGGGGAGAGCTAACACCTCGCCACTGACCCCAAGGAGTTCTGATGAAGAAAATTTCCCGTCGTCTGGCCCAGCTCAGCCAGCAGGTTGCTGACCGTCCCTACTCGCCCCTAGAGGCCCTACAACTTCTTAAGGAAACCGCCACTGCCAAATTCCCCGAGTCGGCAGAGGCCCATATCCGCCTCGGAATTGACCCTAAGTACGCTGATCAGCAACTGCGTACTACCGTAGTCCTGCCCAAGGGGACTGGTCAAACCGTACGGGTAGCAGTGATTGCCCGGGGAGAAAAAGTCAATGAAGCGGTTGGTGCTGATATTGTCGGTTCAGAGGACCTAATCGAGGAGATTCAAAAGGGCCGGCTTGACTTTGATAAATTGATTGCTACCCCCGACATGATGCCCCAGGTGGCTAAGTTAGGGAAGATGCTAGGGCCCCGGGGGCTAATGCCCTCCCCCAAAGGCGGCACAGTCACCTTTGACTTGGCAGGAGCAATCGCCGAATTCAAGGCCGGGAAACTAGAGTTCCGCGTTGACCGGACCGGAATTGTCCATGTCCTGTTCGGTAAGGCCGCCTTTGCCGCTGGTGACCTGTTAGTCAACCTCAAGTCCCTCCAGGAGGCCATAGACCGCAACCGTCCCAGTGGAGCAAAGGGGCGCTACTGGCGGACTGTGTTTGTCTGTGCCACCATGGGTCCGGCTATTCAGGTAGACGTAAGTGCTCTGCGCGACCTGAAGTTGGCTGAAGTTATCTAACCTTGGGGGTTAACCGGTCGCAAAATTCCACAACTGCATAGGCCAAGCCCGAGACAGCAGGTGCGCATGTTTAATTTCCTGCCTAGGTTTGCACAAGTTTGCCAATCCCTAATTGGCATGTGTAACCCCGGCTCTATTGACGGGGTTTTTGATGTTTTAGCCCCAATTCAGGAGGTGAGATTCAGAAAATGGGTAGAACTCGAGAAGATAAAGAACACATTGTGGAGCGGCTAAAAACCACCCTCAGTCAAAGCCAGCTTGGTCTAGTGATCGAGTACCAGGGTCTGAGCGTAGCCGAAATGACTGACCTACGCCGCCGGATGCAGCCTAGTGGTACCCAGTGCCGCATGGCTAAAAATACTCTGATGGAATTGGCAGTCAGAGAAGACCCCCAGTGGCAGCCGATGCGTAAGTTCCTCAAGGGGGCATCAATCTTTTTGCTGGTGCAGGAGGACATGAAGGGGGCCATCAAGGCCTACCAGGAATTCCAGCGGGTCAGCAAAAAGACCGAACTGCGGGGCGGGGTATTCTCTGGCCAGGCCTTGACCCCAGACGATGTCAAAGCCTTGACCGAGCTTCCCTCGCGCGAGGAGTTGATGGGCCGCATTGCCGGAGCCTTGGTCGCAGTTCCTACCCGATTGGCCGTTGGCCTCCACGCCGTGCCGACCCAACTGGCGGTGGGTGTTCAGGAAGTGCCAGGTTCCCTGGTGCGAGCTATTCGTGCCGTGTCCGAGCGAGAACCGGCGGCCTCCTAGGCTACCAAATTAGTTACGAAGACCTCTCACTTACAGGAGTTAATTCCATGTCTGCTAAAACCGATGAAATTCTCGAACAACTAAAATCCTTGACCCTGCTAGAAGCCTCCGAACTAGTCAAGCAAATTGAGGAAGCCTTTGGGGTCAGTGCGGCAGCCCCCGCTGGCGGCATGATGATGATGGCGGCGGCCCCGGGAGCGACAGCGACAGCCCCTGTAGAGGAGGTAGAAGAGCAAACCGAATTTGCAGTCATCCTTGAGGACGTACCCGCCGATAAGAAGATCGCCATTTTGAAGGTGGTGCGGGCCATCACCGGCCTCGGTCTGAAGGAAGCCAAGGACTTAGTCGAGGCAGCCCCTAAGGCTGTCAAGGAAAGTGTTCCCAAGCCAGAAGCGGAAGACCTGAAAAAGCAGCTAGAGGAAGCTGGAGCTAAGGTCGGGATCAAGTAAGCAGTTACGCCAATAGTTACAAAAAAGGCCTGTCTAAAAAACAGGCCTTTCCCATTTCTCCACCGCAGTAGCGGGTCTAAAAAAGCCCCAGGGTAATTGCCTTATCAATGGGCATGGTCGCCCCAATACCCAACCAGATGGTCACGAAGGTACCAAACAAAAAGATGGCCATGGCCACGGGCCGGCGGAAGGGATTTTGAAATTTGTTAACGCTCTCGATAAACGGCACTAGGATCAGACCCAAGGGAATCGAGCCCATGAGCGCCACTCCTAGCAGCTTGTTGGGGACCGTACGCAGAATATCAAATACTGGGTATAGGTACCACTCGGGCAGGATTTCCAGGGGAGTGGCAAAGGGGTTAGCGGGCTCACCGACCATAGCCGGGTCTAGTACTGCTAAGCCCACGCACAGGGCTAGGGTGCCCAACATCACAACCGGGAATACGTAGAGCAAGTCGTTGGGCCAAGCGGGCTCACCGTAGTAGTTGTGACCCATGCCTTGGGCCAGTTTAGCCCGTAACTCCGGGTCGCTCAGGTCAGGCTTTTTGATAATACTCATGGAGGGAGGTTTCCTTAACCAATTAAAGGGGACCAGAAATGCCTTGTTTGCGGATCATCAGAAAATGCATCAGCATGAAGACCGCAATCAACCAAGGTAAGACGAAGGTGTGAGCACTGTAGTAGCGGGTGAGGGTTGCTTGACCTACGCTGGAGCCGCCGCGCAGCAGATCAGCTGCTAGGGTACCAACCACGGGTATAGCCTCGGGAACCCCAGAAACAATCTTGACCGCCCAGTAACCGACCTGGTCCCAGGGGAGGGAGTAACCAGTTACCCCAAAGGAGACCGTGATCACGGCCAGGATGACTCCTGTGACCCAGGTTAGCTCCCGAGGCTTTTTAAAGCCCCCGGTCAGGTAAACCCGGAACACGTGCAGAATCATCATCAGCACCATCATGCTGGCGGACCAGCGATGTACCGACCGGATCAGCCAGCCGAAACTAACCTCGGTCATTAGGTATTGCACCGAGGTAAAGGCTTCAGCTACGGTAGGCCGATAGTAAAAGGTCATGGCGAAGCCGGTGGCAAACTGGATCAAGAAGCAGACTAGGGTGATGCCCCCCAGGCAGTAGAAGATATTGACGTGGGGAGGCACGTACTTGCTAGAAATATCATCTGCTAGGGCTTGAATCTCTAGGCGCTCTTGAAACCACTGGAAGGCTTTAGAGTTAGTAACTTGTTTGGTAAACATGATTCCAGGGCGTAAAAATGGCGTCCCCAAGGGCTTGGGGGTCTGGTATTCATCTTAACACGCCTTAACCTCGCCATTGGGAGCATAAGCCTTAGTTATCTTAAGTTAGAATCAACTCCATGAGCATGCTTATTCCCCGCCTCTGGCGGTTCTTCCTAGCGTTAGTGCTGGTGTGGGGAACTGGGGCCACCCCAGCCCAGGCCCTGAGTGCAGAACACCAACTGTTTAGTGAAGCCTGGCGCCTAGTAGACCAAGCCTACGTAGACCCCTCCTTTAATCACCAAAACTGGTGGGCTCTTCGCCAGGAAGGACTCAGGCAGCCCCTCCCGGACCGGCAGGCTACCTATGCTGCGATTCAGAAGCTACTAAATACCCTCGATGACCCCTTCACTCGGTTTATGCCCCCTGATCAGTATCAGGGTTTACAGAGTGCCACGGCGGGGGAACTGATGGGGGTGGGACTCCAGGTCACCCGCAATCCTGAGACTGGAATTTTAGAGGTGATTGCTCCCCTCCACGGCTCCCCGGCGGCAGCTGCCGGGATTGCCCCCCGTGACCAAATTCTAGCTATTGACGGCCAGCCCACCCCCAACTTTACCCTTGATGAAGCGGCGGCGCGGCTACGCGGCCCGGCGGGGTCTCAAGTTGTGCTGATGATTCAAACCGGGTCTGCACCAGCCCGGCCAGTATCCCTTACCCGGGACCACATCAGTGTTAATCCAGTCTCCACCCACCTGGAAGTTGGTCCAGTCCCGGTGGGTTATCTACGCCTCGACCAATTCAATGCCAATGCGGTAACTGAGCTCAGCAGCAGCATCAAAGCCATGCAGGCCCAGGGGGTAGGGGCTTACATCCTAGACTTGCGCAATAACCCGGGAGGGCTGCTTCAGGCAGGGATCGAAATTGCCCGTCTGTGGTTGGACAAAGGTACCATCGTCTACACTGTTAATCGTCAGGGAATCCTCGGTAGCTTTTTGGCCAACGGGACTGCGGTGACCTGTGCCCCCCTTGTGGTTCTGGTTAATGAGGGTACGGCCAGTGCTGGCGAAATCTTGGCCGGAGCTCTCCAGGATAATCACCGGGCCCAACTGGTAGGAGAGACTACCTACGGCAAGGGCCTGATTCAGTCTCTGTTCGAACTAAGTGATGGGTCAGGCCTGGCGATCACCGTAGCCCGCTACCAAACGCCGAACCACCGGGACATCCATCGGCAAGGGATCCACCCGGATGTGGAAGTACCAAGTAAGATTGCTGACCCTAGCTTGCTAGCTACCGCTGCCGATAGACAGTACCAGGTAGCCCTGCAGTTGTTGTCCGCTCCCTCCCAAGTAGCCGGTGTGCCTTGAGGAGCAGCGCTGAACTCTCGCCGGCGGCCTTGGCCTACCTGGGGGATGCAGTTTATGAATTGCATATTCGTCGATTATTACTGTGGCCCCCAAAGCGCTTGGGAGACTACCATAATCAGGTGATAGCCCAAACCAGGGCAGAAAAGCAGGCCCAGCATCTCCTAAGGCTGCTGCCGGACTTGACGGAGGAGGAGCAAGGATGGGTGCGGCGAGGGCGCAACAGTGCAGGTTCAGGGCCTAGGCGGCTGGAGTCGGGTATTTACGGTCAAGCGAGCGCCCTCGAAACTCTGCTTGGGTTTCTGTACATTACTGACCCGGAACGATTGGAGGAGCTGTTGGGCCGCCTAGAGGTCCCCTAAAAATTATCAGTGGGGATATCATCTTCGGCTAAGGGCTCTTCATCCTCAATCATATTTGGGCTGATTAGAGTAATATCAAACTCGTCTGGCGGTAGGGTGAAGATGGCGTCGCGACGCAGGAGATAGTACAATGCCTTGACTCGAGGACCAAAAACAATTTCGTCTTCGTTAACCAAGTCGTGGACAGCCACCTTACGACCGTTGACCAGAATCCCATTAGCACTCAGTTTGCCGTCTAGGGTTCCGTCGGTGATTCGGTAATGGAAGCTATTATCTTGACCAGGTAGTTGCACTAGGGTGGCGTGCCGGCGGGAGACAAACTGAGATACAAGACGAATATCCGCCTTGGAGTCTCGACCGATAACGTAAACAGGCCCATCCAAGAGAAATTCTCTCCTTCCCTTGTCATCCTCGATTATAAGGATGTGATTTTGGTGGGGGGCTTGGGGCATTGGGTTAAGTGAGACGTCTCAGTAGGAGCGAGTTGGCCACTACGCTAAGGGAGCTGCAGGCCATCAAACCGGCAGCTAAAGCCGGATCAAGCAGCCAGCCAAGACTAGGAAGTAGTACCCCCGCGGCTATCGGCACTCCGATCACATTATAGGCAAAAGCCCACAGCAAATTCTGGCGAATCTTCTGGAAAGTAGCCCGGCTCAAACGCAAGGCGGTAGCTACCGCTGCCAACTGGTCTTGCATTAAAACGATTTGGGCGGTTTCCAAGGCCACCCCTGTGCCCCCCCCGAGGGCAATGCTCAAGTCTGCCTGAGCTAAGGCCGGGGCATCATTAATTCCATCTCCTACCATTGCTACCCGATGGCCCTCGGACTGCAGTTGCCGGACTGCGGCAGCTTTGGCCATTGGATCTTGGGTGGCTAGAACCTGTTCGGGCGCCAACCCAAGTAGACTAGCTACGTTGTAGGCCACTTCCGGCCGGTCTCCCGTACACAGAATCAGGCGCAGACCAAGGCCCTGCAGAGCCTCGACTGTTTCTAGAGCATCCTGGCGTAAAGGGTCAGTAATGGCGATCAGGCCCACCAATTGCTCGGTCTTGGCGACAAAAACCACCGTCAGACCAGCCTGGTTCCAGGTCAAGGCTTGGGCTTGGGCAGCCTCGGGAATGGTGATACCTTGATTAGCTAACCACTCGCCACTCCCTAGGCGCACTAGTTCTCCTGCGACCCTTGCCCCAATTCCTTTGCCAGGTACGGTGTAAAAGTCAACGGCTGTCAGGGGATCATAGCTTGCTCCCCAGGCCTGGATCGCCCCCGCTAGAGGATGGTGGGTTCCCCGTTCTACAGCGGCGGCCAGCTGGGCCAAGGCCGGTAGGGAAAAGTCATTCCAGGTCAAGTAATCAACTACCCGAGGGGAGCCCATGGTCAGGGTGCCAGTCTTGTCAAAAATTACTGTGTCAATCCCTTGGGCTTGTTCTAGAACATCCCCCCCCCGGATCAGTAATCCCCGTTCTGCCCCCCAGCCTGTGCCCACTAGGATCGCCGTCGGGGTGGCTAAACCGAGGGCGCAGGGACAGGCCACCACTAAAACACAGATGGCCAACTGCAGACTGAGGACCAAGGGGGAGGCATTTGCTAGGTGCATGCCCGCTGCGGAAACCTTGTTTAGGACTTGAGGCCACCAGGCAGCTCCCCAGAAATACCAAAAACTAAAGGTGGCTAAGGCTAGACTGAGCACCCCGTAGGTAAAGTAGCCAGCTACCTGGTCAGCTACTTTTTGAATCGGCGCCTTGCGGGCTTGGGCTGTCACCACTAACCGAATTACCTGAGCCAGGGTGGTTGCCGCTCCCGTATGGGTAGTCTCTATTACCACCACTCCCTGTTGATTCAGGGTACCGGCCCGGACCTGGTCTCCGGGACCTTTGGTGACTAGCACTGATTCCCCAGTCAACATTGCCTCATCTAGGCTAGTCTCCCCGGTCACCACAAATCCATCTACCGGTATGATCTCTCCCGGCAATACCCGTAGCCAGTCTCCTACCTGGACTTGATTCACTGGTACCTCTTGGCCCCGGTCTAGGAGGTCTCTGATCTGCCGGGCAGTGGGAGGTTGGAGGTCCACTAACCGCCGTAGAGCCGCCACCATCTGACCCCGGGCTCGCTGCTCTAGCCCCTGGCCAAGTAGGATAAACCCTACGAGCATCACGGGCTCATCGAAAAAGCACTCCCAGCCTAAGGCAGGAAACAGCAGGGCTGCCCAACTAGTCAGGTAGGCGGCTAGCGCTCCTAGGCTAACTAGGGTGTACATGTTCGGTCGGCCGTGGCGGATACCGAGCCACCCCTGCCAGAGGATCTCTCGGCCAGGACCTAGCAGGGCGATGGTGGCCAGGGCGGCATGAAAGCCCAGGCTGGTCAGACCCGAGACGCCAAGGTGTCCTAGGCCAGAGAGGAGGATGAGCAGAGCAGCCCTTAGAAGTTGCCCAGTGGGGTTCTGGAGGTCAGGTAAGCTAGGAGTATGCTGGACTCGGCTGGGAAATCCTACGCCTGTCAGCTTTGCTGCTAGAGTCTGGGAGTCAACTTGCCCGGGAGCACAGGTGACCGTAGCTACTGCGGTCACTAGATTCACCTGGGCTCCTAGGACTCCGGGCGTGCGATTGAGCTCTTTTTCTACCGCCTGAACACATCCCGCACACCTCATTCCCTTTACCTCTAGGGAAATCGTGTAGGGGTAATACTGGACCATAGGTTGAGGGGGATTGGGTGAGTAATCGTGCCTAGAGTCTAACAAAGATTCCCCTGGCTCCTGGGACCAGGCTGAACCAGGATTTTGTTCATTCAGAACGGTTTCCCCTAGTTTGAACTGCTACAAGAGCTTCATTCCCAGGCAATGGGAAATCAACAGCACTGCTGATGGATCCAATTACCATAAATTATGATTCACAGGAGGTTGTGTTTTTTTGTCAAGTTGATGTTATATTTATTAACAATTGCACCGCTTTCGCTCCCTGCCCTTAGACCTTTCCAAGGAGAGCTTATGGACGCTAATGCCTACGAACTAACTCTTGAGCAGCAATTTCAGATGCGCCTGATGCGTGAATCTCTAGAGCAGATGCCGCGGGAGCAACTCTTAGAATTGTTGACCCAAGCATCTCGCCTCTTGATGCTCAAGGACAATGTGATTAAAAGCTTGGTAAAGCAGGTGGCAGTGATCTAGTCTTCTTAGGGGTTGAGATTCTGGCCCAGGAGGCCCTCCTTATTTTCTCTTCCGGTTTTAGTCCCAGGGTGGTAGAAGTTAGGGATGTGCCTGGCCGGCGCTGCTTAGTTGGTCTCCCGCAGCTGGTCTAGGGCTGCCCGGTCCTCTAGAGTTGAGGTGTCTCCAGTCACCTCCTCTCCAGCGGCTACAGAGCGCAGCAAACGGCGGAGAATCTTGCCAGAGCGGGTTTTCGGTAAGGCCTCGGTAAAGTGGATCTCCCCCGGCCGAGCAATGGCGCCGATCTCCTGGACTACGTGTTGTTTGAGAGCCTGATGCAGTCCCTCATGGTAACTGCTCCCCTGCTCGAGGATCACAAAGGCCACGATTTCTTCCCCCTTGACTGGGTCTGGCCGGCCTACCACTGCCGCTTCTGCTACCACTGGGTGAGAAGCCAGAGCCGCCTCGATCTCCATGGTCCCTAATCGGTGACCTGCCACGTTGATCACATCATCGACCCGGCCCATCACCCAAAAATAGCCCTCCTCGTCCCGGCGCGCCCCGTCCCCTGAGAAGTACAGCTGCCCGGGAATGTGCTCCCAATAGGTGCGCCGGAAACGTTCTTCGTCACCGTAGAGGGTGCGGGCCATCCCCGGCCAAGGGTAGCGCACAACTAGATATCCGCCGCTGTTGGGGGGGACACCTTCCCCTTTGTGATTGACTACGTCCGCTTGAATCCCTGGGAAGGGTAGGGTAGCCGAACCAGGTTTGAGAGGGACCGCTCCCGGTAAAGCACTGACCATAATGCCGCCGGTCTCGGTTTGCCACCAAGTGTCGACAATCGGGCAACGTTCCCCACCGACTACCCGGTAAAACCATATCCAAGCCTCCGGGTTGATGGGTTCTCCCACTGTCCCCAATAGCCGTAGGGAACTAAGGTCGCAGGCTCGAGGCAGGTGCTCTCCTTGGCGGAGGGCGGCCCGAATAGCAGTAGGGGCAGTATAAAACACGCTCACCTGATACTTTTCGATCAGCTCCCAGGTGCAACCAGGCCGGGAGGTGCGCGGGGCCCCCTCGTACATCAGGATCGTCGCCCCGTTAGACAGGGGGCCGTACACCACGTAGCTGTGGCCAGTTACCCAACCTACATCCGCAGTGCACCAGTACACATCCGTGTCTCGCAGGTCAAAAATCCACTTGGTGGTCAGGTGAGTATAGAGGTTATAACCACCAGTGGTGTGCACTACCCCCTTCGGTTTGCCGGTGCTCCCAGAGGTGTAGAGGACAAAAAGGGGATGTTCACTATCGAGGTCTACAGGGGGACAGACGGCAGACATGCCCTGGCGCAGGTCGTGCCACCAGTGGTCCCGGCCGGGCTCCATGGTGATGGGGGTAGCGGTCCGCTGGACCACTAGGACATTTTTTACCGTCTCCACTCCCACTAGGGCTTGGTCTACCTGGGCTTTCAGGGGGACAATCGCGTCCTTGCGCCAACCACCGTCCGCTGTCACCACCAATTTGACCTGGCAATGAATTAACCGCTCCCGCAGGGCCTCAGCACTGAAGCCGCCAAACACCACTGTATGGATGGCTCCGAGGCGAGCACACGCCAGCATGGCAATGGCCGCCTCGGGAATCAGGGGTAAGTAAATCCCCACCCGGTCTCCCTCCTCCACCCCGAGAGCCCGCAGAGCATTGGCAAACTGGCACACTTCCCAGTGCAGTTGACTATAAGTAAGGGTACGGGTGTCCCCTAGTTCACCTTCCCAGATTAGGGCTGCCTTATTACGCCGCCAGGTTTGCAGATGCCGGTCTAGGCAATTGTGGGTGATGTTGAGCTTAGCTCCCACAAACCACCGGGCTGAGGGTGGCTGCCAGTCCAACACTTGGTTCCAGGGCGTAAACCATTCCAATTCCCGGGTGGCTTGCTCGGCCCAAAACCCCTCGGGGTCCTCCCGCGCCTGGGCAGCCAGTTGTTCGTACTGGGCGCGGCTGCCAATGTGGGCAGCTTGAGCAAAGGATTCCGATGGCCAGAATAGCCGATGTTCGCGGAGGATGGATTGGATGGAGGAGTCTGCCATAGGAATTGCGCTCGGAGGGGCCGGAAAACTAGGGGTGACTTAGCAACAACTTACCAGACCCAGAGCCCCGGTAAATCTCCGGAAATCATTAACTCTAGTCCGGACCCAATTAGGTGGGGGGGATCTGCAAGCTGGAGTAGGTGGAGATGGCCGCCTCAAGGGCCGCGATCACCTGGGGGACTGGTACGCCTCCTAGGTCCTGGGCGGGGCGCAACCGCAGGCTCACCTGATTGATTTGTTGCTCTTTAGCTCCCACTATGGCCATCACGGGGATCTTGTCTTTCTCCGCATCCCGGATCAGCTTGTTGAGGCGTTCTCCCCTCGTATCCACGGTGGCCCTGATTCCCTGGGTCATCATCTGGGCTTGCACGGCTTGGGCATAGGCTAGCTGGGACTCTCCCACGGGCAGAATCCTCACCTGTTCAGGGGCTAGCCACAGGGGGAAGTCCCCGGCGTACTCCTCGATCAAAATCCCGATTAGTCGTTCTAGGGATCCGAAGGGAGCCCGGTGCAGCATCACCGGCCGCTGGCGGGAGCCATCCTCAGCAATATACTCTAGATCAAAGCGCTCCGGCAGATTATAGTCTACCTGAACTGTACCCAGCTGCCACTCCCGCTCTAGGGCATCTTGAAAGATAAAGTCTAGCTTGGGTCCGTAGAAGGCGGCCTCACCAATTCCCTCGAAGTAATCCATTCCCAAAGTTTCGACCGCTTGTCGGATAGCTCCTTCGGCCTTATCCCAGTTTTCTGGCGAGCCAATGTATTTATCAGCCCCAGGGTCACGAAAGCTCAACCGGGCTCGGAACTGGTGCAGCTGTAACTTCCCAAATACCGACAAAATTAAATCCACCACCCGGAGAAACTCGCTTCCGAGCTGATCAGGGGTAACAAACAGGTGGGCGTCATCCACGGTAAAGCCGCGAACTCGGGTTAATCCCCCAAGCTCTCCTGACTGCTCGTAACGGTAGACAGTGCCAAACTCCGCCAGGCGCAAGGGTAGCTCCCGGTAGGAACGCAGCTCACTTTTATAAATCTGAATGTGGAAGGGGCAGTTCATGGGCTTGAGGACAAAGCCCTGCTCTTGCTGCCGATGGGAGTCATCCTCAGCCATCAAAGGGAACATGTCCTCTTGATACTTTTGCCAGTGGCCCGAGGCGCGAAATAGGTCCACACGGGCAATGTGGGGGGTAGCTACCGGTTGGTAGCCCCGCCGGACCTGCTCTTGCCTCAGGAAATCTTCCAGGGTTGACCGGAGAATCGTGCCCCGTGGAGTCCAGAGGGGGAGTCCGGGACCAACCAGGTCACTGAAGACAAATAGACCTAATTCCTTACCCAAGCGTCGATGGTCCCGGCGCAGAGCTTCTAGCTTGCGTCGCTGGTACTCCGCAAGCTGTTCAGGGGTTTCCCAGGCCGTGCCGTAGATGCGCTGCAGCTGGGCTTTGGTTTCATCCCCCCGCCAGTAGGCCCCCGCCACCTTTTCCAAGGCGATGGCGTCCGGGTTCAGGTCGCCAGTATTACTTACGTGGGGGCCAGCACACAGGTCCCACCAGGCATCCCCCAGATGATAAATGGTAATCGGCTCGGCCAAACCCGCCAGAATTTCCAACTTATAGATTTCCCCAAGGGCGGTGATTCGCCGTTGGGCTTCAGCCCGGGTTACCTCTTCGCACTGTACTGGTAGCTTACGGCGAATGATTTTGCCCATCTCCTTTTCGATGGCCTTTAGGTCCTTCTCACTGAAGGGTTCTGGATGATCGAAGTCGTAGTAAAAACCATTCTCAATCCAAGGCCCAATAGTCACCTGGGCCCGGGGGAAAAGTTTTTGGACTGCCATAGCCAGAACGTGGGCAGTGGTATGGCGAATCTTCAGGAGTTGGATAGACTCACTAGAGCGGGGTAGATACACCCGTTCCACAGTAGGAGAATCAGACATGGAAACCGGCGTGGGGGTCTTCCTATCATAAACTTCCCTAGTGGAACTGGGAAATCGCCCCAGACTAGGGCCAAAAATGAAGAATTATAAACACTATTTAAGATTAGAATGAATTCAGCTATAGGTTTCACCACCATGCACTCTAACTCCCCAGAACCTGAACTGCTCAAAAGTATCCTTGAGCCCCTCCTAGAAGACTTTTTGTACTGGTTTAGTAACTCTCGGACTCTTTTGGAGACTGAGACTCTGGAGTTTTTGGGGGCTCAAGGGCAGGCAGAACTATTAGCCCGGGTCAAGGAAGCGCAAAGCCAAGCTACTATCGTCCAAGCCCTGGTTCAGGCTACCGATGCGAAGGCTGGGGTTGAGACCGCAGTGCTCATGAGCTGGCATCAGTTGGTCAGTGAATGCTGGCAAGCTGCCTTACTTTTCCGTGCCCGTCAAACCACCGCCTAGTTTATTCCCGCAAATATAACACTTGTTTTTCATAGACCAACTGTAAGCTGCCTGGAGAGAGACACAATGTTTCATTTGATCTACATTTTCGCCTTTACCGTGATCGCCATTTTAGCTATGGTTAATTTAGTTCGCAGTCTCCTCACTCTCGGCTTGGAATCCCAGCGTTCCGGCCCCCCTCCTCACCAATGGTCAAGCCATCCGGAAATGCTAGATGGTACGGGCCATCCCATTAATGAGCCCCTATTGGTTTTGCACTCTATGAGTGTCGAGGATGTGCGGGCGCAACTTGACGCCCTCTACAAATCCTCTCCAGGTTATGATGGAGAGGCCAGAGAATAGGCGGCTTCTTGGTCTCGGCTGCCCGTGAATGTAATCTCCTAGGGCGCAAGTCTCCCTAGGTTGGCTGTTGTCGACTTTGCTGCCAAATCTTTTATGAGTATTGAAGGCCGGAGATTCGGACGCACCCTAGCGCTGACAGGGCTAGGGTTTTGGGTGATCATCGGCTTGGTCGATATCTTTGACTGGGGAGCTGGTAAAGAGCGGGCCTTGATGCTCCTGGTGGTCCTGGGTGGGGCCCTGTGGCTCAAGTCCCGCGGGGGTGTCCCCCAAACCCTAACCCCGGCTCTAAAACGTAACCTGAAAGTAGCTGCCTGGTTGTTTTTTCTCTACCACCTGATCAGCTTGGGGTTTGACCTAGTCCATCCCCACCTCTTGGATATGTCCACTGACACCCTCGCGGCTGGCCAGGCTATTCTCCACGGACAAAATCCCTACCTCCTGCCCATCAACCCCAAACCGGCTATGGACCATGGAGCCATAACCTACGACGGCTGGAAATACCTGCCTGTCATGGCCCTTGCCTACCTGCCCTTGGGTGTCCTGGGGGGTGAAAGGGGGGTGCAGGTGACTAATTTTCTGCTCAACCTCCTGGTATCAGGATTGATATACCTGCTGCTGAAGCAGGTCAGGGGTAGCCAGGCAGCCCTGGTAGGAATAGTTTTCTATTTGATGTTGCCCTTGGTAGTCAAGGAGACCTACGTTAAAGGGGCTGTGGATCTCGTGCCGGTGAGTTTGCTGTTAGCTGCCCTGGGGCTCGGGGAAAAGCGACCAATGTGGGCTGGCCTACTAGTAGGCTTTTCCACGGCGGCTAAGCTCTTTCCTGGGGTGCTATTTATGGGCTTATGTCTGCCAGGCGTAGGGCGGTGGCGGTATGGGGGAGCGATTCTGTTGGGACTCACCCCAGCGCTAGTGTATCTGTGCCTTGCTCCCCAGGCTTTTGTGGACAACGCAGTCCTCTTCGGGGGCCAGCAAACCATGGTTTCTACCAGTTGGCTGTACGGTTTACCTCCCCTAGTGGGAAAGATCGCCCGGTTGGGGGGAGCCTTAGTGATTGCCGGGGTGTTTGTCTACATCTGGCACTACCGCCCCCCCCTCCTAGACCGCTGTTTCCTGGGCTTGATAGCAATTATTACCACCTTACTCGGGTCTCCCTCGGGGGACCGCAACTACTCCCTGTGGTGGATCCCTCTAGCGGTGATTATTTTAGCTGCCCAGGTGTTTTATCTCCCAGGACCAAAGCCTGTACCAGCTCAGCGGTAACTGGGGCAAGCAACACCCCATTGCGATAGTGGCCGGTAGCCAGGATCAGCCGGTCCCCTACCGCCCGGACTACTGGGGCTGGCTCTCCTACTGGCCGAGGCCGCAGCCCCCACCAAGCCCGCCGTACAGGCGCCTGAGATAAACCAGGATAGAACTTTTCCGATTGCTCCCGTAATTTTTGGAGGGCTGCCGGGTCGGGCTCGGGGAAAGCATCCTCCCCGGGAAACTCTACAGTTGCGCCTACCCAATAGCCCTGCTCTCCCAGGGGGACTAGGTGCACATCGTTGTGGGTGATTACGGGTTGCCCGGGTGGACAAGGCCAGGCTAACTCTAGGGCTTGGCCTAGGACTGGGGTTAAGTTTACTGCTGGGGTGAGTGTTGCTGAGCCCAGACCAGCACTTACCACTACCCAGTCTGCCCTTATCACTCCTTCGGAGGTATGGACTACCCATCCCCCTGGTCTTTCCTGCAGCATCTCTACCCTTGTTCCTAAGTGAATTTGTCCTCCTAAGTGCCTAATTCTGGCCCCTAGGGCTAGGGTCAAAGCCCTGGGGTCTACCTGGCGGTCTCGGGGAGAGTAAAGGGCTGCCACCAAGTCGGTGGGATTTATTCCTGACCAACTGACCTCGGGAGGGCTGAGGCGGATTAGGGGCCAACCTTGGGCGGCCCGCACCTGGATCAACTGGTCCCAAGCCTCAGTTTCGGCCTCGCAGTAGGCCAGCTTTAAGATTCCCTGACGGTTGTAGGGGATTTCATAGGTTAATTCCCCGATCAATTGGTCGTAGGCGTGGAGACTGCGCAGCCGCAGATCAAGGGCCAGGCCCGTGAGTTTCTGGCTGAGCACTCCGTAGAGCAGACCCAGGGCAGCACCTGTAGATCCTTGGGCAGGAGACGATTGATCGACTAGGGTCACCTCCAGCCCTCCCTTAGCTAGGTAGTAGGCAATGGTCGCCCCCACCACACCACTGCCAACCACTAGGACTTCCACTAATCCGGTGACGGGGAAGGGGTTTCCGGGTCTACATCAGCAAGGGAGGGTTCTGGGGAGGGTTCGTCTAGAAATACTTCGGGGATCTCCGTGGTCGAAACCACTCGGGCTGATCCCAGGCTATCCCCTGACCTAGGGATTTCTAGGACTGCTGCCGCGGGGCTAGCCGGTTCCGGAGTGGGGATTTCTAGGACTGCCGCCGCGGGGCTAGCCGGTTCCGGAGTGGGGATTTCTGGGACTGCCGCCGCGGGGCTAGCCGGTTCCCGGGTGGGGATTTCTGGGACTGCCGCCGCGGGGCTGGCGTCTTCCTGGTAGGTTGGATTGACTATCCTTTGAGCGGTTCCTAGGCGCCATTCCCCTCGCAGGAGACGGGCTAGGGGGTCCCTCTGGCTAGGGTCGTAGGTGACAACCCGGACAGTACTGTTGAAAACGTTGTCTACCGGCTGGCCTTGGCTGTCCAGAAATTCTAATTGCACCCAGTTACGACCCCGGTGAAACCCCTGCAGGTAAACCGACTGCCAGCGGTCCATCACAAAACTCTGACCGTTGATGGTGCAGCGAATTCGCCAGGAGGTCTGTTCGGAATCAAGATCCAGGGGGGCGTTGGTCAGGTAGTAGTCCAACAATAACGGTTCGGCGCCGTAGACTCCTTCCGGTTGATGGTAAGTGAGTAGAGGCTTTTGTGGGTCAGGAGTATGGCCTGGGGTTTTAGCAAATAGATGGAAAGTTACCTGGGCAAAGGCGCCCTGATTCTTAAAGCTCTCATGCCAGGGTTTAGCGGCCAAGACCCGGAGAGTGTGGGTGCCAGGCTCTAGGTTATCTAGGACTATGGGTTGATCGAGGTCATAGATTTCCGGATAAGACCGATTATCAACCAAGATATGCAAGTGCGGCCCAAGCCCCAACTGGGGGTCCCGAAAGATCGGTAGGCCCTGCACCTGTAGTTTTAGAGAAAGCTTAGTGTCTTCGATTACCTGGTCGGGTGTAGGACTAACAATCTTGACCTGGGGCTGATACTGCTCTAGGAACTGGTCTAGTTGGCGAATCAGGTCCGGGGGATTGACCTCTACTAGGTCTATACCCAAGGGATCGGGGGGGGGTGGGGCATCCTTGACTTCCAAACTCTCCGTACAACCGAGAAGGCCAAAGGCGACCACTACCACTGTGATGATGGCAGCCAGACTCCTGCCCAGGTGGTTGTGCCGGACTACCCGAACCCTAAAGTAATTCTGCATGGCTAAGTGAATTTTAGTACATTTAAATTAACTTTCGCGAACTGCCCTAGACCCCGTAGGGTCTAGCCTGAGATACTTCCCGGTGTTGCTCATGAGGGGGAAAGCGACTCGGTAAACCGCTACTCCTGATCCGCGGCAGACTGCGGACCCACACAATAGTTGAGGATCCAAACAGGCGCTAATCACCTCTGATTATCGCTAAAACTAGGCTTGGTTAATATAGGCAGGGGGGATCATGACCCTCCCCTAAAGCCAACTTGAACAAGTTTGAATTATTGTTAACGGCGACCGGGGCGAGTGGGACTCAAGGCCTATAATACTGGCTGGGTACTCCAAAAGCAGTCTCTGTAATTGTTTCGGCCTTGTTGGGGTTAGAACTGCTAGCCTTGAGCGCTCGTTTTCCGAATCCCTGGGTTGCCCCTGCCCATGTCTGTTACAAACTCGCATAAAACTTCATGGTGTTAAGGCTACCGAGGATCGGAAAATTCATGTTGATGCATCAGTAACGACCCAGATGGGGAACTTCTCAATCCCTTGTTTTCAGACAGGAGAGTCTCAATGACGATCAGCCCCCCTGAGCGGCCTAAAGCCAGAGTGGTGGTAGATAAGGACCCAGTACCTACTTCCTTTGAGAAGTGGGCTCAGCCGGGTCACTTCGACCGCACCTTGGCCCGGGGACCAAAGACAACCACATGGATTTGGAACCTGCACGCCAATGCTCACGATTTTGACAGCCATACGAGCGACTTAGAAGACGTATCCCGCAAGATCTTCAGCGCCCACTTCGGCCATCTGGCTGTAGTGTTCGTCTGGTTGAGTGGTATGTACTTCCATGGGGCCCGCTTCTCAAACTACGAAGCTTGGCTATCCAACCCCACTGCGATCAAGCCTAGTGCCCAGGTGGTCTGGCCTATTTTTGGTCAAGAAATCCTCAATGCCGACGTGGGCGGTGGCTTCCACGGTATTCAGATCACGTCCGGCTTCTTTTATCTTTGGCGAGCGGCTGGCATCACCAGCTCCTTCCAGCTCTACGTCACTGCCATCGGCGGCTTGGTGATGGCGGGCTTGATGCTGTTTGCAGGGTGGTTCCACTACCACAAGCGAGCTCCGAAGCTAGAGTGGTTCCAAAACGTAGAGTCTATGCTCAACCACCACTTAGCTGGGCTGTTTGGCTTGGGCTCCCTGGCATGGGCTGGACACCAGATTCATGTCTCTTTGCCCATTAATAAGCTCCTAGACAGTGGGGTGGCCGTCAAGGACATTCCTCTCCCCCACGAATTCATCCTCAACCCGAAGTTGATGGGTGACCTTTACCCCGGTTTTGCCAAGGGTTTAGTACCTTTCTTTACTTTCCAGTGGGGTGCCTACTCTGACTTTCTCACCTTTAAGGGAGGCTTAAATCCGGTCACGGGTAGTCTCTGGCTGACGGACCAAGCCCACCACCACCTGGCTATCGCAGTCCTATTCATCATCGCCGGCCACATGTACCGGACTAACTGGGGCATTGGCCACAGTATTAAGGAGATTCTTGAAGCCCATAAGGGGCCGTTCACTGGGGAGGGTCACAAGGGTCTCTACGAGGTGCTCACCACCTCTTGGCACGCCCAACTGGCCATCAACTTGGCCATGGTAGGCTCTCTGAGCATCATTGTTGCTCAGCACATGTACTCCATGCCTCCCTACCCTTACCTGGCAACGGATTACTCCACCCAACTGTCCCTGTTTACCCACCATATGTGGTTAGGGGGGATATTTATTACCGGTGCTGCTGCCCACGCCGCCATTTTTATGGTCCGTGACTACGACCCGGTAGTGAATCAAAACAACCTTCTAGACCGGGTGATTCGGCACCGGGATGCGATTATCTCTCACTTAAACTGGGTGTGCATTTTCCTTGGCTTCCACAGCTTTGGTCTGTATGTGCACAACGACACCATGAGAGCCTTTGGTCGTCCCCAGGATATGTTCTCCGATACAGGCATTCAACTGCAGCCGGTGTTTGCCCAATGGGTCCAACACATCCACACCCTGGCTCCTGGGGGTACTGCCCCCCACGCCCTAGCCTCTGCTAGCGTGGCCTTTGGCGGTGATGTGGTGGCCGTGGCTGGGAAAGTGGCCATGATGCCAATTACCTTGGGGACGGCAGACTTTATGGTCCACCATATCCATGCCTTCACCATCCACGTCACAGTCCTGATCCTGCTTAAGGGCGTGCTGTTTGCCCGTAGCTCGCGCCTCATCCCTGACAAGGGTAATCTCGGCTTCCGGTTCCCCTGTGATGGCCCAGGCCGTGGTGGTACCTGTCAAGTGTCTGGTTGGGACCACGTGTTCCTCGGCCTCTTCTGGATGTACAACTGCATCTCGGTAGTCATTTTCCACTTCAGCTGGAAGATGCAGTCCGACGTCTGGGGTACCCTGAATGCAGACGGTACTGTGTCTCACCTAGCTGGCGGCAACTTTGCCCAAAGTGCGATCACTATTAACGGCTGGCTGCGAGACTTCCTGTGGGCCCAAGCTGCGCAGGTGATCAACTCCTACGGCTCCGCTCTGTCGGCCTACGGCTTGCTGTTCCTAGGGGCGCACTTCGTCTGGGCCTTTAGTCTGATGTTCCTGTTTAGTGGCCGCGGCTACTGGCAAGAGTTGATCGAATCCATTGTCTGGGCGCATAACAAGTTGAAGGTTGCCCCAGCAATTCAGCCCCGCGCTCTGAGTATTATTCAGGGCCGGGCCGTAGGTGTAGCTCACTACTTGTTAGGGGGGATTGTCACAACTTGGGCATTCTTCCTAGCACGTATGGGCGCAATTGGATGATGGCAAGGAGACCTGTAAATCCCTATGGCGAATAAATTTCCCAAGTTCAGCCAGGAACTCGCTCAGGACCCGACTACTCGTCGGATCTGGTATGCGATTGCCACCGCCCACGACTTTGAAAGCCACGATGGTATGACCGAGGAAAATCTTTACCAAAAGATTTTTGCTTCCCACTTCGGCCACCTGGCGATTATCTTCCTCTGGGCATCAGGCCTACTATTCCACGTAGCCTGGCAAGGTAACTTTGAACAGTGGATCAAAGACCCCCTCAACGTCAGTCCCATCGCCCATGCGATTTGGGACCCCCAGTTCGGTAAGCCAGCTGTAGATGCTTTCACCCAAGCAGGAGCATCCTACCCGGTTGATATCTCCTACTCTGGGCTCTACCACTGGTGGTACACGATCGGTATGCGTGCCAACAGCGAGCTGTACAGTGGGGCTCTGTTCCTGCTAATCCTCTCTGCTGTGTTTCTGTTTGCCGGCTGGCTCCACCTGCAGCCCAAGTTCCGGCCTTCCCTGTCTTGGTTTAAGAACGCTGAAAGCCGACTGAACCACCACCTGGCGGGTTTGTTTGGAGTCAGCTCCCTAGCTTGGACAGGCCACTTGGTCCACGTGGCCATCCCTGAATCTCGGGGACAACACGTGGGTTGGGATAATTTCCTGAGCACCCCTCCCCATCCGGCTGGTCTGGCTCCCTTCTTCAGTCTCAACTGGGGAGTCTACGCCCAGAATCCGGATACTGCGGGCCACATGTTTGGGACCTCTCAAGGGGCCGGCACCGCCATCCTCACCTTCCTGGGTGGGTTCCATCCGCAAACCGAGTCTCTCTGGTTGACGGATATGGCTCACCACCACCTGGCCATTGCGGTTATTTTCATTGTGGCTGGCCATATGTACCGGACCCAGTTTGGGATCGGTCACTCCATCAAGGAGATGCTGGACTCCAAAAAGGGTCTGATCAGCGGCAAGAGTGAAGGTCAGTTCAACCTGCCTCACCAGGGCCTCTACGAGACTGTCAACAACTCCTTGCACTTCCAACTAGCTCTGGCCTTGGCCAGTCTTGGGGTGGCTGCCTCCCTGGTAGCCCAGCACATGTATTCCCTGCCTCCCTACGCCTTCATGGCTAAGGACTTCACCACTCAGTCTGCTCTCTACACCCATCACCAGTACATTGCTGGGTTTCTGATGGTTGGGGCCTTTGCCCACGGGGCTATCTTCCTGGTGCGGGATTACGATCCGGAAACCAACAAGGGCAACGTCCTTGACCGGGTGCTCCAGCACAAGGAAGCAATTATCTCGCACCTTAGCTGGGTTTCCCTATTCCTTGGGTTCCATACCCTTGGCCTGTACGTCCACAATGACGTGGTAGTAGCCTTCGGCACCCCCGAAAAGCAAATCCTGATTGAGCCGGTCTTCGCCCAATTCATTCAGGCTGCCCACGGGAAGCTCCTCTACGGCTTTGATACCCTCCTGTCTAATCCGGATTCGATTGCCACTACCGCTTGGCCTAACCACGGCAACGTGTGGCTGCCCGGCTGGCTAGATGCCATCAATGCCGGCACTAACTCCCTGTTCCTGACCATTGGTCCTGGGGACTTTCTAGTCCACCACGCCATCGCCCTTGGTCTGCACACCACCACTCTGGTCCTGGTGAAGGGTGCTCTGGATGCCCGTGGCTCCAAGCTCATGCCCGATAAGAAAGACTTTGGCTATGCCTTCCCCTGTGATGGTCCTGGCCGGGGCGGCACCTGCGACATCTCAGCGTGGGACTCCTTCTACCTGGCTATGTTCTGGATGCTGAACACCATCGGCTGGGTCACCTTTTACTTCCATTGGAAGCACCTGTCCATCTGGTCTGGTAATGTGGCTCAGTTTAACGAAAGCTCCACCTACCTCATGGGCTGGCTGCGCGACTACCTCTGGCAGTACTCTGGTCCCCTGATCAATGGCTACAGCCCCTACGGTGTAAACAACTTGTCTGTGTGGGCTTGGATGTTCCTCCTTGGTCACTTGGCTTGGGCTACTGGGTTCATGTTCCTGATCTCCTGGCGGGGCTACTGGCAAGAGTTGATTGAAACCCTTGTCTGGGCCCACGAGCGCACTCCTCTAGCTAACTTGATTCGTTGGAAGGACAAGCCCGTTGCCCTGTCCATTGTCCAAGCTCGGGTTGTGGGTCTAGCTCACTTCACTGTGGGTTATGTCCTCACCTATGCCGCCTTTGTGATTGCCTCTACGGCTGCTAAGTACGGCTAAGGCTCCTGATCCTTGGTTACTCTTCCCCTGCCCCTGCGGTAGGGGATTTTTGTTTAGAAGGGTTGTCTCTTGATTAGTGATGTCCAGGATTTGCTCCGTTTAGTGGAGCAAGGCCAGAGGGATTTTGCCCACCAGGTTCAGCTTCCCGGTGCCTGTCTCCTCGGGGCTAGCTTAGACCGGGCTGATCTACAGCGCTCAAACTTTAATGGGGCAGACCTCAGCTTGGCCAATCTCCGACATGCTAGTCTGCTGGGTGCCGATTTAGCTAAAGTCAGCCTCCAGGGGGCAGACCTGGAGGCTGCAAATCTGGTCGGTGCCAGCCTAGGTCAAGCTAACCTAGACTTGGCCAGGCTAGTCCTGGCTAACTGTCAAGGAGCCTACTTGTTCCAGGCCCGTCTGCGCCAGGCTAGTTGTCAAAAGGTAAACCTTAGCTATGCCAACCTCACCCAGGCCATCCTTACTCAGGTCGATTTTACTCAGGCCGACCTGATCCAGGCTGACCTGCGCCAGGTGGTACTAACGGGGGCAATGCTTCATCAGACTAATCTGCGTCAGGCGAACCTCTGCGGTGCCGATCTACGTCTGGCCAGCCTTTACAGGGTCAACTTTTGGGGGTCGGTCTATGATCACCAAACCCAATTTGACCCTGGCTTTGACCCGAAGTCATACTCTATGGTAGAGGCTCCTAGCAGTTGAGGTTGCCATGTCGTCTTCCCCTATACCATCCGAATCGACTGTGCTTGAAACCTCCGCCGAGACTGCTAAGCCAGCCAAGCGCACTAGTTTGCGCCTGCGCTTTACCCTAGTCATCATTGCTTTCCTCATCCCGCCGGTCTTAGCGGGGGAGTTGTTTCCGAGCTTTTTTATTAGCGGTCTGCTACACCGCTACGCCCGCCGGGGGCTCGAGCAGACCGCCCAGAGTCTTGCCGACCACATCACCCGCTGGGACCAACAAAACTACCTCTCCCTAGAGGCTGCAAGCCATCTGCCGGCGATTGTCAGCATGAACCCAGCTCGCCAGCGGCCGGTCTTGAAGGTCTTAGCGAGCACCTATACGCACGTTTACCTGGTGGCTACGGTTGGCCTGAATGGCGAAAGTCTAGCCCGCAACGATAACCTCCCCCCGATCTACTACGGTGACCGCAACTGGTTCAAGGACGCTAAGCAGGGCCGCCCCCTGACCCGGGAGATCCTCATCAGTCGCACCATCGACCGCCCCAGTCTTTGTATGTCGGTACCCATTATCGGGCCGAACCACCAAGTCCGGGGGGTTATGCTCCAATGTACCGACCTCAAGGACCTAGCAGAGCGCGTAGGAGCCCTGCAAATAGGCCGGACCGGCTACGCCTTTGTGGTTTCCCCCCGGGGTAAGTTGATTGCTGACCAGAGCACCCGCAGCATTGCCAAATTGCAGGACTTTAGTCATTATCCCCCAGTGAAGGCGGTGATGAGCCATCAGCTGGGGCTATACCCCTTTGTGGATAAGCAAGGTGTGGCTTGGTGGTCCTACATTATTCCCCTAGATAATGGCTGGGGAGTGGTAGTCCTGAAGCAGGCTAGTGAAGTTCTCAAGCAAGAGCAAGTATTTTGGGAGTTCTCCTCTGGTACGGCAGTGGTGGCTGTGTTAGTTGTGGGCATCCTGACTTGGATTATCACTGACCGTCTAGTGAGACCGATTACGGCGCTGACGGAGGCTGCTTCTGTGCTTGCTGATGGTGATTGGGGGCACCGGGTGCAGCTAGACCGCCGAGATGAACTCGGGGTTTTGGCCCAGGCCTTCAACACCATGGGCAGCGAACTACAGCAGATGTTCACGGCCTTAGAGCAAACCAACAGTGAACTAGAGTCCCGGGTAGAGGAGCGCACCGCCCAGTTAGCCCATGCAACTGCTGAGGCCCAACAGGCAAGAATCGCCGCGGAGGCAGCCAATCGGGCCAAGAGCGCCTTCCTCGCCAACATGAGCCACGAGTTGCGCACCCCCATGAACGCCATCATCGGCTACAGCGAAATGCTCATTGAGGAGGCCGATGAACTAGAACCCGCCGACTTCATTCCGGATCTAGAAAAGGTCCTTGGGGCCGGGAAGCATTTGCTCGGTTTGATCAACGACATCTTAGACTTGTCAAAGATTGAGGCCGGCCGGATGGAGCTTTATCTAGAAACTTTTAGTATTGCCAGTCTAATTGAAGGGGTAGTAAGTACTATTCAGCCCCTGCTGGCCAAAAATGGTAATAGCTTAGTGGTGAGCTGTGACCCCGAGATTGGCTCCATGTGCTCAGACTTGACCAAAATTCGCCAAAGCCTCTTGAACTTGCTCAGTAATGCCTGTAAGTTTACCGACCACGGTCAGATTTATCTGCGGGCAGAGCGGTTCACAGATGAGGGGGGGGAATGGGTGCGTCTAGAGGTAGAGGATACGGGCATCGGCATGACCCCTGAGCAGATGGGTAAGCTCTTCCAAGCCTTTACCCAAGCTGACGCCTCCACCACTCGTAAGTATGGCGGCACGGGTTTGGGACTGGTGATTACTCGCAAATTCTGTCAAATGATGGGCGGCGATGTTACGGTGACTAGCACCATGGGGAAGGGGTCGGTCTTTAGTATTCGGCTACCAGCGCGCCCTGAGGAGGTTCAGGTCCCCGAGCCCAGTCCGCCAGAGCCTCCCCAGGCAACCATGCGGGGACCCCTAGTGTTGGTGATCGATGACGACTCTAATAATGGGGACCTGATGCAGCGGATGCTGGGGAAGGAGGGATACCCGGTGGTTATCGCCAAAGATGGTGAAGAGGGGCTGCGGTTAGCCCGTCAGCTGCAGCCTGCCCTTATTCTCCTCGATGTAATGATGCCTGGGGTTGATGGCTGGTCAGTGCTGAATCGCTTGAAAGGGGATGTGGACCTGATGAATATCCCTGTGGTCATGGTGACCATGATGGATAGCCACAGCCTCAGCCAAGCTCTGGGGGCAGTGGACTATATGACTAAACCAGTGGATCGTCAACGGCTGCTAGAGTTGCTGAAAAACCATGTGTCTCAATCCCCGTCATCCCCCTGAACCGGAGCGAAGTTTGCCGCAGCTATGATTTATCCTCGCGTTGTTCTGGTGGAGCCGGCCGGCGCTCTGAATGTGGGAGCAGTTGCCCGGGTAATGAAGAATATGGGACTAGACCAGCTGGTTTTGGTGAAGCCCCAGTGTGACCCCCAGGCGCCTGAGGCCCGCCAGATGGCTGTCCACGGCCAAGCCCTCCTGGATAACGCCCAGGTCTATGGCGATCTGCCTAGTGCCCTCCAGGGTATCCGCCGGATCATCGCCACAACTAACCGCCCCCGCACCCTAACTATGCCCCTAGAGCGACCGGAGGTGGCCCTGTCTTGGTTGAAGGGTGAAGCCTCAGCCCTGTTGTTTGGTCCCGAGGACCGTGGGTTAAGCAACCAGGAGCTCAGCTATGCCCAGCGTCTAGTTTGTATCCCGAGCCATCCGGATTACTCCTCTTTAAACCTGGCCCAAGCGGTGGCTATTTGTGCCTACGAGTTGTATCGAGAGGACTCTCCCCCTGCCCCTGCAGTCCCTGTCCGCCAGCTAGCCTGTCAGGAGGAACTAGAGGGGTACTTCCACCACCTAGAACAACTCCTGGGGCAGATTGGCTATCTTCACCCTCACACGGCCGCCAGCCGCATGGCCAAGTTGCGGCAGATCTACCTCAGGGCAGCCTTAAGTTCAGCAGAGGTAGCCTTGATCCGCGGGGTCCTAACCCAAACCGAGTGGGCCATCAGGGAGGCTGCTAGCGCAACAGCAGGTAGTAAAGATGACCAGGACCATTGATCAGACCCGCCTGGGCCTCGGCTTGGGGTCCCCGGCCGAGGAAAATGTCCACCCGGCCAGGGCCTCGAATTGCCTTACCACTATCCTGGTCTAGGACAAAGCGGTTTACCAAGGGGTCTGGCGGTAGGGGAGCCTGGATCAGTGCCAAGGCCCCTGGAGGCATGAGGGTCTTATCCGTAGCGATGGAGCGGCCGGCAGTCAGGGGGACGCCTAGGCTACCGTTGGGCGGTTGATTGGGGACCACCTGCATAAATACAAAATTCCGGTCCCCAGACAGGTAGTGATTGACCTGGTCAGGGTGTTGCTTAAAGTAGGCTAGCACTCGTGGCAAGGTTAATTCTGCAGCTGGGATAATGCCTGCCTGGACTAGCTCGTGGCCAGGACTAGTGTAGGGTTGGTCGGTGCGCCCAGCGAAGCCGACGGTAATCGTCTGCCCATTAGTCAATTGTAGCTGGGCTGAACCTTGGACCTGAATTAGAAAAGCCTGCAACCGACTCTTGAGCCACACCAGTTCTAGGCCGCGCAGGGGGCCCCGGTCGCCGCCTAGACCATCCTCTCCCTCTAGCTGCACCCGGGTCGGGTTGGGGTGGGGCCACTGGGAGAAATGGGGAGGGATCCGGTAGAGGGGATAGCGATAAATGGGGGTGGGACGCAGACTAGCGGAATAAATCGGCTCAAAATAACCAGTGAAGGCAACAGTGCCCTGGTGGTCTTGACCGAGAGCACTGTAAAACTGAAACTGACTTTTGACAGCCTGCTGTAGGGCCGCTGGCGAAGGGCTAGTCTCCAGCAGGGATCGAAACCGCTCCAGGCTTTGCCGGACTCGCAACCAGGTGATCCCAGGCACCGGGTAGTGCTGGTAGGCAAGCTGCGCCCCGGGGGTCTGCAGGTAAATCAGGCTCTCATCAACGGCCCGCAGGAGTGCCTGGCGGTCGGCTGGTCTGGCTAGAGCCGAGTCTAGGGCTACACAGGCAGTAGGACAGGCGGGGCTATCTACTTGGGAAAGGGGAACGGACTGGAGGGGATAACCCCACCAGATTAAGGCTAGAAGAGCTAGGAGGGGTTTCCCAGCCAAGGTCAACGTTCCACGCTGGAGCTAAATATCGGCTCTACCCGGATGGCGAGAACAGCTGAGGGACGGACAACCATGTACTCCCCCTGAATGGTTTTCAGGGGGACACTGACAAAGTCTCGAGAGTCAGATTTTGGGACCATTTCGCCGCTATACCACTTCTGAAACTCTTGGATGGTGGAAAATCGGACCTCTTCGCGATGACCACCCTCTAGCATCAGATGGACGGCGAACTCTGAGGGATTAGGCATTGTAGGGGGTAAGCTCTACCCCTAGCATAGCAGGGAGGTCTGCCTAGCAATAGGAGGAGATATCCTCGTGACAGGTGTCAGAGAGGTAGCATAGGGCTCGGTAGCGGAGGGCGACTAGTTGCTCGTAGAGGGGGTTGAGCTTGCAAAGAGCGGGGATATGGAAGATGGTCCGACCAAACAGGGTCACATCCCGTTCGAAGGGACAGGTAGAGGGAATCAGCTTACACAGCCGCCGGGCTAACTGGGGGTCTTGAATTTGGATCCCATCTAGCCAGTTGCGCAAGGGACGCAGGGGCTGGAAGCCTTTAGGAGCGGCAGGCGGCACTGAGTAGGGCAACATCTCCTCTGGGCGGACCCACGACCAAGTATTCTTCTGGGTCGAGGGCTTTGGTGATTTGGATGTTCTCAATGGTGAATAACTCCCAAGAAAGTTAATGGGCTCCCAGGTGACTCCAACAGAACAAGCTTGAATTCCAGGGAGAATCTCAGGAGCCCCTCACAAGATTAGACTCACTTGCTGGCAACAAAGATGTTGTTTTGAGCACAATTGGGTACTAACCTGCAACTATATTAACGAATTTAAAGAATTTGAGCCGCTCAGCCAGATTTGATGTGTTTATAACTCGGATTTCCCCGTCTGCTAGCTTTACTCGTAAAGGGACATCACCCGGGTTAGGGACAGGCGAGACTGGGCTGTTAGCGATAAAGAAGACCGGTGACCATGATCAAAGTGGTCACTAGCAGCACAGGCGATCATGGCGGCGTTGTCGGTGCATAGGCTAGGGTGAGGGAAGAGCACCCGCACCCCCTGAGTGGTGGCGGCAGACCCCAGGTGTTTTCGTAGGCCTCGGTTTGCCGCGACTCCCCCGACCACCACCAGGGTCTCCAGGTTGTAGTCCTGGGCTGCTCGCAGGGCTCGACGGGTCAGGGACCGAGCTACCGCATTCTGGAAACTGGCTGCCAGATCATTGACCGGCAGGGGGGCAGCGGTGGTTGCTTCTAACTTACGCACTAGGCGCAGAACAGCCGTTTTTAAGCCACTGAAACTGGTGTCGTAGGGATGATAGCCCCCTTCTGGTAGGGAAACTTGACCCTCAGGCAGGTTAAATCTCCCCGGGTCACCCTGGTCCGCTAGTTGATCGATAACTGGGCCTCCGGGATATTCTAGCCCTAGCAGGCGGGCCACCTTATCGAAGGCTTCCCCGGCAGCGTCATCACGGGTTTCCCCCAAGATCCCATAGTCCCCACAACCCCGGACTTGAATCAGGCTAGTGTGTCCGCCGGAGACGAGCAGACACAAGAAAGGGGGCTGCAGTTGTGCCTCAGCAAGGTAGGAGGCGTAGATGTGCCCCTCCAGGTGATGGACACCCAAAAAAGGCTTTTGGTGCACCAGGGCCAAGGTCTTGGCGGCACTCAAACCCATCAGGAGGGACCCGATCAGTCCTGGGGCGCAGGTAGCTGCAATTCCATCAATACTCTCCCAGGAGAAGACCCGTGCCTGGCTCAGGGCTTCCTCTAACACCAAGTTGAGGGTTTCTAGGTGCTGCCGACAAGCCACCTCCGGCACTACTCCCCCGTAGGGTTGGTGTAGCTCGACTTGGGAAGTGACCGCGTTACTGAGAACCTGCCGGTCCCTAACTACCGCTACTGCGGTCTCATCGCAACTGGTCTCCAGGGCTAAGATAGTGGTCATGGTAGAAGCTAAAGCCCTAGAGGAAAGCCAGGGTGGTGTTGCCAGCACTCACCGGTAGTTCCTGAGTTATCTGGGCTTGCAATTCCTGCGTTGAACCTAGGGGCCGCAGGCCATTCAACTCGGCCAAGAGCATCGCCCCACTGTTGATAGCCACTGCCAAGACTGGGTCTAGGGCCAAAAACACCCCCGCCATTACAATGCCAATGTTAGGCACCGCCACCAAGCCAATATTTTGTTCGATCACCTGGACGGCCTGACGGGCAATGATCATGGCTTGGGCCAGCCCCCGCAGGTCATTGTGGATCAGAACAATATCGGCAGTCTGCTGGGCCACCTCGCTGCCCTCTCCCATAGCGATCGACACATCCGCGTAGGCCAGGGCGGCCACGTCATTGATTCCATCGCCCACGTAGGCTACGGTCCTTCCTTGGTCGTGGAGGGAGCGGATCACCGCTACTTTCTTCTCCGGGAAGGCATCCGCGTGGGTGTGCTGGGGTAGAATACCTACCCGCATGGCCACCGCCTGGGCGGCTTGGGCATGGTCACCGGTGAGTAGGTGAGGCTCTATGCCCTGGTTACGCAGGGTGGCGATCAGAGTGCTACTCTCGGGTCTCATGGTGTTGGTGATGGCAATTGCCCCGGCCAACTGCCCGGCCAGGGCGATGTATACCAGGGTGTGACCACTCAACCTCAGGTCTGGATAGTGTTGGTGCAAGGGCTCTAAGTCTACCCCACGGCTCTGGAGAAATCGGCCCCCGCCTAGGAGCACTTCATCGCCCTTCAAAAAAGCGAAAATCCCCCCCCCTACCTCGTAATCCCAGGAATCCCACTCCAAGCCAATGTCTAGACCAAAGTCTTCGGCATAGTTCACGATCGCCACCGCGGAAGGGTGAGTCATTCCCCGCTCGGCGGCGGCCGCTAGGGTGAGTAGTTCAAAGGGGGTCAGGGATTCTAGGACTGGGTAGATATCCACCACCTTGGCTTCCGCCTCTGTCAAAGTACCGGTTTTGTCAAAGAGAATGGTGTTGACCCGGGCCAGCATTTCCAAGGCCCGCCCACTGCGGATGTGCACTCCCGCTTCTGCAGCGCTCTTCATCGCCGAGAGGATTGTGGTGGCGGCGGCGATCCGGATCCCGGTACCAAAGTCTAGCTGCAGTAGGGATAAAGCCTGATGGACATTACCGGTGAAAGCGAGGACTAGGCCACTGAGCACGAGGGTGGGGGTGATGGTTAAGTCTGCCACCGTCTCGGCGTGGTCTGCCAGGCGAGTATCGTAGGCCGGAGCCTTTTTCATCAGGTCTACTACCATGCCCGCATGGGTGTCTTGACCAGTGCGCTCAGCCACCAGACTTAACCGACCCTTAATTACCAGGGTGGCCGCGTAGAGTTCCTGACCGGCCACACAGTGCACTAGTTTGGATTCCCCAGTTAACTTACGCTGGTCGACTAGGGCATTCCCCTCCAGGACGCGCCCATCCACCGGGATCATATCGCCGGCATAAACCACTACTTTCTCCCCCACTTGTACATCCCGGAAGGAGATACGCACTTCCACACCGGAGCGCTCCACGTGGGTGTAGCAACCCTCCAGCAGACTTAGCTCCTGCCTTTCTGTGCCGCGAGCAGTTGAATCGCGCAGGAGCACCCCCACTTCTCCCAAGCTCAGGGCCAGGGCCGGGCTAGTAAAGTGCCCTTCCCAGGTGTGGATGATCGTCCACAGGGCATCCAACACATCTAGGTTCAGCTTGCGCTCGTGGGTGAGGGCGTGCACCGTGGATTCAAATACCGGTATGGCTGCCACCAGTACCAAACCACCCGTCAGCCAGGCGGGGGGAACTCCTAGCAGGGAGGCGCACACCGCTGCCCCGAGGCTCAAGAGCGGCCAGGTGAGGTGCGCTTGGACTTCCTCTAGGGTTGAGGGTTCAGGGGGGATGGGCGGGGCGCTCAGGGCCTGGACGAGCAACCGAGCCACCTGGCTTTCGAGGATGTTCAAGGGGGCTTCGGCCACTACCACCAAGGAGCAGGCCGGGGGATTTATCCGTGCCTCCCGAATACAGGATGTTTGGGCCAAGACCCCCCGGAGGCGGTCGGGATAGTCCGCATCTAGACCAAGCTGGGGAACTCGTAACCGCAGACGTCCAGGGATAGAGTGTACGATACAGTAGCTGACTATGGTGGTCACCGGGTAGGAGGGTAAAGGTATAGTTTGTGCTCTCTGGGACCGGACCTTAGATGAGGGCCGCGGAGTAGGAGGCAGAACTCAGATCTGGAAAAACGACTGCGAGTTAGTCCTCGATTATGCTAACATCTGGCCTTACTTCAGCTTGACTAGGGGGTTGCTTTTATCCCCCTCAGTTTACCAACCCCACGCCGGCAGCGGGGGTTAGCGGGATGGTGCATCGTCTTGGTCCGGGGCTTGATGCTCCTCGGAGTCAGTGAGACGGCGCCAAAAACCCCGGTAAAAGTAGCTTAATCCCAACAATCCCAGACCCAAGCCCATCATCAGTGACACCCGCCAGATGGCCTCCAGGTTTTCCAGATCGACTATGAATAGTTTCAGGAGGGCTGCTCCCAGGGTAAATGAGCCTGCTCCTAGGTACCAGCGGTGACGTCGGCCCAGCCCTAAACCCAGCAACCCCAGCCCGCCTAGGGACTCCACCAGGGTGACCCAAATCCCTCCAATCAGCAGAGATAACCCCAGGGTAAAGTAGCCCACTCCCAGACACCAGCGGTAGCGCCGCTCCACTCCCAGAACCAAAAAGCCCAGGCCCTCCAGGGACCAGATTAACGGACCCCAGGTAAGGGACTGTAGCAACACCCACATCAAGCTAAAAAAGTAGGCAAACCCCAAGTAAAAGCCCCTAGACTGTCTCAGGAACCTAAACCCTAACCAACAAGCAGCAGCCATCACTAACAGTTCACTCAGGCTTGTCTGATTATTCCTCGGCTCTCCCGGAAAGTAATAGAACATCCAAATCACGATCATGACTAGGGCTACCAGCCCTGACCACAGGTGAGCGGTCCACCGTACCAGGGGAGACCCCCCTTGACGCGCCCGCCCGTGGAGGACCAAGGCTTGTCCAGCCCCCGTCAACAGGGGCCACTGCTCCGGCAAGAGACTCAAACTCAAGGCAGTGGCAGCTTGGAGCCCGGCTACCAGGGCCAGGGTGGGAGCCCGGGACTTCAGGCCAAGGCTACCCACCCCGTAGGCGACGGCCGTGACGGCCATCCAGCCCCCCCAGGCCGGGTCTGGGAGGGGCCAAAGCTGTTGGGACATCAGTAGGCCCAGACTGGGACTGAAAACGGCGGCCAGGTCCGGCACTCCGGCGGCAATAGGATTGGCGATTTTACCCCGGCGCAGGAGGGGCAGCACCCCCCCTAGGAGCCACATTTCTAGTACCAGCATCTGAGTTACCCAGGCCGCCCCCGGGCCCACGCTCGAGGCAAGGTTGACGGTAATGCCGATGATCACCCAACCCCCTAGGGCATTCGTCAACAACAGGGATAACCAGCCCTGGTACCAGTAGACTCCACTACTCCCCAGCAGGAGGATGCCGGCGTAGAGACTCAACCCTGAAAAATCCACGTGAGGGTAAGTCCACACCTGGGGGATAGCCATAAAGGGGGCGCCTAGGCCCCCTATGGTTGCCACTACCGCCAATACAGCTTCCTTCTGCCTCAGGGAGAGGTAGAAGGCGGCCAGAGTTACCGCGACCATAAACCCCAGAGCCAACTCGGGGGACCAGATCCGGAACACTTGGGCAGCAAAAAACCCACTCAGGTAAAAGACCCCCAGGCTCCCCCCCAGGAGGATCTGACTTAGACCTAGGCGGGGTTTCTGCAGACGCATGCCCATGCCTAGCATGACCAGAGCCAGCCCGATTCCCCCCCCGACCCGCAACTGGGGACTTAACCAGTGGTGGTCAATGGAGTACTTAAAGAAAAACCCTGCTCCTAAGAGGACCAGGGCGATGCCGGCGCGGTTGAGCAAATTCTCCCAAACCTGCAGGGACTTAAAGTCAGGACCCAGACTGCCTGGGGCCGGGGAGTTGACCCCCGTTTCGGAAGACTTGGGTTGATACCCAGCCTCAGGGGCAGGGAGCTGCCCAGTCAATTCCTGCAGGTCTGCTACCTCCTGCTCAAGCCGTTGGACCCGCGCTTCTAAGGACTGGTCCGCCGAATTCTCGACCGGTTTGGCTCTTAACCTGGATCGACTGATCAACAGCTGCTCAATCGGTGCTTGCAAACTAGCTACCTGCTGCTCTAGCCTCTCAACCCGGGCGGCTAACCACTGACTTGGTTCATCTGCCTGTCTCTCGTCCATAGGTGTCTCAGGTGTCTCTGGTTTTACTTTTCCCTAGTCTGCCCGTTAGACCCCTGGCCCTATGCTCGAGCTGGCCAGCATCCTGACAACCACACCTAGGCTCGGCCAGATTTCGCCCAAGACAAGACTGGCTTACCGATAGGGAGCATCAGCGTATAAGAGCTCTAGTTTAGCAATATTAGCCGCCAGAGAGTAGTGGTCTAACACCCGTTGCCGGGCCTGCCGACCCAGAAGGATCAGCCATTCTGGGTGGTCCCGCAGAATGGGCAGTAGGGTGCGCAGCTGTCCGGTCACTCCCTGGGTACTGAGCACGACCCCAGCTTCCCCCGCCAGCACCTCCCCGTCCGCCCCGGCCTCCGTGGCTAGGCAAGCCGTGCCACAGGCCATCGCTTCCAGAAGGGATAGAGATAAACCTTCAATTAGGGAGGGCAAGACAAACACATCGGCGGCCCGTAAGATCTCCACCCTTTGTTGTTCGTCCGGCTCGTACCCCCACCAATCAATTCCCAGGCTGCTGGGGTAGAAAGATTCTAGGGAGGCCTTTAGGGGACCATCCCCCACGATTACCAGCTGGCACTCAGGTCCCAACTTGGCTTGCTTCCAAGCCCGCAGCAGGGATTCGACATTCTTCTCAGTGGAGATCCGCCCCTGGTAAACAAATAGGCACTTGGCTGACCATCTACCTCTGATGGATTGGGGTCCAGGGGCATACTTTTGCACATCTACACCGTTGGGGATCACAGCCAAGCGTTGCTCTGGTACCCCAAGCTTAGCGAGGATCTCCCGCTGAATCTCGGAAAAGATAATTACCCGGTCGTAGTTAGCCAGGAAGGGAGCGTAGATCTGATAGGTAAGGTGGGAAGTACCAGAGGTGAGGTTGCGCGGTTTGCGGTCAAAGGCGGGGTGAAAAGTAGCTACCAAGGGTAAGCCCAGGTCGGCACAAATTTCAGGCAAGACAAAATCTAGGGGAGATAAGGTCAAGGAAGCGTGCACCAAGTCTGGCCGCAGGTCCTGGAGTACCTGGGTGAGTACCCGACTAGAGCGCGGGGCTGGGATTGTATAGACCTGAGACTTATATAGGAAAGGGAGGGAAAACTCGGGCCGGTCTGGGCGAGTGCCGAGGAACTCTTCCTCCTGGGCGAAGTGCAAGAAGCTCACCTGATAGCCCCGCTCTAGCAGGGCATTGGTCACTTCCCGGCCGTAGGTGACGTTGCCGCAAAATGGGGACTTCTTACCGATCCAGGCTATGTGCATTCAGGAACTCGGGGGAGTAATAAGGGGGTTCTTCTCTAAGGAAATATACCAGGTCAAACTACCCCCGACCAGGGTCAGCACCGCTAGGGCCCAAAGGACACTTTTTAGGCCGAGGTAGGTTTCTGCTACCCCGGTAAGGGCCAGAGGCAGGCTCAAGGCAATGTTGATGGCATTATTTTGTAGACCGAACACTTTACCCCGAATGGTTTCCGGAGTCTCCTCCTGAATCGTAGTCTGCATCGGGATTACCGCCATGGCCGTAAACACCCCCATCACAGTCAGCAGCCCCAGCACAATCCATAACTGGTAGGGAAACCAGGCTAGACCACCCATGGTTACCGCTACCCCCAAGGACCCCACCAAACTCAGACGATGGTGAGCAGTGAGCCGGGCAGCTCCCAAGTGACCAATGACGCTGGCTCCTAGGGCCATACCCACCCCCCCTGCTGCCAGCAGGAACCCAAACTGGGATGCCTTAATCTCCTCAATTACCTGGGCTAGTCTTACCACTAGAACCGATAGGGAAGCAAATACAGAGAACAAGACCATGAGCTGAATCAAGGCCCCAAGCACCCGGGGCTGTTGCTTGAGGTATTGCAGCCCCTCTTGAATGTCCTGCCACACGTGGGAATCTCCAGGGTGAGCTAGGGCCATTTCCTGGGGAGTGCGCAGCCCTAGCAACAGCAGACCAGCCACGATGTAACTCCCCCCCACCAGCAGTTCTCCTCCCCACTCTGGGTGAGCGGTAAAATGGCTTAGCCCTCGCTCCGCCAGCGCCAGGAGGGGTTCACCTAGGGCAAAGCCCAGGATCACTGAAGCTAGCATGGTGGTCGTGTATAAGGAATTGGCTGACAGTAGGTGCCGCCGCTCTAGGATCAAGGGAATAACTGCTTGCTCAGCAGGGGCGAAGAACTGCGTCAAGACTGAAACTAGAAAGCTTAAGCCGAGGATCATCCCAAATCCCCAGGGGATAGTTCCTAGGGCTCCCCAGTCGTGGGTCAGCCACAACAGGGAGGGCAAGCTGAGGACCAATAATCCCCGCGCCAAGTTAGTAGCAACTAGGACCAGCTTTTTCGACCAGCGGTCTACCAGGGCTCCCGCCACCGAACCGAACAGCACCGCTGGCACCGTGAGGGCAACCATCACCCCTGATATCAGGCCGCTCATGGGCTGGTCCTCATGGCTGTACTGGGCGGCAATGATCGCCACCATCAGCACAATGTAGATCTTGTCTGCCACTTGGGAGAAAAGCTGACCAGTCCAGAGGGTTAAGAAATTGCGGTTACTGAGCACCGGCCAGAATCCTGTCTCCCCTTCCTCTGGCGGTAAGGGATCGGGATCGGCTTTCACCTGTTGGGGAGGAAGACTGTAGGTGCTGCTGTCAAAAAATTCCATGGCGGGTCGGGGGGGCTTAGGTAAGACAGGTGTGAAGTAGTTCGCTAGAGCGGATTGAACGCTCAAGGTGATACTCGGCGTACTGGCGCAAAACCTGTTCCAGGCGCTGCCATACCGCCGGTGTTCCTGGTAGGTCCAGCGCCGGCAATTGCTGAAGCGATCTTAAATCCGCAGCGGCGAGCCGGGTGGTAGCCACACCGCCAAGGACCCCCGCCTTCACCACCCCCCCGAGGGAAGGGCTCCAGCCCACGTGCCACTGCGGGTCCAGAGGGTTGGGCTCGAGGGGTTGGTGAGTCATCACACAGGTGTGAACCTGGGGAGCTAGACCAGCTAGGGTAAGCAGGGCAAAGATGCCGCCCACTAGGTGGGGCAAGACCTGGGCTTCGGGCACCTGGTCTAGGCATTCTAGGCGCTGACAAAAAAGTAGAAATAGCTCCGCTTGGGACTGCCCACTCAGGGACTGGTGCAAAACCATCTCCGCCAGGTATTGGGCTGCCGCCAACCGCAGGAGCTGGCGGCTTAAACCAGGATGGGAAAGCAAAGTCTCCGCTTGACAAATCCGGTCCAGGGTCCGGCCCCGGCTTACCAAGAGGGTGTTGACCACAAACAAGGCACTGCGACCCGCCAAGGGGGAATGGATTTTCCGAGCCCCAGGAGCCACTACCCGCAACAAACCCTGTTCAGGGGTGAGAATCGTCACTAGTCGGTCTGTCTCTCCGAGGGGAGTGCTCTTGAGATTGATGCCTGTGACTTTGTAGGTAGAACTCATGGGTCAGACTGACGCGGGCCGGGTATACATGGGACTTTTTCCTGAATTGCGAATTGCGGGAGATTAGGAAGACCCCGGGCCACGGTGATAGTACTCTTGGAGAATCTCAACTCCCCGGGAGGTCCCCAATCTAGTTGCCCCAGCTTGGACCAAGTCCAGGGCTTGGGCAGCGGTGCGGATACCGCCGGCCGCCTTGACCCCGGCCCGCTCCCGGGTAACTTGGGCTAAAAGCTTCACCCCTTCAACGGTCGCCCCGCCCCGCCAGCCAGTACCGGTCTTCAGAAACGCTACCCCGGCGTCCAGGCACACATCTGAGGCTTGACTAACCTCCTCAGGCGTAAGGAGGCTAACCTCCAAAATCGCTTTCACCGTTTGGCCGGTGTGTTCGCAGATTGTCGCCAGTTCCCGGTGCAATAGATCCCACTGTCCCTGTTTGAGCCAGCCTAGGTTAACCATCACATCTAGCTCTCGGGCGCCATTCTCGGTGGCCTCCTCCGCTTCGTAGAGCTTGACAGCGCAAGTGTGGGCACCGCTAGGAAAGCCGACTACTGTGCCTACCCGTGTCTTACTGCGCTGCAACAACTCAGCGGCCCGTCCCACCTGGTACGGGTAAACGCAAACCGTGGCAAACCCAAACTGGTCAGCTGCCTCACAGCCTTGGGTGAATCCTTCCGGGGTGAGGGTCGGGTCTAGGAGGGCTAGATCAACTAAAGGTGCAAGGTCTATTGCTTCCGGGGTGTGGAATCGGCTAGTCATCCCTGGATTCCTCGGTGGTAACTGTGTCGCCCTGAGGGCAGCTAAACATTGAAGCGGAACAACATCACATCCCCCTCCTGGACCAGGTAATCCTTGCCCTCACTGCGTACTAACCCCCGCTCCCGGGCCGCCGCCAGGGAACCTGCTGTCACCAAGTCTTGGTAGGCGACGGTCTCCGCCCGAATGAATCCCCGCTCAAAGTCAGTATGGATCACCCCGGCAGCCTGGGGTGCCAGCATCCCAGCTTTGATGGTCCAAGCGCGGGTTTCCTTCGGACCAGTAGTAAAGTAGGTCCGTAAGCCCAACAGTTGATAGGTGGCATTGATCAGAGTTTGCAGGCCCCCAGAGCTGACTCCTAGGGAGGCAAGGTAATCGGCCTGCTCGGCGAAAGACAGATCCCCAAGCTCAGCCTCCACCTGGGCTGAGACTACTACTACTTGGGTAGATTCCCCGGCGTAGGCCCGCAGCTGTTCTACCCACGCGTTGCCTGTACCCAGGTCAGTCTCGGCTACGTTGGCGGCGTAGATCAGGGGTTTGCGCGTCAGCAGTCCCAAGGGTTTTACCAGCAGTTCCTCTTCGCTACCAAGGGATAGTTGGCGGGCGGCTTGACCTTCATTCAAGGTTGCTCTCAAGCGCTCGAGCAACTGCACCTCATCGGCGGCCTCCCCCCGGGGCTGTTTACGTAGTCGTTCGAGCCGCCTTTCTACTTGGGCTAGATCAGCCAGGGCTAGTTCCAGGTTAATCACCTCCACGTCCCGTAGCGGGTCAACGGAACCGGCCACGTGAATAATGTCCTGGTCATCAAAACAACGCACCACCTGGACAATGGCGTCTACTTGGCGGATGTGACCGAGAAACTGATTACCTAGGCCTTCTCCCTGACTAGCCCCTGCCACTAGGCCAGCAATATCTACAAACTCTACCCGGGTGGGAATGATCTGTGCCGACCCAGACAGGCGGGCAAGGGTTTCCAGACGGGGGTCGCTCACGGACACCACCCCTACGTTAGGCTCAATAGTGCAGAACGGGAAATTGGCGGCCTGGGCTTTAGCATTAGCCACTAGGGCGTTAAAAAGAGTGGACTTGCCCACATTGGGGAGGCCAACGATCCCGGCACTTAGCATCAGGTTAATCTATAACAGAACCAGCAGTTCCAGCCCGCAGACTGGGCTCCTAACTTCTCCTATCCTAAACTAGACTTGGCTCCCTATCCTTCTCCCGGCCAAGGGAAAAATCCCGGTCGCGGACTGGGGAGCGCTTAAAGTCCCCATCCAGTTTCCCTAGCCCTCAGCCGCGGGGTCTCTGGCTAGCTAGTCAGGGATCCTCGAGTCCTTTCCTCCCTTGACCTATTTGGCAGCAGCTCCTATGTCTTCATCTTCCCCCTCGCCTTTTACCCCCCAGTTGTGGCAGCGCTTTGTCAGCATTGCCCAGCCCTATTTTTTCCCCAGAATCCGGGGGGGGGGTTGGATTACGGTGCTGCTGATGAGCCTACTGATAGTATTTCTATTTGGCTTACTGTTTGTGTTAGTGGCGGTGGCTACTCTTTTAGGGGAGCATCTCAATCCCGATCTGACCGGCAAGATCGCCCCTGGCCTGGCCCCTCTAATTAGGAGTATCCTTCAGTCCCCCCTGGTGGTGTTGCTAGTGTTGACCCTAGCGGTGCCTACCGCCAGTTTTCTGGCCTTTCGCCGGCAGGTCCGGCCGCGCTTAGAGCAGTGGTTTCTCCTCGGGGCAGTGCTCTTTCTATCCATCGCCATCACTGGGATCAACGTCAGTTTTAGCTATGTGGGTAACTTCTTCACCAATGCCTTGGTGGACTTTGCCAAGGACTTTGTGTCCCGGGATAAAGTCTCAGCTGATGCGGATGTGCACCTAGCCTATCTGTACGTAGGCACCTACTTTGTAGCCTTTTTAATTGGTATTCCTCTGACGGCTTTTTACGGGTATATCCAGAGCTACCTGGGTTTGCGGTGGCGAGTCTGGCTCACCGACGACTTTCTAGGCCGCTACTTTGCCCATCGCACCTACTACGCCATTGAGCAGGACGCCCAAATCGATAACCCTGACCAGCGGATCAGTGCCGACATTAACAACTTTACAAACACTAGTTTAGGTTTTTTGCTGGCCATCCTGAGCTCACTGATCAATTTGGCCTCCTTTATCGGCATCCTCTGGTCCGAATCTCTACTCCTAGTCGTGGTTGTACTCATCTACTCGGTTGTTGGTACCCTGTTAACAGTGCTGATCGGCCGGCGTTTAGTGCGGCTAAACTTTAACCAGCTGCGGTTTGAGGCAGATTTCCGGTATTCCCTCATGCGCGTGCGCGATAACGCCGAGGCGATTGCCTTCTACCAGGGGGAGCCCCAGGAAGCCCAACAGGCCGGCAATCGGTTTAACACTGCCGTGGCTAACTTCCTGGCCTTGATTGGTTGGCAGCGGAACCTCTCCTTCTTTACGACTGCCTACCAATACATCCCGGTTGTGCTCCCTTACCTAGTCCTGTTCCCGTTGTTTTTTGATTGGCAAGGGGTGATGCGTGACGGTCATATAGTCCAGAGGATCCAGTACGGTGACATGGTCCAGGCTAACTATGCCTTCAGTATGGTCTACGGTTCCCTGTCCCTGATCGTCAACAGCATCACTGATATTACCGCCTTTGCTGCGGGCATTGACCGTCTGTCAATATTCACCGAGTCTATGGGCTTGGATGCTCCCCGCAGCGCTGGCATTGCCCTCCAGGAGCAGGGTACAGAAGTGGTCCTCGAGAATCTCACCCTCTTGACCCCCGATGGAGGGCGGCGGCTGATCTGTGACTTGAGCCTGATGGTGCCTCCGGGATCAGGACTGGTGGTGGTAGGTCCGAGCGGGATTGGCAAAAGTTCCCTACTCCGGGCAATCGCTGGCCTTTGGAACCAAGGCAGCGGCACTGTTCGTCGGCCACCCCTCCGAGAAATGCTCTTTCTTCCCCAGCGGCCCTACATGATTTTGGGTTCCCTACGCTCGCAACTACTCTACCCCAACAGCAGCGCCCAGATTCCGGTGGCCGAGCTGGAGAAAGTGCTCAGGGAAGTCAACCTAGAGCATCTGCCCGAGCGTCTCGGGGGCTTTGATGTGGAGTTGGATTGGGCTGATGTGCTCTCCCTAGGTGAGCAGCAACGCCTTGCCTTTGCCCGCCTGCTTTTGACCCGCCCGGCCTACGCGATCTTGGATGAGGCTACTAGTGCTCTGGACTTAGAGAATGAGGAGAATCTCTACCGCCAGCTTCGGGTCTTAGGAATTACCTACATTAGTGTCGGCCACCGCCCCAGCCTGATGGCCTATCACCAGTGGGTTCTGGAACTACGGGAGGATGGGAAGTGGCGACTGAATCAAACCACCGAGTCTCAGACTCCGACCGAGACCGTCAGCCCCTGACACGGCGGCTAAAAAAGGGGACTGGGTTTAGATCAAGTCCCCCTTAGGAGCTATAACTACAGCCCCCCTAGAACAAAGACTGTAGGGTAAAGAACAGACGCGGGTCTTGGGTGAAGCCGGTACCCGTGTCCTGAAGGGGGAAAGCCATTTCCACTTGCAGGTTGACGTACTGACCGAAGTTTTGCCTCACCCCCAGACCGGCAGAAGCCAGCCTGCTGCTAGAAGACTGGGCGGCTGTGGGACTATTGAGGAAAGTCTGACCGTAATCGGCAAAGATGTAGGGCTGAGTGAACATGTTTTGATGCTGGAACCGGTAGGTGAAGGAGCGGGCTAGTTCCGTCCGCACACAGTACCCGGAGTCTCCCGCAATCTGGAAGGACACAAAGGCGCTGCCGCAGGTAGCCCCCCCTACTCCGAACTGCTCCTCCGTCAGCAGGGTGTCCCCCGTTACCTGCCCGTTAGCTAGCAGGAAGAGGCTGAAGTGATCCGGCAAAGTCTGAAGGCGGGTGGCTTGGAAGCTAAATTTAGTAAACTGAGCACTGCCATTGGCCACGGACAGAGGGCGGGCGGAGGTGCCATTAGTGGTTGCTCCTAAAATGCCTAGGCCTTCGGCCAGGGTAGCGTCGGCGGTGGTCAGGCCGAATCTGTCAGTGCGGTTGTAGTCGACGCCAAGGCTAAGGACTCGCAGGCGGTCTGCGCTGATGTACACCGGCGTGCCGGTAAACAGGGTTAGGTTTTTACTGTCGTTGTATTGGAAACCGATGCTGACGTTGAGGTTTTCGGCCCGCGAGCGGATCAGAGGGTAACTGACCCCCATATTGATCACGGTGCTACTGCCGTTCAAGTCGAAGGTTTGGAAGGTACCCCCTGGCCGGACGGCAGTGTAGGAGCCATCCACATTAACGGTCAGACCATTACTCCCAATGGGAAATACTAACCCGGCATCCCCGTACTGCAGCTGACTGACGTCCTCTGGGGTGGTGGCAAAGTCAATGTTGAACCGCTCGCCCTCTCCGAGTAAAGAGTTGAGGTAAACCCCCGCCTGTAATCGCAGCGGGCCTACCTGCTGGCTGCCCCGGTTATCAAACTCGATGAAGGGGCTAAAGGGCTTCAGGTTCACCGAGGCATCGAGGACACTTGCCCCCGGCACCGTACCGGGATTGAGAGCGACGTTCAGGTGCAGGCCTGAGAGGTCACTCATCAGGAGCAGATAGCGCTCCAGGACACTATTGTTGAGGGGGCGAGAAGCCTCAATATGGTGGGCATATCCCTGGAGTGTATGCTGCAGGCGGGGGGAGACCCCAGTAAAATTCACCGATTGTACGTAGCCTTCAATAACCTGGATCCGGGCTTGGCCATTCTCGATGGTCTGCTCCGGCACCACCGCCTCAGACAGTAGGTAGCCATCTTTCTGATACATGGCGGTGATACGACTAGCCAGGGCGTACAAATCCGCTAGATGGATAGGGTGCCCTAGCAGTGGGGCGTAGAGGGGCCGCAGTTGTGCCTGGCTATAAACCGTAGAACCTTCGATGTCTACGGAGGTAATGGTAAAGGTCACCTCATTATTGCCAGGGGCAACGCTAGGACCTTGTCCCGGAACTGGTACTGGAACATTAGGGGCAGGCCCAGTAGAGGGCGGCAGGGGAGCTAGTTGCCGCTGGATTTGGCCTGGCTGGATGCTGGGAGGGATTTGGGCCAGGGCTACCCTGGGCAGGAGGGCCGCTAAAAAGCCCAAAGCAACAACCCGGGCAGAAGAGCCAATAAAAGTTTTCATTACTGGTATGTGGTAGGGGCTAGTACGAAGAAACACACACCCTCCTAGAACAAGGTGCGGCATGATGATAGCGGAAAAGGTAGTCAGAAGACAAGTCCAAATTTTAGGCTGTGCTGTGGTGCCTTGTGGAAGTGGGGGAAGCTCTGGCAGTACATCACCTGGGATCCCCCAATTGGCTTAAGATTGTAGTCATAGTTTAGATTGCTTTCTAGCTTTCGGTGCCGTTACTGCCCATTAACCCCAGGATTACTTATGGCAATCGTACCCTTACGTCTGTTGCTTGACCATGCAGCGGAAAATGACTACGGCATCCCTGCCTATAACGTCAACAATATGGAGCAGATTCAGGCGATCATGCAGGCTGCCCATGAGCACGACAGCCCCGTGATTCTCCAAGCCTCCAGAGGGGCCCGCAAGTATGCCGGAGAGAATTTCCTGCGTCACTTGATTCTGGCAGCGGTGGAAACTTACCCCCACATTCCCGTGGTCATGCACCAAGACCACGGTAACGAGCCAGCTACCTGCTACTCGGCCATGCGTCAGGGATTTACCAGCGTGATGATGGATGGTTCCCTAGAAGCAGATGCTAAGACCCCCTCTAGCTACGAATACAACGTCCAAACTACGCGGGAAGTAGTTAAGGTAGCCCATTCCATCGGCGTAAGTGTAGAGGGAGAACTCGGCTGCCTTGGCTCTTTGGAAACTGGTATGGGGGATAAGGAAGATGGTCACGGGGCCGAAGGAGTACTCTCCCACGACCAACTTCTCACTGACCCCGACCAGGCTGTAGACTTCGTGGAACAAACCCAGGTGGACGCCCTGGCAGTGGCCATTGGTACTAGCCATGGTGCCTACAAGTTCTCCCGTAAACCCACCGGGGAAATCCTAGCTATCAGTCGGATTGAAGAAATTCATCGTCGCCTACCTAACACCCACCTGGTCATGCATGGTTCCTCTTCGGTGCCCGAGGATCTGATTGAAATCATTAATCAGTACGGGGGCGCTATCCCTGAGACCTACGGGGTACCCGTGGAAGAGATCCAAAAGGGGATCAAAAGTGGTGTGCGCAAGGTGAACATTGACACTGACAACCGCCTGGCCATCACGGCTGCGGTTCGGGAAGCCCTAGCCAAGGACCCGAAGGAGTTTGACCCCCGTCACTTCCTGAAGCCCTCTATCAAATACATGCAGAAGGTCTGTGGCGACCGTTACATTTCTTTTGGGAGTGCCGGGCAAGCTAGCAAGATCAAGCACTCTAGCATCGACGACTTTGCGGTCATGTACGCCAAGGGACTGCTCAACGCTGTCACTCGTCAAGCCGTAGCTATCTAAAGTTTCCTAGACACCGGGGGTGCCCCCCTGGTGTCAGTCTCTGGTACCCTCCGAGGTAGTGTTCCTAGTTTGAGCCCCATACGTCCGTCAACTTGGATGACCCTTTGTGAATAACGTCCGCACCGTTTCCGATACAAAACACCAGTTCTACTCCCTCCACAACCGTCCCATCCATTCGGTTTACCGGCGCTTCGTAGAAGAATTGCTGGTGGAGCTGCACCTATTGGCGGTGAATGTTGACTTCCACTACGATCCGGTTCTGGCCCTGGGAGTAGTTACTTCTTTTGACCAATTTATGGCTGGTTACTACCCTGACCAGGACCGGGAGAGCATTTTTCAAGCCCTAGTCCAGGCAGTAGGTTTTGATCCGCAACAACTGCGGCGGGATGCCCAGGTCTTCACGGCGGCCCTGGAGGGTTGGACTGAAGCGGATCTGATGGCCCTACCCCAAGTGCTAGGCCCTGGGGCTGAGGTGCTCCGAGGGACCCTAGGCCAAATTGCCACCTATCCACGCTACAAGTGTGGTCGTCTGTTTGCAATCGGCCTTTACACCCTGATTGAACAGGTTGCCCCGGAAATCGCCCGGGACGAGTCGCGGCGGGAAGTAGTCTTCACCCAAATGCTGACCGGGTTGCCGATTGCCGTTGACAGATTGCAGAAGGATCTTGATTTATACCATAGCAATCTGGAAAAAATGGCTCAAGCCCAGGCGGTGATGAAGGATCTGGTCTTGGCGGAGCGGCGCAAGCGAGAGCAAGCCAAAACCGAACCCCCTGGGTTTAACACCAAGTTCTCAGGACTTGGCCGGTAATCGGTTTCCCCAGCCAAGGGGTGTTGTGGGCTCGAGAAGTCAGGGTTTGAGTATTCACAGGCCAACTCCCCCCAGGATTGAACAAAGTCAGCTCAGCCCTTTCCCCGACTGCCAAGGTGGCAGGGGGCTGTCCTAGGCAGCGGGCAGGCCCAGTGCTGAGTCTTTGCCAGAGGGTAAGGGGAGACCAGTTTTGATTAACTACTAGGGCCTGCCAAAGCAAGGGTAAGGCTAACTGAAACCCAACAGCCCCGGGTAGAGCCTCTGCAAAGGGGAGGGTTTTTTCCTCGTAGGTACATGGCCGGTGGTCGACAGCAATGGCATCTAGGACTCCCTGGAGGGTGGCCTCCTGGAGAGCTGCCTGGTCAGCAGCGGTCCCTAGAGGGGGTTCGAGGCGCAAGTTGGGATTGTAGCCCTCTAGGTCCCCAGCGTAATGCAACAGGTGCATCCAGGAGGTGCTAGCCGTCACAGGCAAGCCCCGCTCCTTAGCCGCAGCTACTATGGCCACCCCTGGGGCAGTTGACACCCGGGCGATGTGCACGGGTACTCCAGTTTCTTCGACCACCATCAGCAAGGCTGCCAGAGCGGCTGTCTCGGCACTAGCGGGGATTAATGGCAGTCCTAGAACTAAGGCCTCGGGGCTTTCTCGGGCTACCCCTTGAGCTGCTAGAGAGGGCTCTTGGGGCCATAAACTAATTGGCAGTTTTAGGGGAGCTAGGTAGAGGAGGGTATGACGTAACACCCGCAGATTTGCCAGGGGCCGGCAGTCCATGAACCCGCCTACCCCCGCCTGGACTAGGTCTAGGATGCAGCTCATATGCTGGCCTTGGGACCCTTCCGTCAAAGCTCCCCAGAGGTTTACCTGGGGATGAGGTCTTCCTGTGGCCGCTACCCGGGAAGTCAGCAGATCGACCGCCCCGGGACGGTCGAGGGGGAAGTGAGCAGATGACAAGAGGTTTATCCGGGTAAAGCCTCCCGCCTGGGCTGCTTGGAGTAACTCAGCTAGGGTCTCACTTTCCTCGTGGCCTGGCTCGCCGCAGGTACTATACAAATCCACCAGGCCCGGGCCGAGGATCCAACCGGAGCCATCCTCAACCAGGGTATCAGCCGGGTAATCTTCTAACTCGGGGCCCACACGGAGGATCATCCCCTGGTGTAACAGAACATCGGTGACCAGATCGACGCCAGTTCCCAGATCAAGCACGCGCACCTGCTTGAGTAGTTCGGGTGGTGAAGTCACTAAAGTGCTCCCACTGCCGTCCGGTCAAGAATCCCTCCTCCCAGATGGGTGGTGATGTTCATCGCCATCACCACTGGGGGTGCGCTAGGTCCGTGGACATAATCGATCACACTTACTGCCCCATTGCCTTGGCGGAAGGCCCAAAAAGCAGCCGGTCCCAAGCCCAGACAGTGGGCTAGGATCACCTTATTGATGGCGTCGTGGGCGACTACAACTCCCAGACGGTAATCTAGAGCTTCGTTGGCGAGGACTTCTGACCAGGCGCCCACGGCCCGCTGCCAAACCTGGTCGAGATTCTCACCCCCGGGCATCTGGACCTGATGAGGGGTTTGACGCCAGGCCTGCAGCTGCCCGGGAAACTGTGTTTCCACCTGGGCTTCCAGTTTTCCTTCCCACTCCCCGTGACTGATCTCCCGCAGACCCGGATGAAACTGCAGGGCTAGGGAATGATGCCCAAGGATGGCAGTGGCGGTTTGCTGGGCCCGGGCCAAGGGACTGCTGTAGGCAAACTGTAGGGGTATGTCTTTTAAAAATTCAGCGGTTTGAGTGGCCTGACTCAACCCGGTGGCATTTAAGGGAATGTCGATTTGACCCTGAAAACGGGTCTGGCGGTTCCAGTCGGTTTCTCCGTGGCGCACTAGCAGGATTCGCGGTCCTTTGGCTTTCAGCCGGCTCGAAGGTAGGGTTTCTCCTAGGTGAGAGGTCAAATTAAGCGCCTCAAGTTGGACCCCCTCTCCGAGGAGGCCTGGGAAATTCAGGACGCTGATCCCACAGTTGGACTGGTGACAGGTTTGGTACTGCTCTGGGCCTAGTCCCAGGGCAGTACACACTAGGGCCCGATTAATGCCGCTGTGGGCCACGACCACCAGAGTCTTGTCCTGGTAGGTCGGGAGTGCGTAATCCCAAAAGGCTTTGGCTTGTGCGTAGAGAGTGGGGACAGGATAAAAATCCCTCCCGTCGACCACCATTTTAAGTCGGTGGGGGTGGTGTTGCCAGGCAGCGTACTCCTGAGGGTATTGAGCCTGAACATCCTTGAAGGCCATCCCTTCCCAGAGGGGTAAGCTTACTTCCTTCAGAAGGTCTGTGGTCTCCCGCTGGGGCGGTCTCAGATGGTCAGCAATTACCTCAGCAGTGGCTTGGGCTCGTTGCAGGGGGCTACTTAGCAAGACTTCAACGGGGATACCCAGCAAGGCTTTAGCCACTTGGTGGGCTCCCCAGATTCCCCGTTCATTTAGGGTGGAGGCGTCACAGTGCCCCTGGACTCGCTGCTGTTGATTGTAGGTGCTCTCGCCGTGGCGGACGAGGATGACTCTGGTAGCCAGTGGTTTGCCCCTTCTTGTGAAATCCCAGAGGTGATTTTAGCTTAGTGGGGACTCCCTTGGAGCAATATCAACGGGGAGGGACTACCTCGAGAAACTCGGCCCCGAGCAAGAATGCCCCTCGGTGAAAGCGCACCGCCCAGTACCCCCCGGGCCGCCGGTCGATAATTACCCCCTCTTCACCGATACTGACCACATCAGGTGGCCGCAGCATGGGCATAGGTTCAGCGGTTTTCAGGTAGGGTGGCGCTATCGCCAGCCGCACTCGGTCCCCCGGTTGCAGTTGTTCAGTCATGGTAAGTTCAAGTCAGGCAAGTAGTTGGCTAATCACAGAGGCGCCCAGCAGTCGGACCTGGTCTAGCACTAGGTCTGCCCCGGTTTGTCCTAGCTGGTTGCGGTAAGCAAGGGCAGCGCTGGGGTTTTCCAGGACATGGGGTGGCAGGACCCCCACCCCGAACCACCGCCGGTCTGGCCGGAGAGAGCGGGCTGCCACCACGGTTTTCATGTCTGCCACGGTGTCCCCCACGTACACTACTGGACTGGCAGGTGCTAGTTGGTCCGCTAGGCTAATCAGGCCGGTGGGGTCGGGTTTACCTGGGGCATCCTCCATGGCCACTAGGGGCGGAGCTACCAGGCCTAAACGGCCCTCCAGGGCGTAGAGAGCTGAAGCCCGCGTAGCGCCGCTGAAAAAGCCCCAAGGTAACCTAGCCTGGGTGAGCTGGTTAAAGTAGGTCGAATCCACCAGGAGGGGTTCATGACAAATATAGCCGGTCCAGTGACTGGGGTCCGGGCCGCGATAGCGGGACTGAAAGAAGGCGACTACCTGCTGGTAATCTAGGGACCCCCGCCGGGCCCCCTGGCGGTAGACTAGCTCCTCGGCTGCCTGCCAATCGTTGTTCCAGACTCCCTCTGCCTTGAGTTGGTCAATATCTTCGGCCGACGGCCGGTAGATTCCCCCGGTAAAGTATTCGACGGTGTCAGCTAGGGCGCGGCGATAGGAACCGGCCACATCTCTGATCACCCCATCAATATCAAAAATAATTATCGCTATTGGTTGAGGATACATGGGCTTTAATTAAAGTAGAATTATGGATTGCGATTGTTTCTTGGCAAAAGTTGGCAATAGCTTTGGAGGCATACTTGTCGAAATTTATCCTGAAGGTTCTCTGGTTGGAGAAAGACGTGGCCTTGGCAGTGGACCAAGTGGTGGGTAAGGGCACTAGTCCCTTGACATCTTACTTTTTTTGGCCTCGCAACGACGCTTGGGAACAGTTGAAGACTGAGTTGGAGGCCAAACATTGGATTAGCGACCAAGACCGGATCGAGCTGCTCAACCAAGCTACCGAGGTAATCAACTACTGGCAGGAAGAGGGTAGAAGACGCCCTCTGGGAGAGGTCCAAGCGCGTTTCCCCCTGGTGGCATTCACAGGTAGTTCATGATTTGCTGTAACCGGCGTAGTTGAGTGAGGGCTTGGCCGCTGCGCCAGATCTCCCGCGCCCGGTCCAGGCCACTTGCCAGATCCGCACAGGCTCCACAGCGCCACAGGTAAAATCCCCCGTTCCAAAGGACGGCATCACCAAGTTCCCCCGGCTCTCCCGCCAAGCTAGTGAGGATCTCAGGGGAGAACTGCTCTGTCAAGGGGATTTCTTTTCCCCCCAGGCCGTATTCCCGGGGGTGGAGATGCAGACGTCGGAAGGAAATGCCCGAGTCGGCTAACCCCAGGATTCCTGTACGCTCCCGAGGCAGGTCACAACTTCCCTCTAAGCCTTTGACGGTAGTAAATTGTTCCACTGCCCTTAGGGCGAAGGCTTCCCGAATCACCGCCTCAGTGGGTGGGTGGACGAATCCACAGGCCACGTGGGCAGCCCCCCGGTAGGGTGACCATATTAGCTCCAGGGTGGCGAGGGGGGGCCGCTTGCCAATTTGCTCTCGGTAGGGTACCAAGCCTTGGGCTTGGGGGAAGTGAGTTGGGAGGTAAACTAAGCCAATCCCCACCTGGGATAGGGTGAGATGTACTTGATCTAGAGATAGGCGGCCCCAGTCTACCCCGAGACCCCGCCACATATCCACCAAGGGCAGACCTGCCTTAGTGGGCATGCGTTCGCCCCCGTGCAGAACTACTGGTTGCCCGGCGGCGGCCAAGACCAGAGCCACCAGGGGACTCAGGGGCAAGGTGCGACAGCGTCCATCGTAGGGAGAACCCATTACCAGAACCGGTTTGGGGTTGTTCAGGGGTTTTAAGTAGGGCCCGAGTTCATCGCAGGCATCTAGCATCCCGGCCATTTCCGCCCCGGTGGGGCGCCGGATCCGGTGAGCAATCAAAAAAGCCCCGATCTGTGCTGGGGTTGCCACTTGCTTAAGCATTAACTGCAAGGCCAGCTTAGCCTCAGTCCGGGTCAGAGATTCACCCGTATGAGTGCCGCTGCCGATCTTACATAATAGGGTGCGGAACTCGTGACTCATAACCTACCTGGGGAGGTTGTAGTTCCAACACTAACCTATGGAAATCCCGGATTGGCGGAATATGGAGCCGGTCCTGGGTAGTCACCAGTACAATCCGCCGCACCAAGGGGGCCTCATTAGCCTCTAGAGCTAGAGACCGCACGGCTAGGGTCTGGTCAAACCCAGCATCCCCTAGGCAAGACTCTGGCAGGAGAGCCACCATTATTCCTTGACGTAGCACGCCCCGAAATGCCTCGGGAATGTTCAGTTCTAGGGCGGCCTGCAGAGGTAGTCCCCGGCGCTGGAACTGCTCACGCACTAGGCGCTGCATACCGTAGCCATCCTTAAACACTACCTGGGGATAGGTAGCTAGGGTCTCCCAAGTAATACTCGTCTGGGTGCTCAAGGGGTGGCTGGCCGCCATGAGCACCCGAATTGACTCCTCAAATAGGGGTTGAACTACTAATTCGGCACTGGGCACCAAGAAGGGATTTTGCATCACCACTGCCACATCCACTAGGCCGTCTTTGAGCACCTTCACGGCCCGGTCACTGCCAAGGGCGGTCACCCGCAGCTGCACCCGCGGGTAGGAGTGGTAAAAACTATGGATGATGGGGGGAAGGTAGTAGGTGCAGATCGAAGGTACAGCCGCGATGCATAGGTCTGAGCGTTCCCCGTGCAGCAGATTTTGAATTTGCTCTTGGGCAGTTTGCCACTCTTGACAGATCTTCCTAGCCCACGGAAGCAACTGCTCACCCCCTAGGGTCAGGCGTACCTTGGCTCCCCGGTGAAACAAGCGCAAACCCAAATTAGCTTCCAGGGCTTGAATTTGCCGGCTAATGGCAGATTGAGTAACTTGGCAACGACGGGAGGCTTTCTGGAAGCTGTTGGTTTCGGCGACGGCTAGGAAGGATTGTAACTGCTCAAGGCGCATGGAAGGGCAGACCAGCGGACACGAGTCAGCCTACTCCAATTGGGCTAGGTGTTCGGTTGCTTTTGATACTGCTTTGCGCACCAAAATTACAGTACATGATGCCTGGCGGGCAATGGTTTCTGGGATATTGCCCAGGATCACTTGTTTGAGGAGCCCCTCACGAGTTGCCCCAATCAAGACCACGTCCGTGTCATGGTTTTGGGCTAGGTCTAAGACTGCCTCGGATACGGTTTGGGCACAGGCAGCAGTAGTGGTAACTCGCAGCCCTAAAACTTCCTGGGCAAAGGTGGCCTGATCCTGGAGAAATCCTGGGTCATAGCTGGTGTCGTTGGGTTGAAAAATCTGACACAGTTGAACTTGAATCTTGTCTCGACGATCCACTAGGCTGGGCAGCAGCTCTAGGGCGTGCTGGGCATTGGGGCCCCCGGCCATGGGCAGGAGCCAGCGCCGCCAGCCGAGCTGAGGGTTAGCCTTGACCACCATCACATCACAGGGGGCGTGGTTGATCAGGGTGTCCACAGCAGTACTAAACACTGAGCCGGGGGTAGAGGTGCTGCCCTTCCAGCCCATTAACAACAGGTCCGTGTGTTGCTCGCGAATGCCGTCGAGCACCGCAGCGCTGACCGTGTGGGCTACCCGGGCCTGGAGGTGAAGGGGGACTGATTCTGCCGCCCCTAGGGCCAAAAGGGGGTCTAGGATTTGGCGAGCCGGAGTCAGGTCCACTTGGGTAGTGCTTGGAGAACTTGTGGGGGGGATAAGAACCACACACAAACAAAGCAGTTCCCAGTCCCGAGCTCGGGCCAGGCGTAATCCTAGTTGTACTAAAGTGGTGGCTGTCAGAGGATTACTCAAAAGTAAAATCACTCGTCCTTGACTGACGGCAGGGGGACGGACTTGGTAGGCCAGGTAGGAAGGGTGGGGGTCTTTGTACTCTCCGGGTTCGAGGCGCATTGACTCTACCCGGAGAATATCGCTGCGGGTAATAATGCCGACCAGTTGGTTGTGCTCAATAACCGGCAGCCGGGAGATTTGGTAGTGGGAGAGGAGGTAAAGGACTTGATTGAGGGTATCTGAAGGGCGCACGGTAATCGGTCTGGGACTCATAATTAGTCCTAGGGGCTGGTCAGGTCCTAGGCGGCCCTGGCGAATTCGAATCAGGTCGCTTTCGGTGATAATCCCTACTAGCTTATGGCCATCCACTACGGGAAACCCCCGATGGTGGGATTCTTGAAATACTTGCACTACTTGCTCGATCTTCATGGTTACTGGCAGGGTCTCCACTCGGGATTCCATGAATTCCCCAGCAGTCAGCTGGTCCCAGGGGTGCTCCGGCTCCCCCTCTGGTTCTAGGTGAATGCCGTCTAAAGCCAATAACCGGGTATAGAGAGACCCAGGTGAGAGCTTCTCCGCCACGAGATAGGCCGTGACCACACAAATCATCAGGGGCAGAACTAAGTCAAAGTTGTGGGTTAACTCGAAGACGATGACGATCGCCGTCACAGGCACCTTGGAGAAAGCCCCCATGAATGCTCCCATCCCGGCCATGGCGTAGATACTAGGCAGGGTCGTGTTCACGTGCGCAGCCATGGCCCACAGGTGACCAACGTAGAAACCAAGGACTAGGGTAGGAGTGAGCAGCCCCCCGGGCGCCCGCAGTCCTGCGGCCACAATTACCAGCACAAACTGGATAGCAAAGGCGAACAGGGTTAACTGCCAACTAACCCCTCCGTGGGCTAGCAGGGTCGGTAGGTCGCTGCGGCTTCCTAGGGCCTGGGGTAACAGGGCCACGCCTAAGCCCGATATACCCCCGGCCAAGGCCACCTTCACTGGTAGACTCCAGTTTAAGTGTTCGCGAGTCCACCTGGCCCCCTTGAGGACCCCCTGGTCTAATAGGGCAGCTAGGCCCCCGGTTACCAGACCTAGGCCCACCACCAAGGGGATATCAACGGCGGTAAAGTCGATTTGATGGCTGGTAACAATTACGTCTAAATTTAGGGTCCTTCCCTCCAAAACCCGGGACATCACCCCGCCGACGAAGGAGGCAATTATTGCCGTTCCCAGGGTGAAGCTGGACACATCCTGGAGGAGTTCCTCAATTACAAACAGCATGCCAGTAATGGGGGCGTTGAAGGCGGCGGCTAACCCGGCTGCTCCCCCAGCGGCGATCAGCTGCCGGCGGTAGTCAGGGGATGTGGGCAGCCAGTGACTCAATTGGGCAGCCATCCCGGCCCCAATCTGGACTGTCGGTCCCTCAGGTCCCAGGGCCAAGCCTGTGCCCAGGGCTACTGCCGCCGATCCTAGCTTCACTAGGGCTACCCTGAGGTTCAGGGCCATGGGCACCCGGGCCAAAACTGCCTTGACCTGGGGCATGCCGCTTCCGGCGGCCTCCGGGGCCAGAGTCTGAATCAGTAGCCCAGCTAAGCCTCCCCCTCCCACTCCCAAGGCCGGCAAGACCAACAGGAGTGGAAAGCGCTCCGCCAGATTATCCCGCCACCACTCCAGTCCAGCAACCGATTCCTTCAGGCAGACTGCTCCTAGGGCAGCGACGATCCCAATGAGGAAGGCCTCAAGAATCACCAGGCGGCGCGGCCGCAATAAAGGGTGTAGTAGGTGGCTCAGGGGAGAGACAGCTATGGCTGTGAGTTCCTTGCCAATAGAGTGACGCAGCCGGGGGAAGATTCCCATAGCCCTAGATGTCCTCCTCAGGACCTGGTGATAAGCGAGTCACACGTACCCGGAGGCCGTCGGCCAAAACTTCTAATAAGATGTGGTCAATCTCTAGGCGGTCTCCTGGTTCCGGGGGCCGGTCCAGCTCCCGCATGAATAATCCTGCCAGCGTAGCTGCCTCTTCCCTGGGGAGACGGACCTCCAGCTCATTATTGACCCGTGCCAAGCTAGCGCGAATTTTGAATATGCCTGCGTGGTCCCCCAAACGCCGAAACTCCCGCTCCTCCTCTGCATCGTACTCATCTCGGATCTCTCCGACAATCTCTTCTAGGATGTCTTCTAAGGTCACCAGGCCGGCAGTGCCACCGAATTCATCCCGGACGATAGCCATATGCAGTCGGTTTCTTTGCATCTCCGCTAATAGATCCGTGGCCAGCTTGCTTTCGGAGACGTAGCAGACTGGCCGTAGAAGCTCCCCCAGACTAGGCGGGTGGGTAAGCAGCTCCCCTAGGGGCCGGATCAGGTCCTTGACGTGGAGGATCCCCAAAACCGTGTCCAGGTCTTCATGACAAACGGGCAGTCGGGTATGGGCATTTTCCGAGGCTACCTGAAAGGCTTCCTCTAGGGAGGTGGTGGCCTTGAGGTATTGAATCTGCACCCGGGGGACCATGATTGCCCGGACAGTAATTTGACTCAGCTCCACCGCCCCATGAATAATCCGTCGCTCCTGTTCACCGACGGCTCCTCCTAGTAGGGCCGCATCCACCATTGCCCTCACCTCCTCCACACTGACGGGGGACTCGGGGCCATCGGGGTGATTGCCACTGAGGCGCAACAGTAGATTAGTGAGTTGGCTAATCCAGAGGATCACCGGGCCAGCCAGGCGACCAAGCCAGGCAATCGGGATGATCGTCAGGATCGCTGCCTGTTCCGGATGTCGCAGGGCAATCCGCTTCGGCACTAGCTCCCCTAACACTAGGGTCACTAGGGCACTCATAAGGGTGATTAAGACGAAAGCGCTATTGTATACCCTGTCTCCCAACCAGGGGATCTGGCGCAGGAGTTGTTCTAGAGGTCCGACTAGCCCTTGGGCAGCGGTGGCTGAGGTGAAGAAACTGGCCAGGGTGAGAACCACCTGGATTGTGGCTAGAAGCTTGGTGCTGTTTTGAGTATTTTTAAGTACTAGGCGGGCCCGCTGGTCTCCCCGCTCGGCTAGAACCCTTAATCGAGCATCATTAGCGGAAACTAGGGCGATCTCCCCCGCAGCGAAAAAAGCATTGACCAGGACTAGCAGACCTAAGACAAAAAGTTTCTCAGGGATGTCCATTAATAGGGTCCAGAGTTAGCCACCGTGACTGCGCGGGTCGGCAGCTCCCGAGGGAGCTAAGGGGTCAAAGTCGGAACTGTGACCGGTCTGGAGGTAGGGGGGCCGCTCCCCGTGCAGCAGAGCGTCCAAGTTGGCAGCCATAATTGTGGGGGGTTGCTCACCGATGGCGCTGCCAAGGGCAGTGGCCTGGGAGTCCAAAAATACAAAGTGGGGCACTCCATCTACCTGATAGTGGAGCATTTCCGGCAGCCACTTAGTATTGTCCACGTTTAGCAGAGCAAAATTGACTCGGTCTTGGTAGCGGGATGCCAGCTCGGCCATGTCCTTAGCCATGGCCTGGCAAGATGTACACCAGTCCGCATAAAACTCGATCAGGGTCGGCTTGCCGTTGGTGAGAGCCACCTCTAGGGGGATAGAGTTTGCTGCTAAGGCTTTGAGAGAAACTCCCCTCCCTTGACCCTCTAGGCCCAGGGCTAAGGCAACCGTCAGCACTACGGCCACCAAAACGATAATTAGATTGCGCAATTGTTGGCCCCAAGGGGCAGGGGGGTCACTGGCCATCCCAAAAACCCATTGTTGAATAACGCCATGTGAGGTTTAGTGTAACCAAATCTGGCCGGCAATAGATAGCCTGATTGAGGAAACCTTGCCCTAGGACTCTACGCGGTAGCCTAATTCTGCCAGTTGGCCAGGCGACTGGCGCCAGTGGGGTTGCACTTTGACGAATAGCTCCAGATAAACCGGACCACAGATCAGCTTCTGGATTTCTTGGCGGGCCGTGGTGCCGATGGACTTGAGCATCAGGCCGCCTTTCCCCAGGAGGATTGCCCGTTGGCTGGGGCGCTCCACATAAATAGTAGCTAGAATTCGGGTGATCTTAGGTGTTTCCTCCAGCTGGTCAATGACTACCGCCACCGCATGGGGGATTTCGGCACGGGTGTGATGCAGGATCTGCTCCCGAATTAGTTCTGCTAAGATCAAAACTTCTGGCTGGTCTGTGTGGCAATCGGGAGGGTAGTAGTAGGGACCCGGCTCCAGAAATGTGAGCAACTGCTCCTGCAGGGGTAGCAGCCCTGCCCCTGTCAAGGCCGAAAACTTGACAAGGGACCAGTGGTGACGCGCGGCCAACTCCTGGTATCCCCGGTCTAGCTCAGCGCAGGCGGTTGGCTGGAGGTCGGCTTTGTTCAGGCCCATTACTACCGGAACCGCCACCTTAGCTAATAGATCGGCAATGTATAGGTCTCCCCGCCCCACTACCCCTGACCCGTCCGCTACAAACAACACTGAGTCTACTAACCCCAAGGCGGTGAGGGCATTTTTTACCAGGACCTGACCAAGCAGATGTTGGGGTTTGTGAATGCCGGGAGTATCCAAAAAAACGATCTGGGCGGTGCTAGTGGTCAAAATCCCCCGCAGCATCCGCCGGGTAGTCTGAGCGGTAGGGGAGGTGATGGCAATCTTATGACCCACCAGACTGTTGACGAGGGTCGACTTCCCGACGTTAGGCCGTCCCACAATGGCTACAAATCCTGACTTGAAATCAGGAGGAGGATCGGGAATGGGGAAGAAAGCCGAGGTCATGTTCCTAGAATAGGGGGGTGTTCTACAGACTGTCGTGGTCATCACGTGGACCTAAGACAGTATTAAGACAAACTCAGTTTGGATCAAACTGGGTGCAGAATTTATTTACTCCTCTGCCCAAGAATCTATGCATCCAATTCGCACTTTCAATGTCTCCCCCAGTTTACCCCCCCGCCTAGAGCCCCTGCGCAAGTTGGCCCACAACCTCTACTGGGACTGGAATGTGGAGGCTAAGGAACTGTTTCGTCGTCTGGACCATGACCTGTGGGATGCCAGCCGCCACAATCCAGTGCTGATGCTCGGCACTATCAGCCAAGATCGCCTGCGGGAGGTAACCGAAGATGAGGGATTTCTGGCCCAGATGGACCGGGCGGCGCGGCAGCTCCAGGACTACCTAGCTGACCGAGTCACCGATGAGGTAAATCGCACTCCCAATTGGTACCATCGGCAGCGCCCCCGGCAGCAGGATTGCTACGCCTACTTTTCGGCTGAATTTGGGTTGGTAGACTGTCTGCCCATCTACTCGGGGGGCTTGGGGGTACTAGCTGGCGACCATCTCAAGTCCGCTAGTGACTTGGGCTTGCCTTTGGTGGGGGTGGGTTTGCTCTACCAGAAAGGCTATTTTTCCCAACACCTGGGAGCTGATGGGTGGCAGCAGGAAAACTACCCGGTCAACGACTTTTACAACATGCCTCTCCACCAGGAATTCCAGGCCGAGGGCAAGGAGCTGCGGATTAGTTTAGATTTGCCGGGCCGCCAGGTGCATGCCCGGGTCTGGCGAGTCCAGGTGGGCAACGTGCCGCTCTACCTCCTCGATACCAACCTGCCGGAAAATAACCCCTACGACCAGGACATCACTGACCAGCTCTACGGGGGAGACTTGGACATGCGAATTCACCAGGAAATAGTTCTGGGGATTGGCGGCGTCAAGATGCTCCGGGCTTTGGGATTAAACGTCACCGCCTACCACATGAATGAGGGCCACTCGGCCTTCCTGTCCCTAGAGCGGATTCGCCACATGATCCAGGAAGAGGGGCTGCGCTTCCACGAGGCCCTACAGGTGGCCAAGGCCAGCCAATTGTTTACCACCCATACCCCTGTGCCTGCGGGTATTGACCTATTCCCGCCCGACAAAATTATGTACTATTTGGGGCACTACGCCGAGACTTTCGGGCTGACCCGAGAGGAGTTCCTGGCTTTGGGTAGGGCTCGGTCTGGAGATACGGCCGCCCCTTTTAGTATGGCCATCCTGGCTATTCAAATGGCTTCCTTTATCAATGGGGTGAGCCGACTCCACGGCCATGTCTCCCGGGACATGTTCCAAGAGCTCTGGCCCGGCCTGCCGGTGCCGGAGGTACCAATTACCTCCATCACCAATGGGGTTCACGCTCGCAGTTGTGTGGCCAAGTCCACCCAAGACCTCTACGACCGTTATCTCGGTCCCAACTGGTCGGAAGTCTTGCCGGAGAATCCCCTGTGGGAGCGGATCAAGTCCATCCCTGATGAGGAGCTGTGGCGTAACCACGAGCGCTGTCGGCTGGAGTTGGTGCTCTTTATCCGGGAGCACCTCAAGCGGCGGCTGCGGGAGCGGGGGGCTTCCCCGGCGGAAATCCTCCAGGCCCAAGAGGTACTCGATCCCTCCGTACTGACGATCGGGTTTGCCCGCCGCTTCGCCACCTACAAGCGTGCCAATTTGTTCCTGCGGGATCTAGACCGGATTAAACGGATCATCTTGGATTTCCATAAGGAAAGGTTCAAGGGCGGCATGCTCGAGGGCAAAAAGCGTCTAGTCCAGTTTGTGTTCGCTGGCAAAGCCCACCCCATGGACGTTCCCGGGAAGGAGTTGATTCGGGATATCATCCGCTTCATCCGGGAAGAAGGTATGCGTCACAGTGTGGTGTTCATCGCCGACTACGACATCCACGTTAACCGGTTGATGGTGGCTGGCTGTGATGTGTGGCTCAATAACCCCCGTCGTCCCCGGGAAGCCTCTGGCACTAGCGGTATGAAGGCCTCGATGAATGGTCTGCCTAACTTGAGCGTGCTAGATGGCTGGTGGGATGAGGCTGACTATATCCGCACGGGTTGGTCCATTGGCCATGGGGAGGACTACCAAGACCAGGAGTATCAAGACACGATTGAGGCTAACGCCCTCTACGACCTCCTCGAACAGGAGGTGATCCCCTTGTTCTATAGTCGCGACCCGGAGGGTTTGCCGCGGGGCTGGATTGCCAAGATGAAGGATGCCATTCAGCTTAACTGCCCTCACTTCAACACCGCCCGCATGGTGGGAGAGTACGCCCAGCGGGGCTATTTTCCCGCTAGTGACCGGTGTCAGCAGATGCGAGCCGACCAGCATGCTGCCGCCCGGGGCCTGGCCCAGTGGAAAACCTACGTTAGCCAGCACTGGCGAGAGGTCAAGATAACGAGTGTGGATGTAGCAGTAGGCAACGTCCACCAGCCTACGGCTAATTACCCCGCCGAGGTCCAGGTGAACCAGAGCATCGCCGTCACTGCCCACGTCAGTCTCGGGGCTCTCCAGCCAGCAGATGTGAGGGTGGAGCTGTACCAGGGAGCGCTGGGGACCAACACGGAGATTGTAGCCGGTTCAGTGGTTCGGATGGAATACAAAGGCCAAACCGACCACGGTGAACTGGTTTACAGTGTCCAAATCACCTACGCTAACAGTGGCCTCCAGGGTTTTTCCCTACGGGTGTTACCGTGTGACCAGCGCTTGAGCAATCCCTACGAAATGGGCTTGGTTACTTGGGCTGAGGGCTAGGAGGCCATGGCGGCCATGTAAGCCTGGTGGAAGTGATACACCCGTTGTTCTTCCTGGCTAAAGATCCCCTCCCTAGGCTGATTCTGGTCTAGGGAGGCAATTCCCTGTTGGACTAGAACACAGATTGGGCGGTCCTCCTGCCAGGCCTGTCGGGTCAAGGCTGCAGCGGATTGACCGCTCATGTCCTGGAGGATTTTCTCGTAACTAGGGTCCTTAAGCCGGCCGCAAAAGGTATAGTTAGTGGCTTGGGTTTCCCCGGGGCTTTGGGGATTGATCACGTGCACACTCAAGGACAAACCAGAAAACGTCGCCAAGGTTAATAGGGGGAAAATTAGGCAGTGTTGGTACCCCTCTAGCTCTAATTGGCGGTCTTTGAAGGTGGCTAGGAATTTGCGGGTTTTGGGGGGAGTTTTGCGGGGCTGACTGCGGTAGAGGGAGTGGTGGGGGTATAGGTTAAAGTTCTCCTCTACCGGACCATGTTTAGCCAGGGATTCACTGTGCACAGACCAAATGTGATAACTCTCCAGGGTGTTTTCGACTACTACCTTCCAGTTAGCCCGGATCCGCATCGGGTAGCGGTCCAACTGATTGCCCATCCCCGCTGAGAAAGTGGTCAGGATGTCCCAGGCGGGGCCGAGAAACTCCCTTAGGCCCCCGGAGAATTGGCTGCCGGGAGCTTTGACAAACACAAACTGGCCGCATACCTCTACCTGCCACTCCCGCAGTCGCAGCCTGCAGCGGTCAGCCTCGGAAAAGTTGGGGAACTCCTCTAGGTGAGGAATTCCTACGGGAATGCCTTCCTGGTTGTAGGTCCAGCTGTGGTAGGGGCATTGGACGGCTCCATGACCAACCAGCTGCTGGTGGATCAGGCTAAAGCGATGGGAGCAAACGTTATCAAAGGCGCGCAGCTGCCCTTGGAAGTTTTGGACAAACACCTGTTGTCCGGCAATGTTGCGCGTGACGTAGTCTTGGGACTGGGCTAGATCCTTAGTAAAGCCAGCAAACATCCACAGGGAGTTAAACAGGCGGGCCTGCTCCTGCTTAAAGATGGCGGGGTCTGTGTAGGAGGCGACTGGGATGAGAGGTTTCATGGGGCAAGAGGGGAGGAGGTTAAGCAGGGGGAACCTGTTGGCCCAGAATGCGCTCGACCACCGCTAGTTCTCGCTCTGTTTCAGCGAGCAGGGCACTCAGCCAGGCTCGCCGGTAGGAGAGTTGCTGGGCATGGGCCTGGATCTCCGCCTGGGTTGTAGAAGTCTCTAGGATTTGTGCCGGCGCCTGGGGGTCTCCCTGGAGATAATCAAGGAATTCTAGGAGGGTTCCGCGTAGGTCTGGGGTATCCGTGTGCAGGAGCGTGCCAGGGTCAAGAATCGGATCTACGGGGTTTTGCATGAACTAGTAAAGTAAATAGGACATCCTAGAGGGTTATAGGTCCAGCTAGAGGGGAGCCACGGGCCGCCGGGTCAGGGGTGGTGTCCAAGGCCTTGACCCGGTGCATCCTAGATATAACAGACTTCTCCCGGCCGATTCAGGTTTTGTTAACTCTTGCTACGCCTTAATTACAGCGGGCAGGATGCCCCTACTGGTAAATACATTTGTCATCCTAGGCTTTATGTACACATTCCGGGGGGGAGGGTTATAATACAGGGCAATTCCCCCCGGTGGGGTATTGACCCCTGCCATTCCCACCACGCTAAACACCATGGGTAAATCGATCGGTATCGATCTCGGCACCACTAATTCCGTCGGCGCTTTCAAGTTTGTGATTGACCAGGACCCCGAGGTGGTGACTGCCGCCACTAACTCAGTGCCGGAGCGTAAGCTGACCCGTTCGATGGTGGCCTGGCTCAAGGAGAAGCCTGAACTAGTGGTGGGGGAAACCGCCTACAATTACCTAGGGAGTGACCCCGGGAACGTGATTACCTCGATCAAGCGTCTAATGGGCCGGGGGTTTGGGGAAGAGGCGGTGGCTACCCAGAAAGCCCGGGTAGGCTACAAAATTGCCGCTCCCAGGGATGGCACTGAGAATAGCTTAGTAGTATTTTTTGCGGGCCAGCCCCAACGGGAGTACCGGCCGGAGGAAATCTCCGCGGCCATTCTCAAGCAGGTAGTAGCTAACGGCCAAGCGGCCTTGCGGGAGCGGCCGGGTTACCGAGGGGATGTGATTGACCAGGCGGTGATTACTATCCCGGCTTACTTCAATGACAAGCAACGATCGGCCACCCGGGATGCGGCTTTGTTAGCGGGAATTACACCCCTAGAATTGCTAGCGGAACCGACGGCGGCAGCAATTTCCTACGGATTTAGCCCCGATAGTGCTGAGGTCAAAACCATCCTAGTGTACGACTACGGTGGAGGTACCTTTGATGCCTCGGTGATCACCTGCGCCGGCACCCAATTTCTTGAGCAGGGCAAGGCTGGGGACCTGTGGCTGGGAGGAGATGACATTGACTTACAGATAGTCAACTACGTGAAGCAAAAAATTGCCGAAGAGGAGGGCTGGGAAAATGCAGCCGCCGTGGACCAGGTAATTACCCAGATGCCCTTCCACGACCGGGTGCGGTTTCAGGCGGACCTGAGGAGGGCAGCTGAAAAAGCCAAAATCGACCTTAGCACCCAGACCAAAGTTCTGGTAAACCCCGATTCACCCCTGAAGGAAGCCGGCATGATCATCCCTGTGCAGGTAGAGCTGACCCGCACCCGGCTTGAGGAGATGATTGCAGCCCAAGTGCAGCGGACGATTCAGATCTGCCACGAGGCGATCAATATTTCCGAATATACTCCGGACCTGGTGGATGCGGTGCTGTTGGTGGGGGGTTCCTCCCAAATCCCCTACGTTCAACAGCAGGTCCGGGCCGCCTTTGGCAGCGACAAGGTAGTTAGCCACCCCCGGCCCATGTACGCTGTGGCGGAGGGAGCCGCGATCGTGGCAGCTGGGATGGTAGATAAGACCTCCACCGTCTCCCGCGACTACTTCATCCAGCTGGCTGATGGGAGTATGGAAAAGGTGATTAGTAAAGGGGATATTCTGCCGGTGCGCCAGCAGAAAACCTTCCGTACCGTGGCGGATGACCAAAGAATAGTACAGTTAAAGTTCCTCAGTCCCGATGAGGTGCGCAGTAATCTTGACCAGGTTACGGTGGAGGAGGAGGTAGGGCAGCTGTGGCTAGGACTAGAAGATAATCATCCCGCTGGCACCGCCGTGGTCGTGCTCCTAGAACTAGATGAGCAGAGTAGCCCCCTACAGATCACTGCCAGCCTCAAGCAGGACCCATCCTCCAAGGTAAGTTGCCGGTTTTCCCGGGGTCAAGCTGACGAGAAGGTCTACCGGGATCTTGAAAGCTTTATTGATGAGCTCAATGAAGAGGGACGGCTCACCAGTTTTGGGGCCCAGAAGGCGGCTGAAATGGCGGCGGCGGTGATCAAGGCCGCCAGTCAGATTATTGATGAGAGCGGTCGAGAGCGCCCCGACATGCTGCAAAAAGCCCGTGATGAGTACGGCAAATTGGAGTGGGAGCTCTCTGATGCTCGAATTGAAGCAGCTTTTTGGGCCAGACGCACTCGAAACTACCTCGACCTGAGTGACCGGCTGATTGGGTCCCCCCAGCAGGACCGGTTGCGCAAGCTCCAAACCCAGCTCGAGGCTGCCCAGGAGCGACGGGATTGGGGAGGGACCGAAAAACTGGCTCAAGATGTAGAGCGGGAAATCGACTCTCTAGCCCCGGAGGCTCACCTCCCCGTACTGTGCCTCGAGGGGATTGCGAGGGTGGAGGGGAGCGACCCGGCCCGGGCTCAACAGTTAGAGTTCCGGTTTGAGCAGGCCATGAGAGCCTTTAACGCTGGGGATGCGCAGCCGCTCCTGGAGCTGTGCCGAGAACTAGAACCTAGCTTCAGCCAAACCTCTCCAGGCCAAGTAGTTCAGAAGGGGATTAGGAGATGAGCCTTGACTGTCCAGTGTGCGGCTATCAGCAGGTAGAGCACACCCACTGCCCTAACTGTGATGCTGACTTGACAGCCCTGGTTAGTCTGGCTCAGTTGCCCCAGTTTGCACCCCCCCCCGTCCTTACCAGGACTAACCTGACCCCCTGGGTAGTGCTCCCTCTAGCAGTGGTCCTGGCGGTGTGGGCTACACTGCGCCTCCGGGTCCCCCCGGCTCCCCTGGCAGTCGTGATTTCCCATCAGGTAAGTCACGTCTCTCCTCCGACCGTTGCCCCCCGCCCCCCCGCCCGCAAACTTGCCCCCCCCCAGGTGGTTTACCTAGTCCAGCCCGGGGATAACCTGAGTGCCATCGCGGCCAAATTTGGGCAGTTAACCACCTTCGTGGCCATCTATCAGGCCAACCCCCAACTCCAACCAGACCCCGGTCGCCTACAGATTGGCCAAAAGCTAGTCATCCCGATCACCCATAATCTTCTGCCCCCCGCTCGCCCCTAACTCAACCGGAGAGCTCTATGTACCTGATTGCAGTTGCTGCGGTCGTCCTGGTTGTCTATCAAGTTATCCAGCAACTAAAAAAGGCCAAAGCGGCGCGGACCAAAGCTTGCCTCAAGGAGTTCCAGGAATTAAGAAGCCTCGGGGATCAGCTCTGTGAGCGGTCACGGTTTAAGCAGGGCCTGCAAAAGTACCAAAAAGCCTACGACTTAGCCAAAGCCGCGGGGCGCCTAGACTGGGTGGAGAGCTCAGGCCTAGGGGTAACTCTCAAGGAACTCCCCCAGCAGATTGAGCGGGAGGAGGCCTACGAGGCAGCTTTATCCCAGGCTCGGGGTTTAGCGCGGCAGTCCAGGTACCAAGAAGCCCTCACCCTCCTAGAAAAGCTAATTGGCAGCTTTGACCGCCCTGATGTTCGCCAGTTAATCGCTGACTTTAGATCAAGTCTGGCTCGGCAGGAGCAGGAATTCCAAGCCCTCAAATCCCAGGCTGACCAGAAGTACAAGCAACTGTTTTTTAAGGACAGTCGCCTACTCTACCAAAAAGCCTACGACTTAGCCAAAGCCGCGGGGCGCCTGGATTGGGTGGAGAGCTCAGACCTGGGAGTAATTCTTCAGGAACTCCCCCGGCAGATTGAGCGGGAGGAGGCCTACGAGGCAGGTTTATCCCAGGCTCGGGGTTTAGCGTGGCAATCCAAGTACAAGGAAGCCCTCACCCTCCTGGAAAAGCTCATCGGCAGCTTTGACCGCCCTGATGGTCACCAGTTAATCGCCGACTTTAGGGCGGGTTTGGCTCGGCAGGAGCAGGAATTTGCAGACCTCAAATCCCAGGCTGACCAGAAGTACAAGCAACTGTTTTTTAAGGACAGCCGCCTACTCTACCAAAAAGCCTACGACTTAGCCAAAGCTGCGGGGCGCCTGGATTGGGTGGAGAGCTCAGGCCTGGGGGCAATTCTTCAGGAACTCCCCCGGCAGATTGAGCGGGAGGAGGCCTACGAGGCAGGTTTATCCCAGGCTCGGGATTTAGCGCGGCAGTCCAGGTACAAATTAGCGCGGCAGTCCAGGTACAAAGAAGCCCTCACCCTCCTAGAAAAGCTCATCGGCAGCTTTGACCGCCCTGATGGTCACCAGTTAATCGCCGACTTTAGGGCGGGTTTGGCTCGGCAGGAACAGGAATTTGCAGACCTCAAATCCCAGGCCGACCAGAAGTACAAGCAACTGTTTTTTAAGGACAGCCGCCTACTCTACCAAAAAGCCTACGACTTAGCCAAAGCCGCGGGGCGCCTAGACTGGGTGGAGAGCTCAGGCCTAGGGGTAATTCTTCAGGAACTCCCCCGGCAGATTGAGCGCGAGGAGGCCTACGAGAAGGTCATCGACAATGTGCGGGACCTGACCGAGAAGCGGCGATATCAGCTAGCGATTCGCAGATTGCAATTAGCTCAAAATTACTTTCCCAGACCCGCAGGCCAGGCCCTACTGGGGGAGTTACAAGATACCCTGCAGATTTGCGGGGGGAAGTTTGAGCAGGAGTTAGCAACTGCTCTGTCAGCTGAGGCAGCCGGGGACTGGAGCGCTGCCCAAGTAGGGTATAAACGACTGGCTCCTACTCCTGCCAAGGCCCAGCAGGTGGCAAGGCGCCGGTTAGTTATCCGCGTGAAGCAGTTAATCGACGCAAAACTCACCCGAGAAGACACTGAGGAGCTGGTGCAAGAGGTTGAGCACCTAGCCCAGGGGCCCATTCAAGATCTGGAGCTAAAATATTACCTCCTTGGCTTAGCCTATATTAAGGTTGGCTTATTACCTAAGGCCGTTGAACAGTGGCGTCACTGCCAGGCCCCTGCAGTGAAAAATAAACTCAATTCCCTCCAGACATTCCTGGACAAAAACCAAGCAATACATCTTGTCCGTGAGATCGAAAATAAGGTGGATTCGGGAGATCTGCAGGCGGCTCAAACCATTTCCCTAAAAAACCTCAGTGTCCTATCCGCCTACCCAAACGTCAAGTACAACCTCGAGAACCATATTAAGCCCGGGTTGGAGCAGCAACTGTGGCAGAGTCAGAGCTGGTCGACAATATTTACTCATGTCTGGTCGGCCTGGCAAACAGAATCCCTTCGCACTCCGGTTACCCTACATAACTTGATGGTGGCTGCCTACTACCGGGCCATTACTACGCCTAGCACCTTGATGGACCTGATTCCCATCCTGTCCACCGTCTTACTAAATCTAGATCAAGACCCATCTCTCAAAAATATTCCCTGGCTGCCATCAGGGGTTAACTATCCGGAAATATCCGAGACTATGAAAAGTCGCCTAGGGGAGCTGGTGCTTGCCTCAAATGACCTCCGAATCAAGGATATGTACAACCTGGAGATGTCTGTTCAGGAAATGTCCCCCCGGCCCGAACCTAGGTCTAACTCGATCCTGCTTTCCCCAGGACTATACCTGCGGTTGTTTAACCGGGACTGGGCTACCAATTTCACCGGCCGCGAGAGTTATGACGACAAGGTCTATAAGGCCCTCTATAGTTCCTGGGGGGTAGCCGTGGCAGCTTGCCTTCAAGACAACGTGCCAAGGGCCATGGAAATTAAGCCTAAGGCCACCCCTAATACACCGGTGACTAAATTTGCCCTCAGCCTAGTCAACTACCACTGGGGTTGCAACCAATTAAGGGCTGGGAATTGGCGTTCATCACTCCCCGTACTCGAGAAAATAAAGTCTGAGATCAATGCCAATCCCGGGTGGAATAACACTCTCAACGAATTACTAGGAAAGCTTAGTCAGGGTCTTAGATCCCTGGAGGAAAGGCTTGAACTGGGAAAGTTTTGGTATGAATTACTGCATACCCCTGGGGCGAAAGTACTTTATGTTGGCAGTAGCGTTGATAAAATTCGTGATGACTTAGCTAAGGAGAAGATATCTGCAGAGGAAGGACTAACAAGACTCAATCATCTCAGGAGTATTGACCCTAATAACCCCATGATTGTTGAGCTCATTCGTCTGGTTAAGCAAAACATAGAGCTTGAGCAAATAAATCGGGAGTGGCAGAACCTGCTGGCCTTGGTTTCAAGGGGCAGTATCCAACAGGCCGTCCAAAGGGCCCTAGCCTCCGGCAGCCCCAGACTCAAACACGCTCTAGCGGAACTACTAAGAAAGATTGCTCTAGAAATGGTGAGTTCTGGTAATCCTAGTTTTCTTGATCTGATAGTACTATGGAAAAATATAAACGATCTGGAATGATCTGGTTTAATAACCGAACAACTAGGTTATTCACCAATCTCATAAATGACCTAGGAATACCAGGCGGTCTGCTCTTACATCGCCAGAGCAAGAAGCCTTACCGGTACGTACCGCGGCGACTAACATGTTAGAGAATAAGTGGATGGAGCTGCTCCATCCTACGAGTCCCTAAGAATCAGCTCTAAGTAATGTTGATGGGGCAATTCAGTCAGACACAATGCCCACTGATAGTCGTGTCATCAGAACCAACCTAGTGATTTCCAAATCAACCACAATGGCAGAAAATTCTGTATCTGTTTCCTCCCCCATAACCAACCCCTACTATATATTGGGGCTGTCACGGAGTGCCGACAAGCAGGAAATCGTCAGGGCCCAAATGTCGGCTCTCAAGCAAAAGCGCTACTCTCCCCAGGCTATCGGCGAGGCTCAAAAGTCTCTTCTAGACCCCCAAAAGCGGTTGATCGCGGACTTGTTGTTTCCGGTCTTACCGGCCGTGACCAAGTTCCGGCGGGAAAAGCTCACCTCCCAAACCATCCCGGTTCCGGAGACTCTTCTGGAGATCTTGCCCGAGTTTGACAGCCTAGCTGCAGAATTGGCTAACATCTATGTACCTGAAAAGGATGTTGTTGATGAACAATCTGTCCTGACGGAAGAACTGCAACTCCTGATCAAACTTAGTGAATAATTATGATTCAAAAATGGTTACAGGCCCTGAGAGGGCGCCGCTGCGACCCACCCCCTACCCAACCCTCCGGGGCTTTTCTCCTCGACTCGCAGATCAAAGAGCAACTGCAAGCATCCCTACAAAATCAGCTCAAGCAAATCGCCACCTGTGAAAGAGCCCTCCGGGAAGCCCAAAAGGATGCTCAAGCGGAAAAAGAGCAACTGATCCTCGAAATCCTAGAAGTATTCGATAGCCTTGAGCCCTTAATTGATTACTGGTCCCGTAACCCTGACCCTGCGCCACCTGCCTTAAGACGCCTGCCCCGCTCCCTCGGGGGCTTGCGCTCTAAACTCCTAACCCTTTTAGAGAAGCGTGGAGTAGTACCCCTGGAAATTCCCTCGGACCCAGACCCCCATACCTGCCGAGTAGTGGAGCGGGAGGTCCGCCCTGACCTGCCTAGTCAAACCATCACCCACGTGGTCCGCCGGGGGTTCCGCTGGCAGGAGCGGATTGTCCGTCCCAACGAGGTGATTACCTCGACCCCCGAATAACCCTCACTTCCCAAGCTCAGCGGTAGGTAAGACCGCCCCAGTCAGGATGGCTTGACCCCACACCGCTCCCTTAACCCTGGCCCCAGTCAGATTGGCGTGGCTCAGGTCGGCTTGGGTAAATAGGGCTCCCGTCAAGGTAGCTCCAGTTAGGTTAGCTCCCGCCAAGGTAGCTCCAGTTAGGTTAGCTCCCGTCAAGGTAGTTCCAGTTAGGTTAGCTCCCGTCAGGTCAGCCCTGCTCAGATTCACCCCCCGCAGGTCTAGTCCCCCAAGGTCCGCCCCCGCCAGCTGAACCCCCGGCCCCAGACAGTAGGCCCCCTCGGGTGTAAAGTCAGCCGGGAACCGAGTCTGTTGGTTGTACACAGCTCCTACTAGCTGTACTCCCGCCAGTTGGGCCCCCTGCAGGTTCACCCGCCGCAGGTCTAACCGCCGCAGATCCGCCCCCCTTAAGTCCACCCCCGCCAGGTCCGCCCCCGGCTTAATGCAGCAGGCCTCCAGTGGCACAAAGCCCTCGGGAAATCTGGTTTCAGGAGCGTAAACTGCCCCCCGGAACCGGGTGTGATCCAAGATTGCCCCCGTCAAGTCAGCCTGCAGGAGACGCGCCCGCTCCAAGATTGCCCCCGTTAAGTCGGCGCCTACTAGCTTCGCCCCAGTCAAGTCCGCCCCCCTTAGGTCCGCCCCCTGCAGGTTCAAGCCCCCCAAGTTTGCACCCGCCAGCTGAGCCCCCGGCCCCAGCCAGACTCCCGGGCAGCAAACCCCCGGGGGTAGGCGAGTGGAGTCATCCCAGAAGGCCCCCGCCAGGTCTACCCCAGTTAAGTCCAGATGCGATAGGTCCAGACCCCGGAGGTTGAACCCCTGGTAGCTGCAGCCTGGTCGAAACCAGTAGGCCTCAGGGGGGATAAAGCCAGGGGGAAAGCGAGTCTGGCAGTCCGCCAGGGCACCATGGAAATTACCAGTGTTAGGGTCTGTGTCCTGGAGATTAGCTCCTCCTAGCTGGGCGGCCGTGAAGTTAGTTTCTCCTAGGTAGGCGCCTGTCAGGTCTGCTCCTTGGAGATTGGCACCGCTGAGGTTGGCCTGGACCAGATTAGCTCCCTGGAGCTTCGCCTGCCCTAGGTTTGCCGCCTGTAAGCTAGCCCCTACCAAGTTGGCCTGCTGCAGGTCTGCCCCCACCAATTGGGCCCGGGTGAGGTTGGCTCCACTCAACCAGGCACCGGCTCGGTCCTGCCCAGTCCAGTCTACCCCCCGCAGATCGGCGTAAAACCAGGGACCGTGAATTTCTAGGGCATCCAAGACCAGCCCTCCACGGTCCAGAAGGTGGTGAAGGGGTGGGTGAGCGCTACCCCAAAGGGCCGGATCGGTCCCTGAATCCTGGCATAGCCACTCATCCCAGCTTTCAAGTCAGGGTAGCCCGGATGCAGGCGAATGGTCGCCCGCAGTACCCGAGCCGGGTCAGTGGAGGGAATAGGTGAAAGATATTGGAGCGGAGTCTGGGGGTCATCAGCGCTTGAACTATCGGTGGGGATGATCAACTCGTTAGTAGCTTCAGAAAACTGCGGTTGCAGAGCCTCTACTTGACCAAGGAACGTAGTATCTGGGAACTCCATTAGGTGAATCTGTACTAGTTGACCCGGCTCAACCATGGCGCTGTCAGTTTGGATCACTTGCATTTCCGCGCGCAGATGCTCCATGGGGGAGGCCAAGGCGAAGGTCTCACCCTGCTTCAGGTAAATGCCTACCTTCTGATTGAGGTAGGGGGTGACCAGCTGCCCGGTGATGGGCATAAGTAGTTTCCCTTGGGACTGCTGCTGGCGATAGTAAGCAGATACCTGCTGCAACCTTGCCAGATTCTTCTCGGCTGCCTCCATCTGGGAGGCTTTACGGGCAATGGCCGCCGGGTCAGCACCGCTGAGTACCTCTTGCAATTTGCCCTTGGCCACCGCCAAAACTTCCTGACTTTGGGCTACGGTCTGCTGGGCTTGACTAACTGCTTCTAGGTCCACAAGCACCTGGTCATGGTCGTCCTCAGCTTGCTTGGTAAAGTTCTCCTCAGTCTGCAGGGATACTACCCCCCGCCGGTAGAGCTGCTGATAACGGGCTGCTTCGCGGCTACTAAACTGGGATTTTTGCTGGTCCGTTCGGAGTTGGGCTGCAGCCACAGCCACTCCCTCTTGAGCCACAGCCACCGCCTGGTTAGCTATCGCAACCTTCTGCTGAGCCACTGCTACATCCTCGGGGCGGGGGATATCGCGCAGCAGCGCCAACTCGGATTTTAGGGTCTTGATATCCGAGTGGCCTTTGCGGATAGCATCTTCGGTCGTGAGTATGGAGTTGTTAACTTCAACAGAAGTGATAGTACCTAAGACGGTGCTGGCTGGAATCACCTGGGTGGTGCCCCCGGGGTAGTTGACCTGGGTGACTACTCCGGAAATCTGGGCTTGGATGGACACCACTTGGGGAGCAAACAGTTGCACATCGCCGCTGGGCTGGTAGGTGAAGGGCAAAAATAAAAGCACGCCTAACCCTGTCATCACCGCTACCGGCCCTGCCACCAGCAACCAGGCTGGACCCTGCCAGGGATTTTCCTGCCAGTAGGCCTTAACGCGCCGTTTAACCGGTCGGTAGAAGGCAATAGTAACGAAAATTACATAGAACAAATATTCTGAGCCCTCTCCCAAGACGCCGGGGTAGGTGTCATTAAAACCGTGGGCCCACAGAAAGCTCAAGGCACCCACAAGCAATAGGTGGAAAATCACCGAGAGCACGGTGATAGTAGTAGTGGTGAGCCGCTTGCGCCAATTGAAGTGAGGGGGCAGGGGACGGCCACTGATCATCAAGCCAAACGCCTCAAAGGTGCGCATCAGGGAGTTAGTCGGGATTCCTAGACTGGTGATCAATAGGTAATAACCATCCACCGAGGCTACGGGGGTAGACTCAAACAGCAGCTCAAAGAAGCAGGAGTGAGCTAACAGGAGCGCAAAGGTACCTAGGGAGCCCGTCAGGCCAATACCGGTGTTCCGAGTCCAGTACCAGATTAAGACGGCATAGGAAATAATCCCCAAGCGAAATAACATGGGGGTAGTGAAGGTGATGATGCGGTAACGCCAAGGGAGCCGGAGGATCGCCTTGCGGTCGACGTAGAAGCGGGGGTGAAACCCCAAGGTTAAAGTCAGAGCAAAAACCTTAACTTTGCCGCCAAAGGAGGTACAGACTGTACTTTTGACAAACTTGACAAAAAAGCCGATCAGAAACATGTTTATGAATATATGTAGCAGGAAGGGTATACCCCCCTGGTAGATAAACTTTGTTTCCGTTAAGATTATTTGCAAATTTTTAAAAAACAGGGTCACCCCCACGGGCACCACTACAATCAGGGACAAGGCCAGCAATTTTGCTATTAAGCTGACAGGCCTGAAGAAATTAGCCAGTGCCGTGAAGAACTCTACGGAGTGAGGCATCACCCAAAGGTATTCTTTTTTGGGCTTCTTGGGGACTCTGAGTCTTTGTTTCGGGGGGGAGGTGGCTGGGCTATAAACAGTGGCCATGGAGATTCCGACCTGTAGGTAATGACCGAATTGGGGTTGCCGGGATTGGCCGGCTATGGCTTAGACTAGTCGAGACTGGAGGACTGTTTAATAACTACACCACCGATTCACCATGATTACTCTTACCAGACGACTTAAGCGCCGACTGGCATTGTTCCTAGCTGTCTTTTGTCTGACCAGTGTAGCGGTTTTCTCCCTGCACCCAGCCTTTGGCCAACAGGTGGCACAGCGACAAGTTACTTCTAACTCCCTGTGGAAGGAGGCTTCCTTCCCGGTGGAAAACTTCCAAGCCTACACCTCAGGCTTTGGCTACCGGCCCAACCCCCTGGGGAGTGGGGAGGAGTTCCATGCTGGCTTGGATATCGCCGCTCCCCTAGGGAGTTATATTCGCAACTGGTGGGGGGGTAAAGTATTGGTGGTTTCCGATGACACTGGTTGCGGCACGATGATTGTCCTTCAGTCTGGGGAGTGGCAACACCGCTACTGTCATATGCAGGGGGGGGTCGAAGTGATTGACGGCCGTCGTTATCTAGTGGACAAAGCCGGGAGTATTGCGATCGCTGAAGGAGAGGATGTACCCACGGGAGCCCGCATCGGTCGAGTAGGCATGACTGGCTGGACTACCGGACCTCACCTGCACTGGGGTCTTAAGTACGGTGGTGATTGGGTTGACCCAGCTGAGGTCTTGCGGGCAATGTACGCTTCCTAATACCTAATAAGAGATGATCGGTCTTTGGTAAAGGGGGATAGTAAAAGTGACCGTAGACCCTAGACCCTCTCCCATGCTGTAGAACTTGACTACCCCTCCCATAGCCTCTACTAGCCGTTGGGAAATTACTAGCCCCAGGCCCGTACCCCCGTGCTGCCGTGTGCGGGAGCCGTCAATTTGACTGAAGGACTGAAATAGGCGGTCCTGCTTCTCGAGGGATACGCCAATTCCTGTATCTAGAATTTTAATTTGTACCACTCCTGGGGTGCCTGGGGTGCTAGGGTGGGGGGGGACTACCTCCGCCGTCACTTCTACTCGTCCTTGATCGGTAAATTTGATGGCGTTACCCACCAGGTTTAGCATCACCTGCAGGAGACGTTGATAGTTGCCGTAGACCATGATCTCGTCATGGGTGGGAGGGAGGCTGACCAGTAACTGGAGGTTTTTTTGCTGGGCACTGAGGTGCACAAAGTTTTCCACATCAGTAAATAGTTCTCGCAGCGATACCGGGTCTAGGTCGATCTTGAGCTTGCCAGCTTCAATCCTGGCGATGTCTAGGATGTCATTGATGATGTTTAGCAGGTGCAGGGAAGAGCGATAGGCTTCCTGGATAAATTCCCGCTGCTCAGCCGGGTCTTCCGCCATGCCGTCTAGGATCAGCTTCAGGAATCCCAAGATTCCGTTTAGGGGCGTGCGCAGTTCGTGGGAGGTGTTGGCTAAGAACTCACTTTTTAGACGTGAGGCCACTTCGGCTTGCCGCCGGGCCTCCTCTAGCTCTAGCTGTTTCTGGCGCAGCTCGAGGTTAGCTAACTGCAGGTCCGCTGCTAAGTGTTGCACATCAGCAAACAGGGTAGCATGGGCAATCGCTGTTCCCACTTGGTCAGCTAGGTCTTGAACTACAGCCTGCTCGTCTGGGTCCCAGGGCCGGCCGGGCCGAAAAAGTACAATCAAGCCGTTGGGCTGGTTTTGGTGGCGGGTGGTGACGACGAGCTCCCCTGGAGCTACCTCGAGGACTGACTCACCGGTGTAGATAATCTGCGTTAGGAGATCCTCCGCCAGGGGAGGGGCTTCCCCAGTCCCCTGGGGATAACGATCAACTAGGCACAACTCATCTTCACCGTAGGCGTAGGCTAAGCACAGGTGCAACTGCAAAGCTTCTCCTAGGCCCACCACCGTTTGATACCAAATGGTCTCAGTTTTGAGGCTCTGGCGAATATTCCAGGAGATGGAGCTGGGAAGTTGGCAGCCTGGCTTTGCGCGGTCAGGGGCTACTTTGTCCGCCATGGCTAGGTCCTGGGCAGGTTAATCGTTCCACTCACCCCGGGGCGGTAAAGGAGGGTTACGTAAAAAGCTACGGGTCAAGTCATCATCCCGGTGGGTTTCTCCCCGCAGCCATTGGCTCACTGCCACCTCAATAACTTTACTCGGATCAGCTGTGAGGTGGTTAATCTGGTCTAGAAGCTGCGCGTCTAGGCGAATTGACACCTCAACTTTAGTTGAGGCTTGGGGAGAAGGATCATCCATGGCGAATACTACGCTTGTATCCTTTCAGCTTAACAAAAATCGCTGGCTGCCCGATACTACAAAGCCGGATTTTAGCAGTTTCCTTGACTATTTATTTTGCTGCCTGTCAAACTGCCCTGGGAGTTCAATCAAATTTAGGTTCACAGCTGTAAACTGTGGCTCGGGCCGTTAGCATTTTAATTAATTGGGTGCGAGTTTATAATCATCTGGATTACAAACTCATCCATCTGGTGCCGGATTACTGGTCCCCGGTGGTGCCACGAGCTAAGCTTTATGTTCCCCCTCCTCTCCCGGGTCACTTGTGATGAATTCCACCCTTCTAAACAATCGCTACCGCCTGCTTGCCCCCCTTGGAAAAGGTGGCTTTGGAGTGACCATGCTGGCAGAAGACACCTACCTACCCTCCCGACGCTCTTGTGTCATCAAGCAGTTGCGGCCAGTTAACAACAATCCTGACCTGTACCATCACGTTCAGGAGCAGTTTCGGCGGGAGGCGGCGATTCTCGAGGACTTGAGTGCTAACACCCCGCAGATTCCCAAACTGTACGCCTATTTTGAGGAGGGGGGGCGGTTCTACCTGGTACAGGAGCTGATTGAGGGCCAAACCGTTGAGAAGCAACTCCAGACCGGCGGCCCCCTGGGGGAAAGGGCGGTGATTGATCTGTTGGTTAACTCCCTGCTGATCCTCCAGTCGGTCCATGCCAAAGGGATTATCCATCGGGATGTGAAGCCTGCTAACCTGATGGTCCGGGCCGAGAATCAGCAGGTAGTGCTGATCGACTTTGGAGCTGTGAAGGAAACCATGGTCAACCAGGCGGGTACCGCTAACCTGACTGTGATTGGTACCCCTGGCTACATGCCCCTTGAACAAAAGCAGGGCAATCCAGTGTTTGCCAGTGACCTCTACAGTTTGGGGGTGACAGCCCTAGTCTTGCTCACGGGCAGACCTCCTCAGGAACTCTGGACCTCAGGCGAGTCCATTTCCTGGGATAGTTTGGGGGTAAAGATTAGCCCTCTGCTGGCCAGAGTTCTAGACCAAGCCACCCGTCCGGAGGCTGGTGAGCGCTTTGCCAGTGCCGAGGCTATGCTCCAGGGCATGGGGGACTTGCACGTGGATCTGCTAGCAGACCAGCTCCTGCGTTACCGGCGCCCTAGCAAATCCTAGGGTGTAAACAAATCTAAAATGGGCCAGGGCTATGGGCGGATAACTGCTCTACCTCCGACTCCTTAAGCTCCCAGGTGAGGGCAGCGCTGTTTTCCTGGGCTTGATGGCGGTTTTTGGCCCCGGGGATGGGGACTGTGCCCTGGCTAATCAGCCAGTTTAGGGCTACCTGAGCGGGGGTAGCCTGGTGGTTCTGGGCAATTTGCTCAAGGGTAAGTAGGAGGGGTTCTAGGTCCTTAAGCCCCGGGGAGGAGAAACGAGGACTGAGGTTGCGGGCCCCCGAAGGTCGTGTGGGGGATTGGTAGCGATATTTACCCGTCAGGAGCCCTTGAGCTAGGGGACTGTAGGCCAGGGTGGTCACTCCCAGCTGCCTGGCTGTCTCCAGGGTACCATCAGTTTCGATCCGGCGATTCAGGAGGGAGTAGGGGACCTGATTGGTGGCGAGGCGTACTCCCTGGTCAGCGAGAAGCCGATGGGCCCGCTGTAGCTGGTCTGCCGAGTAGTTACTCACGCCTACGGCTTCTACCCGGCCTTGCCGTACCTCCTGGGCTAGGGCTTGCATAAGGGCTGGTTGACCAAGGAAAAAGTCGAAGGGCCAGTGAATTTGGTAGAGGGTTACTCGCCCTACGCCCAACCGCTGGAGGCTGGCGGTCAGGGCAGCGGCTAAGGCGGCAGGAGTAAAGCGCCACGGGAGGGGAAAATACTTAGTGGCCACCTGAACTGGGGCACTGGTCTGACGGATGAACTCACCAATCAGCCGCTCTGATTCCCCTAGGCCATAGATTTCAGCTGTGTCAAATAGGGTGACCCCCCCCTTCAGGGCAGCTTCGAAGGCTTCCCTGAGCTGGGTGTGGCCATAGTCTTGGCCATAACTCCAAAACCAGCTGTCTCCCCAGGCCCACGTACCGATGCCTAAGGGGGCGCAGCTAGGACCTTCGGGGCCGAGGGTTATGTGTTTCATGGGGCATGCTGGGGGTTAGTTTCCTAGTTATTGTAGGGTCTAGGTCCCTTGGGGTAGCTTCTGGCCTGGAATGGCAGCGATCAAGCTGCGGGTATAGGCTTGCTGAGGATGATGGTAGACCGCCTCAGCGGGGCCTACTTCGACAATTTTGCCTGCGTACATGACCATAATGCGGTCACTCATAAACTTGACCACCGCCAGGTTATGGGAAATGAAAATGTAGGCGCAATGGAACTGCTGTTGCAGACGCTTGAGGAGGTTGAGAATCTGGGCTTGCACGGACACATCCAGGGAGGAGACCGACTCATCGCAGATGATCAGCTGGGGGTTGAGGGCCAGGGCTCGAGCGATGCAGACTCGCTGGCGTTGGCCGCCGGAGAACTCGTGGGGATAGCGGTCCCTGTGATCGGGCTGTAAACCTACCTGGGTTAATAGCTCGGCTACCCTTTCCCACTGTTGGGGGCGTGGTCCTTGGCGAATTACCAGGGGTTCGCGGATCGCTGCCCCAACCGTCTGGCGGGGGTCAAGGGAGGCGAAGGGGTCCTGAAATACCACTTGAATGTGTTGGCGGCTGGCCTCCCGGGCCCTGGGCTGCCCTAGGTCTTGGCCAGCAAACCAAACCCGGCCCCCCGCTGGCTGCACCAGTCCCAGGATGGTCCGAGCCAGGGTAGTCTTCCCACATCCGGACTCTCCTACTAGCCCGAGGGTTTCTCCGGGGAATAGCGTAAAGCTGACTTGGTCTAGCACCAGGTGATGACCTAGGCGTACCTGTAAATCCTGGACTTGCAGGAGGGGGGGCTGTTGCGTGAGCTGCTGGAGGCGTCTGTGGGCGAGATCTGGGTCTACTTGCTGCTGTTCGGGGCTGATTGCTTTGGCCTGGATGTGGATCCCCCCTCGGCTATCCTTGGTAACGCCCAGGAAATCAGCAACGGTGGGCAGGTAGAGCATCTGTCGCTGCGGCTGAGGACGACAGGCTAGCAGTCCCTGGGTGTAGGGGTGTTGAGGATCCCTAAAGACTTCCCCGACGGGACCAGCCTCTACGATCGAGCCCTGGTACATCACAGCAATCCAATCTGCCAGGTCGGCGATCAACCCCAGGTCGTGGGTGATAAATATCAGGGCCATATTCTGCTGTTGTTGCAGCCGACTTAGCAACTGGACGATACCTGCCTGGACCGTCACGTCCAAGGCAGTGGTGGGCTCATCAGCAATCAGCAACTCCGGTTGACAACTGATGGCCATGGCAATCATCAACCGCTGAATCTGCCCCCCTGATAGTTGATGGGGATAACGCTGCAGCAGGGTCCGGGCCAGTTCGGGTCCCGCGAGGTTAACTGCCCCGAGGAGCTCTAGCGCCCGGTCCCAGGCGGCTGCTCGGGGGATCCGCCGGTGTTGCCTAATGGCCTCTACTAGTTGGAAGCCGCAGGTGTAGACCGGGTTGAGGGAGCTTAAGGGGTCCTGAAAGATCATCCCCAGGTGAGAACCCCGAAGATGCCGCCGCTCCCGAGGAGTGAGCTGACCAAGATTTACCGGTCCCCTACTCTGGGGATAAAACCAAACCTCCCCCTGGACCTGGGCCGCGGCGGGTAGGAGCCCTAGGAGAGCTAGGGCGGTAACGGATTTTCCTGAACCTGATTCCCCTACTAGGCCCAGGGTTTGGCCCCGGTCTAAGGCAAAGGAAACCCCATCGACTGCCCGTCGCGCTTGTGAGGGGAACATGACACTCAGGTTCTGCACCTGCAGCACTAGGTTAGTCATAGACGCGGTCTTCGCCTGGGTTAAATCGTGTTAGAATTGACTCCAGTCTATAGTCCGTGCCGTTTCCCTGCGAGGAAGTCGACTAAGGACCGCACCTAGACCTTGATACTAGAGAGATGTAAACCGTGGCCCTCGAGACTATTGAACAGCGTTCAACGGCCCGCAAGTATGCTCCCCAGTACCGTGTCATCCTCCACAATGATGACTTTAACCCGATCGAGTACGTGGTGCAGGTTTTGCTGCAGACAGTCCCTCAGCTGACCCAACCCCAGGCGGTGGATATCACCATGGAGGCCCACCACAAGGGGCTAGCCTTGGTGATTGTCTGTACCCAGGAACACGCGGAATTCTACTGTGAAACCCTCCGCAGTCATGGCCTCACCAGCACAATTGAGCCGGAAGACTAGCCCGGGGGTGCCTAGGTTGGCTGCCCTAACTAAACTGCCAGTACCCCTGCGGATTGGTTTGTTAGTGCTGGCTCTTCTAGTGGTGTGGTTGCCCCTAGCCCTACCCCTCTACGCCTGGCTTTCTCCTAACCGGGCTAGCCTGTTGGCCATGCCCCTGCTCTACGGTGAGTTTCTTGCCCTGGTGAAGTGGTGGAACTGGCAAGTCTACGGGGAAACTCAACCCCTGCAGCGCTACGGTTTTAGGGGGGGCTGGGGGAGTGTGCGGGAACTGGGGCTGGGATTGGGTATGGGCTTGGGGCTGCTAGGGATGCTGTTTACCCTAGAGGGGGCCTGGGGCTGGCTAACTTGGCAGGCGCCGGTGACCCCCCTGGGACCGGTTGTCTTGGGTGGCCTGGGGGTAGCCCTGGGGGTGGGCCTAGCTGAGGAATTGCTATTTCGCGGCTGGCTGTTGGATGAACTAGGCCGGGACTATTCAGCTGCCGTTGCTCTACTTGCCAGTAGTCTCATCTATGCCCTGCTGCACTTTATTCACCCTTGGACTGAAATTCTGGCCACTTGGACCCAGTTCCCTGGTTTAGTGGTCTTGGGTTGGAGCCTCGGTTGGGCTAAGGCCTGTAGCCGGGGCCGGCTCGGCCTGGCCATCGGTATTCATGGGGGTCTAGTTTGGGGCTACTATCTGGTACGGGTAGGAGGTCTGGTGACCTACCCGCCCCAAGCCCCCCTCTGGTTGACGGGCCTAAACCAAAATCCCCTCGCTGGGGGGATGGGCTTGCTGTTTTTGGTTGTCCTGGCCTGGGGGTTGCGCCGGCAAGCCCACTCCCAGATGGAATTGGATTAGGTAGCCACAGCGGGTTTCACCATCGATTAGCCAATGAGTGCGCTGGACTTGGGCGTCCGGCAAGGCAGTCATGAACATCTGCAGTTCATGGCCACAAATACTGGGGAAAGACTCGGCGACGGTGGAAATGGCACAGTTGTGTTCAGTGAGCATGAACTGGGGACCGGCGGCGGTAGGGGGGAGCACGTACCAATCAGCCATGTAGCCTTCTGCCCGCCGCAACTCTACTAGTTGAGCCACCCGTTGTTCTGGGGGCAGCTCCCCTAGAAGTTCCCGATAGGTGAGGGCTTTGCGGTGCCACTGCTTGTGGAGGATCGAGGTTACCTGTTCCTTACCGACGGTTTCTGCCAAGGTGTCTAGAAGTGACAGGGCAAACTCATCGTACTGGGTAGGAAACTGGGCCCGCCCGGCCGGGCTGAGGTGGTAGTGATGCTGGGGACGACCTAGGCCTTGGGGGAGAACCTCTACGTGGGTAACTAGGCCGGCGGTCTCTAGGTCCTTGAGGTGGCGGCGAATGGCCTGGGGACTGAGGTCCAACTCCTGGGCCAGAGACTGAGCAGAGGATTCCCCCTTGTGTAGCAACGACTGGAGAATGCTTTGCTTAGTGGAGGTGTTAGCCATGACTAGGACACCTGGGATGGGGGCTTGAGGGGGTCATAAAGGCATTTAGCAACACAGAAGTTGCTAAAATAGTGTAAGCTTGAGAAAGCCCTAGGCAATAGAACATACTGGTTTAATTATAAGCACCATTCACTCCCCCGCCCATGAGTACTTCCCCTCTCTCTAGTGAAAAGAATCTGGAGGCTATGCGCCACTTCTCAGAAACCTACGCCCAGCGCACTGGTACCTTCTTCTGCCTAGACCTGGGGGTTACGGCGGTAGTGATTGAAGGGTTGGCGAAAAACAAGGAGGAGTTGGGAGCACCCCTATGCCCCTGTCGCCACTACGAAGACAAAGCGGCTGAGGTGTCAGCTGCCTACTGGAACTGCCCCTGCGTACCCATGCGGGAGCGAAAGGAGTGTCACTGTATGCTATTCCTGCCCCCGGAAAACGCCTTTGCCGGCCCTCGCCAAGATATTAGCTTGGCTGAAATTCGTAGCCATCAACTATAACTCCTCACCCCCCATGAGCTCTCCGGTATCTACCCTAGTCAACCAGCCTTACAAGTACGGATTTGTCACGGATATTGAGTCAGACACCATCCCCCGGGGTCTGAGCGAAGACGTGATCCGCCTGATATCCGCTAAGAAGCAAGAGCCAGAATTCCTGCTAGAGTTTCGTCTGCGGGCCTACCGCCAGTGGTTACAGATGAGCCCTCCCACCTGGCAGAGTGTCACCTACCCCCCGATTAACTACCAGGACATCATCTACTACAGTGCCCCGAAGCAGGTAGCGAAGAAGAAGGGCCTAGAGGAGGTAGACCCGGAGCTGTTGAGCACTTTTGAGAAACTCGGTATCCCCCTTTCGGAGCAAAAGCGCTTAGCTAATGTGGCGGTGGATGCCATCTTTGACAGCGTCTCCGTAGCCACCACCTTTAAGGAAAAGCTCGCCGAACAAGGGGTGATCTTCTGCTCCATCTCCGAGGCGGTGCGGGAGTATCCTGACCTGATTAAAAAGTACCTTGGTACTGTCGTGCCGAGCGCCGACAACTACTACGCGGCCCTCAACTCAGCGGTGTTCACCGACGGGTCCTTCGTCTACATCCCGCGGGATACGGTTTGTCCCATGGAACTATCTACGTATTTCCGGATTAACAACGGGGATACGGGGCAGTTTGAGCGCACCCTAATCGTGGCTGACTGTGGCAGTCAGGTCTCCTACCTGGAGGGCTGTACCGCCCCCATGTACGACACTAACCAACTCCACGCCGCGGTGGTGGAATTGGTTGCCCTTGACCATGCCCAAATTAAGTACTCCACCGTCCAAAACTGGTACGCTGGCGATGCCCAGGGCCGGGGCGGCATCTATAACTTCGTCACTAAGCGGGGTTTGTGTCAGGGGGTAAACTCTAAGATCTCCTGGACTCAGGTCGAGACCGGCTCAGCCATCACCTGGAAATACCCTAGCTGTGTACTGGTAGGGGAAGGCTCTGTGGGAGAATTCTACTCTGTTGCCCTAACTAACCACTACCAGCAGGCGGACACAGGTACTAAGATGGTGCACGTAGGCCCCAACACCCGCAGCACCATTGTCTCTAAGGGCATCTCTGCCGGGCACTCCCGCAACAGCTACCGGGGTTTGGTCAAAATGGGACCTAAGGCCCGGGGGGCTCGCAACTATTCCCAGTGCGACTCGATGCTGATTGGTCATGAAGCCCAGGCCAACACCTTCCCCTACATTCAAGTGCAACATCCTCAAGCCCGGGTGGAGCACGAGGCTTCCACCTCTAAAATTGGTGAAGACCAGTTATTTTATTTCCAACAACGGGGTATTCCCCTAGAGGAAGCCGTCTCTTTGATGATCAGTGGATTTTGCCGGGATGTCTTCAATCAGCTGCCTATGGAGTTTGCTGTGGAGGCGGACCGTCTGTTGGGCTTGAAGTTAGAAGGGAGTGTAGGTTAGTCCGGCTATGTTGATTGAGCACAGTGAAACGATCCTGGCGGTCCGAGATCTGACTGCCTCGGTGAATGGCATCCCCATCCTGAACGGCCTGAACCTAGAGGTCAAGGCTGGGGAGGTCCACGCCATTATGGGCCGTAATGGCTCCGGTAAGAGCACCTTCTCCAAGGTGCTAGCGGGTCACCCCGACTACGAGGTGACGGGGGGCACGCTTACCTATCTGGGACAAGACCTCCTCGGCATGGCCCCGGAACAGCGTGCCCAGGCGGGGCTGTTCTTGGCTTTCCAGTACCCCCTAGAGATCCCCGGGGTGAGTAATTTAGATTTTTTGCGCCTTGCTTGTAACTCCCGACGGCGCTACCTGGGGTTAAGTGAATTAGATCCCCTAGACTTTGACGACTTTATTCAAGCCAAGCTTGAGATCGTGGAAATTGACCCGGCTTTTTTACAGCGCAGCGTCAATGAGGGGTTTTCGGGGGGAGAAAAGAAACGTAATGAAATTCTCCAAATGGCTCTTTTAGAACCACGTCTAGGGGTCCTCGATGAGATTGACTCAGGCTTAGATATTGATGCTTTGCGGATTGTGGCCAAGGGAGTTAACACCCTGGCTAGCCCGCAGAACTCTACCATCGTGATCACCCACTACCAACGGCTGTTGGATTACATTCTGCCTGACTACGTACACGTGATGGAGGCTGGTAAAATCACCATCACCGGTGACCGCAGCTTAGCCCTAGAACTAGAGGAACGGGGTTATGCTTGGACTGAAGACGCGCCAGAACCCCTAGAGATTGCCTAGATGACCGTGTCACCTCTATCAAAACCCGAGGGCCAATCCCGGCGCTCGGATTATCTCCGGTACCTCTGGCAGCTTGGCCAAGCCGATTTATCTAGCTTCCCTGTGCCTCCTTGGCGGCAGCAGCTCCATCACCAGGCAGGTGTGCTTCTCCAGGCCCAAGCCATTCCTGGTCCCCAGGAGGAGGAGTGGCGCGCCACCAGCCTAGCCGGGCTACTAGAGTTAGAGTGGACAGCTGCTCAAGCCCCGCAGGTGATCACCAAGGCTTCCCCGGAGGCAAAAGTGTGGTCAGGGCGGGTGGGAGACCTGCTCGCGGGGGACGAGTGCTTCAGGGGCCTAGGAGACCTAGCCGGCCTTGGAGAGGTCTTTACGACCCTGAACGCTGCTTGCTTTACGACCCTGACCGTGGTCCGGCTACAGCCAGGCCAGGTAGTGGCAGCACCAGTCGAGCTGAAGTTTGCCATCCCCCCCGGGGTGGTCACCTTTCCCCGGCTGCTAGTAGTAGCTGCGGCTGGCAGCAGTCTTACCCTATTGGAAGAGTACGTCTCGACCGGGGCCGGACCGAGTTTGACCCTGGGGGTAACCGAGGTTTACCTGGAGCCGGGAGCCCAAGTCTCCCACGTCCGCCTGCAGGACCAGGGAACCGAGACCTACCACCTGGGCAGGACGTTGGTCTCCCAGGCTAAGGCTTCCCGGTATCAGGGTTGCACCCTGGACAAGGGGGGCCAATTGTCTCGCCACGACCTGACCGTCTGTCACCAGGGTCCGGCGGCTCAGACGAATCTGGCTGGTCTCACCCTGGCCCGGGGAGACCAGGTCTCTGACACCCACACCGCGATTATCCATGCCCACCCCCAGGGATTTAGCCGCCAGCTTCACAAAGGTATCATTGCCGACCGAGCTCAGGGAGTTTTCCGGGGTAAAGTGGTGGTACCCCAGACCGGTCAACTTACGGATGCCGGACAGTTAAACCGGAATTTGCTGTTGAGTTCCCGGGCTCGGGTCGACACCCAGCCCCAGCTGGAAATTACCGCCGATAATGTTAAGTGCACCCACGGAGCCACCGTCAGTCATCTGCTAGAAGAGGAAATGTTCTACATCCAAAGTCGTGGTTTGGACCGGTTAGCGACGGAGCAACTGCTCTTGCGGGCCTTTGCTGCCGAGATTATCCAGCAGATTCCTCTGGCTTCCCGCCGCTTAGCCCTAATGGCTGACTTGACCTTCCACCTCTAACCCCCCTGCCCATGCCTGACCCCCGTCATTTGCTGGTTACCGGTGCGGCCGGTTTCATTGGCGCCAATTTTGTGCACCACTGGTGTCGTCAGTACCCGGCCGACCGCCTGGTAGTTCTAGACCTGCTCACCTACGCTGGTAACCCCCAGAATCTCCAGGGCTGTCCGGTCCGTTTTGTCCAGGGGGACATTTGTGACCAGGCTTTAGTGGTAGAACTCCTGGCAGCAGAGGCAATTACAGGGGTGGTGCACTTTGCAGCTGAGTCCCACGTGGACCGCTCTATTCATGGACCAAGCGCCTTTATTCAAACCAATCTCGTAGGGACTTTTACCCTCCTTGAGGCTTTCCGTCATCACTGGCTAGCTCAAGGTAAACCGGCCACCAGTAGGTTTCTGCACGTGTCTACGGACGAGGTGTACGGTAGCTTGGGACCCCAGGACCCCCCCTTTACGGAGAGTACCCCCTACGCCCCCAATAGTCCCTACTCTGCCTCCAAGGCAGGCAGCGATCATTTAGTTCGCTCATACTATCACACCTACGGACTGCCCACCCTCACCACTAACTGTTCCAATAACTACGGCCCCTACCACTTCCCCGAAAAACTAATTCCCCTCCTGTGCGTCCGGATCCTCCAGGGGCTACCCCTGCCGGTTTACGGTGATGGCCAAAATGTGCGGGATTGGCTCTACGTGGAGGACCACTGTCGGGCTATTGATGTGGTGCTGCACCGCGGCCGTCCCGGGGAGACCTACAACATCGGTGGTAATGCTGAGGTCAAAAACCTTGACTTAGTGCATATAATCTGTGATCTCATGGATGAGCTGGCCCCTGACCTGCCGGTGCGCCCCAGCCGCCAGTTGATCCAATTTGTCCCCGACCGGCCGGGCCACGACCGCCGCTACGCCATTGATGCCACTAAGATTCGCACCAACCTAGGCTGGGCTCCCACCTTCACCCTCCAGGAGGGTCTGCGGCGGACAATCCAGTGGTACCTAGACCACCGGGATTGGTGGGAACCCCTGTTGCATCCCCCCTTCACTCCTCCCCCTCTCCCCCCCCTCCCGGCCGACCAGGGTGGCTTTCTAGAGCGTCACCTGGGACCCCGCCTGCCAGAGGTCCAGGATATGCTGCAAACCCTAGGACTAGCTAGCCTAGGGGATTTGATTGATAAGACTATCCCTGCTGCTATCCGTCAACGGACTCCCCTGACCTTGGGGCCGGGAATTAGTGAAGCTCAGGTAGTATCCCAACTGCGGCAGCTTGCGACCCAAAACCAAGTTTATCGGTCGTTTATTGGTCTGGGTTACGCCAACTGTCGGGTTCCCCTGGTGATCCAGCGCAACGTCCTCGAGAATCCCGGCTGGTATACCCAGTACACCCCCTATCAAGCGGAGATTTCCCAGGGCCGTCTCGAGGCACTGCTGAACTTCCAGACCCTGGTGGTGGAATTGACCGGTATGGAAATCGCTAATGCCTCTCTGCTGGATGAGGCGACAGCGGCGGCTGAGGCCATGCTGATGATCTACGCTCTTCAGGAGGGAGCAAGACACACCTTTTGGGTAGCGGCTAATTGTCACCCCCAAACCATTGCCGTAGTCCAAACCCGCGCTGAGCCCCTGGGGATCTGTGTGGTGGTAGGGGAAACCCCCGCCTTTGACCAGGATTTGTTTGGTCTACTCCTGCAGTACCCAGCTACGGACGGGGCGGTTTATGACTACCAAGCCTGGGGGGAGCAAGCCCACAGCCAGGGGGCGCTAGTGGTGGTCAGCGCTGATCTGTTGAGCTTGACTTTACTCAAGCCTCCGGGGGAGTTTGGGGCGGATGTGGTAGTGGGTACTAGTCAGCGCCTAGGGGTACCCCTGGGCTACGGTGGCCCCCACGCGGCCTACTTTGCCACTCGCTCTCTTTACCGGCGGCACCTGCCAGGCCGGTTAGTGGGGGTGTCGAAGGACCGGCGGGGTCAGAGGGCCCTCCGCCTAGCGCTCCAGACCCGAGAGCAGCATATTCGCCGGGACAAAGCCACGAGCAACATCTGCACAGCTCAGGTACTCCTAGCGGTGATGACCAGCTTCTACGCGGTTTACCACGGGCCCCAGGGGCTTAAGGCCATTGCCCTGCGGGTCCACCAGTTGACTACCCTCCTAGCCCAGGGCCTCAAGGCCTTAGGTTACGATCTAGGTTCCCAGCCCTTCTTCGACACCCTCCGGGTCCAGACCGGCCCTCGGACCGCGCAAATCTATCAGCGGGCCCTAGGGGCCCAGATTAACCTGCGGCAGATCGACTCCCAGACCCTAGGAGTTAGTCTGGACGAGACGACTGAGCTGACGGATATCCAGGACCTGTGGCGAGTGTTTGCGGTCACGGCAGGAGCAGATTGGCCGGCCCTAGAGCTTCAAACCTCTCTCCCCGCCTCCCTGCTGCGTACCAGCCCCTACTTAACCCAGCCGGTCTTTAACTCCTATCACTCGGAAACCGAGCTGTTGCGCTACATCCAGCGTCTCCAGGCCCGGGACTTGTCCCTGGTAGACGGGATGATCCCCTTGGGCTCCTGTACTATGAAACTCAACGCCACCGCTGAAATGGTGGCCCTCAGCTGGAGCGAATTTAACCAAATCCACCCCTACGCCCCCCGGGGACAAACCCGCGGCTACCAAGCCTTGTTCCGAGACCTAGAGGCCTGGCTAGGGGAAATTACTGGTTTGGCCGCAGTCTCCTTGCAACCCAATGCCGGGTCTCAGGGGGAATACACCGGCTTGTTGGTGATCCGGGCCTACCACCAATCCCGGGGTCAGGCCCAGCGGTCCGTGTGCCTAATTCCCCAGTCTGCCCACGGCACCAATCCGGCTAGTGCAGTGATGGCCGGGATGCGGGTAGTGGCGGTAGCTTGTGATGCCCAGGGCAACATTGATTATCAAGACTTACAAGCCAAGGTGCTAGAGCATCACCAGCACTTGGCCGCCCTAATGATCACCTATCCTTCTACCCACGGTGTGTTTGAGGAGGGGATCCAGGAGGTCTGCGCCCTAGTCCATGCCCACGGCGGCCAAGTATACCTAGATGGGGCTAATCTCAATGCCCTAGTGGGGTTGTGTCGGCCCGCGGACCTAGGAGCAGATGTCTGTCACGTAAACCTCCACAAAACCTTCTGTATCCCCCACGGCGGCGGTGGCCCCGGGATGGGGCCCATTGCCGTGGCCGCCCACCTAGCCCCCTTCCTGCCTGGACATCCTTTTGGCCCCCCTGCCCCAGCCCAGGCTATCGGCCCGGTGGCCGCGGCCCCCTGGGGCAGCAGTAGCATCCTGCCCATTTCCTGGGCTTACATCGCCCTAATGGGAGGGGCTGGTTTAACCAAGGCCACGGAAACCGCGATCCTCAACGCCAACTACCTTGCCCACAGGCTGGCCCCCCACTACCCGGTCCTCTACCGAGGGTCCCAAGGTCTGGTAGCTCACGAGTGTATCCTCGACCTGCGGCAGTTTAAGAAAACTGCTGATGTAGAAGTAGAAGATATAGCTAAGCGGCTGATGGATTACGGGTTCCACGCCCCTACCGTTTCTTGGCCCGTTGCCGGCACCATGATGGTGGAGCCGACCGAGAGTGAGGCTAAAGCCGAGCTAGACCGATTCTGCACGGCCATGATTGCCATTCGCGAGGAGATCAGAGCCATTGAAACCGGGGTTATGGACCGGCAAAACAACCCCCTAAAGCGAGCTCCCCACACGGCAGCAGACCTGGCCGACCCTGATTGGAACCGGCCCTACTCCCGGGAGGTAGCGGTCTTCCCCGCCCCCTGGACTAAAGATCACAAGTTCTGGCCAGCGGTGAATCGAGTGGACAATGCCTACGGGGACCGGAATCTATTCTGTACCTGTGGGGGCTAGGGAACTGAGGGACAGGAGTTGAAGGCTTGGGAAGAATTCCTGGCTGCTTCTAACTGATCCAGGGTTTCCACAAAGTCGCGGATGCCGCGGAACTGCCGATACACGGAAGCAAAGCGAATGTAGGCTACCTCATTTAAGCCTTGCAGGTTTTTGAGTACCAGCTCACCAATCTCCTGGCTGGTAACTTCCCGGAGGTCCCTTTGCTGCAATTCTGCCTCGATATCGTCCACCATGGACTCTAGTTGCAGGATCGAAACCCCAGTCTTTTCACAGGCTCGGATCACCCCGTGGAGGATTTTGGAGCGGTCAAAGGACTGGCGTTGGCCTTGGCGTTTAACTACGGTAATCGGTACGAATTCAATCCGCTCGTAGGTAGTGAATCGCCGACTGCACTGCAAACACTCCCGCCGCCGGCGCACGCTCTGTCCTGCTTCTGCCGCTCGGGACTCGAGGACCCGACTATCAGTATGCTGGCAAAAGGGACAGCGCATGGCCAGGGTGGAAGAAGGGTAGTATGCCTACTTACCAATTCGGGGAGGTTCCCGGAAGGCAATGGCAAAAAATAAAACTCCGAGAGTCAGGGTAAGAACCAGAATGTAAGCGGCGCTTTCCATGGGGTAGGATCCTTAGGTTTTTAGGGGTTACTGAATACAGGGGCAGGGGAGAGGGTTAGCTCTCCCCTGGTGGTCTAAACCACCTCTTTTTTCCGGGTAGTCAGGTCGCCGACCTTCTGGAACAAGCCAAACTCCACTTGCTCTTCTAGATCCGGATCCACACCGGCAAACACGTCCCGGAAAAGGGTCCGGGAGCCATGCCAGATGTGACCAAAGAAAAATAGCAAGGCAAACACAGCATGTCCGAAGGTAAACCAACCCCGGGGACTGGTGCGGAACACCCCATCGGAGTTCAGGGTCTCCCGATCAAACTCAAAGGCCTCTCCCCCTTGGGCCTTACGGGCGTATTGTTTTACTAGAGCCGGGTCAGAGAAGGTTTGGCCGTTGAGGGCCCCACCGTAGAAGGAGGCGGTGATGCCAGACTGCTCAAAACTGAACTTGGATTCGGCCCGGCGGAAGGGAATGTCTCCCTTAACTGCCCCAGTGTTGTCCGTGAGGACTACCGGGAAGTTTTCGAAGAAGTTAGGTAGACGACGCACTGTCAGTTCAGCCCCAGTGCTATCCCGGAACACCACGTGCCCCAGCCAACCCTGGGCAATTCCATCACCCTTATTCATGGGACCAGTGCGGAACAGACCCCCCTTAGCTGGACTGTTGCCCACGTAGTCGTAGAAGGCTAGCTTGTCAGGAATACTAGACCAAGCTGCTTCAGGAGTGGCCCCTTGAGCGAGCTGAGCTTGAACCCGCCGGTTGATCTCTTGTTGGAAGTAGCCGGCATCCCACTGGTAACGAGTGGGCCCAAACAACTCTATGGGGGTTGTGGCACTACCGTACCACATGGTCCCGGCGACTACAAAGGCCGCGAAGAAAACCGCCGCAATACTACTTGAAAGTACAGTTTCGATGTTCCCCATCCGTAAGGCTTTGTAGAGCCGCTGGGGCGGACGGACGCTCAAGTGGAACAAACCAGCGATGATCCCAACGATACCGGCAGCAATGTGGTGGGCAACCACCCCGCCTGGGTTGAAGGGGTTGAAGCCGGCAGGGCCCCATTCTGGCGCTACGGGCTGAACACTACCCGTGAGGCCGTAGGGGTCAGATACCCACATCCCCGGCCCGAACAGGCCAGTCAAGTGGAAGGCTCCAAAGCCAAAGCACAATAGACCAGACAAGAACAAATGAATGCCAAACATCTTGGGTAGGTCTAGGGCCGGCTCCCCAGTCCGGGGGTCCCTAAACAGGTCCAAGTCCCAGTAGACCCAGTGCCAACAGGCGGCGAGGAACAGTAAACCGGAAAGGATGATGTGGGCAGTAGCTACCCCTTCAAAGCTCCAGAAGCCGGCATTAGCTACCGTCTCACCCGTGATGCTCCAGCCTCCCCAAGAGTCTGTCACGCCCAGACGGGCCATGAAAGGTAGTACGAACATGCCCTGACGCCACATGGGGTTGAGCACAGGGTCACTGGGGTCGAAGATGGCCAACTCATACAGGGCCATAGACCCGGCCCAACCAGCCACTAGGGCTGTATGCATGAGGTGAACTGCAATTAAGCGTCCCGGGTCATTGAGAACGACTGTGTGAACTCGATACCAAGGTAGTCCCATCGACTACGCTCCTCCCTGTATAAAATAATTATCTGACCACATTTCCTAAAACTGTTAGACTACAGCCCTAGGGAAAATTAGCTGTGTTGAAACGTTATTGTCTCATCTTTTCGGACTCGGTGCGGTGGCCTGGGGCCAAACTGGTACTCAATAGATCCTGGAGAGAGCCACTGGGACTCAGGTTTTCCTAGGATGGCATCACAGGTGCTCTGGTAGCCCAATTAATAATTATAGGTTTGGCCCGGCAACTCTCGGCAAGCCAGGGCTGGCCATCGGTACCTAAAAGATTATGGAGCTGGCTGGGGGTTACCACAGACCTGCAGGGACAGTTTGCGCAATATTTCTTTACAATATCTCCTGACCTCCTACTGGACGTTCCGATACCATGACCCTAATTACCTTCAAAAAAGAAAACCGAGAAGTAGTGGTGGCTCAAGGAGCTAACCTGCGTGCCAAGGCCCTAGAGGCAGGCATTGACATCTATACTTGGGCGGGTAAACTGACCAATTGCAATGGCTACGGCCAGTGCGGCACCTGCATCGTCGAAATTATTGCCGGCATGGATAATCTCTCTCCCCGAACTGAAGCCGAGGAGCGAAAGCTGCGCAACAAGCCCCCTAGCTATCGTCTAGCCTGCCAAACCCTGGTAAACGGCCCGGTAGAGGTAGGCACTAAGCCGACCAGAAAGTGATATTCTCGGGATTGTAAAACTCTGGTCCCCAAGACCAGGCCAATACTCGTGATTTGAGGATTTGTGATGCAAGTCAATGACCTAGGCTTTGTAGCTACCCTCCTATTTATTTTAGTACCCTCCCTTTTCCTGGTGATTTTGTACATTCAGACGGCCAGCCGTAATTCCTCCGATAAGGACGCCGGTTGAGGCACTTAGGCACTCTCGGTCTGTCCCGAGTTCGGTTGTCAAGGCAACCCCCGGGTGCTTATCAGAGAGCAGTTGATCGCCAGGAATCCTCACCTGGAGTTGCCTCTCTGCCAAGCCTGTGGTATAACTGAACTTAGTTAGGGCCCGAGAATCCCAATGTTGCAGAAAACTCCCCTGCGGGCGTTGTCATGGAAAACCCTGTGGCGGCCTTGGCGGGCTATTGACCTGCCCCTGCTCATCCTCGTGGTTGGGTTGAGTGTTTTCGGCGGAGTGATGATCCGCAGTACTGAGTTGACTGGGGGCGGTAATGAGTGGTTGCAGCACCTGATAATTAGTGGTGTTGGCTTGGGTGTAGCTCTCTCCCTGGCTCGCTGCCGTTACGAAGCCATTATGCAGTGGCACTGGGCTATCTACGGCGCCACTAACTTGACCCTGCTGGCCGTAGTTTTTTTCGGTACTAGGGCCCTCGGAGCCCGGCGATGGATCGATATTGCCGGTTTTAATTTCCAGCCCTCCGAGTTTGCCAAGTTGGGCATGATTATTACCTTGGCAGCTCTCTTAGCTGGCCAGAGTAAGGTTAACCTCCTTACTCTCGGGAGAATTCTGGGGATTACAGCTCTCCCGTGGGCTTTGGTGTTTGTTCAGCCTGACCTGGGTACCTCTCTAGTTTTTGGGGCTATTACTTTTGGTATGCTCTACTGGGGCAATACCAATCCCGGCTGGCTAGTCCTGATCCTCTCCCCCCTGGTATCGGCAGTCCTTTTTAACGCTTCTATCCCGGCTTGGCTGATTTGGGTGGCCCTCATGGGGCTGACGGGATGGCTAACTTTTCCCTGGCCCCTCATTGGCTCTTTGGGGGGTCTGAGTATTAATCTGATCGGTGGGGAGGTCGGCCATCTCCTCTGGCGGTTGCTTAAGGGCTACCAGAAAGAACGCCTGACTTTGTTCCTTAACCCTGACCAGGACCCCCTAGGGGGGGGATATCACCTGATCCAATCCCGGATTGCCATTGGGGCTGGCCAGCTGTGGGGGGAGGGATTAGACCGCGGTACCCAGACCCAGCTGCATTTTATCCCCGAACAGCATACGGACTTTATTTTCTCGGCCGTGGGAGAAGAATTGGGTTTTGTCGGGGCTCTTTTTCTGCTGTCGGCGTTTTGGCTAGTTTGTCTGCGCCTTGTGATCATCGCCCAAAATGCTGGTGACCGGTTCGGCTCTCTACTGGCGATAGGGGTCTTGTCCATGATTGTCTTCCAGGTGGTGATCAACATTGGCATGACCATTGGCCTAGCTCCGGTTACTGGGATTCCCTTGCCTTGGATCAGCTACGGTCGTTCAGCGCTTCTAATGAATTTTGTGGCGATCGGATTGGTGGAGGCGGTGGCCAATAGCCGGCGGCGCAATCGTTTTGCTGCTCTCTCCTAGGTTTTATGGCCCCTCCTAAAATCATCGTCCTAGATGACGACCCTACTGGTTCCCAAACTGTCCACAGCTGTCTGCTCCTGACCCGGTGGGACAGCGCCACCCTGCGAGCAGCCCTGCAAGACCCCGCCCCGATTTTTTTTATCCTCAGTAATACGAGGGCTCTTCCCCCTTCGGAATGCCAGACCGTAGTCCAGGATATCTGTCGGCAACTGAAGGTAGCCCTGGCGGTAGAGGGGCTGGATGATTATCTGTTAGTAAGCCGCTCCGACTCTACCCTCCGCGGGCACTATCCCCTGGAAACCGATGTAATTGCCGCGGAACTAGGACCCTTTGACGCCCATTTTCTGGTACCGGCTTTCTTTGAGGGGGGCCGGGTGACTCGCCAAGGGGTCCACTACCTGCTAGTGGCCGGAGATTATCTACCAGTCCATCTAACTGAATTTAGCCGTGATTCCGTGTTTGGTTACCACCACAGTTTTCTGCCTGCCTACGTGGAGGAGAAGACAGCTGGACTGATACCAGCTGAGTCTGTGGTGCACTTTTCCCTCCCCCAGGTCCGAGCAGGTATTCTCCCCCAACTGCTCGCTTTGCAGGATAACGTGTGTGCAGTGGTAGACGGCGAGGTTCAAGCTGACCTCGACCGGTTTGCTGCGGACTTACTAACAGCGGTTGCTCAAGGAAAACGGTTTCTGTGCCGCAGTGCCGCTAGTTTGTTGACAGCTCTGGCCCACCTCCCTCCCCAGCCCGTGCCGCCGACAGCCATGGGCCAGTACTGCTGGCGGCATCATCCCGGAGTAGTGTTAGTGGGCTCTCACGTGGCCAAAACTACCCAGCAATTACAGTACCTGTTGAAAGAACCCGGTATACAGGGGGTGGAAGTAGACCTGAAAGCCTTAGCCCAAGGAGAGCCCCTTTCCCTAGGGCCTGGGTTAGCAGCCTTAGTTGCCAGAGTTGAGGATATTTATCAGCAGGGGAAAACGGCGGTAGTCTACACCAGCCGTGAGGAGCTCCGGTTTCCTGACCCTTCCCAAAGGCTACGCTTCGGGACCCTAGTTTCCGACCTCCTGATGGCCCTTGTACAGCAACTCCCGTCGGAAATTGGCTTCCTGATTAGCAAGGGCGGTATTACCAGCAATGACACCCTCAGCCGGGGTCTAGGTCTCCCCACGGTGCGCCTACTCGGTCAGGTGATCCCGGGTTGTTCGATGGTCCAGACCCCTGATGACCACCACCGATTTCCGCGGCTGCCCGTGGTGTTGTTTCCCGGCAACGTCGGCGGACCTGAGGCTTTAGCCTTGGTGTACCGACGGTTGAGTCAGCCGTGAACTATACCCTCCGGGTAGCTGACCTACCCTGTGGGGAGCGACCCCGGGAGCGCCTCCTCAGTCAGGGGGGCAAGAGCCTAGCCACTGCTGAGTTATTGGCGATTCTCCTAGGGACTGGCCAAGGGGCGGGTAAGCTGTCGGCCCTAGGGTTAGGTCAATACCTTTTACAGGAGTTGGGGAAGAGCCAGGGTGACCCCCTTGAGGGCCTCAGGAGTGTTAATCCCCAAGAGTTGATGAAGATCCCCGGGATAGGGCCGGCTAAGGCCACTACCATTCTGGCGGCTATTGAGTTAGGGCAGCGGGTCTTCCAAGCCCGTCCCCCTGACCGGGCAGTGATCAGTGACCCTTCGGTGGCAGCGGCAGCCCTGAGTCAGGATCTAATGTGGCAAGCCCAGGAGCGCTTCGCGGTGCTGCTGCTTGATATCAAACATCGGCTCCTAGGTACCCAGATAATCACCATCGGCACAGCTACGGAAACCCTAGCGGCCCCCCGGGAGATTTTCCGCGCCATTATTCGCCAGGGGGCAGTACGCACCATTGTCGCCCATAACCACCCCTCCGGGAGCCTGGACCCTAGCCCAGAAGACATCCATCTCACCCGACAACTGCTGACGGGGGCTCAGGTACTAGGGATTCCGGTGCTGGATCATTTGATTCTTGGTCAGGGTAACTATACTAGCCTGCGGCAAACCACTTCCCTATGGCAGGAAATACCCCAGGGGGACTAGATTCACCCCCTCCAATGACCCCCGACTATTGGATAGAACTATATGCACACCTTGCGAGTCGGACCATCAACACAACAGTACATCCAGGAACAGAGCATGTCTTAGTTCTCAAGTCACTTTAGCACCTGTGTCCTTCCCAGAACGCTAGACTCGGGAGTGATTAGGATGCGCAAGCGCAGTCGCAATCACAGTCATGGATGACAATTCCAGCAAAAACCCGTGTTTCCTATAGGTCCTTCGACCGTTAGTGCGGATGAGGTGCGCCGGACGATAGAGGCAGGAACCCTATCAATCGTGACTTCAGGGTTAACCGTAATAACTGTAATCACCCCACCACCTAAGCTCATAGGTGCCATAGTCATAAATAGTGCCCGGATTGTTAACTTTATCACCTTGGTAGGTTGCGGCCAGGAATGTGCAAAACCATTATGAGCAACCATAGGAGCTAGACCGGGGTTGGGCTCTACTGGCGTCGTTATGTTGTCCCTTGTCCCACAAACATATTCGATCTCGTCTGCCTGTACAGACCTGGGAGTATCAGGTAAATATACGGGGTCTTCACTAGAGTTAAAATAAGAACGACACGGGACAGAGATACTAAGGGCTTACTTGAACCTGGTCTTAGAGAATAACGTTTGGGGCCCGGCAGATAATGCAGAGACCAGAAATTTAATCGGGATTTTGGGTCGGGACTTGGTAAACCCGCACCGTCCCATCCCAGCCGGCACTGGCAAGCCGCTGACCATCGGGACTAAAGGCTACCCCTTGGACGTAGGAGGTGTGGCCGGTTAGGGTGGCGGTGTTCACCCAAGTGTTCAGATTCCAAAGCTTGATGGTGCGGTCATCACTGCCACTGACTAGCCATGGGGAGGACACCGCTAGGCAGGTTACCGCCTTGGTATGGCCTCGCAGCGTCGTTTTACAGCGGCCTGAGTCGAGGTCCCAAACCTTGATAGTACGGTCGTTGGCAGCGCTAAATAGGGTGGTGTTGCTAGTTGGAGAAAATGCCAAGGAGCGCACAGCCATACTATGTCCGCGGAGTAGCTTAACCCGTTTACTCTCAAATAGGGAGGACAGCAGACCCCAGAAGCCCTTAGGGGATCTGAATATGCCGTTGGAAAATTGCCAGACCTTGATGGCGCCACTGTAGCTCCCCCCTGCCACTGCAGTCTCGTACCCGCTGTGGGCGGCCACACAGGTAATACCGCCAATTTCCCCCAGTAGGGTAGAGTGCTCCCGGATTTCGGAGTCAACCTGCCATAGGTGCAGACTCCGGTCGTCAGCCCCACTGATCAAGAGATGATTATCAGGATTCGACACCAGGGAGTTAACCCGGCCCCGGTGAGCGGCTAGGTTGTCAATGGGAACGTCTGCCTGGTCGTTCCAGATGCTGATCTTGCGCCCCGAACCGGCCGCCAGCACCAGGTCATCAATCCGGCTGATGGCCCGCAGTTGCCAATTGTAGGGGTCGCGGACCCAGCGGGTAAGCTGGCCGCTGGCGGTCTCCCACCGGGCGAGATGCCCGGAGATGGTAGTAGCCCAGACCTGCCCCCCCGCCTGGTCAAAGACCAAGGCGGTAACCGGGCTCAGGTTGGGGGTCTTCAGGAGGCCTACGAGGTCCCAGGCTGGGGAGCGGTTAAACAAGCCCTGGGGTCTAGGGGGTTTTGGTAGGGTACTTGAACTGCTGTTGCCAGCCGGGGAGCTAGGCCGAGAACTCCTCCCCAGGGCCTGGAGCACCTCCTGGGCCTGCTGGTAGCGCTGCTCCGTAGCGGCCAGCAACAGGCGGTCAAGGACTTGCCCGAGGACAGGAGGGACGGGGGCAGGGAGGAAATCCCGCCACACCCACTGGTCCTTGAGGGAGGAGTATAGATCAAAGGGCTGCACCCCCGTAAGCAGGTGGACGCAGGTGACCCCGAGGGCGTAGAGGTCGCTGGCGTAGACGGGCTTACCCCGCAGTTGCTCCGGGGCGGCGTAGTCAGCGGTGCCAATGACAGTGCCGGTTTTAGCCGGTTGCCTAGGGTCTACCTGACGGGAGGCGCCAAAATCCACCAGCATGTAGGTCTGACCACCGCTGCGCAGCATAATGTTGTCCGGTTTAATGTCCCGATGAATGATCTGGTGGTCGTGGACAAATGTCAACACCGGCAGGATACTTTCTAGCAGCAGCCGGACTTGGTCCGCTGACCAGGTCCCGTGACTGGTGAGCACCTCCCCCAAATTTTGGCCGTCAATAAACTCCTGGACTAGGTACAGCTGCTGGTCTTGAGTAAAATAGGACAGCAAGGTGGGGATCTGGGGGTGAGCCCCGAGGGCAGCTAGCTGCTGGGCTTCCCGCTCAAATAGCTCAGCTGCCTTTTGCCGATTGCCACTCTGGGGCAGAAATTGCTTGATGACACAGCGCTGCTGGTGGGGATGGTCCTGGTCTACGGCTAGGAAGGTCCGGCCGAAGCCCCCTTGGTTGAGGGGTTTGAGGGCTTGGTAGCGCTCCTTCAGGAGGAGCTTGAAGCCACAGTGGGGGCAGAAGTTGCCAGTCCCGCCCAGCTGGGGCTTGGGACAGGCGGGGTTAAGACAGTACATCCCCACGGGATAGAGATACTAAGGGCTTACTCGAACCTGATCTTAGAGCATAATGTTTGGAGCCCAGCAGATAGTATAAATGTTCTATAGTAGATAGTTGTAAACTACTAAGTATATATAAACTAAAGATGCCGGACGTGCTGCCAAGGGAAGGTAAGGCCCGGGCCAGAGGCCATTCACCGGCATCACCCGAGACCTTTGATTCTGCCGGCCAGGTTTCAACCGACGCGCGAAACTGACATGGCAGTGGCTGCACAGGGGGCAATTCTGGGGGTTTTCTTCCCGTAATCAATAATGACCAAACCGTACTCCATGGCCTTATGGTTTGGGGGATGGCAGCGCTGCCCATATTGGACGTAGATTACGTGTTTTCCTGTCTGATCCGGTCGCCATGGGATGCCGGGGCCCTGGGGCTGATGGTTCTAGCTTATTAATACATTATAAACAAATCTACTAGCGCTCTACCCCTTTTGGTAGGGTAACTGAATTGGTGCAGCGACTTAGGTATGTCTTTATACTGGCAAGCGAAAATCTGGGGTCTGCTCCAGGAACCTGCTCTCAGGGAGTTGACAGCCCATACGGGGGAGCTCTGGCAAGACCTGGAGGTGATGGGGGACTATCCGACCACCGGGAAAGCCTGGGACCACATCAGGCAAGCCCAAGATATAGCGGCAGCCAGTGACCGCTCTGCCCTGGGTAAGTTAGCGCTACCAGGAGGGAGTCAGGAGGTCCGGCACCTCCTGTCGGGGGCTCGCCGTGGGCTTTCCCTGTCCGGCGCCAACCCCGGTGATTCCCTCTTTGCCACCACCCTAGGGGATACCCCCCTCTCCCAAGTTCAGGACCCCAGGAAATTATTCTGGTGGCTGTGGCGCTGTCTCCCTGAGCACCTCTGCCAGTCGGACCCCTCTTTAATGCTCAAGCCAGCCCAGCCCCAATTGCCCGATGCCTCCCTGTGGAGCAGCGCCAGCGTCACAGCCGCCTTAGGGGGAGCCCTGGCGGGTTATGATGGCCCCCCTGGTTTAGCGGCCCTGGCAGTCTTTAGCTTTGCACCGGTCCAGGAACTAATTAAGGCTAGCCGCAAGATGCGGGATTTTTGGGCTGGTTCTTGGGTGCTCCACTACCTGGCTGCCAGGGTATCCTGGACCTTGGCGTTTAAGTACGGACCAGACACTCTCCTGTACCCCAGCCTATTCCAGCAGCCCTTGATCGACCAATGGCTGCGGCAGCAGTGGCCAGAACTAGGCCCCTGGGTGAAAGAACCTACGCCGCGCTCCCTGCTGACCGCTGGATTTCCTAATGTCCTCGCCCTCGTCCTACCTAGGGATAGGGTGGCAGCGGCCATGCAGCTAGCTGAGCAGACCCTTAAGGCTGAGTGGCTGGACTTGGGTCGGAGAGTGTTTAGGGAGTTACACCAGAAGCGGCACTGGCAACCCGGGCTACATCAGGAGCACCCCACCTGGGAGGGTTGGCTCAAGAGTCAGTGGGAAATCTACTGGAGTGCCCTGCCCATTGGTCAATTCCCCCAATCCCTGAGTGTGCGCTTAACCGAGGCGGCAAAGTCTACCTGGGTGGAGGCTCAAAATCGGGCCTATCAGGTGCCTCAGGCTCAGCTTCTGTTTCCTCAGGGGGAAGAGGACTTTTTAGCGAAATATGCCGGCGCAGTTAACATCGGCTCCTGGTGGCCTCACATCTTTGATCAGGCTCGCCTTGCCCTGAGTGGGGTAAAAAATGCCCGCACCTGGCAACTACCCACGGTCTTTAGCGTTCGTTCCACGGTCTCCGGTCTGGGGCCAGCGGTCCACTCCGGGCAGGGCTGGGTATCCCCAGGGGTGGTTAAGGACCAATGGCTCAATCCAGCTGGCCTGTTTGATGGCCGGGAGTTACTGAACGCCACGGAGGTTCTCAAACGGGGCCTGCACCTGGTGCTGCCGGATCTCCTCGGGGTTGCGGAAAACCGCTTAAGCTACCCGGACCTGACTTCAGGAGTGGCTGGTTACCTGAAAAATAATCCAGATGCACGGCACCACTTCCTAGCCACTAGCCGGGGACTGTACGAGAAATTAGGTCTCCCCGCCGAACCTTGGGGCATCCCCTGGGCAGACAAGGACCCAGGACTACGTCGATGCCACCCCCGTTATCTCAACGCGGGTTGGTGTTCCGAGGAGATGGCGACTAAGGAGATGACCCCTGAGAAGAGACAGCAGCGCCTCCGGGAAGCTCAGGCCCTAGTCAATCAATCCTACCCAGGTAATAACCCCACCGACTGGTATGTTTTGGTGGCCGGGGATGGGGATGGGATGAGCAAGTGGCTGAAGGGAGACTACATGAAAGCCTACGGGGATTACCTGCCCGACCAGGTGAAGGCCCAGGTGGGAGACCTTGCCCGGCAGACCAAGCGCATGGGCCCGAGCACCCACTCGGCCCTCAGCCGGGCCCTGCTGGACTTTTCTAATCAGCTCGTGCCCTACTTGACCGAGCAGCGCTACGCTGGCCGCCTGGTTTACGGGGGGGGTGATGACGTGCTCGCCTACACCAACCTCTGGGAGTGGGACGCCTGGCTGTGGGATATCCGCCAGTGTTTCCGGGGCGACCGAGACCCCCAAGGAGAATTTATTCATGAAGGGGACTACTGGCACTGGCAGGACCAGGGCAACCCTCCTGAGGGCTTAGCTAGGCGCCCCCTATTTACCATGGGTGGCGCTGCGACCATCAGTTTCGGAGTGGTTGTAGCTCACCAGTCTGTACCCCTGGCCATCGCTCTGGAAAATCTTTGGCAGGCCGAAAAGGCAGCTAAGGGAGTGCCCGGTAAAGATGCCCTACAGGTGCGGGTTCTGTATGGCAACGGTAACCGCCTAGAATGCACAGGTCACTTCCAGGCCTTCGACCAGTGGCGTGCGTTGTTACGTAGGGCTTCAGAACCTTCAGAGCCAGCCCTCTTTGAGCAGGCGGCTCAGCTGTGGCAGGACCACCCAATCCCCACCACCGAGGCAATCGAGGATTGGGTGCGGATATTCTGCCACCGCCGGGACTATTTCCAGGGTGATCAGGGGGCCAGAGATGAGTTTAGTGCTGCCCTTGTCGATTGGCTCAGGGAATTTCCCCTAGATCCTGAAAGCCCGCCGATCCCGTGGTTAAAACTAGCCGCCTTCGTGCTGCGCAAAAGAGACATCAAGATTGCCGGAGCCTGAGGATGAAGAAACTAACTTGGTTCACCATCACCCCCCTCGATGTGTGGATGTTCCGTGACGCCAAGCCCTTCAGTCCCGGGGAGCGCGCTTGGGCGGGGAGCCTATTTCCCCCCCCGGGGCAGGCGATTGCCGGGGCCGTGCGGGGGTTACTAGGGGAGAAGGTACAGCTGGAGTTGGCCGGTCCGTTCCTGTGTCATTTAGATCACCTTTACTTACCCCGGCCCCTGAGCTACCTAGGCAAGGATTTACTCCTGCCCATCCCCTGGTTAAGTCAGAACCACCCGGCCCGCCTTGGTCAGTTCGATCCGCGTCTGCCTGCCCCCTTAGCCCGGGAGCAACAGTCTGCAGAACCCACCGGGCCAAAGGTAACCCAACCCTCCCACTGGTCCATCGATGAGATTAAAAAACTGCTGGGGGCCAACCAGGTACAACTCCCCCTTGAGGTAGCAGCCAACTCCGAACAGGACTCCCAACCCTGGACAGAGGAAGTCCGGCCCCACAACGCCATGGACCCAGGTACGCGGAGAGTCAAGGGGGAGGACGGCTACTTTGTGGAGCGCTCGGTCCGCCTCCAGGAGGGGTGGAGTATCGCCCTGGGATTGGACCGCCCAACCAGCACTAAACTTGAGGCCTACGGGTTGCCCGCAGCCCTGCGCCTAGGGGGGGAGGGGCACCGGGGAATCATCAGCCGGGCCCATGGCCTGGCCCGGCAGTGGCAGGACCTCCAACAGCAGTCAGCAACCAATTATGATGCCGCTGCTAGTCAGCCTGAGCCCTCGTCTCGGGTAATGGCTTACCTAGCTACCCCGGGGGTGTTCGAGCGCCGCCACCAAGGGCAAGCCTGCTGCCGCGCCTGGCCCTGGGAGTGGCAGCTAACCGGGGCGGGAGGGGTTCTGGCCGGGGTAGCCACCGGCAAACCCCTGGTGGTGAGTGGTCGCATCCGCGACCGCCAGGGGAGTAACATTCCCGGCCCCCAGGTGTTTGCTGCCCCCGCCGGGACAGTGTTTTACCTTGACCGTCCCCAGGAACTTTTCCAGGACCAGGCCCAGGTAAACGGTAAATCCAATCCGAGTCACACCTGGCGGCAGCTAGGCTACTGCGAGGTGCTTTGGCTGCCCGTCCCTACTCCCTCACCCATGACCCCATGTACTCCATCAATTTAGTTCACATCTACCTCATTTCCCCCCTGCACACGGGCGGCACTACCCAGGAGGGTAACCTGTTGGGAATTGCCCGGGAGTCCCATACCCAACTCCCCTACATCCCCTCTAGTACTATCCGGGGGCGGTTGCGCGCCAGTGTTGACGACGATCAACGTACCGCCCTCTTCGGGCCGACCCTGAATGATAACCCAGAGGCGAATCTGACCCAGGGAGCGCTCTGGGTGGGGGATGGCTCCCTGCTGTGGGTACCGGTCCCCTCCCTAAGTCACGGGGTGGTCTGGATTAGCTCCCCTCTCCTCCTGCGGCGCTGGCTAAGGCTCACAGGTAAAGCAGACCACCCCATACCTGGACCGTACAGCACTACTCTCCCTACGGGTAAGCCTGTTTACCTGAAGGACGCCATTTTCCGGCCTGGTCAGCTCAAGCTCTGGCCCGAGTCGCAGGAATTCTTACCGATCCCCCCACCCCCGGAAATTGAGCGGGTCCTTCTCCTGCCAGATGCGGCCTGCGCCACCTTGATACAGATGAGCCTGTGGCGACAGGTGAAGGTAAAACTCGACGAGCACAAAAGCGTTGAGGGGGGCAGCTTCCGGTATGAGGAGGCGATTCCCCCGGACACCTTGATGTATTTCCCCTGGGGGATAAACTCCCAGGCCACGCAGGACAAGGAAGCTGAGAATTTCCAGAGATTTCTCGAACAGCAAGAAATGATCCAACTAGGTGGCCAGGAGAGCCTCGGCCGGGGATTCGTCCAGTTATGTCACTCTAAGGAAAAGAACCCATGACCTTTGATCCACGCACGATCAGTAAACCAGTGTACGAAGCCCTCAAGGATCTTAAAGGGAAAACTGGAGATACTCCGGCCCTTAAAGAACAAAAAAACCAAGCCCTAGAGCTATACACCTACCTATCCACCTGGGGGATGTTGCGCCTTAAGGCCGAGGAGAAGGCCCTCAATCAGGTGGGGAAAAGGGTAGTGGTCGGGAAATTCTTTGACTGTCTAGCCGAGCTCAGCGGGGCATCGGTGGCTGAAGACCAGGGCTTGGAGACCCTTAAAAACCTCGGCACCGAAGAGTATCTAGGCCTCAGTGGCCTCGGTCTGGCGGTGGCCCAGGAATTTAGCTTTTGGGCGGCGGCAGTTTACCATGACGTAAAGGAAGTTGACTAGCGCCCCAGGCCCTCGACTATGGTCTCCCCGGTCCGCTACCCAATCCTGTTCACGAGAACTGCGATCCTAGACATCCGCAGCCTGCCCAGTAGTTGGCACCGCAACGTCCAGGAGAGCATCGCCTCCCTGCGTCAAGGCGAGCGGCACCTCAACCGGCAGCTAGAGGGTTATCAGGGGTTGTGGCGCACTCGTAAGGGGGATATCCGGGTAGTCTGGAAGTACGCAGCCGGGGGGATCCTAGTCCTACGGGCGGACTTGAGAAGGGATGTGTACCAGGACATCCCGGAGGATGAAGACCAGGTGGAGGCCCAATCAGTCGCCCAGGTGCTGGGGATTGCTGAGGAGGCAGTGGACGCTATTCCCACCTACCAGGAACCGCCAGCGGGGGATGGTTGGCATCGGTTTATCTATGGAGGATACCTGTTCTCCCCCGTGCTAACCCCGGAGCAGCAGCAGGTATTTACCTCCCAGGACGGCTGGGCTGGGGAAGGACAAGTTGAGTGCTTTCTGGTGCAGGCGTCGCCCGGTACAGGCAAGACGGTCTGTGCCGCTGTGTCCGCCTGCGAGATGCACGACCAAGGCTGGGATGTAGCTTTGGTCCTGCCGGAAAACCTGTGTGAGGATGTGAAGCAGTTTGACCGGGTGCGGGAGCTGCTAGCCCAGCAGTCTTCTGCCTTCTTCCTCGGTACCCTCAGGCAGTGGGCGGTCCGCCAAGACCCTGGTCTAGAGAAATACCTCGCCAGACCCCAGGAGGAAAAAGCCGCCCTAGAGTACCTGGCCCAACGGGTTCGCAAACCCCCTAAACTAGGGTCCATCTCCGACCATGACCTAATCCTGTACCAGAACTTTGTCGATGGTCACCCCCCCACCCCTATAGACCACCCTAACTACTGGGAGCACCAAGCCCGGATTACTGCTCTGCGCAACCTCCAGCCGAGGCAATGGCGCCAAGCCCTGGGGCCTAAGATTCCCTGGCTGGATGCCTGGGACCGGCTTACCCGGACTCTAGAACCGGACCCGGCTAGCTGGGGGACCTGGTTGGTCATGGATGAAGCCCAGGATTACCTCCTGGCGGAGATCAAGGGCTTAGCCCAGATGTTTAGGCGTTGGCGGCAGCAGCACCCGGTCACCTTTTGCCTACTGGGGGACTTAAACCAACGGGTCAGACCGGTGAATTTTGACTGGGGCCAACTGGAGCTAGGGCGCCGGGCTACCCTCAGGTTTAACTATCGCAACACCCGGGAAATCCTCCGGTTTGCCAACTTGTTTTACGACCTGGCGGCCCAGTGCAACCGCCGCCACGACGGCCGCAGCAGGCACCTACCCCCCCCTTGTGATCCTGAGTCGGCCTTTCAGAGGGGGGACCCGGTGAGGTTATTGGAGGTGCGGGGGCCAGCCGAGGCGGCAGACTTCCTGGGGGTCCTGCAGGCACGCTGTGGTGATGAGGGAGTTCCGGATGAGCGCTACCTACTGCACCGGCTAGCGGATCGGGTCCGCTTGATCTATGCTTCCCTCCCCCCTGACCACCAGCCCTCAGACCACATTGAGTACCTAGACCTCAAACTGGCCGGGGAGCAGATCAAGGGCCGGGAATTTAGTGCCTGTATCGCTTTCTGTATCCTGGGGGAGACAGACTCCCTATCCTACGCCCAGGCGAATAATCTCTACATGGTCTTCACCCGGCCCCGCTATCGGCTACTCGTGGTGGCTACGACGGACCAGATCGACCGGCTAGGCCGTGGTAAGCTCGCCGGGGTGTGTGAATTTCAGACCGACGGGTATGGGGAACTAGTAGATTGGGTCCGGCGGCAATCGAGTTCCGAGTGCTCCTCCCAGGATGCTGAATTAGTTTTTGCCCTGGTAGAGCGGGGTCTGACCATGACGCCCCCCTGGCTTTACGCTGACACCTACACGGCCCTGCAGTTGGCCAGGGCCCCCGGCGAGCAAATCAATGCCCTCGAACAGAAGATGATGGCGACGCTCCAGGACCCGGATTGGTTAGAGGCGCAGCTGTCCTGGGTCCAGGAGATAGACGACCAGTTGGCTCGGGTGCCCCTGGTGTGTTTATTGCTGAGGGCCCTGGGGTGCTCCTGGGCCGCCCGGGAGGCCGCCCGAGAACTCCTCCCCGGTCATCATCAGGAGTATGAGCGCCTCCTAGACGCCATTGCCCAGGACCTACGGCGTAAGGGTCTCCCCTACGAGGCTGCCCGGCTCAGGGGGGACTCCCTAGACACCTATCCCTTTGGTGACTCGGTGGCAGGCCAATCCGGCCCCCTAGTGTCCCTCCTGTGCCGGGGGGCAATCCAGCAGCTTTCCCTAGGTAGGCCATGAGTCACCCCACAGACCAAGAAATCGCCGCCCAGATCCAGGCCCTGTGTGCTGCGGTCCAGGACGCTGCCCTAGCCCTAGACCAAACCCGTGCCCAGGTAGCCGAGACGATTGGAGAAGCGGATAACGCTCGCCAACAGGTGACCGAGAAGCTAGGGCACCTGCAGCAGACCCTGGTCCAAGCCCAGGAGTTAATCAGCCAGATTCAGCAGCTCCAGGAGCAGACCCAGGCCGCTGACCAGAAGTTGGCTGCCCTAGTCCAGCAGGAGAAAAAGCTCCGCAAGAGCCTCACGGAAATCCGCCAGGCCTGTCAGGCTAAGCTCGAGAGCACAGAGAGGATAGCTGAGGAACTCCAAGGGCTCCACACCCTACCGGAGCAGTTGGCTCGCCTGGGCTTTGCCGGTCCAGCCCTAGGGCAGCTCCAGGGATTAGTAGGGGAGATTAACACTACCCTTGCCACTTGGCAAACCACCCTCCAGGAGTATCGGCAGCAGATAGCCCAAGACCTGCAGGCCACCACCAGTCAAGTGCGAGAGCAGCTAGCGGGGGAACTAGACCAGGCTAGGTCCTGCCTCCAAGGGGACCTAGAAGGTTTCGCCCGGCAATACCAACAGCAGCTAGAAAGCACCCTGGAGGAACACCGTCGTCAGCTGGCCCTTGAAACCCAAGCTGCCGCCGAGCAGTGGCGCCAGGGTCTGGCTGCCTGGGCGCAGCAGCAACAGAGCCAGTGGGAAACCACCTGGGGACAGGGGTATGCCCAGGTCCTAGAGGGTCTGCACACCACCAAGGAGCAACTACAGCATCAGCTCCAAGCTCACCAGGAACAGACCCGCCAGCAGGCCCAGGAAGCCCTCGAGGCCTGGGCAGTGGAACAGCGCCAGTCCGTCCTTGCCCTGTTCCAGCAAACGGTCTGGGATATCCAACAAACGACCGCCGCCCTAGAGCAGCAAGCTCAAAACCTACAGTCAATACTTGCCCAAGCCCAGCAGGCCTGTGAGACCAGTTTAGCCAGCGCCCAGGAGGTCCGGCAAAATCTCGAGGGGGTTAGGGTCTTGGTTGCTAACCTTGAGGCGTCAGGGGGACCCGGTCAAACCCTAGAAACTAACCTGGCGCAGTTGGATACTGGTAAGGCTTTGCTTGAGCAGGTGCGCCAGGAAATTCAAGCCCAAACCAGCGCCCAGATGAGCAGCAGCGCTACCCGCCTCTACCTTGAATCCTTGAGTAACCAAACCCGCCAGGAATTAAGGCGAGAAGTGGAGATATTCCTGGCCCAGCGCCAGGGGCAGGTTTCCGAGAGCTTAAACCAGGTGAGTGCCCACCTGCAGCAGGAATTGGCAGTTGCCCTCAAGGAGACCAAGGACCAGGTCGCCCAAACCATAGCCGAGCAAGAAGCGACCCTGCAGACGGCGCTCACAAATTTCAGAACTAGCCTAGATAGATTTGCCCAGGAGCAACAGCAGCAGGTAATAGAAAGCCTAAGGGCTACAGGGGTCCGTCTCCAGGAGGACCAGCGGCAGCTGTATCAACACTGGGAAGCTGACTGGCGCCGCCGTCTGCCGGAGCTGACCGCCCAGATGGTGGCGCAGGTGAATCAGCAAGCCCGAGTTGATACTCAACAGCTCACCCAGGAGTTGGCTGCAGCTCGGGCTCAGCTGGAGGCATCTCACCAAGCCCTGGTACAGCTACGGCACCTGGAAACCTACCTGCAGGAGTTCCCAGACCGGCGCCAGCACAAGCACTTTCGCCAGTGGCTGCGGCGAGAACTCGGCCCGGTGGGGTTATTGGTGTACTTTTTAAGCCTACTACTACCCCGGCGGAAATAGACTCTTCCTCAATCAATGTTTCCCTCACTTATTAATAATTATGTATTTCCGAATAGGTGCCCCACCTGGGCTTGACCCATTCCGCCTATACTGATACCCGTGTTTGGATTTGGTGAGAGATTGGGGAATCATGATCCTGGTAACAGGTAGGGGAAGAAGTAACACCACTGGGAGAGGCATGTAATGGTATTCGATCGGCCCAATAAGCCTGCAAAACCCGGTCAGTCTAGTTCTCGATCACCGGCTGGCCCGAACAGGAAAGTCATCCCTAGTCGGGGAGTAGGGCCGGGCCCTGGCGGCACCCCCGGGGGGAGGGGCAATTCTGGGGGAGGCGGGTTTTGGCTTGGCCATCCCTACGATCCCAGCCCCCAGCCGTTTCCTGGGGCTAGCTTTGTTGAGTACCTCCGTTGGATGCGAGCACCGGGGTTACCCAAGAAGGATGAAACTAAGCTGGAGCTGTTGGCGAAGGCGGAAACTGGCGCCAATTACTCTCAGCGGCTAAATGTACTAATCAAGCGTACTAAACAGACCGCTGGCCCCCAGGGGATTACTCTTGAGGTCAGCTGTCCCTGGCGGGTCCGGGTGGGGGGCCACCGGGGACCGGAAAGCATGCTCCTGCCGGCCTTTGATGCTCTGGGGATGCCCTACATTCCCTCGAGCACCCTGCGGGGGGTGGCTCGGGACCGAGGCGTGAGGGAATTGATGAACGAGGAGAACCTGACCTGGTCAGAGGCGCAGAAAACTATAACCTCCTACTTTGGGTCCCTCGAGGGGCCGGAAAGTAACCGCATGGGGAAAGTGATTTTCCTTGATGCCTACCCTTTGCCGGGCCCTGAGAACAGGGGAGGCTTGCGGGGAGACATGGCAAACAACATCTGGAAATGGGAAGGGGATGCTCTGCCTAGCTATAAGCCTAATCCCAATGTTTTTCTTTCTTTGTACCAACCGACCTTTGTAGTGGGAATTCGGCCAGGCCCTAGCTGCACACCGGAGATACTGCAGAAGGTGAAAGCCTGGTTGGTGGCGGGTTTACAGCAGGGGATTGGCTCCCAGGTTAATACTGGTTACGGCAGCTTGATCGAGAAGGAAAAAAGGGGAGCACCCGGGTTTTTGGCGGTGCCATTTTCCCTCGAAGGCCAGCTGATCCATGGCCGCCACCATCCAGGCTCAGGAGGGCGCGGGGAGCCAGAAGTTGAGGTGAGACCAGTAGCCTTCAAGTCCATGCTGCGCTATTGGTTCCGCGCTCTGGCTTTGGGGGTCTTGCCGGTGGGGGAGGTTAAAACCTGGGAGGCTAAGTTATTTGGGGCGATCGAACCCCAGTGTCGGGGTTGGGTGAGGGTGGAGGTAAGGGACACCGACGAAGATCTTAAGAAAGATCCGAAAGCGCTTAAATCCCAATCCGGGACCCTGGTCCTGAGCTGTTCACCGGAAATCCCAGCCCAGGACCGGGACCAAGTGATCAAGCTCTTTAAGCACTTGACCTGGCTGATGTTTCATCTAGGGGGTATCGGTCAAGGAGCAAGAAGGCCCTGTTATGACCGCTGTGGCCGGCGGCACGCCCCCTGGTGGCGTGGTTCCTCCCTCATACCTGAGACGGAGGAATCCTTCTGGGAGCTGCCGGAGGAGCTTGGGGAATTTCAGGAGTTGTTACGAAAGCAGTTAACACGTTTCTATCAGGCTCTAGGGTCAGTAACTGGCAACCAAATTTCCTACCAGTCACCCCGGGTAGTTAAGAGTTCTCAGGGTTGGTCCGAGGCGATAGACGGCAATTGCCGCATCCTAGTTACCCAGGGTCCCGGGCGATCTGACAAGCCCTACGCTCTCGCTGTGCTCCACTCCCCGGAACTTAAGCGCCAGGGAAAGTACGACGGCCAGTTGTGCGGTCAAGTGGCCCCGCAGGTGGTTCCCTCCCCAGTCTGGATCACGAACTTGGGGGAGGGGGATGAGGCTTACCAGGTGGTGACGGTTTTTGGGGCCCATCAAGATCCACGCAAAAAATACCTCAAGCAGTTGCAGGATGATGGCGGAAAGGTCTGCCCGGTGTGGCCCTTCCCTAGACAACCCCACGGACTGTAGGTACTAAGCGTGGTTTATGAGAGTCGTTTTAGTGGCAACGATCGGCACCAGGGATCTGGTATTTCGCGTCAGTAACGGGGACTGGCATAACCTGGGGGATGACCGTGCCGCCCCCGGGGGAGTCCTCAGTCAGCAGGCCGCGGTAATTCAAGACCTCAGGTTAGACCAGGCCATCACCTACCGTCAGCTAACGTCATACTTGCTGGCCCATAGCGCCTCCTACGTGGAACGCCTGCAGCCAGTGATTTTGGGTGGCTTGATTAGAGACTATCTAGACAGTTTTGGGCGGATTTATCTAGTCGGCACCAACCAGCGGGAGGAAGTAGCGGAGCGAGAGAAAGATACCCTCTGGGCCTGTGGGCTGATCAAAGCCTGGATGGAGTACTACTACCCGCGCGTGCCGGTAGAGATTATCTCTTTGGGAGAGGATGGTACCAACCCGGCCAATTTTGAGGCCATGTTCTACTGGTGGAGCCGGGTTTGGCGACAAAGGGTGGTGCTAGAACCTGGCCGGCTATTGTGGGTGGGTTTGAAGGGGGGAGTAGGGCAGACCTCTGAAGCCTCCCGGGTTTCGGGCTTGAGTTTCTATGGGGAAAAGATTCAGTTTTTTGAGTTCCATCAAGACCTGGGGTCAGACCGGACAGGGGCAACCTCTAGGTATGCAGGTCCCTTCTTGGGGACTAATTACCTTTGGGACCGGGCTCGTCAACAGGCCCTCCGGCTCCTAGACCGCTACGACTACGCTGGGGCCCAGGAGTTATTGGGCTCCTACTTCCGGGTGGACCCCCAGGGGTTTGGGGCAGTCCCCCGCTTTCTGGAGGGTTGTGTGGCTTGGACCCAGGGAGGGTTTGGGGTATTCCGTGAACTGGTCGAGGATGGCCTCTCTAGGGCTGAAGCGGGACAAGCGCAACGGTGGTGGTGGGAAGCCTACGAACAGGCCTATTTGGGTAAGGTGAGGCTGCTGCAAAAGGCCACCACGGAAGCCCTACTGCACAGTTGCCGCGCTATTGAAGGGCTGATCTACGTCTGGGCAGAGGTCAAGTTTCCTGACTACATCATTAAGCAAGACCGTGGCTACTTTGTCTCCATCGCTATCTGTCAAATCTACCCTCAGTTAACCAGTTGTTTTAAGGACGGTCAAGATTCGGTCCTCTACCCCAAGTTAATGCAGGACCTGATTACTAGTTATCTGCTGGATCGTGGTTCCACCCAGGATCAGGAGCTCCTTGACGCCTACTGGAGCTCAGTACGAGACCTGCGCAATAAACTATCCCACTGTCTGGGGGGCACGACGGAGATGGAGGTGTTTCAGGCTTGGGGGGCAGAAATTCTCAACCAAGAACAATGGGAAATCAAGATTACCAAATGTTTGAATTTAATCGCTGGTAAGAGGTTTAGCTTTTTAGGTCAAGGAAGCTTGCTGCCGAGGATCCATCGGCAAATTAAGTCCATGGTCGATAACTATGCTCCCGTCCAACGTATTTCTTAACTTAGGAGGTTGCCCCCATGTACGTTTCCCCTCGGACGGCCCAGATCAGAAATATAGCCCTAGCGGTGGTTAACGGCGCTGTAACCCTGATTATTTTGTTGATTGCGCCCCTGGGTTTGGCAGCCGTGATCATTAATACCCTCTTGGTGGTGGCTGCCTCCTACGGGACTGGGGTGATGGCAGACCGGGTGATCAGGTTTCTGCAACCCAGTAATAACCGGGCTACCCAGATCGATACCCGCCGGGATGAGGAGGATATTCGGCCCCGCCGTAACCCCTGGACTGATGATTTTTGACCACGGCAGGTAGATGCGCTCCCTATTTATTTCCCAGCCCGGGTGTCAATTGTCCCTTGACCAGGAAATGGCCGTAGTTAAACAGGGGGACATGGTCCTCCAGAGGGTGCAAATCCCCCTCCTGGAGCAGATCCTGGTGTTCGGTACCTCTCAGTTAAGCACGCAGCTAATCCGCGCTTGCCTACGTCAGGAGGTGCCGATTGCCTATCTATCCCGGATGGGCTACTGCTACGGTCGGGTGGTGCCCATTCAGCAGGGTTACCGGCAGCTGGTGCGTCGCCAACAACAGTTGCAAGCGGAAGAGCTATTAGGGGCTGCCCGTCAAATCGTCAGGGCCAAGCTACGCAATTCGCGGGTGCTTCTGATGCGGCAGCAGCGGCGTAAACCCTTAGAGGCTGTAGCGGCAGCGATTCAAGTGCTGGAGTATTTGGCTGAGCAGGCCTTGGGAGCGGGGTCCCTATCCCAGGTGATGGGGTTGGAGGGAGCCGGGGCTGCTAGCTATTTTCCGGCCCTGGGGGGGTGCATTAGTAATCCCGATTTTTCCCTGACGGATCGTTCGCGCCGGCCGCCTGGTAACCCGGTCAATGCTGTTTTGAGCTTTGGTTACCAGGTGTTGTGGAATTGTTTATTGACGCTGCTAGAAATACAGGGTATTGACCCCTACTACGGCTGCCTACACCAGGGGTCTGAGCGTCATCCTGCCTTGGCTTCTGATTTGCTCGAGGAATTTAGGCCGGGGATTGTAGATAGCCTGATGTTACAGCTAGTCAATGGTCGGGTATTGAAGGTGGGAGAGGATTTTGAATACCGGCAGGGGGGCTGTTTTCTGGGTGAGGGTGGACGTAAAAAATACCTGCAGGCATTTGTTCAGCGTATGGAGGAGTCTGTAGCGTCCTCGGAGGATGATCGTGAACCTAGGTGGCATTTACTCACTCAGCAGATTAAGGCCTATAAGCAGTTTGTTTATGATCCTACCCTAGCTTATAGACCCCACTTAATTAGGTAAGATAATGTTAGTTTATGTTGTAGCCTACGACATACCTAGTGATAAGCGCCGTAAGAAGGTGGCTGATTTATTAGAAGGCTATGGTAGACGGGTCCAGTATAGTGTTTTCGAATGTGTTTTAAGCAGTGATAAGTACCGGGAATTGCTGCGGCGACTGGAGAAGAGAGTAAACCTAGATGAAGACTCGGTGAGGTTATATCCACTCTCAAGACATACTTTATCGAGGGTGAAGACCTTGGGAGGGGAGTTTAATCCTGATGCAGAAGGGTCGATTATAGTATGATGAGGAGAGAGTTGAGTATAGGTCGGCTAAAAAGTATATCTGGCATCATCAACTAATAATGAAACCTCTACACTTGCTATCAATATTAGTGATCGCGCGACAGGCGGCTCAAACTCCCCCCATGCCAACAAACTCGTTGAGCCCCTCGAATTGGCACCTGGCAAGGGTTCTGGCCTTTTGGCCGCGGAAAATCTCCCCGGCGCTGACCCCATTTTTTCGACCTGTCGCAAATGGGGCTTGCAATCCGCTCTGGGTGGTGCTCTAATAGGGGTAGGGTCCCCACTCGCTGGGGACATCAATTGAATGGAAACAATTAGTACCGGGTTACTTTCCCGGTTAAGAAATATCGCGTCCCCACTCGCTGGGGACATCAATTGAATGGAAACAGGTAGGCCTCGGGGTACCACCGCCCCGAACGGTCGAATGGTCCCCACTCGCTGGGGACATCAATTGAATGGAAACGGCGCCAACCCCGGCAGAATTATCCCCTCCAAGTCTTCCTTGTCCCCACTCGCTGGGGACATCAATTGAATGGAAACCCTATCGATTTGGGTTAAAGCGATAAAAAAAGCAAATGTCCCCACTCGCTGGGGACATCAATTGAATGGAAACAGAATCACCCTGTGACCATTTCTGGAAAGGGCAACCCTGGTCCCCACTCGCTGGGGACATCAATTGAATGGAAACACCCTCTCGGCTAGGGGATTAATTAGTACCGGGACACTTTGTCCCCACTCGCTGGGGACATCAATTGAATGGAAACGGACCCACCCGGAACACCCCGTCTTCCCCTCGGACCAGGGTCCCCACTCGCTGGGGACATCAATTGAATGGAAACTACAGGACTATTGCCCCAGGACGACTGGGACGCGATTCTTCCGTCCCCACTCGCTGGGGACATCAATTGAATGGAAACCACCATTCCGCGACTTCTATCTCCTCAGCGGAGATTAGGAGTCCCCACTCGCTGGGGACATCAATTGAATGGAAACCAACAAGGCAGCATCCGCTCGGGATACCACCTACCCGAGTCCCCACTCGCTGGGGACATCAATTGAATGGAAACCTCCTGTTTTATAGACCTACGACGGTGAGTTGAGCAATGTCCCCACTCGCTGGGGACATCAATTGAATGGAAACAAGCCCAATCCCACAGGGCCTTGGGTTTTTGGGCTAAGGCCCAGGCTTCAGTCCCCACTCGCTGGGGACATCAATTGAATGGAAACCCCGGCAATGCAGCCAGGAAGCGAGATTTCGGCCTTGTCCCCACTCGCTGGGGACATCAATTGAATGGAAACAGGGGGTTGGACTCCCCAAACTCGGTTTTTGCCAAGTCCGTCCCCACTCGCTGGGGACATCAATTGAATGGAAACAATAGTCCTACTGCTCCTTTAGCGCAAGAAGAAGGCGTGTCCCCACTCGCTGGGGACATCAATTGAATGGAAACTCAGGGCCCGCTTGATTGAGGATTGGGGAACGTCCCAGGGTCCCCACTCGCTGGGGACATCAATTGAATGGAAACTTCCTCTTGTACTCGCTTGTTGAAAGCAAAGTATAAAGTCCCCACTCGCTGGGGACATCAATTGAATGGAAACTTGCCGTTGTAAAGGTCCGGCTTGAGCAACTTAAACCAGTCCCCACTCGCTGGGGACATCAATTGAATGGAAACTTTGGGGCAACTGGGGGTCGGCTAAATCGACGTGTAGGGCGCGTCCCCACTCGCTGGGGACATCAATTGAATGGAAACGAATGGGCGGTTTGGGCAATTGTGTTGTTTGGGAAGCGGTCCCCACTCGCTGGGGACATCAATTGAATGGAAACTGCCGATTTATTAGAGAAGGCTTGGAGGACGTCTATGGCGTCCCCACTCGCTGGGGACATCAATTGAATGGAAACCCATCTCGGGGCATCCCCGGGAGGATTATGTCCCCGACTTGTCCCCACTCGCTGGGGACATCAATTGAATGGAAACTCGTTCTCAGCGTACTTACTAACCGCCAAGGTATCGCGGGTCCCCACTCGCTGGGGACATCAATTGAATGGAAACCTTCCCTTGAACCAAATCGCAAACTCCCCCAAAAGAAAGTCCCCACTCGCTGGGGACATCAATTGAATGGAAACCTGCCGGGGTTGGTTCCTGGAGCGTACCAATTACGGTAAGTCCCCACTCGCTGGGGACATCAATTGAATGGAAACGAATCTCCGTGCCGGGAAGCGGCGGCGCCTCTGGCCCAGGTCCCCACTCGCTGGGGACATCAATTGAATGGAAACAAGCTGTACGGGTAGGCGACGGAAGGGGGGCGAATCCCTTGTCCCCACTCGCTGGGGACATCAATTGAATGGAAACTCTTTCTTGTACCACTTAGCCACCTTGTGGAAAACCGCCTGACTGTCCCCACTCGCTGGGGACATCAATTGAATGGAAACCTCTTTTTTGGCTGAACCCAAGGTGGGCTCGTCCAGGCGGTCCCCACTCGCTGGGGACATCAATTGAATGGAAACAGGGCGAACAGGTGACAATTATCGCCTCTCGAGTGAGCGACGTCCCCACTCGCTGGGGACATCAATTGAATGGAAACTAGGGGTAGAGTTCTTTTTCTTCTTCTTTGGGTTAAAAATAGGGTAAAAACCACCTATCCTGGACTTCGTCCCAGGCCGGGTTTCAAATCCGCATATTGTCAAGACTAGTACAAATATACTATAATGACAGTGTCAATCCAGAGAGGGAAAACAAAATGGGAACCTCATGGTACACTGACCCTAGTCGTAAATTAACCGAATCTGAGTGGAGGCGGATCTTGACCGCCAACGCCACTTGGGGAATTCGCCACCGAATCGTCAGGCGCGAAAAGATGAGCGATGGGACCATTGAGTTGGTGATTAGCACCTTTGGGGTGCCCGTTCACTACACTCTGTACCCCGTCGGTGACAAGTTCACCCTCGAACCCGGCAACGAGATGGACGATCTTTTTCAGCCATCCCTCCCGCCAACCAATATCCCGCCTGACCCGCCAACCATAACGCTTTGGCAGATGGCCCTGACTTTTCTCAAGCTAGGAGCGATCGGGTTTGGGGGTGGGGTTGCCGTGATTGCCCTGATGGAGCAGGAATGCGTGCAGCGGCAGCATTGTTTAGAAACGGAAGAGTTTCTGCATGGCGTAGGCTTAGGGCAAATCCTGGGGCCGTTTGCAGTTAATACCGCAATCTTTATCGGCTATCGGAGATTTGGGCTAAGTGGGGCACTCCTGGCAGAAGTGGCTTTTTTAGCCCCGTCTGTCTCGTTGGTAATTCTCCTCTCCTGGCTTTATTTTACTTTTCACCAAATTCCGTCCCTTCAGGGGGTGTTGGCAGGTCTGGGGCCAGTGGTGATTGCGCTAATTATCAGTGCTGCTTGGTCGATGGGGCGTAAATCAGTGCGATCGCCGGTTGCAATGGGGTTATTTCTGGCTGCTTGCCTGGGCAGCTTGGCCAAAATTAGTCCAGTTTGGTTGTTGGCGATCGCTGGAATTATCGGCTTTTTGCTCAAACTTGGTCACCCTAATTCCAAGCAGCCCGCCAATCCAGAAAAGCCGCATCTAATGCTGACCCTGCCCATATTGATGCAGGTTTTACCCCATCGCTTATTGGCGATCGCCCAAACTGGGTCTGAAGTCACTACGGTAGGCTTGTTACCCTTGACTGCGATATTTCTCAAGGTCGGCTTGGTATTTTTCGGTGGTGGCTTCGCATTGATTCCCATCCTCAATCAGCAATTAGTAACCGACTTAGGCTGGCTTACTCATCAAGAGTTTATCGACGGCGTTGCCATAAGCCAACTTACTCCAGGCCCGATCGCCGTACTTGCCACCTTTGCAGGCTATCGAGTCGCTAATATTGCCGGGTCTTTAACAGCGACAGTGGCTCTATTTCTCCCAGCGACAGTACTCATGCTGTTTGTGTCTCATTACTATCAACGTCTTCGCAATGTTAAACAAGTCAAAGACTTTTTGGCAGGTATCAATCCAGCTGTGGTAGGCTTGATTCTCACAGCCGCCATTACCCTTACTCCCACGGCACTGCACTGGACACATCCCGCAAGTCTGCTTTTGTTTGCTGTTTCCTTAGTCTTACTCATCCCATGGAAATGGCATCCGGCGTTCGTGCTGACTATCGGTGCTCTCACGGGAATGTTGGCACCCACGTCCTGGATTTAGGCTATGGGTCAGTGCTTCTAGACACAGGATATTTCAGGTGAGTAAATCTATTGAGGAGACTGCTCATCATCACGAAACGAATCATTCTCCCAAGACCCATGGGGGATCCCTAAATGCCGAAATAGCTTGATGGTCCCCACTCGCTGGGGACATCAACTGGATGGAAACTCCCCCTGGGTAAGCCAGCCCCAAACGGGCGGTGTTTGGGTGTCCTCACCCGCTGGGGATGTCAATTGAATATGAATAGAAACAACTTCGACTACACAACCCCTAAGCAATTAGGGGTTTTTTTTGTCCCCTTGCTAGCCCGAGGGGGGAAAGTGGTATTCGGGGGTGTGGATTGTGACCCTCGAGGCCACCTTCGCCTTCAAGGGGGTTCCCCTCTGGATAGCGACAAGGAAAGACAGAGCCAAGGTGTTTGGCGAAAGCTAAAACTCTGTCTGCGAGTTCCATGCTATCGAAGAAAATAGGTACTCATGACTCTCCCGCGCTGGATAAAAATCCTGGCCATTTCGACCGTCGGCTTGGCCGGGCTGTGCATTTTTAATGCCCTAAATCTCCCGTCCTCCACCCCCACCACGGACGTTCCCCCAGGGCAGCCCTTCAACATTGGGGATTACCGAGTCACCGTAAGCCCGCTGGTGGTTACCCACGCCCTATCCGTAGAGGGGATTGGGATTACCGGGGCAGTGGCTCCGCCTGGGGGGCAGAATACGTGGTCGTGAGGTGGCATTTTGTCAACCAAGCTGACCATCCCCTGTCAATCTTCGATGCACCCGCAGTGGACCTGGTGGACCCCCAGGGCAACGTGTACGCGGAGGACCCGATGGGGACCGCCTACCTCCAATCTACAGCGGGTGGACAAGACCCCCTCCTGACCCCCCAGGATAATCCCGGAGTGACCCTCCCGAATACCAGGGTCTTCTTGCTCAGCGAGAAGCTGTTTGCCAAGCCAGGCTGGTACCTGCGGGTTAGCCAAGGGGGTTGGACTTATGTCTACCACTTGCGAGCCATCCGTTGACTGCGTGCGTACCTACTCGCTGGGGACATCAGTTGAACAGAAACTCTGTGCTACAGTAATTCTGTAGCGGGTACGGCCATTTTATGTCCCTACTCGCTGGGATATCAATTGAGTGGTCTCGATAATTTCAAACCGGATAGCCTATGCGACTGATCGGCAACATCCTGTGGTTCATCCTCGGTGGCTTTGTCATGGGGCTGACATGGTGGCTCACCGCGCTCTTCTGCGCCATCACTATCATTGGCATTCCGTGGGCGATTGCGGCGTTTCGCATCGGCACGCTCAGCTTCTGGCCGTTCGGCTACAAGGTGGTCGACAAGCCGAGCGGCGTGGTGGGCAGTGACTTCAGCGCGCTGGGCAATCTGATCTGGGCTATTCTGTTCGGATGGTGGCTGGCGCTGGGGCATCTGGTATCGGCGCTGCTGTGCGCCATCACCATCATCGGCATCCCATTTGCCCTCCAGCACATCAAGCTGGCGGGTCTGGCCTTCTTCCCCTACGGTAAGGAAATCGTGCCGACCCACGCTAGGCGCCCAGGCGTGTGGTGACGCCGGGAGAGCCATTCGCGGCAAGCGAGCAGCGCCACCTACTCTACAACTGGAGGAGGGGGGCCAGGGGCTGCCTCGCCTCACCCCCGCCCGATGCTGTAGTAGCGCAACCCCGCAGCGCGCACGCTGTCGGGCTCCCAGATATTGCGCCCGTCGAACACCGCCCGGTCGGCAAGCCCTTTGCCGTCTGGGGTCTGGCGTTCAAGTCCCCACGCGCTGGGGATATCAATTACATGGATACATTTGCCGGCCCCAGTGACCTCCATCCCCAGGCTGGCACGCGAAAGACAATTGGTACAAGTCGATAAGACACCCTGAGGCTTTTGCTGGTAATTATAATATATTTGCTCTATTGCTGAGACAATGTTCCTCCCAGGAGTAGAAAGCAGCCCTCGAACCCTATGCCCACCCCCTTGTGGTCCGCAAGGTTAATTAACCCATGGCCTGGCTGTGGCGTGACCAAATAGTCTAAGCCTGTGCTACCATCGCCACAATCTAGCTTCCCCAGCAAATTGAGGCTTGGGAGTCTGGTTTAAGGCTTAGTCTCCAGCTAGCCGTATGCATGGGGAAGTTGCTTTAGGCAAGTAATGAGGTCTCTAGTATTGCTTCGGATCTTAAATTTCAGCTCCTAAACCCAGGGCACTTAGCCAGAGGCTTAAATAGGCCCTTCCGCTCACAACAGTAATTAAAGTGAGTAGAGGGTCCTCATGACAACGGGAATTTATCAAAAGCAGCTTTGCCAGTTGAAGCCAGAATCGGTCACACGTTGCCAGCGCCCCAACCCTATGTATGCATTCGTAGTCGTATGTTAATCTACACTGCTATCAGCTTTGCCCCTGTTCAAGGTTTCATTGAAAGATCCCGTAAGTTGCGTGACTTATTTGGAGCCTCGCTGCTTTTGTCATACCTGAGCTCTGTCCTGGTGGAAAAGGCTCAGTCACAAGGTCTTGAGGTGATTTCTCCTGGCTTACCTGATGTTAAAGAGGGAATGCCTAACAGAATATTAGTCAAGGGACCAAGGCAGTTTGATCGCAACGATGTGCAAAACACTCTTTTGGGGGAGTGGCAGAGGATTCTGAGGCTCTGCCGAGAATGGGTGGAGGCCAACCTCGACATACCTCAGGAGCATTACCACTGGTCACAGACCGAGGAGCAAATCGGTAAGCAAAAAGGGGAGTGGGAACGGTGGGGTAGCTATACCTGGGAGGTTTTTTGGGGCACAGGTGATACTTCACGAGCTGCCATGAGAGATCTGGAAACTCGGAAGCTGAAACGGGATTGGATCGGGATTAACTGGGTAGGTGAGAGCTCCAGTCTAAGTGGAACTGATGCAGTTGCCTGGCATGGCCTAGGTCAAGAACGGAACCTTGGGCAAGAGATGACCCAAGTAGAAAGACAAAATCTCAAGCAAGGAGTTGAGGAATTCTATACCAAGCTTGCCCGGGTATTGGAGTCGTCTTACTCTCAAGGCCAACCTGAAGGCAAATTCTTGCGCCCCGACGAACGTCTAAGTATTCCTGAGCTAGTTAAGCGCCTGGTTACTAGATATGAAGGCATTGGAGAGTACCTGGACCGCAGCTTTAGGCTGGAGAGTTTCGCGGAAATGGTACGCCTACCTGAGGTCGACCGTCCTGGTCATTGGACAGGCTGGTTCATGGGGGATGGTGACCAGGTGGGCAAACACCTTGAGGGCCTAACCGGTGATGACAAACTGCAAGAATTTAGCCAGGCGATGCGTCGGTGGGGAAGCGACTTCAAGGAGAGCTTTCCCCAAGACTTGGGACGAGTAGTGTACGCAGGGGGGGATGACTTCATGGGAGTAATTTATAGCCAAGACCCCCAAAGACCTACTCCTCCAGCTAAAGCTCTGGACTGGTTAGTAAAATTGCCAGGGCAATGGAAGAGGCATGGTCAAGAAATAACGGTGAGTGTTGGTTTTGTCTGGGCTGGCCCTAGTGTCCCCCAGCGGGACGTGCTCCAGCATTGTCGGGAAGCAGAAAAGCGAGCGAAGACCTTGGGTCGTAATCGCGTCACAATCCGTGTTTTGTTCAACAGCGGTCAGTATGTACAGTGGACTTGTCCCTGGGCCGGTCTTGATATTTTGATAAAGTATCGTGACCGGGATGGTATAAACACTCGCGAAGAAATGGCTAAGGGGTCTGGCAAGACCGCTAATTGGGGCCACTTGTATAGTGATTGGGCAACGCTTAAGGCTCGGCATGCGGTTCGGCTAGAGGAGATGGAGGGGATAGATATGAGAAGGGGGATTCCCTTATCTGTTTTGGATCTTTACTTTGATAATGCTGGGGAGAAGTTTGAAAAAGAGCGACAGTGGGAGTATCTTACCGGAGTAGATAAATCTCCCATTGATGTCGCAGTTGTGAACTGGATTGATGACCTGATTCAAGTAGGGTGGCAACTATGTCGCAATTAAAATCCTTAGTTACGGTATCACCCTTAGGATTAATGTATGGTAGCGCGGGTGGCTTTCTGTCCCCTGAAAACCTAGTCGGGCGCTCTAACACTAAGTTTCCCCCTGATGCTGCGACTATGGCGGGATTATTATTAAATGCTAATCGAGAACAAAATTTTGCTGATCCTCAACATCTGAAGCGGGAGTTAGTGGTTGCGGGCCCCTTCTGGGCTAAACGTGACGATACGCCCAGAGACTTCTATGTCCCAATCCCCTGGCATCGGGTGGTTGGTCGTGATGAGTGTGGCAAGCTGGTTCTAGATGAGTGGTTCCTGGCAAAAAAGGCGGGGGCCAGCCCACTTCCAGACCAGTCCCCTGAGCCAGGTGATTCAGAGTGGCACCTTAACCAATACCAGTGGCAGCGCCGGGAAAATTCTATTAAGCCTGCGTACTCCTGGCAACTCGTAAGCGCCTGGAATGAGCATTCTAGTCAGCTCCAGGAACCAGGAGTGGTCGCAAATGCTCCCTGGAGGGCGACTCCATTGCTACATCCTCAGCTGAAACCTGATGAGCGACACGTGGTCGCGCAGGATGGCCTGTTTTTGGAAAATGCTGTCCAGCTGCCAGAGGAGGATTGCCTGGTGTATCTCACCAATGTGGAACATGGGCAGTTCAATGGTTGGTATCGTTTCGGGGGTGAAGGTCATTTGGTTGAAATCGAAAGTCATCCCCTATCGCCTAACCACAGGATCAATCGTCTTTTGAACCAGAAAATTGGCCATACATTTGCGCTGATTACCCCTGGAGTCTGGGGCTCAAATAAGCTGTCCTACCGCTACCCCCAACATCCTAGCTTTCCCAAACGGGATCTTAAGCTCCTGACCGATAAGGCGGTGCCGTTTCGCTATCGCATTGGTCGGTCTCACAACCGCAACGGTGTGGATGCTAACAACAGCTATGACCCCGAAAGCACCGGGCGGTTGAGCAGGGGGCGCTACGCTGTCCCGGCCGGGAGTGTCTATGTGCTGCGGGAGCCTCTGGGGATGACTTGGTGGGATTTTCCGCAGGAGTGGTTTCCGAAGGAAGGATTTCCGCTTAAGCATTTGGGCTGCGGCTTGAGTTTGCCCGTTGATATTCAGGGAGTACCAAAATGTACCGAAAAGCTTACGGCATCATCGAAACCCTAGCCCCTGTCCACGTGGGGGCAACTGCTGGGGAGGAAACAGGCAACTTAAATCTGATCTTCCGGGATCAATTCACCCGAACTGGTATAATCCCCGGCAGTTCGATCCGCGGCCGGTTTCGGGCAGATATGCGCAGCAATGAACCGGGTGAAGAGCAAACCTGGTACGGCCATGAGGCGGTGGCAGGTTTATCTGACGGGGGGACTAGCGAAGCCCTGGTCAAGTTTGAGTACGCTTCCCTGGTGTGGATGCCTGTTTTTTGCCCGGGTCAGCCAGTGGTCTGGGTGAGCTGTCCCAGGCTGCTCAAGAGATTTAAGCGAATTACGGGTATCTCAGATCAGGTCCCAGTCCCCTACACATCCCAGGCCGGGCTACAGGGGAGGCAGATGCCTAACCGGGGCAAAATCCTCTTTTTTAACTTGGGGTTTCTGGAGATTGAGCATGAGAAAGACCTAAAAGCTTGGGTCCCCGAGGGCACAGATCTAGACCCCAATAAACTCGTGGTAGTTGATGACAATGATATTGTCATGCTGCATGACATGGCACTTTACCGCCAGAGCCGAGTGAAGTTACAGGACGATATGAAGAAGGTGGACACTGAGCGGGGAGCCTTCTTCAATACCGAAGCCCTACCGGAGGGCAGTATTTTGGTCTTCCCCATTGCCTTAAAAAAAGATGGGTGGAAACCATTTGGGGAGATTGATTCTAAAACGCCTTACACCTCGGAGCTCTATTTCGGCGGTCTAGAGTCTATCGGCTTTGGTCGCTGCCGTGTATTAATTGCGGGAGGTTATCAGTAATGGCTTGGCACTCCTATGAACTAGACCGTATCGCTCAAAAATTGGTCATTAATGCTCGTAAGCACGACCCCAATTCCTTGAACCAATCCCATAAAATGCGGGTTGCTGTCTCCTACGGTTTGGAGCGCTTTTGGGGTGAACACCTGCGCCTTAAAGTTAAGGAGGAGAATAAGTCAAGGTACTGGAAAGAGACCTGGGATAAATTCTGTCAGGTGATGCTAAAGACGGGCATCGAGTTACCAAATGACTCCGTTAAACCTGAGGACACCAAAACAATTGAATCCGTTTCAAACAAACTGTGGAGCCTGTCCATAGAAGACCAACGGGTTGCCTTGGCAGTTTTGACTCAGCTTTGTGACTGCATTGTGTGGTGGACTCAACGTTATAAAGTTGGTGGAGCAGCTGATGAAAGTGATTCCTAATGTTGCCCAGGGAGATGTCGCCCAAAAAGTGCCGATGATGTTTCGGGCACAGGTAAACGGGCGGTGCCAAATTCAGCGGTTAGAGAAGAACAAAGAATCGGATGCGAAACGTTGGGCTGACGAGTGGACATCACGGGCTGAGCCAGTTCAATCTCCACTAGCAGCAGGGCTCCACACCTATGACTGCCAGGTCTCGTGGCGGTTGCTGACCAACAGCGGCATGGATGATGGAGTGATTCGCCCGGTGATTGGGGCGCGGGGGCTGCCATACTTTCCGGGCAGCTCTATGAAGGGTTTGTTTCGGCGGGCTTGCAATCCACAGCAGGCGGCCCAGTACTGTGGTAAACCCTTGCCAAATAACGATTGGCAGCCGGGAATATTGAGGTTTCACGGCGGCTATCCGACTGATGATGAATGGAGAAAACACCTAGTTGACGTTGTCCATCCCCAACAGCGCTGGCAGGTTAAAGATGACAAAAAAGAAGGAGGGGCCTTTGTGCAAATTTCCCTCTACAAGCCTAACTTGAGATTTGGTATTTCCAGTACACAACCGTTGTCGCCGGCCGAATGGGAAACCATTGGGCAGATTTGGCAGCAGGCCCTAGCCAGAGGACTAGGTTCAAGGGTCGCGGCTGGCTATGGTCAGGTGGGTGATAGTACTGGTAACACCAAAGTCCTCTACCAAGCCACCCTGAAAGGCCAGGGTCAGGCCCCCAAATTAGTCACCGGGGAGGGGGAGTTCCGACCGAATATCTTCCGGGCAGCCTTACGTGGTCACGCCCTGCGGGTCTTTGGGGGATTAACTGACGCTGGCAAGGCTGAGGCTTTGGTAGAGACCTTATTTGGGGGCATTAGTGGCAAAGAGGGCAAAGTCGGCTTATTAGGCTGTAAGTTCCGAGAGTCTCAGCTCACTCTCGATACCTTTGGTAGAGGTTCCTATGCCCAGCCATACTATGACGTAGAGGGGACTCTAATCTGGTACTTGGCAAGGCCCCTTGATAACCCTAGTCATAAATCAACTCTCGAGAAGCTCCTAGGGCATCTGATAGAGTTCGCCATGGTGTTTGGTGGATTTGGTAAATCATGGCGGCGGGCTGACCACCGCCAGTTCTTCAGCGACTATTATCAAAATTCTAATAAGGCTTTGATCGGTTGTCATTGGCAGTGGTTAGGAGACCAGACATTACGGCGAATAAAGGTGTGGCGGTTGGAGAAGGTAGCCGGGTTTATCGATCAGGTTCGTCAGGTGGCCCAGGAATGGATCAAATTACAAGGCATCCAGTCACCATCTGACCGATGGTCCGGGGATTGGCGTGAAGCATGGCATCCGGCTAAGGTACAGGTATGGGGCCGGGAAGCGGAGGATAAAGAAAATAGTGAGGCGATTCGCTGGTTTCATGGACCATATCAAACAGAGTTAAGACGAGGGCAGCCTGGGAGTTCGATTTACCGGACGGCATTTGCCGGCAAGGTGGGACAGGTGGGTAGTCTATGGCACAGGATGTATCCGGTAGTGGTTTTGCGCAAGAACCCTGAGAATCGGGGGGAGCCGATAATCCGCAAAACGCCCAAGTTTCTCGAGCTGCTCACTATTTTTCCAGACGGTTCACATGAGTCAGATAACTTTCTCCGGTTCCTGGCTACGGAGAGCTCTGGCTTTCGGAAACTTTGGGGGGGTGATGTGTAATGAATCTCTGGATTGTGACCATCGGCAGTAGTGATGTTCAATTGGGTAGTGAGGCTCGCAAGAAATGGGACTATTGGTGTAATGACGACATAAAGACAGACTACAGTTTCCCCAGCAAGTCTTGGAATCTGCACCCAGCTGAGAATGGATATTATCAAGTCGATCCGAGAATACTCGGCATTGTGTATCGGGCAAATGAGATATCCCAAGACGAGATCTTTAGCTCCCTGAGGTTTCCCCTGCTGGATAACTTTTGCCAGCTGTGGAAAGACGAACCCGATCAACTGCCGGAGGCAATTACTGTTCTGCTGACTGACCAGACTGATATATTCCCGGAGTATTCCCGGAGGCAAGACCCCTACTGGAAGGACACCTGTGAACTGCGACCAATTCTTGAGAAATATTTTCAGAGCAAGTTTCCCGGAGTACCCTGCAATCCAGTTTACCTGCGGCCAACCGACCCCAGGAAAGGTTTAGATAACTGGAATGAAGTTCTTGGTTTAGTACGTGACCAACTTCGTGGTCTCACTGCTCGAGACCAAACTGTTGGAGTTCAACCGGATGACATAGTTTATGTCAGCCACCAGGCTGGTACTCCAGCTCTCTCCTCCGCCGTGCAGTTCATCAGTTTAGGACTGTTTGACCATCAGGTTAAGTTCTTGATCAGCTACGTTGATAAACAAGAGAGCCCCTACGAGGTGCTCAAAAGTTCAAGCTACCTAGTAGAACTTGAAAAACAAAAGGCGAAGGAACTTTTAGACCGCCACGATTATGCGGGAGTCAGAGACTTAGTGGCTGCTTACTTAGACAAGAATGACAAGATTCTCCTAGAAGCGGCAACCCTGTGGAACAAGGCTAGGTTTGAGGACTTTGGGAAAAGGCTTTCAAAACACCCTGACTTTGGGAACCAGAGGTGTAACCAGGCAGAAAACTCGTGGTGGACAGCCTATGAAACTGCATATTTAGGATTTGTGCGGCTAAGGCAGGATAATACTGTTGAAGCTATGTTTCATACCTACAGAGCATTTGAGAGTTTAGTCACTAGAGATATTGGAGGTAAAACCCACGGATGGGAAGCATTTCAGTTGTTCTATGTTAAGCACCAAGACCGGTGGAAAAATAATAAGTATATAAAAAGTCTATTTAACTTTGATCAGACCTCTGCTAGACGGCGGAAATCTCTGGTAGACAGAAGAAACGAACTATTTCACAATACTGGAGGATTCGGTGAACGTGATCTTTTTGAAGCCTGGAATTCTACCGAGAATGACTGGGAGAGTCATGTCTTGGAATGCCTCAACTTCGTGTCTGGAAAAAAGTTTAAGTTTGGTTCCTTTGATCAACCCGTTAGCGGTCATGAGCCGCCTAGCCTGATGCTGATAGTACACCAAAAATTAAAAGAGAGCCTGGCTAGTCTCTAAGTTCTCCTGGGAACGCCAACAGGGTATCTTCTCCCCTACCCTCCTGGGCACTTAAATCATCAGTGGGAGTTGACAGAATGTCAGAAACCATTTCCTATAGTACAGGAGTCGGCAAACGCTGGCATAATTCCTGAGCTTAGTTAGGGTGTAACTCCTAGGGGGAAGAGATGTCTAACATTAATGTGATCGGTGGAGAAATTCCTATCGGCACATGGACTACTACTATGGCCTCTTCCCCTAAGGATATTTTTCTTGTAATGATCATCAACATCGATGGCCAGCTAGGGAAAATTGATTTGAGCACCCTACAGTTAGCGGAGATCATTGACAAAGAGAAACTTAAAAGTCTTGCTGCATCAGCAGGATGGGGTATTGCTGCTGGAGTAGCTGCCGGACTCCTGACTGGGGGTCTGGGTTTTCTTGTGGGTGGGGTTGCCGGTGCCATGGCTAAAGGCAACAGGACTGAGGTAACCTTCAGCTGTACCCTAGGTGATGGACGGCGGTTTATCGCTACCACGGATTTGAAAACCTGGAAGCAAATTATAGCTATGTCGATGACTCCCCTTGATAAACGACCCAAGCCCCCAGATGTGAAAAAACTGACAGCCATTAAGCCCCTTTAATCCCCCAGGGTCGTCACGACCCTAGTGACAAGACCTGCGTGCCAGCAAAACTATTGAGTAGGGTGACCCATGACTAGCTCCCTCGCCCAGGCTCACCTATAGTCCCTGCCCTTGCCAAATTCACCCATGAGCGCAAGGCGTAGAGGTTGTGCCTACATGCAGGCAGTATAACTAGATGACAAGCACTAATAGGTCAAGCGTGTAGATCGCTAATACTCCCCTCAGCCTAGGTACCCAAGCCTGCCCCCCGGTCCCAGATTTTTCCTATGGCCGCCGAGATCCGAGACTATTTCCCCTGCCAAACCAACCCCACCAGAATTAACTTCCCCGACGGCTTGACCGGGGCGCCTCTCCAATTTTGCGGCCTGCCTCCAGGAAGGTCATGCAGTTAATTTCTTGTGGTGATTCCCACTCCCGCTAGATCTTCTACCGAGGGAGTTTACCGCCGGCCCATTGGCGGGGATAGTCTTACCGAGCACCGCCCCTGGAGATCCACGCTGCCCCCTTTTCCCCCTGGGACTGCCCTAAGCTTCTAGACCTGAGCCCGTCACTTTCTTTCCCCCTAGGGAGCAACTGAACTCCACTGATATCCAGTGGAGTTCAAAATTCTATAAACCTTATGCCAAAAGGCTTTCTCACAATCAACAAAATAGCCTATCTCCAAATCATTTCAAACAATTTTAGTCTATCAGATCTGTTTGCAAAACAGAGACCTGGGCAGGCCAGTTTACAAAAGAACTTGTGAACTGATTTTGCAAACAGAGAGTCCACACCCCCCCGTTAAAATCGCCTAGGAGCGGCAAAAACAACTCTTCATGGGGTTTGACGCCTGAAAATCTCTGGGGGCCTTCTAGATGCCACCAGGTCAATTTTCTCTACCAGGAGGGTCCTAAAAAGAAAGAGACCAGAGCACAAAGCCACTGGTCTCGCACACGATTGACGTTCTTGTTTGCGGTTTAGAGAAAACCCTGTGTCGCCACTTAAAGCACGACTACAAGTTAGTTAAGCTCTACTCCATTAATTATCGTAACACTAGACACATATCTAGCTACCCAGAGATTGAGACCTTGCCACCAAATTGGTGGGGTTTCCCCCAGAGCACCTTCGCCTGGTCGTAGACCACTAACCCCGGCCGGCCCCCCTTAGGTCGACGCACCCGGTTAGCACGGGTGTAAACCACCGGTACCTGCTCACTTTGGCGGGCGCGACTGAAGTAGGCGGCACAGTCTGCTGCAAACTGCAGGTCCACTGTCGCCACTCCCGCCCCCGCCGGCAGACGCAGGAGAATATGACTGCCGGGAATTTCCTGGGCGTGAAGCCACAGATCGTATTCGGTTGCCAACTTGAAGGTTAAGTAGTCATTTTGCCGGTTGTTGCGGCCTACCCACACCTCAAACCCACTCGGTGTCTGGAAGCACCGCGGCTGACTAAGGGGGGCCGAACCGCGGGTTGGGTTTGCCTCCCCGTAGCCTTGGTGCTGCAGTTCACTGAGTACCTCCCCTAGAGCTGCCAGATCCTCTGAACCACCTTCTAGATGGTCTAGGGTAGCCTCCACTTGCTCCAGATAATTAATTTCCGCCGCTGCCGCCTGCAGGAGGGGCTCAAGATTAGCCCGGGAGCGCTTCAGTTTTTGGTGTTGGCGGTAGAGAGCCTGGGCATTTTGAATCGCGGTCTTCTCTGGGTTGAGGGCAATCATCTGGGGGGCCCCCGTGACAAAATCTGCCAGGACCACCTGGGACAAACCCGGTTGCCAAACCTGGAGATGAGCCATTAACAGGTCGGCCCTACCCTTGAGCTGGTCAGCTTCGGCCGCTGATGCCAAGCGGGCTTGGAAGTCCGCCGCCTTGTGGCGCAGTTTAGTCAACTGGTGGAGGACCTTCTGTCTTACCTGGTGGTGCAACTGCTGAAACTGTTGGGCCTGTAGTTGTCTGGGGTAGTAGGAGTCTAGCAGAGCCTGGACGCTCTTGAAGGATTCTCGGGCTCCCCAACCGACTACGGTATAACCGTCCTCCGTTAGGGCTGGATGGAAAACACCTCCTTCCAATCGCTGCAGCCACTCCTGCCAGCGCTCGAATAGGCTGTCCCAGTCCCCGGGTGAGAGGGTTGCCGTAGGCTGGCACGGATCCAACCCCGCCGCTTGGACCATGGCTTTGACCAGAGCACTGCTCAGACCCCGGTAACTCCTTAGGAGGTTACGCCCTAGGGGGCCTGGGATGAGGGCGATCCGGGCTTGCCACGTGACTTGACACTCCTGGATCCGGGGGATGGGTTCCTGGAGGGCAGGGGGGGGAGTGTAGAGCTGGCCAGTTTGAATCGGCCGGACCCGCGACTGCCCAGGGCTAACCTGGTGGGCAGCAGTGACAATAGTGCCCTCCCCAGTAGTTAGTATTAAGTTACTGTACTTCCCCATCACCTCCGCGTACAGATGCCACCGGGCTGGCTCCCCGGGGCGGCTGCTAAACTGTAGGTCGAGCACCCGCTCCCAGGGGTCGAGGGGGTCTAGGGAAACTAGGGCCAAACCCTGCAACTGGTGGCGCAGCTGCTGACTGAAGGTGAAGGTTTCGGCCACCTTAGGGGGGGGACAGGTTAGGCCCAGCCGCGCCGCTTGGGGATGCCAGCAGATGGCTAGCCAGCCGCGCCGCTCCAGAGTCCTCAGCCCCAGGACTACCGTGTAGCGGTCCCCCTGGCAGACCTGCTCGAGGCGAGCCGGGACCCATTGGGCCTGGAATTCTTGCCAGGCAGCACAGAGGGTAGTAAGGTCAACGGGTTGCAAGATAGGGAGAAGATAAGACTATTCCTAGCCATGACCGCCCAGAGACTATCAAACCGGCAGTGCTAGGATCGGGTATGAGGGGTGGAGGGCACGCCCACCTAATCTAGCCTAAACGGGACCGGGTATGACAGCAGCAACAGCAGTAGTCGAATTTGATGGCGGATCCCGGGGAAATCCGGGTTTAGCAGCAGGGGGGGCGGTGCTCATCGCCCCCGACGGCACTCACCACCAGGTAAGTCGGGTTCTGCCCCACGCCACTAACAATGTGGCTGAATATACGGGGGCGATCCTGGGCTTAGAAAAAGCCCTCGAGCAAGGGGTAGGGCGGGTAGTGTTGCGTGGTGACAGTCAGCTGGTGGTCAAACAACTGGCCCGGGAATGGAAATGTAACCACAGACACCTGCAGGAGTTACGAGATCAGGCCCTAGAACTCCTAGGTAAATTCGAGTCCTACTCCCTAGAGTGGGTACCCCGGGCCCAGAACCGGGCGGCCGACGACCTGTGTAACCGGGCCATGGACACCTACGCCCGCTCCTGAACCACCGGATGTTTGGGGTAGGCGATCCGTTGGTGGTGGAACTGTTGCCAGACCCGTACGAAGGTGTCGGCGATTTGCGGCATCTCCTCCCACAGTAGGCCGGAGTCCTGCAGTTGCCCGTCCTGCCAGCGAGTCTTGAGGATTTTCTGGAGCATAGCTAGAGCCATCTCTGGGGTAGCATCCTTCAGGGAGCGCAGAGCCGCCTCACAGGAGTCCGCCAGCATCACTAGGCCCGTTTCCCGCGACTGGGGGATCGGCCCATCGTAGCAAAAGTCCGCCTTGTGCACCTGCAGTTGGGGATTTTCCTTAGCCTTCTGCAGCGCTTGATGGTAGAAGTAGACGATCGCCATACTGCCCTGGTGCTCGGGGATAAAGGCCTGGATCGCCCTGGGGAGGCGATACTGACGGGCCATCACTAGCCCCTCGGTGACGTGCTTCTTGATGATTTGGGCACTTTCCCAGGGGTCAGCAATCAGGTCATGTTTGTTCACTCCTCCCATCTGGTTTTCAATAAATCCCTGGGGGTCGTGCATCTTACCAATGTCATGGTACAAGGTCCCTGTACGCACCAGCTCAACATTGCAGCCTAGGGTCCGGGCCGCCGCCTCCGCCAGGGTAGCTACTAGCATGGTGTGCTGAAAGGTACCGGGCGCCTCAGTGGCCAGACGCTTCAAGAGCGGGCGATTGGGGTTAGCTAACTCCGCTAGCCGGATGGGGGTGATCAAATCAAACAGGTGCTCTAGGGAAGGGCTCACCCCTAGGGCCACAATACTCCAGCCGAAGCCTAGTACCCCGTACAGACCGCCGGTTCCTAGTACTAGGTACCACGGTCCTCCACTCCCCCCCAGCAGTAGATAGACAAGTCCCTGAACCACCCCGATAGCTACCCCCAACAGGGTAATCTCCTCACGGGAGCGCATGCGCCCGGCTAAGAGCCCGCCGACTACACCCCCGGCAGCAGTGGCCAAGAGGGTGTTCAGGGTTAAGTTGAGGCCAACTGGCATGGCCATGGCCATTAGGAGTATTACCGTCACCGCCAGAGCTGGACTGAAAAAGCTGCCCATCAGCATCCCCACCAGAGGCAGGCTGGTGGTGGCAACTCCAAACACGGGCAACAGGGGAGCACTCAAACACAAACCCAGGATCAAAACCTGGTCCCGCCGCCGCAACTGCCGCCGCTCCCGCCGCTGGACTAACCAAAATATGCCCATCCCTAGGCTTACCAACAGCCCCAAACCCCCCAGGCCTAACCAGTTCACCCCCCTTTGGGTCAAGTTGAAGTGGTCAAGGATGGTGAAAGTGGTGGGGGTGATCACCTGGGAGCGATGGACGATCACCTCTCCCTTCACCACTACGATCCGCACTGGGGTGACTGCGTCGGCCTGGGCTTGGGCCCGGGCCTGGGTCTGGTTCACATCCTCAATTAGGTTGGGCTGCAGGACCTGGAGGAGCACCCCTTGAGCCCAGGGTCTGGCTGCGGGGGGCAAGTTAGCGTCTTGGAGGCGCACAGCAATGGCCTGGGCAGTCAGTCCCTCTACTAACCGCGGGAAAATCCCCTGGGCAAGCATCTCCCGGGTAATTTGGGTCAGTCGGGCTTGGGTGGAGTTCCACTCCTGTACCGACAGGTCTAGAAAGCCAGGGGCTAGGGAGGCCGGCAGACTCGTCCGAGCCGCCTGATAATTACTGTGGGCCTTGGTGATGGCGGCGAGGGTGGCTTGAAACTGGCTGGGAGACACCTGGATTTGGTAAGCTTTCAGTTCCTCTACCGCCGGCTGCACCGGGGGGGGGAGGACTAGGGGTGAGCTAGGGGTAAAGGCCGCCTGGAAAGCCCGCCACTGGGCAGGGGGTAGTTGACGCAGGTTGATCTGCACTGCCGTAGCCAGAATACCTACGTCTACGTAGGGTAAAGGACCCGCCTGGGCGCGGGCGGCGTCGGCTTCATTGAAAGCCTCGGTGAGCAACTGCATAGCCTGGTGATTCGCCTGGGGGTCAAGGGTATAGACTGCCCCGGAAGTGGAACGCGCTAGTTGCTTCTGGACCGCCGTAGCCTGGAGGTTGATGATATCCGCACTGCGAGGGGCGACGATGGTTTCTGGAGCCTGGGTACCCACGGCCAACCTCGGTTCGTTGTAGAACCTGTGACCAATGGTGGCGGTCAAACTAACCACTGCCAGTAACATCAAGAAAGGAGAGGAAGCCCTTCTTTTCAAGTGCCTCAGGCCGGTGTTAGGGGAGCACCAGGGGGGATTAGTCAGGAATTGGGGTCGATAACCCGGTGGGCACCAGGCCAGGAACCTTTCCCCCCAAGACTTGTTCTTCATGGATGGACCACAGTTATGGCCTCAACGGGAGTCTGCAAAAAATTCTGGGAGGCAAACACTAACCAGACCCCGGACGCATCAGCCCCGGCGCTGACACCCCCAGCTTGGGATAAACTTCCCGACAGGGCAAGTGGTAAACCCCAGCCCAGTGGGCTAGGAGATTTGCCGCCGCTCTTTTGAGGGGTAAGTTTGTCTCTAGATACCAACCGGGGAGACTCAGGCCTCCATTGTAGGCCCCCCCCAAAGCCCCCGTCAATGTGACAGTAACTTCGCTCTGTTCTCCCGTCTGCCGGGCCCGCCCCAGGGCTAGGGGGGGATGATTGGGCGTGCAGAGGAAACAGTACAAGCCCAGAGCGGTGACCCGGTCGCCCGGGGACAAGCCCAGGGCCCTCAGGTGGGTTAGGGTAGCTTCAAGGCTAGCGGTCTGACAAGTCAGCAGGGTTTCCCACCACCCCGGAGGATTGAGGATGGCCGGTAGCCTAGTCCACAGGTCAACGGGACTAAACCGCTCCGTCAGGATCAAGTGGAAAGTAAAAGCTAAAGCTTGGGCGCTGCCGAGCAAGTGGGGGTGAGTGGGCTCCAGTTGCTCTGTCACTGCCTGTCCTAGGCGCCCCCAGTCTTCGTGGTGAAAGAGGCTTAAAGGGATGACTGCCTCTAGGATCCATGGTTCTTCCCGCCTCGCCGACAGCTCCCCTGCCCCAGACCAGTTTTCCATCAGGGTCCTAAAGCCTGCCCCATGCCCTAGGCCTGCCCCCACCAAGGCCCCCTGGAAGCGGTCTAGGAGGGAGAAACGCACAGAAAGTAATTCTCAAGAATGGCTAGAATCCGCTGGGCAGCCTGGCCATCCCCAAAGGGATTGGTGGCAGTGGCCATGCGCTGATAGGTATCGGGCTCGGTCAGCAGTTGGTGGACTGCAGTGACGATTTGACTCGGCTCGGTACCTACTAGTCTCGCTGTACCCGCTGCTACCGCTTCCGGTCGTTCCGTGGTCTGCCGCAGCACTAGTACTGGCTTGCCAAAGCTAGGGGCTTCCTCCTGGAGTCCCCCAGAATCTGTCAGGACTAGGGTACAGTGCTGCATGGCTGCTACCAGCTGGGGATAGTCTAGCGGTTCTACTAGAAAAGCCCGGGGATGGTCGGCCAGATGAGCCCGCAGGGGCCCGCGGACTTGGGGGTTAGGATGCAGGGGCAAAAGAATCGCCACCCGGGGAGAGGTATGGAGTACCTCTAGGAGGGCCCCGGCGATCGCCCCTAGGGGCTCACCCCAGTTCTCCCGGCGATGGACCGTAGTCAAGAGGACTTGGTGCTTTTGCCAGTCTAGCCCCGGGACTACGCAGGTGGGTTGACGGCTAGCCACCTGGAGGAGGGCGTCAATCACCGTGTTGCCGGTTTGATGGACGCCTACCCTAACCCCAGAACGGTCTAGGTTTTCGACGGCTTGGGCCGTCGGGGCGAAGTGTAGCTGGGCAATTTGGGAAATTAGGCGGCGGTTGGCTTCCTCTGGATAGGGATTAAATAGATCGTCCGTGCGCAGACCAGCTTCCACGTGACCGACCGGAATTTGCTGGTAGAAGGCAGCTAGGGCCGCGGCAAAGGCGGTAGTAGTGTCTCCCTGGACAAGTACTAGCTGAGGCTGCAGTTGGCGAAAAATTCCCTCCAGACCCTGGAGACTGCGGCAGGTAATATCTGTCAAGGACTGTTGAGTCTGCATAATTTGCAGATTGTGGTCGGGGACAATTTCAAATAGCTTCATCAACTCGTCTACCATTTCCCGGTGTTGGCCGGTGAGCACCACCTGAGCTTGAAAGTAGGCAGATTCGCGCAGCAGTCGAATTACCGGTGCGAGCTTAATAGCCTCCGGCCGGGTGCCCAAGGTGACGCAAACTTTGATCGGTGCTTGTAACATGGGGGGGGTAGAGGGTGAAATTCCCAAACAAAAACTAATGCGATCCAGCTTCAGGTGGTGGCAAACCAGTGCCCTGCTGCTCTTGATTATTACCCTAGTGGCGGCCTGCCGCCCCCGGCAAGCCCCACCCCCTCCCCAAGCGCTCCTGGTTCTCGGGGGAGACCCCCATCGAGAGCAATTCGCTGCCGCTTTTGCCCGGATCCATCCGGGGCTCCCGATTTGGGTTTCCTCCGGTTCTAGCCCTGGCTACGAGGACTGGGTATTTGCCCGGGAAGACATCAGCATGTCTCGGCTGCACCTGGACTATCGGGCCGTCGACACCGTCACTAACTTCACGACTTTGGTAAACACTTTCCACCGCCTCGGCATCACCCGGGTGTATCTGGTCACCTCCTCGGACCATATGCCCCGGGCCGAGCTGGTGGGTGACATTGTCTTCGGCAGCCACGGGATTAGCCTGGAACCGATAGTGGTTCCCTGCCAACGCGCTCCAGAGTCGGTGCTGAAGGTTTGGCGTGACGGTGCCCGGGCCCTGTTATGGGTAGTCACTGGCCATACGGGGGCCCGGTTTGAGCCTCCCCATCCCCCCTAGGGGGATGTTACCCTAAGGATGCCTACCTATTTTGACGTCGGGAGAAATCCGTGGTTGCCACACCAGAGAAATTGGAGCTGTCAGCTACCCATGCTAGCCAAGACCGGGTAGCCGTACTGTTGATGGGCTACGGCGAAGTCGAAAGTTACGCGGACTTTGCAAACTACAACGAGCAGGCCCTCAACCTTCTCACGGCGAAGTTTGCCCCGGTGCCTACCTGGGTATATCCCCCCCTGGCACGGGTTCTGGCCATGTTTGACCGCCATGAGTGGGGTCATCAGCACGACCACTTTGTTTCCCCCCACAACACCATCTTCGAGCGTCAGCGAGCGGGCATCGAACAGCGCCTCCAGGCCACCTGGGGAGAACGGGTGCAGGTCTTTAAGGCTTTCAATTTTTGTGCCCCTTTTCTGCCAGCCCAAGTCTTGCCCCAGATTCAGGCCCAGGGGTTTGACAAGCTGCTTATCTATCCCCTGCTGGTGGTAGACTCCATCTTTACCAGTGGTATTGCCGTGGAACAGGTAAATGCTGCCTTGGCCCAGACTGCCTCTGGAGATGCCCACTGGCTTAAGGGCCAGCGCTACATCCCCTCCTTCTATAATCAACCCACCTACATTGACCTGTTGGCCAATCTGGTGGAGGAGAAGATCCACGCTAACCTAGCCCAAAACTATCTACCGTCCCAGGTGGGTATCGTACTGATGAACCATGGTTGCCCCCACAAGGCTAAGGGGTTTACCTCCGGTATCCAAGAAAGCCAAGCCCTCTACGACCAGGTGCGCGAGCGTCTGATCTATCGCTATCCGCTCATCTCCATCGGTTGGCTCAACCACGACACCCCCCTAATCGAGTGGACGACCCCTGACGTCACCCAGGCCGCCCAGAATCTGATCGAGCTGGGGGCTCGAGCCTTGGTGTTTATGCCCATCGGCTTTGTCACCGAGAACCATGAAACCCTCTTGGACGTGGAGCATATTCTCGTCTCCCTCAGCCAGCGGTATCCTCAGGTCACTTACATCCAGATGCCCTGTGTCAATGACCATCCGGAGTTCTTGACCATGGCAGCAGCCTGGGCTGACCCCCAGATCGCTGCCCTGTTGGCGGCCCCGGCTTTGACGGTCAACCCCCAGGGGTCCCCAGCCCACCAGCACCACCATGACCATCACGACCACCACCATCCCGGGGACCACCATCACTAGGGCCCTAGGGGACCGGGCCGAAAAACTCCCCCTCTGGTCCCGCAGGGCTCTTGGTGGGCTATGATCGCTATTGCAGCCACCATGTGAGGCAATGGCAGAAACTCTCCTCTTTAACGCCCTGCGGGAGGCCATCGATGAAGAGATGGCCCGGGACCCCTCCGTATTTGTGCTCGGTGAAGACGTAGGTCACTACGGGGGTTCCTACAAAGTCACCAAGGACCTGTACAAAAAGTACGGCGATCTGCGGCTGCTGGATACCCCTATTGCTGAGAACAGCTTTACTGGCATGGCGGTGGGGGCGGCCATGACTGGTCTACGGCCCATCGTTGAGGGCATGAACATGGGGTTTTTGCTGCTGGCCTTCAACCAGATATCCAATAACGCCGGCATGCTGCGCTACACCTCCGGGGGCAACTTTAAGATCCCCCTGGTGATCCGGGGGCCCGGGGGGGTAGGCCGGCAGCTAGGAGCAGAACACTCCCAGCGATTGGAGGCCTACTTTCAAGCTGTCCCCGGCCTAAAAATTGTCGCCTGCTCCACTCCCTATAACGCTAAGGGTCTCCTCAAGGCGGCAATCCGGGACGATAACCCAGTGCTGTTTTTTGAGCACGTCCTGCTCTACAACCTAAAGGAGTCCTTGCCGGAGGCTGAGTACGTCCTGCCCCTAGACCGAGCGGAGGTCGTGCGCCCCGGCCAAGACGTCACTATCCTTACCTACTCCCGCATGCGTCACCACGTCCTCCAGGCGGTGAAGACCCTCGAGGGGCGGGGGTTTGACCCGGAGGTGATTGACCTAATTTCCCTCAAACCCCTGGACTGGCAAACCATCGGCCCCTCCATCACCAAGACCCACCGGGTAATCGTGGTTGAGGAGTGCATGAAGACTGGCGGGATTGGCGCTGAGATTGTGGCTAGCATCAACGACAACTACTTTGACCAGCTAGATGCGCCGGTCCTGCGACTCTCCTCCGCTGATATTCCCACCCCCTACAACGGCAGCTTAGAAAACCTCACTATTGTGCAACCACTCCAGATTGTTGAGGCGGTGGAAAAAACGGTTGCCCTCCAGGTCTAGCTCTCCCCTCTTAACACCATGCAAAAACACCGCGCGATTCTGGGCCTGCTCTTGGTGCTACTGATTGCCTCCCTAGGGGTAGTGATTAAGTTACCAATCCACCTGGGCTTAGACCTGCGGGGTGGGTCCCAGTTGACTATCCAAGTCCTACCCGGCCCCAATAACCAGCCCATCAGCGCCCGTGACCTAGAGGCGGTCCGGCGGGTCCTCGAGGGGCGGGTGAACGGTTTAGGGGTATCGGAAGCCCTAGTCCAAACCGCCGGCCACGACCAGATTCTAGTCCAGTTACCCGGGGTTAACGACCCCCAACAGGCGGAGCGGGTCTTGGGGGGTACGGCCCAGTTGGAATTCAGAGCCCAAAAACCTGACTCCACCGCCAGTTTGGGGGTGGAAGCCACCGTCTTGCAGCAGTACCTAGCCCAGCAAGCCCAGCTCAACGCCCAAGCCCAAGCCCTCAACAACGATCCCCATGACCAGGCGGCCTTAGCGGCCAACCAGCAGGCGATCCAGGAGAACCTCAAGAAAATCCAAGCCACTCGCCAAGCGATCCTCGACCAGTTCACCAGCGTCGGCCTAACGGGTAAGGACCTCCAAGATGCCTACGCAGTCCCCACTGGCTCAGCCAATAACTGGAACGTCGGCCTGAAGTTTAATTCCCAGGGGGCAGCCCTATTCGCCTCCCTGACTAAGGAGTTAGCCGGTACGGGCCGCTCCATCGGCATATTCCTTGATGACCAACTTATTAGCTCCCCTACCGTTGGGCCTGAGTTTGCCGCCAACGGGATTACCGGTGGTAACGCCGTGATCACCGGTAGGTTTACTGCCCAGCAGGCTACGGACCTAGCCATCCAGCTGAAGGGAGGAGCCCTACCTAACCCAGTGAAAATCGTCGAGAACCGCACCGTCGGCGCTACCCTAGGTCGAGATAGCATCCAACGCAGCATTTATGCTGGTGCCGGGGGCCTAGCCCTAGTGCTGGTATTTATGGTGGTCTACTACCGGCTACCCGGGGCGATCGCTGACCTTTGTCTTTTGATCTACACCCTGCTCACCTATGCCAGCTTTGACCTGTTGGGGGTGACCTTAACCCTGCCTGGGATTGCCGGGTTTATCCTCAGCATTGGTATGGCAGTGGACGCCAACGTGCTGATCTTTGAGCGCACCCGGGAGGAGCTACGGGCCGGCAAGACCCTATATCGCTCCGTGGATAATGGTTTTCACCGGGCCTTCTCCAGCATTCTGGATAGCCATGTCACCACCTTGATTTCCTGCGCGGCCCTGTTTTGGTTGGGGGCTGGGTTAGTGCGGGGGTTTGCCCTCACCCTGGCCTTGGGGGTTTTGGTAAGCCTGTTCACCGCCTACACCTGCAGCCGCACCTTCCTGTTTATTTCCCTGAATGTGCCCCAGCTGCGCAAACTGCAGTTTTACTGTCCCAACTTGCCACCTGTACCCCCTACCTCCCTGAGGACCGGATCATGAAGCTGAGGGTCATTAAGTATCGCCGCTGGTGGTGGACCTTTTCGTCGGTGGTTATCCTGGTGGGGATTGGGGCCATGGGCTATTCCTGGCAACACCTAGGAGCCCCAGTCCGGCCTAGTTTGGACTTTGTGGGGGGGACTCGACTCCAATTTGAGCTCGACTGCAGCCAGCCCAATAGCTGCAGCCAGCCCATCAACCCCGCCGAAGTGCGCCAGGTCCTCGACCAGGAAGACCTAGGGGCTAATACCAGTGTGCAAGTAGTGGATAAGCACGGCCTCTCCCTGCGCACCCGCAACCTCACGGGGGAGGAGCGCACTCGCCTGGAAACTGCCTTATCCCAAAAATTGGGCCGCTTCGACCCGAAACAAAACCAAATCGATTCCGTCGGGCCGACCCTAGGGAAGCAGTTGTTCACCTCGGGGATGCTGGCCTTGGCCGTTTCCTTCGTGGGGATTGTGGCCTACCTGAGCTTCCGGTTTCAGCTTGACTACGCTATCTTTGCGATTCTGGCTCTGTTCCATGACCTGCTGATCACCATTGGTATCTATTCCTTGATAGGCATATTTCAGGTCGACACCGAGGCCGACAGCCTATTTATCGTCGCCCTGTTGACGATTACCGGGTTCTCGGTCACGGATACGGTGGTGATCTACGACCGGATCCGAGAGGTGATGCACCTTGACCCTGGTCGGCCCATCGATGACATCGTGGAGGAGGCAGTCAACAGTACTCTAACCCGTTCCATCAACACCACTGCTACGGTCCTGTTAACCCTGGTTTCGATTCTTTTGTTTGGGGGAGAAACCCTCCATAACTTCGCTCTCACCCTCACCATCGGTTTTAGTATTGGTGCCTATTCGAGCATCTTCATTGCCAGTACTCTCCTGGCCTGGTGGCGGGAGCGTCAGGAAAAGCAGCTGCTGGCTGACTCCGCCCAATAGTATGGAGCAAGAGAATAACCTAGAGGGAGCTATGGCCCGGTTGCACCGGTTACAGGTGCTCCTGCGATGGCTAATTCTTGTTTCCCTCTGGTCCCTAGTTACTCCTTGGGCGCTTTTGTCCATGGCTCCCGGGCTGCAATTGCTGACCACAAACTTTACCTGGATCGGTCTGCGTTACCTAATCGTTGAAGACCGATTGCCCAGTTTTGCCATCACTGTTTGTGTGGCTCTGACCGCTGCCCATCTGCTCTGGCAAAGCCGTAATATCCTCTGGGGCCTGCCCCTGCGGGAGCGACAACGGCTGCGCCAGCAGGTTTTACGGATTGCCCGCCAGGGCCGCCGGCACTCCCTGTGGCGGTGGGTTTGGGGACCAGAGTTAGGGGAGCGCCCATGAATACTCCGTGGCCAGAAATTTGTCACGCCCTAGAGAGTATTGTGGGTAAGCGCTCCCTCCTGGTGCGCCGTGAGGAGCTTCTAGTCTACGAGTGTGACGGCCTGACCAGCTATCGCCAGCGACCCAAAGTGGTGGTGTTACCCCGCAGTACAGCCCAGGTGGCGGCAGTGGTGCAGGTGTGTGACCGGTACCGGGTTCCCTTTGTGCCCCGGGGCGCCGGCACGGGTCTTTCCGGGGGAGCTTTACCCCGGGAAAACTCGATTTTGATCGTCACCACTCTGATGAAGGAAATCCTGCGGGTGGACCTAGAAAACCGAGTTGTGGTAGTCCAACCCGGGGTAGTCAACGATTGGGTCACCCAGGCGGTGGCTGGGGCGGGTTTTTTCTATGCTCCCGACCCCTCGAGCCAGGTAGTCTGCTCCATTGGGGGTAATGTGGCGGAGAATTCTGGAGGGGTACACTGCCTTAAGTACGGAGTTACAACTAACCACGTGTTGGGGCTGGAGCTGGTGCTCCCTACCGGTCAAATTGTCCACCTCGGGGGCGACACTCCCGAGGGACCCGGCTACGATCTGACTGGTCTGGTGGTGGGGGCTGAGGGGACCCTGGGCATTGTGACTGCCGTCACCTTGAGGATTCTACCGGTGCCGGAGGCGGTCCGGGTTTTGCTTGCGGACTTCACCACCATCCAGGCTGCTGGGGCAGCGGTCTCGGCGATCATCCGCAGCGGTATCCTGCCGGGGGGGATGGAAATTATGGACAACCTGAGCATCAATGCGGTGGAGGATGTGGTGGCCCTAGGATGCTACCCCCGGGATGCGGCGGCCATCCTGCTAGTCGAGGTAGATGGTTCGGCCGCGGAGATCCAAACCCTCTGTGAGCGGGTGGAGACTTTGTGCCTAGCTCAAGGGGCCCGGCAGGTGAGTGTAGCTAACACTAGTGAACAGCGCCTGCGGCTGTGGAAAGGGCGTAAGGCTGCCTTTGCGGCCGCCGGCCACATCAGTCCCGCCTACTACGTCCAGGATGGGGTAATCCCCCCTAGTCAACTCTCCCTGGTCCTCGGCAGGATTGAGCAGCTTAGCCGGGAGTACGGACTGCCGGTGGCCAACGTCTTCCACGCCGGGGATGGTAATCTCCACCCCCTGATCCTCTACGACCACCGGACTCCGGGGACCTTCGAGCGGGTGGAGGCCCTAGGGGGGGAGATCCTCAAACTCTGCGTGGATGTGGGGGGAAGTATCTCCGGGGAGCACGGCATCGGGGCTGATAAGGCCTGCTATATGCCCTACATGTTTGATCCTGCGGATCTAGAGACCATGGGCTGGGTCCGCAGGGTGTTTGACCCCCAGGGCCTAGCTAATCCTGAAAAAGTTTTGCCTACCCCCCGCACCTGTGGAGAAGCCTCCCAAACTAAGGCTACCCAGTTTCCGGGTCTCGAAGTGTTTTAGGTGTCTCCCGGGACAATTTTTGCCGTATACTTCTGGGTCAGCCAGGTAGTTGACTATCGTTGCCCAGCGTGCATATCCCCCAATTCCCGGAAGCTTATCATCCCCTAGTTAGGGCTACAGCTCACCTTTCCGACGCAGAAATGCTTACAGCCCTCCAAACCCACCCCCAGGCTGGGGTTTACTTTGTGGGGTTGTTCTGTCGCTACGGGGCGCTCACCTACGTTCTCTGTCACCCCATGGGGGCGGGCCGGGTCCAGACTGAGTATTTGATGGCCCAGGTTTGGTGGGGGATTTTCGAGCAGTTGCCGGACCTGCAGCTAGGTTCCCTCACCCTGCGTAACTGGGTTGTGGACTTCACCGCCACCTCTGGCCCCCGGGTGTGCCTACCGCCCCCAGATTCGATCCGCTACACCATCCAGAAGGCCTCACCACCCCTGTGGTGCTACCTGCGGCGGGCCTTTGATACCTTACCGCCCCTAGTCCAGTTGGTGTTAACCATGGCCCACATAGCTGGCTGGGGTGAGGAGCGGATCTGCCGCTGGCTAGGGGAGGAAGGAGAGGATCTAGGGCCAGGGGGTCTGCCACCGTTACTCCAGTACGGTCACACGCTGATTAAAACCAAAATACCTCCAGACCTGGCCCAGGTTTACGGCTTAAGCCAGGAGGCCACATCCTTGGCGTGATAGGTGAGAATGATGTCTGCCCCGGCGCGCTTCAGGCCAGTCAGGGTTTCTAGGACTACCGCCGCCTCGTCGATCCACCCTTGGGCGGCAGCGGCTTTAACCATCGAGTATTCACCGGAAACATTGTAAGCAGCCAGGGGGAGCTCGGTAGCCTGCTTCACCTGCCAGATAATATCCATGTAGGCTAGGGCGGGCTTGACCATGAGCATGTCAGCCCCCTCAGCCACATCTAAATTCACCTCCCTCAGAGCCTCCCGGCGATTGCCTGGGTGCATTTGGTAGGTGCGCCGGTCTCCAAACTGGGGTGCTGAATCGGCGGCGTCCCGGAAGGGTCCGTAGTAGGCGGAGGCGTACTTGGCAGCGTAGGAGAGAATCGGCACTTCCGTAAAGTCAGCGGCGTCTAGGGCAGAGCGGATCGCCCCGACAAACCCATCCATCATCCCGGAGGGGGCAATGATGTCGGCGCCGGCTCGGGCTTGGGCCACAGCGGTTTTCTTTAGCAGCTCTAGGGTAGGGTCGTTGAGGACTCGGCCAGTCAGGTCCCCTACCTCCAGGTAGCCGCAATGCCCGTGGGGAGTGTACTCGCAAAGGCAGGTGTCCACAATTACCAGCAACTCTGGGACGGCAGCCTTGATGGCGGTGGTAGCCTGCTGGACGATGCCACACTCGTGCCAGGCCCCCTGGGCATCGAGGTCTTTCTGCTCAGGGATGCCAAATATGATCACTCCGGGGATCCCGAGATCGTAGACCGTCTGGGCCTCAGCAACAGCCTTGTCCACGGATAGTTGAAAGACCCCCGGCATCGAGCTGACCTCCTGAGCTACCCCGGAGCCTGGAACGACAAAGAGGGGATAGATCAGGTCATTGATGCTCAGAACTGTCTCTTGGACAAGCCGGCGCAGGACTGGGGTGCGGCGCAGCCGGCGGGGACGGTGGGTGGGAAACATGGGAGGCGAGAGGACAAGACTAACCCAATTCTAGGATTTCCCGCCGCCAAATTGTTTTAAGATTTGCGCTCCTGCACCCAGGTAGCTACTTGCTGGCTGATAAAGGGGAGCAATAGCTCATCCCAGGCACACCCTCGGCTGAAAACCACTAGCAGGTAGGGGGGGAATTCCTCTGCTAACTCCACGTAAGCGGCGTCGTGGCGCACCTGACTAGTCAGCCCGGCCTTGGACCAGAGTCCGGCAGTCTCCGGCAACCCCCCCCCGAGAAAACCCCTCACCTGATTCTCCGGGTCGGCCGCCAAGTCTGCCGGAGCCAGGGAGCGCTTGAGGAGACCGGTCATGGCCTGGCAGGAGCTGTTGGAAGCAGCTATCCCTCCCATGATGGCATGGAACAGACGAGCTGTGGCATCGGTGGTTAAGCGGTTACGGTTGTTTTCCCCTACCGATTGGCGTTCCCGACCGTAGGGGCCATCGCCCCAGGTTTTTTGGTTGACATTAATCCCCGCCAGTTCTGGCCAGTCCCAGCTGCGCAGGTAACGGTTGACCAGGTTGCGCTGATGCTGCCAGGTGGCGAAGGGCTCCGGTGGCAACTCCGGGCCGCTAGTGGTACCGGTGAGGATGTCCACCACCAGACTAGTAGCATCGTTACTTGAATCGACGATCATGTCCCGCACCGCCCGGTCTAATTCGGTAGAGGGGGCCACCATCCCCTGCTCTTGCCACTCGGTGATGGCTACTAGGTAAAAGAGCTTGACAATACTGGCGGGGTAAAAGAGTTCTCCCCCGTGGTGGCTAAAACCCCGGGGCTGATGACGCCAGAACTCCTCCGGCCGCAGGGCGCCCCCGGTATTGACGATGGCCGGGGGCTCGTACAGCAGCCAGGTAAGGGCTAAGTCCGGTGGTTGCAGGTAGGGGAACTGCTCCCAGGTAGCGCTCAAGATCTGTCGACCTGCCTGCTCAAGCCCGGGGTCAGGAGTGTAGAACACCATCAGCCTGGGGATAAATGAGAATTTTGTAGGTGTCGGGGGTGGGGCTGACCGCCCGATCTACTGCCTGGGGGAGGTCCCGGAGAGGGAAGTGGTCACTGACCAAGGCGTCTACGTCGATGCGGTGGTTGAAGACAATGTCTGCCGCTAGGGCTTGGACTCGGTAGGAGGAGCTATAGCTGCCCATCAGGTCGATTTCCCGCCGGTACAGGAGGTTGGGGTCAACGGGGATGGTCACCTGGTCGGGAAATTCGGCAAAGAAGAGGATTTTACCTCCATCCCGGGTGCAGCCAAGGGCCTGGTGGAAGGCTTGAGTACTTGGGACCGCTAGGAGGGTTAGGTCCACCCCCAGGCCACCGCTGAGGGCCTTCACTTGGCCTTGCAGGTCGGGGTCTTGAGCGAGCCAAGCTCCGGCTGCGCCTAGGGCCTGGGCCTTGGCTAACCGGGCGGGGATGAGGTCGGTGACCATGGGGATCGCCCCTAGGTGGCGCACGAGCAACACAAACATCAGACCGATGGGGCCGGCGCCGGTGATTAACACCCGTTGTCCCGCCCGGACTTGGGCCTTGTAGAGAGCTTTCAGGCAGCAGTTGGTCGGCTCCACAAAGCTGGCCTGCGCAAAGGTGACTCCGGCTGGAATCTCCATCAGTCCACCGTGACGCACGATGTGGCCAGGAACCTTCACGTATTCCGCAAACCCCCCCCCACTGGGGCTAAAGCCCGCGGTGGTAGTGATGTTTTTGTAGACTGGGCATTGGGAGAAGTTGTCGTTGAGGCAATAGCTGCAGTGCATGCAGGGGATGTGGTGCAGCACTACCACCCGTTGGCCTGGGGACCACCGCTGGACTTGGCTCCCCACCCGGGCGATAGTGCCAGCGGTTTCGTGGCCGAAGATGCGTGGTGGTTCGTAGAGGGGATAGCGAATTTTTTTGATGTCTGATTGACATAGGCCCACTACTGCCACCTTGACGAGTACCTCATCCTCTGCCAACTCTGGTACTGGCACTTCCTCGTAGCTCAGTTGGTTGACGCCCCGAAATACCTGTGCTTTCATGACAGCTGCTCAGTGATGAAGACCCACCTCCAGATTATCTCCCAAGGAAGGCTCATCAAACTCTTGAGCCTTCAGCGGTAGACAGGCTTCCCAGGTATAGTTCCCAGGAGCTCTGGTTGAAGGGGAGACTAATTTAGGGGAGTCTCACCCGATCGGAGCGGCGGGATTCGAACCCACGACCTCCACTACCCCAAAGTGGCGCGCTACCAAACTGCGCTACGCCCCGTTGCGCTTAACTAACATAACACAAATTGACCGAGTACAGCCAGAAGTTCCGGGATCTTTGCTCCCCGCCACCAGCCTTCTCCCCGCCTGCCCTGGTGGAGGATCAGGTGTAGGGTATAGGTCAGTTGGGGGTCTCCTTCTAGCTCAAGCCAAAGCAATTCACTCTCTACGGTGCAGGTGATTTGCTCCCCCGGCATGAGGAAAGTTTCCCCCAAGGCAGCTGTTAGCTGTCCGAGCAGGCGGTAAAAATCTCTCATTTCGGTACCCGTTAGCTCCAGGGACCAATCCTCAGCCCCTACCAGCCCGGGAAAATCCCCCTCCTCCGGCTTCCAGCCCAGTCGCCAACCCGGGCCACTGTGGATTAAAGGAGACATAGATAGAGGACTTCTAGGGATTCATCCCTTATTTTAGGGGGCTGCAGTCCCGAAACCTAAGGTTGAGAATTGATCCCCCTCCCTCAGGCCGAGAAGAGACTTTGTTAAAATGTGAGTCTGGATTTTCCCCCTGTAGGCATTTTGGCCATGGCCTATACCATGTGGCAGCTCAGCCCCTCCACCCGCAGACGCCTTAAGCAACTGCGGCAGATTCCCAGTGTTTGGGAGGGGGACTGCCGTTCGGTCAAGTCCTCAGTGGTAGACGGCTCAGTTGGCACCCAAGGCTACTGCGTACTGTGGGCCGACGGTACCCAAGGCTCAGTGCGTAGTATGGATATGCTGGCAGTGCCGCCCAAACCGGCGGTCCTGGTGCGTAATCTCCTGCGGGCCATGGAGTACCCCCAGGGGCCGGCTCAGGCAGCTCGCCCCCAAAAGATTGTCGTCCGGGACCGGGAATTACAGTTCTTTCTCCGGGGGGTGCTGCAGGACCTAGACATTTTGATTACCTGCGCCGCAGAACTGCCCCTGATTGAGGAGATTTTCCAAGGCTTTCAGGAGGCGAGCAACACGGGTCCTCCCCCCCTGCCCCCAGAGTACACTGAAAGTCTTAGAAGTAAGGCCCTGCGCCTGTGGCCAACGGTCCCCTGGCGTACCCTAGCTGAGTATCAGATCCTGGCGGTAGAAGTTAACCACTGGGATGTGGGAACCCTATACGTTTCCTTAATGGACATGGATGTCTTGGAGATCGATGAGTGTCGGATTATGTTCTATCGGTCCCTGGACTCCCTGAAGCAATTTTGGGCAGCCCTATTTATGGAAGAGGCCGAAGAGGATTTGGATGAGGCTTTCCTGACTCAGGACTGTCTGTTCGTGAGCTTCGGGGGGGAAGACTGTTCTGGGCACCTCCTCAGTGATGTCTCCCCAGACCAACTGCAGCTGACCTTTGGTAACATCCATCCCCTAGAGGGGTTAAGAGGCTTTTTATACCCAGAAGAAGCCCTAGTCCTGGCTGTTGGTTTAGAGTCCCTCTATCGCTTCCATCGTCAGCACCGGAAAAAGCTAGACCGGGAAGACTTCCCGGCTATTAGTTGTGAGTATCAATTGACGGCCGAGGAGATGGGCCTCCCGGGCCTGCTTACGCCCATCTCCGTACGCGTGTCCACCCTCCCGGACCTAGCCGCCGAGCTGGCTATGGTCATCGACGACCTAGAACCGGATCCTCCGGGCCGGTTAGGCTTTTACTGCGACCTGGTCCCGGCTGAGGCCTCCCTAGACCTGATGGTGTTGCCCTGGCCTTCGGTAGAGCTGTTGCGCCAGGAGCGCCGCCAGACCCTGCCGGACGCCTGCTTAGAGGATGGGAAAGAGGGGCTGCCAGTGCTTATTATCAGTCTCTCCACCAAGACCCAGGCCAAGAAACTGGCTCAGGAAATTCTTGACATGGGCAGCGTCGAGGAGATTATTTACGTGAAGTGGCGCCCCGAGGACCAAGACTCTCTTGAGGACTACCTAGGGTTCCTCACCGGCAACGGCACCCTGTGCCTGTGCGGTAAGCTGGCAGGTAACCATTCCACCCAGCTCAGCTCCTGGAGCCGTAATTGCCATCATAACCAAGGCCATTGCGGACTGCTTGTGGCCAAGAGTAGTAAGGGGATGGGCTATAAATTCAAGGATGTGGTGGCCCTATTTGAAGCCACTGAGTTTCGTAAGCACCAGGACTAGTCCCCGCTATACCGGACGGTAGACTCGGTAGTTGATCTGGGGGAAGATGTTGTCGATTTCCTGGACCTTCTCTAACCAGCCGGCATCTACCTTCTCACTGAGTACATCCTCGTAGATCTTGTTGAAGCGCATCAGGTGGGAGCGAGTGCGGCGGACGGCGTAGGGGACCATGGTGCCGGTGCGCATGATGAAAGCCCAGTCGGAAGATTGGGCAAGCAGTAACTCCCGGGCCGCCTGGTTTAAAGCCCGCCACTCCAGCTCATCTGCTGGCTCTCGGTCGGCCAGGCGGATCATCCGCTCGGTAGCCTTGTGCAGGTGGGGATAAACCCAGGCATTAGTATCGTTGAGCCAGTACTCGTGGAAACCTTTGTAGCCCCAGCTGGATTGGGATGGCTGGCTGACTTGCTGGTGAGGATTGAGCCTCAGGTAGTCCGCTAGGTGGGTCATGGTGTAGGTCTGCTGGTCATACCAAGACTTGCGGAACAGGTAATCTAGGAACCAGGGGCCCTCGTACCACCAGTGGCCAAATAGCTCCGCATCGTAGGGGGAGACAATGATGGGTGGCCGGCCAATCACCCCCGCTAGGTGGGCAATCTGCCGTTCTCGGTTGAACATAAAGTTGGCCGCGTGTTCCGCCGCCTTTTCCCGGGCCCAGTAGGGGTCGTAGAGGGCTTTCTCCCCTAATCCCGCCCCCCGACTGGTGATTTTGTGGTATTTGATCCCCACATTCTTGCGCTGTCCGTTGGGCATGATGTAGGGCCGGATGTATTCGTAGTCAGCCTCCCAGCCCAAGTCCTTGTAAAACTCCCGGTATTCCGGAGAGCCCGGATAGCCCACCTCCGAAGACCATACCTGTTGAGAGGATTCGTGGTCCCGCCCAAAGGCCGCCACGCCTGTGGGAGTGAATACTGGGGCATAGGTACCGAAGCGGGGCCGGGGCCGAGCGTAGAGGAGGCCATGACCATCGGTGAGGAAGTAGCGCAAGCCGGCATCGGCAAGCATCCTTTCTACCCCCTCGTAGTAGGCACATTCTGGTAGCCAGATCCCCTTAGGGGGCCGCCCGAAGTTTTCTTCGTAGTGTTCACAGGCTACCTTGATCTGGGCCCAGACTGCCTGGGGATACATCTTCATCAGAGGCAGGTAGCCGTGGGTAGCCCCGCAGGTGATGATCTCAACGTGGTTGGTGTCGGCAAACTCCTTAAACCCCTTCACCAGGTCTCGGTCGTAGTGCTCCCACACCTGGCGCACTCGGTTAAATTCTTTAGCGTAGTACTCTGCCAGGTAATGAAGGTGACCATTCTGGGAATGGCGTTCCACCTCTAGTTCCGCTAACTCCTCTAGGGCTGCTAGATGGGCATCGAAGTGTTCCTGCAGCAGGGGGTCCCGGAGCATCGACACCAGGGGTGGCGTCATGCTCATGGTGATCCTGAAGTCTACCCCGTCCTGGAGCAATCCCTTGAATACCCGCAGCAGAGGCACGTAGGTTTCGATGATGGCTTCAAACAGCCACTCCTCCTCTAGAACATAGTCGCTCTCTGGGTGGCGTACAAAAGGTAAGTGGGCATGGAGGACAAGGGCAACATATCCGAGGGACATAAGATATCTACAGATAGGGTGAATGGACCACCAGGGGTGTAGTCCTCACTAAGAAGTGCCAAACCAACCAGGGTGGGCTAGGCCAGAATCTACCGTGGCCCAACCATTATATCGGTAATCGCTACCTAGATATTCAATGGCAGTCATCCCTTGAGAATACAACGGTAAATTGTGCTGCGGAATCTGGTAGTTAAGATCCTTGTAATCCTTGAACTCTTATCGAAATTCCAGAAATAAAAGTTTACGCTGATCATTTACCTCCAAACCCTAGTTTTTAGTCCTGAAAATTATCGATGTGTTCTCTAATAGAAGCTTAATTGATCGGCTCAAAAAAATCCCCTAGCTCAGGCTAGGGGATCTTTTGGGTTGCCGCAATGCCGTCTTGCCTCAGTTTTTGACCTGGTAAACCCAGGTGGGGGCCCTTGGCCTGGCTTAAAGTTTCCGAGTGCAGGCTCGGTCTACTGCGACCAGGAAGTCCATTAGCTCCCGAATGTAGACAGACATAGATCATAAAACGTTATTGGCAGGCACCAACATCGCAGCTGACCTTGGAAGGCATTATAACAAACCCAGCGGGTTAGGTGGACCAGTAGTTACAGACTGCCCCGGCCAGGGTGACTATCCCCGGGACTAGGGCCGTCTCGTCAACGGTAAAGCGGGGATGGTGCAGGGGGGGGTTGGGCCGGTCCTTAAAGCCCACCCCGAGGCGAAACATTGCCCCAGGGGCATGACTGAGGTAGTAGGCAAAATCCTCGGCCCCCAGGGAAGGCTCCGGGAGGACCACTACCTGGTCATCCCCGAGGGTCTGGCGGGCGGCGCTCTCTAGCAGTTGGGTCAGGCGGCTGTCGTTGTGGACCGTGGGCACTCCCGCTCGGTAGGTAAGGTCGTAGCGGGCTCCTACGGCCCCGCAAACTCCCGCCACCACTTGATCTAGCCAGGCGGGCAGGTCAGCCCGGGTAGCCGGGTCGAGGGAGCGGACAGTACCGCGCAGCTCCACCCGGTCAGCAATAATGTTCCCAGCCCGGCCACCCTGGATTTGTCCAATGGTAATTACCACCGGACGTAGGGGGTTGTGGGTCCGACTGATGGCCTGCTGGAGAGTGGTAATTACTTGGGCCGCCACCCAGATGGCATCCTTAGCCTCGTGGGGCCTAGCCCCGTGCCCAGACTCCCCTAGAATCACTATCTCCAGGTCGTCGGCAGCGGCGGTGAGCCCCCCGTAGCGAATCCCAATTGTACCGGCCGGTAGGGCGGGCCAGCAGTGGAGGGAAAAGATCCCCTCTACCCCCTCCATGGCCCCGTCATTAATCATCCAGGCCGCTCCTTGGGCAATTTCCTCAGCTGGTTGAAACAGAAATCGCACTGGCCCGGGGAGAGGTGCAAGTTGTGCCAGAACCATTGCCACCCCCAGCCCTACGGTGGTGTGCAAGTCGTGGCCGCAGGCGTGCATTACCCCAGGGTAGCGGGAGCTAAATTCTAAGTTGGTCCCCTCCTGAATTGGCAGGGCATCCATGTCGGTACGGACTGCTAAGCGAGGCTCATCCCCTCCCCTCAGGTCTGCTACTACTCCAGTTTTACCGACCCCCTCTTGGACTTGTAAGCCTAGGGAGGAAAGTACTCTAGCTACGTAGGCGCTAGTCTGGTATTCCTGACCACTCAACTCAGGATGGGCGTGCAGATGGCGGCGAATTTCCCCTAGCCGGGGGGCTAACTTTTCCCCGAGGGACCTGATGGCTGGCAGACTGTGCATTTAGTAATTAATTAAGTGATGACGGAACCCTGGGCCGGGTTGATCATCTGGCTTTAACCCTCCTCAGTATGATAGCCGGGGTTTAGCCAGTGGTCTAGGCCATAGCCTACGGCTCGCCCACCGCCCAATTCCCCTGCCAAGGCCAGGGCTGCCCTGCGGCCCACGGGAGTTTCAAAGACCGAGGAGAATACTACATCCAGGCGGTAGGTCTGACAGAGGCGCTTTAGTTGGCGGGGGGAGCCAATGATTGCCGGCTTGACCACCATTACCCCCCGCCAGCCCTGGCGATGGCAGGACTCCAGGCGTCCTAGGGAAGCTACCGACTCATCTAGAGCTAAGGGGGTGGCAAATTCCTCGGCTAGCCGTTGCATGGTCTGGAAGTCCTGGAGGGGTTGTTCAAGAAATTCCACGGGCTGGCCTTGGCAAGCTTGCAACCAGACCCGGGCTGTCTCCCTGGTCAGGCTGCCGTTAGCATCAAGGCGCAGCTGAGTACCGGGAGCCATAACCCTGATCAGGCGAGCAAAAACCGCCAATTCTTGCGCGAGGGGTTCTACGCCGATCTTCCACTTGAGGGTGGAGTAGTAGGCTAGGGTGGGTAAAACTCCTAGGGCTGCTACCCCAGTCGGCAGGAGGCCGCAGTAGCGCAAGGGAGGGACCTGGGGGGGCTGATGGAGAGCTGTCAGGGCACTTTCTAGGCCAAATTGACAGGCGGGTAGGGAGGCAGGAATCCCCCAGATGGTTGTCTGGTCAAGTCGGGGAGATAACTGCCGACAAAAATCCCTAGCCTCCTCCAAAGTCTCTGATCCAAACCAGGGTACCGGAGCAATCTCTCCCCAGCCCTGCCGACCCGCGGCATCCTCTAGGCAGACCAAAATTCCCGCTCGCACCCGCCAGAGTCCGTGGGCAGTTATTAGGGGTTGGGTAAACTCATACTGATAGGGTTCAAAGCTGAAGCGGAACGGGGGCCCCGGGTCGGGTAATTGTGGCACTATGGAGAAGCAAAAGACTATAAACCCACCCTAACCCCTTGGAGATCACCTTTTTAGGCACCAGTTCTGGTGTTCCCACCCGCCATCGTAATGTCTCCAGTGTGGCGGTAAGGCTGCCCCAGAAGGCTGAGTTCTGGTTGTTGGACTGTGGGGAAGGCACCCAACACCAGCTGCTGCGCAGTGACCTAAAGGTTAGTCAGCTCACCCGGATTTTCATTACCCATCTGCACGGAGACCACATCTATGGTCTGATGGGCCTGCTGGCAAGTATTGGTCTATCGGCCACCCCCCACCGCATTGACATCTACGGGCCGGCCGGATTAGATGAGTACCTGCACTGCTGTGGGCGTTCCTCCCATACCCACCTTCCCTACCCGGTCAAGGTACATACTGTCCAGCCTGGGGTCATCTACCAAGGCCTCGACTATCAAGTCCTGTGCGCTCCCCTCAAACACCGTATTCCTGCCTTTGGTTATCGGATTGAGGAGCGGGATGCCCCGGGACATTTTGATGTGGACCGGGCCGTCAGTTTGGGAATCCCGGCCGGCCCCCTGTACGGGCGGTTGAAACGGGGGGAGGAGATTAGTCTCCCCGATGGCCGGCGCATTCGCGGTGCCGACCTGTGTGGTCCCCCCCAGACCGGACGTAAGATTGCCTACTGCACTGACACCGTATTCTCCCAGGGGGCTGTGGAACTAGCAGAGGATGTGGATGTGCTGATCCATGAGGCTACCTTCGCCCATCAGGATGAAGAACTGGCCTATCAGCGCCTGCACTCCACCACTACCATGGCGGCTCAGACTGCCTTGCTAGCTAGGGTTCAACAGCTGATTCTCACCCACTTTAGTCCCAGGTATGCCCCTGGTAATGCCCTCCAGCTCGCTGACCTATTAAGGGAGGCCCAGGCAATTTTCCCCCGCACCATCCTGGCTCAGGATTTCCTTACTTACCAGGTCCCGAGGCGCCCCGGGACCTCCGCTGACCCGGTGCTGACGGGAGAGCTCAAGCTTCGATGAATTGGTTATCTAAGGATGTGCGGATGAAACACAGACAGCCCCGGGGAGACTCAATCTGGTGCACTGACCCCAATTCAGAGCGGATGAAAGCGTGTTGGCCATAGATGCACCCCTCAATCACTAATTCTCCCTCTAGGACTAGGATCTCCTCCGGGCCCCCGTGGCGATGGGTTGGATAGATCGTCCCGGGCTGGAGGCGGGCCAGGCAGCTGACCTCCCGTCCTCGACGGTCTAGGTGTAGGACGGCTGCTTCTATACCAGGAATGCCGTAGGGCCGCCAAGCCAACTGTAGTGCGGGCGATTCCTGGCCCAAGCTTTCCAGGAGCCGGGTCCTAAGACTAGTGGGGACCGGTTCTGGGGGGAGGCTGTAGGCTAGGAGACTGATGAGGTGCTGGTACTGAGCCAATTCTTCAGCCAAATCAGGATCGGTTTGGGCCTGCTGGTCTACCCAAGCTTGTTCTTCCTCTGATAAGACTCCCAGGGCATAGAGGGGGGCTAGTTCGCAGAAGCAGGGGTCTTCATCATCCATGGGGGATAAATTTGGGGGGTAGTTAAGGGGCATAGGGCAGCCTTTGAATACCTGAGACTCTTGCCAGGGTATCAGCTAGGTTTGGTCTCCCGGCCCGAGGGCAACCCGCAACTGATTGAGGCCGAGGCGGATGCGAGTCTTGACGGTACCTAGGGCCCAGCCGGTGTATTCCGCTACCTCTTGGCGGGTCAGTCCTTGATAGTAGGCAAGTTCGATTGCCTGGCGCTGTTCCGGAGGTAACTGATTGAGAGCCGCTAAAACCCTCAAGCGCCGTTCCCGCAGACAAGCCTCCTCCAGGGGGTCGCCGTCTCGGGAGCTCGATTGAATGGCACCTTGACAGGAAGCTTGTACCTTTGAGGCACGCTGGAACCGACGCAGGCGGTCCAGGATCCGGCTGCGAGCGATCATGAACAACCATTGGTCGACCCGAGCCTGGCGGGCCTGATATCTCGAGGCGGTACGCCAAACCTGCAGAAAGGTGTCTAGGACTACCTCTTCACTTTCCTCTGAGGAACCTAGAGCTTTACGAGCTAGGGCGTAGATGACTCCGCTGTAACGGTCGTACAAGCACCTGATCGCTCCTTCTTCCCCCTGAGCCACTCGAGCTACTAGGGTGGGGTCTTCTGCCAGGAGCAATTCCCTCAGGGAGTTTTCCTGGGCTGATGATTCTAATCGTTCTCCCACTCTTCATGGCTGATCAGGTCACCGATGGGGTCCCGCAGCAGGATCTCACAGCGCTCCAGTTCCCGCTCAAAGCTAACCCACTCCCGGGCAGGAAGGTATTGGCACAGGGTATAGATCGGTTGCTGCCGGCTCACCTGGCCTCGGCTGACCAGACGCTGGACCTCTTCCTGAATTACTTCTAGGGAGTATTGCACTGACTGCAGCATAAAAGTCCTTGACTCTGAAGTAGAGCTATAAATTTTTTCTCGACTAATCTGTAACAGCCACAGGGGTAATCTTTGTAACTTTAACTACTGTGGGCTCGGTAACGATGCTAACATAATCCCGCCTCCCCTAGCTATAACAACTAGCTAGTTACTCGTCGCCGGGCAGCCAAAGAACACGCTAACTTGAGGGCAGCCTTCAGGCTGCCGCAGTCGGCCACCCCCTGGCCGGCAATATCAAAGGCAGTGCCGTGGTCGGGAGAGGTGCGAATAAAGGGCAGACCCAGGGTCATGTTGACCGCACAGTCAAAGGCAAGCATTTTCAAGGGGATCAACCCCTGGTCGTGGTAGAGAGCTAGGTAGGCATCCGCTCCCCTTTGGTCCGGTCGGTACCAGGCTTGGCCAGGTTTCACCCAAAGGGTATCAGGGGGGAGGGGCCCGGTCAACTTAACCTGGGGATGGCGCTCTTGTTGCCTGGCTAGCCAAGCTATCATCCAGTCTTGCTCCTCTCGGCCCAGGTGGCCTCCCTCCCCAGCGTGGGGATTGAGGCCTGCTATGGTGATCTCAGGACTAGAGAGACCAAAGTCCTGTTCTAAAGAGTTAACTAGTAGGTCTAACTTGCCCGTCAGTAGGGTAGGGGAAAGAGTTCTGGGTACCTCTGCTAAGGGAATATGGGTAGTGGCTAGCACCGTGCGCAAGGTCCAGCCTGTGTGGGGAGAGCGAGCTACAAAGGCCATAGCAAACTTCTCAAGGGCGCAGCGCTCTGCCAGGAGTTCCGTTTGGCCTGGGTAGTTGTGCCCGGCAGCCTGCCAAGCTTGTTTAGAGATAGGACTGGTGACAATGGCCTCAAATTCCCCTGCCAAGGCACCTTTAATGGCCCGCTCCAGGCTGGCGAAACTAACTGTGCCACTGGCGCTGCTGCCTTGCCCTAATTCTATTCCCGCCTCTGAGCCTACTTCAATTAAGGTTAGGTCAGCTGGGTCCGCTAGGGAGCAGGACTGCAGCCGCTCGTAGGTAAGCTCCAGGCACTTCTGAGGCCCCACCACAGTGATCGAGGCTTGCCCTTGGAGGTGGGGGTCTGCTAGGGCCTTGAGCAGCACCTCCGGCCCGATTCCGGCCGGGTCTCCCAGGGTTAAGGCAATCCGGGGCCCCTCAGCGCCCAAAACCCTTACCCCGGTTCCCAGAGGCAGTGCCGAGACATCCTTCTAGTTGGCTACGGAGCTTTTCGAGGTCTAGGTTTTGCCCGATCAGCACCAGTTGATTACTCGGGGGTCCTTGCCATTCGCCTTCCTCTAGGGAGAAGCGTTTGCCGCTCAGGTGGAACACGTGGCGTTGGGGGCTCTCTTTAAACCACAGGATCCCTTTGGCCCGAAACACGTCTGGGGGCAGTTGGTGGTCTAGGAAGTACTGGAACTTGCGGATGTCGAGGGGACGGTCACTGGTAAAGGACAGGGACACAAACCCGTCGGTGGTCAGGTGGTCATGGGTGGAGTGGTCGTGACTGGGGTCTTGGCAAGTAGCGTGGTCGTCATGGTGGTGCCCATAGTGATCGTGGGGGTCTGCAGTCGACTCTAGGTAACGGTCCGACTCAAATAGTCCCACGCTCAGCAACAGGGAAAGGGGAGCTTGGCCCCGGGTGGTGCGCAGGATCCGGGCCCCCTCTTTCATCTCCCGAATTCGTCCCTCTAGGGCCTCTAGACGTTGACCATCCACCAGATCGGTTTTGTTGAGCAGAATAATATCCCCGTAGGCAATCTGGTTATGGGCCACCTGGGAGTTGAATAGGTCCACACTAAAGTTTTCTGCGTCCACCACTGTGATAATCGAATCCAGGCGGGTGACATCCCGCAATTCGGTACCCAGAAAGGTCAAGGCTACAGGCAGGGGGTCTGCCAGCCCCGTGGTTTCTACCACTAGATAGTCCACTGGTTCGGGTCGGTCTAGGACCTTATAGACCGCTGCTAACAGGTCATTATTGATGGTGCAACAGACGCAACCATTGTTCAGCTCCACCATGTCATCATCACTGGAGATGATTAACTGGTTATCAATACCGACCTCCCCAAATTCATTGACTAAAACAGCAGTTTTGAGTCCTACCTGATTGCTGAGGATGTAATTGAGCAGCGTAGTTTTGCCACTACCTAAAAACCCAGTGATAATCGTGACCGGCAGGCTAGGGGTGGTGGCTGTCTGGCCCGGGGTGACGGTGGTTTCCATAATTTCCAAAGGGACTGGCGAAACTGGTGATAGGTATTCTAGCAAAGGGTCTCTAGTCTGATTGACAGCTGGGAGCTGGGGAACTAGACCTGGTGGACTAACTGGGTCAGGTGGGAAGGGATTTGATGGTAACGGCGGGTAATCAGCAGAGCTGATTGGCAGCAGTTGGCCAGGATATCGGCGGAACGACCCAGATTCTGCCGCTCAGCCCCCCACCGCCGACTGACCCCGGCCAGGGTGAGGTCTGCCTTCTGGGAAGCCTCGATTAGTACCGCTTGAGGATGATTGGTTTCCACGATCGGCAGGCTCAGGCGGCCATAAATTTGGGGAGCTAGCTGGGATAGGAAAGCTTCCACTTCGGGGCTAAACTCACGGGTTTCCAACTTCTCCCCGGCAAAGCGGAGGATAGTCAGTTCCATAGTCGGGTGATTCAACAGCAACCGCAAGGCTAGCTCTAAAGCTAGATCGTTGTGAGTGCTAGCCCAGTAGGGGACGAGGATCTGCTGGAAAGATTCCTCCTTGGGTCCGGGCTGGGGTAGGTACACCGCCACATCAGTTCGGACCGTGCTGAGGATCTGGCCTACTCGCCCCCCGAGGCGATTCTTACTGAAGGTGGGCCGATGCCATCCCAACACCACTAAGTCAATGGTCTCCTGCATGGCAATGCGGTTGATGTCGTGGGCTACATCCCGGGCGACACACACGAGGGGATGGATTTGCTGGGAGCCTAGGGATGCAATCAAGGCCTCTAGGCGCTTCTGTTCCTCAGCGATCCGGCGGTTGGCTTCCAAGGGGGCCCTGGCAAAGCTATACTCCTCCTCTAGCTCCACTAAGGCGAGAGGATAAACTGCCACTGCTTGCTGGCCAGCCCCGGCAATGGTGGTCGCCAGTTGCACAAGCTCCCTCTGAGTAGTAGGGTTAGCCACAGGCACCAGGATGCGGTAGGCTACCGGGGTGATCAGAGCGGCGACAGGGACCTCCGGGGGAGGCGGGGCGGGCGGGCCTGGGGGAGATACCCAACTGAGTAAAGGTGAGGTAATCAGGGTAGTTACCAGGGCCATCACCACCATCATGGTGAATAGGGTGGGGGAAATTACCTTGAGACTCAGGCCAATGTTGAGGATAATCAACTCTGTTAGGCCCCGGGTGTTCATTAGGCAACCCAGGGCGATAGCCTGGTGGTGGGGTAATCCTCCGAGGCGGGCTGACCCGTAGACTCCACCAACTTTACCCACAATAGCAGCCGCCACAATCAGGGCAGCTAAGCCCCACAGTTTCGGCTGGTCAAGTAACCCGAGCTGGGTCTGCAGCCCGCTGTAGGCAAAAAATACCGGCAGTAAAACTACCAGGGCAAAGTCTTCGGTCTTTTGGGCTAGCTCTTGCACTAGGCCCGGGTGTTTAGGGATGATTGCTCCTACTAGAAAAGCTCCAAAGATCAGGTGAATGCCGATCTTTTCGGTTACCAGAGCCGAGGTCAGAACGATAATATAAGTGGCTGCTAAAAGGGTTTGGCTTAAGTGACCGATCCGATCATAGTAAGTGGCAAAACGGCGCAGGAAAGGGCGAACTAAACCGACCATCAAAATGATAAATAACACGGACAAACCCAGGGTGGGAATGGCCCCGGTCACACTGTTAACTGTTGTGATGGAGATGGCTACTGCCAGCAATCCCCACCCCGTGAGGTCATTGACAGCGGCACTGGCTAAGGCTAGGGTTCCCAAGGAAGTCCCCTGGAGATTATTTTCAGTAATAATCCTCGCCAGTACTGGAAAGGCGGTGATGGAAAGGGCTGCGCCTAAGAAGATGGTGAAGGCAGCAAAGGAGACACTACTGTCAGACAGCAGGGGATAAAGAAGAAAAGACAGACCAATTGCCAACAGGAATGGCAACAGACTAGAACCCGTAGAGGTGAGAACCGCTAGATCCAAGCGACCCTTGATGTATTTGGGGTCTAGCTCAAGGCCAATTAAGAACATAAAAAAAACTAGCCCCAGCTGGGAGAGCAGATTAAGAAAGGGCATTGTCTGGGGGGGAAACAGCATCGCAGACCAGGCCGGAGCTAACCAGCCGAGAAACGAAGGTCCCAACAAAATACCGGCGACAATCTCCCCAATGACCAGGGGCTGATTTAGCCAGCGACAGCCCCAGCCCACCAATCGGGATAGAGCGATCACTAAAATCACTTCTACAAATACCAGTATGATATTACTCATTGTATGTTTTCTAGGTCAGGAACCGCAGCTTTCCCAATTTTAGACGCTCCCATTCCGAGTACCTGGGCAATTACCAAGGTGGGTTGTTACCATAAGGCATGGCTCCGTATCGTCCCTCTCTAGGGAGTTCCTTCCCTCCCCTAGTTTTTATAACTAAGTTCTCCATGAGTCGTAGTCAAATTATCGCTGTGATAACTGGGGCGATGGCAATTGGCTTAGCCCTGGGTTACCTGGTACTAGTCCAGCTGTTGGACTGGCGAGGGGAAATGCTGCCCGCTCCAGGGTTTTTACCCTAATTCATGCCCATGAATGTTGAGCAACTCAAACAACTTTACAGGGCTGGCCAACGGGATTTTGCCGGGCTCAAGCTCAGTAACGTGGACCTGTCCGGGGAACGTCTTCAGGGGATTAACCTCCGGGGAGCTGAACTGATCCTGGTGAACTTCAGCCACACCAACTTGACCGAGGCCAATCTCCAGGGAGCGGTCCTCAACGGGGCAGATTTGATCCATGCCAACCTCAATCACGCTAACTGCTCCCGAGCCATGTTCATTGGTGCCAACCTCAGCTTTGCTAACCTTAACCAGGCAGTTTTGATGGAGGTTACCCTCGGTGGCGCCAATTTAACCGGAGCCTCCCTGCGTCAGGCTAATTTGCGCTCCTGTCATCTCAACGGGGCGAGCTTAGCATCCTCAGACTTGCACCAAGCCGACTTGAGTGGGGCTAACCTGACAGATGCTGACCTGACCGGTGCAAATATGTTGACCACAGTTTTGAGTAACGTCACCATGGACCGAGCGGTTATGCCTGATGGGTCCCTCTACAGGGCCTGAGTTAACTGAGCCGCTACGGCCCCCAAACTTCTGAGGGCCCCTAGGGAACCCCGGATTAAGTCCAGGGCGGCCACGGGTTGGCCTCCCAGGCTGCGGGCTAGTCTTAGGGGTTGCAGTCGCCCCTGGGCATCAAAGACCCCACTCAAGTCAGGCAGTTCCTGGGTCACTGCATCACTGACTACCCGGACCATACCCACCTGATACCCAGACAGACTACCTAGGATGGCTGTGCCCTCCATATCCACCACCCCAGCCCCCCACTCCCGGCCCAGGTCCCCCTTGGCCTGGGCGCTGCTGACTACATGGCTAGTACTGAAGCCGGTTACCAGAGGGGCCCCGAGGCAAGCCTGGAGCACATTAGTAATGGTCGGGTCACAGCTAAGGCGGCCAGACCCGTCTAGGCAATCTTGGTAGACTACAGTTGTGCCCCAGCCCCACTGGGGAGTCAAACTGCCGCACAGGCCCAGGACCAGGATCCGGGGGGTGAGCCGAGGACCACGGGCTAAATATTCCCGCACCGGGGATGGACCAGCGGGGATGGCCAGTACTTGGGAGCGAAACCTAGGGCCCAAACCCCAACATACCGCCTGGTATTCTGGCCCCCGTGGCACTAAAAACGTTATCCCTTCTAGGTCCAAGGTCGGTCTACTGTCCCCAGTGAAGGTAGGGGAGTTGGGCGGCCCGGGCTCGAATCAGTTCGGCTTGGCCCACCAATTGGCCACAGGCATCCCACGTTCCCTCCATCAACATCCGCCGTGTTCCCGGTCCTAGTTCCACGGGCCAGGTGTGGGAGTCACAACCTAACTGGAGGGGCTCAAGGTTGATAACCAGAAGGGTTTGGGGGTCTGACTGGAGCAATTGCTGTACTTGGCGGATCACCAGGGGAGAAGTAGTTACGCAGGGCACCCCAATGGCGGTACAGTTGCCGGCAAATATTTCCCCAAAGCTTTCCCCGACGAGAGCTCTAATCCCCCAACGGTACAGGGCCTGGGGAGCGTGCTCCCGGGAGGAACCGCAGCCGAAGTTGCCGTTGACTACCAGGATTGAGGCTCCTTGGTAAGCAGGGTTGTCAAAGGGGTGTTGCCCGCTGGCTTGAGCCCGGTCATCGACAAAGACTTGCTCCCCCAAACCATCAAAGGTGACGCAGCGCAGAAACCGGGCCGGAATGATCCGGTCTGTGTCAATATCGTTGCCGGGCAGGGGTAGGCCGCGGCCGGTGATGGTTACCACTGTTTGCATGCTAGTTAGAGGATTGTAGAAAAGTTTGGACGGTGCCATCAGGGTTGAGAACTACCCGAATCTGGGGCTGATAGTTTCCGGCTACCGGCGAGACAAAAGGTTCGCCAATTAAGGGCATACCGGTTTGGTCGATGTAGTTACCAGCCATGGTGCCAAGGGGAGTAATCTGGCGAATCGTCCCATTCGGACTCAATACCAAAATGTATTGTAGAGCATCGCTCAGGTGGGCAGGAGGCGTCCAGTGCTGCTGGAAATAGCTGCGCACCTGGGCTACCTGAGGGATGGTATCGAAGATGGTGCTCTTGCTGGGTGTTGAGCTGGGTGTCAAGGCCGGGGGGGGGCTATTGGTTTGGTTAAAGGTAACTATAGGAGGCTTAGACTCTAGGGGGTGGACGTTTGCCACGACGGGGGGGGGGGGAGGCAAGGCTGGGCCAGGGCTGAGGGCGACGGGGGGAGGTTGGAGGATGCCGCTGGGGTTTGGAATTACCACCGGTGGACCGAGGCTGGTGGGGGGTGGGGGCAAGACCTGGGGCGTTGCTAGGGGTTTAGGGTTGGGGGAGACGGCAGGGTGCAGGGGAGCCTTGGAGGCTGGAAGCGGGGTGGTCTGGGCAATCCGGGGCAGAGGGGCAGGAGGCAGGGGGGCTGGGGATACAACTACGGTTTTGGTGACAGGGGCAACGGTGGTGAGGCGATTCACCAAACTGGTGGCGAGGGCAGTGACAACTACTAGGGGCAAGGCAGTGCGTGCCCAGGTTGGCATGGCCCAGGGGGTAGAGCGGGGTCTGGCTAGTCGGTCTTGTTCGTACTGGTCTAGGGCAGCGGTCAGATCCGCTAGGTCCAGGATGTTCAGCCGTAGCACCGGTCCAGTTTCCAGGGTGCCCAAGGGACCGAGGAACAGGAGATGCTCCCAGAGATTGCTCGCCTCGATCCGCAATTCCCTTGACTCGGGGCTAGGTTCCTCCGGCGGTAGACAGGGGAAAATCCCTAGGTCCATCAGCCTCCCCAGGTGGTCTCTGAGGACCCGATGGAGGCGCCGTAGCTGGGCCGGACTCCCTTGGAGGGCTACCCCCAACCGCTCAAAGCGCAACGCAAATCGTACCAGATAGGAGGAGCGCCAGGGGGCAAGGACTGCCTGGCGATGAATAACCTCGAGGGTGCAGGAGGCAGGAGTGTAACGGTGGGTCTGACCGAGGGGCATGTTCAGGGACAGGAGTAGATTTGGCCATCAATAAGCAGGCGGGTAATTCCCTTGGCCTCCAGGTGAGCAGCAACTTTCTTCAGTAGGCCACCGTTGGCGACCTTGATGATGCGTTGACCATGGTTAGAGAATCGCCGGGCGCTGCGGTCGGTATCGAAGATTGGTAAGGTTTTTTTTTGCACTTCCTCCGGGGGAATTTGCCCGAGGTCAGCAAACTCCTCTAGAGGTCTGGTAATCAGTTCTGAGAGGCGGTCCACCACCAGGTAAAAACAAGCCGGCAGCTGAGCTTCAGCTAGGGGGAGAATATGAATGACGCCAGGCCTACTCACGTGGGGGCAGATGCCTAGTTCTTGCGATCCGTACTCGGGTTGGAAGTTATCCTCTTCCAAGCTCTCTAATGACTCCTCCTCCAAGTCCATCTCCAGGGATGACTCTAGAGCGAGTTCTACCTCAGGGGGAGCTATTTTTTTCCGTCGCCGCGAACGTCGGCTGGGCAGAGGGTCGGGCTCAGTCTTAACTAGAGTTAGTTTACTTATCGGGGAGGAGCTGGGGCTCGGTTCCCCGCCTTCCCAGCGGATGGAGCGTTTTTTTTGTACTAAGTCTTCGTACTCCTGGGCCGAAAGATAGCCTTTGATGATCCTGATCACCGTGGTATTACTCACACCAAAGCGACTAGCCAGAGTGGTGGTAGTTTCCTCGGTTTGGGTATACAACCGCAGCACTTCTTGTTTCTGGTCTTCTGTCAGCTTGGGAGGAGTCATGGGCTGCCGGTATGAGTCAATTTACAATTATAGCTTTGTAGGCAATTTCCTGCCGAGCCAAGGTTTAGTTTTCTAGTTCCCTTGATTCCTCCCATGGTGTCTGACTCCGGATGTTTCGACTTCGAAGCGGATTTTGTTACCTCCCTACGCTGTATTCCCCTGGTGGTCCGGCTCAAGCTAGACCTTTGTGGGGTCAAACTCAAGTTGAGTCACTGGCAACAGTTTAGTTTGGCGCAACGGCAAACCCTCCTAGACCTTCCCTGCACCGACTCTGGCCAGATTAGCGCCTATCGGTTTAGACTGCAGCAGTTGGTTATAGGTCACACTGGTCAGGGGGTACCGGAGTTGCCCCCCTCTACCGTTTCTTGGGCCTGGCAGGACACCTCCCTAATCCCCCCCCAGATCCAAGCCCAACTAGCCGCTGCCGGCGTCGAGCTATCGGTCAGCCAATGGTCGACCCTCACCCCCCTGCAGCGGTTTGCCTTAGACAAATTGAGCCGGCCGGGCCATGAGAATCGTAATTTTATCCCGGCCCTCCGGGAGTTTGGCTTAATCCCCCCTCGTTAATCCTCCTTAACTTGCTGCCCCCATGTCCTTGAACCTCCGCCATCCCCTCAGTCGGTTGCTCCACTATTGTCGGCGCTACCATCGCCGGATTTGGTTGGCCACCCTTTGTTCCATCCTTAATAAAATCTTCGACCTAGCTCCCCCGGCCCTGATTGGAGCGGCGGTGGACGCGGTCGTTCGGGGGCCTAAATCCTGGTTGGCGAGCCTGGGGGCGGGGGATGTTTTCCAACAGTTAGCAGTCTTGTCGGTCCTAACCGCGGTGGTGTGGGTTCTAGAGTCAGTTTTTGAGTATGCCTACGCCCGCCTATGGCGAGGGTTAGCCCAGACCCTGCAGCATGATCTACGCCTTGACGCCTACGCCCATCTCCAGGAGCTGGAAATGGCCTACTTTGAGGAGCGCAGTACCGGTGGTCTCCTGTCGATTTTAAACGATGACATTAACCAGCTTGAGCGCTTTCTCGATGGGGGGGCCAATGAGGTACTGCAGGTGGTGACGACGGCGGTGATTATTGGCAGTGCCTTTTTTATCCTGGCCCCAGAGGTGGCTTGGCTAGCGGTCTTGCCCATGCCGTTAATCATCTGGGGGTCTTTGGCGTTCCAGGCCCGCCTTGCCCCCCGCTACGCCCAGGTCCGGGAGCAGGTAAGCATTCTCAATAGCCGCATTGCCAACAATCTCGGCGGCATCACCACCATCAAGAGTTTTGCCACTGAAGCCTATGAGCTAGGCCGGGTAGCCCTAGAAAGTGAGGCCTACCGGCAAAGCAACCGCCGGGCCATTGCCCTTAGTGCTGCCTTTGTGCCCCTGATTCGGATGGTGATTCTGGTGGGCTTTACCGCCACCTTACTGGTGGGGGGCGATGCGGTGGCGACGGGACACTTAGCCGTGGGCACCTACAGTGTTCTTGTGTTTCTCACCCAACGGCTCCTGTGGCCCCTGACCCGCCTGGGGGATACCCTAGACCAGTACCAAAGGGCCATGGCCTCCACTAATCGAGTCATGAATCTCCTTGACACCCCTGTAAGCATCCCCTCGGGGCACCTGGACTTGGAGCGGGTGCGCGGGGAAATCACCCTGGACCAGGTCACCTTTGCTTACCCGGGTAGTCCTCCGGTGATCAAAAATCTCTCCTTGAAAATTCCAGCCGGTCAAACCATTGCCGTCGTGGGCTCTACCGGCTCGGGCAAGAGCACCCTAGTCAAGCTCCTGCTGCGCCTGTACGAGGTCCAGGCAGGCCGCATCACCTTGGATGGTATTGACTTGCAGGACTTGCACCTAGCCAGCCTGCGCCGGGCCATCGGCTGGGTCAGCCAGGATGTGTTTTTATTCCACGGTACGGTAGCGGAAAACATCGCCTACGGCAGCCCCCGGGCTACCCCAGACCAGATCAAGGCAGCGGCGGTCCTGGCGGAGGCGGCTCAGTTTATCGAGCGTCTACCCCAGGGCTACCAAACCATTGTGGGGGAACGGGGTCAAAAGCTCTCCGGTGGCCAACGCCAGCGCCTCGCGATTGCCCGGGCTCTTCTGAAGGACCCACCAGTACTGATCTTAGATGAGGCTACCTCGGCAGTAGATAACGAAACCGAGGCTGCCATCCAGCGTTCTTTGGAGAAAATCACAGTCGACCGCACCACTATCACCATCGCCCACCGCCTCTCTACGGTGCGTCGGGCGGACTGGATCTACGTCCTAGAGCATGGAGAGATAGTGGAACAGGGAACCCATGAGCAACTCCTAGCCCAGGCAGGGGTTTACAGAAGCCTATGGCAGGTCCAGGTGGGTGATTAGCCGGACTGTCCCGGCCAACTTTGGAGGTCTTGCTGGAGGTACTCAGCTCCTTGCGGTCCACCGTAGAACAGCAACTTCACTAGGATCTGCAGGGCAAGGGGTACCGCCTCTTCCGTCGGGCCGCCGTGGAGATGACAGAAGACCTCCAAGTAGGCGCTGACTAGGTTATCCGTCCGGTTATCTACGGCGGCACTGACTACCTGGCGGATTTTGAGTTGGTTTTGCTGAGCTAAATAGGCTGCCACTTTCACCAGGGCTTGTACCTCGGCGGCAGGTAAATGTTTGCTCCTGGCCACTTCCCACCCTAGGGGGTTAGCACCGCGCAGGCGCCACAGGCCAATCCATTCACTGAGGGTGACCACTAAATCCAAGGCGGCGGCAGCCTCAATCACATCCTCAGCTCGGATTGCCACCGAGGCTTCCAAGGCCAGAAACACCCAGTCTAGATGGGACCGGGTGCGGTCGGTTTGACTCAGGCTAAATACTGGCCTGGGGGAGAGGGCTGAGCTTCCATCCATAGGACCAAGGCGGTTGAACGGGCTGTTGCGATCCTAGCACTTGCTCCCCGGGGGTCGCGGCTAGCAAGGCCGCCCAAAATCAGCTAAATTGACTGGTGGCGTACTGATCTAGTTCGGAGGATTTCTATGACTAATAACCCAACTGGCTTCTGGAGGGACTTCCAAAAATTCTTGATGCGCGGGAATGTAGTGGACTTAGCGGTGGCGGTGATCATCGGCGCGGCCTTTGGCAAGATCATTAACTCTCTAGTCACCGACATTATTACTCCGGCAATTCTCAGTCCAGTTTTGACCAGTCTGCACCTTAATGACCTCAATGACCTGGCGGTGGCTGGCATCAAGTACGGGTTATTCTTGGCTGCGGTGATTAACTTCGTTGTCATCGCCTTCTCCATATTTCTCATGATTCGTGCCTTTGAATCCGCCCAACGCCGGCTCCGGCGGCAGGAGGCCCTCGAGGCCGCCCAAGCCCCCCCTGACCCCAACCTACTGCTACAGGAGCGGATCGCTGCCACCCTGGACCGTCTGGCCCAGCGCCTTGAGGAGCGCAAGAATTAAAACGCCAAGTCTAGACCCATTCGCCTGAGGTCTAGCCAGTGGAGCAAGCCATGGTGACTATACCAGGTTCCTACTACCAAAGTCTGGGCGTCCAGGGCACTGATGCTAGTAATGGTGACTAGTTTCGGCCAGACTATCTGGCCGACAGATTCCCCGTAGTTGTCAAATAGGCTAATTGCCCCCTCAGGATTGGCTAAGGCAAACCCCCGTGGGAGGGCTGCTAGGACTACGGGCAGGAAGCCCAGGTAGAGGTGGCGAATCTGGATTGATGATAAGCAATTTACCCGGCTGGCCCACGGCTGGGGTAAGCGGGGCGGTTTCCTCCGCGGCGAGGAAGTCATCCGCCTGGTGCAGGGGTGTCTCAATTCATGCTACTGCGGGAGACAGGGCTACATCATGGCAAACTACTGGGACTAAAACTAGAAGATGTCTAGGAGGTGATAACACTGGCCGGTTACGGGTGGTGCGTCCAAATAACTAATAGAGCCTGGGCAAAGGGTGTAGAGCGGGTCGTCCCCATCTGCAGTGAAGTTAGACAAGGACACTGAGAAGCTTGATAGCAACTGTAGACTTACGATGCTGTATTGTACCGAGAATTTTTATGGCGATCTGGTTGGAGGTAGTCGACTTTCGGAGGAGAGCATTAATTGGCCGGGTGATAGCTTCCACAACACTCAAACCATTACGTCAACCTGAATATGAGTAATTCTCAATTCCTGAAGAACAGTTAATCAGGGTTCTTTCGACTAAGTAAATTGGAGAATTCTATCAACTTAGGACTGGCTGGGTAGCCAGATATAAGGCTAGACAGTTTGATGCGTGGATTACAGGACAGGCGCTCTAATGATTCAGCAATAAATATATGTTTCTTATCTACTTCCAAACCCTGCCAACTCTCTTGCCGAACCAACTCCTGACAAAGCCATTCTAAGGGTTTCAGATCAAGATCCTTCATTTGGTGTGACGAGATTCCTTGTACAACATCAAATCGAAATTCTGATTCTTCTCGTGTAGAATTCTTGAATAACCTTTTCAGAAGAGATGGCCTCGGAGGTAGCTCAACCTGACCAGCAGCAGCAACAACTTCTTCATGATCCGTTCGCAGGGACCAAATATAGGTACACCATTCTATTTTCAATCGGAGAAAGTCAGGAGTGTAGTACCACAAAATTTCAAGCCAAGATAAAGCCTCAGCATGTGTAGATGCAATAATGGTGGCGTGCTTCTGCTGTATCAACTTGGCTAATAGATATGGAAACCATGTGACCTGCTGAGCCTTTTTAACCAGATCTGATGACAGGCTTGTATTCTCTAATGAACAGACTGCTTCGTAGAATTGATTATCTGTCATATTTTCCACGTCATGATGCTTCAACCATTCCCTTACATCTGCAAGTGTCGGAATTAGCCCTTGCCAAATATCTAAAGGGAACACTAACACTCGCGATGAGCTAGTATGCCTACCCCGCTCATCTTGACGACCTGCCTGGAAAAACCAACAAAAGCAAAGATAACGTTGCCTGAAGGTGAAGATTTTAAGACCTTCAACGTCTGTAGAATTAGGTGAAGGACTAAGGGGGAACGCTCCCGTTAAAAGGATAGATGATAACTCTGAGGGAAAATTCCCAATGTACTGAACTTTGACTTGATAGTCAATGTGCGCTGCAGATAGAAGTTCAGCCTGAAATCGATTTTTATTCATGCTTAAATTCTCCGATACAAGAAGGTAAACTGTAATTTAACGAAAGACTGAGTAAACAGATGCCAAGAATTGTCCTAAACCACGGGAAAACTTAAGATCACCATTTTCGTCTTCCTCAAACCCCATATTTTGGATGGAATGAACATGGATAGAGATTTTTTCCTCCAGACGGGCAATAGTCATGGCGAACATACGCTGAAATAAGTCAGTTAAATCTTGACTGTTCAATCCATGAATATCTCGTTTTGGAAATACCAAGAATAGAGGATAGCGTCTTTTGGGATCACGCTGATTTCTCAGGGCAAGTTCTAGCCCCCTGGCTAATGGAACCAACTGCTCTCCTAAGGCTTCCCGAATATATCTTGCACGATCTTTTTTGTATTGTTCTGCTGTCAAATTCACTCGAACTAGATCAATAATCATGACACAGCCATCTCCATCTCGCACGACTTGAATAAATTTCCCAGTCATTGGATCACCTCCCAACTCCGTGGTCGGCTCACGTAACCGCTCCATTGCCGACGTGAATTCCTGACCGGAAATGTCATTTGTACGTAGAAAGATCCGAGTAGCCAACTTATCTGAATTAGTTGCAGGCTGTTCTACATCATCAAGATTATGATACCAATCTATTACACCAGACTCGAAGTAGGCTTGCCGTTCTACTGCAACTTCATGATCGCCAGAGTAAACTTGTCTGACCAATAAATCCACATCAAATTTACCTTGCGTAATTGAGATCACGTTGCCTTTTAATATCTCTGCCCAATAACCATTGAGAAGATCTTCAGAAAGACCTTCTGGCTTACCCAATTTCCGCAGTGGATGGGCAAGGAACATGCCCAGTGAGAAAAGAAAATAACTCTTTCCAGCACCCTTCACTCCAAAAAGTGGTATGTTAAGGCTTTTCTCTATGAAGCCAAGGCGATAAAGAACTTGTCCCAGGATACCTTTGTATCGTTTAAATTCCGGATCTAGTTTCATAGTTTCTCCCTTTAAGTAAGAAGGTTTACTGCTAATCTCAATATTCAGATCCCTTACCTGAATTAGAATGCATCTCTTTTTGTGGTAGTTCTACCACTTCTAGGAGCATTTTAAGAGTTGTTTCTGTCTCTGGACCCTGCTGCCCATCCTGCAATTCTTGAAACGCTTGTAGCAAGGAGAGAGAGTATAAACTAATTTGCTGGGGATTCAGGTATTGATGAGTTTGAGATAATTCCGTAACTGATGAAATAAATACAGGTTTATCAGTAACTAGAATCAGGTGAATCCGTTTGCGGATTTCAGGAGATTGAACCTTGAGAAAATCTGCAATTAATCCATCTGTTTGGGCAGCGTCAAGTTGCTGTATTACCCAAACTAAGGTTTGAATTCTTTGAGTAATTTTTTGAAGATCTTGATTAAATAAACTAAGAGCACGTTGACTAACCAGAAAAAGTTCAGTGTTCTGTCGCTGCTTTCCCTTTCCGGTTTCTATGGTGCAAAAAAAAGAATTACGTGATTTGTAAGTATCGATTTGGGGAAGATGAAAGAGTTCAGTGTAGCAGGGATCTAATAACTTCCCTTTGCGACTGAGACTAATTGACTGAACCAGTAAATGTACGAATAACCACCCCCCTAAACCATCATCATCAAATATAAGCCAGGTTCTGGGCCATTGCAAGAGGAAGTCAAGAATAAACTGCAATACTCCCAAGCTAATTAAGATAGCTATAATAGCGAGTTCACGCTTCATTAAGACAGAACTGTATAAACTGAGCGCAACTCCAATCGCAAACCACCCCAGTAGTTTAAAAAGATTCCAGCCTACAGGTGGACTAAGGGTACGTCTATAAGTTAGATTACCGGCAACGAAAAACTGACGAAATTTGTGATTAACAAATAAATTTACAAACCCTAAAGGAATATAGAAACAAGAATGTTCTTGGAATAAAAGCGTGCCAAAGCGTTGCTTAATCTCCTCTTCTTTTCTTATAGCCTGGTCATTTGCGTGTCGCACTAAAGCGCCAATTCGCTCGTTATATACCCCTATTTTTTTAATAATCTCCTCTTGGGTAAACTCATCAACTGGATATGATCCCCCTTTACTATGAGTCGTGGTGATTAAGCTTCGTACATTGGGACGATCTATAATTGGCAAAATAATCGGCTCACGATCAGTTGTATGTTTCCAAATATAATCTTTGGAAGTATAGGTTAGGAGCTTCCCTTCCCCACTACAGCGCTCACATCTTACGTTTCCAGTTCCTCTACACCTTAGACAAGTATCTCTTTTAAATTTCCCTTTCGAGTTAATTGAAGTGGATCTGCCTCTCCCACCGCAGCTCCTACATGGAATACGACCTGATCCACGACAAATGAAGCATGTTTTGATTTGAGAAGTACCCAATAAAGGATACTGCTGAGAACTATTGATGAAGTTGTTGGCTTCTGGGCGATGGAGTGGCAAGTCTCCTTCGGGAAAATATTCAATTCTACGATTCCGAGATGCTGGATACTCGTGATCAGTATAAGAATATTTCTCATGTTGACTATCATAATGATGGAAAAAGCCTCCACTTTCTCCAATATCCCAAATTGAGACATGTCGAAGATTGCTCTTGTTTAGGATTAGTTCTTTAAAGAAACTATTTCTTACCTGATTCAACCACAGGGCAAAAGACAAGCCAATATCAGGAGTTTTCATAGCTTGGAAGTGTTCAAACTAGACGTAAATTTTATACTTCAGAAAGTGAGGGGGCAGGGTGGGGAGAGCCGCTGGGCCACTTGGTCCAGATTAGAAAGAGTCCGTGGGTCTTTGTTACTCACTGTAAGGCGCATAGGAAATGCGATTGTCCTACGCCACTCCCTGGACTGGGGCGCAAAGGCATCCCAGGCAGTGTCGCGTATCTGCCACTTTTGTCTCTACCTTGAGCTTCCTTTCAACACTCCTAATTCCCTTGAACTCCATAATACATTCATTCACCTGTAATTGCAAGTAAAGAAGTCTGAATTTTTTCTAAAAGAGACTAGTCATTATCACGCGATTTTTGCTGCCAGTTACCCTCTATGCCAACACAAAGGATTAAAACACCAAGTCTAGACCCATTCGCTTGAGGTCTAGCCAGTGGAGCAAGCCATGGCGACTGTCCCAGGTCCCTACTACCAGAGTTTGGGCGTCTAGGGCACTGATGCTAGTAATGGTGACTGGTGTCGGCCAAACGATCTGGCCTACAGATTCCCCGTAGTTGTCAAATAGGCTAATTGCTCCCTCAGGATTGGCTAAGGCAAACCCCCAGGGGAGGGCTGCTAGGACCACAGGCAAGAAACCTAGGTAGAGGCGACGAATCCGGAAGGGCTTCAAGTCCACTATCACAACGCAATAGGGGTTGAGGGGGTCTGTGCCCAGTAACCGATAGTCACGGTAACTCAAAACAAGCTTCTCGAGGAGGACCGGCAAGGACCAGCTGCCCAGGTACTGGCCCCGCCGATTGTAAAGTCTCAGGATCATCCCAGGGCTGGGAGTTGCCTCCCCGGGGCGGGCTGTCTTGGCCGTGAGGATTACCAGGTGCCGGCGGTCTGGGACTAGTAGGTAGCTCCTCGGTATCCTGGGGAGGGTAGCTATGACTGGCGGTGCTCCTAGATCGGCTGATTTCCAGAACCTTAACGTAGCCCCCTTACTTCCAGTCGGCGAGAAGGTAGCAAACCAATCCCCCCGGGGTTCTACCACCACCTGACAGTGGGGGGGTAAGCTCAACACCTGTCGAGCCACAGACCCTGGTTTCCAGTGGTATAAACCCTGGTCAGTGGCAATCAGGTAGCGGTCCGGACATCCCCACACATCCACAATTGGTTCACGTAGGATGGTGGCTTTTGAGGCCTCATTGAGCAGAATCCAAGTCAGCTTAGGCCCGGCGGCCCAGGCTATGCCAGTGGGCGAAAAACTAGGGATGACCTTATTCACAGGCTGGTCAAGGGATTGCTGCAGAATAATTACTGGCGGGCAGGCCGAGGCAGCAGGCAGCCGGTGCAGGAGGTTGTGGAGGGTGCTAGCCGACAATTGACTCATAACCTGCTGGACTGCCGTGCTCATTTCCTCAGCTGTGTGAAACCTTTGTCCCGGTAACTTGCGCAGGGACTTGGTGAGCACCTTACCTAGGGGGGGGGGTACCGAGAGGGGTATAGTCAAGACTTCGTTGAGATGGGCTGCCATCAGCTCACCCGGTGTACCGGCAAAGGGGCGACTACCTACCAGAATTTCGTACAGCAGGATACCGACAGCGTAGACGTCGGAGGCCGGAGAATACTCGCCGTAGAAGCGCTCCGGAGCCATGTAGGCAGGGGAACCCGTAGCCCCGCCGGCAAGGCGTGAGGAGTCCTGGAGTAACCGGGCAATGCCAAAATCTGAGAGGCGCGCTGTCCAGCCGTAGGGATGGACATTGATGAGAATGTTTTCTGGTTTAATGTCACAGTGAACAATCCCCTGGCCATGGGCATGACCTAGGCCGGCGAGGATGTCCAAAAGTAATTTTAGGCCTTGACCAAGGTTGAGACCGCAGTTGCTCTCTAGCAAGGTACGCAAAGTCCCCCCCTCTGCGTAGTCCATTACCAGGTAGCGGGCAGTAGAAGTGTGCTCAAGGGCGTAACAGGGGACGATGTTGGGGTGTTGCAGACCTAGAAGGAAGCGCAACTCCCGGAGAAAATTATGGGTGGAGAAGCGTTCGTGCTCAAGGCACTTCAGGGCCACAATCTGACCACTGTGGCGATGACTGGCACAGAAGACGCGGCCAAACTGGCCTTGACCCACTACACCGAGCAGGCGGTACTGAGATCGCCGGTGGTGGATTGTAGGCTTGTTCACCGAGGCCTCTGGGTGAATGGGTTATTTTCCGCCCTTAGGCAGTCAAATTTTCCAGGATTTCTGTGGGAGTTTGATGCTGTTCCAACATCAGATCTACTCCCTGCAGACGCTTACTTAGCCCCACCACAAAGCAGTTTCTTTCTGCCCCTGCACACTCACAGGCTAGCTCTATACAGGTGATGTCCTTTCCTGTGATCTCACAAAAAAATGAGGTCAACACCCCCGCCTCTAGGGCGCAGACATTCTTTCCTTTAACGTTGGCGAGGGCGGCAAAGGGGGAGTTGGTGATGTAAACGAGTAAAAACCCTTTACCATGGTAGCTTTGGTCTATTTCTATCCTCCCCCAGCCGTGCACACGCCAACACTCCTCTAGGGCTTGGAGAAACTCCACCATGGGCATGTCGGAGACGGCGGTGCTGTAGTAGTCTCCCAACTCGGCGCAGAAACGCTTGTAGAAGTTCCTCCCCCACCACCGGCCACAATTGGAAAGGACTAGGGAAGTAGCCTGGCCGGTTTCCTTCTCTAGGCCGCTGTAGATGGCTTCGATCAGCGGGGCAGGCAGAGCCAATAGTCTTGACCCGGCTCGGTTTTCGATAATCCCTAGCTCTAGGTCACTTTTCAGGTAGGTATCCGTAGCAAAGTAGTTGCCAGGAATGCGGTCGTCCGTAAACAGGTCAGCGACGGAAATCATGGATAAATACCCTTGGTGAGGACTAGGAACTAGCGGGGGGCTGCTCGCCAATAAATGCCGACTCGGCTTGAGTCATGGGTCGCTCGAGTAAGGCCAAGTCCGAGGCCACAAACAAGGTCTGGAGATTTTCTTGCAGCAGCCGGTACAGGACGCGGTTGATCTGCTGAGTACCGTAGGCTTGCACCATCTTTCTCGTCCAGGTCACCAGTTTCTCCTCGACTAGGGCTTCATCATCTAGCAGCATCGCCATGGCACAGGTGCGCAGGAGCAACAGAGCCTGCTTAAGACTACGTTCTATGTTAGAGACCGGCTCTTGAGGCAGAGAGCCTTGGAGCTGATCGGCTACCTTTTGCATTAAAGGTGCCTCTTGGTCACGCAGGCGTTTGTAGACGTCAAGGCGCACAGGCAGCGAATCTACGTAACCGCTCAGGGCCTGCAGCTCCTCAGGTTGGAGGTAACGGTTCTCCGCCTCATTGAATAGTTCAGTGATGGTTTTGCTCACGGTTTTTCTCTCTCTGGCTGGTCAAAAAAAGCTGGAAAAGTCTTCTAAGGTCACGTTGGGAGTACCTGGAGATGGCAGCGCCGGAGCAACCGGAGTGGACCTAGCGACTGCGCCTTCCCAGGGGAAGGTACTGAAAAAGTCGCATACCGGCAGGAGTAGACTCGGCGGCTGGTCGGCATCAAAGAGTGCCTGCTTCAACTGCTGAACCGCCGGGGGGTGGTTTTCCCAATTCACCTGGCGGAAAAAGTCGGCCACAGTCATATCCGCCTGTTGGGCACTGAAGGTGTTCACGGCTGGTCTCCTGCCTGTAGACGGCGTTCAATGTCCCCCGCTGTCGCCCCTTCATTGAGCCAAAAGGCAGCGGCATCGATCCGCTCTTGGCCCCCGAGGAGGAACTTACAGTAGGTTTCTCCCATGGAGTAGCACTGGATCTCAATACAGCTGAGGCGCTTGCGGACTAGTTCGGTGAAAAAGCCGGCAAACAAACCAGCGTAGATGTAACACACGGGCTTACCTACGTCTCCTAAGGTCCGGGCCACCGCTGAGTCAAAGAGGTTGATGAACATGAAGCCTTGCTTGCGGTCGCCCATGTCCACTTCCCACCGGCCCCACCCCTGGGAGGTAAAAGGCCACCACCAGGTCTCAAGCAAAAACATTAGGTTAGTTTGGCGGATGCTGCGGTCAAACTCGGCCTCAAACCACTGGCTAAAGCAGGCAGCATCCTTCAGGCCCCACTCGCAGCCGATAGTATACATAATCGCTGCCGATGCGTCACCTACTTCCTCCTCTAGGCCCGCCACCAACCCGATAATAAAGTCTTCGCTGGCCAACACATTGCGGTTGTCCATCCAGTCAGTAATAGTGCCCACCTGGGGGTCAAATTGAAAGAAGTCACGAAACCCGTAGTGGTTATGCTTTTTGGGATACTTGGTTTTAAGACGATGTCCAGTGGCAACCATAGTTAAGGCCTATTAGAGGTAGGGGTAGAAATTCAGGGACAGCCAAGGAGGGTACGGTTTAACTCCAGCAGCGGGCAGATCAGGCTAGCCTCGGTAATCGTGAAACGTTTCTTAATTACCTCCTGCATGGTCAGGTAGGTGACATCACAACTGGTTTGAGCCTTAAATGCCTTCATGATAGTTTGAAACCAGTACAAAAACACCTCACGCAGGGTTGTAGCGTCGTCTAGGAGCAAAGCGAGGGCTGTTAGCTTTAAGACCCGTTGGGTGTCTCGCTGCCACTTGGTGGTCAAGTCGTTGGTGCCACTGCGCAGCAGCTCAGGATGCTTGGCCTGAAGTCTTTCTTGGACTTCCTTGACTATGTCTGACTCAGCAGCCTGCAATCTAATGTAGGTGTCCCGGCGCAGCCTGAAGGAGTGAACGTAATCCAGGATGAACTTTAGTTCTTCATCAGTGGCGTAACGGCCTTCTGTCTCCACCTGCAGATGCCTCAAGCGGCTCAACATCCTGCTACTCCTGGATATGGACTAATCCCATTTTACCCGGTGGGTGTAGGGACCTAACAAGGAGCTCTGGCTCGCCTTAAAAATCCGTAGACTGGGTGAAAAAGTCGCCCACTTTAAAACTGGTGTTTTCCAATTGCTTGAGCACCGAGCGGGTGATCAGCTTACCTGCTTCTACTAGGACTTTACCGTTGACGGGACTGAGGAGGTCTTGCTCAGCCCGACGACCAATCAAAGCCTCAATGTCCTGCAGGGAGTTGACGTACATCCCGGGTGGTAACTCCACTACCACGCCATTGCCCAAAACCTTGGCCTGACAAGCCAGCCGGGAGTTGGGCTTACAGGAGGTGATTACCTCCAGGGTACGCTGCTCCCGCCGTCCCATGGGGGATAGGTCTTTCATCCCCTCCCGAACGTAGACGTGGCAGGTGGCGCACATACCCCGCCCCCCACACTCCTTTAGCACATCCAAGTCTTTCGCAATTAGGACTGAGAGCAGGTTGCTGTTAGTCTCGACGATCGTTTCCTGGGCGATGGGTTCGAGGCGGACGACTTTGACCATAGGACAATACCAGAGACTCAAGGGGTTAAATATGGGGCAGAAGGTTACGGATATGGGGTAAGGCGTTATCCCGTACTAGAGCTGGGAACTCTCGATTCACATGGGCGCACCGTTCAATAAACTGCATTGTCCAGGTTTGCAGGCCCTCTAGCTCCCCGGGGCTAAGGGTTTGACTTAGCTCTTCGGAGGCTAGCATAGGGAGAGTGATCCGCCCGGAACGCTCGATTTGGAATTTTTGGACCTCTGGAGCTGGAACTCGGGTGCTTTTCCAGTAGTTGACCACTACCGCCACCCCCAAACTGCGAGTGGCCAGCTGACTGATGTGGTTTAGGGCGGGCAACACTTCCTGGAATGTTGGAGCCTTAGGGGGGCGGCGGGGGCTCCGGGGGGCTAGTTGTTCGCCAGCTGTCGGCTCCTCATCATTGGCCTGACTGAAAACAGGCTTACGGTTAGTCAGGGTGGCATTACCTGCCTGCAGCCGAAATAGGTCAACTGCTGCTTTGATGTCTTCGGTGATGGCAGTCTTCAAGAGCCGGATAGTGTGCTGGTATTCAGGAATTGACAGATGCTTATCCGTCAACACCAGGAAAATCACCCCTAGGCCGAGTTTATAAATGTAAACCTTATGGTCCAGGAACTGCAGCTCAAAGGATTCGAAGTCGTCGGGGGTACTACCGATAATTTGGAGGATACCCTGAACCAAAACCTCCTTTTGCTCCGAGTTAAGATTGCGGTCTAGGCCACAAAAAAATGGCCGCGAGTGGCCGTCCATAAAAACTACCCCCAGTACACCCGGGAGGTTGAGAAAGTCGCGGACCATCCCCTGCTTCATAAATGCCTAATTCTGCACAATTGGGCTGGTCTGGCCAGAAAGGAAGTTTTTTAAAAAGGTTAAGTCAGGGATAGGCTGACTGCCTTGGAGGATCTGATTAGGCATTGTCAAAAGAGCACCTCTGCGCCGTCCCCTAGGAGCCTAGGAGGACTATGCTAAGTTCAAGGCTTTCCTGTAGGTTGTGATGTTATGACAGAGATTCCCTTCACCTTGGACCAATTGCGGATCTTGAAGGCCATCGCCCAGGAGGGCAGTTTCAAGCGGGCAGCAGATAGCCTGTACATTTCCCAACCGGCAGTCAGTCTCCAGGTCCAAAACCTAGAGCGTCAGTTGGACGTCCCCTTGTTCGACCGGGGTGGCCGACGGGCACAACTGACAGAGGCAGGCCACCTACTACTTAGTTACGGAGACAAAATCCTCACCCTGTGCGCGGAAACCTGTCGGGCGATCGAAGACCTGCAAAATCTCCAGGGGGGGACCCTGATTGTTGGTGCCAGTCAGACCACGGGAACCTACCTGTTGCCTAGGATGATTGGCGCTTTCCGTCAACGTTACCCAGAGGTGGCGGTGCAACTGCACGTCCACTCGACCCGGCGGACCTCCTGGAGTGTCGCCAATGGGCAGATCGACCTTGCTGTCATTGGGGGGGAAGTACCTACAGAACTCCAGGACTCTATAGAAATTATTCCCTATGCCGAGGACGAATTAGCATTAATTTTGCCGGTAACCCACCCCTTGGCCCAAACCGAGTGCATCCTGAAGGAAGACTTATACCGGTTGCAATTCATTGCCCTAGATGCTCAGTCCACGATCCGCAAGGTGATCGACCAGGCCTTGACCACCTGTGGGATTGATGGCCGTCGCCTGCAAATAGAAATGGAGTTAAATTCAATTGAAGCGATTAAAAATGCTGTCCAGGCTGGGCTAGGCGCTGCTTTTGTTTCTGTGTCGGCGATTGAAAAGGAGCTCGATAGTGGCATATTACACCGGGCTAGGATTGAGGATATTGCCGTCAAGCGCATCCTCTCCGTGATTTATAATGCCAATCGTTATCGTTCCAAGGCGGCTGAGGCTTTCGCCCGGGAAATACTACCGCTGTTCTCCCCCACCTTTGAGTCCATCCCCTCCCCGCCACTTAAGAGTGCTCCCAAGTCGGTAGACCTAGACTAGGCTTCCGTCGTGCTTATTAACTGCACCCGTCCCGGTTGCCAGCATCCCCAAAACTCCTGCCCGGACCTAGATGACCCGGCTACCCTGCGGGGATGGCCCAAAAGCTCTGTACCAGCTGCGGCGCGATCCTGGTTGAGGACACTTGCATCTAAATAATCCCAGCCATGGTGACCACCGTGGTGGTTTCCGTTATTCTCGATCATTCTGGCAACTCAAAGTTACAAAAATTATATGTGATGCCAAATGATGCTAGCCATTTGAACGGCGGTGACTCAGTCTACATCATAGAGACAGCCGGGGTTAGCGTGGTATTCCCCTTAGGGCTTCGATTGGTCATGGGAATCTTCCTGTCGGTCTGCTTGGGCAACAACCCAAAATAACTTGACAGCTGAGTCGTCCGGACAAGCCGTTAAATAACCAGAACAGATTTCCTGACCACGAGTGTCCCCAGTCTTTTCTTTCACCTTTTGAATTCTTTCATGTCCCCCTATTATCAGCTTGAGACTCTCCACTAGGTTGTAATTTTTTAGTAAACTAAAACTATCTATTATAAAATACCTGTATTGTATGCTGGGCCGCAAAAATTCTGCTCTAAGATTATGTTTAAGTAAACCCTTAGTATCTTTATCCCGTGGGGATGTACTGTTTAAACCCCGCCTGTCCTAGACCCCAGTTGGGCGGGACTGCCAACTTCTGCCCCCACTGCGGCGCCAAACTGCTCCTGCAGGAGCGCTACCGGGCCCTCAAGCCCCTCTGGTTGAGGGGCTTCGGCCGGTCTTGGCCGTAGACCAGGACCATCCCCACCAGCAGCGCTGTGTCATCAAGCAAGTCCTACCCCAGAGTGGCAACCGGCAAAAGGCAGCTGAACTATTTGAGCAGGAGGCTCAGCAACTAGCTTCCCTCGGAGCTCACCCCCAGATCCCTGCCCTGCTGTCCTACTTTTACCAAGACCAGCACCTGTACCTAGTCCAGGAGTTTGTTGATGGCCAGAACTTGAGTGAGGCCCTCGCCAGTCAGGGGCCCTGGTCCGCGGACCAGACCCGGCAACTGCTAGAAAACATCCTGCCGGTGTTGGCATTTGTCCACGACCACCAGGTGATTCATCGGGACATTAAACCAGACAACATCATGCGGCGCGCCGGCAGTCACACCTACATGCTGGTGGATTTTGGCGCCTTCTGTCAGGTCGACCCCCACCAGCTGGCTAAAACCGGTACCGTTATTGGCACCGCCGACTACGCGGCCCCGGAGCAACTGCGGGGTAAGCCCGTCTACGCCAGCGACCTCTACGTCCTGGGGGTCACCTGCATCCACCTGCTCACGGGAGTGCAGCCCTTTGACCTGTACTCCTCCCTTAAGGGTAAGTGGGTGTGGCGAGATTTCCTCCCTATCCCTGTTTCTCCTTCCTTCGGGCAAGTCCTTGACCGCCTGCTGATGGCCGCTACAGAGCAGCGCTACCAACGGGCCCAGGAGGTGCTCCAGGCCCTGGGGGGGGATTCTGCCCTGCAAAAACCACCTACCCAAATCGGGAGCAACCAGGTAGAGAAGTGGGAATGGGCGATCTAAACCTATAAATCGGCGCTGCGAAATATAAACCGTGTTGCCTTGCCGGAAGAGTGGGCAAAAACCCAAAATAACTTGGGATTTGCCTACTTTAACCGGATCCAGGGCGAGCGGGCTGAGAATCTGGAGCAGGCGGTTGAGGCCTATGAATTGGCCCTGCAAGTCTTTACTCGCGATGCCTTGCCGGAAGAGTGGGCAAGAACACAATATGGCCTGGCCAATGTCTACTGTTATCGGCTCCGGGGTGACCGGGCTGAGAATCTGGAGCAGGCAATTGAGGCTTCTAAATTGGCCCTGCAAGTCTTTACTCGTGATGCCTTCCCGGAAGAGTGGGCAAGGACCCAAAACAGCTTGGCACTTGCCTACTTTAATCAGCTCCTGGGTGATCGGGCTGAGAATCTGGAGCAGGCAATCCAACTCTATAAGTCGGCCTTGCAAGTGAGAACTAGTGATGCCTTCCCAACAGACTGGGCCAAGACCCAAAATTATTTAGCAATGGCTTACTATAACCGGATCCGGGGCGATCAGGCCGAGAACCATGAACAGGCGGTCCGACTCCATCAATTGCCGTTGCAAGTCTTCACTCGCGATGCCTTCCCAACAGATTGGGCAAAAACACAAAACCACTGAGCAAATGCTTACTTTGAAAGGACTCGGGGCGCTCGGGCCGAGAATCTAGAACGGGCAATAAAACTCTATGAATCGGCCTTGCAAGTCTTCACTCACGATGTCTACCCAACAGATTGGGCAAAGACACAAAACAACTTGGCACGCGCCTACACTCGAAGGAGGGAGTTGAATCCCTGAAAGGACTCGGGGCGCTCGGGCCGAGAATCTAGAACGGGCAATAAAACTCTATGAATCGGTCCTGCAAGTCTTCACTCACGATGCCTACCCAACAGATTGGGCAAAGACACAAAACAACTTGGCACGCGCCCACACTCGAAGGAGGGAGTTGAGTCCCTATAACTTGAGAGTTGCCCGGCCCAACAGGAGGTGGGTCGCGCGGACGGGTTTTCTCCTGAGCCTGGTGATCCTGCTGGCGGGCTTTATAGGATGAGTGATGCTCTTGTGCTACTTTCTCTATTGGCGATAATAGGGCTTTGCCTGTAACTCTATTAGATTTGATTCTGAGCTCAGAATCAAGCGCATCCTCCTAGTGATTTATATTTGTAGTGCCGGTCGTTATCGTGCTGCTGAGGCTTTCGCCCGAGAAATATTACCTCTGGTTTCCCCCGCCTTTGAGTCCATCCCCTCTCTGCCCCTCAAGAGTGCTCCCAAGTCTGTAGACCTAGACTAGGCTTCTGTCATGCTTATCCACTGTACCCGTCCCGGTTGCCAGCATCCCCAAAACTCCTGCCCAGACTTAGATGAGCCGGCTGCCCTGCGGGGGGTAACCCAGAAATTCTGCACTAGTTGCGGCATGGTCCTGATTCTCGATGGCCGCTACCTGCCCCAAAAACTCCTGGGGCGGGGGGGGTTTGGGGCGGCTTTCTTGGCCCTAGACCGACGAATGCCAAATCTGAGCACCTGTGTGGTAAAACAGTTCCAGCCGGCGGTGAGCCTTGGACCAGAACAACTAGCCAAGGCTAAGGACTTGTTTGAGCGGGAGGGAGAGGTGCTTGCCCAGCTAGGCAAACAAAACCGTCACATTCCGGAACTTTTGGCCTTCTTTCCCCTCACGGTCCCTAGCTCCCGACCCGGGGTAACGGAAGAGTATTTCTATTTGGTGCAAGAGTTTATTGATGGCCTAACCCTAGAGCAGGAGTTGGCGGCCCAGGGGAAGTTTTCTGAGGCCCAAGTTCTAGAGGTCCTAGAAAGCGTCTTGGAGATTCTCCAGTTCGTCCACAGTCAGGGCACCATTCATCGGGATGTCAAGCCCTCTAACATTATGCGCCGGCAGGATGGCCATTTTTTTTTGCTGGACTTTGGGGCCGTAAAAAAGATTACCCAGGGCACCAGCTCAGGCCGGTCAACGGAGATCTACTCCCCGGGGTTTGCCCCCCCCGAACAGATGCTAGGGGCGGCGGTATCTCCCACCACGGACCTGTACGCCCTAGCGGCCACCTGTGTGATGCTCTTGACCGGGCAGCAGCCAGAGCAACTCTACGACGGGAATCGCAACTGCTGGAATTGGCGCCCCTACGCCCCCCAGGTCAGCCAGCGCCTGGCGAAACTTCTAGACCTGATGCTTTCCCAGTCTCCCCGAAACCGCCCCTCCTCCGCCGAGGTCATTTTGAAGCTACTGCGGGAATCTCCAGCCTCAACCCGGCCAGGCCCCAACCAGCCTCTCCCCCCCACCCTGCCAGCTCCGCCGGCCGGACCAGCCGCCAAACCGGTCCCTGCCGTTCCCCCCACCCAAGTCCTACCCGGCGGTAAGCCCCCCGCCGTTGCCAGTCCTGTGCCGCCTACCCAAGCCTTGGGCACTCCCACCCCAGCCCGGCCGGCCCCAGTCCGTCAACCCCCCCGCCACCTCCCAGCCCTGAGGTTACTGAATTCGGCCTTGTTTACTGGTTTTGAGGGGGGAGTGCTTCTGATTTTACTGGTGAGCCTGCTTGGACCAACCCTAGGGGCGGTGGGGGCTTGGCTCCTCCTGTTAGTAGTTTTAATCGGTGTTCAAGCCCGCCAGCTGATCGAGCGATTCGACCTAGTTGTAGTGGCAGTAGTGAGCACTACAGTAGTGGCTTTTATCCCCCAGGTGAGGGCGGCATTTGCCCTCCACGGCTTAGTTGACGCCAGCATGGTTATTGCTACAGGCGGCGTGATTCTCGCCCTCGGGTCCCTAGTGACCATGGCGCTTTTTCTGTTGATCTACCGCCTGCTTTCCCGACGCCTCTAAGCCCCTATGAGCTCAAACGGCGGAGGGGTCTAGTAGGGGAGTGGCGGCCCCCGGGACTAGGGCCGCCTGGGGAGATCTGAGGGTGCCCCGCAACTGTCTCATTAAACTGGCCATCTCCAGGGCATTCATGGCGTAGTCCCAACCGTGATTAGCCTTGATGCCCGCCCGCTCTAGGGCTTGCTGTAAAGTGTCTGTGGTCAAGACCCCGAACACTACCGGTACGCCGGTCTGAAAACTAGCTGCTGCCACCCCCTTGGCTACTTCTGCAGCCACGTAGTCAAAGTGGGGGGTTTGACCACGGATTACAGCTCCCAGACAAATGACCGCATCATAGTTGCCTGTAAGGGCTAGCTGACGAGCCACTAGGGGGATTTCGAAGCTCCCCGGTACCCAGACATAATCTACCTGGTCACCCTGGGGGTCAGGGTCTACTCCATGGCGCTTAAGACAGTCTTGGCAACCGCTCAAAAGCTTATTGGTGATTAGGTCATTGAATCTACCAATGACAACTGCCAGGTGGAGATGCTCAGTATTACTGAAATTACCTTCAAAAACTGTCATGCAGCCTAATACTCAGACCACAGAAAAGTTCAGTACACCCACCAAAACTACTAAAACCACCCAAAGAAGGGACCCCAGGAGCATTAAGCTCTTAGATTGGTTCCAGTTTTGGGGAGTGGCGTAGGCTACCGGTACGCCGATCACCATTAGGAAGGACAATAACACTAGGGCAGTTAGGCAAACTTGAAAGGCAATTGTTAACATTTGTTTTGCTGCAGGTAGTTTTCAATGGACTAGACCCCGGGCTTGCGACCAGTCCTAAGCCTAGATTATCAGAATCTCTTGGGGAAATTAGCGAAAAATGGGCCGGGTTACCTTGAAGCAAAACCTCTTGCTGCAGCTTGGCCAGGCCCTGTCTCCCTCGGCTCAGGGACTGCTGAGGCAGGTTGCCTCCTTAGCTGAGTCTCGGGGATGGCAGGTGTACCTAGTCGGGGGGGCGGTACGGGACCTGTTACTGGGAATAGACCTCAAACAGGACTTGGATCTAACTGTTGAGGGCCCCCCCTTAGAGGGCTTGCCTCCCGCCATTGCCTTGGCCCAGGCTCTCCATCAGCAAGACCCGACCTCTCGGTTGCAGGTGTACCGGGAATTTCAGACTGCTACCCTGGCTTGGCATCAGCCGACTCCCTTAGCCCTCGATCTAACTACTGCCCGCCGGGAGTCCTATCCCTACCCAGCTGCCAATCCCCAGGTCGAGCCGAGTACCCTAGCCCTAGACCTGTACCGGCGCGACTTTACGATCAATGCCTTGGCAATCTGCCTTACCTCGCCCCACCCTGGGGAATTGATTGACCTCCATGGCGGGTTGGAGGACCTGCATAACCATGTGATTCGCGCCCTCCACCCGGGCAGCTTCATTGAGGACCCCACCCGAATCTATCGCGGGGTGAGGTTTAGCTGCCGCTTGGGCTTTGCTATTACTGTTACCGATCAATCCCTAATGCGGCAGGCCAGCCAGTTTTACCGCCAGCTCCTTCACCGAGCCGGGCCCGGGTCACGACCCCCGGGTCTAGGCAGCCGCCTGGGGATGGAACTAGAGTGCCTGCTGACCATGACCACCAATCGCCAGTGGCTCGCCGCCCTCAATCAGCTCGCCCAGTTGGGGGCCTTGGCTTGTATCCATCCTGACCTGATTTGGAGTACTAGCCTGCAGCGACAACTGAGGTTAGCCAACCGTTGTGCCTTACCCCCTTGGCCGGGTCGCCTGGAGGTTATCCTGGCCCAGCTGGCCACCACCGCCCGGGCTGAGGCTGCCCTAGCTCTCCACTTACCCCAGGAAAGCCTCCGTCACCTGGAGGATTTAGCAGCCGCCGAAGCCCAACTGGTCAATCACCTGGGGTCTTGGCTGACTCCTAGTCAGGCGGTGGTTCTGTTCAAGGGGTGGAGTCGGTCGGTCTTGCACCTAGTGACCCTCAGAAACCCGGGACCAGTCCGGCGGTGGGTCTGGAACTACCTAACCATCTGGTCTCAGACTCCTCCCCCCTTAACTGGCCAGGACCTACTAGAATTGGGCTACCAGCCTGGCCCTCAATTCAGGGAAATTCTCGAGGTGCTCCTCGGGGCAACCTTGGACGGCGAGGTACAAGGGCGTACTGAGGCCATTTCCTTTGTGCGTAGCCACTTTCCTCCCCCAAAACCTTAGGTAAGAAATTTCTGCTAATATGGCTGCAAAGTTAAGCTGAACCTATGCAGCTAGCCGCCGGGCAAATACTTCAGGGTAACAAGTACATCCTGCAAAAGGTCTTAGGGCAAGGAGGATTTGGGGTCACCTACCAGGCCTCCCACATGTACTTGGACCAGCCTGTGGTGATCAAGACTCTCCAGCCTAACCTTGCCACTGGTCTGGACCTGAAAAACCTCCGCCAGCGCTTTTTACGGGAAGCTCGCCACCTGGCCCGCTGCCAACATCCTCACATTGTCAGGGTCCTAGACTTTTTTGAAGAGGATGGGGGATTATTTATGGTCATGGACTATGTTCCTGGCCAAACCCTAGACGAGGTCGTCAGTCCTAAGCAGCCCCTAGCTCCTTCTCTAGCTCTCCAGTACATCCGTCAGATTGGCCGGGCTTTGGTGGCCGTCCATGGTCAGGGGCTGCTACACCGAGATGTTAAACCCCAAAATATAATTCGCCGTCAAGGCACTAACTCAGTAGTACTAATTGACTTTGGCATCGCCCGTGAGCAGTCTATCCACGCCGAGCAGGTCCAGACGGGCATCTTCACCGATGGTTATGCTCCCCTAGAGCAATACTTACCCCAGAGTCGTCTCAGCCCTGCCACCGACGTTTACTCCTTAGCTGCCACCCTTTACTTTCTCCTGGGTGGTAATTCCCCAGTGGCGGCTCCCCTCCGTAACCGAGTGCGCTTGCCCAGTCTCAAGCAATGGTCTCCAGAGGTTCCGCCCGCCCTTGAAGTGGCAATCCTGCGAGGCCTGGAAATCGAGGCGGATGCTCGGCCCCAAACTGTGCAGGCTTGGTTGGAGCTGTTGCCCGAGATGGCTCCCCCGCCCCTGGTGCGCCCGGAGACCCGACCCGCCAAACCCAGTAAAAACCAAGGTAAAGCGAAGCCCATGTCCCCTAGTCACTCCTCCTCAGGGCCCCATCCAGCTCCCCGGAGCTTGCTGTACATCTCTTTTTGGGCTGGTTTCCTGGGTGCGGCCCTAGGCCTAGGTCTGCGGTTAGGCATTTTGACTGCCCTGCCTATGTTTCGCCACGACCAGAGTTTTCCCCCGCAACCCAACTGGCCAGTGACTGTCACCAGCCCATCTCCCTAGGGCCTGGCTAGGTTATAATCCCAGTAAAGATATGCAAAGTTTGCCATGAACAAATCTCCCGTCCACGCCTTTTTTCTAGGCAGAAGCTTTGCTGAAACCCTTAACGAACAATTAGAAAATGCCCTAGTCCAATGCCTCAGTGGACTAGGCAGGTTTGATGCTGAACAGCGCGAGTGGCTGCACGAGTTTATTCTCCAAGTCCAGGAACGTGCCGAGAGTTCGATGGATGATACTGTTGCTCAGCCACAGCCATGGCATAGTCCCACCGCCGACCTGCAGGCCACCTTAGATGACCTGCGCGCCGAAGTTGCCCGGCTAAGAGCCGAACTAAAGAACTATTAGGGCTAGTACTATTTAGGTCTGTTCTGCAGGAAATTCAGTGTCTGCCATCCCTGATGCTCGTTACCCCTCCTCTCCCCCTGGCTTGGAAGTTCAAGTGAACTGTGGTGGTGCACCCCAGAAGCCTGTCCGCCCACGGAAAAACTACCGCTGGAACCGGGAGAAATACTCCCGAGAGCGCCGGTTCCTGGACATCTGGACCTTCGTCTTGACCTTGCTGTTCTCCCTCTGGCTGAACAACAAGTCCTGGAGTTATTGGGGAGGCATGACAGATGCTAAACGCAATGCCCGTCGCCGAGCTCAGGCCATCTGGATTCGAGAGACCATCTTGGATTTAGGGCCCACCTTCATCAAGGTAGGACAACTGTTCTCTACTCGCGCCGATCTGTTTCCTAGCGAGTACGTAGAGGAGCTATCCAAGCTGCAGGATAAGGTGCCTGCCTTTAGCTATGAACAAGTCAGGGCGATTCTTAACCAAGACCTAGGCAAAGGTGGGGAAGAGTCCTTTGCCAGTATTGATCCTGTGCCCCTCGCGGCTGCGAGTCTCGGCCAAGTCCACCGGGCCCGCCTGCATTCTCACGAAGAGGTGGTAGTCAAGGTCCAGCGGCCGGGATTGCGCAAGCTCTTTGAGATTGACTTGGCAATTCTGCGGAGCATCGCCGGCTATTTTCAGGGGCATCCCTACTGGGGCCGGGGGCGGGACTGGCTGGGGATTTACGAGGAGTGTTGTCGGATCCTCTACGAGGAGATTGATTACCTCAAGGAAGGCAGTAATGCCGATACCTTTAGGCGTAACTTTCGTAGTCTTGACTGGGTGGTTGTGCCTCGAGTCTACTGGCGTTACACCTCTCCCCGGGTACTGACCTTGGAATACCTGCCTGGGATTAAAATTAGCCATAACGAAGCCCTAGAGGCCGCTGGCCTTGACCGCAGCCGCCTGGCTAAATTGGGTGCCGAGGCCTACCTGCATCAGCTTCTGCACCATGGCTTTTTCCATGCTGACCCCCATCCCGGCAACCTAGCTGTTACTCCCCAGGGGGAATTGATTTTTTATGATTTCGGCATGATGGGGCGGATATCCCCCATTACCCGCCAAAAACTAACCGACCTGCTCTTTAGCATTGCTCAGAAAGACGGGGATAGGGTAGTTCTGACCCTCATCGACCTAGGTGCCCTAGCTGAGGTAGAAGACCTGGGGCCGGTCCGCCGTTCTGTGCAGTACATTATGGATAACCTGATGGACAAGCCCTTTGAGCAGCAATCCGTGGCCGCCATCAGTGATGACCTCTACGAGATTGCCTACGACCAACCCTTTCGCTTCCCGGCTACTTTCACTTTCGTCATGCGTGCCTTTTCCACCTTGGAGGGGGTGGGGAAGGGACTAGACCCGAAATTCAACTTCATGGAAGTGGCACAGCCTTTCGCCCTACAATTTATGAGTAGTAACAAAAACCCTGATGGCGGGAGCTTATTGGGAGATCTGGGACGGCAGGCAGCCCAAGTGAGCACCTCAGCCCTAGGATTACCGCGGCGGATCGAAACCACCCTCGAGAAACTGGAGCGCGGAGACCTGCGCCTAAGGACGCGGTCAACGGAAAGCGACCGACTGTTGAGACGACTGGGCACCCTGCAAGTCGGCACCAACTATACTATTTTTGGTGCCGCCCTAATGTTATCATCAGTTATCCTTTATGTTAATCACCACGTCTGGTTAGCATTATTTGCCCTAGCAGGATTGGGGATGGTGGGTTTGGCTCTTCTGCGATTGATAGTACGCCTGGGTCGTCTAGAGCGTATGTCCTAGGAAATAGATTGGGTTTATTCAAGTTGTCCGCCTTGTAACCATCGATGAAGTGTTTTTTTACGGGCCTCACTGATCCGGGTCTGCTGCGGTCATCCAATCAAGATTACTATTATATCGACCCACACGGCCGCTTTTTCATAGTTGCCGACGGCATGGGGGGCCATGCTGGGGGTCAGGAAGCCAGTAGAATTGCTACCCAGGCGATTCAAGCTCACCTGAATGAGCACTGGGACTCGGACTTGACCTCCCCCCAGATGCTCCGGGCAGCTTTGGTACTAGCCAACCGAGAAATAGTCAAGGACCAGCAACAGCATCCCGAACGCTCCGACATGGGTACGACCATCGTCGTGCTGCTGTTCCGAGAAGAGACTCTGCCTGAGGGCGATAAAGTAGAGGAGGTATGGTGTGCCCACGTGGGGGACTCGCGCCTGTACCGTCTCCGGGGCTATGATTTAGAGCAGTTGACGGAGGACCACACCTGGGTAGCCCAGGCGATGCGCACCGGGGAGATGACAGCTGACCAGGCACGCACGCACCCTTGGCGGCACGTTCTCTCCCAATGTTTAGGACGCGAAGACTTGGCCGAAGTCACGATCCAACGTCTGGACCTGCATCCAGCCGACCGCCTATTGTTGTGCAGTGATGGATTAACAGAGGAGCTTTCTGACCAAACTATTGCCTCTTACCTCAAGAGTATTCGTGCCAGTGAAAAAGCAGTGGCTTCCCTAGTCAACGCTGCTAAGGAAAAGGGGGGGAAGGATAACATTACAGTGGTTCTGGTCACTGTCGATAATTTTCCACGGCCAGAGCTGACCATTGATCTAAAGTCAGCCCCCCCGGTCTAGATCTAAAGCTCTACGGCCAGAGAAGTGATTCTCACCGGGAGTTGCCTTACCTCCGGCTGAGAGCTAGATAGTTTGCGCTCGCCGAGCGTGGCCTTGCAGGCTCTGGAAGACTGCCGGCAACTGCCTGCGGCTAAACCTAGGACTAGGTCTAGTCCTAGACGCCGGCGATGCTCGTCGAGTTTCCGGTTACCTAGGAGGAGATGGCCGCCGTAGTCCCACTCGAAGCCAAAAAAGCGAAACTTACCGAACATCTGTTGCAACTTGGCTACTGGCAGGCCAACGGCGATCCCCTCTGGGGTATATGCCAGCGGGGATCATAAATCCACACTTCCCGGGCCTGCTGGCGCTGTTGATCAGCCCACAGCACCACTAGGGCTTGGTGGCTATGGACCCTGATGGCGGTGGCAGGGTATTTCCCTTCCCCCTCGGCTCCGGAGGCCACAAGGTCTACAAGACTACCAGGACCGAATAGTTTGGCTAACTCATTCCTAGTGGTAGTGCGGAGGATGCTACCAACATGACCGGGGCCAATCAAGTCTGTTACCGCTCCCAAGGAGGGAGTTGGTCTTGCCGACTCTGGAGGCAGAGCGATTACTAGGAGGAGAGAGGTAAGGCAGAGTAGGGGTCGTATAGGTGGAGGGGGATGAGGCAGGCTAAACCCTGCCATCCCAGGGCTCCCTAGGGCCCTGGAGTCTAAGAGAGTTATTAGGTTTTGGTCAAGCCGGGAATAGACACTTGTCTGAATCACACCCGGCCGGTCCTGCCTCAGTCTGGGCTATGGGGAAATCGTACTGTTGCAGGGAGGCGCCAAAGTCAGCAGTTTTACGACGCCCTTCCACCCCCGCCATTAACTCCTGATACCGCTCCTTGGAGACGGGCTCGAAGGGGAGACGGGGGAAGGTCTCCAAGCTGTCAAATCGGGCCAGCAGGGCGGCAGAGACGTAGCCCTCATCTTCCTGGATGGCTTGGTGGATACGTGCTCCCAGAGCCTCGATTTCGGCCTCTCTGAGCTCAATGGTGGCAGAGGTGTTGTGGGTGGTGTAATGGCGCTGCACCTGCATGTAGAAGTCGAACTGGGCCAAGGCGGAGAACCGGGAGATGTCCACCTGGTCACATCCCGGCAGGTCTGCCCAGGAGGTGGCCACGGGGATTTCCACCAGCCACTCGGTGCAGCGGGGGTGGTAGGGGTCATCCAACAGCCGCCCATCCTCGTCCTTGTCCGACTGGCTGGGGACTACGGAGTAGCCGTAGTCCAGGCAGGCGAGGGCCACCGGGTCTCCCCGACGGAAGGTGATGCGCCGGATGAACCGAGCAGCCTTGGGGGGATGCCATCCCGGAGAGGCTCCGGTCAGGAGGGATTTGGTCCCAGCGGGTTGGACGGTGGTGCAGCGGTTGGGCCGCTTGAGGTGGTGGCGGTCGCAGTAGCTCCAGACGGCATCGTGTGCTATTCGTCGCCAGGTGCGCAGGCAGTCAGCTTCGGCACTGCGGTACCCGAGCCCTTCGGGTGTCAGGGGTCGTCCTTGGGCCCACCACTCCAACCACTCCACCCCAAAGGCGTTGACAAAAAAGTCAAACAACCCGGTGAAGCTCACTCCCACAATCGGGTCCTCTTTCCGGGATTTTCGGTAGACGGGGTTGGTGAGCTTGTGGTGCAGCAGAGCCGCCACCCATAGCCCCCCAGCACGGAAAGCCTCTTTCTGGGCGGCAGTGTCCGCGGGGTTGAGGGTGTTGAGGTGAATTTCCGAGAGGTTGCAGAAAAAGTTGGAGCCGATAATCTCGCCACAGGGATTCAGTCCGTAGCGGGCCATGCGGTCAGAGCGCAGATTGACGTTAGGGTAGCTGGCCAGGAAGGCTTTCCTCCCCTTCACCAAGTCCACGTTGGCCCTAGCCACCGCTTCCCCTGCCCACTGGATGGCTCCTTCCCCGGAGTGGTACTGGCTCCGGACCGAGTCGATGCACTCCTGGAGGGTGGGTTTGCGGTGGAAGACCCGGGTGTGGTTGGCCATCCGGAGGGCATCTCGCTCTGGGTCAATCCGCCATTGCCCGTCACTCCCCTGCTGCCACAAGTTCTGCTTGGCCATCGCGGCTTCCTGGTCGTCAGCGGAGAACTGGCGCATCCCGGCTGAACGGCGGATGTTGCCGGCCACCACGGTCATGGCCGCCTCGTCGATGAGCAGGCACACTTCCAGTGGGGTCAGTTGCCGTCCCACTGCTCGGTTGAGAATACGGGCACAGCGGCCGTAAAGGCTAGAGAGCTTCACCGGGTTGGCCACACCCCCAAAGCCCTTTAGGGGCTCTCCGGCAGCCCTGACGGCACTCAGGTCGACCTGAACCTCCTGGATTCCCTCCAGCCCTTCCTCGCTGGCCAAACGGAGCAGCGCTAGGTAGGAGTCCACCCAGCCACGGCGGGAGTCCCCCACACGGATGGTGGTAAGATTGCTTACCCGACTGACACTCGTGTCTTCTTGGCGACCAGGAGAGGTGCCGATAGGGGTGGTCTGGGGAAGCAGGAGGTTGCGCACCGGGGGGAGTTGGGAAACGTAGTGGGATTCCAGGACTGCTCCTGTCCCACACCCCATCATCGCCAAGTCCATTAGGTCTGCTAGGGACTCCCAACTGGTGATGTTGGTGGAAGTGCAGTTGTAAGCCCCGGGGAAGTTGGCTGGTTGTTCCACCCACGGAGTGCCTCCAACCCATAGCCATCGGCCGGATGGGAGGCAGTGCAATGCAGTTTGATGCCGGGTTAGGAGATCCACTTCGGCGGCGGTCAGAGACCCTAAACGGGCTAGACCTGAGAGGGTGCGATCGCAGGTTTCCGGCCAAGTCTCCCGCGCCCCCCTCGGAGTGCGACGAGAGTAGGTGCGATAGAAAACGGGGAAGGCGGTGGGAGCGGGGAAGGTCTTGGACATAGGTGAGAGGAGGGTACCTACTTATCCTGGCAAAGATGGATAAATGATTCTAGAGCCAATCCTCCCGATTAAAAACCCCGGGAGGTTGAGCTAACTACCTTTAGGCTAAGGCGTCGTTCAGCAAGAGAACCCCAGGCTAGGAGAGTGCTCCCTCAGCATAACAGAGGTCTAAGCCTTGGCTGGGGTGGGTAAAAGGTTCATCGACCCTAGGATCTGCCCCAGGTCTACCTCCTGCTCTAGTAGACAGGCATGACCACTGTCCGGTAGGAAGTACTGATAAAGCTGAGGGATTGCTTGGGCTAAGGTTTGTGCCTCCTTGACCGAAGGCAAAAGTCGGTCTTTCTCACTGACCACCACTAGCACCGGCAGGGAAAGCCTGGCTAGCTGGGCTGGGGACACTTGAAACTTTTGCAGTAGGGAGATACGCCAGCTGCAGGTGGCAGGATCCACTGCCTGCATTCGCGCAAGCAAGGCCTCTCGATTGACCTTACTTAAGCGGGGTAAGGCTGCCAACCAGGGGATCAGCAGGGTAGATGAGAATTTATAGACTGGCTCCGGTAGGCCCTGGGTGAGTCCTGCCCCCCAACCAATCCAGGGGCGGTGCCTCAGGGATGAAGCTGGATTGACCAGGACCAGGTGACTAAAAAGTTGCGGAGCCATTAACACCGTTAGCAAGGCTAGACACCCGCCAAAGGACTCGCCGCAAAGGTAGGCGGGTCGCTGGGCATCCTGGAGTTCTTGGCTAATTAATGCCAATGACGCCTCCGTCAATTCTGACCAGTCCATGAAGTTGTGATTGGGAATGGTCAGGCAACGCAGGTCAAAGTGCTTTCTCAGGCTCTGGGCTTGGTTATAGAACAGTTCCCCGGAACCATCCAAACCAGGGAAAAACACTAACAAGGGTGCCCAGGGTTGGGGATCAAAAGGGGTAAGGAGGTACGGATGATTGTCAGGTACCATCAGGGTCAAATCGACAATAGGTGATTCACTTCGGTTTCGCAGTAGGTAGTCAGTTCCCGCACTAGCGCTCGTCCCTGGCGGCCTCGGTATTTACACCGGTCTGGTTCACGAATCAGCCAGGGGCGCCCGAGGGCAAGTCGCACTTCTTGATACAGCACTAACGGGTGCCAGTGCTCTTGGTCAAATAAAGGTTCGGCCGGGTCAAACTGCTGGAATAGGCGCAGGGGTAGTAGGGGACTGACCTGCTCCCGCACCGATGAGATCGCTACCGGTACAACTTGTAATTCGGGGATGGGCACCTGAAAGGCCAAGTGAGCAAAACCTCGCCTAAACCGACCGACATGATTGGGGGATGTGACCTGTACCATACCAGCTGCCCCTTCTGGGAAAACTCCCACTGCTTTCCCTGCCTGCAACAGCTCGGCTGCCGGGTCAAACCAGCCAGTCTGCCCCTGGGACCGCTCAAGGGCAAAACCCCCCAAAAGAGCTACCAGGTGGCTGAGAACCGGCACACGAGTCATGTAGGGATGACAAACAAAGTGCACTGGTCGCCCCAGGCTCACCATCAGGATTAGAGCATCTAAGACACTGCGGTGGTTGCTTACCAACAGGACTGGACAGGAAAACTCCAGCTTGAGAGGGCTTCGGCACTGGACCCCTAGGGCACTCAGGAGCTGGCGAGCAATTACAACAGATTTAGCTTCAGTCATGTTCGAAGTTCTTTAAGCTGCCCACCAGGCCTTTGAACAGAGAAAGGCCCATGACTCTTAAGCATATCTTTAAAATTCCAGGGGATCAGCCTGGCTTGGGCATTTTCCCTCTAAAAGGCTCTTACTTGTTCCTGCCATCCCAAGGCTCTCCGACCAGGTCGATCGGGAAGACGTGTTATGCTTTCCTGAGTAAGTAAAAACTCACAGTCGCCTTATTAGCACTCCCCCTTTTCGCCTCGTTATCCGCCTTCGTATAAGAATCTTTGAACACAAGCTTAATCAGGACTAATAACTATTCATGGATCAGCGGTCTATTCCTAATTCCGCCCCTTTCACCATCACTACCCCCCTCTACTACGTAAATGACCTGCCACACATTGGCAGTGCCTACACTACTATTGGGGCTGACATAGTCGCCAGATTTCAGCGCCTCCGGGGGCGGGAGGTGCTCCTAGTGACTGGGACGGATGAACACGGCCAAAAAATCCAACGCACCGCCGAGGGGCGACACCAAACTCCCCAAGCCCACTGCGACCAAATTGCTGCTGGTTATCAGTCGCTTTGGGAAAAACTTGATATTCAATGGGACCGCTTTGTTCGCACCACTAGTCCCAGCCACGCCCAGATTGTGGCAGAGTTCTTCCAGCGTGTTTGGGATCAAGGGGATATATATCAGGGTCGGCAACAGGGCTGGTATTGCGTTGCCTGCGAAGAGTTTAAGGAGGAAAAAGACTTAGATGAGAGCCACGGCTGTGCCATTCATCCCAACCTAACCTGTGAGTGGCGCGACGAAATCAATTACTTCTTTCGCCTCTCGCGCTATCAAACCAAACTAGAGGCCTGGTACGATGAGCATCCCGACTTCATTCAACCCGTTAGCCGCCGCAATGAAGTCCTCAGTTTCGTCAGCCAGGGCCTAGAAGACTTTTCCATCTCCCGGGTGGATCTGCCGTGGGGTATACCAGTGCCTGCAGACCTAGACCAGACCCTTTACGTTTGGTTTGATGCTCTGTTGGGGTACATTAGCGCTCTGGTTGAGCCTGGTCAACCCCCCACCCTGGATAATGCCCTCAACCATTGGTGGCCTATTAATCTGCACCTCATCGGCAAGGATATCCTCCGGTTTCATGCTGTTTATTGGCCGGCGATGCTCCTGTCAGCGGGGCTGTCTTTGCCCAGGTGTGTCTTCGGTCACGGTTTCCTGACCAAAGATGGTCGCAAAATGGGTAAGAGCTTGGGTAATACCCTAGACCCCCTGGCCTTAGTAGAGCGGCACGGATCGGAGGCCCTGCGCTACTACTTTGCTAAGGAGATTGACTGGGGACGAGATGGAGACTTTAGTGAGACCCGTTTTGTCCAGATCGTCAATGCGGATCTAGCTAATGATTTGGGGAATCTCCTCAATCGGACCCTCAAAATGGTTCATAAATACTGTGCTGGAGCTGTACCCGATCCCGGCGCCTTAGCAGACACCCACCCCCTTAAATCCCTGGGCACTGCCCTAACCCCAGACATAGAAGCCGCTTACGAGGCCTTAGATTTCAGTGGGGCTTGCACCTCAGTCTTAAATCTGGTCCGAGCTGGTAACCAGTTTATCGATAGTCGGGCCCCCTGGTCCTTGTATAAGCAGGGAGACCAAGCTGGGGTGGCCGAGGTGCTTTACACAGTGCTAGAGAGTGTGCGTCTGGGAGCCTACTGGCTCTCACCGGTCATTCCTCGCACTAGCAGCGATATCTACAGGCAACTTGGCTACCCCATGGGTCTCAACTCCCCTAGTGGTGCCCAAGTCCGACCTCTGTTGGCCGGCCACGAAAGTTGGGGCATCCTAGATCCAGGCCGTCTAGTCCTCGAGCCCTACCCTGTTTTTTGCCGTCTTGAGCTGCAGTCCGCTTAATTTTTACTTACTGGAAACGTCTTGTCATAATTCGAGGTATAAAAAACATGCTGAACCCCGTCGATCGCAATTCTGGATTAACTCCAGAACAAGTGTTAGAAAATCGTGGCCGGGTGGCAATTTTTATTGATGGCTCCAACCTGTTTTACGCTGCCTTACAGCTGGGCATTGAAATTGACTACACCAAACTCCTGTGCCGGCTAACCAATGGTTCTCGTTTGCTCAGGTCCTTCTTCTATACCGGCGTCGACCGCACCAACGAAAAACAACAGGGTTTCCTCCTGTGGATGCGTCGTAATGGTTACCGGGTCATCTCCAAGGACCTAATTCAGCTCCCAGATGGCTCAAAGAAGGCTAACTTGGATGTGGAAATTGCCGTTGACATGATGTCTCTGGTAGGCTCCTATGATACCTCGATTCTGGTCAGTGGTGACGGTGACCTGGCCTACGCCGTGGATGCTGTCAGTTACCGGGGGGTGCGGGTGGAGGTGGTAAGTCTGCGTTCCATGACCAGCGACAGCCTGATTAATGTGGCCGACCGTTACATCGACCTGGATAGCATTAAGCAAGACATCCAAAAAAACCCCCGCAATTATTCCTACCGGCCCTTGCTGGGAATGGGCTTTGCCGATGAATCGGAACCGGGTTAGGACCTTACTGCCTGTATTACTAGCCTGTAGTTTCCTCTGGTTAGGAACAGCTTGTAGTCGTAACCCCAAACCTGCCCAGGAGTCCGATCCCCGTCGGCTAGGGGGCAGTCTGGTTCTTAAGGATATCCGCCTGGAGCAGTCAGACGTACATGGTCATCCCCTGTGGCAGATCTGGGGCCGCCAGGTGGTCTATAGCCATGACCAGCAGATTGCCCACATCCTAGCTCCCCACGGTCAAATCTTCCAGGATGGTAAGGTAGCCTACCTGTTTACCGCTCTGCGGGGTAAGGTACTGCGCAACGGCAAAATGATTCAGCTCTTCGGCCGAGTGGTGATCACCCAGACTAAGGATGGGGCACGCTTACGGGGAGATGAAGGGACCTGGCTCCCCGCCCAAGACCAAATGACCGTCACTAATCATGTAGTGGTTACCCATCCTCAATTTTCCGCTACGGCCCAGCAGGCCCGACTGTTTAACCGTACTGACCAGATGATCCTCACCGGTAATGTTTTGGGGATCACTAAGCAACCACCTCTGCATATCCACACCAACTCCCTGACCTGGGCAATCTCCACTGGGCTGTTCACTAGTAATGAGCCCACTCGTGTGGACCACTACCAAGGTGACAACATCAGCGATTGGGCTCAAGGTAACCAAGCCCAAGTTAATCTGCGCCTCAAGCAGGTGCAGATTGCTAACCATAGCATCATGACCCTCGGCTCTCCCCCAATTACTATCCAGAGCCCCCAATTAACCTGGAATGTCGACCAAAAGACTCTAGTCTCCGATCAACCCCTCCAGGTCACTCAACGTCTACAAGGCATCACCATGCACGGAGACACCGGTCAGATGGACCTCAACCGACACATTGTTTATTTACAGGGCAACGTCCACGGCTTTGGCCAGGCTAACCATTCCGTCCTTACCAGTGACCAATTCACCTGGAACGTGCCGCAGCAGGCCTTCGTGGCCACGGGGCATGTAGTCTACAACCAGCAGCACCCAACCTTCGAGTCTACAGGTCCCCAGGCCATCGGCAAATTTCAAGGATCCCAGGTCGTCTTTGACAGTGCCCAGGCCGGGACGGCAGCGGTAGTTACCCACTTTAATCCCAATCAGTAACAGGTTGGATAGGGACGGTTAACCGTCCTGGTTAGGGGGGGATTACCAAGCTGAGCGCTCCTTCTGCCTGGGGTAGGATCAAAGCATGACTGCCACCCTGTAAGGGAAGCGCTAGTCGAGTCGAGCCTATTGAGAAAGTGGTGCCATGGGATTTTTTGATTCAGAAATTGTTCAACAAGAAGCCCAACGTCTTTTTGAAGATTACCAATCCCTGATTCAGCTAGGGGTTAACTACGGGAAATTTGACCGGGAAGGGAAACGTGCTTTCCTTGAGCAGATGGAGGGAATTCTGGACCGCTATCGCATCTTCATGAAGCGCTTCGAGCTGTCTGATGACTTTATGGCTCAAATGACCCTTCAGCAGATGCGTACGCCCCTAGGACAGCTTGGGATCACCCCCCAGCAGATGTTTGAGCAGATGAATATCGCCCTAGTGCGAATGAAGTCCGATTTGGAAAGACAGGCCTAAACCCCAGGGGTTCACCCCTCAGATTAGCTCAATTTGGGAGTCATCCCCAATCATAAACCGTAGAGCCTTAGGGCGACGCGGAGCATGCCATAGATGGGCCCGCTGGCCGATGACGCTGTCGACAATTCGTTGCTGAATCCCCACCAAGCGTGATCCTTCCAGGAGAACGCTATGCTCTAGGTCGGCATCGATCAGGGTGACACCGTCAGCGATGCTGGTATAGGGTCCAATGAAGCAGTTTTCCAGGTGACAGTTGCGACCAACAATCACGGGGCCCCGTAGGGTAGAGTTAATCACCCGTGTCCCCCGGTCAACCTGGACGCGGCCGAGGATTTGGGTCTTGGCGTCTACCTCCCCATCAATGCTGGTGGTTAGGCAAGTATCAAGAATGATGCGGTTGGCTTCTAGAAGGTCGTCCTTTTTACCGGTGTCTAGCCACCAACCCTCTAGCTGGCAGGCCTCGACGGTTTGTCCTTGGTGGATCAGGGCTTGGATGGCATCGGTGATCTCTAGCTCCCCCCGGGCTGAGGGCTGGATGCTGGCGATTGCCTGGTGGATGGTGGGAGCAAAAAAGTATACTCCTACTAGGGCGAGATTAGAGGGGGGAGTAGCTGGCTTTTCTAGTAGCTGTAGGACTCGGCCCTGTTCATCTACTAGCGCCACACCAAAGGCACTAGGATTAGGGACCTGCCGCAGCAGGATCAAGGCGTCGAGGTTTTGCTGTTGAAACTTGTGCAGCAGCCAGTCTAGGTCATTCTGGATCAGGTTATCCCCCAGGTAGAGGATAAATGGGGAATCCTGAAGAAATTCCCGGGAAACCTTGACGGCGTGGGCAAGGCCTGCTGGTTGTTCTTGACGAATGTAGGTGATGTTGGCCCCGAAACGTTTACCATCCCCGGTTTTGGTGCGCACTTCCTCTCCGGTTTCTGGGCTAATGACAATACCAATATCGGTCACTCCGGCCGCCACGATACTCTGGATGGCATACCAAAGAATTGGCTGGTTAGCGACTGGTACTAGTTGCTTTGCTCCGGTATAGGTTAGAGGCCGCAGGCGAGTGCCCTTACCCCCGGAAAGAATCAGAGCTTTCATGATAGATCATCTTCCCTAGTTGAAAGTTCCTCGAGCATTAGCCGGAGACTAGTCCGCCAGGGGGGCGGATAGTTGCCCAACACTTGGGCTAGCTTTCCCCAATCGAGCACCGAGTAGGCAGGACGTTTCGCAGCAGTCGGGTAGTCGGTGGTGGGGATGGGAACTACTTCCTCTAGAGCCAGGGGTATTCCCAGGCGGCGCGCCTCGGCAAAAATAGCCACGGCAAAGTCGTACCAGCTAGCTACTCCACTGTTGGTGAAGTGGTAAATCCCAGACCGGCCGGGGTGGAAGTAGGGGATAAAGTCCCGGATACTGACCGCTAGGTCGCGGCTCCAGGTAGGGGCGCCGATCTGGTCCCAGACCACCTGTACTCGAGAGCGCTCTCGCCCTAGTTTGAGCATAGTTTTAACAAAGTTGCTTCTGCCTAGGGTACCGTAGACCCAGGCGGTACGAAGGATACAGTAGTGGTCACAGTGGGCTTGGATCGCCTTTTCACCCTCCCACTTGGAATGACCATAAACCCCCAGGGGAGCAGGAGAGTCGCTCTCCTGGTAGGGACGACCTTGGGAACCATCAAAGACGTAGTCTGTGGAGATGTGAATTAAGCCCGCTCCTTGACGCTGACACTCTTGGGCCAGAATTAGGGGAGCTTGGGTGTTCACGAGGGCTGCCATCGCCGGCTCCGTCTCTGCCCGGTCGACAGCGGTGTAGGCGGCCGCATTGACTACCAGATCAGGAGCTAGGTTGCGGATGGCGGCCTGGAGGGATTGGGGATCACCCAAGTCGAGGTCTTGGCGCCCCAGAGGGATCAGTTCCCCCTGGGAGGGCAACAGGCGCTTAAGCTCACGGCCCACTTGCCCGCCAGCTCCGGTTAAAATAATCCGCATCAGCTGCTAACCTCGGCCTCAGCTAGGGGGACCCCAGCCTGGTCCCGGGAGGAGAGGATAGGCTCACCAGTCAGGGGCCAGTCGATCCCCAGGGCCGGGTCGCTCCAGAGTAGGGAGCGTTCGTACTCAGGAGCATAATAGTCTGTGGTTTTGTACAGGACTTCCGCTTGGTCCCCTGTTACTAGGAAGCCGTGGGCACAGCCGGGGGGGATCCACAGCTGCCGTTTATTGTCGGCACTGAGGGTACAGCCGAACCATTGGCCAAAGGTGGGGGACTGGAGGCGCAGATCCACCGCCACATCAAAAACACTGCCTACAGCCACCCTGACTAGCTTTCCTTGGGGCTGGCGCACCTGGTAGTGGAGGCCTCTGAGGACGTGACTAACGGAACGGGAGTGGTTATCTTGGACAAAGGTTACTGCCGCCCCAGTCAGGCACTGAAAGTCTCGGCAGTTGAAACTCTCATAGAAAAACCCCCGCTGATCGGCGAACACCCGAGGCTCTAAAATAACTACCCCGGGGATTTTCGTCTCTACGGCTTTCATATGGGCAGGTCCTTGGCTAGTTCACGGAGTCTATACCGGCCCGAGGAAGAGCTAATCATCAAAGTATAGGTAGGGCAGGAGGGTACTCACGAGGGGACCAGATAATCCCAATCTAGTTTGTAGATCCTCCCAATTCCGAAAGGGACCGCCAGTCTGGCGTTCCTCAACCATGGCTTTAGCCAAGGGTAGCCCTAGGAACTTTTCCAGGTTAGCAAGCTCGGCCTGATTGACGGCCATGGGATGGGCTGTGTAGACACTATCGGGATCATAGTAGCAGAACCTTAGGTGATTCTTGAGGGGAGTTAGTTTCTGGGCCGGAATGCCCAAAACCGCTGCTAGATCTTCGGTGCTGTGGAGCTGGACCCCGGCTTTACGCAACCGCACTAGGGCCTTGGCCTGATGAATAGAAACCAGCGGCAGCTTTAGCCAGTCGTCCACCGTGGCCCGGTTAACATCAATCCTCTCGCCGGTCAACTCTAGGGCCTTCGGGGACCGGGACCGGGCTCCCCAGACTAACATGCCTAATACAACCACCGTAGCGCCCCCGGTAACCCAGTCTGCCATTGCCTAGGCCTTAATCACGTGGGCAGCCTGTAGTCCCCGGCGAGCCAGAGCGTTGCGGGTATCGACGACCAAGGGGCTGTAGGCGGCCACTAGCTCGTAGTTTACCTGGTCATGGTCTGTGACGACTACCACCGCATCACTCTGGCAGAGCACCTCCCTTGTCAACTCCACAGATTCTAGATCCACGTGGGGGTAACGACTGTGACCGCGGCAGGTGGGGATGAGCGGGTCGTGGTAGAGCACCTGAGTTCCCATGGTTTGCAGCAGGTCAATCAGTTTGAGGGCTGGACTTTCCCGGGGGTCGCCGATGTTGGGCTTGTAGGCAACCCCGAGTAAAAGTACCTGACAGTTAGTGGGGGCTTTGCCATGGCGATTTAATCCTTGAATTAGCTGGTCTAGGACGTAGAAAGGCATAGCAGTATTAATTTCCCCAGCCAGTTCAATGAACCGAGTGTGCAAGCCGTACTCGTGGGCTTTCCAGGTCAAGTAGAAGGGGTCGATGGGAATACAGTGGCCCCCCAACCCCGGTCCCGGGTAGAAGGGCTGAAAGCCGAAGGGCTTAGTGCTAGCTGCCTCAATCACCTCCCAGATATCAATTCCCATGCGCTGGAAAAGGATCTTCAACTCATTCACCAGGGCGATGTTGACGCAGCGGTAAGTATTTTCAAGAATCTTGGTGGCCTCAGCAACTCGCGTCGAGGAGACCGGCACGGTCTTTACCACCAGAGTATCGTAGAAAGCCCGGATAATATCTGTGCACTCCTGGGTAATCCCAGAGACTACCTTGGGGATCTGGGAGGTTTGAAATCGGGGGTTGCCGGGGTCTTCCCGTTCCGGAGAGTAGCCGAGGAAAAACTCTACTCCTACCTGCAGGCCGGTTTCCTGGAGCACCGGCAGGACTTCCTCTGTCGTGGTTCCCGGGTAGGTAGTGCTCTCAAGAATCACCAATTGGCCCGGGCGGAGAATGGTCGCTACTGAGCGGGTTGAATTGAGCACATAGCTCAAGTTTGGCTCCCGGTGATTGCCTAGGGGCGTGGGCACACAGAGGATGACCACGTCTGCGGTGCGCAGTTGCTCTGGGTCACCTGTGACTTCCATCGGCAAGTCCCGCAACTGTTGGCTAGAAATGTGGTTGATGTAGGACTCCCCGGCCTGGAGCATAGCTACCTTACGAGGGTCAGTATCAAAACCTACAACAGTAAATCCCCGGCGCACGCACAACAGCGCCAGGGGTAACCCCACGTACCCCAAACCAATCAGGCCCACCCGAGCCTGACGGCCATCAATTTTCTCCCGCAGCAGCTGTCCTGAGCTCCCAAAGTCGGTCATGGTTCAGGGCCCGGGGGAGAGGCCAAAAACTGGCGCAGGTGCTCTAGATACCTGGTGCTATCTTCCAGCATGGGGAAGTGGGCGGTATTGGGCATAACCTGTAGTTTAATCAAGGAATTTAGCTTGGCGGCCTGCTCCCCCATGGAGGCAGGAATAATCCGGTCGTGCTCCCCCGCTATGATCAGGGTGGGGACTTGTAGGCGGGAAAACTCTTGGGGCATAACCTGAGTGGCCTTGTAGCTGACGGAGGTGAAGATAGTCCCTAGGGCAGCCGCTTCATCGGCCTGGAGAAAGTCCTCCAGAAAAGCTTGCCTGATTGGTCCAGGCAAAGTCTGGTGTACAAACCGGGCCATAAACATCCGGTCAACTCCTGGCAGGCGGTATAGCCAAGGGGGGCGGAAGCGCACCACGTAACTGCCAAAGCGGTAGAAAGCTTGGAAAGTCCTTTCGTCGTACTCAAAAATGCCAGTGCAGGTGAGGATAGCCCGCACTACCCGTTCTGGGTAGAGGTTGAGAAAGTAGGTGGCGATCGAAGCCCCCATGGAGTGGGCATTGAGGTACACCGCATCCAACTCAAGAGCACTCAGCAATAGATCCAAGTCCTCGGCATAGCTCTCCAGGTTGTAGGGTTCGGTATCTTTGCCGGTGCTGCTAGTTCCGGAACGGCCAAATCCCCTCAGGTCGTACAACAGGCAGTCAAACTCCCCCTTGAGGGCCTGAGCGGTACTTTGCCAATAACGGCTCGAGCCCCCCCAGCCGTGGATAAAAATCATGGTTGGCCGAGTGCCTAACCGAGGTGAATCAGTGATCCATTCGTAGTAGTGGTTAGCATTACGGATCGAGATTTCTGGCATGGGTTCAGGGAGGAGACAAAAGAGCGCGACAAAGTTGGTCAACTGCCTCGGGGGCAAAGTCCCCCGCCATATGGTACCGGGAACTGTAGTCGTAGATACGGGTGTAGCGGCGGGCCACAGCCTCGTAGGTGATGGTCCGTTGCCGGCAGTTGACAGTCATGGCCACCTTGTAGGGATTACTTCCGAGGGTGGAAGTCCCCATGATCTGAATCATTGGCACTCCCTGGGGGTAGTAGGGAGACACGGATGCCGGATCATAGTACAAATGTGGGAAGCCTGGCAGGGGTTGCCAATGCTCCCGATAAATGAGCTTATTATTTTTGAGCCGCTGGCCAAAGATATCGATCACCTGGTCCCCTGGCGGCGGCAGAGTTGAGGCCGGCACATCGGGATAGGACTGGGGGTCCCGCTGGAGGGCGTACTGGAAACAAACCATGGCCAGGGGGGAGGGCTTGGTCTGGTAACTTTGCAGGTAGTCTTGGGGTGATTGACTACAGGGGGAGGGGGTGGGGGTTTTGGCTAAGCTTGTTGGGGGCCAGAGGGCCCCACTAGCTAGGAGAATCCAGGATAAGTTAACTAAAGAAGTCTTCCAAGCCATCTTCCAAGCCATCGGATTTCAGAAGGGTTCTCCTATTCTAGGGAATGTTGGTGGTCCTGGGGTCAGGCACCCGGAGGAGCCGGGGAGAGTCTAAGGGAAAGGTTACCCCGCCTAAACCACAGGAGACCCTGCATAGGACAGAGAATATGAGCCAAAACCGAAAGCATGCCAAGGTTCCTGAGGTGACAGTGTACTTCTGGATTGTGAAGATCCTGAGCACAGCCATGGGTGAGGCAACCTCAGATTACTTGGTATTTCACTTGGATCCTCACCTAGCTGTGATCTTAGGGGGGGTCGGGTTTGGGGCTGCCCTGGGGTTGCAGTTTGCCGTGCGTCGATACGTGGCCTGGGTTTACTGGTTATTAGTGGTCATGGTCAGCATTTTTGGCACCATGGTGGCGGACGTGATCCACGTTGTCCTGGGAGTCCCCTACCTTGCCTCCACCACCTGCTTTGCCCTCGTCCTAGCGGGGGTATTGGTTATGTGGAGGCGCACCGAAAAAACCCTGTCCATTCACAGCATCTATACCCCCCGCCGGGAGTCCTTTTACTGGGGGACGGTGCTGGCTACCTTCGCCCTAGGGACAGCAGCGGGGGACCTGACTGCCACGACCTTTAACCTTGGCTATTTAGGCTCTGGGGTCCTATTTGCGGTCCTCTTTGCCCTGCCGGGCTGGGCTTATTGGCGGGGAGGTTTGAGCGAGGTGTCAGCCTTCTGGTCAGCCTACGTAGTGACCCGGCCCCTCGGAGCTTCCTTTGCTGATTGGGCTGATAAACCGGAGGCTGTGGGGGGGCTAGGCTATAGCTCCGGATTAGTCAGCCTAGGACTGACTACCCTTATAGTCCTGTTTGTCGTCTATCTTGCCTGGAGCCGGCGGGATATCCCTGTAGACTAAGTTAAAGAACAGATTTATTCTTGGGCCAGCCCTGAGTCCTAAGTTAACTCCCGGCCAGCTAGATGTATGCATGGCTGGCCTCGACCGCCGGTATTCTGGCCTGATTAGCTAGTATGTGAAGACTATATTATGAAATTTGCCTTAGACTGGCTGCCTAGGGGGGTCAACTGGTCCCTAGTTCTGGTAGGCAGCTTGGCTGCGGTCTTAGTCGGCTGCCAAGGGCCCAATTATCCCTCGGCTAACCCTAACCAGTCTGCCTTGGCACTAGAGCGGTTGAATGGGCTGCGGCAGCAGTGCGGACTAACAGCTCTGCGAGAAAATCAGTACTTGGATCTGGCGGCCTCTGCCCATGTCACCTACGTCCGCGCCCATGGCATTACCCATATTGAAAACCCCAGGGCTCGGGACTACTACGGTCTTACCCCCAATGACCGGGCTATCAAGGCTGGCTATCAATCCGCCAGCACCGTAGGGGAGGTAGTCACTACGGATACCCCCGGGGGTGGGGCGGGCCAAATAGATGGCCTTATCAGTGTCCCCTACCATGCCGTGGTGCTAATGACCCCTGCGGATGTGGATGTGGGGATTGGTATCACCGCGGCGGCAGAAGTTGCCCGGCTGGACACCGTCATAGACCTGGGGATTGGTCCTGTGGTCACTACTTTCGGTCAGGTACCCTTGACGTTTCCCTGTCAGGGTGCCGTAGATGTGCCCTACCAATCCTTAGGCCATGAGTACCCGGAGCCCCTAGGCATTGACACTAGTGTTGACCCCCTGGGCACCCCGATAGTTGTTGTCGGCAATCTCACTGACCACCTCACCTTGACTGGTGGTTTCGTTACCGCCCCGGACCAAATCACCACTAACTTGACCTTACTGGACTCAGTTCACGACGCGAATCACGAGTTGATGCCCTACCATGGGGTCGCCTTCCCCCCGGCCCCCCTGCACCCTGACACCACCTACACGGTTTATCTGGTGGGGACTATCAATGACCAGGTTTTCACCCGTAACTTTCGGTTCACTACCAGTTCTCTGGAATTACCCCAGGTCCCTTGGCAGCGGTTCCTCGGCCCTCGGTCCCCTAGACAAGTTGAGGTGAGCCTGGTGGTTTATCTAGTCCTCGTGGGCTTAGCTTTCGGGTGGCGGCGGGGGCGGCGCTCCTAGCCCAACTGACCCCTGCGACAGTTCCAGACCGCTTCGGTGCTGCTACCATGCTGGTTAGAGTGGGATAAACCAGTCTCCCTACCCAGTTTCCAGGTGTCGGCAAACCTCTACCCCTATGGAATACGAAGTCGCCCATAACATCCCCGGCCGCCTGCGCCTGCGTATCCCAGCCCTAGTCAACAATCAAGACTACGGGGCCTGGCTGCGTCATGGCTTGGCCAGTCTGGCTATCTTCGAGAGCGTGCGGGTTAATCCGGCGGCGGGGTCCCTGGTGCTCACCTACGCGGAGGAAAAGTTTACCCCAGAATTTGTCCTCAGTTTGGTGGTGGTGGGAGATTGGGGGGGAGACTGGCATTGGGAGCCCGCTGAGACGACCGACCCCTTTGACCGGCCCCAGACCACCGACTGGCAACATCTGCTCTTGCCGGGGCTCAGTGTCACCCTTGCCCTGGTGGCCACAGTCGCCGAGGTCCCCTCCCTGGTGTTGGGGATAGTGATCGCCGGGGCAGCCCAACCCTGGATCGCCCGGGCCTTAGAAAGCACCTTTGTCCGCGGTAGTCCGAGCATTGATGTCCTAGACAGCCTATGGATGGGGTTGCACACCCTCCAGGGGCAGTACCTGGCACCGGCTTTTAAAACCGCCCTGGCTGGGGGCCGGCGGAACCTGCGGGCGGAAACTAGTCACGAGCGTTACCGGGCTTGGCAGAACCTGCCCTCCAGTCCGCGGCGGCAGTTAGCTCTGACCTTGCTGACCCGGGAACCGGTCTATGACACCCAGCTTGGCACCTGGCAAGCTCAGCTGAGTCACAGCGCCGTCCTCCCCACCCTGGCCCTTAGTGGCACCATATTCATCCTTACTGGCAATTTGGGCCGGTCTTTGGCCCCCCTGCAGTTAGATTTCGGCAGTGGTATCCAAACTAGTATGGCTGGGATACTCCTCAATGCCTTACTAGAAGGGGTAGAGGCGGGAATTTATATCCCCAGTGGGCGCAGCTTAGAGATGCTGGCGCGCCTTGACACCCTAGTGTTGGCTGAGCCCACCACCCCAGGGGAGCTGGCGGCCCTTGGGGATTTGGGGGTCCGCTGCCTGAGCACGGTTACCCCCCCCCTGGAGCACAATCTACTTGAGCACGGCCATCACTTGGCCCTAGTAGGTTATATCCATGCCGACCCCCATGCCGAATCCCCGATGACTATCCTCAGATTGCACTCGGATACCCAAGATGGGCTACCCGAGGCTGTAACCCTCTTGGAGCCGGGGTTAATGAGCTTGGTTAAGGGTATTACCTTAGCCCGACGGGCCTTAGGGAGAATTGAGAGTAATGCGGCTCTGATTTGGCTGCCCAACTTGGTAGTAGTTTGCGGGGGAATTTTTTGGGGCTGGCATCCCCTAATTGCTGTTCTTACCAACAATTGCACGGCTTTTCTGGTCGAAACAGGTCAGCCTGCGCCGTCGATCCCCGAGTCAACTTAAGGCTTCCTAGGGAGGGGCAGCGAGGAATATGCTCCTCCCTCCTCAGGAATCTCCTACACTGGTCCTAGGGGTCTTAGTCGGGGCTACTATCCATCCCGGTCGTACTGTGGCTCCATCCTTTGGTGAATTGCTATGAACAAGTCGCAAAGTGAACTCATTGCTGCCCTAGCGGCGGAGATTGCTGAGGTTGTCTACATGGATGTGGCTAAGTGGCATCTGTACCTCGGCGATGCCAAGCTAGACACCACCTTAGCCGAAGGACTTTATCCCCTCTTAATTGCGGGTCGATGGGGGGAAGATGAGGTTTCGGCAGCTCTCCGGGCAATTCCCATTTCCCTTGGGGGTGGTCGTTGTCAGGTAACTTTGGCGGACCTAGTCCCTACCCGGGCGCAGTCAGACCTACAGGAAGTACTTGGGCAGCTGCACCGGCAGCTTTGATGGGCCCGTAGGGATGCCCTTGTCCGGGTTAATTACTGGTTCGGGACCGGGGTGCTGTCGCGTATGCTTAGCAGTTTCAATTCGGGGTGGTCGGCTTCTACCTGCTGACAGTTCCATTGGTTGCGGAATAAAAGTACTGGCTCATCCCAGCGGTCCTTGACGGTGAGGCTATTGAACAGGCGACCAACTTGGTTGAGAGCCTCCCACCCCCCGGCTATCCAGCGGGCAATAGTATAGGGGAGAGGTTCTAGGAGAGTTTCAACCCCGTACTCGTTTTGGAGACGAAACTGTACCACCTCAAACTGCAGCTGACCGACTGCAGCTAGGATCGGGTCCCGTCGGGCCTCGTCTAGGGAGTAGAAAATCTGCACTGCCCCCTCTTCCCGCAGCTCAGCTACTCCCTTGGAGAATTGTTTGAACTTGGAGGGGTTGGGGTTTTTGAGGTAGGCAAATAACTCCGGAGGGAAGCTAGGAATATCAGCGTACTCAAGCTTCTGGCCGGTGTACACCGTGTCCCCAATGGCAAACATCCCGGGGTTATTCAGGCCAATTACGTCCCCCGGGTAGGCTTCAGTAATTGACTCTCGGTCCTGGGCAAACAATTTCTGCGGCCGGGAGAGCCGGATGGACTTACCGGTGCGAGCGTGGTTGACTAGCATGTCCTTAGCAAATTTGCCTGAGCAGACGCGCACAAAAGCAACCCGGTCCCGGTGTTTGGGGTCCATGTTAGCCTGGAGCTTGAAGATGAACCCACTAAACTCCGGATAGGTAGGGGCAATTTCCCCCCGGGAGCTCAGGTGAGCCCCCGGTTGCAACGCCAACTCTAGAAAGGAACGCAGGAACAGTTCCACCCCGAAATTGGTCATGGCACTGCCAAAATAGACGGGGGTCATCTGGCCCCGATGCACTGCCTCTAGGTCTAAACTGGTGCCCGCCCCCTCCAAAAGTCCTAGGTCTTCCTGTAACTGGGACCACAGCCAGGGGTCTACTAGCTGGCCGATCTGGGGGTCGTCTGGTTCAATGACCTGTTCACTTGCCTCCCGTCGCCCATGGATCGAGCGCTCGAACAAATGTATCTGATGCCTCTGCCGGTCGTAGACCCCCTGGAAGCGGTCTCCGGTACCCAGGGGCCAGTTGACCGGGTAAGTGTGCAAGCCGAGCTCTCGTTCGATCTCATCGAGGAGGGCCAGGGGGTCTTGACCAGGGCGGTCCATCTTGTTAATAAAGGTGAAAATCGGTAACCCCCGCAGCTGACAGACGGTAAATAACTTGCGGGTTTGGGGTTCTAGGCCCTTAGCGGCATCAATGAGCATCACAGCATTATCCGCTGCGGCCAGGGTCCGGTAGGTGTCCTCGCTGAAATCCTGGTGGCCGGGGGTGTCAAGGAGGTTGATTTGGTAACCCTGGTAGGCAAACTGAAGCACGGTCGAAGTGATGGAGATCCCCCTTTGCTGTTCCATCTCCATCCAGTCGGAGGTGGCGTGCCGCTGGGCGCGCCGGGCTTTTACAGCTCCTGCTTCGTGGATTGCCCCCCCGTACAGCAGTAACTTCTCCGTCAGGGTAGTTTTTCCCGCATCCGGGTGGGAAATAATCGCGAAGTTGCGGCGGGCTTGCACCGCAACCTTGAGCTCCTCATCAAGGGGAGGGTCAGTCAGGAAAGTGTCAACCATAGCTAGGGTCGGGTCCCATTGAACTCCCAAGTTGGGAAACTAGTCAAATAGTTTAGCGTACACCCTACGGGGATGGTGAGACCATGAATAACTGGAAAAAAATTGCTGTTTCCCTTTCTTTAATTGGTGCCACTCTTGGTATCGCTCCCTTCGTTAACCCTGCTCCGGCGGCTGCCGACACCTGTGTGCCGGGGCACTTTGGCCCTGGCCGGGTTTGGATCCCGAGGCACTGCTACTACGACTTCTACAACGCGGGAGCGGACTGGCGTTGGGATCATCCCTACTATAACGATGACCGCAACTGGTTCCCGGCTCGTTGGGTAGTCCGCAATGGGGTGCGCATCCTGGTCAACCACTTAGTTGATAATAACTAGCGAGAGACCCGGTCCGCCCGGTTTCGGGAAGCAGCCTTCCTGCCGCGGTATCCCTAAGCTAGGTAAAGCAATTAAGGCCAGGTATTCTGGCCCTCAGTCGAGGCATATCCTCTACCCTCGGGCCCCCTCTTCTTGGCCTTAAGGGGATAGTAATCCGCAAACTTTAGGAGTCAGAACCGATGCACGCTTGGCGAAAACTTTCTGTTGCCCTAGCCCTGGTGGGAGTTATGGGGATGGCGCCCTTAGTGAGACCTGCCCCAGCAGATGCGGCTGCCTACTGTACCTCCGGTCACTACGTCAATGGCCGCTGGGTCCCCCGCCACTGCTACTCTCGTCGGCACTGGGTTCCTGGCCGCTATGTCTACGGTCACTGGGTTCCCGGCCACTACGTCTACGATTAGTCACTCTAGGAAGGTAGCTAGACAGGAAACGTGCACTATAATACCTGACTAGTAACTGCCAAGGGTTGTAGAGTTATGGTTTCATGCTAGCCCGGGTCTGGAGTGCCACTCTCCTGGGTATTGATGCGGTCAAAGTAGGGGTAGAGGTAGATGTGTCAGGGGGCTTGCCGGCCACTGTGGTGGTAGGTCTCCCTGACACTGCCGTCCAAGAGTCTCGGGAACGAGTCAGGGCTGCCCTGAAGAATACCCGTTATGTTTTCCCCCTGCGGCGGATTGTTGTTAATCTGGCCCCGGCCGACCTGCGCAAGGAAGGACCCAGCTTCGATCTGCCTATCAGTATTGGGATCCTGGCTGCCTCAGAGCAGTTAAATCCAGAATTTCTCGGTGACTACCTGTTCTTGGGAGAGTTGTCCCTCGATGGAAGTCTGCGGCCAGTGGCCGGAGTCCTGGCCGTGGCTGCCTGTGCTCGGCAACTGGGGATGCGTGGTCTGGTGGTACCCGCTGGTAATGCCCAAGAGGCAGCAGCGGTAGAGGACTTAGCAGTCTATGGTTTCCATCACCTCGGGGAAGTTGTGGAGTTCTGTCAGGAACCTGAGCGGCACACCCCAGTCCGGCTTGACCCCCGACTAATCCTTGCCCCAGCTGCCCCAGCTTCGGGGGATCTACGGGATGTTAAGGGTCAGGCCCTAGCCCGGCGAGCTCTGGAAATTGCGGCGGCAGGGGGGCATAACCTGATTTTTGTCGGTCCCCCGGGGAGTGGCAAGACGATGCTCGCCCGGCGATTACCGGGTATTCTGCCTCCCTTGGCTTTTCTCGAGGCCCTAGAGGTGAGTCGAATCTACTCAGCCGCCGGCCTGCTCAAGGAGCGAGGACACCTGATCACCCAGCGTCCCTTTCGCAGTCCCCACCACTCCGCCTCTGGGCCTTCCTTAGTAGGGGGGGGTGGCTTCCCACGGCCCGGAGAAATCTCCCTAGCCCATCGGGGAGTACTGTTCATGGATGAGATGGCGGAGTTTAAGCGTGAGGTGCTCGAGGTGTTGCGTCAGCCCCTAGAGGACGGCTTTGTCACCATCGCCCGGGCCCGCCAGTCAGTAATTTTCCCGGCTAAGTTTACCCTGGTGGCTAGTACTAATCCCTGTCCCTGTGGTTACTACGGGGACTCTCTCCAACCCTGCACCTGTAGTCCCCGCCAACGGGAGCAGTACTGGTCCAAGCTATCGGGGCCTCTGATGGACCGGATTGACCTGCAGGTGATCGTCAACCGCCTCAAACCAGAGGAGATTACCCGAGATAGTGAAGGGGAGAGCTCTGACCTAGTGCGGCAAAGAGTAGAGATGGCTCGTCAGCGTTCCCTGGCTAGGTTTGCCCAGGAGGGGGGCCTCCTGCGTTGTAATGCCGATATGCAAAGTCAGCACCTGCGCTCCCTAGGTCTTCTCCAGGCCAGCGCCCAGACAGTCCTTGAAACCGCAGTCCGGCGGCTGGGCCTTTCCGCCCGAGCTACGGACCGGGTGCTCAAGGTAGCTCGCACCATTGCTGACCTAGCTGACTCCCCCGAGCTGCAAACTGCCCATGTGGCGGAAGCCCTCCAATACCGCACCCTAGACCGGGCTCCCAGCTCCAGTAGTTAGGGGTCTTTTGGTAGAATGGCTACCATGACTGCTCCTCCCCCGGACCTCCCGCCCCGACTGGCCAAACACACAGTGCGCTACGCCGACCATCGGTCTGTCAACCGGCAAGACTTGACACCGATGATGCGTCACTACGTGGAGACTAAGGACCAGCACCCCCAAGCGATCTTGTTTTACCGGGTGGGGGATTTCTTCGAAACCTTCTTTCAAGACGCAGTCACTATCGCTCGGGAGTTGGAGCTGACCCTGACTGGCAAGCACGCTGGTGAGGAAGTTGGTCAAGTGCCCCTAGCCGGGGTGCCGCACCACGCCCTAGACCGCTACTGCAGTCTACTGGTAGAGCGCGGTTACGCTGTAGCCGTTTGCGACCAAGCGGAAGACCCAGCCCTAGCTCAGGGATTAGTGAAACGGGAAGTAATGCGGGTAGTGACCCCGGGGACGGTGTTAGCTGAGGGGATGTTGCCCGCTCGCCGAAATAACTTCCTCGCGGCAGTGGTGATTACTGGTAACCACTGGGGGCTAGCCTACGCGGACATTTCCACTGGGGAGTTTTGGGCCACCCAGGCTGACCTCCTTGATGGTTTAACGGGAGAGTTAACTCGTCTACAGCCTGCTGAGGTACTTTTCCCTAGTCCGACTCCGGACCTAGTGGGGTTGTGGCGGCCCGGGGAAGGTACAGACCACCTCCTCCCTTGCCTGCCTAGTCAGTTTTGCTACACCCTGCGTCCCCAGGAGGAATTCCGGTTACCGCGAGCCCGCGACCAGGTCCTGAGCCGATTTCAGCTGCGCTCCCTGGAGGGGATTGGCTGTGGACATCTGCCCCTAGCGGTGCGGGCGGCGGGGGGGCTACTCAACTACCTCCAGGACACCCAGCGGCAAACTCAAGTCCCTCTACAATTACCCCGCACCTACATCCTCACGGACTATCTGATCCTGGATTACCAAACCCGGCGCAACCTGGAGATCACCCAGACAGTCCGGGATGGCAGTTTTTCCGGTTCTCTCCTCTGGGCTTTGGACAAGACTGTGACCGCCATGGGGGGCCGAGCTCTGCGCCGGTGGTTACTACAACCCCTCCTGGCGATCCCGGCGATTGAAGCTCGTCAGGCGACTATCGCTGAACTGATCGCTGACAACTCCCGGCGCCAGAGTCTTCAGCAGCAGCTTACTCAGATCTACGATCTAGAGCGCTTGGCGGGCCGGGCCGGGTCGGGTACCGCTAACGGCCGGGACCTAGTAGGCCTAGCCAGCTCCCTCATCAGGCTATCTAACCTGGCTAGCCTAGTCCAGGGGGCAGAGACTACCTACCTCCAGGCCCTTCAGCAGGTCCCCCCTGCTCTGACTCACCTAGGGGAGCGCCTGAGGGCTCACCTGGTAGAAAGCCCCCCCCTGCACCTGAAGGAGGGCAACCTGATCCGCCCGGGGGTGCACCCGCAGTTAGACGAGAAACGCCGCCAGGTAGTTGAAGACCAGCAGTGGATTGCCGATCTAGAGGTGCGAGAGCGTCAGCGCACCGGCATCAGCACCCTTAAGGTCAACTTTACCAAGGCCTTTGGCTACTACATCAGTGTGTCTAGGACCAAGGCCTCCCAGGTGCCGACTGACTACATTCGTAAGCAAACCCTCACCCAGGAGGAGCGCTACATTACCCCCGACCTAAAGGAACGGGAGGCGCGCATTTTTACGGCTCAGGCTGATATTCAACAGCTAGAGTACGAGATCTTCACGGCCCTGCGCCAGGAAGCAGCCGACCAGGCAGACTTGATCCGAGACACAGCCCAGGCCGTGGCAGCAGTGGATGTGCTCTGTGCCCTAGCCGAACTAGCCCTAGCCCAGGACTATTGCCGCCCCCGTCTGGTGCCGGGTCGGGAAATAAATTTGCAGGCTGGCCGCCACCCGGTGGTGGAGCAGACTTTACCAGCGGGTTTGTTCGTCCCCAACTCCACGTACCTCGGTGAGCAGCCTAATCTAATTGTCCTGACCGGTCCCAACGCCAGTGGTAAGAGTTGCTACCTACGCCAGGTCGGACTGATCCAACTGCTGGCCCAGGTAGGCAGCTTTGTGCCGGCCCAGAGTGCCACCCTAGGCATCTGCGACCGAATTTTTACCCGAGTGGGGGCGGTGGATGACCTAGCTACCGGCCAATCTACCTTCATGGTGGAAATGAACGAAACCGCCAATATTCTCAACCACGCCACTGCCCAATCCCTGGTGCTTCTAGACGAGATTGGCCGGGGCACCGCTACCTTTGATGGGCTCTCTATTGCCTGGGCTGTGGCGGAGCACCTGGCTCTGACTATTCAGGCCCGTACAATCTTTGCCACCCATTACCACGAGTTGAATGAGCTGACCAACCTCCTACCCACGGTCGCCAATTATCAGGTCACCGTTCAGGAGCTCCCAGACCAAATTGTCTTTCTCCACCGAGTCCAGCCCGGAGGGGCCCAACGTTCCTACGGTATTGAGGCCGGACGCCTAGCCGGGTTACCTCCCCAGGTAATTAGTCGGGCCCGCCAGGTCCTGCGCCAAATCGAGAGACACAGTAAGATTTCCGTAGGATTACGGAGAATTGTGCCCTCTGGCGACCCTCAGGAACCGGTCTGTCCCCCTGAGCAGCTCCAGATCTTTGAGCAACAGTCGGGAAACGATGACTTTTACTGAGGGAAGACGAAGATACTTAATGTTTTGATGAACTTATAGACAAGACCAGGGGTGAGTCCCGTATGATCTTCCTGGGACAGGGGCCTTAAAATAATACCGGAAGTCTATCTTGCCTCCTAAGTCTCAGGCTCTCCAACCTAGGCCGTAGGACAATGGTATTTCCCCTTTAATTTTCTGCCCCGCCCCCGCCCAAGCATGATAGCAGTGAATTTACCATTGGCAACCCGTAATGACCATTTGCAATAGTTGCAATCACGAAAATCCTGAGGGGGCAGTACAGTGCGAACAGTGTTATGCCCCGTTGCCCGCCTTAGCCACCTGTCCCCAATGTCAAGCCCCAGTCCAGACTGATGCTCGCTTCTGTGGCCAGTGTGGGGCTAATCTGCAGCCCCCGGCTATGCCCTCTCCGGTGTCGGTACCTGCCACCCCAGCCCCTCCGGCGGAACCCCCTGTGGTTGACCCCCGGGAGACTCTTTCCCAGGCCTTCCCCGCTCCCCACGAGCCGACTCACATTGAGAAAACCCAACTGCAGATGGGGACGGCGCGTCTGTGCCATGTCCAAACCAACACCACTATCGAGCTGCCCTCAGGCCTAGACGTAATTCATATTGGCAAGCCCAACGATCGTATTCCGCCAGACATTGATGTCTCTGGCTTTCCCCACTCGGAAGTAGTCTCCCGAGTCCACGCTGACATCCGGGTTGAAGGTGATGCTTATTTCCTGGAGGATTCAGGGAGTGCCAATGGCACCTATATTAATGGTCTGCCTCTCCTACCTGGAAACCGTCATCGCCTCCGTTCGGGGGACTGTATTGCCCTGGGCAAGGGTAGTTTAGTCACCTTTCTATTTCAACTCCCCTAGATGACGTGATTACCCTAACTCTGTTACACCCCCTGAAGAATACCCCAGTTCAGAATTGGACCTTTACCGATGAGTCGGTGATCCGAATCGGTCGCTCTGACCATAACCATGTGGTCCTGTACAGTGCTGTGGTCTCGCGCTCCCATGTGGAAGTCAGGCGGATGGGGGAGGGCTGGGAGGTAGTCAACTTGGGAGCCAACGGTACCTACGTGGAGGGAGAGCAAATCCACTCCTTGGCAGTAACCGACGGCATGGTAATCAGACTGGCTCGTTCAGGACCGAGCATGCAAATCTCCTTGAATCCCCAGGGCTCTAAACCGGCGGCGGAAACTCAGACTCCCGCCCCGCCGCCCCGCCCCTCGGAAGTTCACCGCACTGAGCCAGAGTTAGCTCCCCCGGTTACCCCGGCCCCCTCCCCTAGAATTTCCCCATCCCTCCTTCAGACTCAGGTTCCAGCTTGGGTTTGTGACCACCTACCAGGGCGGGATGTATTGAGTTTCTGCCTCAACTGTGGCCAGCCCCTCGAACCCCGCCAGACCATTGCTAACCATCAGGTGCTCAAGACCTTGATGCGCAGTAGCCTTAATGTCAACTACCTAGTATGGCTCAACGGTCAGAGCAGGGTGCTCAAAACCCTCAACGCCGAATGGTCAGATGACCCCCGCGCCCAAGCCATCCTTGAGCAGGAGGCGAGGATTCTCCAGGGGTTGAACCACTGGGGGATTGCCCATCTGCACGACTATTTTTGGGCGGACAAACAGCCCTACCTATTGCGGGAGATGGTCTACGGCCATGACCTGGAAAAGTTAGTGGCCCAAAAGGGTAGGTGGTCTGAACCCCAGGTGGTGTGGTTGATGCTGCGGGTGTGCGAAATCATCGACTACCTACACAGCCAATCCCCGCCGGTTTTGCACCAAGATATCCGCCCTGCCAATATTATCTTACGCGCCAATCCTCCGGAGGGCCAAGAGGTTGCCCTAGTAGGGTTACAGGGGGGAGTTTCAACCACTCTAACCGGTACCCAGGTTGGTCTACCCGCCTATATGGCTCCCGAACAACAGGAAGGTAACCCCCTGCCTGCCTCCGACCTGTACTCCCTCGGACCAACCCTAGTCTATTTGCTTACCGGTCAGCAGCCCAGCCTATTCTATAAGTTTGCCGACCGGGAGCTCCGGTTAGCGGTAGACACGGTACCTGGAATCAGTTCTGGCATGGCTACAGTAGTCTACAACCTCACCCATCCCAGTTGGGACCGGCGCTACCCAGACGTTAAGAGCGTGGCGCGGGCCCTTTTAAACTTGAATAACTAGGAAGATCCTTAGGGGCCGGAAAACACGGCGTTTTCCACATCCTCCCGGGTGAGGGAGTACTTGAAGGAACGGGTGATGTCCCGTCCTCCCACCCCGGCCCCCAGGTAGCGGACTGATACTTGTTCAATGTCCAGAACTAGTTCAGCTTGCCAACCCGGCCGCTGAACGTGCCAGCAGTGTAGACCTTCCCGGTCCTGTTGGCACCCTTGGGCTAGCAGCCACTCCTCGATGACGGGCAGGGGGTGACTGTAGAGGGGAGTGTTAGGGGCAGGCATAGTCATACTGGGGATCCGATGGGTGAGGGAATAGGGAGCTTCTGCCCAGACCTAGTGAGCAGAGCCATTACCGTGGTACTTATCTGTATCGTAGAAGCCGTTGCGGGTGCCGAAAAAGAGAGTGGCCAGGGAAAAAACCACAGTCAGGCCGACCAGCACAAGTTTAACGTTCATGGGTAATAGATTTCAGATAGTGGGTTTGTCCTAGCTACCGGGGGTCCGGCGGGTATCATGACCGAACTATTCTACACGTTTGCCCTAGTCGGCGGTGGCCAATTCCGGAGCGTACCGGGGGTCCCTCGGGGTTCTTCCTGGTCCTTCGGGAGCAATTTTGGCTTCAAGGCGCAATTTAGCTCCCTGCAGCTGCTTCGGAATGGTTACGGGATACCTGCCATCAAAACAGGCGGTACAAAAACCGTTTTGGTCCTTACCGGTAGCCTTGAGCATTCCCTCTCGGCTCAGGTAGGCTAGAGAGTCTACCTCTAGCTGAGCCTGAATAGTCTCGATGGAACAGGTGGCGGCGATCAACTGGTCCTGACTATCGGTATCAATGCCGTAGAAGCAGGGGTGGGTGACGGGTGGAGAGGAGATGCGCATGTGCACCTCGGCGGCTCCTGCTTGGCGCAGGGTGGCCACTATCTTACGGCTAGTAGTGCCCCGGACGATGGAGTCATCGACGATTATCACCCGCCGGCCGGTCAGCACGTCCTTGAGAGGATTGAGCTTCATACGGATCCCCGCCTCCCGCATGCTCTGGGTTGGTTGGATGAAGGTGCGGCCCACGTAGCGGTTTTTGACCAATCCCTCCGCGTAGGGGATCCCTGAGACGCGGCTAAACCCAATTGCCGCTGGAATCCCCGAGTCCGGGACCCCTATCACCCAATCAGCGGCTACCGAGGCTTCCCGAGCCAACTGCTCCCCGAGGCGCTGACGATAGCTGTAGAGGCTTTCTTCCGGTAGCATGATGCTATCAGGCCGGGCGAAGTAGATCATCTCAAATATGCAAAGTCGAGGCTGCACCACTGGTGACCAGCGGTGGGAGACCAAGCCTTGGTCAGTAATCCATACCAACTCCCCTGGTTCCACTTGCCGCAGGTAGGTAGCACCAATGATATCGAGGGCGCAGGTTTCCGAGGCGAGGACAAACTGGGAGTTTGGCAGAGTACCAATTACGAGGGGCCGAATTCCGTGGGGGTCGCGAATACCCATCATCCCCTCTGGGGTACCGACCACTAGACTAAAGGCTCCCTGGTAGCGGCCCAAGGCCTTGACTACTCCTGGCACCCAATCCTCCCCCTGGTCGATCTCCTGCGCCATGGCCAAGGCCATCAGCTCCGAGTCGGTACTGGCGGTGGCAGGATACTGGTACTCTGAACTTTGACGTAACTCCTCATGGAGCTGTTGGGTATTAACCAAGTTACCGTTGTGGGCTAAGGCTAGGGGGCCCAAATTAGTGTTGACCACTACCGGCTGGGCATTAACCACCCGGCTAGAGCCGGTGGTAGAGTAGCGGGTGTGACCTACGGCCTGCTCCCCGGTCAGAGCTTGCAAGATCCGCTCCGTAAACACCTGGGAGACTAAACCCATATCCTTATGCAGGCTCACTTCTTGCCCGGTAAAGGTGGCAATACCAGCGGACTCTTGACCGCGGTGTTGGAGAGCAAACAAGCCAAAGTAGGCTAGTTTAGCCACCGGTTCTCCGGGGGCTCGGATGCCAAACACGCCGCAAGCCTCCTCCGGCTTCTCCCCTAAATCTGAGTCAACACTGAAGGCCTGATGGGGAGCAGTCATGGGGGTGTGACTCCTGAGCAGAAAGCTGTTAAGTAAAGATAACTTTACTCTAGCCTAAACTTGGGAGACTCCCCGGGAAATTAATCTGCAGAATTGAGATGTCGTCACCAAAGGAGGTTTGATTACCGACCGTGCGCAGGCGGTAGAGGATTTGCTTAAGATTAGAGCCTTGACACACGGCTTGCTGTGCCAAAAGCTCAGTGAAGGCCTTAAGGCCCCAAACGTGGCCGTCGGACTGATTGATTTCGTAAATTCCATCACTGAACACATAGAGGCTACCCGGACCCGGTATCCGGAAGACATCTTCGAAAAACTGGATGTCCGACAGCATGCCAATGGGGGGGCCAATAGTTTTGAGAGAGACGGTTTGTTGGGGAGTAGTAAAAACCGCCGGGGGGTGGCCAGCACTAGCGTACACCAGCTCCCGGCTCTGGCGGTGATAGACTCCGTACCAGATGGTGAAGTATAAATCCTTATGTTGGGACATCTGAAATGTGTCGTTCAGGGCGGTCAGGACACTGGCGGGACTGGTAAAGGAAACCGCCTGCAGACCGCGGGAGCGTAGTAGATTCAGGACTGAAACCGATAATAGGGCTGAACCAACCCCATGGCCCGAGACGTCAAGGAGGTAGAAAACTAGCTCATCGGGATTAAGCCAGTAAAAATCAAAGCAATCCCCTCCTAGCTGTTTGGAAGGAATAAACCGGGTATCAATCTCCACCTCGCCTTTTAGGGGATGCGGCAGGAGCGAGCGTACGTAGTCGGCCGCCTCCGATAGTTCCGCTTCCAGAATTTGCTTTTGGTCCTGCAGAGCCTGGTTAACCTGGTGCAGCCGCAGTCCCGCCCGGACTCGAGCCCACAACTCGACCAACTCAATAGGTTTGGAAAGAAAGTCGTCAGCACCGGTGTCTAGACCCCTGACCCGGTCTTCTACGGCCCCCCGGGCTGTCACTAAGATAAAGAAGGTCGTCAACAGTTTGGGGTCAGACTTAATCTGCCGGCATACCTGCAGACCATCCATCACCGGCATCATCCAGTCACAGATCACTAGGGCTGGTTGGAGTTGGCGGGCCTTGAGTAGTCCCTCTTGCCCGTTGCTGGCCATGGAAACCTCGTAGCCCTGCTTACGTAAAGCCCGACTGAGGATCAATTGTACGATCGGGTCGTCGTCGATCACCAATACTTTGATCATTTAGACCGTTACGGATTCAATACCAATGCCATGGCTAACCCATACCTTAAGATATCTTGTTTCTGATTTAGCGCCTTCATTCTCCCCATAGCCTATGGTTTGGTTTAAACGCCTCCGAGCGCCTCAGGTATTTATCCCTGGATTGCTGATCCTGGGGTTGTTAGTGGTTTGGGGACTGAGAATTCTTTGGCAGCCGGCTCCCCCTACGGCTCTTTTAGGGTGTCCTAAACCCATTGCTCCCCCCGCAGTGCAGATCCTCTCTCGGTCTGACATCCTCCACTTGAGTGCTAACCAGGCCGCGCGAGTGCGCTTTCTCTTGGCCACCCAGGCCCTAGCTGCTGGCCAGGGTAAGCAAGCCCTCCCCTGGCTGCAGGGGCTAGAGGAGAATTACCCCCTCCTGGGAGTGGAGGTGGCTATTAAACAAGCCCAAGCCTACGCCCTGGCTGGAAATACCCGCCAGGCCCTGGCCGCCTGGCACGCAGTTCTAGACCACTACCCCAATCATCCCGCCAGTGCTGAGGCTCTCTATACCCTCGGTCAAGTAGACCATTCCCAGTGGGACCAGGCCCTGACCCAGTTTCCCAGCCACCCCTGCAGCGTTCAAATTGCCCGTCAACTGCTGCGCCAAAATCCTGACCAGCCTCATCTGTTGCTACTGCTGGCGCGCTATGGCCTCTACCTCCCCGACATCACCACAGTTCTAGACCGATTAGTGGAGTCCTACGGCCAGCAACTGCAGCCAGCGGAATGGGAGACAGTAGCCTTTGGCTACTGGAGTTTAGGCCTCTACGACCAGGCCGGGGCTGCTTACGCCTCAGCGGCGCCAACCCCCTTAAACCTTTATCGGCACGGTCGCGGGTTGCAACTAGGCGGCCACCCCAGTCAATCTGCTTACCTACAACTGGTGCAACAGTTTCCCCAAGCCCAGGAAACGGGTCTAGCCCTAGTGCATCTGGGGGAACTGAGCTCTGCCCCCCAGGCCCAGACCTACCTAGACCGGGTTGTCCACCAGTTTCCCAACCAGGCTCCCCTCGCCCTCCAAAGCCAGATTGATCTGTTCACCAAAACGGGCAAGAAAGCCGCTGCCGCCCAAGCTCGAGCCCAACTATTGGCTACCTACAGCTCCAGTGAGCCGGCGGCGCAAGTGCGCTGGCAGCTAGCCCAGCAGGAGCACCAGGGCGGGAATCTTCCCGGAGCCCTTGCCTGGGCCCGGCAGGTCCTCCAGGAAAACCCCCACAGTCCAGAGGCTGGCGCCGCCGGATTTTGGGCCGGCCGCTGGTATCAGGAGCTGGGAAAAAACCGCCAAGCCCGCCAGCTATGGCAGCAGGTCCTCCACCAGTCCCCTCACTCCTACTACGCTTGGCGCTCAGCAGCACTTTTGGGCTTACCAGGGGGAGACTTTACCACCATCAACACCCTCCACCCCTGTCAACAGCAAACTTGTCAGTCCCCCCTAGAGCGCTCGCCGTTGCCCCAAGTCTCTAGGGAGATCCAGGAACTGTACCACCTGCACCAGGACTGGGATGCCTGGGCCCTTTGGCAAGGGGAGTTTAGTGATCCTAGTCAACCGTCGGTAGCGGAGCAGTTTACCGACGGACTGCTGCGGGTAGGGGCAGGAGATTACCTAGGGGGAATTTATGCCCTCACCAGCCTCGACCAGCGGCAAGACCCCATTCACCTAGCCCAGGTTGACCTCCTGCGCCGGCAGCCAGCCTACTGGTATGGAATTTATCCAGTACCCTACCTGACCCAGGTGGAGAGTTGGGCGCGGCGCTACCAGCTCAATCCCTTGTTAGTCATGGGCCTGATCCGCCAGGAATCCCGATTTGATGCGACCATCCTCTCCCCGGTGGGGGCGGTGGGTCTAATGCAAGTTATGCCCAACACGGCTGCCTGGGTAGCAGCTCAAATCCACTTGTCCTCCTATACCCTAACTACCCCTGCCGATAATCTCCACTTGGGGACCTGGTACTTCTGGCAAGCCTACCTGGGGGCGAATAAAAACACCCTGTTGGCCGTCGCCGGCTACAATGCCGGGCCTGGTAACGTCACCCATTGGGTGCACCAGTACGGCCTAGGGGACCCGGACCAGTTTGTTGAGCAGATCCCCTACCCTGAGACCCGAGGCTACGTCAAGGCGGTGTTTGGGAACTACTGGAATTACCTGCAGTTGTACGATGCCTGCCTACTTAAGCCGTTAGAAAGGGGCGGGCTAAAAAATAACTGCTGATGGATTTAGCGTCCATGATTAGTCCGGCGCGGATCTGGTTTTCTACTTCCTCAGGGGTCAGCAGGACCGGCTCTAGGTCCTCGTCCTCGTCCTGGGCCGGCGGGTTAGTTAGGCGTTCTAGGTCCCGGGCCAGGAAGGCGTAGATCACCTCGTCGGAATAGCCCGGGGCCAGGAAAAACTGACCCACGGGCTGCCACCGACCCGCGTGGTAACCGGTTTCCTCCTCTAGTTCTCGGTTAATCGTACTGCTGGGGCTTTCCCCCGGCTCAAGGGTCCCGGCGGGAAATTCCAAGATCCAGTCCTGGACCAGGAGGCGATACTGACGCACCATTACCAGGCGACCATCGGGGGCAAGGGGGACCGCCAGAGCTCCCCCAGGGTGGCGGATACACTCCCATTCCCCCTCGTGGTGGTTGGGGAGACGAAACCGATTAACCTCGAACTTGAACTTGCGGCCCTGGTAGACCAGACGTTGCTGCAGGAGGTGGGGGGCTTCCTCGGAAGACATGGCATAGGGGGAATAAATTCCTGTACAGTCTACCCCGTCTAGGAGTTGGGCAACCGACTGACCACTGCGGGGGTCTCGCCAATCCGGAGCTACTTCCTGTAGGGGTAATAGAACAAAAGCCCTAGTAGATAGCCGGGGGTGGGGTAGCTGGAGGGAGACCGTATCCAACAGCAGGTCGTCGTAGAATAACAAGTCCAAATCCAAGGTCCGCGGCCCCCAAACCTGGGATCTCTTGCGGCCCCACTGGGCTTCTAGGGCCAATAATTCCTGCAGCAGGACAACAGGGGCCAGGGAGACTTGCAGCAGAGCACAGCCATTCCAGTAGCTGGGTTGCGGGGGGCCCTGGGGAGGAGTTTGATACCACTGGGAGTGGGCCATAACCCGGATTCCGGGCCTGCGGTCCAAGGCGACTAGAGTCTGGTTAAGGATCGCCAGAGAGTTACCCAGGTTGCTACCCAGGGCAATCCCTGCCCGATGGGTGGCGGTTGCCGCGGAGGGGTTGATGTCCATCGGGCTCAGTCGGATTTGTCGGCATTGTTCGGATCCTAAGCCCTATGTTATGCTCTAGGGGGTGAGGGCATGTAGCTCAGTGGATAGAGCATCAGGTTCCGGTCCTGAGGGTCGGGGGTTCGAATCCCTCCATGCTCGTTTTCAATGTTATCCCCATTGGTTTCTATGTCAGACCTTGACCAGCAAATCCAAGCATTAGTCCAGCTAGCCCCTCCCGATGGGGTCAGTCCGGAGCTTGTAGCTGCCTTCGGTCCCTCCCTGAAGCACGTGGCAGGGCAGCTGCGTTTCCTAGAGTACTACATCCTCCAGTCCGTGGATGGTCGTTGGGTGGTGGCCACCATGCAAAATGAGTACGACCCCACCGAATCAAAGAATATCATCTACGCCTACCCCACCCTTAAAGACGTAACCACCGGGCCCAACTTCAGCCGTGATCCAGACCTGATGGCCCTGCCCTTACCAGTCACCCATATTCTCTTTCAGGCCATCGCTCTAGACCCGGTCGACAGTCTGGTATTTTTTGAGGTGCCGGGAGACTTAACTCAGGCTGCTGAGGTGCAGCGGGCTCACCTGCAAGCAATGCTAGAGCCCCTGACAGGCAGCGCTCCCCCCCAGTTTGCCTAGGCCCAGTTCCACATCCCAGCGTACTGGGGGTCCAGATGGTCAGTGACTGTGTGGCCAATGGTGTCGATGCAAGCTAGGTCAGCCGCCGACAGGGTAAGACGAGCCGCTTGAGCGTTCTCGAGGGCCTGATGGGGGTGGCGCACCCCCACGATAGCGCTGGTGTTGGGTTGGGAGATTAACCAGGCCAAGGCCAGGTTGCCCAGGCTAGTTTGGTACTGGTCAGCCAGAGGCCTCAGCTGGGCTAGGGCGCGGTGGGCCCGCTCAAAGTTTTCCCCTTGAAACAAGCGATTATCGGCCCGGTTATCCCCCGGCTCAAATTGGTGGCCCGGGGCGAATCTACCCGTTAGCAGGCCCTGAGCTAGGGGGGAATAGGCCAGGATGGAAATTTGTTCCCGGAGGCAGTAGGGCATTAGCTCCTCCTCTACCCGGCGCCAGAAGAGGGAGTAGGGGGGTTGGATACTATCGATGCGCCCGTAGCGACTAGCCTCCTGCAGCTGTTCCAGGGAAAAGTTAGACACCCCGATGGCCCGGATCTTTCCCTGCTGCTTGAGGGTATTTAGGGCTGCCATGGTTTCCTCGATGGGCACCAGTTCGCTGTTAAAGGACCCAGCCGGCCAATGGATCTGGTACAGGTCCAGGTAGTCGGTCCCCAGGTTTTCCAACGACCGCTCACAGGCCTGGATTACCTGTTCATAGCGCAGGTGGTTTGAGAAGACCTTAGTGGCATAGATAGCCTGGTCTCGCACTGCCCCGAGGGCTGCCCGGACAATCCGCTCTGAGTGCCCATCCCCGTAAACTTCGGCCGTGTCTACGGTTGTCATCCCCTCGGCAAAGCCAGTCCGCAGGGCCTGGATCGATTCTTCATCCTCAATGCCGACCCACCAGCGCTTGCCAGCTTGCCAGGTGCCCAGAATCAAGGGACTAATTTTGATGTCGGTTTGTCCGAGAGTTCTGAGAGGGAGATTCATCGCTTGAGATCTAAGGTCTAAAAGTCTAGGAAAGGAGACGGTGGGAGCAGAACTCTGCCTCTAGGCTGGGCAAGGTCAGGGGTTCTTGGGTCAGAGCTTCAAGGTTGGCCAGTTGGGCTTGGAGGGCTTCTAGTCGCTCCCGCAGACGGATCTGAATTTCCTTTGGGTCAGCCTGCATGCACTCTTGGCAGGCTTCGCCCACCACTTGTCCGGCTTGATTGTAAACTACAGCGAGCAAAAACTGGTTACCACGCAGGCGACGCGGCAGGGATTTACGGCCGCAGATAAGGCAAGGGATAGTGTATTTGCCGACGTAGACCGTTGATTCCCAGAGTATATGCATGGGTGGGGGCCTCAAGGCTTGATTAATGCTGTCCCCCGACAGTGATAATCTATCTGGAGTTAAGCCAATTTGCCTATAGCCTAACCTATAAACCCCCGTGGAAAGTTGCCTGCCGTCGCCACGAGTCCCGGCAGCGGGCTCCCCAAGGTTAGGAGAGCCTGTGCCTGGAGTTTGAAGACCAAACTCCCTTTAGGCGGCCGCGATCCTTTGGAGCAGCTGCTCGACGCGCTCCCTCACCTGATCGCGTACCTGCGGGAAAATTTCTGGCCGTTCAGCTGGGTCATCTAGTTGCCAGTCTTCGAAAACCTCTCTTAGCAACCATGCCGGCGGTAGGTTCACCCCACAGCCGCACAGGGAAACCACCACGTCAAAGTCCTCAGGCTTAAAGTTACTCAGGGGCTTGGATACCTGTTGACTGATGTCAATGCCGACCGCTTGCATGGCGGCGACCGCCCCCGGATGAACCCTACTAGCCTCTAGGCCGGCGCTGACTACCTCCAGATTGCCCTGGGCCAGATTTTTGGCAAAAGCCTCGGCCATTTGTGAGCGGCCTGAATTGTGCTTACAAACAAACATCACCCGTTTCATCGGCTTTCTCCTTCAGGTTAAATTTGCCCGAATCTTCAAACTGCCGGGGCCTTAAAGTAGCGCTTCTCTAGCCAGAAGGCCACATTGACTAAACTAATCAGGACCGGAACTTCGATCAGAGGACCGACAACAGCTGCAAAGGCGGCCCCGGAATTGATTCCAAAGACGGCAATAGCTACAGCAATGGCCAGTTCAAAATTATTTCCGGCGGCGGTAAAGGCCACACTAGCAGCGCGAGAATAGTCGGCCTTGATCCGCCAAGCCAGATAAAAGCTGACCAGGAACATCACCACGAAGTAGATAATCATCGGCACTGCAATTCGCACCACATCTAAGGGAATCTCAAGGATCAAATTCCCCTTGAGACTAAACATCACCACAATGGTGAGCAACAGAGCAACTAGGGTAATGGGGCTGATTTTGGGCACAAACACGTCGTGATACCAGGGCTTGCCCTTGAGCTTTACCAGCCAAAAACGCGTGAAGAACCCAGCTAGAAAGGGGATACCCAGGTAAATCAAGACACTTTGGGCAATCTCGGCGATACTGACGTTTACCATACTCCCCCGCAGACCAAATAGGGGTGGTAGAACTGCCAAAAAGAACCAGGCGTAGGGACTGTAGAAAATCACCTGGAACAAACTGTTAAAAGCCACTAGGCCGGCAGTGTACTCAGTATTGCCCCGCGCCAGGTCACTCCACACCACTACCATGGCAATGCAGCGGGCTAGGCCAATTAGGATCAGACCTACCATATATTCGGGGTAGTTGTGCAGAAATATCACTGCGAGGAAAAACATTAAAAATGGCCCAATGATCCAGTTTTGCACCAGCGATAATCCCAGAATCCTGGAGTTGCGGAAGACATCCCCTAGCTCCTCGTAGCGCACCTTCGCTAGGGGGGGATACATCATTAAGACCAAGCCAACAGCGATGGGGATGTTAGTGGTGCCTACCTGAAACTGGTCAATTACCGTGCCGATGGTGGGAAAAAAGTAGCCTATACCTACCCCCACCGCCATGGCCAGGAAAATCCATAAAGTCAGGAACCGGTCGAGGAAAGATAGGTGCCTGGGATGTCGACGCTGAGAAGTCTGGGTCATGGCCAAGCCTTTAATGGTTGAGGAGCTTGTTTTATGTGGGCAGCTACCGTCCGGGAGAGTAGACTGATAGAGTTACAGGTGTCCAGCCTAGATTGGGGCAGGGCAACTATGGTTTATTCAGACCTTGAGGGCAGCAAGCTTAAGGCAATTGTGGTTTGGCGCCCCCGGGCCTCTATTGACCGACATTGATATACTAGCGACTACATCGACAGTAGTCAATATATAAAATTATGGATGCCCCTCTGGCCACGGACTGTCCACCCCTGGTACTGCAGCACCTTAGCGCGGCGGCTGCGGAGCACTTGGCTGCCAGGTTTCGGGTCCTAGGTGACCCCTCCCGCCTACAGCTTCTAAGTCTGATTGCCTCCCAACCCTCCGGGGAAGCCTGTGTTTGTGAACTGACTGAACCCTTGGGGCTATCGCAACCCACGGTCAGCCATCACCTCAAAGTACTGTATGAGGCTGGTTTCCTTATTCGGGAACGGCGAGGTACTTGGATCTACTACCGTGTGGTCTACCAGACCCTGCAAGACTTGGGGGTAACCCTAAGTAGCCTGACTTAAGGGCCCCTTAGACCCCGGCCATCAGGTTTATCTTATGACCCGCTCTTACCAAGTGCAGGGAAAGTTGCCCCCCGAGGCAGACACCTGCCCCGGGGAGACTAATAGTCTAGCCGTGCCCGGGTCATGGCTTAGTTGAGGGCGGCGGCTTGCCGGGCTGCCAACTCCTCCTCTTGGTTAATTCCCAGGCAGGTTAGATTGACCCGGCCCCGGCTGTCGATTTCCCGTACCTTAACTATCACCTCATCCCCCACTGACAGTTCATCCTCGATTTTGGCCACCCGGTGATCCGCTATCTGGGAGATATGGATCATTCCCTCCTTACCCGGGAGCACCTCCACAAAGGCGCCGATGGCGATGATGCGGGTGACCCGGCCCACGTAGACATCACCAACGTTCAGTTTGCGAGTCATGCCTTGGATGATCGTCCGGGCCCGTTTGGCCTTCTCCCCGTCGCGAGCAGAAATGGTCACTCGGCCACTGTCTTCAATGTCAATCTTGGCTCCGGTTTGCTCGCTGATGCCCTTGATGGTCTTACCTCCTGGGCCGATAATGAGGCCGATCATGTCGGGATCGACTTTGATGGTCATCAGCCGGGGAGCATAGCTGGAGATGTCATCCCGGGGTTTATCGATCACCGCTAGCATTTTTTCCAGGATGTGTAACCGAGCTGGCCGGGCTTCCCGGATCGCCTGGGCAATCACTTCCAGGGGCAAGCCAGTCAGTTTCATATCTAGTTGCAAAGCTGTAATCCCCGTGTCGGTACCGGCTACCTTGAAGTCCATATCGCCGAGGAAGTCCTCGATGCCTTGGATATCGGTGAGGATTCGCACCTCCGACCCCTCCTTGATCAAGCCCATGGCAGCTCCACTGACGGGTTTAAGGATTGGTACACCAGCGTCCATCAGGGCCAGGCTAGAACCACAAACTGACCCCATGGAGGTGGAGCCATTGGAGGAGAGCACCTCCGATACTACCCGGATTACGTAGGGGAACCGGTCCTGGCCCGGCAGCACTGGCACTAAGGCCCGTTCTGCCAGAGCCCCGTGGCCGATTTCTCGCCGCCCTGGGGATCGCACCGGCCTGACCTCACCTACGGAGTAGGCGGGAAAGTTGTAGTGGTGTAGGTAGCGCTTCTGCTCATCTGGGTGCAGGTCATCTAGTTCCTGGGCCTCGCCGGGGGAGCCTAGGGTGACGGCCGAGAGCACCTGGGTCAGGCCCCGGTTGAAAAGGGCACTGCCATGGACACGGGGGGGCAGAAATCCTACCTGACAGCTGATTGGTCGGACTTGGTTGAGGGCTCGGCCATCTACCCGTCGGCCGTCCTGGATCACCTGTAGGCGCATCAGCTGCTTAGTCAAGGCTTTGAATTGGTTATCTAGGCCCTTGGGGTTAGCACTGAGACTTTGGCGGACGGGGTGGTCTTCTGGTAATGCCTGCCCTGCCTGAACTACTGCCACCTTGATTTGGTCTAGGGCTGTATCCCGGACGTGCTTGTCCTCATGAAACTGGCCTAGCACCGCCCGGATCGGCTCCGTAGCTTGGCCACGGACAAAGGCTTCCAATTCCGGGTCTGTAGGGGGAGCAGGAATGGGCACTGGCGCCATGCCTAGCTCCTCTAGGAGGTCCTTTTGAGCTTGTAGCAGGTCACGCACAGACTCATAACCGAAGTCGATAGCCTCAATAATGTCTGCCTCTGAGAGCTGGTTGGCGCCCGCCTCCACCATGATCACTCCCTCCGTCGAACCGGCCACCACTAGGTCCAGATCTCCGGACTCAATTTCCGCGTAGGTAGGGTTGATCACAAATTCATCACCTACGAGCCCTACCCGCACCGCCGCCATGGGTCCGTGGAAGGGAATCCCCGCCAGGGACACAGCAATGGAAGCCCCCGTCACTGCTAGGACATCGGGGGGTACCTGTTCATCCATGGACAAGGTAGTAGCCATTACCTGAATGTCGTCGCGCAACCAACTAGGGAACAGGGGTCGCAGGGGGCGGTCAATCAGGCGGCCTACCAGCACTGCCTTTTCGGGGGGTCGTCCTTCACGGCGCAAGAATCCCCCCGGAATTCGGCCACCGGCGTAAAGACGCTCTTCGTAATCCACGGTTAGGGGGAGAAAATCTATTCCCTCCCGACCAGGAGCACGGGTAGCTGTCACCAAAACTGCGGTATCACCCGACTGTATTAGTACAGATCCCCCAGCCTGGGGAGCAAGGACACCAATTTTGAGGCGAATATCTCGACCGTCAAAAGAAATCAACTTTTCCAACTCTCTCATGCGGTGCAGGTTCCTTACTTTTCCTTTTTTTTCTATTCTGATCCTAGCACTGACACTAGAGACACGAGACCTGGGGGGCGGGCGGTGACCCACGGGAGCCTAAAAGCGAAAAAAAACTGAAGAGACATCCCCCTTGACAAGATGGTCAAATCCTTACCTGCTCAAGGATTGGGCCCTAATCCCCCGTTAGAATTACTCTCTCCCCATGGGTTATAGTCCCAGACAGTACCACTAACTAAATTCTTGCAGATGTGATGTTATCCCACAGCTACGTTCTAGTGGTTAATCAACAGCCGGAAGATTCACAGGTTTTAGAGCAAATTCTTAGTCATCTCAACTGCCAGGTAAAAATCGCTACATCCCGAGAACAAGCCTTAAGACTCGTAGGTCAGACTACTCCCTACCTCGTGATCCTGACGGAGGACCAGCCCCAGGGAACTCAGGGATTAGTTCTAGACCTTAGGGCCCGTGGCCACACAACCGAGACTATGACGGTGGTGGCCCTGACTGACATTTGCGCTCTTAGCTGGATGCACCAGGAGGAAACCCCCGGCTTAGATGGCCTGCTAGTCAGGCCAGTCAGTCCAGACATCCTCTCTTCCCTAGTACACTCTGCTTGTGCTCGCTATGGGCAATGTAGCCTTTGAGCACCGCCTGGTGATTAACCCTGACCAACGCCAGGGAGACCAGATTATACTTACTCCAGGCCAAAAACACTACCTGTACCACGTGCTACGCCTAGGCCCCGGGGCCCAAATTCTCCTTATGGACGGTCAGGGCCAAGCCTGGTTATCGGTCTTGTACCCAGCTTGGGCGGAAATCCTTGGTCCCTACACCCCCCAGGGAGAGTTACCGGTAGCAGTTACCCTAATGATTGCGATCCCTAAGGGCAATGGTCTAGAAGAAGTGCTGCGGCAAGCAACGGAGTTGGGGGTTAGGTACGTTTCTCCCGTAGTTAGTGAGCGGACAATTGCCCGCCCTAGCCCAGGCCGGCAAGAGCGATGGCAACGTCTAGTTCAGGAGACAGCACAGCAGTGTGAGCGCTCCTACGTACCGACTCTGGGAGCCCCAGTTTCCTGGAGTGTTGCCCTAACGCAGTTACCCGCCCAGACTCCGGCCTATCTTTGCACGCCACGGATCGCGGGGCCTTTGCTACTAGACTTGCTTATAGCAGAGGTGTCTAGGCCAGAGTTGCCCCCAGCCTTAATTATTGCCGTTGGTCCCGAGGGGGGATGGACCCCAGCCGAAACCGACCAAGCCCAAGCGGCTGGATTTAGACTAGCTTCCCTCGGGGGACGGATTCTGCGCACCGTCACGGCCCCCCTAGCTGCCCTGGCTCTGGTAGCGGCGGTTTTGGAGGGAGGAGGAGGGGCCAGGCGGCCTCGCGGATAGTTTGCAGAGGGGATTGGGAATCATGAGTATCTGGCAAAAGGCATTAGTGTTGGCTTCCACGGCAATTGTGGTCGGGGGAGTGGGTGTGGTAGGCGTGGAGTTACAAATTTGTCAGACCTCCTTCTTCCTCAAACGCCATCCCCGGGAGCTGGTAGACGAGGCTTGGCAGATTGTTAACCAAGACTATGTTGATGGCACTTTCAATCACCAAAACTGGCCTAGGGTCAGGCAACAGTACCTCAGTCGAACCTACGCTAATTTGCCCCAGGCCTACGGAGCAATCCGGTCGCTACTAGCCACCCTCCGAGACCCCTATACTCGCTTCATGGACCCGACCCAGTTTCGAGACTTGACCCAGGAAACCTCCGGTGAACTAGTCGGCATTGGTATCGAGGTGGTCAAGAACCTTAAAACCCACCAGCTCATGGTGGTCATGCCCTTGCCTGGCTCCCCGGCGGCAGCAGCGGGGATCCTTCCCCAGGATGTGATCACCGAGATCAACCACCAGCCTGCTGCCCCCCTGACCATGGCAGAAGCGACTAATCTTATTCGTGGCCCCCGTAATAGTCTGTTAGTGCTGACCGTGGAGCGGGGGGGGCATCAATTGACCTTCACCCTGAAGCGCCGCAAAATTCGGCTACAGCCAGTCCGGTTCAGCTATCGCTCTACCCCTGCAGGGCCGATCGGTTACATTCGTCTGAGTGAGTTTAGTGCCAATGCTACTCCCGAGATGTCCCAGGCCATCAGTACCCTCAAAAAAGAGGGGGTTAAGGGCTATATCCTCGACCTGCGGGCTAATCCGGGTGGTCTACTACTTACCAGCATTGCCATTGCCCGCCTGTGGATTAATCAAGGGGTGATCCTCACCACCGTTAACCGCTGGCACCAGGAACGGCAAGTCCTAGCTCAGGGTACTGCCTTGACTAGCCTGCCCCTAGTAGTCTTGGTGGATGGCGGATCGGCCAGCTCCAGTGAAATACTTGCCGGGGCGCTGCAAGATGACCACCGGGCCTGCCTGGTGGGGACTCAGACCTTTGGTAAAGGACTTGTCCAGTCGGTTCTGGCCCTAGGGGATGGGTCGGGGATGGCCGTAACCGTAGAGCACTATCTAACTCCCAATGGTCAGGATATCAACCGCAAGGGAATCACTCCTCAGGTAGTTATCCCCCTATCTTGGCCCCAGCAGCGCCTCCTAGCCCTACACCCCAACCTGATTGGCACTGGGGCAGACCCCCAGTATACCCAGGGACTACAGATTCTCCGCCGTGAGCTAGTCACCCAAGCTTGTCCGGCCCTCCAGCAAATTCCCGGGTAGGGGACACCAAACCCAAGATTGGCTAAGATTGAGGGACACCCGCTAGCCCGTAACTATACTATGAAACCCCGGTGTTGGGTAGGTTATATTCCCAATTTGCTGCTTATGTCACTACTGATCAATTGTGCCCCTGCCCTTGCCACCCAGACTCCTCCCTTATCGCAGACTAAGGAGTCCTTGGCGACGGTGTATCTCAACCGCGGCGCCCAGGAAGCCCTCCAGGGAGACTACTGGAGCGCTATTCATGAGTACAACCAGGCCCTCCTGTTGCAGCCGGGCAATGTAAATATTTATTACAATCGTGGCGTTGCTTACTACTATACTGACCAGACTACTCGCGCCCTGCAGGACTTCGACCGGGCTATTAACTTAGACCCTAGTTTTGCTCCTGCCTACGGGGACCGCGGTACGATCCGGCTACAGATGGGAGACCGCCGTAGTGCCCGAGCTGACTTTGAGGAAGCAGCACGCCTGTTCACCCAACAGGGGGACCACCAATCTGCCCAGATGATGGAGGCGGCAGTCAAGTCCCTAACCCTCAGCAAGTAAACTGCCGGGGCTGGCCTGCAAACTCAAACCAGGTGGAGCGGGAGGGGGTAGTTGGGCCAGAGAATTGGGCTACCCCGACCCCAAAGCGCCCCCGAGGGGTGGTGTGGTAGGCTGCCATGGTGAACCCGGCAGCTTGCAGGTGCTCCGTGACTAGCTCTACTGGGGCAGTCTCCTCTGTCCCTAGGCCGAGAGTCCAGATCAGGCTGCCCCCGGGAAGGCAAAGGCTGGTTAACCCCTGACAAAGAGAGGGCAACTGGCCAACGGAAACATTACCGATCACTCCACACAGCAGTACCAAGGCGGCGGGAATAGCCCCCTCATAGGAAACTAGGTCAGTAGCGTCTGCTTGGGCAAACTCGATCTGAGAGTCTAGGTCCGCTGCCCGGACGGCCTGCCGCCCACTGCTGACTAGGCGGGGGTCTGCCTCTACTAGCCGTGCCTTCACATCGGCGGTCCGGGAGTGGTCTAGGAGGGCGCCGAGTAGATCGCGACCATCACCGGCGCAAATGCTCACTACCTGAATCGGTCCTGGGGGCCTGGCTAGAAGAACCTGGCTGATGCTCTGGCGGACTAGTTCCAGCCGGGCACGCAGCTCCGGGCTGCGGCGGTACTGGGCATGCCACTCAAACCAGTCCATGGGCTGGGCCAAGGAGAGCTTCGGCCTGGTCTAGAGCCTGCCGCACCTGGGCGAATCCAGTCCCTCCGTAGCTGTTTCTGGCTGCCACTACTTGCCGAGGGGTAATCGCCTGGTAGATGTCGGCGGCAAACTGGGGGTGGAGGGCCTGCCACTGGGGCAAAGTCAAGTCCGACAGCAGTTTTCCCTGCTCAATACAAGTGCGCACCAGCTGCCCGACTAGGTTGTAGGCATCCCGGAAGGGCACTCCCTTGCGAGCCAAGTAGTCAGCTACATCCGTAGCATTGGCAAAATCCTCCCCTACCGCCTGCTCTAGTCGTTCCGGCTGGAATTCAATGCCTTCCTGCAGGACCACGGTCATAGCTTCGAGGCAGGATTTCACTGTAGTCACGGTGTCGAACAGTGCTTCCTTATCCTCCTGGAGGTCTTTGTTGTAGGCCAGGGGTAGACCTTTCATCACCACCAACAGTCCCTGGAGGTGACCAAATACTCTGCCAGTCTTACCCCGCACCAGTTCGGGCACATCTGGGTTTTTCTTCTGGGGCATGATGCTAGAACCAGTGGCACAGCGGTCTGTCAAAGTAACAAAGCCGAATTCCTGACTGGACCAGAGGATAATTTCTTCGGCCAAGCGGGATAAATGTACCATGATAATGCTGGCTGCCCCCAAGAACTCCAGGGCAAAATCCCGGTCACTGACGCCGTCGAGGCTATTGGCGTAGACTTGGTCAAAACCCAGTAGTTGGGCAGTGTACTGGCGGTCAATAGGGAAGGGGGTGCCCGCCAAGGCCCCACACCCGAGGGGAGAAATATTCACCCGGCCAGCCACATCCCCCAAGCGTTCCCAGTCCCGCTGGGCCATATGGAAATAGGCTAACAGGTGATGGGCTAAGCTGACCGGTTGAGCCCGCTGCAGATGGGTGTAGCCAGGAATGATCGTCTCTAGGTGCTGGCGCGCAAGGCTGACCAAGGCCAGTTGCAACTGCCGCAACTGCTGCTGCAACTGCTGAATCTGGTCCCGCAGGTAGAGGCGTGTGTCCGTCCCCACCTGGTCATTGCGGGAGCGGGCGGTGTGTAACTTCTTCCCGAGGTCCCCGAGGATTTCAGTCAGCCGCCGCTCCACTGCCAGATGCACATCTTCCTGGTCTGGGCCGGGTCTGAACTGCCCTTGAAGGAATTCCTGGCGGATTTGTTCAAGGCCGCTCACTAGTTGTTGGGCTTCTGTTGGAGAGATGATACCTACCTTGCCTAACATCTGGGCATGGGCTTGGGAAGCTGTCAGGTCGTAGGTCAGAAGTTGGATGTCAAAACCAATGCTGGCGTTAAATTGGACAATAGCCGGATGTAGAGTGGTTGTAAACCTTTGGCTCCAGGTACCAGCGGCGGGATTATCCATTAGGGTTTACCCAAAGGAAGTCAGGGAACGAATAATATAGCCCAGGGCCAGGCCAATGAAGAAAGACCAGGCTTGCCCACTGGCAATGAAGTGATTCCAGGCAGAGGTAAACTGCCCCAGAATATTTTGGTGAAAGGCCACAGAGGAGTTGACGGAGGAAGAAGGGATGGCGGTAGTTTGCATCAACCAGTCTACAAGGGACGGGTGGAAGATGGCATCTGACAATGAATGGATGAGCGACGTATCCATACTGGTAACTCTCGGTAGTCACCTCTCAGGTATAGCAGAGATTGGTCGGGTTGCGATAAAATCAGAGTCAGAGCGAGGACTGGTTTTTCCGGCGCGGAGTCTGAACAGGATTAATAAAAAGGTCATCCGTCTGACCTGAATTGTTTGACTTAGGCCTGCCATCACCTGAATAGTTAACCATCTTGACCTGGTCCATAGTCTATGTCTTTGTTCAACTTTGGTAAAAAACCGACTCTACCTAAACCAGAGCAAGCATTGCCGGGGAGGTCCCAACCCATGGCTGTGCCCGATACCCACTTTGTCCTTGGGCACCCCCTCCAGCCCCCCTACCCCGAAGGTCTGGAAAAAGCCCTCTTCGGTATGGGGTGCTTCTGGGGGGCGGAGCGTAAGTTCTGGTCTCTGCCGGGAGTCTTCACTACGGCGGTGGGTTACGGGGCGGGGTTTACCCCTAACCCCACCTACCAAGAGGTGTGCACTGGCCTCACGGGTCACAACGAGCTGGTCTTAGTAGTCTACGATCCCCAGACGATATCCTACGGGGAGCTGTTAAAGGTTTTTTGGGAAAACCATAACCCCACCCAGGGAATGCGCCAAGGTAATGATGTAGGCACCCAGTACCGCTCTGGCATTTACTTTTTTACCCCGGCCCAAGAGGCCTTGGCAACCACGTCCGCCCAGCTTTACCAACAAGCCCTGCAGGCGGCGGGTTATCCCCAGATCACAACGGAAATTCTGTCTGCTACTCCCTTCTACTACGCAGAGGCTTACCACCAGCAATACCTGGCCAAGAATCCCCAGGGTTATTGTGGCCTCGGCGGTACCGCCGTGTCCTGTCCCTTGCCCACTGGAGTGACAGCTTAGGGTGGCAGACTGGGTGATTAGTTTCGCCCCTCTGTCTTGGGCGCTAGTGCACGACCAGGCGGCTGATACAGCCCACGGGGCTGTGGTAGTTATGAGTGGCATGGTGCGTCAAGCCAACGCTGGTCGGGCGGTGGTGAACCTGGAATACCAAGCCTACGAACCCATGGCCTTGGCTGTATTCAAGGCTATTGGGGCCCGTGCCCAGGCCCACTGGCCCCAGGTAGGCCGGGTGGTGATACATCATCGAGTGGGTAAACTGCAGGTGGGAGAGGTGGCGGTCCTAGTAGCGGCTGGGTCTGCCCACCGGGCTGAGGCCTTTGCTGCCTGTCAGTTTGTTATTGATGCCCTCAAGCGAGAGGCACCGATCTGGAAGAGAGAGTATTTCCTGCTCGCCGACGGTCGGGTGCAGGGCGAATGGGTGCGGGGTTGTTGTTAAGACGTCTGACCAGTGCAACCCTGATGACAAACCCTAACCGGTATAATGTCTCGACACCGCGAACTTATCTATCTCTCAGGAGTACTTAGCTCTATGCAACCCCCAAAGCTTGCCCTTGCCGGATTGGTTTCCTTGGCCACCTTGGTGGGAGCCACTTTACCCCTAAAGCCCGCCGATGCCTACAGCATCTACAGCTGCCCGCGTTACAACTACCGCTCTGGCAGTATCTTGATTCAGTATAAAGGTTCGCGGCCCCAGAATGGCAATCGTCACTACCAGATCTACAGCCGTTACAATAGGGGTCGCCTAGTCAACACCCAGTCCGTCTCTTGCCCGGGACGGATTTAGGAGCGAGCCCCTCCTACTCCTGAGGAGGTTGGGGGGGATGCAAATAGTTAACTAAAGCCCGCAGGCCCAGACAATAGCTGTCGGCTCCGAAGCCACTCACCTGCCCCACTGCCACTGGGGCAATGTGGGAGTGATGGCGAAAGGGTTCTCGCCGGTAAATATTGCTCAGGTGCACCTCCACTGTGGGCAAACCCACACCCACCAGAGCATCCCGCAAAGCCACACTGGTGTGGGTGTAGGCCCCTGGGTTGATTAATATGCCCTGGTAGCTCCCTAGCGCGGCATGAATCAAGTCTAGAAGTACCCCTTCGTGGTTAGACTGATGGATGGTTAAATTCACCCCTAGAGTACCAGCTGCCTGCAGTAGGAGCCGGTCAAGCTCCTGGAGGGTCAGACGACCGTAGACCTCGGGTTCACGCTGACCTAGCAGATTGAGATTGGGTCCGTGGAGGACAAGGATGCTCAGGTGCACGTCACCCTATCGCCCTCTAGCCCCAGGCTCGTGCACCGGCACGGGGATTGGCTCGGCTTCCGGCTGTTGTTCTGGCCCCAGGAGAGCATCGATGAGGCGGCGCAGTAAATCTTGGAGGGTGTCGAGCACTCTGTCCAGGTAATCCATGGGGGAGAATCTCCTGAGGGTGGGGCGAACAGGATATGTTACGTTCCTGACATATCTAGTCATTCATAATAACGAATTTCCTGGGGAATGCAAGGAAAACAGGAGCACTGCTAGGGTTGCCTGAGCTGAGCTAAGAGGAGTGCCACTCGCCCTAGATCCTTATCACCCGGGGCAGACTCTACTCCACTAGAGATATCCACGCCCTTGGGCTGCAACTGCTCTAGGGCTTGGCGGATATTCTCCGGGCCTAGGCCACCAGCTAAGAACCAAGGGCGGGAGAACTTAAAGTCTGCCAGATCTGACCAGTTAAAGGTTTTGCCGGTGCCCCCTAGCTGTTGGGGAACGTAGGCGTCTAGAAGAAAGGTATCTACTCCTGGCCAAGCTTGACTGAGTTGGTCTAAGCTCTGGGGGTTTTTAACCCGCACTGCCTTAATTAGTTCTACGGTTGGTAGAGCCTGCCGCAGCTGTTCGCAGAAGGTGGGGGTTTCCTGGCCATGGAGTTGCACCCCGGTTAGACCCCCCGCTAGCACTGTCCGGCAGATGTCGGCTGTCGGAGCATCAACGAATACCCCGATTAGATCTACTGATATTTCTAGGGCATCCACAATTTGGCGGATCCGTTCTGCGGCTACGTACCGAGGTGACGGTCGATGACAGATAAAGCCCAGGGCCGTGGCCCCCAACCTAGTGATTGCCGCCCCTTGGTCTGGTTTAGTGATGCCGCAAATTTTGATCCGCAATGTACCAGTCATGGCTGAGGGTTGAGTTCTACCGTTGACCGATGAGTTTATGAGTCTGGGGTATTACCCGCACCTGGGCTAAGGTCTGCTTGCACAGTGCCTGCCAATCGAGGACCTGGGCGGGGGTAGGTGCTTCTACCCCACGACAGGGGGTAACGGGCTGCAGAATCACTGGGATCTGGGGGCTAACTTGGGCAATGAGCCCCATGGCCTGGTGTAGGTCTGCCGGCTCCGTCTGGGCTGAGATGATAATTTTCACAAACACTGTCCGGGGGTAAGACCAGGTGATAGCGAGAAACTCCTGGTGTGCGCTCCAGAGGGTTTCTCCGCTAACACTGGGCAATTTCCAGTCCATGCCTACTAGATCGATGTGGGGGAGGACCTTAGCTAGGGCAGTGGGTAAGTGCCCGCCCGTCTCCAGGTAGATTGGCAACTGGTGTACCTGGGGCAGAAAGTCTTCTAGAAAGTCCTGCTGCAGCAGGGGTTCTCCCCCGGTCAGACTAATGCTGTCGTGTAAGCCCTGTGGGGTATCCAGACGCCGTACCCATGCCTGCAGGTTAGCTTGGCTGACGGGATTGGGGTAGGTGAGAAAGTCCCTGGCTCCAGGATGGAACTCAACTAGGCAGTCAGGGGTTGGCTGCCAGGTGTGGGCGCTGTCGCAAAAGTGGCAGCGCAGGTCACAGCCAGCAAAGCGGATGAAGACCTGGCGGGTCCCCAGGATTAAGCCTTCCCCTTGGATGGCTGAGAATACCTCGACTAGGGGAGCTGTGGTACCTGGACTAGTCATCCCTCAGGCACCACTGCATGGAATTTTGCTGTATCAATCACTAGACTATTGCCATCCACGGGGGTGACCATGTCCTCAAGGCGATGGTTCCAGAGAATGCGGTCTACGGTGTAGGTGTGACGAGTATAAATATTCTGATAAACCGTCTCGTCTAGGCCGCTGAGGGAGATATGCAGAAAGCCATTTTCCTGCGCCATGGTAGCGGGGGTGACCTCATAGAAGGGGCTAGTAGGGTGAATGGGGTGCATTACCGACCAACTCAAGGAGAAGTTAGGATGGGAATTGCGTACTAGAGATAGTTCGTAGAAGCGCCGCATCAACTTCCCTTCAATACTGACCTCTTCCCGGGTATAGTAAACTCGTATCTGAGCTTCCAGAATTTTATTGAAGCGTTGGTTGGCCGCCCGAAACATCAGGGTGGGCATACCCTCGTAGGCGGTGACCACCGCCCATTTACTGAAGATGATTCGCGCCCTAGGCCGGGTAAAGCGGGTGAAGGTAAGACCAGTGAGTAGAGCTACACACACCAGACCCACCAAGGACTCGAGGGTGGTGACAAGGTTGACGTAAAGACTCAAGGGATATAGGTTGCCGTAGCCAACGGTCGAAAAGGTTTGGACGCTGAAAAAAAAAGCGTCGGCAAAAGACCCGGGTCGGGCGTTACCAATTCCGGCCATGTCTGCCAGATAGGCTAAGGCAAACAGGGAGTTGAGGACTACATAGGCGACAGCTAACAGGAGGGCAAACCCCGGCCAGGGCACCATTAGCAACAAGTGGTAGGGATCGCGCCAGTGGGCAAACCAGCGCGTTGTCCAGTGGACGTCTGCACCGCCCTCGTTGATGGAAAACTTTACCAACCGCCGCCACCGTTGGAACTTCATGTCGTCAAGGCCAGGGGTCATATATTCGGAACCCGGTCGCTCTTGGTCTCCTCGGATGTGGTTTCCCGGGGGGCACCCCCATCCCCTTGGCTGCGGCAAGGGGGAGTGACATCATGTTAACTAGGGATTAGGGCTTTGACTAGCCTTCATGCCATTGTCAATCTCCTGCATCGCCTGATTGATGAGTTTCATGGCTGAATTCAGGTGGGCGCTGGTGGGGCACCCGGATTGCTTGAGGTTCTGCATAGCAGACATCAAGTCAGTTTTGGCCTGCGTCATGTAAGGGGGACGGGGGGTGGCCAAAGCCGCAGACCCCATAAGGGCACTAGCTAAGGGGGAGACGGTACCAACAGCTATGGTCTTGCCTGGGAAAGAGTTTTTCATGGGTCTCACTGGTTTTAGATATTGTTGACAAGCGTGCTTATCCTCACGATGCTAGAGGACTTTTGGCAACAATGACAACCCCAGCCGAGAAGACCCCCATAAAGTGGGCTGGGAACGAGAGCTAAACTATCTCTGGTCCTGTCAGGTAATGGGGTAGTGGCAGACCCTCACCCCAAGGTTTCTCGGTAGCAACGTTTTTCCCAGACCGTCGCCCCAGCGCTCCCCCAGATCCAGGTTCTGTTAGCCGCTGGAGGGCCAGTGATAGTCCCTCCAATATTCAGCAGGTTGTCTTTGTACCACCTTCACCGCGGAAAAACTGCCCTGGCCACTGCCGGTTTCAGGGTGTGCTCCCGGGTCCGGTCTACAAGGGGGAATACCGGCTTAATGACCGGCACGGATGCCGGCGTTGACCTGGTCGAGGGCTTTATTAATCAGGCTGATGGCGGCTTCCCGGTGACCACCCTTGTTGTGCTTTGCTTGGCTAAGTTCCTGGCGAGCGGTGAGCAGGGCGTCCCTGGCGGCGAGCATATGGGTCTGGCCGGCCAGGGCAGCAGCCCCCACCATGGCTCCAACTACAAGGGAAGCGGCGCTGAGGGCGACAGTCTTGGCAGGTAGGGATTTGAGAATGGGCATAGGTTTACTCCTGTGGTATTAAAAGTTCGGGCAGCTCCGGACGGTCGGGTCTATCAGTCAGCCATCATAACTCTGGTGGCAAAATTTCTGACTGCTGGTATGGACCAGCCCGGTCCTGCCCCTGGTTCAATACTTCTGATTACCCGGGGCCCGATAGCTACCATGGGATTGTAGACCTGAGGAGCGAAAATCTGGCCATGGGCGGCAAAACCATTTGGCAACAGGGCAGCAGTAGTCCCGACAACACCTATAACCTCCGCCAAATCCAACAGTGGTGGCAGGAGTTGGCAGGTAAAGAAATTCTCTGGCAGCAAAGACTTAGTAACCTGGGGGTAGAGGCTGCGGACCTCTCCTGGGACCTGCAGCGTTTTGATGAAACCTTTATCTTGGGTCAACCTGAGTTGCGGGGCCTAACCCTGTATTGGCATCATCCCAATACCCCCCAAGAGCGAAGCATTACTGCCAGTAAGCTGGAACTTTCCACCCGCCAGGAATTGTATATCACCCCGGTTGGGCCCAATCAGCAGGTGGTGATCAAGGTTTCTTTGCGGCAGCGAGTATTCCAGACCATCACCCTAGACCAACCCCAGGTCCAGGTTTTGCCGGCTGCCGAGGCGCCAGTTCTGGTCTTCCAAGACCCTAGTCAAGAGTTAGTGGTGAGGGTTGTCCTCACCCCCAGTGGCTGGTCAGCCCTTAAATCCCACTTTGGAGTCTCCTAAACCATGCCTTCCCCGAGCCTATTTTTTAATACTATCAACTCCTACCGCAGCTTAGCTGCCCTGAGGTCCGCCCTTGAGTTAGGCCTGTTTGGAGCCCTAGGCCGGGGGATTACCCGGGTCTCGGACTTAGCCCAGATTTGCAGCACCAGTGAGCGGGGTATGGGTATTCTGTGCGACTTTCTCGTAGTGGCTGGTTTCTTAACCAAAACTGGCCAAGACTACGCTTTGACTCAAGACTCGGCTATATTCCTTGACCCCGACAGTCCAGAGTACCTCGGGGGAGTGGGGGAATTTCTGCTCAGTCCTCTGATCCTGGAAGCTTTTAGTAACTTGACCACTGCTGTCCGGCAGGGGACCACGGCCCTAGGTCCTGGGGGTACTGTAGCCCCGGAACACCCGGTGTGGATTCGCTTTGCCCGGGCAATGATGCCCGTGATGGCTCCCCTGGCCCGGGCAATTGCCGACCTGGTTCCCTATGTCCCAGACCAGCCCCTGAAGATTCTGGACATTGCTGCTAGCCATGGCCTGTTCGGCCTGGAGTTTGCCCGTCGCTACCCCCAGGCCACAGTGGTAGCAGTGGATTGGCCCCAGGTATTAACAGTAGCTCAGGAGAATGCCCAGTCCCAGGGACTCCTAGAGCGCTATCAGCTGTTGCCCGGGAGTGCCTTCGAGGTGGACTTCGGTCAGAACTACGATTTGGTTTTAGTGACGAACTTTCTCCATCACTTTACCCCAGCCGAATGTATAGACTTTCTGAATAAGGTGCGCACCTGCTTGGGGCCCCAGGGACGAGTTCTGACCCTGGAAATCATTCCCAATGAGGACCGGGTATCGCCCCCGGAGGCGGCTGCCTTCAGCCTAGTGATGTTGGCTACGACTCCCCAGGGGAATGCCTACTCCTTTGTCCAGTACCAAGACATGTTTAGCCAGGCTGGATTTGGCCAGTGTACCCTCCACCCCCTCCCCGACATTCAGCAGCGGCTGATCATTGCTCGGCTATGATCCAATGGTGTCTTGAGCGACTGAGCCAACAGCAGTTGACCTCCCTAGTGCAGCAAACTCAGGCAGTCCAGGTTTCCGGTGAGCTTCCTACCTACTTAGCCCCCCTAGCTTCAGTAAACCAGCGCCGCTTTGGGGTGTGGGTAGAGCGGATTCGGGGAGGCTCCCTGGGAGCTGGGGACTGGGCCGACCACTTTGCCCTCATGAGCGTGGTCAAGCCTTTTTTGCTGTTGTATCTACTAGAAACCCGGGGCGCGGCAGTAGTATTTGACCAGGTCGGTCGGGAACCCTCGGCCTACCCCTTCAATTCCCTTGAACAACTATTGGTTGACCAGGGCTGGCCGCGCAACCCCATGATCAACAGTGGTGCCCTAGTCATGGCTGCCCTATTAGGGGGGGAAACCAGCCAATTTCAAACCTGGCTTAATCAAAGGGCAAACATTCACCTGGCTCTAGACCAAGACCTGCTGAAGGCGGTACAGCAGGGGGATAATCACCACAATCAAGCTTTAGCCCAGTACTTAGCTAAAGTTAAGGGATTTGACCCAGAGCAAATGCTGCAGGTGTACTTTTGGGTTTGCTGCCTCAGCGGCAACGCTGCTGACCTGGCACGTCTGGGGATGCTTTTAGTCCAACCCCCCCCGGCTACAGTCGCCAACGCTCAGATTGTGGTGGACCTGATGATTAGCTGTGGGCTCTACCAAGCTTCAGCTACCTGGGGGGGACGCCTAGGCCTACCCCTCAAATCTGGGGTGAGCGGGGCCCTCTTGGCCCTCGTACCTGGGCAAGGGGTGGTCGGCATTTATAGCCCCCCTCTGGACCCGGCGGGGAATTCGATCCTGGCCCTGCGCCTGCTGGAACGCCTGGCTAGTCTCTAAAGGTTAGCTAGTACCTGGTCGGCGGCGGCCAGGGTCTGCTGTACGTCTGCTTGGGTATGGGCCAGGGAGGTAAAACCCGCCTCAAACTGTGAGGGAGCGAGGTACACCCCTGCCTCTAGCATCCCCCGGTGGAACCGGCGAAACTTGTCTAGATCAGAGTGCTTAGCCTCCTCGTAGCTGTGCACTGGCCCCGGTTGAAAGAAAAAGCCAAACATGCCGCTAATGCTCCCTCCCCAAAGGGCATGGCCGTGGTGCTCGGCTAGGGTCAACAAACCCTGGATCAGGCTCTGAGTGATAGTTTCTAGGTACTCATAGGTCCCGGGCTGGCGGAGTATTTCGAGGGTGGCGATCCCTGCCGTCATGGCTAGGGGGTTACCGGAGAGGGTGCCAGCTTGGTACACGGGCCCGGCTGGGGCCACCCACTCCATAATCTCGCGCCGGCCTCCGTAAGCTCCCACAGGCAACCCCCCCCCAATCACCTTGCCTAGGGTAGTCAGGTCTGGAGTAACACCAAATTTAGCCTGGGCGCCGCCGTAGGCAATCCGAAAACCGGTCATCACCTCGTCGAACACTAGCAGCGCCCCTTGGACCTTAGTCAGCTGTCGTAACCCGGAGAGAAACTCTTGGTCAGGGACAATAAACCCGGCGTTACCCACCACGGGCTCCAGAATAACGCCAGCGATCTGGTCGGGATACTGGTCAAACAGGGCCGCCACTGCCTCCAGGTTATTAAAGGGGGCGGTCAGGGTCTGGATGGTGGTGGACTTGGGCACCCCCGGGGAATCCGGCAGGCCAAGGGTGGCTACTCCTGAGCCAGCTTGGACTAGGAACATGTCTGCGTGACCGTGGTAGCAGCCCGAGAACTTGATGATCTTCTCGCGACCAGTGAAAGCCCGCATCAGCCGCAGTACAGACATGCAAGCTTCTGTGCCGGAGTTTACAAAACGTACCATCTCAACGCTCGGCACTGCCTCGATCACCATTTCCGCTAAGGTATTCTCGAGTACCGAAGGAGCACCAAAACTGGTGCCCTTAGCCAAGGCGGTGCTCAGGACGGCGATCACCTGGGGGTGGGCATGGCCACAGATGGCCGGCCCCCAGCTACCCACGTAGTCAACGTACTGATTGCCGTCTATGTCCCAGGCGTAGGCCCCTTGAACACGGTCAAACACCACCGGCGCCCCCCCGACGGACTTGAATGCCCGCACCGGCGAACTGACACCCCCTGGCATGAGGTTTTGGGCGGCAGCAAAGACCGCAGCTGACTTAGTGGTGTCAAGGGGGCTAGGCATGGTGGGACAAATGCTGTAGGTTCACTAACTGCATCTTACCATGAGCCCCAGCCTAGCCCCTCCTCCCTAGTGATTCTAGGAATTAGCAGTGGTTAAAACGGGTCTTTGGGAATTACGCACTCCCGCAATGGCTGCTCGGTAGTCGGGAGCCTTGAAAACCGCTGAGCCGGCAACAATCGCGTTAGCTCCCGCCTCGATCACCTGCCAAGCGTTACTGCCCTTTAAGCCCCCATCCACCTCGATCCAGGGGTCTAGCCCCCGTTCGTCACACATCTGCCGGAGGCGGCGGATCTTAGGCACCATCTCAGGGATAAAGCTCTGACCGCCGAAGCCTGGGTTGACGCTCATGATCAACACTAGGTCGCACAGTTCTAAAACGTACTCGATTAGCTCTAGGGGAGAACCAGGGTTGAGGACTACCCCCGCCACCTTGCCCAGCTCCTTAATTTGACCCAGGGTGCGGTGCAGGTGAGGGGAGGCGTTGTGCTCTGCATGGACGGTGATGTGGTCAGCCCCAGCCCGGGCAAAGTCAGCCACGTACTTCTCCGGTTCCACGATCATCAAGTGTACGTCCAGAGGCTTGGTGGTGTGGGGCCGGACCGCCTCCACTACCAGGGGACCGATGGTAATATTGGGGACAAACCGCCCGTCCATCACATCCACATGAATCCAGTCAGCCCCGGCCACATCCACGGCTCGAATTTCTTCCCCTAGACGGCCAAAGTCAGCTGACAGAATCGAAGGGGCAACGACAACGGGCTTGCGAGAAGGGGCTGTGTTCATGCGGCACCTGCTGGTCACTCTGTAATTCTAGATTAGAGTTTACCAGCAGATGCCTCCCCGGAATTGATCCATCAGAAGCACTCGAGGACCGCTTCTTCCTTGGCGTTGGTGTGCCCAGCCGGGGTTTAAGGCCACTCGAGGACCGCTTCTTCCTTGGTGTTGGTGTGCCGAGCCGGAGTTTGCCGCTCAAAGTGCATATGAATTGAGCGAGTCTGCTCACCATCTACAGCTACCGCCATGATCGGATAGTCTAACTCCCCATCCGGGAAGGCGACATGGAAGCGGAAGGTGCCATCACTGTTGAGGGTGATAGGCTGGCCAGCTACAGTCACCGTAGCGTCTGGCTCTGTAGCCCCGTAGACGATCAACTCGGCATCAGCTACAAGCCAGAACTTACGCGGTTGGGGGCGTACTCCCATACCCACTCCGGACATGCTAGCCCCGGACAAAGTCGGCAGGGCCCACAATCCCACTCCAGAGGGGAACACGTAGGAACTAAGGACTTGACTGGCCATCATTGAGAAGGAGCTCGGGGCGCCTGACTGCTGCATGGAGCCGTAGAGGGAACCAGCTACCCGCTGAGCTTCTACTCCTTGGGCCAGGGCGAACATTTCTTGGTAGATGACATCTGGGTCTTCTGTGCTCGCTGCCGCGGCGGTGGGAGGGGTAAGCTCCAGGAAGGTTTTGCCCACTAGGGATTCTTCCCAGTCGATGGTGATAAATTGGTCATCTACCCAATCGGAGGGGTAGGCAGGGGGGATGGTGACCGGGGCAGACCGGGCTAAGACCAACCAACGCCCATCGGGGCAACGGTAGCCAATGTCAATTACGTATTCCCGGTCGCTAACGGGGATTGGCAGGTACCACTCCCGGGCTAGTTCGTCACACAGATACTCCTGGACGTTGTGGGCTTTGCGGGAGTTTAGGTCGATCCCAGTCGTGTCGTAAACCCGCAGGGCCAGCTGTTGGCCCCCCTGCTGCCGTAGCTCTTGGCGATGCTCGTTTGGTACATCCCAGTAGGCATAGGCCCATTGGGGGTCCCGGGGCAGCAGGACGATGCGGCTTTCCCCATAGCCCTGGGGTAGATCGCTTAGACCATCATCCACGGTGGCCAGCGGGCCCCCGCTGCGGTCTTCTTGGCCGAGATCAAACTTTGTTTCCTTCACTGCTCCCTCCAGTACGGTTTGTGTTTCGGTTGAACTTTGAACAGGTTCCTTTTCTTGAATCGCTGCCAGTAGTTCAGATTTTCGCATCCGACTATAGCGGGGTACGTTTTTCTGGCTGGCAACGCGGCGCAGTTGTCTCAGGGTCATTTCTTCGAGGGGCGGGCGTTCTTTTGCCATGGGTTGAGGACCTCCGGTTTAGTCTGGGCACCTGCGACAGGCAGTTGGGTACCGTTCTGCCCATACTCTTTGCCACTGGGTTGGTTTCCAAAGAAACATATCTTCATAGAAAGCCATTTCCTCCCCCCAATATGGCCCATGTTTGGCCGGGGATCAAGGGTGAGCGGGGGGCTTTTTCAGTAGATCGACGCATTTGGGGCCTGAAGAGAGGTTACTATGTCATTAAATCATGACAATTAATCCCGGCATGGGGATCGTCAGTGGTTCCGCACCAGGGTTAAAATAATGAGAAATTTATCTTCCCACCCCTTGACCCCCGCCCTGCCCTCCACCCGCCAATGGCTTGCCCAGATCATTTCCCCTGCCCTCTCCGTCTGGTTAAGAACCCAGTTGAGCCGGGTGGAAGGATTGCACCTGGAAATTCATTCCTCTAACCGGCAGTTGCTGCGGGGGGAGATCCCCCGCTTGTCTCTGAGGGGACGCCAGGTGGTCTACGAGGGTATCCACCTTACCCAAGTTGAACTAGAAGCTAAAGGAGTGATGTTTAATTTGCCCCAAGTCCTCCAGGGCAAACCCTGGCGCTTGTGCCAACCGGTCTGGGTAGGGGGGGAAGTGTGCCTTGGGGAAGCCGACTTAAATGCCTCCTTAGCCCGTTGTCCCCTAGAAGAATTCTGGAATTGGTTCTGGCCAGGCAATTCTGTGGACCTGGTATCTCCCTGGATCATTTTGGGAGTAGAACAGATCACCTTGGGTGTAAACCAAGCTGGGACCCTGCGCACGGGCCTCAACCTGGCTGACCCCCACACACTAGTGTTTATCGAGCCAGTCTGGCTACCTCACCAAGGCTCCCCTGAACCCCTCGAACAATTGGCCGGGCATCGCCTGGATCTAGGGCCAGAGGTGAAGTTGCATCGGTTGCACATCACTCCTGGGCATATGGTTTGTCAAGCCGAGGTACTAATCAATGTCGGTCCGGGACAAACCGAAGACCTCGGCTAGACCTAGAACTTAACCCGCTTAGTTCTTCTGGGCCGATGGGTGCCTACGTAACCTGTTATGGTAGGAGTGCGTCCCCTACCTGGCTTGAGCACAAACCTAGGGCAGGCTGGAGAGTCATCATCCCCAGATCTTAGTCGGGACAGTTGCCGCCAACTACAAATCAGCCACCGCAGACCCTGCAGGACTATGGAAGCTAAAGCAGCACTATTTCGAGTCATGGCGGGCAAGAATCGCGGTCTCTTAGCCAATCCAGTTGAAAAACAGGCGATTCTGGCTGCGATTGCCCAACTGGAAGACTACAACCCGACCCCCCAACCTACCGCCTCTCCCCAGCAGTTGGCCGGGACCTGGCGGCTGCTGTATACCACTAGTCGGGGAATCCTAGGCCTAGCCCAAATTCCCTTCTATCAACTGGGCCGAGTCTACCAGTGTGTCGACCCCACTAACGCGCAGATTTTCAACGTGGCTGAATTATTTGGACCGCCCTACGGAGAAGCCCTAGCCAGCGTTGTGGCTACCTTCACAGTTCTGTCCGAGCGGCGAGTGCAGGTGAACTTTCAGCGCTCGATTATTGGACTGCAGCGGTGGCTGGGTTATCGCGATCCGGAACAATTTATCTCCCTCGTCCGGTCCGGTCGGTCTTTTTTGCCCTTAGACATCTCCCTCGAGGGACGCGGCCAACAGGGCTGGCTCGACACTACCTACCTAGATGACGACCTACGGATTGGTCGGGGTAGTGAAGGCAGTATTTTTGTGCTTGATAAAATTCCCGGGTGTTCGCCCTAGACATAATCTGGTTCCTATGAATCTTCTCGCTGAAGGTGGGTTAGAATCGCCAATCCAGCCCCAAACTCCTCAAATATACATCACCATTCACGGTCACTTTTACCAGCCCCCCCGGGAGAATCCCTACCTGGATGTGATCGAAAACCAACCTGGGGCGGCGCCGGCCCACGACTGGAACGAGCGCATTGATCAAGAATGCTACCGTCCCAATGCCTTTGCCCGGATTCTTAACTCCAAAGGGGAGGTCCTGCGAGTAGTCAACAACTTTGAGTATCTTAGTTTCAACATTGGCCCCACCTTGATGAGTTGGTTGGAGCGCTACGACCCCCAAACCTACGGCCGCATCGTAGAAGCAGACCGGAATAGCAGTAGACGTCTCGGAGGACACGGCAACGCTATTGCCCAGGTCTACAACCACATCATCATGCCCCTAGCTAATCAGCGGGACCGACTGACCCAGATTCGTTGGGGCAAAGCCGACTTCCAACACCGGTTTGGCCGCGCTCCGGAAGGGATGTGGTTAGCCGAAACGGCGGTGGACTATCCGACCCTTGTGGACTTGGTGACTGAAGGAATGAAATTTTTGGTCCTAGCCCCTTCCCAGGCTCAAGGTTGTCGTCCCCTCCCCACTAGCAGTCACTCCCAGCCAGACTGGCAACAAGTAGGGGGTGGCCAAATTGACCCTACCCGCCCCTACCGCTGTTTCATCGATCCAGAATCTAGTCCCCACCGTCGTTATCTAGACATTTTCTTCTACGACGGGCCCATCTCTAGGGACATGGGGTTTAGTAATCTTCTGCAGTCTTCTCAATACCTGGTGGGCAGGTTGGGTCAGGCAATCCAGGGAGACCACCGCCTAGCTCAACTGCTTTCTGTGGCCACGGACGGCGAAACCTTTGGTCACCACAAGAAGGGGGCGGAAAAGTGCCTGGCCTACGCCTTTGTGGAGGAGTTTCCCCGCCATAACTGGCAAGTGACTAACTTTGCCCACTACCTCAGCCTGTATCCCCCGGAGTGGGAAGTGCAGATCAAGCCGGTCACCGCCTGGAGTTGTGCCCACGGGGTGGGCCGCTGGCAGGAAGACTGTGGTTGTGGGGGCGAGGGTAGCCTGTGGCAGCAGAAGTGGCGCCGGCCCCTACGTCAAGCCCTCGACTGGCTGAGAGACCGTCTGATTAAAGTGTTTGACCAGGAGGGAGGGGTACTGCTGCGGGACCCCTGGGCAGCCCGGGATGAATACATTCAGGTAATCCTCAACCGGTCCGGGCCGGTGGTAGAGCAGTTTCTGTTTAATCATCAACACCATCCCCTCACCCCCAGCGAACAGGTAGATGCCCTGCGCCTCCTAGAGATGCAGCGCCATGCCCTGTTGATGTACACCAGCTGCGGCTGGTTTTTTGAAGAGCTCTCCCGCCCGGAGGGGGTGCAGATTCTCCGCTACGCGGCCCGGGCCTTGGAGCTAGCAGGTGACGTGGCTGGGGTACAGTTAGAGGATGCCTTCATCCGCCGCCTGGCTCTAGCCCCCTCCAATGTAGAGCAGTTTGGTAATGGGGCTGAGGTATACCGCCAACTGGTCCTACCCACCCCCGTGAGCCTGGAGGAAATAGCCGCCCACTACGCCATCAGCACACTATTCAACGACTACCCCAGCGAACAGCCGGTTTACTGCTACCTAGCCCATCGGCTAGACCATCAGGTGCAACACCTGGGCAATCTCTCCTTAGCTATTGGTCAGGTGAGGATCACATCCCAGGTTACCCAGGAGTCCCAGCATCTAGTCTTTGCGGTTTTACACCTGGGGGGCTGGGATTGCCACTGCTGTATTCAACCCTTTGCCGGCCGGCGAGCCTACGGCCGACTTAAGGAGAGTTTATTTTCTTCCCTGGTGTCAGCCCGGGTAGCCCATACCGTAGGCTTGATGAACAGTTGGTTTGCGGCAGTACCCCAAGTCTACGGCCTGCAAAACCTCCTCGGGGAGGAGCGGGGACGGATTATGGAGCAGCTTAGCCAAGCCACCCTCGACCGCCTGGCAGAACTATATAAACAGGCCTACCGGGACAACTATGGACTGTTGATGGCCTTCCACCGGGAAAATCTGCCAGTGCCTAGGGAGTTACAAACCGCCGCCGAAGTTGCCCTTACACAACAACTTTTGGCAGTCTTGGCCAGTCTGCAGGAACAAGTGGCGGCGGGTAAAGGTTTAGGCCCCTGGGACCCCATGATCAATCTGGTTAGCCAAGCCCTGCAAATGCGCTGCGACCTGGGGACACCGCGGGTGTGTAAAGCCTGGACAGCTTTGGTTCACCAGTCTCTTGAGCATCTGCTTAACCACGGCGATTGGGTCCGGGAGTCCACCAATCTGCATCAGCTCCTCTACTTTAGCCGGCAACTGCACCTGAACCTAAGTCTAGAGCCAGCTCAGGAACTCTACTACGACTACTTAGCCCAGCTGCACACTAAGGGTGAGCACTCCCCCCACGGGGTGCAGATTCTGGACTTGGCAAAGGAGCTAGCCCTAGATATCCATCAATGGTCTCACCTGGCCACCTGAGCGGTCGCAGACTAATTGGTCTCACCGGGGGGATCGCCACGGGCAAGTCCCAGGCAGCAAAGTACTTGGCGGCGCATCATCGCCTGCCCGTATTGGACGCCGACCTCTACGCCCGTCAAGCCGTGGCCCCTGGGTCCCCGGTCCTGGAAAAAATTACTGCTCGTTACGGCTCCCAGATCCTCCAGACGGACGGCACGCTCCACCGGCGGCGCTTGGGAGAAATCATCTTCTCTAACGCCGAGGAGCGTCAGTGGCTGGAGGTGCAGGTCCACCCTTGGGTCTGCTTTGCCCTGACCACAGCTATCACCCATCTCCCCGATCCCACCCTGGTCTTGGTGGTACCACTCCTCTTCGAGGCACACATGGAAGAGTTAGTCAGTGAAACTTGGGTAGTGCACTGTCTCCCCTGTCAGCAGCTCAGGCGTCTCTGTCGTCGAGACAACCTATCACCCCCTCAGGCCGAGCAGCGAATCCGAAGCCAGATGCCCCTGGGAGAGAAGATGGCTCGGGCAGACTGGCTGCTAGACAACAGTGGGTCCCAGAGCGCCCTGGAGACCCAGATTGATTGGGGCCTCAGCCAAACCAGTGGCAGGCTGCTTCCCCTGTCGATGAGTGGGTTGCTTTGATATCCAAAATATGTTGGATGTTTTGTAAGACAGCTTGTTCTATTTCCAGGTGCAGGTGGATGGGACAACTAGGAGCTCCTTGGGGGTCAGAGTGGATTTCCCCCTCCTCAACGCTGGTGTATAGGTTAGGCACCCGACTCAGGACCCGGCTGATTAACTGCTGACGAGATTGCGGGTCCGTAAATGCCAACCGACGGTCTTGGTCTGGAAGCCTTTGGAGAATCGCATCAACTGCCTCCGTTACTAAGGGCAGGGTTAAATTGGCCAATGTCTTAGACATGATCTAGCCTCCGTGCAGGGGATGAGGTACCTAGGGGGACCGGGATGGCAGACTCCGGCAGCTAGCAGGGAAGCAACACGAAACTAATACCTATGGTGGCGCATGCCTAAGGGAAATTACCATCCCGTCACAAAAAGCAAACCCTGATACATGTTAGTTAATATCAGGGCTTCGGTCGCTCTCAGGAGTACCTGGGGTCTACCTAAGGTTATTGCTAAGTCCCAATATTAATCGGGATTCAGGGGGCAACGTACTTGTGCATATTCTGGCTACTGGGGAAAAAGCCTAGGCCAAAGGCCGTGGAGCCATCGTAAACTGCCCCGGCAAAGGTAGCCTGGAAAACCTGAGCTTGAATCAAAATGCTGCCCCGTAGATTAGTCCTGGCCAGGTTGGCCCCCTGTAGATTGGCCCGGTAAAGGTTGGCCTTGCGCAGGTCTGCCCCCTGCAGGTCTGCCCCCTGGAGATTAGCGAACTTAAGGTTCGCCCCCTTCAATTGTGCTCCCTCCAGGTTGACGTTTTCCAGGTTGACGTATTTCAAGTCGCAACCCTCACAGGCATGGGTTGTCAGCAGCCGTTGCAAGTCAGCAGTAGTGTAGGCAAAAGCAGGGGGTGAACTCCAAAAGCTAAACTGGAGCACCAAAAGCCACACCGCCGGCCAGTTCCGAGGTATCATAAGTCAAGGACAATCTAGTAAGTCCACCAGTCTCGATCATGACCCCAAACTAGCATGGGGCCTGCCCATTTGCCAGGCAAAACCCGAAACCTTAGTTGGCCCGGTCGGGAATGCTAAACTAAAGGGTGGCAGGCGTAAGGCGGGGTTTCGAGCGCCGCAGCGGATGGTCACGATGGATTCGGAAAGCTTTTTGTTGGGAGTTGAGAAGGTTTATGCCCCCCACAGTTTTGGCTATCGCCTCAAGCTCCTATCCCAATTAACTACAAGGCGGTTCCAAGAGCAGCTTGATCCCCTGGGTCTGACTCCCTTCCACTGGGTAGTTCTATGCTGTCTTTGGCAAGAGGACGGCATGGCCACCTGTAAGATCAGTGAGAAGCTACAGCAGGTGGGGGGGACTCTGACCGGAGTGTTAACCCGGATGGAAGAGCGGGGGTTAGTGCATCGGGAGCAGGACCCCCAGGACCGCCGGGTCTGGCGCATTTGGCTGACGGATACTGGGCGCGAGCTGCAAGGGGTTTTACCCCCCTTGGTAGCTCAGATGTATGTAGGGTTTCTAGCTGGCTTCTCAGCCCAGGAACAAGACCAGCTGTCTAAGTTCCTGGACCGCTTGATAGATAATGTTTTGAGCGTGTCCCTAGACACCTAGGCTTGGGCAGTGAAGTAAGCTTCCAATTTATCGGAGCCGCCAATCAGCTGGCCGTCAATGAAGACTTGGGGAGTAGCAGTAGCGCCAGTTATTGCCTTCATGGTTTGCAAAGTGATATCCCCTTGACCTAGAACCAGCTCTTGATATTCCAAGCCGTGGTCCTTAAGCAAAGCCTTAGCTTTGGCACAGAAGGGGCAGCCTACTCGGCTGAACAGGGCGATCAGTTTCGGCTTGGGAGCTTGGGGGTTGATATATTTGAGCATGGTTTCGGCATCCGAGACCTCAAAGGGATCCCCAGGCTTCTCCGGCTCAATGAACATTTTCTCTATTACCCCATCCTTGACCAGCATCGAGTAGCGCCAAGACCGCTTGCCAAAACCTAGGTCTTCCTTGTTGACTAGCAGCCCCATGCCTTCGGTGAATTCACCATTGCCATCCGGGATAAACCGGATCTTGTCTGCCTTTTGGTCCTTAGCCCATTCGTTCATCACGAAGGTGTCATTGACCGAAATGCAAATGATGTCATCTACACCACTGGCCTTGAAGGCGCTGGCTAATTGGTTATAGCCAGGGACATGGGTAGCAGAACAGGTGGGGGTAAAGGCACCCGGCAGGGAAAATACTACTACTGTCTTACCAGCAAACAGTTCTTCAGTGGTAATGTTTACCCACTCATCATTGACCCGGGCACGAAAGGTAACGCTGGGTACTCTTTGGCCTTCGCGGTTGGGCAGCATAGGTGATTCCTAAACAGTTCCTCTTAAAGGTACTCATAACGAGTACGTTTTGTCAAGGTTGTTCACAACAGGTGCTGAGCCTTTAAACGCAGGTACTGATTCACTAATTCAGTTGAGACTTGGTTGGCGGGAGCATCTAGGCCGAGGACTCCCTGGCTTTTAAGGCGGGCAAAGACCAGTTTCCGTTGGGCTAGGAGATCGAGAGCCACGGCCCGGCGATAAGCTGAATCGAGATCTATTGCCTCTTGGTTAGCCTGGTGACTGACCAGGGGGTCCTGCAGGGTGACACAAAAGGGCAAGTGGTGGGGAGCTAAACTTTCCAGGGCCAACAACAGCTCGGCGGCGGCAGTGCTGTCGATGATGTCAGTGATCACTACTACTAGGGCCCGCCGCCGCTGCTGCCTGGTAACAGTGGTGATGGCCTTGGGGTAATCTGGCTCTAGGAGCTCGGGCTGGAGGGGGGTGAGGTGCTTCACCAGGTGGCCTAGGTGCGCCCGCTGGGGGGGAATCCAGGTGTGCATCTGACGGTCGAATACTCCCACTCCCACCCGGTCACCTCGGTGTAAACCCGCCAAGGCTAAGGCCAAAGCCGCATTCAAGCCCCAGTCAAACCGGGTTAGACCGGCGACTCGCGCCGTCATTAGCCGCCCCCGGTCTAGCAAGACAATCAGGGTTTGTTCCCGTTCCGGCTCCAGTACCCTCAGAAGGATACGCTGCTGTCGGGCTGTGGCTTTCCAATCAATCAGGCGGGGGTCATCCCCGGGGGTGTATTCCCGCAACTCGGCAAAATCAGTACCCATTCCCTGCCGGCGCAACTGGCGCACAGAACCTGTGTTCTCCAAAGCTAGCCGAACGGAGAGGGATTTTAGGCCTAGTAGGTCTGGGTAAACTGCCACCTTGGTTTGGGGTTGAGGCTGCAATTGCTGCCGCCAAGCTAACTGCCAGGGTCCCCTTTGCCGGAGGGCTACTGCTCCCCAATTGTACTCACCCCGGTGGTCTGGACGGACAGTGTAGGTGAGCTGATGAGGAGGACCTGGTTTGAGGGTACAGATAAATTCCAATTGGGAAGCACTAAACTCCGGGGGAAACCCATCCCGCATCAGCAGGTGAGTCGGGTGTTGGACTTTGATTTGGAGGGTGACTAGATTATCCCGGCCAATGGACAGGGGGCCTAGGGGCAGGCGTTCCACCTCCACACCAGGGGTGCGCCGGGCATCTAGGGCTGCCAGCAGGAGCACTAGGCTATCTAAGAGACCCAAAACCAGTGCCCCCGCCCCCAGGTAACCAAGGCCCGCCAGGACCAGCCCTATCCCCAGGGCGACCAGGAGGCAGGCGTAGCTGCGCCGGGCCAAAATCATCGGGGTACAGCCACCTGTTGGAGCAGGGTCGTGATTAGGTGTTCGGCTTTGACTCCATCGAGCTGGGCCTCGGGGCGCAGCACTAAGCGATGACACAGTAACGGCTGGGCTACCGCCTTCACATCATCTGGGGTCAGGAAGCTCCGACTAGAAAGCCAGGCATGGGCTTGGGCGGCCCGTAACCACAAAACTGCTGCCCGGGGGGATGCCCCTAGGGCTAGGTCCGGCAGGTGGCGGGTTTTTCGCACGAGGGCCAACAGGTAGTCAAGTATTGCCGGTGTACTTTCCACCTGGCGCACTAGCTGGCGTACCTGGAGAACCTGCTCGAGGCTAGTTAAGGGCTGCAACTGCCTTAGGTCTGGCCCCGGGGCGCCGGACTGGAGATTGGCCAACATCTGGCGTTCGGCTTCAGGGTCAGGATAATCTACCACTAGCTTAAAAAGGAAGCGGTCTAGCTGGGCTTCTGGGAGAGGATAGGTACCCTCAAACTCCAGGGGATTTTGGGTAGCTACCACCCAAAAGGGACTAGGCAGCGGCAAACTTTCCCCATCGAATGTCACTTGCTGTTCTTCCATAGCCTCCAGGAGGGCAGCCTGGGTTTTCGGGGGGGTGCGATTGATTTCATCTGTCAGCAGAATATTGGTAAATACGGGCCCCTTTTTGAGCCGGAAACTACCGGTGGGCATATCAAACAAATTTACTCCCAGGATGTCGGCTGGGAGAATATCCGGGGTCATCTGTACCCGATGGAACTCTGCTTGAACTAGGCCTGCTAGGGCTTTCACCATCAGGGTCTTGCCCGTACCGGGGACCCCTTCCAGAATCACGTGTCCCCCACCTAGGAGGGCAACAAGTAGATTACGGATGGGGACCTGTTGCCCCACAATTACCTGACTGAGGGCCTGCTCAACTCCGAGAAACAGGGAGTTTAGGTTATCCATGGGGGGGGAATTTAAATCTTTGCCAGTTTTTTAACCAGGCTAACAATTCCTGCCGCGAGCGGTGTTTGGGTACTGAAGTTAGCACAGAGCGCAGGGGGCCAGGGGGTTGGCCCGTCTGGTCTACCCAAGCCTGCACTACTACCTCAGTTTCCAAGGGTTGACTGCCCAGGCCTAGGTGCTGCTGGAGGCGCTGCCGTTCAGCTTTGCCGATGAGGTCTACCACAAAGTCGTCACTCTCAGACTGCCGCAAAACCTCAGCCAGAGCTTGGATATAGGCAACTCCATTCTCCCTAAGCTTCTTGGGGAGGGGTCGGGGCTGGCCAAGGCGATGGTTCAGGGCCAAAACCGCTAATCCCCCTACTAGCAGCCCCTGACCAGCTAGGAGTACTAGGGGAGTTTGGGCTAGGTAACTGAGCCAGTCTCGGCTATTAGCTAAGGTGGCACGGGGGACTGAGCCAGTACGGTAACCATGGGAGTACTCATCAATCCAGACTGGTACCTTACCACCCCCCACTAGGCTACGCAGAAATGAAAAGTTACCAGGACTACTTTGGTAGGCGTTAGCCCCCAGGTAGGGGGTACTGGATAAAACCACCCGGCCCCGGGAATTCCCCATGAAATACTCCCAAACCACCGCCCCTTGATCATCCTGCAGTAGTCGATTACTCTGGCCTACCTCGGTTTCTCGCCGGCGGGTGTCAATCTTAACTAGACCCTCGGGACTAGATAAACGGGAATCAAAGGGTACGTCTGCCACCGGCGCCTGGACCCCCAGCAGAACTAATATATTGCCCTTCTCTACCCACTGGACTAGGTCTGGGTCGTGGAGGTAAAGGTAATCCGGAATCGGCTCATTGAGGATTCGTAGGAAGGCTATGGGTTGGTCTGCCAGCTTTTGCCAGGCTTGGTCCACCGGCAGTAGCCAACGATGGACCGGTACACCCTCAGCCTTCATCCAGGCATACCAAGCCCCGTAACCTCCAGGGGAGTGTCCGTAGGTCGAACGGTCAGAGGCCGGGGCAGGTCGAGACATTAGGAATATGCCTAGCCCCAACAGGGCTAAGACTATCAGTGCCAATGTTCGACGATTGAGTCTCATATAAGGGCGAGGGTAGACCTCCCCTGAGACTAGCACGGGGTGGTTATCGAGCCTGGCCCCATCAGTTAGTGGTGACTGAAGGCTCGCGAGCCTCCAGATTAAGGGGACCGGGCAGGGGAGCAACGGAGGAGCCGCCGTAGGTCATGGCGGCTCGGACTAGACCCCTAAATAGGGGATGGGGAGAGTTAGGCCGGGATTGAAACTCGGGATGAAACTGGGTTGCCACAAAGAAGGGGTGGCTAGGTAGCTCAATGATCTCCACTAAACGCCCGTCTGGAGAAGTACCACTGATCTGATAGCCCGATTCGAGGAACAAATTACGGTAGGCATTATTGAACTCGTAGCGATGGCGGTGTCGCTCGTACACCACATCCTCCTGGTAGAGACCAAAAGCTTGGGTGTTTGGTACTAGGCGGCAGGGGTAGAGTCCCAGTCTCATAGTACCGCCTAACTCCACCACGTCTCGTTGCTCCGGCAGCAGATCAATGACTGGATGTTTGGCCTGAGGGGCAAACTCAGCACTATTGGCTCCCTCTAGGCCTGCAATGTGCTGGGCCCACTCGATCACGGCACACTGCATGCCTAAGCACAGTCCCAGGAAGGGAATTTGGTGCTCCCGCAGGTACTGAACGGTGGCGATTTTGCCGTTCACCCCCCGCGGCCCAAAGCCTCCGGGGACTACTAGGCCTTGAATCCCCTCGAGATAGGTAGCCGCTCCGTGGGCTTCAATGTCTTCGGAATTTACCCAGCGGATCCGCACGTCACATTCGTCTGCCAACGCAGCGTGGCGCAGGGCCTCTACCACCGATAGGTAGGCGTCGTTGAGGCGGACGTATTTCCCTGCCAAGGCAATTTCAATTTTCTGTTTCGGCCGGTATAGCCGGTCTACAAGGGTCTGCCAAGGGGCTAAGTTGGGGCGCCGCTGCTCGAGCTGTAAGACTTCTAGGGCCTGCTGCGCTAGTCCCTCCCGTTCCAAGATCAAGGGCACCTCGTAGATGCTGTTGGCATCTTGGGAGGTGATCACTGCTTCAACGGGCACGTCACAAAATTCTGCCAACTTCTCCTTTAGGTCTGGCAGCAGGGGCCGTTCGCAGCGACAGATGAGGATATCCGGTTGGATACCGATGGAACGTAACTCCTTAACCGAGTGTTGGGTAGGTTTGGTTTTCATTTCCCCGGCGGCTCGGATCCAGGGCATGAGGGTGACGTGCATGTAGAGGACATTACGCCGGCCTACATCCTTACGGAATTGGCGAATAGCCTCTAAAAATGGCAAGGACTCAATGTCTCCCAAGGTGCCACCAATTTCTGTGATCACCACATCCACTTGGGTCTCCCGCGCTAGACGGTGGATGCGGTCTTTGATCTCATTGGTGATGTGGGGGATGACCTGAACAGTGCCGCCTTGATAGTCGCCCCGGCGCTCTTTATTGATAACTGCTTGGTAAATTGACCCAGTAGTGACACTGTTGAGGCGCGACATTGAGGTATCGGTGAACCGTTCGTAGTGACCCAGGTCTAGGTCGGTTTCAGCCCCGTCTTGGGTAACAAATACCTCTCCGTGCTGGAAAGGGCTCATGGTCCCCGGGTCGACATTGATGTAAGGGTCCAGCTTCAGGATGGAAACAGAATAGTCTCGGGATTTGAGGAGCCGGCCCAAACTGGCGGCGACAATCCCTTTACCGATGCTGGAGACTACTCCACCGGTGACAAAGACGAATTTGGTCATGGGGCGCCACTGGCTTCAGGACTGTCAAACCTTCATAATTCTGCCACATCCTCGATCCTCCTCTGGGAGAAGGGGTGGGTCCTGGCCGAGGTAAGATCGATTACAATAGACCGTGTGGATATGATTGTCCTGCACCTGTAGATTATCCTTGTCGGCCCTAGAGACCACTACTCGCCAGGCGAGCGGGAGCACTTGGCCGACCCCTGGTGAACTATCCCTTCTTTGCCCATGACCTCCTACGCTACCACTTCTGCCCGGTCTGAAATGAGTGAACTGCGGCGCCTGAAAGCTCTCCTCCCCCAAGAGCTGCAAAGTTGGGTGGTAGTGGAGGGCACTACAGCTGTTAATCCGAGCCTGATCACCTGTGAGGAGATCGGTAAAGACCAAGTAGAAATCCAAATCGACCTAGCCCGGTGGGATCAGTTGGCCCTTGACCAGCGTAACCTTTTGTTTTGGCATGAGGTAGCCAGGGTCCAGAATAACACCATCCCTAAGGATGGTTGGGAGATGGCTGCCTTAGCGATTGGCCTAGGGGGAGCTGTAGGAGAGCTTTGGGTCCAGGACGCTCTGCTGTTGCTGCTAGCCTTAGGCCTGTGTGGCGTTTCCGGGTTCCGACTGTGGCAGAAAAACAACGGCCAACGCACCCTCAAGCAGGCCGTTGAGGCCGATGAGCAAGCTATCGCCCTAGCTACCCGGTTTGGCTACTCTCTCCCCAACGCCTACAAAAGTCTAGGGAGCGCCCTAAAAACTCTCATTGATCAAACCCCCCGCAAACGGCTGCGCAGCCGCTACGAAGCCCGGCTGCAGGCCCTCAAACAAAGTGCTATCCGGGCCAAGAACCGCTCCCAGGGAGCGGATGACGCCCCCTAACCAGTCATCAGTCGTCCTGGTGGTGTTGGCGATACCAGGCGATGGTGTTCCGTAAGCCCTCGGTTAAGTCTACTTGGGCACTAAACCCCAATCTTTCCTTAGCCCGTTCCGTATCAAGGCAGCGGCGCGGTTGCCCATTGGGCCGCTCGGTTTCCCAGACGATCTCCCCTTCGAATTCCATCAGCTCACAGATCAGGTGGATCAGGTCTCGGATAGAGATTTCTACCCCTGTGCCCAGGTTAACTGGTTCAGGGGCGTCGTAGACTTGAGTCCCTAGGACAATCCCTCGGGCCGCATCCTCGGAGTAGATAAACTCCCGGGTCGGCGTGCCGTCCCCCCATACGGGCAGGGCCCGGGCTCCGGTTTGTTGAGCGATGTGGACCTTGCGGATCAAGGCGGGGATAACGTGCGAACTAGCGGGGGCGAAGTTGTCTTCCGGGCCGTAGAGGTTAACGGGCAACAGATAAATACCCCCAAAGCCGTACTGTTGCCGGTAGGCCTGTAACTGCACCAGTAGGGCTTTCTTGGCAATTCCGTAGGGGGCGTTAGTCTCCTCTGGATATCCTTCCCAAAGGTCAGCTTCCCGAAAAGGTACTGGGCAAAATTTGGGATAGGCGCAAATGGTCCCTACACAAACGAACTTCTCTACCCCGGCTTGGTAGGCCGCCTCAATCAGTTGGGCTCCCATGATTAAGTTGTCGTAGAATAGTTCAGCTGGCTTGGCCTGATTGAGGCCGATACCCCCCACGTGGGCAGCTAAGTGAATCACTATCTCTTGACCGGCTACGGCTTGTCGGCAGTTGTCCCACCGGCGCAGGTCTAGGTCTCGGGAGCGTGGGACCGAAATGTTCTCTGCAGGCACCCCCACCTGACCAAGATACCTGACTACCTGCCGGCCCAAAAACCCGGCCCCGCCGGTTACCATAATCCTTTTTCGGCTAAGGTCGAGAGGCGTTGCTGGGGTGGTCATAGTTACTTAACCTTTAAGGTCATAGATCAATAGCCCAGAGTCAGAATATCAATAAAGAGTTACCTAAGCCAATCTTCCCTGGCCGCTAACTGGTCCCCCACCATGAGTGCTGACGATGTATTTGATAGTCCCGCCTTTAGTCCCACCCCCTCTAGTCCACCCTGGTTTCAGGTCCTCAACCACCAAGACCCTCAAAAAGCGGGCTTCTTTTTATCTACTGGCAACGCCCAGTTAGCTGAGTTTGTCCCGGATACTAACTGGCGCCCCTACAACGCCCAGTTTGCTTCCGGGGAATCGGTCGCTGGTTTTCTGTGCCACTCCGCTCAATTTCTGATTCTGCAGCGTAGTCCCCTGAAAATGTATGACCGCAGTGGGGAATACCTGGGTCTGTTTGAGCGTCAGCACTACAATCAGTTCAAGGAGCAGATTTACCTGCGCAGTCGCTATTACCTATTTGTAGTTAACCAAGACCGTAAGTTATGCCACACCCACCCCCTTACCCTGACCACTAAGGGGGTGTTTGGGGCTTCCTTTGGCACCCACCTAAATCAGTTCTGGGCAGAGATGGACCAGGCTTACGGTAAACCTAGAAACCACCGTTTCCATGCCCTGTGTCTGTTCAGCCCTCGGATTAATCTGGAGTTGAAAGGGGAAGTAGAGAAAATTTGGGTAACTACAGTTTGTAGTCACACTGTACCCACCCCTGATACTTGGCGGGATCTATTTGTGGGGTTTCATCCCCAGGTGCGGGATGTAGTCCTTAAGGCCTATGATACCCTAGCCCAGTTCAGTGGCCCGATCGACCCCTACCTCCTGTGGGAGGATGAGCCCTGAAGCCAATCCACAAGGCCTTCCCCCACCAGGGATAAGCTGATCACCAGCAGCGTCATGGCTAGTCCAGGAAAGAACGCCGTCCACCAGACCCCGGTGGGCAAGGCCCCGAGAGACTGCTGGAGGTCATGGCCCCACTCGGGTACCTCACTGGGCAACCCCAGCCCCAAGAAACCTAACCCCCCTAAGGTCAATACGGCATCGGCAGCGTTAAGGGTGAATAAAACGGGGATGTTTTGGACCACGTTGGGCAGTAGATGCCACCCTAGGACCCGGGGTGTGGAGGCTCCTAGGGCCTGGGCCGCCTCCACAAATACCTCTGTCTTCACGCTGGCTGTGTGGTTGCGCACTACTCGGTAGTACTGTGGTATGTAAGCAATGCTGAGGGCCACAGCGGCGTTGAGTAATCCTTTGCCGACCACAAAGGCTAGGGTGATAGATAGCAACAGGCCGGGCAGGGTATAGATGGCATCCATAAGAAACAGCAAGCCCCGGTCTAATCTGCCCCCTAGGTAGCCACTTACCAGGCCGAGGGGGACGCCGATCCATAGGCTGAAGCTCGTGCCCAGTACCACCACCGCCAGTGCTACCCGAGCCCCAAAGACGGTGCGGGAAAAGACATCATACCCCAGGCGGCTAGTGCCGAACCAGTGCTGGGGGGAAGGGGGGGCCTGCACCGGATTGCTTAGGAACTCTGTAGGGTCTTGGAGCCAACCCCAATGCTCCATGAGGGGAGCTCCCAGGGCCAGGAGTACGAAAATAGCACTCAAACTCAGGCCGATGGCAGCTAGACGGCGGGAGACCGTTTCTGGGGTGGTGATTTGGTTGGGGAGCATGGGATTACTTGACAAGTACACCTAAATGATCTCGCCCACCTGCAGGTGATGACCATTGACGAAGTCGTAGCCAGATTGGGGGCGTCTCCCGGGAGGCTGGAGGGTTTCCAGCAGAAGCAGGCCAGACCCGGTTTTAACTAGGGGGCCCCGGCCCCGCACCAGGGCTACTAGGGTGCCTGGGGAGACAGCAGGTTCAGCTTGAGTCTGTTCTAGGGCAACATCTTGGGGAGTTAGGCGGCTGGTGCAGCCACTGTGGAGGGGCACCGTAGCTAGGAGCTTAATCGGTCTGCCCTGACGGTAGAACAGACAGTCGGGATAAAAACCCCGCACTTGATTGTGCAGGTCTAGGGCTGTCCTAGACCAGTCCAACTGGAAGTCTGATTTACGTAACAGGGGCGCGTAGGTGGCTTGGTCGGTGGGTTGGGGCTGGGGTTGGAGAACTTTAGCCTGCAGTTTTTCCAGGGTCTCCACAAGGAGCTCGGCGCTCATCTGGGCTAAACGGTCTCCCAAACTCGCAGCATTTTCCTGCAAGGGCACTGCCGTTCGTGCCTGCAGCAGCATCGGACCTGTGTCCATTCCCGCATCCATCAGCATGGTAGTCACCCCAGTTTCCGGCTCGCCATGCCTCAAGGCCCACTGGATTGGTGCCGCACCACGGTAGGCAGGCAGCAGTGAGCCGTGGGCATTGACACATCCGAGGGGGGGGATGGCCAGGACTGCGGGGGGGAGAATCTGACCGTAGGCAACCACAACGAAAACATCAGCTCCCAGGGCTTGAATCTCAGCCTGACTGAGGGGGTCGTTGCGCAGCCGCTCCGGCTGCCAGACGGACAGACCATGGGCTTGAGCTAGAGCCTTGACCGGCGAAGGGAGAATTTGACTACCCCTTTGCCGGCGACGATCCGGCTGGGTGACCACGCCCACCACTGTCAACCCCGGCCAAGCCAGAAGGTAGCGTAGGCTAGGGAGAGCAAATTCAGGGGTACCAAAAAACAGGATCCTCATCTTTCCCTAGGCGGGTTTCCGGGTGGCCACGGGTTGGGGTTGGAAAACCTTGGGGACAGGGACCTTTGGCACTGGCAACAGGTGTAGTAGTAGGGCGGCGAGGATGACGCTGGCGATGCCAATCCCGGCCGGGACAACCTTGGGGCCGGTGGGCTTGAGGCTACGGACTTGGTGGCGAGGACGAGGCTTCAGGTCTAGGTGTAAATCCGGCAAGGTTTGACGGTCGGCTAGAAGCTGGTCAAAGGCTTCTACTAAGTCAAAGAGCTGGACCGTGCTTAAGGTCACTTCTTGGGGGGTGTCCGCCTGCTGCAGCCTTAACCCATGGGTATGGGGTCCTAGGCGCGCCATTCGTACCAATGCCCCCGGAGGATTAGACCCCTGCAGGCCACTGAGAAACCCTTGGGCGTAGCTGCTGACCCCCAACAGGAGGGCTTGCAGGACCTCATAGCCGCCCTGGAGGGGTTCTGGCTGGCCAGACAACTGGCAGCTGAAACTGAGCACAGTGGTCATCAGGGGGCGTAGCTCTCCGGCAGCGCTGGGGTCTCCTATCCCCTCAATAATCAGGGTGCAGTTAGGCAGACTATACTGCCGCCGGATGGTCATGGTAACTCCCCGTCAAACAGGCTGCACCAGAATCTTTGCATTCCTGCACTACCGGTGCAGAACAACAGTTGCTCAAGGAGGTGTATGGCCAAATAGTTCATCTTCTCTTCCGAAAGTAAGTAGGCGTTAACAGTAGCCCGGCGATGATTCATGCGCGCCCGAAAGTGGGCCCGAAACCGCTGCAGGTAATCGGAGAGGCGAAAGTGATGGTCTAGGGAGAGTTTCTTTTGTTGTAGTTGATCGTGGGCCATCAGCAGCTGACGGATGGGAGCCGTCAGGCGGCGAGCTAACTGACAACTAATTACCACCAGAGCCTTTGCCTCCTGCAGAGTCATTGCCCGCCGTTGGACATGGCGGCGCAGGGGATTAGTGCTGCGCAACTGCCAAAGGTGCACCCGGCCACCAACTAAGTGCTCTAGTTCTAGTTCCTGGGCCAGGGCGAGGGCCGCCTCTGCACTAGTAAGGTCGATAGCCTCAATGGCTAGCAGCACCAGATCGATTTGCAACCGGGCTCGGCGAGGACAGGCATTGTCTGGTAACTTTAGGTCCGGGAGATGCTTGAGAATCAGGGGGGCGGGAGGAGAACTTATAAGCGACATTACCAGGGGCAAAGAGAGCAAGGGGGCTAGTCTAGGCCAGAGCCGATTTTAGCATCACGAACTAGGGATTTTTCGGTTTAGAGCCGCCTTCAAACAAAGGTATTCAAGGGCAGGGTGATGGTGAAGGCTGTCCCTACTCCTACTTTACTCTTTAGATGGATGGTACCCCGGTGTAGATCAACGCAGCTCTTTACAATTGGCAACCCCAGGCCAGTACCGGGAATGTTGCCCACATTGCGGCCCCGGTGGAAAGTGGTGAAGAGGTGTTGTACATCATCGCTGGGAATACCGATCCCTTGATCGACTACCCGGAAGACCGCCTGGTCTTGAGTACAGGTAAGCTTTAACCAAATAGTTTTTTCCCGGGGGGAGTACTTTACCGAGTTGAGCAGTAGATTGGAAAAGATATAGCGCAGCAGATTGTGGTCCATATGCACGATGGGAGGACAGCCATCGGCACAGCTGAAAATGATCACGTGTTCCTGACCGTTCATTTGCTGGATTTCTTCCACCAGGTCAACGCAAAACTTGGTCAGGTCTAGGGGGGCAGGATGAAACTCCAGAACCCCAGCACTATACTTGCCCATTGCCAGCACATTCCCAAGCAGATTAGTCATGCGATTCACCGCGGCGCGAATCCGGTCAAAGTGCTTGACGCGGCGCTCCTCAGACCAGACATGCCCGGCTTCCGCTAGCATTTCCGCCGAGGAGAGAATAGTAGTCATGGGGGTGCGCAGCTCGTGGGAGACCATAGAGATGAAGCGGGACTTGAGTTCCCCTAGTTCCTGCTCCCGCGCCAAAGCCTGGCGAATTCCCGCTTCTGCTTGCTTCTGCGCTGTGATGTCCAGACCGATAAAAATAGCCGCCTGGCCACTCTGGTAACTCTGAGCCACAATTAGGTAGTTTTGGGGTACCCCATCAATCATTACTACTAGTTCTCGGGTGGCCGTAGTGGTACCACTGGCGAAAAAGTCTTGGACAAACTGGTTGAATTCCGACGGCGCCGCTGGGGCAGCAGACTCTATAAACCCCACTGGTTGCCCGACCATTTCCTCCGGGTCTCGGTTGAGAGCGTTAGCTAGGTAATGATTTACCCCCAGGTAGTGGAGATCGGCGCTGATCCAGGACACCAAACCCGGTACCGCATCCAGAACTGCCTGTAACCGCTCCTTGGTCAACTGCAGGGCTGCTTGGGCCTGTTTATGTTTCTCTATTTCCTTCTGGAGTTGTTGATTGGCGCTGAGTAGGGCGGCGGTACGCTCCTGGACCCGCTGCTCGAGATTCTGATTAGCCATCCCCAACTGTCGGTAAAGCTCCGCCTGCTGAATCAGGCGTCGCAGCCGCTGCAGTAGTATTGGCCAGTGGATGGGCTTAGTGATGAAGTCTGTGGCCCCGACAGAGAAAGCGCGGTCTACAGATTCCTGGTCTTCTAGGCCTGTGATCATCAGAACCGGAGTCACGCTGGCGGCGGGCAGCGCCTGCAGGTGAGCACAGCAGGCAAACCCGTCCATAACCGGCATAACCGCATCTAAAAGAACAATGTCTGGTTGAACCTGGTTATAGACCGCCAGACACTCCTCACCATTGCGGGCCTCCTCCACCCGGTAGCCTGCCTCGGTGATCCAACGGTGTAATTGGATCCGCACGCTCAAATGGTCATCTACCACCAGGATCAGTGGGGGCTCTTTGTCCCCTGCCAAGTGATAGTCTTCAGACCAGGAGTTCATGGCAGGGCCTCCAGGGTGCCTGTGATTCCTAGACTAACCGGTGCTCCCGCAACAGCTGCTTAGTTTTTTGGGATAGGAAGCTAGAAGAGTTAACATAATCCCGCAGTAGCTTTGGCTCAGCCATGGATTCCTGCTGGAGAATGTCCAGGTAGACTAGGGTGTTATCACCACCCTGGTCTGCATCAAGCATGTGTAGCGCAGTTTTAATGCGCACTACCGAACCGCGCAGCTGGCGGAAAAAACTCCAGAGAATCTCTCCGGGGGTATTACCTAGGGGTAACTGGAGCAGGCTGTCCATGGGAAACCCTGCCCCCTTCATCCCCTGAATATGGGCAGCTAGACTGGCGTGCTTCTTTAACTGGGCTTGGACCGTGTCTAGGAGTTCCCTCTTGGTAAAGGGCTTGGTCATGTAGTCATCCGCCCCTAGGTTCATTCCCTGGCGCAGATCACTTTTGGCTGCCTTGGCACTTAGGAACACAAAGGGTACTAGTTCCGTTGCTGGGTTGCTGCGCAGGGCCATGAGCACCCCATGACCGTCTAACTCTGGCATCATGACATCACAGATCACCAGGTCTGGGATGTTGTCTTGGCTCCAGAGCACCCCCATGAGACCATTTTCTGCCCCCAAGGCCTCGAACCCTTCGTCCTCGAGCATCTCGAGAATATTGGAGCGGATTGCATCCTCATCCTCAATCACCAAGATTGTGCCCACGGCCCCACTCCTTAGGAACTCATGACCCAGTTGACTAAAGTCCTGACCCCGTAACCTGTAGCTCCAGCACCATTACAGCCATTTTCCTTGTCAGCCCAGACTGGGCCTGCCACATCCAGGTGAGCCCAAGGGGTTTCCTGGACGAATTGTTTCAGGAACAGAGCCGCCGTGATCGCTCCACCCCCCCGCGGCCCGACATTTTTCCAGTCGGCAATGGGGGATTTAATGCCCTCCAGGTATTTTTCCTCCAGGGGCATGGGCCACAGCTTTTCCCCAGCCAGCTCAGCTGCCTCTAGCAGTTCGGCCTGGAGCGTTTTACTTGTGCTCCACAGGCCGGCCATTTCATCCCCTAGGGCTACCACGCAGGCTCCTGTTAGGGTGGCTAGGTCCACAATCGCATCCACCTTAAGACTTTCCGTGAACACTAGCGCGTCCGCCAGGGTCAGGCGGCCCTCTGCATCGGTATTGCCAACCTCAATGGTTTTACCGTTGGCAGCAGTGAGTACATCCCCAGGGTGGAGGGCTCGGCCGCTGATCATGTTCTCAGTGACTGCTGAGATGAAGTGAACTTCTACGTCGGGTTGCAGTTGGCCAATTACCTGGGCTGCCCCTAGTACGGCTGCGGCCCCCCCCATATCCATCTTCATAGTTTCAATGCCGCTGCCGGCTACCTTCAAATTCAGACCCCCTGAATCAAAGGTCAAGCCCTTACCAACGATGGCTAGCTTCCGGCGGGGGGTGCCAGTGGGTTTGTAGGTGAGGTGAATAAACTTGGGCGGCAGATCGGAAGCCCGGGCCACTCCTAGGAAAGCCCCCATGCCCTGACCAAACTTTTCACACTCTTCCTGTTCGAGGACCTCTAGGCTCAAGCCTCCCTGGGCCGCAATATCCGCTGCCGTCTGGGCAAGGGTGACCGGGTTGACTACGTTGGCTGGGGCTGCCACTAGTTGGCGGGCCAGATTCACGCCGGCGGCCATGGCTTGGCCCTTGGCGATGGCTGCCGCCTGGGGTTCCAGACCTAGGAAAACTACGGCCTCGGGAGTTTGACTTTTATCCTCAGGTTCGGATTTGAACCGCTGGTCTTGGTATAGGCCTAGTTCAACTCCCTCCACCATCATCTGGGCAGCTAGGGCTTGGTCGCCCCCGGGTAGCGGTAGGCTTAAGGCTAAGGTTTTGAGCTTTTCCTTTCTAGCCAACCGGGCTAGGGTAGCACTGGCCCGACGCAACTTGTCTGCGCCAAAATCCCCCTGCTTGCCCAGGCCGATCAGAAGCAACTTGCGCACGGGACCTTGACTGCCCACACGCAAGACACCGGTGCTGCCTTCCTTGCCCTTAAATTCCAGTTCAATGATGAGATCCGCCAGGTTACCAGCGACGCGCTGATTCAGCTGCGCTAGATCGGCAGTTAATTCCGTGGCCTCTTCAAACAAACCGAACCCCAGACCATCACCAGACCAATCGAGGAGGCTTTTACTAGTCGTCTGAAAATCCATCCTAGACCTTACCTCACTCTTAACACTTACCAACAGATACTAGTATCAATGCTAGCCGAATTTCTCCGGGACTGCTGCCCGAATACCGGGCTCATTGCTAAGCCCGGGTGGGGGGTCTGGCGGGCCTGACTGTTCAGGCTACCATGGGATTGTCTAGCTATCCTCTTGCATTCCTTCTCTATCCTGGTGCCTATGGCTCCCTCCCGGTTAGTTCAGATCTACGACACCACGCTCCGAGATGGAGCCCAGCGCGAAGGCCTCTCCCTCTCTTTGGAAGATAAGCTGCGGATTGCCCGCGAACTAGACCAGTTGGGGGTGCCCTTCATTGAGGGGGGATGGCCAGGCGCTAACCCCAAGGATGTTCAGTTCTTCTGGCAGGTGCGGGAGCATCCTCTGGAACAGGCAGAGATGGTAGCTTTCTGTTTCACTCGCCGGCCCCACCGTCTGGCAGTCGAAGACCCGATGATCCAAGCTCTGCTGGCCGCTGGCACCCGCTGGGTGACAATTGTTGGCAAGTCTTGGGACCTCCACGTTCAAGAGGGTCTGAAAACCAGCCTGGCGGAAAACTTAGCCATGATCCGTGACACCATCACCTATCTGTGTGCCCAAGAGCGCCGGGTGCTCTACGATGCGGAGCACTGGTTTGACGGCTACCGTCACAATCAGGACTACGCCCTAGCTACCTTGGCGGCTGCTCGGGAGGCAGGGGCCGAGTGGCTGGTACTCTGTGATACCAATGGCGGCACCCTGCCGGCCGAGATCAGTCAGGTAGTCACCCAGGTGCGGCAGTACTTTGGAGAAGCTAACCTAGGTATTCACGCCCACAATGACAGCGGCACCGCCGTTGCCAACAGCTTGGCTGCTGTCTTGGCGGGAGCCCAGATGGTCCAAGGGACGGTCAATGGCTATGGGGAGCGCTGTGGGAATACTAACCTGTGCTCAGTAGTCCCTAATCTGCAGCTTAAGCTCGATTACCAGTGCTTGCCCCCCGACCGGATGTCCCATCTAACTCAGGTCAGTCACCGGGTGAGTGAAATTGTCAACCTGGCCCCGGATGAGCATGCCCCCTTTGTGGGCAGCTCGGCTTTTGCCCATAAGGGGGGATTACACGTCAGTGCCGTGGAGCGTAACCCCCTCACCTACGAGCACATCACCCCGGAAGCCGTTGGTAACCTGCGACGCATTGTAATTTCCGACCAGGCTGGCCTCAGTAACATCCTCGCTAAGACCCGGGCCATGGGCCTAGATCTGACCCGTCAGGACCCCCGGGCTCACCTGATCCTTGAGCACCTGAAGGACCTAGAGCAGGAAGGCTATCAGTTCGAGGCGGCGGCAGCCAGTTTTGAGCTACTAGTATGGGAAGTCATGGGCCAGCGCCCCCACCGTTTCCAAGTCCAGGATTTCCAGGTTCACTCGGGCTCCAGCTCTGGCTCTCTAGCTACAGTCAAGGTGACGGTTAACGGCGAGCAGATCCTGACGGCGGCGGAGGGTAACGGACCGGTATCAGCTCTGGACTGTGCCCTGCGTAAGGCCCTGGTGAATTTCTATCCGGTGTTGGCCCAGGTGTGCTTGACGGATTACAAGGTGCGGATTTTAGATGGCCACAGTGGCACCCAGGCTAAGACCCGGGTCCTGGTAGAATCAAGTGACGGCACCCGGCGCTGGATGACCGTAGGCGTCTCAGGCAACATTCTCCAGGCCTCCTACCAGGCCGTAGTGGAGGGACTTGAGTACGGTTTGGGGCTACATCACCTCCCGGGAGTGCCCAACCGGTAGCCGGCAGCCTAGGTCTGCTAAGCTGGCAAAGATAGCGATGGGAAGGTACAGTGGAGATTTTAATCGGACGGGGGAAAACTGCTCGTCGAGCCTACGGCATCGATGAAATTGCTTTAGTACCAGGTTCTAGAACCTTAGACCCAAGTCTAGCAGACACCAGCTGGTCCCTCGGACCCATACAACGAGAAGTCCCGATCCTCGCCAGTGCCATGGATGGGGTGGTTGACGTGGCTGTGGCTGTGGCCTTGACCCGCCTGGGAGCTTTGGGAGTGTTAAATCTGGAGGGTATCCAGACCCGCTATCTGGACCCAAACCCGGTACTTGACCAGATTGCTACCGTTGATGGGCAGAGATTTGTGCCTTTAATGCAAAAACTCTACCAAGCTCCCATTCACCCTGAACTAATCACCCGCAGGATCCAGGAAATTAAACAGCAGGGGGGGATTGCGGCCGTCAGTACCACCCCCCTGGGAGCGCTCAAATGGGCTCAGACCGCCGTCGAGGCTGGAGCGGACTTGTTTTTTGTCCAGGGGACCGTGGTTTCTACGAGTCATCTGGCCCCGACTGATGCTGCGCCCTTAGATTTGGCTAAATTCTGTCGCGAGTTGCCCATTCCGGTAGTCCTCGGCAATTGCGTCACCTGGGAGATCACCCTCGAACTGATGCGGGCTGGAGCAGCGGCTGTACTTGTGGGAATTGGTCCCGGGGCGGCCTGTACCTCCCGGGGCGTACTAGGAGTAGGGGTGCCCCAGGCCACGGCCATAGCTGATGCCGCCGCTGCTCGAGAACAGTTTTTCCAGGAAACCGGAGTCTACATCCCAGTTATTGCCGATGGCGGTCTGGTTACCGGCGGTGATATGTGTAAGTGCATTGCCTGTGGTGCTGACGCTGTGATGATGGGTTCTCCCTTTGCCCGGGCCCAGGAAGCTCCCGGCCGTGGGTATCACTGGGGTATGGCTACCCCCAGCCCGGTTTTGCCTCGGGGGACAAGAATTCGGGTTGGGACTACGGGTACTTTAGAGCAAATCCTCCGGGGTCCGGCTCAACTAGACGATGGCACCCACAACCTCCTCGGAGCCCTGCGTACCAGCATGGGTACCCTAGGCGCCCAGACCATCCGCCAGATGCAGCAGGTGGAAGTGGTGATTGCTCCTTCCCTATTAACGGAGGGTAAGGTCTATCAGAAGGCTCAACAGTTGGGTATGGGCCGATAGAGAAGTTCGTAACGCTCAAAAACTTTGGTGTATCTTAGAATAGTAGATGGCGGAGACACACGTTTCCGTTCACTCCTCACACCACACTCCGCCTGGGCTTCATAGTCTAGGCGGTTTCCTATATGTGTCGTTACCCATGTAGGATCCAAATTTGATAGACTGACCACAGGGTAAGTCTGAAACTCAGACCTGCTCCTGGAAACATTAAACCTAGACGCCAAGGGTTGCCGGTATGTCAGTTGTTGCAGATGTCACAGATGCTACCTTTAAGCAGGAAGTGCTAGAGAGTCAGTTGCCGGTGCTAGTAGATTTTTGGGCTCCCTGGTGTGGTCCCTGCCGTATGGTGGCTCCAGTTGTGGATGAAATTGCTCAGGAATACGCAGGGCAGTTTAAAGTCCTCAAGCTTAATACCGACGATAATCCTGCTACCGCCAGCCAGTACGGTATCCGCAGCATCCCTACTCTGATGATCTTCAAGGGTGGCCAGCAGGTGGATATGGTTCAGGGAGCAGTACCCAAGACAAACCTTGCCAGCACCCTAGATAAACATCTTCAGTAGTTCTGGTGGGTCTGACTGAGGTTCGCCCGGTAAATACAGCCGTTTTAGTTGATGTCCTGATCGGTCCGAGGTGGCTCATTACCGAAGTAGTTAAGGGAGTCGGTTGATGTCAGCCACCCTTGGGGCCGGGATTGAGATTCCCACTCTCCTCTGCAGTCCCCGGGTGTGCTCCGGGGAGTAGATCAGGCCCATATGCTTGGGTAATAAACTTGTCTGCCACAAAAAGCTTAGTGATTGTTGGTTCGGGCCCAGCAGGGTATACCGCAGCCATCTATGCTGCTCGGGCTGGTCTCAAGCCAGTACTTTTTGCCGGCTTGCATAACTCCCCGGGGGGGCAGTTGATGTCTACGGGAATGGTGGAGAATTTTCCCGGTTTTGCCGAGGGCATTTCGGGACCAGTGTTGATGGAGCAAATGCAGGCCCAGGCAGAGCGCTGGGGCACGACAGTTTACCTAGAGGATGTGACCTGGGTTGACATTAGCCAACACCCTTTCCGTTTGAGCACCGCGGATCAGCAGCTGCAAGCTCTAAGCTTGATTATTGCCACTGGGTCTAGGCCGCGGCGCCTAGGTTTACCTCGGGAAGAAGAATTTTGGGGCCGGACCATTTCGTCATGTGCCATGTGTGATGGCAACTTACCCCATTTTGCCGATGTCCCCCTTGGAGTTGTTGGCGGCGGTGATGCCAGTGTGGAGGAGGCGATCTACCTGAGTAGGTATGCTTCCCGGGTCCATTTGTTGGTGCGCGGGAGTCGGCTGCGAGCTAGCCAGACCATGCAGGAGCGCTTGTTTAGGAACCCCAAGATCCTCGTCCGCTGGCGAACTCGACCGATTGAGCTTTTGGGGAGCAACGGGGTCATCGAGGGGGTACGACTAGAGGATTGTGAGTCCGGAGCGGTCAGCTGCCTATCCCTAAAGGGATTGTTTTACGCCATTGGGCATATCCCTAACACCTCTTTATTTCGTAACCAGTTGGAGCTAGATGAAAATGGTTACATTGTCACCGTACCCGGCTCTGCCATCACTAGTAAGGATGGGGTATTTGCGGCAGGGGATGCCCAAGACCACGAGTTCCGCCAAGCCATCACCGCCGCCGGATCGGGCTGCATAGCTGCGCTTCAGGCGGAGCGCTGGTTATCAGCCCAAGGGTTTCTGCAACCCCTACAATCATCAGCGGCAGACCCGCCCGCAGCCCCTGAGAAGGCTCCTACTCCAGGGGCCGATGACCAGGTAGACCTCAAGGTCACCCGCCATTGGGGCGGCCGGGCCCTGCGCCAGTTATACCATGAGAGCTCCCGTCTGCTAGTGGTTAAGTATGCCTCCTGTGACTGTGGTCCCTGTCATATTCTCAAACCGATCTTAGACAAGATCGTGGCGGAGTTTGCCGGCCAAATCCACTACGTGGAAATAGATATTCAAAAAGACAAGGAAGTGGTAGCTGAAGCTGGTATTGTGGGCACGCCCACAGTCCAGTTTTTTAAGCACAAAGAACTTCTCGGGGAAATTAAAGGCTTAAGACAAAAAAACTATTACAGAGAAGCGATCCAGGCCTGGATCTGAATCCCTAGATCTCCTGGCGCCGTGATTGCTCCAGGTCTTGACGCAGGGTCGCTAGGTGTTGGGTTAGCTCTTGGAGCTCGCCTTGGAGACTAGGGGGGACCTGCAGGCCTTGGGACTCTGGGGCTGGCGGCCCCCCAGCAGAGCGGGAGAAGATGGCGTCGACTAGTTGCATGGCTGCTTGTTCCTGAGCCTCGCCCCGCGCCGCCCATGCTTCCAGCCAATAGCTAAACTCTGCAGCGGTGGGTTGGGACTGGATTTTAGTGTACAACTGGTCCCTTTGAGCCTCATCCTGGAGGGTTTCTACCAAGGAGACCGTGGCTCCCAAGGCGGTTTGCAGACTACGGTGTAAGGAGTTGAAAATTTGTTCAGGGTTCATGAGGTTCTCAAGACGCTAATGGTTTAAGGGGGGAGTTGAGCCCCTCTCCCTTTAGTGTAACTTTGCTCCCACTCTAGACTTGTTAACACTAACTGCTCTCATTTTGGCCGCTAACAGCATCGACGCTTCTGGATTACTCCCTCTGGCCCGACAATGCTATACTCATCATGATTCAGTTTAAGAGACGACACATGGCCGGAGTTTATATATCAGCTCTCTAGCGGTCTCTGGAACTGTTCCCTTGTCAATTAAGCTCAAGTTTACCCTCCCACTTTTAATTTGCCTCGGTTCTCGGCGCTGCCTTGAGCCACCAGCTGAGTAAATTAATTTCCTAATCTAGTTGTCTGCATGACTAACTCCCACATATCCACCGCCCTGCATCGCGCTCAGCAGGCCTGCATACAGCTAGTTACTACTACTAGCACTGACCGCAGTCGGGCTATTCAGGCTATGGCGGCAGCCCTCAAGGATGCCAAGGATGAGATTCTCCACGCTAACACCCTAGACCTGGAAGCTAGTCGTGAAATGGCTGTCCCTGAGGTGATTGCCGACTGGCTGAAGCTGACCCAAGAGCGTCTAGAAAGGGCGGTCCGGACTTTGAAGCGCCTTGGGGAGCTGCCGGACCCGATTGGTCGGGTTTTGCCGGTGGCCTTCCAGCCGGAAGCTTGTCAGAGTTATACCCAGCTTTTGCCCTTGGGAGTAGTTGCCTTTATCTACGAGGCTCTCCCTGAACTAGGGGCGATCGCGGCCGGCTTGTGCCTCAAGACTGCCAACAGCTTAATCCTCCGGGGGGGTAGTGAGGCTAGCTACTCTAATCAAGTGATTGCTAACACCCTCCAGGGAGCTCTCGAAGAAGTAGGTATGCCCCCAGGCTGCCTGCAACTGCTGCCTGCCGAGGCCGGTGAGTCTATCCGTGATCTAGTAGTTCAAGATAATTACTTAAATTTAATCATTCCCTACGGCCGAGCCAGCCTAGTCCAACAGGTTGTGCAACAGGCTACGGCACCAGTACTACGGTCGGCCATGGGCAACTGCTATTTGTATTGGGGTAACTCCGGCAGTGTCAGTGCTGTTCAAGCGGTAGTCCTTGACAGTCATCAGAGCCTGCCCGACCCGGTCAATGCAATTGAAAAGGTGCTTATCAACCCTGATCACAATGGCAACGAGCTCAACTCCCTATGGGGAGAGCTGCGGCGTAAGGGTTTCCACCTGCGCGCTGATGCGGACCTAAGGGCTGACTTTCCAGATTTAGAACTGGCAGCAGAAAGCGAGTGGGACTTAGCTTATCTTAACCGCACCGTTGCTTTTAAGAAGGTTAAAGATGTGTCAAGTGCCATTGCTTGGATCAACCAGCACAGTAGTGGTCATGCTGACTGTATTGTTACCGAGTCTTACCTGGAAAGCCGTCAGTTTGCCCTCGAGTTAAACAGTGCCATCACCTACATCAATGCCTCACCCCGTTTCTACCGCCACCCGCAACGGGGCGAGGCAATTTTCCTTGGCATGTCTAACCAAAAGGGCCAACGCCGCGGCCTGATTGGCCTAGAAACCCTGACGACCCCGAAAACAATTATTCAGGGGAGCTCTCCACTAGTTTCACCTTCGTAGCCAAACCAAGAAACTGCAGTACCTGGATCATCCCCCAGGTCATATCTAGTTCCCAGGGCTTCAAACCATGACGAGCCGAGTACTGGAAAGCGTGATGATTATTGTGCCAACCCTCACCGTAGGTAAGTAGGGCTACCCACCAGCAGTTAGTAGATTGGTCAGTGGTCTCAAAGGTACGATAGCCAAACTTATGGGTGGCGCTATTGACTAACCACGTGCAATGGAACACTGCCACTAACCGGACAAATACTGCCCAAACCACGAAGGGCCAGCCCCCGATGAGGTAGAGAATACCAGCAAAAGCCACTTGGATAGGCAGAAAGTAGTTATCAAAGAACCGGTACACCGGGTCCCCGGCAATGTCCTTAGTGAAGCGAGGGACCTCTACCTCTGCCGGCACCTCCCTGAGCATCCAGCCCATGTGGCTCCACCAGAAACCCTTGCTTGAATCGTGGTGGTCTACGTTTTGATCAGAGTACAGGTGATGGTGCCGATGCAAGCCCACCCACCAGGTAGGGCCACCCTCCATCGCCAAGGTGCCACAGAAAACCAGAAAATATTCCAACCACTTGGGGGTTTGAAAACTGCGATGGGTAACCAGACGATGCCAACCTAGGGTAATGCCTAGCCCCCCAGTTATCCAGTGCAAAACCACCGCCAATCCTACCGCTGTCCAACTAAAATTACTGGGCAGGAGGGCAAAAAGGGCGCCGATATGCAGGAACGCCATCACGGCAATCACGGCCCAATCCAGGCGCAGGGGACTTGAAGTTGAAGTAATCATCCAGGGGGGGCTATATATGTTTATTGGAATGTGGCTGTGGGCTGCCGATCTTCAGTTGGCCTTGATTTCTAGTGGAGCACCATGAGCAGTTCAGACTCAGTCCGAGATGCGGCACAGACACTATCTCCCATTTTCCGCGAAGTTGACCTGTTGGTCAAGGAGAATCTCAACCGAGTTCTTAAGGCCCTAGCTAATCAGCACCTCGGCGGTCATCATTTTGCAGGTTCCACCGGCTATGGCCACGGAGATCTAGGCCGTTTGGCCCTTGACCGAGTCTACGCTGAGCTGATGGGAGCCCCGGCCGCCCTAGTGAGACTGCAGTTTGTCTCGGGTACCCACGCGATTGCCTGTGCCCTATTTGGCAATCTGCGGCCTGGGGATGAGCTCTTAGCAGTAACTGGAGCCCCCTACGACACCCTCGAGGAGGTGATCGGTCTGCGGGGTCAAGGTCAAGGTTCCCTAGCCGAGTTTGGGGTTAGCTATCGTCAGCTAGACTTAGACTCCTCGGGAGAGGTAAATTGGCCAGCCTTAGCTGAGGGTGTGAAAGCTCAGACCCGGATGGTGTTGATCCAGCGCTCCTGTGGTTACTCCTGGCGTCCTAGCCTGACACTCGCCCAGATTGGCCGGATTATTCAAGTGGCCAAACAGCAAAATCCTGAAGTGATTTGCTTTGTCGATAACTGCTACGGGGAATTTGTCGAGGACCGAGAGCCACCGGCGGTAGGTGCCGACTTGGTGGCCGGGTCCTTGATCAAAAATCCTGGCGGTACACTGGTGCCCACAGGGGGCTACGTGGCCGGTCAATCCCCCCTGGTAGAGGCGGCAGCTTGCCGGCTCACCGCACCGGGGATTGGCAGCAGCGGCGGACCAACCCTAGATCAAAACCGGTTGCTGTTTCAGGGTTTGTTTCTCGCCCCACAGATGGTAGGAGAAGCCCTCAAGGGTACCTACTTAAGTGCAGAGGTATTTCATCGCCTCGGTTACCCAGTCAATCCCCCCCCCCGTGCTCCCGGTCGAGACGTGATTCAAGGCATTGAACTAGGATCGAGTCGAAAACTAGTTGCCTTTTGTCGTGCAATTCAAAGCTGCTCGCCGGTAGGTGCCTACCTTGACCCGGTGCCAGGGGCAATGCCCGGCTACGAGAGCGAGTTGGTCATGGCTGGAGGTACCTTTGTCGACGGCAGTACTTCTGAGTTGTCAGCGGACGGACCCCTGCGCCCCCCCTATCGGGTGTTTTACCAGGGGGGGACCCACTGGACCCATGTGGCCCTAGGCTTAGAGGCTGCTGTGGCAGCGATCCGCTAGCTGGCGCTCAGGTGCCCTAATACCCGGGTGCACACGTGGGCGATGCACTCCCTTTGGCCCTGGTCGTATCCCCACCGGTCAAGGAAGTCCTGGTAACTTCCCTGACCACTGGTTGCACTCTCGAACAGCGCTTGCAGGTGGGTGCTCACTAGGGGCAGTCGGAGGGCCTCTAGGAGGGCTTGGGACCGCCAACACACCCGGTCTGACTGGGCAGCTTGGTTAGCATCTCCCTGGCGGCGGTGGATGACCGCCATAGCCCGAGACATGGCTAAGTTTTTTACCAGCAGGGGGACTATTACTTCCGGTGCCTGACGCAGGGCTGGGAGGACCAATTCCGGGTTCTGGTTTTCCGGCCCATCAGTCAAGTAGTTGACGAAAAACCCCCGCGCCCCCGGTTCTGTAGCCACTAGTTCTGCAATGGCTCTGGTGAACTCCCCGGGGGGCAATGCCCCGCTTGACCACTGGTCTAGTAGGTCCTGGCTAGTCTCGAGAGCCTGTTCAAAGTTTAGAGGGCCTGAGGTCATAGGAGTAACTAGTCCTGTTCGGGGGGGCGACCGGTAATTTGCGGGGGTTTAACCTGGTGCCACAGGTAGGACCTCACCTGTGGGTTAGAGAGCACTGCTAATCCTCCCCCTGCCAGAACGTAGGCTGGCATTGACAAGGATAGGCTCTCCAGCCAGCGGTAAAGTTCCACCAGGGCAAAGAGGCCAAAAAAAAGCCCCAGCCAGACCTTGAGTACCATTAGCTGCTCGGAAAATCAATGGGTAGTACTGCCACCACATTCTCCGCTGGCCGGGGAATGACGTGGGATGAACACCAAAGGGTCTTCTCTACGTATGCTCGACAGCCGCGTGAAGCCTCCACGCCTGCCGCTACCGCAATTTTCACCTCTGCCACATCGCCGCGCACCGATACCGTGTAGTAACCCCCACTGAGTTTTTCCAGACTGACCAGGGTAACACGAGCCGCCTTGCACATGGCATCTGCAGCAGCAAGGGTCGGTGGTAGCCCCCGAGACTCCACCATTCCAACAGCAACCGGCATGGACAATTCCTCAAAGGCAATACTGCCTCTATATTTGCTGATGGGGGATGCTTTTGGCAATTCCCTAGGAGGGGGAAGGGGTTGGGGAAGGATGGGCGTTTCCGGGGGGCATCAGGGCCGCCAAAGCCGCCTGAATTTGGTCTTTATACTGGGCCGGAGCTAAGGCCAAAGCAGCAGCGTAGAGGGCACGCGCTTCGTCGGTTTTGTGCTCTAGGGCCAAGACTTGGGCCTTCATAAATAGGGGCCGGAAGTCCTCCGGTTGGGCCTTGATCGCCTCGTCGAAGGTATTGATGGCCGCCTGGTCCTGGTGGTCGGCGGCGTAAACCTGGCCGAGATAAACCCGAATCATATTGACATTGACGCTGTTGGCCTGGGCTTGGTTAGCAGCCTCCCCCTGTTTGATGGCTTTTTGGAGCATGGCAATTGCTGCCTCGGGCCGCTGTTGATGTAAAAGCAGCTCCGCAAACCCGGCCAGAGCCTGGAGATTATCAGGTTGGGCCTTGAGAATTGCCTGGTAGGTTTCGGCGGCTTGGTCCCTTTCCCCGACTCGCTCCTGGGTTTGGGCAAGCAAGACTTGGTAGGCAGGCTCCTGGGGCTGCAACTGGGCGAGCTCCTGCAGGGGAGGAATCAGACTGCGCTCTACCTTGAGACTCTCAGGGCCCGGGGCCATCTGGGTAAGCAACTGCAGGCGAGTTTGGATTAGGTTCTCTAGGGCAATGACGTTGTGGGGGTCACGCCGGAGTACGTCCTCCCAAGCCTGAGCCTCAGCGGCTAGATTGACCGGTTGAGTTGGTGCCGGAGAGGGGGCTACCGAAGCAGCGGGGCTAGGGCTAATGGAGCTAGGATGGGCAGGGGCGAGGAGGAGGGGGAGCACCGAAAAGCCCACAAAGCTTAAAAAACCAAAGCCAGTAATGATGGCTAAGATCCAACGGCGCCGATTATTCACAGGGGTTAGCAGTACTCACAGGCTAAATACCTTCAGTCCAAATCCTTCTACCAACTAGACTTGACCACTCCTGGTAGCAGACCTTCGTGGGCCATCTCCCGTAACACGTGTCGAGAAAGACCAAAGTCTCGGTAGTATCCCCGGGGCCGCCCGGTGACCATGCACCGGTTACGTAGCCGGGTGGGGGCACTATTACGGGGCAGCTGCTGAATGAGCCGGTGAATCCGCATTTTCTCCCCTTGGGTCTTGGCAGCTGCGAATTCCGCCTTGAGAGCCTTGCGGCGCTCGGCGTACTTTTCGACTAATTCCTGGCGGTTCTTTTCCCGCTCAATCATACTTTTCTTGGCCATGGGTTTCAGGGTAGCAGTGTTTAGACAGCGCCCCTCATTCTAGCACTATTTGTCTAGCCGCAACCAGGGGGACCCGAGGATCTAGGCTGGGCTAGGTCTTTGATAAGAAGGACAAAGATCCGCCAGGGCGCATTGGTAGCACTGGGGCTGACGGGCTTTACAGACGGCTCGGCCATGGTAGATCAGTCGAATTGACCAATTTTCCCAGTCCGCCGGGGGAATCAAGGCCATTAGGTCTTGCTCGATGCGCCGTGGGTCTTGACTAGTGGTCAAACCTAACCGCCGGCTGAGGCGTTTGACGTGGGTGTCTACAGTCACCCCAGCTTGGATACCGTAGGCGTGCGCCAAAACTACATTGGCAGTTTTCCGAGCTACTCCAGGCAGACGCAGCAACTCAGGCATGGTGCGGGGTACCTCCCCACCAAACTCCTGGACAATCATGGTGCAGGCTCCCTGGATGTGGCGCGCCTTATGGCGATAAAAACCTGTGGAGCGTACTAGGGATTCCAATGCTTCGATGGGAGCCCCGGCGAGGGCCGCCGCATCCGGAAAGCATTCAAACAAGGCTGGGGTGACCTGATTAACCCGCTGGTCTGTACACTGGGCTGAGAGAATGGTGGCCACTAGGAGTTGGACAGGAGTGCCGTAGTTCAAGCTGCATTTGGCGTCCGGATAAAGTTGCCACAACCGTCCTAGGACCCCTAGGGCGCGCTGATGGTCAGAATCAGTTTTTTGGGGGGGAATCACTGCTGGAGCAGATTAGCTGTGTCACGGATGATCAAAAACATCCCCAGGCCCATCAGCAACACTAGTCCTGTCTGCATAACCCCCTCCTGAATCCGGGCTGGCAGGGGACGGCCGCGGAGACCTTCGATCAGGAGGAAGACCATCTGGCCCCCATCGAGAGCCGGTAGTGGGAGAATGTTAATAATTGCCAAGCTAACGCTGATTAAAACAGCGAAGTTGACCAAGTTGGCGGGGTCCTGCTGAGCAATCTTGGCTCCTTGGGCGACGATGCCTACCGGACCGGCCACCTGGGAAGCGTTAGCCTGGAAATTACTCAGCAGTTGTCCGAGGCTATCCAAGATCAAGTTGACAGTGCTATGGAATTGGTTGGTGGCGGTGACCAGGACTTGCAGCGGATTCAGGAGCCGGTGACGGACCAGAGAACCGTTGGGAGACAGGGCCACGCCGATTCGTCCCTGACCATCGGGGTCCAGGTGGGGGGTAACAGTTAGACTTAGATCTTGGTTACCCCGGCGCACCTGGAGCTCGACCGGCTGGTTGCCGTGGCTGCCAATTAATTCCTTGAACCTAACTTCGCTGGTCAAAGCCGGCCCAAAGACTACGCCGTCGGCGGCAAGAATGACATCCCCTGGCTCTAGGCCTGCCCTTATGGCTACCGGTACCTGGACCGTCAGCCCCAAGGGTTGGCGATCAGGGGGGAGAATCTTGACCGTGAGAGGCTGCCCCTCACGACTAAGATGCAACGTGACAGGTTGGCCACCCTCCACTGGTAGCAATTGCCCTAGGTCATTTGCCAGGGACATCTTGACCCCTTGCCCATTTAGCCAGAGGTCATCACCAGGCCTGACTCCTGCCTGGGCCATATCTGGGCTGACAGCCGTTACCTTGGCGACAAAGTCCGGCAACAGGATACCCGGCAGGCTAGCTTGGGGGACTCCCAGGACGACTAACTGGACTACTAGTAAGACGTAGGCGAATACTAGGTTAGCAACTACCCCAGCGCTGATGACGATTCCCCGGTCTAGCAAGGGCCGGTTACGCAGCAGGTTAGGGTCCTCCGGGGCGTAGCCGCTCTCCGGGTCATCGTCAGGGAAACCCACAAATCCTCCCAGGGGCAAAGCCCTAAGGGAGTACTCAGTCAGGGGACCTTGATACTTCCACAGCACCGGCCCAAAACCGACCGAGAACTGGGTAGCGTAGATTCCCTGGAGTCTTGCCGCCAGAAAGTGTCCAGCCTCGTGGACAATCACTAGCAGGGCCAGGATCACAATCGCCACCAAAACTGCCATAGCAACCACGCTCTAGATACTTAAAGCCATTGTAAACAGTCCTGGGGAGCGAGGGTCACTCTTCGATCTGCCACAGGTCTTCCCGGGCTGCCAAATCAAGGCCCCGCGGAGGCCGCAGCACGAGGACCAGCCGCCCCAGGAGGGGGCCAGAAGGCTGGTCCGCAAACCAGTCTAGCTGCAGGTCCTCCTCCACTATGGTCAAGAAGTAGCCTGCTGGGTCCCAGGTACGGTCCTCCCGGTCGATGACCAGCAGGGCTCCCTCCGGCTCCGCGGCTAGGGTTTGGGGAGGCGCTAAGACCGCCACTGGCTCCTTAGCTGCCATTAGCACTGGCCAGCCAGGTACCGCTACCCAAGCGGATTTACCCACGGAGGTAACAAATTGGAATGGGCCATGCCTCTCAAGGGTGGGGACCGCCTCCAAATCTGACTCGGTGAGGGGCAAACAGCCTACTAGGGGCAGTAGCTGGGGATAGCCCTCCTCCGGGTCCGGGCGGTAGACTGGCCAAAAGGGGGCAGGGGTCACGGGGGCTGGTGTGGGGTCTGCCAGGAGTGCCTCGATGCGCTGACGGGCAGGTTCTGTAGCCACTAAGCTTAGGGCCCGAGCAATCATCCGGGAGCGCTCTGCCAAGTCAGACTGGCGCTGAGCTAGGCACCAGTAGTGATAGGCTACCATGTCACCGGCCGCTGAGCTAAACTCTGGAACCGGCGCAGTAGTGCGGGAGAAGTCTTTGATCGCCCGAGCCACCTCCCGGGCCATTTCCACCCCCAACTGTTTACGCCAGAGCAACTCGGCGGCTTGGCAGCGCTCGGCCTGGGGTAAAACTCTTAGTTCGTAGAGCTGGTCACTGCCCCGCTGCTGGTAAAACTCTCGGACCGTAGTCGGCGCCCCGCCCTGCTCTAGGGAGCTAAACACCTGAGCAGCCACAATTAATTGGTTTTGTTGGATGGGCTCGAAACCTGTCGCCTCAAAGATGTCTTGGGGGTTGTGGCCAGCCTTCTGCAATTGGTGACAGGCTTTCCCCCACTCCACCCAAGTTCCTTCCTTGCGGCGCAGCTGGAGAGTTAGGGCCTCTTGGTCTAGGGTTTCCGCCATATATGTACTTCTGTAGTTCGACTGGTTTCCACTCCTTCCATCCTAACCTCCCCCCTTGAGCCCATGGATCCTGCCAACCATAACCAACATTCTCGCTGCCTAACACTCCAGAGGGAGAGTGGATGTAGTAGACTCGCCCTAAACCCGCAGCCTCTTTGATTATGACCGTCTTTCCTCCCGTGTATCATCTGGCTGCTTTTTTTCTATCTGCCCTGGTAGTCCTGCTGATTACCCCAGTGATTAGAGCCCTGGGGATTCGGGGCGGGCACCTAGACCCACCCGGAGGCCGGAAAGTTCACCATCAACCCATGGTCCGCCTAGGGGGAGTAGGGATTTTTGTGGGGGCAACGGTAGCACTGCTAGTTGTCTGGGGTTTAGGGGGGTTTGGTACCCTATCGGCGGCACAGTCAAATGAGGTTTGGGGGGTCACGGTCGGTGGCCTATGCTGTTTCATGATTGGTCTGGCAGATGACCTGTTTGGCCTGCGCGCTAGCACCCGCCTGGCTCTGCAGGTCCTAACATCTATGACCGCCTGGCAGCTTGGAGTGCACATTGACTTTTTGAGTGTACCAGGGTTGGGATTGGTGCATTTCTATCCTCTGGTCAGTCTGGTGGTAACAGTGGTTTGGTTGGTGGGTATGGTGAATGCCATTAACTGGATTGACGGTCTAGATGGGTTGGCAGCAGGTGTTTCAGGAATTGCGGCGGTAGTAATGCTCATCAGTAGCTTATTCATGCATCAGCCAGCCGCTGCCCTGATCGCTGCTGCCCTGGCGGGGGGAGCCCTAGGCTTTCTACGCTATAACTTCAACCCGGCTCAGATTTTTATGGGGGATGGGGGGGCCTACTTTATGGGTTTCACCTTGGCGGGAGTGGGGGTAATTGGTCTGGTCAAGGTGGTCACCACAGTAGCCGTGGTTTTGCCCTACTTAATCCTGGCGGTGCCCATCCTAGACATGTCCGCGGTCATTCTTGACCGTCTACGCCACGGCAAGTCCCCCTTCATTGCCGACAAGCGGCATTTGCACCATCGCCTACTGCAGGCTGGGCTTTCCCACCGGCTGACGGTGTTATTTATCTACGTCCTTACCCTGTGGGTAGGCACCTTGGCCCTAGCCTTTTCGGGCATCCCCAGCGGCCTGGGGTCAGCTATCGGTGCTACTGTGTTACTAGGCTATACAAGTTGGCAAGTATGGAAGTGTACTCGCCATTCTTAGGTTTTTCAGGCTAGAGGGGACCGGGAGCATCAGGGTTTATGGTTTTCAGCGCCGAAATTATTTGTGTCGGTACGGAGTTGCTTTTAGGAAACATCATTAATGGCAATGCCCAGTTTCTTGCCCAACAGTTAGCTCGCCTAGGCATTCCCCACTACTATCAGACCGTAGTCGGAGATAATCCCGACCGGCTAAAGAAAGTATTGGCCATTGCCGCGGACCGGGCTCGGTTGCTGATCTTCACCGGCGGCCTTGGCCCAACCCCTGATGACCTGACCACGGAAACCATTGCCGAATTTTTTGCAGCGCCCCTAGTGGAGCACCCAGAAATCCTGGCGGATATGGAGCGCAAATTTGCCCAGCGCGGCCGGCCCATGCCTACCAACAACCATAAACAAGCTTGGTTGCCCGCAGGGGCTGAGGTGCTTCCCAATCCAGTTGGTAGTGCCCCAGGGATGATCTGGCAACCCCGGACGGGCTTGACCATCCTGACTTTTCCTGGGGTGCCTACCGAAATGCAGCGGATGTGGCACGAGACTGCCACCCCCTACCTGCAATCCCTCGGCTGGGGCCAGTCAGTGATATACAGTCGGACCCTGAAGTACTGGGGAATATCGGAATCGGCTCTAGTCGAAAAGATCGGCCCCCTGTTGGAGACTCAAAACCCCACTGTAGCCCCCTACGCCAACTATGGTCAGGTAAAACTACGGGTCACAGCTAGGGCGGAGACCGAGGCGGCGGCCGTGCAGATGATAACCCCCATCGAGGCTCAACTGCGGCAGATTGGTGGTGAGGACTACTACGGTGCCGACGAAGAAACTTTACCCTTGGTAGTAGGTAATCTCCTGCAAAAAAGTGGCGCTACCCTGGCGGTGGCTGAATCCTGTACCGGTGGGGGTCTAGGAGCCATGATTACCAGTATAGCCGGGAGTTCCGGCCACTTTGTCGGGGGGGTGATTTCCTACGACAACCAGATTAAGACAAGCGTTCTCGGGGTGGATCCAGGACTTTTACAGCAGGATGGGGCGGTTAGCGCTTTGGTGGCGCAGCAGATGGCTGCCGGGGTACGTAATCTACTCAAAAGCAGCTGGGGACTGAGCATCACTGGTATTGCTGGACCAGGGGGGGGCACTCCAGCTAAGCCCGTGGGCCTGGTCTACGTTGGTATTGCTGAACCAAATGGTTCAGTCAAAAACTTCCGATACCAGTTCGGTAGCACCAGGGACCGGGAGTGGATCCGTCATGTCAGCGCCTGCACCGCCCTTGACCAGTTGCGCCGTCACCTCATGCAGCCGGTATAGGCCTCTCGGGAACCTTTCAATTCCCGAGAGACTTACTGTGATCTAGGCGGGAACCCGCGGTAAGTAAGCAAGGGGGTTGACAGCGCCTTCCCCGGGGGGATGGATTTCAAAGTGGCAGTGAGGGCCTGTACTGTAACCAGTGCTACCCATCTCGGCGATCTCCTGACCTTGATCCACCCGTTCCCCCGCTCGCACCAGTACCCGGCTGGCGTGGGCGTACAAGGTCAAGCTGCCATTGGGGTGACGAATTTCTACCACGTTCCCGTAGCCACCAGGGTTCCAACCCGCGCTAACAACTACCCCACTGGCCGCCGCCACGATAGGGGTCCCCATCGGAGCCCCGATGTCGATGCCCTTGTGGAACTCCTCGCCGGGCCCCATGGGGTTGGGCCGCCAGCCAAAGGCGGAGGTAATCACTCCCTTCGTTGGCCAAATATAACCATTGAAGACCGAACTATGGGGCAGGTACCGGTCGGCGCTAGGCAGAGGGGGGAGTTGGGGCGAGACGGTTTTGCCCACTAGGGGCTGGAGAATGGGATTAAAGTGACCCGGGCTGAGAGCCGCCGCCACCAGGGGTGGATTATCGGCCTCGGTCATTGACCCAGGAGAGCCTGGCACTACTGCTACTACGGTGCGGGACACCGCAGCAGGGGAAGTATCAGTACGTAACTGGCCCACACCTACCGGTATGCGTAGAGTTTGGTTTACCCACAGGAGGTTAGGGTTGCTCAAGTGGTTAACCGCGGCCAACACACTCACGGAGTCGCCATTGGCAGCTGCAATGCCGGCCAAGGTGTCCCCGGGGCGGACCCTATATCGTTCGGTCCTCGGGGAAAGGACCCCAGGGACGTTGCCCACCATGGCGACGTTTGTACCGGGACGAATTGACCCTAACACTGGTACCACGGATCCTGGTATGCGCAGGACCTCCCCCACTAGCAAGGGGGCTTGGAGGGAGGTGTGGTTGTAGGCAGCTAGGTGGTGAGCAGTCAGCCCGTAGGTATGAGCCAAGCCCCACAAGGTGTCGCCGGGGACGACGCGGTGCACCAGAGGACCCCCTATTTCAGGTGATACCAGGACCGGATGGGTGAACGGGAGGGCACCGAGGGGGGCACTGGCATTGAGGGCTTTACCAGTCAGGGATACTGCTGCTGAAGCACTGCGACTAACGGGGAGTATCAAGCTGCTCCCTAGGGATACGGCAGCCCCGATCAGGGCCAGGGAAGCACTTAGGCGGCGAGGCTTGCAGGTCGCAGGCAAGGGTTGGAAAGCAGGATTCGTTGGCTTCCGGTCAATTAGTTGTCTCAACATCGGCCTCCTTGAAGTAACTTGCGGTTAGCTATCCAGAAACCACTCACTCACACCGCACTTTGCCGAGGGCACACCAGTTCCTGGTGGTTACGACAAAGAACACAGGTTAGGTTATCTTGCTTTGGCAAGTTAATCAAGCTTTACAGGACCATTAATTCGCAGCAGCATCTCCGGGGGGGTTGACTTTGGCCAAGGCTTCTAGTTCTGGGTTGAAAATCCGTGTTCTAGGAAACGAATCTCCTCCCCTCTGGGAGACTTTTAGGGGTGTTTCGCCAGTCATCTGAGGATAGCTGATGACACCTTATGCTAATTTCAGCTGGGTCCTTGGCCTGGGATGCGCATCTAAAAAAACCAGGGGTTAATGAAAGTATTTTTGATCTAAAGCCCATTGTCGACGGTGGGGAGAAATCGAGCTTCCAGGTTGCCTGGCCAGAGGCAATCCAGGGGTGGGCATCGTGCAATAGCCCCCCCTAAGCATGGGGAGTTATCGAGACTCTTGGTGGTAGTTGAGCAAGGAATTCCATGGGCAGGCTTTTACCCCACAGTCGCGGATGCCGCTCCTGGGGAGGTAGATGGCCAATGTCAAGAAACTTGAACTGAATATCAACGTTGGTTACATTCCATTTCTGAGCTGGGCTACCCATGTTAGTCTCTTGAAGGTTGAGATTGAATGGACAGTAACTTTCCAGGAGACAGATGATCTTGAAATCTCAGTTAAGCTCTGAACAACCAGAAACTTTTCAGGCATACGTTGCCCATTTACAATTGCACATGGCTCTCCAATCCCGAAACTTGCTGCCCTCCCTGACCCAATTGGGGGCTGCGGGCGATGGCCGTCAGGTGCTTTTGTACCAAACCCAGGCTCAGGTTGAAAAGCTTATCTCCCGTCAGCTTCCCTAGTTTTGAGGAGCTTCTATGGCCCTGCTGCCTTGGATAGTTTAAGATCGGCCTAGGTCTTAAGGTATAGGGTGAGACATTGGGAGTTAGAACACAGTCTGGTTGGCTAGAGCACACTGTGCAGGTAGAAGTACCCTGCCCCATAGGTCTGGTTTGGGATCTCTGGTCTGACCTAGAGCGGATGCCAGATTGGATGTTGTGGATCAAGTCGGTACAGGTGTTAACTGATGACCCAGACCTGTCACAGTGGCAGTTGGCCCTCGGGGTGTGGAATTTCTCCTGGCGGTCTCGCATTCTGCGATTGATCAAACACCAGCTGATTAGGTTTGAATCCGTAGATGGTCTGCCCAATCGCGGGGCGATCCACTTCTATGACCGTGGCCACAGCAGTATTGTTAAGCTGACGATTGCCTACGCCATCCCAGGTCCCCTCGGTCAGATTATGGATGCTCTGTTTCTCGGCAGCCTGGTAGAGAAAACGCTTCAGGCAGACCTCTATAGATTTCGTGAGTACGCCGGAAAATTCCGGGCCAGTCTAGACACCCTACCTCGCTCCTGACCCCATCAAATACATAATTCTTCACGATTGGGTTAGTGTCACCCAAAACGTTTTAATCTAAAAGTCAGCATAATTCAACCGTTTATACGAGCCCTGGAATGGGGTATATAAGCTGGCTTGGGAAAAACGCATATTCGTCGAAAGTCCTAGTCTACAAGGGAGCCTTGAAAAAACAATGAGTGTAAAGGCAAGTGGTGGCAGTACAATCGCCCGCCCGCAACTTTATCAAACTGTTCCAGTCTCGACGATTGTCCAAGCTGAACAGCAAGACCGCTTCTTGGCCGGGGGGGAGCTCGACGAGCTGTCCTCCTTCTTCCGTTCGGGAGCCCAGCGCCTAGAAATTGCTGAGGTCCTCACCCGCAACTCAGAGCTAATAGTCTCCCGGGCGGCAAACCGTATTTTTGTGGGCGGTTCTCCTATGGCCTTTCTGGAAAAGCCTCGGGAGTCAACCCAAGTCACCCCCACCACCAGTATTCAAGAGTCCGTGAAGCTAGGCACCGCCACCTACATTGAAAGTGGTGGCGGGTTGCTCGAGGGATTGCGTAACCTGTTTAGTGCTGGGGGGGGTGGGCCCCTGCCCCCGGGGTTTCGCCCAATTAACGTGGCCACTTACGGCCCCGCTAACATGCAAAAGTCCCTGCGGGACTTGAGTTGGTTTTTGCGCTACGTCACCTACGCCATCGTAGCCGGAGAGCCAAATATCATCGCTGTGAATGTCCGGGGCCTGCGTGAGATTATTGAAAACGCCTGCTCCGGTGACGCGACCCTAGTGGCACTCCAGGAAATGCAAGCTGCCGCCCTAGGTTACTTCCGCCGCGATGTGGCCGCCACAGAGATTGTCAGCCAGTATTTTGAAGTTTTGATTGCCGAGTTTAAGGCTCCCACCCCGAGCGACAAACTGAGACAGCGTCCTTCCCCGGACCAACAGGGCCTGCAATTACCCCAAATCTACTTCAACGCTGCTGAGCGTCGTCCCAAGTTTGTCATCAAACCCGGGTTGTCAGCCGCGGAAAAACAAGCCGCAGTGAAGGCTGCCTATCGCCAGGTGTTTGAGCGGGATATTACCCGGGCCTACTCTTTGGGTATCTCCGATCTCGAGTCCAAGGTCAAGTCGGGTACAATCTCGGTTAAGGAGTTTGTCCGCCGGCTGGGTAAATCCCCCCTGTATCGGAAGAATTTCTTCGAACCCTACATCAATAGTCGTGCCCTTGAGTTAGCCTTTCGGCACTTCCTTGGCCGGGCCCCTAGCTCCCGGGAAGAAGTGCAAAAGTACTTTGCTATCGTCTCCCAGGGGGGCCTCAGCTCCCTAGTTGATGCCCTGGTAGATTCCCAAGAGTACAGCGATTACTTTGGGGAAGAAACCGTGCCCTACCTTAGAGGTCTGGGTCAAGAAGCCCAAGAGTGCCGCAACTGGGGTCCGCAGTTTGACTTGTTCAACTACAGCGCTCCTTTTCGGAAGGTGCCTCAGTTTATCACCCTGTTTGCAGCCTACGAACAACCCCTGCCAGACCAGCATCCCTACGGTTCGGGTAATGACCCCCTAGAAATCCAATTTGGCGCCATCTTCCCTAAGGAAACCCGCAACCCCAGTGCCAGCCCTGCGCCCTTTGGCAAAGACACCCGCCGGATCCTCATTAACCGCGGTCCTGGCATCAACAACCAGCTGAGCAATCCCGAAGCCAGGGGAATTACCCCTGGCTCTCTGGGTCCCAAGGTGTTCAAGCTAGACCAGCTGCCCACCTTCACCGGCCTCAACACCCGCCGGTCAGCTTCCACCAAAGGGATCAGTGTTAAGTTCAGCGAAAGCTCCACCCAGGCAGTGATTAAGGCGGTCTACCTGCAGGTTGTTGGCCGTGAGGTCTACGAAGGTCAGCGTCTGAAGGTAGCAGAAATCAAGCTGGAAAATGGCGAGATCACCGTGCGTGAGTTTGTCCGTCAGCTGGCTAAGTCTAACCTGTTCCGGTCTCTCTACTGGACCCCGCTCTACGTCACCAAGGCAGTTGAGTACATCCACCGTCGCCTCCTGGGGCGTCCTACCTATGGGCGGCAGGAGATCAACAGCTACTTTGACACCTCTGCCAAAAAAGGCTTCTATGCACTTATAGACGCCCTGGTGGACAGTGATGAGTACAGCCAGACCTTTGGGGAAGATACCGTCCCCTACGAGCGCTACCTCACCCCCCAAGGTCTCAGCCTGCGCTCCCAACGTTCCTTCCCCGCTCCTACTGCTGCTCCACAAAGCGTGGCCACTCCCCCCCGCTTTGTGGAACTAGGGGCTGTCTCTGACCTGCGCACTGCCCCAGACATTCAGTTCCGGATCAACCAAGGGGTGAGCGCCCAGCGCACCCAATCTAAGGTCTTTAAACTCACGGGCCGGGAAGACAAGGTGGCTTTGGGGGTGGTCATCCAGGCCGCCTATCGTCAAGTGTTTGAGCGGGATATAGCCCCCTACGTAAACGGCAATCCCTTCAGTGCCCTAGAGAGCAAGCTAGGGAACGGGGAAATTTCCCTGAAGGAGTTTATCTGCGCCCTAGGTTGCTCTAGCCTCTACGTGCGGGAATTCTACGCTCCCTACCCTAACACCAAGGTGATTGAGCTTGGCACGAAGCACTTCCTGGGCCGGGCCCCCTTAGACCAGGGAGAAATCCGCAAGTATAACCAACTCCTTGCTAGTCAAGGGATTTATGCCTTCGTAGGCGCTCTGGTGAACAGTGCTGAGTATGTGCAGGCCTTTGGGGAAGACACTGTCCCCTACCGGCGCTTCCCTACCTTGCCGGCGGCCAATTTCCCCAACACTGAAAAGCTCTACGGCCAGCTGACCAAGCAAAGTGCCGAGCTGGTAGTGCCGAGCTTTGCTCCTGTCAAGGCTCGCCTAGATGGCACTAAACTCCCCTTAACCGGCATGGCCTTGGCTCGCCTGGCAGCCCAGGCTCGGCAAATTGATCCCTCTCAACCCCTGTTCATGGAGCTAGGTCGCTCCTTTAACCAGGAGGATGGTCAGTCGGTGGAAGCGGGGGTCGGGACCAGTCGCCGTAAGCCAGCCCGTATCTATCGGTGTAACCCCGGCATGACCCAAGGGGAAATTGCCCAGCTGCACAACGCCATTTACTGTCAAGTAATGGATGTGTTTAGTGGCCAGGTGCCTGACCAGTTCCGCCGCTCTGACCTAGAAAGCAAGCTCCGGGAGGGCAAGATTTCTGTCCGCGAGTTTGTGCGGACCCTAGCCAGTTCAGAAATCTACTGCCGGCGCTTCTACACCCCCTATCCCAACACCAAGGTGATCGAACTATTATTCCGTCACCTCCTCGGCCGGGCTCCTGCTACCCAGGCGGAGGTGCGCACCTATAACCTCCTATTGGCCCAAGGTGGTCTCAAGGCGGCGGTGAACGCCATGGTGGATAGTCCCGAGTACGCTCGCTACTTTGGCGAGGACGTGGTCCCCTACAAGCGCTTCCCGGCTCTGCCCGCGGGCAACTACCTAGGCAGTGTCAAAGCGGATACGGACCTGATTAAGCAGTCCTGGTCTGGGTTGTCCCCGGCCTACCTGACGGGTCGTCCTAGCTAAGGTCATCCCAGTTAAAATAGCAGGGCCTGGTTCATTCCCCCTTGCTCCCCCTAGAATCCTCGAATAATCTGTTAGCTGGCTGGGAAGGGTAAAATCCTCCTGGCCGGCTTTTTTTTTGCTTAATTCATGGCTCCTACATCTCCAATTGTTCGTCATTTGTCTCAACTAAGTTCAGAGGTGACCCTGTCTTGCTCAAACTCCGCCACCTTGCCTGTGCTCTTGTGCCTGCCCTATTAGTGTTCGGTGCTCGTCCGGGATGGGCTGACCAACTAGAACACTGGCAATTTAATCAAAATCAATTTTCCTTTACCACTGACGTGGGGGTTCAGCCCCGAGCGCAGCTAGTTGCTGACCCAACTCGTCTGGTGATTGACCTTCCGGGCATTCAGTGGAACCGCCCTCCCCTCAGTCAGCCCCTCGGCCCGGTCATTCAAACCCTCAGGATTGCCCAATTTGACCCCCAGACTACCCGGATAGTCCTGGAGCTGGCCCCAGGCTACACCCTTAATCCCCAACAGATCCGGATCGAGGGGCTGACTGCCGACCACTGGCAAGTAGACCTGCCCACCCCTGAACTTGCCTCCCCAGCTAGTCTCATACCCCCGAGTCCAAGTGAACCCTGGTACAACCGGCAGGGAGCAGGGGGACCTCCCCTGCCCCAGGAATCGCCAACTGAGCCGGTCTTCCCCTCTCCTCCAGCTACTGTCCCCACCCCAATCCAACCCTGGCATAACCAGCCAGCAGAGGCAGTTAATCGTATTGAGGCAATCGAATTGGGGGGTAGTGAGCTGTTAATCCGCACTACCGGTCATGTGTCCTATAGCTACGGCCCACAGGGCTATGCCTATCGGGTCTCGTTATTTCGAGTCCACCTAGCCCCCGGGATCAGGCCTCCGACAACTGGGCCTGGGAGCCCCCTGACAGACGTTAAATTCCAGCAGCATAGCCATGACAGCCTCACCCTGCTGCTCTATCCCGCCTCTGGGGTTCAGGTTACAGGTGTCCAGCAACTAGATTCAGGTTCCTTATTGGTAAGGTTTCAGCGCACGGGTTATCAGTCTAGCTATCCGACTCCTGTTCCCAACCCCCAAGAGCCGGTCTCCGCACCGCTCCCCCTCTCAAATGGAACTAATGCCTACGGCTGGCCTGCCCCACTGCCGACGAAACCCGGTCAGCCGGTGGTAGTGATTGACCCGGGCCACGGGGGGGATGACACGGGAGCCGTAGGGATTGGGGGTCTGCGGGAGGAGGATGTAGTCCTAGCCACTGGCCTTCAGGTACGAGATATTCTGGCAAGCCATGGGGTCCAGGTTTACATTACCCGCACTACCGCCACCCAGGTTACCCCGGGCCACCGTACGGTCACCTTGCACGCTAGGGTTGCCCTAGCAGAGGAAGTCCATGCCGATGCTTACGTCAGTATCCACTGTAATGCCATTGACATGAGCCATCCAGAAGTTAATGGAGTGGAGGTCTACTACTATTTCCCCCACAGCGAGGCCTTGGCGGAGGATGTAGACCGGGCTTATATTAAGGATACGGGGGGAGAAATTGATAACCGTGGCCTATTCACTGCCCGCTTTTTCGTCATTGACCGCACCACGATGCCCTCAATCTTAATTGAGACCGGATTTGTGACGGGAGCTCACGATGCACCCCTCTTGAGGGACCCAACTTTTGAGACCCGGATGGCGGAGGGGATTGCTCAGGGCATATTAAAATACCTACAAACCCACGGGTACCCCGATATTTCTACCCAGGTGTCCAACAACTAGCCCACTAGTAGAGGCAGGTTATGGCCAATACGGACCAAGTCAGGAGCTATGTTGCCCACTGGCTACAACTGGGCAAGAGGGTTTGTTTACCACATGCAGGGGTCTGTCTCTCCCCCGTTCCCATCTACCAGGAGGGGGACTACAGCCCCCAATTTGAGCAGCTCTGGTGTACGGTCTTCTCTCCCGAGGGCCAGGATGCCTACCTGGAGGGGACCCTCGAAACCATTGCTGACCTACTCACCGACCGGTGGGAAATCAGTCCCTGCGCCCGCTGCAGCGTGCCAATGCCAGTGGTGCGCCTAGGGGTGGCCAACCTTATCTGTCCCTGCCATGACTTGCCTAGTTGGCCCAACACAGAGCTCCCTCAACCCCGACTTCCCGTAGATAGCCAACAGCACCTAGAAGAGTTACAGCTGAGTTTGGTTAGTCGGGAGCAGGCAGAGCTACGCCCCTGAGGGGTTGAGGCTTTAGGAAGGTGAGTTGGGTCGCCAAGGAGGAGAGGCGTTGCGAATTTTACCCATTTCAGCCCACTCCTGGAGGAGACGAATCTGCTCCTGGGCAGTGCGGGAGAGGGGGATTAGCTGACTAGCGGCGCTCAAGATGTCTTCGGTGGTAAATTCACGGCCCTGACTGAAAGCGATGTGCATAGCCTCTACCAAAGACTGCTCAATCTCAGCCCCAGAGAATTCAGGGGTCTCGTAGGCTAGACGGTCTAGGTCGTACTGCTGCCAACGGTGGGGGCGCAACTGCCGCAGGTGCACCTTAAATATTTCCCGTCTTTCCCCCTGATTTGGCAGACCTACAAAGAATACCTCATCAAAGCGGCCCTTGCGCAGCAGCTCCGGGGGCAGAGCCGGGAGGTTGTTGGCGGTTGCCACCACAAATACGGGGGAGGTTTTCTCAGTTAACCAAGTAATAAAGGTGCCAAAAACCCGGCTAGTGGTGCCGCTGTCTCCTCGGCCATCTAGTCCGGCAAAAGCCTTATCGATCTCGTCGATCCAAAGTACGCAAGGGGCTAGGGCCTCGGCAAGATCGATCATCTGCCGGGTGCGCGCTTCGGATTCTCCTACCAGACCGGCAAACAGACGGCCCACATCCAAGCGCAGCAAGGGCAGGTGCCAATGGTGGGCCACTGCCTTCGCGGTCAAGGATTTACCTGTCCCCTGGATCCCCGCTAGCAGGAGCCCCCGGGGGTAGGGGAGGCCGTACTGACGGGCCGGTTCGGAAAAGGCCTCCCCTCGGCGGTAGAGCCACTCCTTGAGCAAACTGAGGCCGCCAATATCAGCCATGTTCTCCCGGGCTGGGTAGAAGTCAAGAATCTGGGTTTGGCGAATCGTCTGGCGTTTCTCTTCCAGGACTAACTCCACATCCGCCTCAGAAATTTCCCCCCGGGCCGCAATTCCCCTAGTCAACACCCGGCGGATCCGCTCCAGGGAAAGTCCCTGGCAAGACTGGACTAGATTGTCTAGGACAGGTTGAGGGAGATCCTGGCCCAGGTCCCCCAGCAAAGCAAGGATCTCAGCCCGGATTTCCGGGGGCCGGGGCAAATGAAACTCTAGTACAGTCAGGACCTCCCGCAGGTCCCCGGGAATACTCAGGTGGGGGGCTAATAGAATAATATTCTTGGGCTGAGCCTTGAAAAGACGCGCCAGGTTACGCAGCTTGCGGGCTACTGCTATGTCTTCCAGGAAGCGGTGGAAATCCCGCAACACAAACAAGCCGGCGGCGTTTTTGGGCATCTTCTCCCCCAACTCCAGGGCCTGGAGAGGATTGCGCCGGGCAAACCCGCTATCGTTGGGATTCCCCTGATAGCCCTCTACGTAGTCCCACAGGTAAACTGTCCGCCCGGTGGCCTGGGCCACCTGGGAAATGGCGGCTTCTACCCGCTCTTCTTCCAGGCTAGGGATGTAGATCAAAGGATAACAAGCCCGTAACAGCAGGGTCAGCTCCTGCGCAAATTCCATTAGGATTCCGGGGGATACAAAGAACGCAGAGCAGCCCAGCGTTGGTCTAGGGGAGTCTCCACCGCAGCGCCCACCTGGATCCCGGGGCAATCGGTCTGACAGCGGCAGACCAGGGGCAGAGCTAAACAGGCCTGCTCGTAAAGCCATGCTCCGGGGTCGAAGCTGCCATTAATAGGCAGAGATTCCACCAAGTTTTCAGGCGTTATTTCTGTCTCGGTACTAGGAGTTGTTGGTTGGGCAGTTAACCAAAGCATCTCTGCAGTATCGATTGCCAGGCGATAGTTATACAGCTGTAGACAACGGCCACAGGTCAGGGAAACGATCGTCTCCGCTGTTAGGGCCACCTGAAGGTAATTGCCCCCATGGCTAACTGTCAGCTGACCCCGGACCGGAGTGAGGGTTGCAAAGCCAGGTAAAAACTCCGCAAAGGAAATTTCCAGTGTCCGGTTGGGAGCCCGGGTTAATTGGGGGATGGAGATCCGCTCCATGGGAACAGTCCCGGTTAGGAGTTGAGGTTAGTAAAGGATACTATGGACCGGTTGGCCCTCTTAGGTTACGAGAGCGAAGATCTAGGAGGCGGTTTTCTTTTTAGAGCTTTTGGGCTCGAAGGGAAGCATTGCCGCAGTAGCCTCGGCGTCTTTAGCTTTTGCCTGGGCGTCGACTAACTTCTGCAGGTTGTCCGGCAAAGGTTCGCGCATAATGATGAAGGTTTGGAGGGTCTGGAAGATATTCGCCACTACCATGTACATCAAAACGCCGGCGGGCAAGGGCACAAAAAAGAACATCCCCGAAAAGAGGATGGGGGTGAGCTTACTGACTAGCTCTTGCTGGGGATTGGCGTTAGTAGTTTGTCCTTGGCCAGATAAGGTTTGGTTGAGGTAAAGGCTCAGGCCAAAAAACAGGATCATCCCGACAATATCCCAGTGGATCTGACCATCGGAGTCAAAGGGGTTAGAGCGGCCAAGAGCATCAATAAACAGAAACCCTCGGTCAGCTGCCAGGCCAGGAATAGTCCCCTGAACCGTCACATCTCCCGCCTCAAGGGCAGTTAGGCTCCCGTCAGGGTTAAGTTTCACCCGCTCTTGACCCTTAGTAACCTCCCAGTGGGGGGTGACTTTGCTGTCGGGGAACTCAGCCGCCAGGGTGGTAAAGGGCTTACCGTCTGCTGCCTGGAAGGTGATCTGAGCTGTATCACCCACAGGGATCCGGTTACCTGCCGGTAGGACAGCCACCACGGGGTAATGGACCCCGTCGGCGATGAAAACATTTTGAGGCGCAGAGGTGAAGGGCTGCACTTGTTCTACCTGGCCCGCTGGCACCACTTGGAAGTTAATCGTGTAGTGGGCATCAGAAAAAGGTGACCCCCGGAGGGTGGCGAACAGGGCAAACAGGAGGGGCATCTGGACTAGCAGGGGCAGACAGCCCGACAGGGGATTGCCAAACTCCTGGTAAACCGACTGCATTTCCTCCTGCAGTTTAACCTTGTCATCCTTATAGCGCTCTTGCAGTTCTTTAATGCGCTTTTGCATTACAGGCTGGGCGACTCGCATGCGACGCATACTCCGAATCGAGCCAGCACTCAAGGGCAGGAGGGCAAAGCGAATCACCAAAGTTAGGGCGATAATAGCCAGGCCATAGCTAGGGGCGATTCCGTAAAAGAAATCCAGAATCGGCAGCATGACATTATTCGACAGAAAACCTACGCCAAAATCCATGGGCTCCTAAATGACCTCCAGTTTTACCATGCCAGTATATCGCTGCCTAGGCCTTACCCAGGGAGCCGCTGGCCTTCTGAGCTTGGGGAGACAATTTTCCTTGAATGTAGTCGTACACCTCCCGGAAGCGGGGAACAGCCCTCAGTTCCAGGCGGCTACCATCCTTGAGGGTGATGACCATGTCTCCCCAAAGGCCAACACCCCGGGGGATAGTAACCACCTTGGCGACCTCCGAATAAATAATGTCGGTGCGATTTCTGCCCTGCCAACCGCCAGTTACACATATACGCCGGCTAGTAATCCGGTAGCGAGACCACAGGGCCCTCACAACTGCCCCCACAGTCAAGGGCAAGCAGACTACGGTCAGAGCCAGTAAACAGTTGATGATTAAATCCCCCACGTGGGGCCCACTTTCTAAAAAAACGTCTTCACGAATGCCCACTCATTACCTCCGACGCTAGGAGTAACTCTTCCAATTCTCGCAGAAAATCTTCATAATTGCACTCACTGGCTGTGGTTTTTACCACGAACACCAGATTCCACCCCGGTCGAATTCGAGGCAGCCAGGGAATTACAACCCCATGGATCCAGCGGCGAATCCGGTTGCGGACTACCGAGCGTTTGCTGACCTTAGTACTGATGGAAACCCCGATCCGGGTGGGACGAACGTCACTTGAGGAGTATAAGGCACAGAGGGTGAGGTGCGGAGAAGACCAGCGTCGTCCCCGCTGATAAACAGCACCAAAATTGCGCCGCAAACGATGGTCTTGGGGCAGGGCCAAGAATTAATTTAGACTGCCAACCGGGCGCGGCCGCGGCTGCGACGAGCGCGAATTACTCGCTGTCCGGTCTTGGAACTCATCCGGGCGCGGAAGCCAGAAGTACGCTTGCGCTTACGGCAAGTACCGTGCAGAGTACGTTGGGTCATAGATCAAAACAAAAGCAACCAGCCTTCCAGTATAGCATTAAGTATCGTTAGCAATGGTGATGATCCAAGCACCTAGGCAAAGCCCTAAGGGCACACCCCCGGCCCCAGTGGGGATGTCGGTTTCTACCGTACTGCCTGCCGGTAGTTGAGATTCATCACCGCCACATCAATCGTTAGCAATGGTAATGATCCAGGTACCTAGGTAACGCAGCAAGGGCACGCCGCCGGGGGTTTGTACCTCACAGTTGAAGTAGTAAACCCCGCCGAAGTAGGGATTATGGACATTGGAAAGGTCGATTTCTACATTGCTGCCCGCCGGTACCGGCTCTTGGGTGAAGATTCGCAGTAGGTGGTCTTCTTTATCCCAAACCACCTTTTGAATTGGAATTTTTTTCAGGACCCGCCGGTAGTTAAAATTCATCACCGACACGTCAATGGACTTGGTATCAAACTCTCCGTGGTAGTAGTCAGGGTAACTGATGGCGATTTCCGCTGCGGCTACCTGCATCTTATCAGCCGGGATCTTCAGGCGATAACGGTCATTGGTGTTAGTTCTGCCGCCATAGTCTAGGTAGAAGGGCAACTGATTGTGGCGATTTCCACCCCCGAAGAGGGTAAACCCAGGACCACTATCTGCTAGGGCTAAAGGGACTCCCAAGCCTAGGGCAAGACTACCAATAGCCACTGCAGACAAGGCAAGGCGACGCAAAGATCTTTGAGGGAGCATGGATAGGTAGGTAAAGTGATTCTCGTAACAGTCTATCTGAATCTTACTGGGGCTAAAGGGGGGAGGTAGCCACTCAAACTACTCCCAGGGGCTGACTTGGGGCTGTGTAGTGGGGAAAAATAACCCTAAGGTCACTAGGCCTAAGCTCTAGGTGAGCAGTTAAGACTTGGTCAATCACATCCCGAAAATCTGTGGTGATCGCCAGATCTCGGTCTTGGTAGAGCTGCTCAGGTTCTAGGCCAGGCCAGGGGCCGTAAACCTTACCACCCTGCACCCTCCCCCCCAACAACCACATCACATTTCCATGGCCATGGTCAGTACCCCCGTTGCCATTCTCATGGACTGTCCGGCCGAATTCAGACATGACCAGAATGGTGGTGCGTTGGTAAACAGGACCAAGGGCCTGGACTAGGGTCGCTAGGCCTTCCCCTAACCCTTTAAGTTGGTCAGCTAACAGGCCTTGGCTGGCCCCCTGACGGACATGAGTATCCCATCCCCCTGCTGCCAAAAAACCTAGTCTGATCCGCGAGTCCTGGGCCATCAGGTCTCCTAGGTGACGGGCATCACTAGCTAAGGCTCCTACGGGGGGGGCTCCGTTGTTGGCGGTGGTCATCTCCGCCTCCAGGTCGCCTATCAGATCCCGGCGGGCGCTCACCCCCTCCTGATAGGCTTGGTCGATGGGTGATGTCCCTTGGTAGAGCTTACTAAAAGCTGCGGCTACTGCTGGCCGGTCCACAGGTAGCGGCCGGGCGATCATTTTCCCGGAGGGCAGGTTGGCCACGGGCATCCGCCCACTGAGAATCCGGGGTGTTGTCGCCCCAATGCTGATCGCTCCTAGGGGGCTTTTGACTCCCAGGCTTGCCAACAAACGATTCATCCAGCCATCGGGGGTACTGGTAATACCAGGAGTACCGTTCTCCATATACTCTTGAGCTTCAAAGTGAGACCGATTGGGGTCAGGGGAGCCACAGGCATGGACAAAAGCTAGGGTCTTATGTTGCCACAGGGGCATCAGGGGAGCAAGGGCGGGATGCAGACCAAAATGACTATCCAGGTTGAGGGCCCCCCCTGCCTGTCCTGGTTGGGGGATAGCAATGGTCGGCCGACTGCTGAAGTAATTGGGCTCTCCGTGGGGGACTACTACGTTCAGACCATCTACAGCTCCCCGGAGAAACACTACGATCAGGTTTTGTTGAGTGGGCACTAAAGCTTGAGCCCGTAGGGCCCAACCCTGGGTGCCAATGGTGATCATGGTGGCCCCAGTACCCAGGGCAGCAGTTTGCAGGAATTGACGGCGGCGCATAGTTAGGGGGGGCTAGTGGTACATGAAATCTGGACTGCCCAGGATGAGGGCGGCTTGGAGATGAGGGGGGGTAGCGGCTATGACCTGGCGTAGGTGGGGAGAGAGGGAATCACCTAGGGTGTTTGTCAATTGGCCAGGGTCAAGGGCCGAGTGTAAGGGTGGTCTGCCCTGGGACCAAGCGGTGGCAAAACTCAGGCGCATGGTCATGGCCTCTGGGCTCAGCCAGGCTCTTTGGGTGTTTTTGTAGCCGTCGGGAGGCAGGCAGCCGTAGAGGGGCATGCCCATGACCCGCATCTCCCCAGCGGCAATCAGGAGGTTTTCCACGGGCTGGCCGCTAACCCTCAGGGCTGATACCACGTATTGGTAGGGAGTCTTGAACTTGTTGCCGAAGTACTGGGGGTCCCAAAACTCCTGGCTGTGGAATAGAGCATCTAAAACGGCGCTAATGTCTCCCTGCCGGGCTAAGTATACTTGACTTAGGTGGTTGACCAGGCTGGCAGGGGGAGTGTCAGCCACAAAGTACTGAGCAAGCTGGTAGCTAATGTGGTGGGCGGTAGCAGGACTAGCAGCAAGCATATCCAGGGCCTGCTCAACCTCGGCAATCCCAGAGCCGGGAATTTTCCGCCCCAGAAAAGTCTTGGTGCTGAAGTCATGGCGGCGGGGGTCAAAACAAAAGCCACTGCGGTCGGCCGGGCGATGGTCTTGCCTGGGACACAGCCCCCACCCGGTGAGGATATGGGCTAGGGTGATCACGTCTGCCTGGGTATAGCCTCCGTTCACCCCCAAGGTGTGCAGTTCCATGATCTCCCGAGCATAGTTCTCATTAATGCCTTTGAAGATGCCGTGGGCACCAGGACTGCCAGGATCGGTATTCAGCCAGTTGTCCAGGTAGAATAGCATGGCTGGATGGCGAGCCGTGGCTTCCAGGAGGTCCCGAAACCTCCCCAGGGCGTGGGGGCGTAGAGCTGTTTCCTCATAGGATCCGAGCCACAAGCCGATAAACCCCTTGCCGGCGTAGACATTGAAGTGATTAAGCCAGAAGTCCACCATTACCTGCTCTAGCTGGCGAGGACTTTCCAGAGCCTGGCGCAGGTGGCCAGTAGCCGCTTGGGAGGCGAAGTCTCGAGCGTGGAGGTGAGCGGCCTTGAAAGCTGCCGGGTCTGGTTTTTGGCCCTTGGTCCGCAAGGGAGGGCCGTACTGCTGGAACGCCTCGAGGGGAGTGATGTTCAAGGCGGTCAACTGGCTGAGCTCCTGGGTAAGAGCTGCTGGTTGGGCAATGTGTTGGGGAGATAACTGGGTTTGAATATAGGCCTCAACCCCTTGGGCTTGGAGAGCTTCCAGGTCCCCAGGACGGGGCCCCAGACTCAGGCGATTGAGCAGGTGCAAGGCCACAGCCTCCGGGGTTGCCGTGGCCGCTAGGGCCTCGGGGGCATAGTTAAGCAGTATGGTCAGTACGAACAGCAAAAAGGCCAGAATCTTCGCCATTGAGCCACCTAGGAATTAGGGTAGTGGTGACGGGCTTGTAACTCCTCCTCTAGGAGATGTCGCTGCTGGAGGTTGAGGATTTGCCTAACTTTTAGGGAGCTAGCAAACTTCAGGTCAATCAGCTGCTGGCGCAGTCGTTGGACCTGTCGGTACTTGACTCTGACTACGTTGGCCGGGGCATCTCCAGCCATCAAAGCCTGTAACTCGTGCTCGGCCTGATGGAGAGCCCTAGCGTGTTGGACGATCTGACCGTGGTACTCCTCCATAACACGGCGAATTTGCTGTCTTTGGTTGGCAGTCAAGTCTAGGGTTTGCAGGAGGTTGTGCTGCCTGGGGGGGACTTGGGCTTCTAGGGGTCCTGCTAGGGCCAGCCCTGCTAGGGCCAGACTCAGGAGGAGAGACACACGGAAGGTGGTCATGGTTAGAGCTAGGCAGGAGGGGTGGACTGTCGAGACTGTAGCCAGATTGCTGACTGCTGGTCTGTCTTAGGGGGTTGGCGGTTGGTCCGGGCCTGGTTGCTGGTCAGAATTGGGTTGGGGAGGCCGATGATGCCAAGGATGGGGGTGCAGATCCTGGAGCAATTGTTGCCACTGCTCGGGAGTGAGCACCTGCCGGAGAGCCAACAGACTACTAAAGTGCAAACTTTCTAGCTGCTGACGTTGCTGTTGGAGGGCCTGGAATTGTTGCTGCAAGACATTGTTGGCCCTATTAGCCTTGGTCAATACCATCAGTTGATCCTCGGCCTGGTGAACTGCTTGGACTTGGTGGATGATCTGGGGGCGGTATTTGTGCATCAGGGCCCGTACTTGCTGCTGTTGGGTCGCAGTCAAGTTCAATGATTCCAGAGTTGTGAGTAAATTGGGCCGGGGATGATGCCAGCCCTGTTGGGGAGGAGCGGTGGGAGGGACTTGGGCGAGCGCGGGAGCGGAGGTCAACCCAGCTAGGAGGGCAAGGCCAAACAGGACAGACAAGCGGGAGGTAGCCATGATGGTAGGGCGAGGGGATGGTGGGGAACTGGGTAAGGAAACTTGACCCCTAGGGTAGGGGAGAGTTGGGCTGCAGGGAGGCTCCGTCCAGGGCTTGGATAAAGGGGTCGCCACTGTGGTCATCGTTGGTAGCGGTTACCCCATTCCAGTTGCTGACAATGAAATCCCGCAGGGCTGCCGAATCTCGCACGTGGGGGGCAGGTGCCATCGGGTAGTTGCTTAGAGCCACTAGTAGCCCGGCAGCCAGCACTGGGGGCACCAGCCAGCCTCTTCGGAACCGGTGGGTTTCGAGAGCTTGCCTGACTACCATTTCTTCTAGGCCTGGGTCAGGAGCAGGGGTTGGGGGCCGATACTGGGAGAGAAAATTAACCAGAGTTGGGAACTCTTCCGGATCAGGGGCTTGATTCATAGCTGGATCCCTGCCTGTTCTAGAAACCGGCGCAGGGACCCGCGGGCGTGGAAAAGTCTAGACTTAACCGTTCCTACGGGGATACGCAGAATATCGGCGATCTCTTTTTGCGGCAGTTCTTCTAAGTCGTGGAGCACTAGGACTGTCCGATGGTCAAAGCTCAGCTGCTCTAGTCCCCGCTGCACCAGGTCTTGGTAGTGTAGCTGCATTAAGCCTGGGTCTTGGTGCTGCACAGGGGTTTGTTGGCTCACCACCTGGAGCCGCTCACGACTTTGGGCCAGGTGCCGGCGCTGGTCTGAGGCCACGTTCCAGGTGATTCGGTATAACCAAGTGGAGAACATGGACTTTTTCTGTAACTTAGGGAGTCCCTTCCAGGCCCGAATAAACACCTCTTGTACCAAGTCATCTAGGGATTGGGCCCCGCATAATTGGTAGAGGGTGGAGCGGACCCGCTGTTGATGACGACGATAAAGTTGACGGAATCCTTGGGGGTCTCCCGCTAGACAACGCTGCACCAAGTAGAGGTCAGGGTCACTAGGCAGGGGGACTTGCTGCTGTTGCATGGTCAAGGCTTCGGCAATGGCCAAAGTCATGGTGGGTCGCCCTATGCGGAAATCTACACCGGTTAGACCAATCTAATCACCGGCAAGTTCAAGGGAGGACGACCCACCTGGGACTGTCTTTCCTGCAGTAGGTTAAACTTGAGTCTCTCTTGGTCGTCGTTGATGCCGCCAGTTTGTACTACTTTCTTTCAAATTTCCTATGGTTGGCCACAAACTTACCCAACAGGTGGTGTTAATCACCGGGGCTTCAGGGGGTATCGGGGCCGCGGCGGCCCAGATCCTCTCCCAACGACACCCCGGGGTTAGCCTGGTGCTGGCAGCTCGCCGCCTTCCTGCCCTCGAGCAGGTGGCCGTCCAGTGCCAAGCTGCGGGGGCTCGGGTGTTGGTAATGCCCACTGACATGGCTGACCTCGACCAGGTGAAAGCTCTCGCCGCCAAGGCCTTAGATCACTTTGGCCGGGTTGACGCCCTGGTCAATAATGCGGGTTATGGGCAAATGGGTCCTTTGGAGCTGGTGCCCCCTGGTCAAGTCCAGCAGCAGTTTGCCGTCAACTTCTTTGGCCCAGTTGCCTTGGTGCAAGCCCTAGTCCCCAGTATGCGCGATCACGGCGGGGGCAGGATTGTTAATATCAGCTCGGTAGTCGGTCGGTTAGCGCTCCCCTTTGCCAGTCTCTACAGCGCCTCTAAGTTTGCCCTCGAGGGTCTGAGTGACTCTCTGCGCATTGAGCTTGCCCCTTTCAATATTCGGGTGTGTCTAGTGGAGCCAGGCCCTGTAGCTACCGAGTTTTTCACCGTCGCTGCCCAGAGGCTTGAGCAAGCTATCCCTGACCTTTCGGTTACTCCCTACCGGGGGGCCGGGACCCGGTTGAAAAGCATCGATGGACGTAAGGGGGCTTGGCCGGCTGAGCGGGTAGCCCAAGTGATCCTCCAGGCCCTAGAGGACCCCCGGCCGCGGTCCCGCTACCCTGCCCTTACGGGGGGTTTCTTGACCCTAGGACTACTGACTAGGGTCCTGCCGGTGGCAGTGGTTGATAGTTTACTGGGTCGGTTCTACGGTGTAGACCAGGTAGCCGAAGATTGGGTTCATGGGCGCTGAAGTACCCCCAGTCATTCAGCTGCAGCAGGCAACGGTACGCAGGGGCGGGGCCACCCTCTGGCGAGAGGTAAATCTCAAGATCCAGCCGGGTGAATTTGTCGCTGTGTTGGGCCCCAATGGGGTGGGCAAGTCGACCCTGTTAAAGGTAATCCTAGGGTTAATCCCCCTATCCCAGGGATCTGTGCAGGTGCTGGGGTCCCCGGCCAGGGTAGGCCATCCTGGGATTGGCTACCTCCCCCAACGGTGTACCTTTCCTCCCGACCTCCCCATCCGCGGCCAGGACCTAGTGGGTCTGTCTCTGGAGGGGAATCGATGGGGGGTACCCATCCCTTTCATCAGACGCCTATGGTGTCGCGGAGGCCAACTAAAACGGGAGCAAGCTTGGGTCCGAGAAGCCATTGAGCGGGTGGGAGCTGGGGCCTACGCCAGCCGCCGGGTGGGAGAACTATCGGGGGGAGAGCAACAGCGCTTGCTAATGGCTCAAGCTTTGGTTACCAAGCCCCAGATTCTCCTGTTAGATGAGCCTTTTGATAGCCTAGACCTAGCCAATCAGCAAGCCATGGTCGCTCTGGTTCGGGAATTGAGTACTGCGAGCCAGATCACGGTGCTGCTGGTGGTTCATGACCTCAACCCGGTTTTACCCTATCTGGACCGGGTACTATACCTGGCTCAAGGTCAAGCCCTCCTTGGCTCTCCCCAAGAGGTGATCACCTCCGAAACCCTCTCTAGGCTCTACGGTGCCCCTATTGATGTTTTACGCACTCGGGATGGGCGAGTGGTTGTGGTCGGTCAACCTGATGCCTACTCTTCCTCTAGTCGCTAGCGGGGTGGTATTGCCCCTAGACCTGCAGGGGTTATGGACATACCACTTCATGGACAATGCCTTTCAGGCTGGGGTCTGGGTTGCCTTAGTGGCAGGTTCCGTGGGTTATCTAATGACCCTGCGCGGCCAAAGCTTTGCCGGGCACACCCTAGCGAGCGTCGGTTTTGCTGGAGCAGCTGGAGCTAACCTGTTGGGGTGGCCCCTGGGCCTAGGGCTGATCCTGGCTACCGTAGGGACAGCCCTAGCTATGGCTGGGCTAGGTAATAGCAAAGACGACCAGGTGGCGATCGGGGCTGTGCAGGCCTTTGCCATCGGACTAGGTCTCTTGTTTTTGCAGTTAGCTCCTAACTACGGGCCTGGGGCTTACTCCCTGCTGTTTGGAGCTGTCCTCGGCATTAGCGACCAAGACCTGCAACTGCTGCTTGGGACCACTTTGGCTACCCTAGGGGGTCTGGGGACAGTGGGCCGCCCCCTGCTCTTCGCCTCCCTGGCCGAGGACCTAGCGGTGGCCCGGGGCGTGCCGGTAGGTCTGCTATCGCAAATCTTCCTAGTCTTGCTAGCGGTGGCAGTTGCCCAAGCGGTGCAAGTGGTGGGAGTACTGCTGATTTTCGTCTTGCTGGCTGCCCCTGGGGCTATTGCAGTCCAGCTGACCAGCCGGCCAGCTTGGGGACTGCTTTTATCTGTAGTTTTAGCGTGGGCATTTAGCTGGGTTGGTTTGAGCGCTGCCTACTTTTGGCCCTACCCGGCGGGCTTTTTTATTACCACCTGTGCCTTTGCCACCTACGCGGTTGTGCGTCTCCTAAGATGGCGGCGTCGGCCAACCAAACCAGACCCTTAAACGCTTTAACCTCCCTAACTCTGGAGCCCCATTTGGGTACCTAAACCAGAGCTTCTGCCCCGGCCACCACCTCTAGGATTTCCTGGGTGATCGCCGCCTGCCGGGCCTTATTGTAGGCCAGGGTGAGGCTACCAATAAGCTCAATGGCATTCTCACTGGCATTGCTCATGGCGGTCATCCGGGCCGCTAACTCACTGGCAGAGGCCTCTTGCAAAGACCGTAACAGTTGCTTGTCTAGGTACAGTGGCAAGATGGCATCAAGGATTTCCACGGGGTCTTGCTCAAAAAGCATATCTTGGGGAAACTCCTGGTCTGCTGGGGTGGTCTTTTCCCGTTCCACGGTCAGGTGGGCTGCCCGGGTGGTGATCCGAAAGATCTCATCTTCCGGGTCCGCCAAACCTTGAGGGTCAAGGGGGAGGACGGTTTGAATCACTGGCTGAGAGCTGATCAGGGAGACAAAGCGAGTGTAGACCAGTTCTACCCGGTCTACGGTTTCACCCAAGAAGGTGGCTAGCAGCAGGTCGGCAATCTCTCCAGACTGCTTAGCACTGGGAATCTGGTCTAGGTTGGTGTAGGTGCCAATAATCGGTTGCTGGCGGCGTTGAAAGTATTGCACCGCCTTGCGACCGATCAAGATGAACTTGCAGTTTATCCCCTCAGCTTCTAGTTCCCGCACTCTTGCTTCCGCCCGCCGGATGACGTTGGTGTTGTAAGCTCCACACAGGCCCCGGTCCCCGGAAACCACCACCAGAGCTACAGTTTTCACCTCCCGGCGGCGCAGCAGAGGCAACGTGGCCTCGGTAAATTGGAGCCGAGCTTGCAGACCGTGGAGAATCTGGGCTAGGCAGTCGGCAAAGGGCCTAGTAGCCATCACCCGGTCTTGGGCTTTGCGGACTTTAGCAGCAGCCACCAAGCGCATGGCCTCAGTGATCTTGCGGGTGTTGCGGACAGACTTAATCCGCTCCCGAATTGTCTTCAGGTTTGCCATGGTTACAGGGTGGCCAAGAAGGTTTTTGTATACTCCACTAGGGCTTGCTTAAGGAGCTTTTCTGCCTCTTCCCCTAGTTTCTTCTCCGTGCGGACCAGTTCACCGTAGCGGGGGTGAGCGGTGTGCAGATACTCCCGTAGACCTTTATTAAAATTGGTCACCTCCTCCACAGGTAGAGTATCTAGGTAGCCGTTGATACCACCGTAGATAATCGCCACCTGGTCCTCAAGGGGCAGGGGGGAGTACTGGGGTTGCTTGAGCAGCTCCCGCAGGCGCATCCCCCGCGCTAGCTGATTTTGGGTGGTCTTATCTAGGTCAGAGGAGAACTGGGAGAAAGCTTCAAGTTCCGCAAACTGAGCCAGATCTAGCTTTACCTTCCCGGCTACTTGTTTCATGGCCTTAGTCTGGGCTGCGGAACCCACCCGGGAGACCGAGATCCCCGGATTAACCGCCGGTCGTAGACCAGCGTTAAACAAGTCCGAAGATAGGAAAATCTGGCCGTCGGTGATGGAGATGACGTTAGTGGGGATATAGGCTGACACATCCCCCGCTTGGGTCTCCACGATCGGCAGGGCAGTCATACTACCTTCACCCAAGGCACTGCTAAGCTTGGCAGCCCGCTCTAGCAGTCGGGAGTGGATATAAAATACATCACCAGGGTAAGCTTCCCGCCCCGGAGGACGACGCAGGAGCAGGGACATTTGCCGGTAGGCCTGAGCTTGCTTAGAGAGGTCGTCGTAGATCACCAGGGTGTGTTTGCCGCGGTACATGAAGTACTCGGCCATGGAGGCGCCGGTGTAGGGGGCTAGATACTGGAGGGTAGCCGGGTCATTGGCGGTAGCTGCCACCACAATCGTGTAGGCCATGGCACCCCGTTCCTGAAGCACGTTGACCACGTTGGCAACGGTAGAGGCCTTTTGACCGATGGCTACGTAGACGCAGATTACGTCTTGACCTTTTTGGTTGAGGATTGTGTCGATGGCTACGGAGGTTTTGCCGGTTTGACGGTCACCGATGATCAGCTCCCGTTGACCCCGGCCGATGGGGATCATGGCGTCGATGGCAGTAATACCAGTTTGGAGAGGTTCGTAAACTGACCGACGGGCGATAATTCCCGGAGCCATAGACTCAAGTAACCGGGTTTCTGAGGTGACAGCCTCACCCTTGCCATCAATGGGGCGCCCTAGGGCGTCAAGGACCCGACCAATTAAAGAGTCCCCTACTGGTACTTCGGCAATTCGGCCAGTGGAGGTGACCGTGCTACCTTCCTGGACCCCGTGGCCGTCCCCTAGGAGCACTACCCCGACGTTATCTTCTTCCAGGTTAAAAGCGATCCCGATGGTGCCGTCAGCGAATTCAAGGAGCTCACCAGCCCTAGCTTCATCTAAGCCGTAGACCCGGGCGATCCCATCACCGACCTGGAGGACGGTGCCAACACTGGAGACTTTGACCTCCTGACCATACTGCTCGATCTGTTGACGAATAATGCTACTAATTTCGTCTGGCTGAATATTGATCATCTGGGTTGACTCTTGGTGATGAGGGAAGGATATGAAACTCTTAAGATGCGGTCATCTGGATGCTTAACCGCCGCAGTTGGCTCCTGAGGCTAGCATCCACTACTTGGGAGCCGATTTTGATGATCACGCCCCCCAGGATGGCAGGGTCTAAGATGCTTTGTAGTTCCACTTCTCTAGCCTTAGTGAGGGCCAGGATTCGGTCCCTGACCTCTTGTTCTTGGGTGGCAGTCAAGGAAACCGCAGAGACTATCTCTGCTAGCACTGTTTGTTTGAGCCGACGGACCATGGCCTGAAACTCTCGGCAGACCCCCTCAAGCAAATTGATCCGGCGCCGGTCAACTAGCAACATCAAGAAATTAGCCATCAGAGGGTGAACCTGCTGAGAGACTAGTTGTCCCAAAACTGCCTTCTTGGCAGCTGGATCGTGGAAGGGATGGTCGAGAAACTCCTCTAGCTCCCGAGAACTTTGGAGTAATTCCAGCAGAAATCTCACATCCCCACTGAAGCGGTCTACCAGGTCATGGTTCTGGGCCACGTTCATCAGGGCCCCAGCGTAGGGCTCCAGGATTCGAGAATTAACTGTGCTGCTCATGGGAACCTCTACACCCGGGAAATACTGCGATCGATTAGGCGCTGCTGGACCGACGGATCTATTCCTGCCTGCAGTCGAGCCTCTACGTGCTCGAGGGTCATCTGGGCGATCTGCCGCCGCAATTGAGTAACAATCCGCTCCTGGGTAGTACTTAGGTCTTGAGCAGCATTCCGCCGCAGCAGTTCGATGTCTGCCGCTGCCTTGGCCAGAATCTCCTCCCGCAGTTGGTTAGCATTGCGCTGGGCCTGCTGCCGAATCTGCTCGGCCTCCTGTTGGGCTTGGGCTAGATTCTTTTGTTGCTCGGCCAAGTCGGCTTGGGCCGCCTGGAGACGGGCTTCGGCTTCCCTAAGGGCAGTTTCGATATCCGAGCGACGGTTGGTGAGAATTCGACCCACCGCCGGCCGACCAAAGTAGAATAATATTCCCAGGGCAATTGACAAATTGACCAGATTAGTTTCCAGGGGATTGAAGTTCACCCCAAAGCCAGCTTCCGGGGCTGCGGTCGTAGCCAGCCATAACCATGTGTCCATGACGATCCTTATACCGTTGGGCATTACCTAGGCCAGTAGTTTGGCCAATATCTGATTGCTGAGAGAATCGACCTGTTTTTGCAGGGTCTGGAGAGCTGCCTGTCGTTGCTGTTGCAGTTGCTGCTCAACCTGCTCTCGCTGCTGTTGGGCTTCCGCCTGGGCAGCTGCTACTAGGGTGGCGGCTTCCTTGGTTGCCTCTTCCTGAGCCTGCAGGATGGTGGCCTGGTATTGGCGGCGAGTCTGAGCCAACTCCTGTTCGTACTGCCGTGCTAAGCGCTCTGCTTCCGCTAGCTTCTGCCGGGCTTGCACTCCCTGACCTTGGATGTATGCTTGACGCTCCTCAATTACCCTACTCAAGGGCCTGAAAAAGAGGGCATTTAGGACTACAACCAGGAGGAGGAACTGTCCCGCCATCAGAGGCAAGGTGGCATCGAAATCAAACATGGCTATCCTTAGTTCTTAAACAGCACAGGTCCTTGGCCAAGGGTCACAAGACCCCCGGCCAGGAGTGGAGGTTAGCTGGCGAAGGGGTTGGCGAACAGGAGCACCAGAGCGATCACAAGACCGTAAATGGTGAGGGATTCCATAAAGGCCAGGGTCAGGAGCAGGGTGCCGCGAATCTTGCCTTCTGCTTCTGGTTGACGGGCGATCCCTTCGACGGCTTGACCGGCCGCGTTACCTTGACCGATACCAGGGCCGATTGCCGCTAGGCCAATCGCCAGAGCAGCAGCTAGAACGGAAGCAGCAGAAACTAATGGATCCATAACGCTCCTTGTGATGACTCAACAGATGGGATTAAGACTAGAGAACGGAATTGGGGCGAAAACCCCTGGATTCAGGGAAGGACATCAGTGCTCTTCCCCATGCTCACCACCTACTTCCAGGGCCTCATGAATGTAAGCAGCTGCGAGGGTGGCAAATACTAAGGCTTGGATCGCACTCGTAAACAGGCCCAGCAGCATCACCGGCAGGGGCACAATCAGGGGCACCAGAAGTACTAGCACAGCGACCACCAGCTCGTCTGCCAGGATATTCCCGAACAAACGGAAGCTGAGGGAGAGGGGCTTGGTGAAATCTTCTAGGATGGCGATGGGGAGTAGGATTGGGGTTGGCTGGATGTACTTAGCAAAGTATCCCAAGCCCGCCTTCCGAAAGCCAGCATAAAAGTATGCCAGGGAGACCAGAAGAGCCAAAGCCACGGTGGTGTTGATATCGTTGGTGGGGGCGGCTAGCTCCCCGTCAGGCAACTCAATCAACTTCCAAGGTACCAAGGCTCCCGACCAGTTGGACACAAAGATGAACAGGAATAGTGTACCCACGAAGGGGACCCAGGACCGGTATTCCTTTTCGCCAATTTGGTCTCGGGCTAGGTTGCGGATAAACTCCAGAGCATACTCCATCAGGTTCTGAATCCCCTGGGGCACACGCTGAGGGTTCCTAGTAGCCAGCCAAGCACTGATTAGCAAGACGGCGATCACTACCCAGGAAGTGATAAACACCTGACCGTGGACTTTGAGATTGCCTAGATGCCAGTAAAGGTGATGTCCCACCTCTAAGCTAGCCACTAGGGGGGGAGACAGGTTAATAAATACGCTGCTCTGGTACATAGGTAGCCCGGGAAAATAGGTCAAGAGGGTTCGGACGTGCAGGCGCAGTACAAGGTGTAACCGAGTAGGGCGACCTTGTAGGTCAAAAAGCCTAGAATAGCTGGCAGGAGCTGCAACTGTGGCAACCGGGAAGCCAGGACAAACAACCCCACAAAGAGCATGATGTGCGAGCGACCCAGGCTGGTGGCAGAGGAACCGAGTCGCTCCGCACCCCGAGCCAGCAACTTCAAGTAAACCATACCGACGAGGGCCCCTAGCAAGTAATTCCCCGCCGTGTTTAGGGAAAAGTACAGCCAGGTCCCCAGACAAACCACTAGGGCGATGGCCCCGGTTAACCCCAACAGGACATACTGTAGGCGATAGTACTCGGCTATGCTGCCCCCGGGAGTGGATCGGTCTGTAACTGGGTCAGGCACCACTGCGGCCATGGTAAAAGCTCAATTTCGCGCTCAATCATACCATGGGCAGTTAGCAAGTTTAAGAAATATAGAAATTTCCCCCGGCGTCGGGTCTTAGCAACAGCAGCTGGTCCTGCCACAATCGGCGGACTTGGGGTAAGGACAACCCCGTCTCGTCGACCAGGGCCTGGAGGGGACGGCTACCGTCGCACCGGTGCAGAAATTCCACCTGGGCAGCCGTTAGCTCTACCACCTCGTAATTGTAGTTAAACAGGGACTGACTGGGCCATCCCTCCATGCAGGGGCTGCGTTGCGGTCTGGCCTGCAGCAGCTGGTTATCCTGGGACCAGTCCTGGTGGGGGATAGGTGGGCGACCGAGGAAAAACTCGTAGTGGGTAGCTGTATCCGGGTCTAGGAGCTCCACCAGTCGGTAGCGCTCCCGAAGGCCTAACTGAGTGGCCCGTTCCATCAGACCAGGCGCCGAGCCGAGCAGTCGCTCGAGACGCCAGGCAGCCGGGTTAGAAAAACCGAGGAACTCAAGCCCTGAGCTGTCAATCAGCTCGAACAAGCTCCCCACGGTGTAGCGGGTTTCTTGGGGATGGACGTACATGTCAGCAAAGCAAGCATCCTGCTGGTTATCTAGGGCCCAACGCTGTCTCTCCCGCTGCCCTAGGCGGTTGTCAGGGGGGAGAGCTGCAAAAACTTGTCGTCCCACCTGCACCCCATCCTGGTAGTCCCCCTGGCGGTCCCCCTGGAGCAGGGCGATTGCCTCCTGCATCAAGCCCACTTCCCACCGGCCTAGCGCACCGTAGAGGAACAGATGCATGATTCCCCCCGGCCGCAGTTTCTGAGCCAGGCACTGGAGCCCCCGGGTTGGGTCTGCTAGGTGGTGCAGGACCCCGACCGAATTGATGAAGTCGAACTGGCCTGGTAACTCCTCCAGGTCGAAGAGGCTCAGGTGATGGAATTCTACCCCGGTCACCCCTGAGCGCTGACAGCGCTCCTGGGCTCTAGCTAAGGCTGTTTCGCTAATGTCTAGGGCACTCACCCGGGCCCCGGGATTTAGGTGGGCTAAATACTCGGTGCTAACTCCAGTACCACAGCCGGCATCTAGGATCCGCGGCGGGGTAGGGGGTGGCAGTTGACCGGTGCAGAAGCTGTAGGCTGCAGGCCAGCTCCAGCGCCAATTGTAGCCTGGGGGAGGCTGGTCAGAAAGGGGGTCGGGGGGAAAGGGATAGGTGTTGTATAGGCGGGCAACAGCGGCGGTCACGGCTTCGGGTTCGGGCATAGAGATAAGGAACTCGGATGGAGATGGAGAAGACCTAGACTGGGCAAGGGGCCCCCTGGCCCGACTTATGCCTGAGCCCTAGAGGCAAGCACTTGGGCCTAGTTGGAGGCTGGGGAATTTGTCCCTAGCTTTTCCAACCCATGTTACATTAAGCCCAGAGGTCTGGTTGAATAGCGCTTACCCTGCCTAGGGGCACAAGTTTGCCTGCTCAACAAGGAGCCCGAAGCCTTCAGGTCTCACCTCAGCAAACATGTAGTTTGGAGTTATACCCCTATGACCAAAGGACAAGGTTTTGGTTTCGGCCTCGGTAAAATGAAGGAGATTAGCGAGGCCTTCAAGAAAGCTCAGCAGGTCCAAGAGGGCGCTAAGCAACTCCAGGAAGAGTTAGAAGTGCTCGAGGTGGAGGGGGAGGCTGCGGGAGGATTGGTCAAGGTTTGGCTCAGTGGCAACCAAGAGCCCCGGCGAGTGGAGATCAGCCCGGACGTGATGGGCGAGGGAGCCGAGGTACTGTCAGATCTAGTGGCTGTGGCCATGAAAGATGCTTACAAAAAATCCACGGCCGCCATGCGCGCCAAGATGGAGGCCCTCACTAGTGGCCTAGAGTTGCCAGGGTTCTAAAGGTTGAGTCTTTGAGGGCAGGTTAGGCCAAGTGCTGCGGGCAGGAGCCCCCCGAGGACTTCCGGGGGAGGGGCTCTTCTGAGAGGTCCCCCGGCTTGCCTGCGTAAAACTTAACAAAATCTTCCCCTCTGGGGTCTGATAAAATCTGACTGGCAAGGCAGACCGCCAGGTGGTTGTTGGGTCCCCGTCAGGGCGTTGTGAGAAAGGATAAATCATGTTAGAGAACACTCTGGGTTTAGAGATTATTGAAGTTGTTGAACAGGCGGCCATCGCTTCGGCCCACTGGATGGGCAAGGGTGAAAAGAACACGGCTGACCACGTGGCTGTTGAAGCCATGCGAGAGCGGATGAACAAGATCCACATGCGTGGTCGGATTGTGATTGGGGAAGGGGAACGGGATGAGGCACCGATGCTGTACATCGGTGAGGAGGTAGGCATCTGCACCCGAGAGGATGCGGCTTTGTTCTGTAATCCCACTGAACTGGTGGAGATTGACATTGCCGTTGACCCCTGTGAGGGCACCAACCTGGTAGCTAACGGCCAAGATGGGTCTATGGCTGTTCTGGCGATCTCGGAAAAGGGGGGCCTGTTTGCCGCCCCCGATTTTTATATGGAGAAGCTAGCTGCTCCCGCCGCCGCTGCGGGCCATGTGGATATCCGCAAGTCCCCCACCGAAAATCTCAAGATCCTTTCGGAATGTTTAGGTCGCTCCCTATCAGAGTTAGTAGTAGTAGTGATGGACCGGCCGCGCCACAAGGAATTGGTCCGAGAAATTCGCTCCGCGGGGGCCCGGGTCAGGCTAATTAGCGACGGAGATGTATCGGCTGCAATCTCCTGTGCCTTCGAAGGTACTAATATTCATGCTCTAATGGGTATTGGGGCTGCTCCGGAAGGGGTGATTTCGGCGGCAGCGCTGCGCTGTTTGGGCGGTCACTTCCAGGGACGGCTAGTGTACGACCCGGCTGAAGTCAAGACCCCCGAAAGTGAAAAATGGTCTCGGGCTGATAACGTCGACCGGCTAGCTAGCATGGGCATTACTGACCCGGACCGGATCTACAGTGCCAACGAACTCGCCTGTGGTCAGACAGTCCTTTTTGCTGCCTGCGGTATCACCCCCGGTGCCCTCATGGAAGGAGTCCGCTTCTTCCCAGGGGGCTGCCGGACCGAGTCACTAGTCATTTCCACTCAGTCTTCTACCGCCCGCTTCGTCGATACCATTCACCTCATTAACCAACCCAAGCAACTCTACCTGCACCGTTAGGTATCCCATGCATATTGCTGTCGTCGGGCTGAGCCATAAAACGGCCCCAGTAGAGGTGCGGGAGAAGCTGAGCATTCCGGAACTCCAAACTGGTCGTGTGGCGCAACAACTGGGCAGCTGCGCCCATCTGGAGGAGATCGCTATCCTCAGCACCTGTAACCGTTTAGAGATTTACCTGATCACCACTGAAGCGGGGCAGGGAACCCGTGAGGCACTCCAGTTTCTAGTGGACTATAGCAAGATCCCTGCTGCTATTCTGCGTCCCCATCTGTTCGTGCTCCTGCACCAGGATGCAGTAATGCACCTGATGCGGGTGGCGGCCGGCCTCGATAGCTTGGTTCTCGGTGAGGGGCAAATCCTGGCCCAAGTCAAGCAAGCCCATAAGCTGGCTCAGCAGTCTAGCAGCATTGGTCGGGGATTAAATCAACTGTTTAAACAAGCCCTGGTGGCAGGTAAGCGGGTGCGCACCGAGACTAGTATTGGCACCGGAGCGGTCTCGATTAGCTCCGCCGCTGTGGAATTGGCTCAAATTAAGGTGCACAACCTGGCCCACTGTCGAGCAACGGTTGTAGGGGCAGGCAAAATGGCTCATCTGTTGGTCAAACATCTGTTGGCTAAGGGAGCCACCCACATCACCATTATCAACCGCTCCCTTCCTAAGGCCCAGGAGCTCGCCGACCAGTTCCGCCCCAGCCAGGCCAATGGCAAACACGGGGTGGTGATTCAGGTGGGGCCCATGGAGGAAATGATTCCGGTCGTGGCTGAGTCACGGCTAGTGTTCACCAGCACCGCTGCCCCCGCTCCTATCCTCAACCGTGCTCAGTTAGAACCCTTTTTGCACTCCCAACGGTTGCCCATGCTATTTGACATAGCTGTGCCCCGCAATGTTGATACAGACCTCCAGGACCTAGTGCCTGTGTTCAACGTGGATGACCTTAAGGCTGTGGTGGTGCAAAATCAGGAAAGTCGGCGCCAGATGGCCCAAGAGGCTCAGGGCATTCTCGAGGCAGAAGTGGCAAGTTTTGAGTCCTGGTGGTCAGCCCTAGATGCCACTGCCACTATCAGTAGTCTGCGCGAGAAGGTGGAAACAATCCGCGCTCAGGAATTGGAAAAGGCTCTCTCCCGGCTGGGTAGCGAATTCGCCGAGAAACACCAGGAGGTAATTGAGGCTTTGACTAGGGGAATTGTGAATAAAATCCTCCATGACCCCATGGTGCAGCTGCGTGCCCAACAGGACGTGGAAGCTCGCCGCCAGGCTATGCAAACCTTGGAGATGCTGTTTAATTTGCCCTCTAGCCTTGTCAATCCCAGCTCGTAAGGCGTGGCTCCCTCCCTGGTGGCGGTCATTTTAGCCGGGGGCCTCAGTTCTCGTTTGGGGACTGATAAGGCCGCTTTACAGTGGAGGGGAATGACCTGGCTGGAGAGAGCCTGTCGGACAGCTCTGGAGTGTACCCCTCAGGTCTACGTTCTCACCCCCTGGCCCGAGCGCTATCAGATTCCCAACCCCTGTCAGTTTCTGCTAGAGGCTCCCCGGCGGGGAGAGGGGCCCTTGGTCGCTTTTGTCCAGGCCTTGCCCCATCTTCCCCCGGGCTGGATCCTCCTGCTTGCCTGCGATCTTCCCCGCTTAGACCCCGGACTGCTGCGGCGATGGTGGGAGACCGTTCAGGGGATTCCACCGCCCCTTGTGGCTCTGGCTTGCCGCCTGGGAGGTTGGGAACCCCTGTGTGGTTTCTATGCAGACCGCTGCCGGGCCTCCCTAGATGAGTTCGTGGCAGGGGGCGGCCGGTCTTTCCAGGCTTGGCTAGCGGTTCAGCCGGTATTTAGGTTGCCCTTGGACGATACTGATCTGCTGCTGAACTGTAATACTCCGGCAGATTTAGACCAAATAAACTATAAAGGGGCTGAAAATTCCCTCGCCCCGGTGCAAATTATCTGGTAAACCCTTTACAGGGGCTCCGTACCCCTTACAATGGACGGTTGAAACCTTGATACCAAGGCACTTTGGTTATACCCATAGTCCTAAAGACTGGTACCCAGGCCATTTACTCGCAGGAGTGTTAAATATGAATAAGGGCGAACTAGTAGATAAGGTGTCTTCTGAGGCCGGTGTAACTAAGAAGACTGCCGATGAAGTCCTGACTGCAGTTCTAGACGCAATTGTGGAGACGGTCGCTGCGGGAGAGAAGGTTACCCTGGTCGGCTTTGGTTCCTTTGAGCCCCGGCTGCGCAAGGCTAGGGACGGACGCAATCCTAAAACTACTGAGACTATGACCATCCCTGAAACTGTAGTGCCTGCCTTCGCAGCTGGCAAGCAGTTTAAGAAGAAGGTCTCCGACAACATTGTCGAGATTAAACCGCGCCTTGAGAAATAATGACTAGGGGATGACTAGGGATTCCCAAGCAACCTTTCTAGGAGCTGCCAGCTTATCCCTGTCTGGGTTGCCAGGGCGAAGGTGCTAGCCAGGTTGACCGCAGGATAGCCCCACAGGTGGGCACCCACTAACCTGTCCCGGGAGTTAAAAATCAACTTACTCAAGCCCGGTGGAAAAATCTCCCCGGCTGCCAAGATGCCGTGGTTTAGGTATCGGACTCTGACCCGAGCTCCTAGGGTCGCCCTGGCGGCTGACTCAGTTAAACCAAGCCAGGCGAGGGGGGGGTCAGTAAAGAGCATCTGCACCTCAGGAGCCTTAGCTGAGGACCAGTGTGAGCCGGATAACGCCTGCTCCGCCGCCTGTCTTCCTTGACTAACTGACCCCGTGAGGGATAGGTCAGGACAAGCGTAGATGAGTGGGTTGGTGGACTGCAGGCGGTGGTTCACCTGTAACCCAGAGCCGCTGATTCCGACTTTCTCCAGGCCGAGGACCTGCCAATAGGCTGTGGGAGGCTCAGCCCAAAGAAGGCCGGCAGCCGAAAACCGGCGGCCAGCCACGGTGACGGTGGTTTTAATCGGTTCTGGGGTTTGGCCCTGATAGTTGATTACTCGTATGCCCTCTGCCTCAAGGCTGTTTTGGTGTAGCCAGGCTAACTCGCTATCGGCCCCTTGACCGGGCTGGGGAATTACCACCGTAGTCTGCTGACCGAGACGGTGGAGAATTTGGCTGATTACTAAGGCTTGGTGGCTAGACCCCACCACTAGCCAAGAATCCGGGAAAGGGTCCGGGGGAGTGGCAAGCAGCCTAGCTATGGTCCAGCTACCCGGAGGCTCCAGATCGAGAGCCGTAGGGGTCAAGATGTAGCGGCGGCCCTGGAGATGGCGGCCGCCGGCAAACAGTGCCGGTCGAGACTTCCAGGTGCTAAAGGAGCCCGGACCAGGTACCAGATCAATCCCCTGAGCTGCCAAGACCGTCCACTCCCCGGGTTCTAGGGAGTCGGCAATCCTCTTACTGTCTCCTAGAGCTTCTAGGGGGGTAACGGGATATTTGGCCTTGGTTGCCAGGGCTTGGAGGGCGTTGGCACGCCAGCTTAGGGAGCCAGCCGGATTGATGTCCCCTTCTACCAGAGCCACTCGTCGGCCTTTTTGGACTCCCAATGTCGCTGCCTCGCGGCCGGCGGGAGTGTTGCCGATCACAACCAGGTCATAATCAAAGGCCACTAGTGTTAATACTCAAGAATTTACATTAATTTCCATGAAGGCTAAGAACTCTCATCCCGACTGTCATTGCTAGTCGCAGCCTGGTAACTAGGTTATTATGGGGCCAGATTTACCTCTAAGAGGGCACTAGCTAGGACTAATTAACGACTTAATCACTAGAACCCGCAATTTCCCCCTTGTTTTTCTGGGTCATGGGAGCCTAAAACCGTGAATTCTATTCCTCGCTCGACCACCCGCACCGCTGCTACCGATCTATTTTCCCACCCTGCTACACCAACTCCCGGTTGGCAGCGCTTGGGAATGGCTAATCCTCCCCCAGAGGAGGTAGTAGTGATGGAACTTCGCAGCTTCAGCAACTTCAGCACCGTCAAGGAGGTAATTCAGCTTTTGCGTGAGCAGAAGATGGTAGTCCTAAATTTGAACCTGATGTCGGCAAAGGAAGCGGAGAGAGTTGTAGATTGTGTCGCTGGGGGAGCCTACGCCTTGGATGGTCACACTGCCCACTTGGGAGAACAGTCCTTTTTGTTTGCCCCTAGCTGGATGAAGGTAAGCCCACCCCTGAGTTCCCCAGCCGAGACCAATTCTGGTGAAGAAAGTCAGGCGGTTGAGAACTCCTAAGCCCATGGGTGATGCAGATTATCAATACCCAGGTTGGCTCAGGCTCCTCCAGTTTCTGTTGGGGTTAGGCTTGGCCCTGGGACTGATTGGGGCGGGGGGGGCAGGGCTGTTTTTCCTGTTGATGGGTATTGGCCATCTATTGCCCCCTCCCCCTAAACCCTTGTTCGCCAATGAGGCCCAGTCTGATAGTCCAGTCCCGGCAGTTTCCTTTCAGCCCCTGCCTATGCCCCTAGGATTGTCAGCCCCCACCGCTAGCCCTACTGCTTCTCCTCAACCCCCGGGCTCCTACCTAGCTCGGGTCACTTGGCCAGCCGGCTTAGCAGTCCGGGCTGAGCCTACCTCTAGGGCAGCCATAGTAGGGGGTTTGGATTGGCACGCCAGAGTTTTAGTTTTGGATGGTTCGCCCGACCGGGGCTGGGTAAAAGTCCAGTTACTCGGCAGTAAACGACAGGGCTGGATCAAGGCTGGTAATGTGGAAAAGATGCCCCCCCGAACCTCTGATTAGGTATCCCATGAGACAGATAAACTTTGTGATCATGTTCGTGATGTGCTTGGCATTGGTTTTGTTTGGCCTCGAGAACTCTCAGCCCACAGAGATTAGAATTATTTCTGGAGTGGAACTACAAGCGCCCTTGTGTGTAATCTTGATGCTAAGCATGGGTCTTGGAGCCCTCCTAGCCTGGGTAATTAACGTCTGGATGGGCTTGCAAGCTATGCTCCTGGAACGGCGGGGCCTAAAAACTATCCGTCACCAGGAAGCCCAGATCAAAACCCTCGAGAAGGATCTGCAAGAGTATAAGGTGGAACTCCAAGTCCAGCGGCGCCTGATACCGGCAGCTGTTGAGGCTTCACCCACCCCAGTAAGTGAAGCTCCCTAGAACCATACCCTGTAGTTCCTTCAGATTTCCTCCCTTGGGGCCGGGATATTGATCCAGAATCCCCCTTGGCTTAGAGCTATGATGGCCTGAGGTTTAGTGATAGCAAAGCATCTATGAAAGCCATGATTCTGGCCGCTGGTAAGGGTACCCGTGTTCGGCCCATCACTTATACGACTCCCAAACCAATGATTTCAATTCTGCAAAAGCCTGTAATGGAGTTTTTGTTGGAGTTGCTGCGCCAGCATGGATTTGACCAAATCATGGTCAATGTCAGTCACCTTGCCCACCAGATCGAAGATTACTTCCGGGATGGTCAAAGGTTTGGGGTGCAGATCGGCTACTCCTTTGAGGGTCGGATCGTCGATGGTGAACTGGTAGGGGAAGCCCTAGGCTCAGCCGGAGGGATGCGTAAGATCCAAGACTTTTCCCCTTTTTTTGATGACACCTTCATTGTCCTGTGTGGGGACGCCCTCATTGACCTAAATCTCTCTGAGGTAGTGCGCTGGCACCGCCAAAAGGGGGCGATTGCTACGGTGGTTATGAAGTCTGTGCCCCTTGAGCAGGTCTCTAGCTATGGGGTGGTGGTTACGGATGCTGAAGACCGGATTCTAACCTTTCAGGAAAAACCCTCCGTTGAAGAGGCTTTGAGCCGCAATATCAATACAGGGATTTATATTTTCGAGCCTGAGGTTTTGGAATATATCCCCTCCGGCCAGAAGTTCGACATCGGTAGTCAGTTGTTTCCGAAGCTAGTGCAGATGCGGGCACCCTTCTACGGCCTCTGCATGGATTTTCAGTGGGTAGATATTGGTAAGGTGCCTGATTATTGGCAAGCCATTCGCGGGGTGCTGCAAGGCACGATCAAAAACGTCTCGATTCCCGGTCATCAGGTGGCTCCGGGGGTCTATACCGGTTTGAACGTGGTAGCCAACTGGGACCACGTACATGTTCAGGGTCCGGTCTATATCGGCAGCATGACCCGGATTGAGGACGGGGCAAAAATTATTGGTCCAGCGATGGTTGGGCATAACTGCCATATTTGTGCTGGGGCCGTGGTGGATAACAGTCTAGTGTTCGACTACTCGCGCCTAGGACCAGGGGTGAGACTGGTGGATAAGTTAGTGTTTGGTCGTTACTGCGTGGACAAGACTGGTGCTTCCATTGATGTACAAGCTGCGGCCCTAGACTGGTTGATCACTGATACTCGCCGCGAGTCTCCTCCCCCTTGCCCCCCTGAGTCGGCCTTGTTACTGGAGCTACTGAATCGAGACAGTCGTGATTCCTGATATTTTGGTGGTTGGTGGTGGTATAATTGGACTAGGAATTGCCCTGGAGTTGCGGGACCGGGGGGCCCAAGTGCAGGTTCTAGAGGGTCAGATGCCCGGGGCGGCGACACCGGCAGCGGCGGGGATGCTAGCGCCGCAGGCAGAAGACCTAGCTCCCGGCCCCCTGTTGGATCTATGCTTACTCAGTCGGGGGCTATACGGACCTTGGACAGAGAAACTAACTGCCAGAACTAGTATGCCGAGTGGCTACTGGCCCTGTGGCATTCTTGCCCCGCTCTACCAAAACCCTAGCCGCGGTCGCTCCGGGGTTTGGTTGGATCTGGAGAGTCTCAGGGAAAAGGTTCCTGGTCTAAGTGTCGAGGTGACCGGCGGTTGGTGGTTCTCCATGGATGCCCAAGTTGATAACCAAGCCCTGTGGTCATGTCTCCTTAAGGCAGTCCAGTTAGCCGGGGTAGAGGTCTTGCCGGCGGCGGCGGTTAAGTTTCACCATCGGGGCGATAAGGTGGAATTTCTCGAGACCGGGAGTGGTTGCCTGAGTGCCGGTCACTACGTGTTAGCGGCCGGCGCCTGGTCCTCTAAGCTCTATCCCCTCCCCGTTGCCCCCCTTAAGGGGCAAATGCTGGTCCTCCGGGGCCCTAGGTTAGACCAGGTCGTTTTTGGTCCCGATGTCTACCTGGTCCCTCGGCGGGATGGGCGCCTGTTGGTGGGAGCTACTACTGAGGAAGTAGGCTTCACTCCGGGCAACACAGCGGCGGGGATTAGCAACCTATTACAGGCAGCCCTGCGCCTTTTGCCTACCTTGGCTAGCTATACCCTAGAGGGTTACTGGTGGGGGTTTCGCCCCTCCACCCCCGATGGCTGGCCGATTCTCGGACCAAGCCAGTGGGATAACTTAACCCTGGCCACTGGTCATCTGCGTAATGGCATCCTCCTCGCCCCAGCTACGGCTCAGCTGATTAGCAATTGGGTGTGGGAGCGCCAAACCCATCCCCTCCTAGAGCCCTTCGGGGTAGGACGTCCCAGTCTGCAGGAAAATTTGATATAGTTAGGCTTCAGGGCTAACTCAACTGCACGCTATGCTCAATCCTGACCTAGACTCGGTCCAGCTGTCTGTCGCTGAATACACTCGTTATTCTCGCCACATTATCCTGCCCGAGGTGGGTCTGGCGGGACAGAAGCGTCTCAAGGCTGCTAGTGTTGCCTGTATCGGTACTGGCGGCTTGGGCTCACCATTGTTGCTGTACTTGGCGGCGGCGGGGGTAGGCCGGATCGGAGTCTTAGATTTTGATGTGGTAGACAGCTCCAACCTACACCGTCAGATTATCCACGGCACCTCCTGGATAGGCATGCCCAAAATCGAGTCGGCCCGGCAACGGATCTTAGAAATTAACCCCGACTGTCAAGTAGACCTCTATAACACCCAACTAAACGCCAGCAATGCGTTAGACATTCTGGCACCCTACGACGTAGTGGTGGACGGCACAGATAACTTCCCCACCCGTTATCTAGTCAATGACGCCTGTGTGCTCCTCGGTAAACCGAATGTCTACGGTTCGATCTTCCGTTTTGAGGGCCAAGCCACGGTCTTCAACTATCAGGATGGTCCAAACTACCGTGACCTTTATCCTGAGCCGCCGCCTCCTGGTCTGGTCCCTTCCTGTGCTGAAGGGGGGGTACTCGGAGTGCTGTGCGGTATTATCGGCACCATTCAGGCCACCGAGACTGTTAAAATCATTCTTGGCGAGGGCCGGACCCTCAGTGGTCGCCTGCTTTTATACAACGCCTTGGAAATGTCATTCCGGGAACTGAAGCTGCGCCCCAATCCGGAGCGGCCGATAATCGAAAAGTTAATTGACTACCAGGCCTTTTGCGGCCTCACGCGTCCTGAGCATGAACCAATGACACCAGAAATTACCGTTCAAGAGCTCCAGGCTCTGATCAAGGCTGATGACCCAAGTTTCTGCCTGATAGACGTTAGAAACCCCCCGGAGTACGAAATTGCCCATATCCCCGGGGCTGTACTAGTGCCCTTGGCAGATCTAGAGGCTGGACCGGGAATCCACAAAGTCCGCGACCTACTCGGTGGCCGTAACCTGATTGTCCATTGCAAGATGGGAGTGAGGGGAGCCAAGGCTCTGGGGATCCTTGAGAAGGCGGGTATCCCCGGCTCTAACCTTAAGGGCGGCATAATCGCCTGGAGCCGGGAAATTGACCCTACGGTGCCTGAGTACTAGTAAGGGCTAGGGTAGTCGAGGCTGACCGGTTTGGTTAAGCCTTGACAAGCTTCCGGATCCTTGAGATGATGGAAATTGATGTGCGGGCATAGCTCAGTGGTAGAGCGTCACCTTGCCAAGGTGAATGTCGCGCGTTCGAATCGCGTTGCCCGCTTCGAGTCCCCTTGCCTCCTCGGTGCCACCCCAGCGGTTCCAGAAGATTGACCTACACTGTGTATATCCTTGCCCCTGTGGCCGCAAGGCGAGGATACTACCCATAGCCTTGACTGAAGCCCTAGGGTGTAACTACTGTCAGCAGGTTTTTGCAGTCCGCGAATCCGGGTTTGAGCTAGAACAACTCTCAGGCGCCTACCCCTACCGGAGGGTCTGGCACTGGAGCGGGAGTCGCTGGTACTGTGCCGTCCCGGCGCCGTATCCCTTGCCCTGGATAATGCTCGGTTTAGTGCTGATAACAGTTCTAATCATGTTTCTGCACACCTCCCCCCTGCACCGATGGTATGCCTGGGTCGTGTTGATGGGCCTGAGCCTGCTCCTGAGTGTAGCACTCCCCTGGCTTTATCGGCGTCGCAACTTTTAGGTCAAGGGAGGGATTTACCCAGGAACTTTGCAATCCTGCCTACGGCCTGCTCCAGAATCTCGGGGGAGTGTACCAAGGCAAAGCGTACATAGCCTTCTCCCCGCTTACCAAAACCCGCCCCGGGAGAGGCCACCACCCCTGTCTCTTCCACCAAGCGCAGACAAAAACCGACGGAATCTTTGGTCCAGGGGTCCGGTAAGGGAGCCCAGATGTACATAGTGGCGGCTGGCAAAGGCACCTGCCAGCCAATCCGGGCCAGGGCCCCTACAAAAGCATCCCGTCGTTGACGGTAGGTATTGACAGTATCTTGGACCGTGCTCTGGGGCCCTTGCAGGGCAGCAATCCCCCCCTGTAAAATGCCTCGATACTGGTTAAAGTCTACCACTGCCTTAATCTGACGCAGGGCCAAAATCAACTCGGCATTACCGATGGCAAAGCCTAACCGAAACCCCCCCATGTTGTAGGACTTGGAGAGGGTAAATAGTTCGACTGATGTGGTCTTGCCAGGGTCAGCCTGAAGGACCGAGGGGGCAGCTGCCCCGGAGAATACTAGGTCGCAGTAGGGGAAGTCATGGACTAAAACCAGGTTGTGGTGGCGGCAAAACTCCACTGCCCGCTGAAAAAACTCTTGGGTAGCAGTGGCTGCAGTCGGATTATGGGGATAGCTCAAGACCATCATCCGCGCCTGAGCTAGCACCGAGGCGGGAATATCTTCAAAAACCGGCAGAAAACCCTGCTCTGCTGATAACCCCATGGGGTATACCTGGGCGCCAGCTAAATGGACACCACCGTAGTGGGAAGGGTAACCCGGGTCTAGGAGCAGAGCAAAATCACCAGGATCTAGGACCGCCAAGGGTAGGTGGGCTGTGCCTTCTTGGGAGCCAATAAGGGGCAAAACCTCGGTTTCGGGGTCAATGGGGACACCATACTTAGCTGTGTACCACTCGGCGGCACATTGGCGAAAGTCGCGGGTACCCTGAAAAAGTAAGTACCCATGGCTGGTGGGGTTAGTCAAGGAGGCGGCAATTTTCTCTAGCACAAAATCTGCAGTGGGCAGGTCGGAGGAACCTAAGGAAAGGTCGATCAACTCACCTGTTGCCGCGCTCTGCTTAGCCCGGTCCATGTCGGCAAAGACATTGACTCGGAGAGATTCTAGCCTTCGAGCTAGCCGCATTAGTATCAGGCTCCCAAGTGTGTATCCAGGAAGCTGGCCACCTTCTCCTTGGCCAGGGCTCCCACTAGGGAGTCGACTACTTCCCCCTCCCGGAAAAGGATCAGGGTAGGGACCCCGCGAATATGATACCTATTTACTGTATCAGGGTTAGGATCGATCTCCATTTTCAGCACCTTGAGCCGGTCTTGATAGGTGACTGCAGCCCATTCAGCTACCGGAGCCATAAGGCGGCACGGGCCGCACCAGGATGCCCAGAAGTACACCAGTACTGGCTGACTCACGTCAAGCACTTCAGAGGCAAATTCTGCGTCTGTGGTGGACAAAACAAAGCTCATAACTAACCTCGGGACACCCTGAGTATCATAACCGCCCTACTGACCCCGAGATTTACAGACTGTCGAGTTTACTGCGCAGGTCTTCTAGCTCAGCATCTACAGGGGTAGTAGGGACTGGCTGGGTAGCCGCAGCAATCTGAGGAGCACCGGTGGCGGGGGCAGGACCAAGGAGTTGTGCCTTCATTGCCGCTAGTTCCCCGTCCACATCACTGCCACTTTCTAGGGCAGCAAATTGATTTTCCAGGGAGTCACCGGAGGCTTCAATCAATCCCTGGGACCGAGCCTCTGCCAACAATACCTTTTCTTCCATACGGTCAAAGGCGGAAGCAGCAGAACTGGTATTAATCTTGCCGGTCATGTTGGCAATTTGTTCGCTGGCCTTGGCCGCACTGATCCGCGCCTTCAGCATATCCTTCTTGGTTTTGGCCTCGGCGATCTTGCTTTCCAGACCCAGGAGATTTTTCCTCAGCATCTCTACCTGGGCTACTTGCTGGTCCAGCTGGGCTTTGAGGACACCAGCGTTGTCAGCGTGGGTCTTTTTGCGCATTAGGGCCTCTCGCGCCAGGTTATCATCTCCTTTGCTGACCGCTAACTGAGCTCGCTGCTGCCAGTTATCTGCTTCTACTTGAGCCTGTTTCCACTGCTGTTCGGTGCGACGCTGACTGGCAATGGCCGAGGCTACTGCCTGACGCAATTGCACTAGGTCTTCCTGCATGTCGATCATGGTCTGCTCGAGAATCTTTTCCGGGTCCTCAGCCTTGCTGACCATGTCGTTCAAGTTCGAGCGGATCACCAGGCCGATGCGATCGAGTAGTCCCATAGTTGGCTCATCCTTGTTCAGTAGACAAAGGGGCAGGATTTAATTAATTTTAGCCTAAGGACCTCGGCCTGTGTTCTCCTACTCCAGTGGGGAGTACATTCCCCTTACCTTAAGAAGGGTAGCCTAAATAGGTTCTGGTAAGGGATTAGTAGGACTGGGAAGGGGTGCAGGAGACTTGGTGGGCCCCGGTACCGTCCTGAGGGTAGGGAGGGGTGTAGGGGACTTGGTGGGCCCCGGTACCGTCCTGAGGGTAGGGAGGGGGGCCTCGGTCGACTCGCGCCCAGTCGGGGGTGCTGGCAAAACTACGGGAGCTGACAGCTGGGGAATAGGATTAGGGAGCAGACTTGGCAGAGGCTGGACGTTTCCCAAGGCCGGTGGGGGGGGTAAGGCTGTGGGAGTGGGGATTGCCGGACTGGCCCCGGGGTTAGGAGGAGGGGGCGGTGCGGAAGCTACTGGGGAGGGCAGGCCAGCATCAATGGGTTGCAAGACCCCCAGCTGCAGGGTGGGGAATGCCTGGGGCAACAGATATACAAACCCAGACTCAGGGGTCGCCGAGGCCTGGGCAGGGGGAGGTATTTGGACGGGGGGGGAGATTGGGGAGGCAGTTTTAGGCCCGACTAAGCTGAGAGCTAATCGCACTATCCCCCCGGCCAAGACTCCGTAACCAACTCCCTGGAGCACCCACCCCCAGGAGAACCTCAGGGTGGAGTGGACTGGGTGAGGTGGATCGTTGAGGCTCTTGAGTAAGGCTTCAGAGGATTCTAGATAGTCTTGCGGGCCAGCAGGGGGTGCCTCCCCCGGCAGACCATAGCCTAGCCGATAACGGCGATACTGGCGGATTTGGGATTCTAAGTCTACCTCGAGGGTAGACAAGGCAATTGCCAGCCCTGAATCTCTATGCTGCTCCATGGGGTAGTTACTGACCATTGCAGTCAGGTATAGCACGCTGGAGCAACCCTGTACGGAGAGGCTGCTGAGGACTGGGGGGCCTGGACTTGGTAACTGGTTGAAAGGAGTGGCGGTGACAGGGGGAGGGGCCAAGGCGCACTAAGGCTTGGCGGTGGACCTTGGTGCCGTAGCCTTTGTTGTGCTCAAGGTCATAACCTGGATAGGCGCGGGCAAGTTGATTCATTAGTTCGTCTCGCCATACCTTGGCTACGATACTGGCAGCGGCAATCACTAACTCTTGCCGATCCCCTCCCACGAGGGTTTGTTGGGGAAAGGGTAGATGGGGAATGGCTTGATTGCCGTCTACTAAACACAGGGTCGGGGGGGGGTGCAATAGGCTTAAGGCCCGACCCATGGCCAACAGGGAGGCCTGGAGAATATTGAGAGTATCAATTTCCTCAACTGAGGCCAAGGCAATTTGACAATCTTGAGCCTGCCGACGAATCTCTTGGTTGAGGATGTAACGGCGCTGAGGACTGAGGGTCTTACTGTCCCTAACTCCAGCCACCCTCAGCCCGGACAAGGAGCCCCACGGCAAAACCACTGCTGCGGCTACTACCGGTCCACACAAGGCTCCCCGCCCCACTTCATCTACCCCTGCTACCCGATCCACAGATCCTAGACTTCCTCTAGGGAGCTTGGTATATGGGAGCGACGGCGGCGGCGGCCCCGAGCGGGAGGTTGAGGGGCGGGCTCTGCTAGTTCCACAGCCTCAACTGTCAGGTCAGCCTCGGGAGCGACCATGGCCAGCTCTAGGGGTTCTTCCGCTGCTGTCAAGGGCAGGTCCATCGTGGGAGTACCCCCAGGGGCAAAGGCTGGTTCTGGTGCTGCCTCCCCTGGCAAGATGACTGTCGTGGTAGCTAGACGAGGGTTTTTTACTTCTTGGCTGCTCAGTAGTAAGGGTGATATACCCATCCAACTGTAGACCTCCTGCTCCTCTGGGGTCATTTCCACCGTCACCACTTCCCGGGACCGCGGGGTAGCCTCCTGGGCTAAGGTCTCCGGGGGGCGCTTGCCCCGTTGGCGGTCAGTCTTCTCTGCTGGTGTATTCACCTCCGGGGCTGACAGGGAGGCTAGTGGTTCTGAAGTACTATTAAGGCTGGGGCTCAACCCCGGCCGGTCGTTACTGAGAGACCCCTTGGTCACCTCCGACCCCTTGATGCGGGTGCGCCGCCGCCGGTTGTTACTAACTTTACCCCGCTCCTGGTAACTGGGATGGTTGAGCAGTTCTGGCTCTTCTGTCTCGGGAGTCGGGTCGGTTTCTAGGCTATCCCAGGGGGAAGGTCCTAGGTCGGCTATGGTCTTGCGGCCCCGGTCACCGTTACGCAGAGTTGGCTGGGGAGAGCGGCTCCGCTGGGGGCGACGGGAGTTAGCTTCCTCGGGCTCTGGACTTTCTCCTAGGGAGAGTCGCTGCCGCAAGGGGGAGTTATCATCCTCTGACTCTAGGTCCAGGTCGGGCAGATCGTGGCTATCGCCCTCGCTGGGGAGATGGGCCATGTAGCCTAGGCCACCGCAGGCACTACAGGGGCGACCGAACAGCTCGTAGAGGTTCTGGCCCTGGCGTTTGCGGGTAAGTTCGACCAAGCCTAACTCCGATAATTGGCTGACCTGAGGTCTAGCCTTATCCGCTCTCAAGGCCTTGATAAAGTGCTCAAGTAGCTGCTGCTTGTCTCGGTGGGAATCCATATCAATGAAGTCCACGATGATCACCCCACCGAGGTTACGCAGGCGCAACTGCCGGGCGATCTCCACGGCGGCTTCACAGTTAGTCCACAAAACTGTTTCCCGGGCGGTAGCCGAGCGGGTAAATGAGCCGGAGTTCACGTCAATGACAGTCAGGGCTTCTGTGGGTTGGATAACGATGTATCCTCCGGCCGGCAGATCGACTCGGGGTTTGAGGGCCTCACGGATAGCGGCGTTAACACGGAAGAATTCCAGAATTGGGGTGCGTTCCCGGTGATGTTCCACAAGCACCCGGGGCAGTTTGCCGCTGCTCCAGCTCATGAGGTGTTGCTTAACCCGCTTCAAACCCCCCGCAGAATCTACAACGATGCGGTTGACCTCACTGCTAAAACTGTCCCGTAACACCCGCTGGACAAAGTCGTCGTCTCGGTTAAGCAATGCTGGGGCCTTAGCTGTATTAGCCTCCTGGAGAATGGTCTCCCACTGGCGCTGGAGATTATCAAGATCCTCCATAATCGCCTCCTCCGGTACCCCTTCCGCTTCCGTACGCATGACCAGACCCATCCCTGCTGGCTTGATCAGCACTGCTAGAGCCCGCAGCCGATTGCGTTCGGCTTCACTCTGAATGCGGCGGGAGAGGTTGACACCCCGGTCTGAGGGCATCAGGACCAGGTAACGCCCTGGCAGGGAGATGTTGCCAGTGAGTCGGGGGCCCTTGTTGCCCGTCGGCTCCTTCATTACCTGTACCAGTACCTTTTGTTGAGGACTTAGCAGTTCAGTAATTGCTCCCGCGGTCCGCCGCAACCGCAGGGGGCCCAAGTCAGAGACATGAATGAAACCGTTGCGTTGGTTGTCCCCGATATTTATGAAAGCAGCGTCAATTCCAGGCAACACATTCTCTACCACTCCGTAGTAAATGTCGCTCACCTGGTGAGTTCCTTTAGCTACAATTAATTCCTGAATTTGTTCTTCGGCAAAGACGGCGGCAATCCGTTGATGTTCGGCAATTACAATTTGTTTCGGCATTCAATATCCTCTGAGGACTGGCAATGGTGAGGTGTGAAGGATGTCTGTTAGTCTGGCCCTAGTGACCACCTGCCCCCCCCAGGAGTGGACAAGCCAAGGGTCCGAAAGGTCCGGTAGACCAAAGAATTAGCCCATTGGCAGCCGTTTTCCACCAGGGAAAAGCCAGAGGAGAGTAGACTTAAATAGTTGGATTCTAGGAGCCCCAAGGCCAGGGAAAGCTTTTGTCAAACCGAAGCGCGCCGACGGGAACAAGTCATGCTCTTAACCTAGCGCCTACCTATCCTAAAGCGGCTCCCGAATTTTCTGACGCAGCAGCTCCTACTGGCTCGTATTATAGCTCCCCTGGGCTGCGTCACGCTAGATTTATTTCCTTATGCCAGTCTTGGTTCAGAAATTTACCGAGGTAGAATAGAGTTTGTCTAACCCATGGTATTCCCGGCATGACCTCTGCCCCCCTTGAGTACGAGGCGGTGATTGGCCTTGAGACCCACTGCCAACTGCGAACCGCCACCAAAATCTTTTGTGCCTGTGCCACCGAGTTTGGGTCAGTCCCAAATACCCAGGTTTGCCCAGTCTGTATGGGTTACCCTGGGGTATTGCCAGTGCTCAACCAAAAGGTGTTGGAGTACGCTGTCAAGGCCGGGTTAGCTCTCAACTGCCAGATTGCTGCGCAGAGTAAGTTTGACCGTAAGCAATACTTCTACCCCGACCTACCTAAAAACTACCAAATCTCCCAGTACGACCTGCCCATTGCCTACCAAGGAAGTTTAGAGATCTCCGACCCAGCCGATCCCCAAAGGAGCAAACGCATCGGCATCACCCGCCTGCACATGGAAGAGGATGCGGGCAAGCTAGTCCACGGGGGGAGTGAACGTCTGGCAGGTTCTACCTACTCCCTAGCCGATTACAACCGCGCTGGAGTACCCTTGGTAGAGATTGTCTCAGAACCTGACCTGCGCTCAGGGGCAGAGGCGGCTGAGTATGCCCAGGAACTGCGCCGGGTCCTGCGCTACCTGGGGGTTAGTGATGGCAACATGCAGGAGGGATCCCTGCGCTGCGATGTCAATATTTCCGTGCGGCCCCGCGGACAGGCCACCTTTGGCACCAAGGTGGAAATCAAGAATATGAATTCTTTCAATGCCATCCAGCGGGCAATTGAGTACGAAATCGAGCGCCAAATTAGTGCTTTAGAGCAGGGTGAGGCCATTGTCCAAGAGACTCGCCTCTGGGATGATGCTCGGCAACAGACCCTAAGTATGCGGGTCAAGGAGGGCTCTAGTGACTACCGCTATTTCCCAGAACCTGACCTGGCGCCTATTTGCCTCGGTACCGAGGTGCTAGACCAGTGGCGCTCGGACCTACCGGAGCTGCCCGCCGCCAAGCGTCGCCGTTACCAGGAGGTCTTAGGCTTGTCTGCCTACGATACGCGGGTCTTGACTGATGACCTAGAGGTAGCTCAGTTCTTCGAGGCGACGGTGGCGGCCGGGGCCCCCCCTAAGGCGGCGGCCAACTGGATCACCCAGGATATCAGTGCCCACCTTAATCGCGAAAAACTCAAACTAGCCGACCTATCCCTGACCCCCACAGCCCTAGCCGAGATGATTCAATTGATCGAGGGTGGGGTGATTAGTAATGCTGCTGGCAAGGAGATACTCCCTGATCTGCTAACCCAGGGAGGTTCACCCAAGGACCTGGTAGCCCAAAAAGGTCTTGGTCAGGTCTCAGACCCCCTGGTACTCCAGGAGGTAATTGCCCGAGTGCTGACAGACAACCCCCGGGAGCTAGAGCAGTACCGGGGCGGTAAAACTAAGCTGCTAGGTTTTTTTGTTGGCCAAGTGATGAAGGCTACGGGGGGCCGGGCTGACCCTAAGCTCACCAACGAGCTGCTGCGCACCAGTCTGGCCGCTGCTGTGGCCCAAAGTTAAGTAGTCATTCGGTGACAGTCGCTTCAGGAGAGATGTGCCAATACTTGAAAATAATGGTGGCGTCGGACATCATTATTAATAATGTGGCCATCCGGGAACTACCTTTGGCTACTTGAGTTATCTATAGGGTGAGGTTATATCAGTGCGTTCATCTGAAAATAAGGTACTGCAAGAGACCGCTGCAGCCACCATGGGCAAGGCTGCTGGGCAGGCTTATAACTGTACCCAGCGAAGAGTAAAAAGCAGTGCACTAATACTATTGCTTCCCGCCATACTATTGGCCTTTTCTCCGCGTGCTGTGGGCGCGAATACTTTGAACGTTGGCCCAAGGGCAACTCTTGAGCCGAGAATTGATACCTGCGGTGCCCTAAATAAATCAAGCCCTGAGGAGCAACAGATTGTGCTTGAGTGGGTCGCAGGGTTTGTATCAGGTGCTGCTGCCTATTCTCGTAGGGCCAATGCCGGGGACATCACACCTTACCACTTAGGGCGTTACGTCTTGGCATATTGCCAGGCACATCCAAAGGATTCAATTCCCAAGGTAGCGGCAAAGGCATTTAATGCAAGTGGCGACTAGCTCTCCCCTGCGTACCCTGAGGACGGGGCCTGCCCCTAGTCCTTCTCCTCCCCGGGGCCTCTTGAGCTTAAGATGTTCGAGACTGAAGTAATTCAGAAGCGTTGAAAGAAAGCCTAAGGCAGAAAGAAAGGGGACAAAAAAAGAGTATCCTACCCCGTATTAACCAGAAAGTGACGTCTGACGCTGCCGTCATTTCCAAATACTGTCAAGTCTCTCCTAAAGCGACTATCACCGAATGACTGCCCAGTTTTGAACCCACGCTTGTTCTTTGAAACCTGGCGGACCTTTGTGCTTGATAGAAGTTTAATGAGTATGAAAGATTGATGTTATCGACTCAAGCACAGCGGAATATCCGTTGATATTCCGCCCTTTCCTAAAGCCCATGAAACTCGGCAAGGGGAGAACTTTTGCCCCATTTACATAGAACTAATTGGGCGATTGAAGCGACAAATTCCTGCTACCGCTCAGATGCCGACTCTGATTAATTCCATCGTAAGTTAGCCTAACAGGCAAGTTGTTTTGGAAGCAGGACTATCACCAGGTCAAATTACTCAATGGTCTCAACTTAAGCCGGGGACATTCAACGGAATATTTGATTTATTTTGTCGAGACCCTAAATAGTATAACTTCTGAAAATGATCTTAGGTTAATGGATTGAGGCTTTGCAAGCTGGAAATTTCTTGACGAATTAAGCGTTACTCAAACCCGATTTGTCATACGGATTAAAAACAACATGAAAACCGATTTAGAGCATGAGCGCTATCCGGTCATGTAGTTTTGCGACCTAGAGCGTCATAGTGAATTTCGGCTGGCGACTAATTTGCAGCAATTGACCAATGAAGAGACTGGTGAGATTTATCGTAACCGCTGGCAGATCGAAATTTTGTGGAAGTTTTTGAAGGTGCATCTTAAATTTGACTATTTAATCACCAAGAATGTCAATGAGTTATAGTATTAATTGCCTATGTGATTCTGCAGTTAATGGGAATTCCGGCATTTCATGGGCAACGATTGTTGGATAAGTTCCGCTATTCGCAATTAGAATTAAGTCGCCGCTGTCCTATTGCCCACTTGAGCTACGATCTCCTATCTGGCGCCCTCGTTCGTTGAAGCATGAAGTTTTGTGACTAGATTCAACACTTCTGCCAGATTCAACACTTCTGGAAGTAATTATGTTAGGTTTAACTAAACAGTTCTCCTTTATCATACAAGCAAGGATAAACCTAACCATGGAACCAATTGATCGCATCGGGATGGGGATCCGCTCAAATGTAAACGACATGGTCAGCAAGGCTGAGAATGCAAAAGAAACGCTCGAGCAGGCTGTGGCCGATATGCAGATAGATAAAGCTGTGAAGACAGCGGCGGCAGCAATGGCCAGCAAGGCTGAGAATGTAAAAGAGACGATAGGTGAAACTGTAGAGGCAGCGGCCGCAGCAGTAGCCAGCAAGGCTGAGGATGTAAAAGAGACGATAGGTGAAACTGTAGAGGCAGCGGCCGCAGCAGTAGCCAGCAAGGCTGAGAATGTGAAAAAGATGCTCGATTAGGCCATGACCGATATGCGGACAGGTAAGATACTGAAGACAGCGGCTAATGCCGGCGGCTGGTGGGGTGTGCTGTCCTTCTTGATGCCTACGGTGTCTATCGAGGTCTATCGAGTTGTCAAAGACTAACCAGAGTCCTTGGGAGTTGCTGCGTCCTAATCTTCTTCGGGATTTATGCCACTCCCAGCTGGGCCGTTGAGCGAAAAATACATCTACTAAGCATCACTGAATCCTCAAATCTCTAAAAGAGTAAACGGAATTTTTATTCATGTTTGTGCACCCGAAGATATTGACCTGTTTATAACAATTCTCCTGCACTGTTGTGAGTTTAAGACAACAGATTCATTGACCCTTTAATGGTCTTCAGGTTAAGATGGCCGGCTTGTAGTTCCTTACCCTCGGGCAGGTTTTGGCGCTGCGCAGTAGTTAGGTGGTAAGGCCTATCAGCCTGACAGTTTGTCACCTGCCCCTAACTGATCGCTTATCTGCAGGGTTGTGAGCACTGCAGACGTGGTTGCCTACTGATTTTTCTGTTTGAGGTACAGCTGTAGCCAACGCCTAGAGACGCCGGTTACCCGGACGATCGCCGCCAGTGGCATTTCTTCGAGTAACAGCTTATCAATTAGTTGGCGGGTAGCCTCATCAATGGGTTGTCGGGTAGCATTCTCAACAAACTGGCGACTGCAGTCCCGACACCGGAAGCGGGGCTTACCGTAGTGGGTATGACCGTACCTGATGATCGCTGTGGATTGGCACCTGGGGCAGCCCATGGGGGGTTCCTCGACAATAAGTAGGGTTCCTAACTAGCTTTGTCACCATTACTATGCCTATCGCGTTACCATTACTATGCGCTACCAGTGAGGCAAATCAATGGCCACTAGACTAATACGACAATGGCAGGGATTCTGGTTGGCAGTTTTGGTAGTGGCGGGGCTGGTCAGTTGCACCACCACCCCCCCAGGAACCAGTGGGGGCCCCCTAACAGTGGTGGCGACGGAGAACTTCTGGGGCAGCATTGTCCAGCAGTTAGGCGGGGACAAAATCCAGGTGACCAGCCTGGTGGTCAACCCCAATGCAGACCCCCACGACTACGAACCTACCACCCAGGACGCCCGACTGATCGCCTCAGCCGCCTACGTGGTTGTGAACGGGGCAGGCTACGATCCGTGGGCAGACAAACTGCTTGCGGCTAACCCAGTGTCCGGCCGCGTGGTGCTGAACGTGGGGGACCTAGTGGGTAAGCACCCAGGCGATAATCCCCACCTTTGGTATAGTCCAGCCTACGTCGCCCAGGCGATTAAGCAGATTACCGCCGATCTACAAAAACTCAGTCCCGAGCACCAGGCTTACTTCAACCAAAAACAACAACAGTTTCTCTCTCTAGGCTTGCAGGCTTACCACTCCATTATTAGTCAGATTAAGAGCCACCACCTGGGCGCCCCCGTGGGTTCTACCGAAAGCATCTTTGTCTACATGGCCCAGGCTCTGGGCTTAGATCTAATCACCCCCCCCAAGTTCATGGATGACGTTGCCGAGGGAACTGAGCCTACTACTGCTGACCAGCTCACCTTTGAGCAGCAGATTCGTCAGCGCCAGATCCGCGTACTGCTGTTTAACAGCCAAAACGTCACCCCTGAAGTCCAAGCCCTTAGGAAATTAGCCCTGAGCAATTCCATACCAGTAGTCCCGATCACCGAAACCCTCAGTCCAGTTACCGATAATTTTCAAACTTGGCAAACCCGGCAATTGCAGGCCCTAGAGACAGCTTTGGACCACGCTCCGGCCCCCTAGTTCCGGGTAGCCTTGGGGCTGGACCGAGAATAATGTTATGCTGAGAAGCTAGGCCGGAAAGCCCTCTCCCTCGGGGGAGGCCCTCAGGGCTGCCACGGGTCGCTAGCTCAGCGGTAGAGCATTCGGCTTTTAACCGATTGGTCCCGGGTTCGAATCCCGGGCGACCCATGCCCGCGAACCATAGTGAGGTTCCCATGAATGACATATTCCGGGGGTTCGAGCAGCTGTTGGAAATTGCCCGGGTTCTGGAAGAGAAGATGGAAAGCGGAGAGCTAAAAACTGATATTCAGGTTAACTCTCGCAATCTCAGTAGTATCCCCAGGGCCGGCAATATCCCCAACTCCCCCCCTAGGACTGGTGGACCTGCTGCCCCGGCCCCTAAACCTCCTGCGCCCCCGCCGCCGGCTACTCCTGCTACTACTCCCCCTCCCTCCTTCCAGGATGTGGGGGGGTTGGGGGATGTGCTCCAACGCCTGCGAGAGCTAGTGGAGGTGCCCCTGAAGCGGCAGGACCTGTTGGCAAAGCTGGGTCTCGAACCGGTGCGGGGAGTGCTGCTGGTGGGCCCCCCAGGCACTGGCAAGACCCTCACCGCTCGGGTGTTGGCCGAGACTTTGGGGGTGAACTACATCGCCATTGCCGGACCAGAGGTAATGAGTAAGTACTATGGGGAGCCGGAGGCCAAGCTGCGGGCTATTTTTGAAAAGGCGGCTCGTTGCGCCCCTTGTATTGTTTTTATTGATGAAATTGATAGCTTAGCCCCAGACCGTGGCAAGGTGGAAGGGGAGGTAGAAAAACGCCTAGTTGCCCAGCTGCTAAGCCTAATCGACGGGTTTAGCCAAACTAAAGGGGTAGTAGTCCTCGCCGCTACGAATCGGCCGGAGCACCTCGACCCGGCCCTGCGCCGGCCCGGGCGCCTGGACCGGGAGGTACAATTTCGAGTCCCTGACCGGCAAGGGCGCCTGGAAATTCTCAGGATTCTCACCCGGGCCATGCCCCTTGATGAAACCGTCGACCTAGAGGCCTTAGCAGACTTGGCAGTGGGGTTTGTCGGGGCGGACCTGAAGGCCTTGACCCAGGCAGCTGCCTACTGTGCCCTCCGGCGGCAGTCCCCTTCCCTGGAGCTGCCCTCCCCCGACACCATGACAGTTACCCAGGAAGACCTCCTCCAGGCAATGAAAGAGATTAAACCAGCGGTGCTGCGCTCGGTGGAGGTGGAGTTTCCCCGGGTAGACTGGTCAGACATTGGTGGTCTTGAGCAGATCAAGCAGACCCTGCGGGAGGCCGTGGAGGGAGCCTTGCTGCATCCGGAATTGTACAAACACACCCGAGCCCAATCCTTGCGTGGGGTTTTGCTGTGGGGGCCTCCGGGTACGGGTAAAACCCTCCTGGCCAAGGCAGTGGCTTCCCAGGCTCGTGCCAACTTTATTGCCGTCAACGGCCCTGAGCTGCTAAGTCGCTGGGTGGGGGCAGCGGAACAGGCGGTACGGGAGCTATTTGCCAAGGCTCGTCAGGCCTCTCCCTGCGTAGTCTTTATCGATGAGATTGATACCCTGGCCCCGGCCCGGGGGAGCTACGCTGGGGATTCCGGGGTAAGTGACCGGGTGGTAGGGCAGCTGCTGACAGAGCTAGATGGTCTGCAGGACTGTCTGAATATTTTTCTCATCGGGGCCACTAACCGTCCTGACACCCTAGACCCGGCCCTATTGCGCTCTGGGCGCCTAGACCTGCAGCTAAAGGTGGACTTACCGGACCCGGCCAGTCGCTTGGCCATTTTGCGGGTACACAATCAAGACCGGCCCCTGGCGGACATTGACCTAGAGGAATGGGCGGCCCAGACCGAGGGATGGAACGGCGCTGATCTGGCTCTGTTGAGCAATCAAGCGGCCCTGGCAGCCATTCGCCGGCATCTAGCGGCGGGCCACAAGGACCCTCACCTGCTGAAAATTACCCAGGCTGACTTTGCCAATGCCTACTTGCTGCTGGGGCGTGAGCGGCATTCTACGTAGATTCCCGATCTCCTAGACCTCTAAGTTCCGGAAGTTTGCGTACACTTAGGATATTCCACCCCGCTAAAGTACTAGTAAGGCCTAGTTTGAGAGCTAGGTGGAGATTATCAAATCATTAGAGGTATATCATGGCCGTCGAAAAAGTGAACTCTTCCTCCAGCTTGGCTGAAGTAATTGACCGGATTCTTGACAAGGGGATCGTGATTGATGCTTGGGTGCGGGTATCCCTCGTAGGTATCGAGCTGTTGGCTGTAGAAGCCCGGATCGTCATCGCCTCCGTAGAAACCTACCTCAAGTATGCCGAGGCAGTGGGCCTGACCGCCCAGGCTGCCGTCCCCGCGGCCTAGTCTTCACCCTGGGGAGGGGGTAACTGCCCTCCCCTAATTATTCCCATATCCCTTGAGGTATTCCTATGGCCCTGCGTGACCAATGGCAACAGCGCCAACAACAGCGCCAAGAAGTAGTAGCCCGTCGGCAAGCTCAAGTACGAGCGCAGTTACAGCAGTACCAGGCCCAACGCCTAGCTAGCACCAAGGAGCTCCAGGAAAGGCTCCAGGCCTTTCGGACCCGGTTAAGTGCTGAAGTGTCTCAGCTCCTTGAAACCACCGCTAACCATCGCCAGGAAAGAGCCCAGGCAGTAGCTGAACGCCTCATAGCCTTCACCCAGGAGCTAAAAGCCAACGTCCAGACAGTCCTCGAGGCCTTGAGCGCTGACCGTGGCACTGAGGCCCAAGCCCTGTGGGCTGAGCTTACTACCCATCACTCCCAGTTGCAGGACCTGGTGTGGGGAGATGCCCAGGTGGTGCGTCCTGTGGGGACCCCAGGCCCCAAGGCTCAGCCCACTTCCCTGCCCTACGGTCTCAGTCGCGACCAGGTGCAGGACCTAGTAGAAAGTTTTGTCCGCGATTTGGCCATGTCTACTAAATAACCCCTAGAATCTATGGGTAAGGCTGAGGAGAAGATTTCCCGTGACCACCGTCCTTCAAATGCGTCCGGGGGGATTTGTCAGCACCCCGGGTGTTGAGCGAGTTGCCCGGCGGGCTCTGCGCTACCTCCAGTCGGGTTTCTCCGTACATCTGCGGGGCCCGGCCGGGACGGGTAAGACTACCCTGGCAATGCACTTGGCAAACCTCTTGGGTCGGCCAGTGATGTTGATCTTCGGGGATGACGAATCGAGCAGCTCAGACCTGATCGGCAACCAGTCAGGTTATACCCGGAAGAAGGTTGTCGATAATTTTATCCACAGCGTGGTTAAGATTGAGGACGAACTACACCAGACCTGGGTTGACTCTCGGTTGACCCTAGCCTGCCGAGAGGGATTTACCCTAGTTTACGATGAGTTCAACCGCTCCCGGCCCGAGGTTAATAATGTTCTCCTTTCTGCCCTCGAGGAAAAGCTTCTGGCCCTGCCTCCGGGGGCTAACCGGTCCGAATACATTCGGGTCAACCCTAAGTTTCGGGCAATTTTCACCTCTAATCCCCAGGAGTACTGTGGTGTCCACGACACCCAGGATGCTCTACTTGACCGTTTGATCACCATCAATGTCCCTGAACCAGACCGGTTGACTAAACAGGAGATTCTGGTACAAAAAACTGGAATTGACCGGTTAGGAGCTGAGCAAATCGTCAATTTGGTGGAAGATTTCCAACTTAAAACCACCGGTGAGGTCTCCTCGGGTCTGCGCTCCTGTCTGATGATCGCTAAGGTGTGTCAAAACCACGAGATTACCATCACTTCCCAGGATGAGGACTTCCGAGACTTGTGTACCGATGTGCTGGTATCCCGCTCCAAACTACCAGCAACTAAGGCCCAAGCCCTCCTAGAGGAGCTGTTCACCCCGGCTGCCCCGGTAAACTCCCAAGGCTCAGCGGTAGAAATGATCTACAACTACCTCCTAGAGCACCAGGGGTCAACCCTAGGGGATATTGAACAGGGCTTGGGGGTGAGCCGCTTGGAGACCGTAGCTGCCCTGCGGTCCTTGGTGGCAGAAGGGGTGCTCACCCGGCTGGGAGAGGGGATCCATGTCCTGCCCCGCTAAGTGTCTATGAACTCTTTACCCGCCCGACGGGGAATCGAACCAAACCGGGTCATGCCAACGGCCACCCAAGGTTCTACCCTGGCTGATATTCTGGAGCGGGTACTGGATAAGGGGATCGTCATTGCCGGCGATATATCTATCTCAGTTGCTAACACAGAATTACTAAATATCCGGATCCGCCTGCTGATTGCCTCTGTGGATAAGGCGCGAGAGATGGGGATTAACTGGTGGGAAACAGACCCCTACCTGACTACTCGGCCAAACTTGCCAGCCCTGGAAAAGCAAGAGCGTATTCAGGTCCTTGAAGCTGAACTGGCGCGGCTGAAGGCTGACACACCTCCCCCTCCGTCCTCGCCATGATTGCCCTGAAGACCATGAAACACATCGCCACCAGTCGGACTATTCCCAGTTTTCGGTCTGGCAATTCCCCGGGGGGCTTATCCCAAAAGGCCTACGACAAAGCCCGGATGGCGGCCGGCATAGCCCAGCTTCTAGCGCGCAAATCCCACCGGCGCTGGCTCAACCTTATGTACCATAACCGTGCTCTCCGCTGATTTTCCTGAGCCCTCCCCAATTCCCCCCCGCCCCAATCCCGAGGCTGGTTTGGCTCCCCTGCTGCTGACAGTGGTGGAGCTGGTGCGGCAGTTGATGGAGGCCCAGGTAATTCGTCGGCTAGAGGCAGGGCAGTTGAGCGAGCGGGAGTTGGACCGGGCGGCCGAAAGTCTGCAAAAGCTCGAAGCCCAGGTTTTGGAACTGTGCGAAATCTTTGCCATCGACCCCCAATCCCTCAATCTCAATCTCGGGGAGATGGGGACCCTTTTGCCGGCCCCGGGCACCTACTACCCTGGTCAACCCTCCCCCCAAGCCTCCGTTCTGGAACTGCTAGACCGTCTGCTCCACACCGGAGTAGTCCTAGAGGGGTCAGTGGACTTGGGAATAGCTGACCTAAACTTGATTCATGCTCGTCTGCGGGTGTTACTCACCTCCCAGCCGGTGTCGCTATAGTAGGTACATGGCCTCCTGTAAACTCTGGAGCGGCCGGGGGACAATCGTTTAGTGGGACCGCCCTGTGGAAACTATCCTGGAAGCAATTTTCAATCGGTGCCAAAGTGACAAGGGTCTCCACCACGGCTATCACCGCTACTACGAAGATCTGCTGCGGCCCCTGCGAGACCAGACCTTTACCCTGGTGGAGGTTGGTTATGGTGATGGTTCCTCCCTGTTGGCTTGGTTAACTTACTTCCCCTTCGTCCACGTCCACGTGCTGGATATTGAGGTTGCCACCACTGGGCCCCGCTTTCGCGTTTACCAGGGAGACCAGGGAGACCCAAATATCCTGCGAGCCTTTGCCGGTACTGTGCCGACCCCCCAGGTAATTGTGGATGACGGCTCCCACGTCCCGGAGCATCAGCTGTTGGGTTTTAACACCTGGTTTACGGATTTTCTTGCCCCGGGGGGGTGGTACATCCTGGAAGATATTGAAACCAGCTACTGGCAAGAAGGCTATTGCTATGGCAATCTGATCCGGTGTGGTGTCGATCATCCCCTCAACCTGGTGGGCGTCTTTAGTCGCTCCTTACATCGTCTGGTCAATCAGGAGTTTGCTGACCTTGAGGCTGACTCAGCCCTCGCCCCAGCTACCTGGGATTGGGTGTCATCGGTTAGTTTCGGCACGAACTGCATCATAGTCCGCAAAAAGACCGAGGCCGAAAAACAGACCTACCAACGTCCTTACCGCTTCGCTGCCTGCACTAATCCCCCCCCTGGCCAGGAAAAGGGGACGTAGAGCTGCTATCCTAAGTTGGGCCGGGGGGGTTTGACGGTCTGGTCCCGTGCCCTGACCGCTGGTTTAAAACTGGTCCCAGAGCCTTTGTTACCACCTCTAGGTGTCTGTATGGATTATGGTTTCTACCTCTACGGAATCTTCCCCACTCCCGGCCCCCGACAGATTACCGTTCAGGGTCTTGACCAGCAGCCAGTTAAAACCTACACCCTAGACGGGTTCGTGTTTCTGTACTCCCTTGCCCAACAGGAGAACTACCTGGCAAGTCGCCGCAATCTCCTCGGTCATGAAAAAGTTCTCGAGCAGGCCATGGAGGCAGGCTATCGCACTCTACTACCCCTGCAGTTTGGCTTGGTGATCTCCGATTGGCAGCTAGTGCAGCAACAACTGATCGGTCCCCACCAGGAGCAATTACACCAATTGTTTGCCTATCTGGCGGGCCGGCGGGAGGTGGGAGTTAAGGTCTTCTGGGACAGTGAAGCGGAACTAAAACTGCTCCTTGAGCACAATCTGCCCCTGCGGGAGCAACGGGATGCCCTAGCTAACCAAAACCTGAGTATGGACCAGGTCATCATTATCGGTCAGGCGATCGAGCAGGCTCTAGGAGATTGGCAGGAGAAAATTATCACGGCCTTCGAGGCGGCCCTGGCACCTCTGGCGGTGGCCACAGCTGAAAATGAATTGCTCACCAACGCCATGATCTACAATGGGGCCTACCTGATTCCTTGGGAAGCAGAACCGGAGTTTAGTGACCGGGTAGAGGCCCTAGACCGGGAGTTCGACCAACGGCTGCGCATCCGCTACAACAATTTCACTGCCCCCTATAACTTTGCCCGGTTAGAACTCCTGGAGACTAACTAATGGTGCTGCGACTGCTACTGTCCCCGATTTTGGGCATCACCTGGATTGCCGAACAGATCAAGGAGCGCGTAGACACAGAGTTAGACTCTCAAGAAAATCTCCAAAAACGCCTACTGGCGTTGCAGTTAGCCTTTGATATGGGTGATGTGGAGGAGGAAGAATTCATGGCCCAAGAGGAGGAGCTCCTAGGACAGCTCCAGGAGCTAGCAGAGGAAGCGAAGTTAGCCCGAGACCAAGAGGAATCTGGATGAATGCCTACCACCCCCTCTACAAACCCGGACAACTTATCCTCGGCCAGGGCCCCGTAGTCGTGGTGACCGGATGGTCCGTCAAAGAATTGGTGGCCAAACGGTTAGACCCCACCCGGTACGCCGCCCTAGGTCAGCTCTACAGTCCCACCCGGGGCATCAGTTACCTGATTCGTAACCTGTTGGCCAACCCCAGCTATCGGCAACTGGCAGTCCTCAACGCCACTCCCCAAGATGTGGTGGGGGGAGCTTGCACCTGCTTGGTGGATTTTCTTCTCCACGGGGTGCGGGAAGGGGTCAGCGACACGGGACGGACCTGCTGGGTGGTACGGTCAGGGGTCACCGGCTACATTGACCGGGAAATCCCCCTAGACGCATTGGAAAGCTTGCGTCAAGAGCTGGCCTGGAAAGAAGCCAAAAGCCTGGCAGAGCTGGTGATCCAAATCCAAGCTTTCCCGACCCCCGTCCCCAGCCATCGAGAGCCCCAAACCTTCCCCTGCCCAGACATCCCCTCTTCCCCGGTTCTTCCTGGTCCCCTGGTCGGCCAACGGGTCCAAGCCAGAACCATCCCTGAAGCTTGGGTAAAGGTGCTGCAGCGTATCCGCGCTACCGGACGTATCTGCCCCACCGCCTACGACAGCCAATGGCAGGAACTGCTCAACCTCCTGGTGGTGGTGGAGGGGGACGGGGCACCTTACCCAAAGTTCTTTCCCCAAATCGGCCAGGAATACCTAGACCAAGTCCTAGAAGACGCCATGCCACGGGACGGGGTCAAGTACACCTACGGCCAGCGGCTACGCAGTTGGTTTGGAGTTGACCAGCTGCAGCAGTTGATAGACAAGCTAAAAGCCGACCCCTACACTACCCGTAGCGTGATGAACCTCTGGGACGTGGCAGACTACCATACCCCTAGCCCTCCTTGCCTCAACCACATCTGGTGTCGTGTCAGCAGCCAGCGGTTGGTCCTCACCGCTGTGTTCCGCAGTAACGACATGTGGGCAGCTTGGCCCGCCAACGTGGTCGCCTTAAGGGCACTCCAGACCCACATCCGGGATGCAGTGGACCCGAACCTAAACCTAGGTCCACTGACAACCCTCAGCGAGAGCGCTCACATCTATGAGGATGCTTGGGCCAACGCAGACATCTTAATCCAACAGGAATACCCTCCCCGGGCAGAATACACCGACCCGGTGGGGGATTTTGTGATCAGCCGAGAGGAGGGGGAATTAGTAGTGGAACAGACAACCCCAGGAGGTGGTGCCGTGGTGAGAGTTTACCGAGGCAAGGACCCCACTAGGCTAGGGAGAGAAATCATTGCCGCCAACCCAGCCATCCAACCAGACCACGCCTTCTACCTGGGGAAGGAGCTGGAAAAATTGCGAGGGAGTACTCGGGTTGGCCATGGCTAAATTTTTTTTGGAAATTTCGCGGCAGCCTATTTACCAGCGAATTATCGAGAACTTTACCCAGGCCCTTTCTAGCCTTGGTCATGGGGTTGTGCTTGGTTGGCCTGAGAACTGCGACCCCCTAGACTACCTGATCAAAATCCATCAACAAAACGTCGACTACTGCCTAATTACCAATCCCATTTCCCGCCTCAATCAATATTCCCCGGAACTGGGCCACTTCCTGTTTGAGCTTTTGGAGATGCCTCTAGTTTTTATCCACCACGACAGCATCTTTGCCACTGTCCCCACTCCGGAGGCCATTGGGGCCAAGCTGACGGCCCTGATGGCAACTCGCGCTTGGAGTACTCACTTTTGCCTGGAGTCCTGGAATATCGCCGACTTGGAGAGTCTGGGGATTCCTGCTTTCCCGGTCCGCCATGCTTCGGAATTTTTTGCTGACCTCCCTGAAACAGGCCCCGCCTATCCCTGCTCTTTTGTGGGCCACGTCATGGCGGGTATTAGTAATCACTACGACTACTTTCGCTTTTCCCACTGGCTCAAGGCTGACTGCTGGAATCGCCTGGTCGATTTTGGCTACTCCCTAGAACCCTCAGCCCTCAGGTTTGCCCGCCACCATCTGCCCGACTCAGATAATCTCCCCCTGTTGATCAGCCTCAAGCACTCCTACATTTCCCAGCTGCACCTGTACTCAATTTTTCTACGGGGGGAGGTGATTAAGCGCATCGAGGGGACAGAGGTAGCTATCATCGGCGGCCCTCCCCCGTCAGGCCCGGAGGACCCAGACTGGGACTTTTTGACGGCAGACCACGTGCGTTACTACCCACCTACCCCCGACTACCAGCAGGCCCAGGCCATCTACCGCCACTCCTGTATTAATCTCAACATCACCTCCTTGCAGTTTGATACGGCGGTGATCAACCGGGTGATTGACATTGGGGCCTGCGGTGGCTTTGTGCTGACAGATTGGAAACCGGACCTAGCTTCACTCACCTCAGTCGCCCAGGAAATTTCCTACCGCAGCATTGAGGAGCTCAACAGTAAGATCGCTTACTATCAAGCCCACCCCCGGCAGCGGCAGGAGGTAGCAGCACAACTGGCGGCGGACATTCGCCGCTCCTGTTCCTACCCCCAGGTGACCGCGACTATCCTAGAGCACCTAGAGGCGAGCTAAGGTAACAGCTTCGGGCTGGTCCTGGTACTTGCCGGCCCGGGTGTGGTAGCTGACGGCGCAGGGTTCCCCTTCTAGGAACAGTAGTTGTACTACTCCCTCGTTAGAGTAGATCCGACAGTCCGCACTGGAGGAGTTCGAGAATTCCAAGGTGAGGTGCCCCCGCCATCCTGCCTCAGCTGGGGTAAGGTTGGCGATAATACCACAGCGAGCGTAAGTACTCTTACCGATACACAAGACCGTAACGTTGTCGGGGACCTGGAGCCGCTCCAGGGCTACTCCCAAGCCGTAGGAGTGGGCCGGCAAGACGAAGTAGGACCCATTTTCCCCCTGGTGGAGGGCCACTGGCTCCAGATTGTCTGGATTGAAGTTCTTGGGGTCTACCACCGTCCCGGGGATGTGGCGGAACACCTTAAACTCTGCTGGGGAAAGGCGGATGTCGTAGCCATAAGAAGATAGCCCGTAGCTAATTACCTTGCAGCCTGGCTCAATAGCGCGAATCAAATGAGGCTCAAAGGGAGTGATCATCCCCTTGGCGGCCTCGGCTGAAATCCAGGTGTCTTGCTTGATCACGACCGGTTATGGGTAATGCGTCGCCAAAAATGCCGCCAGGATTTCCTTGCCTCGGTCAGTTTAGACCAGCGAAGGCGAATTAGATGATGGAGGTAGTCTAGGTAGTGCCGCCAACCAACCTTACTTTGCCCTTGCTGGCGTTCCTGAAACACATAGCCTACCTCCTGGATGCGCGTGAGGGAAGCCCGGCCGAGGACTTCTAGGAGAATCTTGTACCCAGTCGGTTGCAGCTCTCGGCCAGCTAGAGCTTGGCGCCGGACTAAAAAGTACCCACTCATGGGGTCTGAGACCCGTCCTACTACCCCGGGTAAGATGAGGAGGCCTAGGGCCTGGGCCCCGCGGGATAATAAGCGGCGACCCAGGCTCCAGCTGCTCACCCCCCCCCCGGGAATATGGCGACTGGCCACTACCAGGTCGGCTCCCCCATCCATCACCGTTAACATCTGACCGAGGACCTCTGGTGGATGTTGCAAATCCCCATCGATGACTCCCAGAATGTCCCCGCGAGCCACTTGCCAACCCCGCACCACTGCGGTGGCCAGGCCTTTTTCTTGGCGTCGCATCACCCGTAGTTGGGGGTACTCTCCCTGGAGAGCCTGGGCTACTTCCCAGGTGCGGTCTGGGCTGTCATCATCCACGACAATTAGTTCATAGTTACCGGATTGGTAACGGTCCAGAAGCGAGACAAGGGTTTGGACAAGAACCTGGATATTCGCACGCTCTTGATAGGTGGGGATTACCAAGCTGAGCCGGAGGTTGTGCAGTGGACGGCCAGAGACGCGGAGGGGACCCAGGGGGGCAGGAACTAGGGGGATGAGTTCGCTCACGGATAACTAAGCTCAATCAAGGTGCCCACGAGACAGGCCCCTTGGAAATTGGTGCCCTGGCGGATGGCTCCCTCCAGGTTAGCGCACAGGAGGTTAGAGTGCTCAAAGTCTGCGCCGGTCAGGGTAGCCCCGGCCAAGTCTGCTTCCTCCAGGTTAGCTCCCCCGAGGTAAGCCCCTTGGAGGGAGGACCCCCGGAGGTCCGCTTTCCCCAGGTCTGCTCCTAGGAGGCGCACCCCCCGGAGGTCGGCGCTCTTGAGGTCGGCCCCCTGTAGGCAAGCCCCGGTCAAGTCAGCGCCGGCTAGGTGGGCCCCACTGAGGATGGCCTGGGCCAAGTTAGCTTGTTTTAGGTTAGCCCCAGCTAGGTTGGCCCCCCGCAGGTCGGCACCAGCTAAATCCGCCTGGACTAAATTAGCCCCCTGGCAGGCGGCCCGCAGATCTGCCCTGGTCAACTTGGCTCCCGTCAGGTCTGCTCCCCTCAGGAAGGCACCTACCAATTGACTATTAGTTAGGTCAACCCCCGCCAAATAGGCTCCAGCCAGGCTGGCACCCCGCAGGTCTAGACCGGATAGGTCTTCATCCTCCAGGTTGACCCCAGGGGCAAAATCAAGGTCTGGCCGGTCAGGGGGATGAGAATTCATCTTAGTCTTCAGCGCTAATCACAGTTATCTCGGTGCCGTAGGCATCCTGCCACCAAAGACCAGCGGCGATGCGGGGAGGACTGACGGGCAAATCTAGCCCCTGGCGCAGGCTGGCCACCAGTAGTTCCAGCAGCCCCACCAGACTGGGGTCCCAACGGGTACCCGCTTCGGCGCGGATCCGCTCCACAGCTAGCTCTAGGCTATCATCGCGGGGGATGCCAAATCCCAGGGCCGGCGTGAGATGTTGCTGAAAGTCGATTACCAGGCTGAGAATCCGTGATTCGAGGGGAATGGTTTCCCCTACCAGCCCCGCCGGCTGACCTTGGCCATTCCACCACTCCTGCAGATGGTTCAGAATCACCGCCAAGGCCCGCAGCCGCCCCATCACCCGGAGGGCTTGCACCCCGGGAACCAGAGGGCAAACCGGGCCCTGGACCTCCCAGGGGTTCCCCCCCGGGGCCAGCATGCCGAGGCGATGTAATAACCCAGCTAGGCGCAGGCGGTTCAGCTGCCAGCCTGGTAAGTCCAACAACTGACCGAGAGCCTCCGCCAAGGCTGCTACCTGGGCTGCTGCCTGGGGATTGCGCAGGTCTAGCTGGTCGAGAACTTGGGCGGTGCGCAGGTAGGCCTGGAGTTCGTTGGCTGTGAGATTTGAGGTGAGGTGGTGGGGCCGGTCTGCTTGGCTGGCTTCGAGGTAATCAACAATGCGGCTGACAACCAGCTTGAGGTCTTCTGGCTGCACCTTTTGCTCTGCCATCTCCTGGAGTTGGGCTTGGAGGCGTGTCTGGAGCTGGGGTTGGTAACTGCCGACCTTTTGGATTAGCAGTTCTAGGGTTTCCCGGACTAGGTCCGGCTCGAAGGTCCACAGGCCGTAGAACTTGCGCTCCCGATCCTCCTGGGGGGGGCCCTCGGGACCGTAGTCCTGAACCGACAATTCTTGACACAGGACCATGGCCGTATAACTAGGGGCAAAAATTACTAAGTGCCACTCTTGGGCGACGGGGTCTTGGGGGTCGAGGGGGACTAGAGCTACGTTGCCTAGCTGACTGGTAGGATGTTCGGCAAAGCCGGCGTCTGGGGCCGCCATGATCACCACCTGCCGGGCGCTCCCGGCAATTTCTTGGTAACGGTCAGCCTCCTCTAAGTACCATTTACCGCGCTGGAAAGCTGTAACTACCACCGGGCAAGCCCCACGGGAAGCGAGGATGACATCCTCTAGGGCATGACAAAGACTGACAAGGGTATGTTTGTAGTAGACGCCAAAATTCAGGGGCCGTTTGCCGGAGGAGAGGCCCCGATGGGCTTGCGACAGTTTGTCTAGAATTGATCCCTGAAGCATGGTGACTAGACTGTGGAGCTCGAATGCGTACTTTTATGTCCCGTGCGCTGACTAGGACCTGCTGGGCCCAAGGTTACGCACCCCCTGACGTCCCTCTCTATAAAGCCTTGTCAACACCCTCGATCCTAACATGCTCAAGCTCCCATACCCGAGTACCGTTTAAGACCTTGGCGCCAGACCCAACGGTTCGCCAACCAGAATAGCCCGGTCCACCCTCCCATGACCGCAAAACCCTGCAACAGGTCCACGGGCAGTCCCAGCAGCAGAGCCACAGGAAAGTAGACTAGGTAGGGGAAAGGGGTCCACAGGACTACCGCCCGCACCAGGTCTGGAAATACTTCAAGGGGAGCACTGACTCCCGAAAAAAATAGATAGATCAAAAACCAAAACTGCTCTAGGGCGCTAGCCCGCTCGGTCCAAAAGGCTACCAGGGCAAAGGTGTGCTGAATTAGGAACCGCAACCCAAAACCCCAAGCCACTGCCACTAGTCCTAAGAGAGCTCCCGACCAGGTAGGAAGCCAGGCAGCTTGGGGGTACAACAGTAAACAAACCCCTGCAACCGCCGCGATGAAGGGGGCCCGGGCTAGACGTTCAGCCAAATGGGAGGTCACGTGGTGCCAGACCGGGTCTAGGGGTTGCAGCAGCCGTGGTGAGAGCCGCCCCTCCACTACTTCCTTCTCAAATTCCCAGGCTACCCACACCACCGTTAGTTGGCGCACTAGAAAGGCAGCCAGAAAGTAGCGGGCAAAACTGACTGGGGTAAGGGGGAATTTGCCCGTGGCCGCCGCCTGCATCCAAACTCCCAGTAAGAGTAGGGGTAGGAGCCCTGACAACACCCACAGGATAAGCTCAGCCCGGTACTCTAGCATGTAGGCATAGTACACCTGCAGGAGCACTCCTAGCTTAGCCCCCAACTTCCTCATCTAGCCGACCCTGACTGAAATACTCGCCCAATAATCTGTTCAATCGGGGGGTCCGTGACACTTAGATCCACCACCTCTAGTTCCGCAAGCATCTGGGCAATGGCGTTGGTCAGGCCTTGGCGCCCCAGTAAAAACCGGGCGGACTGGCCCTCTAGGGACTCTAACTCCCCGTAGACCTGTAGTTTGTCTCGGGGATAGGGGCGAGCCAGCTCCAACTTCACCTCCCGGTAGGGGGCAAACTTAGCCCGCAGGGACTCCAGCTGGCCATCATAGATCAGGCTTCCCTGATGAATCAACAATACCCGTTGACACAGGGCGGTGATGTCAGCCATGTAGTGGCTAGTAAGCAGGATTGTGGCCTGATAGCGCTGGTTATAAGCTTGCAAGAACTGCCGGACCGCCGCCTGGGCATTAATGTCTAGGCCCAGGGTGGGTTCATCGAGGAAGAGGACCCGGGGTTGGTGCAGGAGAGCAGCTAGGAGCTCTACCTTCATGCGCTCTCCGAGGGAAAGCTTGCGGACGGGCTGACGCAATTGCCCTTTGACCCCGAGCATGGTGGACAGTACCTCTAGGCGCTCTTGGAAAATCCCGGGACTGAGGGAGTAGACAGCAGCATTAATCCGTAGGGAGTCTAGAGCCGGCAGATCCCAGATTAACTGCTGTTTCTGGCCCATTACCAGGGTGATCTGCTCAAGGAATTTAGTCTGGCGCTCGAAAGGGTCAAAACCGGCCACCCGTACCAGACCTTCAGAGGGACGAATCAGACCCGTGAGCATCTTGAGAGTAGTAGTCTTCCCAGCCCCATTGGCCCCCAAAAAGCCCACTACTTCTCCAGCGCCGATCTGGAATGACACCCCCTGTACCGCGGGGATAGACCGGTAGGTACGGCGGAAAAAGTGCTGCAGTGTCCCCTGCCATCCTGGCTCCTTAAGGGCTACCGGGTAAACCTTGCCCAAACTCTCCACCTCGATCAAGGCCATGGCTTACCCCAGGGAGCTGTTCTGGAGGACTGGGCAGCTCAGGGCGCTGTAGGGCAGGACTCGCCGCACCTCCTGGACAGTAGTAATCCCCTGGGTGACCTTGCGCATCGCAGCCAATTGAAAGGACTCAAAATTGCTCCGGGAAAGGTATTGATGAAGCTGGGTCATAGCTCCCTCGTAGATCAGCTGGCGTACCTGGTTATCAACGTCGAGCAGTTCGAAAATGCCATCCCGCCCCAGATAGCCTGAGTAGTAACAGCGGCTACAGCCCTTGCCCTGACGCCAGTTTTGGACCTCGTTGGTATCCTCCGGTAGACCCAAAATCTTCAGGTCAGCCTGGGTCGGTTGGTAGGGTTCGGCACAGTGGGGGCAGACCCGCCGGACTAACCTTTGGGCTACAATGCCTAGCAGCGCATCGCTAATCAGTCCAGGGTCCGGACCAATATCCTTGAGGCGGGGGATGGCGCTGACGGCGTTATTGGTGTGGAGAGTGGTCATGACCAGGTGACCAGTCAGGGCAGCCCGGACTGCGGTTTCAGCAGTTTCGTGGTCGCGGATTTCCCCCACCATGATGATGTCAGGGTCCTGGCGCAAAATTGCCCGCAGCCCGGCCGCGAAAGTCATGCCGGCCGCTTCTAGGACCTGGGTTTGGGTAATTCGCTCCAGCACGTACTCAACCGGGTCCTCTACGGTCACTACGTTCACCTGCTCCGTAGCCAGGGATTGGAGACTAGTGTAGAGGGTGCTGGTTTTGCCGGAGCCAGTGGGGCCTGTGAGGATAATCATCCCCTGGGGTTGCCGTAGCCAGCTTTTATAGACCTCTAGGGCAGTGGGGGAAAACCCCAGCTGGTCCATGTTGGCGAAGGGGTTTTCCCGGGGCAACAGACGAATTACTGCCTTTTCACCCCCGATGCAGGGTAGAGTACTCACCCGCATGTCCAGGCCGAGGTCCTCAGTTTCGCCACTAGTGTACTTAGTCCCTAGGCGAGCGTCTTGGGGATAACGGCTCTCGGCAATGTCCATGTCGGCCATCACCTTGAGGGCGATCACCACCCGCCGACTAATTTCCTGGGGCAAAACGGTGATATCCCTGAGGATGCCGTCAATACGGTAGCGCACCCGTAGCCCTTCCAAAGTCGGTTCTAGGTGGATATCACTGGCGCGATTGCGCAGGGCGCCGGAGATGATCGTGCGCAAGCGACCAATCTGGTCAACGGCTTGGTCCAGGTATAGTTCTGTAACCTCACTGATATCCTCCTGTTCCAGTTCACCGGTCAGGGGATTAACTAGGGGGGCAGCACTGATACGACTAACATCGTGCTTCAGGCGATGGAACCAGGACCGGTAGCTCTTGTCACTGATGGGGATAATGGCAACTTCGGTGCCGGCTCGGTTGCCGATTTCCTGGGCTTTTTCCGGGTCTAAAGGCTGGGGACTGCCTAGATAGTAACAGTTTTGCCACAGCAACAGGGGTAAAAGGGGGGGCAGGTTGGCCCAGTCGGGACATTGACTGCGAAAACGTGCCGCCACTTCCCGGTCTAGCAGCTGGAGGTTAACGTGACCCTGGCCATCAACGAGGAGGGCTAGGGCTTCTGCGCAAGTGATGTCCCGGTTTTTTAGGCGCCGCCAAGCCGACACTGGTGCAGACGCTTCGGCACTGGAGTTTGATTTAGGTTTTGGCATTGGCCTTACAGAAGGAACTTGGGGGCACTGAGCCAAAAGATTTCGCCAACCGGCACACTACGCTCCGGCAGGTGCACCCCGATGATACCAGCTTTTTTTAAGATGAGGTGACCTCGGACTTGCCCCCAGCCCAGAAGTTCTGCCCAGCTGCTTAGGCTCGGTTCGTGGCCTACTAGCATCACCTGGCTGAAGCTAGTGTGGGCCAGGGCACGCAAGCAACACAGACAGTCGCCCCCAGGGGCTAGCTCAGGCTCCAGGACCACCCCCGGCCCCAGGCCTGCTTCCTGGAGGATAGCGGCGGTCTCCCGGGCCCGGACTAGGGGACTTGTGAGAATGGCATCAACCTGCATACTCATAGATTGCAGCCGCCGGGCTACCTGGCCGGTGCGCTGCTGCCCCAAGGGGCTCAAGGGGCGTAGCTCGTCCGGGGAGCCCTCCTCGGCTAAGCCGTGGCGGAACAGGTATAGTTCCAGACTAGCCATTCAGGGGGGTGTTTTTGGGACTAACTAGACGCATTAGCTTTTGTTTGATTTGGCTGTCGAAGACGTTCCACTTGAGCTGGGCGTACTCCTGGCAGTTATTAGCTCCGGCTAGGAAGCCGATGGGTACCTCAAATCCCCCCGCCATGGCCCGGCCACCACCAAAGTAGCGGCCCTGGGAATCTTGCCCGAAGACTGCCTTAATAAATTCGTCTGGGTCCAGGGTGAGCTTATTGGTGCGCAGGGAGCCGATCAGTACTTCTAGGTCCTTAGCCTCCTCGTGGACAATCCCGTACACCACTGCAGTGTGCACGTTCTCCTCCGTGACTAGAAAGTCAGCTGCCTGGGGAATGGCGTCGCGATTGTCGTAGTGGAGGTAACCTACTCCGGCGATGGAGAAGTTATTGCGCACTACCCGATTCTGCAGCGCTCGTTCGATCACCTCCATGACTGGTCGGGAGCGGGAGGCCTGAAGTACCGCGTTGAGCAGTTGCGTATCACAAAAGCGACTCAGGTAGGCGGCGGCTAAAAAGTCCTCCTCTTGAGCCTGCATCAGCCGATTAGTGTCGGAGCGCAGGCCATGCATCAGGGCTGTGGCACAGCGCACGTGATCGCTAAGGGACCCGTCTAATTTAAGTAGGCCGGCCTGGAGGTATTGAGTGAAGATGGTGGAAGTGGCCCTGGCTTGGGGGCGAATATCGGCAAATTCAGGGGTGATTCTTTCCGTTGGGGGGTCGCTCTGGAGGCTGTGGTGGTCTACTACCACCACGAGGGGGACGCCGGCTTGACGGACGGGCAGGACTAACTGACTGGTGGTACCCTGGTGGTCTACGTAAACACAGCCCTGGTAGGCGCTTAAGTCCTTGGTTTTCAGGACTGGCAAGGTCCAGCGTTGGGCGGGCAGACTAGTCAGTTTGACTAGGGCGATGTTTTCCTGATGGCTCAGGGTGCCAGCGTAAACAATGTCGCACTGAATACCAAACCGCTGGGCAATCAGGAGGTAGGCCCAGCCGCAGGCTAGGGCATCGGGGTCCGGGAAGTCCTGCAAAATTACCAGGTGTCGTTCTCCTCGGTGACGCTCCAGGGTCTGCCGCAAAGCCTCTACCCGGGGAGTAGGTTGATCAACGGGCAAAAGGGGAGAGTCTGGACCGGAGGGGGGAGAGTCTGGGGTGAGGAGAAACATTTTACCTGATGAGTGGGAACCCAGCGGTAGGTTAGAAAGTCTGTGTAACACTTAACATAACACTACCAGTCCTAATAGGTCTGACCAAGGGCCTGATGGTTGAGGCGCACTAGCACGTAGGCACCCCGGTAAGCCAACACCTGGTACTGGTCCGGCTGGAGGCCCACCCGGGAGAGTTTTTCCGCCTGGGACAACAGTAGGGAAGTAGGCGGGTCAAGCTGGTGAGCATCCTCCTGGAGCCGGTGAATCAAGCCCGGCTTGCTCCAAGAGTAGTTAATTGGTTCGTGAGTATAAAAAACCACACTGGGTTTTTTCACCCCGTACATTACCAGGGACTCGCCGGGGCGCTGCACCTGGCGAATGATGGCTGAGAGCTGCCGGAGGGGGAGCTGCCGCTCCTGGTCGATGAGGCCGAGAAAAGGTAGACAAAACAAGCCCACCATCAGCCCGCAGCTAAGGGCATTGGCAAGCCACAGCTGCCCCCAGGCGCGCCGGCCTAGGGCCAGGCCCACCCCTAGTACCCCGGCCACTGCCACCAGAGCGGCGCGCAGGGGTAGGAGAGACTGGATCAGGACCGTAGGGAAATGGGGCATGGCTGGGTCTAGAGTATCAGGCAGCCAGTGGGGTCCCCAGAACAGGACTTCCGCCCCCAGGCCCCACAAACCCAGGTTTACCAGAGCGCTCAGCCGCATCCCCCGGGGGGACGGGGTGAGGAATAGCCCAGTGACGAGGATGGCGGCGGCGGGGATCAGGGGCAAGATGTAGCTGGGGAGCTTGGTAGCCGCCAAGGTAAAGAAAAGCAACACCCCCCCGCACCAGAAAATGGCGAACAGACCCAGCTGCTCAGCCCGGGGTTGTTGCTGCCAGAGGTAGCGCCGCCAGGGCTGCAGGTGAGTGATGGCTAAGGGCAAGTATACGGACCAGGGGGCAAACCCCAGGGCCAGAACTATCAAGTAAAAATACCAGGGACCGGTTTGCCGGGCAATAACGTGCAGAAACCGGTAGGCGTTTTGGTACCCAAAGAAATTCTCCAAAAAAGCCGGGCCATTTTGCCAGGTGGCTAGGACGTACCAAGGCACACAGACCAAACCCATTACCAGGACCCCCCACCCTAGGTGCATCTCCCGGCGGATTGCTCTCCCTTGACCGACGTACCACAGGAAGCTGCTAATAATCAAACCCGGCAGCACCACCCCCACGGGCCCCTTGGTGAGTACTGCCAGACCCATCAGGAGGTAGCTGCCCAGATACCAGTAGGTTTTACGGGCTAGTTGAGGTTGGCTGTAGGCGAGGAAAAAAGTTAGCAGGGCCCCCCCGAGACAACCGCTCAACAGCATATCTGCTACCCCTGTCCGACTCCAGACCAGTACCAGGAGATTCAGGGTCCCCATAGTACCTCCTATGCCCGCCGCCAACCATGGTCGGTCTGGGTGAAGAGCAGCCGTGCAGCGGTAGAGGGTGTAGGCTAGCAACCCCATCAAGGCAGTCGCAGCTAGGGCGGAAGGGAGGCGTACTGCCCAGGAATTAACTCCCAAAACCTGATACCCCAGAGCCATCAACCAGTAGATTAAGGGGGGCTTGTCGAAGCGGGTATGGCCATCAAAGTAAGGGGTAATCCAGTTACCGGTCACATCCATTTGTCGGGCAGCTTCGGCAAACAGGGGCTCGGTTTCATCTACTAGGCCGGTGCTGCCTAGCTGCCACCAGAAGGTCAAGGCAAACCAAAATAGCAGCCCACCTAGACAGACTAAGGGCAGGGATTTTTTTTTCAACCAGAGCATAGGTGTTGAGGGTCACTCCCCCTTAAGGTCGACCGGCTGCTTAGGGATGCAGGACATAGTCGTAGGGTTTAGGTAAGGTCACCACTTCCCCGAGGGCTTGGGCAGCGTGGAGGGGCCAGAAGGGGTCGCGCAGCATTTCTGTCGCTAACAGGACCACATCTGCCTGTCCTTGGGCCAGGATCTGTTCAGCTTGCCGGGGCTCAAAGATCATCCCCACCGCTGCGGTAGGAATATCCGCCTGCTGGCGGATGGTGGCACTCAGAGGCACTTGCCAGCCCGGGGCCTGAGGATATTTAACCCCTGGCACTACGAAGCCAGAGCTGCAGTCGATCAAGTCTACTCCTTCACCCTTGAGGCGGCGGGCTAGCTCCACCGATTCCTCTAGGGTCCAGCCCCCTTCTACCCAGTCTGTGCAGGAGAGGCGTACTGCTAAGGGATACTGCTCAGGCCAAACCCCCCGGATGGCCTGGGCAGTTTCGACCGTGAAGCGAATCCGATTCTCGAAGCTTCCCCCGTACTCGTCCTGACGGTGGTTAGCTAAGGGAGACAAAAAAGAGTGAGCTAGATAGCCGTGGGCGGCGTGAAATTCTAGCCACTCAAACCCTGCTCTCCCAGCTCGCTCAGCTGCCCTGGCAAAGGCAACTTGAATCTGCTTGATTTCCCCTAGGGATAGTTCCCTAGGCTTGCGCGAGCCCGGACGAAAGGGTAGGGCACTCGGGGCTACAGGTTCCCAGCCCCCTTCCTCATCGGCAACTGCTACATCTTGGCCTTGACGCTGCCAAGGAGGGGCTGTACTGGCTTTGCGGCCTGCGTGGGCAAGCTGAATCCCCGGCACCGCTGCGTACTCCCGGAGAAAACGGGTAATTCTGGCTAGGGGTTCTACGTGCTCCTCGGTCCAAATCCCTAGGTCCTGGGCGGTGATCCGGCCCCGGGCTTCCACGGCAGTAGCTTCGGCAATAACCAAGCCCGCCCCCCCGAGGGCCCGGGCCCCCAAGTGGACTAGGTGCCAGTCGGAGGCCATACCTTCCCGGGACCAGTACTGACACATGGGCGAGACGCCAATTCGGTTGCGCAGGGTAACTCCCCTGAGGGTGAGTTGACTGAATAGGTGGGTCATCCGTGAGGCATCCTTAACTGCTCCCCTCAAGTCTAAGCGAGGCCACAGGGGGTTCAGCGCACAGCTAGTGGAAACCCGGCACCAGCTGCCCTAGCTTCGCAGCCATGCGCTTCAGGGCCCGGGTAACAACGTCTGAGTAACGCTCCTCCCCACACATGATTTTGCCCATGTGGGCGGTAGCTGAGGGGCGCTTGACCCCCACCTGATAGCCGGTTTCGGGGAAGCGGTAGAACACGCCAGCTAGGCGCTGGGCCCAGGCCATGTCTGCCCCCCATGACTCGTTGATATAGGCGCTGTAGTTAGGGAGGGCATCTAGGTCACCGGCTAAGGCTTTGTGCACCGCCTTGGCCGCCTCAATGGCGCTGAAAATCGAGGGGCGAATGCCCTCGGCCGTGAAGGGGTCCACCACACAGGCGGCTTCCCCAGCTAGCAGGGCTTGGCGGGTGTGGAGCTTCTGGTTACCATCCCACAGGCATAGGGGATGACCGAACTGCTTAGCCGCGTGGATATCAATGCCGAAGATGGTAGCGTACTCCTGCAGAATCCCCTTGAAGTCTTGGGGGTCGCCCCCCCGGAAGGTACCAATGCCGATGGAGTAACCGTCAGCCTTGGGAAAATTCCAGATGTAACCGTTACGCACCATACCAAATTCAAAGTGGGCTACGTGGCTGTCAACCACCTGGGCTGGTGCCTCCACCTCAAGGGCTCCCCCGAGCCGCCGCCGCCGGTCTTTAAACCCGAGCCATTTGGCCATCTGCCCCTTGGCTCCGTCAGCCGCGATTAGGTATTGCCCCTCTAGGGGTTCCTGGTCGGTATCAACCTGCCAGTGGTCCCCTACCCACTGTACTCCTCGGACAGGGGTGCTGTCGCGCAGCTGGGCCCCTTGCCCTTGGGCTTGGCGGACCAGAAAATGATCGAACACATCCCGGCGCACCATCCACATCGGTTCGGGGGTTTCCAGGGTAGCTTCCACCGGATCGCCCATTTTCCAGGTATAGCGGATGGAGTTGACCTTAAGGGAGATCGCCGGGGAAAAGTCGAAATCAAACCATTCGGCAATCTGAGGGGATACCCCACCGCCGCAAGGTTTATAGCGTGGGAGAGACTCCTTCTCCAGCAACAGCACTGATCTGCCTAGTTTAGCCAGATGGTAAGCTGCGCTCGCTCCGGCAGGCCCTGCTCCGACCACAATACAATCAAACATAAAAACACCGCGATCCGGGGTCTATTAGGCAAAAGACCATCGGGAGGACATTTATAGGCCACGGATAGCCTCAATTTGCCAGACCCCATCCTACCATGATGCCGGCCGCAAGGAGGGCCCTAGGTGAGCAGCCTGACTCCCCAGCCACAGCTAAGGCAGACTAGGACCACCACCCCCAGGGTGTACTTTAGCCGGCTCAGGAGAGGCTGGACCTGATAGGTGACGATCAGGCGGTCTCGGTCCAGGATGGACTTAGGCTTAGTCCAGGTCTGACCATCGTACCACCCAGACTCTTCGTAAACTACCCTGTGGTCGTTCAGCCGACTACGCACGTAGATCCAGCCCAGGTAAAGCCGCAGCAGGACTAACCCCAAAACCAGGGTGGTACCCGCAGTGCCTCCCAGGAGAAACCCACCCGGGGACTTGAGGGGGGGGAAACTGCTAGCCACCACTGGTCCGACAAGTAGCCAGTTGCAGCCCCAAACCCAGGCCACCCCCTGGAGGTATCCCGGCCAAGGCCGGCCGGCCCAACTGAAAAACCAGGAGCGGCGCAGGGCTTCGTACTCCTGGAGAGGCTGCTGTTCGGGGGGAACCGGACAGGGATGATCTAACGGCTCCATAGTGCTTAGCCTTCCAGTGTTGTATCGTAGGTAGAGACGATCATAGGCCAGCTACCCCGGGTAGCTCAAGACCAGCCACCGCCCTCCCCGCCCCCCTATGTCCCCAGAATATCCAGAACATCTGCGCTACTTGGACTCCCATGAGTATTGTGGTTTAGAAGGCTCCATTGCCACCCTAGGCATTACTGCCTACGCCGTAGAGGAACTGGGGGACATCGTGTTTGTGGAACTGCCGGCGGTGGGCAGTCGGGTCACCAGGGGGCAGACCTTCGGTACAGTCGAATCAGTTAAGGCGGTTGAGGACCTTAACTCCCCTGTCACCGGTCTGGTCACCGAACGCAATCAACCCGTAGTCGATGCCCCTGAGGTTTTGGCAGCTGACCCCTACGGTCAGGGATGGCTCATCAGGGTGCAGGTAGAGGAATATGACCCGGCTGATACCCTTAGTGCTTCAGAGTATCGTCAGCGCCTGGAGGGTTAGCGGGGCGATTACCAGAAGATAGGCGTTCTCGCCGGGGACCGCTAGGCCTGCCCGTTAGCGCCCGCCACGCCGCCTTCATCCCCACCACTACTCCCCGGGCGTTAGTTTGCACCCGTTGGGCTTGACGCTTGGCCTTGAGGATACTCTGATCAACCTGCTTCACAACGTCGTTGGCACTCTTGACCCCCTCACTAACGTCGTCAGTCAAGTCAGTGATTTCTAGACCCGTTAGGCGGATTGCCTCCAGGGTAGGGGGCAGGTCCCGGGCCAGGGTGTCAAACAACTTTTCGGCACTGCGGGCGGCCCGGGCCAGCTCTTGGAGGGCCGGTACGGCGGCCACTAGGACGGCGGCCAAGCTGGCGGAGACTAAAAAAAGGGACATGCCCAGCCAAAAGATAGGGGAGCTCATAGGCTAGAGACTAGTAATAGAGACACAACTTCAGGCCAGGAGGTGCGGATCACCCCTCCCGGCTCGGGGGAGTATCGGACCCGGCCCCTGTGCCAATCCCCGGCGGGCTAGGCTGAGGCTTGCCCAGGGGAATCCCATCTAGTTCCTGACGCCCCGCCACTAGTCCGGCGCTGACTGAATCCTGAAGCCGCTCTAGGGTGCCATCCCAGTTGTGTAAAGCACCAGCGGAGAGCTGCACTACCCGACTCTGGAGGACCCCCGAGAAGGTGGCGGCCTGCCGGAGGACTTGGCGGACTACCCGGCCTGAGCGGGGGGAGAGGCTCAGACCTACCGCTGTCCCTAGGGCCCCCCCAAACAATAGGCCGCCCCAAAAACCCAGGTTGCGCTGATTGGACATAGGATTCTACTCCGGTTAGGACTGATGGTCAGACTAGCTAGGGAGGCATCTGGACTAGTCGTCTAAGCCTCGCCGCTAGCTGTTAGCATAATTGCCACGGATCCATAGCCCCCGCAGCCAGGGCGCCGGCCTGGTTAGGAGTCTAAAAACTGCCCCCCTGACCCGCTAGGGGTTGATTCTTTGCGTAAGCCTCTATCATGACACTCCTTGGGTAGTCAGGGAACAGATCATCCCGGAAGTGGCTTGGTTTTGTTTAGGCTAGAAGTATTCTGATCACCTTAGCGTCCCTTACTCCGGGTCAATGTATGGACTTTGTCGGCCTGCACATCCACAGTGACTATAGCCTCCTTGACGGGGCTAGTCAGATTCCCGCCCTGGCTGAGCGGGCCGCTACCCTGGGAATGCCAGGGGTGGCCTTAACCGACCACGGGGTGATGTACGGGGCCATCGAGTTGCTTAAGGTCTGCCGCCAGAAGAACCTTAAGCCGATCATTGGCAATGAGATGTACCTAATCAACGGGGACATCCGCAAGCAGGAGCGTCTGCCGCGCTACCACCTAGTGGTACTGGCTAAAAACACCCAAGGCTACCGGAATCTGGTTAAGCTGACGACTATCTCTCACCTAGAGGGGATCCAAGGTAAAGGAATTTTCGCCCGTCCCTGTATCAACAAAGACCTCCTCGAGCAGTATCGGGAGGGATTGATAGTCACCACTGCCTGTCTCGGGGGGGAAGTCCCCCAGGCCATCTTGCAAAAAAAACCGGCCATTGCCCGCCAGGTGTGCCAGTGGTACCAGGAAAGATTCAAGGATGATTTCTATATCGAGATCCAAGACCACGGCTCCCCCGAGGACCGGATCGTCAACCGGGAGCTAGTCAAGATAGCAGCGGAGATGGGTATTGAGATCATTGCCACCAACGACTCCCACTTTATCTCTTGTCAGGACGTGGAAGCCCATGACGCCCTGTTGTGCATCCAGACTGGCAAACTCATTAGTGAAGACAAACGCCTGCGATACTCCGGCACCGAATACCTCAAGTCGGCCGCCGAGATGCGGCAGCTGTTTCGTGACCACCTACCGGATCAGTTGGTCGATCAGGCAGTGGCCAACACAGTCAAGGTAGCCAACAAGGTAGAGCCCTACACGATTAAGAGTCCTAACCCCCTGCCCAATTTTCCGGTCCCCCCTGGGCACACTCCCAATACCTACCTGGAGGAAGTGACTCAGCAGGGGTTGGCCCGGCGGCTGACCTACCTAGACCCCGAAGTTCAGCCAAAGTATCAGGAACGGCTCAACTACGAGCTCAAGATGATCCAGACCATGGGGTTTGCCACCTATTTTCTGGTGGTGTGGGACTTCATCCGCTACGCCCGCAGTCAGGGAATCCCGGTGGGCCCAGGCCGGGGATCGGCAGCCGGGTCTCTCGTCGCCTACGCCCTCGAGATCACTAACATCGACCCGGTTTTCCATGGTCTGCTGTTTGAGCGGTTCCTCAACCCGGAGCGGGTGAGCATGCCAGATATTGACACCGACTTTTGTATTGAACAGCGGGACCGGATGATCGCCTACGTCACCGAGAAGTATGGGGAAGAGCGGGTAGCCCAGATCATCACCTTTAACCGCATGACCTCTAGGGCCGTGCTCAAGGATGTGGCGCGGGTCTTAGATATTCCCTACGGGGAGGCAGACCGGATGGCTAAGCTGATCCCGGTGGTCCGGGGCAAGCCTACCCCCCTCAAGACCATGGTCAGCCCCGACACCCCTGCCCCGGAGTTTCTCGAGAAGTACCAAAAAGACCCCCGGGTGAGGCGCTGGGTAGACATGGCCCTGCGGATTGAGGGGACTAACAAAACCTACGGCGTGCACGCGGCGGGGGTAGTGATTTCCGCTCAGCCCCTGGATGAGATGGTGCCCCTGCAGCGCAACAACGATGGAGCCCTGATCACCCAGTACTTCATGGAAGACCTGGAAAGTCTGGGCCTACTGAAGATGGACTTCCTGGGGCTAAAAAACCTGACCACGATTCAAAAAACCGTGGACTTAGTTCAGAAAAACCACCAGTGCCGGGTGGACCTGGACCGTCTGCCCCTAGACGACCCTAAAGCCTATCAACTGTTAGGGACCGGCCAGCTAGAGGGGGTATTTCAGCTGGAGTCTACGGGGATGCGCCAGATCGTCCGGGACCTGAAGCCCTCTTCCCTGGAGGACATCTCCTCTATCCTGGCTCTCTATCGCCCCGGCCCCCTAGATGCTGGCCTCATCCCCCTGTTCATCAACCGCAAGCACGGCCGGGAGCGAATCCACTACGATCATCCTCTCCTCGAGCCGATCCTCCAGGAAACCTACGCTGTCCTAGTTTACCAAGAGCAGATCATGCGTATGGCTCAGGACCTGGCCGGTTATACCCTGGGGGAGGCGGACCTACTGCGCCGCTGCATGGGGAAGAAGAAGCCCGAGGAGATGCAAAAGCAGCGGGAAAAATTCATTGATGGTTCGGCCCGCAAGGGCATCCAGCCCGCCACCGCCGAGGCTCTGTTTGACCAGATGGTCAAGTTTGCCGAGTACTGCCTCAGCTACAACACCCAGATCTTAACCGTCGAGTATGGTCCCCTGGCCATCGGCAAGATTGTTGAGGAGAACTTGGCCTGCCGGGTATACAGCGTCAACCCCCAGGGGCACGTTTACACCCAGCCGATTGCCCAGTGGCACCTCCGCGGTGCCCAGGAGGTCTGGGCCTACACCCTAGAGGATGGCTCCGTCCTGGAGGCTACCGCCGACCATCAATTCATGACCACCAGCGGCGAGATGCGGTCCTTGGAGGAGATTTTTCAGTTGGGTTTAGAGTTAGCGGATTTTTCGGTTGTGCCCACCCCTGTCCCCTAGGGATGCCAATCCTATCTATAGGCACCGGCAATCCTAATTTGCCGGACAGGACCGACCCTAGCTCCTATAATGTACACCAGCGCCACCATTTCCCCCCCCTTGACTATCGTGTTTGCACTCAGTGGTTACGAATACTTCCTCGGATTTTTGCTCCTGTGTAGCTTGGTGCCGGTAATCGCCTTGACGGCATCCTGGGTAGTCCGTCCCAAACGAGGCTCCCCTGAGCGGCGGACCACCTACGAATCTGGGATGGAGCCCCTAGGGGGAGCCTGGATCCAGTTCAACATTCGCTACTACATGTTTGCCCTCGTGTTCGTGATCTTTGATGTGGAGACGGTGTTTTTATACCCCTGGGCTGTAGCCTTCCACACCCTAGGTCTACTGGCCTTCATTGAAGCCTTGATTTTCGTTGCCATCTTAATTGTGGGCCTTGTCTATGCTTGGCGCAAAGGAGCTCTGGAATGGTCGTAAGTAATTCCTCCCCTGACCTGAAATACCCCTTGGGTAAGGCTGCGGTCACCCAGGAGTTGTCGGAAAATGTCATTCTGACCACTGTAGATGACCTCCACAACTGGGCTCGTCTCTCCAGCCTCTGGCCGATGCTCTACGGTACCGCCTGCTGTTTCATCGAATTCGCCGCCCTCATCGGCTCCCGGTTCGATTTTGACCGCTTTGGGCTTATCCCCCGCTCCAGCCCCCGTCAGGCGGACCTGATTATCACCGCCGGCACCATCACCATGAAGATGGCCCCGGCTCTCGTGCGTCTGTACGAACAGATGCCTGACCCCAAGTACGTGATTGCTATGGGGGCTTGCACCATCACCGGGGGCATGTTCAGTGCCGACTCCCCTACGGCGGTGCGGGGGGTGGATAAACTAATTCCCGTTGATGTCTACCTGCCGGGTTGTCCGCCCCGGCCCGAGGCGATCATTGATGCGATTATCAAGCTGCGCAAAAAGATTGCTAACGAAGCCATCCTCGAGCGGGGCGCTAAGGCCCAAACCCACCGCTTCTACACGGTCAAACACCAAATGAAGCCGGTCCCAGCGATTCTCACGGGGGAATACCTCCAGGCTCTCAGTCGCCAGACCCCGCCCCCGGAGCTAGCGGCGGCCTTTGGTTTACCAGTCCTGCCGGCTACCCAAGCGGAGGTGGAGCGTGGTTGATCCTACTCCTGAAATAAGTCCCCTGTTGCCGAAGGCTGGTCCTGTCTCCACGTGGCTGCGGGACAATGGCTTTGACCATGAGTTCCTCGGCCGTGACCACCTGGGGGTAGAAATCCTCAAGGTGTCAGGGGAATTTCTGATCCCGGTCATGACCGCTCTGGCGGCCTACGGCTTCAACTACCTCCAGTGCCAAGGCGCCTACGACCTAGGGGCTGGGCAGGAGTTAGTCAGTTTCTACCACTTAGTCTGCCTCCAGGAAACAGCTGAACGCCCTCAGGAGGTGCGGGTCAAGGTCTTCCTACCCCGGGAAAATCCCCGGATCCCCTCTGTCTACTGGTTGTGGAAGGGAGCCGATTGGCAGGAGCGGGAGTCCTACGATATGTTCGGGATCATCTACGAGGGCCATCCTCATCTGAAGCGATTGCTGATGCCGGAGGATTGGGTGGGCTGGCCCCTGCGCAAGGACTACATTTCCCCTGACTTCTATGAGCTGCAGGATGCCCACTAGGGTCAGTTCCTAGGGGGCGGATGGGTAATGCCCTCTGGCTAAGCACTACTGTCTTGGTCGGGGGGTATTATCCTGACTGTCGAGATATTTATGCTTTAGTTTAGTTGTCGATTCGACTATAGTTCATAGTTTCTAGTTAAGGTCCGCAGTTTGGCGATAAAGCGGGACCGCAATTCCGCAGGACCCACCAGGATACAATCTTCACCGTAGGGGAGAATCTCCCGGAAGAACCAGAAGCTGTTAGAAATGGGGCGCACAACCCGGCGGAGGTTAGGGGGGTCAGTGAGCCATTGGTCGAGTCTGTCTTCAGTTTTGGCTTGATAGGCGAAGGCTAGGCTACCTAGGAGATGGATTTCAGCATCAATCGTGTCGAGGTGAGGGCGCCAAGCCCCCTGGATCGGTGCCAAGGCGGCCTCAGGGATACGGTCAAACCGTAGTGTCCAGTTGTGCTGCAACTCCGGTAGATCCTGGTTACCCTCGGTTTCTTCACACCAGCATTCCAGGTATTGGCGCCTTTCCCGGAAGGTATTGCGGGCATGGCGGATCCTAAAGGTCCAGGAGCGGTCAGTAGCATCCCGATAGGTTAACTGGAAGGGCACCTGCTGGCGAATATGCCGGTCGACCTCAGTGCGCCAGGGGATCTGGGGGGTGTTGAGGAAGGCATTGACCTGTTTTCTTAAGGGATTTGGTAATTCACTGCGCTCTTGCAAAAGCCCAGCCATAATAAGTGCAGCATCAGTACAGCCTGCGTCCTGTAGTGCTTGAGCTGCCTGCCACACCGCTGTGATCCTCTCTTTAGACCAATCGTTGTTACGTCCGATCAATAGTTCATGGCGGGCGATCGCCTCTACTAAGCGGGAGATGTTAGGGCGGTCACCCCACATCATCCCCTGCTCCATGGCGATCTGCTCGAGTTGGGCTTTGTCCCGCTCATTGATGGAAAGGGTAATCGAGTGTCCTTTACGGCTCATGGAAGTATACGGACACTTTATCCGTAAGTATCTTGTCATCCTCCATTTTCCATGGCAATATGGATATTAGCAACGGTTTACGGACAAATTATAGGCCTAACCTACTGCCGAACCATCCTGGCTAGAGAGATTTGCTTATACCATTTGATGGTATCGGCATCCTGTCGGTGAGCTTGTTTAGAAGTTTGGACATCGCCATCGTTCCAGGCTGGAGACTTAGTCACTTAATGGTTGGTGGGACTCTACCAAGAAACATCAAATGCTTAGCTGGTCTTCCAAAATCAGGATTTTAGTTAGTGCTTTAGCTGCAGACATTGCACTGGAGCACAAGAAAGAGCTTTTTGCAGTACTAGCTAAGGAACCAGATGCTCTAGCATTGGCACAATCATTTGGCTCCCCAAAATTGATCCGGCTGCTACGACTTAGTGGAAAATCTGATGTTAAGGAGTTTTGGCCAACAGTTGAAACAGGCGATAAAGGCCAAGTTCTTTATCAGAAGCAAATCATTGGCAAAATCCACATCCTGTATAAACTGCCAATACCTGGTGAGTTACAGGCACGACTAGCGACAGAAAGTGCTACTGACCGCTTCCTAGAATATTTGCAGAAGGTATATCAGGTTGTATTACTTGAGGAGAGCGACCGTCATGTCAGGATTTTCACTCCCAAGCAACCAATCAATGATTTTGCAACACTCTGGCAGGAGTTTCTAGAGCAAGTTGCATTCTCTGTATATGGCAAGAGTGAGCTTCAATTACCTGGCTTAGTGCAAACTTTCGTTGCGATTCTGAATGGAATTACCTTATCAGATCGTGGGTTTAGCACATTGGATGTACCAATTTTAACACAAGAACAAGCTGATGTACTTACAGCTTGGTACTACGCGGTAATTAGGGATGTGGAAAAACGTCAAGCTAGACGCCAGTCTGAAATTGATCTGCTTAACAGGGAGCTTGAGAAACACGACTTAGATGAGAAGGAACAGAAAACTAAGTCTAAAGAGCTTCGAGAACTTCAGGCCATGCAGGAAAAGGAAGCCGGGAAGTATCAGGAATCTTTTAGAAAATCATTTATTACCACCCTTCGCAATCATGCAGATACATATGAAGAACTTGACCGCCTAAATGCTCAATTAGCCAGACCAGAGGTAATGAAAGCTGAGCAAAAAAAACTTTTAAACCAAAAAAATAAGCTTTGCTCAGGACTAGTTTTTGAACGGAAGTCTGTGAAACAAAAACTGGAGATTATCGATCAGTCTAAGGATAACCCATTCCAGTTCATTCGCATCGATATAGAAAATAACCCAGAGAAATACCAGTCCGTCATCACTGTCGCCAAGAAATTTAATAGAACAGCTACGGATCAGATTAACTCAACACGTGGTGATATTTTCATCAAGTGCCTGTCTGAGATGTATCGCCTTCTAGAGATTAAGCCTGAACAGTTTGATCAATTGCCGAGACCGTTACTGACAGAGGAGCCTATCTTGCCAGGGCTGAGGGCACCTGGAGATGATAGTAAAGAGTTTTGTTACTCTTGTGGTATTGTTCTTGATCCTAAGAAAGCACGCTGGCAAGTTCTGCGTTTCATGTTTGAACGCCCTTCCCAGCGTCGTCAGTCATCTTCAGGGGAAGGTAGACCGCACATTTGTCACTCCTGTTCCGCATTGGCTCTTGCTTCGCCACTGAAAGTATCAGAAGAGAGTGTCATGATAAGACTTGACCCGAGTGATAGCAGAGTAACCTCCGGGTTAAAAATTAAGGATTACCTCAGAATGCTTACTAATAAGGAGGTACATCTGAGTGCCGGCCGCTATTTGATATTGGTGTCAGACCGCACGGCTAAAGGTGATTGTGCATCCACAAAATTAGGACAGGTGCAGTATGCATTAGCTAAAGTCGCTTCTATTTTCCCTGGTGAAGTGTTAGCAGACTTTAAGTTCTCACTAGTTATCCAGGGTTCTCAGGTACTTCTTCTGAACCGACACCTGCTTTTAGTTAAGGGTTTGATGGTTTGCTATGGGCAGTCGATCGTGATATCTGGTAAGGACATCAATATGGCTTTGGGTGATGCTGTTCGATATGTGCAGCAGGATCTGCCCTTCCTAGCCATTTATATCCTCGCTAAGGGTTCAAGTTTTTCGAATAATTTTAAATTAGAGCAGGTCCGTCAATCTTACTGGAAGGCTCTAAATCAAGATTTACAACGACAAGGAGAAACTGTGGATTCAAACAACCAACTACCCAAACGAGCTAGATTGTATCGTGATGTTGCAGCACTGACGGGCTTAACCTATGCTTTCGCCCAATCTCTAGAGAAGACCGCTAAAAATTCAATGAATCAGGAAAATGCTGAACGCGAAGTTAGCAAGTTAATTGAGAAAGTTGATGATGCGATCGCCTTCAGTTATTATGCCACCCTGGGTGATGAGCAGAAAACTAGTGTCGAGGCAAGGCTATATCATAACCCTAGCTGTGACTTCATTTACAGTCATGCGAAAACCTTATTGACTGAACTAAGTATTTTTGATCGGGAAAGGGAGGATAAGGATAATGGAGGTAGGCCTTATCTGCAGTTTTATGCTGATGATATTTCACGTGCATATCAGCACTTTGCAACTAGAGATTATGCCCAAGAGAGAGACTGGAAGGAACTGACATACAACCTCAAACTCTCTCTCTATACCCGCTTCCCCGAGTTGGTTCGCAAATTGAAATCCACAAGTGAGACAGACTAATGACTACTAAATCTCCCGAAACTACAGAGAAGCCCCAAGTGACTACTGGGCTTCCTAAAGACATAAAAAACCCCCGAATGCACTTTGACATCTATGCGATGCTAGAGGGCTCGCAGGAGCTTTATTTGGGGCATGAAGTACAGGTTAATGTGAACCTCGTTGAGATTGTCAAGCTCTCAACTAAGGATGGCAAATCTATAGAAAAGTGTTACATCTCTCCCACCAAGAGGCGTGGTGTCGAGCGACGCTGCCTGATCTGGGCACCTGTAAAAAATGGCAGTTTACTGGGTGACAAGCAAGGTTGCGGCATCCCTGAAACTTGTTCGCTGCCAACCTGCCCCATATGTGCTCCTTATGGTGGGTTAATACCAGGTAAGAAAACCCTGATTGGTCGAGTAACTCATGGTGGTGGTGTTGCGGTTCAAGACATTTACCCAGTTGAGAAGCAACGGGCAATGCACCCGGCACAACTAGTTAACCAAAAGGAGAAAACACCAATGCCTTTTAAGCGTCAATACAACCAGCCTGGAATTCTCTATCCTGTGTCCAATCATGCACTGAGCGTGACTGATAAGGAGTTCGCATCAGTCGCCTATGCTTTCCTGGATGCACTACCACGTATTGGCTCAGGAAATCCCAAGGGTATATCCATCGCGGAAGCCCATGACAACATGCCTCTGCTTGTCGTTGATCGTTACTTAGTCCCCAAAGGCAAACGTCCTATCGTCTCACCGTCTGTCACCAACCCAGAAACGGCGATTAATGACTTCATCCGCCTTGCTAGGACTCCGGAGCTGAACTCTGATCACATAGAAGCATCTCATTTTGAGCGTTGGATTGGCGATGCTGCATTGGAGAAACTGCAGGAGTATTCTAGTAAATTTGTCCAAGAAGTTTTACAGGCATAAGTTATGTACTGCCTAAAACTCACTGTCCAACCCACCGCAGCGATGACCTTCCGCATTTTGCCGGGGTCGATCCTCAATATTGCTACCTATCCTTTTGTGCCACCAACGACCTTCTCTGGTTTCTTAAGAAGGCTAGTCATGATGAGTATTGGGCTAGAACTTCCTGGAACTTGTGTTAACGATGAAAACCCGCCGACGTATGCCTTACCTCCTCACTATTTAGCCCTGGGTGCATATCCAACAATAAGGACCTGGAGTGGAGTACATCGTACCTATCGCAAAGGGATGCGAGAATTTAATCACGATTCTTTCTCTAGGCTTTATCAAGAAGATAAGGGAGCTAACTTTCAGCTCCACACCTGGGAGTATTTAATCGCCGATGAGTTGGAAGGATATGTCATAACAGATCACCCGGAAGGACTGGAACTTTTTCAGAGTTTGGAATGTTTTGGATGCAAGTGTGGTAAAGAGGGGTTTGCAGTTGTCACCGGAGTATCTAAAGTGATTGCTCTAGAACGTCAGAGGGTCGCTGCCCATCCCTCAACTCTGATTCCGATGGAAGACTTACTTCAGGGCAGTCAGTTTGCAGGCGGTTGCGACATCTATAGTCTCTATCGTTACCAGTGGGCCGACACTCCTCAGATTGGTTCTGACCATGCTGGCTTCTTAGATTCTAATCCCACAATCGTAGATGGATTTGTCCCTTTTGTAGCAGCTTATTTCCCGAAGTCAAGTAAACAGTCAGTAGAACTAGACTACTACACAGATGGAGAAATATATCTTCCTGTGTCCCTTGTTAATCTCTTGAGAGGTGAAGTCTGTGTCTAAACCCTTTGATTTTGGCCGTGTATTTTTTCCCAGAAAAGATGAACTTTCAATACCTGAAAGTATTCTTTTCCAGCCCCTTGGTAACCATGTTTCAAATGTTAGAAAGCTTGTCCAATACTGGGCTTTAATAGACTTTTCCAAGACTGAGAGTGAGCGAATGGCAGCCCGCAAAAGAGTCTCTGCCGCTGCGGGTCTGCATGATATTGGGAAACCACAGAAATTTGCTCTAAACATCGATATATCTGCGTGTGGTAAGATTAATTTTGGCTACTCCTTTAAGGGTCATCGTTTTCTGGCAGTAGATCCGAGTCACCCTTGGGTAGAAGCACTGGCCCAGGGGCATCATGACTTTAGTGCCCATGATATCTGCCGAGATACCTATAAACTAAAGACTCTAGCTGATAAGCTTGACAAAGCTGACCCACTGGCTCAGCAAGCCGTAGCATACCAACAAGCTCTTGTGGTAAATCCACTATCCTATGCCCATGAACTATACATTCTAGAGATGTGTGACCAAATCGAAGCAGACATTGCTTGTAGGTTCTTTGAACCTGAATCAAGCCATGCTGAATCCAGGGCCTTCATGGATTTCAGTATCACAAGAAATGGTCACGAATTTACAGTAGATCCCTGGGTATTTAGTAATAGTCACCAACAGATTGAGCAAATTGAGCTAACGCTTTCCTATTGGTCAATGCCGTTCCCACCCAAAATCAAGTCCGCGATTGAAAATCGTTCCAAAAATAGTAAAGCTTTAACGAACGATCTAAATCAAGCTGTGCGTGAATGGTGGCAGACTCTGTGGCAGACCCGGACTGATGCCGAGAATCTTAAAAGATCTAAAAAAGAAGCGATTCTTATTAGACAACGGTCTGGTGATCCACCAAAAAATATTAGAGCTCAAACAGTCTATGAATCAGTTGGGAAATTTTTACCTAACTCAATGCAGCAGGTGCTCATTAATGCATTGACTCCAGACAATCATCCAGCTATTTTGTTAAAGGCACCTACTGGTTCTGGTAAGACCGAGTCAGTTTTGTTTCCTGCTTTAGCAAACAACTATCGTTTATTTCTGGTTTTGCCGACCCGAAGCTTACTTGATGATCAAAGAGAAAGAATTGACAAATATCTACTTGCTTTCTCTGGCTTGGCATCCAATTACGACAGCGAAATTTCCTTGGTTGTCGATACTGGAGCCACGATGGATCGGTGCATCTATATTAATGGTGAATGTCATAGGCCTAAGGTTAACCCCAGGAGACATTTATATAAAGGCGACGTCATATTAACTACCCTCGATAAGTTTCTCTATCGTTACTTCTCATTCGGAGATAAGCAAAAATCTTTTATCTTCCCTCATCGTATTCACTTCAGTAACTCACTGATTTGCTTTGATGAGGCTCATAGCTATGATGATATCTCATTCACAAACTTTCGAAGCCTAGTGCAATCACTTTACGAAGCAGGGCGGTCACTTGTGCTAATGACGGCAACAATGCCACAAGAACTGACTAAAAGTTTCGGATATCTAGACTTGATCGACTTCATCGACGACCCTGAAAAGTCCGGAAGTCTAAATCAACCCCAGTATCTAAGTCATCCCTATCTCAACTGCCGTGGTTTTGAGTGGATATGTGACTTACGACGAAATAGTGAGTCTCCTAAAGGATTTCATGAAGCTTTTGCGCAGCGAATTATTCATGAATGGAACCAACACGAGGGACATCGCAGAATTTTGGTCGTTGTTGAAACCGTTGTCGATGCTGCCGCCATCTACAGACTGCTTAAGGAGAAACTTGATCGTCAGAATCTGTTTCTATATCATGGTCGTATTGCAGACAATCTCCAGCCGGAACTTTATAAACAAGTTAAGAAGTTTGATGAACTTAAGATACCATATGTCCTGGTAACTACCAGTGCAATCGAGGTCGGCTGTGATCTGAACGCAGAGGTATTGATATCTCAGATCTGCCCACCTGAGAATCTCATCCAACGAGCTGGACGGTGTAATCGTAGAGGCGATGTACACGATGCTAAAGTTATCTTAATGGGTGATCTTATTCCCGATTTTACTAACAGCCTAGATGCGTCCGGATGGCAAACTTATCGATCAACACTTCAGTCCATGTCAGTGTTTGATACCAAAGCAGTTGGCAGATGTATTTCACGTCCACGACACATTGATGACTATCGGGTCGTAGAACTATTTTCAATGCTCCATGATTATATATATGGGGCCGATCTAACCTGTGAACCTACCTATAAGAACGGCTTGGTAGTCACACGAAGTTGGACACCATCAGCAACATTGATTTATGAAAATGGGGATAAGAATCCACCACAAATTACTGTGCCACTTGATCGTCTCATCCAAAATCAAAATAATCAGTATGCAAACACTTATGTACTGGAAAGGTTCTACGATCAGGAAGCTACATGCTGGAAAGAGTGCTCATTAACCTTTGGTTCTGCTTACTCAAAAGATATTCTTGTCAAGGTATCACCTAATCACCAGAGTGTCATGACATTTGATGGAATGACGGCTGATTATAACTATGATCCTGAGTTTGGCTTTGTGGACTTACCTGGCGTACTTATCGATATTAAGACTAATGACTTTAATAAGAAGCTACTATGCAAGCACAATAAACCTGATAAATCAGTGATTATTACATATGTAAAACCTCTGAACTCAGATTGAGTGTTGGCGGGGCTTAGGGATTTCCGGACTTCCACTGGATGGGTTTTAGTGCCTTGTTTGGTTGTATTTAGTTGTACTTGATAATTGGTAATACTTGCCCAAGGCTGACAAAGGTTACTTGCTGTTATCATGCCCCACACCCTAGTCCTTAACCTCTTACCGGCAACCACGATCCAGCCAGGCTACTTAACTGGTAAACACCTCCATGCTCTGTTTTTGACCCTGGTGAGCTCAGTAGATCAGAACTTAGGCAATCAACTCCATGAACAAACTACTGAGAAAGCCTTTACAATCAGCCCCTTACAAAGGAGTGACTATACTCCCCCAGGCCACACCCTCCAATGGGAATACAAGCAGCCGATCCCACCCCAGACCCCCTGTTGGTGGCGGATATCTTTACTAGATGAGACCCTGTTCAGGCACCTGACACCCCTCTGGTTGCAGCTTAACCCTGGACACCCCTGGCATCTCGGTCCTGCTGACCTCCACATCACCAGTGTTTTAGGTACAGCCCAATCAACCCAGCCCTGGGCTAATTACTGTTCCTACAAGGACTTGTATGACCAAGCCTCCGATAATTGTCACTCTTTAACCTTGAGGTTTTATACTCCCGCCACCTTCCGCCAGGGCCGGCACGACTCGGCGCTGCCCACGCGCGAGTGTGTATTCAACAGTTTGCTAAAACGCTGGAATCACTACAGTGGGATCCCGTTTCCCGAGACCCTGAGCCAATGGTTATTTAGTAGTCGTTTTGACCTGTTTACCCAACTTGCTAATGACTCTAAATCCAAGTGGGCCGGTTGTGTGGGGACGATTACTTATCACATCCTAGGAGATGAAGACCCCGTAGACCCCACCGTCATCAAGCAGCTAAACACCCTAGCAGATTTTGCCCTCTATGCGGGGGTTGGTAGGAAAACACCCATGGGGATGGGGATGGTTAGGAGGATATATGGATGACCTCATTCCGATCGCTGCTCTTAACCAATATGCCTACTGTCCCCATCGCTGCTGGCGCATGTTTTGCTTAGATGGCTTTGTGGATAATCAGTACACTATCGAAGGGGCTAGTCTCCACGAGCGAGTGCACACCCTAGGGGAGGGTCACCGGGAAGAGACCTGGCAGATCCGAGCCATCTGGCTCAAGTCAGAGCGCTATAGACTGATCGGTAAGGCGGACTTGATTGAAGAAACCGACGGTCATTGGGTGCCCGTGGAGTACAAGCGAGGCAAACGGGGTGAGTTTGATAATGATGCCTTGCAGGTGTGTGCCCAGGCGCTTTGCCTGGAGGAAATGATCGGCAGCCCAGTTCCGGTCGGTTATGTTTACTATGCTCAAACCCATCAGCGTCAACCCATAGAGCTTTCAGCCACCCTACGGCAAATGACAATCGAGGCCATTGCTGCCATCACGGAGATCCTCAACACCGGCAAAATGCCCCCTGCGATTTACGGCCCCCGGTGTAAAGGCTGTAGCCTCTATGAACAGTGCCTCCCCAAAGCTACCGAGAAGATGAAGCGTTATCTAGAAGCTATTTAGTACCAGACATCTAGGATTTGTAGGACAAATTAAAGCTCACTTCCCTCATCCTCCCCATGGGCACCCTATATATCACTCAAGAAGATGCCTTTATTGGCAAGACCGATGAACGCTTGACGGTACGGGCCAACAAACAGACGCTCCTGGATGTCCCACTGATCAAAATAGATGGGGTAGTCGTTATGGGACGCGCCACGGTTTCCCCCGCTGTTGTTATGGAGCTCCTAGAGCGTCGTATTCCCCTGAGCTTTCTCACCTGGACAGGGCGTTATCTAGGACGACTTGAACCAGAGTTAAACAAAAATATTTTTGTACGTGGTGCTCAGTGGCAAGCCATGGCCCCTTCCATGCAAGCATCTCATGTGGTGCGCGGATTTGTGCGTGGCAAACTCAAGAACTATCGCCACAGCCTCCTGCGAGCCCAACGGGAAATAACCGACCTGGATCTACATCAGGCGATATCTCGGTTAGAGCAGGCAATTGCCCCCATTGACACTAGCACAGAGATTGATTCCCTGCGTGGCCTAGAGGGGGCGGGTAGTGCAGCCTACTTCGGCAGTTTTGCGAGCCTAATTCGTGCTGATGGCTTTCAGTTTGATGCCCGCAGACGCCGCCCACCTACTGATCCGGTGAATTCCCTCCTCAGCCTAGGCTATGCCCTCCTGCGCCATGATGTTCAAAGCGCTTTGAATCTAGTCGGCTTTGACCCGTATCTTGGCTACCTCCATACTCAGCGTTATGGTCGCGCATCTCTAGCGCTAGATTTGATGGAGGAATTTCGCCCCCTTGTGGTAGATGCCGTAGTACTGAGCAGTATAAATAAACGGGCGATCGTCCCCGCTGATTTTACAACTGAACCATTAAGCGGTGCGGTTTCACTCACATCAGAAGGAATCCGTACTTTTTTAAGATCCTATGAGCTAAAAAAACAGTCAAAGTTCAAGCATCCCGTGATGCAAACCCAGTGCACCTATCAAGAGTCCTTTGAGATTCAGGCTCGGCTGCTAGCAAAGTACTTGATGCACGAAATTGACCAATATCCACCCTTAGTACTCAAATAAGCTGATGCAGGTGGTCATTAGTTATGATATCGTCGAAGACAAACGCCGTACTAAAATCCATAATATTCTCAAGTCTTACGGTCAGTGGATGCAGTACAGTGTGTTCGAGTGTGATTTAACTGAGACACAATACGCTAAGCTGAGATCCCGCTTGGGCGCCCTCATTAAGCCTGAGCAAGATAGTGTCCGGTTTTATTTCCTTTGTGCCTGTTGTCAGGCGAAGGTTGAACGGATTGGAGGCACGGCAGTACGAGATGAAACAGTCTTTTTTGCCTAGGGCGCGGATGGGTAGGTGTTTTTATGCTTGGTCTTCGGCAGCGGGCCGGAAGTCTTTCCTGATCGTCACTTCAGCCTATAACGCCCATGCCGCACTCGCGCAGCCGCACCAATCCTGTCCAGCTCATTACTTCAGGTCAATCCAGATCGTGCGCAATGCCCAAGACCGCATCCAAAAATGTTATGATGACGGTGTTCCGCGCAACTGCACCTTGAAATCTAAATACAGTCCGTCTTTCAGGCGCCCGCTCCCAACAATTACCCCCAAACCCTTTCAGGGATTGAAACTTTTTTAGCCGCTTTTATTACCCCTACAGTTTGATCCCCAACAATTACCCCCAAACCCTTTCAGGGATTGAAACGCCATCAAAAAGGGTGTAAAGGACTCCCCACCGGCCCAACAATTACCCCCAAACCCTTTCAGGGATTGAAACGAATTTTCCGGCGGGGTTAGCGAGCCTATTTTTTAACCCAACAATTACCCCCAAACCCTTTCAGGGATTGAAACTGCCGTTCTTGGGATGGGAAGTGGAAGTCCTATAGCCCAACAATTACCCCCAAACCCTTTCAGGGATTGAAACCACAGTAGTTTTCCTACTAACTTAACAACGGTTTCCCAACAATTACCCCCAAACCCTTTCAGGGATTGAAACGGTTAGTGTAATTAAAGGAGAAAAACAGGATGAAACCCAACAATTACCCCCAAACCCTTTCAGGGATTGAAACAACAGCGAATAGGGGTAAGCCCTACTCGGCTGCCGCCCAACAATTACCCCCAAACCCTTTCAGGGATTGAAACTTGCTGATAGTAGGCGCAACCATGTAAATAATCCCCCCCAACAATTACCCCCAAACCCTTTCAGGGATTGAAACGCTGTAAATTCTGTAGTTTTTATGCCGGCAACGCCGGCCCAACAATTACCCCCAAACCCTTTCAGGGATTGAAACCTCCTCCAATACTACCTCCGGTAGAGAAGTGGGGCCCAACAATTACCCCCAAACCCTTTCAGGGATTGAAACGGAGAGTGTAGAGCCTGATTCTAGATGGCCAGGCCACCCCAACAATTACCCCCAAACCCTTTCAGGGATTGAAACGGGCACCGGGAAACCGGAAACCCTGGCTCTCAGCCCCAACAATTACCCCCAAACCCTTTCAGGGATTGAAACGCAAGGCTACGCTCTCGCAGAGGTTTGAGGGTTGGTCCCAACAATTACCCCCAAACCCTTTCAGGGATTGAAACGCTGTAAAATAATAGCCGGTAAATGCCGGTAAAGGCCCAACAATTACCCCCAAACCCTTTCAGGGATTGAAACTGGATATTTTGTACGCGTAATTTTTTTTGCAATAGCCCAACAATTACCCCCAAACCCTTTCAGGGATTGAAACTTTCTAGAGGCTAGCCGGGGGGCTGGCCTCTTTTTTCCCAACAATTACCCCCAAACCCTTTCAGGGATTGAAACCGCGAAGTAATCGCCAAGTACGAGGCAGACCGGCCCAACAATTACCCCCAAACCCTTTCAGGGATTGAAACGCAACCCTCTACGAAGTAGATGTCTCCTTGCTACGCCCAACAATTACCCCCAAACCCTTTCAGGGATTGAAACGCAAACCAGTACGGGGTAGAGCTTGCTCAATTACGCCCCCAACAATTACCCCCAAACCCTTTCAGGGATTGAAACGGGCTAAGGGCCAAGAACCCAAGACCCTGTGGTCCCCCAACAATTACCCCCAAACCCTTTCAGGGATTGAAACATCGATAAGCAAGCCGCTAGGCGGCGAAGGGAGAGCCCAACAATTACCCCCAAACCCTTTCAGGGATTGAAACGCCGAATTCCTTGCTGCTGAGCTAGGCGGGGAACAACCCAACAATTACCCCCAAACCCTTTCAGGGATTGAAACACACTACCCGGGAAACCGGGTAACATCACCGAGGTACCCCAACAATTACCCCCAAACCCTTTCAGGGATTGAAACAGACCACCCGGAAGGGTGGTTGGTACTTTGCCCTAGCCCAACAATTACCCCCAAACCCTTTCAGGGATTGAAACGGAATGATGGCCATTTTGAGCCCCTTTACCGGCGTTGCCCCAACAATTACCCCCAAACCCTTTCAGGGATTGAAACCCTTTCTAAGAACCACGGGGCGGCTTGTCCGCCCCCCCAACAATTACCCCCAAACCCTTTCAGGGATTGAAACGCCTTAGCAGACGCCAGCACCTTGGTATATGCGCTGCCCAACAATTACCCCCAAACCCTTTCAGGGATTGAAACAACCCGGATGGGAGCCTAAACCTATGAGCCCTTGGACCCAACAATTACCCCCAAACCCTTTCAGGGATTGAAACAAGGGGATTCCCTGGATTATTCAGAAATCCTAAAAACCCAACAATTACCCCCAAACCCTTTCAGGGATTGAAACCTTCTTGGATGTCGCGGGTAATTTCCGTCTCAAAACCCCAACAATTACCCCCAAACCCTTTCAGGGATTGAAACCGATAAAGGATTGGCTTAAGGGTAACAACCTTGCCACCCAACAATTACCCCCAAACCCTTTCAGGGATTGAAACCTTCTAAAGGGGCAGCCTCTGGCGGCGCTTCCTCCCCAACAATTACCCCCAAACCCTTTCAGGGATTGAAACACAGACCTCACCCGTTCCGAGGTAATCCTTTCCCGCCCAACAATTACCCCCAAACCCTTTCAGGGATTGAAACGTACACGTGGCCGAGAACCCGTAGTTTTTTACTAACCCCAACAATTACCCCCAAACCCTTTCAGGGATTGAAACGGGCAAAACGGCTATTTGTCCAGGGGTGTGAATCTCCCCCCCAACAATTACCCCCAAACCCTTTCAGGGATTGAAACGGCAGAGGACCTCACCCTTAAGGCGGTGTTGGAACCCCAACAATTACCCCCAAACCCTTTCAGGGATTGAAACATAGCGGACTTTGGACATAAAGTTGCCCTTTCCCGCCCAACAATTACCCCCAAACCCTTTCAGGGATTGAAACCAAAGTGGTCAAGAAGGTTGAGGTTTGGGTTAAAACCCCAACAATTACCCCCAAACCCTTTCAGGGATTGAAACTCGAGATCGAGATTCGGGAGACCTCTCCCGGGTCTGCCCAACAATTACCCCCAAACCCTTTCAGGGATTGAAACTGAGAAGGGAAGACGAGCTCCAACCATTGGTTGCGCCCAACAATTACCCCCAAACCCTTTCAGGGATTGAAACCAACCTATCTCCCCTTTCGGGAGATTTCTGAATCCCCAACAATTACCCCCAAACCCTTTCAGGGATTGAAACCCCTGGTGGGTGACCGGTGGTGTGGTGGTGGTGTGCCCAACAATTACCCCCAAACCCTTTCAGGGATTGAAACACCATTTGCATTTGCCTGTCCTGCTGAAGGGTTGTCCCAACAATTACCCCCAAACCCTTTCAGGGATTGAAACAAATCATGCCGCTTGACTACAGGGAAGAGGGTGACCCAACAATTACCCCCAAACCCTTTCAGGGATTGAAACGAGAAATGTTTAACTTTTCTTCCTTAGGTAGCTTTAGCCCCAACAATTACCCCCAAACCCTTTCAGGGATTGAAACTTCACTTTTCTCTCCTTTACCGCTTAGCGGCAGAACCCAACAATTACCCCCAAACCCTTTCAGGGATTGAAACTTTACGGAAAACGTATATACGGAAAAGAAAAGAAAACCCAACAATTACCCCCAAACCCTTTCAGGGATTGAAACCTTTCGCGCGACAAAAGGCGCCTTTCTCATCTCTCCCCAACAATTACCCCCAAACCCTTTCAGGGATTGAAACCGAAATGCTCTTAATGCCGAGGCGGCCCTAGTGTTCCCAACAATTACCCCCAAACCCTTTCAGGGATTGAAACTCGGTCTCTAAAAAGGCTTCCCAATCCTCTAACTTCCCCAACAATTACCCCCAAACCCTTTCAGGGATTGAAATTTGGCTCCATGCCGACGGATTTGAATCGATTTCAAGCCCAACAATTACCCCTAAACCCTTTCAGGGATTGAAATATTTTGAGAGTCCTTTATATAGATGTGCGGGGGGACCCAACAATTACCCCTAAACCCTTTCAGGGATTGAAATCGGTACGGTGGCACCGCGATTAACTTCCTGTAAAGCCCAACAATTACCCCTAAACCCTTTCAGGGATTGAAATAAATTTTTGAATGGCGACACCCTACACCCCAATCTCCCAACAATTACCCCTAAACCCTTTCAGGGATTGAAATACGGCCTCTAAGCCCTGGATTACATCCCGTGGCTCCCCCAACAATTACCCCTAAACCCTTTCAGGGATTGAAACATTTACGCCTATCAAGCAAAAAGGCAAGCCAGATTGCCCAACAATTACCCCTAAACCCTTTCAGGGATTGAAACGAGGAGGCTGGGGAAATAAAGATTTTTCCGATTCAGCCCAACAATTACCCCTAAACCCTTTCAGGGATTGAAACTGGGGGAGAGAATCCAGGCACCGCGGGATTGCCGCCCCAACAATTACCCCTAAACCCTTTCAGGGATTGAAACAGGCCGATTAGTCCGGACAAGGCTCCGGAGAGATACCAACAATTACCCCTAAACCCTTTCAGGGATTGAAACACAAATATTATAGGTAGCCTGGCGGGGGAAGCGCCCCCAACAATTACCCCTAAACCCTTTCAGGGATTGAAACCTCCCCCTATACTGTTATGCCGGCAGCCGCAAATCCCAACAATTACCCCTAAACCCTTTCAGGGATTGAAACTGCCGGAAGGGATTGCTGCTGTACTAGGGGATTGACCCAACAATTACCCCTAAACCCTTTCAGGGATTGAAACCCTGGCTGCCTGGGAAGAGCGACTCCGAATTCAGGCCCAACAATTACCCCTAAACCCTTTCAGGGATTGAAACGGCTGACCACTTACGCCAATCGCTGGGGCCTCAGTCCCAACAATTACCCCTAAACCCTTTCAGGGATTGAAACTTGGCTGATCGGATTGAATTGTGGGTTGGGAATCGCCCAACAATTACCCCTAAACCCTTTCAGGGATTGAAACCTGTGGTGGCTGGGCTGGCTGAGCGGTACCGGGAAGGGGATTACCCAACAATTACCCCTAAACCCTTTCAGGGATTGAAACTTCCCGAGCCTTGCTTCCAGGTACCTTGGAGCTGGCCCAACAATTACCCCTAAACCCTTTCAGGGATTGAAACAAAAATTACGCGTTTGCTGGTACAATCAATTCGGCCCAACAATTACCCCTAAACCCTTTCAGGGATTGAAACGAAGAGAAAATCCCAGAATTTGAGCTCTCCGCTTACCAACAATTACCCCTAAACCCTTTCAGGGATTGAAACAAATACTTCCATGAGCTGCACCTGGAAATCCCCAAACCCAACAATTACCCCTAAACCCTTTCAGGGATTGAAACGTACAGCGCCAGTAGCGGTGGCCGCACCGTACTACTCCCAACAATTACCCCTAAACCCTTTCAGGGATTGAAACATACTCTCAAAAAAAAAGCCCCCCCCAGGAGGCTTCCCCAACAATTACCCCTAAACCCTTTCAGGGATTGAAACTCTTACCTAGCCAGCTTCCCCCTTCGCTATCAGGGGCCCAACAATTACCCCTAAACCCTTTCAGGGATTGAAACTGGATCGAACGGGCCCACGGGTCCCGGAAATCCCGGCCCAACAATTACCCCTAAACCCTTTCAGGGATTGAAACCGGAAGCGGGGAATGGGAAGCCCCCCGATTGGAGCCCAACAATTACCCCTAAACCCTTTCAGGGATTGAAACTCAGCTACGCTAGGGCTAGGGCTCTGGCCGACACCACCCAACAATTACCCCTAAACCCTTTCAGGGATTGAAACGGGCCAAGCAGCTATTGTAAAGTTTTGTAAAATCCCCCCAACAATTACCCCTAAACCCTTTCAGGGATTGAAACTCAAATCGCACGGCCTAACAAGCCCATAGACCGCCTCCCAACAATTACCCCTAAACCCTTTCAGGGATTGAAACCCCCCCCCCGCACGGCACAATGGAGCCAGGGGGCCCAACAATTACCCCTAAACCCTTTCAGGGATTGAAACCATAATTTGCCGGAGCCTTGCTTCCAGACCCCCTGGCCCAACAATTACCCCTAAACCCTTTCAGGGATTGAAACAATCGCACTTGCTCTCAGCGCGTATATCAATCCCCACCCAACAATTACCCCTAAACCCTTTCAGGGATTGAAACCAGGCAGATCCAGCGATTGAGTGCCCTTAGAAAGACCCAACAATTACCCCTAAACCCTTTCAGGGATTGAAACGTTGCCCAAACCGAATCCGCCTGGTACTGGTTAAGCCCCAACAATTACCCCTAAACCCTTTCAGGGATTGAAACCGCTGGTCTGCGCTCCGATTGCAGCCAACAAGGCCCCAACAATTACCCCTAAACCCTTTCAGGGATTGAAACAGTACCACTGTTAGTTGCCGCGCGCTGATAGGCCCCCCCAACAATTACCCCTAAACCCTTTCAGGGATTGAAACAAGGTAATCAAACTGCACTGCTTTGGATACTTGGCCCCAACAATTACCCCTAAACCCTTTCAGGGATTGAAACCGCAACCAGCTGGGAACCGAGCCCTCGATCAGCCGGCCAACAATTACCCCTAAACCCTTTCAGGGATTGAAACCTATCAATCACCCACCGCCGCAGCCTGGTGGCCCAGCCCCCAACAATTACCCCTAAACCCTTTCAGGGATTGAAACTTGAGCTTTACGGATTCCTTGGAAAGCTTCCCCCCTCCCAACAATTACCCCTAAACCCTTTCAGGGATTGAAACAACGACCACCATCTTAGCTTAAATTGGAGCTAGCCCAACAATTACCCCTAAACCCTTTCAGGGATTGAAACCCCTCGCACATCTATATACATATGAGGCTTCCAACCCCAACAATTACCCCTAAACCCTTTCAGGGATTGAAACAAATTCCCAGCAGCAAAATTCCAGTGGGGGCGGCCCAACAATTACCCCTAAACCCTTTCAGGGATTGAAACGGATACAAGGACGCCTTTACTGACTTTACCCAACCCAACAATTACCCCTAAACCCTTTCAGGGATTGAAACCTGACAATTCGAAGCTTAATATAAATGCCGGGACCCCCAACAATTACCCCTAAACCCTTTCAGGGATTGAAACGAGAATTTCGGGGGAGGGGTACTCGGGGGAAAAGGCCCAACAATTACCCCTAAACCCTTTCAGGGATTGAAATGGATTCCCCCCCAAATACTGCCCTGCTGGCGCCGAATCCAACAATTACCCCTAAACCCTTTCAGGGATTGAAACCTACAATGCGTTCTCTTAGATGGCACTCCTCAAGGCCAACAATTATCCCTAAATCCTTTCAGTGCCCTTTCAGGGATTGAAACAAAATCGTTGCATTAGTTGCATTATATTAAAACTCTCCAATAGATGAGAGAATTATGGTATTAGAAGGCAGCAATTACCCTAAACCACTTCAGAGATTGCAACTGTTGTTTGTCGCCCAATTTTCTGGTTTAGGAGGGGCAGAGCGGACCCTAGTACCCCTAGCCCAGGCCATGGTTCGACAGGGGGATCAGCCTGCTCTTGCCTTACTAGGTGCTCCCCGTGATCGGTTTATTCTTGACCGATTTCCCGGCCAAGTCACGGTCCTAGACCGCTCAATCCAGGATCTGGTCCGGCTAGGGAATCTAGTGGCTAGGGCTGACGCGGTGATAGCCACCTCTGAACTTACCCCCACTTACCTGACCTGGGTCTGGGCTCAATGGTACCGTAAGCCCATGTTCGCTGATGTGCAGGTGGTTTTGTCGGCCTGGATCAAGGATAACTGTCATCCCGTACACTACCATCTAGCTCGCTGGATATACCCGCGCCTCCAGACAGTGCGCTGCGTGTCCCAGGGGGTAGCCCAAGACCTGGAAGCCAACTTTGGGGTTACCAGTAAGTGCTTGCGAGTGGTCTACGTCCCCTTTGATATCCCCAACCTCCTCCAAACCGCGAGGGCTCCTCTCCCCCCTGCCCATGCCCGAATCTTCACCCGGCCCACTGTTGTGGTAGCCGGCCGTCTGACTTCTCAGAAGCGCTTTGACCTGGCCATTGCCGCCATCGCAGCCCTAAAAGACCAAGGCCTGAGGGTCAACTTGGTAATTCTGGGAGAAGGCCATCTCGAGGCAGACCTAAGAGCCCAAGCTAACGGGAGGGGACTAGCCGACCAAGTGTTTTTTCTGGGGCAGGTGGAGTACCCCTGCGCCTACATGAGTCGAGCCCAAGCCTTTTTGTTATCCTCAGATTACGAAGGCTTTGGCCGGGTGGTGATTGAAGCCCTAGCCGTAGGCTGTCCAGTCGTAGCTACCGACTGCCCGGCTGGACCAGCCGAAATCCTTCGAGGGGGACGCTGGGGGATTCTGGTGCCACCGGGAGACAGCCAGGCTATGGCCCAGGGGCTTGCCCAGGTGCTCCAAAACCCTCAGCTTGCCCAGACTCTGTGCCGGGCTGGTCCGCAGCGGGCCCTGGACTTTGACCAAACTAGGGTCATTCCCGCCTACGCCGCTTTCTTGAGGGAAAATCTTGGTTTCTAGCCGTCGTGTCCTGGGGGTGCGGATTGACTGCACCAGTTACCAGGCTGCCTGTGATCAAATCCACGCCCTAGTCATTAGTCAAACCCCTGCCTACGTAGTAGCTGCTAACGTCCATGTGGTGATGACCGCCCTCTGGCAGCCTAAATTCCGCCCAGTCCTGGAGGGAGCAGCCCTAGTGACCCCCGATGGCATGCCCCTGGTATGGGCCCTGCGCCTCCTGGGAGTGTCTCGTCAAACCCGGGTTTATGGTCCTGATCTCTTGCTTGCCTGGTGTGCCCGGGCAGCCCAGGAGCAGCATTCGGTTTACCTCTACGGCAGTACTGAGGCGGTGCTGGCGAAACTTTCTGCTAATCTGCAACGCCAGTTCCCGCGCTTGCCCATCGCCGGTTATGAGTCCCCCCCCTTTCGACCCTTGACTGAGGAGGAAACCACCGCTGCCCTTGAGAGAATTCGCTCCGCCCGGGCCCAGGTCCTGCTTGTGGGGTTAGGCTGTCCCAAACAAGAATACTGGATGGCCCAACACTGTCAGAGCCTAGGGATAGTCGCTCTGGGAGTGGGGGCAGCTTTCAGCTTTCACAGCGGCGTTGTCAAGCAGGCTCCCCGCTGGATGATGCACTGGGGTTTGGAGTGGCTCTATCGCCTCACCCAGGAGCCCGGGCGACTTTGGCAGCGCTACCTGATTAACAACCCCCTCTTCCTGGTCCTGTTTCTGAGCCAGTTACTCCGGGGATGGTTGCGTTTAGGTTAAGAACCTGTTAGGATAACAAAGGTGGAAAGCCGGCCGGGATAGCTCAGCTGGTAGAGCGGGGGACTGAAAATCCCTGTGTCGCCGGTTCAAGTCCGGCTCCTGGCATTCCTCCCCTCCTCTTCATGAGCCAAACATTTACCCCCGGGACATCACAACAGCGGATCCACTGGGAGGGTACGGAACGGATTTATACCATCAATTTTCCAAGCCGGAGCTCTTTGCCCCTGCCCCTCGTGATTGCTCTGCATGGCACTGGCGGCAGTGGTTTGACTGCCTTGGGTCAGGGGCGGTGGATTGAAAAATCTAACCTCGCAGGCTTTGTCGTCGCAGGCCTTAACGGCACTCTTAGGAACCCTGAGGCGCCCCCCCACCCCTTTAGGAATCCCCGGGTTTGGAATAATGGAGAGTGGGACGGGGTGGAAAATAACCCAATCGCCCGGGTGGATGACGTGGGGTTGATAAGAGCCATCATCAAGGGCCTAGTCGACGCGGGCCTGGTGGCGGCCGACCAAGTTTACATTACTGGCTTTTCCAATGGGGCGGGGATGGCCTTCCGGGCCGGGGTTGAGCTGTCAGCGTGGGTGAGAGCTATTGCCCCCGTGGCCAATGGTCTTCTAATCGAGCCTGACCACCTAGCTAACCCTGTCTCAGCCCTGATGATCTGGGGCAAGGCTGACCCCATCAATCCCTACCAAGGGGGGGTGGTGAGACGGTATGGTCATTACCTGCGGCGGCCGGCCGCCGAGGCCTCCTGGCGCCGCTGGGGGGAGTTGTTGCACTGCAGTCCTGGCGAACGGTTGGTTTATGACCGCCCCCCCGTAGTAGCCAAATCCCTGGAGTTTGGGCAGGCCAAGTCCCTGCTCTACGCCATCGACGGCATGGGACACTGCTGGCCCGGGGGGCAGGGATTCATGCCGGAACGGATTGTGGGTCCCGCCTACAGCGCCCTTGACGCTACGGATCTAATCTGGCGATTTTTTAGGGGTGAAGTCCCTGGCCCGGGGGGCTAGGCGGTCGGGAGGCCATTACCGTGCAGGAGCGCCCGCTTGGGACCGTGGATCGGGTCCTCCACAATTATAGTTTGGTCCCGACTAGGGCCGAGGGAGACGATGGCAATGGGAACCTCCATCAGTTCAGCCAAGAACTTGAGGTAGTTGAGGGCTTGGGGAGGTAGGTCACTTAGCTGCCGACAGTCAGCGGTGGAGCACTGCCAACCCGGAAGGGTCTTGTAGACCGGTTGACAACGGGAAAGCACAGCGCTATTTGTGGGCAGGTCTTGGTGGGTTTTGCCCTCAATCTCGTAGGCTACACACACCTGAATCTGTGCCAGTTGGTCCAGCACATCCAACTTAGTGACCGCGAGGCAGTCTAGGCCATTGATGCGGACTGCGTAGCGGCCAATCACCCCATCAAACCAGCCGCAACGGCGCTGCCGGCCGGTGGTAGTGCCAAACTCCGCTCCCTGTTGACAAAGGAACTCGCCCAAGGGGCCTTGAATTTCCGTGGGAAAAGGTCCTTCCCCGACCCGGGTGGTGTAAGCCTTGGCCACCCCGATCACCCGGTCAATCACCGTGGGGCCGATCCCAGCGCCGACACAGGCCCCCCCCGATACGGGATTAGAGGAGGTGACGTAGGGGTAAGTACCGTGGTCTAGGTCTAGGAGGGTACCCTGGGCTCCCTCAAAGAGGATATTGCGCTTGCGCCGGACTGCCTCATAGATTTTCAGGGAGCTATCTACCACGTGGGGACGCAGGCGCTCAGCGTACCCCAGGTACTCCTCCAGGACGGCCGTGGGGTCTAGAGGAGGAAGGTCGTAAAGCTTCTCGAGGATCTGATTTTTGGCGCTGATGGTCCGGCATAGATGGTCCCACAGGTCATGGCCATTCATCAGGTCGACCACGCGGATGCCGGTGCGCTCAGACTTATCGGCGTAGGTGGGTCCAATGCCCCGCCGGGTAGTCCCGATGGGATGCTCACCCCGCTTCTCCTCCGCTGCCTGATCGATCAGGCAATGGTAGGGCATGGTCACGTGGGCAGTCTCGGAAACCATCAGGTTGCTGGTGGAAACTCCCAGGGACTCTAGCTGATCGATCTCTTGGATCAGCAGGCGGGGGTCAATAACTGTCCCCGAACCAATAATACATTCAGTATCTGGGTAGAGAATCCCCGAGGGGATTAGGTGTAGCTTAAACGTTTGGCCTTGGACAACTACCGTGTGACCTGCATTTACCCCTCCCTGGTAGCGAACCACCACGTCGGCTGACTTGCTCAGCAGATCGGTGATTTTGCCTTTACCTTCATCGCCCCACTGGGCACCGATTACAATAACGTTAGCCAAAGGTCTATTAAGTTCCCAGTTTTGACAAATTACAATTATCTACAGATAGAACGTCCCGTGTCAACCTGAAATACTTGCCCCTGCGGCTGAGAGGTAACTGTGACTTTATACGCCGAACTGCATCGTCATCTTGGGGGTTCAGTGGTGCCACGGATTCTCTGGCGCTACTTCCAGCGGTCTGGGGGAGATTTGGCCCGGCAGTTCCCCGACTATCCCCAGTTTGAGGAGTTTTACACCAAGCCCCGGCAAACCCTGGAGGAATATCTAGAGTTGCATACCCTGGTGGAGAGCTGTCAGACCCTAGCTTCCCTCCCCTACTTTGTACATCGGCTGCTGAGGGGAGCCTACGTGTTTGAGAATTTAGCCTACCTCGAGTTGCGCTACACCCCTTACCTGCGCACGGACCAACACCTTGGGGAGTCACAGCGTATCGACCAGATGCGCCAGGTGGTGGAGGTGGTGGACCGGGCCAGCCAGTTGCCTGCTTATCCGATTGTCACTCAGCAGGTCCTGTGTATGCACTCCCGGCTGCCCTACTCAGTCAATCGGGCCATCATTGACCTAGCCGCTGCCATGAAGGACAAGTACGTCTGTGGGGTAGACCTGGCGGGGGGTGACGCCCTGTACGCGGACAGACTAGGGGAGTTTAGCCAACTCTACGCCTACGCCCTTTCCCTCGGGTTAAATACCACCGGCCACCTCTACGAAACCCCCCAAGGGTGCTATCCAGAGTTGCTGCCTTACCTGATGCGCATTGGCCACGGGATTCAGATCCCGTTGCTGTACCCTGAGTTACTGCCTGAGATCGCCAGACAAGGTCAGTGTTTGGAGGTTTGCCCAACCACCTACCTCAAAACCGGTACCCTCAGGGATCTGAGGGCCCTAAAACCAGTTTTTGAGCGCTGTTTTGGGGCCGGGGTAGACATTGCCATCGGCACCGACAACGCCGGCCTGCACAATGTCCGGTTGCCCTTTGAGTACGAAAACTTGATCACTCAGGATATCCTAGACTTTGATCAGCTCCAGGCCTGTCAGGCTGCGGCCTTCCGGCATGCCTTTGCCTGGCCCCACGTTCATCCCCCGGTGCTTATGCTTAACCAGATGCTTAATGCTTCGCCCTCCTTGCTCATTCCCCAACCTGTTAAGTCCTAGTGATTGGGTTACCTCCCCTGTGGCTGAGCACTAGCCTGGTCATCGGCTGGCTGGGTGTGGTTTTTGGTCTAGCGGAGGTGGTGGCCCGGCGGCTCCCCTGGGACCGGGAACTGGCCCGTAAGATAGTTCACATCGGGTCAGGAAATGTGATTCTCCTGGCTTGGTGGGGGCAGATCCCCCTGACTGTTGGCTTAGGGGCAGCGGTTTTGTGTAGTGGCCTAACCCTGGCCTCCTACTTTTGGCCCCTCCTCCCCACCATCAACGGAGTAGGCCGCCAAAGCCTAGGTACCTTCTTCTACGCCCTCAGTATTGGCCTTTTGTTGGCCTGGTTCTGGCCTCAGGCACACCCGGAGTACGCTGCAGTGGGAATTTTGGTTATGGCCTGGGGAGACGGCCTAGCGGCGGTGGTGGGCCAGACCTGGGGGAGTCATGCCTACGAGGTGTGGGGAATGCGCAAAACCTGGGAGGGGACCCTAGCCATGGTCTTGGTGAGTGGGGTAGTGACTGGATTAGTGTTAGGGGTAGTTGAGGGTCACTTTTCCTGGCAGCTAGGGTTAATTAGTGCCATTGCGGCAGTGGGAGCTGCGCTTTTAGAGAGTGTTTCCCGCTTTGGCCTGGATAATTTGACGGTTCCCCTGGGGAGTGCCGCCCTGGTATTCTGGTGTAGCCAACTTATGGCCCGCCTGTGATCCAGTGATAGGATTCTCCGTCGCGCCTAGAACCCCCTGAATGTTAAGCAAGTCTCCAGAGCTGAGCATTATCATCCCCGCCTTTAAGGAGGCCCAAAAGATCAGTAATGACATCCAAGCAGCAGCAGCATTTTTGCAAAACCATAGTCTGGCTGGGGAAATAATTGTGGTAGATGATGGTTCTGGCGATGAGACGGCGGCAGTAGCTGAGCAGCTCAAGTCCGTTCACCCCAACTTGCAAGTCCTCGCCTACTCCCAAAACCGCGGCAAAGGCCATGCCCTGCGCTACGGGATTGTCCGTTCCCAAGGTAAGTACGTGATGTTCGCCGATGCTGGTTTGTGTGTCCCCTACGAAATTGCCACCATTGGGATGACGATGATCAGGTTAGGTATGTGTGACCTCGCCCACGGCTCCCGGCGGATGCGCGGCAGTATCCGCCGTCGACAGCCCTTATATCGTCGCCTTGGTTCTAAGGTGTATGGTTTCGTAGTCCACACCTGCTTGGGGATACCCTGGAGCATCTCTGATACCCAATGCGGCTTTAAAATCTACTCAGGAGATGTAGCCCGCAGCCTCTACAGCCTGGCCAGAACGGATGGATTTATGATTGACATCGAGGTGATTTTGCTGGCCCTCCGCCAAGGCTATCATATCCTAGAATTCCCGGTCCTTTGGTACAATGACCACGATACTCGCTACGACCCCATCAAAGGGACCTGGCGCAATTTTAGGGAGCTTCTGGCAATTCGGTTCCGTCAGCATTCCAAAGTAAAAGTATAGGATGACACCTTGAGAAAAATTTTAAAGGGCATATATTATCGACTATTTCGTCCCGCTCTGGACCAGAGTAAGCACGAATTGAGGATGGAAATGCACAGCCTGCACCAGGTAGTTTGGGAGGAAACCCAAATGACACGGGCAGAGGTCCGCCAGGTACATAAAGCCCTCGAGGAGCTACATCGCCTGCATCAACTAGACCTACAGTTACGTCAGCAACTCTCCCAGCACGTGGGGGATGAATTTGTCAAAATGTATAACCTAATTGAGGAAATTAGGTGTGGCCGCGACGACCTGAAACTCAACGTTGTTCTAGTGGATGAGCTAGTCAAGATCCACACCGCCCTAGAAAGCCTAAAACACTCCCTTAATGGCCACTAGTCAGCCTCGGGTTAGCATTATTACTCCCTCCTATAACCATCGGGAGTTTATTGAGAGGACTCTGCTGAGTGTTCTGTGTCAAGACTACCCCAACCTGGAGTACATAGTTGTAGACGGTGCCTCCCAGGATGGTACTGTTGAAGTGCTCGAAAGATACCGCCCCCACCTTGGGCACCTGATTATTGAGCCGGACCAGGGCCAGTCTGATGCCCTAAATAAGGGGTTTGCCCTGGCTACCGGCGAGATTCTGGCCTACCTAAACTCAGACGACTGCTATGCGGGGCCGGAGGTAGTCTCGGCGGCGGTCGCCTTTCTGGACCAGCATCCTGAGACAGACCTAGTTTATGGTCGTCGCCACTTTATTGATGCCCAGGGGGTGTTTCAGATTGCCCGCCCCTACCAACCCTTTAACCGGCGGCTCCTCTACCTGGCTGACTATATCCCCCAGGAATGTACCTTCTGGCGCCGTGGCATCTTTGAGCGGGCTGGTAACCATATCAGCACTGAGTTTAACTTCGCCATGGACTACGAGCTGTGGTTTCGCTTTCTAGAGTCGGGGGCTGAGTTCCTTGCTGTCGACCATCTGTTTGGCCTATTTCGGTGGTACCCCAACCAGAAAAGCCAGGAGCAATGGCATGAAAAAGGCCTGCCAGAAATCGCTCGTCTGCACCAGAAGTACCTAGGCCGAATTGTCTTGGAGGAGGATATGTATAACTACTTCCTGAGCTACTTTTATGGTGTGAGTCACGAGGAGCAGCCCGCCGCCTTCGCCTTCTTTCATCGAATTTGGGAACTAACAGACTGGCACCGTCGGGAATCTTTACGGTACCAATATGAAGACCGCTGGATGAACCCAGATCTGCTGAAAATCTCTAGATTCACTCCCCGGACATAGCCCGTAAGCCCTGCAGATCTATGACCGACTTTCCTGTCTTTTCTATCATCACAGTCTGCAAAAATTCTGCCTCCACTATTGAAAAGACTATCGAGAGTGTTCTAGACCAGACCTATCCCCACGTAGAGTACGTTATTGTTGACGGCAGCTCTACCGATGGCACCCTAGCCAAGATTGCCCCCTACCAGCCCCGGATCCAGCGGGTGATTGTGGAGCCCGGGCAGGGAGTCTACCCGGCTATGAACCTGGGGATTCAAGCAGCTACGGGAGACTTCTTGCAGTTCCTCAACGCCGATGACTACCTAGTAGACCCCCAGGTACTTGCCGATGTGGCTCATGTCATCCAGGCCCATCCCAACTGCGACCTCATTTACGGTGATATTGAGGTGCGCCACCCCTCCGGCCGGCAGTTTATCAATCAGGCTCCTGAACCGGGTGACCTCTTAGAGTCAATGATTGGGGAGGGGCTCTGCCACGGCAGCTGTTTTATGCGCGCTAGCCTGTTTCATCGGTTTGGTTCATATCAGGAAGAGTACCGAATCTGCGCCGATTACGACTGGTTTATTCGGGTCCTCCAGGACAACACGGTTACTAGACACCATCTGCCGAGGAACATCATCTCCTACTATCAGGGGGGGCTATCTAGTGACCTGGCGGCTACCCGCCGGGAAATGTTTACGATCCAAAACCTCGCCCCCCTGTATCAGCAACCAGAGTGGCTCCAGCGGCGCCTCCTCAAATACCAGTCCATGTTGGCCGGCTATGTCCCGGAACTGCAGGCAGCTAAGGACTGGCTAGAGGGTGAGTACCACAGACTGACTGCGGCAGTTGAAAAGGCTCAAGCTGATTGGTTAGAATCCCAGCAGGCCCTCCATGAGACTCGGCAGGCCCTAGCTCAATCCGAGACTGCCCTAGCTCAGAGTCAAGCAGAAATTGCCGCCATGAAGAGTAGCAAATTTTGGAAACTGCGCACTTACTACACTGGCCTCAAGGGTTGGCTAATTAAGGCTAAATGAAAGGGGCCTACAATCCGGCCCCCGCAGGTTTGCTACTGGAGAGGTCCCAAGTGGGTTAGCCTTTAGGCACTAGGGATTAGAGGGGTAGTTATGGCTACAGAATAGGACGGAACATCAACTCGTTCAGTGGCATCCTATCCACTGGTGAGGCTGACGGAAAACTGCGCCTGTAATGTAAGTACATCGGATCTGAACATGATGAAACCAACCCCCGAGATCAAGGACTTTATTCGGTTGCTCACTACTAGAGAAGCGCTGTTTAGCAACAGGAAAGACCCTGATCCGGTGGTCTCAATTATTACTCCCTTTTACAATTCCCACACCTACTTTAAGCAGACCTATCACTCAATCATGGCTCAGACCTGGCAAAACTTTGAGTGGATCTTGGTCGATGACGGCTCCACTGACCCTGAGGCCCTTGAGCTGTTTACTAGCCTTCCTGATTGGTCACCCAAAATCAGAACCTACAGTCATGATTGTAACCGGGGTCCCGCCGCTGGCCGTAATACAGCTATCAAGCATGCCCTTGGCCAGTACCTGTTCTTTATGGATGCCGATGATCTTATCGATCCTACCTATATTGAAAAGGGTGTCTTATTCCTAGAATTGCATCCTTCAGTTGCCTTTGTCAGTGCCTACGTCGCCCACTTCCAGGACGAGGAAACCTGGTCCCCTTCTAGTGCTAATTTTCCAGGGGTTTTGATCGATTACAACCCGCTTACCGGGCGCCTACTGTATCGCCGGTCGGCCTGGGACCAGCTGGGAGGATACGACGAGAACCGGCGCTGCTATGAGGATTGGGAGGTGTGGTTGCGGGCCATTGTCCAGGGTCAAAGGGGCTGGACAATTCCAGAGTTTCTCGACTGCTATCGCCGTACCGCATCCGGGACCCTGGCTACCTACGAGGCGGACGCCCTGCGCAAACAGGACGCCCTGACCCAGATCCGCAGCCTGTACGCCGAGTACTTTGCTACCCATCAGTTACTCCCAGCCGAGCCGCCTAACCTCGCCTTTGAGACCAGTTGGTTTCATGCTGACTTTCCTCGGCAAAATCTCCTCGCCAGTCCCCGGCGCCAGGTCCTCTGCATTTTCCCCCACCTGGAAATAGGCGGTGCTGACAAATTCAACCTGGATCTAATCTCTCAACTATTGGCCCGGGGCTACGGGGTCACTATTGCTACTACCTTGCCTAGTCATCACCCCTGGCACCATCAGTTTTACGCTCTCACCCCAGATATTTTCCACTTACCCCACCTGGGGGACCCCTACAGCTGGCTGATGATCCTCAAGTATCTAATTACCTCCCGTCAGGTTGACACCGTCCTGCTTTCTAACTCCTACATCGCCTACTACTGGCTACCCTTCCTTAGGAGCGCCTTTCCCCGGGTAGCTTTCCTCGACTACACCCACACTACCGACACCTGGCGCGGGTGTGGCTACCCGCGAGTTTCCTGCCAGTTTAGCCAGTGGCTTCACTTGAGGATTGTCTCCTGCAATCACTTGGCAGATATTTACCGGGCCCTTAACCCCGAGAGCATCGCGAACGTCCGCACCTGCTACATTAATGTCGACCCGGAGTATTGGCGACCAGACCCAGACCGGGGCCGCCACTGCCGCCAAGCCCTAGGCATACCTCCCGAACAGGTGGTCTTATTGACTCCAGCGCGGTTAGTAGCGCAAAAACGCCCCCTGTTCTTGGTGGAAATAGTTAAAACCTTGGTGGACTCTGGGTTACCGGTGAGGGCTTTGATCCTCTCTGCTGGTCACGTCCACCTCCAGCCAGACGTGGAGGCTAAGATTGCCCAGTACGGGCTGGGAGACCAGCTACAGATCCTCCCTCCGGTGGCACCCGGGTCGTCAATGCAGGCCTACTATGATATCGCGGATATTCTGCTACTCCCCTCAGCCTACGAGGGGATATCCCTAGCCGTGTACGAGGCCATGGCCATGGGTCTGCCGGTAGTTGCCTCGGATGTGGGTGGGCAGTCGGAGCTGGTGGTACCGGAGGCCGGGTTTTTGGTGCCCTTGGGTCAGGCTGATGCCGCCGAAGTCCAGGCCTACATCGAAGTTTTGCACCCCCTAGTCACCTCCCCTAGTCTCCGGCAGGAGGTAGGACGGCAAGCCCGGCAGCGGATAGTGGCTAAATTTTCCCTCAGGGCGATGGGGGAGCGGATGGCGGCTCTCTTTGCCGAGGCGGCGGCCCAACCTGACCCCAAGCTACCACCCGCTTCCAGTCTCGCCGATGAGGCCCTCCTGTGGGCCTTGGAATTTACTAGGTTGGAGCAGGGCCACACCGGTCAGGCTGCCCTACCTCAGCCCCGGGGGGAATCCCAGGTGAGTAGGGACACGTTAACCCACTACATCAATCTAGTTAACTTAGCCCGCATCGAACTCCAGGCCATCAAGGCCTCCAGGTGGTGGCGGCTGCGTCATCCCTTCTCAGCCGGCAAGCTCACCGAGCTAGCAGAACCATTATCAACCGTTGAGGGGCCCATTAGCCAGGCCACACTCCAGCACTACATCAATCTTGCTAAATTAGCCCAGGCCGAGCTTGAAGCGATCAAGGATTCTAAGTGGTGGCGACTGCGCCACCTCCTTAGCGACAGAGGATCGTGAGCCCCTGGCCCATCCAGACCGGGGTCATGGGGAGAGCTCCCTGGCAATAGGTTTGATTCATCTGTTTTTGCTCGGTGTCACTGACGGTAATCACCTGGCCGACCCCATTGAGCCGGAGATAGGTGTCTACACCATTGTCAAATTGCAGGGTGGAACTTGATAGGACGTCAGAGTAGCTAAGGCGACCCGGGATATGGTAGGGGTTGTAGGTCGTGAGCTTCCCTAGGACTACCTGGGCTTGGTGGACCCCGTGGTCCGCATTAAGGCTGGCAATCCGCAGGATAGTCTGTTCATCCCGCTGGGAAATTAGCACTCTCTTAGTACCTTGCTCCAGGGTATTGAGAGCCTGAACAAACATATAAAACACCAGGGTTAGGGCTAGGCCTTTGACGTAGAAACTTTGGGGGGGGAAGTTTCTCGCGGCCACTACGCACAGTACAATTAATGATAGGCTCATGGTCACACAGACCCTCAAACTGGGCCAGTTTTCCGGGACTACGAGTAGGGGTAGGGTGCTGGCGATAGTTAAGGATACCAGGCCCAAGGCGAGACCTAAAACCTTGAGGATAGTCGTCTTTAAAGACCTAGGTTGCCGGCATCTTCTGACCACTAACACTACCACCGTAATAGCCAGCAGTCCTTCGAGGTAATAGACCCACAGGGGGGGGGCGAAGTAAGCACTATTTAAGTAGGTGTCAAATACCTGGAAGACTAAATCTACTTTGCCCTTAATAAAGTCTAGGTTAATAAAGCTTGGGATAGACCGGTCACCTGGCCCCTGTAACCAGCGTCGTGAGATTAGATAAATAACTGCATAAATTACCAGGGAACTGCTGTAGAACCCCAGGCTCTTCCAGGAGCGACCCAAGGGGGGCCGTTGCTCTTTTTGCTCGTACATATCCTGGGTTAGAAAATCGATAATCAAAAGGCAGTAGAAGATCATTCCTGACACCTGGGTCAAGCAAAAAGCTGCTAGGTTGCACAGGGAGGATAAAACCTGACACCCCAGACTACGCCACCAGACTAGGCGGTAAGCGACAATGCTTAGTAGAGTGCTCAGGGTATAGATTGCCACTGCACTGTGGAGGAATTGGATCTCGGCGAAGCAGGGGGCAGTGATGATGTATAGGCAGGGAGATAGGGTTAGCAGGGGATAGTTCTTAAGGTCAAATCTGACCCGGAGAATATAGAGTAGGGTCATGCTGGCGAGGACTGTAAATATCCCCCCGATCCAATTTTGAGAGTCGGATAGGAACATCTCAATTCCGAGAAAGTTGGAGAGATAGTCCCAAATTCCAGCTAAAAATCGGCCCTGTTGGCTCCAACCGACTTCTACGACTGTCAAATCAGCTGGACCGGGTCCGGTGTAGGTTAAATCATTGGGGTAGGTTAAGTAAAAACTAACGGCATCATCGTAAAAGAAGAAGAAACTTGGTAGAGCGGGGAGATAGACCAAGAACCAACACAGAAAAAAGGCGCTGAAATTCCAAAATCCCGCCCGTTGGCGCTGGTTTAGGTATTGCCATAGTTCATACATCGGGTTGAATCTCATCCATGCAATGCCTAATTATAACTGTGGTCTTTCTCCGTGGGCAAGACTACGGGGTCGTTCAAAGACCCTAGAACTGATCACATCTAGGGTTTATGGCCCGGGTCAACCAGTTGATTTGTTAGTCTGGGGGGGGAGGGTTAAGCCGAGTTCCCGGCAGAGGAAATAGTCCTCCCTGAGCCCACAGTTTTGATTAAGAGCGAGGTCAGTATCTAACACAAGTTTCTCTACTCCCTAGGCCGAAGCTTAGAGCTAAGAATCCTTCTCACTAATCTTAACGGCAGAGAATTGTCAACCCCTGGTCCGCCCAGACCGGGGTCATGGGAAGGGTTCCCTGGCAGTAGGTTTGATTGAGCTGTTGTTGCTCGGCGTCACTGACGTAGATCACCTTGCCAACCCCATTGATACGCAGGTAGGAATCTAGACAGTAATCGTACTCGAGGGTGGAACTAGACAGGATATCAGAGGAGCTGAGACGGCCCGGGATGTGGTAGGGGTTAAAGTCTGTAATGGTCCCTAGGACTACCTGGGCTTGGTGAACCCCGTGGTCCGCATTGAGGTTGGCAATCCGCAGGATGGTCTGCTCATCCCGCTGGGCAATTAGCACCCTCTTAGTACCTTGTTCCAGGGTGTTGAGGGCCTGAACGAACATATAAAGCACCAAAGTTAGGGCCAGGCCTTTGACGTAGAGGCTTTGGGGGGGAAAGCTTCTTGTGGTAACTACGCACAGCACCACTAGTGATAAACTCATGGTCACACAGACCCGAAAGCTGGGCCAGTTTTCAGGGACGATGAGTAAGGGCAACACACTAGCAAAGATCAAGAATGCTAAGCCTAAGAGAAGACCTAGGACCTTAACTAAGGCAGTTCCTAAGGACCAGGACCGGCGGCATTTGTTGATTATTAACAATGTGACTGTGACCCCAAGCAGTGCCTCTAGATAGGCAGTCCACAGCAATGGTGAGAAATTACCACCAGTCAGAAATAAGTTGAAAATCTGCCAGACTAATTCAGCCTTGCCCTGGATAAAACTGAAATTAATAGAGTCGGCAAGAGACCTGGCTTGGCTACCATGGAACCAGTGTTGCGAAGCTAGATATATACCGGCATAGAGTACTAGGGAGCTGCTGTAGAAACCCAGGCTCTGCCAGGAGCGACTCAAGGGGAGGCGCTGTTTCTTTTGGTCGTAGAGGTCTTCAGTAATAAAATCAATAATCAGAAAGCAATAGAATATCATGGCGGGCACCTGGGATAGACAGAAGGCCACCAGATTACAAATGCAGCTTAAAACCCTATAACCAAGACTAGTTGAAAAAATTAGTCGGTAAGCAATAATACTTAGTAGGGTACTTAGGGCATAGATAGCCGCGGCACTGTGGAGGTACTGAACCTCAGCGAAGAAGGGGGAGGTAATGACGTATAGGCAGGGGCAGATGATGAGAAGTCGGTAGTCCTTAAGGTCGTATCTTACCCGGAGAATATCTAGAAGAGCTACACTGGTTAGGGCTGCGAATATTCCCCCGATCCAGGTTTGGGAATTAGACAGGAAGACCTCAATGCCGAGGAAGTTGGAGAGGGAGTCCCAGGGCGTGGCTAAGAATCTGCCCTGTTGGTCCCACTCAATAACCATAAGGCTCAGGTCAGCTGAGCCAGGGCTAGTATAGGTCAGATCACTTTTGTAGACTTGATAAAAACTGAGGGCATCATCAATGATGTAGAAGAAGCTTGGTAGTGCCGGGAGATAGACTAGCACCCAACAGAGGAAAAAAATGCCAAAGTTTCCCAGGCTGGCACGGCGGCGCCGGTTCAAATTTTGCCATATTTCATACATTGGGTTTGATGTTATTCGGATCGTGTTTGATTGTAGCCACAATTTTTCCTAAAGAGCAAGTCTGCTTGGCTAATTCAGGATACTGAGGATAGTCTCTACCAATTTCGAGTTGACCAGTTAAGGTCTGGAAGAACAACCTCAGTTTATCCTCCAGGGCGCTGCTCCACACAACACTAAACTGGTCTAGACTAATCCATAATTCCTCTGGGTATCTGAGCTGAGCTGGCCATGGGGAGTGAGGTTGAGCTGGTATCTAGTCACCCGCCTGCATAGAGTAGCCTCTCCTATGGTATACTCAGACACTAGAGAAGTACCTTCCCCTGAGTTTAGCCCTAGTGCCCCCCCTAAAGCAGGCTACCCTGCACCAGTTAGCAGTTTTTGAAGCTGCAGCCCGACACCTCAGTTTTACTCGGGCGGCGGAAGAGTTGTTTCTCACTCAGCCTACTGTTTCTATGCAGATGAAACAGTTGACTAAGACCGTTGGGCTGCCCTTGTTTGAGCAGGTGGGGCGGCGGCTCTACCTGACGGATGCCGGTCGTGAGCTCTGCCGCACCTGTGAGCATATCTTCGAAGAGCTACGCCAGTTTGAAACCCTAGTGGCGGAGATGAAGGGCCTGAAGCAAGGGTACTTAAGGTTGACGGTGGTGACTACGGCTAAGTACGTGGTGCCGCGGTTGCTCGGTCCTTTTTGTCGGCACTACCCGGGCATTGATGTGTCCTTGATTGTAGCTAACCATGACCAGCTGATGGACCGCCTAGGTGCTAATCAGGATGACCTGTACATTCTCAGCCATCCTCCGGAGACCATGGATGTGGCTTGTCAACCTTTCCTGGATAATCCTTTGGTGGTCTTGGCCCCCGGTGATCATCCCCTAGTCGGTCAGAAACAGATTAGCTTGGTGCGCCTGGTGGAGGAGCCTTTCATCATGCGTGAACCTGGTTCCGGGACCCGACAGGCTGTGCAAAAACTATTCAGTCACCACGGCCTGAAGCTCAAGGTACGCATGGAATTAGGTAGCAATGAGGCGATCAAGCAGGCGATTGCCGGTGGGCTGGGCATATCGATTCTCTCAGCCCACACCATGGCTCTAGAGGGCCATACCAGCCAAATCGCCTGCTTAGACGTGGAGGAGTTCCCGATCCGGCGTCACTGGCACGTGATCCATCCCCAGGGCAAACACCTGTCCGTAGTGGCCCGGACTTTCCTGACCTACCTATTGACAGAAGGTAAAGTTTTAGCCCGGGAAGGGGTTCAATAGGGATAAGACAGTCCCATAATTGATTGGCCTCTGGTTTAGCCTACTTATCTTCTGTTCATCATGCCTCTAGATGATCTTCGTGCCCTTGCTCAGCTGGCTCAACAGGGAGACTTGGAGGCTATGGCTGCGCTGCTGACCTTTGTGGCCGCTGTGCCTGTGCAGGTGTGCCGTCAAGGGGAAATACTCCAAGTGAAACTCCAGTCCGGGCCAGCCTCCCAGGCAGTGGTAGACCAAGTGCGCCGGACCCTCATGTACCTAGGTCAGCCCGGGGATAACCCCATTGAACTAATAGTCCTGCCTCTGGGGCAGGGGACAGAAGCTAGGTCTGAGCGGTTAACCGCCGATGCTCTAGTACCCGAGACGCTACCTAGGCTGTCGGACCTAGAGTGCTTGGAGGCGGGAGTGGCCGCCTGTGACCTGGCCGTGGCTACCGAGGCTTTGGCCCTCATCCCTGAACCAGAAAAGCTAGACCTAGCACAACTCATACGTCGGCCCGAGGCCGTGGTGTTACTGACCTGGATCGTGCTATTGCTGCTGTGGCAGTTAGCAGTTTCCCTGCTGGCGGAGGCTCCTCCAACCATGGAAGATGCCCCAGAAACCTAGCCGTGTGGTCCTAGTTACAGGGCCAGCCCGGTCAGGCAAGAGCGAGTGGGCTGAAACCCTAGCCTGCCAGTCCGGTCAACCAGTCCTGTACGTGGCCACCGCCGTTAACTATCCCGAAGACCAGGAGTGGGCAGACCGCCTACAGCGGCATCGCCAGCGGCGGCCCTCCACTTGGCAGGTGATTGAAGAACCTAGGGAGCTCAGCTTAGTATTGGCCAGGAGTGGGCCTGACCAGTGCGTGTTAGTTGACTCCCTCGGGACTTGGTTAGCCAATCTTCTCGAGCTGGACTCACCGGCCTGGAACCGGGTGGAACAGGACTTGCTGCAGACTCTGGCTGGAGTGGCCTGTCAAGTAATTCTGGTGGCTGAGGAGGTGGGCTGGGGAGTAGTACCGGCTTTCCCGGCGGGGGGTTTGTTCCGTGACCGCCTCGGCACGCTGCTGCGCCGGGTGGCCCTCTTGGCCGAACCCGTTTACCTAGTGGTGGCGGGGCATATCCTGGACCTGAGCTGTCTGGGCTCCCCCCTGGTCAGTTTCCACCGGGGTCAAGAGCAACCGTAGGCCCATAATTAAAAACCCCGCCGCCGCTAGGCCCTTGACCCAGATGGTGGGCAGGACAACCCCCGCCCCGTGGCCCAGGAGGACCCCTAGGCCGCTAGCTAAGACTAGGGCTAGGGCCGAGCCGAGAAATACGGCCTGGGGAGACTTAGTACTGCCCCCGAGGGCAATGGCGGCCAACTGACTTTTATCTCCCAATTCGGAGAGGAAAACTGTGCCGAAGCTGACTAGCAGCAGTTGCCAAGACATGAATTACCCTACATGAATTAATTCCCAGGCTAGACTCAGGGCAATCCCCACTAGGGACACCCCGGCGGCCCGCTGCAGGAGCACTGGCGAAAGCCGGCTGCCAATAAATTGGCCAAGTAACACTCCTAGCAGGCTAGTCAGAACCAGGGCCAAGGCAGCCCCCAAAAATACCACCCCTGGATTTTGGGATTGGGCACTCATGAGGAGGGTAGTCACCTGGGTTTTGTCCCCTAGCTCCGCCAGAAAGACTGTCAAAAAGGTTGAAGCGAATACCTTGAGAGCCGAGTCGGCGGCTTTAGTCAGGGGGGGATCAAGGGGTTTAGGAGCCAAATTCTCAAGCAAGCAGTAATCCCTTTCATTATCTGACTAGGCCAGCCCAGACGCAACTTACCCGCGAAGAAATTTAGAGTTTTGTAAATTTTTCTAAAAGCAAGGTAATCCCATCCCCTAAAATCGGCAGTATGGTAAGTCGTGGTATTGACGGAGCAGCACCCATGGAAATGTTGAGTAGTCTTGTCAGTAGCGTAAATTGGGAAGCCCTAGTGCAGCTGACAATGGTGAGCCTGATCATGCTTTCCGGTCCAGTAGTAATTTTCTTGCTGGCTACCCGGGGCGGAAACCTCTAGATGATGATGGTGGTCTGGCCTCAGGCTAGACCGGGGTTTTAACTTTTTGGCGAGGTGTTATGGGCGGACAATACTCAGCTCAGGTGTACATCACTCTCCGGCCGTCTGTCCTGGACCCGGCCGGGGCGGCTGTCCAGGTAGGTTTGGTGAATCTGGGTTACGATATGGTCAGTCAAGTGCGTATCGGCAAGTACATCCAGCTCACCCTTGAGGCCCCCTCCCTGGAGTTGGCCCACCGGGAGGTTGACCGGGCCTGTAGTCAACTGCTGGCCAATCCAGTAATTGAAGACTACCGTTTCGACTTGACTGCCAGCTAAATCCCCCGCTAGCCGTCGCTTCTCACACCTGTTCCTATGCGTCCACTCCGTCGCTATCACATCACCACCTTCGGCTGCCAAATGAACCAGGCTGACTCGGAGGGTATGGCAGGAGCCCTTGAGGCTATGGGACTAGACCGCACCGACGATCCAGACCAGGCAGACCTGATTCTCTACAACACCTGTAGCATCCGTGACCACGCTGAGCAAAAGGTTTATTCCTACCTAGGTCGCCAAGCCCAACGGAAGCACCGGGAGCCCCACCTGACCCTGGTGGTGGCTGGCTGTGTCGCTCAGCAGGAGGGGGAGCGACTGTTGCGCCGGGTGCCAGAGCTAGACTTGGTGATGGGTCCCCAGCACGCCCACCGGCTGCCCGACCTCCTGGAGCAGGTCTTCAGTGGTTCCCAGGTGGTGGCCACAGAGCCTGTGCAGATACTCGAAGACATTACTAAGCCCCGCCGCCGGAGTGCCGTGGTAGCCTGGGTGAATGTAATCTATGGCTGCAACGAAAGCTGTACCTACTGTGTAGTTCCCCAGGTGCGGGGCCGGGAACAGTCACGTACCCCTGAAGCCATCCGCTCTGAGGTGATTTCCCTAGCGGCGGCGGGCTACCGGGAGGTAACCCTCCTGGGACAGAATATTGATGCCTACGGCCGAGACCTCCCTGGGATCACTCCTACCGGTCGTCATCAGTACACTTTCACTGACCTACTCTACTTCTTGCACGATGTGCCAGGTCTCGAGCGGATCCGCTTTGCCACTAGCCACCCCCGTTACTTCACCCGCCGTCTAGTCCAGGCCTGTGCCGAACTGCCTAAGGTCTGCGAACACTTTCATATCCCCTTCCAATCCGGGGACAACGATATTCTAAAGGCTATGGCTCGGGGGTATACTCACCAGCGCTACCGCCAGATCATCGCCATGATTCGGGAGTACATGCCCGATGCAGCCATCAGCGGCGATGCCATTGTTGGTTTCCCGGGGGAGACAGAAGCCCAGTTTCAGCACACCCTGGAGTTGGTGACGGACCTAGGGTTTGACCAGCTGAACACCGCCGCCTACTCCCCCCGCCCCGGGACTCCGGCGGCGGTGATGGATGACCAAGTTGAGGAAGCCATCAAGCAAGACCGGCTCCAGCGCCTTAACCAACTAGTGAGCCAGACCGCCGCCGCCCGCTCCCGCCGCTATCTGGGGCGCCACGAACAAGTATTAGTTGAGGAGCAAAACCCGAAATATCCCGAACAGGTGCTCGGTCGCACCCGTGGTAATCGGTTAACCTTTTTCCCCGGTGTGATTGGACAGCTGCAGGGAAAATTAGTCACCGTCAGGATCGACCAAGCCAACGCCTTCAGCTTGAGTGGCTCTCTGGTCGCTGCTGTGGCCTAGAAGCGGAACCTGCGCTCGACCTTGGCGGCCCTGGGCCTGGGGGTATTGTTTACCCTGGAGCTGGGGTGACCGCCCTGACCCACAGCAACACCTCCCTCACTCCTGTAGGGGCCGACCATCCTGGGGTGAGTGTGGTTAGTCCGACGAGCCCAGGTTCCCTACTGTACGGTCAACTGCCCTACGTAGAGGATGACCCTAAGCGTCTTGTGTTTGTGGGTTGAGCGGATGGATTACGAGGCTGCAGAAGCTTTTTTCCGCATGGCCTTTGCGGTTTGTTCCCAGGGGGTATGGCTGATTCCCATTTCCGGATTTCGCTCCTACCAGACGCAAAATCTTCTCTTCCAAGTCCAAATCCAGCGCCGTGGCTCTCCGGCCGCCGCTGCTTTGATCAGTGCTCCCCCCGGCCATAGTGAACACCACACGGGGTACGCCCTCGACATTGGCGATGGTCATCGGGCAGACACGGACACTATGGAGAGTTTTGCCCACACTGCTGCCTCCGCGTGGCTCCACGAGCATGGCCACGAATACAGCTTTGAGGAGTCTTTTCCCCCCCACAACCCCCTAGGCGTCGAGAATAAACCTTGGCACTGGCGCTTTACTGGCCCTCCTAAGGCCGAGGCTATTTTCGCCTGGGCCCATCCCCTGGAAGCCGCGGCTCACGCCAAAGCCCCGGGCTAATCCCCTAACTCCAGGGTAGGCCTTGTGGCTGGGGTGACGGGGGTCTAGGGGGCTAAGCGGGGTGGGAGACGAGGGACAATAGTGTATTGTAGTGGTTAGTCTTGGCCTTATCTGAAGTTTCTCCCCTATGTTGAATCTGATCCGTCGCTTCTTTATCCCAGGACTGGTAACCCTGATAATGGTGTTTCTGTGCACTGTGACTCTCCAGGGCCAGGCCCAGACCCCTACCCAAACCGCCCCCCAACCTGCTGACACGGGGCTGCTTAGTTTAGGTGGGGCAAAACGGCTAATGGACCAGGCAAAGACTGCCATCTCCTCGCAAAACTATCCCTTGGCCATCAAGACTCTTCAGGAGGCGCGCGATGTTGCCAATGAAGTCTCTAACCTCTATCAAGACCTGGCGGGTAGCTTCAGTGCCATCGATAACAACATTGCCCGCCAGCAGCGCTCCCAAGCCTTGGCGGCGGCGGAAATGCGCGACCAGGTCACCTATCAACTGGCCTTGGTTTATCGCTCCCAGAACCAGCCTGATTTAGCCGTGCCCTTGCTGGTGGAAGTGGTCAAATCCCAGCAGCCCACTCGCACCACTGGTCAGAAGGCCTATGGGCAACTATACGAACTGGGCTTTGTTAAGACTCCTTATCCTGAGGATAATACGCCAACCCCTTCGGTTAAGTAGTCTTTCTCACTAGTCCCTCGGTAGTGACTGGTAGAATGGACTCGGTTTGTGAACTTTCAGAGGTTGCTATGAGCCATTTAATCGTGGTTGGTTTCGATGATCAGTTCAAAGCCAGTCAAGTCCTCCTCGAATTGACCCGCCTACAGCACGAACACCTGGTAGATCTGGAAGACGCAGCAGTCGTCATCCGCAATCCTGAAGGGAAGATTAAAATTAATCAGACTCAAGATCTGACCTTGGAGGGAGCTTTTAGCGGTGGCTTCTGGGGCGTCCTGGTAGGACTGCTCCTATTCCAACCCCTCCTAGGCTGGGCAGCAGGACTGGCGGCCGGGGCGTTGGCGGGCAGATTCGCTGACATTGGCATCGATGACGAATTTATCAAGGAAGTTGGCGCCACTATCACCCCTGGTACCTCTGCCATATTTGTTCTGATTCGTGAGGTCACCCCCGACAAGGTACTTGAGGAAGTGAGTCGGTTTGGTGGCAAGGTCTTACGCACCTCCCTTTCCCGGGAAGATGAGGCCAAGCTGCAAGATATTCTGGATAAGGGTGGGAAAGTCTAATCCCCCAGATTCGTTGGGGAGCCGGATATTACTCCCGGCTCCTCCTCCAGTTGCCCCATGAGGCTATGCAAGTTAAGTCGGTAAATGTAGGGCCAACCCCCTTGGGCTTCAATGTCCTTGAGTAGAGCGAGCAAAGCTTGACGCGTCCCCGGGAGAGAATCCTGAAAGGGGCCCTCACGCACTTCCTTGTGGAGGGATTGTAGTAGCCTTAACAGAGCTAGGAGGGCTAGGTTGTCTCCAGCGTACTCCTGAGCTAGATGACGTACCTTGCTGGCTAAAGCTTGCAATTCTGGAGGGAGAGTTTCTTCTTGCATTGATGACTCGGTTGATTTTTGCCGGGGTGGGAACGTGACCCGAGCTTCCCTGGTTAAATATTGTTGAGTCAAACCCTTACGTATAGTATCACTGATGGAGAGGTCTGAGGCTTGGGCTAGGATGTTCCCAGGGTGGCTGTTCGGTGGCAGGCCCCAGCCTCCCGGGTGCAGAACTCCCAGTGGTCAAGCCGGCGGCAGCTGAAACCTGCGCAGACTTCCATTCCCAGGTTTAATGGTTCGTGGTGACTTTGACCTGGCTAATATGCTCATAAACTCTGACCCTTACCCCCATGGAAACTAAGCCTCTAGCTGCAGCTCGTCAGGGAGATGTAACGGCAATCGCCTTGCTGATGAATCAAGCTCTGCAGGGTCGGGGGCTAAGGGTCAAGGCTACTGCCTACGAAGCCTGTTTGTACTTGGTCTTAGAGTCTGACCAGCTGCTCAATGCTGCCACAATCATCCCGGCCCTGCAAAAGGCCATGGATGACCTGCGACCCCAGGGATTCCTGCGGGTAAGCGTCTCCAATCAGGCCCAGGATGGCACCACCTGGGCGGAGGAGTTTAGGATTAGCCCGAATATCCCCGAGTCTGGGACGCTGGTGGCTACACCGGAAAATTGGCAGGGGCCAGAGGAGTTGGCCCCCCCGGTAGCCCCGGTAGAGGAATTGGCCCCCCTGGTAGCCCCAGCAGAGGAGTCAGCCCCCCCGGTAGTGGTTCAGAACCTAAGCACCAAAGCGCGGCGCTCTCCCCCGCGAAACCTCCTCATCCTTCTAGGGGGGTTGGGAGTCTTGGGCTTAGCCAGTTTGGGATTCTGGTCAGTGCAGGCAAAACAACAGCAGGCCCTGCAGCAAGCCCAAAAAATACTTACTCAGGTGGCCCCGGCTAACCAAACCCATAACTTTGCCCAACTACAGCAGTCCCAACAAAGCCTCCTGGGAGCAATTGCCATCCTCTCTGCGGGGCGTGCCCCCAGCTTCATGGCTAATTTGCCTGGCCTCCAGTCCCCAACCATGACCAGGACTCTGCAATCGGCCGAGGCTGCCCTAGCGGGTATCAACCAGCAGATCCAGCTAGAGGATAAAGCCCAGCGCTACTTGGCGGCAGCGAAAAACTTGGCTGCTAATCTGGACATGCCAGGACATCCTACCTCTTTGGTCCACCGTAGAATTCAACTCCAGGGAGCAATTGGCCTTCTTGAGGCTGCTCCGGCTAACTCCTTTTTAGCTGCTCAAATTAACCAGGCCCTGGCCACCTACAATCAAGACCTCAAGCTCCTCCAAGCGGGGGATACTCTCCCGGCTGCCGCCCCCCAGAACCACGTTCAGGTGGCTATATCTCTCCGGGGAACCTCTTGGGTGCAAGTCACCGCCGATGGCAAGAGCATATTTGCTGGTCTACTGCACAAGGGTGACCAGCGTCAATGGGCTGCCCAGCATTACCTGCGGCTTTCTGTCGGCAGTGCTGGATTCGTCTCCGTATCAGCCAATGGCCAGCCCTTTCACCCCATGGGTCAACCTGGAGAGGTAACCTCAGCTACCTACCTACCCCCGGCCTAAGTCCGGCCTCCGGCCCAAAAACCCAGTCATCATCCCTAGCACATGTCCTCGCAAGCGCGAAGACCGACGCAGCAGAGCGATCCCCCCCCGGCGCAGAGTAGTCAGGGGCCACCAGCGGTTGGAAAAGCAACGCACCAGCATATCTGTGAGACCCAGAACTAATAAATTCTCCCCCCAGCGCCAGCGGCCGTAGGCCCGGAGGACTGCCGGGTCCCCCGGGTCTTTTCCCTCTCCCCAGGCCTTTTGCAGTACCTGGGCCAAAGCTGCGGCATCCCTGATTCCCATGTTCACCCCTTGCCCCCCCACCGGGTGGCAAGCATGGGCCGCATCCCCCACTAGGGCTAGGCGAGCTTGGCTGTAGCGCCGGCTTTGCCGCAGCTGCACCGGGAACAGGTACCGCTCGCCAATGGCCGTAATCCTACCCATGGCCTCACCGTACTGGCGTGTTAAGGCAGTGATAAATTCAGCCTCCGGTAGGTTGAGGAGGGCTTGGGCTTCCTGGTGTGGGGCCGTCCAGACGATCCGGCAGCGGGCCTCCGGGAGAGGGAGAATCGCAAAGGGGCCGCAGGGCCAAAATCTTTCGTAGGCAGTTTGCTGGTGAGGCTTTTCTGTACTTACCGTAGTCACTAGACAGGATTGCCAGTACTTCCAGCCGTACATGGGGATGGCGGCGGCCTGACGGACAAAGGAGCGGACTCCATCCGCTGCTACTACCAACTTAGTTCTAATGTAGAATTCCTGGCCGGCCTGGCCTAGTTTCAGGGTTGCCCACTCTTGCCCGTAGATTACTTCCTGGACCTGGGCTGGCCGCCACCAGTCTAGGTTAGCTAAGCCCTGCAAAGAGGCAGTTAGGCTAGAGAGGAGGACTTGTTGTTCAGCCACGTAGCCCACGGCAGGGGTACCCAGGTCCGCGGGGGTGAAAAGGACCGCCCTGGTGCCGGCAGGCTCCTCAAGACACACCCGCTCCAGGGTAGTGGTTTGCGGGGCTAGGGTCGGCCACAGACCGAGACTTTGGAAAATCCGACTGGAGAGGATGGAGATGTGGTAAGCCTGACCAGTACTGGGGATGTCAGCCTGGGCCTCCACTAGGGCTAACCGCATCCCACAGTCCTTGAGGGCACAGGCTAAGGTCAGGCCCACCACCCCTCCCCCTACAACCACCACATCGTAGTCTCCAGAACTAGGAGTAGGGTAATTAGCAGGGGTGATCAAAGGTTGGGAGGTCATAGGGGCCAGGGCCGAAACCAGTGATTATTAAAGTTTATGTATTTAGTTTAACAAGTAATCCGAGCCGGTCCTACCTCGATTGGGGCGTGGCTGGGCAACCCGGGGCGCCTGGAGGATATCATCTGGTATGTACTGGTTGTGGAGCTAGATCGATGGGCTTACGGAGATTGGGACGCTGGGTCCTGCTTACTGGCACCCTGGTAATGACTAGCTCCGTCTGCCTGGCTAAGGGCTTTGGGGCTCTCCCGCGCCTCAACCTCCGGGAACCGGACCAGCCTGGCCAGGCTAATGCTCTCAATCAAGAGGTGTGGGAGTTCGCCCGCCATACCCCCTACGCCCAGATCCAAAGGTACGTGGCCGCAACTCAAACACTCTCTCACCCTACAACTGACCCAGCGGTGACCATCCCCACGGGCTGGCACCTTCACCCGGCCGGAGTTCAGGTCCCCCTGGGCACCCTCCCCTCCGCCGCCCTCCTCTACCACGGTTTCCTGGTGGTCCTCAACGGCGGCTACAGTGCTCCTGGACCACCGACAGTCTCGGTGGTGGACCTGCCGCGGCACCAGATCGTTAAAACCCTCAAGCTACCCTCCCTGTTCCCCTCGGGGGTGGTGGGCCTAGATGGGAACCTCTACATCAGTGGTGGCTCTAGTCATCAGGTCTACCGCCTCAACCAAGACTTTCAGATCACGGCCACCTACAATCTGGCAGGCTACACCGCTGGCATAACCCCCCTGGATGCCGACCATCTAGTTGTTACCTACCTGACCACCCCAGGCCATCCCCAGGGTGAGGTAGTACTGCTAGACACAAAAACTGGGCAGGTGGAGCGCCAGGTACCGGTGGGGTACTACCCCTACAGTGTCGAGCGCCAGGACGGTAAACTATTTGTCACCCTCTTGGGGGAAGATAAGCTGCTGGTTTTAGGTCCGCAGCTGCAGGTGCTGCGTACCCTGACCGTGGGGGAGCTACCCCAGAATACCTGCGGTAGTGGCCATCAACTATACGTCGTCAACAGTGGTTCCGACTACCTATCGGTGGTCAACACCAAGACGGCCCGGATTACGGGGAAGCTGCCCTTAGGCCAGGGGCGATTTAAATTTGGCATCTCCCCCACCGCCTGTGTTGTCTCCCCTCAGCACCTGTACGTGAGTGAGGCCCAGTTAAATGCAGTGGCCCTCTACAATCCTGACAGTCGGGCCTTCCAGGGATTTATTCCCGTCGGCTGGTATCCCACCCAGGTGCTTGAGAGGGGCCACAACCTCCTAGTAGTGAGTGCAAAGGGGATTGAGCCTACCCGCCCAAACCCCCAAGGGCCCCAACCAATTCCTGGCCGGGGCGGGCGCCAGTACGTCCTCTATCTGCTCAAGGGTGCCCTCTCTATTGTGGCGGAACCGGAGATTCCCACCCACCTCCAGGCCTGGACTGCCCAAGTGGCTGCTGGCTCACCCCTGACTACTCCCGCCCAGGGTCCTCGGTTGCCCATCCGACACGTCTTCTATATCATTCGCGAAAATCGCACCTACGACCAGGTCCTCGGAGACTTGGGTCAGGGTAACGGGGACCCCCATCTGACCCTGTTTGGCTGGCGAGTTACCCCTAATGCCCATCAGTTAGCCAAGACCTACGTCACCCTTGACAACTTCTACGCCGACGGGGAGATCAGCGTCCTCGGTCACAGCTACACCACCAGTGGTTACGCTAGCCCCTTCCTCGAGTGGCTCGGCAACAACAGCTACAGTGGCCGCTACCACGGCTACCCCTTCGGGACTGTACCAGCTACCTTCTCCCCGGGTTACCTCTGGAATATCCTGGAAGCTAAGGGTCTAGACTACCGGATCTACGGTGAACCCTACTACCTGTTCACCCGAGCCTATCAGATCATCGTGGCCGACTACGGGGCTGATAGTCCCTTGGCTCGGCACTTTTACGCCCAATCCCTCCGCCTAGCCAAGGACGACGACCGGGGAAATGACCCGATGGATCTGCTACGGCACTACTACGGTCAAGCCAGCACCTTCCGGGCTGCCCTGGGGTTGTTAGCTAACCAAAGCTTTGCCCAGCAGCTCTCCCAGACCCTGGTGGGGGATGACAGTCTAGCGCTAGCCCTGCGCCAAAACCCGCACTTGCGCTCCCAAATGGCCCTATATCTGGTGCACTACCCCTTCAATTACCCGGGGTTTGACTTACACTACTCAGACCTACAGCGATTCCAAGACTGGCACCAGGACTTTGAGGGACAACTGAGGCGGGGTAAAGTGCCCGCCCTAGAATACATTTGGTTGCCTAACGACCACACGGCTGGGGTCCAGCCCGGTTATCTTAACCCCTACCAGCTAGTGGCCCAGAATGACGCGGCCCTGGGAAAGATTGTTCAAACCATCTCCCATAGTCCAGTCTGGGCCCATAGCCTCGTTCTGATTGAGGAAGACGACGCCCAGGATGGGCCAGACCACGTCGATGCCACCCGTACAGTGGCCCTGGCGGTTGGCCCCTACGTCCGTCGCGGGGCAATAGTCTCAGACCACTACGACCAGTTGAGCCTTCTGCGGACCATTGAGGTGGTACTAGGGCTCCCTCCCATTAACCTGAATGATGGTTTAGCGGTACCCATGGTCAACATCTTCACAACTCACCCCGACTTCCGGCCCTACAATCCTCCCCCTAGCTCCCCAGACCTGACCCCGGCTGACCGCGCCCTAGAGAGCCGGGGCTAATTAGCACTCTCATGCAGACAGTGCTAAAATCAGACTGGCCCCCCGGGTGAACCGGGGGCTAATGGCAATAGCTGCGAACCAAAACTCCATAACCCACCCATGGCGAAGATAGTTGTTTTTGATGAAGAATCCCGGCGGGCTTTAGAGCGAGGGATTAATGCTCTGGCCGATGCGGTACGGATCACCCTTGGTCCTAAAGGTCGAAATGTAGTGCTAGAGAAAAAGTACGGCGCGCCGCAGATTGTGAACGACGGCATCACCATCGCCAAGGAAATCAGCCTAGAGGACCCTCTGGAGAATACGGGGGCTCGGTTACTGCAGGAGGTAGCGGAGAAAACTAAGGACTTGGCGGGAGATGGTACAACAACTGCCACCGTCTTGGCCCAGGCGATGATCCGTGAAGGCCTTAAAAACGTCACGGCCGGTACTAATCCCGTCAGCCTCCGCCGGGGGATTGAGAAGACCATCACCTGGCTGGCCGGGGAAATTCAGGCCCTGGCCACTCCGGTGACCGGCCCAGAAATTGCCCAGGTGGCGACTGTGTCCGCCGGCAATGACCCGGAAGTCGGCAAGATGATCAGTGATGCCATGGACCGGGTTACCCGGGACGGGGTGATTACGGTAGAGGAATCTAAGTCCCTGAATACGGAACTAGAAGTGGTAGAAGGGATGCAACTGGACCGGGGTTATCTCTCTCCCTACTTTGTCACCGATGCTGAGCGGATGGTGACGGAGTACGAAAATGTCCGGGTCCTGCTGACCGACCGTAAAATTAGCACCATTCAAGACCTGGTGCCGGTCCTGGAAAAGGTGGCCAGATTGGGGCAGGCCCTGCTGGTGATTGCTGAGGATGTGGACGGGGAAGCTCTGGCTACCCTCGTGGTCAACCGGATGCGCGGGGTGCTGAACGTAGCTGCCATCAAGGCCCCCGGCTTTGGCGACCGTCGCCAAGCCATGCTCCAGGACATTGCCGTCTTGACCGGTGGCCAGGTGATCTCAGAAACCCTAGGTCTGAGCCTAGACCGGGCTACCTTGGATATGCTAGGCACCGCCCGCAAGGTTACCCTGACCAAGGACACTACCACCATCGTGGCGGGCAGTGAGCACCATGGTCAAGTCCAGCAGCGTATCGCTCAAATTCGCCGGGAGTTAGAGCGCACCGACTCGGACTACGACCAAGAAAAGCTCAAGGAGCGAATTGCGAAACTAGCGGGTGGCATTGCTGTAATTAAGGTAGGGGCAGCCACGGAAACCGAGTTGAAGGACCGGAAGCTGCGGATTGAGGATGCCCTGAATGCCACCCGGGCCGCGGTAGAGGAGGGAATTGTCCCTGGCGGGGGCACGGTCTTGATCCGCTTGGTGAGTAAAGTAGCGCAATTCAAGGCCACTCTTGACCCGGATGAACAAACCGGCGCCGACATCGTCACCCGGGCCCTAGAGGCGCCTCTGCACCAAATTGCCGATAATGCCGGGGCCGAAGGGTCCGTTGTAGTAGCGAAGGTGGCTAGCCTCAGCGGCAATATGGGCTACAACGCTCTGACCGATACCTACGAAGACCTCCTACAAGCGGGGATTATCGATCCGGCTAAGGTGGTCCGCTCGGCGCTCCAGGATGCTGGTTCCATCGCCGGTATGGTGATTACCACTGAAGCCCTGGTGGTTGAGCAGCCCGAAAAGGTCAAACCTGGTGCCTCCGGACCGGACATGAGTGGCATGGGTGGCATGGGTGGCATGGGTGGTATGGGCGGCATGGGGATGATGTAGACTCCCGCACCTCAGTGGGGCCGGAACCCCGGTCCCCACCCCTCACCAAGCAGATTTATCAGGATAATCTTAAAAATTGATACTAGGATTGAATAGTTCCCAGCCCCTCACGGTGGCGGACGCTGGGGACGCATCTCCCCGAGTCAGGTAATATCCCGCTTTGGATTGCGGGTATTAGGTTTGCGGTAGGCCTTGAGGCGCTTGGGGTGGCCCTAAAAGGCTAGCAAAACTAGAGGATCGAGCATGGATGAACCGACTTTCCGTCCCCTTTCCCCTGATGTCCTATCCTCAGTTGCCGACTACTTTAAGGTTCTGTCGGAACCTAGTCGACTGCAGATCCTTAACTGTCTCCACAGGGGGCCCATGAATGTGATGGACCTGACGGAGGCTACCGGCTTTAGTCAGGCCAATCTCTCTAAGCATCTGAAGATCATGACTCAAGCTGGTATCCTCACCCGTCAGGCCAAGGGGGTCAGTGCCTACTACGAAATTACGGACCCCAACGTGTTTGAACTATGTAGGGTAGTCCGGGATAGCATCGCCGACCGTCTCAGGCTGCAGGTCCGCAGCTTTGATTCCTCGGCCGTCTAGTACGGAAGTTTTGGCCTCGAGATATTTTATGAATCTAGATGTAATCCTGCAACAGTATGCTGCCGGTGCCCGAGACTTCCCCCGCCTTAACCTGCGGGAAGCAGTCTTGACTAATCTCACCCTCAAGGGCGCCAACCTTCAAGGAGCCGATCTGCGTCAGGCCCTGCTGGGCAAAACTGACCTGAGCCAATGCTCACTCCAGGAGGCTAACTTGAGTGAGGCAATTCTCTGGGGTACTAACCTGAGCGAGGCGAACTTGCGGGGGGCGGCTCTGCGAGAGGCGGATTTGAGTGAGGCTCAGCTAACCCACGCCTCCCTGGAGGGGGCTAATCTATGTAAGGCCACCCTGAGCGGTGCCATCTTGAACCAGGCTAACCTTGCTGGGGCCAACCTGATTGAAGCGGACTTGCGCTCCACCTCCTCCCGGCGCACTAACCTCCAAGGTGCCTCCCTGAAGGGGGCTGACTTAAGTTATGGACAGCTCAACGAAGCGGTTCTCAGGGGGGCTGATCTAACTGGCACTAGGTTTTGCCGAGCTAACCTGCGGCGGGGGGTGGAGCGCGATTGCCTGCCCGTAGACCTGACGGGGGCGGACTTGCGGGGGGCCGACTTGAGTTACGCGGACTGCACAGGGGCAATCCTCCGAGAGGCGGACTTGCGGGGGGCCGACCTCACCGGGACGATTTTAGAGGCTGCTGACCTAGAAGGGGCTCGCCTAGAAGATGCCTAATAGACGGTGCCGCGCTTGGCTTCGGCGTCAATTCCAGGCAAGCACAACAGCCGCCCCAGATGCCCGAGAATTCCCAGCTGCAGGGGCAACTTGCGCAGGGTCTTCAGCCACTTGGGTTGCTCACTGCCTTCGATCTCCAGCAGGGCCAGATTCAGGGCCGCACACCGGTGCAGGCGGGGGAAAAACTCCGGGTGATCTGGGTCGAGAATTGCCGGGAAGGCTCGAGCAGCGGTCTCGTTAGTCTGGCGAATTACCTCCTGGTCAAATTCCGTGGCGTCTAGCCCTAGGGACCGGTAGAAGTTAGCCCGCTCGTGTACCGTCAGGGTGTGGGTAGCAAACACGCTCAGGAGGAAAAACCGGCTCCAGAGCTTGGATTGCCAGGTGCTCCACAGCCGGGGTTGAGAACGTAGCAGGGCCTTGAAGATGTCCCCATGACGATTCTCATCTTGACACCAGGGCTCAAAGTACTGAAACAGGGGATAAAACTGGTGCTCGGGATGAGCTTGGAGATGGCGGTGGATTAAAATGTAACGCCAGTAGCCAATCTTCTCAGACAGGTAGACTGTGTAAACCACCCACGGCAGGGGGAAATAGGTGTAGGTGCGCTCCTTGGTCAGATAGCCCAGGTCTAAGGCACTCTGGAAGTCCCCCATGGCTTTGTTCAGAAAGCCGGCATGGCGGGCTTCATCCCGGGCCATTAGCTGGAAGATCTCGGCCAGGACTGGGTTTTGCTGCTTCAGTCGCCGGGAGAGCTCTTTGAAAAGTAGAAAACCGGAAAACTCAGACACGCAAGAGCGCTCCAGGTAATCCAGGAAAGCTTGACGATCTTCACCCTGGATGTGCTCCCAGGATTGATCAAAGGCTGCGTCGCGCACGAAATGATGGCGGTTGTAGTCGGCGCGCATTTCCGTCAGCATCGCCTGCAATTCCGTGGCCTGGCCAGAAATATCTAGCTGAGCAGCCGCAGCAAAATCTGTAGTGTAGAAGCGCGGCACCAGTAGGGTTTCTGGCATGTCCACGCGGGAGGTGGCGGGGGCGGTGGCTACCATAGGGGTGTAGGGAAAAGTCTCCCTAAATCTATCAACTAAATCGATATATAGCGTTGGATTTTAGAAAAATTTACCTGAAGGGGGGCCGTCAGGACTACCTCCTGCTCCGCTTTGAAGGTCCGGTAGTGCCGGAAATACTCAGCCATGGGGAGGTCCTCCGCCTGGATGTGGGCGCCCAACCATTGGGCCAGTAATAACGGAGTCAAGGGAGTCAGAGGTTCTCCCTCACCCCCTGGGCACCCCCGGCTCATCTTGCGCTCCAAGTGGCGATGAGCACTTTGATGCCGCCAGTAACCTGGGTAGGCCTGTTGGAGCATCGCTATTTCCTCCCGACGGAAATGCTCCTGAGCTTGGGCTGCGACCGCTGCTAGCTCGCTCAAGGCACTAGGGAGCAGCACACCGGCTGGGGGCCAGGTTTGATCAAGCTGGACGATTCTCTGGAATAGGGCTGCGTGTTCCTGGTCCACCGCTTGATCGCCGGTAGGTAAAAAGTGTTGCCAAGGTATGGGGGTCATGGATTTAGGTTCTAAGTTGCCTGGGGGAAACTGGAGCTGCCGGGGAAGGTCTGTTAATTTTCCCCCTAGAAATCCCCAGACCTTCTTCCATTTAAGATTTAATCGCTATATAGTTGTAAAAAGGTCACAGAAATTTACCTGACCTCCGAGGTATGTGCCATGACCCTTGAGCTTGTTACTGCTGATTTAGCGACTCTCTTGCGAGAAGGAACCCATCTGTCCCACACCAAAGCTGAAAACACGGCCTTTATGAAGTGTTTTCTCAAGGGAATTGTGCATCGGGAACCCTTTCGGAAGCTTTTAGTTAATTTGTATCTAGTCTACGCCGCACTGGAAACAGAACTCAAACGGCACTCTGACCACCCCGTCCTTGGGCCTTTGAACTTGCCCGAGCTATACCGTCAAGCTGCCCTAGCGGAAGACCTTGACTTTTACTACGGCTCCGACTGGCCCTCTCCCTTGACACCCGTACCCAGCGGCAGGCTCTACGCAGCCAGAATTCACCAAGTAGCCCGCACTTCCCCCTCCCTCCTTGTAGCCCACGCCTACGTCCGCTACATGGGAGACCTCTCCGGGGGCCAGAGTCTGCGCGTTATCGCCCGTTCAGCCCTAGAATTGCCCCCCCATGCGGGCACGCGGCTGCACGAATTTGACCAGTTGCCCACCCCGGAGGCCCGCCGGGCCTTTAAGCAGCGGTATCGGGACATCCTTAACCATCTGCCCCTAGACGAGGATACCAAGCAGGCCCTAGTGGCCGAGGCTAACCTGGCCTTCGACCTCAATCAAGGAGTGATGCAGGACCTAGAGCCAGACCTGCGACAGGCAATCGGACCAGAAATCCTAGATCTGCTAACCCGGCAAGACCGACCCGGAAGCACCATGCCTGCGGCCGGCCCTGCCATAGCCTTGATGGGCGGGGAGTGATCACTCTCCTTTAACCTTATTGCTTACCGGTACCCCCTATGCCAGTTTTCACCCAAGACCTGATTTTTGATCCTGACCTGCTGCGCAAGTACGACCGGCCCTTACCCCGGTACACTAGCTATCCCCCCGCCACGGAACTGAAGCCCGAGTTTGACCCGGCGAACTGGCAAGTGGCGGTGGCCCTCGGCAACTACCAGCGCACCCCCCTGTCGCTCTACTGTCACATCCCCTTTTGTGAAACGGCCTGTTACTTTTGCGGCTGCAACACCGTTATCACCAAGCTCAAGTCTATGGCCGAGCGCTATTTGGCCTCCTTGACTCTCCAAATTGAGCAGCTAGCTGGCCTTGTGAACCGGGAGCGGCGGGTGCGGCAGCTGCACTGGGGGGGCGGGACTCCCAATTACTTGAGCCTCCCTCAAGTACACAAACTGCTCCAGAGCCTGCGAGAGCACTTCACCTTTGACCCGGCCGCAGAACTATCCATTGAAGTCAATCCCCGCTACCTCAACCGGGATTACGTCCTAGGCCTACGGCAGATGGGTTTCAACCGCATTAGCTTCGGCATCCAAGACTTCAACCCCACGGTTCAAGCGGCCATCAACCGTGTCCAACCAGAGTCAATGCTCTTTGAAGTCATGGCCTGGATGCGCGAGGCGGCCTTTGAGAGCATTAACGTAGATCTGATCTATGGACTGCCCCATCAGACCCTAGCTAGTTTTCGGGAGACTATCCATAAAACTATGCAGCTAGATCCAGACCGGATTGCGGTGTTTAATTTCGCCTATGTCCCCTGGCTCAAGCCCCTGCAGAAGCGGATCTGCCCTACCACCTTGCCCCCGAGTGCTACCAAGCTGAAGATGCTGCGCATGACCATCACCGAGCTGACCCGGGATAAGTACGTGTTCATCGGCATGGACCACTTTGCCAAACCCCAGGATGAACTAGCCGTCGCCCAGGGCCAGGGAACCCTCCACCGGAATTTCCAGGGCTATACCACCCAACCAGAATCGGATTTGCTGGGGTTTGGAGTCACGGCCATCAGCATGCTGCAGGACGTCTACACCCAGAACTACAAGTGTCTACCAGACTTTTACCGGGCCCTAGAAGCTCCCACCTTGGCCCTAGAAAGTGGTGTGAAGTTGGGGCCAGATGACTTAGTCCGCCGGGCCGTGATTAAGGAGCTAATGTGTCAGTTTCGAGTTTCCAAGGATGTCCTGCAAGCTAAATATCATCTTGACCTTTTCGAGGAGTTTGATCAGTACTTCGCCCCTGAGCGACCCCGGTTGGAGGCCCTGGCAGCCGATGGCTTGGTGCACTTAGAGACTAATCAGTTGCAGGTCACCCCCTTAGGGAGGCTGTTGATTCGCAATGTGGCTGCCGTCTTTGATGCCTACCTGGGGTCAAGACAAGCCCCGGGATTCTCTAGAGCAGTTTGATTACCCTTCCCCCCGGTCCAGACCAGGGGAGTGTCCACCTATACTCAACTCCATGACCACCGCTCCTCAAACTGGTTATCCCCAGCCGCCCCTAGATTGGCTGGCGGTTACTTTCTTTGCCGGCGTCCACGGGGTGGCCCTCCTAGCCCCCTGGTTTTTTACCTGGCCGGCCTTGGCCACTACCCTGGGACTGCACTGGCTATTTGGCAGTATTGGTGTCTGCCTGGGGTACCATCGGCTCCTTAGTCACCGCAGTTTCCGGGTCCCCCGTTGGCTAGAGTACATCATCGCTGTTCTCGGGGCCCTTTCCCTCCAGGGGGGGCCCATTTTCTGGGTAGCTGGCCATCGCCTCCACCACGCCTACACCGAGGATGAGGTCAAGGACCCCTACTCAGCCCGTCGGGGATTTTGGTGGAGTCATATGCTGTGGATCTTCTATCCCCAGCCCCAGTTTTTTGAGTACGAACAGTACAAAAAACAGGCTCCAGACCTGGCGCGGGACCCCTTTTACCGGTGGCTTAACCACTATTTCCTACTGCTGCAGGTGCCCCTAGGCTTGCTTTTGTTCTGGCTGGGGGGATGGTCTTTGGTGGTCTACGGGGTTTTCCTGCGGGCAGTTTTGCTGTGGCACTCCACCTGGCTTATCAACTCAGCTACCCATCTGTGGGGTGGCTATCGCACCTTCGCTACCCCGGACACCACCCGCAACCTCTGGTGGGCAGCACTCCTTACCTACGGGGAGGGTTGGCACAACAACCACCATGCCTACCCCCACGTGGCTAAGTGTGGCTGGCAACCTTGGGAAGTAGACGTAACCTGGTGGGCGATTCGTACCCTGGCCCTGTTGGGCCTGGCGCGGGATGTTAAGTTACCCACCTAGGGCCTAGCTTGCCCCCAGGGATAGGTCAGTTTCGCTCAGCTCGGCCAACAACTGGGCCAGGCCCTGCTGAATCCAACGGGTGATGGTCATCGGGCTGACACCGATGGTTTCCGCTACCTGTTTGCGGGGTATCCCCCCCCAGAAGACCGACTCGATGATTTGGCGAGTTTTCACCTCCAGGCGGCCGAGGGCCTCTCGCACCTGCTGGTGCTCCTCTTCGGCCTGTTGTTTTTGCAGCTGTTGCCCATCGGCTAAGGTCTGGGCTAAAGTCAAATTCCCCTCAGTGCCGAGGGAAACATCGAGACTTAAGAGGCCCCGATTAGCCGCAGCAGCCCGGATCTGCCGCCACTCCCCCAGGGACAGCCCCAATTGACTGGCCACCTCGGCTTCCCGGGGGGCCCGGCCTAGCTGGCCCTGGAGGGTCTGGGTTAAGGTCTGGCCCCTGTGGTAGACCCGTTGCCAGGCCCGGGGCAGCTTAAGCAGAGCTGCTCGGTCCCGCAGGAAATGTAACATCTCTCCCCGGATGTAGGGGACGGCAAAGGAACTAAAGGCACAGCCCTGGCCAGGATCAAAGCGCTCCACCGCCCGGATCAACCCCAAAGAGCCAATTTGCTCCAGGTCTTCGTAGGGCTCGGTGCACTGCCGGCTCAAACGGTGGGCAAGTTTGCGCACCAGCCCTAGGTTTAAAGTTACTATTTGGTTGCGCAGGGCCACGGAGGGCTTCTGGGCGTAAGCTTGCAGGAGTTCTTGGGTCCTTACTTGATATCCAATTGTCACCATGGCAGTCACCAACAGGAGGCGTAATCATGATGATCTTGATCACCATGAGGAAATTATCAAGGTACACCTAGGGCCCTCACTACAGTTCTTTTACGGATACTGTCTTAGCCTAAATGCCCAAGGGGGAATAAATACGGAGATGGGGGAGCTGGGAGAGAATAGGACTAGCTAAATCTAGTGAGGTAGGTTGACCTATGAAGCCGGAATTGCAGGTTAAGTTCCTCGGCTATCTCCGGGAGGCTGGGTTGCCTGGGGGTCTTGCCTGGGTGGGGCCTTTGACCCTGGTGGTGGACTGGTTAGGCACAACCCCCCTCCCGTTGTTGTTGGCGGAGCTGGCCCCGGAAGGGCACGGGGCTTACCCGCCGCCAGACTACCGGGGAGTCATTGCCATGGCCGACTTGCCGACTCCTGCGCTCCAAGCCCCAGGAGAGGGGACCTACGTACGGGTCGAGGCCGAACGTCCCAGCTCCCCTGAGGACCCGGCGGTTATCTTGATGGGGGACCGACACCATCCGGTCAATTATCAAGGGTTGTCCGGGGTAGATGGCCCCTACACCCCTGTGGGGACATCTGACGGGCGGATCTAAGCTTGCATGGTCACCGCCGAAAAAATCTTTCCGGGCTGATGTTATCGAGGGCAGATTTCTTGGGCACCTTGAAATCATGCGGATGTCAAATCACCCCCCCTTGAGGAACAACTATGAAGACCGAATTTAAGGCCAAGCTCCTGCAACACCTGCTGCGTGACAAGCAAGAAGGTTTCACCCTGATCGAACTACTGGTGGTGGTTATCATCATCGGTGTGCTTGCCGCCGTGGCCCTGCCTAACCTCCTCGCCCAAGTAGGGAAAGCTCGGGAATCTGAAGCCAAGGACGCCGTAGGTACCGTCAACCGGGCCCAGCAAGCCTACCAGTTTGAGCACCTGAGCTTTGCCACCGGCTCTGGATCTGCGGCCGTAGAAGGTCTGTTGGGGGTTTCTCTAGCTAGCCAATACTACAAGTACACCTTTGCTGGTACCGGCGATAGCTACGCCAACATCGTTGCCGTTGACCCCAACAACGCCACCAACAACACCCGGCCCTACTCTGGCACCATCAACTTCTCCTCCGGCAACTACAGCCAAGTCCTCTGTCAAGGTCAGTTCGCTAGTACTACTGGAACTGCTAACACTGACGCCACCTGCCCCGCTAACTACACCCTGATTCAATAGGCTTTAACTAGCCTACTCGGGGGGCTCGGGGTACTGCCTCGGGTCCCCTTTTTTTTAGCTGCCGGGATGGTCTTAAGTCTAAAACCCTGTCCTTGGCTTTAATTGAGATATGATGAGATCGCTGGAGGGCTACCGGCGACCCTAGGCGGGCATCAGACTACCTTAGTAACGGCAGCCGTTGCAGTGTCAGCCCGCCAAAAATTAATCCCAAAAATTAATCTGGTTAAACTTGGCTGCTTGATCGACAATCCTCCGCCCTCTAAACGACCGGAGGAAGTTAAGGTCTGAATCTATGGCGAAGCCTTCCCCCATTCTTGTTTTTAGCCTTGTCACCTGCCTGGGTTTGGGGGTAGTAGCCCGGCTCCAGCAGGCCACCCTGCAGCAGCTGTTGGCCCAAACCCCCGCCCCCCCCTCTGCCGCTGCCCTGCGGCTGCAAAAAAGCCGCCTGGCCTTGGCCTTACACCTGCCGACCCTGGGGTTTAGTAATCTTCTGGCGGACGGGGCTTTTTTGAGTTTCATTCAGTACTTCGGCGACACTCCAGCCCGTAACCGAACCGGCTACGGCCTCGTGCCAGATTACTTCCAGCTGATCGTCCGGCGGGACCCCCGGTTTGTCAGCGCCTACCTATACCTGTCTACCGCCTGTTCCCTGTACGCCGGCCGGCCGGACCGGACTGTGGCCCTGATGAACCAGGGCCTGGCCTCCCTATCCCCCCAGGTCCCCCAAGCTTACTATCTCTGGCAGTACAAAGCCGTGGATGAACTGCTGTTCCTGGGGCAGCCCCGCACCGCGAGTCAGTCCTACGCCACCGGGGCCCGGTGGGCCAGGATCGCCGGTAACGACCTGGTGGCCACCAGTGCCCAGCAGGCGGCGGTTTTACTGCAGCATCGCCCCGACAGTAAGCAGGTGCAAGTAGGAGCCTGGGGGATGCTCCTGACTACCAGTCCTGACCCGCGGGTCCGGGCCCTGGCGGTGGCCCGGATTAGAGCCCTAGGGGGGAAAGTGGTCGTTTCCCATCAAGACGGCGCCCTAGTCCTGAGCGTGATTGCCCCTAAGGAAAATTAACTGCCATGACGCCAACGTGGGACCCCCGGGTAGAACCTGACCTTCTAGCGGAGCGCTATGACCGAGTAGTGGCCTTTTATGAGCGGGCCTGCGAGGCCGATCCAGAGGAGTTGACTAACTATTGGTACCTGGGCCTAGCCTACCTGCTCCAGCAGGATGAGGAGACTGCCCAGACCACCTGGATGGCCGCCACTTTTGGGCTGCCGGCTGAGGCTCTAGACCACCAGAGCGCAGTCCTTAGCCAAATTCTTACCCGGGAGGCCGACCGCCTCTTAGAGCGCCAGCGGCCCAAGCTAGCTTGGCTGGTGCGGGCTCACCTGCGGGAACTTAATCCCGGGGACGCCACCAATCTGCTGCACCTGCTGTGCCTCGGGTTGCAAAACCAGCTGTTCGCCATGGACCAGTTAGGCGACTGGCGGGTTGAAGAGGTGCTCAGGGCGGCTGAGGCCCTAGACTCCCAACTTCTCAAGGCGATGGTGTGGGAACTCCTCGGCAGGACAGAATTCCACCCGGAGGTCGTCCACCTGGTAGGGAAGTGCGTGGAGATCGCCCCTGAACCCCAGGTTTTAGGGGAGGCCCTGGGCAACTGGGCAACCGTTGCCTACTACCTCAAGGGTAAGCCCCTAGAGGCGGTCTACTTGGGTAAGCTGGCAGTCCAGGTCGATCCCACTAACAGGGACACCCTGCGCAACATAGGCTTTGTCTTCATCAAGGCGGGGTTATTCCAGGATGCCATCGACTTAGCCCGCCGCCTGTGCAACCAAGCTGACACCCTTGACCTGCAAGCTCTTAGCCATAGCATGCTGCTGCAGTTCCACCTGATGAGTGGTAACCACTGGCCAGAGGTGCTAGAGATATCCCACCAGCAGGCGGGGATTCTCAGGGAGCTTCTTGCCACCCGGCCAGAGATCCCCGAGCGGGCCTTCTCCTTGATCATGACCCCCTTGATGTTCACTTACATCCGGGATGACCTGGCTGGGAATCGCGCCCTCCAGAACCAGATTGCCCAGCTGTGCCAGGATAACCTCCCCCCTTTGTCCCTAGTCCACTCCCCCCGGACCCGGGACCGTCGCCCCCTGCGGGTCGGCTACCTCGCCAATAGTCTGCGCCCTCACCCCGTAGGCTGGCTCAGTCGCTGGTTACTGCAGCACCACAATCGGGAGGAGTTTGAAATCCATGTGTACTTCTACGGGCAGGAGGTTACCGACATGACCCGCAGGTGGTTTGTGGAACCAGTGCACCGGGCGGGCCTATTCAGTGGCAACGACGCGAGGCAGGCAGCCCAGAAAATTGCTGAGGATGAGATCGATATTCTGGTGGATCTAGATACGGCAATGCATACTGGTGTCTGCGAGGTGATGGCCTACCGGCCCGCCCCGGTCCAGGTCACCTGGCTCGGGGGAGACGCCTCGGGGGTGCCGACCATTGACTACTACATTGCCGACCCCTACGTCCTGCCGGAGCACGCCCAGGAGCACTACCGGGAAACCCTCTGGCGGCTCCCCTCCACCTACGTGGCCGTAGATGGGTTTGAAATTAGTGTCCCTACCCTCACGCGCCAATCCCTAGACATTCCCGCCGACGCGGTGGTCTACCTGACAGCCCAAACCGGTCATAAGCGCAACCCCCCCATGACCCGCCTCCAGCTGGCGATTCTGCGCCAGGTGCCCAACAGCTACTTTGTGGTGCGTGGCTACAGTGACATCGAAGGGATCAAGGCGGAACTGGAGGTGATGGCCACGGCCGAAGGGGTAGATCCTAGTCGTCTGCGCTTCCCCAGCATGGACCCGGACGAGGCCACCCATCGTGCTAATCTGGGGGTGGCGGACATTGCCCTAGACAGCTACCCCTACAGCGGCGCCAGTGGTACCCTCGAGGTCCTATGGATGGGCATTCCCCTGGTAACCAAGGTCGGCGAGCAATTCGTCGCTCGTAACAGTTACTCATTTTTGGCCAACGTGGGGGTTACGGAAGGTATAGCCTGGAGTGATGAGGAGTACGTGGATTGGGGGGTCCGCTTGGGTAAGGATTTGGCCCTGCGGCAGCAGGTGGTCTGGAAGTTGCGCCAGGCTCGCCATCGCTCCCCCCTCTGGAATGCCCGTCAGTTTACCCGGGATATGGAAGCTGCCTACCGGCAGATGTGGGAGCATCGTTGGGAGAACCTATGAGTGAGCCTTTACAACTGCATATCGGTGGCCGCCAAGCTCATCCAGACTGGAAGATCCTCGACATTGAGCCCCGACCAGGGGTAGACTTTGTGGCAGATGCTAGTCGTCTGACGGAGTTTGCCGATGAATCCGTAGGGGCGATCTATACTAGCCACGTGCTCGAGCACTTCCACTACGCCCTACACAACGAGGTATACAACACTCTCCAGGAGTGGTATCGGGTCCTTGTCCCCGGGGGCAAGTTGTACGTTAGCGTCCCGGACCTGCGCACCCTGTGCTGGTTATACCTGCACCCCAAGCTATCTCCCCAGGACCGTCTCCACGTGATGGCGATGATGTTTGGCGGGCAAATTAACGAGTACGACGTGCATAAAACTGGCTTTGATGCTGACCTGTTGTTTTCCTTGGTGAGCCAGGTAGGGTTTAGGGAGTGCGTCCAAGTGCCCGAGTTTAATCTGTTTGATGACTGTAGTAGCCTGCGGGCCATGGACACCTACATCAGTCTGAACGTCATCGCCACCAAGTAACCCCATGACCAATGTCCTGCCCCTCGGGTCGGTAATTCAGGGCTCCCTCAGTCAAGGCCTAGAGGTGCGTCTGCACGGGGAAGTCTGTATTGAAAATATCCGGGTGGGGCAGTTCCTAGTCGTCCACGGCCAGCGGTCCCGGTTTTTCTGCATGCTCACGGATGTAGCCCTCGGTACCGCCAGCCCCCGCATTCTCGCTAACCCCCCCCGTCCCGGAGACACCTTTTTACAGGAAGTGATCGCCGGCACCGGCACCTACGGCACCCTGAATCTCTCCCCCATGCTCATGTTCACCCCCCAGGCCGACCCCGGGGATGACTCGGACCTGGCCCTAATGCCGGTCAAAACCGTGCCGGGGCACTTTAGTCAGGTCTACGAAGCCCAGGAGCGGGACTTTCGGACGGTGTTCGGTTGGGAGGATGACCCCCACCGCCGCAACTTCGCCATTGGCGAGCCCCTCGATATGCCGGTGCCTATTTGCCTAGACCTAGACCGGTTTGTGGAGCGCAGCAATGGGGTGTTTGGTAAATCCGGCACTGGCAAGTCCTTTTTGACCCGGGTGTTGTTGGCCGGGATCATCCAGAAACGAGCGGCGGTGAACCTGATCTTTGATATGCACTCGGAGTACGGCTGGGAGGCGGTGCGGGAGGGCAAATCCTTCAGCACCGTGAAGGGACTGCGCCAACTGTTCCCAGACCAGGTCCAGGTTTATACCCTCGACCCCGACTCCACTCGCCGCCGGGGGGTGCGCAACGCCCACGAACTGTTTATTAGCTTTGACCAGATCGAGGTGGAGGACCTGACCCTGGTGCGGCAGGAACTAAACCTATCGGAGGCCAGCCTGGAAAATGCGGTGATCCTAGCCAAGGAGCTTGGTCGCGATTGGATCAGCCAGCTGCTGAACATGACTAACGATGACATTCAGGTGTTCTGTGAAACCCGCATGGGTAACAAGGCCTCGATCATGGCCCTGCAGCGCAAACTCAACCGCCTTGAGGGTCTAAAGTACATTCGCAGTGCCTCGGCCCACAACCAAATTAGTCAGATCCTGGCCTACCTAGAAGCCGGCCAACACGTGGTGGTGGAGTTCGGCTCCCAATCCAATCTCCTGGCCTACATGCTAGCCACTAACGTGATTACCCGTCGCATCCACGCTGACTACGTGCGCAAGGCGGAGCGCTTTCTGCACACCAAGGACCTTGGTCAACGACCCCAGCCCCTCGTGATCACGATTGAGGAAGCCCACCGGTTCCTAGACCGGGCCACGGTCGGACAGACCATCTTCGGCACCATTGCCCGGGAGATGCGCAAGTACTTCGTCACCCTTCTGGTGGTGGACCAACGGCCCTCAGGGATTGACCCGGAGGTGATGTCCCAGGTAGGCACTCGCATCACCGCCCTCCTCAACGACGAAAAGGATATTGAGGCCATTTTTACGGGCGTATCGGGGGCCCAGGGCCTGCGTTCAGTCCTGGCTAAGTTGGACTCCAAGCAGCAAGCCCTCGTCCTCGGCCATGCTGTCCCCATGCCGGTAGTGGTTCGTACCCGGGCCTACGATGCGGCCTTCTACGCCGCCGTGAGTAATCCGGATTGGCAAACCCTGCCCGCGGAGCAGCTGCGGGAGGCCGCCCAAGCGGCCCGGGCAGACTTGGGTTTTTAAGGGTAGGATTTTAGGCGCAAGGAGCAGCCATGGTGCAGGTGGGAATTATCATGGGCAGTGACTCGGACTTGCCGGTGATGCAGGCGGCCGTGCAGGTGTGCACCGACTTTCAGGTGGCTTGGGAGGTGGCGGTCATCTCGGCCCACCGCACCCCTGAGACCATGGTAGATTACGGCCGCCAGGCCCACCAGCGAGGCCTGAAGGTGATCATCGCTGGGGCAGGGGGGGCGGCCCACCTACCCGGGATGATAGCCGCCCTCACCCCTCTGCCGGTGATCGGGGTGCCGGTCCCTTCCCGGCATCTACAGGGCCTTGACTCCCTCTACTCCATTGTCCAAATGCCCAAGGGGGTGCCGGTAGCTACGGTGGCCATCGGTAATGCCCATAACGCCGGCTTGTTGGCGGTGCAGATCTTAGCCGTTGCTGACCCGCGTCTTCTAGAGGCCCTTGAGCAGTATCGGCAGGCCCAGACCCAGGCAGTAATCACTAAACAAGCCCGCCTAGCCCAAGTGGGTCCCCAGCAGTACCTAGAGGACCTAGGCGGGGCGGCCGTATTATGATGTTAACAAGCTGCAATCGACCTCCCGGCATCCTATGCTCCGCTCAGAACCGCACCTAGAGGCCTCCCAACCCCCGAGGGCCCCGGCCCCCCGCACCGTGGCCATCCTGCCGGTTTGGGCTCGCTGGGGTTTGGTGTTTCCTTTGATTATTTTGAATGGCTGGTTGTTGCTGTTGGTGTTGCGTTACTTTCAACCCCTGGTGACCATCGTCCTCGCCGCTACTCTCCTGTCCTTTGTCCTAGATTACCCAGCCCGCCTGTTTCAAAGGCTGGGGTTGCGGCGGGGATACGCAGTGACTGGGGTATTCCTGTTGGCCTTTGTATTACTAGGTACCCTGGGGGTCACCCTGGCCCCGGTGCTGATCGGTCAATTGACGGAGCTAGTCAATCGCCTGCCCCTGTGGCTTGACTCGGGCCGGCAGCAGTTACTGCTGGTACTGCAGGAGTGGGATATCGCCCAGAACCTACCGGATGACGTGACCGGTTTTCTCAGTAAGCTGCTGACTAGTTCTGCCACCCAACTGGCAGCTCAGTTATCGGGGCGGTTGCAGTCTCTGACTGGTCAGGTGTTTGTCCTTGCCTTTAGCACCCTGGACCGGGTGATCAATGTGATCTTGACCCTGGTGATTACCGCCTACCTGATGCTATTTGGTGAGAGCCTCTGGAATGGCATATTTTGCTGGTTTCCTACCCAGTTGGGTAATCAGGTGCGCCGCTCCCTGAATCAAAATTTTCATAACTACTTCATGGGTCAGATCGTCCTCGCCCTGGTCCTCGGGGGAGCCTTGACCTTCACTTTCCTAGTCCTGCGGGTGCCCTTCGGCCTGTTGTTTGGGTTGGGCATCGGCCTGATGACCTTGATCCCGGTAGGCGGAATCGTCAGCATCGTGGTAGTCAGTTTCCTGATCGCCCTGCAGAATTTTGGCCTGGGATTAGAGGTATTGGGTTTGGCGGTGTTGATCTCCCAGATCAACGATAACTTTATCGCCCCGCGGGTTTTGGGGGGGATGACGGGCCTCAACCCGGTCTGGATCCTCGTCTCCCTGTTGATCGGTGTCAAGCTAGGGGGTCTAATCGGCCTGCTGTTGGCGGTGCCCCTAGCGAGCTTCATCAAGACTATGGCAGAGATGCTCCGGGAGAACGGGAGTCTGTCTGGGGATGTGGCCTAGGACTCAACCTTGGCGGCGTACTGGGAGCGGGTAACCAGAGCTGCCAAAAACAGCACAAAGGTCAATCCCCCGGACAGGTAAAGGGAGTAACTGTAGGTGAGGGGTTGGGAGTCGTGGATCATGGCGCCGGCGATCAGGGGTCCCACGCCGTTGGCCACACTGAGGTAAGAGGAGTTTAGACCCATGACCATCCCCTGGTCCTGGGGTTGGGCGTTTAAGGAAAGTAGGGTACTGAGCATAGGCTGGACCAGGGAATTGAACATGGAAAACACCGTCCCTACCAGGACAAAATAACCCACATTTGGCCAGATGGGCATCATCATGAAAGTCAGGCTGCGCATCAGCAGTCCCAAGTACATAATCCCGGCTGGGTCTAGCCAGCGGGTCAGAAGCTTAATCCCCTGGACCTGCATCAGGACCCCCATGGTACCAAACAACACAAACATCAGCGTCAAGGATTGACTAGTTTGGTTGAGCACGTGCAGGAAGTAGGGTTGGAAGGCAAAGGTAAAGATACTAAAGGTGGTGCCGGTAAAAAAGTTGAGCAGCAGCAGCACCCCGACCCGAGGTATGGCAATGCCCCGCACCAAGTTGCCTAGTCCCAGATCGAAAATATTCTCAGCTCCGGCCGCCTTCGTAGTTAAAGTCTCGGGGAGAAAAAAAATAGTTACCACCAGGGCCACTGCTGCCACCAGGCCGGCCGCCACAAAGGAGGCCCCTAGGGAGATGGATTGGGCCGCCAGGCTGACCACCGGACCGAGGATGAAGCCCAAGGCGAAGGCGGCTGTAAAAAAGCCAAAGCCCCGGGCCCGGTCCTGGGGAGTAGTGACATCCGAAATCACCGCTTGGGCCACAGAGTTGTTGCCGCCGGTGATCCCGTCCGTAAATCGGGCCAGAAACAGGATAGCCGCACTGGTGGTGGTGCCAGCCACCACATTACCAACCACGGTACCCGCCAGGCTGAGGATTAGCAGGGGTTTGCGGCCCCAGCGGTCGGAAAGTTTGCCGATCACTGGGGTAGCCAGGAATTGGGCAATGGAGTAGATGGAAAAAAGCAGACTAGTCTGAAAGGGATTGAGGCCGAACTGACGCCCGTAGAGATAAATGGTGGGGATGAGAATGGTAAAACTGAGGGAATTAATAAATGATATTAAGGCAATAATCCAAAAAGTACGGTTCATTATGATTCCCGGAGAGGTTCCCATCCGCCTCCCATTCTAGAGGTGTGGGTCAATCCTCATCAGGGTCTGGCCGTACTCTACAGGTTCTCCGTTCTGCACTAGGATCTCCATCACCCGGCCGCTCACCTCGGCCTCCACGTCATTGATCACCTTCATCGCCTCAATCACACACACGGTCTGGCCGAGGCGAATGGAGTCTCCTACCTCGACGAAGGGGGGCTCGTTGGGAGCCGGGGCGCGGTAAAAAGTACCGACGATCAGGGATTTAATCTCTACCCAGTCGTGGGCTGGAGCCGGCTCGGGGACTGGCGGGGCTGGCTCGGGAGTCGGGACTAGGGTTACGGGGGGGGGTGGACTCGCCGGAGCGCTCGGGGCACTCGGACCCTGGCGACTGATGAACAGTTCTAACTCCCCCACCTTCAAGCTAAATTCAGTGAATTTGGTTTGGTCAATAACCTTCAGGAGTTCCCACAGGTCCTTAATGTCTAACTGCATGGTCTACTCGCGCCCCAGGTAGGCATCGGTGCGGGTGTCAATCCGGACCATCTCCCCCTGGGTAATGAACAGAGGTACCATAACCTGGGCACCGGTTTCCAAGATGGCTGGTTTAGTCCCCCCCGTGGCCGTATCTCCCTTCAGCCCCGGGTCAGTTTGGACTACCTGGAGGGTGACTGAGTTGGGTAGCTCCACCTCTAGGACCTGGTCTTTCCAGCGCACCACGCTAGCTTCCATCCCCTCCTTGAGGTACTTGACCCGGTCCCCAATTTCTTTGGCGCTCAGGCGGGCCTCTTCATAGGTCTCCATATCCATGAAGATGTATTGCTCCCCTTCCTTATAGGTGTGCTGCATCACACTTTTTTCTAGGTTGGCTTGGGGGACGGTTTCCCCTGCCCGGAAGGTCCGCTCTACCACGTTGCCAGTTTGGACATTTTTGAGTTTAGTGCGCACAAAGGCTGAGCCTTTCCCGGGCTTGACGTGTAAAAATTCCACTACTCGCCAGATCCCGTTGTCTAGCTCAATACTCACCCCTGGCCGAAAATCATTGCTGGAGATCATTTAGTTGCTGGTTAATGCAGGTTTACTGATGTTGTCGGCTCCTAACCCGAGTTAGGTCAGCAGGACGCCACCCCCTCAGATAAGCGCCTCTATTGTACAACGCCTTGCCCCTTGGACATTGGCTGCCTAGGGCTGCGCCCTCAATCCGACCCCAGACTCACCCCCTAGAGAGGTGCTTACACTCTGGGAAAATGCTGAGTAAAGATTGGTAAAATTGGGGTGGTCGTTGACGGTGTACGTAAAATCACGCTACAGTGGGGTCATGGGTAATGAGTTAGAAATTGCCATCGGGGAGGTCTGCCCGGGGTGGCAGGAGGAAGCGTAATTGCCCAAGTCAGCCTGGTTCACCCATTAGTCCCCTCTTTCAGGACGCGTTCCCTCCCCCATGATCTTCTCTATCAACTCTCATAGTACCCTAGATCACTTACCCCCCTTTGCCAATAGTTCCTCCGCTGCTGCGTCCTTTAGTGTTTCCGTAACCGGATTTGACTCTGGCCGGCAGGCGAAGTTTTTCCATACCCTTAAACAGATCCGCTACAGTGGCAACTTGACCCTGCGCTCCAAGGCTGGGCGGCAGTGGGCGTTTCACATGTACCTAGGGCGGATCGTCTACGTGGCCGGCGGAGAGCATCCCACTAGGGCTTGGCAGCGTTGCCTGGTGGCCCATTGTCCCCAAATTAACTGGCGGCAGCCGGAAGTGAGGGCCCGGTTGATGGTTAAGACCCCGGACCTGTTGCCCGAGTGGTGGCAGTATCAGCTCCTGTGCCACTGGGTCACTGATGGTCACATCAGCCGAGACCAAGCCATCCGGATTGCCGAGATGATGACCATGGAAGCTTTGTTTGACATTTCCCAGGTGGGAGAGGTGGCCTTCTTCACCCACCGGGGCCCGACCCTACCTGCCTACCTGGTGGTGCTAGACCCGGAGAAGGTCATTGGTTTAGCTGGGGACCTGTGGCGGCGCTGGCAGGAGGCTAAGCTCGCCGACCGCTCCCCCAACCTGGCGCCGGCTATCCACCAGCTAGAGCAGCTCCAGCGTCAGGCCCCAGGGCCGGCCTACGAGGGCCTCAAAAGCATCCTCACTGGCCAGCAGACCTTCCGAGACCTGGCAACTTTCCGCAAACGAGATGTGGTGGAAATAGCGGCCTACCTCCTGCCCTACCTCCAGTCGGGAGCCTTGGAACTAGTGGAGGTGAAGGACCTCCCCCCGCCCCTGACCGTGTCACCGCCCCCGGCCACGGTTAAGCCTGCCTCCCCCCGCGGGCCGTTGGTGGTGTGTGTGGATGACAGTCCCCAGGTCCTGCAGGCGATGCAAACCATTCTCACGGGAGCCGGATACCGCTTTCAGGGTATTCAAGACCCCCTGCGGGCTGTTCCTAGCCTACTGGGTGCCAAACCGGACCTGGTGTTTCTAGACCTGGTCATGCCCAACACGAACGGTTACGAAGTGTGCACCCAGCTGCGCAAGGTTTCTGCCCTGCAGAAGGTGCCCGTAGTGATCTTGACTGGCAACGACGGGATTGTCGACCGGGTCCGGGCTCGGGTAGCGGGGGCTAGCGATTTTCTGGCTAAGCCAGTAGAGGGCCAGACGGTAATCGCCACGGTAGAAAAACACCTGCACCAAACAGTCCAGCCATCCCCGGGGATACCCTAGACAGGTGGGCTAGGGCACATCACAATTGGCCGCAAGGTGGGATCATAGACTGTAGGACTAGTCTAATTTCTAGGAGAGGGGAGTCATGGGTTTGGCCTTGATCGTGGAAGATTCACCGACGGAAATGGGCATCCTGCAGGAGTGCCTCCAACGGGCGGGGGTGGGGGTGACTAAGGCTACCACCAGTGGAGAAGCTCTCAATCAGATTCGGCTGCAACGCCCGGATGTCATCATCCTAGATGTGGTATTGCCGGACCGCAGTGGCTTTGAACTATGCCGGGAACTCAAGGCAGACCCCAGTACAGGCCAGATTCCCATCGTCATGTGCTCTACCAAAAACACAGACATGGACCGTTATTGGGGGATGAAGCAGGGGGCCAGTGCCTACCTGACCAAGCCAGTGGACCAGGAGCAGCTGGTGCGGGTGGTAAAGAGCTTTTTGAACAGCTAAGCTATGACGGCCATCAGTAGTGACTCTCCTAGCCAGTCTTACCTCCGGTTTCGCCTAGGTTCAACCCGCGCCCTTCTGCCTGCGGGGCATCTGACGGAGGTGCTTAGCCTCTCCCCGGAGCAAGTCCTGCCGATCCCGGATCTGCCGGCTTGGGTCTTGGGGGTACACAACTGGCGGGGAGAGGTGCTCTGGCTAGCAGACCTGGGAGCCTTGGCTGGTTTCCCCTCCCTCTGGGACCAGGCCCCTGCCCAGATTGCTTGTATTATTATTCACCAGGCCAGTAATCGTCGCTCCGTGGGCAACAAATTTTTGGGCTTGGGGGTAGCCGCTCTTGAGGACCTAGAGCGCTGTCAAGCCGACCAGATTCAGGCCCTGGCTGTCCCCCCTTCCTCCCCTGGATTTGCTCTTTTGCTCCAGGGGTATCGGCTGTCGCCGGACCGGGAAGTCCTCCCCGTGCTCGACCCCGCCGCCATTCTCGAGCAAGTCCAGACCCATTCCCTCTCCTAACAAGGTGGATTCATGACTAGCACTCCCATCCCTTCTCTCCCGACTGAGCGTCGCCGCGGCTGGAGCCTGAGGACAAAGACAACGGTGGCAGCAATTATCCTGAGTGCGACCTCAGCCCTGGTGGTAGGGGGAGTCTCAGCCCTGGTGGCGCGCCAGTTTGTAGACCAGCAGATCAAAAATCAACAGCTCCAAGCGGATGCTTACCTCACCCATGATATCGGTCAGCTGATCGGGGCCCGCTATCGCAACGTGCAAGTCCTAGGAAACGATCCGGCCCTAGCCAGCACCGACCCGGCAGCTCAAGCTGCTAGGGTGGCGCGCCTCGCTGCCCCGGTCAAGGTCTTTGATTATGCCAACATAGCCATCTTCAATCCCCAGGGGAATTTGGTTTTAAATGCCGGGCCCCTGCCTAGCCCGGGTAACGTGGCTTTCCGGGACTACTTCAAGCAGGCCATGGCTGGGCATACCTTTATCAGCTCGCCCGTAAAATCCGTCTCCAAGGTCTCCAATACTTCCCTATTCATCTCCAGTCCCCTAAAGGATGCCTCGGGCAACGTAGTAGGGGTGGTCAGGTCCAGGATTCTCACCCCCGTCTTGAGTCAGACCTTGGCGGGAGACATCAGCCAAACTGGGAACGCCCCGACCTATCTGGTGTTTCCCCTCGCGGGAGTCGGGACTAACGGCAAGAGCATTGCTGGCCAAGTGTTCCTCAGCTCCCAACCCGGGGAAATCGACCGCAACGCCTTCGATGAACTGCCTGGTCTGCAAGGAGTTGCCCAGGCGGGTAAACCTAAGTTTTTAGAAATTACCGATCAATTTACCCACACTACTAAACTGGTCTACTTTAGTGTTATGCCCGCTGTTCCGGGGTTGCCCCGGCTAAATTGGGGTGTGGTATACACTACCGATGCCCAGACAGCCCTAGCCCCTGAGCGGCAGATCCTGTTCCTGGTGGTGTTGGTGAGTGTAGGGGTAGCCGTGGCCGGGGGGGCGATCAGCGCCCTACTAGCGGAGCGGGCCTCACGGCCGGTAGTCCGGGCAAGCCAAGCGGTAGACCAGATTGGCCAAGGGGACTTGAGCGTCCGGGTGCCCGTTACCGGCACAGATGAACTGGCAGTCCTGGGGGAGAACATTAACCAGATGGCGGGCCAGATCCAGCAACTGCTAGCGGTCCAGGCCGAGGCCACGGAGCGCACCGAGCAGGAGCGGCAGCGGGCCCAGACTGAGGCCGACCGGCGGGCCATCGCCCAGCGCCAACTGGCAGAATTGGCTGTAGCTGAACTACCCGAGACCCGGCGGGAAGCCCTAAACACGGTTCTGGCTAGCTTGAGGGCTGACCTGGGGGTGGACCGGGTGGTGGTCTACGCCTTCCGGCCGGACTGGAGCGGTTACATTACTGGGGAATCGGTGCTGCCGGGCTGGCCCGTAGCCCTGGCCCAGGAAATTGGCGACCCCTGCATCCCCCAAACCTTGATCAGTGCCTACCGCCAGGGCCGGGTGGTGCCCACGGCGGATGTGTTTAACGCCAACTTCCACCCCGACCACCTGAAATTGATGGAGCGGTTGCAGATCAAGGCCAATTTGGTGGTGCCCGTGGTGATCCGCGGACAATTGTACGGACTGTTGGTGGCCCACCACTGCGCCAAGCACCACACCTGGGAGGAGCGGGAAGTTGCCTTGATGAAGGAGTTTGGCGAGTGGATTGGGGTGGCCATCAGCCGCTCGGTGTTCCTAGACGAGGTAATGAACTCCCGGGCGGAAGCCGAGCGGCTAGCAGACGAGCAGCGACGGCTGAAGGAGTCCCTCCAGAGCCGTGCCCTAAGCCTGCTGATGGAGGTAGACCCGGTGGGCCGGGGGGACCTGACGGTGCGGGCTCGGGTGACGGAGGATGAAATTGGCACCATCGCCGACTCCTACAACGCCACCGTTGCCAGTCTGCGTCAGATCGTCCTTCAGGTAAAAGCGGCGGCCGAACAGGTGGCCGGCACCGCCCAAGACAGTGAGGGCGCAGCCACAAAGCTAGCTGAGGAAGCCCAGCGTCAGACCCAGGAGGTGACCCAGGCCCTAGACCGGATCCAGGCCCTAGCCAAATCGAGCCAGGAAGTGGCCGCCGACGCCCTGAAGGCGGAAGGGGTGGTCCAGGAGGCTACCCAAATCCTGGCCCGAGGGGACGAGGCTATGAACCGGACCGTAGAGGGGATTCAGGGCATCCGCACCACAGTGGCGGAAACCGCCAAAAAGATCAAGCGCCTCGGGGAGTCCTCCCAAAAGATCTCCAAGGTGGTGAACCTCATTGGCTCCTTTGCTGCTCAAACTAACCTGCTGGCGTTGAATGCCTCCATCGAGGCGGCCCGGGCTGGGGAAGAGGGGCGGGGTTTTGGGGTGGTGGCGGAGGAGGTGCGTTCCCTAGCTCGCCAGTCGGCGGCAGCTACGGCAGAAATTGAGGACCTAGTGGCCCAGATTCAAACCGAAACCGCTGAGGTGGTCAGGGCGATGGAGGAGGGCACCCAGCAGGTGGTGACGGGGACAGAGTTGGTGGATGCCACGCGCCAGACCCTTAACCAGATTGCCCGGGCCGGTGCTGAGATTGACGTTCTTGTAGAAAACATTACCCGTTCGGCTACTAGCCAATCCCAGGTTTCGGCCCTAGCAGCGGAGGCCATGGAGGACGTAGCCCAGATTGCCGGCCAAACTGCCAAGGAGGCCAGCGGCGTATCGGACTCCTTCCATACCCTGCTGCTGCTAGCGGAGGAATTGCAGGCTACGGTTAGTCGGTTTAAGATCAGTGCCTAGGGGTTCCTAGGGGCAGTTAGCCCAGTTCTGAAGGAGGGTGCATGGCTATTGACCTAGATATCCGCGACCAAGCCTACCAGTTCTTTGCCCAGGAGGCCCTAGAACTGCTGCACACCATCGAGACAGAACTATTGGCCTTGGCCCAGGAGCGCACTACTGCCCGGGTCCATAACCTCATGCGGGCGGCCCACTCGATCAAGGGGGGATCGGCCAGTGTGGGGTTGGAGGACATCAAGGAACTAGCCCACCACCTAGAGACCTTTTTTGGGGCTTTGCACCATCCGGATCTGGTCCTCGATGTCCAGTTACAGTCCCTGCTCATGGAAGCCTTTGATTGCCTCCAGGAGCCCTTGGTGGCCGAATTTACCCAGGGCAGCCACGAGGTGGATCACCATCGGGCCCAGGCGCTGTTTAATCAGCTGACCGGGCGCCTAGGCGACTACATGGCGGCGGAAACCTACCTCCCCTCCGCGGCGGACCTGGGGGTGGATGTGGCCGCTGCCATCTTCACGGTCGATGTCGCCCAGGGGTTAGAGCGCTTAGCGGCAATCCTGGACCAGCAGCCCCAGGCGGTCTTGCCTGAGTTGCGCACCCAGGCGGAGGTGTTCCTAGGGATCGCTGAGTTATTGAACCTACCGGGGTTTCGGGAGATCGCCGAGACTACCCTGCAGGCCTTGGCTGCCCATCCTGACCACAGTGAGCAGATCGCTCGCCAGGCCCTAGACAACTTCTGGGCGGCTCACCAGGCTGTCCTGGCGGGAGACCGTACCCGCGGGGGGGAACCAAGCGAACAGCTGACCGCTTGGCTAAAGGTGCCGGACCCTGTCACGCCCTCCCTCTGGGGTGAGCAGTGGGGAGACACGGAGATAGCCGACGCGGCGGACCTGTGGGCTGTTGAAGCCCTAGAGGCCGAGCCTTGGTCGGTTAGTCCCCAGGAGCAATCAGCCCTATTGGACAGCATATTTACCGAGGAAGGGGAGGATGCCCAGTTGGGTTCCGAGGAGGGGCCCCAGGAGATAGACACCCTCACGGATCATCCCTTCTTTGCGGAGGATTTTGGGCCCCAAGAGTTAGACCCGCCCCAGCTAGGGCTAGAAGCTGATAATTTCCCCCTCGGGGAGCCAGCCACGATTATTGACCACCCCTTTGCTTGGTTTCAAGGCCCAGAGCCTGACTCTCTCCCGGAGCCGGCCACCCTCCTCGAGCAACCCTTTGCCACCGCTCCTGAGCCCCAGGGTGACCCGGCTACTCTCCTTGAGGAGTCAGGGGAGAGCCTGGCTCCCCCCGAATACTGGGCCGCGGAAATCCAGGGGGTCTTCGAGTCTCTTCCCCCGGCGGAGCCGACCCCGGTTCCCCAAACCTCCCAGGTCCAACAAAAGTACGTCCACAAGCCCCAGGGGGGGGAAGAGACGGTGGTGCGCACCACCCTGCGGGTAGATTTAGACCGTCTAGAGCGGATGAATAACCTCGTAGGCGAGCTAGTAATCAGCCGCAATGGGTTATCTTTACGCCATGACCAAATGTCAGCCCGCGTGGCCAATCTCCTCAAAGGATTTGAGCGCTTCAATAACCTGGCCAGGCAGTTGCAGACCATGGCCGAAACCGAGACGGGGCGGCGGAGCGAGGCGGGGGCAGTAAGTAACTTACCTAGCTTTGATACCCTGGAGCTGGACAACTATTCTAGTCTCCAGCTGTTACTGCAGGAGGCCCTCGAGGAGGTCGCCCAGTTGTCGGAGGTAGCAGCCGATATTACCCTAGTGAGTGACCAGTCTAACCAAGCCCTCGCCAGGCAACGGCAGATGCTAGGTCAACTGCAAAAGGAGCTGCTGTGGTCCCGCATGCTCCCCCTCGACGACATTCTGCGCCGCTTTCCCCGCACCCTGCACGACCTGAGTCTGCGCTACGACAAGCCGGTAGACCTAAAGCTAATTGGCACTGGTGTTCTGGTAGACCGGGCAGTTCTAGAACGCCTCCAAGACCCCCTATTGCACCTGCTGCGCAATGCCTTTGACCACGGAATCGAGCCCCCCGAGGTGCGCCAAGCCCAGGGGAAACCGGCCACCGGGCGGATTGAAATCCGGGCTTACCACCAGGGCAACCAAACGGTAATTGAGATTGCCGATGACGGCCAAGGGGTGAACTTAGAACGGGTAAAAGAGCGCGCCATTGAGCTCAATCTCATCCGGCCCGACCAGGACCTAGCGCCTAAGGACATCCTCGATCTTCTATTTCTCCCCGGGTTCTCTACGGCGGCTCGGGTCAGTGAGCTATCTGGCCGGGGTATGGGGTTAGATGTGGTCCGGTTTGAGCTAGAAAAAGTCAAGGGTACAGTTACCCTGAATTTTGTCCCCGGGGGTGGGACCAGGTTTGTGCTGCGCATCCCCCTGACCCTGACCATCGCCAAGTTACTCATCTGTTTTGGGGGGTCTAGTCCCTTTGCCCTGCCCTCGGACAATATCCAGGAAATTATCCTCCCGAGGGAGAAGCAAATTAAACTAGCTCTCGGTCAGCGCTTCCTCACCTGGCAAGAACAGCTCGTCCCTATCTATGCCCTCCGGGACTTGGTGAATTACCCCCTGGGGGCTGCTCCTGCCCCGCCGAGTCCGGTGCTCAGTGCCGTGCCGGCCCCGAAACACTGGAGTGCCCCCCTCTTGCTCATCCGTCAAGGGAGTGGCTATGCGGCTGTGGAGGTGGATAGCCTGGTGACGGAGGAGGAATTGGTGATCAAGCCCTTTGGGCTGGTGATCCGGCCGCCGGACTACCTCTACGGCTGCACCATCCTCGGGGATGGTACCTTGGTGCCAGTAGTAGATGTGGCTCATCTGACCCGGAAAACCAAGGGCAGCAACCCCAACCCCAGCAAGACCCCTAGGGCCCGCCGTCCCCAGCTGGCCACGGTGCTGGTAGCCGATGACTCGATTACAGTTCGTCAAACCTTGGCCTTGACCTTGGAGAGGTTTGGCTACCGGGTGCTGCAGGCACGCGATGGGCGAGAGGCTCTAGCGCAGCTGCAGCAGCATCCGGAGGTTCAATTGGTGGTCAGTGACGTGGAAATGCCTAACATGAACGGGTTTGAGTTTCTGGTCCAGCGACGCCAAAACCCAGCCCTCAGTCAGATCCCCGTGGTCATGCTCACCTCTCGGGGCGCCGACAAGCACCGGCAGCTAGCCGGGCACCTGGGGGCAGCTGCTTATCTCACTAAGCCCTACCTCGAGGGAGAGCTCTTGAGTACCCTGGGAGGGTTATTGGGGTCAGCCGTCCCCTAGAGCTCTAGGAGTACTGGCACGTGGTCACTAGGACGAGGGAGTTCTCTTACGGAAGGGTCAATCCAGCACTGCTTAGGTACCAGATGACTTGAGAGGTAGAAGTGGTCAATCCGCCAACCGCGATTGCGGCGGAATGACCCGGCCCGGTAGTCCCACCAGGTGTAATGACCTGATTCGGGCGTAAATTCCCGGAAGGGGTCCTTTAACCCCAGGGCCATCAGAGCCCCTAGGGCTTGGCGTTCCGGCACAGTGGCCATAACATGGCCAGCGTAGGCAACCGGATCGTGGATGTCCCGGTCTTCCGGAGCAACATTGAAGTCGCCGCACAGACACACCGCCTCCGCCAGGATTGATTTGACGTACTTGCCCAGGGTGTGGAGCCAGTGCAGCTTGTACTCATACTTTTCACTGCCGGAGCCACCGTTGGGCACGTAGAGGTTCACTACCCTCACCCCCCGCAGCAGCCCGGTGATCAGCCGTTTCTGGTCGTCTAGGCCCCCTTGTTCCCCCAAGACCGGTGCAAAGCCACAGCTGACCTCAGTCAAGGGTTCCCGGCTGACCAGGGCTACCCCGTTGTAGCTTTTTTGCCCACTGAGGTAGAGGTGATAACCAAGCTGGCTGAAGGGCTTCCGGGGGAACTCCTCGTCAGAGACTTTCGTTTCCTGCAGGCACAGAAGGTCTAGGGGATGACTCTCTAGCCAGGTGGTCACCTGGTCGAGGCGGGTGCGAATTGAGTTGACATTCCAGGTGGCAATGAGCATTAGACTACGTCTCGACGTCTTTGCAGCAGAAATACCCCCCCCACCATGGCCACATTGACCAAGCCCAATTTAAGCCAGTAGGCGGGCACATTAACGTGGAACATATAGCCTTCATCCTTGTAGAATCTCTGGATCAACCCCTGGGCCCCATCGATGGCCTGGGAGCGGGGTTTTTGCCAAGCACTGTAGGCGCTTTGCCACTGGTTGAGGGCTTTTTGGTAACTGTCAAGGCGTTGGAGGTAGGCCCCAAACTGACTGGGGTCCTGGGGCTTAGGGGGGGCCTCGGGACGCCTAGGTTCCGGTTGGTCCACCTGGACTACGTACTTGGCCTTGATGCCGGGGAAGTTACAGGTTTTGAATATATTGGGACCGTAACAGCGGCACTGCTGGAGCTGGGGGGGGGTGAGGTTATCCCGTTGGGCTTGGGACAGATCCCGCCAACAGGGGTCCCGGGCAACATCCCGGCCCATGCCGGAAAGGGTGACTAGGGACTCAAAGGGCCACTTGATCACCGTCAGGGAGTTGGCCAGTTGTCCGGGCCAGCCTAAGGAGTCTACGGGCTGAATTCCGCCGCTAAAAATAATCTGAGGCACCAGAAATAGAATAATCAGCAGGGGGGCACTATTCTGGTTGGGGGCTACAGCCGAGACCAAAAGGCCGAGAATCATGCCGCCGAAAATTGCCAGGGCGAAGGTGATGTAGAAACCCAGGGTCAGCCAGCCCCCCCCTGGCCAGTTGACCGCCAACTCCTTCACCAACAGGTAGGGGCCTGCCTGGTAAAGGGCGATCAGGGCCCCTACCCCTACCTTAGAGAGTATGTAGGGCCACAGCTTCAGACCAATCATCCGTTCGCGACGGTAGATCTCCTCCTCCTTGACTAACTCGCGCATGGTGGTCATGGCCCCGATCATCATCGCCACCAGAGTGCTCACAAATAGCATGGTGATGGCCTCGTTAGCGTCTCCCCGAGTGGGGTCGAAAAGATGCCGGTCCCAGGTGATAAAGTCCAGCATGGCCAGGAGAGGAGCCATAGTCAGGGTAATTAGCAGGCTGGTGCGGTCTTGGAAAAGCACCGCCAGATTGCGGGCGGTGAGAATGCGCAGCTGCTGCCAGGCGGGAACCCGTCTTTGGCTGGGGCGGGGGCAGGCTTTGGGTCTTAGGGACTGGTAGGGGCGATTCTCTACTACCGACTGCTGCCGCTCCACAATGTACTCTTGATATAGGGGGGATTGTCGGTATCTTTGTTCTAAAGTTTTGCTGTCTGGAGCGGGGGGATTTTTCTCCCGGTCCAGGGCTCGGTAGACTCCCGAAAAGTCTAGGAGCTTGATGCCCTGTAACTCCTGGGTGAAGGTGTGACGGAAGTAGTCCAGCATGTGCTCAGGGGGGCCGAAGTAGGCCAGGCGTCCCTCGGGGGCCATGTAAGCTACCAAGTCACACTCCCGGAGATTCTGGGTAATGTGGGTGACCATAATGATTGTCCGTCCCTGGTCCGCTAGTTCCCGTAGTAGGCTCATCATGTCCGCCTCCGTACCGGGGTCCAGGCCGGAGGTGGCCTCATCTAAAAAGAAGAGGCTCGGTTTAGTAAGCAGCTCAACGGCGATGCAGGCTCGGCGCTGCTGCCCGCCACTGAGGTGCTTCACCTGTACCTGGCCACGATGGCTCAGGCCTAACTCCTTCAGGACAGACTGGACCCGTTGCCGGCGCTCCTCAGGGGTGGTGTCGGGGGGCATGCGCAGCTGGGCACTAAAGTCCATGACCTGGTCTAGGGTCAACTCCTCATGAATGATATTGCGCTGGGGCACGTAGCCCATCTGGGTGAAGTAGGCTGAGTAATTACGGTACAGATCCACGCCATTGACTAGGACCTGCCCGGCCGAGGCTGGCCGTAAGCCGTTGAGGGCATCTAGGAGGGTTGATTTGCCACTGCCGCTCGCTCCCAGGATGGCGACAAATTCCCGGGGCATGATCGACAGGGATACTCCGTTGAGGATTTTGACCCCGGAGGGGAGGACTTGGGTGAGCTCCAAGGCGTCTAGGCGCAGGTTACCCGCTTCCCCGTGGTGGGTGAGGGTCCGGTCGGGGTTGAGTACCAGGCAGTCACAGCCGATCCGCACCTTATCCCCGGGGCGTAGCATGGCTGGGGTGGTAATGCGCTTGCCGTTGAGGTAAGTGCCGTTACTAGAGTCCAAGTCCACCAGTATGAAGACCCCCGACTGGCACTCAATCTTGGCGTGGAACCGGGAGACGGTCGGGTAGGGCAAGACCAGATGGTTTTGGGGGTCACGGCCAATGGTGAATTCCTGAAACTGGGGGAGGGAAATCTGGGCCAGGGCAGAAGAGCGAGTCCCCAGGTCGCGACTGGCGGGGTCTAGGATCAGGGTGACTGGCTGGTCTGCGCGGGAGGACCTGGACAGGCACAGTTCTTCCGGGGGCTGGTTGGTGTAGGTCAAAAAGACCTGGGGGGTAAGGTGTACCTCATCCTCTGGTAACAACGGCAACTCTTGCACCGCTTTACCGTGGTGGCGCAGGCCATGGCCGTAGGGTCCATCAAGATTAGTGAGGATGTAGGAGGAACCGTGGGCCTGGACACGGGCATGACAGTTGGCTACTCCCGGCTCGGGGATCACAATGTCACAGGCCGGATGAGACCCGATCAGGAGAGGGGTAGAACCAAGGGGATAATCCTGTAACCAATGCGGAGCGTTTACCCGGAGTGTAGGAGCCTCCCGGTCCGGGGCGAGATTAGATTCCATACGGCGCTCTCTTACCATGGCAGGGCTAATCCTGAAAATTCAAGGCCTCAAAAGCCGACTCTCCTATAGGAATCCCAGGTATTTGCTGACCTTGTAGCCAAACCAAATCCCCAGGATTCCCCCCAACACCCCGAGCAAAATACTGGTAAGGGAGAGCATACTCCCCCCCCACAGCATTGGCAAGTAACCACCGGCTACAGAACCCACGAAGCCACCACTGCCAATGAGCATTTTCTCCATCGAAACCCCCGGGTAGGCAAAACTCAGGGTCATTCTAGCGCCTTGGGCAGCCAAATCAACACGGGGGTTTTGTTAATCTAGTGACAAAACCGCTTGCCCCTAGCTGATAATTAACTTCTTAGTTCTAAGGAAATACGCATCATGGGTCGCGCCGAAAGAGTCATACTAGCCTATTCCGGGGGGGTAGACACCTCTGTGTGCATCCCCTACTTGCACCACGAGTGGGGTGTGAAAGAGGTGATCACCCTGGCGGCCGACTTGGGCCAAGGGGACGAGTTAGAGCCCATCCGGCTCAAAGCCCTCAAGTCTGGGGCTACCGAGTCCCTGGTAGTAAATGCTACTGAGTCTTTCATTCGCGACTATGCCTTTGCGGCTCTGCAGGCCAATGCTCTCTACGAAAACCAATACCCCCTCTCCACGGCCCTAGCACGGCCTCTAATTGCCAAGCTCCTGGTGGAGGCGGCAGCTACCTACGGCGCTGACGCGGTGGCTCACGGCTGCACCGGCAAAGGCAACGACCAGGTACGCTTTGACGTTTCGATCGCCGCCTTGAACCCCCGTCTCAAGGTTCTGGCCCCGGCCCGAGAGTGGGGGATGAGCCGGGAGGAAACCATTGCCTACGGGGAGAGATTTGGGATTGCCGCCCCGGTAAAAAAGGCCTCCCCCTACAGCATTGACCGCAATCTCCTCGGTCGCAGTATCGAGGCTGGACCTTTAGAAGACCTGGAGGTGGAGCCCCCTGAGGAAGTTTATCTGCTCACCCGCCCTGTGGCCGACGCCCCTGACACCCCTGAATATCTGGAGATTGAGTTCGAGCAGGGGATTCCCACCGCCCTTGACCAGGAACCCCTAGACCCGGTTTCCCTGGTGCAGGAGCTCAACCACCGGGCTGGTCGTCACGGTATCGGCCGGGTGGATATGGTTGAGAATCGGCTGGTGGGGATTAAGTCCCGGGAGGTCTACGAAACTCCCGCCCTCAAGGTGCTGATCCAGGCCCACCGAGACCTAGAAAGCCTCACCCTCACCGCCGATATCACCCACTACAAACGCGGTATTGAGGAGACCTATGCTCAGCTGGTTTACAACGGCCTGTGGTACAGCCCCCTCAAGCCAGCCTTGGACGCCTTTGTTAGCCATACCCAAACCCGAGTTACGGGCACGGTGCGCCTGAAGCTATTTAAGGGTAATGCCACCGTAGTGGGTCGTCGCTCTCCCTACTCCCTTTACGCCGCTAACCTAGCCACCTACGGGGCTGAGGATGAGTTTGACCATAGGGCGGCCGAAGGATTCATCTACGTGTGGGGATTACCTACCAGAGTCTGGTCAGAAAAGTTAGGCTAGAGAGAGTTCCGTTGACGGCTCAATAGCTTCACAAAGACAGGGGATTTGTCATGGTGGTTGCGGACCGGTTAGTTGAGAACATGGCCGAAACAGCAGAGGTTGCCGATGAGACCGTCAGTCAGGAAACAGTTTGCTATCAGGTGGCTCACTGGACTCCCGGGCGGTTCCGGTTCCGCATCGATCGGGTGACTGCTGACTCTCCCTATCCGGACCAGTTGCAATACCTCCTTGGCCGTCTCCCTTGGGTCCAGGGGGTGCGTCTGAGCACTATGGCCCACTCGGTGATCGTTGAGTACGACGAGGACCAGGAGTTTTTGGTGGTGCAAGAAGCCCTGATCGGCTGCATCCAACAGGCCCCCCGGGTGGAGGTAGGGGCTAGGGCCCCGGAGGCCAAGGCTCCTGAACCAGTGGATTTTATGCAGCGCCTAGGGCTACCCGTAGTGGGTTTAGCCTTGAGCTTGGCGGCTCTAGGGGGGGCTCCCATTCCTCCCGTGGTGATCGGCGCCACCATCTTCCTGGGGGCAGTGCCGGTTTTCCAGCGGGCCTGGGAGGCAATTGAGCAGGAACGTCAGCTAACCATCGACTTCCTAGACGGGCTAGCCCTCGGTCTCCACACCCTTCAAGGCCACTTCTTTGCCCCGGCCTTTATGCTGGGACTAATTGAGGGGGGAGAGGCGATCCGGGACCTGACCGCCCGCGGCAGTGAGCGGGCTTCCCTGGACCTGCTTGACTGCTTGAACAAAACCGCCTTTGTGGTGCGCTCGGGGGAGATTCTCGAGATTCCCACCCAAGATGTGGTGGAAGGAGACCACGTGGTGGTCTACCCGGGTGACCAGATCCCCGTGGATGGTATTGTCCTCGAGGGGACTGGGGTGGTAGACCAGTGCAAATTAACTGGAGAATCGATCCCGGTTACTAAGCGCCTCGGGGATGAGGTGTTTGCCTCGACTCTGCTGGCGGACGGCCAGCTGACGATCCTGGCGGAGCGGGTAGGGACTAACACCCGAGCCGGAGTGATCTTTAACCTGATGCAGGCAGCCCCAGTCCACGACACGCGGATTGAAAATTATGCCGCCACCATTGCCAATCAGGCGGTGGTGCCTACCCTGCTTATTGGTACTGGGGTGGGGCTGTTGAACGCCGACTTGAGCCGAGCTGTGGCCCTGTTAACCCTGGACTTTGGCACCGGTATCCGGGTCTCAGTCCCGACTACGATCCTTTCGGCCCTCACCTACGCGGCCCGGGCCGGGGTGCTGATCCGCAGTGGCCGGGCGATTGAGTTCCTGGCGCGCATTGATACTTTGGTGTTTGATAAAACGGGCACCCTTACCGTCGGTCATGCCGGCGTTAACGCAATCCTCACCATGGGCAAGGAGTTTGGGCCCCGGGATGTCTTGAGTCTGGCGGCCACCGCCGAACAGGGCCTGACCCACCCCATTGCTGAAGCGATTATCCACCACGCCAAGGCCGAGGGGGTGCCCCTGCGGGAGTGTGAAACCTGGGAATATAAGGTGGGCTTGGGTGCCCTAGCTGTCATTGATGGGCTGCGGGTGGCAGTGGGTAGCCCTAGGTTCATGGCCCAGGAGCAAGTGGACCTAGAGGAGTTTGACCGGCGCTACCCCGAGGCCAAGGCGGGGGGTCAGTCCCTAGTCTACGTGGCCGGTAACGGTCAACTCTTGGGAGTGGTGCTCTACAGCGACCCGCCACGCCCGGAAAGCAAGGATGTGATCCAGGAATTGCGGCGCCTGGGGATCGACGCCTACATGCTCAGTGGCGATGTTACCCGCGTGGCTCGGGCCATTGCCGGCAACTTGGGGATGAACCCCGATAACGTCTACGCCGAAGCCTTCCCGGAACGGAAAGTGGAGGTGGTCAAGGACCTGCACGATGGGGGTAAGACCGTTGCCTTCTGCGGTGATGGGATCAACGACTCGGCTGCCCTAGCCTACGCCGACGTCTCCATTTCCTTCGCCGGTGCCACTGACATTGCCCGTGAGACCGCCGATGTAGTCCTGATGGAGGACGACCTGCGGGGTTTGCTGCTCGGGATCAAAGTGGCGCGCCAAGCCATGGACATCATCTGGCAGAACACGGCGATCGTGGCGGTGCCTAACCTCCTGGCTCTAGCCTCCGGGGTCTTCTTCGCCCTTGACCCGGTGTTAGCGATCGTGGTCAACAACGGGTCAGCGATCCTGGCGGAGCTCAACGGTCTGCGCCCCCTCATGGGTCCTGGGGAGACCATTACCCTCGGTCATCAGCTCACTGCGGCCGAGGTAGCGGCTGAAGAGGAGCGGCTGCAGGAGCAGCAGGAGCGCCACAGCCTAGGAGGAGCCCTCAAGCAACGGGAGCTGGCCAAACGGCTGGGGGTAACTAGCCAATCCCTCACCCACCAGCGCTCTAAGCCTAACTTCCTTGCCTGGAGCCAAGCCATGGACCCCGACGGGATCGGCTGGGCCTACGAGGCGGAAACCCAAGTGTTCCGCACCACCAGTGTGCACCGGTCCCCAGCCCTAGTCTAGGGACTGGAAACAAAACCCCCTCTCAGGCAGAGGGGGCCTGACGGACAGAGCCAAGCTCCCTAGGCGTCCTCGTCCAGGCCAATGTCGTCCCCAAATTCTTCCCCATCAATGTCAAATTCCTGGTCATCGGAGAGCATAAGTTCCGCCAATTCTGGGGCTTCCTCAGGACGGTAGTCAAAATCCTGGGCGCTGCGGGCAGTCAGGCGACCCGATTCTTCCAGCCAGGCCAAAAGGGATTCTCGCTGGGTAAGGGGGATGATGGCGGCCCTTTGATTCCAAGGTTCTTCGGACAGGGCGGGGATACGCATGAAAATCCTCCAATGGTCGAGCCCCCGTTTACGGCCGAGGCAAACTGGGGGCGGGGTGGTCAAATATTTGCGGCTTCATTCTAACACTTGCGGCGGCCCGACAGCTCTAGCGAGCCAGACCCAGCATACTCCCGAGGGAACGGGCGACGTTGGTGGGCTCCATGGCGTCCATGGCGGCGGTCGGTTCGTAGCCACAGTGGACCATGCAGTCAGCACACTTGGGATTGCCGCTGCGATGGCCGTACTCGCTCCAGTCCGTGTGCTCAAGCAGTTCGGCAAAGCTCTTGTAGTGGCCCTCGTTAAGTAGGTAACAGGGCTTCTGCCAGCCGAGGACGCTGTAGCTGGGGCTGCCCCAGGGGGTGCACTCGTAGTCCTTGTCCCCGGTCAAAAAGTCGAGGAAAAAGGGACTCAAGTTAAAGTTCCATTGTTTCTGGCCGCTGCGGTAGGGGGCGAGGATTTCCCGGAATAGGGCTGTAGTTTGGGCCCGGCCGAGGAAGTGCTCCTGGTCTGGGGCCCACTCATAGCTGTAGCCGGGGGAAATCATCATCCCGTCAATCCCTAAGTCGGTAACAAAGTCAAAAAACTCTTGCATCTCCTTGGGGTCCGTGCCTTCAAATACGGTGGTATTAGTAGTTACTCGGAAGCCCCGGGCCTTGGCGGCCTTGATAGCACTCACGGCAATATCAAATACCCCTTTGCGGTCAACGCAGTGGTCGTGGTGCTCCCGCAGGCCATCCAAGTGGATGCTAAAGCTCAGGTAGGGGGAGGGTTGGAACTTATCCAGACTCTTCTCTAGAAGGATGGCATTAGTGCACAGGTAAACAAACTTTTTGCGCTCTACTAGCCCTTTGACGATCTCGTCAATTTGGGGGTGCATCAAGGGTTCTCCCCCGGGAATGGAGACGACGGGGGCGCCACACTCTTCGACGGCGGCAAAGCACTGTTCGGGGGTTAGGTGTTGGCGCAGGACCTCCACGGGATGCTGGATTTTACCGCAGCCGGAGCAGGCCAGATTGCAGCGGAATAAGGGTTCTAGCATCAACACGAGGGGAAAGCGCTTGCGCCCCTTGAGTCGCTGGGCAACTAAATACTTGCCCACTTCCAGGGCTTGCAGCATACTGACAGCCATACAGATTTCCTCACATCAGTCTCACATTCCCCCTTTGTTATAACATTGAAGGCCAGTAACAAAACTTAGGGTTACTCCGGCTCATGGTTGATTCATAACCTTGATGCGTAAGGCCATGTATTTGCACCCTGGAGGCCGGTTAGAGTCAAAAGCTGTTTACTTTGGACCGAGTCCTGGGGGGAGCCTCAGGATAAAAGTACTAAATAGTTACTGGCCATCCCGCAAAAGCACCACAACCCGCTTTCAGCGGCCAGTCATTTCCTCCAGCCTTTCCGGGTACCGAGCGCCATGGATGGTCATCTTGGCGCTGGCGCTGTCCATGTCCTCCAGGTCCTCAGGGAGCAATTCAACGGCTACTGCTGCCAGGTTTTCCTCTAGGCGGTCTAGCCTGGTAGTGCCTGGGATAGGCACAATCCAGGGCTTTTGAGCTAAAAGCCAAGCGATCGCCACCTGCGCCGGGGTAGCCTGCCTCCGTTGGGCGATCCTAGCTAGTAGATCAATCAGGGCTTGATTTGCCTGCAGGGCCTCCGGGGTGAAGCGCGGCAGGCTAGTGCGAAAGTCAGCGCTGTCAAAGGTAGTGGTTGCGTCCATCTTGCCCGTGAGAAAGCCCCGCCCCAGGGGGCTGTAGGGGACAAAGCCGATACCGAGTTCCTCCAGGGTGGGGATAACTTCCGCTTCGGGAGTCCTAGTCCACAGGGAGTATTCACTTTGGAGGGCCGTGACCGGCTGGACTGCGTGGGCGCGCCGGAGGGTCTGCACACCCGCTTCCGAAAGACCAAAGTGTTTGACCTTGCCGGCCTGAATCAGCTCCTGCACTGCCCCGGCCACCTCTTCAATCGGCACCTCCGGGTCTACCCGGTGCTGATAGAGCAGGTCGATGGCCTCTACCTTGAGGCGCTTGAGGGAGCCCTCCACGGCTTGCTTGATGTGCTCCGGCCGGCTGTCGAGGGACCGACTCCCCCTGACCGTGCGCAGGTCGACCGCCGTACTCAGGTTGAAGCCAAACTTGGTGGCGATCACCACTTCCCTGCGGAATGGAGCGAGGGCTTCACCCACAAGCTCTTCATTGGTGAAGGGACCGTAGACCTCAGCGGTATCAAAGAAGGTGACCCCTCGATCGACGGCGGCACCGAGCAGGGCGGTCATTTCCTGGGTGTCCTTGGGCGGGCCATAGGCAAAGCTCATGCCCATGCAGCCTAAACCGATGGCTGAGACTTCTAGGTTGTTGCCCAGTTTGCGCTTGTGCATCTTAATTAACTCCTGTTTTTAGCTCTAAAAACCTGTGCAAGATTTTTTTGCCTGCTTGTCTTTAGTAAATATTGCGGTCCACCCTCCCCGCAGCTGGGCCAATCCACCCACCCGCGACCGGGCTTTCTTTACCCCTTCCTTTGCACCTTCGACAATCTATGGAATCCGAGGCGATACCTAGATCTTCATTGATTTTGTCGTGTTAACTCTGCTCAAAGGATTGACGATTAAATTTGAGCGTTCGACAGTTTTCCATAACCGTACGCGCTACGTCATCAGGTACTCCCTCAGGAATTTCAGCTTCAATCTCCAGGGTAATTTTGACCCTCGCGCCATTCAACGTGATTAGGTGTTGAATCACCTCGTTGGCGATCGTCGGGGCATCTCGGTTAATCCGCAGCGCATCAATATCCACATTTCCATAAAATCTACGGAGGATGGGAGTTGCTCCTACCCCGTCGCTATCCTTGGCAGCATTTTCACCAGAACCATACTGGGAGTCACTGCTGGTGCGAACAGACGGTGTACTGCCACCAGTTGTTCCAACCGTAGTGCTTGTGATTGCCTGCGCCGCTTCAGCATCAAGTTGCTGTTGAGCAACATCTGGCTTCACCAGCAGGCTTTGAGGGCTGATGCTGGGACTGATAACCATGGCGGTACGCAGACAAAGATACTTGCCCTTGACGTCATCAAAGCCTTCCGCATAGGCAAAACTATCAGCCCACACGGTTGAGGCTACCCCATCTTGAATGGCTTTCAGAAGAACGGACTCATCCTTTAGGCGTGGGAGATAGAGGTACTGGGTGAGACATTCCCAAAGCCGTTTTAGATCGATATGGTTCGTGTCTCGCCAGAGAAGCTTATCCAGTGCTTCGAGTCGCAGGTTGGCAGCTGCGTACTTGGTGAGGAGATCCCCTTCGTAGACTGCTTTGCGACTGGCGCGAAGGATGGGCGAACCCTCCCCCCCTTGCAGGCGGATTTCCTTCCACTCGATACCGCCCTGGGGATCGCCTTGAGTTGGTATTAGTAGCCACTGATAGGTATCACAGAGGGTCCGATCAACGTCTTCGTTGGTACTATTGCGTTTGGTTTCAGCCTGACTTCGTTGAAAATTATCCAGGTTAAGGGTCTTCTGCTTATCATCAGCCAGGATAGATTCCCACCCTAGGTACTGGGCAACCTTTCGTTCTAAATCTTCAGTACTAGATTTATCTGCGGCCAGAAAAAGCAGGGTGTTCTTGTAGTATCGCGGCCCACTGCCTTTGTGGTTGAGAGCATCATCAATCCACCTGCGGGCTGGGCTATCTTTACTTGAACGAGTGTGGAGGTGCTGTGGATCAAGCACCACCAGCCTTACCCCTAAGGAAGGGTCATCTGGGATATCGGCGGTGGATTCAGGGGCAACGTGGACAGCCCCAAAGTCTCCCCGGCCGCTGGGCTTCTTACTGGATTCTTTTAAGCGATCCGTGATTTCCTTCCAGACTTGGTAGCGGTCGCTCAAAAGCTGATCGGCGCGTTCCTGGGCGGTGCGGTTGACATTGGGCTGGGTGGAAACCCAGTAGCGACTGCCGTCGAAGTACAGATAGGTGGCCTGGTCCGTGAGCCGTCGCAGAGCATCCCCAAAGATCGCAACAGTTTCCCCTGGTTGAACACAGCCCAGCTTCACCCTGCCGTCTTCTAACCCGCGATTGGCGGCGCGCAAGGTGGGCGCAGACCCCAGGTAGACGGTGCGGGTGGGCGCAGACCCCAGGTAGACGGTGCGGCTGACGCGGCGACAGGCAGAGTAACGACCCAGGTTAGGGTTATCGCGATCGAGGGAAAGGGGGAGGGAATGGGATCCATCAACATCCTTATCGATCACGGGAACCCAGTTGTCCTCCAGATAACGAGTCAGTTCAGCTTGTACTTGGGGATCATCCATGGGCACATGGGCTGGCATGATCATCAGGCTCTGGTCATTGCGCTCCCAGAGGGAGTGGATAACTTTTGCCATGAGCCGCAGCACCCCCCGAGTCCGCTGGAATTTGTCGAGGGTAGACCAGTCGGAATACAGGCGATCGAACAATTCGGGGTGGATGGGGTATGCCTCTCGCAGGCGCCGCTCGTAGTCAGTTTTCCCACATTCCCTAGGGAATTCCTGTCCTTGATCGCGATACATTTCGAAGAAGGCTTTTACCACGGCGTCCCGCTGCACAAATAGGCTGGGGTCAGTGGTCGTTTGGAATAGGCGCCGCCGCACAATTTCAAAGCTCTCCTCCGCGCTGGCGGGTCGCCAGGGAGATTCCACCCGACCGATCGCGTTTTTAAGCCTGTCTAGGGCTTCCTTGCCGCGGTCCCCCCCAATCTCAATATCAGAGGAGGGGATGCTGACCACCAACAGGGTTTTTTGGGCATTCTTGGCCGACTCGCTGAGGGTCTGGGCAAAGGTGAAGTGCGTATCAAAGGTTCCGGCGGGCAGATCGCTCTTATCGTGGAGCTGACGGGCGTAGGCAACCCACTCATCCACCAGGATGAGAACGGGCGCATACCTATTGAAAAGATCCTTGAGGGTATCCCCCGGATTGGTCGCGCTTTCGTCGGCTGCGCGCATCATCTCGTAGCCTTCCTTGCCACCGAGTTGCCAGCCAATCTCCCCCCAAAGGGTCCGCACTCGGGTGCCATCTGGCTTTTGATGAATCTGGCCCGGGGAAATTTTGTTACCGACCAAGATGACAGTATTGACGTTCTGAGGGGGTTCCTTCACCCCTGCTTCCTGGAAAAGGGGTTCCATTCCCGGTAGCAGCCCCTCACCCCCGGCTCCTCTCCCACTAGGGGAGAGGGGAGAAGAGAACAGGTGATAGAGGGCAAGCATGGCGTGGGTTTTACCACCACCGAAGTTGGTCTGAAGTTCAATGACTGGGTCGCCACCCTTGCCACTAAGGCGCAGCAGTGCGCCCGTGAGCAGTTGCCTCAGTCCATCCGTTAAATAGGTGCGGCGAAAGAACTCGGTCGGCAGGCGATACTCATCAGAACCTTCATCCAGGTAGACCTGCCACAGATCAGCGGCAAATTCCGCTTGCTGGTAGCGACCGGAGGCGACATCCGGGTGAGGGGTGGCAATTTCCCGCCACGGCTTGAGTCCAGACATGGGCTGGCCGACCGTGGGAACGACTGCCGCACGCCGAGTTTCCCGCCGAGCTTGGTCTTCAAAACGAACCCGCAGCAATTCTTGCTTCTGTTTTTCGACCTGATCGGCTTCTGGGGCAGAAATGGCAGTGAGGAGACGGGCCATGCTATCGAGGGCACGATAGGCGTCGTCTGTTGAGAAGGCGGAGGTGTGCGCCCAGTCGTTTCGGGTATCTCGCAGCTCGCTGATGATACTTCGTTCGGTGCGCCCCAAGGTATTGCGAAAGACATTATTCCACTGCTCCCACATCACTATGAGCAGGGCAGAAACATCTTCTTTGAGGATATCTTGAACTTCACGACGAGCCACATAGTGGTCGGGCAGGCTAGAGGAAACAGGAATCAACCACCGATCGCCATGTATGGCCTTCATCTCCCGCTCAATGTAGGGGTATAGCCCATCACGGAGTAGATTCAAGGCTTTGCCGACTCGGTCGTAGTTGCTAATCGCCATAGGTTGGATGGGTTTGCGGATAAGTATTAATTTATTCGGCAAGTTGATCCGGTAGCTCAAGCGTTACTTACAGGGTTGAGCGAATTTTTTGGCGAAAGGCTCTCAAGGCAGGGCTTCGACCGGTCGCTCGACTTTGCTCTAACACCTCTGCAATCCATGCCAAAATCGGTAGCTGCGGAAACGTTGGGCTGGTGGTGGAAGTCTGATATTGCTTTGCTTCCAGGATGTAGATTTTTAGCTCAGCATCTTCATAGACCCAGAGTTCCGGCACACCCAGGCGGATGTAAGCATCAATTTGGGTTTTGGAGGTGATATCAACCTCGATGGCAAGATCTGGTGGCGGATCCATGGATAAATCCAGCCGATCCTTGCCAATCATGGTCTGGTGGTTTTGGATATAGAAGCATTCATCAGGTTCAATCCCGTACTTCATTGCCTGCCGCTTGAAGGTGGTTGACCCAAAACATTCGCAGTCAATTTCTAGCTCTTCTAATAGGATCTTGACTACGTCTCCAATAATGGACTTCTCGCGCTCGTGTTTGGGTGATGGCATCCTGATTTCCAAAATTCCATCGCTATAGGCGATCCGGCTGGCTCGGTTTTCACCTAGTTCATCGAGGATAGCTTCAAATTCTGACCAATCCAGGTCGTGAATCAGGAGGCGTTGACCGGGTGGGACGGTGAGTTGTCGGAGTTGTAAAGTGACCATAATTGGACGGAGCTATAGAAGACTGGTTTGGACTGATTTATGCTGCTCCTCTAATGCTAGCCGAGTGATTTCGGGCCAGGAGATGACTAAACTGTTGTAGGCTAGGGCTTCTTTTGCCCAGCCTTTTCGATCGCAGAGGCTATAAAGCCGATAGGCGAGGTCGCGGGCAATTTCGCCCCTGCCTCCTAGTTGAGCTAATAGTTTGGCGGCAGCCATTTCGCCTCCTTTATCGAGTTTGTAGGTCAGGTCTTGGGTGATTGCCCAGTGGTTGGCTCCCTCACCCCCGGCCCCTCTCCCACCAGGGGAGAGGGGAGTAAGAGCAGTGTTGCCCCCCTTCTCCCTTGATGGGAGAAGGGGTTGGGAGATGAGGGTGTCCTTCAATTCATCTCGCCTCAACAACCGCACCCTGCCGCCCTTGGCTTCTAGGATGCCCGCATCGACCATGCCTTGTACACTGGTATTTCTAGCTTTGCTGAGGGTTTCAGCGTCACCGTACAGGCTAGGCTCAAACTGATGCTGCTCAAACCAGGTGAGGGCCCAGCGGGTGTCGGGGTCAAACTCACCTTCCTGCTCCGTGAGGAATTCGTCGAGGATCTGATTGATCAGTTGCAGGGCGGTACGCACCCGCAGGGGGGAGCCATCGTCTTCTAGAACAGCGGCGTATTGGGAGAAGACCGCCATGCCGGGGCCAATGCTGGCTTGGGCCAAGTCTACGGGGGCGATGTTGCCTTGTTGGAGATTTCTTAGGGCAGGTGGGAGTTCACGCTTGAGTTCGGTGAGGAACCGGCGGCGGGTGATTTTGGGGGCGTCGGTGGGGCGGGGGCGGCAGACGAGGACGATGGAGGAGGCGAGGGCGTTGGATTTTTGTCCGCGCATTCGATTGACGAGTTCGGTACGCAGGGGCCAAGTGCCATCAATGCTGAAATTCGACTGAATCAACCCTTCCAAAATGGTTTCCCAGCCTGTAGAAGCTCTTTGTCCGTCAGCTTTTTTGTTTTTTTTAGGAGCAGAATTAATTTCATCCGGTTCATCGACTTCATCGTTTTCAGAAGTGCTTTCAGTCTGCTTGAGAGCGTAGTAAACTGTGATAGGATAATCGTGACGACTGAGATAATTGGCGCGGTGAAAAACCCTGGTCAGCCCTGCTTCAAAAAAATCTTTGGCTTTCTCTTTGCTGCCATGTCGGAAATTATCAGCGACCAGTTCTTGGGCTTTAGGGACTAAAACAGTGCTGAAGATATTGGGATAAACTGAACCGATGGAGCGACGCAACCAAACATAGAAGAAATCCGAGAGATCGGCATAGGGTACTGCGTCGTAATAGGGCGGATCGGTGGAGATGAGTTTGGGGGTGGTGTCGTGGGGGTGAGGGGCGGTCGCATCGTGTTGTGTGACTTGTGATGGAGAATTGGGAAAGGCAACCTCGAGGACTTTAACAATCCATTCGATGGCGCTGTTAAAATTTCCCGTTGAGTCACTCAGAGGATTTGCTTCACAAAAATCCCAGGTCATGGGGATGGCCTGTCTGCCAAATGTATGTGTAACTGTTACACGTCCCACGTGCCAGGTACAAATTCCTGACCAATAATCACTAGCTTTATCAACCGCAAACGCCAAATAAACACTTACTGCCTCTCCATAGGCCCTAGCCCCCCTCCCCCCCTCATTCAACGGCACATCATCATCGGCTAGTCCTGCTGCCACCGCATCCCGAGTGGCTTTTTCCCGTGCTTCACTTACCAAATCGCTGAAGGTGGTGAGGGCGACTAGTTGGCGGGGGGTGAAGAGATCGGCGTGTTTGGTCATGCCATAGTTTTGTACCCGGAATCCTAACGCCTCTTTGGGTAAATCAGTATCCGGTTTCCATTGGGGTTGAGCGGAATGGGCAATGGCTTCCTGTTCCGCGGTGGGTGCCAGATAAACCCGTCCGTTTTGTCCCTCTGCCACGATCGCCATTAGCTGCTGCCCCATGCGTCCGGCGCGTCCCTCCTGGCGGACATGATCGAGTGCTACAGGAGTTTCGCAGGCGATGCAGCGCGCCCCCTTGCGGCCTACGGTTCCCTCCGGTGCTTTACCCTCCCCCGACTTCACCACAAACTGCACCCTTGGCCCCTCACCCCCAGCCCCTCTCCCACTAGGGGAGAGGGGAGAACGATCAATCACAGGCTCCACCCAAGCTTTTTTCCCTTCCTTGGTCGAAAGCTCAAGACTCCGTACTAGCGGCATCGCACATCCACAGGCTGGGTTAGGGCATTTCACCGTCCTTGCCCACAACCAGGCAATGACCGTTAGTTGCTCTGGTTTATCCCCCTCACCCCTGGTGGGAGAAGGGGCTAGGGGATGAGGGGAATCCCCCTTAACCTTGGGATACAAGTGGCCAATCCGCCCAAACGCCTCCTCCCGCATCCACTGCCCGTAATACCGCACATCTGCTGCTAGCCCTTGCGCACCCTGCCAAGAGGAAATATCCTTCTTCGCTCGGCTCTCTGGATTAACGGGAGCCTGACCCTTAAACTTGGGTGGGATCTCAATCAGCGCCTTATTAATCAGCACCGCCACCGGGTTCAAATCACTCGCATGAGCCTCCAAACCCAACCGCTGCGCCTCCAAGGGAATTGAACCCCCGCCGGCAAAAGGGTCATAGACAGGAGGGGCATACTTGGCAATGTACTCCCGCACCGCATCCGGTTCCGTCGGCGGCTCTTCCCCCCTATCCCACGCCAGACAGCGGGCAATCTCTCGCTGAGCTGCCTCTAGCACTCCCGACTTGGGGTTATTAATGTCATCCCACGACACCAGACCGCGCACCACCTGCTTGGTGTGACCTTTTCTATCAGTCTCAAGGGTAATCCGCCCCAAAATGTCAAACAGCCGCTGCCGTTCCCGATTCTGGTCTTCCTCCGTGGGAAACCGATCCGGCCAGCTGGAGGGGTCATCCACTAACGCAGCCCACAGCACCGCTCGACAGGCAGCTAACGGGCGCCGTGCCCACCATAAATGCAAAGTGCTGGGGTGTCCATGACGGATCGACTTTTCCCGGGCTGACTCCGTATTGATGGCTTCCAGGGGCAGGGCAACTTCGATGAGCTTTTTGCGGTAGGTCATGAGGGATAAAAATTACTTCAGAACTTGAACATACGGATAGTTGACGATCTTGGCATCCACAGTCAGCAACGGGCATGCGCGGTCTTGGGCTGTTGCCACAATGATTTGATCCGCTGGGTCATTGTGAAACCCTTCTAATTGGGTTGCTTTCACCACAATAGGTAATGTCAACTCCAGCAGTTGCACGCCAGGATAAGCCAGACCTAGATCTAGCCACTCATTCACAGGGCGAACAAGCTGGATCCGGCCTTTCTCTACTAATTTGGCGACTTCCCAGCAAGAAAAGATGCTAACTCCCAATCCACTTGATTGATGGGCTGCAATTAATTCGCGTAGTTGTTCCGTCAGCCGAGGGCTATTATCGACCCACCACACCCAGATGTGCGTATCCAAGACAATCATTTCAACACTTCCCAATCTTCAGCAGGCACCGCTGGCTCAAAGGGATCGTCATAGCGTAGCACTGTCCCTTGCAATGGATAGTCTGCTTGGGATGCTTGGTTTGGGAGTTCCGCTTTTGGCTGCTCCAGAATAATGATTTCTACGGTATCCCCCGCATGAAACGGTAACCCTTGCAAAACAAGGGTTCCATCCTCCATTAGAGTCGCAGCTAGCTTATGGGCATTCATGGGGTTGTCCTCCTTGGGTCATAGCCATCATTCCAAAGGTCTTTCCAGGGATAGTTCACACTGCAGGCCCGGAAGTCTGGCTGTTGAAATGGTTTCCTGACATAGCGCAAGACGCAGCCCTTGCCCTGCACCTGATAGCCCCCCCCAGACTCGCGCACGGCAAACGCATCTTCTTCTGGGAAATTCCCATCCCCTGGGACCTGCACCAAGGCCAAGATAAAATTATCCGGTTTATTGAGGGCAACCAGGATTTCGTTCTTGGTGACTGTAACCGTTTGTGCCCCTTCTATCCTACCTTTCACCTCGATCAAGCGTAACTGTCCAGTCCCCGGTTCCACCGATTCAATGTCGTAACCACACTTGTGAGCGCTGACATCCCGGGGCTCATACCCCAACTCCCGTTCTGCTGCCATGACTGCATCCATGGCGGCGAGCTCAACCCGCCTTGTTTCCCGGGCAAAGGTGCTAGTCGTCGATTCCCGTTTTCCTTGTAGCCGTTGCAGCAGACCGATGGGCACCACTAGCGCCCCGCCCACAACGATAGGGGGCATCGGCGAAAGCTTGCGCTCCTGCTCCAACTCACACAGGCGCTTTTGCAGTCGGGCGGCTAACTCATCCGCCCGTTGTTGGGCTTTGGTAGAGTTAAGCTTGGCATTGGGCTTGCCTGCTTGCTCCTGGGACCGCAGGTCGGCTGCCCGATGGTCCCAATAGTTAATTTCCTTCGTCAGCCGGTCCCGCACTGCCCGCACCGTCTTTTCCATCAGCTCTTCCTTGCGTTCCCGCACCTCCTGAAGATGGTTCGGCACCAAATGAGCAATGGCATAGCTGGTCGCCTTGCCTTCAATATCCTCCCGCAGACCCAAATCCTTCAGCGCCGACTCTGTCAAAGGCTTTTCCGCTTCCTCTAAGGGTCGATAGTCGAGATAGGGGGCATAACCAGCGCCAAGGGTTTGACCTGTGCTGTCAATTTCCACGTATTGCATGTGACGTGAGACGACCCGCCGCCGTCCATCCCGTCCGGTGCAAGCATCCTGAATAGAGTGCTCCAAATACACCAAGGCGCGGACTTCTTCCCCCGGATCGTTTTCGTCTACCAGGATGGCACCCTGCCGGAGTAGATCCCGATGATTCTCTAATATCAAATCAACGGTGGCATCGAGGAGGGGATGACCAGGGCAGACAAAATCAGCCAGGGGTTTTCCGGGAACACTGATGAGTTCCTTCTCAAAACAAATACGTTCATACCGTTTTAAGATGGCTGCACCCACACCAATGAGGCGATTGCGATTGCCGATCACCGCCGGAACATGAGTAATTTCATAGCGTTTAGTTTCCCGCTGTCGAATCGTACCGCCTAATCCTTGAAAGGCTTCTAAAAAAAAGGATGCAATGAAATGGGGCTGGAGTTTTCGAGCTTCCACCCGCTCCATCTCCTGGCGAATCTGCTGCACCTTGGTCGCATCCATCGAGTCGCGGGCTAGGGCATGTTCCTCGAGCAACTCTCGTAATCGGCGTTGGTCGAGGCGATCGGCGACCACCTGGTCAAGCTTCGCTTTTACTTCTGGGCAATCGCCGTAGCGAATCGCTTCAATCAGCAGTTCTCGCAGTTCCTTACCGGCGATTGCTTGCCCCAATACATCAAAAACCTTGCCACCTAATGCCTTTTGCTCAACCTCCAGCTTCTTGAGCAGCGAGAGATACACGTCCCCTTCACGGGTCTCCTCTGCCACCAGGTTCCACAGGTGACAGACTTCGGTCTGACCGATCCGGTGAATCCGCCCAAACCGCTGCTCTAGTCGATTGGGATTCCAGGGCAGATCGTAGTTCACCATCAAGTGTGCCCGTTGTAGGTTAATCCCTTCTCCAGCGGCATCCGTGGCGATCAAGACTTGCACAGTGACATCCTGCTTAAAGGCTTCCTCGGCCTTCTTACGCTCTTCCCGTCCCATGCCACCGTGAATTGTGACCACCGTCTCAGGTCGCCCCATGAGGTTCTTTATTTGACTTGCCAGATAGATCAGGGTATCCCGATGTTCGGTGAAGATCACCAGTTTGCGCCGATGGCCCCCGGCATCAAACATCTCAGCGCTATTTTGTAATAACTTAGATAGCTCATCCCACTTGCGGTCCTTACCACTGCGTCGAACCCGCAAGGCTAGATCTTCGAGTTTACCAAGCTGGCCAATCTCGGCTTGTAGTTCAGCGATCGTGCGAGCTGCCGTGGCCTGGTCAACCACCTCTTCTTCTCTAGCCTCGTGTTCATCACTAGAGAGGTCCTCAAAATCATTCTCCCAATCCTCCGGGTCAATGGTAGGACCAAGGTTAATCTGTGCTGATACCCCCCTTTTTAAGAGTTCCTCCTCTCGCAGCCGTTTCTCTAACCGTTCCCGCCGTCGTTGGAGAGATTGATAAATGGCTTCTGGAGATGAAGCGAGGCGACGCTGCAAGATCGTCAAAGCAAAACCAACGGTTCCCTTGCGGCCATCGTTGGCTAATGCTTCGGCTCGGTTAAACTCTTCCCTGACGTAGGCAGTAACCTGCTTGTAAAGAACAGCCTCCAGATCCGACAGGACATACTTTACCGTGTGTGCCTGACGTTCAGGAAGGAGCGGTTTGCCATCAAACTTCAGTAGGTCTTCCTTGACCAGGCGCCGGATCATGTCAGATGTGTCGCAGGCATGTACCCCGTCTCGGAATCGTCCCTCAAAGCGATCGCTATCTAGCAGGGCGAGGAAAAGCTGGAAGTCCTCCTCTCTCCCGTTGTGGGGAGTTGCCGTCATCAACAGAAAATGGCGGGTCAGCGTTGAGAGTAACTTACCGAGCTTATAACGCTTGGTTTCCTTGAGTTCACCCCCAAAAAACGAGGCGGACAGTTTGTGAGCCTCATCCACCACCACCAGATCCCAATCGGTTTGCCTCAGCTTGGCTTGCAGCTGTTCATCGCGACTGAGCTTGTCCAACCGAACGATGACCAGTGGCATTTCCGGGAAGGCATTCCGGGTACGAGCCGCTTCGATCCGGTCATTGGTCAGCATCTCAAAGGGCAGATGAAACTTTTGAAACAGCTCATCCTGCCACTGCACGGCCAAACTCCCAGGACAAACGATCATGCACCGTTGTAGGTCTCCCCGGATCAGTAATTCACGGATAAACAGTCCAGCCATGATGGTTTTTCCGGCTCCCGGATCGTCAGCTAGGAGGAACCGCAGTGGTTGACGGGCCAGCATCTCGCCGTAGACTGCCATGATTTGGTGAGGGAGGGGTTCCACCAATGAGGTATGAACCGCTAGCAGCGGGTCAAATAAGTGCGCTAGCCGAATGCGATGGGCCTCGGAAACCAACCGCAGCAACGCCCCATCCCCATCAAAGCTCCACGGTCGCCCTTGGGTGACAACTTCCAGGGTCGGCTCACGGTCGCGAAACAGGAGCTCAGTGTGAGGTTGACCGTTCGCATCCTTGTAGGTCAGCTCAACCACGTCACTCCCGTGCCACCTCGTGTCGATGACGGTAACGTTGTGGGTCGGCAGGATGCCTTTGACTGTAGTACCACGGGTGAGGTCTTCGAGTTGAGCCATCGAGTTAAGGGTTTCCGGTAATAGGGTCGCTGGGGAAAGTCCGGCGCCTACCATTTTCCACAGTGCAGATACACTATAGCTCAATGTATTGACAGCGGGAGGAACAGGCCTAACTAGCCCACAGCATCGGTAGCGCTAACGGCCCAACTCACAGACAGCTGCTACAACCGAGACCGTGAGTTTGCCATCTTTGACCGGGCTGGTCACCTCGTCAATGGCAAGCGTTACTGCCAAGTCCACGCCCTAGGTCCCAGTTTGACCTGGCGAAGAAGCTAGCCTCCCTCCCGGGGAGGACTGACAAGGGTTAGAGCAATGGCTGGGGGCGGGTTCCCGGTTACAGTCGGCCAAAACCTGACCTGCATCCGGTGCAAGCATCCTGAATAGAGTGCTCCCAATACACCAAAGCAATCAGTCCCTGTGAGACTTGTCAGTCCTGGATAGTAGGGTAGCAAGCTCCTGTAGAACGACTCACAGATTAGGTCTTAAAAAAGTGAAGGTCAGTTGAGGCAAATGTCGGTACTAGCAGAGAGCGATCGAGATATTTATTCCCCCGTTCGCAGGATGTTTCAGGGCTAAACAGGCAAGCGTGGCAGGCAGCCCAGTGGAGAGAGGGTGTACCTTCGTTGGGACTGTGGTCAGCACAGAGCGGGTCAGAGGCGCAGAGGCGCATTCCCGCAAGTGCCTGTGAGATATGATACCCGAGCGTGCCAGGTTCACCCAGACTAACTAGTCCTCCTAGCGTCCCCTCGCTGTCTGGAGCGGCGGTATAGATAAGGACTCCTGCTTGAGGACCATTTTCATCGTGAGGTGGTTTTGAATAGATACGCTCCCGTAAACTTGCTGCGTTGTATCCGCATTCAATTGCGAGCTGACGCATCAGCGCATGGGCAAAGGAATGAATCAGCATGTATCGCATCGATGGCGCTGGAAATCCTGCGGGGTAAAGATTCCGAATCCGCAGCCACCGTTTCTGGGCCTCATACGTAAGTTTGGCATGACTTACAACAGATTTAGATTCTTCCCAATCACGCAGTAGTGACTCGTTAAATTCCAGGAAGATGCCTTCACCTTTGACTTCAGTTGCAGGCACCCAGAGGGGGTCGTTGCGGCTAATACGGGCCCTATACTCTGCAGGAATTTTCCCAGTATCATCGAAGTCGCCCGGTGACTGGATACGTGTAAAGCCGATTAGGGCCCGAACTTCTCGAATTCGCTCTACAAGAACTGTCTTACTGAAATACTGGTCATAGCTGGTGGGAGGAGCGACGGGGCGTAGCTGAAATTCTCGGCTGCTCTGGGGGGGAACAGACAAGGAGAAGACTTGCCATTCTGGCGTTTTGAGGTCATGGACATCGTCATCCTCACCACCATCTCGCTGCTGTTCGATAGCTGTCCAGACCTCGTCAATTGAGTATTTTGCGAAGGCTTGAAGTTGTCCAGTTGCCTGCATTGCCTCCAAGAGGATACCAAGGGTTTCAGGACTATTGGCTTTACCAACGACAGCCCAGTTTTCTTGGATCAGCTGAGCTAACTGATTAGAGTTGACGGGGATAGAAAGGGCTGAGAGTGAGATGGCAAACCAGCTATTGGAAGCACCGAGCAGCATTCCTCTCATCTGCTTGTCACACTCATCAAAGCCTCGGATGTGTGGATGGCGACCTCGACATCTCGGCATCGTTTGTTTGCCTGTTTCGCCAAATGCTTCAGATAGCTGGCGTGGTCTAACATCGCAGCCCTGACAGCGAACCATAATATCGGTGGCCGCACCGGTGACGCCGTACTCCTCAAATCGCAACACGCCTTGGCAATCCGAGGGTCCCCGGTGGACAAAGTAATGCCACGGAAAGTCGTCTAGATGACCATGCTCGCAAGCAACCAGGAAGCGGGAAGGTATCACCCCCGGAGGCTTTTTAGCCTTGGGGCAGTTTTTGTGAACGTAGCGCGTTTCGTTAATTCGATAAGGGTGGGACTTCAGTTCAAAGAGTCCTGATTGTAGGGGAGCAAGTAAGCGGCAAAAGGGACAGACCATCCAGGTGGGAAAGGGTGCAACGGGAATGCCGATACGAACAGCTTCATCAAAGGGATTAAAGGTGTCCTCTTCAGGCGGCAGTGGGGGAGAGCGCAGTTCTCTAACCTGCGATCCCAACTCCTGCCGAACTGCCGCCAGGAGGCGTTCTTCACTCAACTCGACTGTATGCCCTTTATCCCAGCCCTCGAGGCCCATGATCATGACGGACAGGTTGGGCAGATCGGCAATGGAGCCAATGCCAAAGGTAAAGAGGATTTGGCTTGGGCGTAGCTCACCAACTTTGTGTTTGTAGGTCGATCCAGTCATGTAGTTTCAAGATAAGGCTGTGGTATGCGGGAAAAGTCGTCATCTGGAGGCTGATCGGTCAGTACCAGGTTAACGGTGGGTTCAACGTTACGCAGTGAGTTGAGACAGGTGAAATCATCCCAGGTTGCTTTCCCCGCTGAACTGAGCAGGTTAACAGAGGTGCCATCTCTGGATTTGATTTGATACTTGAGCTGGGCTCCCCCGACTAGCTTCTGAGAGCGGGCCAGCCAGCGGTCGAGCTTGACCTCTAGTTCTTCACGAATGCGTTGCCCTGTCTGAGCATTACCAACAAGTTCGGCTCTGTGAACGATCGCATCCACAGCGGCTCGTACGTAGGGATGATTGCGTTCAATGGCTCCCGCTTTATCGTTGCCGTTGAATTCTTCGCCGGACAGACGAATTAATGATGCCAGGACAGCACTGAGGCCTCGATAAAGGGCACCAGGAGCAAACGGGGTAACGGACAGCGCCTCAACGTTCTGATAGAACGTGGCGTGATAGTGCTCAAAGCGTTCGAAGTGGGAAAGATCCCGCGGCCGCGCCCAGTTGTAGACCGTGATCACGAGGCCGGGATAGGTCCGGCCAACCCGGGAGGTGGCCTGGATATACTCAGCCGTATTTTTCGGTTGTCCGCAGGCCACCATGATGCCGAGGCGCCGGACATCGACTCCCACTGAGATCATGTTAGTTGCCAGGATGACATCGAGCGGATCGGGTCTATCTACTTTTTGACCGGCTTTTCGCCTGGCCTCATTTTCCGCCAGCAACTCTGGGTCAAAGGGGGTTTCTAGGCGGTCGAGAATCCCTGGGATTTCTGTGGAGTCTTTACGGGAAGTCAGCTCATCGATCGCTCGCAGACGACGTGTTGCTAGACCGCGTTCATCCATCCTGGCAAGGCGAGTGCGAATGTCATCATCGACCAGCCGCCGAGTGCCCCCCAGCTCACGCAGGGAATTGAAGTAACCAACCAACGTCATCCAGGGGTCAGCGTCTTTGCCATATTTTTCATACAGTGCCTGTGAGGATGACAGCGCTGCCAGGTATACCCGAATCATGGTGGCCTTTAACCGACGACCAGGGGCACAGATGCCAAGGTATCTCCGGCCCGGACTATAGCGGTCTGATGCCGGGTTGGTGTCTCGCTGCCGCGAGAAAAAGTTATCGCTGATGTCGAGGCCCTGGGGTGGAAAGACGCTGAGTTTTCTGAGGAAGAGATTGTGAACCTGCGCCTGCGCCTGACGGATCGTCGCGGTGGAGGCGATGACTTTTGGTCTGATAGATTGACCGTCTACTTCCCAGGTACAGAGCCGATCAACAGCGGTTTCATACAGACCCACGAGGGTGCCGAGAGGACCACTGATCAGGTGTAACTCATCCTGGATGATCAGATCGGGTGGACGGAGCTTTCTGTGGGGAATCGTTTTGGCAGCAGGTAAGTTCCCAGACCGATTATGCTGGTCCTTATCTTCCAGGTCTGACGAGCGAAACCCATGCCGTTCGCAGTAACCATTGACCTGACCAAACAGCATCTGCACTTCGCCTTTCCAGGGCATTTGGGCGAATTTATCAACGGTGGCGATGAGTAGGGTGGGCAGACGCCGATAAATTTCCTCATCAACCACGACCACAGGCAGTCCTTCCCCTTTAGAAAAGGCGCAGCTCCCGAGATTGTCCCCGCACTTAATGAGGGTTCGCCCCGTTCCCTTCTCAAAGCGATCGACTCGAATATGTCTTCCCGGTTCAATTTTGGAGCCACACCAGGGGCAGTTGGTTAATTGATGAGGTGAACCACTCCCCCGAGGTCGAGATTCTCGATGTTGCTTGATGGCTTCATCGCTGTCTGCGGTTTTATTGGGTGTATTTTTGAGCCCGACCCATAGGCCAATGCGGAATGGTTCTTTACCCCACTGAGATTCGTTTTCGCGGCGAATGGTTTCACAAGCACAAATGAGGGCTGTGGCGCGTTGAAACTGCTGGAGAGTAAGCAGCCGCAGGGTATAGCGCATGAGCACAGCTACCCCGTGCTCGCCGTCTCGACCCGCGATCGTACCTTGGAGACGACGCAGGCTGATCGTGAAAGCAGTTAAACCTAAATAGGCTTCCGTCTTACCCCCCCCTGTGGGAAACCAAAGCAGATCAGCTACAGCATCGGTCGGGTGAGAACGGGCGCTGTGGTGGAGATCTGAGGTGCTAGGGATGTTGAGCAAAATAAACGCAAGCTGAAACGGATACCAGCTGCGGTTTTTGGGTACGTCGATATCATCGAGGGTCAGGGTTTCGCTGCGACGGCGACGTTCCGCATAGAGGGTATGGATTCGTTGCAGGTACATCGCCCGGTTCATAAAGCGGAAGGCTGCGGCCGCTTGGGGATTTGTTTCCAGGGTGGTTATGCCCTCTTCAATGCGGCTGAGGACTTCGCGGCAGTGGGTAAGGGCTTTGTCGGCGGCATCCCGCAAGGGTGCGAGTCCCTCATCAGGATCGTCAATGCGGTTTTGCTGCTGAGCAATCCAGGTGGCGTAGGCGGTAATGATGGGTTGGAGAGCGGACCGTAGCTCCGTACCTGTGACTTGTGCAAGGGTTTTCATGTCTAAAACCAGCCCTTCTAGTTCAGGAATTTCCTGCACCGTCGGTGGCTTTGTAGCCGGAACCTCGTAGGTCGGGATGACGCTGGTGGAGAGGCAGATTGCGCGGGTGGGATTCTGAGGCGCGACTGTGGCATGAACGCTAACACCATGGCCGACGGCAAACTCCACATGGTGGCGATAGAGCATGGCCATCGCCTGATTTTCGGCTTCAATCACCGGATCGAGGGCACCAGAGTACTCTCCCAGCGGCTTTCTCAAAAAAATAGCGGCAGCCCCCGCATCTGCTGAACGAACAACAACTTCAGGCTGGAAGAGCCAGGCGGTATCCTTAGACTGGTTCGGCTCGGTTTGACCATTGACCAGGAAGAGGGTAACGATCCAATCCTTGTCAGGAAGTTGCCGGATACGTCCTCGCAGTAGGACGGCTGGAGCTTCATCAGGCACGGGGCTAATGTCAATATCCCCCTCTGGCGAAAGTGCTTGGATGACGGTGCCAGTCAGGGGATACCGCTTCCAAACCGTTTTTGGATTGCCTTGTTCGGTAAAGCTGATTTCACTTGCTTGCCGTTCGTATCTACCCCAGGAAGCCGTAATTTCTAGGGCCTTCGCTTCTTGGCTGACACAGAAGGTCATCCCCAGGGAAGACGGGAACATGCTATCGGTAGAGGGGACGTTGCTTTCGGTGCTGCCTTCTTCCGGACTTTCCTTGTCGGCGGTCGCAATGCCATCGTGTTGCTCAGGTTCCCCATCGCCCTTCTGATTGCGAATTTGAGGAGCTAGCACCCCCACTAGGTAGCGTTCTGTGACGCGGGATTCTTCAACTTCTTCATCCTCCCGACCCGCCGGCCCATACAGGTCCTTGATGATGGCGGCTTCCAACTCTGCCCGCAGCTGTGCGGGGCTGTAGTCCTTAAGGATACCCCCACCCCCAACAGGTTCTCTCCCGGGGCGGACGGGGGCTGGGTCCTCCTCTTCCTGTCCCAAAATAGCGGGGCTGTGGTCTTCGGGGATACCCTCACCCCCAGCAGGCTCCTCCTGTCCCCAAATAGGGGTAGGGGGTTGAGGGCGGCCTTGGTAATAACGAGCGATCGCATCAATAACATGCTCGGCAGCCCCACCTTGTTCTAGCCCTAGACCGAGATGGTTTGGGCCAATGCCGTTGAGCAACTGCTCCAGTACTGCCTCGGGTGCTGAGACCACCGCACCCCAATCTAACCGAGCCGTTCCCGCCTGGAGCTTTTGGTTAATGGCATTGAGGTCGAGGGTACCAGGGAGCAAGGGGGGGAGGTGGATCAGTTCCATAATTTAGATTGGAAGTTTTACTAGGTTTTGAGCGATCGCTTCATACATTGGCCCTGAGAAAGGTACAAATCCATCGGGCCAGGTAGCAGTCAGGTTACACAATAAGCGAAGTTGTAATGGAGTAGGGGCGGGATTGACCCGTTCAACTTTAACGCTGACGTTCTGAGGATGTCGGCAAATTAGCTCGAAGAAATCTTGAGTGAGATAACGAGGACAGTAGCCTACAAAATGGTGGTCTTCGGTTCTCAGAATTAGCGCACGGGAATCTACTGGATTTTGCACATCATGGGTAATCCACAAGGGAGTTCCCGGCGGAAGATCTTGAACATAGTGCTGGGTTTCTTCTGGAAAGTGGCGCAGTCCGTGGGAAAAAAAGTGAATATGATAGTTGCCCTGTTCATCTTTTTCTGGACAAGGAAACACTTCAAAACTATCGGTTTTGCGTCTACCACCACTACGAGACAAGAGGGCAATGGGATCGTTAGCCTCCTCCGGCAGGTTCAGCCATTGGAGAAAATCCGAGTATTCAGGGCGCGATCGCCGGAGTAGCCGATTGGCAAAGAGGGGAAAGAGAGCAGCCGAGCTGTAGCGATGGTGAAAGTCTGGGAAGGAGACGATCGGAGAGAAACCTGCTTCTGATTGAGCTGTCAATGCGCCTTGGAGATAGGTGAAGTGGTACAGTCCTTCCTCCTGGGTTAGCTTGCCTATGGGGAACCAGGTGCGGGAATTGGGATCTTGCCAAGCTAAGAACAAGGTTTTCATGTCAGATCCTCTCGTAAACGTAATAGTCTATCTCTATTAAAGTCGATCATTTTGTAGGCAAATTCTAGAGCAGACTGAGAAATTCGGGCGGAGGGGATGCGATTGAGCAAATCCTGGATCTCGGGAGGGGAGATTTGAGCCAGTTGATCGAGCCACAGCGTTGCCGATCGCTTATACTCACAGGCGACAGCCTGGAAGACATCGAAGGTGAGCATTGGTTTGCGATCACTTTCTTGTTGATAAAAGGCAGATCGAGACTTGGCAGCATAGCTTTGAACAGTGTTCTGATCAAGATACTGTTGCCGCTTTTGGTCGTATAATTCTCGCCCCAGGCAGGACGCGTGATCGTAGGTAGGAGCCAGTTTGGGAATTCCTCCCTGTTGAGGAACCATAAACCCCCAGTTTTCATGATGGCGATCGCCATTACCAATCCAAGCATCGAGTAGCAGATAGCCAACGAAGGTCGAAACAGCGCTATTAATGCCGGGAGGAGATTGCCAGTTTGGGGGAAGCTGTAAACCCGGTTGCTTCATCGCAGTCAGAACGAGGGTAAGGGTATGTTGAGAGAGTTTGTAGCCTTCGGATCTGGGATAGCTAGAAACCAGACCCGCGAGAATGTCGTTTCCGTGCAGTAGTACTGTATTGGATGGTAAAAGATTGGGTGAAATGATGCCAGGTTGCTGGTTCCAAGTTGCGAGTTCGTAGGTGGCATGGGGCAGATTGAGGAGTTGGCAGAGTTCAGCGGCGATTTTTTCTGACCAATCTTCCCCGGTGTTGGGGCGGGCTGCTTTGAAGAGGCATTCACCCAGGGTGGGGTGGGTGTACCAAAACTTAAATTTGGTACCCATCGCTTCTTGAGCTTGCGCGGCATCTAACGGCACATCAATAATCGAAAAGGTGTTGGGCATCGGTAGATCAGTGGTTCTAGTAGTGAGGCAATCTGTGGGTTAACCACTCAAAATAGTTCGCCCTAGGTGGGGTTGGGGTCGCCAAACAGAGTGCCCTGGACGGTATAGCCGACTGGATCTAGCTGGGCTGATTTTTCCCCTTTTGCCTTTGTACTTTTTCCTTCTTTTTGTCATGCAACCCCTGAGCTACCTCGGCGGCGTAGCGCTGCTAGTGTAGTTCTAGCAGGCAATCCAGACTCACAGCAGCCATTACTGTCGGTTCGCTCATTTTTCCTAGTGGTTGCGAATTTTATAGATACGCTATGTGTAGTGACTGCATGACCGCCCAGCCCAAGCTGATTTTTCTGCGTGAGAGGGAGTCGCATATCCAGTCCTGTTTGTCAACGATTTTTGGCGATCCCTATAAGCCTCATTCTGCTGGTGATAATTTCAAAAGCGTGTCCAAAATGAGCGAACGGACAGCCATTAGGGAGTTCCTTCATAATCAACATAGATCACCAAACCGGCAAGGATTTCGATCATAGCATCTGGCTCAATTTGCCCTAAGCGTTTGACGAAGCGCTCAGTCGATAAGCTGCGAACCTGCAAGATATTACCAGCCGAGTCTCGGTCTAGCCCATTTTCAGAGGTCGGAGGAATTTTCACCATCAAGGGACGAGCAATAAATTTCCCTTGCCAGGTTGTAATTGGGATGACGATTCGGAGGGCAATTGGCTGATAAACGTCCGAGCTAATGACAACAACAGGACAAGTTTTCTGAATTTCTTGCCCCCTTGTGGGGTTGAGATCAACCAGCCAGATTTCACCTCGCTTGGGAGTAGACAAAATTAATCATCCCAATCTTCTGTATCCAGTACTGAAAATTCAGTGAGCTCTGGATCGGTCTGGAAGTCTTCTGCCATTACAGCAACATAGGGTGCGAGGAGTTGATTGCGGTCATGAACTGGTAGCTTTGCAATTTCTTGGAGGGAAAGTGTGAGGGGCGGTGGGGTTTGTTGAGCGTGGCTAGAAGGCGATTGCGCAAAGTCAAGCACGGCTTCCTGCTGAGAGGGAGCTAGCGATCGCACGGTTAAAGCCCGTCCGAGGTTGACGGTGCCTACCGTGCCTTGGTCTCCTGCTCTCTGACTTCAGTTTACTAAATAGAACAGCTAGAACAGGCTGATTTGCTCGTCCTGCGGGTCGTCTCCAGTAACTTTTTGCTTTTGGGTGGTTTTCCCTTTTGCCTTTTTCTGATCATGTAAACCCTGGGCAACTTCTTGGGCGTAGCGTTGATGGTTTAGCTCAAGCAGCCGATCGAGCACTTCCCGGCGAGCGGTTTCGCTGATGGTGAAGCGGAGGCCCTGTTTGGTTTCGTGGAAGCCGTGGTGGAGGCCCACCCTGCGGGGATCTACTGTCGCGTCTACACCCCCGGCACTTCTGGGGAGCCGATCCTCTTGTTCCCCTTCTCCTTGGGTTAGGGGATGAGGGCCAATCAAATCGTGCCAGCCGTAGGCGGCGGCGACGGCGATGTCCATTTGGATGTGGAGGTCGCGCAGGGTTTGGATGTCGGGGTCGGTGCAGCTGGGGTCATGGAAGCGGTTGTAGGTTTTGGTGAGTCCTTCCTGGCGGGTTTGCATGATGGCCTGGCGATGGGTGTAGTAGCGCTCGCTGATGGTTTCTAGGGTGTCGGTGTTTTCGGGGAAGGGGAAGGTTTCAAAGCAATCGGAAGGAGTGTATCGCAAATCCCCTTTCATAGAAGAAGCATATTCTCTCGACCAAGATTCATGGAATATACTTTGCAAAACTGCAAAAGCATCAGCCTTATCAAAAGATAGAACCACTGTTGCATTAGAAAAAATAATATTGGATGGTATGAATCCAAACGCTAATGTTCGGCTAGTTGCTGCAATAACTAAAACCCGATCGCACCCCTCGATCGCCCTATAGAGTGCTGGACGTTTTTCCGCATAAATCCACCATCTTTCTGGTAACGGTTTTCTCAAAGCATATTCACCATTCTCTTTTCTGCGTTGGCGTTCAGGCTTCACCTTCTCCCGCACGATCGCCAAACAGTCAGGATAATCAGCCGCGTAGGGCGCACCTTTCGGTTTCTTCGGGTCATCATGGTCTGCGTCTAACGCCCAATCCTGGAAGTTAATCACCCATCGGCTGGGAGATTGATCCGGGCGTGAGTTCAAATCTTCGCCATTCAGGTAAGGAAACAAGACATCTTTATTTCTGGGATCTTTATCGATCAGTGCCTGAGCCTCGTCAGGTGTGAGAACAAATCCCATGCCTAAAACAATTGAACCTTGAAATGATTTGTTTTGATTTGCGATTAGCTGATACGGTTTGCCGACAAATTTTCCCGGTGGGGTTAAAAATGGCGTGATTCCGGTAACAACCTTTTCGTCTAAGACGTATTCACTTTGCCATTGATGTTTACACAGCCAAAGATAAGCCACTTCTAAGTTTGCTGCCCCAATCCAGGGACGACTCGGTACAGCCCGATGAATCACACAACCATTTGCCACTAATTGGTCTAGCCCTACTTCACGGGTATCCCCTTGGGCAATGGTGTTGGTGGCAACTAAACCATATCCCCCAAGATTGTTGGTGAGTTGATTGGCTCGCAGGAAGAAGTATGCACAAAGATCCGCGCTGCCTCGTTGACCATTTGCCAGGTAGTCCACCAGGAAATTCCGGTAGTCTGTGCCGAGTGTTCCTGTGATTTTTTGTCCGCCTTGAAACGGTGGATTGCCAACGATGGCATCAAAGCCAAGACCCCCAACCCCTCGCCCAGAACGGGCCAGGGGAGAAACAGCCTCTTGTCCCCCTTCTCCCCGCGTGGGAGAAGGGGTTAGGGGATGAGGGGGCATATCCAAAAACACCTCCGGGAATTCCAACAGCCAATGAAACGGTTTGCGGGGCGGTTGGTTCTCTGGATTACCCCGATTCATCATCCGTTCTGTGTTTGCCAGAATCGCCGCAATCTCCCGGTTGCGCTTCTCGGCATCGGCTTCATCCAATGCCTCAATCACCTCCTCCGCCAACACCTGAATTTCCTTATCCGTCAGGTCAGAAGTTTTGCCCACCTGCGCCAACGCCTCTGCCACCAAAAAATCACCCACATACCGCACATGGGTAATGGCTGCTTCTGCCTCCCGGTTTAGCTGTTCTTTTTTCTGAATATCGGTAATATCCGATACACTAAAGTTTTCTAGTTCTTGTCGTTTGGCGATCGCCCGTTGCACAAAGGGTTTCCAGCGGTCGGCCACCGTTCTCAGTTGCACTGCTTTTTTTTCAGGATTCAGCTTCAGAAACTCGATTTGCTCTGGTCGGGTAATCCCTAACAGTGAATCGCCCCACTTCAGCGCGTGATCCACAAACGTAAACGGTCGCCCCTTCGCCAGCGTAATCAGCCACAGCGATAGCTTCGCCATTTCTACCGCTAACGGGTTTTTGTCTACACCGTAAAGACAGCGATCGGCTATGATGCGCCGTGCCACCACCAACCGTTCATCCGCCTCCTTAGGGATGGGGCATTCCTCTGGTCGAAAAGCGGACAAGGTCCCCTCAGGAGCCACTACGACTTGCCCGGGATGTTGCCGCTCCGTTTCCTCCCAGGCTTCCACTAACCGTTCTGATAGGTACCGACACACTTGCACCAAAAAGGCACCACTGCCCATCGCCATGTCGCAGACCTTGAGCTGTAACAGTTCTGCGGCCGACCGCAGTTGCCACTCTTGCTTTGGTTTTCCCTCGGCAACGCCAGTGTAAACGAGCGGTTCTAGCGTGTACTTCACAATTTCCTCAGTCAGAGTGCGGGGTGTGTAATGGGTTCCCGTCTCTCGTCGGTCTGACCCCTGGGTAACAAACACACTCCCCTCAGGAATCACCGTGGGGTAGCCAAACGTATCGGGGCGAATCAGCTTAGCCCAGGGCAGCACTCGCTCAAACAACCCTTGGTCATTGTTGCAGGCAATCCGCAAACGCTGCATTTCCCGCGATGCCCAGTCAATCCTTTCCTCCCCCTGAGGGCCAGAGAGTGCCTTTTGCAAAGCCGATTCAGAGCGTCCCGTTGCTTGATGCAGGAATCGGATCAAAGCGTCTATCCCTTTGGCTTGTAATTGCTCCAGGTCATTCAGCGCAACTTCCGGTTCTTTGTTCTTGGTGCCCGTTAGCCCCAGAATAGTAGTAGTTGCTCGCGCTGCCGTATGGTCCAGTAGACCCTCATACACATGCCCGATCTGTTCAATGTCCAGTGCCCGGAAGGATAGCTTACGGGGTTCTGCTCCACCGCCAGGCACCTTCACCTGCAGGATTTGCAGCGCTTCTAACAGATGCAGTACCGTGCGGTTATTGATGGGAATTGGGGCGGCAGTCGTTGCCAACCAATGGGTATTGAGCGACCGGCCCTCTAGAAAGGGAAACCGGTCCGGATCGAAAAGGTCACCGCCATAGGCAGGAAGTTGAAGCGCATCGTGATGGATGCCGCCAAACACAGCGCGAAAGGTGGCCAATAACCTGGCCCAGGCATCGTAGCGACGCTCCAGGAGTTCTTCACCGTGTTGATCGGCCTGTTCTCGCAGTTGTGACCTTAGGGTTGAAACGGCGTAGAACTGGTCGTAGAGAGGATCTCCCAATAACAACAGTTCTTGCTCCTCCGCTGAAAAGAGGAAGACCAGGCGCATCATGACGGTCAGCGCCGCTTGGTAGAGCACCGGCCCAGAAATGCCGTCTAGCAATGTGCGTTGCCGGTCCTGGTCGATGCGGTCTAGTGCCTGGACGAGAACCTCCACTGCTTTGCGCACCTGGAGCCCTAACTGGTCGGTCACCTCCTGCTGGGCATCTTTGCTTTTAGCCAGGAGTGCTTCTAGGGTCTCGTTTTCCTCGACGCCGAAAAACCGCTGAACCCCCAATAGAGTCCGAAAAGCCCGCAGGGTTAGATTTTCCTCTAGCCAGAGGTTGCCGTACCAGGAGATGTAACCGGTCGATTCACCCCTAGGGGCGTTGACCAGCATCCACTGCTCACCATTCGTCAACAGCCCCAGTCGGATATCTGTGGCATGGAGTAGCTCCATCATGCCGGTCGCCGGAGATGCCTTCCAGCGAGAATCCTTAAGGGTTTTCTCTAACCCTTGGTCCGGCGGCATCACTTGAATCAGTAATCGGGGTTTCTTCGTGGTTGGATCGATGACTACCCAATCAGGACGGAGCGTGACTTGGTGCTCTGTAATGGTCACTTGCAAGCTCCTCGGAATCTCTTGCCCGGCAACCAATACCTTTTCAGGAAATGCCAGGATTTCAGAGAGTACCCACTCAACCCACGCTCGGTGAATGCCTGGAGTTTCACGGTCATCGAGCCATTCCCCATAGGCTTGCCGTAACACCTTAAACTGTTCCGAGTCATGGGCTTCTAAGCCTTGCGGGAAGGCATCCATGAGCACCTGTAGGCTCAGGAATGGCCCCGAGGCTTCGACTAGGGACAACCATTCAGCGTGGTGGCGGGCAATTGACATACGGCGGTTCTATCAATGGGCAAACTTCTTAGGGATAAGGTAGGTGATCGCCAGTGGAAACAGACGAGCGGTTGGGTTAGCAAAGCGAGCTCTAATGAGCTTTGACTCCTGTTCAATCTCATCGGGAATCTGGATGAGTCGGTCCTCTAAGCTGTGTCGATTGCGTTCAAATTGGTCTTGCTCGGTGGGATTAAAGAGTGATAACTGAACGGTTGAGGTTTTTCCTGCTTCTAATTCCTGTAGGATGCTCTGCTTGAGTTCCTTGAGGATGGCAGTGATGTCGGCTACTTCCTTGTCACAGCGTTCGCTCAAAGCCTTTTCCAGGGATGCGGCCCGTTCTGCTCTACGAACATCTAAGCTTTGCATCAGGGGTTCAGCATAGGTATTCCACTCCTTGACTAGGTGCTGTCGGGTTGCTGCGGGGACGGGATCAGGCAGGACAGCGTTGAGTACCTGACGCATTTCCAGCAGGCTATCGAATCGTCTAAATCGACCTTCCTTGATGCGGCCACCCGCAGCAATAACTTCCTCATGCAGTCGCCGCTGGTCTCCCCCCAGCACCACCAAACGGCCAAAGGCAACCACAGCTGGATAATCTAAGGCTGAACTGGGGACTAAACGCGCAGCCACTCGATGGAGCGACTTATGCACGCCACTCGCCCAGACCTCTGCCCGCAGCAATCGCAGGCACATCTGCACGAGTCGATGGTTAAGGTGAACCAAAACGATATCATCCCGCCCGTGAGCCACATCTGGATCAAAGGTGACCGGGCGGATTGCGCCAGTGTGGGGATGGGCTAATCCTTGGGTACAGGCTGACCAACTACCCCCTAAGGGAGGAATATGGTAGAGCGCCTTTGAGCCTGATACCGCTTGCAGTGGCGGCTGCTGGGCAACTTCTAGCCCCACTCGAACAACCGATTCAATATGCTCTGGTGTGAGTCTGAGATTGGTGCGAGTCTCCTGGAGTTGTTCTTTGAGCTGCTCAATCTGATCTTTGACTTTACGCTCAAATTTCAGTAAGCGACGTACCGGTTCACTTTCTTGCTCAGCCTGCCTAGTATCGAGAGTCACTCGTTTGCCGAGCATTGCCTCTTCAACTTGACTTGCGATCACGGGGCCAACTTTACCGAGGTCTTCACGGATGGTATTGACCTTCAAAGCCGCTCGCATCAAGAATTCCAGGTCACCTTCTAGATCACCCGGACGAGTGCCAATTGTACTGTAGTTTGAGTAGCCTTTACCTACAAAATGATAAATCATCACCGCCGATGCCTGCTGTCCATGCCGGTCAATTCGACCATTGCGCTGTTCCAGGCGATTCGGATTCCAGGGAATCTCGTAATGAATCAGGTTGGAGCAGTGATTCTGTAAGTCCAACCCCTCTGAAGCTGCATCCGTGGCCAGCAGGATACGGACATGCGACAGTTCAGGCCCTGCCTGGAAAGCTGCCTTAACCTGTTCCCGGTCATCAGAATTCATGCCCCCGTAGAGCGTCATCAGGCGCTCATTTTGGGCGAGCCCTTGACCAGCGAGGAGGTCATGAAGCCATTTCTGAGTGGTCCGATACTCGGTGAAGATAATGACTCGCTGATGTGACCACTGCCCCCCGGGGCGGATGTGGGTATTAATCCAGTGGAGCAGCTCTTGAGCCTTGGAGTCAGGGCGGCAGGATGCTTGTGTAGCCCACTGCTTCATGAACGTCAGGAGTGCCTGTTCTTCAGCGCTAAGTTCTCGAAACAGCAGTGAGGTTTCAGAAACCGCATCATTGGTCGTTTCCTCGATGAAGTCATCATCATCACTATCTTCTGCAACCTGCTCGAATCGGCGGCGCAAGATTTCAACCGTGGGGATGCGACGGGCCGGTCGTTTTTTGCCTTCTTTAATTGTCTTTTCGTGTTTCTCTAGCGTAGTCAAAAATGCCTGGGGGGATGAGAACAGGCGCTTCTTAAGCAGTTTGAGGACAAACTCTGTGGCTGCTAGTTCAACCTTATCGTCCTTCGCACCATTGCATCGCAGGGCTGTATAGCGTTTCAGCGCATCGTTAACCTGGCGTTCTTCTTCCGAGTAATCCACCTCCAAAGCTGCAAGCTCTCGCCTAGGGAAGCGGGGTTTGCCGTCCCAACGGGGGGGGAGTTCCTGCTTCAGCCGCCGGATCATGACGACCTGCAACTGATGGCGATCGGGGTCTACACCACGGGCAAAACGCTGGGAATCTAGCAGTTCTAAGAGGGCGGTAAAGCTTTCCGGGTAGCCATTGTGGGGAGTTGCTGTCAGAAAAAGCTTATGTTCAAAGTGGGGTACTAGCAACCGAAGGGCTGCTGTTCGTTGTGAGTCAACCGCATAATTACCACCACCAGCAGGAGCCACATTATGCGCTTCATCAACAATCATCAGGTCAAATCGGCGTGGGTAAACCGATTCGCCTTCGGCTGGCAGGACCTCCCGCATCAGACGTAAGGGGCGGTCGCGCTTCAGGAAGTCGATCGAGGTGATAAGGCGGGGAAAATGCGTCCAGGGATTGACGTGAAGACCTCGACTGCGCCTCAGTTGACGCAACAGGTCACTATTCACAATCCGAAAATCAAGGCCGAACTTATCGCGCATCTGATCATGCCACTGAATCTGGAGAGAAGATGGGCACACGATGAGAATGCGACGGGCTCGCTGCCGCAAAATCAGCTCTTGGGCCACTAAACCTGCTTCGATCGTTTTTCCAAGACCGACATCATCGGCAATCAGCAGATTAACCCGAGGCATCTGGATGGCCCTGACAACTGGGTCAAGTTGGTAGTCCTCAATATCAATGCCGCTGCGAAAAGGGGATTGTATATTGCGGGTATCAGCACTGGAAGCCGCACCCCAGCGGACAGCATCGAGGAAAGCATCTAAACGTTCAGGTGGATCGAAGCCGTCAGGATAGGGCAGTTCCCTGGGCTCAAAGATGACTGCCCCCGGTTCTATTTCCCATACGACTTGAAGTTCTTCTCCCAGGGCATCATCTTCAACTGAGGACAGGCTAACTAAATGTTGGACAGCTTGACTGCTGGTGAAAGTGGAGCTCTCTGGCAACGAGGAGGCTTTGATATCAGTAACCGTGAAGCGTTGGCCCCTGACCGCCACAAGTTGGCCTTGCTCTGGAATACCCCGAATAGCGCTTGCGCTAGTCATGAATAATAGGCCTCTGGGAGTAGAGTGGGATGGTGTTTTGCGGACCTAAGGGCTTGCTCCGTTAATATTAGGCATGTCTCTAAAGTTTCTGAATATTTCAATGCTTTAATGCCAGAAGTGTTGCAGGAAAGCTTAAGGGAAAGGGGATAAATAAAGAGCATTCTACTCTCTGCCCATTAAAAATTACAGTATAATTATATTATATTTTCTAAAAATTGTCAAATTAGAAGTGTTGAGTCTAGGCATAAAACTTCACGCTTCGGAAAACTAGGGCATCAGGGAGGAGATTGTATCTCCAGGGGACAATAGAACAGATACGCCTCAATGCCAATCACAAATAGGGAAACTTGGCCAATAATCCTTGCCTATAAAACGCCGGAATCTCCGTCAACTGTAAAACTAGTTAGGCAATCAATACGGACTTGTATCGCCACTCCTCAGAGGACTCAGAAACGGGAAGGGGATTTTGCAACTGTCGATCGATTCCCTTGGGTAGGTCAGTTTTTATGAATCCACCTCTTCCTGAGAGCAACCTGGCCTAACTATAGTTGCTGTAAATCAAATCATAACTCCCTCTCTTTACATGACTATCCTGCGTAAACGCCGGAATCCCCGTCGAATGCAAAACTAGTTAGGCAATGAATACGGATTTGTATCGCCACTCCTCAGAGGACTCAGAAACGGGGAGGGGATTTTGCAACTGTCGATCGATTCCCCTGGGTAGGTTAGTCTTTATAAATCCACCTCTTCCTGAGAGCAACCTGGCCTAACTATAGTTGCTGTAAATCAAACCATAACTCCCTGTCTTTCAGAAGTGTTGAAAGAAAGCTTAAGGCAGAAGAAAAGGGGACAAAAAAGGGTATTCTACTCCCTACTGACCAGAAAGTGGCGTCCGATGTTACCGTCATTTCCAAACATTATCAAGTCTCTCCTGAAGCGACTATCACCGAATGACTACCCAGTTTTGAACACACGCTTGTTCTTTGAAATCTGGCTGACCTTTGTGCTTGATAGGAGTTTGATGAGTATGAGAGATCTATTTTATCAGCTCAAGCACGCCGGGATATCCGTTGACATTTGAACCTTTTCTAAAGCCTGTAAAACTCGGCAAGGGGAAAACTTTTGCCGCATTTATATAGAGCTAATTGAGCGATTGAAGCGACAACATCCTGCTACCGCTCAGATGCTGATTCCGATTGATTCTACCGTAATTAGTCTGACAAGCAAGTTGTTTTGGAAGCATGACTATCACCAGGTTAAATTACTCAATGGTTTCAATTTAACCCAGGGATATCCAAGGAATATTTGATTCATTTTGGTCAAGGACATGATGCTCGCTTTGCTGAGACCCTAAATAGTATTATTCCCAAAAATGGCGTTGGAATAATGGATCGAGGCTTTGCAAGCTGGGAATTTCTCGACGAATTAAGTGCCACTCAAACCCGATTTGTCGTACAGATTAAAAACAACATGAAAACCGAGTTAGAGCATGAGCGCTATCGGGTTGTGTGGTTTTGTGACTTAGAGAATCACAGTGAATTTCGGCTGGCGACTAATTTACAGCTATTGACCAATGAAGAGATTGGTGAGATTTATCGTAACCCCTGGCAGATCGAGATTCTGTAGAAGTTCTTGAAGATGCATCTTAAACTCGACCATTTGATCACCAAGAACGTCAACGGAGTGACGATGCAAATCTATATGGTGTTGATTGCCTATCTGATTCTGCAGTTGATGGAAATTCCGGCATTTTATGGACAACGATTGTTGGATAAGTTTCGCTATTTGCAATTAGAATTAAGTCGCCGCTGTTCTATCGTCCACTGGAGCTATGATCTCCTACCTGGCGACCTCGTTCGTTGAAGTATGAAGTTTTGTGACTAGATTCAACACTTCTGCCTGTCTTTACATGACTATCCTGCGTATTAGTCATGAATTTAGATGGGTTAGGTCATTAAGTTTAGCCAACGCCAAGGTCACAGATTCATGCTTAGGATTCAACGATGGATCTGTCAACCCTACAGCTCTTTGTGGACGGGATAAAACAAGGCAGTTTTGCCACTGTTGCCTGAGACCGCGGTCTTGATCCGTCTTCCCTGGGACCAATGACCAGTTTCTTTTCCCTTGCCCTGTCTGAGCGCTGGGGCGCGCCCATCACCGGAATCTCACTCCCCACATTACGGTTAATCTGTTGTCGGCGGTGATGTTTGCCGTGCCCACGGCGATGGCGGTTCTGGGGATTGACTCATCCGATGCCTTTGGCTACGTGGGTACCTTGGGAGCCTTTGGCTTTTTAGCTGCCTACTTCCTCCTATCGATTGCCGCTTCTGTGTACCTGTACCGCAAAGGCTGGTGGCGTCCGGGTCATATTTTCTTTGTACCCGCGAGCTTCTATCCCGTGCCGCTCTACCCCACTAACCTGTTTACCTATTGGGCTACCTTGTGGTCGGTTCGGTCTGGTTCGCGCTTCTATTTAGGTGCTCCCCTAGGCTAGTGGAAGAAATTCGCCAAGACTTCGTGGTTGGTCATCGTTAGTGGCTTGCCGGCAGCTCTAGGACAATAGGCAAGTGGTGCTGGTCAGTCAATCGATTACGGTAAAGACCTGTGGGGCCGACTCGGACCCTGGGGTCTGGCTGGACCCTGATAAGGCTCTGATAATATTTACTTCACTGATATGGGTCCGGTCTGGGAGTGTGATGAAGGGAATGTCGGTGACACCTTCGTGACTGGGGATGACCCTGAGCTGCGGCGTTGTTCCCTGGATACGAGAAGCATTTTCTATCTCTAGGGTTTAGGGCTGCGGGCTTGTATTCTGGGGGTTGGAGAGCCGTTGCCTGGATTTACCTGGGGGAATGACTAATGACCAATCTGATCCCCTCCGTTGCCAAGTTGTTCGTTTATCCAATTAAGTCTCTAGACCGAGTTGCCCAAGAGACAGTTACAGTGCTTAGCAGCGGGGCCCTGCGGCGGGACCGTGAGTTTGCCATCTTTAACCGGGCTGGCCACTTCGTCAATGGCAAGCGTTACTGCCAAATCCACGCCCTACGTTCCCAGTTTGACCTGGAGAATAACCTAGTTTCCCTCCAGGGGAGTGATGGGAAAGCCCAATTTAGACTCGATCAGGACCGGCAAGGGTTAGAGCACTGGCTAGGGGAGTACTTCCGGTTCCCGGTCACGGTTGGCCAAAACCTGGAGGGCGGTTTCCCCGACGATACTGCCTCCCCTGGCCCCACCCTTATCAGCACCGCCACCCTGGAGGCAGTCGCCGCCTGGTATCCTGGCTTGGCGGTGGAAGAGGTGCGGCGGCGGTTTCGGGCGAACATCGAACTTGCTGGCGTGCCGGCCTTTTGGGAAGACCAGCTATTTGCCGCGGCAGACCGAACGGTGGAGTTTCGCATCGGCAAGGTGCGCTTTATCGGCGTCAACCCCTGTCAGCGCTGCATTGTAGTCACCCGTAATTCCCAAACTGGCCTTGCTGACCCGGACTTTCAGCGCACCTTTGTTACCCGCCGCCAGGAAACCCTGCCGGTTTGGTCTGAGCGGTCCCGCTTTAATCACTTCTACCGGCTAGCAATTAACACCCGGGTGCCGGCTAGCGAAGGGGGCAAAGTCCTTCGGGTCGGTGATGAGCTGAGCATCAACTGAGTTTCTTGATGGTCGGGAAAGACCTGGAGGTGTGTGACCCTCAGGGGTGGGTGGGATTCCCCAATCACCGAACAGGTACTAGCCCTCCGGAAAATCCCCTGGTCAAAAGCCTAGGAGGTGTGAAGATTAATGGCTCAGGCGGGATTTGAACCTGCGACCTTGGGCTTATGAGTCCCCTGCTCTAACCACTGAGCTACTGAGCCAAGTTTTTCGTTTACCTAGTACCAGAGGTCCCTCTCTCTGGCCGTCGAAGCGATACCAGGGGAAGGCCGGTTTTTAAGGCGCCTTCCGATTGTACATAAGCCCGGTCAGGGAGGCAAGACCAATTCTTCTCCAAGTGCCCCTTGCGGTATCATAGGCCCTATACGCCTCCGACCCCCTAATTTCTGTGATTAGCCTCTCTTCTGCCCAACCCGATGCCCTGGGGCGCTTCGGCCTCTTTGGTGGTAAGTACGTCCCGGAAACCCTCATGCCAGCCCTAGAGGAGTTGGAAGCGGCCTACGGTCGGTTTCGACAGGATGGGGCAGCCCAAGCTCAGCTGCAGGGATTGTTGCGGGATTACGTTGGTCGCCCCTCTCCCCTTTACTTTGCCGAGCGGCTCACGGCCCACTACCGCCGGCCCGACGGTCAAGGCCCCCTGATCTACCTTAAGCGTGAGGACCTCAACCACACCGGCGCCCACAAAATTAACAATGCCCTCGGCCAAGTCCTCCTCGCCCGACACATGGGCAAAGGACGGATTATCGCCGAGACTGGGGCTGGTCAGCACGGCGTGGCCACTGCCACGGTCTGTGCGCGGTTTGGTCTTGAGTGTGTGGTGTACATGGGTGTGCACGATATGGAGCGCCAAGCTCTAAACGTGTTTCGCATGCGGCTGCTCGGGGCCCAAGTCCAGCCGGTAGCTGCGGGTACTGGCACCCTCAAGGATGCCACCTCCGAGGCAATTCGGGACTGGGTTACCAACGTTGAGCACACCCACTACATCCTCGGTTCCGTGGCCGGTCCCCATCCCTACCCCATGATGGTGCGAGACTTTCAGGCCGTGATTGGCAAGGAAACCCGCCAGCAGTGCTTGGACCTGTGGGGGGGCTTGCCTGACCTGCTCCTAGCCTGTGTGGGGGGTGGCTCCAATGCCATGGGTTTGTTTCATGAGTTTATGGGGGAACCGGGAGTCACCCTCATTGGGGTGGAGGCAGCCGGCCAGGGGCTCGGCACGGATAAGCATGCGGCCACCCTCACCCTCGGTAAGCTGGGGGTTCTACATGGGGCCATGAGCTACCTACTCCAGGATGAGTACGGCCAAGTCCTAGAAGCCCACTCCATTAGTGCGGGCCTGGACTACCCCGGGGTCGGCCCGGAGCACAGCTTCCTCAAGGATAGTGGCCGCGCCCAGTACGCCAGCGTCACTGACCAGGAGGCTTTGGCGGCCTTCCAACGGCTCTCACGCCTGGAAGGAATCATTCCCGCCCTAGAGACTGCCCACGCCATTGCCTACCTAGAAACCCTAGCGCCTCAACTCCCAGGCAATCCCCGTCTAGTGATCAACTGCTCAGGACGAGGTGATAAGGACGTGCAGACAGTTGTAAAAGCCCTCGGGGATTTGGGTTCTCCCACCTAAGCCTATGTCCCTCGGCCAACCCGCAGATCTGCGCAATCAGCCCTTTTTTCTCGCCGGGAACTCCCGCTCAGCTTACCTGCTGTTGCACGGCCTAGGGGGAGGGCCCTTTGAAATGCAGCTACTGGGGGAATTCCTCCACGGTAAAGGTTTTACAGTTCAGGCGGTAGTTTACCCCGGTCACGACCAGCCTACCCCCGTCATGCCCACCTCCACCTGGCAGTCCTGGTACGCCCATGTCGTTGCCGCCTACGAGGCCTTGGGGAGGCTCTATCCCCTGCGGGGGGTAATCGGTTTTTCCACGGGTTGCTGTTTGGGGCTGTACCTGGCAGCGCACTACCCGGTGGAAAAATTAGTACTTCTGAGTCCCTACCGGCGCCTGTACTCTCCCTGGTATTCTCTTCTACCCTTGGAGGTTTACCTAAACTCCCTTGGCAAACTCGTGACCCAGCTGCCCCGCCTCAGCAGTCCGATTAACGACCCGGCCATGGCCCGCTTGGCCACTGCCGTGGGGTTCTTCAAGACCTTCAACCTGGGGGCGGTGCGCAGTGCCAATGAGCTAATCCGGCAGCTACCGCCCCTGCTGCCCGGAATCACCTGTCCGGTCCTGACCATCCAGTCGCGCCGGGACCAGGTAGTTGACCCCCATGGGGCTTGGGAGTTGCACCAGGAGCTAGGTTCTGAGCGCAAGCGGTTTGTGTGGTTGGAGCAGTCTAACCACGTGATCACCTTAGACCGAGAGCGTCAACAAGTGTTTGAGGAGGTGGCCTGCTTCCTAGCCGAGGGTTAGGCTCGGCCAGTCAGGCTGACGATAGTAGCGGGTCATATCATCAAACTTGTGCAGTTGTGCCCAGGGAATGGTAAGGGGTGGGGCGGTCACCAGGCAATCCCGATTCACCTCCATCAGGAGTGAGCTCAGGTGATGCCGGTCTAAGTCGGGGGGAATGGCACCAAAGTAGCCTAGGGTGACGTGGGCCGTGATCCCGTACTGCTGTTCGATGCCCAGGGTGATGATCCGGGAATCTTGGTAAATAGCTCGCCGCAGCTGGGTGATTTCCTCGTAGATCTGCTCGTCACTGGGGATGAGAGCCACGGCTAGGGCCCGGGGGAGGACTAAACACCCCAGGGCCTGCAGGGACCAGGGGCGCTGGGGGGAGAAGGGGGGGTGCGCAAAAATGGAGCCGATGGCGGCCTGCAGGTGGGTTTCAAACCGAGGATGGAGAGCCTGGGCATCCAAAAAAGCCTGATCCCAGGTCAGGTCAGCGATGGTGACGTGGAAGCTGGCTGGAGGGACGGTGATTAGCGTCTCCCCTAGTTCCGCCTGGAGCTGTTTTTGCAGGTCTGCTAGAACCTGATAGAAGGGCTGGGGACTACTCTGGTCTCCCCAGGGGGGGCTGATCACACTGTAGCCAGGAAAAGGTAGGGGCTCGGGCCCGGCCGCAGTAGAGCGAAACTTAGGGGAATTTTGAATATTATGCAGCTGGAACCTGTAGGTCTCGACTGAGGTTAGGCGAGCGATACGATTTAGGTAACCTTGAAAATTGTCGTCCAAATTAAGTAACCCACTTTGTTTTATGCCGATTTACTGTTACTGGGGAGAAGATGAGTTTGCGATGGCCCAGGCGGTCAAGACTCTCCAACAACAGGTCTTACATCCAGACTTTATCAATTTTAACTGCCAACGGATCCCCGGGGAGCAATCTGGGGCTTTGCTGCAGGCCCTAGGGGAAGCCCAGGTGCCTCCCTTTGGCGGCGGTTGTCGTCTAGTTTGGTTGGCTGAGTGCAACTGGAACCAATTGGGGGCAGACAAAGGCCAGGCTGACCTGGAGGCCCGGCTGGCCCAGCTGCCAACCTCCACGGTGTTGTTGTTTACTAGCGGCCCGAAACCAGATGCGCGCCTCAAGCTGGTGAAGTGGCTGCAGGCCCATGGGCAGTGGGAGGAGTTTGCCCTGCTTTCCCCTTGGCAAACGGACCAGATCCGGGCCCGGGTGCAGCAGCGAGCCCGGGCTAAGGGCTTGTCCCTCAGCTTGCCCCTAGCTGACATGGTCGCCCAGGCGGTCGGTAACAGCAGCCGTCAGCTAGAAATGGAGTTAGAAAAGCTCAGCCTTTACGGTGCTGTCCATCCCTTAACTGGGGAGGCGGTGACGGCCTTGGTGACGGGTACCTCTCAAAATAGTCTCCACCTGGCTAAGGCTATTCTCGCTCAGGACTGCCCCCAAGCCCTGACCCTAATCCGCCACCTCCTGGCTAGAAATGAACCGAGTCTGCGCATTTTGGCTACCCTCACTAGTCAGGTGCGCACTTGGTTATGGGTCAAACTGATCCTTGAGGATGGGGAGCAGGATAACCAGGGCATTGCCCGGGAGGTGGAGGTGGGGAATCCTCGCCGGGTCCCCCACCTGGCCGAGGAGGTGCGGCAGCTCCCCTCTGGGCGCCTGCGGTGGTTATTGGCCAAACTGTTGGAATTGGAACTGAGCCTCAAACAGGGATCTCCTGAATTACCCACTTGGGAAACTAAAATAGTCGAACTCTGTCTTATGTCTTGAATAGATTCTCAGGGCGACATGACCAGCTCCAGGTGGAATGGGAATTGGGGTCGGCGGGTGTGGTTAAAGGTTACGACCGGGCTGGTACTGGGGTGGTTAGTTACCTTCCTTGGTCACCCCAGGCTAGTTCGAGCCCAGACTTTCAGTGACCGGGAGGTGACTAGCTACGCCCGGGCAGTGCTTGCGATCGAAACTATCCGCCGGGTGGCTTTACGGGAGGTCCGGAATCTCCTTAAGCGGCAAGACCTGCCGGCTATTCTGTGTACTCAAGTGGACCGGATCCAACAGCTATCTCCACCTGTAAGGCGGGTGGTCCTTGGTTATTGCCGGCAATCTAAAACCCTGGTAGAGGGCAACGGTTTGAGCGCTCGGGAGTTTAATCGAATCACCCTTACTCAGGAGCGTGACCCGCACCTAAGACAGCGGATTCAGGCCGTGCTCCTCCGGTTAATGGCCAAGAGTCCCCCCTAGGGGGTTACCACTTTTTGTAGGGCAGGAACTTACCGGACATGGTGATTTTTACCCGGTCCCCCTGGGGGTCAGCTTCCCTTTCGACTCCAAGGGTGAAATCGATCGCACTCATGATCCCGTCCCCAAACTGCTCCTGGATGACTGCCTTCAAGGGAAAACCGTACACCTGCAGGATTTCGTAGAAGCGGTAGATCAGGGGGTCAGTGGGTACAACCGGGCCTAAACCCTTAGTGGGGTAGGCCGTTAGTTCCCCTACCAGAGACATTTCCAGTCCCAAGGCTGCCAGCAGTGTTTTAGCTTCAGCCTCGCTCGCCCTTGCTTGACCGTAGAATAAAGCCGCCACCCACACCTCATCCCGTTCAAGCAGGTGGCCTAGGGCGGTGAAGGTCAACCCCTGGGTGTCCTTAGCCTTAAGTAGCGTGTTGGTCAGGGCTGAAAATATCATGGGCACTCCGATGCCTGGGTAAATCCTCTGATGGGTATTTTGCCTTATTCCCTGGGGCCGGGTCCTGGATCGAGAAAGTCTGGTCCAGGACCGGCGCTATCTCCTAGGCGGCTGCTAGTCTTTCAGCAGCAAAATCCCAGTTTACCAGGTGGTCTAGGAAGGTTTGAATGTAGTCAGGACGACGGTTTTGAAAGTCGATGTAGTAGGCGTGCTCCCACACATCCAAGGTCAATAGGGGAGTTTGACCCTGGACCATGGGGTTACCAGCATTGCCGGTCTTGGTCACTTTTAGGGTATCACCCTCGAGGACTAGCCAAGCCCAGCCACTCCCAAACTGCGTGGCGGCAGCGGTTTTGAACTCACTGACAAACTGCTCAAAACTGCCAAAGGCACTGCTGATTTTAGCCGCCAAGTCCCCGGTGGGCGCTCCCCCTCCCCCTGGCTTCAGGCAGTTCCAGAAGAAACTGTGGTTCCAGGTTTGGGCAGCGTTATTGAACACCCCCGCTAAACTGGGGTCTTGGGCACTGACTTTAATCACCTCTTCTAGGGGCTCGTTGCCTAGGGCTTTGTCCTTGAGTAAATTGTTCAGGTTGGTTACGTAGGCGGCGTGGTGCTTCCCGTAGTGAAACTCGAAAGTCTTTGCCGACATATAGGGTTCTAGGGCATTGACGTCGTAGGGAAGAGCAGGTTGAGTAAAAGCCATAGGATTCCTTTATGGGGGACAGTCAGGACAGCTGGCCCGACACCAGCCATTCTACCTCAGGGCTAGATCCGAACATCGATGACACTGCCATTAAAGTCAAACAAGAATCCTTCTAACTCCACCTGGGTACCCACCTTGATGTCGCTGTTGCCCAATACTGGCCCATGTTTAGTCATGGTAGCGTTGCCGGCTAGGGTGATTACGAAGTCGTTGACGATCTGCATTTCCGGCCGGGGGTCCGGCAAGGCCTTGAGGGAGCCGTTAGGTTGGGGAGCAGCGACGGTGCGGGGGAGCATCTGCACTGCTTTGATGCCGATTTGTCCGTAGGGTTGGTTGCGGATGATTAGGTTGGCCTTATCACCGGGATGGAAAAGTTGGTGCGGATGGCTGGCCTGTAGACCCCTAACCACCACATCTACCTCCACGGGTTTGGTGCTACCCAGGACCTGGGGGGCGTGGGCAAAGACTATCCCCACAATTACTAAGAGAATTACTAAGGCTGCCCCCGCATCGAGAATGCTAACCTTGCCAAACAGTCGCCCCTGAGTGTCGATAAGAGTCATAGTTTTAGTGGTCTCTGCGCTTCTCTACTTGCACCCCGCCTAAGATAGCACGGATTGTCCCTCCTCCGGACTGACCCGCAGAGCTTCGGTCAAATGTTCTAAATGGGTGCGGGTGTGGTTGGCCATCAGACTCAGCCGCAGCCGACTAGTCGGGACCGTGGGGGGGCGCACCACGGCGGCCAAAATCCCCCGCTCTCGCAGCGCCTTTCCCCAAGCCAGGGCCCGTTCAGGACTAGCCACCCCCCAACAGAGGATTGGCGATTGGGAAGGGAGGGGGGTAAGTTCCCAGGCAGGAGGCATGGCGGCTAGAAGTTGCTGCAGCTCCCCGCGCAGGCTCCACAGCCGCTCTCGACGTTGGGGTTCTGCACCGAGGAGCTGCACTCCCGCTAGGGCTGCTCCCGCATCCGCCGGTGAGAGGCCGGTGCTGTAAATCCAGGTGGCGGCTCGGTGGCGCAGAAATTCAATCAGGAGCCTAGAACCGGCTACAAACCCCCCCAGACTCCCTAGGGCTTTGCTCAAGGTGCCCACTTGCACTACCTCCTGACCAGAGCAGCCCCAAAACTCCAGGCTTCCCGCTCCCCTGGCCCCGAGCACTCCTGTGGCGTGGGCGTCATCGACTAGGACCATGACCTGGAAGCGAGCGGCCAGGTCCAGGATGACTGGCAGGGGACACAGGTCTCCGTCCATGCTGAATACGCCGTCCGTCAGGATCAGGCAACGCCGGTACTGGTTGCGGTGCTGCTCTAGGCTTGTCTGGAGGGAGGTGGTGTCGCCGTGGGGGTAAGAGATGACGCGGGCTCCACTCAGGCGGGCCCCGTTTTTTAGGCTCGAATGATTGTACTGATCCGCGAGGATTAGGTCCCGGGGACCCACCAGAGCGGCGATCGTTCCCAGGTTTGCCAAGTAGCCGGAACTGAATACCAGGGCGGCCTCGGTTTGCTTCAGCTTCGCCAAGGCCTCCTCGAGTTCCCGGTGAATCTCCCGCTGACCACTGAGTAGGCGTGAGCCGGTCGCCCCAGTGCCATAACGGCGGGCGGCCTCGACGGCAGCCTCGAGGAGCCGCTCATCCCCCGCCAAGCCCAGGTAGTCATTGCTGGCAAAGTTGACTAGGGGTTGTCCCTGCAGGTGGACTATCGGCCCCGGGCGGTCCCCCAGGGCAAGGACATGCCGGCCCCAATGGGCGCGCTCTAGGGTCTTCATGGCCGACTCAAGCCAGGTATAGACCCCTAGGTCAGACACCGGAGCAACTCGAGGGGCAAGCCATCCCCATCGGCGATAAAGGCTACCTCGTAGACGTGGGAGCCAATCAGCTGCTGCTGAGGAGAGAGGAGAACTTTGAGGGGGAACCCTTGCTGCTTGAGAAAGTCTGCCTGCCGGGCAGCTAACCAGGTGCTCAAGTCATCGGTAATCTGGGTCAGGTCAAAGCTGATGTGGTAGTAGCCTGTGTAGGTTTCCTCACCAAAGGCGTCCGCTGCCGGTCGGGGACGAGGGACTTGCAGCAGCTCAAGGCGGGTGCCAAGACCAATCATCCAGCAGGCCAAAGTGCCCCCAGTGGTAAAGCGCTCCTCCATGGCAAATCCTAGACCAGCGTAAAATCCACTGGAGCGCTGGATGTCAGCGGTGCGGATGGCAATGTGATGCATGTTCCTGGGGACCCGGTGGGCAGAAGCGCCCCGGCATAGGCTGCTGGGTAGGTTGGAAGCTTTGGAGAACCTCGGAAAGCTGAAGACCATCCAGGGATAGAGAGCGCGACTCGCGGATCTTATGCCATACGGACCGAGACATCAGGAGGGTGTGATGGCGCCGCTGGGCTCCTTGTTGCTCTAGGTAAGCTTCCCGTTCTGGTTGGTAATCACTAGAGGTAAGGTGGATTCCCTGGGGGGGAAACCTTTGGGCTAGCCGTGCCATGTGGGCGAGCATTTCCGGGTATAGCCAAGTGTAGGCTGGATGAACTGTCAGTTGGGCTTGGTGAGGCTCACCCCCGTGGCGGCAGGCCACCAGGCGGAAGTAGCCGATGGCGGCTTTGCGTTGGGGTTCAAATACGTAGCCCTGGAAGACCTCCTGGTGGTTTAGCTGCTGTTGCACCTGGTCCACTAAGCTCCGCAGGATCCCCCGCTGGAAATCGGCCATGTCTCGGTCAAAGACTTGCCGGACTAGGGGAGGCATAGCGGCAATATCTAGCTGGTACAGCAGGGAGGCATCTGCGTTACTCACCGGTAAAAGATTAGGCAAGTCCGGCTCTCCCCGGGCTAGCTCTACTAATTGTTCAGGGGGGATTTGCCAGTAGGTGATCTGGGCTAAGGGCTGGAACCCATTTTGCCGATAGAGGGCTAGGGCTGAAGGATAGGAGACATCCACCTCGGCTATCCAGGTACGCGCTTCCCAGACCAGTTGAAAGCAGTGGCGCAGCAGTAAAGACCCCGTTTCCCCCCGGCTCAAGTCCTCCATGCCAGATGGGAGCACCAAAACCCGGTCGACCTGCCAAGCGCTGCGCCGGGCGTTGATGGGGGAGACTTGGATCAGACCCTGGAGTTGACCTTCCCGTTCCGCCACCTGGGCTGCTAGCTGGTAATGCCAAGGGTGGGAGAAAAACTGAGCAAGCTTCGCCAGCCAGAAGCGGCGCCGCAGCCTGTCCAACCACTGCTGCACTGGCCGCCCGCCCGCCTCCCCGGCCTCATCGGGGGGCAACAGAGCCAGTACGGCTTCTAAATCCCGGTACCGGACTGGTCGCACTTCTAAGGGGGGCATGGGAGTAAACCTAGGGTTCAATGGACCTGATCAAGACTACCGGGGTCTGCTCATCCCCATTCCCGGCTGGGTTACTTACCAAGGCCTGAGCTAACAGCGGATGGGACACATCCTTAGTAGCTGCCAATATCTTAACCGCTTTTAGGTCGTTCACGTCCACAATCGCCGCCGCCAATCCCGTCTCCTGCGCGATCCGGTCGACTACGGCCTGGGGGTCCTCGGGCCCGAGAACAATGAATTGGTCGTAGGGGGGCAAGGTGCCCGTGACGTCATCAATCAGCCGGGCCTGCTCCCCCGCTAGCTGGTAAAATACCCCCTTGCGGCCGAGAATTTTCCTTGCCAGGGCGCCGATGGCAAAGGCAAGGAGGACTCGTACCGGACCAACCTGGTCGACCAGGGTTTGCAGACCACAGGCGGTCGCTAAACTGGAGGTGGGCAGAAAGTAGTAGCATAGCCTGCGGGCTACCCAGCCCGGATGCACCTGGGTAGGATGGCGCCACCGCCCCTGCATAATAGCCACCGGACTCTCACCCATGGTGACAATGTCTGCCGGACCGGCGTAGGGTAGAACATACCGCCGCACCACCTCTACCGGGTCATCCCCAGCGGTTAACAGGTGAGTGTGAATGGGGAGGACCTGGGCTGGGCCAGCGGGACGCCAGGCCGGCGGCCGGGGAGCCGGAAACTGCAGGGGAACTACCCCGTGCCATACCCCCGGTACCCTTCCTTGGGGACCGTAGGCTACGTAGTGGACTCTGATCCAGGCTGCTTGCAACCCGGCTAAGTGTTCTCCCTGCAGGTCGACAGTCACCTGGGCTCGGGTAGTTTTGCGGGACTTAACAATGTAGGCAAACCAATAACCGTCGGGGCGGGGGGGGACGTCGGGATGGTCAGAAACCACCCGCAAAGCCTGGGAGATACCGCTGAGGGAAGCTTGGGAGAGCAATTTCACCGTCACGGTCAACTCCGGTACCATCACTTCCAGGCGGTGGCTGTTATTGGTGAGCACCACCGTCCCAGTAATCTGGTAATGCTGGGGGTCCAGCACCGTCAAGCCCCATTTGTCTCCCCCGACCTGCAGGATTGACCGGGGCCGGCAGCGGTACTGGATCTCTAGGGCGCCCCAACCCCCTAGCACTAGAGCAATTAACGCAATTCCCCCTATCACCTAAGCTACCCCAGTGCCCCAGTTGTGGTCCATTCCCAGCGTATCCCCTGGGGTGTCCCCATCGTGATAGGCCGCCAGGAGGGTTTGACTGGTTTTGCCCCAGCCAATGGTGCCGCGGGCATCAATGCCAATCGCCCCCAAGTCCCGGCCACGCTCCTGAGACCCCGCCAAGGACCGCCGGAAGGCCGTCTCTAGGTCTGCTCCATCCTCCACCCGAATGACGATGCGGGCCGCCAAACACTCTTCGATAATGTCTTCGCCGATGCCAGTACAACTGACTGCCGCTGCCGGGGAGGCGTAGTTACCGGCGGGGGTAGCCGAGTCGCTCACCCGGCCGAGGCGCTCAAACCCCTTACCGCCGGTGGAGGTAGCAGCCGCTAGCTGGCCGTAGTTGTCTAGGGCTACAGCCCCAATGGTCCCCCGTCCTGGGCTCTCTACTACCACCCCAGCCATGGCCCGCCGACTCTCGCCCCGGCGCTCCTGCAGCCACTCCTGTAGCCGGGCTTCAGTCAGGGGGTCGTAGGGAGGTAAACCCAGTTCCCGGGCCAGTTCTGCTCCCCCTTGGTCCGACAGGGTGCGGTCGGCTCCAGACTGTAAAGCGAGGGCCAAGTCAATGGGATGCTGCACCCGCGACACATTGATTACCCCACTGAAGCGGCGCCGGGGGCCATCCATGAGGCTGGCACTCATGCGGATCTGACCGTCACTCTGGAGCACTGAGCCAGTACCGGCGTTAAAGCGTGGGTCATCCTCTAGTAAGCGACAGGCTCGCACCACTGCTTCTAGGGCCGGTAGCCCCTGGCTAAGCTGGTCGTATACCGGCAGCAGCACTTGGTAGAGAGCTTCGCGCACGGCGGGGGCACCGCCTTTACTTTGTAGGGAACTACCGGCTCCACCGTGGACGATCAACTTGGGTAGGGGGACTGACATAAAACCTTAGGCAGATGGTTGACGGCGACGACGGCAGCGCTCGGAGCAGTACTTCACCTCTGACCAGCACTGGGCCCATTTTTTACGCCAGGTGAAGGGGCGATGGCAAACCGGACAGATTTTACTTGGCAGGTCGGATTTGCGAGGTGCTCGGGGCATAGACCAGAAAGACATGTTAGGTCGGGAGTCTTCCTGAAGTTAAGTCTACCGCTGGTCCCGACAGGGGTCAATTGCCTGGACTAGGTGGGAGGCTCCAGTCCTCCATGGGGCTTTATGAACCATGAATAAATCAATAAGAAATATGAGCTATATTTAAGAGACCTGGGCATTTTGGCGTTTGCCATGCTGATACCACTCCCCAGGCTAAGGGTATTCCTCTCGCCCATTAAGACCCATGCTACAAGACACCCTGACCATCCGTTTCTACCAGAAACTCACCGATGCCCTGGTTGAACTGTGGCATCGTGGGTACGGCTTTGACCAGCTCCAGACCTATCTGGATGGTTATTTAGCGGCCCTGCGTCACGCCAGTGCTCTGGAGGTGTTTCTTGTTCATCGCCTAGAGGAGGAAGCAAGACGGTTTCTGCGCGACCCTGCAAATTTTCAAGGTCCAGCCGCACCAGTTGATTACTGAGGGCCACAGCTGTTTGGGGTTAGTTAGAATTTAATCCATTGGTGCTGTGGGGCAGGAGTCCTTGCCCTGCGATGGCCGAGGAAATTCATCCGTGGTTAGTCCTATGTCTTTCCCTTTCAGCGCCCAGGTAGTCCACTCTAGCCCCGGTCGGTTGCGTCTACGGGTGCGCAGCTTAGATGAGACGGCGCCAGCCGAGATCCAAGCCCTCCTCCAATCCCTAGAGGGGATAACTGTGCAACAGGTCCGCTTCAATCGGGCTGCTGCAGCTGTGGTGTTGGAGTACCTTGCCCCTGGTCTAAGCCCAGACCAGGTGGGAGAGCGGGTTGTGGCCAAGCTCGGGCCCCCAGCTGCCCCTGCCCCGGCTGCCCCCCTGCCCATCAATCAAAAGGAAGTTGAGGCTAGGCTGAATGCCCTCGGGGGGGGGATAGTCGGTCTGACAGCGGGTGAAGTTGTGGGCGGTATGGTAGGGGGCGTGGCCGGAGCGGCCATCCTTGGTCCGGCTGGGGCGGTAATGGGTACCCAGATGGGAGCCTTTACTGGTAGTGTTCTGGGGGCCCGCCTAGGGGCTGAGGCTGCCCAGATCGCCCAGGCCCCTGACCTGGCCCTTGAACACGCTAAAGAAACCCTGCAGCGGCGTGGGGCAGAAAAGGTAGGAGAGACTATGGGAGAGGTGGCGGGAGCGATCGTGGGGGGGACGGCCTTGGGGCCCCTAGGAGCAGCCATGGGGGCGGTGGTAGGGGGGACAATCGGCGGCCAGCTGGGGGAAGACCTCACCAGGCCCCCGGATCCGGCGGCTGAGTCTAAAGATATGGTAGAGCGCAGCCGGGAATGGCTTGCTTCCACTACCGAGACGTTTATGGGGGAAACCGGCTCAGCGGTGGTCGGCGGGGCGGTGGGCCGGATGCTCCTTGGTCCTACGGGAGCTGAAGTGGGACATAAGATCGGCACCCTGTTCGGGCGGCAGACCGACTGGCATGCCCAGAAAGAGTCTAAGGACCCTAAACCGGGGGTTGAGGCGCCGGCACCCACCGAGCAGCCCCCAGCCCAACCTGACACCTAGCTAGCTGGGGCGGCCTGGGGCTGGAACTGGAACATGGAGTAGACTACGTTCCGGCGGATTTCAGTCATCATTTCCAGGAATAACTCGTAGCCCTCACTCTTGTACTCAATGAGCGGGTCCCGTTGGCCGTAGCCCCGCAGCCCCACCGCATCCCGCAGCGCGTCCATTTGCTGCAGGTGTTCCCGCCAGAGGGTGTCGATCTGGTTCAGGATAAAAAATCGCTCCGCTTGGCGCATCAGCGTCGGCTGGACCTGTTCGATCTGCGCTTCCTTGAGTTCGTAGGCAATGCGTACCTGCTCGTGGAGGAAAGTCCGCATTTCTGGGATTTGCAGGTCCTCTAGCTGCCCTGGCTCTAGGTCCTGCAGCAGATAGACAAACTCCTTTACTTTAGCCACCAACTTGCTTAGTTCCCACTCCTCCGCCGGCAGGTCTGGGTTGATGTAGGCACTGACGATCTCGTCCATAGTTTGCTCGGCGTAGCGAATCACCAATTCCTTGAGGTCCTGACCCTCGAGCACTCGCCGGCGCTCGGCGTAGATTGCCTTGCGCTGGTTATTCATCACCTCGTCGTACTCAAAGACCTGCTTGCGAATGTCGTAGTAGTAGGTCTCAACCTTCTTTTGAGCCCCTTCTAGGGAGCGAGTCAAAATCCCCGATTCAATAGGCATATCTTCCTCTACCCGGAAGGCATTCATCAGTCCGGCTACCCGGTCACCACCAAATATCCGCAGCAGATTGTCCTGAAGACTGAGAAAGAACTTAGTTGTCCCCGGGTCCCCCTGGCGTCCCGAGCGGCCGCGCAGTTGGTTATCTACCCGCCGAGACTCGTGCCGCTCTGTACCGATCACGTGCAGACCGCCAAGGCGCACTACCTCGTCGTGCTCCACTTGGGTATAGGTTTCGTACTCGCGGCGGATGAGGTTGTACACTTCCCGCAACTTTTGTACTACCGGATCACTCACTGGCCCTTTCTCCGCGGCGATCGCCACTCGCTCCTCTGCCGTCAACTCTGCCAGGGATTGGGGGCCGTAGGTTTGGACCGCGAAGTCTACAGCCTCCTTCAGGGCTAGCTCCGTCTCCCGAGCCAAGGGGGCAGGGAAAATTTGAGGGGAGGCAAGCCAGGTTTTGAGCTTGCGATTCCCCGGTCCGAAACCCACCCCGCCCCGGGCTGGAGCATCAAGGGCTAAACCGGGCAGGGGAGAGAAACTTTCGTCAGCCTGGCGGACAATCCGGGGCATAAAGAACTCCCGCACCTTCAGGCGAGCCATGTAGTCGGCGTTCCCCCCCAGGATGATATCTGTACCCCGGCCTGCCATGTTAGTGGAAATGGTGACTGCCCCCTTGCGACCGGCTTGGGCGACAATCTCAGACTCCCGCTCCACGTTCTCTGGCTTGGCGTTGAGGAGGTTGTGGGGAATATTGGCTGCCGTGAGCAGTTGCGAGAGGATCTCGGACTTTTCAATACTAGTGGTGCCTACTAGCACCGGCCGGCCCTCCTCGTACATTTGACTGCACTCCTGGGCCACTGCCCGCCACTTGGCAGCTTCAGTCTTGTAGACTACGTCGGCCAGGTCATGGCGTCTAGCCACCCGATTGGTGGGCATGACGGTAACTTCTAGGTTGTAGATTTTTTCAAACTCAGCTTCCTCGGTCTTAGCTGTACCGGTCATGCCAGCTAGTTTGGGATAGAGGAGAAAGAAATTTTGGTAGGTGATGGTGGCCAGGGTCTGGCTTTCATTTTGGATTTCAATGCCCTCCTGGGCTTCGATCGCTTGGTGCAGTCCATCCCCCCAGCGCCGGCCGGCCATCACCCGGCCCGTAAACTCATCGACGATCACCACCTCTCCATCGCGGATGATATAGTGCACGTCCTTGACAAATAGTTCCTTGGCCTTAATGGCATTGAAGATGTAGTGGGCCCAGGGGTCTTTGGGGTCAAACAGGTCTTTGACCTCTAGCAGTTGCTCTGCCGCCTCAAAGCCCTCATCATTAAGCAGGACACTGCGGGCCTTTTCATCCACCTCGTAGTGCTCCTCTACCCTCAAGGCCCGGGCAACTTGGGCGGCCCGGATGTATTTCTGGGTAGGCTTTTCCATCTGCCCGGAAATGATCAAAGGGGTACGAGCCTCATCGATGAGTACCGAGTCTACCTCGTCGATGATGCAGTAGTTAAAGGGTCGCTGGACTACCTCTTCCATGGTGGTGGCCATGTTGTCCCGTAGGTAATCAAAGCCCAGTTCCCCGTTAGTGGTGTAGGTGATGTCACAGGCGTAGTTTTGGGTCCGCTCCGCTGGGGACATGCTGTTTTGAACCAGGCCAACCTGAAGCCCTAGGTAGCGATGAACCTGACCCATCCACTCCGAGTCCCGGCGGGCTAGGTAGTCATTAACCGTACACACGTGCACCCCTTTACCGGTCAGGGCATTTAGATAAGCTGGCAGGGTAGCCACCAGGGTTTTACCTTCCCCGGTTTTCATCTCGGCAATTTGTCCCTCGTGTAGGACCATCCCCCCCAACATTTGCACGTCAAAATGACGCATGCCCAGGACCCGTCGAGAAGCCTCGCGCACCACCGCAAAGGCTTCAGGCAGCAGGTCATCTAGGGATTCCCCCCGGTCCAATCTTTGCTTGAACTCTCCCGTCTTCGCCATCAATTGCTCTTCCGCCAACCCCTGCATCTCCTCCTCGTAGAGGTTGATCTCCGTGAGAATTGGCTGGTACTTTTTCAATTTGCGAGCGTTGGGATTGCCCAGCAACATTTTCAGCATGGCGGAGGTACTAAGTCGAGTGCTAGGACCAGCTTAACATTTTTGCCTGCCTGGAATTTCCTAGGGCAGTCCTCCTAACTCCCCTGCTCCTTCCACTACTGTCCCTAGGACGTAGGCCTCATGGCCGTGATTAGTAAACCACGTCAAGGCCTGCTCTCCCTGGTCTGGGGGCACCACTAGTCCAAAACCGATGCCCATGTTGAATGTGTGATACATGTCCCGGGCACTGACCTGCCCCGCCTTTGCTAACCAAGTAAACACTGGGGGCACTGGCCAAGCCCTTGGGATCAGTCTTAGTCCCTGGTCGGGGCCGAGACAGCGGGGGAGATTTTCTGGCAGACCACCCCCGGTGATATGGGCCATGCCCCGAATCTCCAGGCCAGCCGACCGGGCAGCTAGTACGGCTTTGACGTAGATTCGAGTGGGGGTCAGCAGCACTTCCCCCAGGCTTCCCCCTAACTCCGGCAGCCGGTCGCTCCAACTTAAACCCTGGTCGGCCACAATCTGGCGTACCAAACTAAAACCATTACTATGGACCCCGGCGCTGGCAAGACCAATTAACTGGTCCCCGATCTGGACCTGCTGACCATCGAGGATCTGGGGTTTGTTCACAATCCCCACGCAAAAACCGGCTAAGTCGTACTCGCCGGGAGCGTAAAACCCCGGCATCTCTGCGGTCTCACCACCCACCAAGGCACAACCCGCCAGGGTACACCCCTCAGCTATACCTGCCACCACTCGAGTCAGTCGGTCGCGATCGAGCGCCCCTGTGGCTAGGTAGTCTAGAAAAAATAGGGGCTCGGCGCCCGCGGTAAGCACATCGTTAGCACACATGGCCACCAGGTCGATGCCGACAGTGGTATGGCAATCCATGGCTTGGGCGATCTTTAGTTTGGTGCCTACCCCATCGGTGCCTGAGACTAAAACCGGCTCCCGATACCCCTTAGGTAACTGGAAAAGACTACTAAAGGCGCCGAAACGGCCGAGGACCTCGGGTCGGCGAGTCTGCTCCACTAGGCCACGAATGTCTTGAACGAAGGCGCGCCCCGCCACCACGTCCACTCCCGCTTGCTGATAATCCATCGCTTCTAGGCTCAACAGGTCTGGAATGAGGTCAAGGCTGCTCCCCGGCCAGGTTCTGCAACTTGGTGGCTACCGTCCTGATCCAAAAGGTGTCACTTTGGTCGTTGCGGGTGACGTGCTTAAGTTGTTTGGCTTCCCAGAGCATTTCCGCCAGGAAATCTGTCACCTCTGCAGCTACCCAGTCTTCGGTGTGATCAGCCAGAGTGAAATTAAACTGCCCCCGGAACACCAGATTTAGCCTGTCCGGCTCGGCATTGGTGCGGTACCACAGCCAAATTTGGTGGGTAAATTCCGGCTCTACTCGGTAGGGTGAAAATCCCTCGCCAGGAATGTCCCGGAGGTGCTCGCATCTAAGAATGTGTCTTCCGGCGAGTCGGGAGCAGGGGAGAAAACCGCTGTACTCACGGACAATCCTTCCACCCGCTTCCACACGGGTGAACGGTTTATTGGCGTGAAGCTGAGCTCTTTGGGGTCTTGTGACATGGGAAGAGGATTCTGAGCTGGACACTGGTATTATCTTGCCCCGATATCGAGGAACTCTTACGCGCCGATGTTAACATTTTTGCACCCAAGTCCGGGGATCGGGGCAGGGGTCCACCTGTCGTCAGTCTACCCGCAAGCCCACCCCAACTCAAGGGGCGACCGCATCCCCGGCCCTCACTTGGGCAGCAGTCGCTTGACGGTATCTAGCAACTCTTCGGTTGAAAAGGGCTTAGTAACGTAGGCATCTCCCCCCTGTTTTAACCCCCAGTAGCGGTCAAACTCCTCACTTTTGGTAGAGCACAACACCACTGGGATGTCTTTGGTCTTGACTCCGGTCTTGATCCAACGACATAACTCATACCCATTCATCCGCGGCATGATGATGTCCATCACCACTAGGTCAGGGGGACTAGCCTCAATCTTCGCCTTAGCTTCTTCGCCGTCGTTGGCTACCACTACTTCTAGCCCATTTTGCTCCAGTAATTCAGACACCATTTCCCGTACGGTCGGGCTATCATCAACGACCAGAACTGTGCTCATCAAAGACGCTCCACTAGACCCATGCCCTGAGGCACGGGGGGGTACAGGATCAAGGAAGGGGGAAATCCAGGGGCTACCATGCTCCTCAGGTTTTGGTGACTTGGTTCACTTGGCGTGCTCGCACACCGCACACTCGCGTCACCGGTAAGCTTTTCCCAAGGAAGACCCAAGGACTTCTGACGAGAGTTGCTCACTGTGGTAACTGATGACTGCCGCATGAGACTACTTTGACTCTGGGGTAGAGAGTTTTCTAGCGGAGACTCACATCACCCGCCTTCTTGGCAGCCAGGCTGGCCAGGAACTGCAGAAATCTTACTACACTTTGGCCGAGTGTGGTCTCAAAACCCCCTGGAAAAGCCTCAGATCAGGTAACAGGACCTTGACAATGGGGACAAAAATGAGTTGAGCGACCACCTAGCCGCAATTTCTCAATGGGGGTCTGACAGACCCGACAGGGCTGGCCAAAGCGGCCGTACACCCAAGCAGTCCCCCCGTACTTGCCGTTTACCCCATGGGGGTTGAGGAAGGTGCTAAAGGTGGTCCCCCCTAAACTGATGCTTTGCCCCAGTACCTGGGTGATAGCCTCCCACAACTGGTTAACCTGGGCCGGTTTCAGTTGTATCCCCCGGGTAAACGGGTTTATTCCGGCTACAAACAAAGCCTCATCGGCGTAAATGTTGCCTAAGCCGGCGACCAAACCCTGGTTGAGGAGGGCGGTTTTGACAGCTTGGCGGCGGGAACGCAAAGCCTCGAGAAGGTAGGGAGCCGAAAAGCCAGGGCTGTCTGGTTCAGGTCCTAGACGAGCTAGTCCAGGGATGACTTGCTCTAGATCCTGGGCTGCCCCCACCCACCAAAGGCGGCCAAAGGTGCGCTGGTCTAGAAAGCGCAACTCCCGGTCAGCAGGAAAAAAAAGCCGCACCCGGGTGTGCCTGGCTACGGGTTGGGGTTCCGTTACCCAGAGCAACTGGCCAGTCATGCGCAGATGCACTACCAACCATCCCCCCCCTTCTAGTTGCCCGAGCAGGTACTTGCCGCGCCGTTGCCATCTTTTCAAGGCAAAACCCTGCAGCCCGCTTAGGAAGGCTACAGGGTCAAGGGGGAAAGCCAAGGTCCGCTCCAGGAGAACTTCTCCCCCCCGAATGGGTTGGTGGAGGGTCAGCTGGTTTAGGCCGCGGCAGACAGTTTCTACTTCCGGCAGTTCGGGCACTGGCGGTCTACTTAGTGGCTTTCTTAGCGGGAGGGGCTACTTCTTGCAGTTCACTCAGGGCAAAATTGTTGGTATTGACACCGGAGGCACTACCACTGTAGCCACTGTAGTTAACCCGGTCAAAGCGAACAATGGCCGAGTACTTGATCCCACTCGGGTCGATGGAAGCCACCGTGCCAATATCGTTATACCAGTAGGATTCCTTGCGCAGGATGCGGACCTTGGAACCACGCTGAATAGCCATGAATTTCTTCTCCTGGGTTTTATATCGACTGTCGTCAGGTGCTGTCAAACCTAGGCTACTATGCTTGCACCCCGAGACAGGGATTTTGTTACTTAAGTTTTGTTGCAAGGAGTCCCCTAAATTTCCCCCCTAAATACCTCTAGGGCTGGCCCAGTCATGAACAGGTGCTCATCCTCCGTCGACCAGCTGATCGCCAAATCCCCCCCTGGTAAGCGGACCACAGCTGCCCTCGGGCTGTGGTGGTTGAGCACTGCCGCCACTAACACTGCACAGGCCCCGGTGCCACAGGCCAGGGTAGCCCCGGCCCCCCGTTCCCACACCTTTACCGCCAGGAGGTCAGGGGCCAGGACCTGGACAAACTCAGTGTTGGTGCGCTGGGGGAAGGCGGGGTGATGTTCAAACTGAGGCCCAAGCTCCCCGAGACAGACGGCGGCCAGATCGGGGACAAATACCACGCAGTGGGGGTTGCCCATACTAACGCTGGTAACTGACCAGGTTTGGCCGGCGGCGCTCAGGGGGAGGTCGATGACGGGCTGGTCTGGAGCCCCGAGGGTGGTGGGGATATCCTGGGCCCTTAGCCGGGGTTTACCCATGTCTACGGTCACCTGGTGGTCAGTGCGGACTTCGGTGCGGATTAACCCTGCCCCTGTGGCGATCTGACAGGTCCGCTGGGCACCGTGGCTAGCTAAGAATTGGGCCAGACATCGGATGCCATTGCCGCACATCTCTGGCTCAGAGCCGTCGGCGTTAAAGATCCGCATGGTGTAGTCCGCTTCCCCCTCTCCCGGTAAGGCCAGGATCACCCCGTCTGCCCCCACCCCAAAGTGTCGGTCACACCACTGGACTGCCTGGGCTGGAGTAACCAGGGGAGTGCAGGTGGCCCGGTTGTCGATCAGGATAAAATCATTGCCGAGGCCTTGGTATTTGCAGAACTGCTGAGGCATGGGTCAGGGGCGTTAGGGTGTAGATATGCTATCAGGAGGCAGGATAAACTGTGGCCAGTGAACTAGAGACCGGTCTGCCGAGTGTCCGACACCTGCAAATGCTGGTGCGAGATAAGGCCCATGTGAGGGTGATGTTGACCACGGGAGAAGAACTACAAGGTAAGATCCGTTGGCAGGACCCCCATTGTTTATGTCTCTTAGCTGATGACCAGCGGACGCGTCTGGTTTGGTTCCACTCCCTAGCCTACGTGGAAATTATTCCCCTTAGCTAAGGAGGTCTAGCCACGCTGGGGTTGTTTCTGGGGATCCATACCAAAGCCGGCCGGGCCGGGGAGAATGGTAAACCCCCTCCAGGGTCAGATTTGTCGCTCCCGCCAGGTGGGCAGCAGCCACAGGGGTGATCCCATCCCCCCAGCAGGTGCTTTCCCCAACCGTAAGACGGTAACTATTGCAGGCTACCCAGTTGTCCCAACCACTCCCAAATACGGCTTTCCCAGCCACACAGATGTAGTTCACCTCGGGATGGAAGGCCCCGGGGTAGTTTTGGTTGACGAAATCTAGGTTACTGCGCGTCCAGGGTTCCTGACTGACGTGGGGGGTGCCCAGGGTTACCAGGTGCTGCACCTGGGGATGGCGGGCCCACTGGCGACCCCGGTAGGGCTGCTCACCCAGGTAGATCCGAGCAATCCAGCCGCCGGCCGAGTGGCAGACCAGATTCACCTGTTTGGTGCCGGCTAGGGCCTTGACAGTGTCATCTAGGGCCCGGAGGATGGGTTCCATGGACCGTCCCCCCACGGTGGGCAGCCAGTCCCACCAGCGTAGGGGAACAGTGACTGCCGGGTGCCCCTGGCTGATCAGCCCTTGACGGAGAGGCTCGTAGGCCTGCGCCCCCGCCAGATAACCTGGCAAGATGACAATTGGTGCTCCCATAGGTTCAAGAGCCGGCAATTAGGTTGTGAATGATGGCGACGAATTCCTGGTGGTCGGTAACCGGCTTAGCCACGTAGGCGTCGGCACCGCTCTCGCGCAGGAAGTGGTCTTGGTCCCCGCTCATGGCGTGGGCAGTAACCAAAACCACGGGGACGGCTGCCGTGCGGGGATCGCCCTTGAGGATGCGGCTAATGGCGATGCCGTCTACAGTCCGGCCCTTGTAGACGCTGTGAGCCAGGGACACATCGAGCAAGATCAAATCAACTGCCCTTGTCTCGGCCGCTTCTAGCACCTCTGTTACATTTTCCGTATGCCGACTCTCAATCCCCCCCCACTTGTCTAGGACCTTGGTAAAGACCCGGATATTGAGGGGGTCATCTTCAACGATCAAAACCTTCTTCATGGGGAGTCATGGCAAATCGGCTCGGGGGCTTAGTTATCGGGACAGACTCCGGCTGCAGTCGTCTACACACGGTAGCCTAATTAGGGGCGAAGCGCCATCAGTATCTCTAAACTACTAGCCTTGACTCCTCCAGGTTAGGTTACTTGGGGGCGGGGTAGCAGCTTATGTTTCAATACCTAAATACCAAAAAATCCAGGCTTCAGGATAGACCTAGGCTATGATCCCTAGTGGTCGGCTAACCCGGTTTTTTCCCATGGCTAAACAACTGAAGCTCTCCTTTGGGGACCAGGTAGTACCTACAGCCCTGCACCGGGAGATGCAGCGGTCCTACCTGGAATACGCCATGAGCGTCATTATCGGTCGGGCCTTGCCGGATGTGCGTGATGGACTAAAACCTGTTCATCGGCGTATCCTCTACGCGGTACACGAACTGGGTTTGACCCCCCAGCGCCCTTACCGCAAGTGCGCCCGAGTAGTGGGAGATGTGCTGGGGAAGTACCACCCCCACGGGGACCAGGCCGTCTACGATGCCCTAGTGCGCCTAGTGCAAGACTTTAACTGTCGCTATCCCCTCCTAGGTGGCCATGGTAACTTTGGCTCCCTAGACAACGACCCGGCGGCGGCCATGCGCTACACCGAAACTCGCCTAGCCGGCATCAGCCATGAGGCTCTCTTGGCGGAGGTGAGCCCCCAGGCAGTGGATTATGCCCCTAACTTTGATGGCTCCCACCAGGAGCCCCAGGTGTTACCTGCCCAATTGCCTTTTTTGCTCCTGAATGGCAGCACCGGGATTGCCGTGGGGATGGCCACCCACATCCCCCCCCACAACCTAGGGGAGGTGGTGGAGGGGTTGATCGCCCTGATTGACCATCCAGACCTAGGGGCTGAGCAACTTCTGCAACTCATCCCCGGGCCGGACTTTCCGGGGGGTGGAGAGATCATCAACCCCCAGGGAATCCGCGAGGCCTACACCACCGGCCGAGGGACTATCACCGTTCGCGGCCGCACTCACCTAGAGCAGGGCAAGCGCGGCCGGCAGCAGCGCACTCTCATGGTGGTAGAGGAGCTCCCCTACGCGGTTAATAAGGCAGCTTGGATTGAAAAGGTAGCTCAACTGGTCACGGAAGGGCACCTGGTGGGTATCGCTGACCTGCGCGATGAAAGTGACCGGGAGGGAATGCGGGTAGTGCTAGAACTGCGGCGGGAGGTAAACCCCCCTGAGGTCCTCATGCAGCTGCACAAGCAAACTGCCCTAGAGAGCAACTTCGGGGTTATTTTCCTGGCTATTGTCGACGGCCAACCCCGACAGCTGACCCTCAAGCAAATCCTAGAAGAATTTATTCAATTTCGGGAGCAGACCCTGCGCCGCCGCTATACCTACGAGCTCGGGCAAACTCAAACCCGCCAGCAGGTGGTGGCGGGAATCCTACGAGCTCTAGAAAACCTTGACCAGGTAATCCTCGTGCTGCGCCAGGCTCGGGACCGGGTTGCTGCTAAGGCCGCCCTGGGCGAACAGCTGCAACTGAGTGTTGAGCAGGTGGAGGCGGTTCTGGCGGTTCCCCTAGGGCAACTAATTAGCCTTGAACAAGCGGCCCTTGAACAGGAACAAGCACAGCTAGTTTCCCGAGCAGGCCAGCTGCAAAGGTATCTCCAGGAACGCCGGGAGCTCCTCAAGGTGATCAAGCGAGACCTGCGCAGCCTCAAGCGCCGGTTTGGGGACCCCCGCCGCACCCGGATTTCTCCTCCTTCCCCCCCCTGAGTGCGCCCCCGCTAGGCAAGGCTGCTGATTCAGGTTTAGTATGGGGGGTAATTAATATTTGTTTACGAAAGAGCTGGCATGACAAATTGGTTCCTCAAGACCCTGTTGGCTGGTCATAAGCCTACCCCTGAATTACTAGCTATCCTCCTGGTGTATCTGGTTCAAGGAGTGCTGGGAATCGCCCGACTGGCGGTGAGCTTTTTCCTCAAAGACAGTCTCGGATTGAGCCCCGCCCAAGTGTCAGCCCTCCTGGGGATTGCTGCCCTACCCTGGATAGTCAAGCCCCTATTTGGTCTTTTCTCCGATAGCTTGCCCCTGTGGGGATACCACCGCCGTTCCTACTTGATTCTGGCTGGCCTACTTGGTTGCTGCGGCTGGTTGGCTCTGGCTACCCTGGTCCGGGACTCGGCTACCGCCACCCTGGTGATGGTGCTTTGCTCCCTGTCGGTGGCGGTCGGGGATGTGATCGTCGATGCCCTAGTGGTGGAACGAGCCCGCCACGAATCCACTGCCGCTATGGGTTCCCTCCAGTCCCTGTGCTGGGGAGCTTCTGCGGTCGGGAGTATCCTGACTGCCTACCTGAGTGGGCTGTTGCTTCTCTATCTGACCCCCAACCAGGTTTTCCTCCTGACAGCGGGTTTCCCTCTGCTCACCTGTGGCTCGGCCCTGCTCATCAGTGACCGCAAAAGTTCTGGGGACGGGGCCATTGCCCTCAAACCCCACCTGCGGCAGCTCCGCCAAGCCCTCTCCCAAAAATCAATTCTTTTGCCTACCCTATTTCTCTTCCTTTGGCAGGCAACTCCGAGCGCCGACTCGGCGTTCTTCTTCTTCAGCACCAACGAGCTCGGCTTCACCCCCGAGTTCCTAGGACAGGTGCGGATGGTGGGGAGTATTGCCTCTTTGGTCGGCATCTGGCTGTTTCAGCGTTTTCTTAAGGACGTCCCCTTCCGAGTGATTTTTGGTTGGGGGACAGTGCTCTCTTCCCTGTTAGGTTTGTCGGTGTTGCTGCTGGTAACTCACACCAACCGGGCTTTGGGGATTGATGACCACTGGTTTAGCCTCGGGGACCGCCTGGTGTTAACGGTCATGAGTCAAATTGCTTACATGCCGGTGCTCGTGCTGGCAGCCCGTCTGTGTCCTCCGGGGATCGAAGCGACTCTGTTTGCCCTGCTAATGTCCGTCAGTAACGGAGCGGGCCTGGTGTCCCACGAGCTCGGGGCCCTCCTGACCCACTGGTTAGGAATTACCGAGGGGGATTTCTCGGCCCTGGGGAACCTGGTCGTGATCGCTAACCTCAGTGCCCTTTTACCCTTAGCTTTTCTGGGGTGGCTGCCCGCGAGTCTCCCGGAAACCCGTCTTCCCCTGGAGCAGCTTCCAGAATCGCCCCGCGCCCAACTGATTCCCAACTAACTCCCCCCTTCCTATGCAAACCATCAACCCTCCCTCCTACACCCTGGCAGACTGGCGTGGGGGATACTGTTCCCTTGCCCAAGAGCACAGCTACTGGATTGATGACGTCCAGGGAACCATCCCGGCCGGTTTGAGCGGTACCCTATTTCGCAACGGGCCTGGGTTGCTTGAGCGGGGTGGCCAAAGCCTCCAGCACCCCTTTGATGGAGACGGCATGATCTGTGCCTTTACCTTTAAAGACGGTCGAGTCCACTTCCGCAATCGCTACGTGCGCACCGCTGGTTACCTGGCAGAGCAGAAAGCGGGTAAGTTCCTCTACCGGGGTGTCTTTGGTACCCCTAAGCCCGGGGGTTGGCTGGCTAACGCCTTTGACCTGCGCCTGAAAAATATTGCCAATACCCACGTGGTTTACTGGGGGGGAAAACTGTTGGCGCTGTGGGAGGCAGCCTTGCCCTACCGCCTTGACCCGGCCACCCTGGAAACCCTGGGCCTAGATACCCTGGATGGAATTCTGGGAAGCTCCCTGGCTGCCCATCCCCGGATTGACCGGGTAAACGGCGAACCCCGGCTGGTGGACTTCGCCATCCAGACTGGCCTGTCCTCGGTCATCACCCTCTACGAACTAGACGCAGCCGGTCACCTGGTCAATCGCCACAGTCACCCGGTAGGGGGGTTTGCCTTCATCCATGACTTTGCCCTTACCCCCAACTATTGCCTGTTTTTTCAAAATCCAGTCCGCTTCAACCCCCTACCATTTCTGTTGGGCTGGCGGGGTGCCGGGGAATGCTTGGAGTTTCGTACCCAAGAGCCCACCCGGGTCCTCGTGATTCCCCGGTCTGGCCAGGGTAAACCCCAAATTCTGCAGACGCCGGCAGGGTTTGTTTTTCACCACGCTAACGCCTGGGAAAACCAACCTGACCAAATAACCGTTGACTCCATCTGTTACGCCTCCCTACCCGGGGTAGACCCTAACCAGGACTTTCGCCACACCAACTTCGATGCTCTTGACCCTGGTCAATTATGGCGCTTTCAGCTCGATTTAACTACCGGTCAAGTCCAGCGCCGGCCCTTGGGGAACCGCTGCTGTGAGTTTCCGACCCTGCACCCGGACTACGTAGGCCAACCCTATCGTTACCTCTACGCTGGCGCTGCCCATAACCCTACTGGGAACGCCCCCCTCCAGGCCTTGATGAAATTCGATCTAGCCACCGGCCAAGAGCAAGTCTGGAGTGCGGCGCCACGGGGATTTGTCGGGGAACCAGTGTTTGTCCCCCGCGGTCCTGGGGAAGAGGAGGGCTGGATCCTCTCCCTAGGCTACGATGCCGCCCAGGAGCGCTCCTTTCTAGTCATTCTTGATGCGGCCGACTTTTCCCGCGGCCCCTTGGCTCGCTTGACCCTCCGTCACGCGGTCCCCTACGGCTTACACGGCAGTTTTGTCCCCTCACTCTATGGATCAGAAGCCTAGAAGTCCCCTGGTCACCGCTCTCCTCGCAGGGGCGGGGGCCCTCCTCCCCCTGAGCGGCTGGCACAAGTTCTATCTCGGCCAGTACGGCTGGGGTCTAGTATACTTGGGCTTGTCCTGCTCTCCTCTGGCCTTGATTCCCCAGGTAGCCAGCGCCCTAGAAGCTCTTTGGTACTTTCTGACTCCCCGTCGACTGGAGTACGGTGAAGCTGTCCAGGGGATCACTGCTGGCATCCGTGAACTAGACCGGCTGCGGGCGGAGGGTTTAATTACCGAACTAGAGTTCGAACAGAAGCGGCGGCATTTACTTGAGCAGATTCACTGACCGAGCTGGGCCTAGCAGGAACTCAGTTCAAAAACCAGGGTGTAACTGGTTCAGTTGGGAAAGACAGTTGTGAATCATTAGGTATACATATACCGTCGCTGCCGATGCCACCGCCACTAACACTCCCGCTAGCCAGAAGGAAAATTCCCTCCGGGTCATAGCTTCCTGCAACAGGTGGATCGCCCAGGACAGCATCAAAAGCACAACAGCAAGAATAACTGCCATGGGGGGTATTCTTTACAATCCTTTACAATCTAACATACCCCTAGCCAGAGTGGCTAGGGAGGTTCTAGGCCCTAGGGCATGAGCTTTAGGTTGCTGGTGAGGATGACCATGAGCACGGGATAGGTGATGAGCAAAATCCCCCCGGCTCGCCGGTCCAGGCGGCCCCTGGGAAGGGCTAACAGCAGGGCTAAACCCAGGGCAATTTCCATTGCCGCTAAGGGCAGATGCAATCGGCCTGGCTCAGCAACCCGCAGGGGCCGCACTAGGGCTGCCATGCCCAGGGTCATGGTCACGTTGTAAGCGAAGGACCCCACCACCCCAGCTACAGCCGCCTCACTAGCCCCTCGTCGGGCCGTTGACCAGGCTAGCACCACCAGTTCAAAAGCAGTAGCAAAGCCGACTAGGGTTAGGGACAGTTGAAGTTGGAAACCCTCCCCGGCACTAATTTGCCGAACTGACTCCACTAGCAGAACTGACCCCGAAACCATCGCTGCTAAACCGGCTAAGACCCACAACAGGTTGGGGCCGAGGGGGCTGAGGCGGGAGGTTTCTAGGGCCTCCTGAATTTCCCCGGTTTCTCCCAGGGCGGGTACCTGGTGCTCTGCCCAGCCGATCACAACCACAAACAGGATGTATAAGCCCACGAGCAGCAGCCCCTCGGGCCGGCCTACCTGCCCATCCCACAGGCAGGCACCAGCGGCTAGGCCAAGGGGTAGGCCGAGCAGCCCGTACCGCCGGACTCGGGTATTGAAGGGGAGGGGGGCAATCCAGGCCCCCACCCCTAGGGCAACGAGGCAGATGGCGATGTTGGCCCCCACCACATCACCAATAGCCACCGCTGGCAGGTCCCGCAGAGATGCGGTGACGGCGGTAGCTAACTCTTCTGGTTCTGCCCCAGCTAGCAGCAGAGCTAGGGCTAAAGTACTGACTCTCAGACGAACGGCCGCGGGGCCTAGGTGTTCGGCAAAGGTTTCCGCTCCCCAAACGATCAACCCCACTCCGGTGATGATTAATAATCCCCAAAGCGATACCATTGCCTCGGTCTCCTTCAGAGTTAAGAGCTCGCAGCAGGACTGGCTGACTCAGGCTGCGGCGCCGGTGCCTGCCAGTCTTCTGGGGGTCGCCCTAGAGCGGTTTGGAGTGCCATGGGTACCAGGGTGACTTGCAGTTCCTTGGGTTGAGGGGGAGGGTCAAGGACGCCGTAGACAAATTGGCCATCAAAGCTGGGATTTCCCAAGACTAGAGTATGGATGGAATTGTCCCGCAGGCGAATATCTAGGGCGGCCTGGGGTTTAGCAAGCCCGAACTGGGGCCAATCGGAGCTGCTGACGACCAAACCCTCCGGGTGCGCCCTAAATCGCCCTGGCTCAGTGGTAGTCAGGAGAGTTAGTAGGTAGGTGACCGTGGCAGAATTGGCCGCTGTGACTGGCTCCGGGGTCTTCTGGAGGTCCCACTGGTCTGGTCCTTGGCGCCGTAGTTCGAGGGTCTGCTGGGGGGTGGTGAGGGTTAAGCCGACCACATCCTGGGGGGTAAAGCAGAATATATGTTCGACTTGGGGAGCCTCACGAAAGTAGACAAGGGCCGCCAAGCCCAGGGCCGCTAGGATTAATAGGGCAGTTGTGATTAAAGGCCTAATCGCTGCAGCTCCCATGGTCTTAATTGATCGCATCAGGTCAGGGATGGGGAAATTACCGGTCCCGAGGCTAACGGGGCAACGTGTCGAATAGTATAGCCAGCTCCCCCGGGCCATGACCACACTGTATCCTGAATGATCGACCTTAGCTGACACAAACTCTTTTTCCTGACGAGGGTGAGCACCACATGAGACCTCTAAACTCCGTTAGTATGCCACCTGGTGGCGGTACCCCTCTGGGGCGGCGGCAGCTTTTGCGGCTGCTGCTCCCTAGCTTAGGAGTGATTGGGTTTCACCTCCCCGCCCAGGCTAGTAGTCAGGCAGCCCGGGCCTTGGTGCTCAGTTGCATCGATTTCCGGTTTGTGAGTCGGGAAACAATACTCATGCAGGCTCTGAACCTGGAGGGTCAGTACGACTGGACGGCTTTAGCGGGGGCTTCCCTGGCTCTGGCTGACTTTCCCCACCCTTGTGACGCCACCGCATTTTGGGACCAACTGGCCCTCGCCCATCAGCTGCACCAGATTCAAAGGGTGATTATTCTTGACCATCAAGACTGCGGAGCCTACGCTGCCCGGTTTGGTTCCCGCCTGGCCCAAGACCCAGAGCGGGAGCGCCATATACACGCCGAGTATCTCCACCGGGCAGCGCGGGCCATTCAAAAGCGCTATCCATCCCTGGGGGTAGACCAGTACTTCGTCACCCTAACCGGGGAGACGCAGCGCTTGGGAGTCTAGGCAACAGCTGTGCGGTCTCCCCCTGGCAAAGGCTTATAATCAAGGCCTTACCCCTTTTCAGTTAGAGGAGCATTGCCTGTGGAGGATCTTAACCAAGCTATCCAAAATAGTCAGCGCTACCTCCTCTCTATCCAAAATCCTGCTGGTTACTGGTGGGCGGAGCTAGAGTCCAACGTGACCATGACTGCCGAGGTGGTCCTGCTGCACAAGATTTGGGGTACTGACACCCAGCGCCCCCTGGCCAAGGCCGAAACCTATATCCGCTCCCAGCAGCGCTCCCACGGCGGCTGGGAATTATTTTACGGTGACGGGGGAGAACTAAGTACCTCCATCGAGGCCTACCTAGGGCTGCGGTTATTGGGGGTCCCCCCTACGGACCCCCAGTTAGTTGCCGCTCGGGAATTCATTCTCCAGCGGGGCGGCATTACCCGGGCGCGGGTATTTACCAAGCTACATCTGGCCCTGATTGGCTGTTACCCCTGGGAGGGGATACCCTCTTTACCGGCCTGGTTTATGCTCATCCCCCCCCAGACGGGCTTGAGTATCTATGAAATGTCTAGCTGGGCCCGGGGCAGTACTGTGCCGTTGCTAATCGTCCTAGACCGCAAGCCGGTATTTCCGGTCCGGCCCGGGGTTACCCTGGAAGAGCTTTACCGGGAACCGCCGGGGGAGCGCCGCTACGAGCTACCCCCTACCCACGCCTGGACAGATGTCTTTTTGGTGCTGGATGGCCTATTTAAACTAGGGGAGCGCTTGGACTTTGTGCCCCTGCGCACAGCTGGCTTGCAGGCAGCCGAGAAGTGGATCTTGGAGCACCAGGAAGCCACCGGTGATTGGGGGGGGATCATTCCGGCTATGCTCAACTCCCTGTTGGCCCTGCGCTGTCTTGATTACCATCCCCAGGCACCGGAGGTACACCGGGGTCTGGCAGCTGTAGACCGGTTTGTGATTGAAACTGACACCACCTACCGAGTTCAACCCTGCGTGTCTCCAGTTTGGGATACGGCCCTGGTAGTGCGCGCCCTAGTAGATTCTGGCCTTGCCCCCGACCATCCTAGTCTAGTCAAGGCTGGTCACTGGCTACTGCAGGAGCAAATCCTTGACCCAGGGGACTGGTCAGTCAAGAATCCCACTACCCGTCCTGGGGGTTGGGCCTTTGAGTTTCAAAACCGTTTCTACCCAGATGTGGATGACTCGGCAGTGGTGATCATGGCCCTGGAGGCTATCGCTGTTGGAGAGGAGGAGGCCCGCAAACGCCAGGCCATGGAACGGGGCTTAGATTGGGTGTTCAGCATGCAGTGCAGCCCTGGGGGCTGGGCCGCCTTTGATCTGGATAACAACGCCGACTGGCTCAACGACTTACCCTACGGGGATCTGCGGGCGATGATCGACCCCAATACGGCCGATGTGACCGCCCGGGTCCTGGAGATGGTTGGGCGTCTCGGCTATGCTCTGAGTCCGGACCGCCTGGAGCGGGCCATAGACTATCTGCGACGGGAGCAACTCCCGGCGGGGTGCTGGTTTGGCCGCTGGGGGGTTAACTACATCTACGGCACCAGTGGAGTCCTGGTGGCCCTGGCCCTAGGGGCACCCCAGGTGTGCCGCCTAGAGATCGGCCGGGGAGCTGAGTGGCTCGTCAGTTGCCAAAACCCTGATGGGGGATGGGGGGAAACCTGTCAAAGCTACACCCATCCCCACCTCAAGGGCCAGGGACCTAGTACCGCATCCCAAACCGCCTGGGCCCTGATCGGTTTGCTGGCAGCCGGGGATGCCCTAGGAAGCTACCAAGTCTCTGCCCTCAATCAGGGAGTCACCTACCTGCTAAAAACCCAGACCCCTGAGGGCACCTGGGATGAGGCCTACTTTACCGGTACGGGTTTCCCGGGTCACTTTTACTTGAAGTACCATTTGTACCAGCAGCACTTTCCCTTAACGGCCCTGGGTCGCTACCGGGCTCTGAGACAGCAGCTTGATTGGGAGTGAGGTTATGGACCACCTCTCCCACTACTACCAGGTTTTGGGCTTGACTGCAGGGGCTTCCCTGGCGGAGGTCAACCAGGCTTACCGTGACCTAGCTTTTGTTTGGCACCCAGACCGAATGCCTCCGGATAACCAACGTTTGTATCAAAAAGCCCTAGCTAAGCTCCAGGAGATTAACCAGGCTCGGGACTACCTGCGCCGTCACGTGACAGTTTCCCCCCCCGCTCCCCATTGCCCCACTCCCCCTCCTACCCCTGGTCCTTCCCGACCCCACCACCCGGATCTGTCGGGTTGTAACTTCCACGGTGCTAACCTGCGGGAACGGGACCTTTCCGGCCGGGTAATGAAGGGAGCCGACCTCTCCTACGCTGACCTGAGCGATGCTTTCTTACACAGGGTGGACTTGGAGGGGGCAAATTTGTTTCACGCTAAGTTGTTCCGAGCCAATCTCCTCCAGGCCAACCTCCGGGGGGCGGACCTGCGCGAGGCTGACTTGATCGGAGCGGACTTGAGCGGGGCGGACCTGTGTGGGGCGGACCTGCGGGGGGCGTTAGTAAAAATCGGTACTCGGGTGATGGTGAAGCTGACGGGGGCAGTTTTGGCTGGGGCGCAGCTGCCGGAGGACTTGTCGGGGGGAGCTCGCTAGTTAACTCATCCCAGTTGCTCCACTAGGGCTTTGAGGGCTGCTGCTAGAGCCTCGGTGATTTTTTGAGCACTTTGGCGCGCTGGCCCCTGGTGGTAGTCGGCTACGGCTAAGGGTGGGCCTATACGGATCTGGACCCGGGTCCGCCAGCGGGGAATAGAGGGGGTGTAGCGGATGCCCATGGGCACAATTTGGACTCCCCCGGCCGTAGCATCGGCCTGGAGGGCTAGGCGAGCCAGACCAGGCTTGAGCTGATGTAACTGGGAAGCCCGGTCGCGGACGAATTCACCACCCTCAGGGAAAACCACCAGCACTTCTGCTTGGACTAGCACCCCTACCCCCTGCCGCAGACTGGCTACGCTTGGCCGTTCAGGGTCAAGGGCAAATCCCCCTAGGTGCCGGATCAGCCATCCTTGGAGACCCCCCATCTCGTTGGTGCTGACCATGAAGCGCAGGTGCCGGCCGGTGATGTCTTTGCCAGCGGCGTAACCCACCATCAGAGCGTCCCAGTAGGACTGGTGGCTAGGAGCTAAGACTAGGGGACCCTGACAGGGCAGATGTTCGCGTCCTTCCACCTGAATCGAGGCAAAGTACAAGGGCAAAACCAGGTAGCGGCCTAGGGGATAAACCAGGGCGGCCAACCAGGGGTTGATTGAGGGTAGGGAGTCAGCCATAGACTAGGGTCACAGTGCGCTAGAGTGTGAGCAGATGAGCCATTTAGATTCTAGTTGTGGTCAACCGGCGTCTGTACGAAACCGATACCTACGTAGTGCTAGAGGCCGGTCAACCGGACCAGTTTTTGCCTGAGGCAGAATTATTAGCCAAGTTAGCAGGGGTGCTAGCTAACTTGCCTCCCGAGGACATTCCCCCAGACCTGCGTACCCTCCCTTCTCCCGCGGCGCAAAGTTGCCGGCTAGTGGCTACCAGTTGCGAGCTCCAAAGGGGAGGACATACCTACCTCCAGTGGTATGCTGTCCGTCTCGAGGCCTAGCCCATGAATAACCCCCTCCCCTGGGTTACCGTCCAGCAGTTAGCCTCTTACCTCCACGGGTCGGGGGGCCCGGTGCAGCTAGTAGACGTGCGAGAACCCCAGGAGCTTGAACTAGTACATTTACCTGGATTTATCCACCTGCCCCTGAGTGCCTACCCCCGTTGGGGGGGAGATATTTTCACCTACCTGCGGCCAGACCAGGAAACCTGGGTTTTGTGCCACCACGGTGTCCGTTCTGCCCAGATGTGCCATTGGCTCACCCAGCAAGGGTTTACTAACGTGAAGAACATCACGGGGGGTATAGACGCCTACGCCCTCCAGGTGGACCCAGCTCTGCCCCGGTACTGACTCCTAGGTAGGAGAAAAGTTCTGAACAATTGCCTGGGCAAATTCTGAACACTTGAGGGGGTTGAGGACAGGAGGCTCCATCAGCCGGGCGAGGTCGTAGGTGACTTGGCCCTGGCCTACGGCTGCCCCTAGTCCCTGCTTGATCAGGTCAGCTGCTTCCTGCCAACCCATGTACTCGAGCATCATTACCCCTGAGAGGATCAAAGAGCCGGGGTTGACCCGGTCTAGGCCGGCGTGTTTGGGGGCGGTGCCGTGGGTGGCCTCGAAGATGGCGCAAGTATCACCTATATTCGCCCCCGGGCCCATTCCCAGCCCCCCCACAATGGCGGCAGCGGCGTCGGAAAGGTAGTCACCATTCAGGTTGAGCGTAGCGAGGATGGAGTACTCGTCTGGGCGAGTCTGGATCTGCTGGAAGATGCTGTCGGCAATCCGGTCATTGACCATTACCTTTTGTTTCCACTGGCCATGACCGTGGGTTTCACCTAGGGCCTCGAGGACCTGGGCTACCTGGGCACATACCTGGGCTTGTTTTTCAGGGGTCAGACTATCGTATCCAGGCTCGATCAGGCGGGCATTGTCGGTTAGGGATAGGTGGGGATGGCGTGCCTGGTTATCGAGGATCCAGGACTCCTGCTCCGTGACACAGGCGGCGCGAAACTCCGTTGTTGCCAGTTCGTAGCCCCAATCCCGGAAGGCCCCCTCGGTGTACTTCATGATGTTACCCTTGTGCACCAGGGTGACCTGCTGCTTGGCAGGCGGCAGGCGCAGAGCGTGCTGGATAGCCCGACGCACCAGCCTTTGGCTGCCGGTTTTACTGACGGGTTTAATACCGATGCCCGAGTCTAGGCGCAGCCGCTTCTGGCCGTGCTCTGGGGTAGCAGGGATCAGCTCCTCGTTCAGGAGGTTAATCAGCTGCTCAGCGACGGGGCTGCCGGCTCGCCACTCGATCCCTAAGTACAGGTCTTCAGTATTCTCCCGATAGATGATTACATCGAGCTTTTCCGGGTGACGGTGGGGGGAAGGTATCCCACTGTAGTACTTGCAGGGGCGTACACAGGCGTAAAGGTCAAAGATTTGCCGCAGGGCAACGTTTAAGGAGCGAATCCCCCCACCAATGGGGGTTGTCAGGGGACCTTTGATGGCGATCCCGTACTCGCGAATTGCCGCTAGGGTGTCTTCGGGCAGGTATTGGTAGGTGCCGTAGCGTTCGCAGGCCTCATCGCCAGCGTAGACCTTGAACCAGTGGATCTGGCGCTGGCCACCGTAGGCCGCCGCCACCGCCTGGTCTAGCACGTGTTGGGCGGCTGGCCAAAGATCAACTCCTGTCCCATCCCCCCGGATAAAGGGAATTATTGGCTGGTCTGGTACCTGAGGCTCACCGTTGTGGAAGGAGATCCGTTCCCCGGTAGAGGGAGGAGTAATCTGGGTGTACATGGGCAATAGGGGATGAAAGAGCTAGGGGCACCGGCGGGAGAGGGCCGGCGTGAAACCCGTATTATATAAGGGAAATCAGTCGGAGACAGCTCAGATTTTGGTTGAACGACTTTACTTCTTGACCGACCTAGTCCACCAGGTATCTGCCCACCCAGACCAGTGGCGACCCCTAGTGCTCACCAACGGTTGTTTTGATTTGCTGCACGCTGGCCACGTCCGGTATCTAGCGGCGGCCCGGGCCCTAGGTAAAACCCTGGTGGTGGGGCTTAATAGTGACCACTCGGTCCAGGCCATCAAGCCTGCTGTCCCCGGGCGGGTGCCCCGGCCCCTAGTTCCCCAGGCCCAACGGGCAGAGGTCTTGGCAGCAGTGCGCTCCGTGGATGCTGTAGTCATTTTTGAGGAACCCACGGCCGCTGAGCTGGTTGTTCACCTCAAACCCGATCTCTACGCCAAGGGCGGAGACTATACAATAGATTCACTCCCTGAAGCGCCCCTGGTGAGCGCCTACGGGGGCCGGGTGGTGCTTGTGCAAGTGGAAATTCCCACCTCCACCACCGCCATTATCAACCGCATTGAGCAACACACTGCCCGTGGATAGTGGATTGAATTCGGCTCGGGGAATTGACTACCTTCCCCTACAAGGGTTGTTAGCTGTCCAGGACTTCCAGGCGGCTGACCAACTGACTTTAGCTAAACTATGCGAACTAGCCGGCCCCCAGGCAGTCGGGCGGGGTTGGCTCTACTTTACCGAGGTGGAGAAATTCCCCATCCTAGACCTACAAACCGTTGATTCCCTGTGGCGCCAACACTCGGGGGGCAAGTTTGGGTTTTCGGTCCAGCGAGATATCTGGCGTGGGGTGGGGGAGGATTGGGAGAAGTTGTGGCCGCGCATTGGTTGGAAAAGTGGTAACACCTGGACCCGCTACCCCCAAGGATTCACCTGGAGCCTGGCCGCCCCCCGGGGTCATCTGCCCCTCTCCAACCAATTGCGGGGGGTGCGTACCATGGCCTCCCTGCTCAACCACCCTGCCTGGAAAGAGCAGATAGTCACCTAGGAGCGGCGTAAGGACTCAACTGATTGACTGGTGAGGAAAACCCCCAAGAAAATATAGCTCAGGAGGACCCCCAGGCTACTCACGTCGAGAATGCCCTGGACAAAGGTGTTGTAGCTTTTGACTAGGGAGAGGTGCTGAAGGAAATCTCCCCCGGTGCCCTCCCAGCCCTGGGTGAGCAGGTCTACCAGCCACAGGCTTAAGGTCAGGCCAAAGGTGAGCACCCCAGCAAGAATTGTGCTCTCCGTCAGGGAAGAGATAAACATCCCCAGGGAGAGCACTGCCCCAGCGAGGAGGAGCAGACCGAGGTGTCCCAAAATTAACCAGCCTAGGTTGAAGGGGGGGCTGGCGGTACTCAGGGCAATCACTTCCCACCCTAGTAAGGGAGTGATCATGAAAGTGAAGAAGGTTAAAACCGCCAAGAGCTTCCCCAGCGCTACTGCCCAGGTGGCTACCGGGGAAGTGGCCAATAGTTCCAGGGTGCCGCGCTGGCGTTCTCCGGTGTACAGGCCCATGGACAACATCGGCAGCACAAACAGGGCAAGGGTGCCAAGCAAACTCAAAAACAACTGTAAAAATTGGTAGGCCACATCCAGGGGCGGCACCCCGTCTCCAGCTAGGCGGTCCCGCAGGAGGGCTTGGGCTATTACCCCCTGAGGCCCCAGAAGCATGGATACGAAAAAGAAGCCCGCCAATAACCAGAAAGCCCCGGCAATCGTGTAGGACCAGGGGGAAGCAAAGTAGAAGTGCAGTTCACGGCGATAGATGACGAGAATCTTAGGCATGGGGCTTAGGGGGTAGGGCTCCCTTCCGTAGTAGTCAGCCTTAAAAATACATCCTCGAGGGTGGCCTGGGTGCGGCTCACCTCATGGATAGCTATGCCGGCCTGGACTAGGGCTGCGACCGCGTGGGGGCCGACTGTGGCAGCAGTAGCATGCAGATGTACGGTTATTAAACCGGACGGGAGGTGGTCTAGGGTGGTGGTCTGGACCCCCTCTAGGCCCGTCAGCACCTGGCGGACCAACCCAGGGTCCCCCGCTACCTCTAGATTAAACTGTACTCCCCCCTCAAGCTGGCTGAGGAGACCGGCGGGGGTATTAGTGGCTACAACCTGCCCCTGGTGAATGATCGCTACCCGGTCGCAGGTCATACTCACCTCTGGTAGGATATGACTGCACAGGATTATAGTGTGGTCCCCGGCCAAGCCGCGGATCAACTCCCGGACCTCAATGATTTGCCTGGGGTCTAAACCAACTGTTGGCTCATCGAGGATCATCACAGGGGGTTCGTGGACGATGGCTTGGGCGATCCCGACTCGCTGCCGGAATCCCTTAGAAAGCTTGCGGATTAACACTTGCCTTTTAGCCCCTAAGCCACATCGCTCTAGGGCTACAGCTACTTTTTGCTGCTGCTCGGATCTGGACACTCCCTTGATCTGGGCAACAAATAGCAGGAAATCAGCTACCGTCATATCTGGGTAAAGGGGGGGCGTTTCGGGCAGATAACCAATCCGCTGCCGCACCCCCATGGGGTCCTCGTGCACTTCTAGGCCGTCAATCCGTGCTTCTCCCTGGTCCGCCGGTAAGTAGCCTGTGAGGATCCGCATGGTGGTAGTTTTGCCAGCTCCATTGGGCCCGAGAAAGCCCAAAATCTCCCCCCGGGCGACGGAAAAACTAACGTCGGTGATCCCGGTGGTGGTGCCGTAGGTTTTCTTGAGGTGTTCTACTTCAATCATAGTTGTCATTTTAGCTAAGCATTCTCCGCCACCCCAAGCCTATGGGTATTTGGGGTCCTGCGGCGGCCAGGTGGTCGAGTAAATTAGGCTGTACCGAAAGGTAACATGCTGGTATCATGATCCCAACCGCAGCCATCCTGAGGGGTTAATGGTGTTTTCTGTACAAGAAAAGGATTTTAACCAGCAAGTCTTAAGCTCTCCCCGTCCCGTGCTAGTAAACTTTTGGGCCCCTTGGTGCAGCCTATGTCGGCGGCTAAGCCCCCTGCTACTCCAGGTTGCCACGGAACACCCCCGAGAGTTAACAGTGGTCAACATCAATGCGGATGAGTGTCTCCGCCTAGCTAACCAACTGCGGATTTTGAGCCTGCCCACCCTACTGCTATTTGCCGAAGGGAAAGTGGTGCGTCGCTTAGAGGGCTACCAGGTACCGACTCTTTTAGGAGTAGGCCTAGGGCCGATGATCAATCAAGTGTTGCGGCAGCAGGCTAAGCCTGTGTGGGATTGACTCAAGTCCCAGAGGGCAGTGTCGTTTTTTACAGCCTCGGTTGTGTTAGAATAGTCAAGCTATGTCAACCTAGAGTGTAGCTCTCCGGGGTGGAAGCGGACGTGGCGGAATTGGTAGACGCGCTAGATTTAGGTTCTAGTACCGCAAGGTGTGTGAGTTCAAGTCTCTCCGTCCGCATCTTATGCTCCCCAAGACCTGAGCATCCAACCCAGAATAATTCCGAGTCCAGTAAAGCGGACGATTTGCCAGAACAGTTCCCGCAACCCTGAGGGGTATAAGTGGGCTGCTAGTTCTACATCTAGGTCAGTCAATTCCCCTTCAGCACGGGCTAGTTGCTGCAATAGTTTCTGGTTTTGTCGGGGGGACTGAGGAGATTGGGCACATAGGTCGTAGACTTGTTTAAGTTCTCCTAGAGCTTGCTCTAGGTCGGCGATAGCTTCTGGGAAGGTGCGTCCATCCCGAGTCAGAAGGGGGGTAGGGAATGGTTCGGGGTTCATGGGGTTACCTAGTAAGGCGCAAGTCATGGATGATATGGACAACTTAGAATTAGTCAGCTGTCTCCTAGAGCGCCTGAGGATCCGGGATCAGGATTGGCACCGCCTCAAGGCTGATCCCCAAGCCCGGGCGCAGGAGCAGGTGGCCGCCGCCTTGGTGTTTCTGGTGCGGGGAAATCACGAAGAAGCCCTCAGCCGACTCAAACAGGCCGCTGCCTGGTTGGAAGGGAGCCTGAGCGCTCCTCCTTGTGGCGGTGGTCACAATCCCCGCCTCCCCTCAAGATACTAGGACCCGATGACCAGGGCGACCCAAACGCTTTCCCAGGGTCAATTCTCGGCCCCACTGGTTCCAGTCCACCCAGTCGAATACTTGGTGGAGTATGTAGAGGCCTCGGCCCCCCTCCTCCGTCTCCACTGGCAGAGTGGGACAAGCGTCTGGGCCACAGCCCTTGCCCTGGTCAGCAATCACCCACCAGCAGGAGTTGCCTCCCACAGAAAACCTTACGGACACAGTCTTAGCAGCGTCCAGATTGTTACCGTGCTTAGCTGCGTTGACTAGGGCCTCCTGCAGGCCTAGTCGCAGTTCTGCCTGCCAAGGACGGGGAACTTCCCGCAGGAGCAGGTCTAGTACGGGGCACAGGTAAAGAGTGGACGTGAAGCTCAAGCTATCCCACTTACGGGCGATGGTAGGCAGGGAAGTGGCAATCAAGCAGTATACCCTGTGGCTTGTACACTACTATCACCCTAGCAGAAAACCTCCCTAAAGTCATCTCCTCTAAACTGTGGCTAGGTACCTAAAGTCATCCTTTCTCGTTTCTGCTCTCCCAAGTGGCCGAGCTTGGAGGAACTCCTGAACCAAGGGCAAGAACCGCCCTGGCTGGCTGACCGGGTAAAAATGGGCTGCTCGGTTAAGCACTACCACTTGGGTGTGGGGAGCCCACGCGCCTAGGGCCTGGGCGCTAGGCAGACAGTGGGAAAATTCGCCGTAGATACCCAAGGTGGGTACCTGGAGCCGCCGCAGGTCGCTGCAGTCGACGAACTCCTGGCCTAGTTCCCAAACAGCGGTGGTTTTCCGCATCAGGGTCTGCCAGCGTCGCCCCGCCCTCTGACCTAGGCGCCGGTTGTGTACCGAAGGCTGACCTCGGAGGCAAGCCAATTCATTCAGGTGGCTGAGCAGTTGGAAGTCAATCAACGCATCTTCCTCCGGCAGGGGGATTTGGTCTCTGAGCAGGTCTTGTTTCCACTTTTGCCAGTAAGGCCAGTCTCGGAGGCGGACGGGGGACTGTAAACAAGCTAGGTGACTATCAAGTATGACTAGGGAGTTCACCTGTGTGGGGTGATCGATGGCATAGCGCAAGGCCAACTGGCCGCCGTAGCTATGTCCGATCAAGTGGGCTCTAGGAATCTCCAGCCGTTCTAGAAGCATCCGGAGGTCTTGGAGCATTGCTGTTGGCCCATAGCCAGAGGGGGGGAGAGAACTAAGTCCGTGTCCCCGCAGATCGTAGGATATAACCTGATAGTCACGCTCTAGGTGAGCAAAGACAAAGGGATACCAAAAGGCTAGATTAGCTCCCAAACCGTGGATCAAGACCACGGTCTCCCCGCTACCCTCCGCCTGATAGTGTAGATCCACACCCACGTCTACCCCAATCCTTCCCATGACCTTCTTGTCTCCCTAGGTCTTAATATCCACGCCGGCCTTAAGGTTGGCCTAGTTAATCCATATACCCCAACTGCTGCAGTTGGGCTAAGAGCACCGCTTGGTCCTCCTCAGACATTTCTGCGGATTCGAGTGTCTGGTGGTTTTGAGTCAGTCCCCCTCGCCTGACCGTGGCCGCGTGATTGAGGACCTCGACAGGCACCCGCCCCTCCAGGTCTGCGGGTACTGGTAGGTCAAGTAAGTGAAGGATCAAAGGGGTAATGTCCAGAATTGACAGGGGGTCTACCTGCTGCCCTCTCCGGATATCGGGGCCACAGGCAATGAAAATACCGTTGGGGCGATGGGTCCCCTCGGGATAGACTCGTTGAATCACTACCGCCGGGGCCGGGAGGATGGAAACAAACCCGCCATCGCGCAGACGCACCACTAGGTCGGGGGCGTACTCAATACAGGGCTCTCCTACCAAGCGGGCGGCATTGATGTCCACGCCGACAAACACCTGCCCCCCATCCTCGGGATGACGGTAATCTAGTAACTCCTGACGCAGCTTGTGGCAGAATTCCCCGTACTCTTCCGGGGGGACCCCTTTGAGATGGATGGCATTGCTACTGGGGGTAGGACAGTAGGCGCAGGTGGCGGACCAGTCTACGGTCATCAGGTGTTCCTTCAGGCGGTTGGCCGTTAGTTTGCCCTCTACCGCCTCTACCTCCCGCCCCTCTCGCCAACGCAGGTAACCCTGGCGGGCGAGCCATTCGTTCAAGTAGACCACCTCCGTGGTGGCGCCAAACCCGTGGTCAGAGGTGAAGATCACATTAGTGTCCTCCCCCGCCCTCTCCACTAGCTGTCGGATAATCTCGTCTAGTTCCTGGTAGTGGCGCAGACACAATTCCCGTAGATGGAGGTCCCAGGGAGTGTCAAAACCCCCAGTCAAAGCAGGGTCCAGATAACGCCAGAAGAGATGTTGAAGCTTGTCAGGACCATCAAAGACCACTGCCGTTAGGTCGGTGGAGTCCGTAGCCATCAGGTGGGCCAGGCAGTGATACCAAGCTTGGCCTCGTTGGCTGTGCTTGAGGATCCATGCCTCGTGCTCCTCGGGGGCGATGCCTTGGATTGACTTCTTTTCCTCGGAGACATCAAAGCCGAGCAGCTTATAGTCCAGGTTAGGCAGCTGCTTGAGGGTGGGGAAAAAGCTAGGGGGGTAGGTGGCACTGCGCAGGTGCTTCCAGGGCACAAACCCGGAAATCAGGTACCCATCCACTGCCATTGGGGGAGACATACCGTAGAAATTTAGGGAAGTAACCCGCTTGCCCTGGCGACTGGCCATAGACCAGATGGTTTCACAGCGCAGATTACGGGAGTCGTTCAGCAGCATGTAGACCCCATCAGCCATAGGCAGGGGGTGCATAAAGTCAAAGACCCCGTGGGCCTCGGGAGAGCGGCCGGTGACCATGGACACCCAGGCGGGGGGCGTAAGGGGATTGGCGGTGGACATTAGGTAGCCACGGGTCCCCCGGGCTACTAGACTCTTGAGGTAAGGCATCACCCCGGACTCCATGAACGGGTCTAGAAGGGTGAAGGTGGCTCCGTCAATACCGATCATCAAGACTTTGGCCATGACTGTCACGCCTCTCCTTGAGACAAGTGGACTTCTAGGAACCGCACCAGTTCCCCCACTGTTAAATCGTCCACGTAGTCTCCCTCCCGCATAAATAGCTCTGGAAATGGTAAGCCTTGGCGGCCGAACTTCTTCTCAATGGCCACCACCAGCTGCACAATGTCAAGAGACTCAAAGGCCAAGTCTGCCATCAGGTGGGTGGAAGAGGTGATCTCTTCTTGAGAGTCTAATTCCCAGTCAACAGTCAGATCCTTAAGGATGGCAATGACTTGGGGTTCGATAGGGCCTAGAGACGAAACTGGGTTAGGCATAGGGGGGTTAGATTCTGGCTACTGGTCAGGGGCAATTCCACCCAGGATAAACAATCTCAAATTCTGATGCTAGATCCAAGGTGCAAAGGCACGATTACGGTCGCCAGCGATCCAGTTAGTTATCCCTTAGGACCTTAAAACTCCGCTATTGGTTTAGCGGACAAATTGAGGCATCAAGTCTGCGCAGGTGAATAACCCATAAATTCCCTGGCGGTGTAGCCCCAACCCAGTCTTCAAGTAGCCGAAGGCCGGGCCACAGACGTTGGCCGCCATACTGGTCTCATCCCCGAGGGTAAAGGTGTGCGTAGAGATTTTCCCCTCAAAGGTCCGGCCCGTAACCTTGACGTGGGTGCTGATGGGCTTAGCCGCACTGCGGGTATCCACTATCCCACCTACCCGGACCTGGTCCCGCGGACAAATCCCGGCTAGCTCGAGAATCAGGTCATCAGCGTGCTCCATCCCCTCTAGGCAAAGCCGGCCTTGGGTTCGGTCTAGTAATTCACTCACCTCTGCCTCGCTCATGGCCATGGCTCGCTCCACGGTGTAGCCAGGCAAATGGGCAATATCCTCCCGGATGGTAGCCTTATAGGCTTCCCAATTGGCGATCCCCACCCCGAAGGTGATGTCCACTTGATGGACCTGGGCATAGCTCTGGGCCCCTAGCACAGCGGCGGCGGTTAACAGTCCTGGGGTGGCCCCACAACCGGTGACATAGGTAATGCCAGCCTGCTGCAACTGGGGGGCCAGATCGAACAACTGTTCCATGGCACTAGTGCGCTTGAGGGCATCGACTAAGACCCCCCGCCACCCAGCGGCAATGATCCTCTGTACTATTGTGGCCATAAAGGTATTGGGCAAATTGGGCAGAGCCAGGAAATAACCCTCGACCCGGTTACCTAGGCCAAGTAAGCTCTCAATGCCTTGGTCGGTTAAAACCCCACCAGGGTTCAGGTAGCCAACCGACCCCTGGGCGCGGGCAAGGGCCCCACACTGGAGAGCATCTAGGCCGGCGGGGTCGTAGGCGTAACCCTGGTGGTCTGCCACCGCCACCCAGCTCATTTCCCGTTTGGGGGCAAGCACTAGAGCTGCAGCTTTGCCGAGGCCCCCAAAGCCGAGAATGCCTACTGGGGCGGGAGGATGGGTTGTTTGTTCTTGATTCATGGCCTGATTTATTGATTGCCTACTTGGTCGCACTGGATTACTGATGCTCCATTATCCCCCAGTCAGCCCCTCTGCCAGCGGCGGATTAGCAGGGGGTGTCGAGGGGTAGCAAACGTTAAGAAAGACTAAAAATTACCTACTTGTCTCAACTGTAACCAAGAACTTATGTTACTTTTAGAGTCAATTAAGACACAAGACTAATTATCTCTGCGTGAGACTCCCAGTCATGGAAACCTTAGAGTTCATTGTTTACCCTGACGGGCGAGTTCAGGAGCTGGTTAGGGGTGTTGCTGGTCCCTCTTGTACTGAAGTGACAGCCCAAATCGAAGCCCAACTGGGTCACGTGTTGCGCAGTGAACCTACCCCCGAGAGCTTCCGGTGCCCCCAAACTGTGCCCCTGCGGCAATCCGTTTCCGAGTGGTAACTTTTTAAACCCCCTAGGATTATCAACCCCATGTCTCACTTTAGTCAGATCAAAACCCAGATTCGCAATCGTCAGTACCTGGAGCAAGCCTTGACCGAGCTGGGGATCGCCTGGACCCCTGGCCCGGCTCCCGTACGTGGCTATCGAGGCCAAACCGAAACGGCAGACTTGGTTATTGCCCAGACCAACGGCTTTGACTTGGGGTTTAGTTGGTATGGGGAAGCCTACGAACTGGTAGCTGACCTCCAGTATTGGCAGCAACCCTGGAGTGTTGATCGCTTCCTGAGCCGGGTTACCCAAACCTATGCCTTGCAGGCGATCCTGCACACCGGTAGCACCCAGGGTTTTCAAGTCACTGCCCAGGAACGAACTACTGAAGGAGCAGTTCGGTTAGTCCTTGAGCGCTGGGGCGGCTAGTGGACGAGCGCACCGGAGCCGAACCAGAGTTGGGGGGTAGCCAGCGCTTCAGACATCCCGGCCCTGGTTCTGAGCCGGAGTTGGGAGGGTCGCTGCGCCAGCGGGGAGTCTACGTGGATGAAGTGACCTGTATAGGCTGCAAACACTGTGCCCATGTGGCCCGCAATACTTTCCTGATCGAACCTGAATACGGTCGCTCCCGGGTGGTAAATCAGAATGGCGACCCGGTGGAATTAATCCAAGAGGCCATCGACACTTGTCCTGTAGATTGTATTCATTGGCTGAGCTACCAGGAATTAAAGCAGTGCCAGGTCCGGCCGCAAACCCTACCCTTTCCGGGTTCGCCATTGACCATGTCTCTACCGCCGCCCAAGCACCCCTGACCTTGGCTCTGCCTTCCCATGGGCCAGCGGTGGGTTCGGTGAAGGAATCTTAACCCATGGCTGTACCCCTAATTTTCGTCCACCGCCAGAACAATTACTACCTAGGTTATACCCTAGCCCAGGCTAGGTTCACCAATCCTGATTCCCCAGTAGTACTGATTGGCGACCACACTAATCGCTACCAGGGTGTAGACCACTACTTGCTTGCCGAGTACGATCAGGGAGCAACGGAATTTGCCCGGGTCTACCAGCATCTCAGTTGCAATTCTGAATCCTACGAACTATTCTGCTTCCAACGCTGGTTCATCCTCCGGGACTTTATGGCCTCTCACCAGCTGGGCGAGTTGGTCAGCCTGGATTCAGATGTGCTGCTCTACGCCCCGGTGAGTCTGGGACGTTGGCAAAAGTACGACTTTGCCTTCCCAGAGACTATACCTTGTCTGACCTGGGTGCGCAGCTACGCAGCTCTTGAGAACTTTTGCCAGTTTCTCCTTAGCCTTTACCAAGACCCGGAGCGCTTTGCCCAAATGGAGGAGGATTTCCGGGCGCAAGTCAGGGACCCCAGGTACTATACCCTCAGCTCGATTAGTGATATGTATGCGTTCTCCACTTACGGGCAAGTGTACCCAGAGCGGGTGGGGGATTGTTCAGAGATAGTCGAGGGCTGCGTGTTAGATGCCAACATCAATGACCCCCACACGGACCTCCATCGCCGGCGGTTTGAGGAGGAGGGGGAACGCCGCCTGGTGGTCTGGGTGGAAGGGCAGCCCTACGGCCGGTTAGCAGATTCTGGAGAACTAGTCCGCTTCAATTCCCTGCACTTTCAGGGGTTTGCCAAGGCCTTTATAAGGGAGTATTTCACTGCTGGCGAGCCCCTGCTCCTAGATATGGTTGCCCCTTACCAACCAAAGACCCCTCAGGGGACCACAGGCGGAGAGTCTCGAGGGCTTGATTCCCCTGATTCCCAGGCAGCCCAGATTGATCTGGGATTTCGGCTCGTTGCCCAGGGGGCTCTGGAACAGGCGATAGTCCAGTCCCACCCCCACCTGCCCCACTGGCCGGAACTCTGTCAACAGGAATTCTACGAAGGACTAACCTACAGGTACATAGTGCGAGGGAATCGGTCTAAGGCGGCCGAGTACGCCGCCGCGGCCAATAGCCTTAGGTTATTGACTGTCAGGCCTACCTGGCCAGAAATTCATTACCAAGCAGCCCTAGTCTTTCACCGTTTAGGACAGTTATCCCAGGCCCTAGAGCACTACCAAAGGGCTCTTGAGCTTAGTCCCGAGCCCTGGCCCGAGGTGCTGTGCTGCCTAGACCAAGCTAGTATCCAGCACAGTCAACTCCAGGAGTATTTAGCTTGTCTGGGCTCGGTCAACTGGGTGGTTTTCCCCGTTTGGGAGGCTTCAGAAGGGGAAGTTTACGCCTGTCTCCGGCGACTCCTAGGGGCAGTATTCCACCAGAAGAGTCTGGTCACCCTGTGGATCAACGCCCAAATTAGGGGTACGGCCATCGATATTTGGCCCTTGGTTGAGGAGGTGGCCTGGGACCTGATGAGTGAGCTGCCTGCTGACTCCACGCTCCCGGAGGTCTATCCCTTTGCCCCCCAGAGCTTTCCGGTCTGGACCGCTCTTGCCTCCCACTTCCAGGGGCGGATTATCCTTGGACCTGAGGACCTGACCACCCTGCCTCCGGAGATTGCGTCTTTGCCTGGTCTCCACCTTCAAGACCTTGAGGTTCCTCGGCGGGAGGCTGGCGCCCTTGGCCTAACTCTTGCTTGGCCTGCTGCCAGAGAGCCTCTAGTTCAGCAGGAGAGTGCTCCGCCAGGGGCCGGCTAGTGGCCGCCTCGATCTTACTTAGGCGCTGAATCAGGCGCTTTTGGGTGCCCTGGAGCGCGGCAGAAGGGTCTAAATCGTACCAGCGAGCCAGGTTGACCAGAGTAAATAGCAGGTCGCCTAGTTCGGCGGTCTGGGCAGCATGGTCTTCGGCGGCTAGGGCTTGGTGAAACTCCTCTAGCTCCTCGCGGAATTTATCCCAAACCCCGGCCACATCCTGCCATTCCAGACCGTGGGCGGCCACCATGCGGGAGATTTTGAGGCTGGCTACTAGGGGCGGTAACGAGCGATTGTACTGCTCTAACTTAGCAATCAAACCCTTCTGGGCCTGGTTCTCCTCAGCCTTGATCGCCTCCCAGTTTTGCCGCACCTGGTCTAGGGTTTCTACTTGGCAGTCCCCAAACACGTGGGGATGGCGGCGTACTAGTTTGGCACTGATCTGATCCGCCACATCCTGGAGGGTGAACTGGCCTTGTTCCTGGGCAATTTGGCTTTGGAGCACTACTTGTAGGAGAAGGTCCCCTAACTCATCGGCAATAGCCTGGGGTTCTCCCTGCCGTAGAGCATCGGCCACCTCATAGGCCTCCTCGAGCAGGTAAGGGATCAGGGTCTGGGAGGTCTGGGCTAAGTCCCAGGGGCAGCCCCCCTCGGGAGAGCGCAACTGCCTAACAATAGCGACTAACTGAACCAGAGATGGGTTAGAGGGGGGATTGGGTTCCACAAGGGGCAGGGAGAGTTAAGAACTACGCAGGGTTTGGGCAGCGAGGCATAGCTTGCCCCACTCGCTAAACACTTGGTCAGGTTTGAGCCCTAGGTCCGTGGCTAGTTGCGAGAGGGAGTGTTTAGCCTGCAGGCCGCGGAGAATTTGTAACTGCAAAGGGGTAGCTGCGCAGGTGAGTTGTTGCCACTGGGTCGGGGTCAGTCCTAAACTATGGTCGGCAACGGAGGTTTCTAGCCATTCGGCCACTAATTCTGGTTGGGACCTGAGCCCGAAGACCCGCACCGCATGGTAGCTAATCTTCTCTCGCAACCGGTAGACTTGTTTGACAGGGATTCCTAAGGTTTTGGCGATTTGGTCTTGAGAGTGTCCTTGGAGGTATAGCTCCAACCACTCTACTGCCAAGGGCTCAAGGTGCTCAGCCAGATAAGCGCTAAACTCCTGCTGTACCCGTAGACGTAGGACATACTGAGTCTCCCACTGTTCATTTTCCTGGTGTTTGGAGATTGCTTCCCCATCCAGACGGCTGGTGTGGTTGTCGGCGTCGTCGGCAATAATTTGGTCAGAAACCAATCGGATAAATTCATCTTCCGGGACTTGGGTCATTCCTCCCCGTTGGGAGCGGCGGAGGTAGTTAACAAAACGGAAGGCTAAAAGAGGTTGATTGCGCACTGGGCGCAGGCAGTACTCCTCTAGGGTAGCGAGGATCAGAGAATTGCGCAGGGGCTGATCCTGGGTGCACACGGAAATCCAGGTGAGCTGTTGTTGAATGTAGCGGTCACTCTGGAGCATCTCGGCGATGATTTCCTGTAGGACCTCGGTAACTGTACGGTGCCGGTCCCGACTCAGGGCAATCCAGGTGCGGATCTTGTTGCGCACGATCAACAGGCTGCCCAAGCGCTGAATCAAGTTTTGATAGGCTTTAGCCCGGTTCACCCCCAGATACCGTTGACGCAGGATCCGGTAGCGGTAGTCCATCGCCTGTTGGGTAATATGCAGCTGTTCGAGAGTGAACTGCGAAAATCTTTCTGGATCTGGGCCAATGAGCCAGGCGATGACTGCTGACTGGATGTCCTTCGGCTCATCCTCCCCCACCAGGTGAGCACACCATTCCCAGATCGGTTGCTTGGTCAGGTCGGTTACCACGGTTTAAGCTAAGCGCCTCACTCATTTGACCGACGCGTTCACCAGTACCCGTTCCCCGGCGGCTTGGGCTAGCTGCCGAAGTACCTGGGCGGTAGTGAGGAAGTCCAAGCAACCGTCGGTAATACTCTGACCATAGACCAATTTGTCAGGATCCCGGGGGAGGGATTGTTTACCACCCACTAAATGGCTCTCGAGCATCACTCCCAACAGGTAGGGGGCCCCTTGCCGCAGCTGCTGCGCCAAGGTGGCTGCTACCACCACCTGTTGTTCAGGGTCTTTGCCTGAGTTACCATGACTGCAGTCTACCATCACCCGATCTAGACAGCCCTGATGGCGCAAGGTGCTGGCCGCTGTTTGGGCCTGTTCCCGAGTGTAGTTAGGCCCCTGCTTACCACCGCGCAGGACTAGGTGAGTATCGGGATTACCAGTGGTGGTGACGATACTTGCTAAACCCTGGGCATTAATACCGAGGAAGTGATGGGGGCGACGAGCGGTCATCATAGCGTTGATAGCAGAATCCAAGTCCCCGTCGGTGCCGTTTTTAAAACCTACGGGCATGGAGAGACCAGAGGCCATTTCCCGGTGGGTTTGGCTTTCAGTGGTACGGGCCCCAATGGCAGTCCAGGAAACCAAGTCGGCAATGTATTGGGGAATGATGGGGTCTAGGAGCTCGGTGGCGGCTGGCAGTCCCAGGTCGGCCAGGTCTAGAAGTAGCTGGCGGGCAAGGCGCAAGCCTGAATTAATGTCGAAGCTCTCATCTAACCAGGGGTCGTTGATTAACCCTTTCCAACCGATATTGGTTCGGGGTTTCTCAAAGTACACGCGCATGACTACTTCTAGGCAGGGGGATAATTCCTGGCGCAGGGACTGTAACTTCTCCCCGTATTCCCGGGCTGCTTTAACATCGTGGATGGAGCAAGGCCCAACTACCACCAGTAGGCGCTGGTCATCCCCCCGGAGGATCCCCCGAATCCGGTCTCTAGTGGTTGCCACCAGATTGGCTACAGACCCGGTTAAGGGCAGCTCCTCCTTGACTTGGTTGGGGCTGAGGAGTTGCCGGGTTGCCACAACGTGGAGGTCGTTAGTCTGACGCATAGAGGGGGAAAGGGCAGCAAAGGCAGATTAGACTATTGTGGCTTAAATTCGAGCTGGTGATTTAACAGAATCTTGGTAATCAGGTCAGCTACCCGGTCTGGTTGCTCAATCATAGACATGTGTCCACAGCCGCACAGCTCCGTGACGTTGGCGCCGTGCCCGGCAAAGAGGTGGTGAAAGCTAGCCAGGTGACGCACGTATTGGGGTTCCATTACCTGGTCTTGGTCACCGGCCATAAAGTAGATAGGTTGAACTAGTTGCGCCACCAATCGGGGCAAGCAGTGGACTTGCTCCTCAGTGGTGGAGCCAAGTAGGGAATCGATGGCGGCCACCCGGTCGGCTATCAGCAAGTCGCGCAACCGTTGTCTTCCCCAGCGCCGCCCTACTCCCTGAGCCACGTTGGCCCGGGCAAACACCCAATCTAGCAGAGGCAAGCGCCTCAGCCAGGGGGAACGCAGCTGAATTATCTTAGTCCCTGCCCACCGAAACCGGGCAAACTCCCGCCGCAGGTAAATCCCGCCTCCAGCGTTGAGACAGACTACTCCCTGCACCCGGTCGGGGAGAGAGTGAGCTGCCCAAAGGGCGATGGTGCCGCCCAGGGAGTGGCCTACTAGCCAAGTCTGGGTAACCCCTAAGGTCTGCAACAGGCTTACCAGATCCGCTGCGTAATCTGCCGGCGTGTGACCAGAGCCACCCTGGCCTTGAGACTCCCCAAAACCCCGCAGGTCGTAGGTCAGGCATTGAAACCGGGAACTGAGGCGGGCAGTCAAAGGTTGCCAGTAGCTGCGACTGAGCAGCCAGCCATGGATAAAAACCACTAGGGGCGCCGCCGGATCCGCCCCAGTCACGTCGAAGACGTGGGGAACTCCTTGAATAGAGACTTGACTGGTCCCAGGTTGCAGATTGGGCATGGTTTACGTCGGTCTATATCGACAAATATAACAGCCCCATACGCCTCCGGGGATTACATAAGTCGCAACTGGACCGAGTCAAGCGCTTCTGGGTCTTCTAGGCCGGCTAACAGACGCTCGGCTGCCTCGAGCAACTCCTGGCGGATCTCCCCTAGGTCTTCCCGCTTAGCTAGGTAGGTTGCTAGAGCCTCTAGGGGGTCGAGGCAGTTATCCAGACCTAGATCTGGTTGCCGGGGAGAGCGGTCTTGGCGAGTTACTTCGGGGACAATGCGGTAGGTATGGGCCAGCCGGAGAGCCTCCTCAAGGGCCTGGGTTTTAACGAGGGAGACCTGGGCTGGGCGAATCTGATAAATTAGCCGCACAACCGCTTCCTGAATCGGTGTGGTGCCGATAGCCTGAAGGATTCTGGCCTGGGGGTCCGGCTCAGCAGTGGCATTAACACGGATTGTCTGGAAGGGTCGCACCGCCAGAGGACAGAAGGTTACCTGAGCCTGGCCCCGGGCAATGGTGGCCATTACGTAGCCCTTCTCCTCTTCTTCTTCCCCAAAGTCTACCCGTTCTAAGCTGCCGGGGTAGACCACCGGGGGGGACTGGGCGAGGATTTGATGGCGATGGACGTGACCTAGAGCTACGTAGTCAAAACAAGGCCTGGCTAAGAGACTTAAGGGGACAGTAAACCCCTTACCGACGGCTAGGGACCGCTCCGCTCCGTAGATGGCGGTATCCACCATCAGGTGGCCGAGCAAAATAGCCGGGATGCTAGGGTCTAGACCCCGGATCTGCTCCTCTAGAGCGGTCCGCAGACACTTAACTAAGTACTCGTCCACCTCCGCCAGACTCATACTCTGGGTGTCTTGGCGGGTGAGGAGAGCTGAGCGATTGAACCAGGGCAAGGTTATAACTTGTACCGGGCCATGGGCGGTCTCTAGGTGGTGGGTGGCTAGCTGGTCACCGACAACAAACCCAGGTACTCTCAAGGTCCGATAGATAGCCAGGCTTGCTCCCCCTTGGCCCTGGGAGTGTTGGTCGTGGTTACCTACCAGTAAAACTGTCGGCAACCGAGCCTCCGCCAAGCGACAAAACTGTCGGGCGAAGGCCTCCTGGACCAGAGGGGGGGGCGTAGCATCAGGGAAGGCATCCCCAGCAAACAGCACCAGGTCTACTGGTTCGGCCAAGGCACGGTCAATACACTGAGCCAGACTATTAGTGAAGTCCTCTAGGCGAGAGTTAAGACGGGTTTGGGGATTGATCCGACCATGGATTGTTCCACTGCCAAGGTGCAAGTCTGCCAAGTGAAGAATTTTGATCATACCTGTTCGGCCAAAAACTGGGCTAGCCAGGCTTTTAGACAGTAGGTAGCACGACAGTCATCTTCGTTGTAAACCAAGATGGCTTCAAGAAACCCCCGATCGCCGGTAGCCAGCCAACTAGTGTACCAATAAATTGACTGAGCCCCGTTGGCTCTGGCATCGCGCCACCCAAAGCCCAACCACCGAGCCACGGTTTTCAAGGCGTAGCTTTCCAAGGGGAGGACCGCATGCTGAGTCAGCCAGGCGTGCAGGTCTACCATGCGCTCCAGTACCGGTGCCACCCGAGAGCTGGGAGTATGATACCTGTGGGCTAGACGCCGGACTGTCTGGGCCTCGTAGGGGCAAAAGTGGAAGATTGGAGATTGAGGGTAGTGCCAACACAGGTCTAGAAACCTGACCCAGACCTGTTCCTGGCCGCTGGGATCCTCGGCTAGCAAGGAGTGGAATTGTTCTTGTCTGGTGCCATGATCTACTACCAAGACCCCGTGGAGATAGACTAGGTCTCGCTCTGGCTCTGCTTCAATATCAAAGTAAAGCTCCACCGGTGCCTGGGGTAAAGGCTGGCTAGGCCCGACTAGGATTGGTTGGTTGTGGAGTTGTGCCTGCGCCTGCAGGACTAGGCGGTAGGCGATATCGGGGCTAAATCCCGGCAAATCCGCCAAGTTCTGGGGGTCCGTTGCCGCCAGGGCTGCTAGTTGGTCTAGGCTGAGAGCTTGCAGTTGCTGGTAGCGACTAGGGGTCACCCCCGGCAGCAGGGAAAGGTGAGCTGACTCCCTGGCCACCGCGGAGCAGTCACTCAGCCAGGGGCAAAGACTACAGCGGCTGCGGGCAATGAACACCTCGGGAGCAAGGGGCTGACCGATGGTGTCCAGGCACTCAGACAACAGCTGCTCCACCCCTGCCTGGTAGGGGGTCACGGAGACAGGAAAGTCACCCCGGCCCCGTAGGAACAGCCAGGCTTGGTCTGGTTTTTTCCCTTGCACGTGCCCGAGAACTAGACTGTGAAACACCGCTACCCGTCGGTATTCAGGTTTAGGCTGGCAACTGAGCTTAATGTCGGCTGTCTCATACTGCCAATCTCCCCAGCAGGAGGTCCCCGGGCGACGCAGGAGCAGGTCCGGCTGACCTAGCCATACTACTCCCGCCTCAGGCTCATGTCTTAGGACCCCCCGGTAAATGCGCTCTGCCCCCTGACTCATCAGTTGCTCGGTAGCCTCGGCACCCATTTCCCAGTTGTGGGGAGGAAAGTCGGGTTGCTGATAGTCGGCGAGGCCTAGCCTTTGTCGGTGATGGGTATGACTGTCTTGGCGCAATTTTTGCAGATAGTCATTGGGGGGGTCGCGACGGCTAGGCAGGCTATGTCGGTCCAAGAAAGCCCGGCGGCGACAGCGTTGGTAGTGCAGGAGAAGTTCGCTTGTCAGGTATACCGGTTCAGAGGAGTTAGTCCACACACCTAGGTTTTTTTGAGCCAGCTGAACATCGCCCTGAGGTCTTTGCCTACTTCCTCAATTGGGTGTTCTGCCTCCTGACGACGCAGGGCTGTGAACCCGGGTTTGCCAGCCATGTTCTCGAGCACAAACTCCCGGGCAAATTGGCCAGTCTGGATTTCCTTGAGAATTTGCCGCATCTCCGCCCGGGTCTGGTCGGTAACAATGCGCGGCCCGCGGGTGTAGTCGCCGTACTCGGCAGTATTGGAGATGCTATCGCGCATCTTGGCTAGGCCCCCCTCTACCACCAAGTCCACAATCAACTTCACTTCGTGGAGACACTCAAAGTAGGCTAGCTCAGGCTGATAACCGGCATTAACTAGGGTTTCAAACCCAGCCTTAATCAGGGCACTGAGGCCCCCACACAAGACGGCCTGCTCCCCAAATAGGTCAGTCTCTGTTTCTTCCCGAAAAGTGGTTTCTAGGATTCCTGCCCGTGTACCACCAATGCCCTTGGCGTAGGCCAGTGCCCGGTCCCGGGCCGAGCCGGTAGCATCCTGATAAACCGCAAACAAACAGGGCACCCCTTCCCCTTGGGTGTAGGTACGGCGCACTAGGTGCCCTGGCCCCTTGGGTGCCACCATGATCACGTCTACTCCCGGGGGGGGCACAACTTGACCAAAGTGGATGTTAAAGCCGTGGGCAAAGGCCAGGACCTTACCCGGGGTCAGATGGGGGGCAATCTCCCCCTGGTACGTAGATCGTTGGGCTTCATCCGGCAGCAAGATCATCACTAGGTCTGCCATGGCCGTAGCCTCAGCTACTGACTTGACCGGCAGGCCAGCCGCCGTGGCCTTGGGGGCAGATTTGCTCCCGGGGTAGAGTCCCACGACAACCTCGAGGCCACTGTCCTTCAGGTTCAGGGCATGGGCGTGACCCTGGGAGCCATAGCCGATAATGGCAAGGGTCTTGCCAGAGAAAATGCTAAGATCAGCATCGGTGTCGTAGTAAAGATTGGCCACTATAATAGATCTCCTGCGTACTGGTCCCGAAAATATTCATCTCATACCCTAACATTTATGATTTCCCCCGAGTTGGAAATCTGTACTTTTGTGTCTGAGCTTCTCTCGGGTATACCGGTTGACGCTCGGGCAGGGTTTGGTAATAGCTGGCAGGCAAAGTGATTGTTAGCCGTTAACTCTTCCCCGACCGGTGAGTCCCGGCTCGTGTTTCAAGTGGCGGGAGGGTTTTTCCTGGTTTGCCTGGGTTTGCTGTACTATCGTCACTATAGTCTCTACGATTCCTACGACCAGGGTATTTTCAACCAGATCTTTTGGAACAGCAGTCGTGGTGATCTGTTTCAAAGTTCCCTGTCGTCTGCCCTCTCGAGCAGTGTGCTGCAGAACCACCTGCCGCCCGCGGTGTCCTACCTGCATCTGGGGCAGCACGTTAACTTCATCTTTTTGCTCTGGTTGCCCCTTTACATCCTCGTACCTTCCCCCTACACCCTAATCACCCTTCAGGTGTTGTTAATAACCGGCGCTGGAGTCGTGCTGTACTGGTTAGGGCGAGTTTACCTCGAGCCTCCCCTAGCCGGAGCGATGGCCCTGAGTTTTTACGTCGCCGGGACTGTTCTGGGCCCTACCCTAGGTAACTTTCAGGACTTAGCCCCCATTCCAATAATCTTTTTTAGTCTGTTTCTAGCCTTGGAAAAGGGCTGGTGGGTCGCTTTTTGGATTTTGGTCGCCCTGGGGTTAGGGATTCGAGAAGACGCTGGGGTAGCTATGGCTAGCCTGGGACTGTACCTGGTGGTCAGTCGTCGTCATCCCCTGCGGGGTCTGGTCTTAGCCAGCCTTAGTCTTGCCTACGTTTTGTTTGTCACCGATTGGCTGATGCCCCACTTTTCCAATGATGTTACCCAAAGGTTTATTCTTGGGCGCTTCGGCCAGTACACCCAGGGTCAGGCAGTCTCTCCTGTTCAGGCAATTGTTGACATTCTCACCCATCCCTGGATCTTGGTAGCTGATCTGCTAGGCAACTTGCCTCAAAAGTTGCGCTACCTGGCTGCCCAGTGGCTTCCCCTAGCCTTTGTCCCGGCGGTGGCGGGGCCAGCTTGGTCGCTCGCCGGTCTGCCCCTGTTAGAACTCCTATCCATGCGGGGCCAGATGGCCCTTGACCCGACAATCCGCTACGCCCTGTTGCCTGTGCCAGGGTTGTTTTATGGCACCCTGCTATGGTGGTCTAGACATCAGAGAACTTGGCCCGACCGGCGCAAATTTTGGCGACTTTGTTGGGGGGTATCTCTGACTCTAGTCCTAATTGCTAACCCCCACCGCACCCTCTCCTTTCTAATTCCCGATTCGATTCATCCCTGGGTGTACATTCCCGGCCCCCGGCAGGTCCAGCACGCCCGCCAGGTCTGGCCACTACTTACTCAGGTCCCCCCAGGGGCAGCGGTGGCCGCTACCACCTACCTTATCCCTCCCCTGTCCGGACGCCGGGCAGCGGTGAGATTCCCGGATTTTCAGCAGGTCGTAGGGGATAACTCCCAGGTCCAAGAGGTAGACTACATCCTGGTAGACCTATGGTTTCTCAGTCGCTACCAAAGTGCCTTTCGGGGAGACCGCTACGCCCTCGACCAAAGTATTAGCCTTCTTGGGCAACTCCTCCGGGAGGAGAAGTACGGGGTACAGGCTCAACAGGATGGGGTATTCCTCTGGCAGCGGGGGCATGTCAGTCAGCCGGAGGCCCTCGCGGCTTGGCAACATGCAGTTGCTACCTTTTCCTAGCCTGGAGGGACAGGGGTGTAGCAGTAGGTACAGTGGCTCCATTTTTCCTCGACCACCCCTCAGGGTATCTGTTCCTTGGGGGATAACCATCTCCCCGTTCCCTGTGCTGCTATGAAAATCTTGGTCTTGACTTGGGAGTTTCCCCCCCGGATCGTTGGGGGTATATCTCGCCATGTGGCGGAACTGTACCCGGAAATAGTCCAGCGAGGCCATGAAGTACATCTGGTCACAGTTGAGTTCGCCCCGGCTCCTGCCTACGAGGTAGTAGAGGGGGTCCATGTCCACCGGGTGCCTGTGGCCTGCAGTGACACCTTTCTCCACTGGGTGGCCAACATGAACGAAAGCATGGGGTTTCACGGGGGCAAAATCCTCATGGCTGCTGGTCCCTTCGACTTGATCCACGCCCACGACTGGCTAGTGGGAGATGCGGCGGTAGCTCTGAAAGATATTTTCCGGCTCCCCCTATTGGCCACCCTCCATGCCACGGAGTACGGCCGCTGCAACGGTATTCACACCCCTGAACAGCACTACATCCACGGTAAGGAGGGTTACCTGGTGCGCAACGCTGGCCGGGTGATCGTGTGCAGTCAGTACATGTGCCAGGAACTAGAGCGCGCTTTTGCCTGTCCGGGGGAAAAGATGCGGGTGATTTATAACGGCATCCGCCCCCGCCCTTACCCTTTGGACTTTGACCGCCAGGCCTGGCGAAGCCAGTACGCCCTTGAGGGGGAGAAGCTCATCTACTACGTGGGCCGCATGACCTACGAAAAGGGGGTGAAAGTCTTGCTGCAGGCTGCTCCCCAGGTGATTGAGCACCTTGAAGGACACCTGCGCATAGTACTGATCGGGACTGGCTGGGTCGATGACTTGGAGCAGGAAGCTAGGTCCTTGGGGATTAGCAAGTATTGTCAATTCAGTGGCTTTATGGCTGACGATCAGCTTCATCGCTTTCGCCAAGTGGCTGACTGCGCCGTTTTTCCTAGTCTGTACGAGCCCTTTGGAATTGTGGTACTAGAGAACTTCGCTGCCCGGGTACCCGTAGTAGTTTCCAATGCCGGCGGGCTACCGGAAGTGGTACGACATATGGAAACAGGCATTGTCACCTGGAGCAATAACCCCGACTCCCTAGCCTGGGGGATTTTGCAGGTACTGTGCAACCCGGAGCTGGGGCGACGCTTAACGGAGCAGGCGGCCGCCGACCTGCCAGCGCGCTTCGGCTGGCCCCGACTCGCCAAGGCCACGGAGGAAGTGTATGGTCAAGTTCTAGGGGAGCACCAGGGTCTCAGGGACAACTAAAGTGTCAGTCTTGCCAATTCTGGTCAAGAGTACCCATCCTTTAGCCTAGATGACATCGGCACCACTGAATAGGCTATGCTTGAAATGCAGAAATTCATTCGGCGACTCCTTTGTTACTTGTTAATCCAAGAGCATTCTCCCGATTCTGAAGTCCCTGCGCCTTTTTGATCCTGGAGAAGTTCAATGTCGATCTATGTAGGTAATCTCTCGTTCCAAGTTACTCAGCAAGACCTGTCCGACATATTCGCCGAGTATGGGACAGTCAAGCGGGTTCTGCTACCAGTGGACCGGGAGACAGGACGCATCCGTGGTTTCGGCTTTGTGGAAATGGAAACGGAAACCGAAGAAGCCGCTGCGATCACGGCCCTAGATGGCGCCGAGTGGATGGGCCGTGACCTGCGGGTTAACAAAGCCAGACCGAAGCAAGACAAGCCCCGGACCGGCAATGGTAACGCGGCTGGTCGGCCCTTCAACCGAGGCGGTTATTCAGACCGCTAGGGATGGCAGCAGCCTGCCCCGGCAGTTGACCCAGCTTTGAGCCGGATCGGGTTTGCCTGGGGCAGTGCTAAGGACAGTTTAGCTTGCCAACACCTATCGTAAGAGAGTCTTATCCCTTGAGTGTACGTGTCCGGCTTGCCCCGAGCCCAACCGGGAATTTACATATCGGCACCGCCCGGACGGGGGTGTTCAATTGGCTATTTGCTCGCCACCAGGGGGGGCAGTTTGTCCTCCGGATTGAGGATACAGACCAGGAGCGTTCCCGTTCGGAATACACCGAGAATATTCTCGAGGGTCTGCGTTGGCTAGGGCTTACCTGGGATGAGGGGCCGTTCTTTCAGTCCCAGCGGGGCGATCTCTACCAACAGGCTATTCAAACTCTCCTCGATCGGGAATGGGCCTACTACTGCTACTGCAGTGAGGCAGAGCTTGAGCAGCTGCGCACAAGCCAAAAAGCCCAGGGTCAAGCACCCCGCTACGATAACCGCCATCGTCATCTTACCCCGGCCCAACAGCAGGCTTATCGTGCCGAAGGCCGAGAACCAGTAGTCAGGTTCAAGATCGATGATGCCCGGGTGATCACTTGGCTAGATGGAGTCAGGGGTGAGGTGACCTGGAAAGGGCAAGACCTAGGGGGAGACATGGTGATTGCCCGCGCCAGTGACCGGGGGGTCGGTCAGCCCCTCTACAACCTAGCCGTAGTGGTAGACGACATCGCTATGGGCATTACCCACGTGATTCGGGGCGAAGACCACATCGCTAATACCGCTAAGCAAATCCTCCTGTACGAAGCCCTAGGGGCAACGGTGCCGGAATTTATCCATACTCCCTTGATCCTGAATGCGGCGGGGCAAAAGCTCTCCAAGCGGGATGGGGTAACTTCAATCTGGGACTTTCGGGACCTGGGGTACACAGCGGCAGCTCTAGTCAACTACATGACCCTCCTCGGCTGGTCTCCCCCTGATGGTCAGGAGATATTCACCTTGGATCAGGCGGCGGCCAACTTTAGTTTTAGTCGAGTCAACCGGGCCGGGGCAAAGTTTGACTGGGATAAATTGGACTGGCTCAATAGTCAATACCTGCATCAGTTGCCTATTCCTGAGTTAACGGCTGCCCTAGTCCCCTTCTGGCAGGGGGCTGGTTATCCCTTAGGACCCGAGACGGACCAGACCTGGTTAGAGGCCCTTACTGCCCTGATCGGTCCGAGCCTAGTGCGACTTAAGGATGCAGTTGGTTTGGCAAAGACTTTCTTTGAGACCGGGGTGACCCTGGATGAGGCAGCTCAACAACAGCTAAGGCAGCCAGGCACAAGGGCGGTGCTCCAGGCTGTTCTCCAGGATCTAGACTCCCTGGATATAAACAATATTCCCGGGTTTATCCAAGCCATTACCGAGACGCAGCACGTGAAAAAGGGCTTAGTCATGCGCGGTTTGCGGGCAGCCCTACTGGGAGCCATGCATGGTCCGGACCTGGCGCAGGCCTGGCTATTGCTGCACGCCAAGGGGGAGGACCGCTCCCGCTTGACCCAAGCCCTGGCAGTATCTGCTTAGGTAGCTCTTCTATACCGGAGTGCTCTGCTTTGGTTGGGAGGTAGGAGACTGCTGGTTGCGGCCACCCAACCACTGCCGAAGGTTTTCCAAATAGGTGTAGTAAACCGGGGTGATGTAGAGGGTCAGCAGCTGAGAAAATAGCAGCCCTCCTACCACAGCTATGCCCATGGGTCGGCGGGCATCGGCCCCTGAGCCAATTCCCAGAGCAATTGGCAGGGTGCCCACCAGGGCTACCATGGTGGTGATCATGATCGGTCGGAAGCGTACCAGGGAAGCTTGGTAAATTGCCTCTAGGGAGCCGATCAGGTCGCGCCGCTGGGCTTCGATGGCAAAGTCTACAATCATGATTCCATTTTTCTTGACGATGCCGATCAACAGGATCATACCGATGAAAGAGTAAACGTCCAGCTGACTGCCGGTAACTATTAGGGCTAGCAGGGCCCCAAACCCAGCCGAGGGCAAACCGGACAAAATGGTCAAGGGATGAATAAAGTCCTCGTAGAGAATTCCTAGCACTAAGTAAATCACCAACACCGCCACAAACAACAGTTGTCCTAGGTTACCAAAGGACTCCTGAAAGGCCTTGGCTGACCCTTGGAAACTGCCCTGGACACCGGCAGGCAGGGCAGCCGCGGCTAGAATACTCACTTGCTGGGTGACCGCGCCTAAATTCGCCCCCGGCGCTAAATTCCAGGAGATGGTAGCGGATGGTAGCTCCCCTACATGGGTGACGGTGAGGGGACCGACCCCCAGGGAAATCTGGGCTACAGCCTCTAGAGGTACAAGAATATTATTGCTCCCGGTCACGTACAGGTGAGAAAGGGCTGTGGCGTCCAACTGATACTGGGGCTGCAGCTCCAAGATCACGTAGAACTGGTCGTTGGGGGTGTACATTAGGGACACTTGCCGGCCGCCGTAGGCGTCCTGGAGGGTGTTGGCTATCTGGGCGGCGGTGATCCCGTAGGTAGCCGCCTTGGTATGGTTAACCTGGACTTGGACTTGGGGACTGTTGAGGTCAAGAGTGCTGTTAACATCCTTAACCCCCGGTATGGTGCGGACCTTGGCCTCTAGTTCCGGAACAGCCTGATAGAGTTGGTTAATATCAGTGCTCTGGAGGGAGAACTGGTACAAACTATTGGTTTGCTGGGCCCCGATGGGGATGGCGGGGGGGGTTTGTAAAAACACTTGGATGCCAGGGATCCGGGCTAGTTGTGGGCGCAGCTGGGCAATCACCTCGTTGGAGCTAATCCGCCGCTCGCTCATGGGCTTCAGGTGAATGAAGATTCGCCCGGTGTCCAGTCCCCCCGAGGCAGCTGGTCCCGCGGCCCCTACGCTGGAGTTGACGGAGGCTACGGTCTGGTTCCGGCGGATCACATCTACTACCTCCTGCTGATGACGAACCATATCAGGGAAAGAGATGTCCACCGCCGCCTTAGTGAAGCCAACGATCTGGCCGGTGTCCTCCGTGGGGATGAAACCCTTGGGGACTACTGCTACTAGGTAGACAGTGCCCAACACGATGGCCAAAGAGACTCCCAAGGCAAGGCTGCGGTGTCTCAGGACCACCCTGAGGGTAGCAGCGTAAACTCGACTTAGGAGGCTTGAGGTGTGGTCCTGGGGAGGAGCTGGCTGTAGGAGCCGGCTGCAGAGCATGGGGGTGAGGGTGAGGGATATAAACCCTGAGATCAGGATCGCCACGGAAATGGTGACGGCAAACTCGTGGAACAGGCGACCGATAATCCCGCCCATAAACAGGATGGGGATAAAGACCGCCACCAGGGACAAGGTCATGGAAATGATCGTAAAGCTGACTTCCCCTGAACCTTGCAGGGCTGCAGTCATCCGGCCCTCGCCTCGCTCCAGGTGGCGAAAGATGTTTTCTACCACTACGATGGCGTCGTCCACTACAAAACCGACACTCAAGGTCAGGGCTAGGAGGGAGAGATTATCCAAGGAGAACCCCAACAGATTCATCACTGCAAAGGTGCCTACTAGGGATACAGGCAGGGAGAGACTGGGAATTAGGGTCGGCCAGGGACTGCGTAGGAATAGATAAATTACCGCCACCACCAGCAACACCGCTAACCCCAAGGTCCACTGGACGTCGGCTACTGAAGAGCGTACCGACTGGGAGCGGTCATAAAAGATCCCCATCTGGATTTCCTGGGGGACCTGTTGACGCAGGGTGGGGAGGAGTTTCTTGATGTTGTCTACGATCGCGACGGTATTGGTGCCGGGCTGGCGCTGGATGGCTAGTACCACCGAGGAGAGGCCATTGAAGAAGTTGGAGACCTTATCGTTTTGGATACTGTCGATGACCTGACCTAGATCTTGCAGCCGCACTGGGGCCCCGTTGCGGTAGGCGACAATTAAGGGACGGTAGGCGGCGGCATTGGTGAGTTGGCCGTTGGTGGTGATGGTAAAACTCTGGTCGTTGTTAGTCAGGCTGCCGGTGGGGAGTTCAGGATTGCTGGCCATAATCGCTGAGCGCACGGTCTCCAGGTCGATCCCCAAGGCAGCTAACCGGTTGGGGTCAAGCTGCACCCGGACGGCGTACTCCCGTTGCCCGAAGACGTTTACCTCGGCGACCCCCTCCACCATAGAGATCGGCTCGCCCACCGTCACTTCGGCGTACTCATCCACCGTGGAGATAGGTAAGGTGCCAGAGTAGAAGTATAGGTAGAGGATCGGAGCCGCGCTAGGGTTGACTTTCCGGTAGGTGGGGGGGCCGGGCAGGTCCGTGGGAAGTTCCCCGGCCGCAGCCGAGATTGCCGCCTGCACATCCTTGGCCGCGTCATCCGTGTTGCGGTCCAAGCTAAACTGCAACACGATCTGGGTTTGACCGAGGCTGTTGGTGGAACTAAATGAGTCCAGGCCGGAAATAGCGGAGAATTGCTTCTCCAGGGGGCCGGCCACCGCCGTGGCCATGGTTTCTGGGCTAGCCCCGGGGGAGCTAACCGAGACCACAATCGTTGGGAAATCCACCTGGGGCAGGTCACTGATGGGCAAAAAGAAGTAGCCCAAAAATCCGAATACCACCAGGGCAATGCTTAACAGAGAGGTGGTGACTGGTCGGTAGATAAATAGGGCTGAGGGATTCAAGGTGCTAGTCACTCCTGGAGGGAGGGGTTAGACCTGACCCAAGACTGGCGCCAGGATTCCAGGTAGGTGTAGACTACCGGCGTCAGATAGAGGGTGACTAGTTGGGAAAATAGCAGCCCCCCTACCACCGCCACCCCCAGGGGCCGGCGGGCCTCTGCTCCTGCTCCCCAGCCGAGGGCGATGGGTAGGGTGCCCATCAAAGCTGCCATAGTGGTCATCATGATTGGCCGGAACCGGACTAGACAGGCTTCGTACATGGCCTGGGCGGGGGTCTGATGCTGATTGCGCTGAGCCTCCAGGGCAAAGTCCACCATCATGATTCCGTTCTTCTTCACAATCCCCACTAGGAGAATAATGCCAATGAAGGAGTACACATCTAGTTCAAGACCCAAAACCTCTAGGGCCAGGAGGGCCCCAAACCCAGCCGAGGGTAACCCTGATAGAATTGTCAGGGGGTGCAGGAAGTCTTCGTACAGGACCCCCAACACCAGGTAAATCACCAGTACTGCAACCCCTAGGAGCAAACCTAAGCCTTGAAAGGAGTCCTGAAATACCTGGGCGGCCCCCTGAAAACCGGCAATTAGGGTTGAGGGCAAGACCTGGGCTCGGACTTGGTCAATAGCCTGGGTAGCTTGGTCTAGGGAAACTTCTGGGGGGAGGTTGAAGGAGATGGTGGCAGACTGGGTTTGGCCGAAGTGATTTACTGTCAGGGGCCCCACCCGGGGAATCAGCTGGGCAAAGGTATTTAACGGTACTAGGGTGCCGCTGGTGGAGCTGACGTACAGGAGCCCTAAACTAGCCGGGTCTAGTTGGTACTGAGGTTCTAACTCTAGAATGACTTGGTACTCGTTGCTAGACCCGTAGATGGTTGAGACCTGGTAGGTGCCGTAGGCGTTGCGTAGGGTACTTTCCACCTCCTGGGCGCTAATCCCAAGGCTGGCTGCCTGGTCCCGGTTGATGCGCACCTCCACCTCGGGATGCTCTAGCCGTAAGTCACTCGTCACATCCCGTAGTTGCGGCAATTGCTGTAGTTGAGTTAAGAACAGGGGCGCATAGTGATACAACTGTTTGACATCTGGACTTTGGATGGTGAATTGGTAGGCCCCGGGGCTAGTCTGACTGCCTACAGGGAGTACGGGGGGGTTAGAAAGGAAGGTGGTCAGGCCCACCACTTGGAGGGCTTGGCGGCGCAGCTGTTCAAGAATCTGGTCGGCACTGGCGGTACGTTGGGAGAGGGGCTTTAGCCGAATTAACAAGCTGCCGTTATAGCTGTCCTCCACATTGGAGTTCACTGCGGCCACGGCGGGATTTTGACGAATCAGTTGCACTAAATCCTTTTGTTGGCGGACTAGGGCGGCAAAGGACCCCGCCTGGGACCCCTGGGTGGTAGCAGTCAGTTGACCGGTATCCTCACTGGGAATAAAACCCTTAGGCACGGTCAGGAATAAAACTACTGTCCCCGCCGCCATTGCCCCGGCAATAATTAAGGTGGTCACGTGGTAGCGCAGGCACAGTTTTAGGCTCCAATCGTAGGCTCTCACAAGCCTGGCAAAGAGAGCCTCAGCGGTTTGACTAAAGGGGTCTAGGTGTTCGGTAGTGCGCAGGAAACGACTACAGAGCATGGGGGTGAGGGTGAGGGAGACAAACCCAGAGACCAGGATAGCCACGGCAATAGTGACGGCAAACTCCCGGAATAGCCGCCCTACCAATCCCCCCAAGAACAACATGGGGATGAACACAGCCACCAGGGACAAAGTCATGGAGAGAATCGTAAAGCTGATTTCCCGCGATCCAGAGTGGGCAGCTTCCAGGGGTGGCTCCCCCTGTTCCAGATGACGGACGATATTTTCAAGCATGACGATGGCGTCATCGACCACAAATCCCACGGAAAGGGTCAAGGCCAGGAGGGAAAGGGTATCTAGGGAGTAACCTAGCAGGTACATCATGGCAAAGGTACCCACCAGGGACACGGGTAGGGCCAAGCTGGGGATTAAGGTAGCCCAAAAGTTGTGCAGGAATAGAAAAATCACTGACACCACCAGAGCCACCGTCAAGGCCAGGGTAAACTCCACATCAGCGACGGAGGCGCGGATAGCCTGCGAGGCATCGTAGAGGGTGTTAATTTCCACCGCCCCGGGAATTTGCCCTTGTAACTTGGGCAGCAGGGCCTGAATGCTGTCTACAACTTGGACCGTATTGCTGCCTGGTTGGCGCTGGACAGTTAAAACGATGGCTGGTGTGTCGTTATACCAACTGGCCGATTGGTCGTCCTGAACACCATTAATCACGTTCCCCAGCTGGTCTAGATAGACCGGTGCCCCGTTGCGGTAGGCCACCACTAGGGACCGGTAGGCTTGAGCTTCAGCCAACTGACCGTTAATCTCAATGGTGGCGCTTTTGGTCGGCCCAGAAAGACTACCAGTGGGCAGGTCTACGTTTCCTGCTTGAATGGCCGCTTGGACTTGGTCGAGGCTAATACCGTAGGAGGCCAGACTGGAGGGGTTCATCTGTGCCCGCACCGCCGCCTTTTGGGCTCCGTATACCTCCACCTGGGCTACACCAGGGAGTACCGAAAGCCTTTGGGCCACCAGGGTCTCGGCGTATTCATCCACCTGGGTCAGGGGCAGAGTAGAGGAGGTCAGGTATAGGTAAAGAATGGGCTGGTCAGCGGGGTTGACCTTGCGGTAGGAGGGTGGGTTAGGCAGATCGTTAGGGATTTGCCCTCGGGCGGCGGCAATGGCTGCCTCCACGTCCTGGGCGGCGTCGTCCAGGTTGCGGTCTAGATCGAACTGGAGGGTGATCTGGCTGGTGCCCGAAGCACTTGTAGAGCTAAGGGATGTGAGGCTGGCGATGGTGGAGAACTGTTTTTCCAGGGGTCTGGTGACCGAATCGGCCATGGTTTCGGGACTACTCCCGGGCCTTTGCGCGGACACCTGGATGGTTGGGTAGTCTACATTAGGCAGATTGCTGATGGGCAGTAGTGGGTAGCTCATCACCCCGAATATCACCACCCCTACCATGACCAGGGTGGTCATAATCGGACGGCGGATAAACAGCTCAGATAGGTTCATAGGTTGCGGGGGGCGCGGATCTTGACTTGGGCCCCGGGGGTGAGGCTAGCCTGACCGTCGGTAACTACCATCTGCCCGGGGCTGACCCCCTGAGCAATCACGGTTTGGCTAGCCCGAGTCTGGCTGACCTGGACCGTCTGGAACCGGACCTTATAGTCAGGCTGAACCACAAACACGTACTGTCCCTTAGGTCCGGCCTGCACCGCTTGGGACGGTACAACGATTGCCCGCGGTTCTACGGTCAGGGTCATGACGACATTCACGTACTGCCCTGGCCAAAGTCGTTCTTGGGGATTGGCGAAGATGGCGATCAGTTGAATTGTGCCAGTAGTGTTGTCGATAGTATTGTTAATAAACCCAAGGGAACCGGTGGCGATCACTCCTTGACGGCCTGGCCCAAGGACCTCCACCTTCAGGGGGGTTTGGGCCTGATAGCGGCGAATTGTGGGCAGCTGCTGTTCCGGGACGTTAAAACTCACCTCTACCGGGTGTAGTTGGTTGATTACTACTAGGGCTGTGGTGTTATTGGCCTGGACTAGGTTACCCCGGTCTACCAGAATGTCACCTGCCTGACCATTGATAGGTGAGCGGATAGTGGCGTAGGAAAGCTGCACTCGAGCATTGGCCAAGGCTCCTTGGTCAGCCCGGACGGTGGCTTGATTAGTTTGCAGGCTAGCCCGGTCTACCCCCAAGGTTGCTTGGGCATTGGCGATGGCTTGCCGGTCCGCCTCCAGAGTGGCTAAGTCAGATTCAGCCGCGCTGGAGTACTGACCCGCTTGTTCCTGGGTAACGGCCCCCACTAGGGCCAGCTGGGTGTAGCGTTTAGCTTCTAGTTGGGCGTACTGGGCCTGAGCCTGGTCCCGGGCCAGGTTTGCTTGAGTTTGCTTAACTTGGGTTAGGTCCTTCAGGATAGTGGCTTGGGCTTGGCGAACCAGAGCCTGATCCCGGGCTAGGTTACCCTCAGCTTGCTCGAGGGCAGCCTGGAGGGGACGAGAATCCAAGGTAAACAGCAGCTGCCCTCGGGTCACTCGCTGCCCCTTGCGGAAGTAGACACCGGTGATTTCTCCCCCCACTTGGGGTCTTACGGAAACTGTGTTGTAGGCTTGAACGTTGCCAATGGCTTGGATCTGCAGGGGCACTGCCTGCTGAGTAACTAGAGCGACAGTAACTGGCACCGGATGGTCTTTGATCTGAGCCTTGGCGGCGGGGCGCAGGGCGCTGCAGGCAGAGAGGAGTCCCAGACAGCCTGCAGCCATACAGAGGGGAAATAGTTGAGAACGCAATTTTCGAGGAGCACCCTACTAGGTTAAGTACATAGTCCGTGAGTGGGGCCGGACTCGGCAATGATACCGGTCTAGGTCGACCAGTCTGCCGAGCTTGCAGATCCACAATTCCCCTGGTGGTCCTGAACCTGTGAGGAAGGAAACTTGATAATAACTACTTCTCTCCTCCCATTCCCCAGTTACTAGTAGATTAATAACTACCCAGATGAAGGGTGCGGCAAATTGCAGGTTTTCTTAAGCATCCTTAAGTCGGACCCAGGTTAGACTCGAGACGATATAGACTGGTTCACTAAGGTGTTGTCTGCATGAAAGTGTTAGAAATGTGAAGTTTTGTAACAATGCTTCCTTCTCACCCATTAGTAGGAATCCCTAACAGTTGTTCATAAGTCAAAATCCCTACTATCGCGGGGCGAAAAACAAACTCATACCAGCTCCGGTTTTTCAGAGATGTGAGGTTTGTCTGCCCCCCTATCCGTCTACCCACGGAGCCTACTTCACTTATCATGCCAACTAAAGTTACTCGCACCAAATCTCTAAGTCCTGCCTACAGTGCTGATATGGTGCGTACATACCTCCACGAGATTGGGCGTGTGCCTCTGCTCAGCCATGAGCAAGAAATTCTCTACGGTAAGCAGGTGCAGCGGCTGATGAATCTCCAGGAGCAAAAAAGGGACCTCGGTGACCAGCTAGGCCATGAACCCACAGTCTTGGAATTGGCAGAGCATGCCCACTTAAGTGAAGTTGACCTGAATCGCGTACTAGACCAAGGTCAAAGAGCTAAGCAGAAAATGATCGAGGCCAACCTACGCCTCGTAGTCTCTATTGCCAAAAAGTATCAGAAACGGAACATGGAGCTTCTAGACTTGATTCAAGAGGGGACCTTGGGCTTGGAGCGAGGGGTAGAAAAGTTTGACCCTACCCGGGGCTACAAGTTCTCCACCTATGCCTACTGGTGGATCCGCCAGGCAATCACGCGGGCCATTGCCCAGCAGGCCCGGACTATCCGGTTGCCCATCCACATTACCGAGAAGCTCAACAAAATCAAGAAAGTGCAGCGGGAGCTGTCCCAAAAACATGGGCGCAGTGCCACCCCAACTGAAATTGCTGAGGAGCTGGAGCTCCAGCCTGCCCAAATTCGCGAGTACTTGACTATGGCCCGACAACCGGTTTCCCTTGATCTACGGGTCGGGGACAACCAGGACACCGAACTGCAAGACCTACTCCAGGATGAGGGGCTCTCCCCTGACTCCTACATGACCCAGGAGTCCCTCCGGCAAGACCTAGATACCCTCTTGGCTGAACTAACTACTCAGCAGCGCCAAGTCCTAAGTCTGCGCTTTGGCCTCGAAGACGGCCACGAACTGTCCCTAGCCAAGGTGGGGGAAAGGCTCAACTTGAGCCGGGAGCGGGTGCGACAGCTTGAACACCAAGCTCTAGAACATCTGCGCCGCCGCAAGATCAATATCCGTGAATATCTGGCCAGCTAGCTAAGGCCAACCTTCTTTCCCCCCCCCGGGGGGGGGGAGGTTAATGGAACCATTGCAAGTGGGACAGGTTTAGGGCGCCAAAGTTAGTGGTTAAGGCCAGATTCATATTCTGTAGGCACTTGACTAGCCACTCCACAGCACTATTGGTGTAGGTTTGGTAGTGGTTGAAGAGGATAGACATGCGCTTTTCTAGGTAGGGCTTGACCCGGCGGCAAACCAAAACCACTTTTAATAACAAACCAGTAGTATTAGTAGGCCCCAGGTTGCTAACGAGGTCCGTAAATATGAAGTGGTTGGGTTGACGTTGACTCTCCACAACCAGGAAGTTAAATAGGCCTGAGCAGGTGCGAGCCATCAGGTGTTGGTCAAGGAGCTGCTGGTCACTCTGGGGGCTGCTGTTTTTCAGGTGAATAGCTAAGGAGCGGTTGAAGTTGCGTCTCCCGTAACTTGGATCAACGGCTTCGGTTAAGTATTGGTAGATATTTTCCTTGAATTTGCTAAAGGGAATTTGATGGTTATGAATTAAGAAAACCTCTGCTAGGTCGCGGTGGGTATGTACACCATCGACCCGGCCGGCAAACTGCTCTAGGGCTAACCCTAGTTCAGAGTCGGGGAGCAAAGTGGGGTTAGTTACTGGCCGCAGGTCAATGCCGGGCGGCAGGATTTGACCTTGGCGGGTGCGGTAGGTAATGTACTTGGAAAGGTCAACCTCAAACTTGTGTTGGACCTGGGACTGCAGCTGCTGGATTACAACTAGGTGTTCTGGGGGAGACCCTTCACTAACTAGACAGTGCTGGTACAGGTAGGGATAACGACGGATTGTCTTGCCCAGAGGTAGGTGCAGGACAGCGCTGGGGTTACGGTCTGCCTCCTGGAGATTTACCAAGTGGAACAGGGCCTGATACTGTTCACTGCCAACAAAGCCCTGCACTAGTTCCCGCAGTCGCCTTAGGGAGCGACCACGGTGGGACTCAAGACCCAAGCGAGTGGGGGGGGCACTAAAGAGGTGCACTAGTTCTGCAACCAGCTGCCCTTCACAAGACCAGGTTTGCCAGCGGTTAATGAATATGTGACAGCAGCGGTTCAGGAAGTAGTTGAAATCCCGAGCGGATTCTGGGTCCATGACTACTTTGTCTAAGGCTCCGATCACCGCCGGGTCCGGATAACCCATCCCTTCCACAAACAAAAGCCGCAGCTTCCGGATCGCAGCTTCCGGCATTTCGGTTTGGGCCAGGCTCACCAGGTGGTTGTACAGGTATTGCTCTTGCGCACAGGCATTGCCGGTCCGGCGGTCAGAGGGGAGAGCCACAGTAGTTTCGAGCTCCTGAAAAGAATTTCTGGCGTTTAACTTACGAGGACCAGCCTGGGGAGACCCGCCCGTCTCTGAACCTGTGCTTAGCCCTTACTACCGACTAGCCGGAAAGGCAAGGCCGGCCATGTCTTCAACAACAGTAATAGCTATGGATAATCCGCAAGGCCACTAGGGCAGTCTCTGGAGTCTACAATCAATTGTAACCGTCTGAGGTTTCAGATGTCATTATGAACATCTGAAACACAAGCAAAAGCAATTGGCCAGATTTAGTCTGAAACCACACCCTTGCCATTATAACTTTCTTCCCAGTAATCTTCTTACACTAATCCCTAAGTCTTAACCATGGCCTTTTACAGTACTCTTGCTCAGATCAGTAACCTCCTAGCGGTCCAACCCCAGCCCCCAATTCCAGTTGAGGGAATCTCCACCGATACACGGGATTTGCAGCCCGGGGCATTGTTTGTGGCCTTGACCGGTGAGCACCGGGATGGTCATGACTTTGCCACCAAAGCCCTAGAACAGGGAGCAGTTGGGGCTATCATTCGGCAAGACCGCCTCCTCCATCAGCCCGGTCCCTGGCTGCGCGTCCCAGACACCCTAGTCGCCTACCAGGCCTTGGCCCATTGGTGGCGGGGGCAGTTTTCCCTGCCACTTGTGGCCGTGACCGGCTCCGCTGGCAAAACTACTACAAAGGAGTTTATTGCCGGAGTGCTCAGGGGTGAGGGTTACGCGTCAAAGGTCCTTAAGACAGCGGGTAATTTCAATAACCAGATTGGTGTGCCCCGTACTCTCCTAGAGCTAGACCGCAGCTACGAGTTTGCAGTCCTAGAGATGGCCATGCGGGGGCCAGGGGAAATCGCCCTCCTGAGTCAAATTGCCAGGCCGGATGTGGGCGTGATTACTAATGTGGGGACAGCCCATATTGGTCGACTGGGTTCCGAGCAGGCCATTGCCAACGCCAAGTGCGAGCTGCTAGCTAACCTGCCCTCAACGGGGCTGGCAGTCCTCAACTACGACTGTCCCCGGTTAATCGAGACAGCAAAGGGGGTTTGGAGCGGTCGGACCCTGACCTACGGGTTGACTGGCGGGGACCTCTCGGGGGAGTTGTTAGATAACCAAACCCTGCGGGTGCGGGGGCGTTGCTTGCCTCTCCCCGTCCCTGGTCGGCACCAGGCCCAGAACTACCTGGCGGCCCTAGGAGTAGCTGAGGTACTAGGGATAGATTGGGCTTTCCTGGAAAGGGGTTTGACCATCGAGCTGCCCCCAGGCCGGGCTAAACGCTACTTCCTAGCCTCAGACCTGCTGATTTTAGACGAAACCTATAACGCCGGCTTAGAATCCATGGTGGCAGCCCTAGAGCTTTTGGCGGCCACTCCCGGGCGGCGTCACCTGGCGGTCCTAGGTACGATGAAGGAGTTAGGGGACTACGCCTGGGAGTTCCACTACCGGGTGGGGGTTAAGGCTAGGGACTTTGGTCTGGATGGCCTAGTGGTGCTTGCAGACGAGCCGGCTACCCTGGCCGTAGCCGACGGGGCCAGGCCCCTCCCTACTAGAGTATTCACCCAAGGTACTGACCTGGTGCCCTACCTATTAGCAGCCACCCAGCCAGGGGACCGCTGGCTATTTAAAGCTTCCCGGTCTGTCGGTCTTGAGCGGGTAGTGGAGGAATTTCGGCTAGCCTGGCCGGGGGCTAACGGTGAGGTACCTGGGCTAAGTCATCCCTAATCAACCACTGCAGATCAAAGACGTACAGAAAAATTACCAAGTCACCGATCCCAGTGGCCAGGGATCCTGCCGGCAGCAGCTGGTCGATGCCCCAGAGGATAAAGGCACCCCCGACCATTACCGCTTTTACCCAGGCTAGGAGGTTAGGACGCTTGAGGACCTGTAGACTCAGGTAGGCTAGGCCTACAATTACCAGGGGGCAAGCTGACACCCAGCTGTGACTGACTCCCGGCAGGGGCCACAGATCCATGAACAACAACAGGAATCCCCCACCGAGGGCGACAATATTGAGACTGCGAGTGGCCCGGGCCAGGAGGGGGATTGGGCCAGGAAGGGGGGGCTTTTCTAGGAGGATCTTACCAGGGGGCATGGGGGGGAGGCGTTGGGGGATTGTGCTGATTCTATCTGAGGATTTTTGGTAATGATCACCTCTCCATCCTGGGTTAGTTCTAAGGTCACTTGGGGATTAGCCTGACACAACTCCTCAAAGGCTGCCGCACTCAGGTGCAATGGAGGTTCGATCCGCAGTACCTGGGGTCCGGGCTCTGGAACTAGGTGCATTTCCGGGGTACTCGGGTCCACCGGTTGGGGATGGAAGCGCTCTACTAACCAGGCACTAATGCTGACTGCCGCCATCAGGGGCAAGATGATCCGGTAATCGCGAGTCATCTCGAACAGGAGCATGACGGAGGTTAGGGGCGCCCGGACACTGCCTGCTAGGACCGCTGCCATTCCTACCATGGCGTAGGCGGGGGGGGCGAGGGGCAAGGGTATAACCAAACTCAGTAGCTTACCGTAGACTTCCCCTAGGGAGGCCCCTAGGAACAAAGCCGGGGCGAATATCCCCCCTACTAGGCCACTACCTAGGCTAATGGCCGTAGCCAGTAACTTGGTGACTAGCAACACCACCAGTAGACCGAGGGAAAATTGCACATCCTGCAGCATCGCTTCTACAGTCTCATACCCCACCCCTAGAACCTGGGGCATCCATAGGGCTGTGATCCCGATCAGCAAGCCCCCCAGAGCCGGTCGTAGGGGTACCGGAATTCTGCCCAACCACTCTAAACTGCGTCCTTGACCGGCAAAGCCCTGTTCTACTATCCGGATAGTCTGGCGGTAGGCTATAGACACCAGACTGGCTAAAACCCCTAGGCCCAGGTATAGGGGAAACTCCAGGGGGCTAGACACCTGATACACCGGCAGGGTAAAGGCTGGTTGCCCCCCTAGGCCCACCTGAGAGACTAGGGCGGCCATCACCGCTGCCACTAACACTACACTTACCCCTGAGGCCGAGAAGGTACTGCCCAAAACCAACTCCAGGGCTAGGAAAACTCCAGCCACCGGGGCGTTAAACCCGGCGGCTAAGCCGGCTGCTGCTCCGGCTGCTAATAAGAGTCGCCGCTGGTTGGCCGCCAGGTGCAAGAGCCTGCCCCAACTGTGCCCCCAGTAGGCGCCAATTTCCACACTGGGCCCCTCAGGACCCAGGGAGGCACCGGTACCTAAGGATACGGCAGCGGCCCCTAATTTTGCCCAAGCCCTTCCGGGACTGGAGGTATGACCAGCTAACAGATCGCTGACACTGGTGGAGAAGCTATCCCACCACCAGCGCATCAGACCGATCACTATACCCCCCAGGGTGGGGATGCAAGCTAAGGTCCAAGCCCCTAACCCGGCAATCTGACCCATTACCCCTTCCATGGTCAGGTGGTGGGTCCAGGAGATCAGGTAGTGGAAAAAGACCACTGCTATGCCTGTACCGATACCGACGAAAAACGAGAGAACCAGCACTAGGGTGGCGGAGGCCACGTGTTCGGGACTGAGCAGCTGCGCAAGCGGGGAGCAAAGGGGCGGTTCCCCTGATTTGGTTCCCAGGGCAGGAGGGGTAAGGGCGGTCATAGACCCAAGTAAATATGAGAGTAAATCTTAAAAATTGTTTCGCTTCTATTTTCACCGATCAAGATGGAGTTCGGCAACTGTTGCCCGTTGTAAATTCGGGTTGCTGAGGGAAGTTATCGCCCTGTTGCCTCAGGTTAGGGGCGGTTATCAGGTGGGTCTATGCCTCCGGGAGTTAGTTCTTGTGCTCGAACCACCAGTCCCCGTAAGATCGAGCTATTTAGGGGGTGTTGTATGGTCCTGCGGCTAGTAGGAATGCTTTTAATTTTTGGGCTTTGTTGGGGTGTGGTCCTACCGGCCTCTGCGGCCACCAATGTCGACCTTAGTCTCCAACCAGCTGTCGAGGTGCCCGTCAGTTTGGGGACGGTTGATAACCAACTCAGGTTTGTTCCCCAACAGATTCAGCTTGATGTCGGCCGGCGTTACAAGCTGGTGCTCACTAACCCCAGTCAGCTCAAGCACTACTTTACAGCTAAGGACTTTGCTGATGGGGTGTGGTCTCAGAAGGTGGTGGTTGGCGGAGTAGAAGTTAAAGGTGCCATCCATGAGCTGGAACTGAAACCGGCTAGTGAGGCAGCCTGGTTTTTGGTGCCTGTGAAGGCGGGGAGCTACGAACTGCACTGTTCTATTCCTGGGCATGCGGAAGCAGGAATGGTGGGCAGCATCAAGGTGGTGTCGACCCTAAGTTGAGCCAGGGTTGAGCTTGAGAGTCTTGGTCAACAGCAGCCGTCGGGGGCGGTGACAAAGCCAAGAACCCAGCCAACTCTGGCCTTGACTGGCCAATCTATACCCCGCCCCACCGTATAGCTGACAGGCGGGGCGGTTATCTTCCATCACGTGGAGGTATATCCGAGGGAATCCCCAGGTCTGGACCGCTGTCTCGCAGGCCGAGAGGAGAGCCCGAGCTACCCCCTGCCGCCGATAGCGTTTGTGAACAGCCAAATTGGAAACGTAGGGATATCGATCCCCGGAGAGAAAACGGGAGGGCAGAGTCAACTCGGCGGTGCCGGCGACCCCGGCCCCGGTCCTGGCTAATAAGCATAGGTAAGGCTTGTCCTGACCTTGCAAGCGCTGCCGGAGGTCCTCCTGGATGGCGATCCTCAGCAGTGGTTCAGCCCAGCGCTGCAGGAGGGTGTCTTGGTAGAAGCTATGGATTAGGATATCTACCAAGGCTGGCAAGTCTGGGAGCGAGGCTGGAGCAATGTGGAGGTCAGATTCCGGGAGCGGGCCTAGTCCGAGGGGGGAATTCATGGAGACTGGCCCCTAGGGCTGTCTCGGAGGACGTCGCACCAGCAGGGTAAAGTAATCCTGCCGGTCTTCAAGGCGCTCAACTATATAGCCCGCCATGGTCAGGCTAGGGGGCACCTGTTCCACAGGCTCCCCTGGATCCAACCAAACCTCCAGGAGGGAGCCCGGGGGAGCCTGTTCTAGCCGGAGTTTGGTACGGACAAAGTTGATGGGACAGGGAATTCCCCGCAGGTCTAGAGGGGGGGTCATTTCTGAAAAAGTCCCCCTAGGAATCCTTCAAGACCCCCCTTATGGTGGGTACGATAACCCCGCAGTTTGGCCAGCTTTTCTAGCAGATCCCGTTCCTCCGCCGTGACTTGAGTGCGGCTAGGAATTTCTACTTGAATGGTCACCAGGTGGTTGCCCCGGCTGACTGGGTTACCTAAACGAGGCACCCCCCGCTGCTCCAGGGTTAGGACAGTGTTAGGCTGAGTACCCGGGGGCACGATCAACTCAACTGGTCCATCCACAGTTGTGACCTGGATCGGCCCACCAAAGATAGCTTGGAGATAACTGATCCGCTCCTGGGAGAGGATATCTACCCCCTCGCGATGGAATTTCGGGTCACTGTTGACGTACAGGTAAACGTAGAGGTCTCCCGAGGGACCGGATTTCTTGCCAGCATCCCCCTCACCGGATATCCGCAACCGGGTGCCGTTGTCTACGCCAGCGGGAATGGAAATCTTGAGCTTTTTCGTCTCTTCCTTCTGACCACTGCCGCCACATCCTTCGCACTTGTCCCGGATCACTTGGCCAGAGCCTTCACAACGGGGGCAAACTCCCACCTGGGTAAAGTTACCAAAGGGGGTACGGGCTGCCCGCCGGACTTGCCCGTCTCCTTCACAAACACTACAAGTTTGGGACTTAGTACCCGGTTTGGCCCCTGAGCCGTTGCAGATATTGCAAGTTTCTAGGTGTTTGATGGTGATTTCCCTTTCTCCACCGAACACGGCATCGCGAAAGTCCAAACGCAGGTCAAAGCGCAGGTCACTCCCGCGGGTAGGGGTATCCCGGCGCCGTCCGGCCGCCCCGGTTTGGCCCCCAGCAAAGTTACTGAAAATAGTCTCAAAAATGTCGGCCGCAAAACCGCCAATGTCCCCCACATCCTGGTAGCCGGGGGCGGCTCCGGAGGAGGAAATCCCCGCCTCGCCAAAGCGGTCGTAACGCTGACGCAGTTCAGGTTCTGACAAAACCTCGTAGGCCCGATTAATTTCTTTAAACCGCTCCTCAGCCCCGGGCTCCTTATTCACGTCTGGGTGGTAGAGACGGGCTAGGCGGCGATAGGACTGCTTAATTTCCTCTTTATCAGCCCCCCGCGGCACCCCTAAAATTTCGTAGTAATCACGAGCCATAGACACTCAGTTGAGAATGGGACAGGTTGCCAGCAGCGCTAATCTACGGCTTCATAATCCGTAGTAATAGTATCATCTCCATTATTGTCCAGAATTTCGGTGGTGTCGCGGCGGGGTGCCTGGGTGCTTTGGTTATCTTTGCCCTGGTAGACCGCTGCCCCAGCTGCGAACACTGCCTGCTGAAGGTTGTCGAGTTTTTGGCGCATCACCTCAATGGGCACAGTGGCATCTCGTAGGGCAGTTTTGAAATCCGTGAGGGATTGATTAACCCGTGCTTGCAGTTCCCCAGAGATTGTTGCCTCCTGGGTGCGGAGACTGGATTCATAGTTGTAGAGTAACGTATCAGCCTGGGTTCTAATTTCAGATAAGGCCACCTGTCGCCGGTCAGATTCCGAGTAAACAACCGCCTCCTGGCGCATCCGCTCAATCTCGGATTCGCTCAAGCCCCCCCGGTTAGAAATTTGGATACTCTGTTCACGATTAGTAGCTTTGTCGATGGCAGAGACCTTGAGAATTCCGTTAGCATCAATGTCGAAGCGCACTTCAATCTGGGGAGTACCCCGGGGAGCCGGGGGAATACCTGTCAGTTCGAAGCGCCCTAGACTTTTGTTGTCGCGGGCCAGAGGCCGCTCCCCTTGGAGAACATGGATCTCCACACAGGTTTGACCATCTGCCGCTGTCGAAAAGGTTTGGGAATTACTAGTGGGAATGGTGGTGTTGCGCTCAATGATCCGGGTAAAGACATCTCCAAGGGTTTCTATACCCAGAGACAGGGGAGCTACATCTAGGAGCAGTAGGTTTTTCACTTCTCCCCCGAGCACTCCCCCTTGAATCGCTGCTCCTAGGGCAACGGCCTCATCGGGATTGACGGAGCGGTCCGGCTGCTTACCGTTGAAATACCTCCGGATCGCCTCTTGCACTGCCGGGATCCGAATTGACCCACCTACCAGGACGATCCTTTGGATATCCGAGACGGACAGATTGGAGTCCTTGAGGGCTTGGGTAACGGGGGCAATGGTCTTCTCTACTAGGGGAGCCACTAGTTCTTCAAATTTGGCCCTGGTCAGTTCCATTTCTAGGTGTTTTGGACCAGTCTCATCGGCGGTAATAAACGGCAGGTTGATAGAGGTAGTCATGAGGGTGGAAAGCTCGATTTTGGCCTTTTCTGATGCTTCCCGCAGCCGCTGGAGGGCCATCTTGTCTACTCCTAGATCTACTCCTTCGGTCCGTCGGTAGTGGTCGATCAACCAGGAGACGATACAGGCATCAAAATCATCGCCCCCTAGGTGATTGTTACCGGCCGTCGACTTGACCTCAAAAACTCCGTCTCCCAGCTGGAGCACGGATACATCAAAGGTGCCCCCTCCCAGGTCGAAGACTAGGATCTTATGGTCCTGGTCCTGTTTATCTAAACCGTAGGCTAGGGCAGCTGCAGTAGGCTCATTGATGATCCGCAGGACTTCTAGACCAGCAATTGCTCCTGCATCCTTAGTGGCTTGGCGCTGGGCGTCAGTGAAATAGGCAGGTACCGTGATAACTGCTTGGGTAACTTCCTCTCCCAAATGGGCTTCAGCGTCTTTTTTGAGCTTCTGTAAAATTACCGCTGAAATCTCCTGGGGAGTAAACACCTTCCCCCGTACCTGGACATCCACAGTACCATCCCGACCCCGCATGCAGGTATAGGAGACTTGGGAGCGCTCTTGGTCAGTGTCTTCCCAGCGGCGCCCCATAAACCGCTTGATACTATATATAGTGCTTTCCGCATTGGTGACTGCCTGGCGCTTAGCCAGCTGTCCTACCAGGCGCTCCCCTGCTTTACCAAAGGCTACCACGCTGGGAGTGGTGCGCCCCCCCTCAGAGTTAGGTATTACCACTGGCTGTCCCCCTTCCAGCACGGCAACGCAGCTATTTGTAGTACCCAAATCTATGCCGATCACTTTGCCCATGATGCGAGGTAGGGATGAAGACTGAGAGTTTTTTGCGGGTGCACTACCCTCAACTAAGACACGAGAGAACGTTTCAGACAGGGAAAACAACCCGACACCAGACCCGGCCTGCGCACCCCACCCAAGGCCCTAAAAGCCTGGAGAGCACAAGACAAGCTCGCCTGAAACTCTCTTAGGCATAGTCATGCGGCAATCTACTGGGGAATCCTATCACAAAACATTAAGAATGTGCAACCAGAACCCCTTGCTGGGTCAGGCTGAACGCCCTAGGGGATACTAAGGCCAACTTTGCCCTAGTAGGAATTGGCGTCTCCCCTGGCAGCCAGTATCATCCTACCACATAACCCATACCTGGGGTTTCGGGCTGGTTTTATTCAGGGTCTGAAGCTGGGGCTTCTTCTTCTAAGGGGGCAGATACCTTGACCTTGGCATGGCGTAAAACCCGCTCCCCGAGTAGGTAACCTCTCACTAGCTCCTCGAGCACAACTCCCTCGGGGTGCTCGCTAGTTATCTCTCGCAGAAGAGCCTCGTGGTAGTTGGGGTCGAAGGGCTTAGCTTCAGAGCGCATGGGCGAAACTCCCAGACGCTTGAGGGCCTCGACCAAGAACTTGTGCACGCTCTGGTAACTTCTGTGGATTGCACTCTCCGCGTCCGTTTGGGGCTTGATTTGACGGCTAGCACTCTCAAAGTGGTCAATCACCGGTAGGATTTCCACTAGGGTAGAGCACTTCACCTGATATTCTAGGTCCTCTTTTTCCCTTTGAGCCCGCCGGCTTTGATTTTGAAAGTCGGCTAGAAGGCGGACGTATTGTGTTTTGCGTTCCTCAACCTGATTTTTGAGCTCCTCAATGATTTGACTTTGCTCAGCGAGTTGGCGGCGCAGGTCGTCAAGGTTGGCCTGGGCAGTAGAGGCCTCTGGCTGGGGTTCCGGGGGAGAGTCTGGCGCTTGGTCGGCCGGTGCCTCTAACTTATTCTCAAGGCTGGCTTGGTCGTCCGGGGGTAGGGGCGATGTGCTCTGGTTATCTAGTTCGATCATGGCTAGCCGTGAAATATAGTTTTGGTGGTGCGTAAAAGTCCGGCAATTTAGATTCTAGTCTTTTTCAGGCTAAAAATCCCAGGATAGCATCAGGGGGAGCGGATATCAGGAACATCCCGAGGTCTTGCTTGCAGATGATCTAAATATTGTCTACATGTATGATGTAGATCAGCTGAAGCTTCCCACTCTTTTACCCCTCAGGCCATGACTAACCAGCTCCCCCGTCGGGCCCTAATTGTCAAAAATAACTTTTCTCCTACAGCTAACAAGATTATCCAGTCTGGTCATGCTGACCAGGAACAGATGCAAAGGGCTCTCCAAGAGTGTCGTAAGACTGGTAAGCCTCTGGTAGAGGTCCTGCAGGCGATCACCGGTCAAGCCCTCCCCCCTGATCTGATTCGCTACCACAAGCGTCAGCAGTTGTTCGAATTGAAAATCCTTTACGGGGTTGAGGCTCTCGACTCCGAGATTGGGGAGGTTTCCTCAGAGCAGATTAATCAACTCATTGACACTTTGATCCCCATTGATTTGTGCCGGCGGTTTCGCATGGTACCAATGGCCAGGACGGAAGAACCTCCCCTAGTGGTGGTAGCTATGGTGGACCCAGACCACCTTGAAGCCCAGGATGAGCTCAACCGCGTCCTGCGCCCCCATAACCTGGGGCTACGCCGGCTGGTGATGACTGAAGAGGACTACCAACGCCTGATCAAAGACTACCTAGATAACCAAGTAGCTAAAAAGGAAGTCAAGTCCTTTGAAAACCATGGCCGGGGTCTTAGTGATGACGAGTTAATTATTGATGCCAACCTAGATATTCAGGATGCTAGTCCTGAGGAGGAAGGGGAGGGAGATATTGCCGACTCGGTGCGGGAGGCTGCCGCTGCCCCAGTAATCCGTTTGGTAAACCAAATCCTTGCTAAAGCCCTTTTGGAGAAGGTTTCTGACATTCACGTCGAGCCGCAGGAGGAATTTCTCCGGGTCAGGTTCCGCAAGGATGGGGTGCTGCAGCAAGCTTTTCCCAACCTCCCCAAACGCATCATACCGGCAGTAATCTCCCGCCTCAAGATTATTGCTGACCTGGATATTGCCGAGCGGCGTCTGCCCCAAGATGGCCGGATCCGGCGGATGTTTGAGGGCCGCAAGGTAGACTTTCGGGTTAGCTCTCTCCCTAGCCGTTACGGGGAGAAGGTGGTAATGCGGATTCTAGACAACAGTGCTACCCAGTTAGGCCTAGACAAGTTGATCGGTGACCCAGCCTGTTTAGAGATGGTCCGGGAAATGGCCCGCCGGCCCTTTGGACTGATTCTGGTCACAGGCCCGACGGGTTCGGGTAAGTCCACTACCCTTTACTCGATCCTCTCGGAGCGCAACGACCCCGGTATCAATATCAGCACTGCGGAAGACCCGATCGAGTATGCCCTGCCAGGGATTACCCAAGTCCAGGTGATGCGTGAGAAGGGCATGGACTTCCCGGCGATCCTGCGCTCCTTCCTCCGCCAAGACCCGGATGTGATTTTGGTGGGGGAAACTCGTGACCGGGAAACGGCTAAAACCGCCATTGAAGCCTCCTTGACGGGCCACTTGGTGCTGACGACCCTCCACACCAACGACGCGGCCGGAGCCGTCAGTCGACTAGACGAGATGGGCGTGGAGCCCTACATGGTCTCAGGGGCCCTAATCGGTGTGGTCGCCCAACGGCTGATGCGGCGGGTCTGTAGCGAGTGTCGGGTTCCCTACCAGCCTACCCCGACCGAGTTGTCCCGCTTTGGGTTCACCTCGGTGAATGAAGACCAGTTCACCTTCTATCGGGCTCATACCGTTGACCCGGTGACTGCGAGTCGCGAAAAGCAACCCCTGTGCAGCCGCTGCGGTGGGGTAGGCTACAAGGGGCGCTGTGGGGTGTATGAGGTCATGAGTTGTAATGAGAGGCTCCAGAAACTGATCAACCAGGGAGCTCCTACGGAGCAGATCAAAGAAGCAGCCGTGGAAGACGGCATGGTCACCCTGCTAGCCTACAGCCTCAATCTGGTGCGCCAGGGCCTAACCACCCTCGAGGAGGTAGAAAGGGTCACCTTTACCGATACAGCCCTAGAGGCAGAACTCAAAGCCAAGCGTAAAAGCTCCTTGACCTGTCATGTGTGCGGGGCAGAGACTCAGCCAGACTGGCTAGACTGCATCTACTGCACTACCCCCCGGTTTCGTACCTAATCTTATCTTTTTAGTAGCGGAGGTTTTTCTGTGCCAGAACTAATGATTGAGGACTTGATGGAAGAGGTAGTGGAGCGCCGGGGTTCTGACCTGCACCTTTCCGCTGCTCTGCCCCCCTACATTCGCATCAACGGTCATCTGACCGCCACTGACCACCCCCCCCTCACCGCTGAGCAGTGCCAACGGCTGATTTTCGCCATCCTCAATAACACCCAGCGCAAAACCCTAGAGCAAAACTGGGAACTAGACTGCTCCTACGGGATCCGGGGCTTAGCTCGATTCCGGATCAATGTCTATAAGGACCGGGGCACCTATGCAGCTTGCTTGCGGGTGCTCAGCTCCAAGATTCCGCCTATGGAAACCCTAGGCCTACCGGACGTGGTGCGGGAGATGTCGGAGAAACCCCGGGGGTTAGTCTTGGTGACTGGGCCTACAGGCTCTGGTAAGTCCACCACCCTGGCCTCGATGATCAACAACATCAACATGACTCGTTCTGAACACATCCTCACCGTCGAGGACCCGATCGAGTTTGTTTATGAAGCTAACAAGAGTGTGATCCACCAAAGGCAAGTAGGTGAAGACACCAAGAGTTTTGCTAGTGCCCTGCGGGCTGCCCTGCGGGAGGACCCGGACGTGATTCTGGTGGGGGAAATGCGAGACCTGGAGACCATCTCCCTGGCGGTTACAGCTGCGGAAACCGGTCACCTTGTATTTGGCACTCTGCACACCAGTTCTGCCTCCCAAACCGTCGACCGGATGGTCGATGTATTTCCCCCAGAGCAGCAGCAACAGATCCGGATTCAGTTATCCAACTCCCTGGTGGCGGTATTTAGTCAAACCCTGGTGCCCCGCAAAAACCCTCGTCCTGGGGAGTTCGGTCGAGTAATGGCCCTGGAAGTGATGTTGGTGACCCCTGGGATTGCCAACCTGATTCGGGAGGGGAAAACCGCCCAAATTTATTCGGCGATTCAAACCGGGGGTAAAATGGGGATGCAAACCCTGGAGAAGGTGTTAGCCGACCAGTACCGAGCCGGAATTATCTCCTTTGAGGCGGCGATCTCCAAAACCTCCCGGCCAGATGAGTTCCAGAGACTAGTAGGCACCGGCACCGTGGCGGCCACCAACGCTAGGGTAGCCGCGAGACCTTAGGTAACAGCGTCCTCCCCATAACCTATGACTACCTACGTTGCCAGAATCCAAGATAACGACGGGCGTATTAGCCAGCGGAAGGTGACTGCTAGTTCCCTAGGTGAGGCCCGGACAGTTCTGCAAAGTCAGGGATACACCCGCATCCAAAGTCTTCGCCAAGCCCAGAATTTCAACCTCACCAAGCTGTTGGACTTCGACCTGCAAACTATTAACATGGCCTTGACCAATGTTACCGTCAAGGACAAGGCGATTTTTTCCCGCCAGTTTGCGGTATTGGTCAATGCGGGGGTAGGGATGGTGCGTAGCCTAGGGGTAATGGCAGAGCAGGCCACCAACCCCAAGCTGAAAAAGACCCTTTGGGAACTAAGCAGTGACGTCCAAGAGGGTAACTCCCTCTCTGACTCCATGCGCAAGCACCCTCAATGCTTTGATGGCCTCTACGTGAGTATGGTTCAGGCTGGGGAAGTGGGGGGAGTCCTCGATGAGGTCATGAACCGCCTTGCTACCCTTTTGGAAGACGTAGCCCGCCTGCAAAATCAGATCAAGTCTGCCCTTACCTACCCTGTGATTGTGACGATCCTGGCGGTGGCGATTTTCTTAATCATGACGGTATTTGTGCTGCCCACCTTTGAAGGGATATTTAACCAACTGCACGTGCAGTTGCCGGCCCTGACTCGGTTTATGCTCGCCATCAGTGATGCCATTCGTACTCCCCAGTACGTTGCCATTACCCTGTTGGTGATAGCCGGGTTAGTGTTCGCTTATCGGACCTACTACGCTACCCCGGCTGGTCACCGGACCATTGATGGCCTCTCCCTGCGGGTGCCCCTGTTTGGGGAGTTGATTCGGAAGGCCGCCACAGCTCGCTTCTCCCGGACTTTCGGAGCTCTCAGTCGCTCAGGGGTACCGATACTTACCGCCTTGGCCATCGTCCGTGACACCGCCGGCAACGTGGTGATCTCCAATGCCATTGAGCAGGCCCGCCATGAAATTCAAACCGGCGGGATGATCAGCATTGCTCTCCAAAAGGAGCGGGTTTTTCCCCACATGGCCATCCAAATGATTAGCATTGGCGAAGAGACGGGAGAGATCGACCAAATGCTCTCGAAGGTGGCAGACTTCTACGAAAACGAAGTGGAGGAGGCGGTAAAATCCCTCACTAGCATCATCGAACCCTTGATGATCGTGGTGGTTGGGGGAATGGTCGGGGCAGTTTTGCTGTCTATGTACTTGCCCCTATTCACCCTTTACAATCACCTGGGCTAAACCTGCAATTATGGATCCGGAAGACCATGCCTACGACTTAGCCTTAGTTGAGTACACTTGCCCCCAGGGTTTACTCGCCCTCCTACGCCAGTACCGTCCCTACCTGGAGAAGGTTCCCAGTATTAGGCGGGCAGTCGATAGTGTCCTCCCTGTACCTCTGCCTGGGGTGCGGGTTTTTTCCGGCCTAGGGGAACCCCCCCGGACCCAAATCCTCCCCTGTGACTTGGGGATTCTCATGTGTGACCCGGCCTGGAAAATCAAGCTGCCGGTGGAAATTGCCCTGTTCATCCACCGTCCAGGGGAAGGCTTTGGTCAATTCCTAGGCCGCTGGCGCAAAACCCAGGTACTCCTGAGCCAAGGTTACAACTGGGTGCTGCCCCAAGGACAGGAACATCTGGTTAATGAAGGTACCGAAGAGCTTCTGCCGCTATTTGTGGTCTTCCCCCACAGCTGGCATCGAATCCGCCGAGGCTTAGAGGGAGCTGGCCTACCCTGGGTGCTGCAGGACCCCCGTCAGTTCGGTGCGGATGCCCCCTTGGCCTTAACTCCTGAGGAGGGTAAACTTTTAGGTCCTCCTTGAGGAACATCAGCCCAGCTTTTTCGTCTGCGCCCTGTATACTGATATCGTCACTGCTGCTGAATATGACTTATTCCCTGCAGGCCCCCCGGTCTCCCGTGAAAGCCGCAGACGGTCCTGTGTCTAGCTTTAACCCTAAACTTTCTAACTACGATTTAATCCTTTGCTGCCAGGCGGGGGCACAACCAGACCGTCTAGCCTTTTCTGAGCTGTTGCGGCGGTATCAGTTTCACGTTGATCGCCTATTGTATCACCTCGCTCCGGATTGGCCTGACCGGGCTGATCTAGCCCAAGAGGTATGGATTAGGGTTTACCGCAATCTGCGCCGTCTCCAGGGGCCCGAGAAATTCCGGGGCTGGCTTAGTCGGATCATCACAAATCTTTTCTATGACGAGTTGCGCAAACGCAAGCGCAACATCCCCCCGGTTTCCCTTGATGCTCCTTGCCGGTGGGAAGACCGGGAAATAGACTGGGACCTGCCCTGTCATCAGCCAGGCCCCGGGGAAGAGATGGCCACCCTGGAATTTTATGAGCAGTTGCACAGCGCCATTGCCGATCTCCCGGAAGTGTTTCGAGTCACTATCATTCTGCGGGAAATTGAAGGGCTCTCCTACGAGGAAATTGCCCAGGCTACGGGCGTGTCCCTAGGCACGGTCAAGTCTCGCATCGCCCGGGCCCGCCAACGGTTGCAGTCTGAATTGGAAGACTATCTCCTCTCTTGACTAGCAGGGATACTCTATCCCTCTGGTCTGCCGGTATGCCTCAGGCGGTGTGAAAGTTCTAATTTCTAGCTGGGATGATTTTTGGGGGCTTTCCTATGGCCGATCTTCCTTCAGATGCCAAGTTCCGCAAGTTCAAAGATTTAAGTGCCTATCTAGATGGAGAGTTAGGAGCTAGGGAGTGCCAGCGAGTCCGGGAGTGGCTCAACCGTGACCCCCAAGCCCGGAGCCTTTATTACCAACTACTCAGACTCCGCCAGGGTATCCAAACTATGCCGGTGCCCACGGCGCCCATTAGCCAGGTCAGGGGCCGCGTCTTCCAACGGCTTAGATCAAGGCACCATTGGCGCTGGGGTGGGGGAGCAGTAGCAGCCTTAGTCTTGGTCTCCTTTAGCACCTGGTTAGGGGTATCCCGGCCCGGGACTAACCATGCCGCCTTGCAAGTAGCTACCAATGCTTCTAGTGCCACTGGTTTGGGGCTGTGGATCACCCTAGAACGGCCTGTAGTTGACTTGCCCACGGTCCCAAACTCGGGCAAGACTCCTAAAGTTGTCCCCAGGAAGTAGAATGTGTTAAATTTGGTAACAATTGCTCCTGATATTACTCATTAATTGCCCGGGGCTACCTTGATGGTTAACCTCCCTTCAGGGGGGTGAAGTGAAAAACAAATATATTCTCTGAGGCATCTGGATCTTATGAAACTATCTTGGAAGACTGCCCTGCTGTGGATTACTCCGATTATCCTGGTCGGGTTTTTGGTTTGGCAGGGTTCTTTTGCTTCCTCACCCATGGAAAGTTCTCGCAGCACGGCGAGCACCCGCATGACCTATGGTCGGTTCCTAGAATACCTAGATGATCACCGGGTGACCAGTGTTGACCTCTACGAGAATGGCCGCACGGCAATTGTTGAAGCAGCAGACCCGGAGCTAGGCAACCGCCTTCAAAGATGGCGCGTAGACCTTCCAGCTAATGCCCCAGAGTTAATAACCCGCCTACGGGAGAGCGGGATTAGCTTTGACACTCACCCCCCCCGCAACAACGGAGTAGTCTGGGGCTTTCTCAGTAATCTAATCTTTCCTACCCTATTGCTGGCGGGATTGTTCTTCCTGTTCCGACGCTCAAGTAACGTGCCCGGGGGGCCTGGCCAAGCCATGAACTTTGGCAAGTCTAAGGCTCGCTTCCAAATGGAGGCCAAGACTGGAGTCAAGTTTGACGATGTGGCAGGGGTGGAAGAGGCCAAAGAAGAGCTGCAGGAGGTGGTCACTTTTCTGAAGCAGCCCGAGAAGTTTACGGCGGTGGGGGCCAAGATTCCTAAGGGTGCCTTGCTGGTGGGTCCTCCTGGAACTGGCAAGACTCTGTTAGCAAAAGCGATCGCCGGGGAGGCTGGAGTACCCTTTTTCAGTATTTCTGGCTCAGAATTCGTAGAAATGTTCGTGGGGGTAGGGGCTTCCCGGGTCCGCGACCTCTTTAAAAAAGCCAAAGAGAATGCCCCGTGTATCGTTTTCATTGATGAAATTGATGCCGTCGGCCGCCAGCGAGGGGCCGGTATTGGTGGGGGTAATGATGAGCGGGAGCAGACCCTCAACCAACTTCTGACGGAGATGGATGGCTTTGAGGGTAATAGTGGCATTATTGTAATTGCTGCCACCAACCGGGTCGACGTCCTAGACTCCGCCTTGCTGCGGCCAGGTCGCTTTGACCGGCAGGTCACCGTTGACCCCCCCGACATTAAGGGTCGACTGCAAATCCTCGAGGTGCACGCTCGCAACAAAAAGTTAGCTGAGGAAGTTTCCCTCGAAGCGATCGCCCGCCGTACTCCTGGGTTTACTGGTGCCGATTTAGCTAATTTGCTTAATGAGGCTGCCATCCTTACTGCCCGCCGGCGCAAAGCCGCTGTCACCATGCTGGAGGTGGATGACGCTGTGGACAGGGTAGTGGCGGGAATGGAGGGCACTCCCCTGGTAGACAACAAAAATAAGCGGCTGATTGCTTACCACGAAATCGGTCACGCCATTGTCGGCACCCTTGTCAAGGGCCATGACCCAGTCCAGAAAGTCACCCTCATACCCCGGGGCCAAGCCCAAGGATTGACCTGGTTCATGCCGGATGAGGAGCAAGGACTAATCACCCGCACTCAGATCTTAGCCCGTATCGCCGGGGCCTTAGGGGGAAGAGCTGCAGAAGAGGTAATCTTTGGTAAGGCGGAAGTGACTACCGGCGCGGGCAACGATCTGCAACAGGTGACCGCTATGGCTCGGCAGATGGTCACCCGTTTTGGCATGTCCAATCTTGGACCCCTATTTTTGGAGGGGCCCATGGGGGAAGTGTTTCTCGGCCGGGACCTGATGATGCGCTCTGAGTACTCCAACGAGATTGCCGCCTCCGTGGATGCTCAGGTACATGCCATTGTCGATTGTGCCTACCACCAGGCTCTGGACATCATCAGCCAAAACCGCCCCTTGGTGGACCGCCTAGTAGACTTGCTTGTTGATAAGGAGACCATTGACGGGGAGGAGTTGCGGCAAATTGTCGCTGAATACACTGCGGTCCCCTTTGTCCTTCCTGACCAACAGTTAGACCGAGCTAACCTACCCTAGACTTGGGGGTCCCCCCCAGGGGGGGGCTTATGCTCTAGGCCTTGGTGGCCCCTAGGCGTGCTCGTAACCGTTCGCCAAAGGCAACAAAGTCCTCATCCTTGGCTCGGGTGGCCTGCCAGGCGGGGCGTCCTTCGAGATGCTCTGACCAAGCTTTCAAGTAGGAATGGCTATCCAGGGTACCCCCCAGGTTTAAGCCGGGCCTATCCAACAAGGGAATTACTGTTCCAGCCACCACCTCAGCTAGAGTTAGCTGGTCCCCACCAAAGTAGGTTTTGTCCTCTAGGAGCCCGGCTAAGAAGTTCAACGTGGTGCGGATTTTGTTTAGGCACTCGGTCTCCTGCCGAGGCTCTAGGGGCGAGGCGCCCAGGGAGTGCCGGAACAGGGGGCCCAAGGCGGGTACGAGTTCGTTGATGGTTACCATCTCTACCATGCGCACCTTAGCGAGGACCTCGGGGTCCTTGGGCAGGAGCGATGGGGTAGGGTATTTGGCCTCGAGGTAATCAAGGATTGCCAGGGATTCCAGGACCCGAAAATCCCCGTCGGTTAGCACAGGGATATGGTGGAAAGGGTTAAGGGAGAGGAAGTGCGGGGCGAACTGGTCGCCCCCTAGTTCCATGACTACCGTCTCAAAAGCTAGTTCCTTCTCCAGGAGAGCTACCCAAACCCGACGCGAGTTGAAGGAAAGGGGCAAGTGATAAAGAGTGAGCATTGGGTGGAAAGAGCCGCAGTGGACGCCCCCAGGCTAGCAAATTAGAACTCCCCTGGCCCTAGGCGGGAGAATTTTTAGGCCTGATGTGGGCGCCAACTTCCCGGGGATAGATTAAAATTGTCCTCTGGGAAGTCTGCAGAAGGGTTTGGATCAGGGGAGAAAACTGACTAATTTCCCGTAGGCCTACTTGGGTAAGGAGCTTAATGCCTCGCTGGTAGAGGGTGTAACCCCGACTGCGGGAAACTCGGATGCCTACGTAGTAGGCGGGAGGCCAACCCAAGGCTTGGAGGGCAGCGGCCGCCTGCTGCTGGAGTTCCAGCTGCTCTCCTGGTTGACAGCTGCTGATATCTAGGGCCTTAAACAGATCCCGGTCGAGGAAGCGCCGGCACAGATCAGCTAGAACTGGGTCTGAGTGGTGACGCCAGGTCTGCAGATGGTAGGTGACAGTTCCGTCATCTACGGCTAGGTACTCCTCTAAGGTCAAGTTCTGGGGAGCCCTGTGCAGCCAGGCGGTCATCGGGCCATCAGCCCAAAGGTTATTTTCCTGCAGTAACTCGCGGGCACGGTGCAAGGTCCGCTCTAGCCCCCAGGCAGCTGCCATGTTCTTCGGGTGGTTATAGATTTGGGCGTACATGAAGTAGCGCACCATTAGGTAGTGCTCAATAGCCGCCAAACCCTTGTAGCCTACCACTAGCTGCCGACTGCGGGGGTCGTAGTCCATAGCCAGCAGGATCCGGTCCAAATCCAGGCGGCCGTAGCTAGCCCCGGTAAAGTAACTGTCCCGCATCAGGTAATCTAGACGGTCGCAATCTAGTTGACTTGAGACCAGTTGCCAGGCGAGGGGGAGGGGGTAGGTGTGGGTGTAAATTTGCCGAATCTGCTCCGCTAGGCCCCTTTGATGCTCCTCTAGTAGTTGGTGGATAGGCAGGTGCTCCCGGATGATCCGCTGGGTCCAGGCCTCGTGGCGGGTCCCGAAGACCTCTTCAGCGGTGTGGCTAAAGGGTCCGTGGCCTAGGTCGTGGAGCAGAGCACTGCATAGGACCGGGGCCCGATGGGGTGCGAGCTCAGGGTAACGCCGTGCCAGGCGGTCGAAGGCCCGGCGGGCCACTGCCATCACCCCGAGGGAGTGGGTGAAGCGCGAGCTTTCAGCTCCATGGAAGGTAAGACTGGCCGGGCCAAGCTGGCGGATCCGCCGGAGACGTTGGCAGGCAGGAGTGTCGATCAGACGAATGAGAAGAGCTTCGACCGGGTCACTTCTTTCCAGGGAAATGGCCCCATGGAGGGGGTCATGATAGGTGCGCACGGAAGAGGCCACAGGCAAATCCCGCCGAACGGATTACCTGCACTATGCCACGTTCAGGGCCCCCTCGTTCCAGGGCTTGGGATTCAGGCTCTCCCTTGGTGACCAGCCTGACTTACCTACACTAGGGCAGCGCTACACCAAAACAGGCCGTCGACTAACAGAGTGCTCAGAACTGCCCCGCCGAGGGCCCAGTGGTAAACACGCGGGGAGCGGAGGGCCAGCAAACCTACAGCTAACAAAAGGGACACTAGCCCTAGGGCCCATCCCCAACCTGCGGGACTCCCCATGGTGCCTAGGGCTGACTGCAGTATCTCTAAGGCCTGCTCAGGGGGGGCAGCCATCAGCTGACGCCAGGCTGGAATCAGGTCTACTTGGTAAAAGTACAGGTCCGTTAGACAGGTGCCCCCGAGGGAACCAATGTAAAACCAGCCGCCGACTGACCCCCAGCCTCGACTGAGGCTCCAGAGGACTGCCGGTACGCCGATAGCTTCTACGGGCAAATGTAGGAGGGGTTCCCACCTTAGCCAACCCCAGTAGATCGAACCTGCCAACCAGGTCCAGGCAAACCCTAGCAGCAGGTCTCCCCACACCCGGTAGGCGGCAGACCTATACAGTCGATAACCTAGGAGTACCCAGCCGAGGGTGGCTGCCAGACTCAGCCAAGGCCAGGAGCGCACTAGGGGAGCTTGAACAAATACGGGTACCGATACTAGGACCACGGCCCCTAGCAAGACATAGAGATGCTGACGCCGCCTAACAGGAGCTGGCCAAGGAAAACCTGGGTGATAAGTAGTTAACAGCAAGGGGTAGCTAGGGGGAATTTAGTTTACTTTTGTTAATATACCACACCCAACTCCTATCCCCCCTGGGGGCATGGGCCGGGTTTCAATCCTAGTCCCCCGCCCGCTAAGCTAGAGTATTGAGACACACCGGGGGGAAGTGATGCGAGTTGGTGTTCCCAAGGAAATCAAAGACCAGGAATTTCGCGTAGGGCTTACCCCTAGCAGTATCCGGGCCTTAACGGAAGCTGGACACCAGGTCCTAGTTGAAACGGGGGCCGGAGCGGGTGCGGGCTTTAGCGATGAGGCATACGAGCGCAGCGGAGCCCTCATCGGACCCCAGGCTGAGGCCTGGGCCTGCGACCTAGTAGTCAAGGTCAAGGAGCCCCTAGAGTCCGAGTACGACCTGCTGCGCAAAGACCAAATCTTGTTTACCTACCTACATCTGGCAGCCCATCGTTCCCTGACCGAGTGCCTACTTACCAAGGGCACCATAGCCATTGCCTACGAAAGTGTGGAGACTTTGGGTTCAAGAGGATTACCCCTCCTCCACCCCATGAGTGTAATCGCCGGTCGCCTGGCGGTGCAGTTTGGGGCCCACTTTCTGCAGCGGCCCGAAGGCGGGCGGGGGGTCCTCTTGGGAGGGGTGCCGGGGGTGCCCCCTGGGTTGGTGGTTATCCTTGGGGGTGGGGTGGTGGGCACCGAGGCGGCCCGGATTGCTGTGGGCATGGGGGCTAGGGTCCAAATTATTGAGCTAAGCCTTGACCGGCTAGGGTTGCTTGAGACCCTGTTCGGGTCGCGAGTTGAGCTTAGCTACAGCAGTGCTGCCCAATTGGAGGCGGCGGTGCCAGCCGCAGACCTGCTAGTGGGGGCTGTCCTACTCCCGGGCCGCCGGGCCCCGCTCCTCGTGCCCCGTTCCCTGGTGGAAAAAATGCGCCCCGGGTCAGTGATTATTGATGTAGCAGTGGACCAGGGGGGGTGCGTGGAAACGGTCCGACCCACTAGCCACAGCTGTCCCACCTACACCGAGGCGGGGGTGCTGCACTACGGAGTGCCGAACATGCCCGGAGCAGTCCCCTGTACAGCTACCCAAGCCCTCAATAATGCCACTCTCCCCTACATTCTGAGGCTGGCAGGGGAAGGCCTCGGGGCCATGGAAACCGACCCAGGTTTAGGCCGGGGTCTTAATGTCCGACGGGGGTCTTTAGTGCATCCCGTCCTGCGGGAGATATTCCCCGATTTGGCCTAGGGGGCTGGCTTGTCGCTTTACGGGTTTTCCCCCTAACAGCTAATATGTAGGGAAATATTGCGCTGTCTGCGGAGCCTTTAATCGCGTGGCTTTTTTCAATCGCTTTTCCCGGGATATTGGCATCGACCTAGGGACGGCTAACACCCTAGTTTATTTGTCTGGACGGGGCATTGTGCTCCAGGAGCCCTCCGTGGTGGCTATTGACCAGGAGCGCCGCATACCTTTGGCGGTGGGGGAGGACGCTAAAAAAATGCTCGGTCGCACCCCCGGTAATATTGTGGCCCTGCGCCCCCTGCGGGATGGGGTGATAGCTGACTTTGATGCTGCCGAGTTGATGCTCAAGCACTTCATTCGCCGGGTAAATGAGGGGAAGACCCTGATCCAGCCCCGGATCGTCATTGGTATCCCTAGTGGAGTCACCGGAGTAGAGAGGCGAGCGGTGATGGAGGCTGCATCCCAGGCTGGGGCCCGGGATGTCTACCTAATAGACGAGCCTGTAGCGGCGGCCTTGGGGGCTGGATTGCCCGTTTCTGAGGCCACTGGCAATATGATCATTGACATTGGTGGGGGGACTACTGAGGTGGCTGTTCTCAGCCTCCAGGGTACGGTTATCAGTGAGTCGGTGCGGATCGCCGGGGACGAGCTAAGTGAAGCTATCACCCAGTATATGAAGAAGGTCCATAATCTGGTGGTGGGTGAGCGTACCGCAGAGGAGATTAAAATCCAACTGGGTTCAGCCTACCCGGATGATGAACTAGACCAAGCCATGCTTGAAGTTAGGGGTTTACACCTTTTGTCTGGGTTGCCCCGAACGGTAACTATTAAGGCTCCGGAAATTCGGGAGAGCATGGCTGAGCCCCTCTCAGTGATTGTCGAGGCAGTCAAGCGCACCCTGGAGCGCACCCCTCCGGAATTGGCGGCCGACATTATTGACCGGGGCATCATGCTTGCGGGGGGGGGAGCTCTGCTGCGGGGAGTGGATACCCTAATTAGTCACGAGACCGGCATCGTCACCCATATAGCCGCTGCCCCGCTGAACTGTGTGGTGCTAGGAACCGGCCGGGTGTTGGAAAACTTTAAACAAATGGACCGGATCTTTAGCGGCCACTCTCGCCATAGCTAACCTCACCTTCATCCTCCCATGGTTGTTATCCGGCGCTGGTGGAGCCGCCACAAACTTCAAGCCCTCCTGACCCTGTTGGCAGTGGTGGGGGCTCTACTGCTGCGCCAATCCCACGGGTTTATCTACTTTGAGGCCTACCGCTGGCTCAGTCAACCCTTTGCCCCTAGCGTGCAAACCCAGGAGCGCTTTGTCGATGCCCAAGTCCTAGAGCTAGAAACCCAGGTTCAAGAGCTGCAGAGTCAAAATCAGCAGTTTCAAGCCCTCCTCGCCTATCTCAAAACCCAACCCAACGGCGTGGCGGCGCCAGTGATCGGTCGTAGTGCCGACCACTGGTGGCAACAGATAATCCTTGGGCGTGGCCAAACAGCAGGCTTGAGTGTTGGGGGAATTGTCACCGCCCCAGGAGGCTTACTGGGACGGGTCACCCAGGTAACTCCCCACACGGCGGTGGTGCTGCTGTTATCTGACCAGACTAGTCGTGTGGGGGTGACCATCAGCCGCACCGGTTCAATGGGTTACATCCAGGGTCAAGGCAGCAGTCACGTGCGCATGTTCTTTTTTGATGAGGATCCTGGGGTCCAAGTTGGCGATCTGGTATCTACTTCCCCCTTCAGCAAGCTGTTTCCCGCCGGGGTTCCCGTTGGCCAAGTGGTGTCTGTGGATCTAGGTAAAAACGCCGCTCCCCAGGCAGTAGTTGAACTGTCGGTGCCGATTAGCTCGGTGCAACAGGTGGTGGTCACCCCCTTTGATGACAGTGGCATCTCCTAGCTGGATGGGCAAAAGCCTGGTACAGGCCCCACTCACCTGGGGGGTCACTCTCACTTCTGTAGTCCTATGCCTGCTCCTATTGCCCCTGCGTCTGCCAGGCCTAGAGCTAGCTGGGGTAGGACCTAACTGGTTGCTAGTCTGGGTAGTCGCTTGGAGTGTGAAGCGCACGCCTCTGACGGGGCTCTGGTCCGGGGTGGTCCTAGGGTTGCTCCAGGATGCACTTACGGCCCCCCAGCCCACCCACGTTCTGAGTCTTGCCCTGGTGGGCTACTTAACAGCTCGCCTGAAGAAGCAACAGTTTACCCAAGAAGACTTGATCTCCATCTCCTTAATTGTCTTCGCCATGGCGGTCTTGGCGGAGACTATCATTGCTGTCCAGTTTAGTTTGCAGGAAGTGAATTTTATCCTGCCTCGGGCTTATCAACTGCTGCAGGAAATTTGGGTGCATCAACAACAGGTGTCCCTAGCCTCAGCTATTCTCAGTAGTCTCTGGGCCCCGGCTCTCTACTATCCCCTTAACCTTTGGTGGGAGCGGCGGGGAGTCCTACCGTCACCTTAGACCAAGGGTTGCTAAAAGGTTTTCCAGGTCAGTTACCGCCAGGATGGGTACCCCCAAAGCTTGAGCCAACTCCTGGCGCTGCATATCGTCTAGAAAGCAATCATCCCCGGGCTTGAGCATCACCGCTGGCACGATCACCGTCTCACCTAAGGTGCGGCCCCGGAGCCCCTCAAGAAGGTCTTGGCCCGTTAATAGGCCTGTAACCGTAATCTGCTGGCCCCAGTAATCGCTGCGCAGGGGTATCAGGTCTACCTGCAGGCCCGGGATGGTCGCTAGCCGTTCACAGATGGGGGCAAAGGCCTCGGCTACGGCGTTGCCCACCACCCAGGTGAAGTGGCGCTGGGGATGAACCCGAGCTGGGAAGGTCTTCGATGCCGCCTCAAACTCATTTAGGAAGCGTCGGATCGATCCGACGCCGTTGCCTAGCTGGGGATAGTCTTCGTAGGCAGCTGCTGGAGGTAAAGGCCAGCCAGCAGTTAGGAACCACTCATCGGCCAGCCACACGGTCCGGGAGCCTAGAGTAGTTAGGCAGTGCTCTTGAATTGGTTGGACAAGGCTAATCACCTGGCGTGCCAGGGTTGGGTCTACCATCTGTAGGGGCGAACCCGGCGGCCGGTAGCGAGTCAGGCCCACGGGTACTACAGCCACGGAGGCGACAGTCGGCACAGGAGGTTGATGAAACCCAATTAAGTCCAGGAGGGTCCGCTCTAGCACTGGCCCGTCATTGATGCCTGGGCACACCACCACCTGGGCATGCACCTGGAGGCGACGGGCTTGGAACCAAGCCAGTTGGGGCAAGACCGGAGGAGCCTTGGGATTGGCCAACAGAACTCGCCGCACCTCAGGGTCAGTGGCATGTACGGAAACGTAGAGGGGGGAAAGCCGCAGCTGTTCAATGCGCTGCCACTCCCGGGGCGGCAGGTTGGTTAGGGTGAGATAGGAACCGTAGAGAAAACTAAGCCGATAGTCGTCGTCCTTGAGGTAGAGACTAGAGCGTTTCCCAGGGGGTTGCTGGTCGATAAAACAAAAGGGGCAGTGGTTATTACACTGGATCAAGCCATCAAAGAGGGCCGACTCAAACTCCAGGCCTAAATCCTCATCCCCATCCTTTTCAATTTCCAGGATGTGGGTTTGGCCTAGGCGGTCCAAAACCTCTAGCTCCAAAACCTCATCGGCACAAAGGAAGCGATAGTCGATCAAATCCCGGGGCCGCTGCTGATTAATGGCCACCAGGCGGTCTCCCGGCTCAAAGCCCAGTTCGGCCCCAATCGAATTGGGGATTACCCCGGTGATCAATGCTGGTTGGATCGCACTTCTGGCCATGGAGGCGTCCTCGGTCCTAGTTGTGCAGCCAACCTAGGGCCACCCCGACTAGGAGGAAAACCCCTAGGGCGAGGCGATACCAGACAAAAACCCAGGTACTTTGGCGCTCTAGGTAGTGGAGTAAACCATAGATGGCAGCGAAGGCCGCGATACTGGCGCTCACTAGGGCGATGAGTAGGGAGAGCCAGCCGGCTAGACTCAAGTGAGCCTTGAACAGGGTATGCAGCTCTACTAGCCCGGCGAGGACTACGGCTGGTAGTCCTAGGAGGAAGGAAAAGCGGGCAGCACTCTCCCGTTCCATCCCGAGAAACAGGGCAGCTGTCAGGGTTGACCCAGACCGGGATACTCCCGGGACTAGGGCGAAGGCTTGGGCGACACCCACCAAAAGACCATCTAACAGAGTGGTGTGAGAAAAATCCCGTTGGCGTTTGCCCTGTACCTCTGCCCAGGCCAACAGAGCCGACATCACCAAACAAGCTAAGCCGACAATCCACAGTTGGCGCAGGGGAGACCCACAGGCATTGAGGGCAGGCTTCAAAAAAGCCCCACAAATGGCGATGGGCACAGTACCAACCAGGATCCCCAAGGTGACCCGCAGGGCCGGGGACCAGTAGTCCTGCTGTAGGAGGGCACGCCAGCTTTTGCCTACTAGCCTGTTGACATCCTGCCAAAAGTAGGACAAGACCGCTGCCAAGCTAGCTAGTTGCATAGCGGCAGAAAAGGCTGACCCCGGGTCTGGCCACCCCAGGAGGCTGGGAATAATCCGCAGGTGGGCAGTGCTACTGATAGGTAATAACTCGGTGACACCTTGAACTAGCCCCAGGAACACCAGTTGGAGCCAGTTTAAGGACAGAAAGCCCAGGTCTAGTTTACTGGTACAAGCTGCCGCCCCCAGCAGGGGTAAATCGTACATAAGCCAGAGATCTGATGATTGACAACAGCCAATAATCCTGACACATCCCTAGGGCTAATGCCTAGGGGGACCGGCAAAATCTCCAGACGCTGGCCACGAGGTTAGTTAAAACTTTCCTCAGCTTCCGGATCACCATCCTGCTTCTACACTAGGGATAGACTGGTTAGCTAACCCTAATAATCCAGGGTCTGTCCCTCAGCGTGCCTTTTATGATCGAACCTATCCGGCCGGTCACCCTAAGTGCTTCTGGTGATCTGGAGCAGGAGCAAAAATCCCTCGAGCAGTACCTCCTAGAGTGGCTAGACCAGGAGTTTTTGCCTGAGGTGGGTAATCGGGAGCTTGCCCAGCAAGCAGCCCGGGTTTACTGGCGCCAGCGTTTAGAGGGGGAGGATGATGTGGGAGCGTTGGTCATGGCAGTCCTACTAGAGATGCAAGCCTACGACTTCTCCGGTAGCTTTCACGACGAATTTAGCGTGGCCAATGCAGTTGGTGAGCTGCTTCTGAGCCGATTTCCCTGTTGCCCGCCCTCCTAGTCTAATTGCCAAGTATTAAGTCTAGGCGTTCCTGAGCCGCCTGCAGGGCTTGGTCAGGCGAGCTCTGGGAGAGCAAAACCGCTTCAATTGCCCGGCCCAGGTTATCAGATAGACGACTGTAACCGGCAATTATCGGTCGGGCCTGAGCTTTTTGGTCCAGAAACACCCTCAAGGCCGGTTGACTGCGGACGAACTGGCGGTAACCTGGACTCTGGCGGGCCCGCAGGTTGACCGGCAAGTAGCCGGTTTGCTCGGCCCACGCGGATTGAAAGTCGCAACTGAGGATAAATTGAGCAAATTCCCAGGCCGCCGCCTCCCGTTCCGGGGTGGTTTTGAAAATAAAGAGGTTCTCTCCCCCTAGAACTGAGACCTGGGTCTTCAAGCCTGGGATCGGCAACACGGCAAAGTCAACGCCGGTGGCTAACAGTTGTCCTAGGGTCCAGGGCCCCGACAGCTGCATAGCTACCCGGCCGGCCAAAAAGGCGTCTAACTCATAGCCGCGCTCAGGGGCAGATAGGAGTCCTGAACCATCCTGGACAAGGGTTTGCCAAAACTGTAGGGCGGTGATGGCGCCTTTGTTGACTAGGGCTGGCTGCTGGTGGGCATTAAGCAGTGTCCCTCCGGCACTCCACAGGAAGGGTAACCAGGTGAACACGGTCCACTCCCCCTGACCGAGGGGTAACAAGAAACCGTACTGGTCAATAGTCCCGTCTTGATCTTTATCCTGGGTTAGTTGGCGAGCTACCTGGCGCAACTCGGTCCAGGTTCGAGGCAGTTGGGTGATCCCGGCTGCCTCAAACAAGCTAGGACGATAAAAAATACCCACATTGTTAGTGTCGAAAGGAACTGACCACAGGTGGCCGGCCAGTTCTGTAATCAAAGCTGGGTCGGTCTCCAGCCGCCGGGGAGAATCCTGCCACCAATCCTCTAGGGAGCGCAGGGCTCCGAGCTCTACAAGTTGGCCAGTCAAAGTGGGGGAAAACCATAGGAGGTCTGGGGGAGCATCTCCCACGACTGCAGCCAGGATCTTTGGCAGTTGCTCATCAGCCTGGCCAACGTATACCGCCTCCACCGGCGCCTGAGGATGCTGATGATTGTAATCGTCGATCAGCTTCTGGAGCACTACCCGGTTAGGGGGAGGATTGACTCCGTGCCAGAGGGTAAGCTTTAGGGGAGTTGGGGTGACGGGCTGACAACCAACCAGGAGTAGACTGAGCCCAATAATGATCCAGCACACAATTCCCATGGCAAAAAAAATCCCCGTCAGGGGTACTGACAGGGTATGAAGGTTGGTGGCGGGGCATGGATTTGAACCATGGACCTTCGGGTTATGAGCCCGACGAGCTACCGGACTGCTCTACCCCGCGTTGCTTACTTACTAAACTTAGCACCAAGCCCCGGGTTTTGGCAATCCCAAGCGCCTAGCTGAAGTTTACCTCGCCCACCACCTCCAGGCGCTTAAATTCTCCCAGGCTGATGTAGGAGTCGGCGAGTTGCTCAGCAATGGCTGGGCCAATCCAGCCCATCTGCTGCAGTATATAGATAGCAGCAGCATACTTAGCCCGCTTGGAACCATCCATGACCTTGACGGCCAGTCCCATCCCTTCGCCCAGGCGCCCGACGCACTGGAGGCCTTCGGCGCCGGACTTGCTGATGATTTCTCCCTGGGTCAGGCACATTAAGTCCGTGTCAAATTCACCGCTGCCAGCTACCATGTCGGGATGGTGGGTCATGGCCCGGACGATCCGCTCCATTTCTAAATTAGTGCTGGAGGCTAGTTGGGCGTAGAGATTTGCCAGTTGACCTAACTGGAGCAAGTAGGTAGGGGCCCCACAGTCGTCGTGGGCAGCAATAAATTCGGCTGCCGGCATCCGCAACAGGTCGGCCATCCGGTCTAGGATCAGACGCTGGACGGGATGATGACGCTGGAGATAGGTTTCTAGCGGCCATTTGTACTGCTGACAAACCGCTAGCATGCCAGCGTGTTTACCCGAACAATTGTACTCTAAAGGGCTATGTTTACCTGCCGGAATCGGACATTTGAGCAGGACCGGGTCGACATCCGAGCGCCAGAGGATATTAAACACTTGGCGCACCTGCTCTAGGCGTCCTTGGTGCGAACCACAGGCAATGGCTAAGTCCCGGTCGCTAAGGTGAAACCGCTCCAGGGTACCGGTGCTTAAGAGGGCTAGGGCTTGGAATGGTTTTAGGCAGGAGCGGGCAAAAATAGCTATTTGGGGATTGCCCAAGGAGGCTAAAATCCGGCCGCGGCCATCACTGATCACCGCCCGGACTTGATGTTGGGATTCGACAATCCCCTCCCGGAGGAGATGCACCTTCAACTCCCCTTCGGGGGTTCGTTTTTCTCTGGTCACAATTGCAAATCTCCCATGGGCTAGGACTTCTGACCTCAATCCAACTGTCAGGGTCCAGGAATCAAACACTCCAAGTCCAGACCCGCGGCTGCCTCGGCCAAGTGCTGCAGGTTAGTCGGTTGCTTGAGGTGAGGCAGGCAACCCAAGACTGGCACGTCTGTTAAAGCTTGCATCAGCTTGGGGTTTCCCCAGTCGCGAATTTCCTGGCCAGTGCAAGGGTGTAGGCAATTCAATATTATCCCTTTCAGATGCACGCGACACTGCCGCGCCAGGGCCACGTGCGCCACGGCCTGACCTAGAGCCCCCAGGGCGACTGGTACTACCAAGACTGTCGGCAACCGCCAATCCCAGGCCAGATCGGCAACGGTAGTTTCCCAGGTGAGGGGGGAGCCTAGGCCTCCTAGGCCTTCCACCAAGACGAACTCGCGACTCTGATGGAGGCTCTTGAACTGCTGCCACAGATTTTCCAGGTTAATGCTCAAACCTTCCTGGGCAGCGGCTAGGGGGGGCGCCAGGGGGGCGGTAAAGTGGATCGGATTGATTTGTGTCAGGGATTGGTCTAGCTTCAACAGGCGGTGGTATTGCTCGCGGTCACCGTAGCCAGTCTGGATGGGCTTCATCACTCCTAGGGAGCGACCAGGCCGGTATTTCTGCCAGTAGGCAGCTAGGGCAAGGGTGAGAATGGTTTTGCCACTGTGGGTGTTTGTGCCCGTAATTAGAAGAGTTTGCACGCGGGAGACCTAGGAGCGCAGACTGACGGAAAGCTGGTAATTGGTGGGTTGGCCGGCGATTACCTCGACGGTGTAGGTGCCGGCTACGGGGGAGCGGTACCACCAAAACACCCGGTCAGAGGTGATCTGGCGGCCGGAGGGCCCTTGCACAGTTAAGGTTACATCCCCGGTCAAGATCTCCAGGCGGATGGCTTGCCCGGGGGCGACGTTGATTTGATACTGAGGTATCTGTTCTGGGCTAGCCAGCCCGGTAATCAGCTGTTTCCTAGGGCTGGGCTCCAGGTTAACCGATTGATAGGTCAAATTAGGACTAGCTGAGGGAGTGGGACTGGCTGAGGGAGTGGGACTGGCTGAGGGAGTGGGACTGGCTGAGGGAGTGGGACTGGCTGAGGGGGTGGGACTGGCTGAGGGGGTGGGGGGCGGTGCCGGGGTTCCGGAGCTGACAACCGGATTGGGTACAAGGGCCGGTGTGGAAAGGTCGGGACTAGAAATGGGGCCCGGAAAATTGACTGCGGGTGCTCGTCTGGCCAGGAGATAGGTTACTAGGGCCCAGGATCCCAAACCACTGATCAAGGCTAAGAGCAATCCTAGGAGCACGGCTAGGAGGGGGTGCAAGCTCCGGCTGGGGAGATTGGTAACCGGGTCTGGTACTAGCTGGATCGTGGGGCTGCTCGGTTTGGGGAGACTTCGGCTGGGCGGCGCACCTCCTAGGTCAGCCAGAACCTCTTGGGCTGATTGGTAACGGTCGCGCGGGTGGTAATTAGTCATCCGGTCTAGTACTTGGGCCAGGCGGGGGCTAACACGGGCGTAGGCCAGCCAAGACCAAGTTAAAGTCCGGTCATCAAATAGATCCTGGGGTTCTCGCCCCGTGAGCAGAACCATCGCCGTCACCCCCAAAGCGTAAAGGTCACTGCTGGGATTGGACCGTCCAGTCTTGATTTGTTCACTAGGGGCGTAGCCAGGCTTGCCCACACTGGTGGCCATGGGGGTGAAACCTGGGGCTTGGAAACGAGTAGCCAGCTCCTTAACTACCCCAAAGTCGATCAACACCGGCAGCCGGTCACTAGCCCGACAAATAATATTGTCGGGGGCAATGTCTCGGTGCACGATTGCCTGGCGGTGGAGGTAGTCAAGTACTGGCAACAGGTCCCCGAGCAACTGGCTCACCTCTTCATCATTGAAAGTGGAGCGCTGCCGACGGCGTTCGTCAATGAGGGCTCGGTAGGTTTTACCCGCTACGTAGTCTTGCACTAGAAAAAACCGGCAGTCTTGCTCAAAGAAGGCTTGAAATTGAGGGATCTGGGGGTGACGAATGCGGTGCAGAACCTGGGCTTCCCGTTGGAAAAGCTCTTGGGATTTGAGTAGGGACTCCCTGCTAGACTCAAGGGGGATGAGCTCTTTGATGGCACACTGTTCCTGAAAGCGACTTTCATCTTGGGCTAAGTAGGTGCGGCCAAATCCTCCCTGGCCAAGGAGACTAACCAGCCGATAGCGGTTTTGTAAGATGGTGCCGGGAGAATAAGGGGGTAGCATGCCTGGAGGCCTGGGGTAGGGAAGACAAATACTTCTGAGAGAATATCCTAGCCCTTGGGATTGGCTGCCTGTCTGGGACTAGGAGAGGGCACCTCACTCTCTGCTGTATCTAAACCTAAGTTGGTATAGCCAGCACAGTCAAGCTGTAGGGCCCTCAGGACTGCCTCAGCGCTAGGGTAGCGCTCCTCGAGGCGGAAGCTACTCATGCGCTGCAGAATTCTCCCCAGGGGTGGCCTGACGTAGGGTTGCCACTTCCAGGTGAGGGTGGTGTGGTTCAGCAGTAGCTGGGGGCTTTTGCCAGAAAGCAATACTAGAGCTACTACCCCTAGGGAGTAGAGGTCAGTATGCGTGTAGACTCGCCTAACCCAGATTTGTTCGACGGGGGCATAGCCCAATTGGCTCGGGGAAGGGCCAGTGATGGAGCTGAGCCGGCGGGCGATTTTGCGCACCAGGCTCAGGCGCAGGGGAGCGTCACCAAAGTCAACCAGCACCGGTAGATGGTCAGGCTCTCGACACATGATGTTTTTGGGATTGATGTCTTGATGAATAATGCCCTGCCCATGGATATAATCCAGCACTGGTAGGAGGTGAAGCAATAGGTGCATCACTTCCGCTTCCGTAAAGGAGAAACCCTGCCGCTGCCGCTCATCGAGTAACTGTTGGTAGGTTTTACCGACGACGTAGTCCTGCACCATAAACCAGCGGCCCTGGTGGACAAAGTAGTGTTGCAGCCGAGGGATTTGGGGGTGGTGTAGACGGCGCAACAGGCCCACCTCCTCCCGGAAATTCTCTAGGGACCGATTGTCATAGTACAGAGGAGCGAGCTCCTTAAGGGCACAAGTCTGCCCGGCCTGCTCCTGGTCGGTTGCCAGATAAATGCGCCCACTTTCCCCCTGGTCGACTAGCTCGACTAGCCGATAGCGTTGGTTGAGGATCATACCGGGGGGATAGGGTGGCAGCATTAAGGACTTCCAGAAAGAGCACCCGAGGCTTGCAGGTCTGCCTCTAGGATGAAGTCTGCCTCTGGGGTTTGATTCGGGACTAGATAAACCTGGACCTGTTGCTCCGAGTCACTTGCCGTCGCCTGCCAACTGGTAACACCCATTTGCAGGACCTGTCCCTGGTCATCTTTGATCTCTAGAGTGACGGGGCCAGAGAGCACTCGTACGCTCAAGCCCTGGTCGGGGGGAATGGTGATCTGGTAACCAGACAGCTGGTCACTACTGGAATGGCCCGACACCTGGACGCGGTTAACGCCACCGGAGAAAGTTAAGGGCTGGCTGTTGAAGACGGGGGCGGATGGGGTAGGGGCGGGGGTACTAACTACCGGGGAAGGGAGGGGTGCCACTCCTGGGGTACTGGTTGGAACCGGCAATGGGGGCAGGGATGCTACTCCCAAAGTACTTGCCGGGGGTGGGGGAGAGCTTGTCCCCCGGGGAGTATCCCCCAAAGCCCGCACTAAACTCCAAGCTATCCCCGCCAGCACCAGGAGCGTCACTGCGCCGATGGCCCAACTAATTCCGCTCTGGGGAGGGGCTGGCGAATTGGCGGGAGCGGGCTGGAATACGGGGGGGGCGCCGGTTGCGGGAGCACTGGCCATCTTGGGGGTTAACTTTAGCTGTGGGGGGGCCGGGGGTGGGGCAAGGCCCTGGAGGGAGTTGAGGGCTAGGAGAACTTCTTGGGCTGACTGGGGGCGGTTTTTGGGGGCGGGGCTGAGCATTCGCTGCAGCAGCTGAATTACCTGGGGAGTGACTGCTGGCAGCCAGGGGATCCAGCGCCAGGTAAGGGTGGCTTGATCTAACAGTTCGTGGGGTTTGCGGCCAGTCATCAGGACTACCGCAGTTACGGCCAGGGCATAAAGGTCACTGTTGGGATAGGCTTGGCCGGTGCGTAACTGTTCGGTTGGCGCATAGCCTAGCTTACCGATGGTTGTGCCCTTGGGAGTGGCCTCCTCTCCCCCCTCTACCCGCTGAGCTAACTCCTTGACCACTCCGAAGTCGATCAACACGGGCAATAGATCCTTCTCCCGCAGGATGATATTATCCGGGGAAATATCCCGGTGGATGATATTTTGGCCGTGGAGGTAAGTGAGCACTGGCAAGAGCTGAAGCATCAAGTGCAGGACTTCAGCCTCAGAAAAAGTCTGGCTCCCAGACAGACGCTCCTCTAGCAAGGTCTTGTAGGTTTTGCCCGCCACGAAGTCCTGAGCTAAAAACCACTGCTGTCCTTCCCCGAAGCTGGCCCGAAACCTGGGGACTTGTGGGTGGTGGATTTGGTAGAGGACCTGAGCCTCCCGCTGAAAAAGCTCTCTTGCCTTGCCCAGGGACTCGGTGGGAGTGTTGGCGGCGGGGATAAATTCTTTTAACACGCACAACTCATTGAAGCGGGTTTGGTCTTCGCACAGGTAGGTGCGGCCAAACCCCCCTTTACCCAGGGGCTCTAGCACTCGGTAGCGGTTCTGCAGGGTGGTGCCCGGCGAAATTGGCGGTTGCATGGTAGCCCAGGAAACTTCTGAATGGTAGTATGACTTAAGGACTCTGTGAGGCCACGCCGTGATCCGCTCCCCTGCGCTGCCTTTTCCCCAGCCTAGCCTGTCTGTTTTCCCAGATAATAGTCGCCTGCGGATTTTCTCCGGCTCTGCTAACGCTCCCTTGGCTGAAGAGGTGGCTCGCTACCTGGGGATGGATTTAGGGCCCATGGTTCGCAAACGATTTGCTGACGGTGAAATCTACGTCCAAATCCAGGAGTCGATTCGGGGCTGTGACGTTTACTTGATTCAGCCTACCTGTTGCCCGGTCAACGACCATCTCATGGAGCTGTTGATCATGGTAGATGCCTGTAGGCGCGCCTCAGCCCGGCAGATCACGGCGGTAATTCCCTACTACGGCTACGCCCGGGCTGACCGCAAGACTTCCGGTCGTGAGTCGATCACAGCCAAGCTGGTGGCCAACTTGATCACCCAGTCTGGTGCTAATCGGGTCTTGGCCATGGACTTACACGCCGCTCAGATTCAGGGGTACTTCGACATTCCCTTTGACCACGTTTATGCCTCTCCAGTCCTGATCGAATACCTGTGCGAAAAGCATCTAGAGGACTTAGTGGTAGTCTCCCCAGATGTAGGGGGGGTAGCTCGGGCCCGAGCATTTGCCAAAAAACTTAATGATGCTCCCCTGGCGATTATTGACAAGCGCCGTACCGCCCACAACGTTGCCGAGGTGCTGAACGTGATTGGCGACGTTCGAGGTAGGACTGCAGTTCTAGTAGATGATATGATAGACACGGCGGGCACGATCACGGCTGCCGCCGAGCTGCTTCATCAGGAGGGGGCGCGGGACGTTTATGCCTGCGCTACCCATGCGGTCCTTTCCCCCCCAGCCCTAGAGCGTCTCTCGACTGGGGTTTTCGCCGAGGTGATCGTTACCAATACCATCCCTGCTCGGGCGACTGAACAACTCCATCAGCTGACTCGCATCTCCGTTGCCAATTTGATCGGTGAGGCCATCTGGCGGATTCATGAGGACAGTTCAGTCAGCAGCATGTTCCGATGACCGTCTCTTCCTAGCTAGGCCTGCGATCGCCTTTGAGCTCGCCTGAGATTAAACCTGCTGGATTGAGCTTCTGCCCCTATGGTTAGTCCCGCCACAATCGCCCGTCCTGACTCCAAGACAATTAGCAAGCGCTACCCAGACTACAAGGTGATCGTGCTCAACGATGACTTCAACACCTTTCAACACGTGGCGGAGTGCCTGCTGAAGTACATACCTGGGATGACTCCCGAACGGGCCTGGGACTTGACCTGTGAGGTAGACCGGGAGGGCCAAGCCGTTGTCTGGGCCGGCCCCCTCGAGCAGGCAGAACTCTACCACTCCCAGCTATCTCGAGCGGGTTTGACCATGGCACCCCTAGAGCCCCTCTAGGACTAGCTAGGCTCAGTCCCTTGGAAGGCTTCGGGGCTCGGTTGGTCGGAGGCCAAGACTAGAAGCACCTGTTGGCGACCGATCTGCTCCACTAAGTCGGAGACACTTTTGATGTCTAGCTGGGCTAACACCTCCTTGGTTCCTTCCCACCCGGTCTTGGATACGGTCAGCCGCCGTTCCTTTTTGGGTTCCCCTACTGCTAATGGTCTTCCCTCGTGGATGAGGTTTTTTAGGGAATTGGGGTGATGTTTGTGTTTTTTACCCTTAGCCATAGATTTGCCCCTGGTGGATGGAAATATTCTACATCACCTGCGGTATTATAGAAATATGCGGGTCTGTTTCTCCTGCCCTTAAGTCCATGAAAACCCATTACCCACGAGATACCAGGTACGACCGCCTTGCCCAGGCGATCTTGTGTCGGTACTATACTCCTGCCCCCCTCGAGCACCCAGAATCTCCCCGCAGTCTCAAGGATCAGGGCCAGCGGGAGTGCTTGGCTCAACTACTGCCCCTGGTCTATAACCACCCTCCTAGTAACAGTTATGACCGACTGGCCAAAAGAGTGATCCATCTAGCCTTGGCAGCGGAAGATGCCTTGGCGGAGTGGCCGGAGGATTCCCCAGAGGCTCTGAAGTTAGCTGGCCGGCTGGACCTGCTGCGGCCCCTACTGACCCAGATCAAAGACCAGGGATAGGGGACCCACAGAAGGGCGAACGATGGGATTCGAACCCACGCATGGAGGAACCACAATCCTCTGCCTTAACCACTTGGCTACGCTCGCCATGGGTTTTGTGTCCCAGTTTTAGATTATAACAGAAGCAGTTGCTGAAACAAGCCCCTACTACCCAGGTAAGTCCTGCTATGGACCACAACAAAGGCAAAGATGACTTCCGGCCACCGAGCAAGGAAGAGTTCTTGTATCCCCGTAGTCAATATAACGGCGATTTTAGTCCCCAGAATCTGGCCTTTAATGCCAATTTGCAGGAGTTTGCCCACAAGGTAGGCTATATCTGTGCCTTGCAAACTGGGGGCCACCTACCCGCCGCCGAAGCCTACGCGCGGATCAAAGCCCTCTGGCATGAGCTAAAGGAGAGTCAGAAAAGTCTAAAGATTCCTGAGATTGCTCCCCCTGAAGCCTAGGATGTATCAGCGCCAAGTCTTAGGACTACCGATACACCTCGGGGAAAACTATCAGGCTTGGCTACTTGAGCGCCATCGCCAAGGGCAGGGTAGTCTGGTGGTCACCCTCAACGCCGAAATGGTCATGCAGGCTGACCGCCAGCCCTCCCTGCGCCAGGTGATTCACTCGGCTGACCTAGTGATCCCAGATGGGGCCGGGGTGGTTTGGTACCTACGTTGTCAGGGTGAACGGGTGCGCCGCCAGCCCGGTATAGAGCTGGCAGAGGCCCTGATGGTAAACTTGGCCAGGACCGAGAAGGTGTTTTTCTATGGAGCCCAACCGGGGGTAGCTGCCCAGGCGGCCCGAGGGTGGGAGCAGCGCCTCCCTGACCTGGCCTTGGCCGGGGCTGCCCACGGCTACCTAACTCCCCCGGAACGGGAGCAGCTCACCCAAGTTCTCCGGGACCAGCAGCCATCCCTGGTTTTGGTCGGTTTAGGGGTTCCTCGCCAGGAATTATGGATTGCTCAACACCGGGCCTTATGTCCAGGAGCTATCTGGATTGGGGTGGGGGGCAGCTTAGATATCTGGGCGGGCACTAAGCGTCGTGCTCCCTCGTGGTTGCGCGACCACTCCCTAGAGTGGGCCTATCGACTTTACCAAGAGCCCTGGCGCTGGCGGCGGATGCTGGTCTTACCGCGCTTTGCCTGGCGGGCCCTAGTCGATACCCGCGGTCTACGCAAACGGCAGGGAACTTTCTTGTGTAAGTGAGATTACCTGTGTGATAATAGGCGTTTGGATTAAATTTATCTAGTTAAACCCATGGCTAAGGGCGTCCGTATCATCATCACCCTCGAATGTACTGAGTGTCGCAGTAATCTAGACAAGCGCTCTCCCGGAGTTTCCCGGTACACCACCACTAAAAACCGCCGGAACACCACTGGCCGACTGGAGCTGCAGAAGTTCTGCACCCACTGCAACAAACACACCGTGCACAAGGAAATCAAGTAACTCCCCCCCCTCTAACCCATGGCCACCTATAACTACCGTCACCGTTCTTCACCAATCAAACCTGGCGATCCCATCGACTACAAGGACTTAGATCTGCTGCGTAAGTTCATCACCGAGCGGGGAAAAATCCTCCCCCGCCGGATTAGCGGTCTGACAGCTAAGCAGCAGCGGGATGTCACTTTGGCGATTAAACGGGCTAGGATCCTGGCTCTGCTGCCGTTTATCAACCGAGAAGGCTAAGGGTTGGGTTTACGGAGGAAGGCAATAACCTGACTCATCTGGCGCTTGAGGGTGTTAACCTCCTCCTGCAACCTCACTACTTTCTGGTTGAGTAATTGGACCTCGGCCACATAAGCCTCCATAGATTTGTCAGTGCCGCACTCAATGGTCTGACCGTCCAAGGGCTGGAGGCTGATGCCCCGTCTTTGCAGGTCAGCCTCCTTCTCCTTCGCCTTGCGAAACGCCGCTCCCATAGCTCTAATTAGAGCATTTTGTTCAAAAGGTTTCTCGATAAACTCGAAGTGTTCAAAGGGTTCTGGGAGCTTTTCCGTAACCTCCTGCTTGCGGCCAGACATTATGATCAAAGGGATGATTTGCAGCCGGGGCTGTTTTTGGATCTCCTGGTATACTTCCCAGCCATTCATCTTGGGCAAGATAAAGTCGAGCACCACCAGGGTAGGCTGTTCCTGCACCATGAGGTTTAAACCCTCAATCCCGTCCTTGGCTTCCAGAATTTGGTAATCTCCCTGGGGCAGCATGTCCCGCACCCGGGCCCGGATCACCCGGCTGTCGTCGATTACTAGGATCTTTTGCTGCGTCATGTTCAACTCCTCTTCTAGTCCAGATGACGCCCATGACTGCGGGGCAAGGTTGCCACAATCCTGGTATCAATTTTGCCATCTTAGGCCGCTATCCTATAAGCATAAAGGTTCCGATGACACAGAAATCCCCAGGCTCTGACTCTCCAGTGCGGATCCCCCAATGGCTGCGTCCTTCTTTGGCTAAGGCCAGTGACTTGACAAGGGTACAGCAGGTGGTCCGCCGTCAGGGAGTTCAGACTATTTGTGAGGAGGGACGCTGTCCTAACCGGGGGGAATGCTATCGTCAGGGGACTGCCACTTTCCTGCTGTTGGGGCCGGTCTGTACTCGGGCTTGTGCCTTCTGCCAGGTGACTAAGGGTCAGGCTCCAGCTCCCCCCGAGCGCTCCGAACCAGAGCGGGTAGCAGCGGCCGTCCTGACCCTCGGCCTGAGGTACGTGGTTTTGACGTCTGTAGCCCGTGATGACCTGCCCGACCAGGGGGCTGGCCACTTTGCTGAGGTCATACGGGTGATCCGTCACCGTTGTCCTGGGGTGGCAGTGGAGGTGCTCACCCCGGATTTTGGTAGTGACCGCTCCCCTGAGCGCCAGCTAGAGCGTATCGCCACGGTCTTAGCGGCCGGGCCAGTCTGTTACAATCACAACCTTGAGACTGTACAGCGGCTCCAGGGGGTAGTGCGGCGGGGGGCTCAGTATCAGCGCTCCCTGGCGGTGTTACAGGGTGTTAAACAAATTGCTCCTCACCTGCCGACTAAATCCGGTTTGATGCTAGGCCTTGGGGAAACCGTCCCAGAAGTCCTAGGGGCCCTGCAAGATCTCCGGGGGGTGGGTTGTGACCGTTTGACCCTAGGCCAGTACTTGCGGCCCTCCCTCAGTCACTTGCCGGTGCAGCGCTATTGGACTCCCGGGGAATTTGCCGAACTGGCTGCGCTGGCCCGGAGTCTGGGTTTTAGTCAGGTACAAGCAGGCCCCCTGGTGCGCAGCTCCTATCACGCTGAGCAGTCGTGATCAATCTGGACGCTACCGTTGCCGCTATTGCCACTCCCCTTGTGCCGGACCAGGGAAGCATTGGCATCGTCCGGCTCTCAGGCCCCCAGGCCTTGGCAGTGGCCCGGCGGTTGTTTCACGCCCCTGGGAACCAAGTTTGGCAGAGTCATCGTATCCTCTACGGCTATATCCGTGACCCGGAAACTCAATCCCTCGTCGATGAGGCCCTAGTCCTACTGATGCTGGCACCCCGCTCTTACACCCGGGAAGACGTGGTAGAGTTTCACTGCCACGGAGGGTTGGTGATCGTCCAACAGGTGCTTTACCTCTGTCTCCAGCAGGGGGCCGTCCTGGCTGGGCCAGGGGAATTTACCCTGCGGGCTTTTCTCCATGGCCGTCTAGACTTAACCCAGGCTGAAAGTGTGGCAGAACTGGTAAGGGCCCGTTCCCCTGAGGCGGCGCGGGTGGCGCTAACTGGTTTAGGTGGCCAGTTGGCGCGACGGATCAGAACTGTGCGCACCAGGTGTGTAGAGCTCCTAGCGGATATTGAGGCCCACATCGATTTTGCCGACGATTTGCCCCCCTTCAATCCGTCGCCCTTTTTAACTCAGTTGGCCCAGGTCCAGGCCCAGGTAGAGCTACTGCTAGCTACTGCCCCGCGGGGCAAATTATTGCGCAGTGGCTTGGTCATTGCTATCCTGGGTCAGCCGAATGTGGGCAAGTCCAGTCTGCTGAATGCCTGGAGTCAAACCGACCGGGCCATTGTTACCGATATTCCGGGGACGACTCGGGATGTAGTAGACGTGGAGCTGGTGGTAGGGGGGATACCGGTGCGAGTCCTAGACACGGCGGGGATCCGGGATACCCAAGACCCGGTTGAGCAACTGGGGGTGGAGCGCTCCGGGCAAGTTGCCCAGGCTGCCGATCTGGTGCTGTTAATCCTGGATGCCCAGGTGGGATGGACAGGGGCGGAGGAGCGCATCTATGCCCAAGCCCAGCCCCGGCCGGTGATCCTGGTAGTCAACAAGGTGGACCGGGTGGAGTGTCTACCGGTAATCCCTTCCCAGCTGGGGCCCGTGGTGACCACCAGTGCTCTAGAGGGCAGGGGCATCCCAGAGTTAGAGGCGGCGATTCTAGGGGCGGTTGGTCAGGGCCGGGTCCAGGCAGCGGATCTAGACCAGGCAATTAACCAGCGCCAAAGTGTCGCCCTCGGCCGGGTTAAAGTAGCCCTGGCGCAGGTGGAAGCGACCATTGAGGCTGGTCTGCCCCTGGACTTTTGGACCATTGACCTGCGCAGCGCCATCCAGGCCCTAGGGGAAATCACCGGCGAATCGGTTACCGAGTCGGTCTTAGACCAGATCTTCAGTCAATTTTGCCTAGGCAAGTGACTTTAGGCTGCCTTGGGGGTGCCTAGAAGCAGCAGGTCCCGGGCTAGCTTGGCCGCTCCAACTCGGCCAGCGCTGTTGCCGAGGGAGGCGGTGATAATCTTCAGGCCAGCTCGCGAACTCGGCAGGACTCGCTGCTCAATCTCCCCCCACACGGCTGGCAGGAAGAATTCTAAGCTCTGAGCTACTCCTCCCCCGAGGATTATCGCCTCGGGAGTGAAAATGTAGATCAGACTGGTCAGGCCGATCCCGAGGTTCTGGCCGTAGGCCCGCCAAAACTCCCGGGCTTGCAGGTCGCCGGCGGCGGCTCTCTCTCCCCAAACCTTAGCCTCCAAGCCCGTGTCCCGGTGGATGGCAGTGGCAGAGACAAACTGTTCTAGGGAACCCCGGTTGCCACTGTTGCAAGGAGGCCCCTCCGGCCGCAACGTAATCAGGCCGAGTTCTGCTCCTGCACCTTGGGGGCCGACGAAGAGCTGGCCCTCTAGAATTACTGCCCCCCCCACCCCAGTTCCCAGGGTCAGCAGCAGGAAATTCTGGTAGTCTCGCCCTGCTCCTCGCCAGGCCTCCCCCAGGCCCGCACAGTTGGCATCGTTCGCCAGGGTGGTGGGATACTGGGTAAGCGCTTCCAACTGGTCCGCTAGGGGCACATCCCGCCAACCCTGGAGGTTAATCGCCCCCCGGACAATTCGGCCGGCCCGGTTGACGGCCCCCGGCACCCCTACACCCAGAGCACCGGCGCGATGGTCAGGGTCTAGGGTTTTTACCCCCATCTCCAGGGCCTCCACCACGGCAGCGGGAGTAGCCGGGTGGGGGGTCTTGAGAGTTAAGGACTGCTGGAGTTCCCCGCAGGAGCTAAAGCGGCCCATCTTAATATCGGTGCCCCCTAGGTCAATCCCTAGCAGGTCAGGTAGCGTTTCTTGATGTATGGACATGGTGGGCTGACCCTAGGGGATTTGGGCAAATAGCTCCGCCCAGGTGTAACTTGGAGCATCGGCCCGGGCGACAATTTCCAGAATCTTGCCCCGGGCGTGGGGATCAAGGAGCGACTCGACGCAGACCTGCGCCACCTGGGTCCGGGAGAGGCTCCCCTCAAACAGGGTATCCGCCCCTTGCATCACCAGGGGAAAGGTAGATTCTTCATTGCGCAGGCCCCCCGGCCGGACGATGGTGTAGGTTAAACTACTTTTCTGGAGGTACTCTTCAGCTTGTTTTTTCCAGAACAGGACCAGCCAGAACAAATTCAAGGGGTGGAATAACTGGGACACACACAGGGAGGAGACTAGGACAAAGTGCTGCACCTGAGCCGCTGCCTGAACCAGGTTCTTGGTGCCCTCGTAATCGACAAGATAGGGACCCGTAGGGTCAAAACTGGGCCGGGCCCCCGTGGCACAAACCACCGCTGTGCAGCCCTGCAAGGCCTTGGTTAAGGACTCAGGCTGCAGGACATCCCCCTGCACCACCTCCACCCCCTCCGGGAAGGCGATTTTACCAGGGTCTCGGACCAAAGCCCTAACTACTAGTCCTCGGCTACACAACTCCTGCACCACCCGCCGGCCAGTTTCGCCGCTGGCCCCTGCTACTAACACCTTCATTGGGTCTACCTCTGCAGATCTACTCTCGTTGACCTCGGCCCCTAGGGTTGAGGTCCCTCAAAACTCCAACCCTAGGGGAGTTTAGTAGGTCTCCACGTGCCAGCGCTCTTCCTTTTTCAAGGTCTTCTGGTATTCCGACCAGTTGACCCCAAACTTGCCGGCGGCCCCGGACATCCCTTCGTCAATGCCACCTTCCATGCCCTTAAGCCCGCAAATGTAGGTGTGAGTATTGGGCTTTTGGACCAGACCCCACAGCTCATCAGCGTGTTCGGCAATCCGGTCTTGGATGTACATCTTGCCACCCTTGGGATTTTTTTGTTCTCTGCTGATGGCGTAGGTAACCCGCAGCTGGTCTGGGAACTGTTCCCGGAGGGCCTCAAGCTCTTGGTGGTAGAGGATATTGGGAGTATAGGCAACCCCAAAGAACAGCCACGCCAGGCCCTTGAATTGGTAGTCGGGGTTCTTTTCCTTAAACATCCGCCACAAAAAGGCGCGGAAGGGAGCAATGCCAGTGCCAGTCGCCATCATGACTACGGTAGCTTCAGGGTCCTGGGGCAAGAGCATTTCCTTACCTACAGGGCCCGTGATCTGGACTTCGTCTCCGGGTTGCAGGGCACATAGGTAGGTAGAACAGACACCAAACACCCGCTCACCGGTCTCCGGGTGTTTGTACTCGAGGCGGCGGACGCACAGGGAAACGGTCTTGTCGTCGAGATGATCACCGTGGCGGGTAGAAGCGATGGAGTACAGCCGGAGTTTGTGGGGTTTGCCCTTTTCATCGGTGCCGGCGGGGATAATCCCAATACTTTGGCCTTCCAGGTAGCGTAGCTCTCCCCCAGAAATATCAAAGGTGAGGTGCCGGACCGTTCCTTCCCCTCCTTCTCGTACTAACTCTTCGGTGGAGATGCACTTGCCTAGGAAGGGTTTATTGGGCCGGTAAATATTCACTGGGACGTCGGCGGATTTTTCCTTGCCCTTTTTACCGCTAGGCTTAACAGTTTCTTCCACTGCAGTTGCCGCCGGGACCGGGTCTGCAGGGCTGGCGCTGGCTAGGGCGGGGGGATTGCCCTTAGTAAGGGGGCTGGCTGGTCGGATGCTGACAATTCTCGCCCCCAACCGGCTGACCCGCCGCATGAATTCCCCCATGCAGCCGTAGGAGACGGTGACAAATACGCTGCCACTGCGACGGATGGGATAACTGGTGGCCTCGCCAGTTTGTCTGAGGCCGATGATTTCGTACAGGAATAACCGTTCGGCTGAGGAGGAACCATCAGCGCTGGTGGCGGCGCTTGAATTAGGCATTGCTGTCATAAACTGTATTTTGTCACTTACGATAGCATTTTACTTTTGTCAGAACCTAGAGTTTGCCTCAGATCCCCCGTTTCTGATAGAATCTGCGAAAAAGTAGTATTAGATACTTGACCTAAAACCGTTGGGGCCAGAGAAAGTCATGACAATCAAGCCAGACCGGGTAGTAATTATCGGAGTTGCCGGAGACTCTGGATGCGGGAAGTCCACGTTTCTGCGGCGCTTGGCAGATCTGTTCGGCGAAGAGTTCATCACAGTTATCTGCCTAGATGACTATCACTGTCTGGACCGCAAACAGCGCAAGGAAACCGGTATTACTGCTTTGAACCCCAAGGCTAATAACTTTGACCTAATGTATGAGCAGATCCGGTCTTTGAAACAGGGGCAGTCGGTCATGAAGCCCATCTACAACCACGAGACTGGCACCATCGACCCCCCGGAGCTGGTCAATCCCAACCACATCATTGTCATCGAAGGTCTACACCCCCTCTACGACGAGCGGGTCCGCGGCCTGATTGACTTCAGTGTCTACCTAGACATCAGTGAAGAGGTCAAGGTAGCCTGGAAAATCCAACGGGACATGTCTGAACGGGGTCACACCTACGAAGACGTCTTGGCGGCCATCAGCTCCCGCCGGCCAGACTTTGCTGCCTACATCGACCCGCAGCAGCAGCACGCCGATGTGGTACTGCGGGTCCTACCCACTCGCCTAATTAAGGATGACCAGAGCCACCGGATCCTGCGGGTACAAATGATTCAACGGGAAGGTCTGGAGGGTCTAGAAACTGCCTACCTATTTGATGAGGGCTCGACCATCGACTGGATCCCCTGCGGCCGTAAACTTACCTGTTCCTACCCGGGTATCCGTATGTTCTACGGTCCCGATACCTTCTACGGTCGGGCTGTGTCGATCCTGGAGGTTGACGGTCAGTTTGATAATCTTGAGGAGGTTATCTACATCGAACAGCACCTGAGCAAAACCTCGGTCCGCTATGAAGGGGAGCTTACTCACCTACTACTGCAGCACCGGGAGTACCCGGGTTCCAACAATGGCACGGGTCTATTCCAAGTCCTGACGGGCTTGAAAATGCGTGCTGTCTACGAGTACCTAGTTAGTCAGACCCAACCCGTCAACGAACCGGTGGTCATTTAGGAAAGAATCGGTCGAGGCTCTGGATGACCTCCGCGGCTGATTGGTAGCGGTTCCCAAAGTAGTAGCAAACCATCTTATCGATAATCTGGCCCAAAACTAAGCCCACCTGGGGAGCCATGGCCCGCCACTGGATCTCCCCGGTTTGGGGGTCAGTTTTGAGTCTTTTGGGGGCTACTCCCGTTAGACCCTGAAGACCGATGATCCCCAGGGCATAGATGTCACTGCTCAGGTTCGGTTGCCCGGCCATTTGCTCGGGGGCCGCGTAACCAGGAGTGCCAATCACCACCGTATTACCCTCTTCCCCAGCGGTCGGCTGCATCTGTTTGACGGCTCCAAAGTCAATCAGGACTAGTCGGTTATCCTCCTGGCGGCGAATGATGTTGCCAGGCTTGATATCCCGGTGAATGATCCGCCGCTGGTGCATGAAGCTTAGTACACTTAGCACCCCCCGGAGAATCTCGACTACCTGCTTCTCTGATAGTTTGTGGCCGGGTTTGAGCTCCTGGCTCAGGGGATGGCCGGGGATAAATTCCTCTACCAAGTAGAATTCCCGATTCTCCTCAAAGTAGGCCAATAGTTGGGGAATGCAGGGGTGTTGACCTAGCCGTTCCAGAATCTCCGCTTCGGTATTAAATAATCGCCTAGCTACCTGCATAAACTGGGGATCTTGCCGGGCTGGGTGCAGATGCTTAACTACACACCTGGGCTTGCCGGGCCGCTGGGTATCCTCCGCTAGGTAGGTTTGACCGAATCCCCCCGCCGCCAACACCTCACACACCCGATAACGGTTAGCCAGTAACTGGTTGACCCTAGCCGACTCGGGGGAGGTGGTGACTGAGTCACTCCCGGGATACTGGTCCCTAGTTTCGTGGAGCATCGACTGGAGGAGAGCTATTGCCTTGGCCTGCTCCTCGGCCTGCAGTGCTAGCTGTTTTTGTTGTTGTTGGCCGCGGAAGCCTAGGTAGAGGACTAAAGCAGCGCTGGAGAGCATCAAGCTGGCTGCGGGGGACACCAGGGGAATCCATCCCCTCTGGACAAACATGAGATAGCTGATACTGGTCAAGCTTCCTAGGGACCCCGATACCCCCAAGCTCCAGCCTAGGGGGTGGCGCAACTTCCACGTTAACAGTGCCCCCCCGACTGACCAGGCTAAAATCCAGAGGTCTTGGACCCCCAGAGGCCAGTACCATACCAGTGGTTCACGGTTTAAAACCGCCGAGAGGATCTGACTGACGATTTGGGCGTGGACCATTATCCCAGCCATTTCCCGATGGTCTGCCTGACCAGCGCTGTAGGGGGTGGAAAAATAGTCTTTAATGCTGCTGGCGGTGACTCCCACCAGAACTATCCGGTCCCTGACCAATCTAGGATCAAAATGGTGCGCTAAAACGTCGGCGAGGGTGATACTGGGGGCAACGTTTTGCTCAGAGCGATAGTGGATGAGAATCTGATAGCCGCGCGAATCCAGGTGCGAATAGGCGCCGGCGGAGCCATTCAGTGGCACAAAAACCGTTGCCCCTAACTGGGGATAGCCTTGGGGAGAGACTTGAGGCTGGATGTGGTCCCCGAGCAGGTAACTCAGGGCCAGCTGTAAATCCAGGGAGTTAGTAGCCTGACATTTCCCTGGCTGGGGGTTGACGTAGAGCAGGGCTCGGCGCACCACTCCGTCCTGGTCGAGCAACAAATCGGCAAACCCGACTTGGTCGATGGGGACACCAGGGGGAGGAGCTACCCCCGGACTGTGGCTGTCTCTGATTTTACAGACCGGTGTGATGATGGTACTAGTTCGCAGGAGTTTGGCCAGAATCCGATGTCCTGGTTCCACGGGTAGGTCGCGGAAGATATCCACCCCAATCCCCCGGGGATCGTCAGCCTGCAGGATCTCCAGGGCCTGAGCCAGGACCTGGTCTGACAGGGGCCATTGTCTTAGCTTCTGGATGTCTTCCTCTGTGACCTTAACGACCAGCAACCGATGGTCAGGTCCCGAATTCTGTTGAGCTCGGACCCAGTGGTCATAAACCATTAACTCAAAGGGCTGCAGGACCCCTCGGGCAACCACCACCAGAGAAGTCCCCAGACCCGCCGCTAGCAGCACCGGACCCAGAGAGCGAAAAGCCCGCCGTATACCCATGGGGACAAGGCGGGTTATGACACCGACAGCTTTGTGGATCTGATTCACTGGTTGATTCCCCGCCCCTGCAACGATTCCCTCTTATCATCCCTGCTAGGAGTGCCTCAGGGCTTCTGACTTTGAGACAGGAACGGAGCTTGGGATAACTGGCCTAGATTCACTTGGGTCAGCAGGTCTTGCCAATCATGCTGCCAGGTTGGGTCTTGAGGATCGGTTTGGCGCAAAACTGCCAAACTCGCAAGGGAATCGTACCACACTCCGGCCGCGGCATAAAGGGCAGGGCGCGCCTCGGCTGAGGCACTGAGCAACTGACTAGGGGCCTGGGTTCTGACAATCCAGCCGTCCACAGAGACGTTGGCTGAGGGGTCCCCAGGGTCACACACGAGGGTAAAGTACCAATGGTACTGCTGTCCGAGCTTTAGTTCGGGCATGCCCGCCAATTGGGCCGTATCTAGCTGCAGAATTCCGTTACCTCCGGGTAGGGTGACCGGAGTCTCATAGATAGCTTGGTAATGATCATCCTGGAGAATAAACTGACCCGCCTGGGCAGGGGTGGTGGGGATATAAAAAAATAGGCTCGGGTGGGCTTTAGTGGTATAGCCCAGATTGGTGGTGGGGAGTAACGCTATCAGAGGGATGCTGTTGCTGTTGCAAACCCCGCGGGAAGCTCCACCCTCGCGACTACCGGGGACACTCCGGCTAGGCAGGTTAAAAATAATTCTGCCTTTTCCCGGAGCTGCCTGCGGAGGGGTGGACGCTACTGCCGGATAGGTGGCTGCCCAACCTCCTAGAACTAACTGAAAAGATACTAATCCAGCTGCTAAAAAGCGGCGGCGTTGAGTAGGGGCCGATTGATGGTGAAACATGATGGATCTTGGTCCTCAAGGGATTGAGAGAAGGTGGAAAACTGACCCGGTTGCCATCTAGCCTACCCACGGATCTGATTTTTGCAAACAAATTCTACACCGGTATGGCCAATCTCCCAGGCCGCCTGATCGCCCTGACAGATTTGGGCAGGTATACAACCTACATCAGGGGAGGGTCAGGTGCATTCAGGCAGCTCGGCTCAGATCGATCAACATCTTCACGATTATTAACCTTCCCCCCCTGTCCCTGATCTACGTTGATGATCAAAGATGCCCAGGATATATGGGTACCTTGAGGACTTGGCGAGCTCGCATCGCTTCAAAGACTAGGGGCAAGTCAGTTAAGGAGTGGGGTTCCCCCAGCAGGAGCCGGAAAGGCGTCTGACTACTAGCCAAGAATTCCAGGGCTGAGCGCACGTGGGCAGGGGTATTGTGGAATACTCCCTTGAGGGTAAGCTCTGAGTAGTGCAGCCGCTCCGTATCCACCTGGATACTGGTGGTACGGGGACAGCCCCCAAACAGGTTGACAATCCCCCCGGGCCTAGTACAAGAAATTGCCTGTTCCCATACCTGAGGAATACCTGTGGCTTCAATTACTACATCGACTCCCCAGCCCTCGGTCAGTGCAGTCACCGCCTGGGTTAGGTCTGGGGTCTGGTAATGGTTGAATAATACCTGAGCCCCCAACTCTTTACCAATGGCCAAGCGCTGGTCATGTCCCCCCGCCAGCATCACTGTTATATCCAGGTCCTGCCGCTGCAGAGCGGCCACAAACATCAAACCAATTGCCCCGTCCCCGATAATCAGCACCCGGTCGCCGGGTTTGATCCCCGAACGGTCTACCCCGTGAAGGACGCAGGCCAATGGCTCAGTCAGGGCAGCTAGGTCGTAGTCTAAACCCGGAGGAATCCGGAGGAGGTTTTGCTTGACGATGGGAGCGGGTACCCTCAGGTACTCGGCAAAGGTGCCGTTATTAAAGGTAAGACTAGTACAAAGAGAAAACTCTTGCCGCTGACAGAAAAAACAAGCTTGGCAGGGGGCAGAATTGTTTGCTACCACCCGGTCTCCCACCCGCCAACCTGTTACTCCTTCCCCTAGGGCGACGATGTCGCCACTGCCTTCGTGGCCAAACAGGGTCGGGGGGTTGAGCATTCGGGCATGTCCCCCCCGACGCCACACCTTGAGGTCCGTACCGCAGGTGGTGGCCGTGCGGATCTTGACCACTACCTCTCCCGGGCCTGGGGTGGGTTCTGGGAGGGTTTCTAAGCGCAGGTCTTCCGATCCGTAGAGCAGGGCGGCGAGCAAGGGGATGACCAAGTGACAACGAGTATGAATCCTACCAGACTCCCGGGCTCAGGCGGGCAGTTGGGGTGAGCAGTGATCATCTCCGGAAGACAAGGCCGGCTTGGGGGGCTGATCAGGATAATATAAATAATCGTTACAGTGTTCCCCCTAGGAATGGCAACGGTTTGACAGTACCCCCCCCCAAAGCTCCTCACCCCCCTAGACTAGCTTGGATAGAGGGGATCCGCTGTCTAGGAGCACCTCTCCTTCTTTTGTACTATATCCAGGTGACCTTTACTGGGTCGGCCTACACACCGCAGCCAGAAGGGGTGATGGCGAATCTGCACCAACTCCTGAGCGTCAGCGGCATCTACTGGCATTCCTGGTACCTAGTAAGCATAAGTATACTAGGTTGGTTTGGCTTTCAGATGGTGGGGGTGTTTGTTTTGATCAGTGGCTTCAGTCTTACCCTGGGACTGCAGACCCGGCGCCTCCGGGTGGGGGAATTTCTCCAGCAGCGCCTTCAGCGTTTGCTGTGGCCCCTGTGGGCTGTTCTCTGGTTGACCTATCCCTTTTTTAGTTCCCTCACGCGGGCCTTTCCTGACTCTATCCCTAGTCGGCCAGGGGTGATCACCACAGTTGGCTTCCCTCTGCTGGTTGATGGGGATAGCACCTTTCCTGGCCGCGGCCTCTGGTGGCTTGTGTGGCTCAGCCTCAGCTATAGCCTGCTATTTCCTTGGCTACACCATCTGATGCGGCGCTGGGGTCCGGCTACTTTTATGGTTGCGGGCTTAGTGGTCACCCTCGCCTACCGAGCTTTAGCCCTTTACCCCCTGGCTGGTCATCCAAGCTATGTGGATTTCGCCACCCCCGGGGGTCCGGGCCCCTTCCTCAACTTTGCGGCCCAGTTGAGTACCTTTACGACCGGTATGGGCATTGCTCAGATCTATAGCCATGGCCGCGGGCCCTTATTTTGGTCCCCAGGGCGCGCCCTAGGGAGTGGTCTAGTTCTCTACGGAGCTGGGTTTATCAGCCAGTTTTACACCTGGGGCTGGCTTTGGGATGACTTGTTAGTCCCCCCGGGCCTCCTGCTACTACTGATGGTTTTTTCGAGGACTCTGGTGCACTTGTCGGCCCCCTTGGCCCAATTATTTCTTAAGTTAGGGCCCTACACCTACACCTATATTCTCCTCGGCGTCCTGATTCTAGATTCAGTGCTGACCTTTATCGTCCAAGAGCGGCCCTGGTTGTATCCTCAGCTACTTTTTTCCTTCCTCGGAGGGACCCTAGGGTTAGCAATAGTGGTTGACTACACGCGACCGACCCTGCGGCGGATGATTATGGGGGTAATCCGGGACCTAGACTACCTCCTGCAACGGTCTCCGGTTTCCCCTCGGCCCTCCTGGTATCCCCGGCCTGGAGATAAAGTCCGCTATCAAGACCAGGGGGGGTGGACGATCCTCAAGGTGGAAAAACTCCTCGATGGACGAGAGTTATACCTCTGTCAAGTCTCGAATGGGAAGTACACTATCTGGTTGAATGAGGGAGATCTAGAACTAGATCAAGATTGGCTTACCTGACCGGATTTGCCCCGCTAGTTGGAGAAATATGCCCGTGAAAAAGTGGTTGGTGGAGTTGAGTAAGTTAGTTTTTACCCATGTGGTTTTAATTGGGGTGCCCACCCTGGTTTACTACTGTCTGCGTCTGGGGGGCTGGGACTTGTTTCCCATTCGCCTAGTGATCGCCACATTTTTCCTCGTTAGTTCCGGGATGATCATTCTTGAGACCACCTGTGCCCTGTTCCGTCGCCGTGCCCAAACCCCACCCCAGCCCGAGCACGGTATTGCAGTCCAGCTCAAACGTCGTCTGGGGATCCGGGACTGTGCTCTCCCTTGGCCCTCCGCCCCAGTACCCCGCAGTTCCTTCCTCATTGCTGCCTATCTCCCCAACGAGCAGGAGATAATCCTGGAAACGCTTTTACATATCCTTGAGAAAGTCCAGCGACCCCCCGGCGGTCTAGAAGTAATTCTGGCCTACAACACTCCCCACGACTTGCCCATAGAAGAAGAGCTCAAGTTACTGACCTATACCTACCCGGAACTGCGTCTCCTGCGCGTGGAGGGCAGTCACTCTAAGGCGGAAAACCTCAATGCTGGCATGGACCTGGTAACGGGAGAGATTGTGGGAATTTTGGATGCTGACCATCAGCCAGCTCCGGACTGCTTTGCCCGGGCTTGGCGTTGGTTGGGCAGTGGTTACGACGTGGTCCAGGGGCGTAATGTGATTCGCAATCACTATCTGAACTTTCTGACTCAGAATATTGCCATTGAATTTGAGGCCCTCTACGGTATCAGCCACCCAGCCAAGTCCTTCCTGACTGACTCTTGCATCTTTGGTGGGTCTAACGGCTACTGGCGTACTGGCGTCCTACAGCGTATCCGCTTTGATCCCCGGCGGATGACCGAAGATATTGACGCCACCCTGCGCACACTCTTGAATGGCTATCGGATCCTCCACGACCGGAGCATAATTACTACAGAACTAGCGCCGGTAGACCTAGGTTCCTTTTGGTTTCAGCGCAAGCGCTGGTCCCACGGTTGGATTGAGGTCAGCTTCAAGTATCAACGGCGGGTCTGGCGCTCCCGCCACCTCACCCCTTGGCAAAAACTTTATTGGACTTACCTTTTGTACTACAGCGATCTGTATTCCCTAGTGGCCCTACAAATCCTGCCAGTTTTCCTCAGCCTGTGCCTATACCAGGGCTTCAGTTCGGAGGCCAACAACGCCTACCTTTGGATAAGTACACTAGTAACAATATTCAGTGGCATTTACCAAACCCTGGCTACAATTAAAATTGCCTACCTGCGCTACCCGCTCCACTACTTTTTCAGCTCGGCGCTGGCTATCTTTGGCTACACCATCTTCAAGAATTCCATAGCAATTGTGGGTTTTTACGACTATCTCCACGGCCATAACACCTGGGTGATTACTTCCCGCTCCCAACCCCGCCCCACCCGTTCTCAAACCGCCCTAGCGGCCGGCTACCGGACTAACTGAAAAGCCACTAGGGTGGCAAGCTTGGCTGCGGCTCCGGGGGCGGGAGAAACGCGCTGCAGTTCCTTGACCATGACCTGTAGGCGCTCAGGCTGACTCAGGTAATCCACCACCACTTGGGCTACAGTTGCGGGGTCTAGAGGGCCAACTAACTCGGGAACAATTTCGTGGCCGGCCCAAATGTTCGGCCAGGCCAAACGGCCTAACCGCTGGAGAGCTACCCCATTAATTACCCGGGCGAAGACACTGCCCACCCCCGGTAGGCGAGCCAGGATCCCCGGCAGTCCATCCCAGCTGCGCATGGCGTCTAGCTGCTGAGTGGGCAGAAGGACGACCATCGGTATCCCCAGTACCCCTAACTCGGCCGTATTCGCTCCTACCGTGGTTAGGCAAATTCGGCACAACTTCAGCAGGTTGTAGCTGGGAAACCTTGGCCACAGAACCACCTCTGCTCCTGCGACAGTTCTCAAAAAGGGCAACCCCTTCGTAGGTATCACTAGCTCGGCTGCCCCACCCGGGAAAACCTGGGTGTAGGGATTAAGACTAGGGTCGGCGTAGGCCGCTAGCCTGACTGGGTCGAGGGAGGGAGCAAGGGGGACAACAAACCGGTCGTGGGGCCGCAGGCGGTGGAGGTGGCCAGCCGCAGCCAAGCATAGAGGCACCCCTTGGGTCAATTTAGCTGACTTTGAACCAGGTAGCAGGCCAATGAGCTCTCCATCTGCGTCTAGCTTAGGGAGAGCCTCTAGTCCTGGGGATGCCAGCGGCTGGGGGGCTCCTACCTCGCCGGTGAGGTCCCCCACCACTGCCAACTTGTGGCGATACTTGGCGGCGACACCTACCCGGTCATTACTGGCGGCGAATTGATCGATCCAGGCCGCCCACCGCCCCCGTTGTTCGGCGTAAACCACGGTGCGGTAACCGAGGCGTTTCCCTAGCAGAACTGGGAAGGCCTGGTCTCCCCCTAGAAATAAAATCACCCCCTGGGGATGCCAATCCCAACTCTCCGGGGTTTTGCCTGTGATGAGGAAATTAAAAAAGGCCGAGGCGGGCAGAACCCGGTCTACCTCAGGGTAGCCGCGGGCAATACCCATCTCAGCCCCTGTGGCGTGAGGACAGGGAGAAAGGACCACGGACAGGCGCGGCCCCGGCCCGAGCAGATCCCTGAGGGCCCGGACCATCGGCCTTACCCAGGTAGCTAATTCTCCGGGCCCATTGGTGAGGATCAAAATATCACTGGGGCCCGGGTGACCGGGAAAGTTCATTTAGACTAGTTTGCGACTCAGCAGGGGCCGGATCGCCGCTAGGATTAGCAGGTCAAAGCTAGCTAGGACCACCAGGGTGCCCCCGAGGCTCACCTCTCCCCAAGGGGCAGTCATGACCGGGCTGCTTAGGGTCCAGGTTGCGTGGAGGTAAAGGTAGCGGATTGGTTCAATAGCGTAGGTGAGGGGATTGAGGCTAGCCACCAGCTGTAACCAGGGGGGCATAAAGGAAAGGGGAGCCAGAGCACTGCTGGCAAATAGCAAGGGCAAATTGGTGATAAAGATCACGGCTAGCAGTTCTATGTGTCCCGGCAGAGCGAAGGCCAGTCCGAGGCTGAGGGCTGTGACTCCCAACACCAACAAGATTAAAATTGCTAACCCCAGGCCCAGACCAGCTAGGCTCGGCAGTTGCGCTCCCAAAAGGGCACTGGTGAGGACTATACCAACTGACTGCAGGAGACTGAGGCTAGTGATGAAGATGGCCGAAGCTAGAACTATGGAAAACCGCGACACCAAGGGGGCTACCAAGAGCCGATTGAGAAATCCAAACTCCCGGTCAAACATCACTGGTAGGCCGGCATTTAAGGCCCCGCCAAAGGCGGTAAATACCAGCACGCCAGCGGCAAGGAACTGACCATAGCCTTGACTGGCCCCGAATAGGCCAGCCGGAGCATTTTCAAAGAGGGCCCCGAATAAAATCAGCCACATCAAGGGTTGGATCAGCCCCGCGATTAAGGTTGAGGGCCGTCGGCGCAGTTGAATAAATAACCGCCGGGTCAGGGCAAAGGTTTCTTGACCAAATTCCTCTAGGGGTGAACCACTGGATCGTAGGGAAGGAAGAGGGCTGTCTGTCATAGCAGGGCAGAGATTGGGACCACTAGTCTAACTAAATTCTACCCTCCGGCAGCTTTGCCTCGGGTTGTGATACAGTCGAAGGACAATCTCAAAATCCTTGAGAGTAACAATTCCTATGAGTGACATTCAAGACAAGATCCAAACCGAGTTGGAGCAAGCGCGGGAAGTTTGCCGGATTGAAGGGCCGGGCTCTGGTGAATGTGCCGCCGCCTGGGATGCCGTGGAGGAACTTCAGGCTGAGGCAGCTCATCAACGGCAAGTGAAACCTAAGACGGCCTTGGAGCGTTACTGTGACAGCAACCCTGGTGCTGATGAGTGCCGGCTTTACGAAGATTAGGTTGTTTGCCTCTCCATGACTGATGATTTTCTCAGTTCTCTGGTGTGGACAGACTACCGGATGGCAGTCCTGTTCACCGTTTTTTTCCCCCTCGGATTACTCATCTGGGCTTGGGTCGGCCGGCAGGCTGCTATTGGTCGTTTGCTGATCATCTACTGGCGCGTCGCCAGCCTACTCGGGGTCACCGTGTATCTGATGATTGCTGCCCTGCCGGTGGCTTTCCTGACTGGTTGGCTCGCCCGGGTCCTGATCCCGGCCGGGCTGTGGTTCTGGGTCGACTTGAACGAGGAAATTGCCGAGTCTCGCCCGGGCCTGCTTAAACTAGCCTTGACTAGCTGGCGGTGGGCTATAACCTTTTACTGTCTGCTGGGTGCTAGCTTTGGGCTGTGGTTTCTCCCCTGTGGCTTCCGCTCCCAGTCGGAACTGCTGGCGAGTCAGTGCCGCCTCTGGCTCGAGCCCCCTTGGGCTTACCGGCTAGTCTTCCACTCGGGTTACACTCCCGGTTTTTTGGGGTTTCTGGGCCTAGTAGGGCTGCTTGTCTATACACTCTACTTTGGCCACTTTCTCGTTTTTCGCCTACGTAAACAGGGACGCATGGCAGGAGAGCTCTAGGCTTGGTCCTTGATCTGGGTCCTGATTTAGAAAGGTACACCCGGCAGCATCCCCGCGAGGTTCTGCTCGTGGAACTGATTGATGAGTTGGGTGAGGTCGACCAGGTGATGGTGTATCGAGGCTTTTCCAGCTCCCTAGTCAGATCCACCCCCGATGACCCGGACCTGCCAGTGGTACCTGCCCAAGCCCGGGTCCGGGTTGCCCATCGCCTCCTCTCTCCCTACGACCCCCATCACCCCAACTACATCCAAGCTAACTTGACTCCCACTCAACTAGAGCAGCTGCTGTCCTCCTGTCGGTGATTTTGTTTGGAGCGGCCTTGGTGGATTTTTGGGTGGGGGATCCTTGGGGTTGGCCCCACCCAGTGCGCGGCATGGGGTTAGTAATCCAGGCGACCACCACCTGGATCAGACTTTCCTGTTCTCATCCCCGGTCCCAAAGGATAGCGGGGATTGTCCTGGGCCTGGGGTTGGTAGGGGGGAGTGCTGCCCTGGGGTGGTTGCTAGTCCGGGGGGCGGGAAGAATTCATCCCCTCCTCGGGGAAGGGATGGGGATTATCCTCCTAGCCTCCTGCTTTGCGGGTCGCTCCCTACGTCAGGCAGCTGAATCGGTTTTGGGGCCTCTGGCACTCCAGGACCTGCCTGAGGCTCGCAACCGTTTACAACTGTACGTCGGCCGAGACACAGGGGACTTGTCGGAGACTGAGGTACTGCGGGCCCTCTTAGAGACAGTAGCCGAGAATTCAGTAGATGGAGTAATGGGGCCCCTGTTTTTTGCCCTACTTGGCTTGGGCTGGCCAGCCCTGGGCAGTGCACCTCTAGCCTTAGCCTACAAAGCCGCCAGCACTCTGGATTCGATGGTAGGTTATAGACATCAACCCTACACCTACCTGGGTTGGTTTAGCGCGCGGCTGGAGGACGGTTTGACTTGGCTCCCTTGTCGAGCGACAGTGGCGACTCTGGCGCTACTGTCCGGCCAGCCTCGACGGGTGTGGCGCCTCTGCTGTCGTGATGCCCCGGCAGACCCTAGTCCTAACTCCGGCTGGAGTGAGGCAGCCTACGCCGCGATTTTGGGGGTGCAGTTGGGGGGAGTAAATTGGTATCAGGGTGTGGCGCGCCTCAAGCCCCCGCTGGGAGACCCCTGCCGACCTATCACCCCGATCCAAGTCCGCCAGGCCCTAGACCTGACTCGGACCTGCTTCTTGTTCTGGTTAAGCTTAGGGGTTCTCTACTGTGTGTACCATCATCATGATTGGGGAGGACTATGAAAGGAGTGCTGCATCGTTGGCTATGGGGGTTGGGTTGGTTCCTGGTAATTTGGGTAACTGTCTTTTTGCTGGTATTTATCTGCAGCTTGTTCCTGATCCCCTGGGAAACACGCCAAGGAGAGAACGGCGGCGCCGGCATGACGGTTTGGGAGTATATGGGTGAGCACTGGCGCGGCATGGGCTTCTATGCGGCCATAGCAGCCCTGGTGGGGACCTGGAATGGTTGGTTTCCCGGTACGACTAAGTCTCGCCGCACCTAACAAGTACTTTCTGTTGCTCCTATGCCCTTTACTGCCTTAGTTCGAAGTCTGCGGCGCTCGGCCCTGACAGCAGATCTAGAGAGTAAACTTCAGATTGGTACCCCCCTAGTCCTCCAAGGGCTAGCTCGTTTGGGTAAGGGCCTGGTGAGTTCAGCCCTGGCGGGGGAATCTCCCCTGGCGGTAATCACCGCTACGGTAGAGGAGGCGGGCCGTTGGGTAGCTCAGTTAGAGGCCATGGGTTGGGCGGTCGTCCACTTCTACCCCACCTCCGAGGCTTCTCCCTACGAACCTGGGGGTTTGGAGATGGAGATGACCTGGGGGCAGATGCAGGTGCTGGCGGATCTGGGCAGCCGAGCAAAGATGGCGGTAGTGGCAAGCGAACGGGCTTTGCAACCCCATCTACCTAGCGCCCGGCAGTTTCACTCAGCCTGTGAGCAGTTACGGCCGGGAATTGACTACTCGCCGACTGCCCTAGGCTCAGTCCTGACCCGCCTGGGCTACGAACGGGTAGCCCAAGTAGAAACGGAAGGCCAGTGGAGTCAGCGGGGAGGAATTCTGGACCTGTTTCCAGTGGCGGCGGAACTGCCGGTACGGCTGGAGTGGTTTGGTGACCAATTAGAACAGCTGCGAGAGTTTGACCCGGTTACCCAAAGGTCTCTAGACCAGATTCCCCAGCTACTCTTGACCCCGAGGGACTACAGCCCCTTTGCCCCCGGGGATATGGGAGCCAGCCTGTTAGACTACCTCTCGCCCTCGACCCTAGTAGTTGTCGATGAGCCGGAGCAGTGCCAGGCTCACGGGGAGAGTTGGTTTGCCCGGGCCCAGGAAGCCTACCAGGGACTGGGTAGTCCCCAGCCGTCCCGACACCGCCCCCCACAGGAAACTCTGGGGGCAGTGACCCAATTCCCCTGTTTACACCTGCGACAGTTAAGCAACGGAGATGGGATCAACCTAGCCAGCCGGCCAGTCCCGGCAGTCCCCCACCAGTTTGCCCGGCTGGCGGAAACCCTCCGCACCGAAATCCATCAAGGCTCGAGTATTTGGCTAATTTCCGCCCAACCCTCTCGGTCTGTTTCACTGCTGCAGGAGCATGATTGCCCGGCTCAATTTGTGGCCAATCCCCGGGACTATCCAGCCCTTGAGCGGCTAGTCAGCCTTAAGGTCCCAGTCGCCCTCAAGTACTCTGGCTTGGCCGAACTCGAGGGAATTATTCTGCCCCCTTGGCGGCTAGTGGTGGTGACTGACCGGGAGTTTTTCGGTCAGCATGCCCTCGCCACTCCCAGCTATGTGCGCAAGCGGCGCCGGGCTGCTTCTCGCCAGGTTGACCCCAATAAACTGCAGCCTGGGGATTACGTGGTCCACCGTCACCACGGTATCGGCCGCTTTCTGCGGCTCGAAAGACTGGCTAATCGGGAGTATCTGGTACTGCAGTATGCTGATGGAGAGATTCGCGTCCCTGCCGACCAGTTGGCTGTGCTGTCAAGGTTTCGCTCCCAGGGGGAAAGCACCCCAAGCTTGAGTCCCATGTCTGGGAAGGGCTGGGAGCGTACGAAGGCTAAGGTGCGTAGGGCGATCCGCAAGCTAGCGGTTGATCTGCTGCAACTGTACGCCCAGCGCTCTACCCAGGTGGGGTTCGCCTACCCCCCGGACATGCCCTGGCAGCGGGAGTTGGAGGAGTCTTTTCCCTACGCCCTTACCCCCGACCAAATTAAGTCCACCCTGGATGTGAAGCGGGATATGGAGAGTCCGCGGCCCATGGACCGCCTAGTTTGCGGGGATGTGGGGTTTGGCAAGACGGAAGTAGCTCTCAGGGCAATTTTCAAAGCTGTGCTCGCGGGTAAGCAAGTGGCAGTGTTAGCTCCGACTACCATCCTGACCCAGCAACACTACCACACCCTCCAAGAGCGCTTTGCCCCCTATCCCATTCAGGTGGGTCTGCTCAACCGGTTCCGCACCCCCCAGGAGCGCCAGCAAATCCACCAGCGCCTAGCCACTGGAGAGATGGATGTGGTGGTGGGGACCCACCAGATCCTAGGTAAGGAGGTGCGCTTTCGCGACTTGGGTCTATTGGTGGTGGATGAGGAACAGCGCTTTGGAGTTGGTCAAAAAGAGAAAATTAAGGTCCTCAAGACTCAGGTAGACGTGCTCACCCTCAGTGCCACCCCCATTCCCCGGACCCTCTACATGGCTCTTTCCGGCGTCCGGGAGATGAGTTTGATTACCACGCCCCCCCCAACCCGTCGGCCTATTAAGACTCACTTTGCCCCCTACGATCCAGAAACGGTGCGCACTGCCCTGTGCCAGGAACTGGACCGGGGCGGTCAAGTGTTCTATGTAGTCTCCCGGGTCGAAGGAATTGAAGAGGTGGCCGAGTGCCTCCAAGCCATGGTCCCTGGGGCTCGCCTGGCGGTTGCCCACGGTCAAATGCCCGAGGCAGACCTAGAGACCACCATGCTTACCTTCAGTAACGCTGGCGCTGATATTCTGGTGTGCACCACGATCATCGAGTCAGGCCTTGATATCCCCCGGGTGAACACAATCTTGATTGAGGACGCCCAACGCTTTGGCCTTTCCCAGCTGTATCAGCTCCGAGGCCGGGTAGGTCGCTCGGGAGTCCAGGCCCACGCCTGGCTATTTTATCCAGCGGGGGAGGCCCTCTCTGACCTGGCCCGTCGCCGCTTGCAAGCCCTGCAGGAATTCAGTCAACTAGGGTCAGGCTACCAGCTAGCAGTGCGGGATATGGAAATCCGGGGGGTAGGTAATATTCTGGGGGCGGAACAGTCCGGACAAATGGCTGATGTGGGGTTTGACCTGTACGCCGAAATGCTCCAAGAGGAAATTTGCCGGGTCCAGGGCCAGACCATCCCTCCCGTTGACGATACCAAGATTGAGCTGGCGGTAATGGCCTTCATCCCCGCTGACTACATTCCAGATCTAGACCAGAAGATGAGTGCCTATCGCTCCTTGGCTGCCAGTAGCACTCAGCAGGAGTTGGCCCAGATTGCCCTTGATTGGAGCGACCGCTACGGCCCAATCCCCCCCCCGGCTCTACAGTTGTTTCAGGTGATGGAGCTCAAACAGCGGGCTCGGCCCTTGGGCTTCAGCCGTATCCGGCCGGAAGGCAAGCAACACGTCATCCTAGAAACGGCTATGGATGAACCTGCCTGGCAGGGGCTCCAGGAGCAGTTAACCTCAGGGGTGCGCAGTCGCTTTGTCTACAGCCCCGGTAAAGTAACTGTGCGGGGACTAGGCCTGCTGCCGGTAGACCAACAGTTAACCAATTTAATCCAATGGCTGGGGCAGATCCGTGTTCCCTAAGGAGCCCTTCCATGGGTTATGACCGACAGGGTTCAGGCGAGGAGAGATAATGCACAAGGTAGCGAGCACAGGGGTGCCTTTGCCCCAAGATGGTTTGGCGTTCGTAGAGCAAACCCCGGCTCCCTGGGTGTTCCTCACGGCAGCGGATACAGATATCCAAACCCTAGCCCAGGCCCTAGACCGCTTACCCAAGGACTTCCCGGCTCTGCGGGCAGTTAACCTGCTGCGGTTAACCCCCCAGGTGGTCATTGACGCCTACGCCGAGGCGGTCCTGGAGTTTGCCCAGGTAATTATCCTCCGCCTATTGGGGGGGCGTAGCTACTGGACCTACGGCCTAGAGGTAGTTCGGGAAAGTGTAGAGCGCCGGCGGGGACAGTTGGTAGTGCTGCCTGGAGACGACCGGCCGGATATGGAACTGATGAGTCACTCCACCGTACCTCTGACCCAGGTGGAGTGCTTCTGGCAATACCTCAGGGAAGGTGGGGTGGAAAACTTTGCCAATGCCCTGCTTTGGCTAAGGGATTGCTGTGGTGACAGCTCCTACCGACCCCAGCCACCCCAACCCCAACCCCGGGTCGGCTGTTACCCTTGGCCCCCTTCCCCTGGACCCCGGGTCGGGGTAGTTTTTTACCGGGCTCACCACCTAGCCGGCAATACCGCTGTGGTGGAAGCCTTGGGCCGAGCCCTGGTTGACCTGGGCTTAGCTCCAGTACCAGTTTACGTGGCTTCCTTGACGGATCCCGACCTGCAGGGGCAACTTCTGGAGCACCTGGAGCAGCCGATTGAACTAGTGATCACCACCACTGGCTTTTCCCTGGCCCAGGGGGGACGAGTGGACCTGTGGGAGCGCCTGGACGTGCCGGTCCTGCAGGCGATCTGCAGTGGTGGCAGCCAGACGGACTGGAGGGAGGGCTTAACTGGTCTTTCTCCCCGGGACCTGGCTATGCATGTGGTTTTGCCGGAAATGGACGGCCGGATTACCACCCGGGTGATTTCCTGTAAGCAATCGACCCGCTGGGACCCTAGGTTAGAAACCCCAGTAGTGGACTACGAGCCCCTCCCGGAGCGGATCGCCTGGGTAGCCCAACTGGCCTCTAATTGGGTGCGCCTGCGCCAGACACCCCCTGACCAGCGGCGGGTTGCCTTGATTCTGGCTAACTATCCCCATCGCAATGGTCGCCTCGCTAACGGGGTTGGCCTAGATACCCCTGCTAGCTGTGTGGGGATTTTACGGGCTCTAGCCCAAGCCGGCTACCGGGTTGATGACCCTCCGGGCACCCCGGCTGCCTTAATTGAGCGGCTGACCCAGGGGGTCACCAACGACCCGGAAACCCAGGCTCACCCCGTCACCCAGAGCCTCTGTGCCTCTGAGTACCAGGCTTTCTGGGCGACCCTCCCGGCGGCGGTGCGCTCAGGTATTAGCCAGCGCTGGGGAGAAGCCTCCCAGGAACCCTTTGCCGTGCCTGGCCTGGTCCTAGGCCACGTGTTTGTTGGGATTCAGCCTCCCCGGGGCTACGACCAGGACCCTGCCCTCAACTACCATGCTCCTGATCTCGAGCCGCCCCATTCCTACTTAGCCTTTTACGCGTGGGTGCGCCGGTTTGCCCAGGTGGTGGTGCACGTGGGTAAACACGGCAACCTAGAGTGGCTGCCGGGGAAAAGTATTGCCCTAGATAATACCTGTTATCCGGAGGTGACCTTAGGACCTATGCCCCACCTATATCCCTTCATCGTTAATGACCCCGGGGAAGGCGCTCAGGCCAAACGCCGGGCTCAGGCGGTGATCCTCGACCACCTCACCCCCCCCCTGACCCGGGGGGAGCTCTATGGTCCTCTCCAACGCCTCGAGGGTTTAATTGATGAGTATTATGAGGCCCAAGCCCTCGATCCCCCCCGGGTTAGGACCATCCAGGAGCAGATTCGTGCTCTAGTTGATGCAGAACATTTAGATTATGACCTGACCCAGCTGGGCTCCCCGACTGCGGACTGGATTGCCCAGGCGGATGGTTATTTGTGTGAGCTCAAGGAAGCCCAAATCCGTGACGGGCTACACATCCTTGGCCAGTGTCCCCAGGGGGAGCAACTGCGGGACTTGACTATAGCCATTGCCCGCAGTCCTAGTGCTGGCCGCCAGGGTCTCACCCGCGCTTTGGCATCGGACCGGGCCTGGCCCTTTGATCCCCTAACCACTCCCCTAGGAGAACCCTGGGAGCAAGGGGATGGCCGTACGGTAGGGGATGGGGTGGAGGCCCTAGAAATTCAGGCAAGGGATCTGGTTCAAGGGGTCATTACTGGAGCGCCCATCTCCCCCCCTGGCCCCCGTACCCAAGCGGAACTCACTTGGATCAGCACCCAGCTCCTGCCCGCCTTGCGCCAAACCGACCAGGAGATCAACTGCCTGCTCCGGGGTTTGGGGGGAGGATACGTCCCCAGTGGCCCCGCTGGGGCTCCTACCCGGGGCCGGCCCGAGGTACTGCCTACCGGCCGGAACTTTTACTCGGTAGACCTGCGGGCCTTGCCGACAGAAAGCGCTTGGGCCTTGGGACGGCGGGCGGCGGAGGCCCTCATTGAGCGCTACACCCAGGACCAAGGGGAATACCCCCGCTGCCTGGGCTTGTCGGTTTGGGGCACATCTACCATGCGCACCGGCGGAGACGACTTGGCCCAGGCCTTAGCCTTGTTGGGGGTGCAGCCGGTGTGGGATGGCCCTTCACGGCGGGTTTTGGGGGCTGAAGTGCTGCCCTTGGGAGTTCTGGGGCGACCGCGGGTGGATGTCACCCTGCGCATCTCGGGTTTCTTCCGGGATGCCTTCCCCAACTTAATTGCCCTTTTCAACCAAGCAGTAGCAGCGGTGGCGGCCCTGGAGGAACCTGAAGCCCAAAATCCCCTAGCTGCTCGAGTCCGGCAGGAGAGTCAAGCTTGGCAGGCCGACGGCGTCTCCCCCGCGCAAGCCCTCGTCCGGGCTCAGTACCGAGTCTTTGGCTCTAAACCCGGGGCCTACGGGGCGGGGCTGCAGGGTTTAATCGAGGCGCAAATTTGGCGCACAGAGGCGGATCTAGCCCAGGCCTACATCAACTGGAGCAGCTACGCCTACGGGACCGAGACGGAAAGCTTTGTGCCGGAGGTGTTCAAACAGCGCCTGAAGACCTTGGATGTGGTCCTGCATAACCAGGATAATCGCGAGCACGACCTGCTTGATTCAGATGACTACTACCAATTTCAGGGGGGCTTAGCGGTTGCTGCGCGCACCCTCCAAGGCCACAATCCCCAGCTGTACTTCGGCGACCACTCCCGGCCTGAATCCCCCCGCATCCGCCGTCTAGCGGAAGAAATAGCCCGGGTGTACCGCTCGCGGGTTGTCAATCCCAAATGGTTGCGGGGGGTGATGCGCCACGGCTACAAGGGAGCATTTGAATTGGCGGCTACGGTTGATTACCTATTTGCCTATGGAGCCACCACGGGCTGTGTAACTGACCACATGTACGCAGGGGTGACTGAGGCTTACCTATTTGACTCCGAAGTGAAAGCCTTTCTCCAAAGCCACAATCCCTGGGCCCTGCGGGACATCGCCGAACGCCTTCTGGAGGCTGAGCAGCGGGGCTTGTGGTCCTCTGACTCGGCTACCGTGGAGCGGTTGCGCAGTATCGTCCACCAGGCGGAAGGGGTAATTGAGGGTAGCCCTTAACCCTAGGCAAAAATCTTGTCAAGATAATCCTGCAGAGCTCCTCCAGTTGCTGGCTGCTGAGAAAAGCCTACATAACCGTCGGGGCGAATCAGGTAGAGGGCACTTTGGCGGACCCGGCAGCGTCGGTACACGACTTGCTGAGGGTCAAGCCATACCGGGAACTCAAATTCTGGTATCTTGGCAGGTGTCCCGGGCAGCAGGAAAATAGGGCGGATTTGTGAATCGTAGGCCCGGTGGATTTGTTGGCCCAACTGGTGCAGGTTTGACCAGGATTGGACCTGACCGAGTAGAAGAAGATGGTGCTGGGGGTGACTGAACAGGTCAAACAGTTGGCAGGAAGCATTAGTACCCGGATCAAGAAGGGTTACATCAGGGACTCGGTCACCGGGTCTTAACCCCCCCCCACTCCCTTGGACTATTGAACTGTGGTGGTAGTTTACCCCCACCTGGGACAGACGGGCCCGGATCTGTCGCTGGATCAGCTCCTGGCGGCTCCCTAGGCTAACTAGATGATTGCGCAGGCTTTGGAGAGGAGGGGTCCGGACCGTGGCTAGGTAGGTGAGGAATCGGGCTGAGCGCAGTACTTGGTCGCCCACGGGAGAGCGCTCCTGGGTATAGCTTTCCAGCAGATCTGCCCGAGCCTGGCCCTTTACCACCAAAGCCAGTTTCCAGGCCAGGTTGTAGGCATCCTGGATACCGGTATTCATTCCCTGGCCCCCCACTGGACTATGGACGTGGGCAGCATCTCCAGCTAAAAACACCCGTCCTTGGCTGTAGGTTGACACCTTGCGCTCACTAATGCGAAAGCTACTCAACCATGTCGGGTCCCGCAGGGTTAAGCCCGTCGGTCCCCGCTGATCAACTATTGCCTGCATCTGCTCTAGGGTGGGGGGAGCAGGCTTAGTGTGGGGGCCTAGGTAATCTAGGTTAGCAATTAGGCGGAACTGTCCGGGCCGGACAGCCAGAATCGCTAACACCCCGGTAGATCCCCAAAAGGCCAACTGCCCTGCTGGTAAACGACCTTCGATGGCTACATCGGCCAGGTACCAATCAGCAGGGAAAGTAGAACCCGGAAAATCTATACCTAGGCAGTGGCGCACGGTACTATGGGCCCCATCACAGCCAACTAGCCAGCCGCAGGAGTAGGTTTCTTGTCTCTGGTCGGGATAACGCAGCTCAACTTCTACCCCCTGGGAATCCTGGGTAAATCCTAGCAATTGTACTCCTCTTACCACCTGTACTCCCCCTGCCTGAGCGAGGATCTGCTCAGTTTGACTCTGGGGCAGCATGAGTACACAGGGATAGGGGCTGGGAATCTTTCCTAGGTCTAGGTCCAGGATCTGCCGGCCTTGGGCAAAAATCCTCGCTTGGTAGTTCTTCACCCCGGCCGCCAAAAAGGGCTCAACTATGCCCATGGCGGCAAAGACTTCCAGGGTGCGGCTCCAGATAGCCAGGGCCTTGGATTTGTCTGTGGGGTGGGGGGCTTGGTCAATAATTTGACAAGGGACCCCATGACGTTTCAGCTCGGCTGCCATCACCAACCCAACGGGACCGGCGCCAACTACTAACACAGATTCGGGAGGCATACTGTTCTCCGACCGAGGGTCTGCCCCGATCCCCGTAGGCAAACCCAGGCTCGCCTTTGGTTACTGGGGAGGGTTTGAGGAGTCTGCTTCCGAAGGGGGTTGGTCAGTCTGGTCTTCCCACCCCGGGGGCCGCTTGGAATTATACCAGGCAATTGAGCCCAAGGTTGCCGCCGCGATGAAGCCAACGATGTAAACCAAGGTAAAGGAAAAGGGAAAGTGAGGGTCAACCAAGGCAAGGGGGGTCATCATGGTGGATTCCTAATTACTAGAGTCAAGAGGTCAAGATAAACTCCCCTGACCCAAGTCGGCCAGAGGGGATTTCAAGGCTGCCAGGCCTGACGAGGGGACCCGAGCTGTCGGGGCAGGGTTGGTTTTTTCCAAATCCTACCAGATAGCTGCAGTTCTCCCCTAGGTCATCAGGCTGACCACCGGAAGGGGCTACCTATTCATCCTGGTCGTCGATCAGTTCTTCGTCATCGATAATCTGGGGGCGGCCCTCATCACTCAGGAGGCCATAGCCGTAGCTAGGTCGGTCTTCAAACCCCCGTTCCAGGTTATAGACCCGGGCCGTGCGGTCGTCTAGGACGAGATTTTTAAGGGCAAATTCGTCCCCGTAGTCACTGCCGTTTTCTACTACTCCCTCTAGGTCCCCGTTGGTCTGGTCTTCATAGCTGTTGAAGCCTGTGCCAGCCGGGATTAGGCGGCCGATGATCACGTTTTCCTTCAGACCCCGTAACCAGTCAGATTTGCCCTCGATAGCTGCCTCGGTCAAGACCCGGGTAGTTTCTTGGAAGCTGGCGGCGGAGATGAAGCTGTCGGTGTTTAAGGAAGCCTTAGTGATACCTAGCAGGACCGGGGTGTACTGGGCGGGAGCACCGCCGGTAATTGCCATGGTCTCATTTTCCCGTTCCATTTGATACAACTCCACTAACTCCCCGGGGAGGAGAGTGGTATCTCCCCCGTCATCAACCCTGACCTTAGAGGTCATCTGCCGCACCACCACTTCAATGTGCTTGTCAGAAATGTCAATCCCCTGGGATTGATAAACTGACTGCACTTCCCCCACAAGCAACATCTGCACCTTTTGGAGGCTGATCAAGGCCGCGTCGTAGATCCCCAGGCTCTCACGGTAGAACCGAAAGTAAATCTCTAAAATGTCGTGGGGGTTAACCGGCCCGTCGGTGAGAGGTTCGCCAGCCTCCACCGCTTGCCCGTCGGAGATGATCACCGTCTGCCCGGAGTTCATCACGTAGTCCGTTACTACTCCATCCTGCTCAACCACCTTGATCTGGGCAGTGTCATCGTCACTATGTACTACTTGAGCAATCCCTGGCCGTTGAGCCAGGATGCAGGCTTCCCGGGGCTTGCGGGCCTCAAGGAGCTCTTCGATGCGGGGTAAACCCTGGATGATATCTCCGGTCTTAGTGCGCTCAAACACTAGCAGTACCAGGTTATCCCCCCGTTGTACTAGGTCTCCGTCGTCTACATGTAGTACAGCCCCCGGGGAGACACGGTAGGGCCGGCCTAGGCGAATTTTTACCCGGTTGGCTTCTACCTCTAGGACTTGGCCAGAAGCCTCCAAAGGGCAACCCGGGGCGATCAATTGACCGGCCACGATCAATTCTCCCTTAGCGACTGAGGGTTTTTGAGCTGTTTCCACCACCTGCTGATCCGAGTGGCGCAGCACCAGCAGCCGCCGGACGGTTTCGTCACCTTCTCGGATACCACGGATCTGTCCCCCTTCCTTACACTGGATCTCGGTACGGGCCACCACGGCTCCGGGGGGGACTACTTGCCCCTCCTGAACTAGGAGGCGAGTAACAGTGCTGCCCTGGGTAGGATCAGCAGTGATATCCCGCCGCACCACCAAAGACTCCAGAATGACCAGCTGCAGGCGCTTAACTTCAGGGTCTTTGGGGTCTTCTACTAGCTCGATGTCCGCCACCAACTGGGGGGCATCCTTTTCAATGTCTAGTACTAGTTGGGTACGCAACAACTCTACCCCGGCAATGGATTTGACCCGTTCGCCATCCTTGTAGGGCAGGCGTTGGACGGTCCGCAGACAAATCGATCCCGCCGTGTCGGTGCTGGACTCTTGACTAGGTACGGCTGGCTCATCGGGGATGGGGTATTCCTCCACCGGCCGTAGGAGTACCGCCGGCCCCGTGGGAGTCTCCAGATACTCGACGTAACGCAGGTCCTCAGCTACCAAGCCAGGGGTGATTTGGGTGCCTGGATAAACCAAAGTCTTATCTAGGTCGGCCTTGACAGTTTTGATCGTGTCACTCTCAAACCCAGGGGCTGCCTCTTCAGGCTTCACCACAATTTGATGTAACTCCCCAGGTTTAATCACGATCTCCCGGAGAATGTCATTTTTCTCGGTTACCTCCACTACCCCGCCAATTTGGCAGAAGATGTCCTTAACTACCTCGGTGCCCGGTTCCACCAGACAGCCATCCTCCACCAACAGTAATGAGATGTCCTTATTGATCTCGTGGGTCTCCTCGGCAATCCACAGCAATGTCCCACCACGGATCACCTCGTAGCCTTGTTTGGCCTTACCCTTTTTAGCCACCTCCACCCCGGCATACTTGAGGATTCCGCCGGTAGTGGTCCGGTACTGCTCCTCGATCAGCTCCGCTACCACTTGGTGGTTTTGGACCTTGGTACCGGGGGTAGCCTTGAGGGAAAAGGTTTGGCGGGCCCCCCTATCCCCTTGGGTCTCAAGCAGGTAATGCTCCCGGCCTTGATGACTTTCCACACGTACTGAGGCTTTGTTGAGGAGCACTGAGGCAGTGACAATCTCTACTTCCCGGCCCCCCTTAGCAGTGTCTTGCTCCTGGGGCAGCCGCACTACCCCACCGTGGTCAGTAACCAGCTTGGTCTGGGCTAGGATATCCCCCTCGGCCACCTGGTCGCCGTTTTTGACCGTGGGCTCAGCCCCCGGGGGGAGATTGTAAACCTCACCAGAAAGAACCCATACCAAACCTCCCTTTTGGGCGTTGCGGGTGGTATTCCCCTGCCGGTCTCGTTTTTCTTCCGGCACGATGTCTGCAAACCTGACTTCCCCCGCCAGGTGGGAGGCTACGTCCTTTTGGGCTTTCTCCGTGGTTTTGCGGGTCCGGCCAGGGCTAGGGGTTTCGGCGATCATTTGTCCCTTTTGGACCGTCTGGCCGTTGTCTACCATCAAGATAGAAGCTAGGGGCAAGGGAAAAGCCTGGGCTCCCTGACTGGTCTCTAGGATTACCTCCCCGTGGGCCTCGGTAATCATGGCCTCATCTCCGTGGCGAGTTCGGAAAGGACGGACCCGCAGACTTTTGGGGTAGCACACCACGCCGGCGCTGGGGGCTTGGAGTTGCTGGGCAGTCTCCCCGGTAAATACCCCGCCCGTGTGGAAGGTGCGCATGGTCAGCTGGGTGCCCGGTTCGCCAATGGATTGAGCGGCAATGATCCCTACCGCCTCACCAATATCGACCAGGTGACCGTGGGCCAAGCTCCAGCCGTAGCAGGCCTGACAGACAGAGCGGGAGGCCTCGCAGGTCAGGGGTGAGCGCACCAGGACTTCTTCAACCCCGTGCTTGACTATTTTTAGGGCCAATTCCTCATCCACCGCCTGGTTACGCTGGGCTAACACTTCCCCAGTTTGGGGGTCTTGGACATCCTCCGCCAGGAGGCGGCCTAACAGACGGTCTTGCAGGGGAATCAGGACGCGGTTGCCGTCGCGCATTCCCCGGGCCCGGACCCCTTTTTCGGTTCCACAGTCAGTTTCCCGAATGATCACATCTTGAGACACATCCACCAGGCGACGGGTCAGGTAGCCCGAGTCGGCGGTGCGCAGGGCCGTATCTACCAGGCCTTTGCGGGCCCCGTAGGAGGAGATGATGTACTCGGTGACCGTTAGTCCTTCCCGAAAGTTAGTTTTGATCGGCAGGTCAATAATTTCCCCCTGGGGATTGGCCATTAAGCCGCGCATACCCACTAACTGCCTCACCTGGGAGATGTTTCCCCGAGCCCCGGAAAAAGCCATCATGTAGACGGAGTTGAGGGGCTCGTTGGCCCGGAAATTGCTCACCACCTGGTCCTTGAGGGACTCATTGGTGATGTTCCAGGTGTCAATTACCTTTTGGAAGCGCTCCACCTCAGTGATTTCCCCCCGGGTGTAGCGGGCTTCGGTTTCCTCGATGGTGGCCTCCGCCGCTTCGATCAACTGGCGCTTGCCGGGGGGTACCTTCAGGTCATCGACGCTGATGGATACCCCAGCCTTGGTGGCGTAGCGGAAGCCCAGATCCTTGATTAAGTCGGCCATTTGGGCGGTGCGGGCGGTGCCATGGTGAGTAAAAGACCAGGTGATCAGCTTGCGGATTTGACCCTTGTCGATCACCCGATTCCGAAATACGGGCAGAGTTTGTTGCTGGTCGGTCATGACTTACCAATCCCCGAAATAATTGTGGGCTTCCTTAGCTAGCGAGCGCTTCTAGAACAGTCCGGTTGTAGATTACCCGTCCCGGTGTCGTACATATGTACTGAGAAATTAGGTGGCCTTCCTGGTCCCGCCGCACCCGGCGCAGGGGCATTTGGCTTTTGGCTCCCCGGTACAACTCAGTGGTGATGTCTCCTTGAGCTTCAACCTGGGGGGCAGCCTCTGGCTCGTCATGCTCTACTTCACCATCAAAGCGCACCCAAATGTACTCATGGAGTCGAATGATTCCCTGGTCGTAGGCCAGAATCGCATCCTCGAGGTTGGCAAAGTTGTGCCGCGGCTCCCGGGGGAGGTTGGGGTCATTGGCGGTCAGGTAGTAGCAACCCAGAACCATATCCTGACTGGGGGTGATAATGGGCCGGCCGGTAGCGGGGGAGAGGATGTTATTCGAGGCCAACATCAGTAGGCGTGCCTCCGCCTGGGATTCGATGGACAGGGGCACGTGCACGGCCATCTGGTCCCCGTCAAAGTCTGCATTAAAGGCAGGGCAAACTAGGGGATGCAGCTGGATTGCCCTCCCCTCCACCAGGATGGGTTCGAAGGCCTGAATCCCTAACCGGTGTAGGGTAGGAGCCCGGTTTAGGAGTACCGGATGACCTTGGATCACCTCCTCGAGCACATCCCAAATGACTGGGTCCTCTCGCTGAATGTACTTTTTGGCCGCCTTAATGTTGTTGGCTAGCTTGTGGTCAATTAGGCGATGGATAACAAAGGGCTGAAATAGCTCGATGGCCATCTCCCGGGGCAGACCGCACTGATAGATTTTTAAGCGTGGGCCTACCACAATCACTGAACGGCCCGAGTAGTCAACCCGCTTACCGAGGAGATTTTGCCGGAATCGCCCCTGCTTACCTTCGATGATGTCCGACAGGGACTTCAGTGGCCGGTTATTAGCTCCCACTACTGTCCGGCCGCGGCGGCCGTTATCGATCAGGGCATCTACCGCCTCCTGAAGCATGCGCTTCTCGTTGCGAACGATGATCTCGGGAGCGAGGATTTCCTGCAGACGGGCTAAGCGGTTGTTACGGTTAATCACCCGACGGTACAGGTCGTTGAGGTCGGAGGTGGCAAAGCGTCCCCCATCTAGCTGCACCATGGGCCGCAGGTCCGGGGGAATCACTGGAATGTACTGCAGGACCATCCATTCTGGGCGCGACTCAGTGGCAATGAAGTTATCAATTACCCGCAGCCTTTTGATCAGCTTGGCCCTTTTTTGACCTTTAGAAACGGTGATTTCTTCCCGCAGCTGTTCTGCTTCTGCTTCCAATTTGAGGTCCTGCAGGAGGCGCTCTAGGGCTTCAGCACCGATACCTACCTCCACCCCGATCAGCTGGGAGTCTTCACTGTACAGCTGGTCCTCGATCTCCATCCACTGGTCTTCCGTCAGCAGCTGCTTGTAGGAGAGATTGTCGGCATTGCCGGGATTGAGGACCACGTAGGCATTGAAGTAAACGATCTGCTCCACGTCCCGCAAGGCCATATCCAGCAGGATGGCAATGTAGCTGGGAATGCCCTTGAGATACCACACGTGGGCTACCGGAGCCGCTAGGTGGATGTGACCCATGCGGTGGCGACGGACGCGGGATTCCGTCACTTCCACGCCGCAGCGTTCGCAGACGATCCCCCGGTGCCGGACTCGCTTGTACTTACCACAGTGGCACTCCCAGTCCTTAGCGGGGCCAAAAATGCGCTCACAAAAGAGCCCGTCCATCTCTGGCTTGAGGGTGCGGTAGTTGATAGTCTCAGGTTTAGTTACCTCCCCGACCACTTGGCCATTGGGCAAGGTCCTCTCGCCCCAGGAACGAATGCGGTCCGGGGCAGCGATGCGGATTTTTACTTTGTCGAAGTGTTGGTCTGGTCTGGCCATAGGGGGGAATCTCTAGTACTTTAGGGGTCGTAAACCGTTAAACCTCTTCTTCAAGTTCCTCACGGCTCATGGATTCGTAGGTAGGCCGAGAGGGGGTGCGGCGGTTGTTAACATCTGTCATTAGGTCTACCTCGGCGTCTCGAGTACCACCATCTTCCCGGGTTTGGACCTTGTACACCGCCACATCCAAACCGAGGGATTGCAGTTCCCGCATCAGCACCTTGAAGGACTCAGGGGTCCCGGGCCGGGGGATAGCTTTACCTTTGACAATGGCGTTGAGGGCCTCGTTGCGTCCGTGCATGTCATCGGACTTGACCGTCAACAGCTCCTGGAGAATGTAGGCGGCGCCGAAGGCTTCTAGGGCCCACACTTCCATTTCTCCAAACCGTTGTCCCCCCTGCTGGGCCTTGCCCCCTAGGGGTTGTTGGGTGACTAGGGAGTAGGGACCCGTAGAGCGTGCGTGGATCTTATCGTCTACCAGGTGCACCAGTTTGAGCATGTAGGCCTTGCCCACGGTTACCGGTCGGTCAAAGGGTTCACCCGTGCGGCCATCAAATAGCTGGATTTTACCTGGGTCATTGGGGTTAAAGACCCAGTCTTGGCCGGTGGTCTCCCGAGCCTCCTGGAGCTTGCCATGGACGATAGTCCGGGAAGTCTCAAACCCGTACATTTCATCGAAGGGGGTCACCTTGAAGCGCCGCTGCAGGTTTTCCCCGGCCCAGGCCAAAAGGCATTCGTAGACCTGACCTACATTCATGCGTGAAGGTACCCCTAGGGGGTTGAGAACGATATCTACTGGGGTACCGTCGGGCAGGTAGGGCATGTCCTCTGCTGGCATGATCCGGGAGACAATTCCTTTATTGCCGTGGCGACCGGCCATTTTGTCCCCCACCTGGATCTTGCGTTTTTGGGCCACGTAGATCCGCACCACCATATTGGCGCCGGGAGGGAGCTCATCCCCCTGCTCTCGGGTGAACAGGCGCACATCTACTACCCGGCCCCGCTCCCCGTTTGGCACTCGTAGGGAGTTATCGCGTACATCCCGGGCTTTTTCCCCAAAGATGGCCCGCAGGAGTTTTTCCTCCGGGGGTTGGTCAGACTCTCCCTTGGGAGTCACTTTACCCACCAAAATATCTCCCGACTCCACCCAGGCTCCCTTGCGGATAATCCCCACTTCGTCTAGCTGCCGTAGGGCGTCCTCCGACATGTTGGGCAGCTCCCGGGTAATTTCCTCAGGGCCGAGCTTAGTTTGGCGGGCTTCGATCTCAAACTTTTCGATGTGGATGGAGGTGTAGATATCCTCCTGGACTAGGCGCTCGCTGATCAGGATCGCGTCTTCGTAGTTGTAGCCTTCCCAGGGCATGTAGGCCACTAGGATATTGTGCCCGAGGGCTAGCTCCCCTCCTTCAGTAGAGGAGCCGTCTGCCAGGACTTGCCCGGCTTTGATCTGCTCGCCGACAAAGACGATCGGCCGTTGGTTCAGGCACGTATCCTGGTTAGAACGCTGATATTTTTGAATCGGATACTCGATCTCCCGGCCCTCGGGGTTGCGCACACGAATCCGTGTAGCGTCTACGTAGGTAACTTCCCCGTCCGTGCGGCTGACGATTACCATCCCTGAGTCCCGGGCAGCCTGGGCTTCCAGACCTGTGCCGACTAGGGGCCGCTCCGGTCGCACCAAGGGCACTGCTTGGCGCTGCATGTTAGACCCCATCAGGGCCCGGTTGGCGTCGTCGTGCTCCAAAAAGGGAATTAGGGAAGTGGCGATGGAGATGATCTGCACCGGTGTGACGGCTACGTAGTCCACCTGGTTGGGGCTGGTGGTAGTGAAATCTTGGCGGTAGCGCACCGGCACCGTATGCCCGAGGATGTTGCCCTGGGGGTCAACGGGAATGTCGCCGGGGGCAACCCGCTTGTCATCCTCCTCGTCAGCAGTCATGTACACTGGCGGCAGGTCCTTACGCACCCGACCGTTCTCCACCCGGTAGTAGGGAGTTTCAATAAAACCGTAGGCGTTCACCCGGGCATTGGTGGCCAAGGAGCCGATCAGGCCGGCGTTGGGGCCTTCTGGAGTCTCGATGGGGCAGATGCGGCCGTAGTGGGAAGGGTGAATATCCCGCACCGCAAACCCAGCCCGCTCCCGGGTCAGTCCCCCGGGCCCGAGGGCGCTAAGGCGCCGTTTGTGGGTCAGCTCCGCTAGGGGGTTGGTTTGGTCCATGAACTGGGACAGCTGGCTAGAGCCAAAAAACTCTTTAATGGCTGCCACTAGAGGTTTGGGATTGACCAGAGCCGCTGGAGTCAAGGAGTTGGCATCAGCTACTGTCATCCGCTCCCGGATGATCCGCTCTAGGCGGCTGAGGCCTACCCGCACCTGGTTTTGCAGCAGCTCCCCGACCGAGCGTACCCGCCGGTTGCCGAGGTGGTCAATGTCGTCCGTGATACCCAGGTCAAATTCCAGGTCGATTAGGTAGTCGATGGCCGCGAGGATGTCCTCCCGCTGCAGAACTCGCACCCCATCTGGAACGTTGAGCCGCAGCTTGCGATTGAGCTTGTGGCGACCGACCTTCCCCAGGTCGTAGCGCTTGGGGTCAAAGAAGCGCGAGTGTAGGAGGGACTGACCGCCAGCGACGGTGGGGGGCTCCCCAGGCCTAAGCTTGCGGTACAGTTCTAGGAGGGCGTCTTCCTCACTCAGCTGGTTTTCCTTTTCCATGTCGATGGTCTTCTGGAAGTATTCCGGATGACGCAGACCATCGAGAATTTCGTTGTCTGAGAAGCCCAAGGCCTTGAGGAGCACGTAGGCGGAAAGCTTGCGGGTCTTGTCGATGCGCACCCAAACCAAGTCGTTCTTATCAGTTTCAAACTTTAGCCAAGCTCCCCGGTTAGGGATTAGGCTGGCATTGTAGGCCCGGCGGCCATTCTTATCTACCTCGGATTTGTAGTAAACTCCCGGGCTACGGACAATCTGATTGACGATTACCCGTTCGGCTCCATTGATGATAAAGGTACCCCGGTCAGTCATCAGGGGGAGGTCACCAATAAACACCTCTTGGTCTTTGATTTCTCCTGTTTCTTTATTGATTAGACGAGTCAGGACGTACATTTGCACCGCGTAGGTGCTGTCCCGCCGCTTGGCCTCGTCTACATCGTGGCGGGGGCGCTTGAGGCGGTAGTCCTTGCCGATAAAATGCAGCTCTAGCTTGCCGGTGTAATCGCTAATCGGCGAGAAGCTTTCCAGTTCTTCAATAAGTCCCTCTTCCAAGAACCAGCGGAAACTCGCCCGCTGGATCTCAATCATGTCCGGAATGGTAAACAGAGGCAAGGTCTGGGTCATGGGTCTCCTCAAGCCGGGGTAAAGCAGCCCGCTAACAGGTGAAAGTCAAAATTCAAGCCAAGGGGGCTAGGCTGATCTAAGCGTCAAATTAAATAGACGGCAGGCATTCTCGGTCGTATAGTGGGCCACCTCTTGGAGAGAGTGGCCGCGCAGGGTGGCTATCCGTTCAGCTACAAAGCGGACGTAGGCCGGTTGATTGCGTTTCTCACCCCGTTTAGGTACCGGGCTGAGGAAGGGGCAGTCGGTCTCCACTAGCAGGCGGTCAGCAGGAACGAATTGGGCAGTGGCATGGATGTTGGGGGCGTTCTTAAAGGTGACAGTACCACTAAAACTAATGTACAGTCCTAAATCCAAAAACCGCCGAGCCTCCTCCACATCCCCACCCCAGCAGTGCATGACCCCCTGCACGGGACCCTGGCGTTGCCAGAAGCTGCGCAGAAACTCCCCCAACTCTCGGGCAGCATTGCGACAGTGGATAATCACGGCGCGGTCAAGCTGTTGGGCTGTGAGCAGCTGGCTCTCTAGAGCCGGAAACTGGTTAACTTCCCCGGAGGATTTGTAGAAGTCTAGGCCAGTCTCCCCAATGGCCACAACTCGGGGGTCGGCTTTGGCCCAATCATAGATTTGCTTTCCCAGGTGGTCGTTCCACTGTCCAGCTTCTAGGGGATGGAGCCCTACCGCCAGGGCAAGCTCTGGGAACCGGTCTGCTAAGGCCTGGATTTGGGGGAACTCGCGGGGTTCGACACAGGAGTGCACTAAACTTGCTACCCCGGCGGATTGCCAATTTTGCCGCACCGCGTCTAGGTCTGCCTCGAACTGCGCAAAGTTAATGTGCACATGGGTGTCGATTAGTTGCATGGAGGCAGAGGATTGCAGGACTGAACCAAGTCAGCTTAGGAGGCGACGGAAGCTGGTTCTAGACGGTGCTTGAGGGCTCGGGATAGGCGAGATTTCTTCCGGGCCCCGTTGTTCCGGTGGAGCACCCCCCTCTTGACGGCCTTATCAATTTTGCTGAAGGCTTGGTTCATCCGCTCTTGTATCTCCTGCATCTGTTCGGGGCTGGGATTAGTGGTGTACTTTTCCACGGAGATCATAAACTTCTTCATGAGCGTGCGCACGGCAGACTTGTACGCCTTGTTGCGCAACCGATTGCGCTCGGCAATCTGAACGCGCTTGATGGCAGACTTGATGTTGGCCACAGCTGGGGATAACTAATGAAAAACTACAGAAGAAATATAATATAGCACTTCTGGGCCGGCAGTTTGTGGTTCTGCCAAGAAAAAAAATCCGGGTTAAGCTAGGAGCACTAAGCCAAACATCAGGTCCTGCGGCAACTGGCCGGGACCACACCCCGGGAGTGGCAACCATGCTGCGAATTATCGGTCAGGGAAGAGAAGCCCTCGAGGAGCTGCGTCGGATTAGCAATCGTACCCAGGATGACCAGAACGTCCATAAGGAGGCGACTGTGCGGGAAGTCCTGCAGGCGGTCCGTCGCCAGGGGGACCGGGCCGTCCTAGAGTACACCGCTGAATTCGACCAGGTCAGCCTGCAGGCAGAAGACCTGCGGGTGAACAGCGCTGATCTAGACGCAGCCTACCAACATGTTTCCAAGGAGCTCCTCGATACCCTTAGGATGGCCCGAGACCGGATCAAAACCTTTCACCGCCACCGGATGCCCGAAAGTTGGGTACTCTTCCAGGAAGATGAGGTGGTTCTCGGGAAGCGCTACACCCCTGTAGACCGGGCTGGTCTGTACATCCCCGGAGGGCGGGCGAGTTACCCGAGCACTGTGCTGATGAACGCTATTCCCGCCAAGGTCGCGGGAGTTAAGCAAGTGGTGATGGTCACTCCCCCCAGCCCTCAGGGGATTAGCCCGGCAGTTTTGGTGGCGGCTCAGGAGTGTGGAGTCACAGAAATATACCGGGTAGGGGGTGCCCAGGCTATCGCCGCCTTAGCCTACGGTACCGAAACTATCCCTAAAGTGGACGTAATCACCGGGCCAGGTAACATCTACGTCACCCTGGCGAAGAAATTGGTGTATGGTACGGTCGGCATTGACTCCCTGGCAGGCCCCTCAGAGGTGCTGGTGATTGCCGACCATACGGCTAGTGCCGATCTAGTAGCTGCCGACTTGCTCGCCCAAGCGGAGCATGACCCCCTGGCGGCGGCGATTCTGCTTACCCCCGACTCAATTCTGGCTCAGCAGGTGGTCTTGGCGGTCAAGCAGCAGTTAGCTGAACATCCTCGCCGACTGCTGACAGAGAAGGCAATCGCCAATTATGGCTTGGTGGTGGTGGTGGAATCCCTGGCGGCGGCTGTGGAATTGAGTAATGAGTTTGCCCCTGAGCACCTAGAGCTGCAAGTGGAGGACCCCTGGGCGCTCCTAGAGCGGATCCGGCATGCAGGGGCGATTTTCCTCGGCGCCGCCACTCCGGAGGCCCTAGGAGACTACCTGGCCGGCCCTAACCACACTCTGCCCACCTCTGGGGCTGCCCGCTACGCCTCCCCCTTGGGAGTAGAAACTTTCCTGAAGCACTCCAGCTTAATACAGTACTCCCCCACCGCCCTCAAGAAGGTGGCAGGGGCCATCCAAACTTTAGCTAGGACAGAGGGGTTGCCCTCCCACGGGGACTCAGTGCGCCGCCGCGTCGAGGGTCAAGGTCCGATTTAGCTTGCCGCTGCGAAACCCCTCTAGGTCCAGGGTAACGTAGGTAAAACCAAAGCCTTGCAGGGTTTGTACCAAAGCCTCCAGGTCAGTGCTGGCTACGAATTCTCGAATCTGGTGGGTGGGTAGCTCAATCCGGGCGGTGCCGGCCTGGGAGCGCACCCGCAGACTCTGGTAGCCAAGAGACCGTAAGTGCAGCTCGGCCCGGGCCACCTGGTGGAGTTTCTCGGGGGTGATGGGTTCGCCGTAGGGAAAGCGAGAACTCAAACAGGGCTGGGCTGGTTTGTCCCACCAGGGTAGGCCCAAAGACTGGCTCAGCTGCCGCACCTCCCATTTGCTCAACCCCACTTCTGCTAGGGGTGAGCGGGCCCCCTTTTCTTTGGCTGCCTGGATTCCGGGCCGGTAATCCCCCAGGTCATCCTGGTTGAGGCCATCTAGGATGTGGGCGTAACCTAGGCTCTGGGCTAGGGGGACCAGGGTGCCATACAGTTCGCTCTTACAAAAGTAGCAGCGGTTAGTTGGGTTACGAGCATAGCTAGGATTGGCCACCTCCTGGGTCTGGATGACCTGATGGGGGATGCCGATAAATTGAGCCTGGGCCCTAGCTTCGGCTAGGTCTTCCGGGGCCAAGGAAGGGGAAGCAGCGGTCACTGCTAAGGCTCTATTCCCCAGGGTGTCCCAGGCTATCTTAGCTACCAAGGCACTGTCGACCCCCCCGGAGTAGGCTACCAGGACCGTCCCCATCTCCTCGACCAATAGCCTAAGTTGCCCTAACTTGTCTTGCAGCATTAGACCCTCCTATCCCTTAGATCCCATGGTAGCGCTTTGGGACCAGGGGTCTGGGGCGGACGAGAGGCTCACTTTAGTTATATGTTGAGTTAGACGTCCCCAGATTGGGCGAAAGTCAGCTTAAGACTGACTGCTGCTTTTTACCACCCCACTTATGGAAAAAGGAACCCTTGTAGAATTTCGGCTGCACGGTGCGCGGCGGCTGGGGGTGGTGGAGCGCCCCGAGGGTAAGAAGCACTGGATCGTTCGGGATGCCCAGGGGCAAGCCCATACCCTCCATCCCCGGCAGGTTACCTACACGGTCCCGGACCAGACCTATCAGCCCCAGGAAATTCCGGCCTTTTGGGCGCAGGTAGAGTCTTTTCTCGACCCGGAAGCCCTTGGGGTTGCTTGGGAGCTCCTCCAGGGGGAGGAAGGGACTGTAGATGGTCCGGCCATGGCCCAACTGTTGTTTGCGGACCAGACTCCCCCCTGCTGCTACGCGGCGGAGTATTTGCTGTCGGAGGACAAGCTCTACTTCAAGAAAAAGGGGGACCGCTACGAGCCCCGCCCCGCCAGCCAGGTAAGGGAATTGAAACATCAGCAGGAGGTAGAACGACACCGGGAAGCCCAGGGGCAAGAGTTTCTCGCCACAGCTCGTCTAGCCCTCCAGGGTCAGTCCCCAGACTGGGGCCAGTTTCGCGGCCGCCTCGAACCCCTGGAGAAATTTGCTACCCTGGGAGAGGAATTCCCCCAGCGCCAGGGGGCCTTGGAGATTCTTGAGGCCCTAGCCTATCCCCCGACTACCCAGGGGGCTTTTAAGCTGCTGGTGGACCTGAGGCTGTGGAGTCCCCACGAAAACCTCTTCCTCCGCCGGGCTCAACTCCCAGTCCACTTTCCCCCCAAGGTACTGGATGTGTCCCAACTGCGCCTCGCCTCTCCCCCGCCAGACCCGGATCATCCCCGGCGCGACCTGACCTTTCTGAAGGTCTACACCATTGATGATGAGAGTACCCAGGAAATTGATGATGGTCTGAGTGTGGAGTTTTTGGCCTCGGGGGGGCAACAACTTTGGATCCACATTGCTGACCCTACCCGCTGGCTGCTGCCCGGAGACCCTCTGGACCTGGAGGCCCGCCGCCGCTGTACCACCGTGTATCTCCCCACGGGGATGGTGCCCATGTTTCCCAGTGAGTTAGCTAGTGGACCCATGAGTCTGGTGCAGGGGGAAGTTTGTTGTGCCCTGAGCTTTGCCATCCGCCTAGATGAGCAAGGAGCGGTGCAAGCCTACGAAATTTACCCCAGTTATATCCGTCCCACCTACCACCTTACCTACGAGGATGTGGATGAGATGTTAGAGCTAGGAATCACTGCCGAGCCTGAGTTGGCGGCCCTAGCCCAGTGGAGTAGCCGGCGGCAAACCTGGCGGCAGGCCCAAGGAGCCGTATTTATCCAGATGCCGGAAGCTTCCATCAAGGTCAGGGGTGATGAGATTAATATTCAAGTCCTTCAGGAGTCCCCGGCCCGGAACTTGGTGGCAGAGATGATGATTCTGACAGGGGAGGTAGCGGGTAAATTTGGCCAGACTCGCGGTCTACCCTTACCCTTTCGCACCCAAGCTCAACCGGACCTCCCCCCGGAGCAGGAGCTCTTGCAGCTGCCGGCAGGGCCAGTGCGGGGGTCGGCTTTGCGCCGGTGCATGCCCCGTAGCGAAATGGGTACCCAGCCAGCCCGTCATGCTAGCCTGGGCCTTGATACTTACACCCAAGTCACTTCCCCCATCCGCCGCTACGGAGATCTACTCGCCCACTTTCAGATCAAAGCCCATCTGCGCCAAGAGTCCTTGCCCTTCTCTGGGGAACAGATGCAGGAGCTAATCCAAAGCCTCAGCGCCACCACCTACGAGGCCACCCTAGTGGAGCGACAGACTAACCGTTACTGGAGCTTGGAATTTCTGCGGCGTCATCCCCACCAGGTGTGGTCAGCTCTAATGCTGCGGTGGCTTAGGGAGCATGAAGGCTTAGGATTAGTCCTCTTTGAGGACCTGGGTTTGGAGCTGCCCATGCGCCTTGACCGCCCCATCTATCCTGGGGACCGTCTGGGGGTGAGAGCCGCCCATGTGGACCCCCGTCAAGATATGGTCCAATTGGAGGAGTGTCCCTTACCCGCCAGTTTGGATATGGGAGCATAGAAACCATGGCTCGAGTCCAGGTCCTTAATCTCGGGATTGACAACCTCACCCAAGCCGAGCTACTGGCCGGTCTAGACCGGGGAATTATCTTCACTCCCAACGTGGACCACCTGACTAAGTTGCAGAAAGACCGGGAGTTTTACCAGGCCTACGAGTGCGCTGACTATCGCCTCTGCGATGGAAAAATCCTCCAGTACGCCGCTCGGTTTCTCGGGTCACCTATCCAGGAGAAGATCTCCGGCTCTGACTTTTTCCCGGCTTTTTGTGACTACCATCGCCATAATTCCCAGGTGAGAGTCTTTCTCCTCGGAGCCCGCCCGGGGATTGCTGCCCAAGCCCAGATCAACATCAACCAAAAAGCTGGTCGCCCCCTGGTAGTAGGTACCTATTCCCCCCCCTTCGGATTCGACCAAGACCCTGAGGAGTGCGCCCAGGCAATTGCTCAAGTACACCAGTCTGGCGCTAACGTCCTCGGGGTAGGCTTAGGAGCCCCCAAGCAGGAAAAATTCATTGCCAGGTACCATGCCCTGATGCCAGAGGTGAAGATCTTTTTGGCCATCGGCGCCACCATTGATTTTGAGGCTGGTGCTGTGCCGCGTTCTCCCCAGTGGATGAGCAACATTGGCCTAGAGTGGTTTTATCGCCTGATGCGGGAGCCACGCCGACTCTGGCGGCGATATCTCTACGAAAACCCCCTCTTTCTAATCCTGGTGTTGCAGCAAAAACTCGGAGTTTACCGTGACCCCTTTGGCAAGGTTTAGGTAAATAAGGGTCTCGGGCCAGGGAAATTTGATGGAGAGAGGGACGCTGCTTTCTTAAACCCACCAATGACCATAAAGAAGATAGGAGCAAGGCATTCATGGTAGCCGATCCACGAATTATCAAGGCCGTAGAGCAGCTGGATTACCGGGTCACCACCGGTGATGTGGCCGCCCAAGCGGGCTTAGATGTCAACCTGGCGCAAAAGGGTCTGTTGGCCCTGGCAGCCGATGTGGGGGGAGACTTACAGGTATCAGAAACCGGACAGATTGCCTACCTCTTCCCCCGTAACCTCCAGGGGATCCTCCGCCAGAAGTTCCTGCGCCTTCGCCTGCAGGCGATTGGCCAGCGAGTGTGGGGGATTGTGTTTTACTTGGTCCGGATTTCCTTCGGAATTTTTCTCATTGTCTCCATTGCGCTTATTTTCCTGGCCATCACCTTGATCCTGGTGGCCGCAGCTACTTCTTCCCAGGGTGGTTCCGAACGCCGGCGCGAATCCGGCGGCGGTTTTGGTTCCCAGCTAGTGTTCATCCCAGATCTCTCCTACTTTTTCTACTCCGACCCCTACCGCACTCGTCCGGCTGATCAACCCCGGCGGGCCCAGACCTCCCCGTCGATGAACTTTCTCGAGGGGGTATTTTCCTTTCTGTTTGGGGATGGCAATCCGAATGCCGACTTGGAGGAGCGTCGTTGGCAGGGGGTAGCAGCGGTAATCCGTCAGGCCAAGGGGGCGGTAGCGGCGGAGCAGATTGCCCCCTACCTGGATGTGCTTCCCCAGGAAAGCGGTGTTACTGAAGCGTACGTGTTGCCGGTACTAGTGCGCTTTGATGGTCGCCCAGAGGTGAGTCCTACGGGCGACATCATCTACCACTTCCCGGAGCTCCAGACTAAGGCTGCCCAGCGGTCTGCGCCTGTCCCCCCAGCCTACCTGGAGGAATTGCCCTGGCAATTTAGCCGGGCGAGTACCGGTCAAATCATGCTGGCCATTGGTTTAGGGTCTGTGAACCTGATTGGGGCCCTCGTACTGAAGTCGTTGCTTGGTCCCGGGCAGGTGGCAGCCCAGATGGGAGGGCTCGTAGCCTTTGTCCAGTCCATCTTTTGGGTCTTGCTGGCCTACGGGGCAGGCTTTTTGCTCATCCCCCTCGGGCGCTACTACTGGATCCAATGGCGCAACGATCAAATTAGGAGTCGCAACTACCGCCGGCAGCAGGCAGCCCAGGTGCTCCAGACGCGGGATAGGGCTCTAGAAGCTAAGCTAGCCTTTGCCCAAAAGTTTGCCGCTGAGACCCTAGTTAGCTCCCAAGACTTGGCCTACACCACCGAAAAGGATCTGATTGAGCAAGACATTGAAAATGCCGACAAGATCGATGCCCAGTGGCGCCGCCGCTTAGAGGATCACTGAAGTTCGCGCCCTCTGCATCAGATAGGATGTCCCCAAGCCTACCCATTATCAGCCAGGAGAGGAGACCATGAGAATCGCCGCCAATGTGACCGAGTTAATTGGCAAGACCCCCCTGGTGCGGCTCAATCGCATTCCCCAACTTGAGGGATGCACCGCCCAGATTGTGGTCAAATTAGAAGGTATGAATCCGGCAGCCTCCGTTAAGGACCGGATTGGTGCCAGTATGGTGGAGGCCGCCGAGGCCCAGGGCTTGATTCACCCCGGCAAGACTGTGCTGGTGGAGCCTACCTCTGGCAACACCGGAATTGCTCTGGCCATGGTAGCCGCCGCTAAGGGTTATCAGCTAATTCTGACCATGCCCGAAACCATGAGCCTAGAGCGCCGAGCCATGCTGCGGGCCTACGGAGCACACCTAGAACTGACTCCCGGGGCCCAGGGGATGAAGGGAGCAATCCAGCGGGCTGAGGAAATTGTCGCCGCCGTCCCTGGTGCCCACATGCTGCAGCAGTTCAATAATCCTGCCAACCCCCAGATCCATCACCAAACCACAGCAGCGGAAATCTGGGCCGATACCGAGGGTCAGATTGACATTTTGGTGGCGGGAGTAGGGACTGGCGGCACGATCACCGGAGTGGCCTCAGCCCTCAAGCCCCGAAAGCCTAGCCTCCAGGTGGTAGCTGTAGAACCCGCCAATAGCCCGGTGCTTTCCGGGGGGGCACCCGGCCCCCATAAGATCCAGGGGATTGGCGCTGGCTTTGTCCCCCGGGTCCTACGCCAAGACCTGATTGACGAGGTAATTACGGTCAGTGATGAGGTTGCCATCAACTACGGTCGGCGGCTGGCGCGGGAGGAGGGTCTCTTGTCCGGTATTTCCTCAGGGGCAGCCCTAGGAGCGGCGGTACAACTAGCCCTGCGCCCTGAAAATAGCGGCCGCCTAATAGTGATGATTCAACCTAGCTTCGGTGAACGCTACCTCAGTTCCGTAATGTTCCAGGATCTACCCCCCAGTCCTGAGTTAGCTGGAATCATCGAGAAATCCCTGGGTTAACTGGTAACTTCATAAAAAAATTTGTGAAAATTACGGTGATTAGTGATCCAGATCACACCCAAGAGGGGAAAGTTAAGTCACAATAAGAGAGACTCGATGCTTAGCTAAGTGGCCTCAGTAGCTCTTTGACTGGCTGAAGCACGGCGAAAAATCTGAGTCATCAACAGGGAACACACGATGGCCGACAGTCTCTTTCGTGGGACTGTCGGTTTTCCTTTGTCCGTAAAAACCCTGATGTTGGTCGGCAATTTGCAGTAAATATCTCGACACCTGACCAGGTTAGGGAGGATGACTCCTAGTGATTAACCAGGGACGGCGAAAAAACTGAGCCAGGGCAGTTTCCGGTAAATTCAGGCAAATGGGTCGGCCGTGGGGACAGGTACGGGAATCCCGGGTCTGGCTCCACTGGTCTAGGATGGTCTGCATTTGCTCGTGGGTGAGGGGTGCGCCATTGCGTACCGCGCTGCGGCAAGCTAGGGTGACTTGGGCAGCCTCTAGGTCTCCGCCCATGGCCAATTCCCTGATCACTTCCCCCCGGTCTTGATGTCCCTCCAACAGTGCCGGGACCGTCCGCACTGCCCACGTCTGCTCACCAAAGGGTTCTACTACCAATCCCAACTCCAGCAGCCGCTCCACTTGGGGAGGAGATAAGTCTCTTAGAAGCAGGGGTGCGCTCAAGGGGACCAGTCGCCAATGAGCCTGAATCTGTTCGTAGAGTACCCGCTCGTGGGCAATATGCTGCTCTACTAGACAGACCCCCCCGGGATGTTCCGCTAGGAGGTAGGTGTTGTGCACTTGGGCTAGAACCCGCAGGCGACCAAGGGGAGTAGGAGGGGAGACCTGGTAGGTGCTGCCAGCTTCGGCTACCTGGAGGATCCGCCCTAGTTGTCGCGTCTGGGCAGGTTCAGACAGCTGTCCGGCGAGGACTTGGCCGATGGCTCGGTGGGCTTGCTCCTGCCAGTACTCTAGGTGGTCTAGGTAAATCCTGGCTTTATCTGGGTCGCGATTCCAATCGACGGTCTCCGGAGGTACCCGCAAATGGAGAAAACAAACCGGGAAGCGACCGCGGGGCAGAGTCCGGCGGCAACTAGCCAAAAGGGTTTGCTCTAGTTCACTGCTCTGGATCAGGCGCTGATTGACAGCTACCTTCACCCAGTCTGGCCGGTGCCGATGGCAGCGCTCCGGTAGGCCCATCACCAACTCAAGCTCCCAAGGCCCCTCTACCGGGGTGGGGGGCTCGGGTCGCAGGCATACCCGCTTCAAGTCATCAGTCTGCAGCCGGCGCAGGACTTGGGGGAGGATCTGGTGGGCGCAGTCCGCCGGCCACAGACTCAGCCAGGGCCGGTCCTGGTGGCGCACTTGCCAGGCCACTTGGGGATAACAAAGGGCTAGGGCTTGGATGACCTCCTGGACCCCTTGGAGAGCCTGGTGAGGATTTCCTGGCCGTCGCTGGGGACAGGGGGCAAACAGGTCGTCGACGGTAACAATAGTACCAGGGGCCATGGCTATTCCCCTGATGGCGCTCACTTGCCCTTGGTGATCGTAGATGACTTGGTGGCCCTCCCCCCCCTCAGGACGGCTGCACACCTCCAGCTGACCCAGGTTAGCTAGGCTGTGGAGGGCTTGTCCCCGAAAGCCTAGGGTAGTAACTCGTCTCAGGTCTGCCTCTGTACGAATCTTGCTGGTGGCATGGGGAACCGCAGCCTGGTGTAGGTCTGCCCGGGCCATGCCTTGCCCATTGTCGGCTACCCGGACCCGCCAAGCCTGTGGCCACAGGTCAATGGTTACCCGATGAGCTCCCGCATCCAGGGCATTTTCCGCTAGTTCCCGGACTACCGCGGCCAGAGAATTTATCACCTCCCCTGCGCTAATTCGGTATACCAGTTCTATCGGCAGAGGGGTGATCTCCCTCAGAGGACAGCCTCCAGGAAGTTGGTTAGAGCAAACCCGTGGCCCTCAAGGGTGGCCCGCACGCGTTCGCTCACGAGGGCAAGCAGCTCATGTTCCCCAGCGGCCGGGTGGCCGAGGGCGGGATGAGTATAGACCTCAATCAAGTCCCCCTGAAGCCGGGGGATTAGGTCTAACAGATAGGCTTCATTAATGCGCCCTGTGGCTTGCAGACCGTAGACTCGATCAGCTAAGCGTACTCCTTGAGATCCAAAAATCTTTTCCCCGTGGCGGCGTAGCCGGGCAAATATTTTTCCCAGTAGCAGGTCTGGCAACCACAAGCCCGATTCCCAGGGCACCTCCTCTAGGGGCAGCCGGACTACCCGGATCCCAAACTCTCCCGCTACCTGAGCCAGGATATCTAGGACCACCGGGTGGCAATGGAGGTGCATATGGCCGTCTACATGGGACAGGGGCAGCCCAGTCCGGCGGAATTTTTCTAGCTGGGCACGCACTTCCCAGGATAGTTCTTGGCGAGCTTGGGGGACGAACTGGTAGCGCAACCCGGCCACCAAGGGGGAAGCGTTGAAATATCCCTCGGGGTTGACCAGGTGAGGGATCTGCTCTGGCGGGAGCACTGCCTTCTCTTGGGTCAGTACTAGGTGCAGGCCCACAGCCAAACTAGGATGACGGTGGGCTAACTCGACAGCCTCTTCAACCGCGGCGCCAGTTACCATCAGGCTGGCACTAGTCAAGACCCCCTGGAGATGAGCCTGGAGAATTCCTTGGTTTACCTGGGGAGAAAATCCAAAGTCATCCCCTGTCACCACCAAACGGCGTTGGGTTGCAAGACTACTAGTCATAGCGCTACTGGCAGGTCACTTGCTCCACTAGGGCCATCACGGCGCTGCGAGTTAGTTTCTGCTCGCCGCGCGCTAGGGCATCAAGGGTGGCATGGGCTAAGGCCAAGGGAATCTGACAGAAGGTCAGGGCAGGTCCGGCGGGCAGGGAAGCTGTGTAGGCATCTGCCAAGGTGAGGTTACGCCGGGCATAGTTGTGCATGTCGGCGTCAGCCCAACCGTCGGGGAAAAAGTCAACCCCCCTAGCCAAGTCTTCCTGGTGGTTGCGCAGGATATTCACTGCCTGCAAACCGCGGCCAAAACCCACTGCTTGGACGCGGTTGGTCTGGGTACCATCATACCAAGCCCACAGGTCAGACAGAACCAGTCCTACGGAACCGGCCACACTAAAGGTATAGCGGTCCAGGTCAGATTCGGTGCGGATCTTCCAGTTTTGACCAGACCAACTGGCCATCCGGTCGGCCATGGCAGCAGTCGCATCCCAAATCCGTGGGGCAATACTAGCCGGAGCTAGGCGAGCCCAATCACCAATCCGCAGGGTCACTTCAGGGAGGGGAGTTTTGTGGCGGGTAATTTCTTGCCAAGTGGTTTTAATGCTCTCAAGGCCAGCTAAGGCTCCCCCAGACAACCAATCTAGGGCATCTCCATCCGACCAGGAAGTGCCGATCTGACTGCCATCAATCGCCTGGAGAGCAAAGCTCAAGGATTGGAGGACTTTCGCCTTCGTAAGATTATCCAAGTCCGGATGGTCTTCAATTTCATCGATTGCCCGCATACACAGGTATGCCGAGGCTACCCCTTCTCGAAGACCATCGGGAAGCCGGCTGATGGGAATGTAAAATGTCCGGCTCGTCTCCGCCAGAATCTCCATTGCGTCGCGGTGCAAATTCATCAGTTCACTCCTCATTCTCTGCAATCCTACACCCAATTTTCGATCTAATCCGGACTTTCCGGCCAAATGGTCCGCTACAGCACTTATACCTGATCGTTGAGAACAATCTCAGTAATCATCAAAAATGTCAAGTCTAGACGATTTTGAGAGCCTAGCCAGGGAGAACTAGGATAATGCCAGCCCGCCTAAGCCTTTAGGGATTCCGAGGCGGGAACAGATAGTCTAACAAAACAGCAGCTATCATTACCGTTAAAACAATTACTAAAATGGCTAAGGGCAACGGGGCCAGCACTGGCGGTAACCAAGGGAAAGTAATCTTAAGTTTACGGTTGACGATTGGTCATCCCATAGCTAGTCTGTCACAAGCCCTTGCCTCCTCCTTCCTTGGCTCTCTCGGTCACTGCCAATTCATTCACTAAATCACCATGGGCAATTTTTGGGTTACGGTGCTGGAGTTTGCCCAGCAAACCGCCGAGCAGGTCGGTACTCAACTGCACCAGGACTTCGGTCACGTGAATGCCCAGGAAAAAGCCGATGGCAGCCTGGTGACCATGGCTGACCACCAAGCCGACCAGACCCTCCACCAGGCAATCCGGACGAATTTTCCTCACCACGGCATCTTGAGTGAGGAGGCGGGACACACCTTTCCTGGTTCAGACTGGTGCTGGGTAATCGACCCCCTGGACGGCACCACTAACTTCGCCCGTGGCATCCCCCTGTGGGGTATTTCCCTCGGTCTGCTCTATCAAGGCACGCCGGTGTTCGGCTACGTTTCGTTACCCCCGATTAATCAAGCCTTTTACGGTTTCGACCATCCCGCGGCCCCCACCGGTGCCTTCCTAAATGGTCGACTGCTCCCTCCACCGGCCCATACTTTAAGCTCGAATCACTTTGTCAGTCTTTGTACGCGCAGTGTAGCCCTGCTGACCCAAGCTTTCCCCTGTAAGGTGCGGGTGTTGGGGGTGTCTACCTACAATCTGCTACTGGCGGCCAAGGGTGCCACCCTAGGGGGGGTCGAAGCAACTCCTAAAATATGGGACATCGCTGCGGTATGGGTAATTTTGCAGGCGGCGGGGGTAGTATGGTATCCCCTTAGTACCGAACCGATCTTCCCCCTGGTAGTCGGGCATGACTACGGTAGCCAGAGTTATCCCACCCTAGTAGTTACAGACTCCAGCCTACTAGCTGACTTCTTGCCCCTAGTCCAACCCCTGGTCAGATCCTAAACCTGGTGCTCCCCACCCCCATGGCCAACCCAGACCCTCCCGTAGCCGGCACCCTCGCTACCTCTTCCCCTGTTACGGCCATCCTGCAAGTTACCACTCCGGAATGGACCCAAGACTTTCCCCTCAAGCAGGACCGGTTGGTTCTAGGGCGAGACCCACATTGTGACATCTCCCTGGATCTGAATGTGGTTTCCCAATACCATGCTGATTTTGTCCGCCAGGGTCAAGGCTACGAGGTTCAGGACCGCAACAGTAAAAACGGCCTGTTCCTCAACGGCCAGCGTCTGTCCTGTCACCGGTTGCGTCACGGAGATGTGCTGCAGATCAGCCCAGCCCTCACCCTCACGTACCTGGAAGTCCCCCAAACCAGCCCGGCTGAGCACCTCGAGGCGCTCAACCTGCGCAACCGCACTCAGTTGACCTTAGGACGGGACCCCCGTAACGACACGGTGATTGACCACCCGATGGTATCGCGGTTCCACGCCCGCATTTATCTCCAAGACGGTTCCTGGACCATCGCTGACGTAGACTCCTCCAACGGTACTTTTGTCAACGGCCGGCAGATTAGTGGCGAACAATTGCTCAAGCCCGGAGACCGAATTCGCATCGGGCCTTGCCAGGTGGTGTTTAAGGTCAACGAAACCCTGGTCCCGGAAAACGAAGCGGGCAATCTGCGCCTAGACGCCCTCCACCTGAGGCGGACCACTCGCCAGGGCCAGGTCCTGCTGCAAAATATCAGCCTGTCTATTCTGCCACGGGAGTTTGTAGCGATTGTCGGCGTAAGTGGGGCTGGCAAGACTACCCTCCTAGACGCCCTCAGTGGTCTGCGCCCAGCTACCCAGGGCACGGTGATGGTGAACAAGCAGGACCTGTACAAAAATTACAGTGCCTACCGTACGGAAATGGGGTACGTGCCCCAGGACGACATCATCCATCGGGATCTGACCGTTGTTCAGGCCCTCAGCTACGCTGCCCAATTGCGTCTCCCCGCTGACACTACCGGTCCGGAACGCCGGGCGCGTGTCCAGGAGGTGCTAGTAGACCTGGAGCTACAGACCCATCAGCACACTGCCGTCAAAGACCTCAGTGGCGGCCAGCGCAAGCGGGTGTCCATGGGGGTTGAACTGCTGACTAAACCCAGCCTTTTTTTCCTCGATGAGGCCACCTCTGGCCTAGACCCAGGTACAGAGACCCAAATGATGCGATTATTGCGCCGCCTGGCCGACCAGGGGCGGACAGTGCTTCTAGTTACCCACGCCACTAAGAACGTCATGACCTGCAACATGGTAGTGTTTCTGGCTCGGGGCGGACGGATGGCTTACTTTGGTCCTCCCCGAGAGGCCCTGACCTATTTTGAGGTGAATGACTTTGATGAAATCTACCTGCGGGTGGAGGGGGAGCTTTCACCCCAGGAGTGGGAACAGCGCTACCTCGAGTCTCCTCACTACCAAAGCTACGTCCTAGACCGCCAGGAACATCTACAAAGTATGGCGCTGGTTCATCCCCGGCCGGAACAACAGCTTCCGAGTCGGGCTAAGGGTGTCTCTCCCTTTGGGCAGTTTTGTATCCTTTGCCATCGCCACTGGACGATCATCAGCCAGGACCGGGCAAGTTTGGCCCTGACCCTGGTAGTATCACCGCTGTTAGCTCTGTTAGACTTTGCCCTCTGGCGCCGGCATGTGTTTGACGTCACTTCGGGGGATGCAGGACAGGCCATCACCCTAGCTTTTGTAACAGTCTTGATCGCGGTGATGGTAGGCAGTCTCGGCACTATGCGGGATATCGTCAAGGAGACGGAGATCTACCATCGGGAGCGGATGGTGGGCTTAAAGATTCTCCCCTACGTTTTTTCTAAGGTTTCCTTCGCCGGGATGTTGGCCATTTACCAAGCGGCAGTATTTCTGGCGGGACTGGAGTTATCAGTGCAGATGCCGGGGGGACTCCATCGGGCCTTGGCGGTCTACTTTACCCTGCTGTTGAGTGCTTGGGGGGGAATGGCGATGGGGCTATTGGTATCTGCCTTGTCCACCAACCAAAATATGGCTCCCTTGCTGACGATTTTGTTCTTGGTGCCACAGATTGTTTTCGCCGGGGCAATTCTCCCCCTGCACAGCATCGGACCAGTAGGCAACGCGATCAGTAGTGCCACCGTTACCCGATGGGGATTTGAGGCAATGGTTACCATTACGGGGATTGGTCGGGATGTGGCCCGAGACCCCTGCTGGCAAAAACCTAGCCAAGAGCGCAACCACCTCACCGATGCTCAAAAAAGCCACTGCATTTGCCTGGGGGCAAATCTGTTTTCCCAGTGCCATTTTCCCGGCATTCGCGACAAGTATAACCCGGCGGTAGACCAGCCTCAGCCGGTCAAGCCCCAGAGCCCCGGTGACCCTCCCCAGCTTGACCCCCAGGACCCGGATGAACTCCAGGAGCAGCTGCAGGCCTACAGCGATAAGGTGAAAGCCTACACTAACCAGATGCAGACCTGGCAAGACCGATTCAGCACTTGGAAGGAAAAGCGCGGTACGGCCATTGCCTCCGCAGAGGCGATTATCAGTCGCTTCTACGACAATCAGGGCCGGGCTTTTCAGGTTAATGTACCTCGCCACTGGGGAATTTTGGCGGCCCTGACCCTAGGGATGCTGGGGCTAACCGTGGGGGCCCAAAAGCGTAAGGACCGGTTTTGACCTCCCTCAGGGATTGGGAAAAATTCCCCCCGGGAGGATGGAAATTTAGGGACCCTTTAAGGTAGGATAGAGTTTCGCTGGAGAGGTGGCTGAGTGGTCGAAAGCGACAGATTGCTAATCTGTTGTACGGTACGAAAGGCCGTACCGAGGGTTCGAATCCCTCCCTCTCCGTTCAGTTCTCCCCCCAAGCCATGGCAGTCTTCCTAGAGGTTTTCGCCGATATCGTGGGCTTGACTGCCCGGGCCCAGCAACTCCTGGTAGACCAAGCCCTCCAGGCGGTGGCTGACCGAGGGGTCTTCACCCTGGCCCTAGCGGGGGGCAGTACTCCAAAAAGGCTTTATAGCTCCTTATCCCGGGCAGGATTGCCTTGGGACAGATTGGAGGTGTTCTGGTCCGATGAGCGCTATGTTCCCCCTGACCATCCGGATAGCAACCAGGCTATGGCTCGCTCGGCCTGGCTCAACCAAGTGCCGATTCCTACTTCTCAGGTGCACCCGATGCCCACCCAGCCGGCGGATCCGGCGGTGGCAGCCCAGCTTTATGAGGAAGAACTTCGGCGATGCTTTTCCCTTGCCCCCGCTGCTGTCCCCCAGTTTGACTTGATCCTGCTTGGTTTGGGAGATGACGGTCATACGGCTTCTCTATTTCCCCATACTCCCGCCTTGGCTGTCCGAGACCGCCTCGTAACCGTGGGTGCCAAGGAGGGTCAGCCCCGGCTTACCTTCACAGTGCCGGTGATTAACGCTGCGGCCCGGGTGATATTTTTGGTGACTGGAGCCAACAAAAACCCTGCCCTACGTCAAGTGATGACAACAGGAGGTGATGACCAGGCCTATCCGGCCCGGTTAGTCCAGCCCGCCGGTGAGCTGTGGTGGTTGTTAGACCAGGCGGCGGCGGGGGATCTGACGACTGCCCGACTGACCTGAACTCAGTCTCGTCCTCCTTCGGCCCTCGTCTCCAGGTTACGAAAAATCGCTCCAATCAGGGTTTGCGTCTTCTCCTCTAGGGCTAGCCAGTTCACTGTTCCTTCAGGGTCGAGTAGCTGTAGGTCAATGGTTACGACTTGGCTGCCATCCTCGTCTAGATCAGGATGGTAGTTGAGGAAGCAAACCTGATAACACAGGTGCCACAGGTTTAGGGTGACCTCCTGTCCCTCCCGGCACAAGCAGATCCCGTGCCCAGGGTAGGGGACTTGGATGTCTTCGTAGGTACCACTCCAAGGGGAGTTTTCCAGGTGCTTGCGCAGGTTATCAACCACCCGAATCAGGGCTGGTTGCATCAGCAACTCCGCCTGCTGCCAAGTTACCCAATCAGGAATGCGGGGCATAGGAAGGGGAGAGCCACTCACTTATCTCAGTTAGGGAGGTGTATCCACCACACAAAAGGATGCGGTCCCCTTTCTCTAGAGTATGGTCTGGACTGGGAAAGCGAATTAACTGATTTTGGCGGCGGATCCCTTGGATTTGGATTCCGTAGCGCTCCTGCACCGCCAGATCGCTAATGGTCTTTCCTAGGGCCGGACTTTGATCTACCAGGGCTAGCCACTGACAACAGGGGTTAGATTCTGGCCGCGCCGTGCCCCCCGAGGCCAGTTTATCCAGGGCCTCTAGCTCGACAGCGTTGCCCACCAGCAGCAGACGGTCCCCGGGTTCAAGGACCGTCTCGGGAGGTGGGTAGTCTAATTCAGGACCGGCCGCCCGGCGGATTGCCATCAGGGTTACCCCTGTCAAACGGCGTAGGTCAGCTTCTTCAAGGGTGAGGCCGACTAGGGTAGACTCCGACCCCAGAGTATACCAGGTACTGTTCATGGCCTGGGCGATGTCTTGGACCTCTCGAGAGATGGTTTCGGCGGACTTGGCCGGCCGCAAGGCCAAGTAACGGCTGGCCCGAATTGCCTGGATATTTTGGTGGACTGCTCCCAAGGGCATGCCAATTTCCCCTAGGAGATGGGTAGCTAGCTCTAAACTTGCCTCAAAATCCGGCTGCACTACCTCTTTGGCCCCCAGTTGGTAGAGGACCTCAATATTCTCTGGTTGACTAGCCCTGACCACCACGTCTAGGTCTGGGGCAAACTCTAGGGACCGCTTAAGACACAGCCGGGTACTGAGAGGGTCGGGGAGGGTGATCGCCATGGCCCGGGCCTGGTCAACCATGGCCTTATTTAATACATGATTACTAGTAGCATTGCCGTAGAGGTAGGGAATGCCGGCCTCCCTTAGTTGCTCGGCTTTTTGTTCTGATTGGTCGATGACTAGGACCGGATAGTTACGCTCGCGGAGGATCTGGACAATGTTTTGGCCTGCCTGCCCGTAGCCACAGACGATGATGTGGTTTTGATGGGGCAAGTCTGAGGAGCAACCGCGGATGGCCTGGGCTTCCTTAGCCTTGGGCCACCAGGACTGTTGCTCAGCCCAGCTGAGCAGCCCCGGCACTAGCCGCAAGATAAAGGGGGTTAAAACTAGGGTGACTGCTGTCGTACCCAGAATCAACAGGTACACCCGCCGGGAAACCAGACCCAAGGACTGACCCTCACTGGCAAGTACAAAGGAAAACTCCCCAATTTGGGCCAACCCCAAACCGGCGATCAGAGCCGTGGATAGGGGGTAGCGAAATAGCCAGACTAGGGGGGTAATAATTAAAAACTTGCCAACTAGCACTAGGGCTACTAGCCCCAGAATCAACTCCAAGTTGTCCCACAGAAACTGGGGGTCGATCAGCATGCCGATGGCCGCAAAAAACAGGGTAGCGAAGATATCCCGCAGAGGTTCGACGTAGGTGAGGGTCTGGTCAGCGTATTCCGCCTCCGAGATCATTAGCCCCGCCACAAAGGCCCCCATCTCGATAGACAGGCCCAGGTGCTCCGTCAGGAGGGCAATCCCCAAACAAATAGCCACTACTCCCAACAAAAACAGCTCCCGACTCTCGGTGCGGGCAAGGAGGCGTAGCAGCGGGGGAATCACCCAAACTCCGGCCGCCACCGCCCCGGTGGCAAATAAGAAAATTTGCACTAAGGACCAGACCAAGGCTTCCCCTAGCTCCGCCGGGGGCTTGTCTAGGGCCGGCAACACCGCTAACATCAAGCCTACGGCCAAGTCCTGGACAATCAAAATCCCTAGCATCACCTGACCCTGAGGACTGTCAGTTTCGTTACGCTCCGCTAGGCTTTTGAGGACCACAGCTGTAGAGGACAGGGACAAGATGGCCCCGAGAAACACCCCCTGGGCTGGGTAACTAACCCAACCCACTCCTAGAGAAACTAAAGTCGTCACTAGGATTGTCAGCAAAATCTGGAGAGTGCCACCCCCGAGGCTGATCCACTGCACCTTACGCAGCTCACTGAAGGAAAATTCTACCCCGAGGGTGAACAAGAGAAAGGCCACCCCGAATTGGGCCAGGGTTTCTACCTGGACTACCTCCTTAATCAACCCGAAGCAAGAAGGGCCGACCACCATGCCGGCTCCCAGGTAGCCAAGCAAAATCGGCAGGCGGCCAAAGGAGGCCAGGAGTCCCCCGCCCACGGCGGCTCCCAGGACTGCCACTAGGTCAATGATTAATCTAAAATCTTCTTGCACAGATACCAGGGAGTATGAGAAATACTATTAAGGTTCATTAAATTAGCATACCGAGTTTTTTGGCCGGGGGCCAGATAAACAACCGGTTCCCGTGTGGGAGAATAGAACCCCAGCCCAATTAGCCTAGCCCCCCTTGCTATCTCTATTCCAAGTCTTCCAGCGGCCCTACATGGTCGTCCTGCTCGGCCTCGGGTTTGCCTCCGGTCTGCCCTTGTACCTCAGCAGCAGCACCCTCCAGGCTTGGATGAGCCAGGATAAGGTTGACCTGAGCCTGATCGGCTTGCTGAGCTTGGCGGGAATTCCCTACTCCCTGAAATTCCTCTGGTCACCAGTTCTAGACTACTATACGCTCCCCTGGCTCGGCCGGCGGCGCGGTTGGCTCCTACTGACCCAGGGGGGGCTGCTGCTGGCCATTAGCAGCCTGGCTTTGCAGGACCCGGCCCGGGCCCCCCTGGGGCTGATGATTAACGCCCTGGGGGTAGCTTTCCTCAGTGCTAGCCAAGACACGGCCACGGACGCCTACCGTACTGACCTGCTAGAGGAGCCGGAGATGGGGGCGGGGGCAGCGGTGTTCGTCCTGGGCTACCGCCTGGCTATTCTCAGTACTTTTCCCTTGGCCCTGTTTTTGGCTGACTACTGGGGGTGGCCGGGGGTGTACCTATTCATGGCTAGCCTCATGGTGGTGGGTCTGACAGCGACAATTGTCGCCCCAGACCCCCCCTTCAACTCCACCCCACCCCTGGGGCTTAAGGAGGCGATAGTTGAGCCCTTGGGGGACTTCTTTCACCGCCGGGGCCTGGGTCGGGGGTTAGCAATCTTGGTTTTTATCGTCCTCTACAAGCTAGGAGACTCCCTAGTTAGGAATATGGCCACTCCCTTCCTACTGGATAAGGGGTTGCAATTCACTCCTGGGGACTTGGCTTTACCGAACCTAGCGGGCCTAGGGGCAATTATTCTCGGGTCCTTGCTTGGGGGAGCGGTGTTAAGCAAGATCGGGATTTATCGCTCCCTCTGGATATTTGGTGCTCTCCAAGCGGCCAGCAATTTGTCCTACTGGTTGCTGGCCCTGGTGGGTAAAAACTTCTTGCTCATGGGCGGGGCGGTCACTATTGAAAATTTCTGTGCGGGTTTGGAAACCGCCGCCTTTGTGGCTTACTTAATGAGCCTGTGTAACCGTCAGTTTTCTGCTACCCAGTACGCCCTTCTTTCAAGTCTGATGGCTGTTAGCCGAGTTATCGTTGCCCCCTGTGGTACCCTGGCAGCGGCGACGGGCTGGCCTTGGTACTTTTTTTTGAGCTTCCTATTGGCATTGCCGGCTTTGGGATTTCTGCCCTGGGTGGCCCCTTGGCAGGGCCTAAAGGCCAAGGGGCCGGGATAAATAAGGGGATCCTGTGCTCCCTTGGTGAGATAAAATCATGGTCAAACAAAATTTCTACCTTCCGGGTTAAAAAGTCTTATGAAACGCCGTTTTGCTGGGTTTTTGGCTATGGTTTTGGTGGCAGTGCTGACCCTGACTGGTTGCAGCTCCATGACGACTCCTTCAGGTCTGACTGGGAACTATAGGCAGGACACCCTAGCCCTGGTGGACAGCATCAAGACGGCGATTCAGGTGCCGGCTGGTTCTCCGGAAGCAGAGGTAGCCCAGGCGGCGGCCCGCACCATGATTAATGACTACGCTGCCCTCTACCGGCGCCAGCCTCAAGTGACGACCCTCAACTCCTACACCACGGTCCGCACCGCCCTCAATTCCCTAGCTGGTCACTACAGTTCCTACCCTAACCGCCCCCTGCCCGAGAACCTCAAGGGACGCTTGAACCAGGAACTCCAGCAGGTAGAGGCCTATCTGCAACGGGAAGCCTCCTAGGGGGATCTGTGACCGCCGCCATCACTCTTATTGAAGAGGCCTCCCGGCAAACCCTACTAGTAACGCCCCCCCCCTCAGGGTTTAGTTTGGCTGGTTCCCTCCAGGTGCCAGGTGATAAGTCTATCTCCCACCGGGCTCTATTTTTAGGGTCAATAGCTGAAGGACAAACTGTGATTGAAGGCTTGCTGCTTGGGGAAGACCCCGGCAGTACGGCCGCCTGTTTCCGGGCCTTGGGGGCAGAAATTTCTCCCCTCAACTCCCAGCAGGTAGAGGTGCAAGGTCTTGGGCAAGACCGGCTCCGGGAGCCGATAGATGTTCTACAGGCAGGTAACTCTGGCACCACCTTGCGGCTAATCCTCGGGGTTTTAGCTTCCCAACCCCGGGGGTTTTTTGCGCTTACCGGAGACGCCTCCCTGCGTTCCCGGCCCATGGCTCGGGTAATTCAGCCCCTAGAAGCCATGGGGGCGAAGATCTGGTCTCGCCGGGGTGGCTATGCCCCCGTTGCCGTCCAGGCCAGTCCCTTAAAACCGATGCACTACCACTCGCCGATCGCCTCGGCCCAAGTGAAGTCCTGCTTATTGCTTGCGGGCCTGGGGATTGAGGGGGAAACTACAGTGCAGGAGCCCTACCTGTCCCGGGACCACAGCGAGAGGATGCTCAAGGCCTTTGGGGCTGATGTCCTTAGGGAGCCCGAGTGCCACCGGGTGACCGTGGTGGGTCCGGCCCGGCTTCAAGGGCAACACGTGGTGGTCCCCGGGGACATTAGTTCAGCGGCCTTCTGGTTGGTGGCGGGAGCAATCACCCCTGGGGCTGACCTGTTGATCGAAAATGTCGGGGTTAATCCCACCCGCACCGGGGTCCTCGAAGTTCTTCAAGCCATGGGAGCCCAGGTGGAGCTTCTTAACCCCCGGCAAGTGACCGGAGAACCCGTCGCTGACCTGCGGGTTAGGTATGCTCCCTTGATTGGCTGCACCATTGCCGGGGGGATAATCCCCCGCCTGATCGACGAAATTCCCATCCTGGCAGTGGCGGCGGTGTTTGCTACCGGTCAGACGGTGATCAGGGATGCGGCAGAACTGCGGGTAAAGGAGAGTGATCGCCTCAAGGTTATGGCTAGGGAACTTAGTAGTCTTGGAGCGCGGTTAGAAGAGCTCCCAGATGGCCTAGTGATTCAAGGCGGACAGGAGAGCCTGCAAGGGGCGACGGTGGATAGTCACGCCGACCATCGCGTCGCCATGAGCCTGGCGATTGCGGCTCTCAGGTCTAGGGGTTGCACTACCATCCTCGGAGCGCAGGCCATAGCCATTTCCTATCCCGACTTTGTCAACACCCTCAGACAAATCTGTGGCGTTCCTCTGTAATTTTCCTGGTTGGTCCGGGTAAGTTACTTTCCAGAGCGATTTTGCCCCTGGCAACTTGCGGTCCTAGTGTTGTCATCCCCTCAGGTAAATCTGCGGCAATCACCTGTAATCTTCTCAGGGGATATGGGTAAGCTATTGCTCAGACAAACTTTGCTCATAATATCCTGCATAGCCCTGGAGAATAAGGTGGTGAGTAAGAATTTTGAACTAAGACTTTTAGGCTACTGGGCTGATGGGCGAGATAATCAGGGGTTTACCCTCCTGGAATTATTGGTAGTAATTATTATCATTGGCGTATTGGCAGCTATTGCTGTCCCCAGCCTGCTCACCCAGGCAGGAAAGGCCAGGGAGACTGAAGCTAAAGAATCAGTAGGTACTTTTAATAATGCCCAGCAAGCTTACCAGTTTGAACACCTCTCCTTTGCCAATGCCTCAGGGGCTGGGGCTACAACTACTGTAGAAAACCTCCTAGGAATATCTTTGATGGGTACCTATTATGCTTATACCTTCGGCACTTCACCTACCTTCGCTGTAATCGAAGCCCAAGACCCGAATGCTGTGGCTAATCAGACCCGGCCCTACGTGGGTGGGATCAATACCCAGCTGGGTAACTATAGTCAGATCATTTGTCAGGGGGATTCCTGGACCGTTAGTGCTGCCCCACCCCAGGATGGTTTGACCTGCCCGGACTTTACGGACTGGGTCCAGATCAAGTAGTTGCTGGTGACCGACTCAGGGGGAGTCCCGAAAATCGTGGTATAATCGGCCTTGGCGCTGTCGCCCTAAGGCGGAGTGCAGACCCGAGTGGCTGTCAGCTCTGCTTGGGGCCACGACTTTTGGAGCTTGGCACGGAATTTATGGTTGAACTAGCCCAAACCCCCCTCCTGCTGCGCTCAGCTCGGGGTGAGTTAGTGGAGCGCCCCCCTGTCTGGATGATGCGGCAGGCTGGACGATACATGGAAGCCTATCGCCGGCTGCGAGAAAATTACCCCTCCTTTCGTGAACGTTCGGAAAACCCCGATCTGGCGGTGGAGATTTCCCTCCAGCCCTTCCATGCCTTCAAACCCGATGGCGTGATTTTGTTCTCCGATATTCTCACCCCCCTGCCCGGCCTAGGCATCCCCTTTGACATCATCGAAAGTCGCGGGCCGGTCATTGACCCCCCGGTGCGTACCCGGGCTCAGGTAGACCAGCTGCGGCCCCTCGACCCCGACGCTAGTCTACCCTTCATCGGCTCGATCCTGCGGGCGCTGCGGCAAGAGGTTGGTGACCAGGCGACGGTGCTGGGGTTTGTCGGTGCTCCCTGGACCCTCGCTGCCTACGCTATTGAGGGTAAAAGCTCCAAAGACTACACGGTGATTAAAGCGATGGCCTTTCAGGAGCCTGACCTGCTCCACAAATTCCTAGCCCACTTGGCAGAGGCGATTGCTGTCTACGTCGACTACCAGATCCGCTGTGGCGCCCAGGTAGTGCAAATCTTTGATTCTTGGGCCGGTCAGCTTAGTCCAGTGGACTATCAGGCCTTCGCTTTGCCCTACCAGCAACAGATCGTCCGCCGGGTGAAGGCCCAGCATCCCCACGTCCCCCTAATTCTCTACATCAATGGGAGTGGGGGAATTTTAGAGCTGATGGGCGCTACGGGGGTAGATATTGTCAGCGTTGACTGGACTGTAGATATGGCAGTGGCTCGGCAGCGCCTAGGAACTATTGGTGTGCAGGGCAATGTAGACCCAGGGGTTTTGTTTGGCGCGCCCGACTTTATCAGGGCCCGCATTCAGGACACAGTGCTTAAGGCTGGCCGGTCTCGCCACATCTTGAATCTGGGACATGGAATCCTCCAAAACACCCCCGAAGCTCACGCCGCCCACTTTTTCGCCGTGGCCAAGGAAATGTCCTACGCTGCCCTGGGGCTTTAGTCCGGTTGGCACGCATATTCATCACCGGGGCTAGTGGTTGTATTGGTCACTACTTGACCGCCACCCTGATGAGCCAGACTGACCACGAATTATTTCTCCTGGTCCGGGACCCTAGCCGGTTACGCCTAACCCTCCGGCCGGGGGTGACTGTGGTGAATGGGGACATGGCCCGTATTGGTGAACAGCAGGCCCTCTTAGCCCAAATGGACCAGGCAATCCTAGTGGCCACCGCTTGGGGAGGCAACACCCAAGTCATCAATCACCACAAGACTCTAGAACTTATCCGGCTGCTCGACCCCCAGGTGTGTCAGCAGATCATTTACTTTTCCACCGCCAGCATTCTCGACCGGCAAAATCAACCCCTAGCGGCAGCCGCCCAGTGGGGGACAGATTACATTCGCAGCAAGTACGAGTGCTACGAAGCTATAAGGTGCCTAGAATCCAGCCCCCCGGTGGTGAGTTTATTCCCTACCCTAGTTTTCGGTGGTGATGGTGCCAAGCCTACCTCCCACCTTTCCGCTGGTATCCCCCAGATTCTCCCCTGGACGTCCTGGGCGCGCTTCCTGAAGGTGGAGGGCAGTTTTCACTACATCCATGCCGCGGACATTGCCCAGGTAGTTTGGTACTTGGTGGAGCATCCCCAGGCCAGACTAGACCCCCTAGTCCTCGGTCACCCCTCCCTGACCGTAGACCAGGCAGTCAAGCAGATCTGCGCTGCCTTGGGTCAAAGGAGCTACTGGCAAATTCCCCTAACCACCGGGTTGATCAATTTGCTGATCTGGGCTTTCCGGATCCAGATGGACCCTTGGAGCTACTTTGCCCTCCAGTACCGCCACTTCACCCACCAAGAACCAGTCACCCCTAGCAGTTTTGGCCTCCAGAATCGCTACCCCGACCTGGCTTCAGCCATGGGGCTGCGCCTCCCTAGTGATGGATGGCCTGCCGCAGGGCTTCCTTCTGGGTAGGAGATAAGCTGCCAATTACCCGCTTCACGGAACTGCGCGGTTCACTCATGGAGGTACCTAAGTGCTCCCGGGCTGAACCGAGAATTTGTAACAGGTTCAGAAACTCGGCTTCCAAGTGGTCTAGATCAGGATTGCCCAAGTTGTCCAGGGTCGGACCAGGTTCGCTCAGGGCTGGCTGGCGATAGATTGCTGGCACTCCCCAGCCCCGTTGTCCTGGGTGCTCATGGTTCACTAGTTCTGATTCCAGGTAGGCCTGGGGAGAAGAGTAGTAGCGCTGAGCTAGGCGGGCATGGGGGACCTCAAAGCAGCCAAAGGCCTTGCGGTACTCCTCCGAGTCCAGCAAAAGATTGACTAGCCCCACCACCCCTTTGTTCATTAGTACCTCACACAACTCCTTAATTTCTGCCTGGTCCCTAGGCGCCCGGCCGAGAAAATGCTTGCAGCCTAGCTCAATAAACTTGAGGTTAGAGACTTGCTCGTAAAAGGCTCTCAGGTAGACTGGCGAGCAGGCAAACTGCTTCAGAAAGCGCCGCACCCCAATTTTGCCAGTTAGAAAATCCTGCTCGGCGGTACCAAGCTGACGATGCTCCCAAGCTGAGGGCTGTCGCTCCAGAACTTGTTGATAGATCTGGGCCAAAGCTACCTGCCGGTCTGGGATGTTGGAGTTAGGGGTAAAAGGTTTACGAGTAATCATGATCTTATAACTCCGCTATTGGGGTTGTCGCAAGGGCTGGGGTGGGCAGTTGATTGATAAGACTAATCAAGCATGACTTTGCAAAGACTCGATCAGGATCTCCAGGTAAGGTCTGGTTAAGGAGGCAATTTCTGGCACCTGGGCGCCGATTGCCTCCTGCAGGTAGCGGTAGGCCGTAGAACACTGGAGGTTACGTTTGTAGGCTACCAGCACCGTGTCTAGCCAGCTAAACATTTGTTCTTTAAACATTTCCACGTCATCCCGGAGGACTGCGAGCGCAATATAACGCAGGACCTCAGTCATGTCGTATTTACACCGGGGCCCGTGGGCTTGGATCAGCTCCGGGTAGGTTTGCGCCATTCGCCTGAGAGATTGCATCACCAGCGCTTCACCCTGAGTACGCAGGATACCGTAGGCCTGTAGCCGGAGTTGATAGCTTTGCAGATACTGTTCAAAGACCCCCAGCTCGCCAAGACTCAAGTAGCGGCCATCGGAGCGCCGGAGTTGATTTGCCACTGCAGAATTCAAGTAATCCATAGTCATCATCCAGTTGCGATCGGGACCTCTATGAATCAGCTTGCCTCTCCCCTTCACTGCCCTATCATTTTGGACTCAATTCTTAAAATTCCCTTATAGTTTCTTTAACTCTTGCCAACGGGATTGAATTTCCAGAATTTGGAACAGAGCCTGAAAGCCCAGCCCGGACTGATGATAGAGCTGTGGGCCCCCTTGATCCCGGTCGACTAGGGCGAGGATGGCGGTTACTTGGTACCCGGCTGCCCGGAGCCGTTCGACCGCCTGCAGGGCTGACTTGCCGGTGGTGACTACATCTTCTAAGACCACCAGGGAGCTCCCGGGGGGTAGAGAAGGCCCTTCGATATAGGCTTGGGTACCGTGGCCCTTGGGTTCCTTGCGCACGATCAAAGCCGCCAGGGAGCGGCCCTCGTAGGTGCCTACCACACTCACGGCGCTAACCAGGGGATCCGCTCCTAAGGTCAAGCCAGCTACCCCCGCCGCTGTACTTCCGATTAGGGGTAAAAGTAACCGAGCCACGGCTACAGCTCCCCAGGGATGGAGGGTTACCGGCTTACTGTTGAGGTAGTAGGTGCTCCGCTGCCCAGAGCTGAGCTGGAAATCTCCCTCTTGGTAGGCGTCAGTACACAATAGGTCCAGCAGGTGGGCCCGCAGGCTGGCCAGGTCGAGGGTGGTGGGGGAACAGGGAGGTGGGAAATGGTTGGCCATGGCTGAGGGAGGGAAAGTAGGGAAAGTTTTGGGGTATGGGGATGACCCCCAAACCGGGTCTGAGACCCCATGGGCTTACTTGATTTTGGCGATAAAATCCCGGGACCGCCATGGGAGTGCCCCTAAAATTGACATCCTCCCCGGCTTGAAGGCCAGAGACTCCTACGGCGCTTAGACACAGCATTGAGCCGCTACTAAGTCGCTTCGGTGGGTTCCTGGGCCGAGCGCGCAACCGCTGCTCGTATCTCCACAGGTGTTAATTTCCGTGTGTCCCACGGTATTTGTGGCCATTTTGTGGTCTCCAGTCAACCGGGCGTGGCCCGCCCTTAGGATGTTAGTCGCACCGACCACATCGGCATTGTCCTTGAATCCGCACTTGACGCACAGGAACTGCGCTTGTGTCTGGTGGTTCTCCGACAAGATATGGCCGCAGCACGGACATGTTTGGCTGGTGTACTGCGGCGGCATGGCAACAAGCCAGCCACCATTCCCCTCCAACTTGTAGTCCAGCTGGCGACGGAACTCGGACCAGCCCTGGTCCAGGATGGACTTGTTCAAGCCGGACTTGGCCCGGACGTTTTTCCCTGGCTGCTCAACTGTACCGGCCGCTGACTTGGACATGTTCCGCACCTGCAAATCCTCGATGCACACCATCGCGTGGTTTTTGCTGATGGTAGTCGTGGTCTTGTGCAGGAAGTCGCGGCGGGCATTGCCGATGCGGGAATGAATCCGCTGGACGCGGGCCTTCGCCTTCTTCCAGTTGTTACTGAACTTCACCTTGCGGCCCATGGACCGCTGCGCCCTACGCAAGGCTGGCTCGTTTGGCTGGAAGCTGTTGAGTGGCGCGTAATACGTACCATCCGACAGAGTGGCAAACCTTGCCACGCCCATGTCGATACCGACTTCACCCCCTTGCGGGATGGGCTGTTCGACTTCACGTCCAGTCTGAATCGAGGCATACCATTTCCCGCCCGACAGGCTGACGGTGATGTTCTTCACCGTGCCCAGCACGTCCCGGCTGTTGTGGTAGCGCAGCCAGCCGAGCTTGGGTAGGAACAGTCGCCCGTTGGCCTGGTCCAGCTTGAACCCCTGGGGAAAGCAGAAGCTATCTGACCGGCCCTTCTTCTTGAATCGCGGGAAGTCGGCACGCTTTGCAAAGAAGTTTTTGTATGCACGCTCCAGGTCCTTGAGCGTTTGTTGCAACGGCTGGGCAGGCGCATCAGAGAGCCAGGGTGTCTCTGCGCCGTTCGCCAGCCAGTGAGTTCCTTACATAGTCCCGCGTACCCCAGCTTCTTCTCGCCGCGCTCGTAGCGCTCCTTCTGGAGTGCCAGCGCCTTGTTAAATACGAGGCGGCACGACCCCGCGAAGCGGCGCATCTGGCGCTGCTGTTCGCCGGTCGGCATTAACTTGTATTTGAAGGCTTGGAGTAGCTGCATACTCTAATTATACTTTTGTACTATGAGTGACGGCAACTAATGGCAAAATCCCCTCGCCGTTCGCGCCTTACATCCCCGCCGTTCAGGGCGGGGCATTACGGCGCATCGGGTAAAGTAGGACCGACACCATAAGGCACTTCACATCGGGCATTTACCGAACTCAAGGATCTAAAAAATTATCCTTAGCAAGTGAGGGGAGACTAGGAATGAGGGATGATCTTGGCCCTCACCCTAAATCTCTCTCCCTAAGGAGAGGAACTTTTAAACTTCTGTCCCCCTTCTCCCCGGGTGGGAGAAGGGGCTAGGGGATGAGGGGTGGATTTCCATTTAGTTAAGTTGCCAAATAAATGTAGGCTTGGCACCGGAGTGACCCGTGTATTAAGACTGGTCCAGTCTTCACTATTCCATTATTCAGTCAATATCCCTGTCTCTCAGGAACACCCCACTCCCCCGGGAGACGGGGGTGAGGGTCCTTAGTTTCCATTCGTATTGATGTCCCCAGGGAGGGGGGATGTGAAATTACTCATGGGAGAGACATGCTCTGGCTATCTGTGCCAAATGACAAGATCACTGGCGCGGGGCAAGATTTCTCAGGACGAGGTATAACGAAAACCTGCGTTTTCAAGCTCGACTATCGCTCCGACGACCCCAGGAGTCAGCACAGCACCGGGAATAAGATGGTTCGTTAATTCGGAGGCTACCTCGCCTTGCGTCTTTTTGTCCGGGTTGATACCTTTGGCAAGCAAATGGCCTGTGATCTCCCAGATCGCATTGTGGCAAGCAAGAAACACAACACCACGCTCTTGCAAAACGGAGATGCTGTTATCCGCAGGTGAAAACACGCCGTTCGCATCTTCAATTTGCGCCGGGTCAGCCTGGGCGGCGGTCGGGGTTTTCACCCAGTTGTTGCCTTGGTACTTGCCATTGAGCAAATTATTGCCGAGGTCATACTTGGTCCAGATGTAGTCGTCAAGAAGTGCCAAATGGGCCGGGCCGTGAGTAGCCGAAACGGCGAGAAAATCCGGGTGTTTGAACGACCAGATTTGTGCGTTTAGAGCGTTGCGCATCAGGTTCAACCACGGGCCTTCTAGGTTAGTGTTATCCCAGACTTGACGCGGACCGGCGGAATAGGCCAGTACCAGATCGAGCGCTTCACTGTCCCACTCATCGGGGTGTTGCAAAATCATCTGCGTAGTCTTGAAGTCCCGGCGGCGTGGTGCAGTGGTGAGCTTTTGGCTCAACGCAGCGAGGGAATTCGCATCACTCGGGAGAATGGCAGATGATTTTCCCTGAGCAATTGCAGACCGCCCTATAGCGGCGAAGCCGAAACCGGCGAGGAGAGTCGACTGAAGTACACGACGGCGAGAAAGCGAAAAAGGCATTGTTTGACTCCAGACAAGTTTGTTTTGGATAGCGTCACTCTGTGGCTTGTTGTGATTGCAGGCGCTTTTGCAGCAGATCGACGGTCCCCATGGACGCCACAGGCCGCCGCTCATCGAAGCCGGTCAGGGCAACGCTTTTCAGCGACGCCTCATGGCACGATAGTGCGCTTGCCAGGACGCCATCGAGGTTTCGATTCAATTGATGTCCCCAGGGAGGGGGGCTGGGAATGGGAGATGGTTTTGGCCCTCACCCTAAATCTCTCTCCCATGGGAGAGGGGCTTCTAAACTCCTGTCCCCCTTCTCCCCGGGTGGGAGAAGGGGCTAGGGGATGAGGGGTGGATTTCCATTCAGTCAAGTTCCCAAGCGAGTGGAGGCTTGGCACCGGAGTGGCCCGTGTATAAGACTGGTCCAGTGTCCATTATTCCATTATTCAGTCAGCATCTCTCATCCCCAGAAACACCCCTCTTCCGGGGGAGGGGATAGGGGGGTGGGGGCCCCAATTGATGTCCCCAGCGAGTGGGGACCCTCAATTCACGGCCTCACCGGGAGCTTCCCGGTCATCTAGTTTCCATTCAATTGATGTCCCCAGCGAGTGGGGACATATAATAGCGGTCGACTGGAGCGCTCCCTCTCTAACCGTGTTTCCATTCAATTGATGTCCCCAGCGAGTGGGGACTCTAGAGGGGATTCCCATCCGGGTCCGTCGGGAACGCGCGTTTCCATTCAATTGATGTCCCCAGCGAGTGGGGACTTATTTAAAAAAGAACAAACGATGTTTATCTCAATTGAGCCGGGTTTCCATTCAATTGATGTCCCCAGCGAGTGGGGACTTTATTCTTCTTTATTGGTCGCTATCAAATTCCCAGCAGTTTCCATTCAATTGATGTCCCCAGCGAGTGGGGACAAGAGTGGGCAAACACCCCCCACTTTCCCAAATACCCAAGTTTCCATTCAATTGATGTCCCCAGCGAGTGGGGACTCAAGAGGAAGGGGGTGGTTGGCGGTTACTGTAAATTCGTTTCCATTCAATTGATGTCCCCAGCGAGTGGGGACGGACCAGGGCAAAAAATTTACATCCCGCTTGCCTGTGCGGGTTTCCATTCAATTGATGTCCCCAGCGAGTGGGGACAGGCGGCAAGGGATTTCAAAATGGCGATTATTCCTACAATTGAGTTTCCATTCAATTGATGTCCCCAGCGAGTGGGGACTCCTTGCTGACTCACTGCCGCTCTGCTCTGCATATCGCAGTTTCCATTCAATTGATGTCCCCAGCGAGTGGGGACTGTGGCGAAAGGCCTTACTCAGGAGAGAAATCTCCCTTGTGTTTCCATTCAATTGATGTCCCCAGCGAGTGGGGACCTGTACTGGGCACACCTCGCTCTCCCCTGGGAGAAAGGGAGTTTCCATTCAATTGATGTCCCCAGCGAGTGGGGACTCTCGAAGCTACCCCTACTCGTTATTGACGCACTGCCGCTCGTTTCCATTCAATTGATGTCCCCAGCGAGTGGGGACCCACCCCTGATTAAAGCACCACCCAGAGCGGATTACAAGCCCCATTTGCGACGGGTCGGAAAAACGACCCCAGCGCTGGGGGAAATTTCGGCGGTCGAGAGGCCAGAACTCTTACCAGAGGCCGTTTCGAGGGGTTCAACGAATCCACTAGCTTTGGGGCGGGTTGCTGTCCCCGTCGCGGATGTACTGTTGCTAACAATAAATATTGGAGTCTTGTCATTAGTTAATACGACGAAATATATTCTTTAGCGACTGATCGCAGCGGTGAGCGCTGTGGAAATCTTTAGCCTTCAGGTTGGGGAGAACGTCAATACATTCTAATTTTCCCTCCCAGCCTTCATCATTGGTAAAGCAGCCAGGAGATAACATTGCGATTATAGAACTATGGGGACCTAAAGAGGACCGAAGCAGAAGAAGCGCAGGAACACCATCCCGGAAACCGGCGCGGGAGGTCAGCCATTGTCTAGCTGATTCAGTCTGGCCTTGGTTTACACTGGAGTCAAGTGCCTCCTAGGGGCGCCCCCTGTCCATTCCTCTCCATGCCGACCCCCCTGCTCTCCGACAGCTTCCGGACCAAAGTCCTAGACTGGCTTGCTCCCCAGGTGACTCCCTCACGCCTCGCCCACGTCCAGCGGGTAGAGACCATGGCCGCCCAGTTAGCCGAGGTCCACCACCTTGACCCCCATCAGGCCGCCTTGGCGGGGCTGCTACATGACCTAGCAAAATACTTTCCCCCAGACCGGTTACTGACCATGGCCCAAGGGGCGGGTATCACCATCGATCCCATCTACCAAGCCTCTCCCCAGCTACTGCACGCCGAGGTAGGAGCCCTAGTGGCAGCGAAGGAATTTGGGATTGAAAACCCAGAGGTCTTAGCAGCCATAGCCAACCACACCCTAGGGTCCCCTGGGATGGGCCCTTTAAGTTGTGTTCTTTACCTAGCAGACAGCCTAGAACCGGGGCGGGGAGATGACCCTACCCTCAAGAAGTTACGCCAAGTCAGCCGCGAGAACCTTTACCATGGGGTGTGGCTGACTAGCGAGGCTTCCCTACACCACCTGTTTGGTACCTACCGCTTGATTCACCCCCGAACAATTCAAACCCGTAACTGGTCAATGCAGATGGCAAAATCCCATGGGTGAAACCACTCCCAACCTCATCATCACTGACCCCTATCACCACCCCTACCTAGCGGCAATTGTCGAAGCGGCAGCTGACCGGAAAGGGGATGACATCGTGGTGCTCCAGGTGACGGAAGTTTCTTTTCTCGCTGACTACTTTGTCCTAGTGACGGGGTTTTCCCGGGTACAAGTGCGGGCAATCGCCCTGGCCATCCGGGACCAGGTAGCCGAGAAGTGCCAGCGTCTACCGCGGCACCTAGAGGGGGAGCGTGATAGTACTTGGGTTTTACTGGACTACGGGGATGTGATCGTCCATGTATTCATGCCTGAACAGCGCCAGTTCTACAATCTAGAGGCCTTCTGGGGCCATGCCCGTCGTCTACCCGGTGACTTGGCCGGCTAAGAGGTCCCCCCACTGACAAGAGTGGCACAATTGAAATTAGCCCCCCTTGTTACCGATCCCGTCGATCGCCCATGCCAATTATCTCTTCAACCCTACTCCTGACCCTGCTGATGACCGTGGGGCTGCTGTTTTTTGTCCGGGCCTCGGTTAAGGAGCGCCTTGAAACCCAAGCTTGGCAGGTCAACCAGTCTGAACTGGACTGTGCTGCCGCTGTTGAGGCCCACTTCCTTAGCCGAGCTTACCAAGTCGTAGGGGTAGACCCCCAGGAAAACCGGGTCACCCTGCGGGGTTTTGTGGCTCCTAGTCGATTTATGGCAGTGTTTTTGTCGCTCCTAGCCGGCTGTGGCTGCCTGTGTCTGGCTTTGATGCTGACTACCCTCTGGCCCCCCCTCGGTCCCTTCACTCCCCTACTGGTCCTAGGGGCTCCCCTAGCCGGCTGGTTTTACTGGCAGCGGGCGGGACGCTACGAGGAGGTCCTGGTGAGGTTTGAGGCTCCCCATCAGGACCAATGCCGGCTAGTGGTTACTGGCCACCGGGACGAGTTAGCCGTTCTGGGCGCTACCCTGGGGGGGGCAACTAGTGACTAACTCCCCTTGCCTGCGTTGTGACCAGGTTCCTGCACCTCTCCCCCCTACCGGAACTCTCTACCTGTGGTTTTCCGCCCGACACATCTTTCAGAAGATCTTTAGCTCCTGCCGGGCCCAGGGTCTAGCGAGTGAAATCATGCCGGGGGGGGCGAGCCTCAAGGTCTTTTGTCCGCCCATGGCCCTGGAACTGCTGCTGCAGACCGCCAAACAAGACCTCAACAGCCAGGAACTAGAAACCACTAGGGCGCTGTTTCTACTGAGCCAAGCCCCGATCCAGCCTTGGGAATTTGGCCAGGCGGTTTCCCTTGCTCAACTAGTGAGCCTCAAGCAATCCGATTGGCTCCTAGAAATGCTGACGCAGGGCAAGGTAGTGAGCTACTTTCAGCCCATCGTCAAGGCAGATAACCTCCAGGAGGTCTACGGCTACGAGGCCTTGTTGCGGGGGATAGACGACTCTGGGCGGGTAGTTTCCCCCGGACCGATGGTAGATGTGGCGACTGAAGCCGGGCTGCTGCCGGTGCTAGACCGGATCGCTCGTCAGAGTGCGATTCACAGTGCCCAACGGGTGAACTTGCCCCAGCTAGGGGCCCATGTTTTCATCAATTTTTCCCCCACGGCCCTCTACGAACCCACCGCCTGTCTTCGGGAGACAGTCCGAGAGATCGACGAAGCAGGTATTGACCACGACCGGGTAGTCTTTGAGGTGGTGGAGTCAGACCAGCCTAAGGACCTGGAGCACCTACATAAAATACTTAAATACTATCGAAATGCTGGCTTCCAGGTGGCGATGGATGACTTTGGCGCGGGCTACTCGGGCCTGAACCTCCTCCACCAACTGCACCCCGACTTGATCAAGTTGGATATGGAGCTGATCCGCAATGTCCATCAGGACAGCTACAAGGCCCTGATCACCGAGAAAATTCTGGAAATTGCCCAAAGCCTGGCCATCGAAACCGTAGCCGAAGGGATCGAATCCCCCGAGGAATGGGTCTGGGCCCGGGACCACGGTGTCACCTACATCCAGGGGTACTTCGTTGCCCGGCCCGGCCCCTATCTAGTCTGTGGTCTGCCCAATATCCACCCCCTTAGTTAAGCCGCTATGGTTAGTTCTACACTCCTTTCCGCTGACCAACCCCTAGAAATTGCTGGCCGCCAGTTCTCATCCCGCCTAATTACCGGCTCAGGCAAGTACCGCGATCATACCCAGATGCGGGAAAGTATCCAGGCGAGTGGCTGCGCCATGGTGACCGTGGCCGTGCGGCGGGTGCAGTTGGGAGCACCTGGTCACGAGGGTTTAGTAGAAGCCTTGGACTGGGGGAAGCTCTGGATGCTACCCAACACTGCCGGCTGCCAAACCGCAGAGGAGGCGGTGCGGGTGGCCCGCCTGGGCCGGGAGCTAGCTTGCCTGGTGGGGCAACAGGAGAACCGCTTTGTCAAGCTAGAGGTGATTCCTGACCCTAAGTATCTGCTGCCAGACCCCCTTGGCACCCTGGAGGCAGCAGAAGTCCTAGTCCGGGAAGGGTTTACGGTTCTGCCCTACATCAACGCCGATCCCCTGCTGGCCAAACGCCTAGAGGAGTGTGGTTGTGCCACGGTCATGCCCTTGGGGTCCCCCATCGGCTCAGGCCAGGGGCTGCTCAATGCCGCCAACATCCAAATTATCATCGAAAACAGCCGGGTGCCCGTGGTGGTTGATGCGGGTATAGGTACCCCGAGTGAAGCCGCCCAGGCGATGGAAATGGGGGCAGCAGCGGTGTTGGTGAATACTGCCATTGCCCAGGCAAGCCACCCAGCCTTGATGGCCGAGGCCATGGCCCTAGCTACCCGGGCAGGCCGGTTAGCCTACTGGGCGGGCCGGATTCCCAAACGGGAGGCGGCCCAGGCGAGCTCACCCCTGCAGGGAGTTGTTGGTCATAACTAGGGGTCGGGGTTATTGACATCGAAGGACGGGGCTTGCCGCGCACCGGGTCAACCTGACACCAGGGTTGGGGGCATTGATGTTAGACCTTGCCTGGATCGGGGGTCGCTAATCCCCACCTGGACAAATCGTGCTAGGATCACTCACCGGTAGGCAAAATTCAAAGGGTGGAGAATCATTAATGAGTGCTTGGGTCGATGAGCTGAGCCAAACCTTCACGCAGATGAAAAACGTGGTTTTGGTTACCGTAGGGGTAATTAGTCTGGTAGTGGGAGCTGTGCTAGTGCCGGTACCCCTAGTGCCCGGCTGGCCCTTCCTGCTTTTTGGTGCCTACTGTCTACAACAGGTGTTTCAGACCGGATCCTAGGTGTCCCATCGTCTTGTCCTCACCCTAGGGATAATCGGAGGCCTGCTCCTAGGCCTAAATCGGTTAACTACCCCTGAACTAACCCCAGCCCAGGCCCGAGGGGACGTGGTTGGAGTGATGCTCAGTGCCCTTTTGGTGCTAGTAGGCCTCCTGTGGCAGCAAATTCAGCCCCGGCCAGCCCAACCTGTGGGCTTGGAGGGCCCGGCAGGCTTTGAACTTGCGTCTGGTTTACCGGAAGGCCTTGGCAAGGAGTTGGCCTGGGTCTCCAGCCTGCTCTTAACCACTACTGCCACCGGCTCCATTGTGGTGTGGTACGACCAGCAAGTCTATCTGCGCCGTGGGGTCCTCGGTCCTCAAGCCGCAGTCATCCCCGGACCTATTCTGCAGCGGGTTCTGGAGCGTCAGCAGCCAGTTTACCTAGTGGATTTGGCTCTTTATCCTGGCCGCAGTGAATTCTCCTACCTCCCTCCCAATACCCAAGGGGTAATCTGTCAGCCCCTTGGGGCCCGGGGGGCCCTAGTTCTTGGTGCCCACACCCCCCGCAGCTACACTCGCCAGGAGGAAGCCTGGGTAGCAGCCCTAGCGGATAAGTTGCTGGACAGTTTCCTCACCCTGCTCCCCCACAATGAGTAGGACCTGGCCACACCTAGCGCCGGGAGCTCACCTCCAGGGACTGTACTTAGTGAGAGCAGACCTGCGGGGTCTTGATCTCACCGAGGCTGACCTGAGCGGTGCCCACCTGATTGCCGCCGATCTGCGGGGGACAATTCTCCGGGGAGCAGATTTGAGTACTGCCCAGCTGTGGCGGGCTCAGCTTGCAGGAGCTGACCTGCGTGCCGCCCAACTCGGGCAAGCTAACCTGCAGCAGGCGGACCTTGAGGACGCTGACCTGACGGGGGCTTGTTTGGTCTGGACGGGTTTGGTGGGGGCGCGGTTGATCGGCGCTCACCTAACTGGTGTGAATGGCTTTGGGCTGCGGGGTCAACAAGCCGATTGGTCGGGGGCGGACTTGCGTTGGAGCAACTTAGAAAAAGCCCAGTTTCAAAGGGCGGTCCTCCGCCGGACTCTACTCCGGGGAGCCCGCCTGGCCCAGGCGGACTTTACTGGTGCCGATCTCGAAGGGGTAGTCTGGGATTGAGGGGTCTAGAAGCTGCGCATGCCCCGTTCCTGGGGGTCAAAGCCCGGAGGAAAGGTGGTTTGCCGGTCGTAGACTGCCCCTATCAGTTTGCAACCAGTGAAATTGACTTGAGCTAGGTTAGCCGACTCAAAATTAGTCCCTTTCAATTGAGCACCACTGAAGTTAACCCCAGTCAGCACCGCTCCCCGCAGGTTGGCATGACAAAAACTGGTGAAACTGAAATCGGCTCGGTAGGCAGTGGCTTGCTGGAGGTTAGCCCCCTCAAAGTCGGCTTTAAAACCGTGGGCATACCCCAAATCCACCGAGCTTAAGTTAGCCCCCTTAAGCACTGCCTCCCGTAGATCAGCCCCCTTCATATCAGCACCACTGAGGTTAGCATCGTTAAGATTCACCTTCATCAGGTTGGCTCCCACTAGGACTGCCCCCTCGAGGATACTTTTCTCCAAGTTAGCTCTTACCAAATGGGCCATGGTCAGGTCGCTACCACTGAGGTTAGCGCCCTGAAGATTGGCAAAGCCGAGGCGACTCTTGTTGAGGCTAGCCACCCGCAGATCAGCTCCGACCAGACTAGCGCGCTCCAGGTCTGCTTCCCCTAGGTCTGCTCCCCTCAGTTCTGCCCCGTTGAGTATAGCGATAAAGAAGTTCCGCTCACCCATGGCATAGCGCTGCAGCAATTCGCCTGGGTCCTTGACTGGGTTAAAAGAGTTGTTGCTGAACATAGGAGTTAGGGGAATTCTGCCGATGACACGTGTACGGTTTTGCTCAGACCACCGAGGGACTCAGGCTCCTGGTCAACTTACCTAGTGGTTTACTCGGGGACACATCGGTGTGCCGGAGACCTTCTGCAGGGAACTCGCCTCTAGCATACCCATCCCCCTAGGCCGGTAATAACAAAGTTTGGCGCCCTAATCTTGGTCTGGGGGTGAGTTGCCTAACCCCAATTATCGGCCTATTAAGGCTATGTCCCTTGTAAACATTCGCCAGCCCCCTCCCTTTTCCTTTGACCGAGAGTCTTAGGGAATCTTAATATCTTGTCTGGTCTGGGTCAGGGCGATGTACAGCAGCGACAAACCCAGGATCACTAGGAAAAACACCAGGCCGATAGTGCAGGCGTAACTAATCTCCAGGTTGTCGAAGGCCTGTTCGTATAGGTAGTAGACTACGGTCTTGGAACTGTCTAGGGGCCCGCCCTGAGTCATGATGTAGACTTCCTCAAACACCTTCGTAGCTGAGATCGCAGAGATGATCGCTACTAGTAATAGGTAAGGCCGCATCAGGGGTAGGGTAATACACCAGTGACGGCCAAAACCGTCCGCTCCATCTAGGGCAGCAGCCTCGTAGAGGTCCTTAGGGATAGCCTGTAAGCCTGCTAGATAAATTACCATGTAATATCCCAAGCCCTTCCAGACCGTCACTGCCATGACGCTAAACAAGGCCAGGTGAGGGCTAGTCAACCAGGGCACCGCCAGGGTTTTTAGTCCTGGTAATAGCTGTAGTAGCTCATTAAAAAGCCCGTCCTCGGCGTACAACCACCGCCAGGCAATCCCCGCCACAACCATGGAAATTACTACTGGGGTGTAGTAGGCCGCCCGAAACCATTGGATACCTAGGAGGGGGCGATTAACCAGAATTGCTAAACCTAGGGGCAAGGTCACCAACAGAGGGACAACCCCCACCAGGTATAGGAGGGTGTTGCCTAGGGTATGCCAAAACCTTTGGTCGTGCAGTAGACGGTGAAAGTTGGCCAAACCTACCCAGCGGGGAGGAATATTCAGGACATATCCGTAGTGGGTGAAGCTTAGATAAAATGCCTGCATTCCTGGCCAGAAGACAGTTAGGCTCAGGACTGTTAGAGCAGGCAGGAGAAATAGGTAGGGTACAAGGGACTTGCGCAAGGGTTCTAGGGCTCCCGGTGAGTGATAAGGAACCAGTTCTCCGAACTACCTATAACCTTTAGGCCAAGATAGTTCAGTTGCTTGAGGGTGTCAGGGTCGACTAGCAGGTAGGGGTGGGGGTCCCGGTGAAGGTGGTCAGCCAACTGGCTTAGGGGGGCAGGCGTGACCGAGTGGTCACTATAAAAGTCCAGGGAGGGTCGGCTGTAGCTAAAGGAGGTGTAGACTGGCAGGCCAGCGGGGACATGCTGCCGCACCAGGGCAGCGACGGGTTTGACGGGGTAAGCTTCTGCCAATTCCCACAGCCATTGGTTTGAGCTCACCAGGCATACCAAGGCTAGGTAGGTTCCCCATACCATCACCGGCAGAAATTGGGGATTACCTCTGTTGACCAGGACTACACTCACGACGCAGGCGCCGGCTAGGCAAAGGAAAACTGTCCCCAACCAATCCTGGTGGGCGAAAAACCCAAAGTATACCCATCCTCCCCCTGCCACTGCGCTCAGCAGCACTAGGCTGGCGGTCCAACCCCAATGGTAAGGTTGACGAGGGGTAAGCCCTAGCCAAGGTTCTTGGCGCCACATATGATTCATTTGCACGCCACCAGCCAAGGCTAAGCCCGGATATATCGGCAGCACGTACCAAGGGAGTTTGGTTTGCATTAGGGATACAGCCCCTAGGTATACCCCACACCAGACCAGAATAAACACCCCCCAACTCAGGTTGCGGTGTTCCCAAGCGCGGCGTAGGCCAGCCGGCCAAAAGATTAACCAGGGCCAGGCCATCTCGCCAATTTGGCCAAGGTAGTACCAGGGGGGACCTGTGTTGTGGTCGATGCTAGTCCAAACTCGGCCAAAAGCCTGGTTAAGGAGGGCCCCCTGTAGAAACCCCGGGCCGTAGTGCCAGATCTGGGCTGCATACCAGGCCAGGATTGGGCTAGACCCCACTAGTAAGCCTCCCCAAAGGGTGGGACTGCCGAGAAGCCGGGGAGTATCCAGGGCGAGAAAAATTAGGCCCAGACTCACTAAGAGTAACCCCAAGATTCCCTTGGTGGCCATTACCAGTCCCAACCCCACTCCAGCTCCCAAAAACCAGCGCTGATCGCGGCGAGCCCGCAGCAAACACCAGGTCATCACCAGAGCAAAACCCAGGGCCGGCCCATCCAGCATAGCCAGGCGCCCATGGCGTACTACTGGCAGGAGAGTCAGGTAGGTGAGGGCACTGAACAAGGCTTGGGGCCGCTGGGGTAATAGTTCCCGCCCCAAAATGTATAGCCAAGGAACTGCTAGAGCAGACAGGAGAGCACTAGGAAGCCGGGTAGTCCACTCGTTGACTCCCCCTAGATGGTAAGTCCAGGCGATCAGCAGATGAATCAGGGGGGGTTTATTCAGGTAGGGCTTGCCGCCTAAGCTTGGGTATAGCCAATCTTGGGGATGGCGGGCCAGATCAAGGGCAACCTGGGCTACGGTGCCCTCGTCCCAGTCCCGCAGGGCCACATTGCCAAGGTCAAGGGTGTAAAGCACCAGTGCAGCCCCCAGCAGCACTCCTAGCCACAGCCAGTCGAGGCGATCGAATTTCATCGCCCCAGGGAGGGAACGCCACTCCCCAAGGTCAATGGGTTTACCCCCGCACGCCAGGCCGCCAGGACTCCTAGGGCCTCTAGGTAGGAACCCACCTCCAGAGTAGGAATACCCAGGGCTGGGGCCGAGGCTTCCATCCGGGTAACATTGTCCCGGACGCTCAGGATGGGGGTGCTCTGGCTCAGATGGATGACCGCGGGCCCCCCGCAGGCTCCCGCTGGCACTACCACCGCATCCACGTGGGCGGCGGTTATATCCCCTGATTGGGGAGGGCCAGAGACGAATTGGGGAGCACGACTCAGGCCCACTAGAACTGAGGGTAGGAAGGTGTAGCCCAACTCCTCCGCCGCCGCCCGGGCTGAAATTTGGGGGTCAAGGGGGAGGGGAGAGAGGGCTGGAGCGTGGGCGCAGGGGATCTGAAACTCCCGCACGATCAGATGACTTATTACTGCTTCGGCCCCCGCCACTGGATCAACCCCATGACCATGGCGGTAGGCTGTCAGAGCTGCACCACAACTCAGGTCAGGGAAGCGAGTCACCACTGCCAGGGCATCTACGTCTCCCCGCCTGAGCAATTTCTCTGCCCCCCGCAGCAGGGTATCAGGGTTAACAACCCGGCCCCAGGTTGCCCCGGAAGTGGCCATCTGTAGCTGGACTTCGACTGGGGCGTCCGTGACCTCGTGGGCGCTAATCGTCAAACCAAGGGTAGCCTGACAGGCGGAGGCGGCCTGCAACTGCCGCCACATCAATTCCGTTTCTATACCCTGGTCCAAAAGTAGTCCTAGGCGATTGTGGCGGCGCGGCCGCAAACTCCACTGCCCCGCCGCAAACTGGTCCAGACCGTACCCCTCCACGTAGAGAGCATTGGCAAGTGGCCAGTAGAGTTGGGCGCCGTTAAGGACATTGGGATGGGTGATCAGACACTCAGCCACCTGAGCCATAGCCCGGGCTACAGGCAACCCATCTCCGGCATAGCCCCCGATGGCCGCCCCAATACCAGTGGGTATCAGGAGCAAGACCGTGAAGGGATGGGCAGTCTGATCCATGGGGGGGATATGTTTGGGACTAAGACCCGGACTAGCCGGGTGCCTCTAGGGGGTGGTCACCACCGCCTCTAGGTGGACTGTCTGGGTTTGGGAGTCCACCCGAGTGAGGGCCCAGCGCAAGGGTTCCCCGTGGTCAGCTAACACCTCTTCGACCTTTTGGTTGAGGGAGAGAGGAGCGCTGTGCAGGTCTATTTCTGCTTCGATGAAGTGAATAGTCATGGGGAAAGAACCTAGGAGAAATCGTCGGTTAGGGGACAACAAGTCTGGCCAACGGATGGGAGGCCTACTTTTGGTGTTGGCCAAATTGTAGCTGATAAACCACCTCCTCTTTCTCCGAGACGATGCTGAGGTCTGAGCGAGGATAGGCGACGCACAGGAGAGCATAACCTTGGGTTTGCGCATCGGGGCTAATGCCTAGGCCTTCACTTTGGTCTACCTCCCCACTCAGGATTTGGGCAGCACAGGTAGTACAAACTCCAGCGCAGCAGGAACTAGGTAGGGGTACCCCAGCTGCTAGGGCCACCTCGAGGATGGTTTTATTCTCGGGAACCTCGAGGGAGTAGGACTGGCCCTGATGGTTAATTTCCACTTGGTAAAGGGCAGACATAGGATTTAGGGGATAATCAAGAATTTACCGGATCCTACCATGAGGATTCGGACTGGATGAGGCGAGTCAGGTCAGCCTCAGTTGCCTGGTAGACTTGATTGCAAAAATGGCAGACTGCTTCCGCCCCGTGGTCCTTCTCGACCATATCCTGCAGCTCAGCTAACCCTAGCAGCTTTAAAGCCCCCAACATCCGGTCAAAGGAACAGGGGCAGTAAAACCGCAGCAGTTGCACTTCTGGAAATACTTCTAAGTCCAGATCCCCAAACAACTGCCCGAACACCTCCTTCAAACTTAGCCCTGCCTGCAGGAGGGGGGTGAAGCCCGTCAGTTGACTAAAGCGGCTCTCGAGGGTGTCAAGGAGCTCTGGGTCGCCTGCCGCCTTCGGTAAAACCTGAACTAGGAGTCCCCCGGCCCCCATTACCTGCTCGGTTTTTAAGACCGATCCTAGAGCGATGACCGAGGGGATCTGTTCTGAGTGGGCTAGGTAGTGGGCAACGTCATCACCAATTTCCCCTGATACCAGCTCTACGGTCCCCGAGTAGGGGTAGCCGTAGCCCACATCCCGCAGCACGTAGAGATAACCCACCTTACCCACGGCCCTCCCCACATCTAATTGGTCGTGGGGATTGGGAGGGAGCTCTATCTCGGGGTGGTCCACGTAACCCCGGACCGTGCCGTCTAGGCCGGCATCAACAAAAATCCCCCCTAGGGGTCCGTCACCGCGGACCCGGATGTTTACTCGCGCCCCAGGGCGTTTCATGCCTGCTGCCAGAAGCAAGCCGGCGGTCATGGCTCGGCCGAGGGCGGCAGTGGCCACGTAGGAGAGGTGGTGGCGTGCCCGAGCTTCAGCGGTGAGGCTGGTGGTGATCGCGCCTACCAAGCGGATGCCTCCGCCCGCTGCGGTGCCCCGAATTAGTTGGTCAATCATAGGCGTCAGGAGTAAATGCAGTATTCTAAGAGTAGCGATTTAACCACATCCCTGGGGTGGGAGGGTTGCCCGTGTTCACAGAAAGCGAGTCCGACGTGCAACAGTACCACAGCCTGTTCGAAAATGCCGTCCAAGGCCTTTTCCGCACCACTCCTGAAGGCCACTACCTGTGCGTTAACCCTAGTTTGGCTCGCACCTACGGCTACTCATCTCCCCAAGAATTAGTAAATACCTTGGAGGATATTGAGCATCAACTCTACGTCCAGCCCGGACGGCGCCGGGAGTTCCTCGAGGCGATCGGGATTCAGGGGACTCTAACTAACTTTGAATCCCAGGTCTATCGCCGGGACGGGACGGTGATCTGGATATGTGAGCACGCCTGGGCAGTGCGGGACGAGCAGGGGCAAGTCTTGTACTATGAAGGTATGGTGGAGGAGATTACCCACCGCAAGGAGACGGAGGCGGCCCTGCGGCGCAGTGAAGCCCAGCTGCGCTCCCTCTGTGCCGCCATGGCCAGTGCTAACCTGACCTTTGAGGAGCGCGTTGACAGGTTCATTCAGGTAGGCTGTGAGAGTCTAGGCTTGGATATGGGAGCCTTGACCCAGATTCGCAACCAGATCCTCACCCTAGTGGCGGTGCGGGCCGAGGACCTGCACCCGGGGATGACCATGGATGCTGTCCAGACTTTCTGTTCCTTTGCGGTGGCCATGGAAGAACCCCTAGCTATTCGCGAGGCCGCTCAGGCCCCCGAGTCAGCTTTCCAGGCCATTAGTCGGGGCAACGGCATTCAGACCTACATTGGCAGCCGGATCCTAGTGGCTGGTCAGCCCTACGGGACCCTTTGTTTTTTTAGTCGCACCCCCCGGATCCGTCCCTTCAAAAGTTCCGAACAAGATCTGGTGCAGATCATGGCCCAGTGGGTAGGGATGGAAATGGATCGTCGGGCTGCTGAACTGGCCCTGCGAGACCAGGCTGACCAGGATAGGTTACTGCACGAGATCACCCTGAGCATCCGGCAGACCCTCAGCTTACAGGAGGTGCTCCAGGTTTGTGTCCAGGAGGTACGGGCGGTCCTGCAGGCGGACCGAGTGGTAGTCTACCAGCTTCATGAGGACCTGAGGGGTCAAGTCACCGTAGAGTCCATCCGCCACCCCCGATTCTCGATCATCGGTCGAGCCATCACGGACGATTGCCTGAGCCAGCCCTCAAGTCAAGCTTACCGGGCCGGCTGGGTGCGCCAAGTTAATGACATTGAGGATTGCAACCTAGAGCCCTGTCACGTCCAACTGTTAGCCAGCTTCCAGGTACGGGCTATGTTGGCAGCGCCCATTCTCCTCGGAGAGAGACTGTGGGGGTTGCTCCTTGTCCATGAGTGCGGCGGACCCCGGGAGTGGCAGCCCCGGGAAGTTAACCTGCTACGGAAGCTGGCCAGCCAACTGGCCATAGCTGTGGCCCAGGCCCGTCTTCTTGAGCAAGAACAACAGCAACGGGAGTTGTTGACCCTGCAAAACCAAGCCCTGGAGATGGCCCGCCAGGGGGCTGAAGCGGCTAATCGAGCGAAGCGAGACTTCCTGGCTATGATGAGCCACGAGATCCGCACGCCCATGAATGCAGTGATTGGCATGACGGAGCTGCTGCTCGATTCGCGCACCAGTCTCACTCCCCAGCAGGAAGACTTTGTGCGCACCATTCACAGCAGCGGCAATGCCCTACTCAGCATTGTCAACGACATTCTCGACTTCTCTAAGATCGAGTCCAACTCCCTGGACCTAGAAGAATGCCCCCTGATGCTCAACGAGTGCATCGATGAGGCCCTAGACATGGTGGCCTCGAAGGTGGGGGAGAAGAATCTCGAGTTAGCTTGCCTGATCGAACCTGAGGTGCCACCGGCAATTCGCGGCGACATTACGCGGCTGCGGCAGATTCTGGTGAACCTCCTCGGTAATGCGATTAAGTTTACTAAGGAGGGGGAAGTAGTCTTGCAGGTGCGGGCCTCCTCCGTGGAGTCAGAGCACTACGAGATTCAGTTTTCCGTCCGGGATACCGGCCCCGGTATTGATCCCCAACGCCTAGACCGCCTGTTCAAACCCTTCAGCCAGGTGGACTCTTCCATCACCCGTCAGTACGGGGGAACGGGACTAGGCCTGGCGATTAGTCGCCGGTTGTGCGAGTTGATGGGGGGGAAAATGTGGGTGGAAAGCTGCCTGGGTCAGGGTTCAACCTTCCACTTCACCATCAAAGCCACTGCCGTCTCATTGATCACCCCGATCCAGTCCGTGGCCAGGGTCCTTGCGGGCAAGCATCTCCTAGCGGTGGATGACAATGCCACCAACCGCAGCATTTTGACCCATCAGGGGGAAGCTTGGGGCATGCAGGTGGTGGCTTTGGAGTCTGGCCAGGCTGCTCTACAATACCTGCGCCACGGGGGAGCCTGTGATGTGGTGGTTCTGGACCGGTGTATGCCTAACATGGAAGGCTTCGATTTGGCGGCGGCGATCCGGGAGTTACCCCGGGGTGCTGGCCTGCCCCTGATCATGCTCAGTTCCATTGGTCAGTACCATTTGCCGCAGGGGATTGAAAGGCTGCGCCTGGCGGCCCATTTAACTAAGCCGGTTAAGCAGTCCCGCCTCCACGACCTGCTAGTAGAAGTACTCCAGCCAACTCCAGGGCTTGCCCCCTGCCCTAGTCTGCCTTCTACCAGTGGGGTCATGGCCGGTCAGATGCCCCTGCGGATTCTCTTGGCCGAGGACAATCTGGTCAATCAAAAGGTCGAGTTATTGTTGCTCAAGCGGCTCGGCTATCAGGCGGATGTGGTCCAGAACGGCCGTGAAGCCCTAACCGCCTTAGAGCAAAAACCCTACGATTTAGTCTTAATGGACTTGCAGATGCCCGAAATGGATGGCTTGAGCGCGACTGCTCAAATCCGCCAGCAGGCAAAATACCGGCACCTGTGGATCATTGCTATGACCGCCGATGCCCTACGGGAGAGTTACGAGGCTTGCCTGACTGCCGGGATGAATGATTACCTGACTAAGCCTATAGACCGGGAGCAGCTTCAGCAGGCCCTGCAGCGTTGTTATCAACTCCTATCCCCGGGCCACAGCCAGGACCCCATTTTGGCCACCAAACCCGAAACTTAGGCCTAGGGCATACTCGATGATCGCCGGCCGGGGGCTGCGGACAAAGTTAAGCTCAAAGGCCGGGTCTCTCAGGCCGACACAGGGGGGCATGACCTGGTCTTCTAGGGCTAGGAGGGCGAACAGGACTCCTAGGAGGGCAGAGGCCCCCAAGGTGTGGCCTGTAGCACCCTTGCTAGCACTGATGGCTGCCTGGGGGAGGTGTCGTTGGATTAGGGAGGCTTCGGCTTGGTCATTGAGGCGCGTGCCTGTACCGTGACAGTGGACGTGGCCGATATCGACTGGCCGCAGGTGACTGTAGTGGAGACAAGCTTGGAGGGCTCTCTGGGCTCCCTGACCGGTAGGGTCAGGGGAACTAGGGTGGTAGGCATCATTGGTAAGACCCACCCCCAGGATGGCTCCGTGGTGCTGCCGGCCAGGGGTGGCTATTTCCAGCAGCAGCATCCCGCCCCCCTCCCCGAGTACTAGGCCCTGACGCTGGCGGTCAAAGGGGTAGGACCCCTCGGGGGCCAAAACCCCTAAGCGCGAAAAGCCAGCTAAGGTAAGGGGGGTAATGGGAGCCTCCACAGCCCCCACTAAGACCTGCTCACAGGTCCGGGAACGCAGGAGTTCTAGACCCTGGAAAACCGCCCACATCCCCGTAGCGCAGGCTGCCATGGGGGAAAGAACTGGTCCTTCGCTGCCGATCTGCCTGGCTACCTGAAGGGCAGTGGTTTGGGGGAGACTGGCATACCAATCTGGAGCACCGGCTTCCCACTGGCTTTGATGGTGACGGCTAGAGCCTACCACTACCCCACAGTTTTTTAAGGGAGGAGTCAGCCCGGCTTCCTGGAGGGTGGCGCCCACCAGGGTCCTGATCAGGGGGTCTAGGCTGCTGGGCTGGTCCTTGACTAGGGCCAGGGGTAGAGGGGGGAATGTCGGGAAGGGCTGCTGCAGTTTGACCGCTGACTTCCCGGCTAACAGCTGCTCCCAGGTCTGCTGCAGGTTGCCTAGGCCACAAACTAGGCCCCGGCCTGTCACCACCACCCTCATGGCAGGCCTAGGAGTTGGGCTCGTGGAGATTCGCGCTGCCGGCACTGAGGCGGGCCGTATCGATCCGGTCTCCTTGCTGAATTTCGTCTACCACCTCCATGCCGGCGCTCACATGGCCGAACACCGCGTAGTTACCGTCTAGGAAAGGCAGATCAGCTAAGGCGATATAGAACTGGGACGAGGCAGAATCAGGGGCAGCTGAGCGGGCCATGGCGATTGCCCCGCGGGTATTGCGCAGTACGGGGGGAACCGTGATGCCCGCCTGCTCAAAGGTCTGGTTATATAGGGGAGCGGCTGCTCCGAGGGGCTTGATTTCTAGGGGAATATATCTGACTTCCCCAGTGCTGGGGTCGACAAAGCCGCCCGTACCTAACTGACTAGCGGGAATCTGGGGGTTCTTACTCTGGGGGTCACCCCCTTGGACCACAAAGGGTTGAGGCGTACGGATGACCCGATGGAACATCAGTCCATCATAAACTCCCCGCTGGACTAGATCGGCAAAGTTGCCGCTGGTGATGGGGGCATCGTTGCCGTCTAGCTCAATCAGAATTGGTTTACCTTTGACGGTCATAGTCACTGTGGCTTGACCCTGGAGTTGGGGAAGGTTGAACATGGACGCGGTGGGGGAATTGGGGGTATCGGCGTAGACTGGGGCGGCCAGGGTGAGAACCCCTAGGGCCAGGAAAGCAAGAACTGAACCTAGGAACTGAAGGATTGCCATGGTACCTGAAGTTGATGACTAACTGAGGGTTTGGTGACCCCCCTACGGTATCAGCAATCAGTCTTGGTCAGGGGGGCTATACCTCAGAAACTCTGTGCTATACCAGGACTCGATGCTGCAGGGAGGGCATTTGCCGCCGCACCTGCTCTAGCCGGACCGGGTCGATTGCAGCTAGAGCGAGGCCAGGGCTATCCCCTGCATCTGCTAACACTCCTCCCCAAGGGTCAATAACTAGGGCGTGCCCGTGGGATTGGCGCTGACTATTGTGGCGCCCCACCTGGGCTGGAGCAATCACGTAGGCCGTATTTTCAATTGCCCGCGCTTGCAGCAGGACCTGCCAATGATCCTTGCCCGTATAGGCGGTAAAGGCTGCGGGGACAAATAACACGTCCGCCCCAAGACGGGCTAGATGACGGTACAGCTCGGGGAAGCGCACGTCGTAGCACACGGAGAGCCCTAGACTGCCCAGGTCTGTGCTCGTGTAAACCGGTGGTGTGAACGTGCCGGCTAGGACAGTGCTAGACTCTCGGTAGGTATTGCCATCAGGGAGATTGACGTCGAACAGGTGCATCTTTTCGTAGCGGGCACATTCGCGACCTTGGGGGTCAATCAGTAGGGCGGTATTGTAAACCTTGCCATTGCCCACCGGCACCGGAAAGCCCCCGCCGAGGAGAGTGACCTGAAACTTTTGGGCGCTCAGGCGCAGGAACTTCTCACTAGCCTCGGCAATTGCTTCGGCTTGGGTGATTTTGGCTTCCTCATCCCCCAGGAAGGAAAAATTCTCTGGCAGCCCCACAAGCTTAGCCCCCTGCCTCGCCGCTCGGGCAATCAGTTCTTCTGCCTGGGCGAGATTGTGCTTCAGGTCAGGGATGCTGGTCATCTGGACGGCCGCAGCTAGGTAGGGCTTCATCGGCGATTTTTTATGAAGGGGGAAAGAGTTAGACTATTATATATACCCCTTGTCTCCCCAGACAATTACCGCACTGACTGCCTGCTAGATAGTTTTGGGCTTGGCTGATGGGGACTGTGGTTGCCCAGGGATATCCCTGAGCGCTACTATTTGAGATGCTGCCCCCGGGGACTTCCTTGGCTAAATCCCTTCCTCTGCATCTCCCCTTGCTTATCTTCGTCCTGCTGGCGGTCCTGGTGCTGACCGGGTGTGTCCAATACCGGCTAGACGTCCGGTTTGATAATGCCAGTCAAGGTCAAGTAATCCAACACCTCAGGCTCCCAGAGCAATTGACTGAGAGGGTTGAGGTTGACCGATGGCTGGCTGCCCAGGTGCGCCAAGCCCGGGCTCTTGGGGGAAACGGCCAACGAGTGGCTGATCAAGAATGGCTCTTGGAGATTCCCTTCACTACTGCTGACCTTGAGCAGCGCTTGCAGCAGGTCTTAGGCAGCTTAGCTGGGGATGACCTATTCCCACCGGTTTTGTCTCAGTTTCACCTGAGTGAGCAGAACTTTCTGCTGCTGGTGCGCCATCGCCTAGTCTGGGATTTAGACCTACGGTCTTGGGGCATCTCTACTCCCGAAGGGCAGCTCTTAGCTAGCCCAGCTGCTTTTACCCAGCTTGAGTTTCATCTCCATACCTCCTGGGGAGCCCAAGCCGCAACGGCCCTAGCCCAGGGTTCAGACCGGGTCTGGCAGCTTAAACCCGGGGAAGTCAACCACCTAGAAGCGGCTTTCTGGTCACCGAGCCCCTTCGGCCTGGGAACCTTGGGTATCCTGCTCCTCGTGGGCGGAGGAACCTACCTCAAAGGGCGGCATCAACCTGTGACTCCTCCTACATGAGTTTGTCTTGGTCTGCCTCAGCGGCTTTCTCCCCCTGGTCAACCCTGACTCCTGATCAGCAAGGCCTACTCGCCTGTGCCCTTGAACCGGGGGGGGAGCCGGCGGGGGTAGTCTACCCGGCTACCATTCAAGAAACCGCCGAGGTGCTGGCCTGTGTAAATCGGTACCAGCAAAAGATCCTAGTGTCGGGGGCAGCTACAGCTCTTGATTGGGGGCCCCTAGTGCGGTCAGTTGATCTGATAGTTAGTACCCAAGCCATGGCTCGGTTAGTAGATTACCGCCGTGAGGACTTGACTGTCACTGTTGAGGCGGGTATGTCCCTGGGAGCCTTGGGGGAAGCTCTGGCAGCCGAAGGCCAGTTTCTTCCCCTTGAAGCTCCGGCCGCAGCCACCCTGGGGGGAATTATTGCTACCGGGAGATCGGGACCCCTCAGTCACCGCTACGGAGGGGGCCGAGACTTGTTACTCGGGTTGAAACTGGTTAGGGCTGATGCTCAAGTGGTCAAGGCTGGGGGCAAAGTGGTCAAGAATGTGGCTGGGTATGACTTGATGAAGTTATTTACTGGCTCCTTTGGCACTCTGGGGGTACTGCAGGAGTTAACCTTCCGGGTCTACGCTCTCCCGGAGGCCTCCGAGACCCTAGTAGTTATGGGCGAGCAGATGCCCGAGTTTAGTCGCCAAGTCCTGGCAGCTGCCCTTGCTCCTGTAGCAGTCGAGCTGGTTTCCCCCCACCTCGGGCAGCAGCTGGGGTGGTCGCCAGAGATGGCCTTGATGATCCGTTGCCAGGGCCTGGGGCCAGGAGTAGCAGGCCAGGTGAATACTCTAAAGTCCCTGGCCCAAGTCCTAGGACTGCAGGTGCAGGTCTATAGACAAGACCAGGATCTATGGCAGGCCTTAGGAAAAGTCATGGAGCTTGGACCGGGGGCGGGACAGGCCTTGGTTAAAATAGGGGTCAGCTCGAGTAGTGTTGATCAGTTCCTAGCTGCCCTACAGACTCTTCTGGGCCCTCTCCCCTGGTGGGGGCACATCCAGCGGGGGCGGGGGGTGGGTTATCTTTGGCTGCCGGTTGTTTTTCTGGAGCAGGCCCGTGCCCTCAGTCAGACGCTTAACGGTTTCCTAACTCTCCTGCGCGCCCCTGCAGCCTTAAAGATGTCTCTGGAAGCTTGGGGCTATACCGGTGACGCCCTAGCCTTGATGGTTGGTTTGAAACAGCGGTTTGACCCCCAAAATCTGCTCAGTCCTGGGCGTTCCTTTAGTGGTTTGTAACTTTGAATCAGGTAAAACCCCCCGCTTCTACCGCCCAACTCCTGGATGCCTGTGTCCACTGTGGTTTTTGCTTGGCTACCTGTCCTAGCTACCGGGTGATCGGCAAGGAAAATGACTCTCCCCGGGGCCGGATTTACCTGATGGGGGCGCTGCAGGCCCAGACAGTCGACCTTTCCCCAGCTGCTGTGGCCCACTTCGACTCCTGTCTAGGCTGTCTAGCTTGTGTCAGTGCCTGTCCCTCCGGAGTCAAGTACGACCAGTTGATCGCTACCACACGGCCTGCGATCGAAGCTGCTCAGGTCCGTTCTCTCCCCCAACAACTCCTGCGGGCCCTAATTTTTGGGTTGTTTCCCTATCCCCAGCGCCTGCGCCGATTGCGGGCTCTTCTGCAGTTATACCAAGGTCTAGGCCTGGCAGGGTTAGCCCAGCGCTGGCTGCCCCGCCTCTCTCCCCCCCTGGGGGCCATGGCAGCTATTTTGCCGCCCTTGGCTGGGGCAGCCTGGGAGGATGACTTCCCAGTGCTAGTACCTGCCCAGGGGCAGCGGCGTTATCGGGTTGGTCTCCTCCTCGGGTGTGTGCAGCGGTTATTTAACCCGGAGGTAAACCACGCCACCATCCGGGTCCTGGCCGCCAATGGTTGTGATGTGGTGATTCCCCCTACCCAGGGCTGTTGTGGGGCTCTCCCCCATCACCAGGGCCAGGAGGAACAAGCCCAAGCCTTGGCCCGCCAACTGATCGATAGCTTTCGGGATGCTCAGGTAGACGCCATTCTCGTTAACGCCTCCGGTTGTGGTCATACCCTCAAGGAGTACGGTCAGGTTTTGGCCGCCGATCCGGTTTATGGCCAGGCTGCCCGAGAGTTTGCTGCCCGCATCCGGGATGTACAGGAGTTCTTAGCTACGGTGGGATTAACGGCTCCTCTGGCCCCTCTCCAGACCGAGCCCCTAGTGGTGGTCTACCAGGATGCCTGCCACTTGTTGCACGGCCAAAAAATTAGTCATCAGCCCCGCCAGCTCCTGAGGCAAATTCCCGGGGTGCAGTTGCGCGAGCCCCGGGACGCTGCCCTGTGCTGTGGCAGTGCAGGGGTGTACAACATCTTGCAGCCGGAGACAGCCCAAGAATTAGGCCGGCAGAAGGTGGGCCATCTCCTCGATACTGGTGCCCAGGTGATTGCTTCGGCCAACATTGGTTGCTTTACCCAGATCAGTTACCATCTGCGGCAGGCCGGCCGCTCGGTGCCGGTGCTGCACCCAATGCAGCTTTTAGATTTGTCCCTGCGGGGGGTCCGCTTAGATGCCTTCTGAACCTCTCCTAGAGGATCTGGCGGCCTATGACTACTACCTACCCGAGGCTGCCATCGCCCAAAATCCCCTGGAGCCCCGGGACCAGGCTCGGTTGTTGGTGGTCTCTCCCCACCAGACCTGGCACGGTCGGTGTACTGACCTGCCACAAATACTGGGGCCTGGGGACCTGCTGGTGTTCAACGATACCCGGGTCATCCCGGCGCGTCTGTTCGGTCAGCGGCCTGGCGGCAAACCTGTAGAAATCCTCTTATTGGAGGTCCTTGGGCCCCGGGAGTGGTTAGCCCTAGTAAAGCCGGGGCGGCAGTTCGCGGTCGGTGCCGTGGTTTTCTTCACCGGGGGACGCTCCCAGGTGAAGGCGACGGTGACCCGGGTTGATCAAGCCACAGGCGGACGGGTCTTAGAGTTTGAGTTAATCCGTGGGGAAAGCCTAACTCAAGCCCTGGAGGAGTTGGGTCAGGTCCCTTTGCCCCCCTATATCACCCACTCCCAGGCCCGGCCAGACCAATACCAAACCATCTACGCTGCAGTTCCTGGGGCCGTCGCTGCCCCCACAGCTGGGCTTCACTTCACCGAGGATTTACTGCGGCGGCTCTCTCAAGCCGGGGTGGGGGTAGCCTTTATTACCCTCCACGTGGGGTTGGGCACTTTCCGACCGGTGACCGCCGCCGATCTAGCTAAGCAACGGCTGCATCAGGAGTGGTGCCAAGTCAGTGCTGCCACAGTAGAACAAATCCAGAGTACCCAGGTGGGCGGGGGCCGAGTCATCGCCGTAGGCACCACCACCGCCCGCGCCCTAGAGGCGGCGGCTCAAGGGGGAGAGCTTAGGCCCCTGACCGGTAAGACCGATTTGTTGATCCAGCCTGGCTACCGGTGGCGCGTAGTCCAGGGTCTGATGACAAATTTTCACCTGCCGCGCTCTAGCCTAATGTTGTTGGTGAGCTCCTTAATTGGCCGGGAACGGCTGCTGGAGCTCTACAACCAGGCTAGGGAGGATGGCTATCGGTTTTACTCCTTTGGGGATGCGATGCTAATTTTGCCTTAAACCTAAAGGCTAGCCGTCTTTGATGTCGACGGTGTCCCCTAGAGCCTTGGGCCAGTTTTGGTGTAACAGCTGGTTGAGGCTAGGGACCTGGAGGGTAAATAGGGCGCAACCCACCAGACACATGAGGCCCCCTAAGGTAAGGGTGTTGGGAGCTCCCAAGGGGCCCACTAGTAAGCCCGCTGCCAGGTTGCCAAAGGTAACGGTGCTGATGAAGGCTAGGGTATAAAAACTCATCACCCGCCCCCGCTTGTCCGGAGGGGCTAGGGTCTGGAGGATAGAGTTACCAGAAGCGGATTGAAGTACTAAGGTCAGGCCTAAAACAAACATGGCTCCTAGGGATAGGGCCAGGTTAGTGGAACGGGCAAAGGTGATCAAGGCTAGGGCAAACACTCCTGAAGCCCAGGCCATTACCTTGCCCAAACCGACTACGCTCGGTCGCGAACTTAAATAAAGCGCCCCCCCTAGGGCCCCCAATCCCGAGGCAGACATCAAGATACCCATGGTCTGGGCTCCTCCCTGGAGAATTTGATCGGCAAAAATTGGTGTCAGGACCATGACTGGCCGGCCGACGAAACTCACCAGGGCAATGAGCAGCAGAATATTGGCGATGGGGGCGTTGTTAGACACGTACTGAAAACCAGCCCGGAGGTTGGGCCAAAAGGGTTGATCCGGTTTATTTTGGCAAGCGCGCCGAGGGAAACGCATTGCCAGTAGTCCTAGAACCACCCCCAGGTAACTAATGCCGTCGATCAGAAAACAAATTCCCACCCCCCCAGTGACGACAATAAGCAAACCGGCCGCCGCGGGACCTAGGAGGCGAGCGGCGCTGAACATTGAGGCATTCAAGGCAATGGCATTGGCTAACCTTTCTCGGCTCTCCACGAGATCGGCGACAAAGGCCTGACGGGTAGTAATGTCTACAGCGTTTACGAGCCCTTGAAAAGCGCTTAGGAAGAGCAGATGCCAGACGTTGATCGTGTGGGTGAGGGCCAGGCAGGCCAGGGCAAAGGACTGGGCCATGGAGAGGGTCTGGGTAACCACTAATACCCGCCGCCGGTCCCAACGGTCCGCTAGTACCCCGACAAAGGGGGTCAGGAAAAATATCGGGGCGCGGCTGGCAAAGCCTACCATGCCGAGCCAAAAACCGGTCTGGGTCAACTCGTACGTCAGCCAGATACTGGCGGTCTGGGTGATCCAGGTGCCAATCAGGGAAAACCCCTGCCCCCAGAAGAAAAGTTGGTAGTTACGGGATTCTAAAGAACGGAAAGTGTTGCCGAAGGGGCGCATCAAAGGTACAGAGAGGTTTGACGGAGGGTAGCCGGGCCGTATCCTCAGTTTAGGGGTGCCCAGAACTGCCGACATCTACAGAAACTGTAGCGGACATCCCGGAGCGCACTAGGGACTCGTAACCTCGAATACTGGCTGGGTCGAAGAGAATTTTCACGGGTATCCGCTGGACGATCTTGGTGAAGTTGCCAGTGGCATTATCGGGGGGTAGAAGGGCAAAGTCAGCCCCGGAAGCCGGAGAGATGCTCTCGACTCTTCCTTGGAAGGGATGATTGGGAAAGGTGTCCAGGTCAATTGTCACGCTTTGGCCGGGACGCATACGCTCCAGCTGCGTTTCTTTGAAGTTAGCGACCACCCATACCTGGTCTCCCACCACTGACAACAGGGGTAGGCCGGGGGTGACTTGTTCGCCCACTTCTACGGTCCGGTCCCCCACCACCCCAGAAGTGGGGGCCAGAATGCTAGTGTAGGATAGTTGCTGCCGGGCATTGCGGACTGCCACTTCGTCTTGGGCCACGGTGGCCAGATCAGTAGTATAATTGTTTTTATCTATCTGGGTTTGCACCTGTTGACCCTGGGCCTGCTGAATTGCCCCTTGGGCATTTTTGAACTGAGCTTGGGCATTTTTGACTCCCTGGAGAGCAGCGGCCAGGTTGGCTTGGGCTTCGTGGACTGCCTGGATCTGAGCTCCCTGTTGGGCCAAGGCTACCTGATAAGCCTGGCGCGCCGTGTCTAGGTCTTCCTGGGTGACAGCTCCGGCACCGTAGAGGCGCTGGTAGCGCAGGTAGTCTACGTGGTATTTGTACAGGTTTGCCTGGGCTTGGGCGAGCTGGGCCTGGGCTTGGCTAACCCCGGCCCGGGCGGATTGAACCTGGGCCTGGGCGGTAGCGATGGCAGCTTGAGCCGCATTGATGCCAGCCTGGGCTTGGGTATTGCCGGCCCGGGCATTATCTATGGCTTGGAAGGTGGTAGTGTGGGCGGCGGCGGCTTGGTCTTCCGCCACCCTCAGGTTAGCTAGAGCCTGTTTAAGCTGCAGTTGGAGGTCGGTGGGGTCTAGGCGGACTAGCGGTTGTCCTTGGGTGACGTGCTGGTTTTCATGGATCAGGACCTGGATCACGGTGCCGGAGATGCGAGAACTAATGGGATGTAAGTGGCGGACCACGTAGGCGTCGTCGGTTTCCTGATGGACACTGTTATAGGCCCACCACCGGTAGGCAAAAGTTCCGGCAGCTGCCAGGCCCCCCAAAAGTAGGATGGCTGCCCAGGGCCTCCGTCCTCGGGGTTTAGGAGCATTAAGTTCCTCGTGGGGTGCGTCTGTGGTTTCGGTAGGGTGGGTAACCTTGAGGGAGGAGGACTGCATGGTGGTTGATTGCTCTTTGCTACTAGGGTCTCGGGTAGGGTCTCGGGGCTTGCCTAGCTAGATTTATTTCGCACGCGTAACTCGTCAGGGCGCAGAGATCCATCGGGTTTTGAGCTCACCCTCCCATTACACCTGACAAACATTGACATTGACTTCCCCCGAGTAGGTGAACTGGCCGGGAGGAAGCTTGCCAGGTGTGGCGCCCTGGCAGACTTATGATAGGGAAGCCATCACATCCCCACTACGGGGCGCATCTACTGGGAAAAGTCCGCTACCGCGGCGTACTGGGGGGTAATAACGAAACTACCAGTCTGGTCAATGTATCCCCACTGGTTATGCAATTCCACCCCTGCCAGACCATCGTGAAAAGAGGTGGCCTGGTCAAACTGAGGATTGATCACGTAGTGACCGTGGGGGTTTACATAACCCCAGCGGTTGCCGATGGCTACTAGGGCTAGTCCCTCAGAAAAGTTTGCTGCCTGGTCAAACTGAGGAGGAATCACGTACTGGCCCTGGGTATTAATGTAACCCCAGCGGCCGCCCACCATCACCCGGGCCAGGCCAGCTGCGAAATCCCCGGCCCGATCAAACTCTGGCTGAATCACCACCTGGCCTGCCTGGTTGACAAATCCGTAGTGGCTGCCTAGTCTTACCCGGCCCAGACCCCCAGCAAAGTTCTCCGCCTGGTCGAATTGGGGTTTAACTACAAACTGTCCAGATGCCGATATGTAGCCCCACTGGCCACCGAGCTCCACGGCGGCCACTCCTCCGACAAAGCGACCGGCGGCCTGAAACTGGGGGGGGATGACAAAGTCGCCGTTGGGGTTGAGATATCCCCACCTGCCCCCCTGCCGGGCCGCTGCCAAACCGCCATGGAAGTTGGAAACTTGCTCAAATTGGGGATTGATCACGAAGTGGCCCTGGGGGTCAATGTATCCCCAGCGGTCGGCGATGCGCACCCGAGCTAAGCCTTGGTAGAATGGTTCAGCTTGGTCAAATTGAGGATGAATACGCAGGGCACCGGTTTTGTCAACATAACCCCATCGTCCCCCCACTTCCACCGCCGCTAGGTCATCGGCAAAGGCCTCTGCCTGGTCAAACTGGGGGGCAATTGCCACCTGCCCTTGGAGGTTGACGTAACCGTAAAAAGACCCTTCCTGGACGGCTGCCAACCCCTCCTGAAAGGGGGCGGCGGTCAGGTAGCGTGGCGATATAATCACGTTCCCCCGATTATCCACGTAGCCGTAGCGTCCAGCCACCTCTACGCGGGCTGCACTTAGGGAGGAGATCTTCTCTTGGGCAATGCCTGTGGGAGGGGGGGCAACGGGCACTAACTGGACCGGGGGAGGGATAGGCAAATCCTGAGCTCGGACCGCGACCGGTCCTAGAAGGCCTGCTACTACAACTAGACCGAGTGTGAGTCCCTGGGTTTTATTCATGGTTTCTGTGGCTGGTCCCTTACTGTCAAACTATCTCCTGGGGAGTTGCCACGATGGTATCTCAGTCAGGGCCAATTCTATGCCAATTTGATCTTGACCGAAGCACAATTTTCAGATCACCCGCAAGATAGTTTTAGAATAGTCTTGGTGCCCCGTGGAGCGGCCCCCCTTATTCTTACCAAAGGAGCCAGATCGCCCATGCAACGCCCTCTCAATCCTTGGCTCGGTGCCGCTGCCCTCATGGCTGGACTAGTCTTCCTGCCGGCGGCCCGGGCGGAAGCTGTTTATCCCGACAACGCCTCCACCTCGCCAGTGGTTAACCCAGACCAAGCAATTCTCAACTCTGCCACTATTCCCCAGGCCTTTAACCAAGGGTATTTCCGCTACGATCCTAACTTCTTTGAAAACCAGACTGTTGCCCGGCAAGCGGTCCTGTTTTTCAACCTCCACACCCCCGAAAGTGAGATCTCAGAAGACGGCCAGGTCATGAATGCTATTTACCACGACGTCCTAGCCCAGCAGGAGGGTTTCACCCCCCCCCTGCGCGTGACGGATCTGCCCGACCCCTACTGCACCACCCTCAACGGCGGGGGCCTCTGTGGGCCGGGCTTGGCTCCCGATGGCCGCCAACGACCGGCGGGGGTACCCTGGTAGTCGGGAATCTAACCAATCCAGGATGCAGGAGTTGAACCTGCCTAAGCAGAATTATGAGTTCTGAGCCTAATCCGCTCGGCCAATCCTGGTTACGATTCTCATTTTACCCTATGAGACCTCGATTTGCCCTAGGGCTACTGATTGTCGGGGCTGGTGTGGCCAGCTGCCTGGTCACCTACCACCTGGGACGGGAAGCCCTCCAGGAGGTTAGCCAACCCGCCACCGATCCCACCACTAACGGCAACGAGTGGACTGGGCAGGCGGGCACCCTTGTACTCCTGCGCGAGTCCGATATTATTGCCCTGATGAAGGCGAGGATGCAGCAGGTGAACGTTTCTCTCAGCAATTCTCCCCCTGCTGCGCGGCCTTCGCGCCCCCCTTCCCCAGCTAACCCTGTTCTCTCTCCTTCCCCGTCTGCTCCCCCGACTAGCCCTGCCCCCGTTTCCATTATCTCTCCTTCCCCAGCTAGTCCCGCCCTGATTACCTACAGTGGGGGAGTAAGCTTGCAGGTGAATAGTATTCAACAGCAGTCAGGGTACCTGCAGCTCCAGTTAACCCTCAGGAACCAAGGTAACCAAGAGGCGCAATTTAGTAATCTGGGGCTGGTGGTCACCAACGACCAAGGGGAGGAGCTTAGTGCCCGCTCCCAGGGGTTGCCGGCCAATCTTCCTCCCCACAGTTCTCCCTACCCCTACCTAGTCAGGATCCCCTTAGCCTTAGTAGACCGTTCTAAAGTCCTAGGCCTCTCCCTAGTCAGTGATGACCAGCGAGTTCAGCTCGAACTGCCAGCGGTCCCCGTTCGTCCCTAGGGATGGGTGGGACTACCAGTTGGCGTAGGGCGGTCTAGGAGTGCGGTTAGGTCAGGGCCGGCAACTACGGTCACGTCTGCCGACAGGTCGCCGGTAGAGGCGATTTGCACTCGACCGACCCCGAGGGTTTGGCGTACCAGGTTTGCTTGGGCTGGGTTGGCCTTGGCGCCGATCACCGTAGTGTGCCCATTGGTAAGGTTGTCTACATCATGGTCAGAACGGTAGGCTTGGGTAAACCCCTGGCTGCGCAGCCACTGGACAGTTTTCTCTGCTAATCCCGGTTGGTTAGCGCCATTTTCAACCCCCACGGTCACCTGGGAGGGGGTAAGGGAGACGGGTGCTACTCCCAGGGGAAGATCGAAGAAGCGCTGCATCACTCCGGCAGTGGCCTTATAATTGCACAGCCAGTAGCTGATGGGGGACACCCGATAACTGCTGAAGCGGCCCGGGAGCATGGTCAACTCGAGATTGTGTAGGTGGGTGTGAATGGCCACCTGCAACACTGCCAGCATTTCCCCCACAGACAAATCCGTATCGACATTCTGCTTAACCACCTGCAGCAGAGCCGGGAGGCGCTCGAGGGTCTGGGGTTGGAGCATCTTAGCCAACAGGGCCCTCATGACTTCCTCTTGGCGTTGGACCCGACCAATGTCTCCAAGGGGGTCATGGCGGAATCTAATATACTCCTCCAGCCGCTGACCATCCATAGACTGCACTCCAGGTTCGAAGTCTATGTACAGGTGCTGGATGTTGTCCGTGTAGTGCATCGCCTCCGGTACATCTACTTGCACGCTCCCTAGGGCATCCACCATTTGGATCAGCCCCTGGGTATCGATCCGGAGATAGCGGTCAATTTGCACCCCATCTAATAGCTGGCTCACGGTCTGGGCGGCCAGGCGCGGTCCACCGGCGCCGTTGGCTGCGTTTACCTTAGCTACCCCTAGGCCGGGGATCTGGACCTGGGTGTCGCGGGGGATCGAGAGGACGTGGATGCGACCGTCAGGGTAGATTCGCACCAGCAGCATGGTATCGCTGTTGCCTGCCATGGCTTGAGCCGGAGTGAAATTGGCTTGGTGGGGATGACCGGAGTTATCGATCCCCAGAACCAGGATATTCACAGGCCGGGCTAGGGTGGCGGGTAGGATAGTCATGGGGGCTGTGGGGTCTAGCACCCCGTTGCCGGCAGAACTTTGCGCTGGTTTGAGAGGGGCAAAGGCAAACAACATCCCCAGGGCAGCCCCAGCGGTGGCAGAGGCAGCAGCGATGATTACCCCACCCCAAAGCAGGCGGTAGGGAGACCGGGAACGAACAGACTGTGGTTTTTTACCCATATGAAGTGCATAGATGCTGACGGGTAGGCGGTCCTGAGTCCTAAATCTGGGAACCTCCCCAATCTCGGACCACAAAGACTTGTCATTGCCATATCTTAAACAGATTTTTATAATCTGTGAGGGGTTGGGGGGGGTGACGACAGCCTTTTGATCTTTGGCTGTCAGGGGTCTATCACTTGCCAAAGTTGGCACCCCGCTAGCCCGAGCTCGGGGTGGCTCCGGTAGGCAGCTTGGGGTACCCAAACTTCCACAGAATGCTCCTGGGTAATATAATACATATATTCTGCTTCGGTGTAGAAGCGCACCCCTACCCGCAAATTGGAGAAGTCATCCTCACAAATTTCAAAGCCGAAGCGGACAATAATCTGCGCTAAAAGACACTCGGGAGTGTCTGTGAATGCCCCTTCACTAAGGCGCTCCTGCCAAAACTTCTCCAGGAATGGCTCCAAAATAGGCAGCACCCGATTGGGGGTGCCCCCCCGGCTGGCAAACACTATTGCCGGGTTACCGGCCACCAGGATATGAAAAGGAACTGCCATGGGAGGTCAAGTTAAGAGCTGAGGGATCGTCGATAGCATAATCTGAGTATGATACAGAATCTTTTACAGAGTTAGGCCATGGCTAGCAACTGGTGGGAAATCCGCGTTGAAGGTCATCTTTCCCTTGAGGACAGCATTACCTGGCGCCTGGAAAAGTTTGGTTGTCGTGGCACTGCCAGTGAAGCCGCGGGAGACGATCTCTTGGTGCGGGCTTATTTGCCCGAGGGCCATGCCCACGTCTTGGACTTGGCAGCTTTGAGCTTTTTTTTGGACCAGGATGCTGTCTGTCTTGATTTCCCCCCGCCCCGGGTTTCTTGGGGAATGATTCAGGAGGAGGATTGGGCAAGTAGTTGGAAGCAGCACTGGCACCCCGAGGAAGTGGGCACTCGCCTGGTGGTGGTGCCAGCTTGGCTTGATCCACCAACCCCCACAGAACGTCTAGTGCTGCGCCTTGACCCGGGGATTGCCTTTGGTACCGGGGCCCATGCCACTACCCAATTGTGTCTGGAAGGACTGGAAATGCGCCTGGGAGCAAAGCCTGGGGTGGTGGCAGACATTGGCTGTGGGTCAGGCATCCTAGCGTTAGGGGCGGCTTTGCTCGGAGCACCTTTAGTCTACGCAGTGGATAATGACCCCTTGGCCGTGGCTGCCACCCGCAGCAACTGGACCCTCAATGGGCTTAGTCCTGAAGGTTTGGTGCTAGGGACCGGCAGTATCGAGCAGCTCCTCGGTCGGGAACCAGCAGACGGGTTTGTCTGCAATATCTTGGCGGAAACTGTGATTCAGTTAATGCCCGATTTCTGTCGGATTACCAAGCCCATCGCCTGGGGAATCCTCAGTGGCTTCCTCATTGAGCAAACCCAGGAGGTAGTGGCGGCGGTGGACCGCGAGGGCTGGACCCTGGCGGCTCTGTGGCGGCGGCAGGATTGGTGCTGTATGCACATCCGTCGTCACCCCAGCTAAGTTGGATGGTCCTGACCCAACAACCCGTGGCTGACTAAAGTCAGTAATGGCCCAGGAGAAAAGACGGGCCGATGCTGTCGGTACACCAGACGAGAAGGCAAAACCACCCATGAGGGAGAAAATTCAAGCCGAAGTCCTAGTGGTAGGGGGTGGCACCGGGGGTACTGCTGCTGCCCTTCAAGCTGCCAGGCGGGGAGCTAAAACCGTCCTGGTAAGTGAATTTGCCTGGCTGGGGGGAATGCTCACCAGTGCCGGCGTCAGTGCCCCGGACGGTAACGAGTTAATCGCCTTTCAAAGTGGGATCTGGGCAGCCTTCCTCACCGCCCTGTCCCGGCAACAACCAGGGGGGCTGGACCACGGCTGGGTGAGTTTTTTTACTTATGAACCAGCCCTAGGCGCCCAGATATTTCGGGAGTGGGTCGCCCAGCTACCCAATCTTCACTGGATCTGGGGCCAAACCCCCCGGGCCCTGATCCGTCAGGGAGAGCAGGTGATGGGGGTAGAGTTTGACCGGGTGACAGTGCACGCCTGGGTCACCCTCGATGGAACTGAGCTTGGCGACCTGTTAGCCCTTGGGAATGTGCCCTACCGCTGGGGCTGGGAGGACCAGGGAGAGTTCCAGGAGCCTAGCGCTCCCCTCGGACCAGCCCAGACCCCCCCCCTATACCCGGTTCAGGCCCCCACCTGGGTAGTAGTGCTGCGGGACTGGGGAGCCCGGGAAATGGCGGCGGCCATCCCCCCTGCCCCTGGATTTGATGAAGCCCTCTTTCAGGGAGCTTGGGCGGGTCATGGGGCTGAAGCTTTTCTCAATTACGGTCGCCTACCCGGGGGGCAATTCATGATCAATTGGCCCATCTGTGGTAACGACTACGGCACCGGTTTAGACCGTCTGGTGAGTGCTGACCGGCACACTTTCCTACAGGAGTGTCTCTGGCACAGCCAAAACTTTGCCCACTGGATCCAAAGCCAACTGGGCAGACGCTACGGTTTGGCGGAAAATTCCTTCCCGTCCTCGCGCCCTGGTCTAGGAGGGGGCGCCTACGGATTGCATCCCTACTACCGGGAGAGTCGGCGCCTCCAGGGGTTATCCACCCTAACTGAGCAGGACCTACTACCTGGGCCCGGGCACCAAGCGGCGCCCCTAGCGGCGGCAACAATCGGTCTTGGCAACTACGTCAATGACCACCACTACCCTGGCCTCACTTGGCCACTAGCCTCTAAGACCCTGCGCTGGGGAGGACGAGCGACTGGCACCCCCTTTACGGTCCCCTATTACTGTCTAGTGCCTGCTGCGGTTGATGGTTTGCTGGTCTGCGAGAAAAATATTTCAGTCACCCACATAGCTAACGGCGCTACCCGGCTACAACCGGTAGTCCTAGGAATTGGCCAGGCAGCGGGTATGGCCGCTGCCCTGTGTGTGGAGAACCGCTGCCAGCCGCGCCAACTATCGGTGCGGCAGTTACAGTTAGCACTGGTACAGGAACCCACTGCCCCGGCAGCTCTAGTGCCCCTCTTCAACTGTCCACCCCAGCACCCAGACTGGTCAACTTGGCAGATGTACTACCTAGACCATCCTGAGGTCTACCCTGGGGATGGCAATGCCCCCTGTGCCCCCTCACTGCCCCAGGGAGGCGGCCTCAGTTTCAAGGGACAATTTTGCCGCCGGGGAGAGCAAGACTACGCTTTGGTAAGCCCAGGGCAAACCCTTAAGCTGGTAACCCTAGATCCGGCGGTGCACCAGGCCCTACTTACCTATGGGGATGGGGAGACCATGGCCGGGTGGGGGAGGATAAATCGGTCGGGAAACTGGCTGTTGGTCACCGCCTTAGCCTGACCCTTAACCCTGGCGCAACACTATGTGACGATTGGTATCTACGGTCAGCCATTTTTCATCCCGCAGCTGGCCAAGCAGTCGAGTGATCGTCACCCGGGTAGTACCAAGGGTATTGGCTAGGTGTTGATGGGTAAGGCGGATATTCAAACGGGTGCCGCCCGGGATGGGCTGGCCAAACTCGGCCTTGAGCAACAGCAATAACTGGCGCAGTCGGTCCTCTACCCGCCGACAGCCAGCTAAGGCCAGAATAGCCTCGGTTTGCCGTAGCCGCCGGGTCAAATGCTGAAAAAGCCCCTGGGTGAGAGCTGGGGAATTTTCCACCTCCTTGACACTCAAACCCATTAAATCTACGGGGCCAAGAGCCTTAGCCTGATAGGGGTTAACCCAGGTCAAAGGCAACCCAAAGGGCATAGCGGGGCCTACTAGTCCTACTAGGGCTTCATCTCCACTGTCATGAAGAGTTGTCAGGAGCACTACCCCCCGACAAACCACCCATATATCCCCTGGGCCAAGGGGGATTTCCTCCCCACCCCGGAAGGGATGGAGCGGCTGGTCCAGGTAAAGGCTCTCTAGCAACTGACGCAGGTCAGGACTGGGAAGAAGCACTTGCGGTTGGATCATGGGAACTGAGGCTCAGAAAATTTAGATGTATCTTAGGATACTTATCTAAAGTTTAGGTAAGCTCTAGGTTGCCCTTAGGTTAAGGTTTAGCTAAGCAACGGATCGCCTCCAACATTCCCCGAGCCTTATTCAGGGTTTCTTGATACTCTCGTTCGGGTTGGGAGTCCGCTACTAACCCGGCCCCGGCCTGCACTCTCACTAGGTGGTCAGCTCCATTCCTGGGGGTTACAACCATGGTACGAATGGTGATCGCCGTGTTCAACTGACCCTCAAAGTCGTAGTAGCCGTAGGCCCCTGCGTACAGACCCCGGCGGGCCCCCTCCAGTTCATAAATGATTTCCATGGCCCGGATTTTGGGGGCGCCACTGACAGTACCGGCTGGGAAGCAGGCTTTCATTAATTCCCACGCCCCTTTGTCTGAATCGAGCTCCCCTGTCACCTGACTGACTAGATGCATGACGTGGGAATAGCGCTCCACTACCATCAGGTCTTCCACACGCACGGTGCCTTGGCGACAGACCCGTCCTAAGTCGTTGCGCCCCAAGTCCACCAACATAATGTGTTCAGCCACTTCCTTGGGGTCTTGACGCAGTTCCTGGGCTAGGGCATCATCAGCAGTTGGGTCAGCACCGCGGGGCCGGGTGCCGGCGATGGGCCGGAGGGTGGCGGTCATTTTGCCACTCCCATCCCGCTCGGCCTTTACCATTACCTCTGGACTAGAACCAATCATTTGCCAGTCTCCCCATTGGAAGTAGGCCATGTAGGGAGAAGGGTTGATCAAGCGCAGGGAGCGATATAGGTCAAAGGGATGACCAGAGTAGACCGCCTCTAGGGGTTGAGATAGGGTGACCTGGAAAATGTCTCCAGCGTAGATCAGCTTTCTGGCCCGCTCTACTCCCTGACAAAATTGGCTGGGGGAAATGGGGCTCTGGTATGCAAGCTGAGGCTGGGAGTGATCCGGTGCTCTCCAGCTCAAAAGGCTAGAGGCTGCTGGCAGGGGTGCACTTAGTCGTGCCACTAGGTCTCGCACCCGGTCACAGGCAGTTTGGTAAGCTTGTCCTGGGTCGCCACTGCGCAGATCGGCGTAGGCCACCACCCAAATCTTGCGCTGCACCTGGTCGAAGATTAGGAGGTGGTCTACCTGCATCCACAGACCATCTGGCAGATCCTGAGCCTGGAGAGGGTGCGTAGGAACCCGCGGCTCAATCCAGGAGATCAGTTCGTAGCCCCAGTAACCAAACAGCCCCCCAATGCCTGGCGGTAGCTGGGGAAGTTTAACCGGCTGGTAGGGCTGTAGGCAATGCTTCAGAACCCCAAAGGGGTCACCGTTAAATACTTCTACTTGACCATCACGATGGGTCTGGGTAGTGATTGCACCCCGGGTTTCCAGGATCCAAAGGGGGTCGCAGCCCAAAATACTATAGCGGCCCAGGTTTGCCCCCCCTTCCACTGACTCAAGTAGGAAGTTGTAGGAGCGGTCAGCACAGACGCGATACCAAGCTGATACTGGAGTATCAAGGTCGGCCACCCACTCTTGGTAGACCGGAATAAAGTTACCTTGGGTGGCCAAGGAGAGAAACTGGGGGAAGTCAGGGGACAGCAAGGGAACTAGTTAGGGGAATGGCCGGCTGAGCACATCACGACCCCAAGCCGGAGACTTTAAGCAATTTACAGCCAGCTGAGGAGTTGCTTGGGTGCCGCAGCGGGCCAACCGTAAAGTCCAAGACTCACGCCTATCAGGCTATCTCAGCATAGCACGTTTAGCATCCTCTGGGGGGAGTCAATACCGTGACCACAGCTGAGGGAGGTTACCGGGACTGGGGGATGAAGCTAGGGAAGCAGACAAAGTAAAAGCTAAAGTCGGCCTGGCCCTACCTCAAATCCATTAGCCTCCCCCTGGTGCCCGGTTTGGATCAGACGAATATGCTTGTAACCGAGTTTGATTTCAAACTCGTCTCCGGGTTTGAGACCCATACCTTCCGTGTAGGCCGAGCCGATGACAATTTGACCATTTTTGTGCACAGTGATACGGTAGGTAGGTTCTCTACCCCGACTGTCTTTATGGGCATCAGGATTGATGGGAATTCCCTTGGCGGCCAGGATGGCGTCATAAAATTCAGTTAGGTTGACCCTTGCCCGACCACCTCTGCCTTCAGTATAGTACCCGCAGGCTTTTGCTATCTCACGCCGGGATAGGTGAGGAAGTTCCTTGAGTTTTTGGAGCAGGGCTTTACCGGTCAAAGGTTGGCTAGAAGCTGAGGCCATAAGGGGAAATAAATCTACAGTCTTATATCATAACAGACTACTCTAAGTTCTCGGGAGTAAAGTTTACAAACCCAGCTTCACTTCTCCCCTCCCGAAACTTTGCTCTCACTCCTCCTCTAAAAGGACCATATTCAGCATATTCAGCTCACCAGATGCCATGAAATATTGATCATCTTTTAGGCTGTCTTGAATTCCCTGTCCCCGAGGGATTCTCAGGGCTGCCCAGGGGAAAGAATGATACCTAGCAACTACTGGTAATACTAACCCCTGGTAGGGTATCACACTCGCTAATGATTCGCGCCAGGAGTTCTGGTTCTCCAGACAGAAACTTGGTGAATGGGGAGGATAAAAACGTGGGTAGTCTACGGGCAAAAGAATTGTCATTCGGCTGTTTTCCAGGATCTGAATCACCGAATGCTCACGCCTACCGTCCACCCAGTGGCCGACTAGCCTATGTACTTCCCGAGCTCGTTGTTGCAACTGCAGCGGCAGCTGGGGGTGGGTGGAGATTTCTCGCAGGCAACCGGCCAAAGTTTTCCAGGCTTCAGCCACGCTGCTATTCCAGGTCGGGAAGATAAATTGCTCTTGAACGTGGCGGTCCTCCCAGTCCTCTAGCCATAGCGGTCCCGTGCAACTAATACACTCAGGAATCTCTAAAGGATCCGCCTGGCGACGGGGGTAAATTAATAGGGGCCCCTCATCTTGGGTGAGAGCCTCGGTGAGGACTTGTAAAGTGGCTGGGTCAGCGTAGGAACGAGAGTGCAAATAGGGGGAGTGTCCAGTCAATTGCAACCCGGAAAACAGAGTTTCTGTGAGGGTAATTGTCCGCTGCAGGAGGCCCGCATTACCCGCAGACTCGTAACTAGCCACGCGAGCTTCCCGTAGAAAACCTTGTACATCTGCGGACATGGGGTCAAAAAAGTCTTGGGCGGCAATTGAGCCGACCGGCACAAACCCGAGGCGCTGCCGACGCAGACCCGCATCCCCCTTAATCCGGGTGTAAATAGTGGCCCGCAGCATCATTAGCAGGGTCACCAGGTCCGTTGCCAGGCGCAGCCATTGGCGCAAGAAACTCACCTGTTGCTGTTCATCCACTGCCACGTAATCATTAATCAAGATCACCACACGGCGGTTGACATCGTCTCCCGATTTCTCCTGTCCCGTGGCTGGGTCACGGTATAGACCGCGGCCGCGGTAGATGAGCTGGGCTAATTCCATCAGGGATGATTCCACCTGGAAGCGGGGCATTAAGATGATAATCCGGTCAGTTTTGGGGAAGGAGATACCCCGGGTTCCTGAGGAGGTGATTAAAAATACCCGTATTAGATCCCGGCGCTCGGTCAAGAGCATTTCATGGCGGTCTTGAGGGGAGGTATTTTGATCAAGGATAGCTACCTGGTCAGGGGGTAAGATTTCCTTTGTTAACTCCAGGCGGAGTTTGCGCAGGAAGGCCCGGTCCTGGGCAAAGAAGATAATTTGCGTTGACCCTTGGTCTAGGGCTTGGGTGATTTCAGTGCGGGCGTGACTGAGGGTTTCATCAGTCTGGTTATAGATTGCCTGGCGCAGGGCTGGTCGCTGATGGTCTAGGGGCAGGGGTATCAGCCGCAGGCTGTAGTCGATTTGTAGGGTGGCGGCAGGGTAACTGTAGGCAAGAATGTGCAGCAGGGGGTGTCTACGTTCGCCGACCTTGGTATGGGTAGTGGTGACTTGAAAGGGGTAGGGACTAGAGCGTTTACTGATAAGCACCTTGTCAGGAGCGTAGGTACCGGCTCTCAGGTAACTGTTAAGGGCTACCTCGTTGCTCAGGGAAGCATCGGAGAGAAGCAAAATTACTCGGAAGGGGGAGGTGTCAAAAGGGTCTAGGAATTGCCCCTTCAGCCAGTCGGCTAAGTCCCGGGTCAGGGGGGCCCCGGCGCTGTCCCCTGCTAGTTCATCAACCATGACGATAACCGTCGGCAAGCGCCGGGCAAACTCTTGGCGCTCCTGCTGGCCTCGAGGGCTGGTGGCTCGATGACGAAATAATTGGCTGAGGGCTGCAATGGTGGTGGTGTGGGCCAGGGAGCGGTAGCCTTGGATGGCAGCCGTGACCACCACCCGCTGTAGGGCGGGGTTAGCCCCGAGGAGATCACGGGCAGCTAGGGCTAGGGTCCGGACTACCCCGGGTAACCGCTCGACAGTCAAGGCATCGTCCCGTTCATTGAGAGAACACTTCTGTCGTTTAGAAGTGCCCGGTCTTTGCAGGGCTGCGGCCTGTTCAGGGGTCAAGAAGGCAACCACACTGGCAGGCAAGTTCAAACCCTCCACCCCCGCTACCTCTACGGCACTCTCACGCTTGCCAGCTGGGCCTTGATGGTAGTAGTTGGCAGCCGAACGAATCAAGTTGGCACTGGTGGTCAAAGTGAGGATACCCCGGCTAGGGTCGGCGGCCATTTTGGCCCTGACCTCCTCATTAATGGCTACCCGGGGACTGAAGTACACAAACAGGTAGCCGTTTGGGTCTTCCCGCAGAAAATCCATCACCGCCGTAGTCTTACCGATACCGGGGTTTCCCTCTAGGGCAATCAGGTTCAACCGCCCCGCCACCGCTGCCTGGAGGGCAGCGACCACCGCCGCCCTGTGGACCTGGCGCAGGGGGGGGCAGGGGGCAGGTCCAAGGGCTTGGACAAAGCGGCCGGTAAAGTCTTCTCCCCAGGTTTCACCAGCCACCCTGGCGATCACCTGGTGGCGGTCTAGGGGGGCCATGGAATTGTAAAAGTCGGTTACCTCCTCGCTAACTCGAAACTCTAGGGGTTGGTCTAGCTGCCTCAGGTCCAAGAGGCCTTGGATTTGGCTGCGCAACTGGGTCGGTAAGGACTGGACTAGCTTGCGAAATACTAGGCGAATCTCCTGGTCTAACTCTGCCGGTACGTACTCCCGGGTCCGGTGGAGAGTGCGGTAGGCTTTACCAAGACTAGCCATCAAGTCAGCTCGGGGGTCAGGACAGCCTGGATCAAAGCGAGCCGCAATACTTTCACAACCGTTGGCCGTCACGGCCACCGCCTTGGCAGTGCAAAGACCATCAAGACGGTGGCAACCCCGCAAAATACTCACCAGGCTCTCTAGGTAGGAGGATGCCTGAGCAAGCTTAAATAGAGGTTTATCTATACTACTGAAGACACTCAAGTGGTCGGGCAGGTTAGCGCTCAGGAGAAATTCATCACCCTCTACCTCCGCTCGGATCCGCGAGAACACCCCCCTGCGCTCCTGGTACTGGGCGTAGCGGCTGATTTCCCGCTGATGGGTAGCCGGGGCATTGAAATCTGCCAAGCCCACCTCGCTGTTATAGGAAAACTCAAGACACAGGAGATGATGGTGCACTCCCGCGCGCCCGTCCTCGGTAAACCAAGCCAAGAAATCTGCCCTAGCGGGTTGACCCCGTCCTAATAACCTGGCCTCGGGAGCACCGGGGAGAGCGAAGGCTGTGCTAAATGCTTGGGCAAGCGCTAGCTGGGGTTCCGGTTGTCCGGGTAGGGTCAGGGGGCACCAAAGCGCCTTGAGGGAGAAGCTGCGGTAGATCCCGGATTCTCGGGCCACTGTCCAGCCCAAGCCGTAGCCGAGCACCAGCAGGTGATGACAGGTGGATTTAGCCCAAGTCTGGGCGTATTCGTCACGTAAGTTAAGACCAGTCCCCAGAGCAGCCAAAACTTGGTCTACCTTCACTCCCTGCCAGGTTTTGAGGGCTGGGTCGGTCTCAGTCAGCCAGCCTTGATGGATCAGGTAGGCTAGGACCCCTCGCTGGACCGCTACCTCAAACACTTGCCCCCAGAGGGAAGCCTGATTACTGACCACCGCAAGACTCCTAGCAACCCCACCCCTGAGGACCCCTCAGGACTACTAGACTATTTTAGTACGAAGAAACCTAATCCTGGTCTCGGTCTTGAGGCGCTAGAGACGCCTCAGTGCCGGCGGTAAATTCTCCACCGTGATCTTGCCCGAACCTTGATATCCTATAAATTCATCCTCTTTCAGCCCAGGCTTGCTTAGACATGGCAAATTTCACCCTGCACCTAGGGGGGGGAGCTGTGACCTTCGAGTTTACCCCGGCAGCTGCCCAGGATCTGCAGCAGGCCCTAGAGCAGCTCCTGCAGCGGTTAAGGGCGGTGGCCCAGCCGCCGGGAAGCCGAGGCCCGCGACCTGCACCTCAACCGGCTCTTGAGTATCGTCACCGGGGGGAAGTGTTTCTTGAGGTGTTCTGTAACCCGAACATCTGGCCAACCCCCTTTGCGGCTAAGGTGCTAATTACCGTCCGGGACCAACACCTGTCTGTGGCCACAGAGGCTGACCTTAGCCAACTCAAGGCTGACCTAGAGCAGTACCTAGACCTCCCCTAGCTATTAGTAGTATGCCTAAGAACTATCGGATTACCCTCCTGCCCGGTGATGGGATCGGCCCGGAAATCATCACGGTGGCCGTGGAGGTCCTCGAAAAAGTGGCAGCCCTTGAAGGCTTCAGTCTCACCTTTCACCAGGGCTTAATCGGCGGGGCAGCAATCAATGCAGTGGGAGAACCCCTACCCGCAGCTACCCTCGACCTGTGTCGCCAAAGTGACGGGGTGTTACTCGCAGCCATTGGGGGCTACGAGTGGGATAATCTCCCGCGTCCCCTGCGACCGGAAACTGGTCTGTTGGGTCTGCGCTCCGGGTTAGGATTGTTTGCCAATCTCCGGCCAGCCCGGGTTCTGCCCCAGCTAGTGGCAGCTTCCTCCCTGCGGCCGGAGGTAGTGACAGGGGTAGACATTATGGTGGTGCGCGAGCTGACTGGGGGAGTTTACTTTGGTCAGCCCAAGGGGGTTTTTGCCGATGAAGCTGGCCACCGACGAGGGGTCAATACCATGGCCTACACCGAGGCGGAAATTGACCGCATTGCCCGCGTGGCCTTGGAAACAGCCCAGAAGCGCAACGGCCGGCTGTGCTCCGTTGATAAGGCCAATGTCTTGGAGGTCTCGCAGCTGTGGCGGGAACGAGTAACGGAGTTAGCTAAGGCCTACCCCGGGGTAGAGCTGACCCACATGTACGTAGACAACGCGGCCATGCAGCTAGTCCGCTACCCTCGCCAATTTGACACCATTGTGACGGGTAATCTGTTTGGGGACATTCTCTCCGACATCGCCGCCATGCTGACGGGGAGTATCGGTATGTTGCCCTCTGCTAGCCTCGGGGCTACCGGCCCAGGTGTATTCGAGCCGGTCCATGGCTCCGCCCCTGATATCGCTGGTCAGGACAAGGCCAATCCCATTGCCCAAGTCCTCAGCGCCGCCCTTCTGCTCCGCTACGGCCTCGGACACCCCCGGGGGGCGGAACGAATTGAGGGGGCAGTCCAAAAGGTGCTAGACCAGGGACTGCGCACGGGGGATATAATGGCTCCCGGCCTAACCCTGGTGGGCTGCCGTCGGATGGGTGAAGCCCTACTGGCGGCTCTGGAGGCTTAAAATTCGTAGCCCCAGGCAATCAACATCTGGCGCACTAAGGGTAAGCTGAGGCCAAGGACGTTACTGTAGCACCCGGTGAGGGACTCGATAAACCATCCTGCCCTCCCCTCGAGGGCAAACCCGCCGGCGCACTGCAGCGGCTCTCCGGTAGCCACGTAGGCCTCAATTTCCCGGTCACTCAGGCAGGCAAACCGCACAGCGGTGACTTGGGGCTTGACCTGTTGCCGGCTGCCTGTGGGTCCTAGCTCTAGGAGCGCATGGCCCGTATGTAAGTAACCCACCTGGCCTCCCATGGCTTGCCAGCGCCCGATTGCTTCCTGGGGATTGGCCGGCTTGCCGTAGATTTCTCCGCTCAACTCCAATACTGAATCGCAGCCTAGAACTAGCTGGGGGTCAGACGGGCTAGGCAAACTGGCCGCTACGGTCTCCGCCTTGGCTAGAGCTAGGCGGCTGACTAGGCGCGCCGGCTCTGGGTCGTCAATTAGGGTCTCGTCGTAGTGGCTTGGGATAACTAAGGGGTCAAGACCCACCGAGCGCAGGAGTCGAGCCCGGCTGGGGGAGGCAGAGGCAAGAATTAGGGATGGTAGGGACATTGGGCAGCCAGCAAAAATCAGAGAAGGGGACCTGGGGTTTTGGCCGCCCCCATTGTAAATCTATTCAAAGCTGGCGTGTAAAACTCTGTGAATCTGGGTCCTTTGGGGATATTAGCCCAGGGACCAAGGGGTAGGATGAAAGTAGCTCCTGAGACATTCTCCGCTTAGCCCTCCCCCTCCTATGTCTTCTTTTTTCCCGCTCTGGAAGTACCTTAGCCAACCCATTTTTAAGGCCGACTCCCCCTTGATCTTGCACCCTAGACAATTTTGGTTTGTCTATAGGGTGAAGTTTCTTGAGGTTTGTCTGGAACAGGATGCCTCTAACAAGCGCCTCCACTAGCTCAGGCCTAGGGAGTCCCGGGGATTCCCTAGGCGGTGGCTTTATCAGAGGAGGCCGAGTCAGAGTCGGCTATTAGCGATGCTAGGCGGAACTGCTTGGAAGAGGGGAGTTTGGGTGATGGAGCTATTGGCTAACCTGAACAGGGGATTGGAGAGGATGCCTCCTAGAGAAGTCACCAAAACCATCACCACCAGACCGACCTGGAGAGCCCGCAGACCAGGCAGGGACCAGGTGACTGGCGGGTAGTTTTTCACCGCCTCCGACATCTCTTGGGGTTCCTTAACTACCATCATCTTGACTACTCGCACGTAGTAGTAAATGGAGACTACGCTGGTGACCAGTCCTAGCAGTACCAGCCCGTATAGCCCAGCCTGCCAGCCAGCCCAGAACAGGTAGAGCTTGCCGAAGAAGCCAGCCATGGGCGGAATACCTCCCAGGGACAGGAGGCACAAGCTTAGACCCAGGGTGAGCAGTGGATCCTTTTGGTATAGGCCGGCGTACTCACTGATCTGGTCTGTGCCTGTGCGCAGGGAGAACAATACCACAGCGGTAAAGGCCCCCAGGTTCATAAATAGGTAAACGATCAGATAAAAGACCATACTGGCGTATCCCTCCGCCGTGCCTGCCACCAGCCCCAGGATTACAAACCCGGCTTGACCGATGGAAGAGTAGGCCAACAGTCTTTTCATGCTGGTTTGGGTGAGGGCCACCACGTTCCCTAGGACCATGCTCAGGACTGCTAGGGCTGCAAATAAGAAGTGCCACTGCTCCAGGACACTAGGGAACACCACCACCAACACTCTGGTTGCCAAGGCAAAGCCCGCCGCCTTCGATCCGACCGACAAAAAAGCGGTGATCGGGGTAGGCGACCCCTCGTAAACGTCAGGGGTCCACTGGTGGAAGGGAACTGCCGAGATCTTAAAGGCAATTCCTGCCGCGACAAACACCAGAGCAATGACGGCGCCAGAGGCAGTCTGGGGAGTGAGGGTGCTCAGGGCAGCCCCAATGGCGGCCAGACGAGTTTCACCCCCGGACAGACCGTAGAGCAGGGAGGCTCCGTAGAGAAATACCGCTGAACTAGCGGCTCCGATCAAGAGGTACTTCAAGGCCGCTTCATTGGAGCGAGGGTCTCCCTTCATGTACCCGGTCAGGAGGTAGGAGGCAATACTTAGAGTCTCCAGAGCTACGTATAGGGATACTAGTTCATCGGCACCGGAGAGGAACATGCCTCCTAGAGTGGCGGTGAGCAGAATGGGTATAAACTCCCCGAGGGAGGTCCCAGTCTGTTCTACGTAACGGATAGACATGGCGATGGTGACCGCGGCAGCAATAACTACCAACCCCCGGAAGACAATACTGAGGGGGTCAGCGTTAAATTCACCCAAAAAGGCCGTAGGGTTAGCTTGTCCCCACTGGTAGTAGAGGGCACCCAAGGCACCGAGAAGCCCAGCTATGCCGAGGTAGGGAGTCCACCGGGAAGTACTGCGACCGCCGACTAGGTCGATGGTGAGCACCCCGAGGAGCGTTACCGTCACAAGGACTTCCGGGAGGATTGCGCCGGCATTGAGTTGAGCAGCGAGACTGGCAAAGTCCATGGCGGGAAAGTTAGTGAGGACATGAGAAGAAATATCTGCACCATTTTAGCCGATCGACTTTATCTTCAAGGGTTAAGGACTATGCTTCACCCCCCCCTAATCGATAAGCAATTCCTAGGCTAGGCATTGGTCAGCTCCCGGTAGTTTGCCTAGTAGTTGAGGGTCGGCAGCCAATTTCTCGCGCCGGCCATGCGGAGGAGGGATGCTCAGTTCCCAGCCACTTAGTGGCCAGGTGCCTTAGGATTGGTAGATCAAGAGGGGAAGTTATCTCGCCCCGGGCCGTCCTACCGTCAGCAACATTTTTGGTCCTCCAGAACCGTCTTCCCATGACTACTCTTGTCATCGTCGAATCTCCCACTAAAGCTCGGACTATTCGGAATTTCCTCCCCCCTGGGTATCAGGTAGAAGCCTCCATGGGCCATGTGCGTGACCTGCCCCAGTCCGCCAGTGAAATTCCTGAGGCGGTCAAGGGGGAAAAATGGGCCAACCTAGGGGTAAATGTAGAGGCGGATTTTCAACCTCTGTACGTGGTCCCCAAGGAAAAAAAGAAGGTGGTTAAGTCCCTGCAGGACGCCCTCAAAAAAGCTCAAGAGGTGATCCTGGCTACGGATGAAGACCGGGAAGGGGAGAGTATTAGCTGGCATTTAGTACAACTGCTACAGCCGCGTGTCCCAGTTAAGCGGATGGTTTTTCATGAGATCACGGAAAGCGCCATTCGCTCTGCTCTCCAGGATTGCCGCTCCATTGATGAGCCCATGGTGCATGCCCAGGAGACACGCCGGATCCTAGACCGCTTGGTCGGGTATACCCTCTCCCCCCTCCTGTGGAAAAAGATTGCCTGGGGCCTTTCCGCTGGCCGAGTACAGTCGGTGGCTGTGCGTCTACTAGTGCAAAGGGAAAGGGAGCGCCGGGCCTTTCGCCAGGGCAGCTACTGGGACCTGAAGGCCACCTTGACCCAGGGTGCAGGAGCCTTTGAAGCGCGCCTGGTCAACTTGGCAGGGGTGCGTCTGGCTACTGGAGCGGATTTCGACCAAACTACGGGCCAGCTTCTAGGGCGGCGGTCCGTTATCTTACTAAACCAAGTCCAAGCGCAGCAACTGTCCCGGCGCTTGCACGACCAGCCCTGGAGCGTTACTCAGGTGGAGGAGCGCCCAGTCAAGCGCAGCCCCGCCCCCCCTTTTACCACTTCAACTCTCCAGCAGGAGGCCAACCGTAAGCTGCGCCTGTCCGCCCGGGACACCATGCGCACGGCCCAAAACCTTTACGAGCAAGGGTACATTACCTACATGCGCACCGACTCCGTGCATTTGTCTGATCAGGCCCTGACTGCCGCTCGCGCCTGTGTGGCTCAGCTCTATGGCCAAGAGTACCTCAGCCCCCGCCCTCGCCAGTACACTACTAAGAGTAAGGGTGCCCAGGAGGCCCACGAGGCCATCCGCCCCGCCGGCGAGCAGTTTCGTACCCCCCAGGAAACCGGCTTAGGGGGCCGGGAACTCCAGGTCTATGACTTGATCTGGAAGCGGACGGTGGCCAGCCAGATGGCTGAGGCGCGCCAGACGCAAATTACCGTGCTCCTGCAGGTAGAAGATGCCCAGTTTCGCTCTAGCGGCAAGCGGATCGACTTTCCTGGTTTTTTTCGTGCCTACGTGGAAGGTTCCGACGACCCTGAAATGGCCCTAGAGGACCAGGAAGTGCTCTTGCCCAGTTTACGCCTGGGAGACTACCCTACCTGTCAGTGGCTGGAGGCGGTTGGTCACCAAACCCAGCCACCCCCCCGCTACACCGAGGCTACCCTGGTTAAGACTCTTGAGAGCGAAGGGATTGGCCGCCCTAGTACCTACGCCAGTATTCTCAGCACGATTTTGGACCGGGGTTATGCCCACATGGCTAACACCAGTCTGGTACCCACCTTTACGGCTTTTGCAGTCACAGCGCTGCTAGAAAATAATTTCCCCGATCTAGTGGATAACAGCTTTACTGCCCGCATGGAGCAGACCCTAGATGACATAGCAGCCGGTGAGGTGGAGTGGCTCCCCTACCTGCGCCGGTTTTACCTCGGAGCCGAGGGCCTCAGGCAGCAGACCCAGGAGCGGGAAGCCAAGATTGACCCCACAGCCGCCCGGACTGTAGAACTAGCCCAGGAGGGGAGTCCTCCCTTGAAGGTGCGTATTGGCCGGTTTGGCCCCTACCTAGAGGTAGAAAAGGCCGGAGAAGTGGTAACTGCCTCGATCCCCAAGGAGATTTACCCCGCCGATCTGCACAGTGAACAGGTGGAATTGATTCTGCGGCAAAAAACTGAAGGGCCCGATAAGTTAGGTGATCACCCGGAGACTGGCGAGCCAATTTACCTGAAAAACGGTAACTACGGGCCTTACATCCAGCTAGGTGATGAAAGTAGTGAAAACCCCAAACCCAAGCGCTCTTCCCTGCCTAAGGGCCTGACCCCTGAACAGGTTACAGTGCCCATCGCCCTAGGCTTACTGGCGCTACCGCGCACCCTCGGTCCCCATCCTGGGTCTGGTAAGCCGGTGCGGGCAGCCTTGGGGCGGTTTGGTCCCTACGTAGTCCATGAGCTAGGGGCCAAGGAGCGGGAGTATCGCTCCCTTAAAGCCGGGGACGACGTGCTGACAATTACTCTAGAGCGAGCCCTAGAGCTGTTGGCAGAACCCAAGCCCGTCCGCGGTCGAGCCAGTCAACCCCTGCGCCAGCTTGGTTTACACCCTGAAGATAATGAACCGGTTGGTGTATACAAGGGGCCCTACGGCTTGTATGTCCGCCACGGCAAGGTCAATGCTTCCCTCCCGGCCGACCAGACCCTAGAGTCTTTGTCTTTGGAGGGGGCCCTAGATATGCTCGCGGCGAAGGCTAAGGGAAAAGCCCAGCGTCCTGGCCGCCGCAAGGTCTAGCTTGGACTGAGGCTCAACCCCCTGGGGATTGCCTTCCTTTTCCTGGTGGAGGATCTATGCTAGATCTAATAGACGGTAGGACCGGGATGTAACCATGACCCCTGAACCGATTCGTTATCGATCTGACCTCGTCGGGACCCAAGTAATCACCCGGGATACGGGTAAGCGCCTAGGGGTGGTCAGCCAAATCTGGGTTGATGTTGACCGCCGGGAGGTGGTGGCAATGGGGCTACGAGACAGTCTGATCGCTGGTTTTACCTCGGCTCTCCCCCGCCAAATCCTGCTCAATAGCATTCGTCAGGTGGGAGATGTGATCCTGGTAGATACGGAGGATGCAATCATTGATCTAGAGACGGATGGCCTCAGTCCCCTGATCCGCAGTGAGGTAGTAACCGAGACTGGTGACCTCCTAGGGCGGGTGCACAATTTCCGCTTTGACCTAGAAAATGGCAAGGTGGCGGACTTGATCATCTCCTCCTTCGGCCTGCCCCAGATCCCCGACCAGCTGATCAGCACCTACGAACTGCAAATGGAGGAGGTGGTTAGTAGTGGCCCTGAGCGTCTAGTGGTATTCGAAGGGTGCGAAGAGCGTTTGAATCAACTAACTGTCGGGTTACTTGAGCGCCTAGGGATTGGTCGAGCCCCTTGGGAGCGCGACGAGGAGGACACCTACTACACCCCCGTGGCGCGGCCGGAAAATCGCCTCGGACCTGGGGTGCCCCTGCGCGCCCCCCAGAACTTGCGGATGCCGGTGCGGGAGAACTGGGATGAGGATACCTGGGAAGAGGAACCAGCCCCTCCCCCGGCCCGCCCGAGACAGGTGCCGATTCCTGAATACCGGGAGGTGGATAACTGGAGTGAGGCCACAGGCCACGATGAGTACGAAGTAACTCCTCCTCCCCAGCGCGAGTCCGTAGCCAGCCAAGAGGAGGAACCGGAGGACTACTGGGATGAGGGAGAGACTCGCTCCGCCTACCAGCCCCAAAAGTTAAACATCCCCGAGAAGAACCGAGTGCCCGAGTACGAAGAGTAGGCCGTCGATAAAAGTTAGGTTATAGCCTTGGCATTTGTCTATCATCGCACCGTGTATCTGCGGGACACGGATGGGGCAGGGGTAGTATACTTCCTTAACTTTCTGGCTATCTGCCATGAAGCCTACGAAGAGTCCCTAGCGGCGGCAGGGGTGCCCCTGGAAGTGCTGCCGGGTTCTCGAGGGGTGGTGATGCCGGTAGTCTACACCCAAGCAGACTTCCGCCGCCCCTTGTTTTGCGGTGATCACCTCGAGGTGACGGCTCTGCCGCGCGCCGTCAGCAGCACCGAATACGAACTAGTTTATACGGTCCGGCGTCAGGGGGCTGAGCCGGTGGTTAGTCGGGCACTTACCCGCCACGTGTGTATTGACCCGGGTTCCCGCCAGCGTCAAGACCTGCCGCCGGCGCTTCTGGATTGGTTAGCCCGGTGGGGAGAACCGCACCAAACATCCCCTGCAGCTGCACCCTAGATAGCTTTCCCTGGGGAGTCCGGGGTAGTTGACGACACAGTAGCCAGCGCTTGGGGAGCTTAAAACGACTCAGGCGACCGGTTAGGGCGGCCTGGATCTGTCCTAGGGTGACCCCAGGACTGGGTACGCAAGCCGCTGCCACTAGTTCCCCCCACTCCTGGTCTGGTAACCCAGTCACCCCCACATCCTGCACCAAGCCCGTAGACCACAGGGCTGTCTCCACCTCGAGGGGGTCTACTTTCTCCCCCCCGGTAAAGATGCGTTGGCTATAGCGGCCTAGGATCGTCAGGTTGCCTGCCTCGTCTAGATAACCCAGGTCATCGGTGGGCCAGGGGCAAACCTGGGGGAAAGGTTCCGGGTAGTAACCGTAGTAACCCCGGGCTAGGGCTGAGGTTTTGACATGCACCCGTCCGGGGCAATGGGGCCCTAGCACCTCCCCCCCCGGGCCGTGAATTGTTACCTGGGCGTGGGGTAGGGCTTGACCGCAGTGGTTAGCGCCTGCTAGGAAGGCCTCTGGCCGCAGAGCGCACACCAGAGCTGCAGTCTCAGTCATCCCGTAGGTGAGCGCCAGAGGGATGCGCTGGGCGCGGGCCTGCTCTAGTAGGTCTGGCCAGGGGGGGGCACCCCCTAGCCAGACGGTGGCGAACCTTTGCAGCCAGGGGATGAGGCTGCGGTTTTGCAGGATCCGCTGCAGCTGGGTAGGTACCAGGGAGACAAAAAACTGCTCGGGGTTGAGGGAGGGCAGGTCCCCGCGGAGTACCTGGGGCCAGCTGTGGAACACTATCTGACCAGCCGTGGTCCAGGTGCGCAACACCTGCATCAGCCCACTCACGTGGTACAGGGGCAGCAAGCAGAGGCAATTGACTGGTCCGGGACCGCAATGCTGACTAAAACCCCGGGCGGCCGCTAGGAGGCTCGCTTGGGTATGGGTAGCAAATCGGACCTTGCCTCCCGAACCACCGGTGGGAACGCAGACCAAACCCACCTCCTCAGGATTAGGACTCAGACCGGGAGAGTTAAATTCCAGGGGGGCTGACCCCGATAGCTCGTGAGGCTGCACCATGGCCGCCACTTGGACCCATTCCCCCGCCGACCAAGCAGGATTGGCTAGGAAAACCGGCTGTTGGGCTTGCCAGACAGCTTCAAACCGGGCGAGGAAGGCCCAGGGGTCTGCCTCGGCCAACAGCACTCGGGGCCAAGCACCACATTTAGGCTGGGAGGGATCCATCAGCACGCCTACACGGGAGAGGGAAGTAAGTCAGACATAAGCCGGGTTCTGTTCCCCTAACTAAGCGTTAAGGGGGGAGTTATCTATCTGGGATGCTTGTTGCCAAGCACCTCTAGCGGCTCCGATAACGGAACGGGGAAACAGACCAACCCGTAGTTCCATCGACCTTGCTCCCCACCGGGGTTTACCTAGCCAGGACCTCACGATCCTGCTGGTGCGCTCTTACCGCACCCTTGCACCCTTACCGCACAAGTGCTTGTACGGCGGTATATTTCTGTGGCACTATCCTCACGGTCACCCGCACTGGGAGTTACCCAGCAAGTGTGGTCTTTTGGGAGCCCGGACTTTCCTCAAGGTTATTACCCCTTGCAACTCCCTCGCTGACTTCCTTCCCAGATCCAATTTAACTCACCTGGTACAGAAATCTAAAACTAGCCCAACCGTTTAAGGCCAGGGCGAAGTTCTCAGGAGGGATCAAATCCCTAAGGCCGCTAGTTTCCAAGGCCATAAGGCTGCTCTGGTGTAGGTCTTCTAGCAGAGCTTGAACCAACTCTAGGGGATTGAAACCCCGAGGGGGGGCAGCGAGCAAGGCCTGAATTTTCGTCATGGGGGCGCAACTGCACACCAACTGCAGCTCAGTCCAACCTTGGGAGGACACCCAGTCAGGACTATTGGGCACCAGGGGTAGGGTGAGCGCTTGATCGGGGGGCACCTCTGGCAGCTGACGCCACTCTCCCCGTGCGGGATAGACCCGGACGCCCCGGTCAGTAGTCCCGATTAAGAGGGGGTAAATCGGCCCACTGCTGAAGTTATGAACTTGGACTTGGAGATTTCCTTTAGCCTTGGGCAGGATGAGGTTGGTCGGGGGGGTTGGGGGGAGAGACGGTGAGTCTGGGGACCGGGTTGTAACTTGGGTACTTAGGGTTTGGGGCGGGGAGCCCGCCTGCTGGAGGGTGGCCTGGATGCCGACCCGGGAGGCATTGCTGTTGCAGACTAGGTACAGGAGTTTGTGGGCTAAAAGCTCCTGAAGATGGGGGGTGAGACGATGGACGGCAGCTTTAACTACCTCGCCGCGGTCACCCACAGTCTGGGACATCAGGCCGCCGTGCAAGGAGTACAAGCCATAACCCTGGGGAGGTAGAGACAAATCCCCCAAGACTGTACTGGCAATGGCGTTGACGGGCAGGGAAGCTACTTGCAGCTGTACGGCTGTGGGGGCTTGAGCCCGGCCGAACCGGTAATCGGCGGGTTGGTCCTCAGCTACCACACTGCTAACGTAGGGGATAGAGGCAAAGGCGCTAGTGGCGTCTACTCGCTCAATCCGGTCCAAGCTATTGTCTAGAGCAATGCTTAGGCCTAGCTTGCGGGGGATAGCTCGGACCAATTCCTGCAGAGGATCTCCACCATAGATAGCATCGGTGGAGTTGAGGACCTTGACCTTAGCTACTAGACCCTCCCGGGAGCGCACTTGCACTGGAATAGCAGGCTGGCTATTCCCCGGCAGGGTGGAAAGCACTGAACCAGGGGCATAGGTTTCGAGTACTGGCAGAGGCAGCCCCCCTAACCAGACTTTGGCACTCTGGGGAGGCTCCTCAATCGCTAACACAACCCCATCGGCACCCGGGTAATTTCGGAACCACGGGTCAAAAGGTGGCAAGGATAGGCTCGGTTGTTGGCTAGGGCCTGCCCACTCGTAGACCTGGGCTTGTACCTGGGACCACCATTGGTCGGGCTCTAGGCCTTGCCACCAGCCTTGGGTAAGAGCGTAGGTAAATAGGCCAGCACTAAAGCCATGACCTTGGAGCTCGTAGGCCCGTGGGCCACCAGTCAAGGTGGAGGCTTGGAGGACTAAGGGCTGGGACTGCGGGTGGGCAGGCAGAGTCTTCTGGAATTCCAGCTCTTGGGGATGGATTACTCCTAGGTCGGGATTGGCTCGGGTACGACTGCGCAGTTGAGTTCCCGTTCCTGGGTCTGAGTAGCTTGTATCTAGCACTACCAACACCTGCCGGGTAGGCAGTAGGCTGAGGAGCGACCAAAGAGTTTCCTCCAGGAGGTCTCGTACCTGAGGAGCCGTAGCAGTAGGCAGGGTGCTATCTACTGGCACTAAGCTTTTCACCAAGACCTCCCCCTTACGCACCCGACTGCCGTAACCGCTGAAGTGAAAGGTCACCAGGTCATTGGCCGCGGCCTGGTCTATAAGGTGGGTCTGAACAGCACTTACGATCCCCTCCCAGGTGGCCGCCTGGTCCGTCAAGGTAAGCACATCCTTGGGGTCAAAACCATAGCGATGCACTAACAATTGACGTTGGAGCTGGACATCAGTGACGCATCCCGTGAGGGGTGGCCCCAGGTCGGAGCCGTAATGGTCAATGCCTACCAACAAAGCCAGTTTGCGGCCAGTCTCCCCTGCTAAGGCGCTGTTGTAGGTTTGGGTAAGGGTGAAGAGACTGGTTTGGCTAACACCGAGGGCGGCAAAGGCCAAGCCCATCACCTGCATAAAAGACCGCCGCTTCAGTCCCATGATTGCTCAACCCCTGTCCGGGACTAGTTTCTGATCCCAGTTTAGATGCCACTACCCCCTGGCTTTTTTCCGGATTAGATCATGGACACAAATCTTTACCTAAGTCTGTCGCAGGGCCCGCACTAGCTCTGCCGCCACCTCCGGCCGGGAAAATTCCGGCGGGGGAACCTCTCCCCGACGGAGCATTTCTCTCACCTTAGTGCCGGACAAGTGAATCCGTTCCTCAGGCCGACTAGGGCTAGTTTTCGTGGTCGCCATCCCCTGGGTACGCTTGCAGTAGAAGGCATGCTCAAACTTGAGAGGGATTATCCCCAATTCCTCCGGGGCAAATTCATCAAAGATGTGTTGAGCATCGTAGGTGCCGTAGTAGTCACCTACTCCGGCGTGGTCCCGGCCAACAATGAAGTGGGAGCAACCGTAGTTTTTGCGCACTAGGGCATGGAAGATCGCTTCCCGCGGGCCGGCATAGCGCATGGCGGCGGGGTTGATTGCTAGGATGACCCGCTCGGTTGGGAAGTAGTGCTCCATCATAATTTCGTAACAGCGCATGCGCACTTCAGCGGAGATATCGTCTCCCTTGGTGACTCCTACGAGGGGATGGAGAAATAGACCGTCGACCACCTCTAGGGCACACTTCTGGATATATTCGTGGGCACGGTGGATGGGATTGCGGGTTTGAAAGCCCACCACGGTCCGCCAGCCCCTAGCCTGGAATTGCTCCCGAGCCTGGAGCGGGTCAATTTGATAGCTAGGGAAGAGGGGGTGGGAGGAGCGCTCTAGCAGCCACACAGGCCCGGCTAGATAGACTGGGGGCTGCTGGTAGAGCACCTGGACACCCGGATGGGCAGGGTCTTCCGTGCGATATACCTGGGCAGCTTCCCGCCGAGGATCGTAGGTGTATTTCTCTGTCAGCTCGAGGGTACCCACAAACTTACCCTGGGGGTTGTCTAGTCTGATCAGGTCTCCGGGGGCAAGAGAGGCAGCTTGAGCCTCCTCGATTGCCAGGGTAATGGGAATTGACCAGGCTAAACCGTTAGCTAAGCGCATATGCGCAACCACCCCGAGGTAGTCTGCCTGGCTCATGAAACCCGTCAGGGGGCTAAAGCCGCCAATGGCAATCATTTCTAGGTCAGAAATCGCTCGCTCATCTAGGGCGAGTCGAGGCAAGTGGTCAGCCTGGGCGAGGAAGGCTTGTTTTTGCTCCGCAGAGGCGATTCGATTGATCAACTGGCCGCCGTGGGCGGGGAGACTAGGAGGATTCAAGAGGGGAAGAATTCCTGAATAGTAACCCTCCTAACTTATCACGAGCCTGGGTCTCGGGATCATAAATCCCGCATAATTTGATGAGTTTTGGAGGATTAGTTCCTCAAACTGAGGCTCAGCCGGAAATTACCCACAACCGGTGTCTGCGGTACTGTCTTCGCCGGCGGTAGTTGTTTCTCCGAGAATAGTTTCCACGATCACGCACCGTTTGGGGTTGACGGTGGAGCTGCGCAACACAAAGGTGATCTGGGCCGGAATAGTGTTACTGCTGTCAACGGTGCCGTCGCTGTCAAAGGTGAGGGTGTAGTAACCGTTGGCGTTGCTGACTAGGGTGGTGTAGGGAGCCCCCGTCTTGATCGCAAACAGGGACGGGTTGCTGCCAAGGGGGTTCCAGGCTGTGAGGGTGGCACAGGGATTGGTGCTGCTGAAGGCTGGACAGGAGGTCATGGCCCACTCAGTTTGACTGCCTGTGTCCTTAAAGGCTACCTCCCAGACTACCTGTTGCTTTTCGGCGTTATTCTGAGCCTGCTGGATGTACTGCAGGGCGGCAGCCTGGACCCCATTGAGGGCAATGCGGTAGTTGAGATTGACGAACAAGGAGGCAGCCAGGGAAGCTAGGATACCCACGATTACGACGGTTACTAGCACCTCAAGCAGGGTAAACCCTGGCCACCACCGGTCTCGGTATTTTTTTCTGCGCTGTTTTTGGGCCATGGTCTTTAGGGAGAGTTATAGTTAACCGCGGGGGGGACCCTTTCAAAGACGCTGCGAGCCTGAACCTGGGTGGTGAGGGTGGGCAGGTAGGTATCTAGATCCTGGGTGCTTTTGGTGGTCTCAAACCCAGCAGCGGTGGTGGCGCCGTAGAGCTTGTAGAGGGCATTACCTCGTAGGGATAGGTAGGCGTCCTGGACCGATCCGGCGGAGGCGGTTTCATCACCGATGCGGACGCAGGCGTAGAAGCTGTCGATGGCTTGGGAGCCGACCGTAGCAATGACCCGATTATAGGTGGTGCCGGTAGGGTCTAGGGTGGTACAGTAGTCGACCCCCAGGCTTTGGTTATCCACCAAGTCAGTCAGGACCTCATGGTCACTCAGGGCAGTTACAACTGGGTAATTACTAGTGGGACAGGTGGTATTTTCGGTACAGGGCCAGGAGCGAAACAGGATGTTGTTATCCCCGGCACCGCTGTAGGGCCGTACATAACCCGGGGTAGCCACCAGGGTGCCCGCTGCCAAGTCCGTCCAGTTGTACTGCCTGAGGATGTAGCGACGGATGAGGTAGGGGCCCGAGAAGGGGGAGCTAGGGGGAGTAGTAGAGTCTAGGGAGTAAACCACTAGGCTGTAGAGGTTGCGGCTAACGTTAAGGTCCTGAGCTTCCTGGTAGGTGGCACTCGTGGTGGCTGTAGGAATAGGACTGGGCAGTCCCGGGGTAGTTTCCAGCTTCCAAAAGGCTAGCACCGGGGTAATGTTAGCTGGAAAACTGATGGCGTTGGTAAGACCAGGGCAATAATCGCTAATGTCGTTGGTCAGGACACAATTGGCATCGTAGATGTATACCGCCTGGCGCATGTCCGCCTGAATGTAGTCTAGGGCCTGGCTCATGGCCTGCTGGGTCTCAGCCCGGACGGTCTCCTGGCCATTGGTGGTGTTAATTTCCACTACGAACCCGGCTAGGGCAGTCACCATCAGGGCGCCAATAAAGGCAGCTACTAGGAGTTCTACGAGGGTAAAACCCAGCCAGCGGGGTCTCAGGCGGCGGTTAAAGGGGAGACGGGGAGGCATAGGGGTCGCCTAGGGGAAAGGTGTTAGTAGCTGGCGCAGGAGGTGCTTGTCCCCCCCCCTGTGCCCTCTGGGGTAGCCGGCAGCAGGCAATTGACTTGGTTTGATCCAGCCAGGTCCGGTCGCACCACCGGCATATAGATTACTGCTAGGGGTTGGGTGAGGTTGACAGCCCCCGAGGTGAGACCCAAGGCAGCCGGCTGGATCGCAGTCCCCTGGGCCAGTGACCCCGGGTTTTGCAGGGCGGCAATCTGATAAACTCGCACTCCGAGCCAGAAGGCCACCGGAACCGATTGGGAAGGGTCATCGGCAGCAGGTTCGAATTGGGTGTTAGTGCGGAAGGTCTGGACGGCAAAGGCGCTAGTGCCGTCGCTGTTGAGGGAAACTGCACACCAGGCTCGGTAATTGTTAGGGTCGAGGTTAAAGCTGTTACATCCGGAGCTGGCGGTAGAAGAATCGGGGGCAGCCACCGCCCGGATTGAGCTGTCACCGCTGTCCTGGGGAATCTGGTCTAGGAGATTTACCTGGGGATTAGTGCCGGTAAGGCCAGAGGTGCCAATCTGCAGGTCGATGCGGATCCGGTCGGCTTGGGCTTGGGCAATTGCCAGGGCCTGTTCGGCCTGCTGGCTTTGCTCCCGGCTAGCTATCGCTACGAAAATCCCCGGGGCCACCACGGCAATGGTGATCCCCAGCATCACTACCGCCACCAAAGCCTCAACCAGGGTAAAACCAGCAGCAACCAGGGGCAACTTCCTCGTCATGGGGACCTCCTTGGGGCCAATTAGGTAGGACAGGTGGTGCTTGTGGCGCTCGAATCTACGTAACCGCCGTTGCCGCTGGCATACCCGGCCCTGCGCAACCTACAGATGTAGGGGGTGTTAGAGGCATCCACCTCCTGGTAAAACTCATCCCGAGTAGGTTCGATCTGGAACAGCCGCCGAGACAGGGGGCCGGCGCTGACGTACTGAAGAGCCACGTCATAGCCCCAGTCCCGATTGGGGGCGCCGTAATAATTAATCTGTTGACCGCCGGAACCGATGGGAAGCACCGCTGTGCCAGGCTCCCAGGCCTGCTGGTCGTAGTTACCAGTAGCGTAGTTGGAGTAGTTAAGCTGCAGCATGGAGCCGGCGATGATCAGGTTTTGACCACCCCAGTTTTCCAGGAATCGGGGGAAATTGTGCAGCCCCCCGTAGTCTTGGTTGGAGCGGGGGGGATTGATACCATTGGCCATGGTCATGTTCACATGCATGGTGCTGGTCCGCATCAGGGCTTTGCCATTGGAGAATAGGTAGTAGCCACCGCCGTAGGCAGTGATGGCGTTGTAGGCGGTGCTAGTATTCTTCACTAGTTGAGGAACACCATTGCGGTCTACTAGGACTGGGGAGACAGGGGCACTGAAGTAGTTTTCCGTGGGGTTCTCCCGGGCCCAGGCGTAACCGGTCGGCGGCCTCGAGGTAGGCAGATTCTGGTTGAGGTAGGAGGTGGTGGTACCGGGGGCCACAAAGGTATCCTGGATGGTGCCGTCGACGAAATTTTTGTAAAGGACTACCACCGCATCGGCTAGGACCTCGACAGTGCGCCAAGTATCCGACCCCACTACCGCAAACACAGTACTTAGGACTGAACGGTTGTAGAAGTTGGTGTAGGTGCCGTTGAGGATGTAGTCGGTAAATTCCTCAATCAGGTTGCTGGTGGTCTCATTGGTACTGTGGAGGTTAAAGTCTCCTTGGACGTACACCGGGTTATCGGAGATAAAACTGATACCGGCGGTGTCATTGCTTGGGGTAGGCAGACGGCGCACTGACTGGCCGTTGCGCAGGCGGAACCCGTGAACCTTCCGGTCTGGGTCAGCGTAGTAGTCAATGGACTTGGTACTGATGCCCACCCCCCCAGTGCCATCGTTGCAGCCATTGAGGGAAGAGCCTGCCGTACCTGCCAGGATGCACACTGGGGGGTCCTGGGGAGCCCTGCCGTTGGCATTCATGAGGTTAGTGGTGCTGGTGCCGTAGTTGCCGGTGGGGTTGCTGTTATACCAAGTTAGATAACTGTTCCAGTCGGTGATGGCTGGCCGGAGGAGGCCATCTTCCCGCAGGCCATCCTCCCGGAAGGCGTAGACAATCCCCCCGTAGCGGTAGGGGTCAGCTCCGGTGTCGGTGTTAGTGGCAAACCAAAAGTCACCGCCGATCTGACTGCTGCGCAGCAGGTTGATGTCAAAGTCCAATACCCGGGCCAGCATCATCTGCCGACCATTAAATATCCCCTTGTCTAGGAAAGGCACGTAGGTGGAGGTGGCAGTACCACTAGTGCTGTCGGTAATAGTGTTGGCGGGGGAGAGGGAGTTATTGCCCCCGGCATAGCTACTGGTGGCCCCGCGGGGGAGAACCCAGCTAGTGCTAGTGCGGGGAGTGAGGGCAATGCTAGTGACGTCGGCCGCGCTCAGGGCGTTGTACTTAGTGGTGTTGGTAGCGGGACCATTGACAGAGCTGCCGACCATGTAACTGTCGGCGATGTAGGGCTCGGTGCTGGGCTGACCGTTGGTTTGACCGTGGGCAGTGGTGGGGAACAGGTAGTAGAGGGCTGGGAATTTGGGGTGGTTGCTAACGCTGCTGAGGGAGCCGCCGCCGCCGATGATGCCGGCGAAGTTGGTGGTAATTACCGAGTTACTCGGGCACAGCAGCTCTACATCGGTGTAACTAGTGGAGACATTGCAGCTGTCGGCGGCGGTGAAGCCATTGGCGATGTCTCGGGCTACCTGCTCCTTTTCGTGGATAAACCGGGCGAAGGGCCGCAGGTCACCTCCGGTCATGGAGGTGGTATAGGCTAGCCCAGCGATTAGGGCATCGGCCAGGGTAGACTTGACCGTCGCAACTACGGTGCCAGAGGCGTTATAGATCTTCCACTCGTCAGTAGCAACGTTGGCTACCTCGCCATTTCTGGTGTTTTTGTCCGTGAGACGGGCAATCTGGAGGTTGAGGTTGGCAAGAGGAATGCTATTGCCAGTGTTGGTGTAGCTGTAGGAGTTCAGGGTACTGAGGTGGTAGGCCAGCATCCCCAGGGTGCAGGCAGCGGTCTGAAGGGTGGTGGCGTCTGCCAGGCTAATGTCGGTGGAGGCAGGACCACTCCAGTTGCTAGGGTAGGTGCTGCCGGCGTCTAGGGCTGTGACAACACGACGCAGGTTGGAAAAATCCCCCCACATGGTGGCCATGGGGTAGGGGTGGGTGACGGCGCCAGTACTGCCTGAGACGTCCTGCTGGGGAGGGAAGGAACCTACCGGGTCACCGGCGAAGTAGGCCAGGTTGCGCAGGGCCTTACCGAGGGGCTGGTTGTTGGCGATGTTGGTGGTGAAGGTAGATTCGCTGCCGCCAGCGGGGGGAGGAAATTCCCAACCATTGGTACCGTTGCCGGTCAGGAAGTCGGTGATGGTGGTGGAGGTACCGTTGAGGGTGAGATTGCTGAAGGTGGTGCTGTTGGTGATGGAGGTAGAGGTGCCCGGGTGAGCGGTAGTAGCCAGGCAAGCGACTGGGAAAAAGCCTCCGGGATGGGAGCCGGAGCCCGGGGCGCTAGCAGTGCTGCCGCTATAGGTGTAGTGGTAGATAGCCGTGCTTTGGACTGCGGCCAGGTTATCCCGCAGTTGGCGCCGTTGGCGCTGCTGATCGGAGCTAGGGGCTGTGGCCAGGGTGGAGGGGAGGAAACTAGCCCCCCCGGCTGGGTAGAGGGGGTCAGGGCTAAGCTGTAGACCCCAGCCGTAGGCATTGCCCAACTCCAATCGTTGGCCGACAATTACTCGCAGGCCCTCTAGGCGGGCCCGCCGTTCCCAATAACCGTCTAGTCCCACACTTTCTGGATCAGTCAGGTCAGTGGGGATATTTAAGGTTAAGTCGGTGTTAGTGGTGGGGCTGATGGCAGTGCCAATGGTGCCGCTAAGGATGGGAGTGCAAACGGATCCCTGGGGCCGGGTGTAACTGGGCTTGGGGCCGTAGATGTTATCAGCTCGGTAAAAGTCGTCTACGTAGGGGGGGCATACCGGGGTCTGGACGTTAACCCGATTGATCAGGGTGCCACTGTTCCAAGCTGGGTTCAGGTCTAGAGTTTTCATCTCCCGGGTGGCTGTTCCTTCGCCAGTTAAGGCCGGGACAGCCCGGCTAAGGGAAAGGTCCTGGGTAACGATGGCCATGGGATTGATGGCCGCCTGAATGGGAGAGTAAGCGTTGGTGACACTGTAGGCCAGGGAGTCGTTACTAGGGGTCAAGGCCACGTTGAGGGTGGTACCCGGCCAGATGTCAAAGTTGGCCCCACTACCAACACTGTAGTTGCCATCCCGGACCGAACCTGTCGCCAAGTGTCCCCCAGTCGATACCTCCGAGTTGAGTTTGGGGTTGAAGTAACAGGACGCACCGGAGCTAATCAGGTAAGAGCGAAATCCGGCACCGGAGTTGATGTAGATGTTTCCTTCGGAGTGGACGGCCCCATTCCAGTTAAAGTCCGGACCGGGATAAATCTCTAGGTCGTGCCTAAACCAGGCCCCCCACTTGCCCGGCTGACTGATGGTGCGGTCCTGTTGATACTTGAGGGCTTTAACGGGGGGAATAGTGCCCTGGGTACTGGAGTCGGGGATAGTGGTGGCGAAGACCTGGAAGGTTTTTTTCAGGTTCTGGGAGCTGCTAGTGGCGCTCCAGTAGGGGTTAGTGTTGCCCGATTGGCTAGCTAGAGTGCAGTTGGAACTATTGGTGTAATCCACCACTAGCGGCCCGTTTTCGATTACCTGGTACAAGGCCTTAAGTTTATTGCCCAGGGGGTCGGCCGTAGTCTGGAAGTAGTTGGTGTTGTAACTGGGGGGAAAAGGGTCGTTGTAGAATCGGTTAGGGGTCCAGCTAGGGTCAGTGCTGCTAGTGGTATCTACCCCGGGATTGTAGGCGCTGGCGGTATTAATGCCCACCCTCAGAACAATTACGTAACCGGTAGTCCCGTCCAGAACTCCATCCCCATTCATGTCTACCCGGTAGGCCCAGGCCAGGTCATCGGCTATACCGTTGCCGTTGTAGTCTAGGGCTGTCTCATCCGGCAGAGTGTAACGGGAACTCAACAAGTCAGTGAACAGGAATCCGTCTGTGGGCAAGGTAGCTCCACTGAGGTCCTCGTCAAAGACCCGCTCTAGCTTGGCCTTGGCCCGGTCAATGGCGGGAGTGGCGGAATTGTAGACCACCTGCATCTGTTGATTACCCACGGTCAGCTCCACCTGGTTTGTGGCTTGGAACACTAGGGCTGCCACTACCAGGGCCGTGAACAGAATGGTCAGCATCACCGTGGGCAGGATAAACCCCCCCTCTTGGGCTCCCCGATTCACAGCCAGCCAGGCCCATCCCAACCGATAAAGGACTACCCCAGCCAGGACCCGAACTTGCCGACGACAGCTGCGGAGGGTCTTTTGCCAAGCACCAGGCGATTTACGAGAGGACATGCTGTTGCCTGAGGAGTGAAGTAGAGTTCAGCGAACCGGGCCAGGGAAAGCCGTACCAGGCCGATTAGAAGCAAACCAATTGTAGGGGTGGTGGTAGCTATTAGCTGTGCAGCCCCTGACACACTTGGAGGGAAATCCCCTAGAATCAGGGTACCCAGGAATGTCAGGTTGCCATCACCGGCGACCCAAGATTAATGCAATTAGTCGCGCTCTAGCAGCGGGTCAGGTCTAGCCCAGCTTCCTTAGCAAAAGCCATCAGACCTTTGCTCGTGAGAGTCTTGATGGCTTTCGTAGAAAGCCGCAGGCGTACCCAGCGCTTGCCTTGGGGCCACCACACCCGTTTCCACTGCAGGTTGGCTTCTTGAATTTTTTTAGTCCGGCGGTGGGAGTGGGAGACGGCGTAGCCATTGTTGGCCTGTTTACCGGTCAGTTGACATTGACGAGCCATGGTAAAAAACTCTCTGCTGTGATAAGGCACGACCCCTGATTTTAGCAGAAATTTCCTGCAGCTGGGGGGGTGGCTCGGGGCGTCCCCTCTGCCTCTCGTGTGCTACAATCCCCCCTAGGTACCCTGGGGCACAGGGGAGTCAAGGCTCAGAAATTTGGTTGGCCTAGGGGTTTGTCGAAGGGGCTTGTTTGTCCTGCAGCCCTTGCGAGTCGACTGGTTAAACTGAGAATCTGCCGTCGCCGAGGACGCCATTAGGGTAACCGACGGAAGAATGTCAGGTCACGGTCAGTTCAGAAGCCTACCTCACTTAGCCATCCATGAGCAAGGTCTTGGTGCTGAACGCTTCCTACGAACCGCTCAACATTACCAGCTGGAGAAGAGCCGTTGTGCTCCTACTCAAGGGCAAAGCCGAGCGGGTCGAACAGAGCAACAAATACGCCTATCCGGGGCTGCCCTTGCCGACCGTAATCCGTCTACGGCACTACGTGCGAGTGCCCTACAAGGAAATCCCCTTGACTCGCCGCAATATCCTCTACCGAGATGGGCACTTCTGTCAGTATTGCGGTTACGGTGGGGAAGCCCTGACCCTTGACCACGTCATACCCCGGTCCCGCGGCGGGGGTGATACTTGGGAAAATATTGTTGCCGCCTGCGTGCAATGTAACGTTAAAAAGGGCAGCCGTACCCCCAAGGAGGCAAACATGCCCTTGTACCAAATGCCCCGCAAACCCTACAGTAGCCTATACTTTGAGGTTGCCAAGCACCTAGAGAGCGGTAACCACGAGGAATGGCAAAAGTACGTAATCGGGGCTGGCCCTGGCAGTGACCAGAGCAGCATTTACTAGTCTTGGCGCCTCTCCTGCCGTCGCTGGGCAAACCAATCCTGGAGTTGGGCTCGGCACCGATCTTCCCGGACTCCGCCAATCACCGGCAGGCGATGGTTGGAGGCGGGGCTGGTGGGGAGGTTGAGGACCGTTCCCAGGGCGCCGCTTTTGGGGTCTGCAGCCCCGTAGACCACTAGGCCTAGACGGCTGAGAATGGCTGCCCCGGCGCACATGGGGCAAGGCTCCAGGGTAACGTACAGGCGGCAGAGGTTTAAGTGCCAGTTACCTAGGCGCTGACCGGCCGCCCGCAAAACTAGCACCTCGGCGTGGGCGGTAGGGTCGGCGTCCCGCTCCCGGCGGTTTTGGGCTGTCGCTAGCAGTTCCCCCCCTGGGCCTACCACCAAGGCCCCTACCGGTACTTCTCCCGCCTGGCCGGCAAGGTCAGCTAGAGCCAGAGCCTGGTCCATCCACTGCTCATGGGCCGAGTCCTCTAGGAGCATGGGTTTATTCTCCCAGGAGCCCAGGGGCTGCCTGCCGCACTAGGTGGGGGATATCCTGGAGGCAATTAGCAACTAACACCCCCGATTGCCCCAGCTGAGTCAGTCTCTGCTGGGGGTCTGAGGGTTGCCAGGGGTAGGTGCTAGCGGGCATGGGACTAGCTGGGGGATAGGAAATATTTCCCCCCCGGACCAGGTGGCCAGCCAGATAGACTACGACCGGCTTGTAGATGGTGGCTGCGATATGGTCGGCTAGGTGTTCTTCCCACCGGTCTTCCACTTGCCCCACCACCACAATCACCCCGGTGTCCTCGTCCTCATCCAGGATTTGTAGCCACTGGGAAATAGTCGAGCCAGGGATGCTATCCCCCCCAATCCCCACCACCAGGGATTGCCCTAAACCCGCCCCCGTCAGGGTCAAAGCCACCTCGTAGGTGAGGGAGACAGCGGAGCTGACCAGCCCCGTGAAACCCCTCTGGTACAGGGAAGGGGGATGAATCCCCAGGAGGGTCTGACCCGGGATGACCAGCCCTGGGGAGTTAGGACCTAACACCAGGGTTTCCGTGGCCTCAGCCCGGCGCACTAGGGATACCATATCCAGGGGAGGGACCCGGGGAGTAACGATTACCAGGTGGCGAATCCCCATGGCAATCGCCTCAAGGCCAGCATCTAGCACCTCGTAGGGGGGGGAAAAAATAACGCTGGTGTCTACTTGCTCTCCTAGGGTGGCAATCTCCTCCACTAGATCAAACACTGGTACTCCCCCTAGGAATGAAGAGCCATGGCCGGGACTGATACCTGCCACCAAGGGAGTGCCGTAGGCCTGCATTTGCCGAGCCGCCCATTGACCTAGGGGCTCCATAATCCCCTGGATAATTACTTTGCCCTTGAGACTAAATTTCATCGCCCCCTAGTCCTTTGCCAGAGCGATGGCTTGCTCTACGGCTTCCTCGAGGCTGGCGGTCAGCCGGACTGGCAAACTAGCCAGAGCCTGCCAGGCTGTTGCCAAGTCACCCCCTCCCCAACGGATTACCAGGGGCGGCGGCGGGGGAACTTGTTGGAGGTACTGCTCTAGGTAGGCGCCCAGCTCGTTCCAGGACCCCACCTCCCCGCAGAGATTCACTAACACCACCTTAACCCCTCCCACCATCCTCACCTGGTCAAGACTACGAGCCAGAGTTCGGCCTAGGGTCCCCGTCTGCTCTCCGTCTCCCAAGCTGGCGTAGCACCGGGGGACTTCCCCGAGGGCCATTACCTGGTCTAACGTCGCCCAGGTCAACCCGGTGCCGTTAGCGAGAATAGCCAAATTTCCCCCCAGGGGTAGGGAGCGGGGGCACCCCCCCTCAAGGCTCTGCTCCCCAACTAGGGAGCGCAATTCCGGGTGGCGACCTAGGGCATAGTCGTTCAAGCGCACTTTCCCATCTAGGGCCATCAGCGCCCCCCTTGTGTCAACCCCGAGGGGGTTAATTTCCAGAAAGTCTAAGTCCCACTGGACAAACAGTCGGTACATTTTCACAATAATCTCGCTTACCGCCGGCAGTAATGGCCCTTGTAGGTCTATCTTTGCCCCTAGATGACGAGCGCAAAAAGGGGAAAAATCCTGGTCCACCACTACCTTTTGCAGCCGTTCCGGGTCAGCCTCCACCTGACCTCCTCCCTGGGCTGATCCCCATAAAACCGGCCGGCGCAGGCCACAGTCAAGGATAATTGCCAGGTACAACTCCCGCTGCACATCGTACTTAGTCTCTGCCAAAATTGCCTGGGGATACTCGCCTAGGATCGGCAGGCCAAAGATGGTTTGGGCAGCGGCTACGGCGTCAATGGTGTTGTTGACAAATCTCACTCCCCCAGCTTTGGCCCGTCCGCCTACCCGTACCTGGGATTTGAGCACTACTGGGTAGGAGATCTTCAATCCCTTGAGATCCGCAGGGCTATCGATGCGTTGGGCAGGCAGAACCGGAATGCCTACTCGCCGGAACAGTTCCTTGGCTTGGTACTCCAGAAGATCCATGGGAAGCGAGGGTACGGAGTATCAGTCTATCAGGTCACACCCTAAAGCTTTGGTATCCTGGCGCTCCCCAGCCACCATTCCATGGCCTGGGCTTGGGCCGCTGGCATTTGGCCCCAGGTGAAGAAGTAGGGGAGCCCCGGGGGGAGATGGGGGACACAGGCTGCCAATACGTAAGGACTACCGTAGATGATGAGGCCCTGGAGTAGTTGTCGTTCAAGGAGATAGACTAACCAGTCCTGGGCATTAGTCGACAGACCCGGCTCGCCCCGAAAGGGATTACCCCGCATAAATAGCTGCAGGAGAGTTGGCTCACCCCCGCCGGGGACCGACCGGGTGTGACCGTCAGCTAGCTGGAGGACATAGTCCGCCTGGGCAGGCAAGGCCACAGCTGGGGCAGTCGGATGGAGAAATTCACTCCCCATCAAGTCGTCGGCAATCACCAGATTCCGGCCCGGCTTTGGACGGGGTAGGCCCTCGCCCCGCGCCGCAAGACCCAGCCACTCCTGCACTAGGACTTGGGATTGTCCCAAGTCGGCAAGTTTAGCTGGGTGGGGAGTTCCCACCTTGGCCTTAGCCTGCTCTACACGGCCTAGGGCGCTTTGGATAACCTCCCGGGACAGGCGACCGGATTGCACTGCTGCTAGGACTGCTGGGATGGTTCTGGTGGGGTCTTTGGGCATCAGGACCATATCCGCCCCCGCCGCCAAGGCTAGCACTACCGCCTCTTCCGGGCCGCAGTATTGGGCTATGGCGCCCATGATCAAGGCATCGGTGACAATTAGGCCGGTAAACCCCAACTCTTGGCGCAGTAGGCCAGTGAGAATGGGGCGGGAGAGGGTGGCTGGGTACCTAGGGTCTAGCTCTGGTACAAGGAGATGGCCAGTCATTACCGCGTCTACACCGGCGCTCATGGCTTGCCTGAAGGGGGGCAGTTCCACCTGCCCTAAGCGCTCTAGGGTTTGGTCCAAGACCGGTAACTCCAGATGGGAATCGCAGCTGGTGTCGCCATGGCCGGGGAAGTGCTTGGCCGTAGTCAACACCGGATGGCTATGGGCACCCTGGATAAAGGCGTGAGTAAAGTAGGCCACAGTCTCGGGAGTTTCCCCGAAGGCCCGCACGTTGATGACTGGGTTGAGGGGGTTATTGTTGACATCTACTACGGGGGCCAAAAGCCAGTTCACCCCGAGGGCCAGGGCTTCCCGGGCAGTGACCTCCCCTAGGCACCAAGCGTAGGTCTGGGCCTGACGCCGGTCTTGGACTCCCGTCAGAGCCATGGGGGGGGGAAACCAGGTCCCTCCGGCAAATCTTTGCCCTAGACCTTCCTCGAGGTCGGCTGCTATGAGGAGGGTCCGGGGGGCCCAGGCCTGGAGCTGCCGGGTGCGCTCGGCTACCTCCGCGGCGCTGCCACCTGCCAGGATCACCCCCCCCACCCCCAGGTCTTGGATCCAATGGTGCAGGGTGGCCAGGGGGGGCTCCCAGGCTGGATAGCGGATCTGGTGGTCGTACAGATGGCCGGAAGCGCGCACCACCAACAGCTGGGCTACCTGGTCAGCTAGACTCACCCTGCTCCTTTGCCAAGTCCTCAGGGAGGCTGAGTTGCTCTATCAAGGTTAAGACTCGACTGCCACGGGCCAGGGCTTGGTCCTCAAGAAAGGTGATGTCTGGGGTATTGCGCATCTGTAACCGCCGGCCTAACTCCCGGCGTACGTAGCTAGTCGCCGATTCTAGGCCAATTAAGGCTTCGGCTTTCAGGGCGTCTGGCCCGTAGAAACTGACAAACACCCGCGCGTGGCGTAAGTCCCTAGAGATGTCTACTTCGGTAACACTCACCATGGTGCTACTTAGCCGCTCGTCCTTAATTCCCGTGATCAGCATCTGGCTGATTTCCCGTTTGATAAGTTCGGCCACACGGGCTTGGCGACGGTCAGTAGCCATGGTTTAGGGTTTAGATTAAGTGGACAGGACGACCTAGCATCGCCTCTAGGGTCAGAAAGATAAATACTAAACCGCCTGTCAATAGGCCCAACAGCAGGAGAGCTGTGCTGGGCTTTTGCAGCAGGGGGGTTAGGGGCTTAAACAAGTTGGTCAAGCCACCCACCATGACTACTACCAGGAATTCTGGCACCCGGGAAATGTTTCTGAGCAGTTCTTGCATGGGGGGGAATCAATCCTGAAAACTATAGATTACCTGAGTTTGAAACTGGCCTGCCACCTGGGAGGGTTGACAGTGGCGCGGGAAGGTCTGCCGGTCTAGCTGGACCTGTAGACCGGTCAGGGGGTCTGAGCCATTCCCGACCAGGAATTCGAATCTAGTCACCTCTGGCCAGGCCTGGATGCGATCGAGAACCCCCAAAACTGCCTGAAGGTAAGGGTGCTCCGGCTCCCGGAACCAGTCTACCGCTGCCACTTGGGCTTGGTCTAATCCCAAGTGGAAAATCAACCCCCCTTGGGCAAAGACGGCGGCCCCTACAGGACGGGCCTCCTCCTGCAGGAGCAGATCGTAACTACTGCCTAGGTGCCGCAACTTATCCAGGTAGTGGTAGCGCTCCGGGATAGCTGACCAGGTTTCTCCCCCATAAACTGCCACCGTCACCAGGTAGGTTTGCAGCAGCAGATGACCGAGTTTTTCAGCCTTGGTGGTCAGATAGCTGTGGTTGTAGTTAGTGACTTCGATGAGCAGGGGCACCCGGTCTACCACCTCGAGGCCGTAACCCTTAAGACCAGCAATTTTACGGGGGTTATTGGTCACTAGGCGGATCTTCTGGACTCCCAGGTCAGCTAGGATTTGGGCCCCCACCCCATAATTGCGCAGATCCGCCGGGAAGCCTAGCTGTTGATTTGCTTCCACTGTATCTAAACCTAAGTCCTGCAGAGAGTAGGCCTTGAGCTTGTTCACCAGGCCAATTCCGCGGCCCTCCTGGCGCAGGTAAACTACTATTCCACAGCCAGCGTTTTCAATCATTTTCAGGGCAGCTTGCAGTTGCATCCGGCAGTCGCAGCGCAGGGAACCTAGGGCATCTCCTGTCAGGCATTCAGAATGCATGCGGACCATGACTGGCCGGCCGTCAAAATCCTCCGGGTTTCCCTTGACGACGGCTACGTGTTCCGAGTCATCTAGAAGGTTGCGGTAGGCATAGATACGAAAGTGGCCAAACTCCGTAGGTAGATCAGCAACGGTCTCCCGGCGCACAAACCGCTCATGCTGCAGCCGGTAGCTAATCAGATCAGCAATGCTGATAATTTTCAAGCTGTAGGTGCGGGCGTACTCCATCAGTTCCGGGAGACGGGCCATGGAGCCATCGGGGTTTTGGATCTCACAGATTACGCCCCCCGGGTACAGTCCCGCCAAGCGCGCCAGGTCTACTGCTGCCTCTGTGTGACCAGCTCGCTTGAGGACTCCTCCTTCCCGGGCTCGAATGGGGAACACATGACCTGGCCGGCGCAGGTCTTGGGGGCGAGTGTGGGGACTGATGGCGGCCCGAATCGTGGCGGAGCGGTCTTCGGCGGATATACCGGTGGTAACTCCTAGAGCTGGGCCAGCATCAATGCTGACGGTGAAAGCCGTCTGGTTACTATCGGTGCCGTGGGTAACCATTAGGGGTAAATCTAGCTGGTCTAGACGCTCCCCTGTCAACGCCAGGCAGATCAGGCCCCGGGCAGCTGTAGCCATGAAGTTGATCAGGTCCGGACTGGCAAACTGGGCTGCACAGACTAGGTCCCCTTCGTTTTCACGGTTCTCATCATCTACCACCACCACTACGGCGCCTTCCTTGATCGCTGCTAGGGCAGCGGGGATGGAGTCAAACTGCACTGAAGATGGGTTAGGCAAAGCCACGGCTGGATAAGACTAGGAAGGAATTTGGCTGGCAACCTGGGCGGGCCATTAAGGGGGGGAAGCTCAGCCCCTAGAGATCCGGCGATGCTGGGGCACGTGACTAGGGCGGACTCTTAACTCTTCCTTAGCCAGAGTATCCGCACGGGCAAAACTCCAACCCCGGGCATTTACTGGCAGGCCTTAGCACCACTCATCTTCCTCATTCTATCACGGCGGCCTGGGAATCCCCGGGCTGGTCCAGGGCGACCAGGGCTAGATCTACCCGGTCAGGTTTTGGCTGCTCGAGGATGACTTTTACCCCTGGTCCAAAGAACTTTTCCATCCTGGCCTGTTTATCTTGCCAGGTGGAGAAGGGGATATGGGGAGACTCAAATTGCAGCACTAGGCCGTAGGCGCCCTGAAAGTCTTGCTCCTGTAGACCAATTATGACCGGCCGCTCTTGATCGGTCGGTTTCAAACCCAGATGAGTTAAGGCGGCGTCTAGGTGGGCTGCCTCGCCGTACCGGTAACGGGTCACATCCCGGCGGATCTGGTTTTGAGTGGGAGTAGCTTGGGACTGGCGCAGGGCCTGGACCTCAGGGGAAGCTAGGCGAGCGGGGACTGGTTTTAATTCTGCAGCCTTGAAGGCCAAGCCACCCAACAGTAAAGGGACCCCGTAGAAAAACCCGATGAGGTTTAAAGTGGCGTTGCCGGTACCGTAGGCCACACCACCAATGGTAGTCAAGCCCGCTCCTAGGGCGATCCCCAGAGAGGCAAGGGAAATTTGGGGGATAAGGGGTCGATTCATAGACGACAGGGGGCTCTCGAGCTAGTGGACGAACTGGCGCCTGGAATAAAATATTATAGGTGTCCGGAGGGGTTAAGCCCCACTGGGGCTAAAGTGCCCTTGATCCATAACTAACTATGAGGACTAGTGTCTCGTGGATATGCAAATTTTGAGAGAACGGGTGGCAGTAATTGAAGCTAAGCGGTCAGCGCTGGTGCGTCTCCTGGAAGAACCCAACCTAGGGAGTCTGCGCACGGATGTAAATCAAGCCCTAGAGGAGATTGATGACCTCCTAGAGGAGTTAGACCGCGCCTTCCCCGCCCCGCCGGCTTGAACCTCCACCTGGGCTAGCGCCTGACGATCACCGTCAAGCCATAGGCGATAAAAGCCAAGCTGCTGATGAAAAAACTAATCGGGTAGGGGGTGCAAAATCCCAGACCTAAGCCTGCCCAGGTGAAGAGAACCGCTAGTAGGCCACTTAAACCCATCGCCAGATAGGGGCGAGGGCATAGGCGTTGGGCAATGGCAGCGGGAGTGATTAGCAGAGCTGAATTGAGGAGGGCCCCCACTGCCGGGACGGCGCTAGTGACTCCGAGGGCGATTAGGAGCAAAAGGATAATACCTAACCCCCGCACGGGAATCCCTCGTCCTAGGGCTAGTTCTGGATCTAGGGAGGCAAATAGGAGGGGCCGGGCAATCCCTAAAAGCAGCCCCGTACAAACCAAACCCACTAGGACTATCCAAAGCACCTGGGATTTTTCCACTGCGAGAATTGAACCGAACAACAGGTGGACGCCGATGGTGCCGTCAGTGCCCCTAGCGGTGTAGATACTGATGAACAGGGCTCCCCATCCTAGGACCCAAGTCAGCACCATCGCTACCGCGGCGTCGTGGGTGCGCAGACGTTCCTGCAGCAGACCCATACCTAGGGCTGTCAGGAGGGTTAGCCCCACTAGACCGATGAAGGGCGGCACTCCTAGGGCGGCCGCTCCCAACCCACCGGTGAAGGTGACATGGGCAAGGGTGTCGGCGGCAAATATCAGCCCTCGCAGAACCACAAAGTAGCCCACCAGACCGGCTCCAAGGGCCAGGATTGTGCCAGTGAGTAAGGCTTGATGGACAAAGTCAATGGCCAACATCTGGCTGAGGATATCCAGGGGATTCCTGGCACAGTTGATGGAACTGGGGCTAACCATGGGGGAGGAATTTGGTGATAGATTAAGGCAGTGTCTTAGGTAATGATGGGGATAAAACAGGTTATGAATACTATAGCCGTGGTCGATTATTTTGTGCTTTTGGGGGGAGCCCTAGGGGCAGTGTTAGTACTCTTTTTCGGTCTGCGGGCGGTGAAGTTAATTTAGCTGGCGGCAGATCCAATCCACAGCCTCGGGCAACCCAGGGCAAATATAGTCTGGTTGCACCGGATGCTGGTAATTTCCCTGGAGGACCTGAGTTCCGAAACCGGATCGGACCAAGACAGCCCGGCAGCCAGCATTTCTGGCCAGGTCCATGTCGGTCGCTTTATCCCCAACCATAAAGCTCGCTCCTAGGTCCAGGTCGTAATCCCAGGCCGCGGCCACTAGCATGCCGGTGTTAGGTTTGCGCCAGGCGGACCACGCCGCCCAAGGGGCCTGGGTGCCCCCCGCCCCCGGACTCAGATGGGGACAGTAGTACACAGCGTCTAAGTGGGCTCCCCCCTCTTGCCTCAGCAGGTCCTGGAGGCGTTGGTGCAAGGCCTCCACGTGACCAGTACCGTAGTAGCCCCGAGCCGGGCCAGATTGATTAGAAACTAGGCAAACAAACTGGCCCCCTTGGTTGAGACGGTTGACGGCCGCGGCCACCCCCGGCAGCAGTACTAGATTTTCTAGATGGTGAAGGTAGCCTGCCTCCTGGTTTAAGACCCCGTCCCGGTCCAAAAATACAGCTGCCCTAGCCACCCCAAACCTTGGTCAGGACTTGCTGGGGGTCGAGGTCGGCCATCCGCCCTGTAGGGGATTTAATCCCAACAAACCGAGGGTCGGGGGGCAGGAGGCGTTGGGGGTCTGTCGGACCAAACAGGGCAAAGGTGTAGGTCCGGACTGCTACCCCCAAATGCATTGGGGCACTATCCGTACACAGCAGTAGATTGGCACCAGCGATAATGGCTGCCAACTTGCCGAGGTCCGGGGGAGCCGTGACTTTTACCCCGGGGCAGATTTCCTGGAGGGTCTTAACCAGCTCTTGGTCTTCTGGACCCTCAATTAGGACTGGGGAAATCTGGGGCTGGCGCTTTTGGAAGTCCTGGATGATGACTTGCCAGTTGCGCGGGGGGTAAATTTTGTCGATGCCTAGAGCTCGGGAGAGGTAGCTAGCCCCTCCGTGGACTAGCAGGTAACCGGATACCTCTAGGCGGCCTTTCTCTGCCTCGGCCCAGTCTAGATCGGCTTGGGGCACTGTCACCTGGAGGCTGGGACAGGGGGTGTGGATGCCTAAGCCCCCCAGCAGGTCATGGTACATATGGGCGGCGTACTGCTCAGCTTTCAGGGGCACAGTTTGGGTGAGCAAACCCCGGCCCCGGCCGTAGCCGACCCGCACTGGAATCCCGGTCAACCACAGGAAAAACCTTACCCCCCAGCGCCGGCCCAGGGAGAGGGCTAAGTCGTATTCCTGTTCCCGAATAACCCCCAGGATATTACTCCAGTCTGCCAGGCTGTTGTTGGCCTTATAGTCAAAAGGAATTACTCGCCGCACGTGTTTACAAAGGCGGTAGGCGCCCGTGGCCCTTGGTTCCACCACCACATCAATTTGGGCCTGGGGATAGGCGGTTTTTAAGTCTTCCAGGGTCGGAAAGAAGAGGATCTGGTCACCAACGCCACCGGGGACGAGAACCAAAATTTGGATCATAAGGAGCGCAAGGGTTGAAGAGTCACCGGTCAGACTTGCAGGTAAGTCCTCACCTAGTCTAGTCTAATCAGGTCAAGGACACCCTATAGGGTGGGGAAAAACCATGCGGTGTAGAGGTTGAGGAGTTGGGAGCCCCAGAAGGCACTGATTGCCCCCCCCACGGCCAAAAAAGGACCAAAGGGCATGGGTTGGCGACGCTCTAGCCAACCCAGGGTAATGGCCACAGTACCGATTAGAGCTCCGAGGGCAGCAGCTACCAAAGCTGCGATCAGAAGCATTTTCCACCCCAGCCAAGCTCCGATTAGGGCCGCTAGCTTTGCATCCCCTGCCCCCATGGCCGGTTGACCCAGGAGGGCTGTGCCTCCAAGAGCAATGACATCTAGTAACCACAATCCCAGGACGGCCCCACCAATCCCGGTCATCAGGTGGGCAATGATGCCGCCGGGAGTGAAGGTTGTACCCCAACCGATTAGGCCTTGGTATAGTAGACCGACTACTAGGCCGGACTGAGTCAGGCGGTTGGGGAGGGTAAGGGTGTCCCAATCGATGAGGGCCAGAGCCACTAGCCAACTCAAAAACACCCAAATTCCCAAGGTCTCGGGGGATAGGCCAAACCTTTGGTAAGTCAGACAAAACAAAACTGCTGTCCCTGCTTCCACGAGGGGATAACGCCCGGATATGGGAGCGCGACAGTGGGCACAACGACCCCGTAGCCACAGCCAACCAAGGATGGGGAGGTTTTCCCTCGCCCCTAGGCGGGTAACACAAACTGGGCAGCGGGAAGGGGGCCAGGCGATTGATATGCCTGCCGGCAGACGATAAACCACTACATTTAAAAAACTGCCGATCGCGGACCCCAAAACAAACACGACTGCCAGCACGGCCGCTTCCCCCATCACCACCTAGCTCCCACCCTTGACAATGCCCCGCGTCTTGTTGTTAATATAGTTGAGGCCACGGCACACATTGGGGCGTAGCCAAGCGGTAAGGCAGCGGGTTTTGGTCCCGCCATCCCTAGGTTCGAATCCTAGCGCCCCAGTTTTTCTTCACTTGAAGCTTTGTAACTATCTTAAGCCCTAGCTTAAATTCTTTTGGAGCAACTTGATTCTGCTAAGATCTGTTTATGGGTTGGGGTGAAACTAAACCTCGGGGTTGTATCTACTCAAGGCTGTATCAGTAGCGCTCTTCCCCTGGCCAGCTAAGGTTGTTCCTGGATCCCGCCATGTACTCTTTAAAGTCAGAAGACAAGGTGACCAGCGCTGTCGTGCTCCTAAAGGATTACGGCAGCGGCCGGCGACGCTTTCACGGATCCGCCTTGGGGTTTGTTGATTTACGCCGGGCTGATCTGAGTCGTACTGACTTGCGGGATGCAGACCTTTCCTACGCCAGCCTGCAGCAAGCCAATTTGAGCTTTGCCAATTTGCGGGGGGCAAACCTTCAAGGGGCCGATTTGACCGGTGCTAACCTTTGCGGGGCTGACCTCAGTTCAGCCAAATTTAGTCACACCAAACTTACTGGGGCTCTGTGCAATGACCTTACCTATTTCCCCCCGGGATTTGCAGTGTGTCTGCTGCGGTTAATCTACTCTTCCCCGGCTCCCCACCCTTGATACTATGCCACCAGTGATTTTAGGTTTCGACCCTGGCCGAGCTAAGTGTGGTCTAGCCCTCCTAGGGATTGACAGCCAGGTGGTCTACCACCAAGTGGTGGCGGCTGGGGACGTACTGGAGGTTCTGCAGAGGCTCCAGGGTGAGTACCAAATTGTGCAGGTAGTTATGGGCAATCAGACTGGTTCTCAGTCCTGGATCAAGCGTCTGGCCGCCGGTGCTCCTGCCCTACCTGCCCCAGTACTGGTAGATGAACGGCACACTACCCTCCAGGCCCGCCGCCGTTACTGGCAGATGTGCCCATCCCGGGGTTGGAGGCGGCTAATCCCCCTGGGTTTGCGGGTGCCCCCCCGGTCAGTGGATGACATTGCGGCGATGCTATTGGTGGAGCGTTATCTGGCCCAGACCCAAAGTTGAGACCTGGGCCCGGCCACTGTGCTTAGCCCTACCGACGGACTCCCACTTGGGTTGGGAATTCCAGGGAGGCTAAGTAATTCACTACTGCCTGGGCGATGGCCTGGTTCCCGTCTCCCCTGGGTCGGGGATGACTGGGGGGCACCAAGGGTTGTGTCAAAAAGTCCCAATCTCCGGTGCAAAACTCCTGGGGCTCCAGGATTTGGTGTTCAGACCACTGCTCCAACCCTGTCAGCAGGTAGGGGGCCTCGGCAAAATCCTGCCGCCGGAGAGACACTAGGGGCACCCCTAACCTTAAGGCCTCACTATAGGTGCCGTAGCCCGGCTTAGAGACTACCCGTCCCACCAGGGGCATAAAATCCACCGGCCGATAACAGTGGTCAGTAATCCGGCGCAGATTGGCTAATTCCGGGGCTAGGGCATCAAAGGTGAGAAACTCCCAATCCGGGAAGTTTCGGCAGTTGTGGTAAGGAATTGCGGCTAACCCGAGGCCACCAAAGGCAATTAACACCCGCCGGGACCGGGGAGCCTGGAGGTTAAACTGCTGCGTTAGCTGGGTCAGGGGGAACTTGGGCGTCCCCCCCGTCAGGCCCACATCAATCACCTTGCGAAACCCCTCCGTCGGGGCCGCAAACGGGAGGCGATAGAGGCGGTCAAAGTGGGCATAGCCCCTCTGGCACCAGGCCACTAGGGAGTCGAAAGCCTCCCCCCAGGCTTGGTAAATAAAGTCCCAGCCGAAATTACTTATCCCCCAGCAGGGTAGACCAGCTGCCTTGGCAATTAGGCCAGCCAGGGGGGGGATATCCGCCAAGACTAGGTCTACTTTTTCCTGGTGGATAAACTCCACTTCCTGGGCAATTAGGTCTGGCTGCTGCTGTTGGAAGGTCTGGAACTTTTCCCAGGTGGCGCTCTTGTCGACGACTAGGCTGTCTTTTTGGACTACTCCGAAGTCTAGGGCCTGGGGACGGTATTCAAACCCCGGCCCCAAGTAAGAATCCAGTAGCCAGGGGGGGGCAGTAGTGGCGATGATCACGCGGGTTTGGGGGGCAAGCCGAGACACTTCGGCAATCAGAGCGCTGGTGCGGGCAGCGTGGCCAAAGCCGTGGTTGGTAATAGCGACGTAGATCGTTTTCTGGTGCATGGCAGGGGGGTCTTAAACTGGTGGGAAAGCCCGTAGACGGTCCAGGAGAAGATCAATTTCCTCGGGAAGAGTGAAGTAGTGGACGCAGGCCCGCACACAACTGGGACTAGCTAACTGCCGGATCAAAATCTTCTCTCTCTCTAGGAACTCTACCAGGTGCTGGTGGATCTGGGGGCTGGGGTTTGGGTGGTAACGAAAGCAAATTAGGCCCGATTCGGGGGGCCTAGACAAAAGGCAGCGGTAATTAGGCAGGGATTGCAGGCCCTCCCAGAGGTACTGGCTAAGGTGACGGATCTGCCGGTAACGACTCCCTCCTACCCCCTGGTGGAGCGTGATGGCAGCCCGCAGACCGGCGTACAAGGGAATGGAAGAGGTGGCCACCTCAAACCTGCGGCCATCGGGCTGCCAGCCCGTCGGCTCCCCTGCTCCATCCATGGTCACACTGCGCCAGCCAATGAAAGTCGGCTGCAGTTGCTCTAGGGCTTGGGGATGGACGTACAACCCCCCTACCCCCGCCGGGCCACACCACCACTTATGACCGGTGAAAGCGTAAAAGTCCGCGTTTAACTCGGTCAATTGTAGGGGTAGGTCCCCCACTGATTGAGCTCCATCCACCAAGATCAAGGTCTTACCCAAGGGGGGTAGTGCCGGCAGCGGGATCACCTGACCGGTATTCCAGAGCACGTGGCTGAGTACCACTAGACGGGTATTAGGCTGTAGATAGTGTCCTAGGGTTTGCCAACCGTCCTCTTGACTAGCGGGGAACCGAGAGATGCTGATCCCATAGCGGCGCTGCAGCTCCAAGACGGTAGCAATTACCCCGGGGTGCTCAGAATCGCTCATCAGTAAGTGATCGCCGGCCTGCCAGGGGAGGCCCCAGAGAACCGTATTACACCCGGCGGTGACATTTTCGGTTAGGGTAATGGTTTGCCAGTCTACTCCCAACTCCTGGGCCATGACCTGGCGGGTGAGCCTAGTTTGGTCTGCTACCCAGGGGTTGACGGCGTTAGAGAAGGGTCCCAACTCATCCAGACGACCAAAGGCGGCGAGGATCGCTTCCCGGGCCACCCGGGGTAGGGGACCCTGGCCGCCGTAGTTGAAGTAGGTGTGATAGGCTAAGGCAGGAAATTCCCGCCGTAATGCCTTGGTGAGGGATAAGTCTTTTTCCATGGGTTTGAAGTCTCTCAATATTTCCCTGGCGCTCTTGGGGTGCCTTATCAGCCTACCAGCCCTGGCTGGGGAATCTCCTTTACAGCAGTTGCTGCGGCAGCACCGCTGCCTAGATTGCGATCTGCGCCATGCGGACTTGGCAGGAGACAACCTAGAGGGGGTAAACTTAGCGGGCACTAACCTCAGCGGTGCTAATCTTCAGGGGGCCCACTTGGCTGGAGCGGTGCTCACCAGTGTGCACCTTGACCAGGCCAATTTAGCCGGGGCGGACTTGACCAATGCTGACCTTGACCAGGCAGACTTGACTGGTGCTGATCTTAGGGGCGCTATCCTAGACGGGGCGAATCTCTACCAGAGTGTGCTGGTGAAGGCGAATTTAGCTGCCGCGAGTTTAGTCAAAGTTCAATTAGATGGGGCAGACTTGACCGGGGTCGACCTCCAGGGAGCTAACCTCCTAGGGGCGGTGGGGGCTGGTCCCAACCTGACCGGGGCAAATCTGGCCGGGGCGAGCCTGCGGGATGCGACTCTGCGGGGAGCTATCCTCCGGGGAGCAAACCTAGTAGGCACGGACTTAGAAAGCACGGTCCTGTCTGGAGCTAACTTGGCCAGCGCCAACTTCCAGGATGATTTTCTTGGTGACACTTCCCTCGACCACACGGACCTGCGGGGGGCTAACCTGCAGGGGGCTGTCCTGGCCAGTGCCAACCTTAGCTCTAGTAACTTGACTGGGGTGAATCTTAGCTCCCTAGACCTGCGGGGGGCCGACCTAGCCTACAGCAACCTGAGTGGGGCCACCCTAGTTAGTGCCAACCTTGCCCGGGCTCAGATGGCCATGGCCAATCTTCAAGGGGCGAACTTTAGTGGTGCCCAGATGAATCGGGCCTACCTCTACGGGGTCAACTGGCAGGGGGGAGTAGCTGCTGGGGCGGACCTGACCATGGCCTACTTGCGCAGTAGCCACCTTGAACAGGTCAACTTTAATGGGGCTAATCTACAGCAGGCAGACTTGACCGGCGCCGTGGCCAAGGGGGCTAATCTCACCGGGGCTAATCTCCTGCAGGCTCACCTGTACGGAGTGGACCTCCAGGGTGCTAACTTAACCGGCGCTGACTGTCGCGGAGCCGACCTGCGCACGGCTAACCTAACCGGGGCTAATCTGCAGCAGGCCAACTTGACCGGAGCTAGTCTCTAGGTGGTCTCCCGGTGCTAGTTTTCCGGGGTGAAGCGGATCAAGGGTAAAAAGTAGGCCAGGAGAGTGCCGAGGGTAAAGCCGGCCACATTGCGCACCAGGGGCAACAAGTCCGTAGTCCGAGACACTACTGGTCCAATGCCAAAGGCAATAAACAGGATCCCCCAAAGGGGTGAGAACACTAGGGCCCACTGCCAAGCTACCCATTGGCCAGGCTGGCGGGGCTGGGCAGTAAATCCTAAGATTAGGCCCCCCAGAATTGAAGTGACTAAGGTTAGCAGCCACTGTTCCCGGGGCAGACCGGGTACAAACCGACAACCCTGCTGGCGCAGGCAAGTCTCTACTGCACTGAGGGCCTGAATAATTGCCTGGTCTTCCCCGTATTCCCGCACGTAGAATTGATTACCAAAGCGGGTTTGAAGCTCAATCCAGAAGGTCCGGGGCAGGTACTGGTAGGCTGCTTCACCAACACTGAAATTGAGGATATTCCCCCCCCGGCCGTCCGCCACCAGCAGGATACTCTTGTCGTCTAGGCCCCAGTACTGTTTCACCGCCGAGCCCGGGGTGCGGTCAAACTGGGTAAGCACCCGCAGCTTCCAACCCGTGTCAGCCTCAAACTGCTCGATCTGCCTAGTCAGTGACTGTTCCTGGGTGCTGGTGAGGGACTTGCCCAAGTCAACTACAGGAGTGGGGGGCTGGGGAAGTAGTTCAGGATTATTAAAAGCTTGGGCGGCTGCCGCCGGCATCAGGAAAACTAGGCACAGCACCCAACCTATCAGGAGTTGGCTGAGACTGCGAAATACTTGGGGCATGGGCAACTCGTAGGTTCAGCAGCGGGGGATTACGGAGGGTGACCGGTAGCTTGGGTCGCTTGCCGGGCTGGCCTCGGGTAAATCCTCATTTTTATTTACATTTTTTATCTTAGGGCAATTTTTCGTGATTCTCTTGTCTAAATATCGCCGCCTAGATATTATAGTTAAAAAGTACTAAGGAGGGTAGGCACCTTGGCCGGTTACTCCTCCAACAAGCCTCCGAGGCCAGGAGTTATCCCCTGGCGGTAATCCGGCCCGATACGATGAGGGAGAACCGAACCAAGGGTTTAGGGTGGCCTTGGTAGGGTAAGAATAACACCTGGGACCCCCCGGGTAGTTACTAACCAAGGGAGATGTCAGCTATGGCTCTAATTCGTTGGGAACCCTTCCGAGACGCTAACCTCTGGGAGCCGATGCGGTCTACGGAGATTCTGCGGCGGGAAATGGACCGTCTTCTAGACCAATTTAGCCCCCAAGGTGGTGATGGCCACCGCAATAACCTCGCCTTTATCCCGGCGGCAGAACTGACGGAAACTCCGGAAGCCCTAGAACTCCGGGTAGAACTGCCGGGCCTTAAGCCTGAGCATTTAGACATTCAGGTAGCTGAAAACGCCGTGTCCTTGCGGGGGGAACGACGCAGCGAGACCAGAACTGAAGAACAAGGCACCGTGCGCTCAGAGTTCCGCTATGGCCGGTTTGAGCGGATCATTCCTCTACCAGCCTTAGTTAATAATACTCAAGCCAAAGCCGAGTTCAAGGATGGTATTCTTATCCTGACTCTGCCCCGGTCCGAGGCCGACAAGAACAAAATTGTCAAACTAACCGTCAACTCCTAGTTGCTTAGTTGCAGGCCAGTCCCTCCTATCAGGGGATGGGCTGGCTTTCCTTGGGGGATGACGAGGGTTTCCCTAGTCTTCAAAATCCTCCTCGTCTGCTTCATCTAGGTCGTCAAGGTCCTCTAGGTCCTCCCCAAAGTCTTCATCCTCAAACCCTTCCTCATCTAGGTCGTCAAGGTCCTCTAGGTCTTCCCCAAAGTCCTCATCCTCAAACTCTTCCCCATCTAGGTCGAATTCCTCCTCGTCTTCAAACTCCTCTTCCTCTTCAATATCTTCCTCTTCGTTGTAGTCTTCTGAAAGGTCGTAGTCCCAGGCCTCTTCGTCCAGGCGGATGATTGAGGGTTGCCAGAGGGACCAGGAGGCAAGAGGCAAAGGATAATCTTGGTTTACCAGGGTGTTCATTTACAGGGGGGAGTGGCAAACAGGCAGCCTAGTCATTCTACCAACAATTCCTCCCCGGGATTCTGCCTGGGACTAGGAGAGAATCAAATTTACTAGGATTCTAGAAAAGGGGGATCCTCACCCTGAAGATGGGTGGACAAAACTTGGCTGATTTTTTAAGATATGTAAAGATTCAGCTAAACCCAGGTTAACGCCATGAGCGCCTCCGTCGATATTTATTGTGATTACCGCATCTACCTCCTGGGCTGCCTCCTAAGTGACACCCTTGACCTAGGGCAGTTGGTATCAGTGCAAGTATTCAACGCGGAGCCGGTACCAGTGGCTCAGTACGTGCTCAAAGCTCCAGTCTCCCCCTAGGGTGCAACGGTCAATCGTCATTGGCCTGATGAGTGGCACGTCTGTTGATGGGATAGACGCTGCCCTAGTAGAGATAACCGGTGAAGCCTACGATCTCCAAGTCCGCCTTCTAGCGGCCCGCACCTACCCCTACAGTAGTTCCCTACGCCACGCTATTCTCCAAGTCGCCGGGGGCGGCTCGGTCACTCTAGCTAGTCTAGACGACCTTGATGACCTAATTAGTGGGGAATTTGCTCGGGCTGCCCTGGAGATCCAGGCCGGTCAACCAGCTGCCAACCTGATTGGCTCCCATGGCCAGACCCTGCTTCATCGTCCCCCGAGCCCCGGCCGCCTAGGCTTTAGTTACCAGGCTGGTCGAGGGGCACAGATCGCTGCCTTGACCGGGATAGATACGGTGAGTAACTTCCGGGCCGCCGACCTAGCCCTAGGTGGCCAGGGAGCTCCCCTAGTGCCAGCAGTTGACGCCTGTTTACTGGGCAGTCCCTACGAGAGTCGTTGTATCCAAAACCTAGGGGGGATCGGCAATGTCACCTACATCCCTCGCCGAGGCGAAACCTGGCTCAACCAGGTGCAGGGATGGGATACGGGACCGGCTAATATACTGCTTGACCTAGCAGTCCGAAAGTTCTCGGGTGGCCGCCAAACCTACGACCAGGACGGTGCCTGGGCATCTACGGGCACCGTTTGTCAACCCCTAGTCCAAAAATGGCTAGCGGAGGATTTCTTTCAGCAGCCCCCGCCGCGCTCCACTGGTCGGGAGAGGTTTGGGGCTGTCTACCTAGAAACCTGCCTCCAGGATGCCGCCGCCTACAACCTCACCCCGGCCGACTGCCTGGCTACCCTGACGGAACTAACGGTGCAAGCTGTCCTCCACAGTTACACCCACTATCTCCCCCAGATACCAGAAGCAGTGTTCCTGAGCGGCGGGGGGAGTCGTAACCGCTACCTGCACCGTCGTCTTGCGTCTTTGCTTGACCCTGTTCCCGTGCGCCTGACCGATGAGCTAGGGTGGCAGGCAGACTTTCGGGAAGCAATCGCCTTTGCAGTGCTAGCCTACTGGTATCACCAAGGAGTTCCCGGTAATCTGCCCCGGGTAACTGGTGCCCGCAGCGCTACGGTCCTTGGGGAATTACACGTTGCCGGCACCTACCTCTAGGATCTAAGATCTGAAGGCGGAGCCTGTGAGACTGCGGCATAACATCCAACGAGGGACAAAACTAACGGGAGTGGCGCATACTTTTCTGGTCCAGGCAGGGCGTTGGGTACTGGAGGGAAGCCTGTCTGAGCGTGGCCGTAACCCTATACCCTTCAAGGGCAGAACCCTAGTAGCCTGGAATGAAAATGCTTGGTTTGACATCGTCACCAAAATTGTTTTCCCTGGCAGCGCCCAGGACGAGCTCATGTTCAAGTACCGCGGTCGCTTGGCCGAAGGGGAGAGACAATATAACTTTGTGCTCCAACATAGTCACATGGGACGTATAGAAGGTGAAGGCTGGATATCCCCCCGCTCCATCGTTCAACGCTACTGGGTCTTGGGGGACCGTCAGCGCCGGGCTGGGTTTGAGACCATTCATCAGGCCAAGGACAACCTCTACTATCTCTCAAGCGGCATTATGGCTGGACATCACCTGGTTAGTACCATGGAAGCTTCTCTAGAACGTCAGTCCTCCTAGGCCAGCCTCTATCGACTCACCCTCACCCCCAACCCCTGATTAGGATGTCAGACCCCTACCTCGGACGATTACTAGCCAATCGCTACCAACTAGTGGAAATGATTGGCAAAGGAGCTATGGGGCGTGTCTACCAGGCTAAGGATACCCTCTTAGGGGGGGTACCGGTGGCCGTGAAATTTCTGGTCCAGGCACTGATGAATGATAAGATGCGCGAGCGTTTCCAGCGGGAAGCTCGAGCCTGCGCCCAACTGGGCCAGAAGAGCATGCATATCGTTCGCGTGATGGACTACGGTGTCTACGACGAAGATGCTCCCTTCTACGTCATGGAGTACCTGCAGGGGGAAAGCCTTGCTAACCTGATTAACAGTCAGCCCATGTCCCTCGGCAAGCTCCTGAGTCTAGTGCGCCAAATCTGTCTGGGGCTCCAGTGTGCTCACCAGGGGATTTTAATTGAGGGCGAGCTATGCCCAATCATCCATCGGGACATCAAACCCAGCAATATTCTGGTCTGTCAAGACGATACAGTGGGCGAACTAGTAAAGATTCTAGACTTTGGGATTGCCAAAATTCTCCAGTCTAACAGTGAGCAGACTAGCTCTTTTATGGGCACTTTAGCTTACTCCTCTCCAGAGCAAATGGAGGGAAAAAGCCTAGATAACCGGGCCGACATCTACAGCCTAGGGGTCTTGGTCTACGAGCTGATCACCGGTCGACTGCCCCTAGAACCCCAAGCCCACACTTTCCCGGCCTGGTACAAGGCCCACCACTCCCAAATCCCTGCTCCCCTCAGTCAGGTGCCGGTGCGCGTCCAGGTGCCCCCGGCCCTAGAAAAGTTGGTGATGACCTGTTTAGCCAAATCCCCTACTGCCCGGCCTCAAAATATGTCTGAGATCCTCGCGGTGCTCGCCAGCTTAGAGCAGCGATTCGGGGGTGGGTTTCAGCGCAGTGAATTGACCAATACCATGACTGCGGCCCCGGAGGCCCCGGGAGTCGAAGCCCCGGTCGAACCAGTTCCGGCCCCCCAGGCCCTGATCGACCAGGCGTGTCAAAAATCTACGTGGCCTGGGAATAAGCCCTTGGCAGAAATAGTCTTCCCTAAGTTACTGACGACAGAAAAGTTTTCCATGGCTAGTGTGTGGGTAATGTTATCTCGCCAGGAAATCGAAAACCGAGCCTTGTGCACCCGTTATAATCAGTTCCTCTTTGTCCTAGTGCCCCACCCCGTGATCCTGTGGATCACTGTCCTCTATAACCTCGATTACGGACCCCGCTGGCTACCCTGCTATCTAGACTTAAAAAACCCGCGCAGTCGAGACATTGTCTCCGTACTGCATCTGCAAGGGGAGTACCGGTTGCTGTTGTTCGCCTTAGAGACACCAGGCAACTGCAGTAGCGTCATGACTGCCAAGGTTTCTGCGTCCCAACAGCCTCTCCTGGGAGAATGGATCAAGGCCGGGCAGATATCCCCGGATACTGACCACTCCCACGTCAGCCGGGTTTTGCTGAAGTCTGAGTTTGAGAAGCTCAAGCCTAAGATCCTCCAGAAGCTAGAGTTGAGCTACAAGGAGCGCAACCCCCTTTAAGTTAGTCCTTGACAGCGTTGCTGGCTCTGGGGATGGAGGAGGAAGTAGTCACCTAGCCAAGCACAACCCCGCTTTAACAGTTGCTCAAGATTACCTGTGCGTTGCAGTTGCACCATATCATCTTGCCCAACGGTGGCGAGTAGAGCCCCCTTGGGGCTGAACTTCAAGTCGTACACAGCCCCCTGATGGTTGTTGAATTCCCCTACCTGCTGACCGAACAGGGACCAGAGCTTTACCGAGCCATCCTGGCCAGCGGCAGCTAGCTCTTGGCCCTGGGGGTCAAAACTTAGGCTCAAAATTCCGGTCGGGTGGCTGCGGAAATTTCGTTGGGGCTTCCCATCTCGGCTCCATAGGTAAACAGTGCCATTCCGGCCAGCGGCGGCGATCTGTTGACCATCAGGGCTAAACTGGGCGCTGGCTAGCCAGCCTGCCCGGGGACTAAACTGCCGCTCTAGTTGTCCGTTGATGCTCCACAGCCGGACTACTCCATCCTTGCCCGTAGTGGCCACCGTTTTACCCCCTAGGGGATCAAATTCGGCGCTCCACACTGGTCCCTGGCCGACCGGCAAGTCGGCGACCAACTCTCCCCCTAGGGTCCAAATCCTCGCCCCCCGGTCCCCGGCAGTGGCGACCTGCGTCCCCTGGGGGTTAAAACCAATTTGGTATACTTGACCCTGACCTGTGGGAAACAGGTGTTGCTTAGTACCTTGGCTGTCCCACACCTGGACCGTGCCGTCCACCCCGACTGCGGCTAGCCAGCGACCATCTGGACTAAAGGCTAGATCGTTAACTCCTCCTTGGTGGGGGGTCAGGGTGTGCTGGAGTTGACCCTGGTAGCTCCAGACCTTCACTGTCCCATCCCGGCCGGCGGTAGCTAGGGAGTGTTGATTAAAGGCTACTCCCCAAATACTCCCTTGCCCCCCGGACCACTCGTATCCAGCCTGATGGACAAAATCCCAGCGGTGGATAGTCCCATCCATACCAGTGCTGATGAGGTGGTGTCCCTGGGGACTAAAACTGGCCTCTCCTACTAGACCCCGGTGGCCCTGGAGCTCGTCTAATTCTAGGCCGGCTAAGTTCCACAGGCGGATCACCGTGTCTTCCCCCAGACTGAGGATGATGTTGCCTTGGGGATTAAATTTAACACTGTAGAGGGGGGCCCAGCCGCCCCGCCATTGGTTGAGTTCCTGGCCGTGGAGATTCCACAGGCGGATTAACCCGTCTTCCCCGGCACTAACTAGCTGGTGGCCTTGGGGGTTAAAACTAACGCTGTTGAGGGGGCCATGATAGCCCTGAAAGCGCTCCAACTCGCGCCCCTGGAGGTCCCATAGCCGAATCGTGCCGTCCTCCCCGGCACTGGCTATCTGGTCCCCCTGGGGACGAAAGCTGACGCTATTAACCAAACCGGAGTGTCCCTGTAACTCGGCTAGTTGTTTCCCCTGTAGGTTCCACAGGCGCATGGTCCCCTGGGGGTTGGCAGTTAACCAGGTTTGTCCGTCGGGACTGCCTACTAGGAGATTGAGGCTGCCCCGGTCAGCACGAAACCCCCCGAGGGGCTCCCCCACCAAGCTCCAAAACCGGACCGTGCCGTCCGACCCGGCCGTAAGCACCCGTTGACCATCGTGACTAAAGCTGCCCCCGTACACCTCTCCCTGCCCTCCTGGCCATAGAGTGCGCTCGTGGATCCGGTTGAGGATCATCTGCAGCACGAGCAGGGGTTTAGTGGTGGGGTAGCCAGAGCTGTGGTCGGACAACCGGTTTAGGTCCTTCCCGGCTTCTAGGGCTCCCAGGAGGGCCTGGATTTGATTGACTTTGAATTCCTCCATCAAAAAGACCCCCTGCTGTTCCAGTCCCAGGCTGGTGCGCAGTTTTTCCAGGGAGACATTAGCTTGCACTAAACTGACCAGGGCCAGGATGGATACTAAAGACACCAGCACCAGGCCGATAAAAGCGCGCCGGAGGATCTGGCGGGCCTTTTGTTGAGCCCGGGTGAGGATGAAATTCGCCTCCTGTTCGACCTTGAGGGTGTTCTGGAACTCTTGCTTTTCTAGGTCCTGACTAGCATGGAAAAACTGATGGTCTAGGGGACTTAAACTCCGGTTGGCAGCCCAGGCTAGGGCGTCGGCTAGGGCTTGGCCCCGCAAAAGCCGTGAGTCATCCCGCCTCTCGGCCGCTACCCAGGCCTGGAGGGCAACGGTGTAGGGACGCAGGGCGGCCAGGGACCGCTCTACCCACTCCTGGTTGAATACTTGGGCGTAGATCGGGTTATGGGGGCACAGACACCCCTGGTCTAAAACCACCAGTCCGGAAAGACGCAGCTCTATCTGCTCCGGGCTGTCATCCCCAGGGATCCCCCCGTGGGCTAGAACCTCCTGGTAGAGACTGAGGGTCTTGCTAGCGTGGTGTTCATTTTGCAGCAGTCGGTTGCGGATGGTTCTCAGGTGCTCGGGTTCATCCTGGGCTTCCCAGTTATCCACTAGCCGCCGTTGTACCAGCTGGTGCACCCAGGGAGCTTCTTGGCCCGGGTCTAGGGGAGCAGGCTCTAGGAGGGCTAACTGACAAAGTTTCTGGGTAAGGAACGGCTGCCCTCCTGTCCAGGCCAAGATTTCCCCTAGTAGAGGGCCCGGCTCGGGAGTCCGGGTGGCCAGCCCAGGCAATAGGGGTGAAGCCTCCTGGTACTGAAACCCGCGCACTTGGATGGCTTGACCAATATTAAAGGGGGTGCGGTACTTATCCCGAATTAGATTCGAAGGGGTAGTAACCCCTAGCAGGGCAAAGGTCAGCCGCTGGTCCTGAGAGCGGTCGGCCCGGTCGTTATAGCAGGAACGAATCCAGGCAAAAAAGTCATCTATCGGAAAGTTCAAGCTCAAGAGGCTATCAATTTCGTCGATGAAGACCACCACCGGCCAGGAGACATGGGCTAGCAGGACCTCATCGACAAACTCTCCTAGCCGCTGGACCGGGGACAACTCCAAGCGCTCCCGCCACCAACTACGCAAGTTAAACCGCAGCTGTAAACTACTAGCCAAAGCTCCCACGAGGCTGGCATACCACTGCTCGGGGGTGATGTTTTGACTGCCGATCTTACTGATATCTAGGGCTGCGCAGGTGAACCCTTCCTGCACTAGGCGTTGCATAGTGTGCACCCGCAGGCTAGACTTGCCCATCTGCCGAGAAGTTAGGACATAACAAAACTTGCCAGCCTTCAGGGCTTGGTAGAGGTCCCAGTCACACTGGCGGACCACGTAGGTGGGGGCATCCCCCGGCAGACTACCCCCGACTTGGTACTGGTCAGGGGTCATCAACTGGCACTATGCTTACTTGACATGGGCCTGCCCCACAAAAGCATCTGATGAGGATTGAGGTATGGTCAGTGTGCGGATTGGCAACGGCTACGACATCCACCGCCTGGTACCAGAGCGGCCCCTGATCCTGGGAGGAGTGAGAATTGAACATCACCTAGGGCTATTGGGGCACAGTGATGCCGATGTCCTGACCCACGCGGTGATGGATGCCCTCCTCGGGGCCTTGAGCCTGGGGGACATTGGGCATATGTTTCCCCCGACGGACCCTAGGTGGCGGGGTGCCGACAGCCTAGAGCTGCTGGACCAAGTATATCAACGAGTCCGGGGGGCGGGCTGGCAGGTGGGCAATATTGATGCCGTAGTGATCGCCGAGCGCCCCAAGCTTAAGCCCCACATTAGCGCCATCTGCCAGAGCCTGGCTACTCGCCTCGACCTCAACCCCAACCAAGTCAGCGTCAAGGCTACTACCAATGAAGGCCTTGGTCCCGAGGGCCGGGAGGAGGGCATCAGTGCCCAGGCGGTAGTGCTGTTGGTGCAGTAGATGGCTGCCTTGGGGAGACTACTGCTAGTAGGAGCACTACTGCTGTTGATGGGTTGCCAAAGTCCACCGGGGGCACAACTGCGCTTGACTATGCTCAATGACCCCCAAACCTTTAACTACGCCCTCAACCAGTCTGCCTACAGCGTGTTTGGTTACCTCTACGAGGGTTTGGTGCGGGAAAATGGGGTGACAGGGGCCCTAGAACCAGACCTGGCCGAAAGCTGGGAACTGTCGGCGGACCACACGGAAATTATTTTCACCCTGCGCCCGGGCCTGCAGTGGTCAGATGGCCAGCCCCTGACCGTTGATGATGTGGTCTTCACCTTCCAGGAGGTTTACCTCAACCCCCAGATCCCCACCGATATTAAGGACCTGCTCAAGGTGGGGGTCCAGCAGACCTTCCCCACAGTGGCCAAGCTCAACCAACGCCAGGTCCAGTTTAAGGTTAAGGAACCCTTTGCTCCCTTTGTACGCTACGCCGGAGAGCTAGCGATTCTGCCGGCCCACGCCCTCGCCGCGGCTGTCCACACCCGGGACCAGGGCGGTAATCTGCGATTTCTGAGCTTTTGGACCACCGGGGCTGACCCGCGCCAGATAGTTGGTAATGGCCCCTACCGGATGACTAGTTATCTACCGAGCCAGCGGGTGGTCCTAGAGCGCAACCCCTACTACTGGCAACGGGACTCCCGGGGCCGGCGGCTCCCGGAAATCCCCCAGGTAGTCCTGGAAATCATTGAGTCAACAGATAACCAACTCATCAACTTTCGCTCCGGGGGCCTAGACGCCCTAGATGTTTCCCCGGAGGACTTTCAGCTGCTCAAGCGCGAGGAGCAACGGGGAAAATTCCGCATTTATGACGGTGGCCCAGATACCCTGACCTCCTTTTTGACCTTTAATTTGAACCGGGCCCGGGACCCCCAGGGCCGGCCCCTGGTAGACCCGGTTAAGTCTGGCTGGTTTAACGATGTGCGCTTTCGCCAGGCGGTAGCCTACGGTATTGACCGCCAACGGATGCTCCTTGATATCTTCGAGGGCCTCGGGGTTCTGGAAAATTCCCCCATCTACCCGCGCAGCCCCTACTTCCTCACCTCTGGCCTACCCATCTATAACTACGACCCCGCGCAGGCCAAGGCTCTCCTAGAGGCATCCGGGTTTTACCGGGACCCCCAAGGTCACCTGCGGGACCCCCAGGGACACCCGGTCCGGTTTACCCTCCTCTCTAACTCCGAGCGCGGCAGTCGGGTGGCCATGGCTACCCAGATCCAACAGGACCTGGGCCGCCTGGGCATGGAGGTAGACCTGCAGATCCTCAGCTTTAACACCTACCTGAGTAAGATCTCTGGTTCCCACGATTGGGAAGCCTACCTAGGAGGATTTGCCGGCGGGGGGATCGAACCCCATGGGGCAAGTAACATCTGGTTAAGTACAGGAGGTCTACACACCTTCAACCAGGGACCCGTGGTGGGGGGAGAGAAAATCCAAGGCTGGCGGGCTTCAGCCTGGGAGCTGGCCATCGATAGGCTGTACATTGCCGCCGACCAGGAACTCGATGAAGCTAAGCGCCGGCGCCTCTACGCCCAGTTTCAAGTCATTGCCGAGCAGGAGCTGCCCTATATCCCCCTAGTGGTGCCCCTGGCCCTGGAGGCGGTGCGCGACCGGGTCCGGGGGATCGAATTTTCTGCCTTGGGGGGGGCTTTTTGGAATCTGCCCCAACTCACCCTCCAGGAGGCTGCCTAGGCCTGGAGGGGAAACAATCCCCGGGGTCGGACGTCCCTGACGGGGGTGGGTTTCTAACCCCATGTCTATTCAGACCGGAGGACCTAATGTCTAAAAGCACGGTGGTCTGGGCCCTAGCCCTAGCCCTGCTCGGGAATGGCCGAGCCTGGGCCCAAACCCGTTCCCTATCCCTCCCCCAGGCCCTGGCTTACGCCCAAGCCCACAACCCTCAACTCCTGGCGGCGGAAGCAAGCTTACCGGTGGCCCAGGCCCAAGTGCGAGTAGCCAAGGAAGGGCTAAACCCCCGCCTGTCCTTTGACTATCCCTTTGGGGCCGGGGAAACCAAACGTAGTCTGGGCATTGAGCAACCCATAGAACTGGGCGGAAAACCGGCCGCCCGAACCCAGGTAGCCCAGGCCCAGGTTCAGCAGGCTAACCTGCAGATTAATGACCTGCTGTGGCGGGTGCGCAATCAGGTCCGCCAAGCCTTTGTCAGCCTGGCCCTGGCCCAGGGGAGTCTTGCCCAGACTCAGCAGGCAATCGGGATTAATCAGCAACTGGTGAAAATTGCTCGCCTGCGGCTCTTGGCTGGGGATATTGCTGAGGCAGACTTGATCCGCGCCCAGTTTGCCCTCGCCCAGGAACAACAAAAGCTTGAGCCGCAGCAAAATCAAGTCCAGCAGGCCATGATTCGCCTCAACGCCCTCCTCGGTCAACCCCTAGACACCGTCCTCCAGCTGCAGGGGGTAGGGGAGTTCACTCCCCCGGGCCTGACTACTCAACCCCTCCCGGCCCTAGTCCAGCTGCCGCCCCTGGCTACCCTAGAACGGTTGGCCTTGACTGAGCGCACCGATCTGGCCTTAGCTCAACAGGCAGTTCAGCTCGGCGCCGCCCAGGTCAACCTCGCCAAAGCCCAACAGGTACCAGACCTGACCCTGGCGGGCTCCTTCACCTGGGACCCGGGCCCTCCCGGGGGCAATACGCCCCTGACCACAGCTTTGATTGCTGGTTTGCGGATCGACTTACCGATTTTTACCCACCACGGAGGGGAGGTATCCCTAGCCCAAGCTAATCAAGCCCAGGCTCAGGCCCAGGTGACGGTAGTTAAAGCCCAAATTGCCCAGGAGGTAGCCAGTGCCTACCAGGATGTCAACAGTGCTCAGCGCTCCCTCACCCAGGATGACCAGGTGTTACTGCCCCAAGCTCGGGAAGTCCTAGATCTAGCCTTCAAGAGTTATCAGGCTGGGGAAACCGGGATCACCGATGTGTTGACCGTGCAGCAATCCGTTCAGGCCCAGTTAGAGTCCTTTTACCAGGATTTTGCCACCTACGAGCGTTCCCTTACCCAGCTGGAGCAGGCGGTAAATGCTCCCCTATTTTGATTTGGAGTAACTATGATCCGTCGCCTTGGTCTCGGGGGAGCGTTAGTGGTGTGCCTGGCAGGTTGCCAGGCCAAGTCTCCTACCCCGTTAGCCTCTCCCGCCCCCGTTGCCCTGCCGGTGATTTCCGTGGGCCGCGCCAACCTTACTGCCACCATTACCCTCAGCGGTACCGTTAATCCTCTGCCAGACCACTCGGTGAAAATTAGTCCGGCGGTGGCTGGGCGGCTGGCCGCTGTTCTTCCCCAAGAGGGTCAGTGGGTGAGTCAAGGTGAGGTCGTCGCCCGTCTGGATAGTCAAGTAGCCCAGACCCAGGTAGACCAAAGCAGCGCTTCTCTGGAGGTGGCCCAAGCCGGGGTGTCCCAAGCTCGCACGGCCCTCCTGTTGGCGGCCAATAACCTAGCTCGCCAGCGGCAACTTTACGGGGAAAAAATTGCTCCCCGCAAAGACCTGGTCGCAGCCCTCAGCCAGTACCAAAGTGCCCAGGCCCAACTAAGGGCTGCCCAGGCCCAGGCCCAGCAGGCTGAAGCGGTCCAGGACCAATCCCAGACCCAGGCTAGCTTCACCCGAGTGACTAGTCCTCTTACCGGGGTGGTGGCCCACCGGTTTCTTAATCAAGGAGACATAACCGACCCTAACACCCCCATTTTGCAAGTGGTTAACCTGCAAAATGTGCTGGTGAGTGCCCATCTACCCGCCGACCAACAGGCTCACCTGCACCCGGGTCAATCGGTCAATATCACCACCCCCGCCTACCCGGGGCGGATTTTCCCGGGGATGGTGACGGCCATCAGCCCGGTGGTTGACCCAGCCAGTAACACGGTCAGTGTAGCCATCCGCGTCCCCAACCCGGGAGAACTGCTGAAGGAAAACCAGGCCGTCAGCGTGGTAGCAGTCACTGCTGTCCATGACCAAGCGTTGACTATTCCCCAAACAGCCCTGGTGCCGGACCCGGCCCACCCCGGCCAGCAGCTTGTTTACGTCTACGCTCATCAACGGATCAAACGGGTGCCGATCCAAACCGGGATTAAATCCCATGGTCAGGTTGAGGTTACCGCCGGCCTGCAAGCCGGGGAGTTGATCGTTGCTCAGGGGGCCTACGGTTTCCCTGATGGAACTATGATCGTCGCTCAAAAAGGATAGGAGCCCATGCTGAAGTTTACCCGCCTGCTGCAGCACCAAGCCAAGGGCATCTATCTGCTTTTTCTCCTGATTGCTCTGGCCGGCGCCGCTGCCTTTACAGTCCTCCCTAGTGCTGTCTACCCGGAGCTGACCTTTGCCCGCATCACGGTGATTGGTGGCTTGGGGGACCTCTCAGCTGAGCAGGTGGTTTTGAGTGCCACGCGTCTTCTAGAGGCTGAGGTAGGTCAAGTCCCCGGGGTAGATTGGGTCAAATCTAAGACCATCCGCGGCTCTACGGAAATTTCTGTCAACTTCCAGCCGGGCACCAATATGGACCAGGCCCTCCAGCAGGTGCAAGCCCGGGTAACCCAGATTCAGAGTGCACTACCGGCCGGCATCACCCTGGACATTGAACGAATTACCCCCGCCATCTTCCCAGTCCTCAGCTATAACCTCAGCAGCTCCACCCTCCTGCCGACGGACCTAGACGCAATTGCCCGCTATCAAATTCAGCCCCGGCTAACCCGCGTGCCCGGGGTATCACGTATTCAGATCCAAGGGGGCAACGCAGCCGAGGTGGAGGTGCAAGTAGACCCGGTCAAGCTCAAAAACTACTCCCTGAGCTTGCCTGAGGTCTCCAATGCCCTCCAGCAGTCGAGTCAAACCCTAGCGGTGGGTAAGTTAGACCGCCTCGACCAGCAGAATCTCTTAATTGCCAATGGACAGCCCACGGACCCCCAAGCCCTCTTGAATGTGGTGATTACCAGCCGAGGGGACGGAAAACCCCTATTCCTGCGGGATGTGGCCACCGTCACCCTAGGTGAGGCTGACCCCACCCAGATTGTCAGCGTCCACGGTCGGCCCGGCCTGACCCTGAATGTGTTCCGCCAACCCTACAGCAACGTGGTGGCAGTTGGCCAGGGGGTGGCCCGAGAGTGGGAACGCCTACGCCCTAGCCTCCCTCCGGGCCTGGAAATTGAGCCGGCCTACGACGAATCGGGCTTGGTAGTCGATGCCATCGCCAATGTCCGGGACTCAATCTTGATTGGCATTGCCCTGATCATAGTGGTCTTGTACGCTTTTCTCCGGGAGTGGCGCAGTACCTTTATTGCTGCCTTGACTATCCCCTTGTCAGCCCTGGCGGCCTTTTGCGTCTTGTACTTGGTGGGGGAGAGCCTAAACCTCATGTCCTTGGGAGGTTTGGCCGTGGCGATCGGCCTGGTGATCGATGATGCAATTGTGGTGATCGAGAACATTGACCGCCAGCTGCAGCACCAGGCTGACCCCCAAAGGGCAGTGGCCGCAGCCATGGGCGAGCTAGCCGGGCCGGTGATCAGCTCCACGGCCACCACGGTGGCGGTATTTCTGCCCTTGGGCCTCCTTTCGGGAGTAGCGGGGGAGTTTTTTATCAGCTTGACTATCACCCTAGCAGCGGCGGTGATTTTTTCTTTGCTTCTAGCCCTAGTGCTAACTCCCCTCCTGGCCGCCCGAGTCCTCCAGGGCGGTACCTCCCACTCTGAGCCAAGGATGCTAGTGCGTCTGGACCAAGGTTATACTGACCTCCTGGGGTGGGCCCTAGACCATCCCCGGTGGTTAGTGGCGATGGCTGTGGGCTTATTGGGGCTGGGAATTACACTGTTTCAGGGTTTAGGGAATGACTTCCTGCCAGCTTTTGATGAGGGGAGTTATATTGTTGACTACGTTGCCCCCGCCGGTACTAGCCTGCAGCAAACTAGTGCTTTAGCTGAGCGCATTGAGCAGGTTCTAGCCAAAACCCCAGAGGTGGTCACCTGGACCCGCCGGACTGGGGCCCAAAATGGCCTGTTTGCCACTGAACCCAATACGGGAGACATTCAGGTGATCCTGCAGCCCCAGAGCCAGCGACACCGCAGTGTATTTGCTGTCATCGACCAGCAACGCCAAGACATTGCTGCCCTTGTGCCTCAGCTGCAGGTGAATTTTCACCAGATCCTCCAGGATGAATTAGATGACCTGTCTGGTAGTGCCAGCCCTATTGCCCTGCGATTATTTGGCAGTGACTCACAGCAGCTGGGGACCTTGAGTGACCAGATCGCCCAGCGGATCAAGGCGGTGCCAGGGCTGGTGGACTTAGCCCAGGTCGGTAGTGTGGCGGTCCCTGAACTAGACTTAGTGGTTGACCCGGTAGCTGCGGGCCAGCTAGGCCTTACTCAGGCTGATGTGGCCCTGCAGGTGCAAAATGCCCTGTTTGGCCAGGTAATTGGCCAACTGCGCCAGGGGGAGCGCCTGGTGGATATTCGGGTCCGGCTCCCAGCCGGTGCTCGCCAAGACCGGCAGCAAATCCTCCAGATCCCCATTGCCGGATCTAATCATGCCCTAGTACCCCTCGGGGAGATCGCCCAAGTGGTGGATCGCGATAGCCAGGCCGAAATCCTCAGGGAAAATCAACAGCGCTACGTGGGCTTGAACGCTGACCTACAGGGGCAGGACCTGGGGTCAGTGGTATCCTCCCTCCGGCGCCGTTTGCAGCCCCTGAACCTCCCGGCTGGTTACTCCCTAGACATTGGTGGTCTTTACCAAAGTCAACAGCAGGCCTTTTGGCAGTTGCTCCAGGTATTGGCCTTGGCCCTGCTCTTGGTGTACCTGATTTTGCTGTTGCAGTTTCGCTCCTTCCGCCAGCCCTTGGTAATTTTCACGACTGTCCCCTTAGCCTTGCTTGGGGTGGTGGTGGCCTTAAGGTTGACCCAGATCCCCCTCAACGTCTCTTCCCTCATGGGGATTGTTTTGCTTGTGGGTCTGGTGGTCAAAAACGGGATTATTTTGCTTGAGTACACCAATCAACTGCGTGCCCAGGAATATCCCCTCCGGGAGGCTCTGCTGCGGGCGGGGCGGGCTCGTCTGCGGCCAATTCTGATGACGACCCTCTGCACAATTTTAGGACTGCTGCCCTTAGCCTTGGGTTTAGGAGCTGGGTCTGAACTGCAAAAGCCCTTGGCGGTATCGGTAATTGGTGGGTTATGTGTTTCGACTCTCTTTACCCTGCTGTTCGTGCCGGTGGTGTTTAGCCTAGCCGTGGGTAAGCCCGCTGGGGCTAGGCAGCTGCCGGTTGATTCTCCAGTCCCCTAAGCCAGCTAAAACCCCCCCGGGGGCCAGGCTCCCAGGGGGTTCGAGTTAACCTCAGGCGGGTTTAGAAGTGGAAGGTGGTACGCACAGCAGCCACGTAGATGTCACTATTGGCGCTGTTACCGTTGGGATTGAAGATCACAAAAGCACCAGGGGTGAAGAAGATGTTATCCGTCACTCGGTACTTGTACAGCATCTCCAGCTGGTAGGTGTTGGCCGAGTCAACTTGGGCTCCGTAGGTGCTGGCTTCCAGAGTACCGGGTTGACCGAAGATAATCCCACCTACGTTGCCGCGACGACCCAGATCCGGGAAGGCCAGGGCAGCGGCCCAGGTGATCAGGTTAGCATGGGCGCCAGTGGGGAACAGACCAGCGGTACCCTTTTGGGCGACGACGGTGGTGTAGTCCACCCAGCCGGACAGGTTGAAGTGACGGACGGGGGACCAGTTGAACTCCAAACCGTAGGCGTCGGAGGAGCTAGGCTGACCGACACTCCCCCCAGCGGTGGTCGGGAAGGGCACCGCCGCAAAGTTGGTGCCGGTGGCGCTGGTGACGCTGACGTCCCCTCCTTGGAAGTAGGTGTGGGCGTAGGTGAGCCCAAACTGGAACTTCTTAACCGGAGTGACATCTATCTGGGCCAGGGCCTCGTAGGTGCTGCCGAAGAGACTGAAGCTGGTGGTCGGAGCGCCAACGGCGTTGGGGAACTCGGCATTCTTGGCCATGTAGCCCGCGTCTACCGCCACGTGCTGGTTGAACCGGTAGGTGAAGGCAAAGCCTGTGCCGCCGGTGCCAGAACCGCTGCCGGTGCCGTCAAAGCGGTAGATGGAGCTAAATCGACTGAAACGGGAGAGGGCGCCAGTGCCGTTGGCCTGGAAGTAGGGGTTGTAGTTGTTGAAGACGGCATCAAATTCGCCACCGGTGGCGATTGCCCAGAGTTTGAAGTGGTCACCAATGGGGGTGTCATACACCAACTGACCAATGATCACGGTGTTAGGACCTGCACCGGCGGGGATCCCGTCAAAACCGAGACGGGTTTCGTTGGTGCCGGTCACGGGGCCATTGAAGGGAGTGAAGTCGTTAGCTTCTAAGCGGGTCAACAACTGGTCCCGGCCGTTGAAGCTGGTGACGAAGTTCAAGCGGATCCGGTCACCAAAGATCAGATTATTGGGGATGCCAGTGGTGGAGGCAGGCTTACCACTATTAACGGCGAGGGTGTTACCGAAGGCCCCGGCTATAGCAAAGACTACTGACCCACTCAGCTTAGTAGTGGTGGAGAACTGCTGGTCTTCTAGCTTGGCGGTGCGAGCTTCCAGGGAGTCTACCCGGCCGCGCAGGGCCGCTAGCTCAGGGCCAAACTCATCCTCGAGCTTTTGCAGGGCCGCCAAGTCTTCCTGACGCACCTGGTTATCCCCAGCTTCGATCAGCTCGTTCATCTTGTTCAAGCAAGCATTCAAACCGGCGGCGAACTCATACCGAGTCATGGCCCGGTTACCGCGGAAGGTACCGTTGGGGTAGCCGGCGATACAACCGTAGCGCTCCACTAGGGATTGGAGGGCTTGGAAGGCCCAGTCGGTAGGTTGCACGTCAGACAGTTGAGAAACGGAGGTGACTTGGGCCGTCAACTGACCCGAGTTAGCAGCAATCTGGGAGACTGGGACTACGGGAGGGGGGACAGTCCCGGCAAGGGCGGGCAGCCGGAAAAGCAGGGAGGCAGCCACAGCCACGGGGCTAGCTACCAAGGCCTTGAACCAAAAGCTATTCATCAAGCTATTCATCACTACAGATCCTCACACCAGGGTTAAGAAATTGAAGGGGGCAATCAGCTGACAGGGGAGCACTAGGTTTATTCGACTAGCACAAAATACCTGGACCTCTGGGCCCCCCTCAGAAACAACAGACATAGACGATAGAATGAGGACCCCAGGAATTTATGTAGTCCGGAAAACATATTACCCCCCGCAGGTGAAATTCCTGCACTCTAGATATGTCTCAACTTCATCCCATCCAGCCTAGAAGGTGAAGGTAGTCCTCCCTGCCCCCGATCCAAAGTTAGTTGCAATGAACTAAATAAATAATCCCCGGGGTGACCGTAATAAAATCATTGAGCTGGACCAGCACTAACCCTGAATAGTAATCGGTAGGAGGTTAGCAGACCCGGCCAGAATCAGTTTAGGCAAGCACAAGTATTCTGCAAAAGAAATCCACGAAATGACTGCATTTCCTTAGATCAAGGTACATTTTTTGCTCTTTTACAGCAGAAATAAATTAAATCGCCCCGCCAATTTTGAAGACTTTTCCTTAGGGGCTAGCGGCCCAAATTCCCCTCCGTCTGTTGGTGGTCAAAGAGGGGGTTATTTTAGGACACTAATCAGCTGGCCCTAGGAACCGGGTCTGCTGCAAAAAACCCCTAGTGGTATCGGTGCTTTTTACCCTGCTCTTTGTACCAGTGGTGTTTAGCCTAGCCGTGGATGCTGACTCTCTAAGCCCACAAAAAACCCCCCGGGGGCCAGGCTCCCAGGGGGTTCGAGTTAACCTCAGGCGGGTTTAGAAGTGGAAGGTGGTACGCACAGCAGCCACGTAGATGTCACTATTGGCGCTGTTACCGTTGGGATTGAAGATCACAAAAGCACCAGGGGTGAAGAAGATGTTATCCGTCACTCGGTACTTGTACAGCATCTCCAGCTGGTAGGTGTTGGCCGAGTCAACTTGGGCTCCGTAGGTGCTGGCTTCCAGAGTACCGGGTTGACCGAAGATAATCCCACCTACGTTGCCGCGACGACCCAGATCCGGGAAGGCCAGGGCAGCAGCCCAGGTGATCAGGTTAGCATGGGCGCCAGTGGGGAACAGACCAGCGGTACCCTTTTGGGCGACGACGGTGGTGTAGTCCACCCAGCCGGACAGGTTGAAGTGACGGACGGGGGACCAGTTGAACTCCAAACCGTAGGCGTCGGAGGAGCTAGGCTGACCGACACTCCCCCCAGCGGTGGTCGGGAAGGGCACCGCCGCAAAGTTGGTGCCGGTGGCGCTGGTGACGCTGACGTCCCCTCCTTGGAAGTAGGTGTGGGCGTAGGTGAGCCCAAACTGGAACTTCTTAACCGGAGTGACATCTATCTGGGCCAGGGCCTCGTAGGTGCTGCCAAAGAGACTGAAGCTGGTGGTCGGAGCCCCCGTAGAGCTGGAGAACTCAGCGTTCTTGGCCATGTAGCCTGCGTCAAATGCTGCGTGTCGGTTAAACCGGTAGGTGAAGGCAAAGCCAGTACCACCAGTGCCAGAACCGCTGCCGGTGCCGTCAAAGCGGTAGATGGAGCTAAACCGGCCGAAGCGAGAGAGGGCGCCAGTGCCACCATCCTGGAAGTAGGGGTTGTAGTTGTAGAAGACGTCGTTAAATTCACCACCCGTGGCGATGGCCCAAAGCTTGAAGTGGTCACCAATAGGAGTAGCGTACCACAAGCGTCCAACAATGACGCCGTTTGGCGCGGTGCCGGCAGGAATACCATCAAAGCCCAAGCGGGTTTCGTTGGTGCCAGTCACACTACCACTGAAGGGAGAGAAATCATTGGCTTCCAAGCGGGTCAACAATTGGTCCCGGCCGTTAAAGCTAGTAACGAAGTTTAAGCGGACCCGGTCACCGAAGATTAAGTTGTTGGGAATGCCAGTGGTGGAGGCGGGCTTACCACTATTGACGGCAATGGTGTTACCGAAGGCCCCAGCCAAGGCGAAGACGACTTCCCCACTCAGTTTGGTGGTGGTGGAGAACTGTTGGGCTTCTAGCTTAGCGGTGCGAGCTTCAAGGGAGTCAACCCGGCCGCGCAGGGCCGCTAGCTCAGGGCCAAACTCATCCTCGAGCTTTTGCAGAGCCGCCAAGTCTTCCTGACGCACCTGGTTATCCCCAGCTTCGATCAGCTCGTTCATCTTGTTCAAGCAGGCATTCAGACCGGCAGCAAACTCATACCGAGTCATGGCCCGGTTACCGCGGAAGGTGCCGTTAGGATAGCCGGCGATACAACCGTAGCGCTCCACTAGGGATTGGAGGGCTTGGAAGGCCCAGTCGGTAGGTTGCACGTCAGACAGTTGAGAGACTGAGGTGACCTGGGCAGTCAGCTGGCCAGAGTCGGCGGTGGCAATCTGGGAGATGGGTACTACGGGAGGGGGGACAGTCCCGGCGAGGGCGGGCAGCCGGAAAAGCAGGGAGGCAGCCACGGCCACGGGGCTAGCTACCAAGGCCTTGAACCAAAAGCTATTCATCACTACAGATCCTCACACCAGAGTTAAGAAATTTAAGGGGTCAATCAGCTGAGAGGGGGGCACTAGTTTTACTAAACTAATGCGCGGCACTTGCCCCCTTAAGTTTTCACTAGAAACAGTAGCATGAGGTCCCCAAAAATCTATGTCGCCTGGAAAACATAGGTCGGGCGTGAAATTTCTGCACGCTAGCTATGTTCTGCACCTCATCTGGCCTAGCCTAGAAGGTGAAGGTAGTCCTCACCGCCCCAATCACCGCTCCTGGCCCGGGGTTTTGGTCGGGATGGACCAGGTAAATGATCCCGGGGGTGACCGAAATAAAGTCATTGACCTGGAACCGGTAGTAACCCTCAAGGTGAACTGGTACGAGGTTCCCGGACCCGGCCAGAATCGATTTAGAGTTAGCCAGGTAGGGTTCAGCCCCCAGGATCAGGCTGGCCATATTGCCCTTACGGAAGGCGTCGGGGAAGTTAAGGGCCAGGGCATAAGCCCAGATGTCCCCAGTTCCCTGGTTCAGACCTAGGGAGGCCGGGTGGGTGATCTGGGCGTTAGTATAGTCACCCCAGGCGCTCAGGATCAGGTGGGGAGTGAACTGGTAGGCGGCGGAAAGACCGTAGGAATTGCTCTGAACACCGGTACCAAAGCCCACTGAACCGCTGCCGGGGAAATTAGCCAGGGTAGTGCCGACGATCCCAGTCCCATCACTCCCACCGTAATTAAAAAGCGACTCCCCTGGGGCCGCGTAGGCGTTCACGTAGGTGAGAGCCACTTGCAGCCAGCCCTTGTGGGGCTGGAAGCTTAGTTGGGCCAGGGCCCCGTAGGTGCCGTTGAAAAGGCCATTGTTAGGCAGGGGAGAACTCGGGTTGGAAACATCAGCCCCGGCTAGGTAACCCAGATTGAAGCCAAGCACGGGGGTGAAGTTGTAGGTAAAGCCCACTCCCGTGTCACCCCCGATGTCGAAAATGGCGTTGTATTGGCCGAAGTAGCTCAAGGCGCCACTGTTTTCGTCGTCGTTGGGGCTAGCGGTGGTGATTACGTAGTCTTCGTGCTGGGCACCTACCGCGGCTACGTAGAGCTGGGCTTTTTCACCGATGGGGAACTGGTAGGCTAGCCAGTCGATGGACAAGGGGCCGGTGCCGTCCTGGAAGGATAGGCGTCCCTCTCCGGTAAAATTCCCCGCCGCATCACTGGTAAGGCCAAACAGAGGGGAATTACTGTAGGTTAAACGGGTTGAGAGCAGGTCTTGGCCCGTGAAGCTGGTGCTAAATAGGAGGCGCACCCGACTCTGGAAGACGGTTTGATTGCTGTTGCCGTTGATGCTGCTTGCATCCGCTAGGCCAAAGACGACTGTACCGGTCAGCTTGGTGGTGGGGGAAAATTGTTGGGCTTCTAGCTTAGCGGTGCGAGCTTCCAGGGAGTCAACCCGGCCGTGCAGGGCCGCTAGCTCAGGGTTAAACTCATCTTCGAGCTTTTGCAGGGCTGCCAAGTCTTCCTGACGCACCTGGTTGTCCCCAGCTTGGATCAGCTCGCTCATCTTGTTCAAGCAAGCATTCAGTCCAGCGGCGAACTCGTAGCGGGTCATGGCCCGGTTGCCGCGGAAGGTGCTGTTAGGGTAGCCGGCAATACAACCGTAGCGCTCTACCAGGGACTGGAGAGCTTGGAAGGCCCAGTCGGTCGGTTGCACATCGGCTAACTGGGAGACGGAGGTAACTGGGGAAGGAGATTGGGTCTGGGCCCAGCCCGGGGCGGCGGGCAGGACGGTGGCCAGGAGGAGGGGGCTAATTAATCCAGCCAAGTACCACTTTGGCGGCATGGAGTTTCCTAGGTGTTGATGAGGTATTAATCAGGGATGGGGGATGACTGAATCTGCCTGGGAACCAGTCGGCACCCTGAAATGGTTAGCCTCCGCGAACATACCATGGTCCGTTCCCAGGGCCATGTTTGCGAGAAAACCTCAACCAAATATCCTGCTGTCCCCCCGTCCGGCGGCAGGGGGAGACAGAATAAAACACAAACACTAACTTGCCAGCCCTAGGGCCCCCGGTTGGGGGCTGCAAGTTAGGCTAAAAGGTGAAGGTGGTGCGCAGGACACCGATCACCGCCCCTGGACCACTGGTTTGGTCGGGGTGGACTAGGTAAATGATCCCGGGGGTGACGGAGATAAAGTCATTGACCTGGAACTTGTAGTAGCCCTCGATGTGGATGGGCACCTTGTTGCCAGCGCCGGGGATAATTGACTTGGAGTTAGCTAAGTAGGGCTCAGCCCCCACGATGAAGCCCGCCAAGTTACCCTTAACTAGAGCATCAGGGAAGGCCAGGGACAAGGCGTAGGCCCAGATATCCCCTGTTCCGTGGGTCAAACCCAGGGCTGCCGGGTGGGCGATGCGGGCGTTGGTGTAGTCGCCCCAGGCGCTGACCACAAAGTGGGGGGTGAACTGGTAGGAAGCAGAGAGGGCGTAGGAGTTGGTCTGGGTACCCGTGCTCACACCAACGGTGCCACTGCCAGGAAAGTTAGCTAGAGTCGTCCCCACCAGACCGGTGGCATCCCCAGTGATCCCGGCGTTAAAGATTGAGGATCCAGGGGTGGCGTAGGCATTCATATAGATCAAGGCAATCTTCAGGTTGCCGTGGTCAGGCTGGAAACTCAACTGAGCCAGGCCAGAATAGGCACCGTTAAACAGGCCGTTGCCATGGCTAGTAACACTGGGTATCCCCGGGGTGTTACCGGGGACTGCCGCCGAACTGGTGTTATCGCCGGCTAGGTAGCCGAGGTTCAAACCGATCACCTTACTGAAGTTATAGGTGAAAGCTGCCCCAGTCCCGCCCCCGATAAAGTAGATCGAGTTGTCGGCTGCCCAGAAACTCAGGGAGCCATTGCCGCCGGTGTACCCATCGTTGTAGGGGTTAGCGGTGGTGATTACGTAGTCAGCGTGAAAGCTGCCTGTAGCGGACAGGAACAGTTGAGCTTTTTTACCCAGGGGTAGGTAGTAAGCCAACCAGTCGACAGTGACGGGAGTAACCCCCTCCTGGTAGGTCAGCCGGCCCTCACCGGTTACAGAACCAGTGCCAGGGGCATTGATCCCAAACAGGGGGGCGTTGCTGTAGAGTAACCGGGTCACCAACAGGTCCTTACCGGTAAAGCTGGTATTAAAGGACAACCGGACCCGGCTTTGGAATACCGCTTGGTTATTGTTGCCGTTGATACTGCTCGCATCAGCCGGGCCAAAGATGACTTCGCCGGTCAGCTTGGTGGTGGTGGAGAATTGTTGGGCTTCTAGCTTAGCGGTGCGAGCTTCTAGGGAATCTACCCGGCCGCGCAGGGCAGCTAGCTCAGGGCCAAACTCATCCTCAAGCTTTTGGATCGCCGCTAGGTCCTCTTGCCGGACTTGGTTGTCCCCAGCCTGAATCAGTTCGTTCATCTTGTCTAGGCAAGCGTTCAGACCGGCGGCGAACTCGTAGCGGGTCATGGCTCGATTGCCGCGGAAGGTGCCGTTAGGGTAGCCAGCGATGCAACCGTAGCGCTCCACCAGGGACTGGAGGGCTTGGAAGGCCCAGTCCGTCGGCTGCACGTCTGACAGCTGGGAAACGGAGGTCACCTGGGCGGTCAGGGAGCTCGAGTCAGCGCTAGCAATCTGGGAGAGCGGCACCACGGGGGCCGGGGCCGGAACAGTCCCCGCCAGGGCTGGTAGGCGCACCAAGAGGGAAGCAGCCACCCCCAGGGGGCTTACGAGCAGGGACCTAAACCAAAAGTTGTTTGCGGGCATAGTCACTCCTCAAGAAATCAAGGTTGGTATCAATCACCGATGGACCTATCATCCTACGGAAATTGAATGTGATCTATGGATTATTGATAGGGGCTTTCAATGCACTGAATAGATGGCGGTGTAGGCAAAAATAAACTACTTGAAGCTTACTTGCTCTATACTTCAAATAAAATCTTGATTGCTTATAAGAGCTTCTAAATATATTCTTTGAACTTGACATAACCCTCCTTGGTGTGCTTTCTAGGAATTAACTACATTACTCATAGAGACTTTCTTATATGTCTAAAAGATAGTTTTTGAGATATTTCTAAGATAGCAATCAGATTAAGTTAAGAGAAAAATAAGTATATTCTAATACCCTTAATAAAGGTTTTAAATCTTTGACATAAGCCATCTAATAGGTGTTGAAAAATAATTCTAGTAGTGACTATCAATGCTACAGACCCTAGGACAAATAGTAAGCTTGAGGGAGTTTGGCTGCTGTGGCTGGTCTTAGGGAGACCAGAGGGCTAGGGAGACGTAGGGAGGAAGCCCACAAAAAAACCCCCGGCACAAGGCCGGGGGCGGGAGAGTTTCTAAGTTAGGTCAAGCCAGGTTAGAAGGTGAAGGTAGTGCGGATGGTACCGATCACCGCCCCTGGACCACTGGTTTGGTCGGGGTGGACCAGGTAGATGATCCCCGGGGTGACAGAGATAAAGTCGTTGACCTGGAACTTGTAGTAGCCCTCAATGTGGATGGGCACCTTGTTACCAGAGCCAGCAATGATCGACTTGGAGTTAGCCAGGTAAGGCTCAGCCCCCACGATGAAGCCTGCCAGGTTACCCTTGACAAAAGCATCGGGGAAGGCAAGGGACAGGGCGTAGGCCCAGATGTCACCGGTGCCGTTCACCAGACCCAGAGCCGCTGGGTGGGCGATGCGGGCGTTGGTGTAGTCACCCCAGGCGCTGACCACAAAGTGGGGGGTGAACTGGTAGGAAGCAGATAGGGCGTAGGAGTTGGTCTGGGTACCTGTGCTCGCCCCAATAACACCACTACCAGGGAAGTTAGCCAGGGTCGTCCCGACTACTCCGGTACCGCCACTGCCACCGTAGTTAAAGATGGAGGACCCGGGGGCAGCATAGGCGTTAACGTAGGTCAGGGCGATCTTCAGATTCCCCTTGAAGGGCTGGAAGCTCAACTGGGCCAGGCCCGCATAACCGCCGTTGAATAGGCCGTTACCATGGCTAGTAACACCAGGAATACCTGGGGTATTGCTCGGGACGGCGGCAGAACTGACGTCATCGCCGGCTAGATAACCGATGTTGAACCCGACCACTGGGGTGAAGTTGTAGCTAAAGGCTGCCCCTGTCCCACCACCGATGTCGTAGATGGAGTTGTCTTGGGCAAAGTAGCTGAGGGCGCCACTACCACCGCCGTACCCTTCGTTGTAGGGGTTAGCCGTAGTGATCAGGTAGTCGCTGTGCAGACCGCCGACGGCTGCCACGTACAGTTGGGCCTTCTTACCGATGGGCAGGAAGTAAGCCAACCAGTCGACGCTGACCGGGCCTGTGCCACCCTGGTAGGTCAGCCGACCCTCACCGGTTACAGAACCAGTGCCAGGGGCATTGATTCCAAACAGGGGGGCATTATTGTAGGTCAACCGGGTTTCCAACAGGTCCTTACCGGTGAAGCTGGTGTTAAACAGCAACCGGACCCGGCTCTGGAATACGGCTTGGTTATTGTTGCCATTGATGCTGCTGGCATCCGCTAGGCCAAAGATGACTTCCGCAGTCAGCTTGGTGGTGGTGGAGAATTGTTGGGCCTCCAGCTTAGCTGTCCGGGCTTCCAGGGAGTCTACCCGGCCGCGCAGGGCAGCTAGCTCAGGGCCAAACTCATCCTCGAGCTTTTGGATCGCCGCTAGGTCCTCCTGCCGGACTTGGTTGTCCCCGGCCTGAATCAGCTCGTTCATCTTGTCTAGGCAAGCGTTCAGACCGGCGGCGAACTCGTAGCGGGTCATAGCCCGGTTACCGCGGAAGGTGCCGTTAGGGTAGCCAGCGATACAACCGTAGCGCTCCACCAGGGACTGGAGAGCTTGGAAGGCCCAGTCCGTCGGCTGCACGTCTGACAGCTGGGAAACGGAGGTCACCTGGGCAATGGTGTTGTCAGCCTGGGTCAGGGAGTTGACCTCTTGCATGGTCTGACTTACCCCCGGGTTGGCAGTCTTAACGGGGGGCTGGGCTGCAAAGGCAGCACCGGCAACTAGTAGGGTGGCACCAAGGGCGGCTGGGCCAGCCAAAATCGATTTCCACAGTAGCTTAGACATGTTAGTCTCCTATTTCCCTCACACCTGCATAAGCAGTAACACTTTGCATGTTTTCTGCATTACACTTTCCTAGAGCATAATCTAATCATAGGACCAGTGTCCAGGGGAAAAAGTTCACAGGGCACCAAAACGCCAATTTTTTCTGGAAACGACTCACCTCGATCTCCTTTCAGGCTCGAGGGCGTGGCCTAGGACCTGGAAGACCTGTCGTTGCTCGAACAAGGTGACTAGATCAAAGTTAATTTTCTGGTCCTGGGCTTCCTGCTTTAAGATGTCCATCGCCCGCGTGACCGGTAAGGCCCGCTTGTAGGGCCGGTCGCTGGCGGTGAGGGCGTCGTAGATGTCGGCAATAGTCATCATCTGACACTGGAGGGGGATCTGGGGGGCCTTGAGGGCCAGGGGATAACCGCTGCCATCGAGTTTCTCGTGGTGGCCATAGGCAATGGCGGGGACATCCTGCAGCTGGCGGGTCCAGGGAATGCGGATGAGGAACTCGTAGGTTTGGCTGACGTGGGACTCGATCAGTTTGCGCTCTTGGGAGTTTAGGCTGCCTTGACGGACCAGCAGTTGCTCTAACTCCTGGTTACTCACAAGGGGTTGAGGGGTGTTGTCCAAACCCGGGTAGGTGATCTGGGCAATTTCCTGCAGTCTCGCCAAGGGGGCCTCCTGACAGACCCGGGGTTCGTTGGCCGCCTCGATTAACTGCCAGTACTCCTCTAGGGCCTGGAGGCCCTCCCTCAGTTGCGCCTCGAGGGTGAGGTTGTATTGACAATGGGGGCATGATTCTGGCTCGTGGAGCTCCTCAAGGTGACTGGGGTGCTCTAGAAGATGGCGGTACCTGGCTTGGGCGCACTCTAGGTTTAGGTGCTGGCGGGCTAGGGCAAAGCGGTGCCGCAGGAGTTCTAGCTGCTCCGGGTAGAGTTTCTTGGCCTTGACTAGGACCGCCTCCGGGACCCCCACCTTGCCGAAGTCATGGAGCAGAGAAGCGTAGCGCAACTCCCGGAGCTGCTGGGGACTAAATTGACAGATGCCCACGGAGGGCAGGTACAGACCTTGGGATTCCTGGGCTAGGCGCACGGTCAGTTCGGCTACCCGGCCCGAGTGACCAGCAGTGCAAGGGTCGCGGGCTTCAATCACCGCCACGGAGGCCTCGACAAAGCCGGCAAACAGGTTTTCGATGCTCTCTTGGAGTTGACTGCGCTCAATCAGGATCGCTGCCTGACTGGCTAGGGAGTAGATGACCTGCTCTTCCCAGGCAGAGTAGGCTTGGGTGACCTGGGCGTAGTTTAGGGGAGTGACTACCGCAGCAGCTAGTTGTTTCCGGTTGATCAGCTGCACCACCCCGATGATTTCTCCCCCTTGGTTCACCATTGGCAGGATCAGGACCGAGCTGGTGCGGTAGCCGAGGCGCTGGTCAAAACTCTGGTCGAAGCGGTAGGGGGCTTGGGGGTCAAGGCAGTAGGCATCAGGTAGGTTGAGGCTTTTACCGGTGAGGGCTACGTACCCGGCCAAGCTGCGGTCGCTCAAGGGCAGGGAGGTTTCACGAAAGGACAGGTGGGGATAGGAGTCATTCTGGGCGACCTTGAACAGCAAAGAACCAGGGGCATCTGGGAGCCGTTGGATCAGGTAGAGGCTGCCAGCATCACTACTGGTGATTTGGCGGCACTTAGTCAAAATCATATTCAGTAGCGTGGTGAGGTCTTCGCTACTGGAGAGGGCTGTACCCACGGTCAGTAATTGTTCGACTAACTGGGCCTGGCCCTGGGTTTGGCTGCGCTCTAGGAGGAGAGCCGCCTGGTCCGCCAGGGCTGTCAAGGTGCGCACGGTCTGGGCTGCATAACCCCGGGGACTAGCCTGGTATAACTGCAAGACCCCTAGAACTGCCCCCTCAGGATTATGCATGGGCAACAGCAAGGTGGTCTTGGCTCCCGGGTCAATCGCCCCGGTGGGGAGGTTCAGCACCTGGTCGGTCAGGGCTACCTGGCCTGGGAGACTAGCCAAGGTGAGGGGCACATCAGCCGCCTGCTCGAGGCTACCTTGGCCCTCGGCCCTCCAGTGGAGATGGAGCAGCTCCCTAAGGCTCCCATGGGCAGTGCTTTTTACCAGGTAGATGCTACCGGCCTCGCTGTCAGTAACCGCGCAGCTTTGGCAAAGTACAGTTCTGACTAGTTCCTTCAAGTCGGTGGTACTGACAAAGGAGCCTCTGATAGTCATGGGGGCACTTTCCCTGCTTGACACATCCAAAGCATAGCGTCTGGGCCTTCGTCGTTGTCCCTAGGGTTCCCCCCAAGGGAAACTCCCTAACTATGGACCCCAAATCAATTCAGTTAGACTGGGAGGAGCCCAAGCAGAGGGAATTACTGTGTTGCTGTCCAAGGGTTTTGAAGTAGAAATGTACACCGGCACTCCCGAGGGGCAGATCGTTGGCCTCGCAGACCAGATTGTGGCTGCCTTGGGCGGTTTTGTGCGGGAGCCTGACAGCCGCAACGTTGAGTACACTACCCCCCCCCTCCACAGCTACGAGGGACTTCTGTGTGCCCTGCTGCGCCCCCGCCAACAGCTGCGGCAGTATCTACGCACCCTAGGAGACTACACTATTCTCCCCGGCAGCACCCTGGCCCTAGGGGATACCAGCCGGTTTTATCGGTCTGACCCGGGTAACCCTTACCATACCTACATCGAGCAGACCTACGGTACCGCCGTGGTCACTGCCAGCATTCATATCAACGTTGGCATCAGTGACCCCGACACTCTCCTGCGGGCCTGCCGGCTAGTCCGGTTAGAGGCTCCCCTCTACCTGGCCCTGAGTGCCTCCTCCCCCTTTTTGGGTGGTGCTGTCACGGGTTATCAATCCACCCGTTGGCAGATGTTTCCCCAAACCCCGGCCCACGTCCCCCTCTTTGCCAGCCACCAGCATTTCATCCGGTGGACCGAGGCCCAGATTGCCGCCGGGACCATGCAGAATGTCCGCCACCTGTGGACCTCCGTGCGGCCGAATGGGGACTGCCGCCCCTACAACCTTAACCGTCTCGAGTTGCGCATCTGTGACCTGGTTACTGACCCCATCGCCCTGCTGGGAATTACCGCCCTGCTAGAAGGCCGGCTGTGGCAGGTGCTCTCAGACCCAGACCTTGACCCCCTCCATCCCAGCTTTGGGCGACCGGAGGCTGACCTGCTAGTAATCACCCGGGCTAACGAAATGGCCGTAGCCCGGGATGGTCTTGACGCCTTGGTGCGCCGTTGGCAGGATGACCAGGTGCTCACTGCCCGGGACTGGATTGACCAGCTTTATCAGGAAGTCTGGCCCTTAGCTCACCAACGGGGTTTTAGTTGTTTCCTGTCACCCGTACGCCGGATCCTGCGTACGGGTAATTGTGCCGGGGGGTGGTTAGACCAAATTGCCCAGGGCCGCACTCCCGCCGAGGTAATGGCCCTAGCAATCCGGGAGATGGCCCAAGGAGAAGCCGAACTAGTGGGCGAAGTCTGTCTACCCCAGGTGGCCTAGGGCTAATTCTGGGGCTTTTCCAGGGTCCAAAAGGGCACCTTTTGGGTGACTTCCAGGCTTACCCCCCGCAGGTTGGCCTGGGCAAAAAGATAGTTTTTGCTCTGCCAGAGGGGAATAAAGGGGATATCCCGGGCCAGGATAGTCTGGATCTGGGTAAATACCTCCTGGCGCTTTTGGGGGTCGTGGCTGCGACGCTCCTGGTCAATGAGTTGGTTGACCTGGGGGTTGAAGTAGAAGGAACCCTGCTCCTTGCTGGCACCTGCGGTGCAGCCAGCGGCCTCAGACCCCTGGTCACAGGCCAAAAAAGGTTGTAGGTAACTATCTGGGTCCAAAAAGTCCGCTGTCCAGTCCAGCAGGAAGGTCGGGTATACTCCCTGGTCAAGGTTCTGGTAGGCGGTGGTGGACTCGACACTGTGTAAGCTGACCGCCACAATCCCCGGCAGCTGAGATTCGATCCACGCCTTGATCACCATAACCGCCAATTCGTTGCTCACCAGGTTGGAGCGGTACCACAGCTCTAGATCCAAGGGGTGGTCAGGGGAGTAGCCCGCCTGGGTCAGGATCGCCCTAGCCTGGGTGGTCTGCTCATTCCCGTAGGGGGCAAACACCGGTTCTGAGGCCCTCAGCACCGTAGGGATCAGGCTGTAGAGGGGTTTTACTTGACCATAAAAGACCCGCCTATCAATTAATGGCCGGTTCATCAACCGGGCCAGAGCTTGGCGCACGCGGCGGTCATCCAAAGGAGGACTGTGCAGGTTCAAGGTCCAGTAGTAGATGTCTTCCCCTGGGTGTTGGACCATTTGCCAGCGGCCCCGCCGGGCTCCGGTCTCCAGGGAACGGATCTGGTCTGGGTCTAGGGTTTGGTAGGCCAGATCAATGCTCGCGGTGCGAAAGGCGCTGTAGAGGTTAGCCCCGCTGGAGAAGGATTGAATGTCTATGCCTTGATTTCGGGCTTTCTGGCCCCAGTACTGGGGGAAGGGGTCTAGCTTTAGGGAGTCGTTGTCAAACTCAGCCAAGCGGTAGGGCCCAGTACCCACAAAGGTATCGGGACGGAACTGGTTGGGCCCTAGGCTGTAGGCCCGGGGCGAGACAGCACAGGCCCCAGAGAAAGCCAATAAAGCCGGAAAAGCCCCAAAGGGTTTCTTCAGGACGATGGTCAATTCGTAGGGGCCTGTAGCCTGGACCTTAGCAATGGGTTCGCTCAGCAGAAAGCTCGGCTGGCCCCCATTAGCTATGAACCTTTGCAGGGAAAAAGCCATGGCCGAGGCGTTAAAGGGGGTGCCGTCGTGGAAGAGGACCCCTTGGCGCAGGGGAATTCGGTAGGTCAGACCGTCGGCACTCACCTCCGGTAGGGCAGTAGCCAGCTGGGGTACAAGTTCACTGGTGCCTGGGGCGTAGGTGTAGAGGCGGTCCCCTAGGTTATAAAGGACCGCTCCTGCAAAGATTTCGTAGGCATCGGCCGGGTCGAGGGTGCGCACTTGGGCAGTGGTGCCCAGGGATACACGCCCCGGTACCTCCCCCAAGTCGGGACGGCAGCCGAGAGTACCCAGAATGACTAGCAGACAGACCCAGCGACACACTAGCGCCCGTAAGTTTTTCACCCGCCCCATGGCCCTCCGGTGCATTTACCCCCTGCCATGATATATTCAGGGAAGATTAAGTTATGTTAACTATGATTAATACCACCGCCATTGCCCTTCAGCTTGAGAGCCCCGACAGCAAAGACCGCATGTTAGCCCTGGCCTCACTGCGGGATGTCTCGGCAGAGTTAGCTGTGCCGCTAATTAAGAAAGTACTTGAGGATCCTAGCTTACAGATCCGCTCCATGGCCGTATTTGCCCTAGGCCTCAAGCCTACGGATGAGTGTTACCCCCTGCTAGTGAAATTTCTGGAACAGGACCCGGACTACGGGATTCGGGCTGACGCGGCGGGAGCCCTAGGGTACCTGGGGGATCTAAGGGCCCTTGAGCCTCTGACGCGTATCTTTTATGAGGATACCCACTGGCTCGTGCGCTTCAGTGCGGCCGTGGCCTTGGGTAATCTTAAGGACCCCCGGGCGGTCAAGGCGCTCTTAAGTGCCCTTAAAAGTCCGGAGGTGGTAATTCAGCAGGCGGCGATCGCTGCCCTGGGGGAAGTGGGGGCAAAGGAGGTGGTAGAAGACCTATTAGAATTTGTCCAATCCCCTGACTGGCTGGTCCGGCAACGGCTAGCGGAAGCCCTCGGATGTCTGGGGGGTCCCCAGGCTATCTCCGCCCTTGGGTACCTGGCAAGGGATGACAACGCCCAGGTGGCAGTGGCCGCCAGTTTATCCCTGGCCAAACTTACCCCCCCAGGCCAGATTGCTTAGGTCTTAGGAGGGGGCGGTAAGGGAATCCCCCGGTACTGGCGGGGAGGCTGTTTGGGCTTGGGTTCTGGCGGCGGGGCAGCCGGCGCATCCTCCCGGGCTTGACCGACTGGCACCCCCCGGTAGTAGCGCAGGGAGGATGAAGTCGTAGGGGTGCTGGAGGTGGTTGGTTCGGTCATCTCTGAGACTGGCTCCTCTGCCCCTACGGGAACAGGGGTCGTGTCTCGCCGCACCAGGGCCACTAGGGCTTGGGCTAACTTCTCTTGGCGAGGAGAGCCTAGGTCCAGGAGGTTGGTCACCCGGGTCATAGCCAGGATCACCCCAGTCAGCAGGGATTCAGACTGGAAAGCCGGCAGAAAATCCTCCGCCCCCTGTTGAATGGCCCAGCGGCGCTCGGCGGCCGAGACCTCCTTTTGGGTGTTGCTAGTCAGGACAATCTTGAGCCGGGGGTGGTGGTCGCGACACCAGCGGCAGAAGGCGTAGGGGTTGAATCCCTCCTGGCGGATTTCTAATAGCAGCAAGTCGGGTAGGTCTAAGTTGGCTGCCTGGAGGTCATCAAAGGTCTGGGGCAAGTCAATCTCCCCCCGCTCCCAAATGACGGCAATGTCTTGGGACTGGAGGGCTGCCTGCCACACCTCCCCCTGACGGCTCTGGGGTTGCACCATGAGCACAGTCTTTTGATTAGCCATCCCTAGTAGACCCTTGCAACATAGACTATTATGCTACTGGGGTGGGAATTAGAAGTATCACACTATACAAATCACCGGCCAAAAGGTCAGACTGTAGAGATGTCCTTCTCCTTTTCCGCCAGGGCCTCCTCAACCCGCTCGATGTAGCGGCTGGTCAATTTTTGAATTTTGTCCTGCCAGTCCCGGGCCTCATCCTCCGAGACCTCCCCGGCCTTCTCCTGTTTCTTGACCGCGTCGATGGCATCCCGGCGTATATTCCGGATCGATACCTTCCCCTCCTCAGCGTATTTGGCGGCTAGCTTGACTAGCTCCTTGCGCCGTTCGCTCGTCAGGGGAGGGATATTAAGGCGCACCACTGACCCATCGTTGCTGGGGGTCAAGCCCACTTCTGACAGGGAGATGGCCTTTTCGATGCCACTGAGCCCGGTGCGGTCGTAGGGTTGGATCAAGATTGTGCTGGCGTCTGGGGTGCTGATCGTGGCCAGGGATTTGATGGGGGTAGGGGTACCGTAGTAGTCCACCATTACCCGGTCTAGGAGCGAAGCATTAGCCCGGCCGGTGCGCAGGGTGTTAAAGGAGCGCTGGGTGGCTTCAACGGCCTTGCGCATTTGTTCTTCTAAGTCAGCTAACTTCACAGGAACCTCCCACAATAGTACCAATTGGGTTTCCGGTCACAGCCCGGAGGATATTACCCGTCACGGACAGGTTGAAAATCAGGATCGGGATGTCATTATCCTTACACAGGGCGATGGCGGTGCTGTCCATGACCCTAAGGTTATGGGCGAGGACGTGGTTGTAGGTGAGGCTGTGGAAGCGGTGGGCTTGGGGGTTGAGGAGGGGGTCACTGTCGTACACCCCATCAACGCGCGTGGCCTTGAAGACTACTTCGGCCCCGATTTCTGCCGCCCTTAGGGCAGCGGTGGTATCGGTGGTAAAGTAGGGGTTGCCAGAGCCTGCCCCAAAGATCACTACTCGCCCCTTCTCTAGATGACGAATGGCCCGGCGGCGAATGTAGGGCTCCGCCACCTGTTGCATGGTAATGGCCGTCTGCACCCGGGTGGGGACTCCGATCTGTTCGAGGGCATCCTGGAGGGTCATGGCATTCATGACGGTGGCAATCATGCCGATGTAGTCGGCGGTGGAACGGTCCATACCCGCTGCCGCCCCCTTCACCCCCCGGAAGATGTTCCCCCCCCCGACCACAATCGCGGTTTGGACTCCCATGGCTGCGACCTCGGCCACCTCCTGGGCAATGCTTTGGACGACTACTGGGTCAATACCGTAGGCAAGGTCCCCCATGAGGGCTTCGCCACTTAGTTTAAGCAAAATACGCCGGTATGGAATCCCCATGCTAAGTCCCACCTCAATTTTCCCTAATCAACCATACCAGGATTAACTCTAAACTCCCTAGGGGCAAATTCCTCCAGGTAGTCCATAGCCCGGTCTAACAGGTCTAGGCCCTCCTGGAGGCTGCTGACCAAACACAGCTGACCCCGCAGGGGCGCCGCCCCCGGAAAACCCCGGGCATACCAGGTGAGGTGTTTGCGCGCCTGCCGTAGGCCCCGTTCTCCCTTGTACTCCCACAGGCCCTGCAGGTGGTCTCGGGCACATTCTAGACGTTGCCGGGGGGTAGGGGGGGCTGGTAGCTCCCCGGTCTTGAGGAAGTGGTCTACCTCAGCTACCAGAAAGGGGTAGCCCATGGTGCCCCGGGAGCACATTACCCCATCAGCCCCGGTTTCGGCTAAACATTTGACGGCGGCAGTGGCCGAGAAGATATCCCCGTTGGCAATCACTGGGATCTTGAGGACTTCCTTGACCTTTTTGATCCACTCCCAGCGGGCTGGTCCATGATAGCCCTGGGCCCGGGTGCGGCCGTGGACCGTGATCATGGCGGCGCCGGCCTCCTCCATGCGCCGGGCAAACTCCAATATATTGATCTCTTGGTCTGACCAACCCAGGCGGGTTTTTACTGTCACCGGTACGTTCACCGCCGCCACTACCCGGGCCACAATTTCGCCAGCTAACTCCGGTTGGCGCAGGAGGGAGGAGCCACCGCCGTTGCGGGTGATCTTGTTGACTGGGCAGCCCATATTGATGTCGACGGTGCTTGCCCCTTGGGCTACCGCCAGGCGGGCAGCTTCGGCTAGGAAGTCGGGCCGGCAATCAAAAAGCTGGATGCTGACCGGTGACTCCTGGGGGTCTACCTCCATGATCTTGGGAACCTGAGCGCCGTAGTGCAGGCCAGTGGCGTTGACCATTTCTGTGTAGAGCATGGAATCTGGGGCGTAGCGACGCACCAACCGGCGAAATACTAGATCGGTAACCCCGGAGAGAGGAGATTGGAAAACTCGACTTTTAAGGACTACAGAACCCACCCTCAGGGGGGTCTGGAGGCGCTCGGGCAGGTTGGGGTCTGGGGAGGTTTCTCCGGCAGTGCAGTTGGGTGTCATGGGGCTAGGTCAGGGGGCGGCAACTTGAGGAAGCGGATATTTTATCTACCTCTATACTCTCCCAGGATCTACCCTGGCGGGGGCTTGTTTTAGCCTAGGGTAGCTGGCCCCGAGGACACTAGTTGCCAGTCAGCTCGATACCATCAACCTCAGCAGCACCCTCAGGCTACCGGCACACGGCCCCAGATGTAGCTCTGCCTCCCTATTCCCCGTGATCGCCCTATTCTGGGATTCCCCAGGGGGCCTTCTTCAGCCTGACCAAGCTGCCCACCCCAACACCCAACCTGCTGAACTTCTTCCTGGAGCAGCAGGAGTTTAATACCCCCCCGACCACTGAGCCCCGCCTGTGTACCAGAGCTAGCAGGCCACTTACCCCAGGGCAGGTCACTACAAGGTAACTAGTTCCCTACCTCTAGCAAGTGACCCCTAGCCTTACCCTCCAACACCACGCCCCTCCTATGTACCAACGTAGAGCCGGCCGGTGACTTGCCCCAGTGCAATGGCAACCATCAGGGTAACTAGGTCCTCAGGCGAATCCTAAGGGATTGGCCAGGAGTTTTCCTGGCCTTGTCGGTTCTTGGGTGGAAAGTGGGGTAGTGGGCCTTGGGACTCTTGGATGGAGCTTGATAAACAAAATTTGTCGAGTTATTAACACACCCCCCAACCAGTATTGACCAGATGGGAGTTAAGTGATAGTCTCGTAGCCGTCATCCCGGTCCCCTGCTGTTATGCCTACCCCCAGCCGCACCGCCCTCAGTGCCCTAGTGTTATTGGGGCTCGGAGCCATCACCCCCCCCGCCCTCGCCCTACCCCAAGGGGCCCAGGTCCAGGCCGGCAAAGTAGTCATCACCCAACCGAGCAGCACCCGGCTCACCATCCAGCAGAACTCTAACCGGGCCATCGTCAACTGGAATAGCTTCAGCGTCGCCGCCCCCGAAAGCGTCCAGTTCCTCCAACCCTCCGTCAACTCCGCCATCCTCAACCGGGTCACCGGCAGCACCCCCTCCAGCATCGCCGGGTCCATCACCGCCAACGGCCAAGTCCTCCTAGTCAACCCCAACGGGATCCTGATTACCCCCGGAGCCACCCTCAACATCGGCAGCTTCCTCGGTTCCACCTTAGACATCAGCAACCGCGACTTCCTCACCGGCCACTACAACTTCTACCAAGTCCCCGGCCACCCCCCCGCCACCATCCTTAACCAAGGCCGCATCACCACCACCGGCCCCGCTGCCCTCCTGGCCCCCGGCATCGTCAACCAGGGGTTAATAACTGCCAAGCTGGGTACCATTATTCTTGCCAGCGGCCGAGAAATCACCCTAGACTTCACCGGGGATGGCCTAGTATCCGTGGCCGTCACCCCCACCCTGGCCAGCCACCTCACCAACGCCCAGGGCCAACCCTTAAGCAGCCTAATTAACCAACAGGGCCAGCTCCAAGCCCCCACCGTCCTCCTCACCGCTGCCACCGCCAACACCATCCTCCAGAACGCCATCAATGCTGGGGGGGTGATCCAGGCCACCAGCGTCCAAGACCACAACGGCCGCATCACCCTATCAGGGGGTAACGGTTCCGTCACCGTATCTGGCACCCTAGCCGCCCCCGGAGGCACCGTCCAGGTGACCGGGTCCCACATCTCCCTCACCTCTACTGCCCTCGTCAACGTCTCCAGTCCCACCGGCGGCGGGAGCGTGTACATCGGCGGTAACTTCCACGGACTAGGCCCCCTGCCCAACGCCCAGGGTACTACTATTGCCCCCGGAGCCCTGATTAACGCCAACGCCACCAGCGTAGGGAACGGAGGGAGTGTGGCCATCTGGTCTGAGGGCACCACTGAGTTTGGGGGCACAGTCCTTGCCCAGGGAGGACCCCTAGGAGGGAACGGGGGCTTTGTCGAGACCTCCGGTAAAGGACATCTAGGAATTCTGACCACCGCTAGCGTCTCGACCAACGCCCCCCAGGGAAACCCGGGGACTTGGCTGCTTGACCCCAACAGCTTGATTATCAGCACAGCCAACAACAACTTAACGGGGAGCCCCTACTACTACACAGCCAACGCTGTAGCTAGCACCATCAACTACAAGAATATCGAAACCGCCATTGGCAACGGCAACAACGTCCTCCTAGACTCCGCAACCTATATCAGTGTCAGTCACAACATCGGCAATGATCCTAATACCGGTAACGCTCCCCTAGGAGGCACACATAATCCCACCCTGACCTTGGAGGCGGGTACCTCCATCTTTGGTACTGCCAAGATCTACCTCAGCAATGCTAATTTAGCCCTTGATGTGGCTGTTGGAGCCGGTCCCCTCAGCCAACACAGTAACTACATCAATGAAGCCCTGGGGGTGGTGGGCAGTGTCCAGGGGGGCGCCGTCAACTTACATCTAGGTCCGGGAACCTTCACGGGTGTTGGATCTTCTCCGGTTGGCAACCTCAATAACCCTAACATTGGATTTTTGACCGTCACTGGGGCGGCTGGTACTACCGTCAGTGGCAGTGGTGCCAGGGAGGTTTTTGCTATTAGTTCTCCCAAGGTTACCCTCAACAGCCTAGTAATTACGGGGGGCTCGGCTACCTATGGGGGTGGAATTTACAACAAAGGCACCCTGACGATTAATAATAGTACTATTAGTGGAAACTCGGCTAAGGGTGGGGGTGGGATTTTCAACAACAATGGCACCCTGACGGTCAGCAGTAGTACTATTAGTGGTAATTCGGCTAACTATGGGGGTGGGATTGACAGCAACGGCCGCCTGCTCATCATCAACAGTACCCTCAGCGGGAATACTGCTGCCACCCATGGTGGAGGTATTGATAGTTTCGGAGGAGGCCTGGCCCTCGTCTACTACAGCACCGTTAGTGGTAACTCAGCTAGCTTTGGGGGTGGACTTTTTAACAACTATAAAGGCACCCTGACGGTCAGCAGTACTACTATTAGTGGTAATACGGCCTATAGGGGGGGTGGGATTGACAACACTGGTACCCTGACGGTCAGCAGTAGTTCTATCAGTGGTAATTCGGATAGTGCTAGGGGGGGTGGGATTTACAACAACAATGGCACCCTGACGGTCAGCAGTAGCACTGTTAGTGGTAATACAGCTAAGTATGGGGGTGGGATTTACAACAACAATGGCACCCTGACGGTCAGCAGCACTACCATTAGCGGTAATTCGGCTGGCTTTAATGGGGGTGGGATTTTCAACAATGGCACCCTGACGGTCAGCGGTAGTACTATCAGTGGTAATTCAGCTAGGTTTGGGGGTGGGATTTACAACAAAGGCACCCTGACGGTCAGAAGTAGTACTATCAGTGGTAACTCAGCTGGTAATGGGGGTGGAATCTACGATGCTGGGGTTCTGAGCATTACCAGCACCCTCATCAGTGCCAATACCGCCGGTAATAGTGGCGGGGGCCTCGAGGTTAAGAGTGGGGTAAGTCTCTACCTCAGCAGCACCACCATCACCAGTAACACTGCCGCCAACGGTGCTGGCATCGAGAACCACGGCGCCCTCACCCTCACCAACTCCCTGATTAGCAGTAATACCGCCAGCCTCAACGGGGGGGGTATCGCCAACTACGGCACCCTCAGTCTGATAGGGGGCACCCTCAATGGCAACATCGCCCAGACTGGGTCTGGAGGTGGCTTGTTCAACAGTGGCACCACAGCCATGGCCACCCTCAGCAGCACCACCATTAGTGGCAACACCGCCAAGACCAATGGAGGTGGAATTTACAACTACAAAGACCTGGCAGTCAGCAATAGTACTATTAGTGGTAATTCAGCTGGTGGTAATGGAGGCGGGGTTAG
>DAIDHW010000001.1:371094-372255 GCA_027451865.1 Leptolyngbyaceae cyanobacterium clean351 | reverse complement strand
CTTTCTGACAGTCAACAATAGCGCTATCAACAACAATTCAGCAGCCATCGGGGGTGGTATCTACGACGGTGGAGTTCTGAACATCATCAACAGCACCCTCATCAGTGCCAACACCGCTGGCAACAGTGGCGGGGGCCTCGAGGGTAAAAGTGGGGTCATTCTCTACCTCAGCAGCACCACCATCACCAGGAACACCGCTGAGAATGGCGCCGGCATCGAGAACCGCGGCACCCTGACCCTCACCAAATCCCTGATTAGTGCCAATACTGCTAGCCTAAATGGGGGCGGTATCGCCAACTACGGCAGCCTGTATGTCCTGGGCAGTACCCTTAGTGCCAACAGTGCCACCAGCGGCGGCGGCCTGTTCAACAACGGCACCGCCCTGGTCAGTGCTAGCACCCTCAGCAGCAACAGTGCTAACTACGGCGCCGGGGTCAGCAACAGTACCGCCGGCACCCTGACCATCAGCAGCAGCACCCTGAGCCAAAACCAAGCCAACCGATTTGGCGGCGGCATCTACAACAAAGGCAACCTCACCGTCAACAGCAGCACCCTCACTAATAACAGTGCCGGAGCCTACGGCGGTGGCCTCTCCAACTACCAAGGCAGCGCCCTAGTAACAGGGAGCCTAATTAGCGCCAACACCTCAGGTGCCGAAGGGGGTGGCCTGGCCAACTACAAGAGCAGCACCCTGACCATCAGTACCAGCACCATCACCAGTAACCTCGCCAAAAACGGCGGCGGCATTGACAACGATAAAGGCACCGTCGTAGTTCTAGGGAGCACCATCAGCAACAACAGCGCCAGCCAAGGCGGCGGCGGAATCCGCAACGTAGGTGGCGGCCTCCTGAACATCAGCAGCAGCACCCTCAGCGCCAATGTAGCCCAGACCGGGGGAGGCCTATTCAACAGCGGCACCCTCACCCTCAACGGCGGGGAAGTCGCTGGAAACTTCAGCAGCACCAGTGGGGGCGGACTTGAGAACCTAGGCACCCTGACGGTCAGCAGCACCACCATTGCCAATAACACCGCCGTCCAAAACGGTGGGGGCATCAATAACTACGGCGCCCTAACCGTTAGCAATAGCACCATCACAGGCAACACTGCCCAGTACGGCGCCGGCGGGGGCCTCAACAACAGCGGCACCGCCCTAGTCAGCAG
>DAIDHW010000001.1:0-370994 GCA_027451865.1 Leptolyngbyaceae cyanobacterium clean351 | reverse complement strand
AGCACCATCACAGGCAACACTGCCCAGTACGGCGCCGGCGGGGGCCTCAACAACAGCGGCACCGCCCTAGTCAGCAGCACCTCCCTCAGCAACAACAGCGCCCCGTCAGGGGGTGGAGGAGCCATCAACAACACCGGCACCCTCACCCTCAACGGCGGGGTGATAGCTGCAGACTTTAGCGGTACCAGTGGTGGGGGCCTAGAAAACAGCAGCACCCTCACAGTCAACGGCACCACCATTGCCAATAATGCTGCCGTCCAAAACGGTGGGGGCATCAATAACTACGGCACCCTAACCGTTAGCAACAGCACCATCACCGGCAACAGTGCCCATACCGGCGGCGGCCTCAACAACAACGGCACCGCCCTACTCAACAACAGCACCATCAACAACAACAGCGCCCAGGGGGGTGGAGGTATCAACAACAACGGCACCCTCACCCTCAACGCCGACACCATTGCCGCTAACCAAGCAGCGGGCAACGGCGGCGGCATCGAGAACCTCAACAACGCCAGCATCAGCAACAGCCAGATCATCAACAACACCGCTCAAGCAAACGGCGGCGCAATTGATAACCCAAATAGCAGTAGCCTCACCCTTACCAACAACCTGCTGCTTGGCAACCGAGCCACCAAGGGCGGAGCCATCAACAACAATGGCCTCCTGAACATCATTGGCGGCACCTTCACCAACAACCAAGCTAGCGGCAACGGCGGAGCCCTCGAGAACACCAACACCGCCAATATCCTCGATGCAGTATTCAACGGTAATACCGCTCAAGGAAATGGAGGAGCCATCGACAACGTAGCCGGCGCCAACCTCACCCTCACCAACGACACGATCATCAACAGCACTGCGGCCAACGGCGGTGGTCTCAGCAACGGCGGTAACCTAACCGTCAACAGTGGCCTGATAACTGGCAACTCTGCTAGGGGAAACGGGGGCGGAGTCGAGAATAATGGTGCTCTTGTTACCTCCTACGCCTTGATTGCTAACAACACCGCTGTGGATAACGGGGGTGGCATCGACACGGCGGCTATCGGTAGCTTGAACCTAGTGAATGACACCATTAACGGCAATCTAGCCCAGTTTGGCGGTGGCGGTGGCCTGAATAACAACAACGGCTTCCTGACTACTATTGAGGGGGGCACTATCGGCGGTAACCGGGCCCAGTTTGGAGCCGGCATCGCTAATCTGGGCTTCCTTACAGTCAGTGGCGCCACCATTGCATTTAACAGCGCAGTAACCAGTGGTGGCGGGGTCGTCAACCTGAGCTCTGGTTTCGCTCAAGTCACCAATAGCCTAGTCGTCAACAATTCTGCGGGTCAGGATGGGGGGGGAGTTTTTAACCTAGGCACCTTCACCCTCAGCAGTAGTTCCATTGCCGGCAACCACGCCCTAAGTCTGGGTGGGGGAATATTTACCGGCAATGTGCTGACGGTCAGCAATAGCTTCATTTTTGACAACACTGCCGGTACTAACGGGGGTGGCACCTATAACTTGGGGACTTTGAACTTGAATAATGCGGTTTTTATCAATAACACGCCAAACAACCAAGCACCCTAGGCTGAGCTGTCACCCTGCCGCAGGGGTAACTCTTGATTAATAGCCTCCATGTGGGCCTGCTCTTGGTCATTGATGTCATCTATGTGTCGGTCCATGATTGTCCGCAGTTGGGGATGGCACAGCCAGTGTAGACTCTGGTTTGCCTGGGCCCTAAAGCCCCGGCGTTGCTTATGGGAACCCCCCGCCCCGGGGTCAAACCGTTGTACTCCCTGACTGATAGCCCACTCAATGGGTCGGTAGTAGCAGGCCTCAAAGTGCAGACAGTCTATATCGGTCCATGCTCCCCAGTAGCGACCGTACAACTGGTCTCCCTTGCGGATGCAAAAGGACATGCCCAAGGGGTCAAGGGGTCTGTCGGCAGCGTAGGCCGCAAAGAAAATTACCCGATGCTGGTACTGGGTGGCCAATTGTGCAAAAAACTGCCGCGTCAAGTACTTACTTCCCCACCAGCCAAACTTGTCGCAGGTCTCCGCGTAGAACTTGTACATGAGTGGAAACAGAGGGGCGGGAATAGCCTCACCCTGATGGCACAGGAGTTGTAAACCCTGCCGGGCAATTGCCTGCCGTTCCCGCTTGATGTTACGCCGCTGATTGCTGTTGAAGGTGCCCAGGTAGTCAGCAAAGGTCTCGTAGCCACGGTTTTCCCAAACGTAGTTGTGGTGCTGCCAAGCCCTAAATCCTTGGTCAATAAGCTGGTGACGCCACTGGGGGTCCACAAACAAAAAGTGACAACCCCCTAGATGGTGCTGTTCACAAAATCGCCGGATCTCTTGGACCATTAAGGCCGTTAGTTCCCTCTCATCCTCTCCGGGGGCGATCAAAAATCGGTAACCGACCGCCGGGGTAAAGGGACTCATGCCGACTAGCTTGGGGTAGTAGTTGAGGCGTAGCCTCTGGGCTAGGTCCGCCCACACTTGGTCAAAGACAAATTCCCCGTAGCTATGGCTTTTCAGATAGAGGGGAGCAGCGGCTACCAGGGTACCCCCCCGCCACACAACTAGGTGATGAGGTTGCCAGCCGGCCTGGGAAACAGCGCTGCCGGAGGTCTCTAGCAGGTTCAACCAGGCGTACTCGAGAAAGGGGGTGGGCAGAGGCATAGCTAGGTCATCCCAAGCACCCTTGGGGAGGTTCCTCAGCTTATCTGCCCAGTGGAGGGTGTAGGTGGGTGGCAAGGTAGGGGGTTAGAGCAGTTGGGAGTAGTAGGGATGCTGCCGGAGGATGGCTAAGACTTGTTTGAGCTCTTGGGTGCGGCTTTTGTGGGCAATTAACGTCCCCTTACCATCCCGCACAACTACCAGGTCTTCTAGACCAATCGTAACAATCAGCTCTTCGGGTTGGGAGTTGTAGAAGATTGACCCGTAGGTATCTAGACCCACGTGGTGGCCATGGGTAACGTTTTTACCATCGCCCCCCAGAAGGCGCTCTAGGGCATTCCAATCCCCCAGGTCATCCCAGGGAAAGGCCACCGGTAACACCCCGGCCCGCTGGGTGTGCTCCATGAGGGCGTAGTCAATACTGCGCCGGGGGACCCGGGTGTAGGCGGCGACACCATGCTGTTGCAGGGGGGTGAGGATGTCAGAAGCATGTAGGGCTAGCTCAGCTAGGGCCACGGTGGCAGGAAAGATGAACATGCCGCCATTCCAGTGGTATCCCCCTGCGGCTAAGAAGCCCTGGGCTGTGCCTAGGTCAGGCTTTTCTGTAAAGCGCTTTACCCGATAGGCCTGGGGGTCTTGGCTAATGCTCTCTCCCTGCTGGATGTAGCCGTAGCCGGTCGCCGGCTGGGTAGGTTTAATTCCCAGGGTAACGATCAAAGAGTGGGCCTGGGCCAAATCCACCCCTTGCCGGACCATGACCCGAAATTCCTCGGCGGCGGGGATCCAATGATCAGCCGGGAAAAATCCAATCACGGTTTCCGGGCCACAGCACCGGGCAATCTCCAAGGTAGCCCAGGTGACCGCCGGCCCCGTGTCCCTGCCTTCTGGCTCCAGCAACAGGTTTTCCGGAGGCAGCTGGGGCAGTTGGGCTTGGACCAGGGGAGCAAAGGCCCCGGCAGTGACCACCCACAGATTACCCCAGCCACCCCCTAGGGGCAAAAGCCGCTCGGCCGTGGCCTGCAGGAGACTTTGGGGGGTGCCATCGAGACACAGAAACTGCTTCGGTCGGTGGGTACGACTCAGGGGCCAAAAGCGCTCCCCCCTTCCCCCCGCTAGAATTACCGGCACCAGTCCAGCCATGGTCTCCCCTACAATAGATCTGCCGTGAGTCTAGACAACTTTGCCTGGGTCTGACAACAGCTATAGTAAGAAAACCTGGCCTTTTCCCCCGGATCGAACTTTGTCAATCAACCATGGCTAACCCCCGCGGATCCAAAATTACCCGTCTGTTTGGCTTGGCAGTGACCACGGTGTTTTGCTTTGGCGTGGGGACGGTGACGGCCCTGACAGTGCCGCTGCCCAACCAGCCCACCGCCGGGATTCCTGCTCTAGTCACGGCCCTGCGCAATCTCATCCCCTACCAGGTAAGTCGGCCGGTGAACATCCTGGTACTAGGGGTGGACATTGTCCCCGGAGCCAAGGTGGGAGACCCGACTATCTTTGATGGCAACAGCGACACGATGATGCTATTGCACCTAGACCCAGCCACCAACACCGTAAATCTTTTGTCGATCCCCCGGGACACTCGGGTGGAGGTGCCGGGGCTCGGGGAGAACAAAATTAATAGTGCTAACCCTGTGGGCGGGCCGCTCCTTGCGGCTCAAACCGTCAGTCAAGCCCTAGATGGGGTCTCGATTGACCGGTATGTGGTGGTGAGCACAGCGGCCTTTCGTGACCTAGTTAATGACGTAGGCGGCCTGCGGGTTTATGTGCCCGAGCCCATGCACTACCAAGACAACACCCAAAACCTTCACATCGATTTGAACCCCGGCTGGCAGACCCTCAATGGGGACGAGGCGGAGGAGTTTGTCCGCTTCCGGGAGGACGCCTACGGGGATGTGGGACGGGTGGGACGGCAGCAGGAACTCCTGAAGGCTCTCAGGGCTAAGCTCACTGACCCCCTGATTCTCCCCCAATTGCCGACCCTAATTCAAACTGTCCTCAGCTATACCAAAACCAACCTTACTCCCGCTGAGATCACCTCCCTAGTGGATTTCCTCCTCGGCCTCAGTCCCCAGTCATTCCACATGGTGATGTTGCCGGGACAGTACAGCGGTCCGGGGCAATTTAATGCCAGCTACTGGCTAATGGACCCCCAAGCCCGGGACCGGATTATGCAGCAGTACTTTGATATTAACTCTACTGGAGCACCCCTGCCCCCGGTAAACATCAAGACCCTGAGTATTGCGGTTCAGAACGCCACTGGCCAGCCTAATATGGCCTACAGCGTCCAGCAATACTTAGAGAACCAGGGCTTTACAAATGTCTACCTGATGGAGGACTGGCCTCTAGTTGATCCGAAAACCAGGATCATCGTCCAGGGTGGGGACATGCAGTCGGCAAGCAGTGTAGCTCAGATTCTAGGGGTAGGGAAGTTAGAGAGCCAATCTACCGGGTCAGTAGAGTCGGACTTGACCATTAGGGTGGGTCAAGATTGGGCTGCGCTTCATCCCAACTCTCCTACCCCCCAAAGCTCACCCAGCCAGTGAGCCCGACCAAAAAAAGAGGAGGCCCGGAGGCTACGCCTACCCCAAGCATCCCTTATTGCTGCTACCTTCCGGTCCTGACAAGGTTCGGGCGTTTTGGTCGCATAGATCCAGGCCAAGTTCAATTTAGCACAAGGGGAGACAACTGGCCTCCCCTGTTTAGGAATGCCCATGCTCACCGGGGGTTGATTATTAATGCTTATGATCTAAAATGACTTACCCATCCTTGGTCAACCCTAAAGCCGGGTGGGGCAGATCCAGTACCCCTATAATTTGTCTTGAGTCCTAGGGTTATGCCTGTGAACCGTCTCCAGGAATTGCGCACCCTCCTGCAGCAAGCTAGTCACGCCTACTACGTTTTAGACAGTCCGATTATGGAGGACAGTGTCTACGATCAGTTGTTCCGGGAATTGCTGGAGCTGGAGGCCATACACCCGGAGTTAATTACCCCTGATAGCCCCAGCCAGCGGGTAGGGGGGAAGCCCGCGGCCGGGTTTACCAGCGTCACCCACTCTCCCCCCCTCTATAGCTTGGAGAATGCCTTTGACCTAGAAGAGCTAGCGGCCTGGCAGGGGCGGTGGCAAAGGGTACTGACTCCGCAGGTCCCCTTCGACTACGTGGCGGAGCTCAAAATTGATGGGATCTCCCTGGCCCTGACCTATCAGGAAGGCCTCCTGGTGCGGGCTGCTACCCGAGGGGATGGGGTCACCGGCGAGGATATCACCGCCAACGTCCGTACGATTCCCTCAGTACCCCTGCGGCTCCTCGGCCCCCATCCCCCTGGTCTCCTGGAGGTGAGGGGGGAGGCTTTTTTAGCCTGGGACCGCTTCCATACCCTGAACCGGGAACGGCAAGCCCGGGGAGAACTTCCCTTTGCCAATCCCCGCAATGCCACCGCCGGCACCCTCCGGCAGCTAGACCCCCAAGTGGTAGCCCAGCGGCAGCTGGACTTCTTCGCCTACACCCTCCACGGGGGGCCGGCTCTAGAAGACCTGGCCACCCAGTGGCAGCGTCTGCAGCAGCTGGGGAGTTGGGGGTTTCGCGTTAATCCCCACACCCAGGTCTGCCGCGACCTAGGGGCGGTCCAGGTCTACTGGGACTATTGGCGCACCGCTCGGCGGGCCCTACCCTATCTTACCGATGGCGTGGTTGTCAAGCTTAACCAACTGGACCTCCAGGACCAACTAGGGTTTACCCACCGCACCCCCCGCTGGGCAATTGCCCTCAAGTATCCCCCGGACGAGGCGGCCACGGTGGTAGAGCAGATTCTCGTTCAGGTGGGCAGGACGGGTGCGGTGACCCCGGTGGCCCAACTAACCCCGGTAGCCTTAGCCGGCACGGTGGTGGCCCGGGCTACCCTCCACAACGCTGACCGAGTCCAAGAGTTGGGCCTGCGGGTGGGGGATACGGTGGTGGTACGCAAGGCAGGGGAAGTGATCCCAGAGATCGTGCGGGTAGTGGAGCAACTGCGCCCCCAGGGGCCCCCATGGCAGTTTCCCACCCGGTGTCCCCTGTGTGGCCAGCCCCTAGTCAGGACCGTCCAGGCGGCCGCCATCCGCTGTGTCAACCCTCACTGTCCCGCCATTGGTCAGGGTCAAATTCTCCACTGGGCAAGCCGGGCAGCCTTAAATATCCAGGGTTTAGGGGAGAAACGGGTTGCCCAGCTGTGGGAGCAGGGGTTGGTATGCTCAATCGTTGACCTATACGACTTGACCGGGGAGGGACTAGCAGCGCTCCCCGGCTTGGGGGACAAGTCAGCAGCCAACCTGCTCGCGGAGATCGCTGCCTCTAAGCAGCAGCCCTGGCCCCGGGTCCTCTACGGTCTTGGGATCCGCCATGTGGGAGTCACGGTGGCCGTGTTACTAGCGGAGCGCTTCGGGGCGGCCGAAAGCCTTCTGACGGCTTCTCTTGAGGACCTCAGTGCCATCCCGGGTATTGGCCCGGAGACTGCCCAGTCTGTGTGGGAGTGGGGCCAAGCTCCCGCGAGCCAAATCCTGCTCGGTGAGCTCCAAAACCGCGGGCTTACCCTCGCTAACACCCCGAGAGCTCCAATCACCCCCCCCCAGCCCCTCCAGGGTAAGGTACTGGTAATTACCGGTACCCTAGAGCACCTGACCCGACCCCAGGCGCAAGCCTTAATCCAAGCAGCCGGAGGGCGGGTGGTTGGCTCCCTCAGCCGGCGGACCGACTACCTAGTAGTGGGCAGTTCCCCGGGGAGTAAACTCCAAGCAGCCGAGAAACTGGGGGTCCCTCAGCTGTCGGAGGCGAGCCTGAGGCAGTTGCTAGGGCAATCTGAAACTGGAAGTGATGGTAGGTAGTCAAGGGGGGTAGCCCCTTAGCCCAATTGAGCCCACACCCACCTACTACTGTTCCATGTCTGACTTCTCCCATACCCCCGTGCTTTTTGAAGAGATCCTCCTCGGGCTGGCGCCCCAGCCTGGGGGCCTATACCTTGATGCGACCCTGGGGCGGGCTGGCCACACTCGGGGGATTCTGACTTCTCAGTCGACTGCCCGGGTGGTGACCATAGACCGGGATGGTGGGGCCATAGAGCTGGCGCAGCAAGTCCTAGAGGGTTTCGGGCCCCGGGTCCAGTTCTGGCAGGGCAACTTTGCCGACTTCGCACCGGGTCCCCTCAGGTTTGATGGGGTGATCGCCGACTTGGGGGTTAGCTCCCCGCAGCTAGACGACCCCCTGCGGGGTTTTAGCTTTCGGCAAACCTCTCCCCTAGATATGCGCATGGACCAAACCCAGGAGTTGACGGCTGCCACTGTAGTTAACACCTGGGACCAGCAAGCCCTAGCGGCTGCCTTTTTTACCTACGGGGAGGAGCGATTTTCCCGCCGGATTGCTCGGCAGATTGTCCAGCGTCGTCCCCTCCAGACCACCACGGACCTGGTCCAAGTAGTACAGTCGGCTGTTCCAGGGGGTCACCAGCGGATTCACCCTGCCACCCGAGTATTTCAAGCCCTCCGGATCGTCGTCAATCAGGAGCTAGCAGCCCTAGAAACTTTTTTGGCGCGTGCGCCCCATTGGTTAAAGCCCGGTGGGAAGTTAGGGGTGATTAGCTTCCACAGCCTCGAGGACCGGATTGTCAAACACCGGTTCCGGGATTCCCCACTGCTCGAGGTGCTTACCCGCAAGCCAATCACCCCCCAGGCAGCCGAGCTCCAGGCTAACCCCCGCTCCCGCTCCGCCAAGCTGCGCTGGGCCCTCAGGTCGGCGGCGGCAGTTCAGCAAGGATCTGAAATTGAACGTGGTTGAGGGCTAGATCTCCCACCGACAGGTCCAGGCCCAAGTCGCCGATAGGGACACCGCCGCTGGTGACCCGGGTGAAGGGGATCCCCTTGGCGATCTCTGCGTGGTACCAGGGCAGGCCCATAAAAAACCGAGTCGGGTAGGGTCCCCGCTCCACCACATCATCAGGATTAGATTCCATGGGTAGCCAGCCGAAGCCCGGCAGGAGAAATTCTAGCCAGACGTGGTTGTAATCGGGGGCGAGGGGGACATGGCGGTAGTCGGAGTGGTGGGGGCACTTGTAACGACCGACGGTGCGGCAGGCGATGCCGTTGAGTCGGGCTAAGGCTAGCAGAACTCCTACGTATTCCCCACAGGAGCCGACACCCCGCTCCCAAACCACATCCGGGGTGTCGATGTGGGGCTTGATCCCGTAGGAGAGTCGGTCGTAGACAGTGTTGCGAATCCGCAGCAGCTTGCGCAACAGGTTAGTCTCCGTACCGGCGGCGCTCCGGGCCGCTCCGAGGATCACTGGGTTATCCATGGCTAACTCATCATCGTCTATCAGGTAGCGCTCCTGGAGGGGGGCGGGAATTGGGGGACAGTTTTCCACCTCAGGGTAGGTGAATTGGTATTTGATTCCCCGCACCTCTAGCAGCGCTTTCCAGCCAAAGACTCCCCCTTGAAAGGGAGCTAACCGATCGAAGCGGAATACGGCTACCGGCTGACCGTCCTGGAATTCTTCCGTGAAGGACATGCCGACTGCCCGGACGTGTTTGACGGTTTGGCGATGGGTACTAGCGGGGAGAGCGATGCGCCATTCCACCGCGGGCAGGTCAATAGCTTCTAGGGGAGAGAGCTCCTCTACGTAGGACATCTCCACCAGGTAGCCATTGGAGAGGGTGTAGTGGTGCTCGGGGTAGTGACAGTAGTGGAGGGGGTGGATAAAGGTGCGGTCTCGGTAGGCGATTTCCTGGCCAGGACTGGTATTCGGAGTGTCGCGGATGTAGGCCTCTTCGGTGCTGTAGGCTACGTGGAGCAGTAACTCCCCCGTCTGGGGGTGGCTATGGAAGGCCAAAGCCCGGGGGCCCTCGTGGGGGGTCAGAACCTTGAAGTGTAACTCCCCCGTACCCCGGTCCAGACAGTAAACCGTCTGCTCTACGTCATCACACAGCCACAGCTGTTCCTGCTGGAGGTAGAGGTTTTCTCGCCCTACCCCCGGTAAGGGGAAGCGGGTAATGAGCTGACGATTGGTGAAGTTGTAGACAAAAACGTAGCCCCCCTGGCGACTGGTGATGTAAATGGTGGAGTGCCAGATGCCGACCCCATCTACCTCGTAGGGGAGGCTGATAAACATCTCAGGGGTAAAGTCCCCCCAAGTGCACCAGTAAACCTCCCGTCCCCGCGCGAACCAGACCTGGTCGTGCCAACAGGCAAGCCCCTGGGCCCCCTGGAACTGCTCGAGGTGGTGGGGATTACCCACCCGCGTATTGTCGTCGGTGACGTCAATCTCCAGCAGGTAGCCCCGGACCGTATCCAAACCCAGAAGTTTGTCCTGCCGCGGGGCGAGGCCAGTCAAGGCGTAGGCGGCGTAGGGGCGGATGGTACGGGGGAGGGGACCGCTCATGGGCAGGGGTGATGCCTAGGTCAAGGTAGTTTGGAACAATTCCTGGACGTGGCTCCAGGCATCAGCGGCTGCAACGGGACTATAGTCTGAACGGCGGTCGCAGAAGAAACCGTGGCTAGCATCATAGCGAAAAATTCGGTGGTCAACGTGGGCTTTTTCCAGGGCGGCAGCAATTTGATCAACCTCCGCACCGGGAATTAGGGGGTCTTGATTACCAAAGAAGCCGTAGAGACGGCCCTTGATCTCGGGAGTGCGCTCTAGGGTCGGGGCCCCCCCGCCGGGGGTCATGGTGGCAATCCCGCCACCGTAGAAGCAGGCGGTGGCCTTAATCTGAGGCAGGGTGGCCGCCAGGTAAGCTACGTGGCCCCCAAAACAAAAACCGATGCACCCGTAACCCCCGGGGCGCGCTACGCCCTCCAGGTAGGTGAGGGCCGCCTGGGTGTCAGCCAAAAGTTGGGTGGCAGTGGTTTGGTCTTTGTGGTGACGCCCCTTGGCCATCTCGGTGTAGTCCAGGTCTAGGCGGGGAGCACTACGGTAGAACAGGTCCGGGGCAATCACCACGTAACCTAGCCGGGCTAAGCGTTCGGCTACCTCGCGAATGTGGCTGTTGACCCCGAAGATTTCCTGAAACAGCACCACTCCCGGCCAGGGGCCCGAGGCTAAAGGGCAGGCCAGGTAGGCTTCCAGGGGGGCTTGTTCATCTGGGATACGCACCCAATCTGTCTTGATGTCCATAGAGTCTAATTAACCCTGAAGGTATGCCAGTGACGGTTAGGCCCGTCAGCCGCATTTTGTCATAATCCCCTAGGCGACGACTAGCTTGCCCGAGGCCTACCCCCGGGGGGATGCTCCAATTACCCAGTCCTTGTTTTACAATCAGAAGGCGCAAGCTACCAAGAAATTACCGGTGAACCAGCCAAAGCAGGAAAGCCCCCAGGGGCGAGAGAATGCCGGTGGGGGAATTGCCAACCACGGGCAGATGACCATCATAGACAGCATTATCACCGGCAACTCGGCCGGCCGGGGGGCTGGTTTGTACGTGGGTGAGGGCAGCACTGTAACGATCAAAAACACCCTCATCAGTGGTAACTCAGCTCCCCAGGGGAGAGACATTGCTACGGGAGCGGCCGCGGTAGTTGTGACTGAGGCGGGGGTAGGGGGGACTACCGTAGTCACTGCCCTTCCCAGAGTGCTGCGCACCGCCGCTGCCCCAGCGCCGGTAGGTCCCTACAACCAGGGTATACGGGCCGCCGGGACGATGATCTTCACCGCCGGCCAGATTCCCCTAGACCCGACTACGGGCTGTCTGGTGGGGGGCGGGGATATTGCTGCCCAAACCGAGCAGGTGTTCCAAAATTTGGCAGCTGTCCTAGCGGCTGGAGGGGCTACCTTTGCGGATGTGGTTAAGACCACAGTTTACCTTCTGGACCTAGAGGACTTTGCCGCCATGAACCAGGTCTACGCCCGCTACTTCCCCATAGAAACTGCCCCGGCTCGGGTTTGCATTCAGGCGGCACGATTGCCCAAGGAGGCCCGGGTAGAAATTGATTGCATTGCCGTCCTCGGAAGCTAGATAATCCTGGGGTGGGAGTCCCTATCCCCCATGTGCATTGTTGAATGGAGCTCTAAACCTGTGGATCTGTCTCGTATTCCCCCTCAGCCCAAAACCGGTTTGATTAATGTTCTGATTGAGATCCCCGCTGGGAGCAAGAATAAGTACGAGTTTGATAAGGAACTCCAAGCCTTTGCCCTAGACCGCGTCCTGTACGCCTCCGTGGCCTACCCCTTCGATTACGGTTTTATCCCCAACACCCTAGCCGACGACGGCGACCCCCTTGATGGGATGGTGATTATGGACCAGCCTACTTTCCCCGGTTGTGTGATCACTGCCCGGCCCGTGGGCATGCTGGAGATGATCGATGGGGGGGACCGGGATGAAAAGCTGCTGTGCGTGCCCGTCAAGGACCCCCGCTATGCCCAGGTAGCCTCCCTCAAGGACATTGCTCCCCACCGTCTAGACGAAATTGCCGAGTTTTTCCGCACCTACAAGAACCTGGAGAAGAAGACCACGCAAATCCTTGGTTGGCAAGACGTAGACCAAGTGTTACCCTTGGTGGAAAAGTGCGTCCAGGCCTACCAAACAACCTAGACTATGCTGCGCACCCTGTTGCTGGCTAAGATCCACGGCTGTATTCTCACCGGTGCCCACCTTGACTACACGGGTAGCATCGGTGTGGACCGGCTGCTCTTGGATACGGCTGGGATCATGCCTCATGAGCAGGTGCACATAGTCAACACTAGTAATGGCTCGCGCCTCATCACCTACGCCATCCCTGCCCCTGCCGGTTCGGGGTTGGTGGAACTCAACGGGGCAGCAGCCCGGCTGGGGGTGCGGGGAGACCGGGTAATTATCATGGCCTACGCTCAGTTTACCCCCGAGGAGGCAGCTGAACATGTGCCGACAGTGGTGATCGTTGACCAGGAAAATCATCTTCTTCAGTCTTCATCCCAGTGAAAACCTCCCCTCCCCTGGATGAGTTAACCAAGCGGCGCCGCGAATTGCGCCACCGACGGCGCTGGAGACTGGTGCAGGGGGTTTGGCAACTCCTGGCAGTCAGCGGCTTGACCGCTAGCCTCCTGGTCTTGGCTACCTCCTCAGCCTGGGTGATCAGCAAACCCACCCAGGTGCGCATTATCGGTAATCATGAGATAACTACTGAGGCCCTCTACAGGATCCTTAATTTCCGTTATCCCGAGTCAATTTTGCAGGTGCAACCCCGGGCCCTAGAACAGGCTCTCCTGGCTCAGGCACCCCTAGCTCAAGCCTCGGTCACCCGCCGCCTCTGGCCGCCAGAAATACTAGTCACTGTGCGGGAGAAAACCCCAGTTGCCCTCACTCTCCCGGGGCCCGTGGTCTTGGCTAGGGATCTTTCTCCCCTGGAGGAGCAGCCTGGCATTCTGGATGACCAAGGGGTTTGGTTGCCCCTGACAGCCCTGCAGGCCCAAGCTCCCAAACCAGACCTGACTGTAGTGGGAATCAAGCCCCAGGACCTGCGCTACTGGAAGCCCTTCTACGCCGCCCTGCGTCTATCCCAGGTAAAGGTTACCCAGGTCGATTGGCGTAACCCGGAAAACCTCATTCTCACCACTTCCTTAGGCCTAGTTTATCTCGGTCCCTACGATGGCCAAGTGTTCCCCCAGCAAATTCACAGGCTGAATCAGTTGGTGGGGCTGCCGAGAAAAGTTCCCCTGACTAAATTCAGTTACTTAGACCTACGCAATCCCAACCTACCGACCCTCCAGTTAAATCTTCCCCACCTAACTAAATCCCCCTCGCCAGCGCGTCCCCGGGCCCCCCATGACTAGAGCCTGGTAAGCGAATTTCCGTGTTATCGTGTTGGTCATGGTAGATCCACTCTGCCAGGATTGTCACCCAGCAGGTCCAGAGAATTTGTCTCCGGGAGTGTCCGGGTAAGGATTGTGGTCCGGTCTTGCTATGCAGCTAGTCTCTCCGGGATACATTAGAGTTGACTAATAAGCAGCTTGTTTGCGAAAGTTGTTTAGACTGTACTGAGACCTGCTGCCTCCAGCGCCGAGGGTGACACGGGGGAATTACGTAAGATTCCATACAATTATGGTGATGGATAACACAGATCAATTACATGAGCCTCCTGACGACTCTCCTCATCCTGAACCTTTGGATCTGAGGGCTAAGGGCTACGGTACCTACGTTGATTCGGGCCTAAATATCAACCCCAGAGGCATCTCTGCCAAAGACCCCAGGAGTGACGTGATTATGCCCAGCAGTATCGCCAAAATTAAAGTTATTGGTGTTGGCGGGGGAGGTGGCAATGCAGTCAACCGGATGGTGTCACGGGATATTGTCGGGGTGGAATTTTGGTCAATTAATACCGATGCTCAGTCCTTGAGCCAGTCCATTGCTCCCCGGCGCCTGCAGATCGGTCAGAAGCTAACCCGGGGTTTAGGGGCCGGGGGTAATCCCGCCATTGGTCAAAAGGCGGCGGAGGAGTCTCGGGATGAAATTGCCGCCATGCTTGAGGATACCGATCTGGTATTTATTACCGCCGGGATGGGGGGGGGTACTGGGACCGGGGCAGCTCCCATCGTGGCAGAGGTAGCCAAGGAAAGCGGTGCCCTGACGGTAGGCGTGATCACCCGTCCCTTTTTATTTGAGGGCCGGCGCCGCCTCAGTCAAGCTGAGGAGGGGATTGCCGCTTTGCAAGGCCGGGTTGATACCTTGATCGTGATCCCCAACGACAAACTCCTAGCGGTAGTAGCTGAACAAACTCCCGTCCAGGAAAGCTTCCGGATCGCTGATGATATTCTGCGGCAAGGGGTCCAGGGCATTTCTGACATTATCACCATCCCTGGGTTAGTAAACGTGGACTTCGCAGACGTGAGGGCAGTGATGGCGGACGCCGGGTCAGCCCTGATGGGGATTGGTGTCGGGTCAGGCAAGGCCCGGGCCCGGGAAGCTGCCTCCATGGCTATTTCTTCCCCACTCCTAGAGTCCTCCATCGATGGTGCCCGGGGAGTAGTGTTCAACATCACCGGCAGTTCAGACCTTACTCTCCACGAGGTGAATGCGGCAGCCGAGTTGATCTACGAAGTGGTAGACCCCAATGCCAACATCATTTTTGGGGCCGTGATCAACGACCAACTCCAGGGAGATATGCAGATTACCGTCATTGCTACTGGTTTTAGTGGTGAGCCATCTCCACCACCGGTGTCGGCAGCTAAGCGTTCTGCCCCGGTGATCACCCCCAAGCCAGCTCCTGAGACCCACGGTAAAGCTGCTAAGCCTACCCTAGACATCCCCGACTTCCTCCAGAAACGCCGGCCCAATCGCTAGGGGATAGGGCAGTCGGGCCTGGACATCTCTAAAACTAACTAGAACTCAAAGGTGTTGCGTAGAACCAGGATAGTGTTGCTGGTACCGGGCTGTTGGTTGGGGTTGTCTAGGTAGATGATCCCCGGGGTAACGGCAAAGAAATCATTGACCTGGTAACGGTAAAAAACCTCCACATGCAAAGGAACCGCCCGGCCTACTCCCCCGTAGCCGACCTGCTGCGGGTTACCTAGGTAGGGATCAGCCCCGATAATTAGTCCCCCGAGATTACCCTTTTTGAATAGGTCAGGCGAAGCAAGGGCGAGGGCGTAGTTCCAAACTTCCCCATCTGGGGTTCCGGGGGCTTGGATCTGCGCTTGGGTATAGTCTCCCCAGGCGCTAATCATTAACTTGGGGTTGACTTGGTAGGACAAGGAAATTCCGTAGGAGTTGGTGTTGATAGACCTAGTAAGCCCCCCGGGGAAATTGGCAAAACTAGTCCCCTCTACCCCCGAGACGGGAGCGGGACCCCCCAAGGCACTGAAGGCATAGTTGAAAATCGGTGTGCCTGGGGAGTCGTAGCCGTTGGCATAGGTAAGGGCCACGGTCAGGGCAGGGGTGGGCGTAAGGGTCAGTTGCCCCAGGGCAGTGCAGTCACCGTTAAACAGGCCATTACCTGGGGTCGGGTCACTGGCTGAAGTCGGTCCGGCCAGATAGCCAGCTCCCAGTTGGACCCGGGAGTTGACCTGCCAGTTAAACCCTGCCCCCGTACCACCGCCAATGTTATAGATGGCATTATGGGCCCCAAAGAGGGTCAGGCTGCCCGTGCCCCCATCACCTTGGTCCAGAGCACTGTTGGCAGTGGTAGGCAGGTAGTCGGGGCTAGTACCACTCAGGGCTGCTACATAAAACTGGATGTGCTTACCCGCCGGGAAGTAGTAGGCCAGCCAATCAATGCTGGCGCTTTCCCCGGTATAGCCAGTCTGTAGGGCCAGGTTTCCCACAGCGGTGGGCACGCCTCCATTCAGGGCCAGACTCGGGGAGTTACCGGCCCCAATGCGGGTGTGCAGCAGGTCATGACCGGTAAAGCTAGTTTGCAGGTCGAGGCGGACCCGGTTTTGGGCCACCAGAGCGTTTTGGGTACCTGGGGCGTCTTCCACCTCAAAGATTACCTCCCCGGACAATTTCGTTAAGGGATTAAACTGCTGGGCATCCAAGGTGTGCAGGTGAGTTTCTAGGGGGGTGATCCGCTTGTCCAACTTGGCTAGTTCGGCAGCAAACTGCTGTTGTAAGCGCTGGAGGGTGCCTAGGTCTGCCGGGCGCACCTGACCGCTTCTAGCTAGGTTGGTAATTTTTGCTAAACAAGCTTCTAGGCCGGCAGCAAATTCGTAGCGGGTCAGGGCTTGGTTGCCTAGGAAATTTCCCTCAGGGTAGCCCTTAAGGCAACCGTAGCGCGTCTGGAGGCTCTGGAGAGCTTGCCTGGCCCAGGAGTTAGGAGTCACCCCAGATAACTCATCCACGGTTAAAAATTGCCTTGGGGGCTGAGCAAGCGCTGGTCTCACCCCGCCCCAACCCCCAATTGTACCGAGCATTAGTGCTAATAAACCCACGTATTGGCGCATCCAAAGTGTCTCCGAGTGGCAAAGTAATGGTAGGCAGTGGCAATCTTCACCGGTTAATTTCCTGTCCATCTCTTGCAGGCGGCCAGGACCGCCGAGAATTCTCGGGAGTCAGTCCCGGAGTAGGAGGTAGAGGTTTCAGGAGCTCTAAGCCTAGGGGGCAACAGGTTCGGGGGTCCTAGGAGCTGAGGAGCTAGGAAACCCCTGAAACTTTGGTTACCATGAGATTCATTACCAGCCTGGTACCAGGTTCCCCGGCTGCTCTACAGCTGGTCGTAGCCCTTGAGGTTATAGACAACCGTCGAGATGAGCCAGGTAGCTACAAACAGGCCGATGACACTGTAGCCAATCAGACCGAAGTTATTGTTGAGGTTGTCCATCAAGGTCCAGAAGGGACCCTGTAAATGCAGTTCATCCCCCAGTAATCCCAGGGCTTCAATCCCCCCCACAAACACGGCTACCAGCACCGAAATGGTAGTGACGGTCAGGTTGTAGTAGAGCTTGCGCACAGGCTTAATCGCTGCCCAGTTGTAGGCTCCTAGCATCAACACCCCGTCGGTGGTATCTACTAGGGACATTCCGACCGTGAACAGGGCGGGAAAAAGCATAATCGTCCAGATGGGCATCCCTTGGGTGGCACTAGCCGCCGCAATTCCCAATAGGCCAACTTCGCTGGCCGTGTCGAATCCCAGTCCGAATACGACCCCCACCGGGTACATTTTCCAGCCCCGGTCCACTAACTTGAGGAGGGGCCGGAACAGGCGGCGCGTGAAGCCGCGCTGATTGAGGATCGATTCGAGCTCCTCTTCCCGGTAGGGTTCGCCCCGTTTGACAGCCTGGAAGGTGTGGTAGACGTTTATCAGCACCACAGTATTAATAGCGGCAAGCCCAAACAGGAAGAAGGTTGACACTAGGGTGCCGACGATATTACCCACAGCCTCATAGGTAGGAAAGTAGGTCTTGATCGCCACGGAGGCGAGGACAATCCCCACTGACATAAGAATCACGATCGTGGAGTGCCCCAGGGCAAAGAAAAAACCGACCGTTACTGGTCGTTTGCCCTCTTGAATCAACTTGCGGGTCACATTATCAATGGCGGCAATGTGGTCGGCATCCACTGCGTGACGCAGCCCAAAACTGTAAGCCACCGCTGCTGTGCCTAGCAGGAGAGGGTAGGGACGAAAGACAACCAGGGTGATGCCCCAGACAAGCAGATTGGCGAAAATCAAGAATAGATAAATGCTGATGACGTTGCGACGGACCCGCTTAGGGTTGTCGGAGAGAATGTGTTGCAGAGTGGCGAACATGAATGGCAGCCTCACAAGTGGCAGATCTACGTGCCCTGGGGGGGCTGGGTTTCCGAGTGTTTGTAGTAAAACACACCCCGCCAGGAGAATCAATGCCCTAGGGGGGCATCTCTGGGGCATTGAATCACCTTAGTATTCCGTAATTAATATTAACATTTCTTAAATGTAGGCCGGCAATGGTAGACTGCTGAGGGTCTAAAAACTAACCCCTTGGGGTTTGATTAGTTTTCCTTGCCCTTCTCCGTCACTGCGCACCTATGCCTGTTACCCAATTAACTAATGACTCTCAGCCTCTAGCAGGATTGCAACTAAAAGATGTCTTAAAAACCCTACCCCGGGAGTGTTTTGTCAAAAATCGCCGCAAAGCTTGGTCTGGAGTAGCTTTAAGTCTAGGTCTTGTGAGCCTAGGTTACTTCGCCCTGGCTTTGGCGCCTTGGTTTCTCCTCCCCCTAGCTTGGCTTTGGACTGGTACTGCCCTGACAGGGCTATTTGTGCTGGCCCACGATTGCGGACACCGATCCTTTGCCCAGCGCCGTTGGGTTAACGACCTAGTCGGTCATGGGTTGATGCTGCCGCTGATTTACCCATTTCACGCTTGGCGGATCCGGCACAACCACCACCATCGCTACACCAACCAGATGGACCAGGATAATGCCTGGCAGCCCCTAGACCCCCAAACCTATGCCAGCTTACCCAGGTGGGGACAGTGGGGATACCAAGCCCTGCGCGGTCCCCTGTGGTGGCTAGCCTCGGCGGTCCACTGGGGAGTACTGCACTTTGTCTGGGGGCAATTTACCGATCCCAAGGAGCGGGGCCAGGTGCGCCTGTCGGTACTCCTAGTACTTGGTTTCGCTTTAGTCGCTTTCCCGGCCCTGTACCTGACTACGGGGGCTTGGGGGGTAGTGAAGTTTTGGTTAGTGCCCTGGCTAGGGTTTCATTTTTGGATGAGCACTTTTACCCTGGTCCATCACACGGCAGTAGACATACCTTTTCAACCGGCAGGCCAGTGGGGAGAGCTAGAGTCGCAACTATCAGGAACGGTTCACTGTTCCTATCCCCGTTGGGTTGAGGTGTTTTGCCACGACATAAACGTCCATATCCCCCACCACATTTCCACCGCTATCCCCTCCTATAACCTCCGGCTGGCAGACCAGAGCCTGACCGATAACTGGGGGTCACACCTAAAAAGACGGCTGTTTACAGGCAGGTTACTGTGGCAGATTATCAGTCGCTGCCACCTTTACAGTCCCCCGACCAACTACCAAACGTTTGCTCAGTTTCAGCGCTCCCAGCCCTAGGAGTGCTGGCGGCGGATTTCCTGTAATTCCAGTTCCGCCTCTAGGTGCCGGAAGGTTTCCTCGAGGGGGTCGGCAGAGCTAGGATTGCCCGGAGGCGTGCTACTCTGGGTGGTCCTGGCAGCCTGGGCTTGCTTGGCCATTGCTTGCACCTCCTGCCGGCGTTTGGCGATCTTTTCGTAGAGCTCTTGGCCCTGGCGGTAGCGGTCCCGCAGGACCTCCATCTGCCCCCAGGCCTGATTGCCTTGGCGCAGTAGCTCTACCTGGCGTTGCTGAGCTCGGGTCACTAGGTCCTCGCGGCCAGCCTGCTTGGCAAGCTTGATCCTTTCATCCCAGCGCTGAATCTCCTTAGCTAGGGTGAGGATCTGGGCTTCGGTGCGTTTCTGGTCAGCCTCTGCCTGCAAGACCAACCGCTGGACCTCCTCTAGTTGTTGTTGGAGCTTCTCCTCCATAGCCTGGAGTTCCAGGTGTGGATTTTTACGCATGAACTCTTCTAGGCGGGCTTCCAAAAGGCGGTTGACGTCATCAAGCAGGCTCATGGTTACTCCTAGGGTTGAAAGTCCTGACCGACAAACAGGGTAAGGGTTTTTTGCTGCCGCCGAATCACTACGGCTTGAGTCTGGACCTGGGTCAATTTCCACGCACTAGGGCCTACGTCCTGACCAATATATACCTGCTGAGTAGTGCCACCGATATTAAAGAGGGCTGCTGACTGGTCCCCTAGGTTGAGAACCCCAGTTAGGGTGTAGGTGGTGAGAGGTGGGGCGGGGGTGCTGAGGGGCACTGTAAGCTGGCCGGGGGTGGTAGGTAGTTGGTCGTTATTTACCAGGGGTGGGGGGGGCGAGGGTATCGCCACGGTGGGTAGCGGCTCAGAACTGGGGACGGGTAGGGGACGGACAGCTAGTTTTAGGGGGCCTGGGGATGGCTGGTCCGGGTGCTCCCGAGCTTCTAGCTGGTTAAGGGAATGGGCCAGATAGGCAAAAAACGGGTCAGGCCGAGGGATGGGCGGGGCAGCGGGCACCTCGGACAAGGCCGGAGGACGCAACAGCTGCAGTGCAGCCCAGAACCCTGTCCCCCCCAAGACCAGGGCCCCGGCTGCTCCGAGAGCTACCAGTCCCAGGGTTTGGCGAGGGGAAGCAACCCGGGGGGGCGGGGGAGGTGGGGGGCTATAATCTCCCGCCCCCAAAAGCTCTTCCACCTCTGCAAACACTTCGTCTACAAGGCACTCCGCATGACGTTCCACCAGATGGCTTGGGTCATGGGCAGAGCTAGGGAGGGCAGGCTGGTCCATGAGGAACTATAACTAACAGGATAGGGCTGAGCGCTGGGTCACTTCCAAGTAGACGAGCAGGGCGTTGATGTCAGCGGGACTGACCCCCCCAAGACGACTAGCTTGGCCGAGGGTGAGGGGTTGAGCCCGGCTAAGCTTCTCTCGGGCTTCCTTAGATAGAGTCTGGATGGCATTGTAGTTCAAGTTGGCTGGCAGGGGGCGATGCTCCTGGCGCGCTACCTGGGCAATTTGCTCCTGCTGGCGTTGAATGTAACCGGCGTACTTGATCTCAACCTCTGCCCCTTCCTTTTCCAAGGGGTCTAGGTCCGGCCGGCCAAGGCCGTGGTGGTCTAGGTCCTCGTAGCGCACCCCCGGCCGGCGCAGCAGTTCCGCCAGGGTGATAGAACCCTTGATAGTTTGGCCGGTGCTGGTGCTCAGGGCTAGGGCGGCGGGGTCTTGGTCCTTCAGGCGAGTGGTGGCTAGGCGTAGCTGTTCTTGTTGGATGTGCAGGCGCTTGTGTTCAAAGAGGGTCCAGCGCCGCTGGTCAATTAGGCCAAGCTCTCGCCCGAGGGGAGTGAGGCGTTGGTCGGCATTGTCCGACCGCAGGACTAGGCGGTACTCGGATCGGGAGGTGAGCATCCGGTAGGGCTCCCGCAGGTCTTTGGTACACAGGTCATCAATGAGGGCACCGATGTAGCTATGCTCCCGGGGGAAAATTACTGGTGCTTTGCCCTGGACTAAATGAGCAGCGTTGATCCCTGCTACGATCCCCTGGGCAGCTGCCTCCTCGTAGCCCGTGGTACCGTTAATCTGGCCGGCACAGAATAAACCCGGCAGCCGCTTAGTCATGAGGGTGGGGTAGCACTGGGTGGCCGGCAGGTAGTCGTACTCTACAGCGTAGGCGGGGCGTAGCAGTACGCAGTCAGCCAGTCCGGGTAGGGTCCGCAGCAGCTCCAACTGCAGACCCTCAGGGAAACCGGTGGAAAACCCCTGAATGTACAGCTCAGGGTGGTCCCGCCCCTCGGGCTCGAGGAAGATCTGATGACTTTCCTTGTCGGCAAAGCGCACGATTTTGTCTTCGATGCTTGGGCAGTAACGAGGACCCTTGGCGTCTACCCAACCCCCGTAGACCGGGGAGAGGTGCAGGTTATCACGGATCAGACGGTGGGTCGCGGGGGTAGTGTGGGTAAGGTAACAGTTGGTCTGCTCCCGCTCCACCCAAGCTTGGGGGTCGAAGCTAAACCACCGCTGCTCAGGGTCTGGGGGTTGAGGCTCGAGGCAGCGGTAGTCTACCGAGCGACGGTCTACCCGGGCGGGGGTGCCGGTTTTAAGTCTGTCCGTTTCAAACCCCAGCTGCTGGAGGCTCTCGGTCAAGCCCTGGGCGGCAAATTCCCCGGCCCGGCCAGCGGCCATAGACCGATCACCGATCCAAACCCGCCCCCCTAAAAAGGTGCCTGTAGTCAAGACCACCGCCGGGGCCTGAAAATTAACACCGAAGTAGGTCTGTACCCCTAGTAGTCGGCCCTGGGGGTCCAGGACTAGGTCTGTGACCATGGCCTCCCGGAGGCTCAGGTTAGGCTGACTCTCGAGAACCTGCTTCATAGTCGCAGCGTACTCCCGCTTATCAGTTTGCGCCCGCAGGGCCCAGACAGCAGGACCGCGGGAGCGATTTAACACTCGCTTTTGCAGGTAGGTGCAGTCGGTGACCTTACCGGTCTCTCCTCCTAGGGCGTCTACCTCGTGGACTAGTTGGGACTTAGCGGGTCCCCCCACCGCCGGGTTACAGGGCTGCCAGGCGATCTTGTCCAAGTTCATGGTCAGCACTAAAGTCCGACACCCCAGCCGCGCCGCCGCCAGGGCAGCTTCACAGCCAGCATGGCCAGCTCCAACCACAATCACATCAAAGGCGTCCTGGAACTTGATCACTAGGGCTAGGGGCGCAAGTCACACCCTCAAAGACGGAGTAGTAACAATTCTACTGTATGCCACAGGCACCTTCAGGCAAACCTAAAGTTGGCGGTTGCCCCCTTCCCCCTCCTCAACGGCCTTGAGCCCTAGCAGGGTGACCAAGGTAACTGGGTTGAGGGGTGACCAGCGGGTCAGGGGACCGACGGGGGCAGAACGACTGACCTGTACCTGCAGCAGCCGGGCCTGTCCCTGGGCCCACTGGTGGACTGTGTAGAGGTGCTCTACCGTGGCTAGGGCTAGGACCACAACTCCCTCTGGTCGTAGTCGCCCCCGAACTACCTCTAGCACCTCCACTAGTCGTTCGCTACTGCCACCAATAAATACTCGGTCGGGGTCTGGCAGCTCTCCTAAGCTCTCCGGTGCTTCCCCGTGGACTACCTGCAGGTTGTTAGTTACTCCAAACCGATCGCGGTTTTGGCCCAGCGTGCTCACTCCTAGGGCACTTTTTTCCACAGCCCAGACCTGGGAGCTGGGACACAGGCGGGCCACCTCGATCCCCACCGACCCAGTCCCAGCTCCGATATCCCACACCACCTGGTTGCTCCCGAGGGCCAGCTCCGCCAGGGCCAACACCCGCACCTCCCGTTTGGTAATTAGACCTGGCTGGTCTGGGAAGCTGACCCAAAGGTGGTCCGGAATGCCCAAGCGGGGCAGGGGGGGGAGGGCGATAGCGGTCTCGGAACGCAGCAGCACCAGCACGTTCAGGGGGGCAGTATCAGTGTGGGCAAGCTCCGTAAGGGATAGGGTATAGACCTGCTCCGCGGGTCCCCCCAACTCCTCCCCTACCCAGGCCTGGTAGTTAACTGGCAGGTCGAGGGATAGGAGATGGGTTGCTATGGCCCGGGGGGTATGGCAATGGTCGGTGAGAACAGCGATTTTCGCTGCTCCTTGGTGGAGAACTTGGGTAAGAACCTCTAGGGACCGGCCATGGACACTCACTACCCGGGCGTCCTGCCAGGGTACCTTGATCCGGTTAAAGAGGATCTGCACCGCGCTAGGGTGGGGGTAGAAGGTGAGCCAAGGGGGGGGAAATTCTTGGAGGAGCAGCCGCCCTAGACCGTAGAACAGGGGGTCCCCAGAGGTGAGAATCACTACCCGGGGGGTCGGGTGGCTCTCTAGGTGGGAGCGGATCGTTTTAAGGGCGGTGCCTAGATCTCCGAGGGGGAGTCGGGGCCCGGGGGGGAAAAAAGCCAGGTAGCGGGGGCTACCCACTAGCAACGTAGCAGTCTCCGGTAGGGATTGTTCCTGGGGCGGCAGGCCGTTGGTGCCCCCTAAGCCCATACCTACGACAGTGATCGGGGTCATTGACTTTCCCAAGCCAGGACTAACAGGGCATTCAGGATGGCAGCGGCCACCCCCGCCCCCCCCTTGTGACCCTCCACTAGGATATGGGGGACCGCGGAAGCAGCGATGGCGGCCTTAGCCTCAAGGACATGGATGAACCCTACTGGGGTGGCAATTACCAGGGGCACTCCGACGGGGGCAAGTTCACAGAGGGCTAAAAGGGCGGTGGGGGCATTACCGATTACGTACAGGGCTTCCGGGTAGTCTTGAAGACAGTGAATAATGCCGGCAGCGCTGCGGGTCTGGTCTGGAAGGGGGGGTGGGGCGTGGTCAAGGGCCACCGTCAGGGGGTTCCCGAAGGTCCGCTCTACCATCCCCACCACTCCCTGGTAAACCATCCCCACGTCGGTGACAATCCTTCCCCCCTGCTGTAGATGTCTCAGGCCGGCCTCTATTGCTCCTGGGCTGCAGTGGATTAGGTCCTTAAATTCCCAGTCTCCGGTGCTGTGGATGACCCGACGCGTGATGGCGTACTCTGGAGCCGTCAAGGAGTGAGGGCCAATGTGGGTGTCGATCAGAGTGAAACTGCGCAACAGGATCGGGTCGTACAGGGGGGGCATGGACTTAGGGAGGGACAGGATTCAATTCTAGACTTCCCTAGAGTCCCGCCAAGGCACCGTAGACCCCAAATGCAGAAGTGATAACGATTAGGGTTAAGGTAATGTTTTTGTATTTACCCTGTAGGCGATGTTCTGGAGGCAGAGCCTGCAGGGCCAAGCAGTAAAGAAACCCTAGCACGATCGGCAGGAGCAGAGCATTCATCACCTGCACCCCGACACTAAGGGCCACCAAATTCACGTTCGAGGCCACAATTACCCCCGCCAGGGTAACGCAAAAGAAAAAGATGCCGTAAAACCAAGGGGCCTCCTGGGGGTGGTGCTCTAGGGAGTGCTTAAAGCCGAATACCTCCCCAACTCCCCAGGCCGCCGTCAAGGCTACGACAATTGCCGCCACCAGAGCTGCCCCGCTCATCCCTAGAGCAAACAGTATCCGGCCATTAAATTCCCCGAGAAAGGGAGTAAGGGAGGCCGCAATATCCTGTACGGTGTCCAAGGCCGCATTCGGGTTAGTGGTCCCCAAGGTAGCTGCGGTCACGATCAGCACTGCTGCCATAATCACCTGGGTGACAATTGACCCTATTAGGGTGTCCCAGCGGGCCGGGGTCAGGTCTCGAGCATCTAGGCCCTTATCGATTACCGCCGACTGCTGGTAGAAAACCATCCAGGGCATAATTACTGCCCCGATATTGGCGGCTAAAAGGTAGAGGTAGTGGGTGTCCTGGAGGGCTGGCTGCAGCATACCCGTGACCATAACCCCCAGATTGGGGTGAGAGAACCAGGCCACTACCACAAACACCAACTCGAACAGGCCAATTCCCATGGCAACCCGCTCCACCGAGCGGTAGGAACCAGTCCAGACCATGAGGATCAGGCCCCCAGCCACTAGGAGCATTGTTAGCCAAGTCGGTACCCCGAACAGCAGCCCCACCCCGGCCAGACCGCTAAACTCGGTTAAAAGTGCCCCGACACAAGCCACCACCAGAGTTGAAACCGACAGCAGAGCCCAGGGTAATCCAAAGGTGTCGCGGATCAACTCCCCATGCCCCTTACCGGTCACTAGTCCCAACCGGACCGTAAGCTCCTGGACTACGTAGAGGATAGGCACTAGGAGTAGCTGGGGCAGTAGCAGCCGATAACCCCACTGGGCACCACTTTGGGCGGCAGTGATAATACTGCCAGCGTCCGTGTCTGCCAGCATGACGATCAGCCCGGGGCCCAGGACTAGGAGAAAGTGCTGCCAGCGGGAGAGACGAGGGGGGGAGGGTTGAGGCGTAAGGGAATCGCGCATGGGAGTCTAGATGAGAATTTTTCTCATCTTATGGGTCTGGGAGGGGTTTGGCAAGGGGAATTGAGAATTTTTCTCATCTTATGGGTCTGGGAGAGTCGCCCCCTCCGTCGGCGCGCTACCATAAACTAAACTACCTGCCCCTCTCGAGACCGGCCATGCACCAACCCCCTCAAGCAGTCCAGTCCCCCTACTACGGGGACGCCTACTACCGCACTCCCCCCCCCGACTTGCAGTCTTTGTTGCTCAAGGAGCGGATTGTCTATCTGGGGGCACCCCTGGTGCCGGCGGTCACTGAACTAATCATTGCCGAACTATTGTACCTACAGTACGAAGACCCAGAAAAGCCCATCTACATTTACATCAACTCTACGGGTACCTCTAACTACAACGGGGAGCCGATTGGGTTTGAGACCGAGGCCTTTGCCATCTGCGATACTCTTAACTACATCAAGCCCCCCATCAACACCATTTGCATCGGTTCAGCCATGGGGATGGCGGCGCTCCTGCTCTCAGCTGGCACTAAGGGCTGCCGGGCCAGTCTCCCCCACGCGGAGATAGTCCTCCACCAGCCTAAAAGCTATACCCAAGGCCAGGCTACCGATATCCAGATCTGGGCGCGGGAGGTGTTGGCGAATAAGGCTACGATGGTTGAGATCCTGGCCCGCACCACCGGTCAGGACCCCGCCAAGATTACCAAAGATGTCGACCGCATCTTCTACATGACTCCCCCCCAAGCCCAGGCATACGGCCTAATCGACCGGGTCCTAGAAAGCCGTAAACAGCTTCCCCGCCCGCTGCCCGCCGGGCTTGCCTAGTCCCCTTATAACCCTTGTGGAGAACCTATGCCCATTGGTGTCCCTAGCGTTCCCTATCGCCTCCCCGGAAGCCCCTACGAACGCTGGATCGATATTTTCAACCGCCTCTACCTAGAACGGATCATTTTCCTGGGCCGGGAGGTGGATGACCGGATTGCTAACGAAATTGTGGCTACCATGCTCTACCTGGATTCGGAAGACCCCGACAAGGACATTGTCATGTATATCAATTCCCCCGGGGGCTCCGTGACGGCGGGCATGGCGATCTACGACACTATGCAACACATCAAATCTAACGTGGTGACTATCTGTGTGGGCCTGGCTGCCTCCATGGGTTCGTTTCTCCTGGCAGCCGGCACCCCGGGGAAGCGACTGGCGCTGCCCCACGCTCGGATTATGATCCATCAGCCCTCGGGGGGGACCCGTGGTCAAGCTACTGACATTGAAATTGAAGCTCGGGAGATCATCCGCATCCGCCAGCAGCTCAACGAATTGTACGCTCACCATACGGGCCAACCGGTGACAAAAATTGCCAAGGATATGGACCGAGACTACTTCATGTCTCCCCATCAAGCTAAGGAGTACGGTCTGATCGACCGGGTGATTCAAGAGCGCACCACCTAAGTTAGATCCGGTTTGAGCGGACTAGCCATCGGCCGCCAAAATCCGTGCTAGCCTATGGGTCAGGAGGTTTGTGGTTGCCTGGACTGCCCCCCTCCCAGGTTAAAGTGTGGCTAGGGATTTTGTTTAGGGATGAACCGGGCAGACGGCTACGGGATTTTAGGCTTGCAGGCGGGAGCTTCCCTGGCTGATATTAAAACTGCCTACCGCCGGTTGGCCCGGGAGTATCATCCTGACCTTAACCCAGACGACCCCGAGGCGGAGGAGAAGTTTCGCCGTCTGGTAGAAGCCTACGAACTGCTCACCAGTCCTGAGGCTGACCGGACTCAGGTTAGCCAGCCCCAGCCGACCCCGGACATCCGGGTGGAGGTGCGCCCCGCTGCCCCCCCCGATAACCTCTCCCTCGCCGACCGCCAGCTAAAACAAGATTCCTATCAGCGGCTCCAGCAGCTGCTCCGGCAACGGGCTTTCCCCCGGGCTGTGGTCTTGACTGAATCCCTGGCCCAACGCCTCCCCCAGGACCCTGATGTGCGCCAGTGGCAGGCTATTACTTACCACCGTCTGGGTCGCCACCTGGTGGGTCAAGGACAATTGGAAAAGGCTAGGCTGTACTTGAAGAAGGCCCTGCGCACCGATCCCCACAATCGAACCCTATGGGCGGAGGTGGAGCAGGATTTTCGTCGCCTAGAGCGCCTCACCTAACCCTTGATGCCAGTGCTGGCCACCCCTTGGAGGATGTACCGTTGACCCCAGAAAAATAGAACTAGTACCGGTAGGGTAGCGATCACTACAGCGGCCATCATCAGGGGCCAATTGCTGGTGAATTGCTCCTGGAATCCGGCTAGGATCAGCTGAACCGTGCGCAACTGCGGGCGGGTAGTGAAGACAAGGGGCTTAAATAGGTCATTCCACTCACCGATAAAGGTAAACAGGCTCAAAGTGACCAGGGCTGGGCGCACTAGGGGCAACATCACGCGCCAAAAGACTTGGAACTGATTGGCCCCATCTAGAACTGCTGCCTCCTCTAGGGTTTTGGGCAGACTCAAAAAAGCCTGCCGCAGGAGGAAGACCCCGAACCCATTGGCAGCCGTCGGGAGGATCAGGGCGCCGTAGGTGTTGAGTAGGTGACTATTTTTAAGGACAATAAATACTGGGATCACCAAGAGGGGGAAAGGGATAACCAGACTGGTGACCACCCCCACTAGGACTAGGGAGCGACCGCGAAACTCCAGCCGGGCTAAGGCATAGCCCCCGAGAGTCGAGGTGATCAGTTGGAGAGTGGTAACCCCCAAAGCCACCACCATGGAGTTAGCGAAGCCCAAAAGAAAGTCTCCCTGCTGCCAGGCCTGTTGGTAATTCAGGCCAGTCCAGCCGGCCGGTCCATTGTAGGATGTGATCAAAACCACTCCCAAGGGGGTGAGGACTACCAAAGCCCCAGTCCCCAAGAGGGTCCAAACCCAGAACAATTTACCGATAGATGACACCAAACCCGCCAAAAAAGTGTAGATTTTAAAAGATTAACTTGTTTTTCTGTTTCGCCATCGTTACCTGAGGAGACCACGGTACCTATGACCCAGCTTGAGGCCCTCTTGCCCCTTGACTTTTGTAGTGAATCCTACAAAGATGCCTACAGTCGGATCAATGCCATAGTGATCGAGGGTGAACAGGAAGCCAAGGACAACTACCAGCGCCTCGCTGAGCTGCTGCCCGACTGCAAGGATGAATTACTAGAATTAGCCAAGATGGAGTACCGGCACCGCAAAGGCTTTGAAGCCTGCGGTAAGAATCTTCAGGTTACACCGGACCTAGAGTTTGCTCGGCAGTTTTTCGCGCAACTGAACGAGAACTTCCAAGCGGCAGCTAACCAGCACCAGGTAGTCACCTGTCTGTTGATTCAAGCCCTAATTATCGAGTGCTTTGCCATTGCCGCCTACAATATCTACATTCCGGTGGCGGACGACTTCGCGCGCAAGATTACGGAAGGGGTAGTCAAGGAAGAGTACTCCCACTTGAACTTTGGTGAGACTTGGCTCCAGGCTAGATTCCCTGAAGTGAAAGTTGAGTTAGAAGAAGCTAATCGGCAGAATCTGCCGATTGTTTGGCAGATGCTTAACCAAGTAGATAAAGATGCTAAAGTCCTGGGAATGGAGAGAGAAGCCCTAGTAGAAGACTTTATGATTCAGTATGGGGAGGCCCTAGGGAACATTGGCTTCTCATCCCGGGAAATCATGCGCCTCTCTGTCCATGGCCTGGCCGCGGCCTAGTCCATCCCCATCGCACCGCTAGCATTCATGTTTGGTCTTATTGGTCACCTTACGAGTCTAGAGCATGCCCAGAATGTGGCTGAAGAGTTGGGCTACCCTGAGTACGCCAACCAGGGTCTTGAATTTTGGTGCAGTGCACCCCCTCAGATCGTTGATACCATCAGTGTCACTAGTATCACTGGTCTGAAAATTCAAGGCCAGTACGTGGAGTCCTGTTTCCTGCCGGAGATGCTAGCGGGACGGCGGGTGCAGGCGGCCGTGCGCAAGGTTCTCAATGCCATGGCCCACGCCCAGAAGCACGGCATTCACATCACAGCCCTAGGGGGCTTTTCCTCGATCATTTTTGAGAATTTTAATCTGCAGCAGATGCGGCAGGTGCGCAACATCAAGCTAGACTTTGAACGATTCACCACCGGTAACACCCACACCGCCTACATTATTGCTCAGCAGGTGGAAAAGGCCTCCGCTCAACTGGGCATAAACCTGTCCCAAGCTACTGTGGCCATCTGTGGGGCCACAGGGGATATTGGTAGTGCCGTGTGCCGCTGGTTGAATGCCCGCACCGATGTGGGGGAGCTAGTCCTGGTGGCCCGCGACCAGGAACGGTTGCAGCGATTACAAGAGGAACTAGGTCGAGGCAAGATCCAGGACCTCGCCACTGCCCTACCCGCCGCGGATGTAGTGGTTTGGGTCACCAGTATGCCCAAGGGAATGGTCATTGACCCTGGTTTGTTAAAGCAGCCCTGCTTGCTCATTGATGGGGGCTACCCCAAAAATCTAGCCACCTCCCTTCAACACCCCGGTGTTCACGTTCTCAGGGGCGGGATTGTTGAGCACTCCCTCGACATCGACTGGCGGATTATGCATCTGGTAAACATGGATGTCCCCGCCCGGCAGTTGTTTGCCTGTTTTGCTGAGTCTATGCTGCTCGAATTTGAGCGTTGGCATACTAGTTTCTCCTGGGGCCGCAATCAGATTAGTGTGGAAAAGATGGACCTGATAGGTCAAGTTTCTCGCAAACATGGCTTCCGCCCTCTGCTGGTATAACCCATGGCAGCAGACCGCCGCAAAATTGTCCTGGAGTTTGAAAAACCCCTGGCTGAACTAGAAGCCCAGATCGGCCAGATTCGCCAGCTAGCACAGGAAACAGGGGTAAATGTCTCCACCGAGATTGAGAAGTTAGAGGCTAGAGCTGCCCAACTGCGCCAAGAGATTTTTAATAGTCTTTCCCCGGGCCAGCAGCTGCAGGTAGCCCGCCATCCCCGTCGTCCTAGTACCTTGGACTATATCCAAATAATTACTGACGAGTGGATTGAGCTCCACGGGGACCGGCGGGGGTTTGACGACCCGGCAATTGTGGCGGGGGTAGCCCGGCTGGCTGGGGAACCCGTGGTGGTCCTAGGCCACCAGAAGGGCCGTGACACCAAGGACAACGTAGCCCGCAACTTTGGTATGGCATCCCCTGGTGGCTATCGTAAAGCTCTCCGCTTGATGGACCACGCCGAGCGCTTTGGAATGCCAATCTTGACCTTTATTGATACACCTGCTGCTGACCCCCGCCTAGAGGCGGAAAAGTTTGGCCAAGGGGAAGCCATTGCCCGCAACCTCCAGGAGATGTTCCGCCTGAGTGTACCGATTATCTGTACTATTATTGGGGAAGGGGGGTCTGGGGGCGCCCTGGGGATCGGGGTCGGGGACCGGTTGCTGATGTTTGCCCACGCAGTCTATAGTGTCGCTCCCCCTGAAGCTTGTGCAGCGATTCTCTGGCGGGATGCCACTAAGGCTCCCCAGGCGGCGGAAGCCCTGAAAATTACCGCCTGGGACTTGCAGCAGCTCGGTATTATTGACCAGTTGTTGCCGGAGCCTATCGGCGGTACCCACGCCGACCCCCCCCGGGCAGCGGCCACCCTCAAGCAAGCCCTAGTGGATAACCTAGCCCAGCTAAAGCAGCTTACCCCTGACCAGTTGCGCCGGCAGCGCTACGACAAGTTCCGGCGCATTGGCCGCTTTGCCACTGCCCCTCCTAACTGATCAAAGAGCGCAACTGGTGCTGGTCCCACAGGGACCGGTAGAGCCCTGGTTCCTCCAGGAGAGCCTGGTGGGTGCCCTCTTGGACCACTCGGCCCTGGTCAAGGACGAGGATCCGGTCGGCTTGGGCAGCTGCTCCTAGTTGGTGAGAAATAAGCAGTACAGTCTTGCGCCGGGAACTAGCCGCGAGATTATGAAGAATCTCGAGAGCGGTTTGATTATCCACACTCGCAAGAGAGTCATCCAGAATCAATACTGGAGCTTCCACTAGTAGGGCTCTTGCCAGGGCTGTGCGCTGCCTTTGGCCGCCGGAGAGAGTAATCCCCCGCTCCCCGACTATGGTTTCATACTGACGGGGAAAGTTAAGGATTTCGCTGTGAATTTGAGCGGAGCGAGCTATGGACTCCACTAGGGGCTGAGTGGCTAAGGGTTCCCCGTAGCGGATGTTATTACTGATTTGGGTACTGAACAGGAAGCTGTCTTGGGGGACATAGGCGATCGCCCGGCGCAGGTCACTCAGGCGAATGGTGGTGATGTCGATGTCGTCGAGGAATAGCTGGCCCGGGGCAATGTCCAGCAGGCGCGGTAGGGAGTTAGCCAGGGTGGATTTACCTGCCCCTACAGGACCGACGATGGCTAGGATTTCCCCGGGATTCACCTCGAAGCTAATATCACTTAGGGATGGCCGGGGGGCGCCGGGGTATTGGTAGGTCAGGTGGCGGGCAGTGATCCGCCCCTGGACTAGCTCTAGGGGGAGAGTAAGAGCACCCTCATGGTCCTTGAGCTGGGGCTGGACGGAGAGAATCTCCTCTAGGCGGTCAATGCTCACTTCCCCCCGCTGGTAGGCAGTGATGGTAAACCCTAAAAGGGCGGTGGGGAACACCAGTTGCTGGACGTAGAGAATCAAGGTAATGAAGTCGGCAATGGTGAGACTCCCCCGGGCTATATCACCACCCCCCACCCACAGAACGATCAACAGGCTAATGTAGGCGATCCCGCCTACCAGGGGGAATAGGGTGTTACGGGTGCGGGCTAGCTTCAGGTTGGCTTCGAGGAGTTGGCGGTTGCGCTCTTGGAAAGCTTGGGCCTCGTTTTGCTCTTGGGCGTAGATTTTAATGAGGGCAATCCCGCTCATATCCTCCTGAATCAAGTCGCTGATCTGGGATAGCTGCTGCTGTACCTGTAGTTGCTGGCTGCGGAGGGAATTGCCAAAGATCTGGACCAAGACTAGCATGACCGGGTACACCGCCACCCCGAGGAGGGTGAGGCGTACGTTTAGGTGGAGCATCGCCGGTAGGGTGAGACCATAGGCAAAGATGGTGTTCGCCATACTTAAGACCGCAAACCCTAGCAAGCGGCGAATATTGTCCAAGTCACTAGTAGCACGGTTAATTAGGTCGCCAACTGGATTGAGGGCAAAATAGCCCGGGTCTAGGGTCAACAGATGGTCAAATACCCGCTGTTTGAGCTCAAATTCTACCTGTCGTCCCACTCCAAACAGCAGCATACGGGAGAGAATCCGAATCCCCCAAATGGCAGAAGCCAGGACAAGAATTACTCCCGCGTAGTAGATGATACGGTGGTAATCAAAGTTGGACTGCAGCTCATTGATGCCATCACGCAGCACCAAGGGTAGGTATACCCCCATGATGTTGACTACAAACAAAGTCACCATGCCCCAAAGCACCTTGGTGCGGTGGGGTTTTAGATAGAACAATAGTCTTGCTAGGGAGCTCTGATGGTGCGATGAAGATCCAGCCGCCATGACTTAGGCTCCCGCCTCCCCAGTTACGGCTACTCCCTCTACCCATACCCGGGGACAGAACCCGCGGCGGGTTAGCTCCGGGTTAGGTTCTACGTAAATGATCGAGTTAAGGAGCTTGCGGATGTCTCCAGCGATGGTTGCGGCTTCGATACTCACCCGCTCGCCCCGGCGCACTAGCCAGCCATCAAAGGGGAGTGAGAAGGAGCCCTGGAGAGCTTGCACCCCAGCATGGAGCGCTTGGAGGTCATCCACAAACACTACCTGCTCATCGGTCTCCAGGTGGTGGGTCTGGTCTGGGGGTTGGCCGGGGAGTACGTGGAAAAAGTGGGGGCTAACGCTCACCTTAGCCCCAATTACCGCATGGCCAGTGGGGCTGGCGCCTAGGCGTTTGGCGGTGCCAGCACTGTGGAGAAAGGACTTGAGGACACCCTGCTCCAGGATCTGCACCGGCTGGGTAGGAGTGCCTTCACCATCAAAGCTAGGAGCGCCAATATTAGAAGGGTGGAGGGCATTGTCCCACACTGACAGTAGGGGGGAAGCCACGGTCGTGCCTAGGGATTCGGGGGTGGAAAGACTCTGACGGTCTAGGATACTTTGAGCATTGTAGAGATTGCCAAAGGCAGCCCACAGGCTCAGGAAGGCCTCCGGAGAGAATACCACCCGGTACTGCCCTGAAGTGACCGGGGCGTAGTCAAGATGACTAATAGTTTTTTCCGCAGCCTCCTGGAGACACCCCTGAATATCCAAGTCCTCCAGCCCCAAACCCAGTCTCATGGCCCCGGCACTGCGGGGCTTTTTGCCGGGAATTTCGGTTTTGGTGTACAGGTAGATCGAAGCACTGGTGCGACTTTCTTGCCGCCGTGCTCCTTGACTATTCAAGTAAAACTTATCTACTTTCTGTTGGGCTATGCCGTTGTAGGGTACTCCTTGAATAGCTGGGTGAGCAGCGAGGAGGCTCTGCTCTGCGGCTACTAGTTCCCGCAGCAGTTGGGTTACAGGTACCGGAGCCGCTAGGGGCCGCTCCACTGGGGTGACTGGCTCCTGGGCGGCGGGGCTAAAGTCTGGTCCGTACTCCTCCGGACCAAAGGCGCTGGCCTCCTGGGCCATCTGCAGAGCAAGCTCTAGTCCTAGGTCATCAATAGCAGTGGTAGAGGTGATCCCCACCCGGTTAGCCTGGTTCCAAACCCGCACCGTCACCCCCGAGCGCTGGGAGGCTTTCACTTGTTTAGGATTACCCCGGTCTACCTGGACGCTAGTGTCCTCCACTAGAGCTCCGTAGATGTCGTACTTCTTAATTCCTAGGCGGGCAGCACTCTGGTGGGCACGGTCAACCAGGGTATCTATACTATTCATGCAGCAGATCTTCTCCAAAAGGCCGGCAGTGGATCACTTGAATGCGTTGTGGGCGAGTCATCTGCCCCCTACGGTAATACTGTCTACTTTAATGTGGGGTTGGCCGACGGTGACATAGATACTGCCGCTGACGGAGCCACAAAACCCGGCTGCCAGGCCTAGATCCTGGGAGCACAGGGAAATCCGGTTCATGATTTCCGTAGCCTCCCCGATTAGGGTTGCTCCCTTGAGGGGCTTGGTAACCTTGCCGTTTTCAATCCAGTAGGCTTCATCCACCGCAAAATTAAACTGGCCCGTAGGTCCGACGCTGCCACCGCCCATTTTCTTGCAGTAGATACCCCGGTCAACGGAGGCGAACAGGTCCTCGAGGCTGTAGGGGCCCGGGGCGATGTAGGTATTACGCATCCGGGAGGCAGGGGCATAGGCGTAGCTTTGGCGACGGCCGCTTCCGGTACGGGGGTGGCCAGTGCGTAGGGAACCCGCCCGGTCCGCCAGGAAGTTTTTCAGGATGCCGTTTTCGATCAGTAGGGTCTGCTGGGCTGGCATCCCTTCGTCATCCATGTCGATGGTACCGAAGGCCTGGAGGGAGCGGCCCTCATCCCAGGCTGTGAGGCTGGGATGGGCGATTTGTTCTCCTTTCTTGCCGGCAAAGGGGGTAGTCTGACGTTCAATCTGGGTGGTTTCCAGGAGATGACCACAAGCCTCGTGGAAAATTACCCCACCAAACTGGTTAGCCATTACCAGGGGATAGGCTCCTGACTCCACGTAGTCGGCGTAAAGCATCTTACCAGCCGCCTCGGCTAGGTCGGCTGCGGTGGTCGTAAAGTCCCAGGCGCGCAAAAACTCCGGGTTACTGGTGTCCCCTAGTCGCTGACCTAGGGAAGCCCGGTGCAGGCCGTCGGCACACAGGAGATGGCAGCCCGCAGACTGGGTCAGGCGGATGTCTCGGGCAAAAGTGCCGTCACTGGCGGCCACTAGGACTTCCTGCCAGTCCCGGAAGTATACGCAGCGCCGGGCTTGTACGTGACTTCCTTGTCGGGCTAACTCATGATTAGCCTGGCGTAAAATGTCTCCCATCTCACCTATGGGGCTGCACCGGTCTAACCATAGGTCCTTACCTTGGGCGGCAGCGTAGTCCCGCAGCAGTTCTAGATTCACCTCCGGCACCAGGGAGCTTCCCAGGCTCAGGCCAAGGATTTCCAAGCCCTTTTCCAGGGCACTGCGTAATCCGACCGCACTCAGGTCGTTGGTGCTGACGTAGCAATCTGCCAGACCCTTAAACACTCGTACCCCAGCCCCCACCGATAGACTGGGGGCAATACTGGTGACTTTGTCCTCCTCTACCAGACAACTGACGTATTGGTCACGCTCAAGGAAAAACTCCACCAGATCAGCTCCAGCCGAGCGCCCCAGCCCCAGCAGGTGGGCGAGTAGGGGAGCCCAGGCATAGTCGAGTCTGTGGACTTGAGGAGCTTCCTGGGGGGGGGCAGCAGGAGCAGCAATGAGAAGGACCATGACTAGGGGTTAAGGGGGGGATAGTGCCATTCTAGTCACAAATCTCCTGGGGGCGCACCGCCGCCCCGGTGGTGGAGTCGAACAGGTGCAGATGGGGCCACCTAAACTCCAGATGTAAAGTATCTCCCAAGCGGACCTGCTGGCGCGGTTCGAGACGGACCTGCAGGTGATCTTGGGTAGCAGTAGTCAGGATGACGTAAGTATCACTGCCGAGGGATTCGATGCGCTCCACCTGGGCCGGCAGATGGTTAGGGCTGGGAATACTAGTATATACATGCTCCGGTCTTACCCCCAGGGTTAGGGGTTGCCCCTGGTAGGGGGCTAAAACCTTGGTCCAGGCTGGCGGTAGGACCAGGCTAAACCCGGGATGAGTCAACTGGAGAGCCTCGGTTACTCCCACGGGCAGGAGATTGATGCCCGGAGAACCAATAAATTCAGCGACAAACTGATTCAGGGGTCGATGGTATAGATCGAGGGGGGAGCCGATCTGTTGAATTTGACCGGCCTGAATGACCGCAATTCGGTCTCCCATGGTCATAGCTTCAGTCTGGTCGTGGGTGACGTAGAGGGTGGTCACCCCCAAGCGCCGCTGTAACTGGACAATTTGGGAGCGGGTTTCTAGGCGCAGTTTGGCATCAAGATTGGAGAGGGGTTCGTCCATCAGGAAAACCCGTGGGTTACGGGCCATAGCCCTCCCGAGGGCGACGCGTTGTTTCTGGCCTCCGGAAAGCTGCCTGGGGAATTGGAATAAGAGGGACTCGATCTGGAGCATTTGGGCGATGCTGGTGATCTGTTGACGCAGTTGCTTCTCCCCCAGAGGCAGGTAGTGGTAGCGGGGAGGGAGAAACTGACTGGTATGGAACAGAAGACGCTCTAGGGGTGATGCCAGCTGGGGGCGAGTCCGTCTCAGGCCAAAGGCTAAGTTATCGTAAACCCGCAGGTGAGGATACAAAGCATAACTTTGAAATACCATTGCTATATCTCGGGCTTTGGGGGGCAGGTCGTTGACACACCGCTCACCCACCCAGATCTTGCCCGCGCTGACAGTCTCCAACCCGGCAATCAGTCGCAGGAGAGTGCTTTTACCACATCCAGAAGGGCCCACCAGGACCATGAATTCCCCGGCGGCAACAGTTAAATTAATTCCCCGCAGAACTCCCAAATGGTCCTGGGAAGCGCCAAAATTCTTGTAGACATTTTCAAGGGTAATTTGAGACAAAGCTACTGTCCTACAACGTCAACGGACCAACTTGATGCCCCGGTCAGGTTAGCATCGGTGAGACGGTCCGAGATCAGATATAATCCCCTCCAAGTCTTGTCTGTCAACCCTACTAGGTATAGGCAAGCCCGCTGGTCGACCAGCCGGCCGGCCCTAAATTTATAGGACTCCTGACCGTCCGTAAACGCAACCATTGCATTGAAAAATGCCTATAACCTAACTAGCATGCACCAGCCCCATTCTATAGTTTCTCTGCCCCAGGCACCAACTCCTCCCCATGAAGCCTTTAAGGTCTTGATTGCTGAGGATGGGAAGTTTGACCGCAGCATCCTGGCCATTGAAATGAGACGCTGCGGCTACCAAGTCTTGGAGGCTTGCAATGGAGAGGAGGCCCTGATGCTGTACCAGAGCTTTCAACCGGACATCCTGTTAATTGATGGGATTATGCCGGGCCTAGATGGTTTTGAGTGCTGTCGGCGCCTGCGGCAGCTTCCTGGAGGAGTCAGGATCCCCGTGGTGATGATCACTGCCCTAGATAACACCTACTCCGTCGATCAAGCTTTTGCCTCCGGGGCTGACGACTACGTAACTAAACCGGTGCATTGGGCAGTGCTGCGCCAACGGGTGCGCCATCTGCTTCATCGCCAGCTCCTCAGCCGCCAGCTGCAGGCTCTCAACGACAGTCTAGAACAGAAGGTGTTGCAGCGGACCGCGGATTTGGCCAAGTCTCTCTACTTTGAAGGACTACTCAAGAAGATTACCGACAAGGTCCGTGACAACCTAGACCAGGACCAGGTCCTGACGTCGGTGGTGCAGTCCCTGACAGTGGGACTGAATTTGGCCTGTTGTGATGCAGCCCTCTACAACCTAGACCGCCGGGAGTCCTGGATTAAGTACGAAGACAGCCCCGGACTACCCTCAAGCTGCGGCCAAATGGTGCAGATGAAGGACTTTCCGGGCATCTACCAGCAGCTGTTGCAAGGGGAATCATTTCAGTTTACCTTGAGTGGCAGCAAGGCTTTTCGGCCGGTGCTGCGAGACTACACAATTTTTGTCTGCCCGATTATGGGGGATGAAGGTGTTATTGGGGACCTGTGGTTATTTAGGCGGGGGCCAGAGGTCTTCAGCCAACTAGAAACTCGTTTAGTGGAGCAGGTAGCCAACCAATGCACTATCGCCCTGCGTCAGGCCCGCTTCTACCAACTCTCCCAGACCCAGGTGCGGGAGCTTGAGCATCTCCACCAGCTTAAAAATGACTTCCTAAGCACGGTATCCCACGAGTTGCGCAGTCCAATTGCCAACATCAAGATGGCTGCTCAACTGCTGCAAATAATTTTCCAGGAGGGCAACGTCCCTGAGCAGGCTTCCCAGTATCTACAGATTCTCAAAACCGAGGCAGACCGGGAAATGAATCTGATTAATGACATCTTGGATCTGCAGCATCTGAACGCAGGGGAATACCCCCTAGACAAGGTTCAGATCCATTGGCAGGAGTGGATTATCCCCTTGATCGAGTCGGTCCAGGCTAGTCATCTGCAGTCAGGGCAGACCCTAGAGGTGGATATATGTCCCCACCTGCCCCCGATTACCACTTCAGTATTTAGCCTGACCCGCATCCTCACAGAGCTGCTTACCAACGCCTGCAAGTATACTCCCCCGGGGGGTAAGATCACCGTCAAGACACACCTGGTGGGGGGAAAGTTCCGGACTGAGGTGCGCAACATGGGGGTAGAAATACTGCCCCAAGACCTAGAGCAGATCTTCGAAAAGTTTTACCGGGCCCCTCAGCCTGACCCCTATCGGTATTCCGGTACCGGCTTAGGGTTGCACCTGGTCCAGAAGCTAACTGGCCACCTTGGGGGGACAATTCTGGCCAGGAGTGGGCCAGGGTACACAAGCTTTGTGGTTGAACTACCACTCCCCTAGGATTGGGCTGCGACCTGGTCTAGGACCTTGGCTTTTCTCAGGATATCTCGCACAGTGTCGGTTGGTTGAGCCCCGTGGCGCAGGTGTTCAACCAGACCTTCGACATTCAGCCGGACCTCATCTGTGCGCGGGTTGTAGAATCCCAGTTCGGCCAGGGGTCTCCCATCCCGGCGAGACAAACTGGAAACCGCCACAATCCGATAGCTAGGTTCGCGTTTCTTGCCAAAGCGCTTCAGTCGTAGTTTGATCATATGTTTGGAGTGCACAATACACAAGGTGTAAATTGTAACATTAAAGACCCAGGATTGGCGACCCCCGCCAGGCTCTTGGGCTGTTCTAGTCTAGGCGGTGGCTTTTGAGGATGTAACGCACCACCTCGAGGACAGTGTTGATGGGAATGGCAAATCCTAGGCCGCGGGAGTTAGCCCGCATGGCTGTGTTCATCCCCACCACCTGGCCTTGGGCATTGAGCAACGGCCCCCCAGAATTGCCTGGGTTGATGGCAGTGTCGGTCTGCAGGAAATCCTCAGCCGGATTGGGCGCCCCCGCTGCGGCACCGGAGCGCTGGACTGCACTGACAATGCCAAGGGTGACCGTATTGTCAAGGCCGAAGGGGTTACCAATGGCGATTACCCACTCCCCCGGCAGCAGCTTAGCACTGTCTCCCGGTTGGACCACTGGTAGGTTCCGAGCATTGATTTTTACTACCGCCACATCTTGGGACACATTCATGCCTACTAGATGGCCCGGGAACACCCGCCCATCGGTCAGGGTGACACTTAACTGACGAGCCCCCGCCACCACGTGGGCATTGGTGACGATCAGCCCATTACTAGTGAGGATAAATCCCGAACCAATCCCCTCTTGAACTTGGGGAATGACCCCGTGGTCCGGTCCGTTACTGGTGACTAAACTGGTAACATCTATGCGCACCACTGCTGGGCCGGCTTTCTTCACGACCTGGGGCACGAAGTCAGGGAAATTGCCCCCGGGTGGGGGCAGATAAGCAGGAGAAAGCTGGTGGACGGGAGGGGATGGTAGGGGTTTAGGGCTTAGCCACACCTGGCCAATTACTAGGCCAACCCCACCCCCTAGCGCGAGTAGCAGTATCCAAACCAACCCCGCTGGCAACCGTCTACTAGGAGATTTCATGGCAGTCCGGAATGTGCACCGGTGGTCCTCCCGCTTGTACAAGGGCAGTTAAGATGATTATGATTCACGGTAAACCTTGTCAGCCCATGGTAGGACTTTGGTCTTTGCGTGGGAAGTTTCCCTGGGAGCAGTTGAAACCGGGCCAGGGCTGGTGGATGTCCTAAAGGGCGCCCTATTTATGACCTTCCTAGCCTTGAACCCTGACAAAGCTATGGTTTCAGTTAAAGTAATTTACACTGCTGTTATTTCCCTGGGGTAACGGGTTTGTGACATTGAAACCATTTCACTATCAAATTAACCTCCAGCCTGAGGCTGGCCACATTAGTCTCACCCTCCCCCCTGCCCTAGAGGAGGCTGAAACGGAAGGTGTTCCCTATACTTGGCTAGAGGTTTGGCAGCAGCTTAAGGAAAGACTCCGGGGGACAGAGCGTTTTTGGCAACCGGGGGCAGCGGTTTGGTTATTGGCTCAAGACCACCTCTTAGACGGTCGTCACTTCCAAATGGTCGCAGAGGCTTTGGCTGAATTTCAACTAGACCTGCAGCGGGTTTGTACTAGCCGCCGCCAGACAGCTGTGGCCGCCGCCGCCGCTGGTTATTCCGTGGACCAGCGGACCTTTGCTGCCTCGCTTAACCAACCCCCTCAAGGGGTGACACCACCCCTCTACCTCCAAAAGACCCTGCGCTCGGGTACGGAGGTCTACCATCCCGGAACAGTGGTGGTGTTTGGGGATGTCAATCCCGGCAGCGCGGTGATCGCCGGCCGGGACATCCTAGTTTGGGGCAGGCTGCGGGGGGTTGCCCACGCCGGCGCCCAGGGGGACACCCAGTGCATCATCGCTGCAGTGCAGATGGAGCCCACCCAGCTGCGGATTGGCTCCTTAGTGGCACGTCCTCCCCAGTCTTCCCCAGCCGATCAGCGACCGGAGGTAGCCCACGTGACCCCCGAGGGAATTCGGCTGACCCCTGGCCTTGACTTTCTGAAAAACTCTGCCTCCCTGATGCTCAAAGAATAGTAACTGGGTTATCCTTAACCCAGACTTGTTGCTAACCTCTCACCAGACCAGCCCTATGACCCGCACGATTGTAGTTACCTCCGGCAAGGGGGGGGTAGGCAAAACCACCACCACCGCTAACCTGGGCATGGCCTTGGCCAAGCGAGGCCGGCGAACGGTGGTTATTGATGCAGACTTTGGGTTGCGCAATTTAGATCTGCTGCTGGGACTTGAGAACCGCATTGTCTACACTGCCGTAGAGGTATTGGCCCAGGAGTGTCGCCTAGAGCAAGCCCTGGTGCGCGATAAGCGCCAGAGTAATCTTTGCCTATTGCCCGCGGCCCAGAATCGCCTTAAGGAGGCGGTTTCTGCTGACCAGATGCGCCAGTTAGTCAGTCTACTGGCGGAGGACTTCGAATACATTCTCATTGACAGTCCCGCCGGGATCGAGGGGGGATTTCAGAATGCCGTAGCTGCGGCCCGGGAGGCCTTAATTGTCACCACCCCTGAAATTGCTGCGGTCCGGGATGCGGACCGCGTGGTGGGTCTCCTTGAAGCTAACAGCGTCAAAAAAATTCAGCTGGTGGTCAACCGAGTCCGCCCCGCCATGGTGGCAGCCAACAATATGATGTCGGTGAAGGATGTGCAAGAGATCCTCGCCATCCCGGTGGTGGGGGTAATTCCGGATGACGAAAAAGTGATTGTATCTACCAACCGGGGTGAGCCCCTAGTCCTCGCTGACCCCCTCCCCCTAGCGGGCTTAGCTTTTGAGAATATTGCGCGGCGACTAGAGGGAGAGGATGTACCCTTTTTGCCCCTTGAGGCTCCCCGGGAGGGCTTCCTAGACCGGCTGCAAAAGATCCTCTTTGCGAAAGTTATTTAGGGCAGGGTCTATGATTCACGAACTCCTAGAGCGACTCTTCCCCCGACCTCAGCCTAGCGGTAGCCGGGAGGAAGTGAAACAGCGCCTAAAGGTGGTGATCGCCCACGACCGGGCCGACTTGCCGCCGGAAATGGTGGCCGCCATGCGTCAGGAAATTTTGGCAGTGGTCTCCCGTTACGTAGAGATTGACCCAGAGGGAATGGAGTTTGTCCTTGACAGTAACCAGCGGGCTACAGCTCTGGTGGCTAATTTACCGATTCGCCGCGTCCGGGGAGAGATGACCAAGGATGACTGAAGCGGTAGCCTTAGCCGACCTGGAATTTATCCCCTTTCTAGACACCAATGGCCAGTTGCCCGCCCATCTACAGGCTAAACCTGGAGTTTTCGGAGTCTTTGACCAAGGTAAGATTCTGCAGTACGTGGGTTACTCGCGGGATATTTCTTTGACTCTTCAGCAGGTGTTGGTGCGCTGTCCCCGGGAGTGCTACTGGCTAAAGGTCTATGTCCAGACCCGACCACAACGGGCCTTTTTAGAGCAGACCCAGGGGGCCTGGATTGAGGAGAATGGTCAAATACCCCCCGGCAATGGTCCGGAGCGCTGCCGCTGGACCGAGCCGGTGGCCGTGGCCCCCCGCCTCACCCCCCAGGAAGCCCAGCAGTTGGCCAGCGCCGTTACCGAGGCTGACCGGGGCCGAGTGATGAAGCAGGCGGCCCGGCGAGTGGAGGCGGAGATTTTTGAGTGCCTGGCCCAGCGGGGGGCAAGACTGGGGGTGCGGTTCAACCCCAAACTCAAGGAAAGCGGGTTTCTCGACATCAGCTAGTAGTTTTCTGGGGTGCCAAGAGATGAAATTTGGGGTGGTGGTTTTTCCGGGGTCCAACTGTGACCGGGATGTGGCCTACGTGGTTCAGGACCTGCTCGGCCAGCAGTTGCACTGGATTTGGCACACGGAACAGGACCTGGGGGGCGTGGATGTGGTGGTGATCCCGGGGGGGTTCAGCTATGGGGACTACCTGCGCTGTGGGGCCCTAGCACGCCTCTCCCCAGTGATGGAGGCGGTGTGCGCCTTTGCTCGAGGGGGGGGGATGGTCCTGGGAATCTGTAATGGCTTTCAAGTGCTCACGGAGGCGGGCTTGTTGCCGGGAGCTTTGATCCGCAACCAAAAGTTGCACTTTACCTGTGATCGGGTGCACCTGCGCGTCGAGCGTCAGGACCTCCCCTGGGTTCAGGACTACCGGGTGGGGGAAGTAATTACCCTCCCCATCGCCCACGGGGAAGGCTGTTACTACGCTGACCCGACTACTCTGCGCCAACTAGAGGACCAGGGCCAGGTGCTGCTGCGCTACTGCTCAGCCTCCGGCGCCCTTAACGAGAACCCTAATGGATCCCTGAATGGGATCGCTGGCCTGTGTAATGCTGCGGGTAACGTGCTGGGGATGATGCCCCATCCAGAGCGGGCGGCTGACCCCCTCACGGGCGGCACCGCCGGTCGCCGACTTTTCGCCGGCCTGCTAGCAGCCTCCCCCTAGCCGCGGGCCGAATAACTCCAGTTGGGCGACTGGGGCAAGGGGGGGAATGACAAATGCGTATCGGTATTATTTCATTCTCGTAGATTGGGACTATCCGTATTCTGGGCTACAGAATCCTAGGTAAGGGATCCGGGATCTTGGAAGCTTAATCACTCCTTGAAACCTTCAAGAACCATGTCCAGTGCAGAATCTCCCGCCTCCGAAGGCCTTAAGCCTACCCTAGGCTTAATCGGGGTTACCATCAATGCGATGGCCCTGATCGCTCCTGGGGCCTTCTTGTGGACCACCTATCAGGTGCAGGCCCCCCGTTCCTCAGCCCTGAACATGTGGTCCTCTATTGCCATTGCTACGATGATTGCCCTGCTGACCGCCAGTTGCTTTGCCACCATGTCCAAGGCCTACCCCAACGCTGGGGCAGGCAGTTCCTACTTTTATGCCGAGGTCGCCATTCTCAGCAAGGAAGAGCACAAGCACTTCCGCTTCGCCCGGGTCGTCAAGTTTCTTACTGGCTGGTCCTCCCACCTGTACTACTGGGTCTACCCTGGGGTTATGGTAGCCTTCATGGGGACGCTGATTGTCTACATTGGTCAGCTGTTCAACCCTAACTTCGCCTCTGACCCCTTTTCCCAGATCGCCCTGTGTGCCGTGTTTGCGGTTTTGGTGGGCTTCATTGCCCTCATGGGGGTGACTGGGTCGACTCTGGTAAACATTATTATCAACATTGTCCAGATCGTCTCTCTGGTCATCTTGAGCATAATGTTCATTGCCTTTCGCCTTGGACATCCAGAGTTCAAGTACGAATTCCCCAACGCCGTGAGTGTGCTGTTACCCCACGACTTCAACGGCCTGCTGTTCCAGTGCACAATCGCCATCTTGCTGGTGGTGGGTTTTGAGTCTGCCACCGCCCTAGCGGGAGAAGCCATTAACCCCAAGCGGGATATCCCGAAGGCGGTTATTCTCTCCCTGTTTATTCAAGCCTGCATTTGCTACTTCCTCGAGTACTTTGCGGCTAACTTCTTTATCAGCAACGCCTACGCGGGGGTAGTCGATAAGGCCCAAGATGCCTCCTCCTTCGTCTCCGGCCTAGACCCCAAGATTACCGACTTTGCGGCTGCCGTGAAGGCCCTGGGCCTTGACCCCGCTAAGTACGCTGGGGGCAGCATCGTTACCGGCTTTGACGCGGCGGCCCTTTCCGGTGCCCCTATCGGGGACATGGCGCGCATTCTAGGGGACCAGCTCCTCGGTGGGCACGGTTTTGTACTGGTGGTGGTGCTCGCGATCACGGTGCTGATGGCCTTGGTAGGCACTACCCTTTCCTCCCTATCCACGGGGGTGCGGATCACCTACGCCATGGCTGCGGATAACGAACTGCCGGCGGCCTTTGGCCGGCTGCACCGCTCCTTTGGCACGCCCTACATTGGAGTCATCTTCCTGACTATCCTGTCGGCCGCCATCGGTGGATACGGAGTGCTCAATGTTAACAACCTGACCCAAGTCACCTTGATGTCAAACATTGGCACCTTTATTTTTTACGGTCTGACCTGTCTAGTTACCCTGGTAGCTTCCCTAGACCATCTGCTTGGGGAGGAAACTAACGTCTGGCAGACCGTGGTCATCCCCATTATTGGGGCCATTATGAACTTCGCCATGATGTTTGGGGTGTTCTACTTTGGCTTCACCGCCGGGGGTTCTTCGGCCACCAACGCCCAAATCGCCATCGGGGTGTCAGTGGTATTCTTTGGTCTTGGGTTCCTCTACGTCTTTGGCACCAGTATGATGACTGGCCGGCCGATCTTAGTCCCCCACGACATTGACCATCCCCTGCGGGAATCGAAGCGAGACTACTAGGTCTGATTTTGGCTTCCCCGCCCCAGAAGCTCTCCCGGAGCGGTACCCAGGGCACCCCGGGAGAGTCTCATCTCTCCTCCTATCTACCCTCTCCCCTATGGCAACAAACAAATGGTTCATTGACCCCCAGGAGTGGCCGACTCTCCCCCGTAAACAGCAAAGGCGAATCCTGAAGGTAGGTTTTCAAACCGCCGGCAAGGTGCTCCTGGGATTGGTGATTTTTGGTTTGGTGGTTGAGACAGCGCTGGGTCTATAGCTCCAGCATTTTACGCACAGGAAAAGGTAACTTATGGACTTAATCATGGCGGTAATTCAGCCTTCTAAGCTGGATGAAGTGAAGGAAGCGCTGATTAAAGCTGGCATCCAAGGCATGACGGTCAGTGGCGTCAAGGGCTTCGGGCGGCAGAAAGGTCACCCCTTGGCTTTTCTCGGCCTCTACAACATGGAACGTCAGCCCTTTGTGGTTGACTTTATCCCCAAGGTGAAATTGGAAATGGTGGTGCCCTCTGAGCTCACCGATGCCGTGGTAGACACCATCGTCAAAACCGCCCACACCGGCAAGATCGGCGATGGCAAGGTGTTTGTGATCCCAGTCTCCAAGGCAGTCCGGATCCGCACCAACGAAACCGATGTTGCTGCCCTCACCCCCGAGGAGGCCGAAGCTCCCGTGGGCTAGGGTTACTTGACGGGGGCTAGACCTCCGGCCTCTGAGTCCAGCCACGTCTTTAGGGCGTGGCTTTTTTCATGGCCACGTGGACCGGGTAATCCTTGACAGACCAATATAAAACTGTTATATCTGTCTCGTAAAATACAGAATCTAGTCTTCGAGTGTGCATTTGGGTTAGTTATGGGCTGCCAAGGTCACAGGTGGCTCGGCTCATAGCTAGGCACATCTATGGGGATTTGGACCCTGATCTAAAAAAGGCGCCTAGACGACTATGGATTTAATTATTGCGGTAGTTCAACCTGCCAAGCTAGAGGAACTTAAGGAAGCGTTGGTCAAGGTGGGGGTGCAGGGGATGACGGTCACTGGAGTTAAGGGGTTCGGGCGGCAAAAGGGGCGTCCCTTGGCCTTCCTGGGCCTGTACAATGCCCAGCGGCAACCCTTTACCGTCGATTTCATTCCCAAGGTCAAACTGGAATTGGTAGTGGCCTCTGAAATGACCGAACTGGTGGTCGATACAATTGTCAAGACGGCTCACACGGGCAAAATCGGTGACGGTAAGGTGTTTGTGTTGCCCGTCACCAAGGCTGTGCGGATTCGGACGGGAGAGACTGGAGTGGAAGTGCTATTGCCAGAACCGGAATTAGAGGGGATGACTAATCCCTAGGTCCTTAGCCCACCCTTAAACAAAAAAGCCGCGTCAGTCTGACGCGGCTTTCGGGATAGAGAGATTATAGCGTGATGGTGTTAGTGGGCTGGACCAGAAGCCTGACCCAGGCGGGACTTGACTGTCTCCCGGGGCTGCAGGACCCCGGCACTTGCTAGCCCAGTTATCACCATCACGGCCAAGGCCACAAATACCAGCGTCCCCCCCAGGTAGCTCCCGGAGGAGACGGGGGAGGGGGTGGGATTGACCCCTTGATGATAGGTCGGTGCTACAACGGCCAAATTAGAAAACGTCATGGAATTGTGCCTCAGGGTGGAGATGTTAGGCGCGTTCCTTGGGGACAATCCCTACTTCCGTCTCTCCAGCGACCCGAGTGGTCGGGTTTCAACAGGAGAGATGAACGATTATTCTGTATCTAAAATAACAAAACCTAGATAGGATTGTCAACTGACTGCCCATTCTTGACCTCCTTACTCTTGGGCCTAAGTGGTTAGGGAGTTAATTGGCTTTGGTTGTGGTCAGCCCCCGGTTTACCAGGTCTTGCAGCCACAATTGGGCGTAGGTGAGAGCACTCGGCCAATAGATGAGCCGCCAGCCCAGGAGGTGGATCCAGAACACTTGGGACCACCTGAGACGACGAGGGGAGAAGGGAAGGCGCTGCCAATGGAGTGGCCGAGGCCACAGAAGCAACTTGATAATCCGTAAGGGATGTTTCCAGCCCCACAGTCCTGACCAGGTAGGATAGACCTTGCATAGCAGGTAGGTGCCTCGCCCGGAAGCCCGTCCCTTAGCCAGGAGGGTAGACCAATCCCGGGGGGGATGGAAGATGATGGAGTCTGGAGCGTAGACTGCTTTAGTATGGGCAAGCTCGGCCCGCAGGCCAAACTCCATATCCTCTAGGCCGGTGGCTTGAGGGTTGAAAAGACCTACCAGCCCAAAGAGGGACCTATAGGTGATGAAGTTGGCCGTGATTACTGCCCCGTAGCGCCGGATCACCTCTGCCTGATGGAAATTATAGAGGGCGTCGAGCAGACTAGTGCTCGGACTGTCGGGGGTAATGGGGTCGAGAATTATCTGTCCCCCCACTCGCTGGGCCCCCGAGGTCAGCAGAAGCTGGACTCCGGCCCTAATCCAGTCCGGGTGGGGAATGCAGTCACAATCGGTAAAGGCCAACACAGAGCCCTGAGCAGTGGCAATCCCTCGGTTACGGGCGGCACTGCGGCCCTGGACCGGTTCGTAGACTACCTTCACCCCGGTAAAGCTGCGGGCGATCTGGTCTGAGCCATCTTGGGAGTTGTTGTCGACTACAATTACCTCCAAGCTTTCCCGGGGATAGGTCTGACAACTGAGGGCTGCCAGGAGCTTTCCCAGGGTTTGGGCGCCATTGTAGGCCGGAATAATTACCGAGACAAAGGGTAGCGCTGGAGACGTCGGATCTGGCATTGGAGTTTCTGACGCAAAGATAGGGGCAAAGCCAACCTCAGGAGAGCAATGATGCTCCAGTGGAGGTAGGGACGGCAGAATACTACTATCCCCCACGTTCCCCAAAGATATAGACAAAAATGCCAGAACCCGGGGATGTAGAAGGGGGATTTGGGACTCCAGAAACCCTGCCACACCTGGGCGGCTGAGGCCCGGCCCACCAGCCACGACTCATTACCAGGATTATCGGCACAGACTGCCCGGGCAACACCCACTAGGACTAACTGATAGCCCCGCCGCCGCGCCCGGGTGGTGTACAGAACATCACCGTGGTAGTGGGGAGTCAGGTCGGAGCGGGGATAACCCAAGTCCTCGACTACCCGGCGGGGGAGGCAGGTAAGGTTACCCGGCAGGGCGTCACAGGTGCGCCGTTGTTCCCGGTCGGCTGTCAGGCGTTTTAGCCCCCACCACCTCTGGTTTAGGCCACCGTAGCTGGGGCGGTGGGGTTGGCCGGGTTCGTGGCACTGGCCAGCGCTGATCCAGGTGGGGTTGGCTTGGCAAGCACTCACCAAGCAGGGAATAGCCTCGGGATAAGGCAGGGTATCATCGTTGAGCCAGACGAAGTACTCAGCCCCCTGGCGGTAGGCGTACTCCATCCCCAGGGCTATGGCTCCGGTCCACCACAGATGACCATCTCCCCGCAGCACCACCACAGTGGGAAATTCCTGGCCGATGGCCTCGGCGGTGCTGTCTGTTGAACCGTCATCAACCACGACCACCAAGCACTCCCCCAACTGACCCTGGTCCCGCAGGACTGCTAGGCACCTGAGGGTGAGGGAGCGGCGATTATGGACGGGGATGATTAGGGATACCTGAGGCACCATAGACTAGTGGGCGGGGGGAGAAAAAGGCATCTGGGTCAGCTCTTGGTATAGGTCAGCAAACCGCTGGGCTTGTAACTCCAGGGTGTATTCAGCTTCCACCACTTGCCTGGAATTCCGGCTGATTGTCTGCCGGTAAGGCTCGTTCTCCAGCAGTTGCCTAACCCCTACCACCATGCTCTCCATATCCCCTGGTGATCCCAGGTGCCCGGTTTGCCCGGATTTGACTACCTCCCCCACTCCACCTACGGCGAAGGCAACACAGGGGGTACCGCAGGCCATGCTCTCCAAAATTGTGTTGGGGAAGTTCTCCACCTGGGCTGGGTGCAACAGGAGGTCGGCGGCGCCGTAGGCTAGGGCCAGAAATCGGTCACTGGCAGTTTGCTCAAGGCATACGGTGCGGTAGCCGGGTTCCTGGCCCCAGGTGTCTGCCCCCTGGCCTAATACCAGCAGGACTAGATCCTCTAGGCCCGCCGCTGCTAATCGCCCAAGGACCCGTCGGGCCTCTGCTCCCCCCTTGGTGCGGTCTTGGGTAAAGGCGGCAGCAAACAAAACCACTTTGGCCGCCGGGTCAAGCTGGAGAGCTCGACGACAGGCAATCTGGTCCAGGGGTCGATAGAGGTGAGTGTTGACCCCATTGGGGATCCGGCGTCGCGGCAGGTGACCAAGGAGGGGACTTTGACTGACTAGGGATTCCATCCACTGGTTAGTAACCACAACAGTCAGTCGGGAGCGCCGATAGACGCTTCCCTTTATGCGCCACAGTCGGCCTGTGGTGTCCCTCGGAAGGGGGGTAAGAAGCGGACACTGACCACAACCGGTCTGCCACCTCTGGCAAGGACCGCTGTAGGTGCAGTGCCCAGTGAAGGCCCACATGTCCGGCAGACGCCACACCAGAGGTTTAGTCTGACTCAGGTGGGGGAAAGCCCGATAGCTAAAGAAATTGGGATGGAGATTGTAAAACTGCACTACCTGAGTATCCGGCCACCAGGGATGCTTGGTGATCTGGAAGGAAGATGGATAATACCAGTTTTCTAGCCCCAAGCCGCGGTCAAATACCTGGCGACAGAGGAGGTCCCCCGCCCGCAACCATGGATTCTGGCCCCGGATGTGGCCGACACTGGGATCTCCAGTCCGCTTTTCGCGCACCAGCATCCGAGAATCCCAGCCTAGGTTGCGCAGGCCAGTGTGAATCTTGTAGGCGGAGCGAGCCGCCCCCCCTAAGTTATCACTGACACTAATGTGTAAAGCCCGCGGTGGGAGAGGCAAGCGATAACCTACCTATACCTGGGAGGATTGAGGGTTAACGACTGGGCAAATCCTAGGGGTCATAGACCACCTCCTGGGGTTGCCTGACCGCAGGGACTTCCAGGGTCAAGGGTAACTGGACTAACTCTCGAGTTTTCTCTTTTAGACTCAGCGGTAAATTAAGGGGTTGTTCAAGGAATGCCTGGGCCACAGGTAGACTTTGCTCCAGTTCATCTAGGGGCCGCGGGATAATCATCACCGCGTGGAGTTCACCAATGCGCTCCGCCTCGTACATACCTGCATCGACGGCCATGGCCACGTCGGATACCTTGCCCCGGATCAGGGCGGTACATAATCCAGCACCAATGGTCTCATAGCCAACAAACTTGATGTCTGCCGCCTTGACCATAGCGTCAGCCGCCCCTACCATGGCCGGAAATCCCCGGGTTTCTAAGAGACCGACGGCCTGATTGCTCATGCGGCTGTAACCCCGCTCCCCGAGGACCTGGGCTAGGCGACTGCCGATGGGCAGGACTGCATCCAGGTTGGGATAGGGACGGGGGATAATTAGGTGAGCCCCGAGCTGGCCAAACTGTTCGGCTACTTCTACGCCACTGTGGACCGCCAAGCGGACATCGGAAATTCCCCCCCGGACCACCACTGTGCAATGACCACTGCCAATCTTCTCGTAGCCCACCAGATGGACAGCAGCACTCTTGAGCATCATGTCCGCTGTGCCGATCAGGGCGGGAAAACTGTAGGTGGAGACTAGCCCTAGAGCCATATCTCGATAGTCTACAGCCCGGTGAGGGACTACCTCCTCATGATAGTTGTCAGGATTAGGACTCATGATTTACCCCGAGATGGCGATGGGGTAGCAGGGTAGTGAGCAGATGGTCGATATGCACCCGGCCGTAGACGACGGTTTGGGCGGGGGGCGGGCTAGCTGGGGTGGCTGCTGGCTCAGGGGCAGCTTCCACGGCAGCCTCTGGGGGTGTACCTAACCCGATCACAGACCCAGGAGCGATCACAGCCTGACCGGGGATGCTGCCATTGTAGATGGTACAAGCAGAACCAACGCAGGCGTTAGCGCCAAAGTGGCCATGGCCAAGGAGCAGGACTCCAGCCCCCACGATCACACCGGCGTCTAACTCTAGAGAGCCACTGTGGGCATGGAGAATCGACCCCATGCCCACACACACCCCCGCCCCGATTACAATCTGGCTCCCAGGATCAGCTTGCAGTAACACCCCGGGTCCAATCAAGGCACTCTCATGGACCCGCACGTCCCCCCGGGGGGGCACATGGAGGAACTGGGGGGGTTGCAGGGGGGGCAGGTACATGGCTAGGGTCTTTGAATCACCTGTTCATGAACCCGTTTTTTGGTCTTAGTGTCGATACCAATCAGACGGACGTACTCTCCCCTGTGTTCCACGAGGCAGGCCTCTAGAGCCTTGATCACCTCCGGCTCTCGCTGGCTGGCGACGGGGGCACAACTGACCCAAGACCCAGTCCGAAAGCGACGGCTATCTACGTGTTCGGTGCCGATGCGATAACCCTGGGCTAACAGGCTACGTACACTGGCGACTACCTGCTCCCCTAGGGAGGTAGAACTTGCCGGGGTTGCGGCCTGGGTCGGACTAGAGTTGGCCTTTTGAGAGGCAACCGCCACCTTACCGGCCGGACGCTGGAGCATCACCTCAGTGGTACGGCGCTTAGACTTGGGGTCGATGCCGATTAGACGCACGTACTCCCCGGGATGCTCGGCGAGGAAGGCGTTGACCGCCCCTAGAGCTTCCGCACCGTTGCGCGCCTGGAGGGCAGTACCACTTTGCCAAGAGCTAGTGCGGAAGTGGCGCTCGCTGGCGTACTCCAAGCCAATCCGGTTACCTTGGCTAATTAACTGGTTGAGCTGTTGCGCTAAGGCAGAGTCAACACCTGTCTCCTCGGTGAAGGGGAACTTACTGGCCGCCGTCTTAGCCCCCTTAGTCGGCAGGGGAATCGGGGCGAACCCTTTGCCACTCGGACGCTGGAGCATCACCTCAGTGGTGCGGCGCTTGGACTTGGGGTCAATGCCGATTAGACGCACGTACTCCCCGGGATGCTCGGCGAGGAAGGCGTTGACTGCCCCCAAGGCTTCCGCACCGTTGCGCACCTGGAGAGCAGTGCCGCTTTGCCAAGAGCTAGTGCGGAAGTGGCGCTCACTAGCGTACTCCAAGCCAATCCGGTTGCCTCGACTCAACAGCTGCTCCAGTTGGCCTGCTAGTCCAGGGTCGGCCTGCTGATGGCCATTGCTGGCGGTGGGAGCTTGGGCCTTAACCCCTAAACTGGCTAGACAGGAGTCACTCGAGGCACACTGGTAGCCGCTGCGCAGGTCGCGATTAATTCCTACCACGTGGCGACTGAACTCTCGGTCTTGGTCCTGAACGTTAGGGAGGCGGTCGGCCTGCTGCTGATTAGTGATCACCGAACCGGAGGCAACGTACTTCCCCGGGGGTATACTCACGTCTTGAATCAAGCAGTGCATCATTACTACACAGCCATTGCCTACCTGGGCGTTGAAGACAGTGGAGCGGAACCCAATAAAACAATCGTCCCCCACGTAGGCGGGGCCATGGATCAGGGCCATGTGGGTGATAGAGCTGCGGTCTCCAATCCAGACCGAATACTCCTGTTGGTCATTTCCGGTCACCCGGCCCTCGGCCAGGCCATGGATGACTACGCCATCTTGAATATTTGTTCCTTCCCCGACGTGAAATGGGCTCCCCTCATCAGCCCGAATTGAAGTGCCCGGTGAAATCATCACCTGAGCGCCCACCCTGACATCGCCAATGATATTGGAGAAGGAGTGGACGTAGGCGGTCTCATGGATCTTGGGCTGAGCTAAGGATTTAGACCAGGGGGTGGGGGGGGCAGGAATGCCACGGGCTACCATCGGTAATGTTCTCCTGAAGTGAATGAAACGGGGGGGCGCTTTAACGGTCTTGGTCTTTTTTGCTGTAGACCCGCCGGTCTTCCAAGGTAACTGTGTCAACGATAGCCACCACCGCTGCGTCCACGGGCCGGGCCTCACTGCCGGGAATCTGCCGGGCGGCACTACCCCGGCTGACTAGCACCCACTCGTTGATTCCGGCTCCCACCCCGTCAGCAGCCACCTCGTACCCAGACAAGGGGTTACCTTGGTCATCTAGCAGCTGTAGCAGCAGGAGCTTGACTCCCTGTAAAGTGCGCTCCTTTTGGGTGCTGACAACTGTGCCGCGCACCCGGGCCAACTGCATTAGGGACGACCCATGGGCCGAATGGCGTTCACGCTATCCCGGAACTGTTCAACGGCTTCGGTATAGCGAATCGGCAGCACGTACTCCAGATTCTCGTGGGGGCGAGCAATGATGTGATGGGAGAGCAGTTGCCCACCACTGACCCGCTTGACGGAATCAATACCGGCGGAGACGGAGGCTTGAACTTCCGATACGTCTCCCCGGACGATTACGGTGACTCGGCCACTACCAATTTTTTCGTAACCCACCAGGGTGACTCGGGCTGCCTTAACCATGGCGTCGGCGGCCTCCACCACAGCAGGGAATCCAAGGGTCTCGATCATACCAACTGCGATTGCCATACGTTTTACCTGTTGAAGATTCTTTGCGTAACTTAGAAATGAGCCGAAACACTAGGAGACTTAAGAACCCTAGTAGACTAAGGGTTAGTAGTTACGGAACTGCTCAACCGCCTCGGTATAGCGGATCGGCAGCACGTACTCCAGATTTTCGTGGGGGCGAGCAATGATGTGGTGCGAAAGTAATTCCCCACCACTAACTCTTTTGACGGATTCAATGCCCGCTGCTACCGAGGCTTGCACTTCTGACACGTCTCCCCGAACAATCACGGTGACCCGGCCACTGCCAATTTTTTCGTAGCCCACCAGGGTGACTCTGGCTGCCTTAACCATGGCATCCGAGGCTTCCACCACAGCGGGGAACCCTTTAGTTTCAATCATTCCAACGGCAATGGGCATGGTCTAACTCCTGAACGGGTAAACTGTAAGGGATCGGGCACACCCCCAGCCACCGCCCCGGTCGAGTCTTTAAACTGACGTCAGCCCCTACAGGCGGTAAGCCGGAGCGAAAACCTGACTTTTAGCTGGGAAGCTTGAGTGCTCTATACCAACAATAGAGATATGTCTACTCTTTGACAACATAATCCAAGATGATAGTCTCAAATCTTCAATATTAAATAAAATAATATATGCTTATTCAACTTGGGCCAAACTCTCTGGGGGAGAAAACTGAGACTGGTGTCACAGTCTGTTAAGGTTGATGTCAGTGTCAAATTATGGTCGTCATGGCTCAGTTTCTCCTCCACGGCAGTTGGTGGATACCCCTGTACGGTGTTTTGGGAGCTTGCCTGGCCCTGCCCTGGTCTTTAGGATTGATTCGGCGTTCCGGGCCGAGGCCGGCCGCCTATATCAACCTCTTAGCGACGGTCCTAGCAGTCGTACATGGGAGCATCGTATTTCGCACCACCTGGAGTCAAGAGCCGCAGTACTTGGTGTTTCACTGGCTGAGGGCGGCGGATTTGGATCTGTCCTTTGTGTTGGACATTTCCTCCGTGAGTACTGGTGCTATGGAGTTGGTGACTATCCTCAGCCTTCTTGCCCAAGTCTTCGCCCTAGGGTACCTGGAAAAAGACTGGGGGATGGCTAGGTTTTTTAGTCTGATGGGGTTTTTTGAAGGGGCCATGAGTGGTCTTGCCCTCAGCGACTCCCTGCTGTTGAGTTATGCTCTGCTGGAAATTCTCACCCTTTCCACTTATCTGTTGGTGGGCTTCTGGTACGCTCAACCCATGGTAGTTACGGCTGCCCGGGATGCCTTCTTAACCAAGCGGATTGGTGATGTGCTCCTGTTGATGGGGGTGATATCCCTTGGCACCCTGGCTGGTAGTTTTAACTTCCCTGACCTCTACGAGTGGGCTGAAACAGCTCAGTTGCCCCCAATCGTTACAGCCCTGTTGGGGTTAGCCTTGATCGCCGGGCCGACGGGCAAATGTGCTCAGGTGCCTCTCCACCTGTGGCTGGACGAGGCCATGGAGGGACCCAACCCAGCCTCGATTCTGCGCAATTCAGTAGTGGTGGCTTGTGGTGCCTACGTGCTCATCAAACTGCAGCCGGTGTTAGTGATTTTTCCGGTTGCCTCGACTACCTTGACGGTGCTCGGGACTTTGACGGCTGTGGGTGCCTGCCTAGTGGCTATGGCCCAGATCGATATCAAGCGGGCCCTGGCCCATTCCACCAGTGCTTACTTGGGGTTAGTATTTATTGCCATTGGTAGTCAGTGGACGGGGTTTGCCCTGCTGTTACTATTTGCCCATGCCCTGGCGAAGGCGCTGCTTTTCATGAGTGTGGGGGCAGTCATTTATACTACTAACACCCAGACTCTTACGGAGATGGGCGGCTTGGGACGGCGGATGCCCGCTACTACTATTGCTTTTCTGGTGGGCAGCATTGGTTTAGAGGGGGTGTTGCCCCTAGGGGGGTTTTGGGCCCTGCACTTGGGACTAAATGACTTTTGGGGCTCAGCCCCCTGGTTGGTGGGGGTAGTCCTCCTGGTAAACTGTTTGACGGCTTTGAACTTGACTAGGGTGTTCCGCCTAGTGTTTCTGGGTGACCCTCAAGTCAAAACCCGGCGTGCTCCAGAGGTGGGTTGGCCTATGGCGGTACCCATGGTTTCCCTGACAGTACTGACCCTGACTGGACCCCTAGTGCTTTCAAGCTTGAACCTCCTGCCGGCCTGGCAAGACCTAGGCTGGCAGATGACTGGGCTGCTGATTGGTTCCGGTCTTTTAGGGTGCCTTTTAGGAAGTCTGGTGGTTTTGACCCGCACTTGGTCTCGGCCAGTCCAGTGGACCTGGAAATTTCTCCAGGACCTGTTGGCCTACGATTTTTATGTTGATCGTCTCTACCGGTTGACGGTAGTGGCGGCGGTGGGTAGCCTTTCTCGGTTGACTAGTTGGTTAGACCGACAGGTGTTGGACGGAGTAGTCAACCTGATGGCGCTGGTTTCCCTAGGCGGTGGCGAGTCCTTACGTTACACCAGCTCCGGGCAGTCACAGTTTTACTTATTGACAATCCTCCTAGGGGTGGGACTCCTGGGCTTAGGAGTCCTTTGGTATTGGTAAAGGAGGAGGGGGAGTGCTGATTCTGAGTGGATTGGTTTGGTTGCCGAGCCTAGGAGCCTTGGTAGTGGCACTTTGGCCGGGGGCCCATGCTCGTTCCCTAGCCCTGGGCATAGCTGGCCTGAATCTCCTATTAACAATCCTAGTCTTGGAGCATTTTGATCCTGGCTTGGCGGGTATGCAGATCAGCGAGCAGTGGGCTTGGATTGATGCTTTAGATCTTACCTATCACCTGGGCATCGATGGTCTTTCCTTACCCCTGGTGATCCTCAACAGCTGCCTAGGTTGCATCGCTATCTATAGCAGTGACCGGGAAATCCCTCGGCCCCGCCTATACTACCCCCTCCTATTATCCCTGATGGGTTTTGTGGCGGGGGCTTTCCTAGCTCAGAATCTGCTATTATTCTTTCTTTTTTATGAACTAGAACTAATTCCTTTATACTTATTGATTGCCATTTGGGGCGGGGAGCGCCGTGGTTATGCAGCCATGAAGTTCCTCATCTACACAGCCGTGTCTGGAGTGCTGGTGCTGGCGGCCTTTTTGGGTTTGGCTTGGCTGAGTGGCACTGGCTCTTTTACCTACGCAGTGCTCTTGAAGCACCCTTTGCCCCTAGCCGCCCAGCTGGTCCTTTTGAGCTTGCTGCTGGTGGGATTTGGGATCAAAATTCCCCTCGTACCCTTCCACACCTGGCTGCCGGATGCCCACGTGGAAGCCTCTACCCCTGTTTCTGTGCTACTAGCTGGGGTGCTGTTGAAGTTGGGTACCTACGGCCTGATGCGGTTTGGTTGGGGGCTATTTGGTGATGCCTGGCGGGTGGTAGCCCCAGGATTAGCCCTATGGGCGGTGGTGGGCGTACTTTACGGCTCCCTGACGGCCATTGCCCAAACCGACATGAAGAAAATGGTTGCCTACAGTTCCATTGGTCACATGGGTTATATTCTCTTGGCCTTAGCTGCAGCTACACCTGTCAGTCTAATTGGCACGGTTTTCCAAATGGTCAGCCATGGTCTGATCTCGGCTCAGTTGTTCCTTTTGGTCGGGGTAGTCTACCAAAAAACTGGTACCCGGGACTTAGGGGTGCTGCGAGGGCTCCTCAATCCCGAGCGGGGCTTGCCAATTGTAGGGTCCCTAATGGTCCTGGGGGTAATGGCTAGCGCTGGAATTCCCGGGATGGCCGGCTTTGTGAGTGAATTTCTGGTTTTCCGGGGGAGTATTGCCCAATTCCCCTGGCAGACCATTCTATGTATTCTCGGCACGGGTCTCACTTCCGTATACTTTCTACTGCTGATTAACCGGGCCTTCTTTGGCCGCCTGCCCCAGAACTGGGGAGTGCTGCCTGAGAGCACCTGGTCCGAGCGGATTCCCGCCCTGATTTTAGGGTTAATAATTGTTATCCTCGGGGTTCAGCCCGGTCTATTAGTGCATTGGAGTGAAGCAACCCTGGTCCTACCCCCGGCTGCTCTGTCTACCCTATCTAGCTTTTCCCCATGGCTGTAACTAGAAGCAAAACCCGGACCCTCCTAGACCAACTAGTAGAACGGTTACAGGCCGGAGAGGCTTTATTACCTGACACCCCAGAAAACCTAGAAGAGGTGGTGGGTATCCTCCAAAGCTACGGTGTAGTCTTAGATGCCTACTACCGCAACCTCCTAGACATTGCCGAGCGCCAGTTTCTAGTCTTGTTTCCTTTCTTCAAGTATTTTGACGGTCACGTCACCCTCGAGCGCCTCCTCAAGCACTGGTGGCATGACCGGATTAACTATGAGTACGCCGAATACACCCTCAGGACGATGATGTGGCATGGAGGGGGGGGCCTGGAGACCTACCTGGAATCGGAGCAATTTATAGCCTTGGCACACCTAGCGATTGCGCAGAAAATAAGGCTTAATCCTGGGATGCGATTGCTCGAGGGGCTGTTCCCCGATTTTCTCCTTGAACAGGTGCGCCAAGCGGTTTATTACCATGTCCTGGGGCAGTTTTGGCAAGTGATGAGCCCCCTGTTCTTGACTCTAGCTGAGGCCTACGAACGGGGGGAAGTTCGTAGCATCCCAGAGGTGGTAGATCATGTCAAGGCTGGGCTGGTGGCGGCTGCTAGCCAGCCTTTGGTATACCAAGTCACCTTGGATGGAGCCACCTACGATATCATCCCCGCCAGTGCCGGCCTGACTTTCCTAGCCGATGCGGCCATCCCCTACGTGGAGGCAATTTTCTTTCGGGGTACCCCCTTCTTCGGTGTGGTCTCCTACAATGCTCAGCTTCAGGAAATCTCCAACGATCCCAGCAGATTCACCTACGGAGCCCTCTACGCTGACCCAGTCACTACAGGAGGGGCGGGCATTCCTCCCACCCTCCTGATGCAAGACATGCGCCACTACCTGCCCCCGTACCTGCGCCAGCGCTATCTTAGCCAGACCCGGGGGGAAGCAGACCTGAGAGTCAAAATCTGTATTAGTTTCCAAAAATCCATGTTTTGCGTCACCACCGCCACCATTCTGGGTCTGTTGCCCTACCCCTTGGATACTGCCAACCCCGAGCAGCGGCAGGCAAATCATCTGCACCTGCGCCAGTGGGTTTATCGTCTGCAGGACTCCCAGGTGCTGACCTGGCAGTGGGTTTAGCGTTGGTGGGCAAACTCGCGGATTAATACTAAACGAGAGCGAATGTAGGCATTAAGACTGTCAGCCTCATCGCGGTCAAGATTGGTTTGGGCCTCTAGCTGACGGTATAACCATTGTCCTAGGGCTGCGTCATCCAGTCTTAACAGAAAACTTGCCTGGGTCGTTTCTACCAACGACCATAGTTTTCTTAGCACAGTTGGAGTCATAAAGAGCCCTCTTAGGGTTTTCTTCAGATTTTATGGTAACCCCTCCTTAGGCCCCTGGGAACCTGAACACATAAGATTACATAAGAGTTTCCAAAGCTTAACCGGGACCCCCTCTTTATGTTTAAAAGGACATGCCCCCTAGGGATCCTGGCCCCCCTGCAAGCTATTGAGGGAGTTTCTGAGTTGGGCTTGCCACACCTGAGACGCTTGGAGTAGTTGGGCTTGGGGGACTAACTGCTGCTGCCCGGATGCCAGCCATTTCAATTGCACAGCCCCGGTTTGAGCTTCCTGCTCCCCAAGGACTAGGGAGGCGACGGCCCCACTGCGGTCTGCCCGTTTAAACTGTTTTCCGAAGGCACTGCCGGATAGGTCTAGCTCCACCCCGTAACCCGCCTGGCGCAGTTGCCGCGCGAAGACTATGGCCCGGGCCTCCGCCGCTGGCCCCCGGGAGATCAGGTAAAAGTCTAAGGGGTCCTGAGGGGGAGGTAGGAGCTTTTGGAGGAGGAGAACTAAACGCTCCAGGCCCATGGCCCAACCCACGGCTGCGGTAGGGTCCCCACCCAACTGAGCAATCAGTCCGTCGTAGCGGCCCCCGCCGCAGACGGTATCCTGAGCTCCTAGGGCTGAGGACTTAATTTCGAAGGCAGTATGGGTGTAGTAGTCTAAACCCCGGACCAGTCGGGGATTAATGGTGTAGGGGATGTGCAGAGATTCCAGGTGAAATTGGACTTGATCAAAGTGATGCCGGGAGGCCGGGCTGAGAAAATCCAGCAGACAAGGGGCAGCCTGGACAATTTCCTGGGTGCGGGGGTGCTTGCTGTCGAGGATACGCAGGGGGTTACGCTCAAGGCGGTCTTGGGAGTCTGGGTCTAGATCCCCTTGGTAGGGGTTAAGGTAGTCCACCAGGGCCTGCCGGTAATCTCGGCGGTCTTCCGGGGTGCCCACGGAGTTAAGGTCCAGGTGTAAATCCGTTAACTTGAGGGCCTGGAGGATATCGTTAGCGAGGGCAATTACCTCCGCATCTCCCCGGGGATCGCTGCTACCTAGAACCTCCACCCCTAGTTGGTGAAACTGCCGCTGGCGACCGGCCTGGGGACGCTCGTAGCGAAACATCGCACCAGAGTACCACAGACGCTGAAGTCTACCCAAGGATCCCAGGTGATGCTCCACGTAGCAGCGGGCAACTCCAGCGGTACCTTCCGGCCGCAGGGTCGTCCAGCGGCCCCCCCGGTCCTCAAAGGTGTACATCTCTTTCCCGACCACGTCTGTGGCCTCACCAATGCTGCGCTGGAACAACTCCGTCGCCTCGCACAGGGGAGTGCGAATTTCCCGATAGGCCGCTTGAGAAAGGATGGTGCGGGCTGTGGATAGCAGGTAGTCCCAGTAGGGAATTTGGTCAGGAAGGATGTCAAAGGTGCCAGGAAGAGATTGGATCATGGGTGGGAGGAGTCTAGGACCTGCCAGGGACTAAAGCGCTGACCATAGTAATCCAGAATTTCCTGCAGCTGCGGATTCTGACCAAAAGCCCCAGGATATTCAACAGAGATGCTGCCAACTTGGCTTAGGTGGTAGTTAAATTCCCCAGAGGTTTGGGGGTGTAGCTCGGTTGTTACCCCTTCCACCTGCTGCAGGTGAGCAGCTACCTCCCGGTAGACCGCCAGGGGTAGTTCAGGAATACTTAAGCGCACCACGGTGGTTTCAGTTGGGTTCATGACCATGACTTAGATTGCAGGAGAGCAACTTGTCCTTGGGTTGGGGTAGGGCACAACAGTTGACATCTTCTACACAAACCTTCCCCCACTGCAGGGCCCAGCGCACCAGCGCTACCCGGTTGTCGGTGGCGGTCTTGGTGAGAATATTGCTGATGTGGTTGTCCACTGTACGCTTACTGATCGCTAAGCGCTTGGCAATATCCTGATTGATCAATCCATCGGCAACTAATTGCAGCACCTGTAACTCTCGTCCGGAAAGCTTTCCTTGGGCGTGAGACTCTTCCCCCATCATAGATGCCTCTGTATATCTACTCATCCACACTCTCAATTATGGGTTAGATGTTGCCCTGAGGGGCAGAATTTCTGGGGCTTTTACACAATTAACTGGTCGAGCCTCAGGCGGATGGGGATCGCTAGGTTAGCTTTCTTGGCTGAGGTTAGGTTCAGGTGAGCCTTGACTGGTGGGGTCTGCTCTGAACCTGGCATGGAGATTACCAAAGGGGCGCGTGCCTAAGATGGAGAAGTAACCTCATCAACTGTCCGGAGCTATCTATCATGACTAGCTTTTTTCTCACTTGGTTGATTTCCGCCTTGGCCCTGCTGATCACTGCCCACCTGGTGCGGGGATTTGAGGTCCATGGATTTGGTGCTGCCTTGGTGGCCGCCGCCATCTTGGGTTTGGCTAATGCTACTCTGCGCCCGATTCTGGTGGTGCTCACCTTGCCCGTCACCATCCTGACCCTGGGGTTATTCTTGTTTGTGGTCAATGCCCTGACGATTTGGATCGTTGGCAGTCTTGGCCTCGGATTTAGAGTGCAAGGATTCATGCCGGCTCTGATTGGATCGATTATCCTGAGCTTGGTGTCCTGGGTGATGCATAAACTTTTGGTCTAAGTAGCCCCGGGGGGTGATCATCCAGCCCTGATGGACCCTTGTACGGCGATTACCAATCAAAACCGTAGTTAACATGTCTACAGGATGGTCGAGCAGCTCAGCTAGGGAGGTAATAATCACCTGCTCCTGGTCTCGGTAGGCACAACGTACTATAGCTGCAGGTGTTTCTGGGGGGCGATGGTCCAGGAAAATTCTCTGGGCTCTTGCCAGGGGAGCCTGCCGCCGTTCAGAGCGAGGATTATATATGACTGTCACAAAATCTCCTTGGGCTGCCGCTTGGAGCCGCCCTTCAATTACCTCCCAGGGAACTAGGAGATCGCTGAGGCTAATAGCGCAAAAATCCTGCATCAAGGGAGCTCCCAACCGCGAGGCAACCGCTTGGAGAGCACTGATGCCGGGGAAAACCTCTACTTGAGGCGTTGTTCCATCCCACCCTTGGGCCTGGAGCAACTCCAAAACTAAGCCCGCCATACCGTAGACCCCGCAGTCTCCCGAGGAGACCACCGCCACCGTCAACCCCCGACGGGCTAAACTAATGGCCTGTTCAGCGCGTTGCCGTTCTTGGGTGATCGGCCAGGCAAGCAGGATTTGACCGGGGCGGGTAAGGGGACGAATCAATTCCAGGTATAAATCGTAGCCAATAATTACCTCTGCCAAGCTGAGTGCGCCTTGGGCAGCGGGGGTGACTTGCCCTGGGTCTCCCGGTCCCGTGCCTACTAACCAAAGCCGTCCCGGGCGGTCGGAATACTCATAGTCCGCCTGGGCGATGGCTAAGGTGACCGATCCTTGGGCAGCCCGGTAGACCTGTTTGGGGACTCGTAGCTGGACAACTCCCGCCCCTTGGAGAGCCGCCGCCTCCGCCACACTGGGAGTCCCCACGGCATTTTGCACTACTGACGAGGGGTGAGGTACCGAGACCTGAGACAATTGGTCGGGGCTAAAGGACCGCAGGGGCCAAGCGCGCTCTTGACAGAGTTCGACTAGGCCCGGTTCGTCAGCCTTTAGGTCTAGGGTGGCCACGCCCGCCACCGCCTCGGGGGCTAGCTGGTGAGCGTGGAGGAGTTGGTCTATGCAATCGGCGATCAGGCTTTTGGCAGCCCCCCGCACACAACCAACCCCAATCCAGAGAACGCGGGGGTGCCAGTGCACCCGAGGTAGGTTTGGTGAACTGGGAGCCGGTTGGGCTGGGCTAATCACCACCTGGGCAGTGAGAGCCTGGTGGTCTGGGCCAAACCGTAAGGGATGACCCCCAGGTAAACCTTCCCGCCATAGGGTGGAGCCTGCAGTTTGGATCACCTGGATCGGCTCCCGACGGGCGGCAGCAGCGCTAACAGCTGTCCATTCTCCCTGACCCCGCCGCCACCCAAAAGGACTGCCTAGTTGATCGATTACCAAACCGTGGGTTTGAGCTGCTCCTGTCAGTACCGGTGTAGCCCCCAGGAGCCTGGCCAACAGGACCGTTAACTGGTCTGCCCCGCCGCTGTGGCCGCCGCATAGGCTCACAACAAACTTGCCTAGGGGATCAACGACAACCACTCCCGGGTCGCACAGTTTATGCTCTAACAAAGGAACGATTATACGTACTACAGCACCTAGGGCTAGGCTGAAAACTAAGCTCTGGGCTTGGGGCCACAGCCTAGTCAGGAACTCTGACAGGGTGCCGGTCTCAGTGGGGGCGAGGGGAAATTGGGAGCTAATTTCAGAGGGTATCCACAGGGAAACCTGGGATCGCCGCCAGAGGGGTTGGAGTAAACTACATCCTTGGGGTGTAGTAGCTACTACACCCATGGGGATAAACTCCTGCAGAAGGGAATCCATGGAATCAGGATTGACTGTGCTGTCAGCTGTTTTAGTCATTAATGGTCTACTTATGGTGGGGTGTTGGTGGCTGGTGAGCCAAATGTGGCAATGGCGCCGTCATCTGCGGCAAGCTGCGGCTGCCCTGCAGACCGCTGAACAACACGTCTACAACACCCTGCGTAATGCACCCCAGGTGATCATGATTGGTCAGGCTGGAGTACATCAGGGCCGACTCCAGTACCAACGCCTAGAACCGCAGCTGCGTAAATTACGCCGAGTGCTGTCACTACTGAATTTGGTGCTTAAATTGGGAAGGGTAAATACCCCTCCTCGGTCACCCTTTCGTCCCTGGTCGATAGGGAATATCTGGAAATAAATAAAACTGGGGGGCTGGGTATAGGGCAATTTCTTTGGGTCATGTTATTCTACGGTATCTGCACAATTGTTAATCTTTCTTGCCCGTCCTGTCTGCCCTAACATCCTATAATGTCTCGTATCCATCCCAATCTAGTACCTCCTTTCTTGCCGGGTGAAGTCAGATCTAGTATCATTTATCCCACTCCCCACGGTCACCAGGCTCGCATCGGCGTTTTCGACAGCGGCGTGGGGGGTCTGACAGTTCTACGAGAGCTATACCGACAATTACCTAACGAATCAATCCTCTACTTTGGAGACACTGCCCGCCTTCCCTACGGAGACCGCTCTGCTGCAGAAATCCTTACCTTTGTCCGGCAAATCCTTCACTGGATGATGGGTGAGCGGGTAAAGATGGTAGTTATGGCCTGCAACACCAGTTCTGCTCTGGCCCTAGAAACCGTCCAGTCTGAGTTTCCCATTCCGATTTTGGGAGTAGTGCTGCCCGGGGCTAGGGCGGCGGTCAAGCAGGGTAAGCGCATCGGGGTTATTGCTACTCCCCCCACTGTAGCCAGCCAGGCCTACCCGAATGCGATTCATGAGATGGACAGTTCGGCGGCAGTCTGGCAAGTAGCTTGCCCTAAGTTTGTGCCTCTGGTGGAGCAAAACCGGATCCGTGATCCCTACACCTATAAGGTGGCACATCACTACTTAGCACCCCTCCTGAGTGAAGGGATTGATACCCTGGTTTACGGTTGCACCCACTACCCCCATCTGGCTCCAGTATTGCGCTCCCTCCTGCCCGCCCACGTCCGCTCGATCGATCCGGCAGTCCACGTGGCGGCGGCTACGGCTCAGGAACTAGACCTGCTCGGTCTGCACAACCCCCGCCGGCCTCTACCTACCAGATTCTGTGTTAGTGGTTGCCCAGATAGTTTTGCCCGGCTTTCCTCCCAGTGGTTAGGTCTATCCGTGCGGGTTGAACAGGTAAGACTGCCTGATCTACCTGTTGTTCAAACCAGCCAGCCTCAAGCCTGCCTAGAATCGGTCGACTAAAGTACTCCCTGCCGTGCGGTAGCTAGCCCATGCCCCCGAGGCTGTGGTGTGCTACTGTGCTACCATGGGCTCTGGGCAGGTGCTCCTTAGTCCCCCCCGGTTGATGGCATTATGGTACAAGAGGATCCGCAAACCTATCGCAATGCAATGGAGTCGCTAGTTGAAGAAGAGCTCGAACGGCAACTGCGCTTGGTACCGAATAAACTTCTCGACTACATCCGCCAGGCTGAAGTGATCGCCTATGCCCTGAACCGCCTGCCGCCCCTCTACGCCACCTGCGAGAAGGGCTGGAAACAGCAGCGCATCCGTGGGCGACAAGAGCTAGGAACCCAGATTGCCGCGGCGGTGCGGCACGGCTTGGCAGCGGTCCAACAGGACCCCCTGCGGGTGTCAGTGCCCCTGCAAGTTAAACAAAAGCCTGAGGAGAAGCCGGCCAGTGAACAGGCTGAGGCGGCTCTCGAGGCCCTCAAGCGTCTCCTGAGGGCCCGGGACCTGACTTGGTTGAACTTAGCGACGGTGGTTAGAGAAGCTTTGATCGATACCGCCCGGGGCAAAGCCCAATGGCAACACTTGGTGCCCCTCACTGATGGGAGTGGGGACTGGGAAGAGGAAAACTTTGACTACTGAAGACAGACAGGCAAATCCGCAGTGTAGAAATTAGCCCTCCTAGTCCCTGGTGCGCATCCTCAGCATTCACAACTACTACCGTCTGCCCGGAGGGGAGGACGAGGTTTTTGCCTCTGAGGCAGCTATGCTCCGTCAGGCCGGGCATCAGGTGACCCTCCACACTGATACTAACCAACGCATTGCCCAGATTCACCCCTTATCCCTAGCCATCCGGACTGTCTGGTCAGGGGAGTCCTACCGGCAGGTCCAGGCACGCCTGCGTCGACAAGTCCACAATCTGGTGCATGTACATAACTTTTTTCCGCTCCTGTCTCCCTCGGTCTATAGGGCTGCCCAGGACCTCGGGGTACCAGTGGTGCAGACCCTCCACAACTATCGCCTCCTGTGTGTGAATGGTCGCCTCTGGCGGGAGGGACACGTCTGTCGGGACTGTCTAGGGAAATCCGTGCCCTGGTTCGGAATCGCCCGCGCTTGCTATCAGCACAACTATCTGGCCAGTGCCACCGTAGCCACCATGACCGGCGGGCACCGTTGGTGGGGGACCTGGAACCGAGACGTGAACTGCTATATTTCCCTGACGGAGTTTTCCCGGCAACTATTCGTGGCTGCTGGTCTGCCCCCGGCCAAGGTTTTCGTCAAGCCCAACTTCGTTTACCCGGACCCGGGAATGGGGACAGGTACTGGAGGCTATGGGTTATTTGTTGGCCGCCTAGAGCCAGAAAAAGGCTTACCTGAGCTCCTAGCCGCCTGGGAGGATGTGCCCTTGCCCCTAAAGGTGATTGGGGCAGGTGACTCAACTGCCCTTAGACCTCTCCGGGGAGTGGAGTTTCTCGGTCCCCAGACTCTCTCCCAGGTGTATGCCTACATGGCCGAGGCGCAGGTGGTCCTAGTCCCCTCGACTTGGTACGAGACCTTTGGTCGGGTGATCGTAGAGGCCTTCGCCTGCGGCACCCCGGTGATCGGCAGTGACCACGGGGCAGTGGGGGAACTAATTGACCACGGCCGCACGGGCCTGAAATTCCGGCCTGGGGACTCCCAGGACCTAAGGAATCAGGTGGAATGGATGCTTGCCCATCCCCGGGAGTGGCAGCAGATGCGCCACCAGGCCCGGGCCGAGTTTGAACATCGTTACACTGCGGCCGAGAACTACCGGCAGTTGATGGAGATCTATCGTCAGGCCCTTAACTAGCCTGGGCAGGACGCTGACTACTGAAACTGAGGGGGGCTGCCTTGGCAGTGGCTGGGTCAAGGGCTACCACTTGAATATGATTCAAAAGGGTGGTGACAAAGGCAAACAGCAGAAAAGGCAACGAGAGTACCAGGATTAAGCCCACTGCTGCCAGGGCGTACACCGGCCGATTAGCACCCATCAAAGCCATGGAGACCGCTAGACTCATAAATATCACCATCAACCAAACGATAATCTGAGCGTAGATGTCCCCGAAGGTAAGGGTGCAAGCCACGCGGTAGTTTTGCATGTTATTCATAATTGCCCCAGTATCCTGATAAAGACTGACCCTGTAGTATATAACGATAACCAACTTTCTGGAGTCAGGGGTTAATTCTCAACACTTTGCAAATTATCTAAACTTTTGTTTGTTGACCAGGCTACTTACCAGCGGTCTTAGCCCAAGATTCTGCCCAGGCAAGAATCTCCCTTAATTCGACTGGGGAATAGGCTTCGCTATACAGCCGCAGCAGGGGTTCAGTGCCACTAGGACGAATCATAAACCATCCCCCCCCCTCCAGACGAAACTTATAGCCGTCTGTCGTCTGACAACTGATTACAGCGTGGCCGGCAATCTCTCTTAGGGACTGCTGGGCCAAGACCTTCAGGAGTTGCTCCTGCACTTCCATGGTCGGCAAGCTCAGATCTACGCGGTCGTATACCGAGACAATGCCCACCTGCCGCTGAACTTGGCGGTACAAAGACCCCAAGTTCCGGCCTGATTCCACCACTGCCTCTAGGAGATACAGGGCTGACAGGAGGGCATCCCGTTCGGGAATGTGCCCCCCATAACCGATGCCCCCCGATTCTTCTCCCCCCACTAGCACCGGTACCGCTTGCATGCGTTCGGCAATGTACTTGTAGCCTACGGGTGTCTCCCACAGGGGTAAGTCGTAGTGCTTAGCCAGAGCTGGGATGAGATCTGAGCCGCTGACGGTTTTAACGATCTCCCCGCGCAGGTGCCGCCGGACTACTAAATGTTCGATCAGGATTGGCACTAGGATCTGGGAGCTCATGAAGTTGCCTTCCTCATCTATCGCCGCCACCCGGTCCCCATCCCCGTCAAACACCAGACCAAGGCGGAGGCCAGGGCCCCCTTGCCGCAGGTGGGCACAGACCTCCCCTAGGTAGGTTGGCAGAGGTTCCGGAGCCCCTCCTCCAAACAAAGGGTCGCGGTTGGAGTGCAACTCTTGTACTGGAGCCTCAAGGAGTCGACCTAGGCCGCCGGCGGCAGCTCCATGCATGACGTCTACAAAAACCGTCAATTCCCCCTGAAGAATCTTGGCCCGAATTAACTCCAGATGCACTTTTTCCCGCAGGGCCTGGCAGTAGCCACTCTCCCAGGGGTCCAGAGGAATAATAACCCCGGGGTTGATGGCCGGAGGCGGGGTCGGCAGGGTCAGCTCCTGCTCAATGGCCTCGGTGACCGAAGCGGGAACTGAGCCCCCAAAGGCTCCCTTCACCTTGAGGCCCAGGTAGCGGCCGGGGTTGTGACTGGCAGTAATAACTAGGGCTCCTAGGGCTGCCTGGGCATGGGCAATCCAACTGAGGGCTGGGGTAGGACAAAAAGTCTCCGCCAGGGCCACATCAAAGCCGGCATCGGTTACAGCTTGGGCCGCGGCCTGGGCAAATTCCTCCGCCAAAAACCGGCGGTCATAGCCAACAACAATTAGGCGACTGCCTGAACCATAGGTATTGGCTAAGACTCGAGCTGCCACTGGCGCTACTCGCTGCAGGTTCGCAAAGGTGAAGTCCGCACCGATCACCCCCCGCCAACCATCCGTACCGAATTTAATTATCTGGTCTGCCATAGGAGGGGGTGCCACATTCTCGCCTATTGTAGGCTAGGGGGGAGGATTAAGTGCCAGCCCATGTACAACCACTTTAGCAACACCCTGACTATTTTTCTGGGCCTTCTGGTGGAGGCTATCCCCTTCCTGCTCTTAGGGGTGATTTTTTCCGGGGTGCTGATGTTGTTTGTCCCTCAGGGGCGTCTGGTGGCAATACTCCCCAAACATCCGGCACTCGGAGCCCTGTGCGGCAGCATGGGGGGGTTCTTATTCCCGGTTTGTGAGTGCGGCAATGTGCCGGTGGCGCGGCGGCTGCTGTTCCAGGGAGCTCCGGTATCCGTGGCCCTGGGGTTTTTGCTGGCCGCTCCGACTGTCAATCCGATTGTGCTGTGGGCAACCTGGACGGCCTTTCGAGACCAACCAGAAATTGTTCTGCTACGCCTGGGGTTTTCAGTGGGGATCACCACCGCTATTGCTTGGCTCTTTAGTGTCCTGGGGAGCCCGCAGCAGTTACTGCAGCCCGATCTAGCTCGTCAACAACCCAAGCCCATTCCCCTGGGGACCTACTGGCTAGGGGAGAAAGTCCCCCTCCAGGCCCCCCCCCTCCCCTGGCCCCAGCGGTGGCGGCAATTGGGCCAGACCATGGGCCAGGAAGTCCAAGAGTTAGGGGGAGTGATGGTCTTGGGTGCCCTCGGGGCGGCCTTGGTGCAAGAATTTATCCCCCGGGAGTGGATCTTGCACCTGGGGCAGGGGCCGGTCAGCTCAGTGGTGGCCATGATGGTCTTGGCTACCGTGGTGTCCATGTGCTCGACGGTGGACGCTTTTTTTGCCCTTTCCTTTGCTAGCACCTTTACGAGTGGTTCACTCCTGGCCTTTTTGGTGTTTGGACCGATGATCGACCTGAAGGCTATGGGATTAATGGTGTCGATCTTTCCGCCCCGGCTGGTTTTTTATATGTTTGTTTTAGCGGCCCAACTGACATTTTTGTTGACGGTGTTTCTAAACCTGTACGTGATTTGATTAGCCCGGTTAGTTGAAGGCACAGAGGACAAGACCATGGTCGTCAAGGGGATAGGGGTACTGGCGCTGGCGGCCTGGGGTGCCCTACTACTTAAGTACTGGTTAACTAATCAACTGGACCTGTTGATCAATCCTAACTACACCTTTTTAGCCGTAGGGGCGGGGTTTATTCTCCTAGTTCTAGCAGGGGTGAAGGTTTGGGCGCCCCCCCTAACTGATCACCGGGGAATTTTCCCGCCCGGCTGGAGTAGCCTACTGCTGGTGCTAGCCGCTGGGGTGGGACTGGTGACTACCCCCCACGTGTTTACCAGTCAAACTGCCTTGGCGCGGGGTTTGGGGACGCCGACTCTAGAGACCCGGGTCAGGCCCCAAGCTTTTCATCTGGAGATCCAATCCCAACAGCGCACCCTAGTGGATTGGGTGAGGACCCTGGCGGTTTACCCAGAGCCGGACGCCTATGATGGACAATTGGCAAATATCAAGGGCTTTGTAGCCTATCCCCCCCAGCTGCCCCCCGGGTACCTGATGTTATCTCGGTTTGTGATCACCTGTTGTGCCGCTGATGCTTATCCCGTGGGTATGCCGGTTCGCCTGGCCCCCGATCACCCCCCTTACCCTAAGGACAGTTGGCTGAGTGTCCAGGGCCGGATGGCTACCGAGGTGATCGACGGAGAAAGACGACTAGTGCTGCACGCCCACACCACTACCCCCATTCCCCAACCCCGCAATCCCTACGAATACTGAACCTCTATGACTGTCCCTCTCATCACGGTTTGTGAACTGGATTTTCTGCACTTAGACTTGTCCCCGGCCCGGCGGGTAATCGACCCCCTGCTCCTGGCAGAACCTGAGTTAGACCCCCAAATTCAGTTTCAGATCGACTTCCCACGCGCCCCTAGCGACCCCCGGGAGCTCTCAGAAATTCCCGAGGTAAGATTGTGGTTTGTGCGGCTAGATACGGTCTATCCCTGGCTGCCCCTCTGGTTAGCCTGGCCTAGTGAACTGACTCGCTACAGTGCTATGCTGGTGCCCCACCAGTTCAGTCCCCAGGAGGGAATCCAGTACAATCCTGAGGCCTTGGAGTTATTTTTGATGGGCAAGCTGTTTGTGGGCTATGACTGGCTGGTAAACCGCGGTCTACCAGGGGTAAGCAGGCTCAAGGCCATGGCCCAAACTTTAGGCTATGAACTGGAGGATGATTTCTTTAACCTATTGACCAGCTAACTGCTTTTGAGGACTACCCAGGGGACCAGCCGCCCCCCTTCCCCCCGCCCAATGCCCAGTAGATCCTCGCTTCGGTCGTAGACCCGGAGGGGCTCTGGGGGTAGATTTTCCCGCCCTAGGGCCCGCCCCCGGCACCACCCCAGAGCATCGGAGGGTTCCAGGATAACACGCCCTAGGTGGGCTAAAGCCAGGCCAGGGGGAATAGGTGGGCAATTTTTTTCTACCGCAGTTAAGTCTAGACTGTCTTCCAGGTGAAAACCACCACTGAAGGTGCGCTGCAGGCAGGCTAGGGTCCCCCCTGTGCCCAAGCTAGCCCCCAAGTCCCGGGCAAGGGAGCGAATGTAGGTACCAGGACCACAGGATATAGTCAGGTCGAGTTCCGGGAATTCCCCTGGGCGCCAAGAGCGGATCTGGAGGGAAAAGATCTCCACCGGCCGGGGTGCCACCTCCACCACTTCCCCGAGACGAGCTTGCTGGTAAAGGCGTCTTCCTTGGACTTGAATGGCACTAAATTGGGGGGGCACCTGCTGGATTTGGCCTTGGAAGGCACTCAGAGCCGCGGTGACCACTGCTAGGTCCAGGTGGGCGCCGCTACACTGGGCAATGGTCTCGCCGGCCAGGTCATCAGTGGTGGTGGATTGGCCGAGTCTGAAGGTGGCTTCGTAGGTTTTGGCCTTGGGCAGAAACTGCAGGAGTCTGGTGCTACTCCCGAGGGCGATGGGTAAGACCCCAGTGGCGGCTGGGTCTAGGGTGCCGCCGTGGCCTACTCGCTTTAACCCCAGAGCCCGCCGCACCTTAGCCACACAGTCGTGGGAGGTCCAGCCAGCGGGCTTATTGAGGTTCAAAAACCCTTGATCGATACCCATGGAGGTGAGCCTAGTTGATTTTCCCTGTTAGTTGGGAGAGAATAGGCGAGTTAGCCAGAAGCCCGGGGAAATGCCTGCAGATCTAACGGACATCAGGGCCAAATTAGGGCTGCCGCAGCGCCACCTATTTCTGTGCGCTGACCAAAGCTCTCCCCAGTGTTGCACCAAGGAGGCGGGTTTAGAGGCTTGGGAATACCTGAAGCGCCGCCTAAGGGAGCTTGGTTTAGACCGCCCCGGCCCGGATGGCTGCATCTGGCGCACTAAAGCTAATTGTCTGCGATTTTGCCAACAAGGTCCCATACTTCTAGTCTACCCCGATGGAGTATGGTATCATAGTTCCACTCCCGAGGTCATTGAACGGGTGATTCAAGAGCACCTCTTGGGTGGCCGGGTGGTGCAGGAGCAGGTATTTTTAGTGCATCCCCTCGGCTAAAAGCCTGACAAGGGCGCGCCTCGAAAATGCCTTTAGTCCCCTCGGTGTCGATGGGGGGAGACACAATCCGGTCTATGCGGGTTTTTACGTAAACATTCCTGAATAATTCCCTGATACTTGCAATATTTGGATAATTTGACGGATGCCTTAGGGTTAAACTGAAGGTGTAAGGCCAAACCTGGTTGTGTGGGTCTTGTTGGTCTTTGTAAATTAAACCATAGTCAAGATTAGCCTCAGCCATAACCAAAAGTGACCTATGAAGGAAGCTATTCAGAAGGACCGCAAACGTTTGCTCTTAGTGGATGACGACCCGAACTTGATCATGCTGGTGCAAGACTATCTCCAGTGTCAGGGCTACGAGGTGATCACGGCGGAGAATGGCCATGAGGCCCTAGACATTCTGGGCAAAGACAAGATCGACATGGTCATCTGCGATGTGATGATGCCTGGGATGGACGGTTATGCTATGGTCCGGCAGGTCCGGGAAGACCCAGCAGTTGCCGCGATTCCCATCCTGTTTCTCTCTGCTAAGGGTCAAAGCCAAGACCGCGTTAAGGGCCTCAACACGGGAGCAGATGTCTACATGATCAAGCCCTTTGAACCCGAAGAACTAGTAGCCCAAGTCCAATCCTCTCTCAAGCGGTCTCAACGGCAGCACCCCAGCTGGCTGGGGGACAATGGCTCGCGCTTGAAGGTCCCTGCTGAGATCAAGCTGACCCCCACCGAAGCTCGGGTGCTAAACCGTGTGGCTCAGGGTATGGGTAACCGCGAGATCGCCGATGAAGTTGGGGTAAGTCAGCGGACTATCGAGAGCCACGTCAGCAATATGCTGGGGAAGACTGGCCTGAGCAATCGTACGGAGTTGGCCCGCTGGGCTATGGAAAACAGCATAGTCTGATAAACACCAACCCTATCAGGAAGTCTTTCGAGGGGGCGTCGGTCCCCGCAGCCAGATGTTTAAAATCAGAAAGGATGCCGACGACTGGCCATGTTTCGTCTCGGCATCCTCTCTGGTTCGCTCCCCACACTGTATTTAGTATAGGAGAAATTATCTCGATTGTCACCCCCTGCCGGCAAATTTTTTTTGGGGTCCCAAATTCTAAAGGTCGGGTAGGTGGAGGGTGAAGCAGCTTCCTTGGCCCAGGCTAGATTCCACCGTAATGGTCCCCCCGTGTAGGCAGGCCAGGTGCATACTCAAGGATAAACCCAAGCCTGTTCCTTCATAGTGGCGGTTGGCCCCCTGATCGATCTGACTGAAGGGCTGGAACAGGCGGGGATAGTCCGCCGCAGCAATACCAATCCCTGTGTCTTGGACGTGGAAGTAGATCCAACCTGGTTGCTTTTCTACCCTCAAGGTAACGGAGCCCCGGTCGGTAAACTTGACGCCGTTACCAATTAGGTTAGCCAGGATCTGCTGTAGCCGCCGTCGGTCAGCGCGGCAGGTGCTGACTTGGGGGTCGATGAACAGGTTTAAGCTTAAGCCTTTAGCTGCTGCCTTTTCGCGCATCGGGAGAAAGCAGGCCTCACAGCACTCCCGGACGACCACCAGGGTTAGGCACAGCTCCTCTTGCCCAGCCTCGATCTTAGACAGGTCCAACAGGTCGTTGATCAGGTCAAGGAGGTGGTCACTACAACTGAGAATATTCTCTACGTACTGCAGCTGTTTGGGGTTGAGAGGACCAAAAATCTGTTTCTCAAGCAGACGACTGAAACCCAAAATCCCTGTCAGGGGGGTGCGCAGCTCATGGCTAACAATTGAGAGGAAGTCACTTTTAGCTTGGCTTGCCGCCTGCAGTTCTCGGGTGCGCTCTTGGACCAGCTGCTCAAGAATTTGGCGGTTGCGCAGGTCCGTCAAGGCAACTACCAGTTGACTGACTAACCGCTCTAGCAGTCTAATATCCTCGGGACCGAAGCGGTGTTCCGGTTGGCGACTAAGGAGGAAAAGATACCCTATCCACTCGCCTTGGATGATGATTGGTACCCGCAAAATTACGGCTGCGGACCCCCTCTTCAGCTTGAGGAAACAAAAGTGGGGCAGCGTTGGGTCCTGCAGCAGTTCTGCCAGGCCACCCAGGGCGGCGGTGACCTCCTGCCAAGCAGGTCTGTCCTGGTCTAGACGCCATTCCCGGACTAGGATCTGACCGGGAGCGACTGTGGCGGTAATGGCTACCTGGTCGACCTGGAAGTATTCCCCCACACAGTCGGCAGTCGCCTGGAGAATACTCTCGGGGGTCAGCTGGGAATTCAAGGCCTGACTGAGATGATGCAGTAACTGCTCGCGGCGGACTTGCTCTTGGAGGCGCCTAAAAAGTTGGGCCTGGTAGATGGCCAAGGAGTAGTAAGCCGCCAAGTCCTTAAGTAACTCAACCTCTCCGACACTCCAGGACCGTTGTCGGTCACACTGGTGTAGGCACAGGCCCCCTAAGGGCCGCCCCTGGTGAACTAGCTTCACTAGAATAAAACTGCGCACCTGGTAGGTGTGGTGGGACTGTAGGACCTGAGGATCGGTTTCCCGACTCAAGTCGTCAACGGCGACTACTATCTGGTCTGGGTACTGTCGATGATAGTACTCCAGGAGGGGGCAATGGGCGCCGATCAGGAGTTGGCCGTTGGCAGTCTGGTGGCTGACGCAGCTAGCTCGCATCGGGAAGGTGCCTTCCCGCGAGGGCATAAAAAATATGCACCGGCTAAGTTGGAGGGCGGCGTGGAGTAGGTCGACGGTAGTCTGCAGGACGTCATCCAGGTCGATTTTACCCTGCATGCCCCGCAGGATTTGATTAGTGATCGTGGTTTGGTGCAGCTGTAGTTGTTGCTGCACCGCTGCCAGATGATCTTGCCAGACGGCCCAAATCACTCCTGGTAGGCGGTTGAGGTTGTCCTTGAGGACGTAGTCTTTGATCCCGGCCTTGACACAGGCTACTGCCGCTTCTTCCCCAAGACTGCCAGTGATCAAAATTACTGGAGTGGGCTGAGCAGACCGCCCCAGATAATCTAGGACATCGTAGGCAGTAAATCCCTCCAGATAAAAGTCAGATAAAACCATGTCCCAGGAGTGGGTTTTCAGTTCCCGCTTCAGGTCAGCCAGCTTGTTGATGACCCGACAACTCCCAGGGAAACAGGCCCCCTCGATGGCGCGGATGATTAGTTCAGCATCCGCTGGCTCATCCTCTAGAATTAACAGTCGTAGAGGTTTGCCGTTCAACCACGGGGTGGGGAGGCTTAGGGCGTTCATTCTAGGGGGAGACCTCGAGGCGTTGATCTTCGGGCTTAGCCGGTGGCGAGAACCGAGGCATTTTTCTCGTTGATCAGGGGCTCACTGACGGCCACGACCGTGCCGGATGCCCCCGACTACGGGGGTCTGATGTCTTGGAAGACAGCCACAACCCCGCTGGCAGCTCAACCGCAGTTTCAATTTGCTTTGCCCTAGTCTTAACTGTCAATTCCTGGGAGACATACTAACAGGTATAGCAACTATATACTTATTTCTCAACATAAATACATGTGCCGTCAACACTCCTTGTTGTGTCGCGTTCTAGAGGCCAAGCGGGGTCAGGACTCCGCCAGAAAGCCGAAGCCACATCTAACCTAGCTGGGAAATTTTTCGCCAGGGGGCAAGCTCCAAGGTTCTGTGCCACCGACTAACCCCCTCCCTGGCTACTGGCGACCCTGCCCTCAGGGCTTAATCCGGGTGGCAAAATTGGCTGACCTAGTCGGGGAAATGGCCCGGGCCTTAAGGATAGCTGCCGCCAGGAAGGCGTAGGACACTACTCCGACTACAGGAGACAAGAAGGGCAGGTTAGCAAAGGCAGTGGTATCCCATAGGGCATGCAGGGCCGCTGAGGTGCCGTAACCCACCAGCAGGATTACCGGTGCACGGGCAGGTATTAATTTGCTCATGCCGATGAAGTAGCCGAAGTAGCCACTATAGGCCATGTGTCCGAAGATGGCAGAGAGCAGCCGCGGGATCAGCAGCTCTAGACCCCCTAGCTGCCCTGCCCCCCCATTCTGAATAATTTGGGGCACGTACTGGCCCATGGTCTCCACCAGGGTGAAGCCCAGAGCCGAGGCAGTGCCGTAGAGGATCCCATCTAGGGGCTCTTGTACTGCCAAATTTCTCCGACGTCTCAGGGGACCCGGTAACCGGTCGAGAAAGCACAAGGCAAACACTGGTAGGGCTTTGGTGAGCTCCTCCGTCAAACCCGCGCCAAAGAACAGCACCACAAATAGGCTGACAAAGCCATTCCCAAGGGTCTTAACCAGGATGGCTGTGGAGAAGCTAGGGTGTCCTTGGATCAGGCCAAAGGCATCTCCGGGCAAGACGTGGCGAAAGAAAAAGGCAATTCCATCAAACACGGGACTGACAAGCACTCCCATGGTGGTCACACCGATCAGGGCCAGCAGCCACCAGGGTTTGGCTTTACCACACAGCTGGTAGACAAAAAAGTAGGCGCCGCCACCAATATACAAAGCCAAAACCCAGGCGTAGACACCAAAGTTCCCCTGGGCGGCAAACATGACCATCACCAGCAGCACCGTTAATGCTCCCGGAACCAAAAATGCCTTACGACGCAGGTCCTTACCAGTGGAGATAATTGGCAAGAGTTGGCTCATGGACAGGCCCGGCTTAATCTGCACCTCGGGCGGGGGGGGCTGTTGCAACTCGAAGACGAATTCTGCTCCCGTTGCACCCAGGCGGATGTGGTCTCCCGGTTTGAGGGGGCTTTCAGTGGTACATAACTGCTGATTGACGTAGGTACCATTGGCACTCCCTAGGTCCATGATGCGCCAGGTACCGTCGGGGGCGCACCTAATTACTGCGTGGCGGCGGGAGACATTGCCGTACTGATTAGAGTCAAGGACGATTTGACAGGTAGGCTCTCGACCAATCACCACCTCAGCGGCAAGGGGGAACCGCTGGGGAACTCCTTGGAGACCAATCGAACGCAAAGAGGCACTAGGAGAGGCCATAGGATAAGGGCTGGCATGCACCCATGATACCTCACCCAACTAAGACCAGAATGAGTGTGTTGGTACCATTTGAAGCGGCCACCGGCTTAGACTAGAGGGGGGTTAAGGCCTAGGAAGCTCCCTAGGACGGGTTCCTTAGGGTAGACTAAACCCATCTTCCCCACCTCCGGCGGACTCCCTAGCATGCGGCGGCTGTTAATCATTATTCTCAGCCTCGGGTTGTTTCTGGTAGTAGTTAGCAACCTGGTAAACCTAGCGCAAAGCCTGCATCAAGAGTTACTTACCTTTCTGCCAGCTGCCTTGGCCAACCTAATTTTTGGGGTTGTTGGCGGTGCCTTGCTGGGCCTATTTGCCCTCCTTGGTTACTTGGTCTTCAGGTTTACTCGCCCCCCCCGACCCCGGCCGGCCCCACGCTTGGCTAAGGAAAAACCCCAGGTGGCGGAACAAAACCTAGAAGCTGTGCAGCAACAGCTTGAGCAGATCCAAGACCAGGTTGCTCGGGAGGAGTTATCGACCCGAGTGAGAGAAATTCAAGCTAGCCTAGTTGAAGGAGAGCTACGGGTGGTGGTGTTTGGTACCGGGTCAGCGGGCAAAACCTCCCTGGTCAACTCCCTTCTAGGCCGACCGGCCGGGGCGGTCGCCGAGACTATGGGGACCACTACCACCCCCCAGACCTATTGCCTGCAGGTGCCGGGGGCCGGTCGGCAAATTCGCCTCACGGACACACCGGGGATTTTGGAGGCGGGATGTTTGGGGGAGGAGCGCGAGGAAGAGGCCCGAGCTCTGGCTACCCAAGCTGACCTGCTAATCTTCGTGGTGGACAATGACCTCCAAAAGGCTGAGTACCTAACCCTCAAAGCCCTGGCTGATATGGGCAAACGGTCCCTACTGGTGCTCAATAAGGCTGACTTGTACCTGGCCGCAGACCAGGAGCAAATCCTAACTCGCCTGCGCCAACGGGTCGAGGGCTTGATCCAGGGTTTGGATGTGGTGGCCGTGGCTGCTGCTCCTAGCCCCGTGACTTTGCCTTCAGGGGAAGTTTTTACCCCGCCCCCCCAGCTGCGTCCCCTAGTCCGGCGCCTGGGGGCTATTCTCCGGGCTGAAGGAGAGAATTTACTGGCGGATGGGATCCTACTGCGCTCCCATCTGTTGGGGGAGCAAGCCCGGCGGCTTTTGGATCATCAGCGGCGCCGGGAGGCGGAAGCAGTAGTAGAAAGATTTCAATGGATCACCGCGGGAGTAGTGGCGGCTACCCCCTTACCGGTGGTGGACCTGTTGGCCACGGCGGCGGTGAATGCCCAGATGGTGATGGCGATCGGGCGAGTTTATGGCTGTGATGTAAATTGGGAGCGGGGCCGGGAGTTATCCTTCTCTTTGGGCAAGACCCTGCTGCAATTAGGGATTGTCAAGGGAGTTTTGGAAATAGTCACCACGGCATTGGATCTGAGTATTGTTGGGCTGATGGTGGGCCGGGCAATCCAGGGGGTGAGTGCCGCCTACCTGACCCGGATCGCGGGCAAAAGCTTTATCGAGTACTTCCGCCAAGACCAGAGTTGGGGGGATGGCGGGATTAGTGAAGTGGTGCAGCGGCAGTTTGAACTTAACCGCCGCGAGCAGTTTATGCGGATATTTTTGCAGCAGGCGGTTACTAGAGTTGTCCGGCGCTTAGATTCCTAGAGCGCAAAATCACCGCTTGGTCTCCTAGGACTGGGCTGCGGGCCAAGAGGTGGTGCTGTTCATCCTTCACCTCGAGGGATTGGAAGTTTAGGGACCGGGATTGGCTCAGTAGCTCCTGGGCGAGGTGCTGCTGTTTCTCCGGAGCTAGGTCATACCAATCGGCACTCAGTTCAATCGCGAGCAAGCTGGCAACAAAGTCGGTGCGCAGGATATTTGTGAGGCGAACCCCGTAGGAGCCAGTGGCCCTTTCCAGGGGCTCTTTAATCGTGGCGAGGAGGCGCTCCTGGGGGGTAAGGGGTGCAGGGGCGGGGGGTTCCCCAGGAGTGGCGGTCACTTCCGGTTCCTCAGGAGCAAGCGGTGCCGGGGCAGTTTCCGGGGTGGGAGAGAGGCTGGGAGTAACTGAGGTTACTAGGGGCTGCCTTACCTCGGGGGTCAGTACCTCAGGGCGGGTTGGGGGACTCGGGAGCAGAAGGGCAGCACTCAACCAGAGCAGGCCTCCTAGGGGTACTAGGACTAGCCCAGCTGCTAGTACTGGGGCCCAAGCCTGTAAGGGAGCGGGGGCCAGGGCCCGCACCAGGTAGACTAGGCTAAACCAGCGGCGCTCCAGGACCTCGGCCCAGGGCCAAGGGGTCTCAGCCTCAAGCCTTTGGATCCACCCTTCCAGAATTGCCACCAGCCGGCGCAACCCCATAGCCAGAAAGGATCTGAGCCATCGGCTCGGGGATTCAGCCATGAACAGCCGGCCGTTGGACAATCACTTCAGTGAGGCGACGGCGGCTGCCCGGCTCGATACCCACCAGGCGGACGTAGGCCTGGGGATGCTCGCGGCAGCACTGCTCAAGCAATTCCCAAGCCTGGGAAGCCTCTCCGGGGTTAATGGTGGCACAACACTCCCAAGCTTGGGTGCGGAATCGGCGCTCATCAACGTGCTCAATCCCCAGGCGTTGGCCCTGGGCGAGGATCCCTTGCACCTGGTGGCGCACCGCCGGGGACAGGGAACCATTAGACTCTGGTGTGGCGGTTGGCAAGACCCCCGGGGTTGGCTGGGACTGGTACTCCGCCGCTAAATTTTGTTTGACTTGGTGTTGCTCGCGGACCAACTCCTGCGCAATATCTACTAGCTGCTCAAAGGTAATGTGGGTGGGGGCCAAGGCTGGGGGGGGGCTGTCACTGTTGACCAGCTGCCGAGACACCTGATCGAGGCCGACCCGGCCGATGAACTCCCGGACAAGTTCGTCGTACAGCCGGGAGCGCAGGGCACTATAAAAGTCGATCGCCTGGTCACCGTAGCGACTCACCAGCCGTTCTACGTCTTCCTGACTGACTGGCTCGTGGGCGAAAATACCCCTGACTATGCCGAGGCGCTCAGCCGGTGTAGGCTGCCAGTGGAACTTTTCCATCCGGCCATCGCGGATCAGGGGGGCGTAGAGGGTGGAGAAGTCATTACCTGTCAGGATGATCGGGATGCGCTGGATCGGTTCGACTTCGTAGCTGCCCGGGAGCTGAACGTTGGTGGGGTTGTCAGCAATGTTCATCAGGGTGCCTGACACCAACTGGGTATTGACGGTGTACTGGGTGTGGGCATCAAGACGGCCAATGCCAGCGTCGATATCGTTGATCATCAGGACTGTCATCCGGCCGCGGACCCGGGTCAACTCCGCCGCCTCCCGATACCGTAAGCGAATGAGCCGGGCTGGGTCACCAGCATCAGGGCTTTCTAGTTCACTGGCGGAGATATGGATAGGCTCTACCCCCATGCGCTTGAACACCAGCTCACACTGGAAGGACTTGCCTTCCCCCTTGCGGCCGTGAATCCCCAGCATCAGGGGGACCTGGAGGTGGGTCAGGGGCAAGTAATTCTTGGTGATGTGAATGGAGAGCTTATCGAGGAACCGAGGGGATAGGTAGTAGTTGGTAGCCATGCCAAACAGGCGATAGTGCGAAACTTGAGGCTAGGGGCAAGGTTTCGCTTGCCCCTGAGTCTAGAGCTTAGTAGGAGCGATAGCCGCTGTTAGGCTTGTAGACAATAAAACTGAGGATTTGGCACTGCTTAATGTTGTCAAAACCCACCACCCGAATGTAGCAATTGGCGTACTCGGAGCGGCAGGCTTGGACTTCCTGCATCACCTCTTGGACTGAGCTGGCCCCGAATAGAGGCAGCTTCCACATGGTCCAGTAGTACTGAGTAGGATCAGAGCTTTCGTTGAACTCAATAGCAGGAATATAGTCCTTGTCTAGGATGTACTGTACCTGCCGGGCAATCTGGGCATCCGTGAGGGGGGGCAAGTAGGAAAGGGTTTCGAACCGGCGCTCTTTCGGTAGAGTTTTCATGGGTAGTTCTGGAGTAAAAAGGGTTAGCTAGCCTTGGGGTTCAGGGGGTCGGTCGGTCTGGGGCGAAAAATCAAGCCCAGTCAGCCGCTCCAAATGTTGGCGTCGTTGCTTGGCGTTGTCCTGGAGAATGCCGGTACGGACCATTTCCGGCAAGAAATCTACGACCTCTTCCGCAAGGTGCTCACGGACGGTCAAGACCCTCAGGGCCAGTTCTTGACGCTCACGAAACAGGTCCTGCAGGTAAACTTCCGCATTCTGGACGCGGGAGGTGGAGGAGAAGTTTTGCAGCCAGTAGGCTACAGGGGGGTCGGTTTCACTCAGCTGGGCAATTACCAGGCGCACGGCCTGATAAGTGAGGAAGCTAATGAGAAAACTGGCCGTATCCTTGGTAACTTGCTTAGTATCCATGGCGCCTCCCCTCCAGACCTGGGGTGATCCCAGGTCTAGGGTGTCTAGATGGTGTCTACCGCTTCAAACTCGAACTTGATTTCCTTCCAGAGTTCGCAGGCAGCAGCTAGTTCTGGGCTCCACTTGGTGGCTTCGCGGATAATGTCTCCCCCTTCCCGCATCAGGTCGCGGCCCTCGTTACGGGCTTGGACGCAGGCCTCCAGGGCTACCCGGTTAGCTGTGGCTCCCGGGGCATTACCCCAGGGGTGGCCTAGGGTCCCACCCCCAAATTGCAGCACCGAGTCATCACCGAAGATTTCCACCAGGGCTGGCATATGCCATACGTGAATCCCCCCGGAGGCTACGGCCATTACCCCAGGCATAGATGCCCAATCTTGGGTGAAGTAGATCCCTCGGGACAAGTCTTGCTCGACGTAGTTCTCCCGCAGCAGGTCGATAAACCCGAGGGTGATCGCCTTATCTCCCTCAAGCTTACCCACCACAGTTCCAGTGTGGATGTGGTCTCCCCCAGACAGCCGCAGGCACTTGGCCAGGACCCGGAAGTGGATGCCGTGGTTTTTCTGCCGGTCAATGACCGCGTGCATAGCCCGGTGAATGTGCAGGAGCAGACCATTATCGCGGCACCAGTGGGCCAGGGTAGTGTTGGCGGTGAAACCAGCGGTGAGGTAGTCATGCATGACAATGGGCATTTCGAGTTCCTTGGCGAACTCGGCCCGCTTGAGCATTTCTTCACAGGTAGGAGCTGTGACGTTCAGGTAGTGACCCTTGATTTCCCCGGTTTCCGCCTGGGCCTTCTTGATGGCATCGGCTACGAACAGGAAGCGGTCCCGCCAGCGCTGGAAGGGTTGGGAGTTGATGTTTTCGTCATCCTTAGTGAAGTCTAGCCCCCCCCGCAGACATTCGTAGACTGCCCGACCGTAGTTCTTGGCGGATAAGCCCAGCTTGGGTTTGATAGTGCAGCCCAGGAGGGGCCGGCCATACTTGTTCAACTTGTCCCGCTCCACTTGAATGCCGTGGGGAGGACCTTGGAAAGTCTTCAGGTAGGCTACCGGGATGCGCAGGTCTTCGAGGCGCAGGGCTTTGAGGGCCTTAAAACCAAACACGTTCCCGACGATGGAGGTGAGCATGTTGGTGACAGAGCCTTCCTCGAACAGGTCCAGGGGATAAGCAATGTAGCAGATATACTGGTTATCTTCTCCTCGGACCGGCTCAATATCGTAGCAGCGACCCTTGTAACGGTCTAGGTCGGTCAACAGGTCGGTCCAAACCGTGGTCCAGGTGCCGGTAGAAGACTCAGCTGCCACCGCCGCCCCTGCCTCTTCCGGGGGAACTCCCGGCTGGGGGGTGACCCGGAAAGCTGCCAGGATGTCTGTATCCTTAGGCACGTAGTCCGGAGTATAGTACTTGAGCCTGTATTCTTTGACCCCAGCTTGGTACCCGGTTTTGGTCTGGGTCTTGGTTTGAGAGTAGGACATGTGGTTTTCCCAATTTGAATACCGTGGGCAAAATTCGCTCTGCCCCTAGCACGCCCCTAGGTATCTCCCTGATGTGTCAGTTTATTAAGATCTATGGGGTGTATAGAGACGTAACTATAGCTCAGTCTATCAGGGTCTCCCATCCATATCTCATAATTACAGTTTGCTTTTTTTGTAGGGACTGATAAGTATTTCTGAAGCTGTGAGGCTTAACTTGAATTATCCTCATTAATCTCAACATTCCCCGGTGTAGACTACCAGGGGAAGATCACATCTCTCTCCCTGACAGTTATGGTCCCATGACCCCCCTATCTCCCGGTACCTACCAGGTCAACACTGGCCTGAGCATTTATGACTCCCCCGCCTGTGACCGGTTAGCCACCCAAGCCGAGCGCGGACGCTGCCTGGAGGTTCTTGAATCCGGTGCTACCCCCCGGGTGTGCTTGTGGGAAGATGGCTACTGCGGTTGGCTTGCCAGAGGTGATACCTTAGCCCTCCTGCCCGTCGGTGACTCCTACCATCCTCGCTTCTGGAAACCGGATGATATCCAAGCGTTAATCCCCCAGGTCCTTGAGCGGGTCCGTCAAGCTATGGCTCGCCCCAATACTTACCTGTGGGGTGGGACCCTAGGTCCCGACTACGACTGTTCGGGATTGGTCCAGTGGGCTTTCAGTAGTCTGGGGGTCTGGCTGCCCCGGGATGCTTACCAACAGGAGGACTTTGTCGCCCCCGTCCCCCAAACAGAACTACAACCGGGGGACCTGGTATTTTTCGGTCTTGGTCCCCGAGCTACCCATGTAGGTATCCACATGGGAGAGGGCGCTTACATCCACAGTTCGGGCAAGGACCGGGGCCGCAACGGCATTGGCATTGACTGGTTGTGGGGTGCGGACCTTGATCCGGTCAGTGAGGTCTACCGCCAGCAGTGGCGCGGGGCTGGCCGAGTGGTAGCTAGCTATCAGGGCTGGCGGCCATGATCCGTCTCTCGGTAGTTTTGCCCGTGTATAACGAGGTGGAAAACCTGCCGCGGCTGCTCGAGGCTTTGGCGACTACCCTCCAGGGGACTCAGACCCCCTACGAAATCATCTGTGTGGATGATGGTTCTCAGGATGGTTCTACAGAACTGCTGCGACACCTGGCCCAGACCCGTTGTGATCTCCGGGCGGTGCTGTTGCGGCGTAACTACGGTCAAACTGCGGCCATGGCGGCCGGCTTCCACGCTGCCCGCGGGGAGGTGATTGTTACCCTGGACAGTGACCTGCAAAATGACCCCCAGGATATCCCCCGGCTTTTAGATAAGTTGGCCCAGGGCTATGACCTGGTCAGTGGTTGGCGGCGAGAGCGTCAAGATGCCACTGTGACCCGTCTCATCCCCTCACGAATTGCTAACTGGTTAATTGGCTGGGTAACCGGGGTGAGGCTCCACGACTACGGTTGTTCCCTGAAGGCCTACCGGGCAGAATTGGTGGCTGACCTGAATTTGTACGGAGAACTGCATCGCTTCTTGCCGGCCCTGGCCTACATTGAAGGGGCAAAAATTGCCGAGGTAGAGGTCCTCCATCACCCCCGTCTGTTTGGCCGCAGCAAGTATGGTCTAGACCGGACCTTTCGGGTGCTAATGGATCTGCTGACCATTGCCTTCATGAAAACCTTCTTGACCCGGCCCATGCACGTATTTGGCTTTTTTGGTCTGGGGGCGATCGGGGCTGGGCTGGGCTTGGGGATTTATTTGACCTGCCTAAAACTGTTCTTGCACCAAAGTATTGGTAGCCGCCCCCTGCTATTTCTGGCGGTGATGTTGTTACTTGGGGGTGTGCAACTATTTGGCTTTGGTCTGCTGGCAGAATTGCAGATGCGTACCTACCATGAGTCCCAGGGGCGGCCAATTTACCGGGTCCGGGAGGTCCTCGGGGCTGGGCTACCGGAGGTGGGGAAGGGATGAGCGATGGGTACCCCTGGCGTTATGCCTGGCAAGACAGATACAATTAGAGTCCTGGTCAGCCTGGGAATTTTTGCCATGTCTTCACCTTCAACCATCAACCAAGGAACCGAGCTTGCCCCCAACTACTCCCTTGCCCTAGGTTTGGGAGTCATCGGTTTAATTTGCCTCGGATTGCAACCCTTGGTGACCTTGGGCCTGTGGTTGTTCGGGCTCTTTTTGGCTTACCAGAGTGCCACCCTGCGTCTGCATTTTACCTACCAAGCCCTCAAGGTATATCTTGGTTCAGAGCAAATCCGCCACTTTCCCTACACCGAGTGGCAATCCTGGTTAATTCTTTGGCCACCTGTACCGATTTTGTTCTACTTTCGGGAGGTTAAAAGTATTCATTTGCTGCCAATTCTCTTTGACCCCCAAGCCCTAAGAACCTGCCTTGAGCAGTACTGCCCCCCCTCCTCCCCTGTTTAAGCTCTCTCCTATGACCGACGACCTCCAGGAACAACAAGCCCAAACCCTCCGCCAGGAAATTGCCGAACTCGAGCGCCGTCGCCATGAGTTGCTCAAGGAGCAGGCTCTGGCAATGCAGCAGTTGGTCCAGGAAGCCCTGCGGGACTTAGAGCAACGCAAGCAAGCCTTACAAACGGCCATTGAGCAACTTGAGCGGCGCCAGGAGCGGATGCGGGCTGAGATGCGCAGTAATTTCGCCGGGGTTTCCCAGGACCTAGTGATTCGCGTCCAGGGCTTTAAGGAGTATCTAGTCGGCAGTCTTCAGGAGCTAGTTAGTGCAGCGGAGGAGTTGCCCCTGGCGCAGGTGGAAGTGCCGCCGCCTGCCCCCCCCGCCGCTCCCGAAGCGGCATCTGCCCCACGGTTTAGTGAGTCCTCCTTCCAGGACCAAGGCAAGCTGATCCGGCGATTGTTAGACCAGTACCGGCACCAACCGGACTACTACGGTCCCCCTTGGCAGCTGCGGCGCACCTTTGAGCCTGTTCACGCAGAGCGGGTTTCTACCTGGTTTTTTACCCTAGGGGGGAGGGGGGCACTTAAGAGTACGGGTAGTCGCTTGCAGAACATCCTGATCACTTCGGCAATTATTTCGGTTCTCCGGGAGCTCTACGGCTCTAGCCAGCGCACCTTGATCCTCGTGAGCTCCCCGGAGCGCATGGGGGAATGGCGGCGGGGAGTCCAGGATTGCCTGGGACTTGTGCGGACCGACTTTGGTTCTGACCGGGGAGTGGCGGTCTTTGATGACCCAGACCTACTGGCTCTCAAGGCGGAACGGCTTGAACAGGAAGGGTTGATGCCCCTAGTGGTGATTGATGAAACTGAAAACCAGGTGAGCCTGAGTCTGCTGCGGTTTTCCCTGTGGCTAGCCTTCGCCCCTGACCCCCAATCCTCCAGCCAGAGTCAAGGCTTCGACTACTTTTAGGGCGAATCAGTTCAGTCCCTCTAGGTAGTCTTGCACCCGGATGCGCCGCTTGGGCTGACGCAATTTTTGTAGTGCCTTGGCTTCAATCTGGCGGACCCTTTCTCGCGATAGATCTAGGGCTCGGCCGATCTCTGCTAAGGAGTAGGGATGACCGTCTCCCAAGCCAAACCGCATCTGGATCACATCCCGCTCCCGGCTAGTTAAATCGGCTAGGAGTTGCTCTAGGTCTCGGCGCAGACCCTCCCGGACTAGCATTTCTTCTGGCGTCAGGCTTTCTGACTCGAGTAGATCGCCAAGTTCTGTATCTTTCTCCTTACCAACCTTAGTTTCCAGGGAAATGGCCTGGGGGATGCGCAGGAGCACCTCACGCACCTGCAGGGAAGTCATATCTAGCTCTAGGGCAATGTCCTGGATAGTAGGGGTTCTGCCCTTATCCTGGGAAATCTTGCGCTGGGCTTTTTTGATTTTGTTGAGTTTTTCAGTGATGTGCACCGGCAGGCGAATAGTCCGGCTCTGGGTAGCGATTGCCCTAGTAATCCCCTGGCGAATCCACCAGTAAGCGTAGGTGCTAAAGCGATAACCCTTAGTGGGATCGAACTTTTCCACGGCTCGGTCTAAGCCTAAGGTGCCTTCTTGGATCAGATCCAGCAGCTCCAGACCTCGATTTTGATACTTTTTAGCTACAGAAACTACCAGGCGGAGATTAGCTTTGATCATGTGCTCTCGGGCTCGCACTCCCTCCCGCTGGATGGTCTCGAGCTCCTCTAGGCGTAGGCCAGCCATCTGCGCCCATTGCCGCTTGCCCGCCGCCAAGGCCGGCTTAAGTTGGTGGGGTTCGAGGTTTGCCGCTGCCGACCAACGTTCTAGGGATGGTCGGTGCCCTAGTTGGGCAACTAGAGTATTGTGGACTTTAATCAGATGACAGTAGTGACGAATGAGCGGGTCTTGGTACTGAGAAGTGTGGTGACATAATTGTACGATCTGCAGATACCTCTGAACCATTTTAGCCTCAGCTATCTCCTCCTCCCGACCTAGGAGTGGTACTCGTCCGATCTCTTGTAGGTATAAACGGACTAAATCCCGCCCGTGTCTAGTGGTTAGGCTTAAACCCAAAGCTTCGGGGTCTGTCAGGCTCCCTAGACCCGCAAGGTCCGGTTCTTCCCCACTAAAAGCATCCACGTCCGAGAGGTTGACATCAGGCACCTGCATGGTTATCTCTCTTACTCGATAGGGTCGGGGGGACTGGCCCTCCGCTCACCGAACCCAGGCCGCTAGGGACAGTCACCATTTTGAGGCTACAGGGGCAGGGGCGGTGATTCCGGAGATGGAGTTTATTTGACCTAAAGGCAGCCTCACTAAATATTTTTAGGGGGAAGTCCTCACCACTCGGATTTGACGTCTCTTTGCATTAGGTTAGTTACCGCCACCTGGGGAGTAATCTCTCCCCGCAAAAGACAGGCAACCTGGTAGGAGATAGGCATAATCTGCTCAGGATTTGGGGTCAAGTCCGTTACCACTTGACTGGTGTTTACTCCCTCTACCGTGGTTGACAATTTCTCTAGGGCAGTCTTCAGACTACTACCCTGGGCTAACTGGTAGCCTAGCTGGTAATTACGGCTCAAGGGGCTATTACAGGTAGCTAACAGGTCTCCCAAGCCCGACAGACCATAAAAAGTCTCCGTCTTGGCCCCCCAATAGGTCCCCACCCTAATCATCTCCGCCAGCCCCCTTGTTACCAGGGCTGCCTTGGCGTTAGCTCCTAATTCCAGGCCATCTGAGGCACCTGCGGCAATGGCAATCACGTTTTTTAAAGTCCCCCCCAACTCCACACCCAAGGGGTCAGGGCTGGTGTAGACCCGAAATTGGGGTGAAGCTAGCACCCCTTGGATTGTTACCGCGGCTGCGGCGTCTCCACTAGCTACTACTGTGGCTGCCGGTCGGCCCTGGTCAATTTCTCGGCAAAGATTTGGGCCAGAGAGGACCACTACCGAATGAGTGGGAAAGGCTGCCTGCCACAGCTGGGCGGGCGTAACAATCCTAGGACCCCGAGCCAATCCCTTGGTGGCGGTGACCAGGATCTTCGGGGGGAGTCTCCCACAGGCCTGCAGCTGGGTAATGGTGTGGCCGACCCCTGCCATGGCCACAGCGGAAATCAGCACCTCAGCTTTGGCGATCAGGCTACCTAGATCCTGGTCGCCGCTGCGGCTCCACACCTGGACTTGATGGCCGCCCCGCTGGGCTAACCGCGCGAGGGTGGTTCCCCAAGCCCCAGCCCCCATCACCAGGATTTCCATATTCCTAAGGCCGAGGGAAGCGCCGCATGAGGTTTTGCACCTCCTGGGCGTGGTAGGAGCTACGGGTGAGAGGGGAAGCGACTACCTGTAAAAAGCCCAACTCCTCGCCGAGCTTTTGCCAGGCGAAAAATTGCTCAGGGCTAATAAACTCCGACACTGGGCGGTGTTGGGAGCTGGGCTGAAGATACTGACCGAGGGTGAGGATATCGCAATCAACCCGCCGTAGGTCTCGCATGACTTGCTCAATCTCGGCGGAGGTTTCTCCTAAGCCAGCCATCAGACCGGACTTAGTGTAAACCTGGGGAGCGAAGGAACGCACCTGGCGTAACAACTCTAGGGACCGCTGATAATCTCCCTGAGGCCGGACCCGGTTGTACAGCCGCGGGACTGTTTCGGTATTGTGGTTAAGCACTGCGGGCCGGGCGGCCATGATCAGTTTTAAAGCCTCCCAGTTGCCACACAAATCTGGGATCAACACCTCAATAGTAGTCTGGGGCATCAGGGCCCGGACCGCCTGGATACAAGCCACAAACTGTCCGGCGCCCCCATCCCCTAGGTCGTCACGATTCACGGCGGTGATCACCACATGGCGCAGATTCAATCGCCAGACAGCGCGGGCAAGACGTTCTGGCTCCGTAGGGTCAGGGGGCTGGGGATGCTTGGCAAAACTGATGTCACAGTAGGGACAAGCCCGGGTGCAGTGGGGGCCCAGGATCAAAAATGTAGCTGTCCCCACACTAAAGCACTCGCCAATGTTGGGGCAAGACGCCTCTTCACAAACCGTGTTCAGTTTCAGGTCCCGGAGGATATCTTTAACAGTACCTACCCTTTGTACCTGGGGGGCCTTAACTCTTAACCAATCCGGCTTATTGGTCATTGCTCCCCTCTCCCCCGGATCCCTGGTAAATAGTTTCTGGGGAAAAGGCTGCAGGCTCCCCGAGGGAGGGGGGACCGGCACTCCCGTTCAAGGCTGCTGGCCCTTCCGCAGGCTGGGAATCGGGGAGAGCTTTGTGGTGGTGGAGCCCAATGTCAGCCCCCTCATTAACTGCTTTTAAGTATAAATCAACTATTTCATTGGTATTCCCCCAGCGCATCACCCGGCCGCGGTCCATCCAGAGGACCCGGTCACAGGTCTCGCGCACCGTATTGAGGTCGTGGGAAACAAACAGGATCGTGCTACTAGCATCCCAAAGCTGGCGCATCCGCTCCTGAGCTTTATTGCGGAAACTAGCATCCCCGACGGACATCACCTCATCGAGGATCAGGATGTCTGGCTGGGTATCGGTAGCAATGGCAAAGGAGAGCCGCGCGGTCATACCTGAGGACAGGGCTTTAACGGGAGTATGGGCGTAATCCTCTAGTTCTGCCCACTCGAGAATGGCGTCTACCCGCCGGATCATATCCCGCCGGCGTCCCCCCAGAAAAACTCCGTAGGAAATAATGTTTTTGATCACCGAGTTCTGGGGGTCAAAACCCGCCCCCAACTCGATCAGCGGTGAAATTCGGCCGCAAACCCAGGCTTTGCCCTGGGTGGGCTGAAGGATACCGGAAATCACCTTCAGGAGGGTAGACTTACCGGCCCCGTTGGCGCCGATAATCCCCAGTTTTTCTCGGTGCTCGACACAGAAGCTCACCTGGTCTAGGACCAGCTTTTTGGGTGGATGTTTATACTTACCCTCTAGAAAGTAAAGTACGGTCCGCTTGAGGTCGTAGCTAAATTCCTCTTGCGTACGTCGCCGGAGGGAAACATTCTCCAAACAAATCGGTTGCACTCACCCACCCCCGCCTATAGCAGGTCCATAAACTCACCCTGTAGTTTTCGGAAAACCACAAAACCAACCACAAACACAATAATCCCACTCATGAGTGCGTAGACTATGGCCATCAAGTCCGGCAACTGCTCCTTGAGGGCAATTTGGCGGAAGCTTTCCATGATCGAAGACAGGGGATTAAGCGCCAAGATGAAGCGGAACTTGTCGGGGACAATGGTGGCAGGATAGAAGACCGGCGTGGTTAAGCTGATCACAAACACCACCAACTCATAAAAGTAGGGTAGGTCTCGGAAGAAGACAAATAGGGCACTGATGGTCAGACCAGTACCTAGGGAAACGAGGATCAGGGCAATGAAGGGGAAGGGTAAGGCGATTAGGTTGAGGATGTTGTGGCTCTTGACCAGGGTAATCAACACCAGCAGGGGCATGGAGCCGATGAGAAACTGAAAAATGTTCGCGGCAATGGCCGAGACAGGAAAAACCGCTACCGGCAGGCGGACTTTATTGAGGATCGAGCCGTTCTGGACCACAGAGGGTAGGGTCTGGCTGGTGGCAGCGGTAAAGAAGTTGATGGTGATGAGCCCCACTAGAGCACTCAGGAGGTAGTTCAGGATCGGATTATCGTGGGGGTCATCGGGGATCCGGTAGTAGGGGGCAAAGTTTTTGCCAAAGATGACAGTGTAGATACTCATCATGATGATGGGATTGAGCATCGACCAGTAAACCCCGAGAAAGGAGCCCCGGTAGCGAGCGTAGAGGTTCATGTCCACTAGCACCTGCAGCAATTCCAGGTTACGGCGCAGTTGAGATCTCAGGTGAGAGCCGCTGATACTTCTGGTCATACTGCACCGTGAAAGGCTAAGGCTGCTCCCGGAGAAAAGTCGGCCACCACCTTGGTTCCCTCCGGCTCGATAGTGTAGTGGAGACGGGGCATGTGCTGGTCTGCCATGAACTTCTCTAGTTGTTTATGGCCCCGGTCGCAGTAGAGCATCAGGAAGCCTCCTCCCCCCGCCCCAATGATCTTGCCACCGAGGACGTGGTAGTTTTCCCGTACTTCAGCGTAGATCTGGTCTACCTTCGTCAAGCTAATCCGTTTAGACATTTGTTTTTTATAGCGCCAGTGCTCGTCTAAGAGCTGTCCCCAGACAGGCAGGTCCTCTCCCAGAATCGCCTCCTGGATCCGGTAACCCAAGTCTTTGATCCGGTGTAGGCTTTCTGCCACCACCTGGTGGTGGGGAGCCGTCTGGTCAACCATGGCCTGGTGCTGGTCCGTGAGCATCTCAACCGCGTCCCGGCGAAAGCCAGTGTAGTAGATGTGGGTGTGGGCCACTAGATCGGCGATGGCTCCGCTGCCCAGGGCCATGGGTTTGACTGTGACTGTGCCATTCGGGGCAATTTCCAGGGCCGTTAGCCCCCCGTAGGCGGCCATGTACTGGTCCTGCTTGCCAATACCTTTGTTGAGGACATTGATCTCAATGTCGCAGGCAATTTCCGCCAGCTGACTCAGGGGGATGTAATCCCGGCGGTAGCTGCCGAGGGCTAGGAGCAAACCTACCAAATAAGCGCTAGAGGAACCTACCCCAGTCCCGGCTGGCAGGTCAGCCAAGGAGGAGATCTCCATCCGTTCGTTAATACCGTGGTACTTGAGGGCTTCCCGGGCCAATTCATGGCGCAGTTCCGAGACATGAAAGACGGCTTCACTTTGGGTGTAGTGAAGGCGAATCATGCTGTCGATGCAGGGGGGATTGATCACCACGTACATGAATTTATCAATGCCCATGGCAAAGATAAAGCCCCCGTGGTGCTGGTAGTAGGAGGGCAGGTCTGTGCCGCCGCCCCCTAGGGTGACCCGGAAAGGAGTACGGGTGATAATCATGATAATTTAACGATCTCAGATTGAGTCAGTTCCAGAGCGCAGGCGTAACTGTCGGGGGTATCAAGGCCGAGACAATAGCCGTCGATCAAATGGCCTTGCAAATGATAGCCTGCTGTTAGCATGGACGGAAAGAGGTCACGGCCAAAATCCCAAAACTGGCCGGGGGGAATGTGCCCTAGAACTGCTAACTCCAGGAGATAAACTCCAGCGTTAACCAGGGGAGAATCACCCCCTCCCTCTTGAAACGCTTTCACTTTCCCTTGACCATCTAGATGCACTCGCCCCCCGGCAATGGCGGTGTTAGGGTGCCTGGTCTGGTCAAATAGGGCGATGGTAGCTACCGCCCCGGACTGTCGGTGTTCCTGCCACAGCTGCTTTAGGTTAAAGCGTACTAAACTATCTCCGTAAACTACCAGGGTGGGACCCCGCCAGTGGGGCTCTAGCTGCTTGTAGGCCCCAGCTGTGCCGCGGATCTCCGGCTCTAGGGAGTAGGACACCCGCAGTCCTAGGGCGCTGCCATCCCCGATAGCAGCTTGGATCTCCTCCGGCCGGTAGTGGAGATTGATCCACACCCGGTCTAGGCCCTGCTCGGCTAACCAGGTTAAGTTGCGCTCCAAAACCGTGCGGCCCTGGACCTCTAGCAGGGGTTTTGGCCGCCCCCCCGAGACCGGCTGGATCCGGGTGCTTTTGCCGGCTGCTAGGACCAACACCCCCAGGGGAGGGACTGACGGGGAGGGGGCGAGGACTTGACTGCGGATAAACTCAATGGAGGCCTGCAGTCCCTGGGTCAGGGAGACCCGCGGCTCCCACCCTAGGGCTCGGGCAGCACTGATATCCGCGAGGGTGGTTTGGGCCTCTCCCGGTAGGTCGAGTGCTTGCACAAACCCCCGGTCAGTATCCAGGAGCTGAGCGATGGTGTCGAAGATCTCCCGCACGGAATAGTTCACCCCGCTGCCGAGGTTGTAGACCTGTCCATCGGTGCGGGAGTCCTCAAGACACAGTAGATGAAAGTCGTTAACGTCGTCTACGTAGATAAAGTCGCGCCGTTTCTCCCCGCTGCCGTAGATCGTGGGGGGCTGAGCCTGCAGGAGCTTGATAATAAAAGCACTCATCACCGGTGGGATAGTGCGGCGGTAGTCTTGGCGGGGGCCGTAGACACAGAAGTACCGCAAAGCGGTGGTGCGCAGACCAAAAAACCGCCTGTAGGCCTCGGCAAAGGCCATGCCGGCAAATTTGCTGACGGCGTATAGACTTTGGGGGCTGACCTCTGATTCGGGGGTGGGCATAATCTGGGACCCCTCGTAGAGAGCCGAAGACTCAGCGTAGATCACCTTGCCGACCCCCGCCAGGCGGGCAGCCTCAAACACGTTCACCGTGCCAGTGACGTTGATGTCACAGGTTTCTAGGGGGTCCGCTTGGCAGTCGGCAATACAGTTTTTAGCCGCCAGATGGTAGACCGCGTCCACCCCCGTAAATAGGGGGTAAATGGCGGCCGACCGGATATCTAGGCGGTGTAGTTCCACCTCTGGCGGAACCTGCTCGAGCACTCCGTAAGCCAGGTTATCAATGCCAATCACCCGGAACCCCTGACGCACCAAGCGGTCGGCCAGATTACTGCCGATAAAACCGGCCACCCCGGTGATCAGGATAGTTTTAGGGTTCGCCACCATCCCCCCTAAGTGTTAGAAGCCACCTGGGATTGCACCCCAGGGGTTGGCTGGCGCAGGGCATAGCAGAGGCGGTTGAGGGCGTTGACGTAGGCTTGGGCGGAGGCCACAATAATGTCTGTGTTGGCGGCGTGCCCTGAAAATACCCGGTCCTGATGGCGCAGCCGGATAGTCACCTCTCCGATGGCATCGATACCGGCGGTGACCGACTGGACGGAGAACTCGATCAGGTCATTGGGCACCTCCACAAGGCGGTTCATGGCCCGGTAGACTGCATCTACTGGCCCGGTCCCTACCGCCGCGTCGGTTATCTCCTTGCCTTCGGGGGTACGCAGGGTGACGGTCGCGGTCGGGCAGGAGGGATTACCACAGGACACCTGCACTCGCTCCAGGTGGTATAGCTCCGGAGCCTGCTGAATCTCGTCGTTGACAATCGCCTCTAGGTCGCGGTCAGAAACCTCCTTCTTTTTATCCGCTAGTTCCTTAAAGCGGACAAAAGCCCGATTCAGGTCCTGGTCCGTGAGCTCGTAGCCCAACTCCCGCAGCCGGGTACCAAAGGCATTACGGCCCGAGTGCTTACCTAGGACGATCTGATTCTCGTGGAGTCCCACGGACTTGGCGTCCATGATCTCGTAGGTGAGCTTATTTTTGAGGACCCCGTCCTGGTGAATGCCCGACTCGTGGGCGAAGGCGTTGCGGCCGACAATGGCCTTGTTGGGCTGGACTAGCATCCCCGTCAGATTAGATACTAGGCGAGAGGTCTTGTAGATCTCCTGGGTGTTGATGTTAGTCAAGGGGGCCGTTGAGTCCACGGGCCGGCCTAGGTAGGGGTTGAAATACTGCCGCCGCACGTGCAGGGCCATGACTAACTCCTCAAGGGAGGCGTTGCCGGCGCGCTCGCCAATGCCGTTGATGGTACACTCTAGCTGCCTGGCCCCGGCCTTGACCGCTTCGAGGAAGTTAGCTACCGCCACCCCTAGATCGTTATGACCGTGGACAGAAACCACCACCCGGTCGATGTTGGGCACGTGGGTGCAAACCCCCCGAATCAAGTCCCCAAACTCCTGGGGCATCATGTAGCCTACGGTGTCGGGAATGTTGATAGTGGTGGCCCCGGCAGCAATCACCCGCTCTAGCACCTGATAGAGGAACTCCGGATCTGACCGGGCTGCGTCCATGGGGGAGAATTCCACATCCTCTAGGAAGGACTTGGCGTAGGCCACCATGTCCTCGGCGATGCTGAGCACCTCGGCGCGGGTCTTGCGCAGTTGGTACTCCAGGTGGATATCGGAGGTGGAGATGAACGTGTGGATCCGGGCCTTGGCCGCCGGTTTGAGTGCCTCCGCCGAAGCCTGGATATCTTGGCGGATCGCCCGGGCTAGACTGCAGATTACCGGCCCCTCAGGAGTCCCTACTACCTCGGCGATCTTCTGGACTGCGGCGAAGTCCCCCGGGCTGGCATAGGCAAAGCCCGCCTCGATGATGTCTACCCCCAGCCGGGCCAGCTGCCGAGCAATTGCCAGCTTCTCTTCCTCGTTTAGAGTGGCGCCAGGGCACTGTTCTCCGTCCCGGAGAGTAGTATCAAAGATGAGGATGCGGTCTGGGGGGAAGGTCATGGCAGGAGGGGTCAATTTTAGAGGTTGACGGCCGACAGTAAAAAGTTTCCTGCGTGTGATGCTAGCATTTTCCGAGCTGGGGTCGCCACAGGGCGTCGGCTACCCGACACACTTCCCCCATGGGTTGTGGGTCGTGAACTCTCAGAATGTCAGCTCCCCCGGCAATCGCTCCGCAGCAGGCGGCGGCGGTCCCCCACAGTCGTTGCTGCGGGTCCGGTTGATTCAGAAGGGCGCCGATAAAGCTTTTCCGAGAGGGGCCGACTAACACTGGGTAGCCGAGGGCCCGCAGGTGGGGCAGAGAACGCAGCAGTTGCAGATTCTGGGCAGGGGTCTTAGCAAAACCTAGGCCGGGGTCTAAAATGATCCGCTCCGCAGCCACCCCGGCCCCCTGGGCTCGTTCAGCTTGTCTAGCAAGGAAAGCCTTCACTTCCCCCTGTAGATCCTGGTAATCGGTCAAGTGCTCCATGGTAGCCGGGGTACCCCGCAGGTGCATCAGGACAACCGGTACTCCTAGTGCCCCCACCAGGGGCAGCAAGTCAGGGTCGTAGGTGCCCCCAGAGACGTCATTGACTAGGTCTCCCCCGGCAGCGATCGCTGCCTTAGCCACCGCCGCGCGTGTGGTGTCTACGGAGATGGGCAGAGAGTCAAAGTGGGAGTCCCGGCGCAGAGCTTGAATCACCGGGATTACCCGGGCCATTTCCACCTCGACCGACACTTCCTCCGCCCGGGGCCGGGTTGACTGACCACCAATATCTAGTAGGTGGGCCCCCCCCGCTTGGAGGCAACTAGCTTGGGCAATTGCTCGGTCGAGGGTATCAAACTTGCCGCCATCACTGAAACTGTCGGGAGTGACGTTGAGGATAGCCATGAGGTAGGTGCGTTGACCCCAGTAGAAGGTTTGTCCTCTCAGGGTCAAATCCTTGGATGTCATAGGATAGGGTTTAGAAGGCAAGTAGGTCAATTGGGGACTGCGGCTGACGACCACAGTTCAGGCTCTACTGCCAAGATAACTATGGGCGGTTATGACCTTTTATACAGACCAAGACCTGAAGGAGGAGTTTCACGGCCGGGGCTGGCGGCTCACCCCCCAACGTAAAACGATCCTGCAAGTTTTTCAAGACCTCACTCCTGGTAATCACCTCAGTGCTGAAGAACTCCACGGCCGCCTGAAGGAGGAGGGGGAACCCATTAGCCTGTCGACTATTTACCGCACCCTCAAACTGATGGCTCGGACGGGGGTCCTGCGGGAGTTGGAGCTAGCGGAAGGCCACAAACACTACGAGCTCAATCAGCCCCTGCCCCATCACCACCATCACCTGATCTGCGTCTCCTGTAATCAGACTATTGAGTTCAAAAACGACGTGATCTTGGAGATGGGAGTTGAGGCTGCCCAAGCCCAGGGCTATCGCCTTTTGGATTGTCAGCTGACCATCCATGCCCTATGCCCTACTTGCCAAGGCAAGAGCTCAGACCTGCTTGGCCCAGCCGCCCTCCCGCCCCTAGGGTAGGGGATGGGATAGATGGGGGTCCTGCCGACAGGCCGCTAGGGGCCGGGGGTAAGCAGAGAGGATTTTAGTGACGAATTGGCTGTGGGGCGGGGTCGTAAATCGTAGGCAGGCACACCCATAGCCGTAATCCCCAGCATTGGTGACTACCCACTGGGACTGGTCAGAAAAACTAGGCCAGTCGCCGGTTGCCTGGTGACCCCCCTGGGTCCCTACAATCCACAGTCCATCCCGGTCCTGCAGCCAGGCATTGCCGGGGGTAGGATTCTCAAACCAGCCGCAGCGCAGGGGAGCTGTCACACCTCCAGTCGCAATCAGCAGAGCCACAGCCACCTTGTACATGGGAATTTACCTGTTGTCCCCTAGGATAGCCTAGTTTCCCGCCAGAAGCTCTCCTGAACAACCTGAATCCTCAATGGGGAAGATATCTATTCGCGCAACACATAGCCAACACCACGAACAGTATGAAATAGGCGTTTAGGATTATTGGCTTCTACCTTAATTCGCAATGCTCGAATGTAGACTTCAATAATATTTGATCCACCCATAAAATCGTAGCCCCAAACCTGTTCCAGGATTTGGTCGCGGGTGAGGACCTGGTGGGGATGTTGCATCAGGAATGCCAGCAAATCAAATTCCTTAGCAGTTAATTCAATTAGATGTTGGTTGCGATAGACCTCACGGGTAAGCCGATTGAGGCTCAAATCCTCAAACGTGAGAATATCTAACTCCTCAGAATGATTGCGGCGTAAATGAGCTTTCACTCTTGCCAAAAGCTCCTCTATGCTAAAGGGTTTAGTGACATAATCATCAGCACCAGCATTAAGTCCTGCTACTCGGTCAGGGATTTCATCCTTGGCTGTCAACATGATAATGGCGGTCTTGATACCTGTCTTACGAAGGCGTAGGCATAAATCTAAGCCAGATATACCAGGTAACATCCAATCTAAAATTATTAGCTCAGGTAAAACTTCCCTTGCCAGCGTCAGACCATCCATTCCATTTGTCGCAACCGTGACGTTATAGCCCTCTAAACTTAGTTCAGTCTTAACAAACTGGGAGAGGCGAGGATCATCTTCAACCACGAGGATATTCTTAGTCATCAGATTCAATTAGGTGAAAGACTGCCATAGCGGCAGGACAATGGTGAAAATACTCCCTTCATCTGGTCGGGACCGGAGAGTGATGCGACCATCCATGCCTTCAATCAAACTTTTAGCGATCGCCAGTCCTAACCCCGTTCCATCCCTAGAACGGGTCATGGAATCATCAACCCGGTAGAAGCGCTCAAAAATGCGATGCTGATGGGGTAAAGGAATACCAATGCCGCAGTCTCGCACGTGAATTAAAGCGTGCTGTTCTGTCTTCTCTAAAATTAGGTCAATCGGTTGCTCCGCAGCAGAATACTTAATGGCGTTATCGACTAGATTGATTAACACTTGCTGTAGGCGATCCTGGTCTGCATAAATAACGACATCCTCTTCAGTAGTCAGTAGGTTAATTTGTCGATTACTGACTTTTTGACTCATGCTGACGACTTCTGTAATGAGGGTATTTAGCATAATTGGATTCAGCCGAAAGTGCAGGTGGCCGCTATCCGCTCGGGCAAGATCTAGTAGGTCTTGCAACATGCGGACTGTGCGTTCTGCTTCTGCTGTTGCAGTCGCCAGTGCTTGCTGTTGGTAAGCGTTTAAGTTATCCCCTCGACGTTGCAAACTCTGAAGATAACCGATAACAATAGTAAGTGGCGTGAGTAATTCATGGGAAACGTTGCCTACAAATTGTCGTTGTTGTTCCCAGGCTGCTGATAGGCGAAATAGCATCTCATTAAAGGCTTGAGCTAACCCTCTAATTTCGTCTGGCGCTCGCTTGAGTTGCAGTTTTGCTCCCTTAAGATCGTCAGCGGAAACTGCACTGGCAACTTGACTCATTTGCTCTAGAGGATGCATTGCTCTGCCAATTCGTTTAGCAATTGCCACAATCAACAAAACAAACACCAAAAGACTTACGAAAAGCAATTGCGCCAGTCCCGTGTATAATTTCTGTTGGTCCTCGGTAATGTCCTGTGCTAAGTATAGCTGCCCAATTGAGCGGCCGTTCACAGTGATTGGGGTGCCACACAGGACCACATAGCGATTGCCGAAGTGGAAGACCTTTGGCTTTTTAGGGACAACGGAGAGAGCGCTGACATTTTGGAGTGCTTGGGAAGATTGAGAAACGTCAGAAGATTCCGCTAGGAGTTGGCCATCAGGACTCTTTACCCAGACAGTAAGTCCTGGCATCGCAACTTTATGTATACTGCGTTCTAGTCCACCTATAATGGACCCATCTTCACTGTAAAAGGCGACTTGTTCAGGGAAGTGTATGGCGATATATTCGAGGGTTTGCTTGTGGGCGGCGACCAAGTTTTGCTCCATTTGCCAGCTAGCACACAGCGCCACACTCCCCAATCCCACAATTGAGAGAATAATCAGTTCTATTGTCAGGCGAAATTGTAACGATGTAGTGGAAAAACGCTTGACCATAAGCCGATTGAGGGTGGCGCGTATGGAATAGTTCATAGCATTTGAGATAGCAGATTTTGTCTGGAATAGTCCAGATACCCTAAAAGGGTTTTGCAGTACCTCCTACGGGATCGAACTCAAATCGCTGATCGTAGTCAGTTTCGCCGTACAAATTGAAACTGAGGGTAGGACGACCGCCGATCGCTGTAACCTGATGGATGACATCAGGCATTAAACAGAGAATATCACCAGCAACCAACCGGTGTTTACCAGCGGGCACCACCCGGTCTGGACAGGCTGGAGTCGGAGAGCGCTGCCAGAAAGTATTTTCCTCCTGCCCATCCATCAGGGCGACGATTCCCCAGGTCCCGTGGTTATGAATAGAAGACATTGCCCCCGGTGCCCAGCTCACCAATTGTACGGTCAAGGGAAAAAGCGGCTCATCGTACAGAATTAAGACCTCCCAACCGGTGTTGGGATCGGGCTCGAGGGTGGCCAGTTGTAGTAAGGGAGAATTATTTAACAGCTCGCTAACCAGCGGGCAAATTGCCTGGAGGCGCGGCCTATCGTCGGCAACCGTTGTCAGGATGTCCTCTAAATCCCTCAGAAAATGATAAAGCCAGTAGGGATGAGACACCGCTTCTAGCCGATTGTCTTGCATTTTGTCCTTAACGTAACCGTTTTTAACAACAAACCAATCACCTTTGGTCATATTCTTTGGTCATATTTTGCAGTTTAGATGATCTTTATCCCGCGCTGCTGGGCTGCAATACTGCTTGAACAACTTAAAGTATAGAAACTAAAACTGATCCCCAGTTGATAGCCAGATGAATTTTTGCTGAAAATCAGCTCTGCATCTTCTTATTTAGGATTCATTTGGCTTTCATGTGAGACTCATCTTTCTGAACTTCAATACAAGCATCGGTGGTTTAACTCGGTGAGGACCCTGTATTACTCTTCCCGCTAAACTGCCCGGTCAATACCACACACTCAAGGTCTTCTATGCTAAAAACTCCTGGTTTGCTACTCAGTTTGTTAGCGAGTAGTTTAGTGGCAAGTGCATCTTTCGCGGCAACGCCCTCTGTTCCCAGGGTGAACGGTTCATCCATGACCATCGCCCAAAACCCCTGCGCCTCAAAAAACCCCTGCGCTTCGAAGATGCGGTCCATGAATGTCGGTGGCCCCCTCGCCAGGCAATTGCAAGGTAAGCTTGTCGTTGTCGATATTTATGCAACCTGGTGTCCTTACTGTAAAAACATCGCGCCGACCCTATCTGAGCTCAGACAGGAATACGGTAGCAAGATCCACTACGTGGTTTTCAACGTCTCCAATGCTGCTACCGTCCGCCGCTCCGAGGCAGAAGCTAAAAAATTGGGATTGGGTAAGTTTTTTCAGGGGGTTCAAAGTCAAACCAGTACCGTGGCAATTATCGATCCAAGAACTGGTCGCATCCTGGCCAAATTCCGGAACAATCCAAATCTCTCCGCCTATACCTCCGTCATTCAGGCAGGTCTTCCTAGGAAATAGCAGCCGGTGATGATGGTCATAATCTCGTTTACTAGGTAACCTATCGGCGATCGCCGGTCACACTTTTGTCTTGGCGGTCGCTATTTTTTTGATGTAAGCAGTAATTGAGGAACACTACCCATGGAACCGAAGGATAAATCCACCCATTTTAATGCTTCCACCCGAAGTAAAAAATCTTGGCCAAAATGGTTGATTTACGTCGGATTAGGATTGCTGGCTTTGGTGATTGTCATTGCTTTTGGACAGACCCTCAGCCAACCCATTACCCATCTCATTTCGATCGTTGAAAATCACTACGAAACCTGGTTTAACCAGCAGGACAAAACCAATCCCGTGGTCTTGTTACCCTTAGCATTTTTGGGCGGGGTGCTGGCGAGCGTCTCCCCCTGTATTTTGGCATTATTACCCGTCAATCTCAGCTACATTGGCACTCTTAAAATCACCTCTCGTTGGGATGCCTTTGCCAAAGCCAGTATGTTTGTTTTAGGAACTGTGGTGATTCTTAGTCTCTACGGATTAGTTTCATCCTTCGCGGGTGTGGTCATGATTGATTATCGTGGCTATATCAATATTGCCGTCGGATTGATTATGGTCGTTATGGGGTTGTGGTTGCTAGGCATTGTTAAACTGCCGTTACCCGAAATGAATGTTCAACTCCCTAAGGCGGGACCGTTTGGCGTTGGCCTTACCTTTGCTTTAGTTAGTTCTCCCTGCGCCAGTCCCGTCCTTTTTGCTGTACTTGCTGCTGCCGCCGCAACAGGCTCTCAACTTTTGGGCACGTTAACGATGGTTAGCTATGCTCTCGGCTATACTATTTTGATCTTTCTAGCTAGCTTGTTTACTGGCTTTGCCAAGCAGAGTAATCAGCTTCTAAAGCATTCTGAAATGATTATCCGCCTGGGTAGCATCGCCTTGATGATGACTGGCGCTTACTATCTATTCACGGGAACGCAATGGTTTACTGGGAGTTAAAAAATGGTGGAGAATTTAGTGATCATTGGCTCTGGCCCGGCGGGTTACACTGCAGCTATTTATGCAAGTAGAGCACGACTTAAGCCTTTAGTTTTTGAAGGATTTCAAGCTGGTGGTTTGCCCGGTGGTCAGTTAATGACCACAACTGACGTTGAAAATTTTCCTGGCTTTCCGAATGGAATTTTGGGACCAATATTGATGCGAGAAATGCGCAATCAAGCCCAACGTTGGGGAGCCCAACTTATCACTGATGATGTTGTGCAAGTTGATTTTAACAATTATCCGTTCACCATTTCCTCCGAAGGGCTTGAAGTCAAAACCTATGCCGTTATTATCTGTACTGGAGCTACGGCTAAACGACTGGGTATTAAGGGAGAAGAAACCTTCTGGAATAATGGAATCTCAGCTTGTGCAGTCTGCGATGGTGCTAGTCCCTTATTTCGAGCCGCTGAAGTTGCAGTTGTAGGAGGGGGAGACTCCGCCGCTGAAGAAGCCCTATACTTGACCAAGTATGCTTCCATGGTACACTTAATCGTACGCCGTGATCGATTGCGCGCTTCTAAAACTATGCAGGATCGACTGCTTAAGCACCCCCAGATAAAAGTCCACTGGAATTGTGTACCGCTTAGCGCCCACGGGGATGAGGTACTCTGCTACCTGCAAGTGCAAGATACACTGACAGAAGGTCTGTTTGAACTACCTGTCAGCGGTCTATTCTACGCTATTGGTCATGTCCCCAATACCCAACTCTTCCAAGGGCAACTATTGCTTGATTCAACTGGCTACATCCAAACTAATGGCAAGAGTACTGCAACCAATATTCCAGGGATTTGGGCGGCGGGTGACGTGCAAGATCACCGCTACCGACAGGCAATTACTGCTGCTGGTACCGGTTGTATGGCTGCTCTTGAAGCCGAACACTGGCTTGCAGAGCGCTCATTAGTTTCTATCTTGCCCACAACCTAAACCTATCAACTACTCAAGGAGAACTAACAATGTCTGAATTTGCCGCTGACAAAACCATTATTGGGGAAGGGCAACAGGTACTGCGCCAGTTGCAACAACAATCCCAAAACCCAATTATTGTTAAATTTGTTGCTCCCCACTGTCCATCCTGTGAAACACTTGCTCCCGTCCTGCAGCAACTTGTAACAGAACAAGGGAGCAACGTGCACTTAGTCACAGTTGACATTACTGAGGAACCAGAATTGGCGATGGAATTAGGGGTCAGAGGTGTGCCCACTGTCATCTTATTTAAAGGGACTGAAGTCCTAAGTCAAATTCCCGGATTGAAACCGAAAAAACTTTATTTTGACGCAATTCAAAGGGCACTTTAGATATGGATGATTGTTGTTCACCTGCTCAGCCTCAGACTAGAGCTATCAAAACCAGCCCGATTTGTCCCCGAGATCACAGTAGAGGCAAATCCGTTCCTGGGATAACGCTTAAAAGTTTGCTGTTACCACGTAGCCTAGAGCATCTCAACGCCAACGCATCTTACTATTTTTGCGATGCTTCTGATTGCCCAGTCGTTTACTTTTCAGAAACTGGCCAATATTTCGAGACCAAGGATTTGACCGTTGCAGTATTTCAAAAAAATGGCGGGTTAGATGTGCCGATTTGTTATTGTTTTGGCTGGACGCGGCAGCGCATCCTTGATATGGTGGCTTCTCAAAATGGAGACCAGGTTGTGACGTCAATCAAGACCCATATCCAAGCAAAGCGCTGTGGTTGTGACGTCAACAATCCCCGGGGTCGATGCTGTTTAAAGGATGTCAACTTATTCATCCAACATTGTGAGAATATTCTAGGCAAATCCTAGGGATTTATTGAGGTTGACAGCTGAAGAGCCTACCTTACCAACAATCGGGAGGCTATGTAACTCTGAAGACGTAGGTACCTTAGGGAATAGCGTGGGAAGCTCCACCCATTTGCCTGCTACTTAATTCCATCTAGCGCAAACTGTGATCATAAAAGGTCAAGCGGCCATAGCCCAAGAACTGGCCATGTACCCTAGGGCCAGGGGGGTAAGCGGTGATACCAAACAGGTAAATCCCGGGAACGCCAGGATTCTGGACTGGAAAAAGGCCCAAGGTGACCGTCTGCCCGGGGGCTAGAGGAGGTTTAAACCGGATTACTAGAGCTTGGTGGTCAGGGTCGTAGGTGACCTGACTAGGGGAGGATGATGGACTGTGGTAGTTTGCCCCCCAATAAACTCGGGTGGGTTGCACCTCAAAGTCCAGATAATTGTTGTAATTAAGCTGCTGTTGAATCACTACCTTCTCTATCGGCTCCCCCGCATCAGCAGGAATACTAATAGTAAAATCGTATTCAGGAAAGGGGATGTAGACGTCGTCTTGGGTAGTGATGGTCCTGACTAGCTGAGGTGGGTCAGCAAAGTAAACCTTACCATTGGAGGTCTGCACTGCCTGGGCGGGCAAATTCTCTAGGAGCAACAGCACTGAGGACAGGCTGAAAAGGATGGGTAAGCGCATAGGTCACCTTAGTTCCTAGGTCAGTTACCGAAAAAAGCCGTAACCATAAAAGTTCAGGCGGCCGTAGCCGAGGAATTGACCTTGGGGGTTTTCACCCTGGGGATAGGCCGTGACGCCAAACAGGTACACCCCCGGCACCCGGGGATTTTGGTAGGGGGAAATACCAACGGTGACGGTTTGACCAGGAGCCAAGGGGGGGTTGAAGAAGATAGCGATCGAGCGGGTAGCCGGATTGTACGTGACATTGCCAACCGGTGCCTTGGGACTCGAGTAGCTGTCCCCTAGGTAAAGCCGGGTGTGGGCCAGGTCAAAGTCTAGGTGGTTGTCGTAGCCTTGCTGCTGTTGAATGACTACCCTTGCCACCGGCGCGCCGGCATCCCCGGGAATACGCAAAGTGAAACCATACTCGGGATGGGGGGCGTCAATAACTTTTTCAGTACTGATGGCTCGGACTAACTCGGGGGGGTCGGCAAAGTAGGCTGAGTTACCAACCGGGGGGAGGGCAGCGCTCGGGAGAGCCCCAAGGAGAATAAACAAAGATGGCAAGCCCAGTCTAATGGACAGACGCATGGTCAGTGGCACCTAGTAAACTAGGAATGTGGTTGGATAGTGCAGATGAAAACAAGGCCAATAGCCAAGATTCCTTACTCCTAGACTATGCCGCAACCTCGAACTTCACCGGGTCAGGACCACCAGGATGCTAACCCCAGCCTAGCAGGTGCCTAGGCTGACCCGGCAAAGTCTACCGGTTTTAACTTGCTGGGTGGGATTTGTGGTCGTGCCGGGTAGGCAGCCCGGCCCCAGCTTGATACCATAGGTCCAGTTGTCCCTTGGCCAGTCCCCAGGTGGTCAGAACCCTATGCGTGACCAGATAGTCCTCATTACCGGTGCAAGCAGTGGGATTGGGGCAGCCTGTGCCCGGTCCTTGGGTGCAGCCGGGGCCAAGCTGGTCCTAGTGGCGCGCCGTCAGGAACGATTGCAGGCCCTCAAGGAAGAGCTAGAGCGGGAATTTGCCCTCCCGGTCCACACGGTAGTTCTAGATGTGCGGTCCTCCGAGGCCGTTGAGCAGGCGATGGCAGACCTACCCCCATCCTGGTCAGCCATCGACATCTTGATCAATAATGCGGGCCTGAGCCGCGGCCTTGACCCCCTACCCGCTGGTCAAATCCAGGACTGGGAAGAGATGATCGACACCAATATCAAGGGCTTGTTGTACGTCACCCGCGCCCTAGTGCCCGGGATGATCCGTCGGGGCCGCGGTCACGTGGTTAACATCGGCTCCCTAGCAGGCTACGACACCTATCCGAGGGGCAATGTTTACTGTGCCACTAAGGCGGCGGTCAGAGTTTTGTCTACTGGTCTGCGCCAAGACCTCCTCGGTACACCAGTCAAGGTAAGTTGTGTCAATCCGGGCCTGGTGGAAACAGAATTTAGTCAGGTGCGGTTTAAGGGAGATGACCTGAAGGCTAAACAGCCCTACGTGGGCCTGACTCCCCTGGAAGCTGAGGACGTGGCGGAGGTAGTACTCTTTTGTCTTACTAGACCCCCCCACGTGAATATTCCGGAAATTTTAGTGTTACCCCGGGACCAGGCTGGTTCTCAGTTAGTACATCGCCGGCCGGTGGTGTAAAAGGCAACTCTGTTCCCCGTTTAAGTTGTGCGCCCGAATACTATTTTTCTTGGCTAACCTAGGCACTATAGGAAGGGTCAAAGAGCTTAGCACCCTCACCTAGGGAAATTGCCTTCCTTCACCCCCTCCCCGCGGGATGCCAACGTTTAGGATGGGATCATGGCCAGCAAGCAGGGAATGCCCTGGGGGAGGAGTTTGAGCGTGGGGGCAAAGGTTTATGTCTGGCTACCCAGGGGCGGACAGGTGGGACACTCCTCTATGCAGGTAGGAGAGAGCACTTATATTAGTTTATGGCCTGGACAGGACCGGAAGGGGTTTGTGCGGATGGCGATTCAAAATTTGACTATGAACGTCTCGCGGGCTCCCCACTACCGCAATTTTGAGGAGGACCGGACAGCAGAGGGGTTCGATCCTATTGTGGTGGAGTTGAACCAGATGAATGAAGCGGCCATTGAAGTCTATTGGCACAAGGTGCAGTTAAGTAAATTGAACTACGAACTAACCGAGTTCAACTGCTCCACCATCATTGCCAATGCCCTGTACGTTGGTTCTGGTGTAAAGCCCTCGTTCCAGCCCCTAGCTGAGGTGGACTACTACGTGGGTCTGGGGATTCCCCTAGGCCAGGTGGAGGCCTGGGAACCCAAGCACGTCCTCCAGTACGCTAAGGAGATCAAACGTATAAAAGGATGAAAGACCCCCGGCCCCAGATTCGTCCCCAGCTAGTGTACTCGACCAGTTACGATATTCGCTTCCTGGGACTAGAAAAATTACACCCCTTCGATAGCTGTAAGTACGGCCGGGTTTGGCGGGCTCTCCAGCAAGGGTTGGGCCCGGCAGTAGCTTCCATCACCTTGACGCCCCCGGCGCCCGCAGAGGATGAGACTCTGCTGTTGGTCCACGAACCAGACTACCTCCGGCGGCTCAAGAAATCCCGCTACATCGCCAAGGTATTGGAGTTGAGTTCCCTCAGCTGCCTGCCTAGGGGGATGCTCCACCGGTGCATTCTTACCCCCATGCGCCTAGCTACCACTGGCACCATCTTCGCGGCAACAGCTGCTCTCCAGGGGGGTATCGGCATCAATCTGTCAGGGGGCTACCACCACGCCCAAAGTGCCCACGGGGAGGGGTTTTGCGCCTTCGCCGACGTGGCTATTGCCATCGCCCATCTGCGTCGCTCCCAACTCCTTAGTCCCGAGGACCACGTGTTGATCGTTGATCTAGACGCCCATCAAGGCAATGGCGTTGCCCGCATCTTTCAGCATGACCCCCGGGTGCACATCTTAGACATGTACAACCGCGATATCTATCCCCGGGACCCCCTCGCTATAAGTCGGGTTGATTGCGATATTCCTCTGTCTTCAGGCACTAGGGACCAAGACTACCTAGGTCAGCTCCAGGAGCATCTACTAGCGTTTCTGGAAACTATCCCCCCCCCGAAAATTGCCTTCTATAATGCCGGTACCGACGTATACGCCGGCGACCCCCTAGGACGGCTGCGGGTTTCAGACCAGGGGGTTTTAGACCGGGATTGCTTTGTATTTCATACCCTTACGGAGCGGGGCATTCCCTGGGCTATGGTACTCAGTGGCGGATATACCTACCAGAGTTACCAATTAGTCGCCAATAGCGTTGCCTACGTCCTACATACCTGGGGTGGACCTCCCTTTACTTCCTAATCATCCCCTGCTTTTCCGGGTTGAATTTGGGGCTAAATTCGGTTTTTTGGTCGTAGTAAGCTCCCTGGAGATAGGCACCCGTTAGCTTAGCGCGGTAGAGATTAGACCCTCGCAGATCGGCTCCCACAAGGATGGCGTCCTTGAGGTCTGCCCCGAACAGATCACAATCCGTCAGGTCCGCACCCCGCAGGTCAGCCTTGTGGAGATTGGTTTCTCGCAGGTCTACCCCTGGCAATCTGGCTTGGGCTAGGATGGCCATCGTCAGGTTGGCGCCGAATAGGTCACAACCGGTCAGGTTTGCTCCCTCGAGATTAGCTTCACTCAGATCAGTGCCTAGCAGATTGGCCCGACTCAGGTCGGCGCGGACCAAGGTTACCCGGTGCAGGTTGGCTTTACTTAACTTAGCTTGGCTGAGATTGGCCTGGAGCAAACAAGCTTGATGTAGGTTAGCTCTCTCCAGGTTGGCCCTGACTAGGGAGGCTTGTTCAAGGCTTGCCTCTCCCAGGTCGACCCGGCTCAGGTTGGCATCTGCCAAGTCAACCTTAGCGAGGGTGGCATTATTGAGGACTGCTTTGGTCAGGTTAGAAGCCCTTAGGTCTGCCTCCCATAGGTCTGCTTCGGTCAGGTTAGCCAGTTGTAGATTAGCTTTGCTCAGGTTAGCGCCAGCTAGCAAGGCTCCCCTCAGGTTAGCCTGGGTCAAGTCTGCCCCGCTCAGGTCGGCGCGGCTGAGGTTAGCCTGCTGCAGATCCGCTTGACTAAGGTCACACTGCTGCAGCTGAGCTTTCTCCAGACCAGCCCCGCTCAAGTCAGTGATCACCAGACTAGCCTGGGTGAGATTGGCCTCGTACAGATTGGCTTTCTGGAAGTTAGAGCGGTCAAGGCGAGCAGACTGTAGATCAGCCCGCACCAGGTCCGCCTCGCTGAAGTTGGCCATAGCTATTACTGCCCGGCTTAAATTAGCCCGAAACAACACCGCTCGGCTCAGATTGATGCCTGCTAGTTGGGCCGCCTCCAAGTTCGCTTCCCACAGGTTGACCATGGAAAATAAACGCTCTCCCGCGGCGTAGAGGGATAAAAGTTCTTCAGCGTTTCTAATCAATAGCTTTTTCTTCGACATCACTTCCAGGAACTGGGTCATGAGTAAACTATACTTGTTAGGCGTAGCTTGCCCATACCCGCGCGGCTCCGACCCCCTCTAGCTAGTTTGTACCTGTTCTCGTCTCAAGGAGTGGACCGAGGGGCCTTCACCTTGGTTTTTGACGGTCATGATGTATGTAGAACCCCAGGCCGGATCAGGGCCAGTACTTCAGATTATTCAGGCGGCCCGCACCTCCCTAGACGTGAATGCTTACTACTTCTCCTCGCGGCCGCTGCTTAGGGCCTTGGGATCCGCCCACCGGCGGGGGGTGCTCGTACGGGTGATCCTTGAACCGCGTCCCTACGGTTTCTCTGCTTCCCGTATTGCCCGGGAATACCAACTCCTGCGGGCAACCGGGGCAACGGTAACCTGGGCAAGCCAGCCGGGTCTTGACCACGCCAAATATATTTGCAACCGCTCTAGCTGTGAAATCGGGACTGCTAACTACGATTGGTCCGCCTTTCATCGTAACCGGGAATACCTCTACGTCACCGCCAATCCCAGCCTGGTGCACGCTACCCGCAACTTGTTCGAGGCAGATTGGCAGGGTTCAAGGGTCGTTACGTCCCCCTCACCCCTCCTGGTAGCTCCCGTTGCCACCCCAGCCCTCATTGCTATTCTTGCCCAACCAGGCCCCCTAGACGTGGAGATGGAGGAAGTAGGTGACTACCCAGCTGTCCTCCGGGTCCTTGAAGCCAAGGGAGCCCAAGTCCGCCTCCTGGTACCCCCGCCTACCACCTGGACAGCGCGGCGCTCCTTGGGGGCCCTAGCTCAGGCTGGAGTCCAAGTCCGCCTTCTGGGGCCGCGGCCGGTCTATCTCCACGCCAAGATGATCCTTGGCGAGCAGGTGGGCTTTATTGGCAGTCAGAACCTAAGTAGGAGTAGCCTGACCAGGAACCGGGAGCTGGGGGTGCGCCTGACCGGGCCAGACCTTATCCCCTTGAGGCGGCAGTTTGCGGCGGATTGGCAGCAGTCCCGTCCCTTAGCTAACCTGGGGAGCCAAGAATTCCACTAGCTGTTCCAACTTCCCCCAGCCGCTGCCGCTGCCTAGGACCTCGAAAGCTATTCCCAAGCCCTGGCGGTGGTCTCCTAGGGGTACAACTCCTCCCACCTGCAGGGCTAGACTGGCATTGAGGGCTACCGCCTCCCGCTGAGCTCGACTCCCTTGGCCCTGGAGCACAGCCCGGAGAATGCGGCTATTTTCCCCTAGGTCCCCCCCGGCCAGGGCGATGGTGGGAGCTTCGGTAAGTCCTAGGGTCCGGGGATCAAGGATGTCAGGGGTACAAGTCCCCGCTTCCACCATCACCAGGTCCGTCAGTCCCCCCAACCCCGCCTCATCAAGATTCTCCCGGCCATGCAGGACTATGCCGCGGCTCACCCCCAAGTTTCCCAGGGCCTGGGCCATGGTAGTTAGCAGCCGAGGGTTACTTACTCCCAGGACCTGACCGGTGGGGTGGAAGGGGTTTACCAGGGGGCCGAGGAGGTTAAAGACGGTCCTGATCCCCAAGGTCCTGCGCACCGGAGCCAGATTTTTTAGGGCTGGGTGCCAGCCGGGAGCAAATAAAAAAGTGATCCCCACCGCGCCGAGAGCAGCTTGGGCTTGATCAGAGTTCATTTCCAGGGGCACCCCCAGGGCCTCTAGGACGTCGGCGGACCCGACTCGCCCCGAGGCAGAGCGGTTACCGTGCTTGATCACAGGAATACCAGCGGCGGCGGTCACAAAAGCCACAGCCGTCGAAATATTAAAGGTGGATTGGCCATCTCCCCCTGTCCCGCAGGTGTCAACGCGGGGACTAGGCAGCCCAGGGGGCGGGGGGCTTTGCAGGACCCGGGCCATGGCTGTCAGCTCCAGGTCATTTACTCCCTTAGCCTCCAGAGCGACTAGAATCCCAGCGGAGACCTCCGGTGGGACAGCACCAGTTAACCAGGCCTGCATCAGCTCAGTGGCCTGGTCAACCCTGAGGGATTGCCGGTCTAGTAGCTGGCGCAGGAGTAGGGGCCAGGGGTAGGCTTGGTCAGACATAGAAACTGTGGGGAATCATGGGGCTGTTCTGGTCGGTGTTCCCCACCTAGCTTAGGGGATGGAGGGACTGCGTGGGGAGTCCGAGCTGGGAGGGCGGCGGGAGAGTTTGTTAGAATCAACCCTGGCTGCCATGTGAGGTGAAACTTTGTGACCCAACCAGAAGCGCTACGAGCCCTGCTACAGGCAGTAGCCCAAGGACACACTGATCCGGACACTGCCCTAGAGCAGTTGAGGCATTTTGATTTTGAGGCCGTGGCCGACTTTGCCTGTGTCGATCACCATCGCTCCCTGAGGACTGGGTTTCCAGAGGTGGTGTGGGGCCCCGGTAAAACCGTCGATCAAATTGCCGCCATTCTGGAGGCCCTAGGGGCCCAGAGTCCTCTGGTCATGGCAACCCGCATCAGCCCCGAGGTCTACGAGCAGTTAAGGCTGAAGCTGCCCAAACTGCAGTACTTTTCCCTACCCCGCCTTTGTGTGTTAGGTCCTTGGCCCGCCCCTATTCATTCCGGCTGCATCGGTTTGGTATCAGCCGGGACCGCCGATTTGGCAGTGGCTGAAGAGGCAGCCCATACCGCCGAACTGTGCGGCTTTAGGGTGCAAAGATTTTGGGACTTGGGGGTAGCTGGCCTACACCGGTTGCTTAGTCACCGCCAGGCGATCGCGGCCATGGACGTGCTCGTGGTGGTGGCGGGGATGGAGGGGGCCCTGCCCAGTGTGGTGGCGGGGCTAGTGGATTGTCCTGTGATTGCTGTTCCCACCAGTATCGGTTACGGCGCTAACTTCCAAGGTCTAGCGCCCCTGTTGACCATGCTCAACTCCTGTGCCCCAGGGATTGGCGTGGTCAATATTGACAATGGTTTTGGGGCAGCGATTTTGGCGGGGCAAATCCTCAGGCGCGCCCAGAAGCTAGCCGACCGTAAGTGACGTAGCGAAACCCTGGGTGTGACTCCTCGGCAATCAGGGTGAATTGACGGCCAATTAGATGGCGGTAGGGGGGGAAGAAGGTGTCCCCGGGATAATTCCCCTTCACTAGGGTCAGCTCTAGGGTGTCAGCTAAGGGCAAAGCCTCCGCATAAACCCGCGCCCCCCCGGCGATAAACACCCGCTCTCCCTTGGCAGCGTCCAGGGCTGCCTCCAGGGAAGTGACAAACAGCGCTGCTCCCTGACCAGGATGAGTGCTCGAGATGACAATGTTGCGCCGTCCCGGCAGCGGTTGCCCCCCTAGATCCCCTAGCCAGGTCCGGCGGCCCATCACCACCGTGTGACCCCAGGTGAGCTGCCCGAACCGCTGGGAGTCCTCGGGAATATACCAGGGTACCTGGCCCTGGTTGCCGATCACCTGATTAGTTTCCCCTAAGGCGGCAATAACGATAATTTCCCTAGTAGTCATGGTTTGGCGCTGGGATAGAGGGAGGGATGGTCTCTAGGGCTAAAATTCAGCTAGGCCCTTAACCACAGTCACCCCTTGAAGATTGAATCTGACAACCCGGGTCCGGAAGTGCGCATTGAGATCATCCCCCTGATCGACGTGATCTTCTGCGTCTTGACGTTTTTCATCCTGGCGGCCCTACAGCTGAGCCGTCAGCAATCCATCCCCTTAAATCTACCCCAGGCTGTTTCCGGCCGGCCCACCCAGCCCCTACTCCTCGCAGTCAGCGTTGATGCCCAGGGTCATACCTACCTGAATCATCACCTAGTTAATTCCCATGAACTAGAACAGGTGGTCCAAGACTTTGTGCGCCGGCATCCTACTGGCACCGTCGCCCTCTACGCTGCCCGCAGTGTCCCCTACAACGATGTGGTCCGCGTCCTAGACTCAGTCAGGGTGGCGGGAGCTCATCAGGTAGCCCTAGCTACCCTGCAACCCTAGGAGTTAACTCCCCATAAAGGGTTCACAAACCCGGGCTAGCCAAGTAGCAGTGGGGGCATCTAGGGTGGGCACGAGGCGCCCAAGGACCTGCTCGTGGTACTGCTGCAGCCACTGACGTTGGGGGGATTCCAAGCTGCAAAAATCCACCAGCTTCGCCTGAAAAGGAATATAGGTCAAAGGCTCGAAGGCATACCAGATCGTCGGCTCCGGCAGGGGGACTTGGACCACTAGATAAAGGTTCTCCAGGCGAATTCCCCCCCAGCCGGCCCGGTAGAATCCCGGTTCGATACTGGTGATCATCCCGGGTTCGAGGGGTTCAGCTGCCCGCTTGCTGATGCCTGTGGGCCCCTCGTGGACGTTCAAGAAGGCTCCTACGCCGTGACCAGTACCGTGGCCGTAGTCTAGGTGCTTCAGCCACAGATCAGCCCGGGTAATCCCATCTAACTGGATGCCAGTAGTGCCCTTGGGGAAGCACTGGCGGGCACAGTTGATGTGGGCTCGCAGCACATCGGTGTAGCGGTCGATCTGTTCCGGGTCTGGGGTACCAAAAACCAGGGTTCTGGTGTCGTCGGTTGTCCCCCCCCAGTATTGGGCTCCCGAGTCCAGCAGCAGGAACTGGTTGGGGGTGACCAAGGTCTGGGGGTGGGGATGACTATAGTGAACGATAGAACTATTAGCCCCCACTGCCGCAATAGTGGGAAAACTTAAGCCCATAAATCCTGGCTCCTCGGCGTAGAAACCGGTAACGGCCTGGGCCACTGCAGTTTCGGAAAGGGGCTCACCCCGCCGGTAATGCTCCTCTAGCCAGTGCCAGACCCTCACCTTGCTGCGGCTAGCCTGCCGGTTGGCGACAGCCATCTGGGCGATTTCCACTGCATTCTTGCGGGCCTTAAGGGTTTCAAGGGGATGGCTCGCTTCTACTATCCCACCTCCCCCGGCCCGGATGGCTTGCACGGTCCCTAGGGTAGTTTGCAAGGGGTCCACCAGCACCCGGGAGTTAGCACTTAGGATCTTGAGGGTGCCTAGGTAGGCCTCGTAGGGGACTAGCTGCACCTCGGCCGGCAAGGTGGCGGCCACGGGGTCAGACAAGCGCTCCAAATCTGTGCACAGGTAGGCCAATGTAGGCGTAACCAAACCGTAGGCGAGGAAGACTGGATTGTGGGGAATGTCAGCCCCGCGCAAATTAAATAGCCAACTGATCTGGTCTAGTTTGGTGACCGGGAGCAGGTCGGCCCCCACCCGGACCATGGCTTCCCGCACTTGGGCCAGTTTGGTAGCTGAGTCTACGCCAGCGACTTCCACGGGCAGGGCAACTAGGTCTGATTGCGGCAGATCCAGGGGTTTGCCGGTTAGTTCCTGCCAAGCCCGGTCTACAAGGTTCGTCTCCAAGGACACTAGGGTGACTCCCAGGGGCTCGAGTTTCTGGACCCAGGTTTCCCCCTGACTATAGGTGGTGGTAAACGGATCAAAGCCAAACCGAAAACCGGGCTTGGCCAGAGCCTGCAACTGCTCTAGGAGGCTTTTATGCCCCTCAAGTCCCAGCTTCACTACCTGGATCTGAGCTGGGTCTGCCTCTAGCTCCGCCTGTTCGTGGTAGCGAAAGTCCACGAATAGCCAGGCCTGCTGTTGACCTAGCAATAGGTCCCCGGCGGAGCCAGTAAAGTGACTTGCCCAGGCCCGGCGCTCGCGCACCTGGGGGGGGTATTCATTCAGATGCTCGTCCGTAGTAGGTATTAGGTAAGCATCTAAGCGCTGGTCAGCCATCAGTCGTCGGACAACCGCAAGCTTATTACTTAGGTCAAGGGCGGCAGGAGCAACAGTCATGGGGCCTCGGGCGGGGGGGAGATTACGTTTAATTGTGCCAAACCCTTGGGGTGCGGACCAGGTTTTAACCTTGGCTAGCGGGATTCGCCCCAGGGAATCCAAGTTATAGCTAGTTAACATATATTGACATTGTACCGATTTCTTCCCCAGACTGCCAAATCCACTCTTGTCACCAAAACCTATATGTGGTGTCTTGCTACCCCTTGAGATGATCAACTACACTGTATATCCTTACCCCCCGGGGCAAGAACCCTGATCAAAAGACTCGCGGTCATCTCTATGGTTTCCCAACTTCAAGTCCCTACGACCCCCGCTAAGTTTCCTGTCCAACTGGCAGGTTCGGTGCAAGTATTCACCACTGTGCACCGCAGCTTTTTCACGGAAGTGATTGCCCAAGCAATCCGGCTGGCTAATCAAGGTACTTCAGTACTAGTAATCCAGTTTTTGAAGGGGGGGATTGGTCAGGGGCCCCAGAAACCGGTCCGGCTTGGCGAGCGCTTGGACTGGATCCGCTGTGCCTTACCCCGCTGTGTGGATACCCCCGACCTTGAGGCTGAGGAGCTCGAGGCCTTGGCCGAGCTATGGCAGCACACTCAACTAGTGGTCTCCCAGGGGCAATACTCCCTGGTGGTGCTAGATGAGTTGAGCTTAGCGATTCACCTGGGGCTGATTCCTGTCCAGGATGTCCTTGAACTGATTCAGCAGAGGCCGGCCCCCGTAGATGTGATTTTGACTGGCCCAGAAATGCCAGCCTCCCTCCTGGAGTTAGCCGACCAGGTAACCACTATTCGCCGGCCCCAGGGCTAAGGGCCGCCCAGTATCACCCAAGCTCGGTAGCCGATAATTGCCACCATCACCAGTACGTAAACCCGCAGAATCCAAAATAAGACGATCAAGCGGCCATCAAGTCGGCGCTGGGGAAAGCGCCGCCGGCGCCGGGCTCTGGCCAGCTGCTCCGGCTCGAGGACTTTGTACATCCAGGTTTCCGGTTCTTCCGGTGTAGGTACCACTAGCTCCCCCCCCCAACTGTAGCCACTGCCCAGACCAGCCCCAACCCACACAGACAAGCCGTGATGGTCCCGGCAATCCAGTTGTTTAGGGGGCTATTGCGGTAGGGACCCATTACCTCGGGGTCATTAGCCAGTACCAACAAGAATACCAGGGCCGGGGGCATAGCCAAGACTGCCAGCACATTCACCAGCAAAATCACCACATTTAAGGGGGCGTGGGGAATCAAGACTAAACAGCCTGATAGGCCCGCCGCCGTGCAGATGGTGGCATAAAACTGCCAACCCTCCCGCACAGGACGGTTAAGGCTAGTAACCCCTTGGGTCACCTCTCCGAAGGCGTAGGCGGAGGCCATGGAAATGGTAATTGCCGCTACTAGGCCCGCCTCAAAAATTCCCAGGGCAAACAGGGTCGCCCCCAGATTGCCCAGATGGGGGACGAGGGCTTGGGCGAAGTCATTATTCGCCAAGGCTGTCAAACTCCGGCCGCTCGCCGGAAACAGGGGTGAAGTGGCCAGGATCGTGGCTATGGCAGCCACACTGGCTAAAAGAGTGCCCAGGGCAGTTTCCAGGCGGGCCATGGGGATATCGGCAGCCGTCAAGCCCTTATCTACCACCGCACTCTGCTGAAAGAACACCATCCAGGGAGTAACCGTGGCGCCGATGTCTGCCATTAGGATCAAAATTGTTTGGTAGTTCCACCCCCCCGGTAGGGGTCCCCAAGTGAGGAAAGCCCTGAGGACTTCGCTACTAACCGGATGAGCTATGCAGGCTGCCGGCACGAAAATCAAATTGAAGCAGGCTAAACCCAGGGTAAAGCGCTCCCAGGTCCAGTACCTCTGTGTTAACACCACTGCCATGACGATTCCGAATCCCAAGGAAACTGCCAGGATCGGGGGTATGCCAAAAAACCCTAGCCCGGCCCGAATACCCAGAAATTCCGTCACTAGGGTTAATAGATTGCTGACAAACAGGTCCACTAGGGCAAAGAAACCCCAAAAATTACCGAAGCGCTCGCGGATTAGTTGGCAGTGGCCCCGGTGAGTGACTACCCCCAGACGAATAGTCATCTCCTGGACCACAAAGGCTACCGCAAAGGTCAGCACCACGAAGGGCAGAAAAAAGCCCACCCCGTACTGAGCCCCGGTGGTGGCGTAGGAAAGCATGCTTGGGGCGTCGTTTTCCCCTAGCATCGCCAGGACCCCGGGCCCGAGGGTTAGCCACAGCAGGCGGCCCGGGCGGCCGCGGGCGCGCTCAAACTCCCGGCGGTCACGGGCTCGCCTCCGGTCCTCAGGGGTTAATGATTCTCCGTGCTCCATACACCCCCTTGCCACCGCTGCTGACCTCAACTGCGGGTGTTAATTCGGTTTATTAAGAATCGTATCATGGTCTTCCATCGAGAAATTAGGGACGGCTTTTCTTGATTGAAAGCGCTTACTGACGGCGGTCGGCACGACTCTAAATGGGCAGGGAGTAGACGTAAGACCCTAATGAACCGTCAAGAATCTCCGGGCCCCGGAAAGTATGTCAAGAAACATTTCGAGGAACCCGAGGCTATTGAGGGGAATGGTTAACCAGACAGCCCCCGTGCTATCTATGGTCAATAATCTACATATTGCCAGCTTGCATGTCACAGACCCCGACTACCGCCCCGGAAGAGCCAGTCCAAGTGTGGGCCCAAGAACGCCAGGGGCGCCAGCGCTGCCTAGGAGCCCAAGTGGTGATTCCCCATCCCGCCCAGGCGGTGTGGCAAGTCCTCACGGACTACGACCACCTAGCGGAATTTATCCCCAACCTAGAGCACAGTTGCCGCCTCCCCCATCCCAACATCCGCCTAGAGCAGGTGGGGGGTCAGAAGGTGCTTAAGTGGAGTTTCCGGGCCCGGGTGGTGCTAGACATTCAAGAGCACTTCCCGGAGCGGATCTGCTTTGAGATGGTGGAAGGAGACTTCCAGGAGTTTCGGGGCCACTGGCACCTAGAACCTCTGCCTGAACTGCACACACGCCTGAACTACTACCTCCAGGTGACCCCTAAACCGAGAATGCCGGTGGCTCTGGTGGAGCAGCGCCTCCGGCGAGACCTGAAGGCTAACCTCTGGGCGGTGCGGCAGCGTACTACCGCAGTTGCTGGTTAGTACCGGCGGGTACCACAGGGGTAGGTGGGCACCGCCGGCACGCTCAGGCGCATCTGGGCTCCCTGGTATTCAGCCTTGAGTCGCTCAAGCAGCTCCCCCCGTCGGTCGTAGAGCCGCTTTAGGGGCCGCGGGGGGCACTGGTTGATCACGTAGGCAGCGATGATCGGCAGAGCAATCGTGCTATCGGTGTAGCACACTACCGTGTTCGGGAGCTCCTCTGGGTCTACCTTGCCCCAACTAACCGCTTCGTTAGGGGTAGCCCCCGACAGCCCCCCGGTATCGGGGCGAGCATCCGTGACCTGGATGAAGTAATCGTGGCCACGCTCCTCAAGACCTAGCACCTCATGGATTTGGGGTTGAGTCTGCAGCAGAAAGTTCTTCGGGCTACCGCCGCCGAGGATCAAAGCCGCACTTTTGCCCTCTACCCCAGGGCCATCGGACTCCCGAGCGTAGTAGGCGATGGCGGCGGTCTCATTCACGTCTAGGGAAGGATCAAGGGCCAGGCGATTCCCTTCCAGGGCCAAGGCGGCCACATTCATCCCAATGGAGCTGTCCCCAGGGGAGGAAGTGTAAATGGGCACTCCGTACTCGTAGGCAGTGGCCAAAAGACAGGAGTGGGGAAGTTGCAATTGCAGTTCTACTTCCCGGACGTAGCGACCTAGGTGGTGGTGGAACTCGGCCGTGCCCATAGTTTTCTGAAACACTTCTCCCCGCAGCACTTGGCGGATGAAGGCGTCCGTACCCAGAAGCACATCGTAGTCAAAAACGATGTCGTAGATCCGAATTTTGCCCGCCTGGCGCAGTTTGATGTCGTCGATAAAAGGACTGCTGGCAAACAGATCCAGACCCAGGCCAAAGTGCAGGTCATGGTACAGATTAGCCCCAGTACTAATAATGTAGTCGATGAAGCCGTGGCGAATTAGCGGGGCTAAAACTCCTACCCCTAGGCCCGCCGGGGTCATGGCCCCAGACAAGCTGAGACCGACGGTCACCCCTTCTCGCATCACTTCCCGACTCAGGAGTTGGCAAATTTCCCGCAGGCGAGCCGAATTGTAGGCAGTAAAGTAGCCATCAATCAGGTCTACAAGACTGATTTCCCCTGGCATCGGTGCTGGTGCAATCCTACGGTTGAGCAATCTAGTCACTTTCTTACTCCAGTACATGCAGTAGATAGGCAAAGCAGGGGGTGCTCAACTTTCAGGTCAAATCCTATCTAGGCGCAGCCAAAGTCTGGCCCATAGACCGGTAGCCGGCCTAGCCCATTAGGGTTTGGGGTTGGAAAAAACCTAGTTGTCAAGCCACCACGATAAATCTGACCGGCCCAGGCTACCGCCAATAGGGGCAAAGGTAACCCTGTAGTTACAGGCCGGTCACTTCATACTAGGAGCTTCACACCGATCGGCCCAGGACAGAGCCGGGTCAGACTGCCGTTTCCGCTTCAGCTTCATCTCCAGGTACCATTGGGGAGGCCAAGGGTGCCTGGGCAAGGCGAGGGGTTTCAATTTTCGACTTAAAGATGGCAGGGAGTATTCACCCTCGATCATACAATGAAAACTCTGATCACAAAGCAAAAAACCTCCCCAGCTTCTGCCAGGGAGGCTCGGGCTAGTGGGGACGAGGCCCCCCGTCCCGAAAGTCTAGACGGTCAAAATCCACTGGGAGCGAGTGTCAGAATTGATGAAAGCAGCGGGCACGATCGGCACGCTCACCCCAAGGGTGTTAAAGGCAGCGCGAATGTAGGTGGCGTGGGCAGCCTCGTCAGACCCAATACTGGCCCCCGCAGTGACTAGGGCTGGAGTTTTGAGCTTGGCAACCTCTTGGGAATAGCCAATCGCCGCATCGGTTTCCAGGGCCAGGGCTAGCTTGGCAATGTTGACATCGCTGTCCAGGTTCCCTTCCCCATTGTTAATGTAGGAAGACAAGTCGTAACTAGATTCGGGGGCTGCAGGAGTACCTCCCAAGCTCACAATTACCTGTGCTAACAGGTCTCGGTGCTCCTTATGGTTAGCTTGGTTAGCCAGAGCCACTGCCAACACAGCCTTACCCACATCACTGTTGCTCAGTTTGCTGCCGGCGACGTTGTAGGCCCAAATAGCCTGTTGCTCGTAGTAGTGTCCTCGGCTGATGACTGCCAAATCGTTGGCCTTATCATCAGAGCTAGCCTCCGCCAGTCTGGGAATGAAGACCGCAGCTGCCACTCCGCCGATCGTTCCGGCCACCAGCATCTGCCGCCGAGAAAAAGCTTTACTTTGGCTCATGGGATTTAGTCAACTCCTAGAGGGTGTCCCGGGAATTACTCCCGGTGGGGTTACCCACTCCAATACGCTGATTCTCTCTGGATGGATCTGCATCCGGAATCGACCTAGTCCCCTTAAGTAGCCACAGCTAGGGGAGGTTCCTCCTCCGCAGTCCGGCCTTCTGTGGGCAGAGAAGAGTAGAACTCCTCGCACAGGGCTAATTGCTCACAGGAGATGCTATCGGAGAGAATGGCGCTGGCCATGATACCGGTGTGAATTTCCAGGATGGCGGTTGGAACTGCCTCAAACACTAGCCGCTGGCCCGGGAAGACTACCCGCTCGAAATACCAGTTGGCAATGTTGGTGATGCGGGCGACTTGAATCTTGCTAGTGGCGTTAACATAGCAGCATAGCAGAGGCTCAGGGCTGCCAGCAGGGACGGGGTCAAAAAGTTGGGCCATAGGAGTGGTATACAAAATTTACTTGGTCTTAAATCCCGATTTTCCTACCCTAACACTTGTCGATCCCCGACCTCTGTAACCTCAGCTACCGACCACCAACCCCTCCGCCGCCCGGATCCTTACTGGAATCATGACTCCTTTTCTGCGCGCCGATCTGGCGGCTTTAGCCCCCTACACCCTTCCGTCCCTCCCGCCGGGCCCCCTCGACCGCCTAGACAGCAACGAATCGGCCCTAGACCTGCCGCTGCCGCTACGGCAAGACCTAGCTGCCAAATATACCCAGTCCCTAGAAGCCCATCGCTACCCTGATAGTTCTCACCAAGCCCTCCATCAGGCCATAGCTGACTACGTCTGCCAATCGGCTAGCCTCCCAGCGGGGACCATCGGCCCCGAGTGGATCTCCGCGGGTAATGGTTCTGATGAACTGATACGCTCCCTACTAATAGCTACCTGCCTGGGGACAGGTCAAGGGGTCCTAGTGGCCGAGCCCACCTTTTCCATCTACGCCATCTTGGCCCGCACCCTCGGGATTCCCGTGCAGAGCCTGAAGCGAGACTCCTACACCTGGGAGATGCCGAGGGAGACCCCATCGGGAGTGCGCCTGGTATTTGCCCTCCACCCTAACTCTCCCACGGGCAATCTCCTGACCCCGGCCGAAGTGACTTGGCTGAGGCAGCTTCCGCCAGAGGTCTTGGTGGTGGTAGATGAAGCCTACTTCGAGTTCAGTGGTGACAGCCTTTTAGGGGAACTGCTAGAGCACCCCAACTGGTTGATTTTGCGCACCCTATCCAAAGGATTTCGTCTGGCCGGACATCGGGTGGGCTACGCCATTGCCCATCCCGCCATTATTACTGTCCTAGAAAAGGTACGCCTCCCCTACAACCTCCCTAGTTTTTCCCAGATGGCCGCCTTGCTGGTCCTTGACCATTGGCAAGAGATTCTGGCAGTAGTTCCCCAGGTAATCACTGAACGAGAAAAACTCCTGGCCGGCCTGAGGCAGCATCCCGTGCTGCAGGTCTGGCCTAGCCGAGCTAACTTCCTTTACTTGCAAGCCCCGGACCCGGGCCGACTCTGGCAGCAGTTACTGGAGCGGGGGACCCTGGTGCGCCATACGGGGGGTGGTTTGAGGATTAGTGTCGGCACTCGGGCTGAAAATGAGCGTACCCTAGAGCGATTGGCAGCAATTGTCGCCCCAGCCTAATGCTCAAATAGGTTCTGATACTGCAGCAGGTCTAGGTCCGCCAGGAGGGGCAGGGTGGCAAAGCAGCGCTCAGCTAGCTCCCAGCGTCCCTCGCGGATCAGCATCTGCCGCAGTTTTGCCTGAACGGGCAGCAGGTAGCGGACGTCGTTGGCCGCGTAGCGCAGCTGCTGAGGTGACAATTTAGTACTATTACCCCAGTCGGAACTCTGGGCACTCTTGTCCAGTTCTATTCCTTCAAGTTCCCAGACCACCTCCTTTAAGCCGTGACGGGGAGAGTAGGTACGAGCTAATTTACTAGCTATCTTAGTACAAAAGAGGGGCCTGACCCGGATGCCTAGGTGATGACTGAGGGTGGCAATATCAAACCGGGCGTAGTGAAACACCTTCAGGACCGCAGGGGCCTCAAGGAGCTGTTGCAGTCGGGGGGCCTGGGTTTGGCCCTGGTGAATACGAACTACAGTTACTACCCCTTGTGGGTCACAAATCTGCACTAGGCACAGCCGGTCCCGGTGGGGAATCAAGCCCATGGTCTCAGTATCTAGGGCTAGTTGGGGGGCTTGGGAGTAAAGACCAAATAGGTCCTCTGGCAAATCCTGGTCACAAACTTGGAATTCACTGGGGGCCATGGGTTTCCTAGGGTGAGGATAATGGGTCGAGGGGGTAAAGGCTACAGGATTCCTGCCAAGTGCAGGGGACCCTGACCCGTGAGCAACTCTAACATCAGGGCAATAAAGCCCAGCATTGCCAGGCGACCATTCCACACCTCAGCGGTCGTAGTCAGACCCCACTGCCAGCGCTCTTGAGGGTAGAGCTTGAAGGACTTCCGGGGAGGGTGTACCAGGTCAGTAAAGCGGCGGGGCGGGGCTTGGAGAGCAGTGGTTACCAGGCTTGCTAGCCCCTGGATAAATAAGGGATGATTATCCAGGGCTGGCACCCGGCGAAAAGTTTCAATGCCTACGGTGTGGGCCACCTCCCGGTATTCAATGTCGATTTCCTGGAGGGTCTCAATGTGTTCAGAGACAAAGCTAACTGGGATTACGAGGACGTCCTTCACCCCCTGTTCGCCTAGTTGCGCCAGGGCATCCTCAGTGTAGGGGCGCAGCCACTCCACGGGTCCAACCCGACTTTGGTAGGCCAAGGTGTAGGGGTTGGGTCGCGCGAGAGTCCGCAGAATACACTCAACGCAGCTTTCCACTTCCCGTTGATAAGGGTCTCCCCCCTCCTGGACGTAACTGGCCGGCACCCCGTGGGCACTAAAGAACAGATGAACCTGATCTGGCTGGGGAAACTGGTTCAACTCACGAGTGATCAGGTCGCTCATGGCCTGCAGGTAACCTGGGCAGTCGTACCAGGAGGAAATCAGAGTATAGGCAATGTTTTGCAGCTGCTGATCGGCAGCCCAGAACTTTTCTAGGAGGCGGAAACTTGAGCCACTAGTGCTAATCGAGTACTGAGGGTAAAGGGGCAAGATCACCAGACGCTCAATATGGTCTTGCTTAAGCTTGGCCACCGCTTCTTCCGTGAAAGGATGCCAGTAGCGCATCCCCACGTACACCCGGGCTGGCTCCCCCTGGTCGCGCAGTTGTTGCTCAAGGGCCAGAGCCTGCTGCTCGGTAATCCGCCGCAGGGGAGAGCCACCGCCAATCTGACTATAGTTTGCCTGGGAGCGCCGAGCTCGCAAGCTGGAAATTAGCCAGGCCAGGGGCCGCTGCAGCCACGGGAAGGGAATCCGAATAATTTCCGGGTCAGCAAATAAGTTAAATAAAAACGGGCGGACATCTTCCAGTCGGTCCGGGCCACCCAAGTTCAGCAACAGCACCCCTAGTCTTGCCATGACCCTTGTACCGACCCCTACGCGTTGATATTCTTAACATTCATTTTAACATCTCCTCCCTGCCATCGGCAGTTGCTCCCCCTTAGAATGGGTCACATGATTGCTGATCTACAACCCGCCATTCTCGTGCTCGAAGACGGTACCACCTACCGCGGGTGGTCCGCCGGTGCCCCTGGCACTGCTCTTGGGGAGGTCGTCTTCAATACTGGTACTACTGGGTACCAAGAAGTTATTACTGATCCTAGCTACCGGGGCCAAATCGTCACCTTTACCTACCCTGAGCTAGGGAATACAGGTGTAAACCCAGAGGATGAGGAGTCGGCCGGGCCCCAGGTACGGGGGATTATCGCCCGACGGGTTTGTGCTGAGCCGAGTAGCTGGCGGGCGGCTGGCTCCCTTACGGACTACCTACGACAACACCAGATCCCCGCTATTTGCGGCCTTGATACCCGGGCTCTAACCCGCAAGATTCGCTCCCTCGGGGCGATGAACGGCGGTATCTCCACCACGGTACTAGACCCCCAGGCACTCCTAAGTCGCGTCCGTAGCTTGCCTCCCATGATTGGTCTGAATCTGGTCCAAGAAGTGACCACTAAGACGGTCTACGAGTGGACAGAGCCCACCGACAGCCGTTGGGAGTTTGCCCCTCAGCTCAGTCCCGGTGAGCGGCCCTTGACGGTAGTGGCCCTAGACTTTGGCATCAAGCGCAACATCCTGCGCCGTCTGGCTAGCTACGGCTGCCGGGTGGTGGTAGTGCCTGCCTACACTCCGGCGGCTGAGATTCTCAGTTACCAACCAGATGGAATTTTCCTGTCCAACGGGCCTGGGGATCCAGCAGTGGTCGTGGAGGGGATAGCCACAGTCAGGGAGCTTTTGGCCAGTGCCAAGCCCTTGTTTGGGATCTGCATGGGGCACCAAATCCTGGGCCTTTCCCTAGGGGCAGACACCTTCAAGCTCAAGTTTGGCCATCGGGGACTCAATCAACCCGCCGGCCTGACCCGGAAGGTAGAAATAACCAGCCAAAACCATGGCTTTGCCATTGATGACCAATCCCTAGAGGGGACTGGAGCGACGGTGACCCACCGCAACCTTAACGACCAGACCATTGCCGGCTTGGGTCATCGCACCCTGCCGGTGTTTTCGGTCCAGTACCACCCGGAGGCCAGCCCTGGTCCCCACGATGGAGACTATCTATTTGGCCGCTTTGTGGCGATGATGCGGCAACAGGCAGCCCCATGAGTGCCCCGACCCTGAGCTTGGGTATGCAGTACCATCTCCTTGGGAACTTTGCCCAAGCCGAGAGGCTATACCGTCAGGTCCTAGACCAAGACCCCCAGAGTGCTGATGCCCTTAACCTCCTGGGGTTGGCCATGCATCAGCGGGGTGACAGCCAGGAGGGGATTGGGTTTCTAGAGCAGGCAGTGGCCCTTAGTCCTGATAATGCTGACTACCTCAACAACCTGGGGGAACTCTACCGGGGGGTAGGAGACTTACCGCGGGCCCAGGCTAGCTTTGAGCGGGCCCTTGATCTCAATCCTGGCTTTGTGGCTGCCCATTACAATCTGGGTAACGTCTACCTGGCCCAGGGCAAGTTGGACCTGGCGTGGGGTAGTTTTCATCGAGCTCTGGAGATTAAGCCTACCCTAGCCCCGGCCTACAATAACCTGGGTATCATCCTCAAACAACAAGGCAATTACGCCCAAGCCGTCCGCTACTACCAGCAGGCCCTAGCCCTCAAGCCTGATTACCCTCAGGCCTTGAACAATTTAGGGGTAGCCCAGGAGGCCCTAGGTGAATACCAAGCGGCCCTTGAGTGTCTACAAAAACTCCTCAAACTTACTCCTAACGATGCGGCAGCCCATAACAACTTGGGGATTATCTGGCAAAAACTAGGCAAATTACCCCAGAGCATTGGAGCCTTTCACCAGGCGATCGCCCTTGATCCTACCTGTCGGGCAGCCTACCTGAATCTGGGTAACGTACTGAAGCTGCAGGGAAATTTTCAACAGGTGGAGAGCACCTACCGGCGGCTAACACAAACCCTCCCCCAGGACCCGGAGGCCCCCTGTCGCCTCGGTCATCTATACCGCGAACAGGGAGACTGGCAAACCGCCCTTGCTGCCTATCACCAAGCCCTAGCCATTGACCCAGCTTATCCTGAGGCTTTTTGGAGTCAGGCCCTGCTGCTGCCTATCCTCTACGACACCCCAGAAGACCTTGACCACTGGCGGCAAAGATTTGAGCGGGGGTTGGTAACCGTCAGCCAAGCGGTTTCCCTAGGGGAAGCAGCGGGTCGCCGGTGGGCTATGACGGCCATCAGTAACCATAGCAACTTTTTCCTGCAGTACCAGGGGCAAGATGACCGCCCCCTCCAGCAGCAGTACGGCCAGCTACTGCACCAGATCATGACTGTCAACTACCCGGAGTGGGCTCAACCAGTCCGACGGTTGGCCCGGCGTTCCCGGCCGCGGATTGGTTTTTTTTCCTACCACTGGCGTCAACACACGGTTAGTAAGCTATTTCTGGGTTGGTTGCGTCACTGGGACCGGGAACAGTTTGACTTGTACGGCTACCACTCAGGCCCAGAGTATGACCAAGTGACAGAGGAAGCCCGGCAGTGCTGCAAACGGTTTTATCACCTGCCGCGGCAGTTTGAAGGTCTATGTCAGCAGATCCGCTCTGACCACCTAGACGTGCTGATATTTACAGACCTGGGAATGGATATGGAAAGTCAGCGCTTGGCAGCCCTGCGGCTAGCTCCCATCCAGTGTGTGGCCTGGGGGCACCCGGTCACCTCTGGTTTGCCGACAGTGGACTATTTCCTCTCTGGGGACCTGATGGAGCCAGACGAGGGTCAAGACCACTACACCGAAAAGCTGGTGCGACTGCCAGGGTTAGGGATTGCCTACCGCAAACCAGACCTGCCTGCACAAACCAAAACCCGAGGCGATTTCTCCCTTGCCTCCCAGGGAGTCCTCTACCTGTGCTGTCAATCCCTCTACAAGTACCTGCCTCAGTACGATCTCCTGCTGCCCCGGATCGCCCAGCGGGTGCCCCAGGCTCAGTTTGTCTTTTTGGCCAGTCCTACCCAGGGAGATACGGTCACGCGCCAGTTTCAGCGACGACTCGCCCAGGCCTTTAGGGGCTTGGGTCTGGCCTGGGAGGATTGGTGCCAGATTCTACCTCAACTGAATTTTACCGACTACCTCAACCTGAACCGGGTTTGTGATGTGTTTTTGGATAGCCTCGGTTGGTCGGGAGGAAACACCACCTTGGAAGCGATTGCCTGCGGGCTGCCAGTGGTTACCTGTCCCGGACCCCTGATGCGCAGTCGGCACACCCAGGCAATGCTGCAAATTCTCCAGGTTCCCGAGTTGATTGCCCCTGACCAAGACCAGTACGTGGAGATTGCTACAAGACTTGGCTTGGACCCTAATTATCGCCGGGCAGTGGTGGAGAAAATGGCAACCCACCAGAGCTCCCTCTACGAGGATACCAGGGGGATACGGGCGCTAGAGGAATTCCTGCGCCGCCAAGTCCCCCAGACTGACCTAGTGAGCCTCGGTTAACACCAAGCTGAACCAATTGGCTTTGTCTTGCCAAGTATGTACCACCCTGAAACCGCACCCTTCCAGGTCCTGGGCAAGGCTGGCCAGGTCAAATTTGCGCGATATCTCCGTGCAAATGCTCTCCCCTTGCTCTAGGAAACAACGATAGTCCAAGGCAGCCAAGGTCACCATCTGGGGTGCCTGGGCATCTAGATACATCTCAATCTGGTGTGTCTGTTGGTTATAAATAGCTCGGTGGCAAAACTGGTCGGGCTGAAAGTTACCCTGGAAGCGCCAATTAAGATGGCTCAGAAGATTGAGGTTGAAGGCAGCGGTAACCCCTTGACTGTCGTTGTAGGCAGCCTCGAGGATGGCCATGGGTTTTTGCAGGTCAACTCCCAGGAGGAGAAACTCACCAGGCTGCAGCGCCGAGCGAATTTGGCTAAGGAGTTTCCCACAAGCGGTTGGGGGGAGATTGCCCAGGGTGCTGCCAAGGAAAACGATCATCCGAGACCCAGAGGAACTTGCCAGCTTGGGAATATGAGTGAGGGCTTGATCATAGGTGCCCACCAGAGCCCTGACCCGCAGCTGGGGATACTCCGCAAGTAGCTCTAGGGAGCTGGTTTTGAGGATACTGTCACTAACGTCTATGGGGCAGTAGATTTCAGGGGAGCAAGCTTCGAGGAGTAGGCGAGTTTTACGCGCGCTGCCGCTGCCTAGCTCGATCAGTTCCTGGGCCCTGGTGTACTGAGCAATCTCGGCTCCGTACTGAGCTAGGAGCTGCCGCTCGGTGCGGGTGGGATAGTACTCAGGTAAATCACATATCTGCTCAAACAACAGCGATCCCCGATGGTCGTAGAAGTACCGACAGGGTAAGCTCTTAGGGTTTTGGCTTAACCCCTGGACCACCTCTGCCCCTGTTTCCGGTTCAGCGGCTCCCAGTACAACCCACTCCAACCTACTCATGGTCATCCTCCTTGGGCACAGCGAAATCCAGCGAGGATCTGCCGGACTTCCGGCAGATACCAATTGCGCGCACTCGGGCGTATTGACCAGCTTAGGGTGCCCCAGCTGCCCCCCTTGAGGATGCGGTGACAACCATCAAAGTGAGCCTGGGAGTAGCCAGGGTAGGGATAGCTCCTGAAACCTGGGTAGGGGCCAAAGGTAGTGGCGGTCCATTCCCACACATTGCCTAGCAGGTCGTATATCCCCTGGCGGTTGGCAGTGTGCAGGTCCACCGGCGTAGTATCCCCGTAAAAGCGGTGGTAGTTGCCCGGCTGAGCATCTTGGGCTGCTTTTTCCCACTCCGGCTCCGTAGGCAATCTTTTGCCGGCAAAGCGACAGTAGGCCTCTGCCTCGTAGGCATTGACTCCGCACACGGGATGGTCAGGCAAGCCTGGGCGCCAGTAGAGGGGGTGGGTAACCTTGGCCTGTTGCTGCCAAGCCCAGCCAGCCGCAGACCAGTAGCGCCGCTCTTGATAGCCCCCTGCAGCTATAAACTGGTCAAATTGGCCCTGGGTGACCGGATAGGGGTCAAGCCAGAACCGTGGTAGGTCGACTAAGTAGGCTGGGCCCTCGTGGTCTAGAGCAACCGGGTGATTGCTCCCCTGGACAAAAGGGCCCCCAGGAATTTCCACCATCCCTGCCACTTGCCGTCTCGGGGAGGTAGGATTGCTAGCTTGAGGTTGGGCCCCCCCCAACTGGCGTAGAAAGGTGAGGATTTCGGCGTGTTGGCTTTCGTGCTGCAGCACCCAGACCCAAATCTTCCCCGGCCGGTTTGTAGCGGCTAAACGTTCTAGTACCCGTTCTCGGACCCGAGCTAAGTAGGTAAGAATCTCCCCGAGGGGGGGGAGAGATTCCCGTTGGTGTTTGGGCAATCCATCGGCCGCAAATAAGACTCGATGCTCTGCTTTAGTACAATCCAGGGATTTTGGCAGCAGCCACTGGGCTTCCGTTAGGGCGATGTGACCTAGGTGCCAGCCCAGGGGACTAAACTCAGGATGAATTTGCCGGCGCCACAGGTCCTCCCCTAGTCCCGCCACCAGATCGAGGGTGTTTTGGCGACAGGCCACCAGAGCGGCTTGCAGTTGAGCCTGCTGTCCCAGACCTTCTCTCGAGTCCCAGGCTACCAACTCTCTGGTTAGAATGACCATGGATTGTTCCTAGGGGTGCCAGAAAGATTATGCCAGTCACCGTTGAGCAATTGCAATCCCGCAAGCATCGGGGCCCGCGGATCGTGGCTTTAACCGCCTGGGACTTCACCCTCGCCCATATTCTTGACCAGACGGGCATTGACTTGGTGTTAGTAGGGGATTCCCTAGGGATGGTAGCTCTGGGGTACGACACTACTCTGCCTGTGACCCTAGCGGAGATGCTCCACCATACCAAGGCGGTCCGCCGGGGGGTAAGCAATGCTTTGGTAGTAATGGATCTGCCCTTTATGAGCTATCAGTCCAGTCCCCAACAGGCTTTGGCTTCGGCCGGTCGGGCCCTGAAGGAAGCAGGAGCCCAAGCGGTAAAACTCGAGGGTGGTCAGCCGCGGATCCTCAAGGCAGTGCGGCGGCTAGTGGAGGTGGGAATACCGGTCGTGGGCCACCTGGGATTAACTCCCCAGTCAGTACGAATTATGGGCTACCGCCAGCAGGGGACCACTGACCAGGGGGCAGCTACCCTGCGCACCCAAGCCCAAGCCCTGGCGGCGGCGGGAATTTTTGCCCTGGTGCTCGAGCACATTCCTGCCCCCTTGGCAGCGACGATCACCGCTGAGCTACCCATCCCCACCATTGGGATTGGCGCCGGTCCTGCCTGCGATGGGCAAGTACTTGTTACTGCCGACCTGCTTGGTCTTTCGGTACGCCGCCCCCCCTTTGCTCCCGCTTACCTAGATCTGCGGGGGGAAATTACCCAGGTAGTGGGGAAGTTTGCTCAACAGGTACGCGAGGGGGCTTAGGGTAAGGGGGGTTGGTAGCGTAGTTGGTATTTATTGATTTCTTCCCCGTTGGGGGTCCAGTTCCTGCCCGCCTGCTGACTACAGGCAGTAACTGTTTTCGCCGGTACTACGTGAGTGCACACCGACAGTGTTGAGGTGTAGGGCAAGACTGGGACTAAGCCGAGGCGCTGCATCTGGTAGGCTTGGGGAAAAATTAGCAGGGGTGGGGCGGGCAGGGTCCCCCAGGCGGTTTGACTGGCAGGGTTGTCCGGGGTAGGGGGGACGGTGACCTGGGCAACTACGGGAAGGGCAGCGATCATAACTCCTACCAGGGATAGAAGACTGGCTTTGCTAACCATACACACCGACTCTCAATGCATATAGGTATGCTACAAGCAGAGTCGGCAAGTTGCGGCTAGTCGGGAGGGATAGGGTTAGCCCCGGACGGTATGAAGGCTTAGTCCTCGGCACTAGGTTGTCTTTCATGGGTAAGAGCTAGCGACCACAAGTATTTGCCAGAACCTTGACAGGTGTAGTGCGATGGCGGGGCCAGGCCCTCCGGCTGTCCCCAATACCTCCCCAGGATTATTACAATCCATGCTTAGCCATGCTTAGATGTTGTACTCATTAGGTTCAGTACCCCGAAAATTTACCCTGGGATGTTTGCGTCTTTGCTTTGCCTTTTGCGTTGTGGATTCTCATACGGACCTTTACTCTGTCGGCATCAGAGCCGGACTTTCACCCCTCCTAGGGGCCGGGAATTTTGCTTACTTTGGGGATGGGAATCTCGCTGTAGATGGCTTTTTTATCTTGAGTGGCTACCTGATTGCTCTGGTCTTAGAGCGCTCCCATCAGCAGGAACGGCCCCTGTTCTCCTTCTACGTCAACCGCTTCCTGCGTATACTCCCTTTGTACTGGTTTATTCTAGCCTTGTTTGCCCCCCTCGGGGTCTACCAGGGGAGTTTAGATCTCAATACTCTGGTACAGAACATCACCCTGTTACCCCTAGGGCTCTTAGGCAGCGCCAGCACCCCTACCTTTTTGGCGTTACAAAACCTTCCCATGTATTTGCCGCAGGCCTGGACTTTATCCGTGGACTTAGTACTTTATCTGATCGCCCCTTTTATCTTCTTCTGCTGGCAGAAGCGGCGGCCAGTTTTTTGGCTTATCTTTGCTCTGCCGGCTTTTCACTGGGCTGCGTTTACCCTCAATAACGGGCTGGCCTATGACGTGGTGTTAGCACCAGTAAATCAATCCCACAACCCATGGGACCCCCTTTATCTGGCTAATGGCTTCCTTGGCTTCCTGTACCGGTTTGGCATGTCTAATTTACTGTGCTTTTTGTTGGGGATGGTGGCCTACTTGGGTTTCAAAAACTTCTCCCCCCAACCCCTAGTGGTTACCGCATCCGCCACCTATGTTGTGTTGCTTATGGTTGCGCCCTACAATCCGGACCACAGGTTTAACCAGGGTGTGTTATGGCTTTTGGCTGTACTGGCCCTTACCTATGTTGTACGGGCTGTGGCCGAAAATGGCCAGGCTAAGTATGAGAATTACCTTAACAACTTTACCTATTCTCTTTATCTGGTACACCTTCCCTTCCTCGAAGTAATTAGTTCGAGGTTACCAAATTTCTATGGGGCGGCGGTAGCTTGGTGCTTGGTGACACTCGTGGCAGCAGCAATCACCTTAAGCATTGAGGGGTATTTTGAGGAGCAACGCAAGCCACTGACCCGGAGAATTGTCGCGGCCATTCCCCCCCTAACTTGGGGTAACACAATTAGGTACGACTATGTCAGCTGGGCGGTAGTCTTCTTCTTAACTGTTTCTCTGGTCCGCAATCTGTCGTTTTGGTCGATGGGTTGACATGCTCCCGGCTGAGAAAGGTGTCAAGTTATGCTGCTTGGAGTCGGCCTAGTTCAAACCGGAGGGCTTCATTAACTTGAGGTTCCCCCAAGCCATAGTCATCAGCTATGGACCGATTGAGCAACGAAGAAATTTACCCAGTTTGGCTCGGTTTCTCCACATCCTGACCCGACCGGCCGGATCAACCCGGGCAATAAAGGGGCTCTCCTTAGCTTGTGCAAACTTCCTCATACCCTCAACCGCCTTCCCTAAAGCTTCTCCTCCTTCCTTGCCCGTCAGTTCACCAGGGACGATAAATACCCTAGCGTTGGCAGACACGATTGCTGCAAGTTCTAAAGGGTTATCGCTCATCTTCAAGTCTTTCGTAATTACTACCCAGCCCCTCTGACTGACATCCGTAATCCATTCGACATCGGAGCAGTCCCCAGGAAAGTGGTCTAGAAGAATTTCCACCTTCGCGCCTGCCGACCTCATCGCCTCAGGTACAATCTTGCTGCCCAAACACGCGTCAATAAAAAAGGTGACCGGTTGGTCGTGTCGGTTATTCCGACTCATGCCACTTGGAGTTGGCCTAGTTCAAACCGGAGGGCTTCGTCAACTTGAGGTTCCCCCAAGCCATAGTCATCAGCTATGGAATAAACAGGCTCTCCCGCCTCAAACCGTTCAGCAATGGCGCGGGTGGTGATTCTGGTGCCCGCTAGGACTGGACGGCCAAAGGAGATTCTCGGGTCGATGGAGATGCTTTTCTCATACCTGGGGCTCGCACTGAATTCGAGAAACAGTCTCGTTGCCATTTTCTGTTCGTTCCACTCTACCCGGGTCAAGTAATTCTCTAGTATGTCTTTTATTGCCAATTGACCGCGTTGAGAGACTGTGACTAGTTCCTGGTTGGCTAAACCTTCGACAAACAAATCTATCCCATCGGTCTTAAATTCAAACCGGGCCAGAGGGTGGGGGATGCCAAGCCTTTGATCTAAGTAATCTAGAGCATGCCTGACTTTGTACAGAGGGACACCATGGGCCTTGCGGATGGACCGCAGTATGGAGGCTTCGACCAGGTTGATAAAGGAAATTTGGAGCGAGCGAGGACTAGGGCGCTGGATCAAAGGTGCCGAACGCCTCTTGCCCTCCTCAGCACGGTAGGTCCATCCATGCAGCCAGGAATGCAGCGTGCCCGGCGGGATGTGCAGATACTGAGCGGCTTCCCTTACTGGGTACACTGGGTAGTTGTAGATGTCGTTATCCCAGTCGAACATAGGTCACCCGGAGTCTTTTACCCTAATTGAACTCTACCAGGTTCTCCCCTAAATTCCGGCAATGTATGTGTCCATGTACTTTATTGTGCGCCGTACCTCTCTGTAGTGGCTGGTCTCCTAACAACCTTTTTCAGTGATGAAGCAGAAGCGTGGCAAGGGAATAGATGCAGCGGCGCCCCTATCCCCCGCCACAACTAAAACCTGCCAGCCCTTTCCACCATGCCACCAAGACAGGGGCAGGGCATAAACCTGGCCAATATCCTCGGTTAAACCATGAGACAGGGAGTTGAACGCATTGAGAGGCTTACCGTCTGCTGTCATTTGAATATTCGGTGGAGAGATCCCCCACTCTTGCATAGGAATATAGATATTCCCCCGTGGATCCTTTAAGACGACTATGGGAACCGCAGGGATATCACCATTGGTACTGACATTGCGACACCGAAACTCTACTCGATAATACAGAGTCTCCGGTGAATCCGTTCCCGGAGGGAGAGGTCCGGCACTAATTACCCTTATAGCCACCCGCGCCCCCCGGTCCGACAGCCAGAAGGTCTGATTTATCCTGGGGGCAGCTGAGACAGGAACTATACCCAGAAGCTCGGCCAGAAAAATCGATACACTTAGAACAGTACTAAAATTTAATTTCATAGTTTCCTTGTGTGATGATGGAAGTAGCTCGGGTAATACTAGTCTACTACTTACAATTCTGACCAGACAAGGGGAACTAAACTATAGCCAGCTTCCTAGGTCTAGATCCTAGGGGCTCGCAATCTTTGGCACTCTGCTTGGGAATCCTTCAGTTAACAGCTGGCTGACACCCGCCGCGGACATCCCCTTATGACAGGAAGTATGGTGCTCGGGGGACTACAGGTTACAGCCTTGGGGATCGATAAACCACTGACACCCCATTACGCCCCTACTGAATTGGCTGCAGCAGGATATTTTGGCCTGCTCTAGCGTTGCCCGAGGCGTTGTAGTTGTCCGTCGCTGACACTGAGTAGTTAGATAAACCAGATGGGCCAGGTGAGTTCGACCAAAATAAATAGGTGCAGAACTTGGATTGTTGAAGGTTTCCTTGGGCGGCTTCTGTGGCGATGGTCTTGCTCGAACCGAAGGTCCCCGGACTAGTAGGCGGTAAAGTTTCAATCAGCCTAACGGTAATATGTGCGCAACTGGAGTAGGAGGGACTGCCGCCTCCCCAGTAGGAAATTCGCCCCATAATCCTTACGGGCACGGGAAAGATGTGAATCTGAGTCACCGAAGGCAGAGTTGCCACCAGTGGTGCAGTCGCACCTAAAAGGGACCATGCAAGTATGGAGAATTTCATAGTCTTACTCCTAGGGGGGTGGGAAAACCGACCGCCTAACTGGGACAAATCTGGTTCTAGGGTGAAAGACCAGGGAGGTCTGAGTTAGTTATCTACCCTACACAGCCCTCCCACAGGTTTCCACAGCCCCAGAGTTGCTGTTAGGGAGGCTAGCTAGACCCATCTCTCCTGGGGCCCGGGTCTGGTCAGTCCACTCAAATCCAGGTACCATGGGCTCATAATCCTTAACACTCCAGCCATGGAAACCCTCAGTCAACAACTGACCGACATCCTGCAACCTATTGCCGCTCAGTTTGCCAGCCTGAACCTGCCAGAACCAATCGTCCACTGGGGACATCCCTTTATGATGGGGATTGTGGTGTTGTTCATGGGGACTGCGGTAGGACTTACCGGCTGGCGCAGTCGTCTCAGTAGCGAAGTTAAAGAGGCGGGCACCAACAAACTTAGCCATCGCCAAATCGCCCCCCTTATGACCCTATTCATTGTCATGGGTTATACGGGTGGCATCTTATCCCTGGTGATGCAGGAGCAACCGATCCTCAGCAGCCCCCATTTCTGGACCGGGTCCCTGGCAGTGGGGCTCCTGATGACTAATGGTCTCCTCTCCTCGGTGTTCAAACGCCAAACCCCGGAGCAGGGAACCAACCTGCGGACTGTCCATGCCTACTTGGGCAGTGTTGCCTTAGGAGTACTTGTGGTGCACGGGTTGCTCGGCCTCAAGCTCGGCTTGAGTATCTAGATGATGACGGTTCCTCCCCCTCCGGTGCCCGGGGTAGTCTACCTAGCCAAGGCTCTCACCGCCCAGGAGTACTTCGACCAGGGGGTAACCAAAACCCTAGCCAAGAACTACCAAGGGGCGATTGTCGCATTCACCGAGGCTATTAAGCAAGACCCCGGTTATGCCTACGCCTACTTTTACCGGGGTTCAGACTACTTCTACGTCGGCAACAAGACTGCTGCCTTAGCGGACTTCAATCAAACCCTCAACCTCAACCCAAACTTTGCCCTTGCCTACCTGCGTCGGGGTTCTACCTATTACGCCCTCGGCAATAAGCAGGCAGCTAGGCAGGACTACCTGCGGGCAGCTAAACTGTTCCAAGCCCAAGACCAGATGGACCGTTACCAGGCTACCCTCCAGGCCATTCAGCAGCTGGATCAGAATGCTCCCTAGTCCAGGGCCTGGCGCAGGGACTGGCAGAATTCACCGATAGCCTGTAGCCCGGCGGCCGGATCGCCGCTGCCGAGCCGTTTGACAAAAGCACTGCCTACCACCACTGCATCTGCCCCCCAGGCTTTAACCTGAGCAGCCTGGGGAGGACTGGAAATACCAAACCCGACGGCAACCGGTTTTTGGTTGACCTGGCGGATCTGGGCAATCAACCCGGGTACTCGCTGCTCGAGCTCGGTTCGCATGCCAGTTACCCCCACTACGCTCACCAGGTAAATAAATCCCTGGGACTGCTCAGCAATGGCTTGGATCCTGGCAGGGGAACTGGTGGGAGCTACTAAAAGTACTACCTCTAGGCCTTGGGCTTGGGCAGCTTGTAGGAGGGGGGCTGCCTCCTCCAGGGGCAAGTCAGGCACCACCAGACCGCTAACCCCGGCTTGGGCCGCCCGCCCCAGGAAGTTTTCCACCCCCCACGAGAGGATAGGGTTGTAGTAGGTGAACAAAACTAGGGGTGGCTTGAGACTAGGGGTGGCCTCTTCCACCATCTCAAGCACTCCCTCCAGGGTCACTCCCCGGCCCAGGGCTCGGGTAGAGGCAGCTTGGATAACTGGCCCATCGGCCAAGGGGTCAGAGTAGGGCACCCCCAGCTCGATTAGGTCTGCCCCCTGGTCGGCCAGAGTTTTCAGGGCAAGGGCGGTAGTCTCCAGGTCCGGGTCTCCGGCGGTGATGAAGGGAATGAGGGCACAGCGGCCATTCAGCCTGAGGACGCGGAAACAATCAGAGACCTTATTCATGGGGGCTATGGTCGGGGGGATTGTACTGGGCCAGGGCAAAGATGTAGACCCCATGCAGGAATAGGGCAGTCCCCCAACCCAGGCCTACCCAGGTGGCTCCTTCCAGCCGGCCAAGGGTCTGGAAAAACCACAGGCCGGAATTGACTGCGGCAAATAGAGCCACATGGACGGCAAAATTCATCCGGTCGTCAAGCCGGCGATAGTCTGGGTCTTGCCGGTCTGGTTGGCGCGGCCAACGGGGGGGCATAGGGGTTAGCTAGTTAAGGTCCTAACCCTATCTTAGGGCCAGGAGGGTTCCCAAGAGCGGGTTGCTCGAGGGAGAGTCAAAAGTCTACCCCTCGCTTTAGCTCTACTCCACTGTTGGCGTAGTGCTTGTGGCAGTAGACTTCCGAGTGAACGCTGGCTAGCTGGAAGTAGCTAGGCAGGTTCTTGCAGCGGCCGGTGACGATCACCTCAGTGTCCCGGGGCTTACGCAGTAAGGCCAGGACGATGGGCTCCTCTGGCAGTAACTCTAGGTCGACGGTGGGATTTAGTTCATCCAGAATGATCGTTTTATAACACCCCGAGGCGAGGGCAGCCCGGGCAATTTCCCAACCCCGCTCTGCTTCCACGTAGTCTAGCTCCTGCTGCTGTCCCCGCCAGACGATGGCATCCCGACCGCAACGCTGGTGGTCTACCAGGTGGGGGTAGATCTGCCGCAGGGCTGAGATGGCGGCATCTTCTGTATAACCGCTGCCTCCCTTGAGCCACTGCAGGATTAATACTCGGTGGGATTTGTCTTGGCTGATGCCGCGGCCAATTGCCTGGAGGGCTTTACCCAGGGCGCTGGTGGATTTACCTTTACCACTGCCAGTGTAGACCTCTAAACCCTCGATCCCCCGTTCGTGTAGGACCGGGCGCATTTCCGAGTGCAGGTCAGCAATATCTCTGAGGGCTTGGGGTGCCCCCCGGCCAGTGGCAATGATCTCGGTGCCCTCGGGTTTCTGCTGGAGGGTCTGGACCACTTCCTCCGTGGACAGCAGACCCAGGTCAAGAATAGGGTTGATTTCGTCTAGAACTACTACTGAGTAGAGTTCTGAAGCGATGGCCCCCTTGGCAATGTCCCAGCCCCGCTGGGCTTCTAGGCGGTCGAACCGGGTGATCTCCTGGGGACCAAAAAACTCCGCCCTGCCGGTGCGTACCTGGTCGATGAGGTGGGGAAAGCCCCGCTGTAGCGCCTCGATGGCCCCGTCCTCGTCGTAGGGGCGCCCGGGTCCCTTGAGAAACCGCAGCAACAGGACCCGGGTTTGCCGGTCGGAATTGATCCCTAGGCCAATGGAGCGCAAGACCACCCCCAGGGCGGCCTGGGATTTTCCCTTGCCGGCCCCATCGTAGACATGAATTTGGCCGACTAGGCGTTCGGAGCGGGCTTGGGCGGTACGAATCCCAACCCCGGGGCGGGAGTTTAGACTACTCATGTGAATATCTCCCCTGGTCTGCGACCTGGCAATTCCCAATTTGGTAGCACGTCTGCCATCTCGGTGACGGATAAACAGTTTAACATTACCCTGGTCTGGTTACGGGGGTGGAGCAGGGTATTATAGGATTCGAAGCGCTTATTTTCTCGGTCTGTGGACCTCCCCTCCTTTATCTGGCTATGGAAAATTGCCGCCTGGTCCATGGGTCTGTCCCTGGCGGTCTATCTTGCGCTCCTGAGCACTGGCAGCCAACTACTCTGGGGTCGTCAAGCCCGCCAGCCCCGCCCTCCCCTCCTGCGGACGGTGCACCTGGGCCTGGGTTTTGCCCTAGTGGCCTTGGTGTTTTTACTGTTGGGAATTGGAGTAGTTGGCACCCTGGGCCACTATGGCACCCTGGGCCACTCCTGGCACCTGACCTTCGGTCTTGCTGTGGTCAGTTTAGTAGTTGTCTCGGCTGCCAGTGCCCTGAGCATTCATCCTAGCCGTCCCTGGGCGCGGCCCACCCACCTAGTCATTAACGGTCTGATCCTCCTAACCCTGATGGGAGTTAGCTGGACCGGCTGGGGTGTCGTGCAGAAGTATCTGCCTTAGTATCCGTGGAAACCAGGGCCGCCCAAAGGGTCTCTGGACTGACGGGGAAGGGTAGCCGGTGTAGGTCTGACCCCGGTGCGCAGGCTACCTGGGCGACGGTGCGCAATTGGGGTTCAGTGGCTTCTCCCAGACCCAGTTCGGCCCAAGTGCAAGGCAGACCAACTTGACGGTAGAACCGCAGCAGTTGGCTGCGGCTTTCCTGGGCCAGGATGCTCCCCTGGACTAGTTCTTCTAGACGTAATTGTACTAAGACTCCGTAGGCAACCTTTTCCCCATGGAGACGCCCATGGCTACCCAGCAGATGGGTGAGGCCATTATGGACCGCGTGGGCTGCCACGGTGCGGCAGGGGGCGCCCCCTAGGCCCCCCATCACCCCCGCCAGCAGGACGGTAGCATCGACAACCTGTTCCCAGACGGAACCCCCCGGCTCCTGGAGCGCTAAAAGGGACTGCTGCAGGAGGAGGTCACGCAAAACCCTAGCCTGCTGGACAGCAGCAGTGACCAGGGTCTGGCTTGAGTGGGCACTGCTAATGGAGGCTTCGTACCACTTGGCTAAAGCGTCTCCAATCCCGGCTACTAGGGTCCGGGGGGGGGCGGTCTGCACCAGAGTATAGTCTAGGAGGAGCAGGTCCGGACAACTGTCTAGGGCGACGTCGTACAGGAACGCCCCCTGGTCAGAATAGACGTTAGCCAAGGCGGTCCAGGCAGCGCAGGTAGCCGCACTCGTCGGAATAGTTACCACAGGGACCCGCCGCTGGTGGGCCAAAAGTTTAGCAGCATCTAGGGCCTTGCCTCCTCCTACACCCACGACCACATTCGCCTGATGATCTTCGGCAGCCTGGTGTAGAGCCTTGAGGGTAGCACCGGAGCAATCAGGGTGATAGGTAGCTCGGGGGTAGGCAGGCAATAGGTCAGTAACCCGCTCAAGGGTTTTAGCCCCCCCGACTAGCAGCGGCCGGCTGCCCAAGGCCATAATTCTGTCTACAGCCTGGGGGAGAATACCGCGGCCCCGTTGGACTAGGCGGGGGGCTACCGCTAAGGTGGTCAGAGGAATAGTGGACATCGAAAAACCCCAAAGGTAGGTGCGGAAGGGCTAAATATAATACATGATGGCCAAATGCCGGCGACTATCCCGCCGGTCTGCCAGCTGCTGGAGGGTATGACCTGCTAAGCACTCCCGGAGTACTTGACTAACTTCCTGCCAAACTTCACGGATGACTAGGCCCTCTAGGGTCAACTGAGGGGAAGTTTCTCCTTGGGAGTCTAGACCTTGAAGAGAGTCAAGGACTTCCAGAAGGCTAATCTCTTGGGGGTCGCGGGCCAAAAGGTATCCACCCCTAGCTCCCCGTTGGCTGCGGACTAACCCTGCCCGCCGTAGGGTGGCGAGGAGTTGTTCTAGGTAGCGCTCCGGGACATTTTGGGAGGCGGCAATCTGACGTCCCTGGAGTGGTTCTCCCTGGGAGTAATTATCGGCTAACTCCAGGAGCGCCCGCAGAGTGTAGTCCATCTTACAGGAAAGTTCCAAGGCTAGCGGTGCAGTGGCAATAGTAGTTTCATCATAGCGGCTGGGCCTGGCGCTCTACTACTAGGCGGTACACTGGTAGGCCCCGCTGCAGGGTAGAGAGCTCTCGCTCACTGGCAACCGGCAGGGGGTTGGCGGCAAGCCATCCCTGGTCAGGACTGCAGGAAAACAGGGGGTGGGCGCTAAAGCGGCGACGCATCTGTTCAGCCACTTCCAATATGTCAGACTGGCAGAAGACCCGGGCCCCTGCTGGGAGAATTTGACTTAGCTGATGTACCAGGGATGACTGGACCAGACGGCGCTTCTGATGCCGGTGCTTAAACCAAGGGTCAGGGAACTGAATACTCACTAACTGCACACAGCCAAGGGGCATGGACCCCCCTAGGGCAGCCATGCACACATTGGCGTTGGCTGCGAGGTAGTAGAGGTTAGTAAACCCCTGGGCCTGGGCTTGAGCCCGCAGGACCAGGGGGGTGCGGATTTCCAACCCCAGAAAGTTCCAGTCCGGGCGTGCCTCAGCCATCTGCCGCAGAAACCGTCCCGGACCACACCCCAGGTCCAGGTGCCAGGGGCGGTTGGTTTGAGCGTACACTTGCCGCCAGTCCGGCAGGGCTACCGGGGTCTGGTACCTACGGCTCAGGGGATTGACGTGCTCCCGTACCCGTGGCAGAGGGACAGCCATAGCCCCGATTTAGCTCCGCACTCCTGATAGGGAGAGGGAAAGGTCCTCCAACAACAGGGCTGCCTTGTCGGTCCGCTCCCAGGGTAGATCCAGGTCTGGACGACCGAAGTGACCGTAGGCAGCCACGTCCTGATAAAACCTTCCGGCCCTTTCCCGGGGTAGGTGACAAAGGTTGAAGGTTTCAATAATCCCGGCAGGGCGCAATTCAAAGTGGCGCTGAATTAGTTCTAGGAGGCGTTCCTCAGCCACCTTGGCTGTTCCAAAGGTCTCCACCATCAGGCTCACGGGCCGCGCTACCCCGATGGCATAGCTTATCTGGACCTCACAGCGGTCAGCTAAACCAGCAGCAACAATGTTCTTCGCCACATACCGGGCTGCGTAGGCACCACTACGGTCTACCTTGGTGGGGTCCTTACCGGAGAAGGCCCCCCCGCCGTGACGAGAGTAACCACCGTAGGTATCGACGATGATTTTGCGCCCGGTCAAGCCGGAATCCCCTTGGGGGCCCCCAATCACAAACTTGCCGGTGGGATTGACCAGGAACCGGGTCTGGTGGTCCGGTTGGAGCTCTAGGTCAGCGAAGACCGGCAACACTACCGTTGACCACAGGTCTGCCTTAATTTTGGCTTGAACTGCTTGGGGGTCTGTGATAGGGGGAATCTCGGCTGTGTGCTGGGTGGAAATCAAGATGGTGTCGATGCCCACTGGACGACCATCCTCATAGGCTACCGTCACCTGACTTTTACCGTCCGGCCGCAGGTAGGGCAGCTGACCACTTTTACGAGCTGCGGCTAACTGGCGGGTGATGCGGTGAGCCAAACTAATGGGCAGGGGCATAAGTTCAGGGGTTTCATTACAAGCAAACCCAAACATCAACCCCTGGTCTCCAGCCCCCACGCGGTCTAGGTGGTCATCACTGGCCTCATCTCGCTGTTCCTGGGCCTGGGTTACTCCTTGGGAGATGTCTGCCGACTGGGCATCGATGGCCACTAGCACAGCGCAGCCCTGGGCGGAAAAGCCACTCACGTTGTCGGTGTAGCCGATCTCGGTCACCTTTTGGCGAGCCAACTCAATGTAGTCGACCTGGGCAGCGGAGGTGATCTCCCCAGTAACCAGTACCAGACCAGTGTTGACCACTACATCAGCTGCCACCCGACTGGTGGGGTCCTGGGTCAGGAGCGCATCGAGAACGGCATCAGAAATCTGATCGCAAATTTTATCCGGGTGCCCTTCAGTTACGGATTCAGACGTGAATAGGTAGCGGCGAGCCAAATTAATACCCTCTCGGTAGAGCAACGACGGAGAAGTCTAAAAGATCCCCAGATTATAGCAGCTTAACGGGTGACTCTTGGGGCTTTTAAGCTTCGGGAGATGGATCCTCTTCTAGGGCGGGGGGGATATCCTCTACCACCTCGGCAGCCTCCGCCCCAAAGACTGCAGTGGCCCCTAGGGACTGCTGGATCTGCATCCGCTCTCGGTAACGGGCGGCCATCTCCTCCGCCTTTTCGTACACGACTTGGGGGTTCTTGACCATGTCCCCGGGTTCTGGTTCAAGTTGCTTGGTAGACAGGGAGATCCGTCCCCGCTCTGCATCTAGGTCAATGATCATCACCTTTAGCTCATCATTGACATTGAAGACACTGTGGGGAGTGTCAATGTGGTCGTGGGAAATTTCGGAGATGTGCAGTAGACCACTAACACCACCAATGTCGATGAAGGCGCCGTAGGGCTTGATCCCTCGGACAGTACCAATCACCACTTCGCCGACTTCCCAGCCGTCCATCTTGCGCTCTACCAGGGCCCGCCGATGGCTTAGCACTAGGCGGTTACGCTCCTCGTCAACTTCCAAAAACTTCAGGGGCAACTCCTCTCCGAGCAGTTCCTCCTTGGGCTTGCGCGTGCTGATGTGGGAACCGGGGATGAACCCCCGCAAGCCTTCAATTCTCACCAGGGCTCCCCCCCGGTTAGTGGCAAATACCAGGGAGCGGACGGTGGCGTCTTCGTTTTGCAGTTGACGAACCCTTTCCCAGGCTCGCATGTATTCTATGCGGCGGATCGAAAGGGTCAACTGGCCCTCTTCATTCTCATCCGCCAGAATGAAAAACTCCCGAGTCTCGTTGGACTGCAGGACCTCCTCGGGGTTATCCACTCGGTTGATGGACATCTCTTGGATCGGGATGTAGGCCGCGGTTTTAGCACCAATATCAATCAGCGCTCCCCTTGGTTCCAGGCTGAAGACGGTCCCCGCCACAATGTCTCCGGGGTTAAAATGGTAGTCGTACTTATCAAGCAGGGCGGCGAAGTCATCGTGGGTAAAGCCCACCTCTGGACGGACGGTTTGCTGATTGACCATGCTGAGTGTTTCCTGTTAGAGAATCTCCGTATGAATATTTGGGCAGGCGAGGCAGACCTGCAAGGTGCAGGCGACGCTATCCCCAAAGGGACTTGCACCCCCGGACGAACAATTATAACCCTAACTGGCCTGCATCACCATGACTGACATCCAAAGCCGCAAGGCTGACCACTTGAAGATTTGCCTGGAGCAGGATGTGCAGTGTGACCAGATCACCAACGGCTTAGAAGCCTACCGGTTTAACCACTGCTGCCTACCAGAATTAGACCGAGACCAGGTCAGTCTGTCTAGTTCCTTTCTCGGCAAACCCCTAGGGGCGCCCCTGCTTATCTCCTCTATGACTGGCGGGACCGACTTAGCGTGGCAGTTGAACCAGCGGCTAGCGGCGGCCGCCCAAAAATACGGTTTGGCCATGGGAGTCGGTTCCCAGCGGGTGGCCCTAGAGCAGGCTCCCTTAGCAGCCACCTTTGCCGTGCGCCGGCTGGCCCCGGATATTCCCCTGTTTGCTAACCTGGGAGCAGTGCAGTTAAACTATGGTTATGGCCTGGCGGAGTGTTGTCAAGTTGTAGAGCAGCTGGAGGCAGACGCCCTAATTTTGCACCTCAACCCCCTGCAGGAGTGCGTTCAAACCCGGGGGGACCGCAATTTCCGCGGCTTATTGGATAAGATTGCGGCCCTGTGCCAACATCTACCAGTGCCGGTAATCATCAAAGAGGTCGGTAACGGCATTTCCGCAGCTGTGGCTGTAGAGTTGGTAGCAGCGGGAGTAGCAGCCGTGGACGTGGCGGGGGCAGGGGGGACTTCCTGGTCACGGGTGGAAAGCGAACGCGCCACTGACCCCCTCCAACGTCGTCTGGGCCATACCTTTGCCAACTGGGGCTTACCCACAGCCGAGTGTGTCCTGCAGGTGCGTCAGGCCCTGCCCCAACTGCCCCTGATCGCCTCCGGTGGGCTGCGGGACGGCCTAGAGGTAGCTAAGGTACTTGCCTTGGGAGCTGACCTAGCCGGCCTGGCCTCCCCCCTGTTGCGGGCTGCCCAAGAATCGGAAGCGCACCTGTATAATTTGTTAGAGGCTTTGCTTGCCGAACTGGCAACTGTCATGTTTTGCACCGGCAGTGCCACCCTTGCTCAGTTGCGCCGTCCCCATGTTTTGGTCTCCTCCCCCCCGTCCCCCCGTGCCCTCACCCGTTCAGGAGAAATATCCTATGCTACATCGCAAGATTCATCAGCTCTGTGATGATTGTCGTGAAGTGTATATCTTCCTGCGGGACCAACAGCGCTGGATCGAACGGGCTCGCATCGTTGGTGTAGAGGGAGATGTGGTGATTTTGCGCTACGAAATGGAGGACGACGATGAGGTGTCCTCCTGGGAGGAAATGGTCCGCCTCGATAGCATCAGTGCCGTCAGTCAGAAGTTAGCTTCTGTCCCGCGCGGTTGGTCAGAACCCTTGGTCTCGGATAACTGTCCTGAGGCTGAGCAGCTACCCAAGGGTTTGCCCGACCCCAACCTTGAGTAACTAGGCTAGCTCCCTCTGATAGAGTGTTGACTATTACCTGTGCTTCCCTGGCCGGGGGTCAAGGCAAAACCACTACTGCCACCTTGCTCGGTCGCTATTTGGCCCGCTGCGGCCGGCGAGTTTTGATGGTTGATGCCGACCCCCAGGCAAGCTTGACTTTTTACTTGAATTGGGAGGAGTTTCCCCAGGCCCCGACTCTCCTCGAGGTGCTCAGGCAGCAGGTGCCACCTCACCAGGGAATTTATCCTATTTCTGCCCATCTTTCCTTGATGCCAGCCTCCGACGCTCTAGATGAGGCCCAGGTGTTCTTGGCAGACAGCGGTATGGGGGCTACGGTGCTGAAGCGACGATTGCAAACTATCCAGCAAAAATTTGATGTCTGTGTCATTGATGCTCCCCCCCAGCGGTCTCAGGTTTGCCTGACAGCCCTAGGAGCAGCCCAGGAGGTGCTGATCCCGGCTGAGGCCTCTAGTAAAGGGGTGAACTCGATGATGAGAACTCTAGACCTGATTAACCGGCTCCAGCAGGATGGAGGCTGTGAAGGCCAGGTGACCGGGGTAATTCCCTTCCGAGACCGTTGGATCGGTCGCACCCAAGCCTCCCAGAGCCGCCGCAGCGTGGAAATCATGCGGGAGCAGGCGGCCCCTGCCCCCTTGCTGCCCTCCATGCTGGAATCCGAACAGTTCAAAAAAGCCATGGACTTGGGAACAACTCTCAGCGAGATTGGTTACCCAGACCTTGAGCACCCCCTAACCGTAGTGGTAGATATACTCCAAAGGAAATACCTGTGGCCGATGCCCTAGACCGTTTGCAACGCCGATCCCCTAGCCGGTCTACCCCTTTACCCCCCCCTCCGACTGACCCGATGGTGCTATTCTTGAGCCAGTCTCGGGTGAGTCGTGAAGCTTTTTTGCAGGCGGCCTACCAGGTGTGTAAGCGTCGCCCAGACCTACTGCAAGAGATTATCGACACGGCCCGGAGGCAAAGCCAACCTGAAGCCTCCTCCCCCGTCCCAGCCGTCCCTGACCTTGCCACTTGGCTGCTTTAGTCCCCGGGCCTCCTTTGCCTTTTTCAGGGAGTTTCTACCGCCATGATCCATCGATCCGTGCTTCCTCCAGAGTCCCTGGTCGGTTCCGGCGTCCCTAGCTCCTGGAGCATTGAGCGCAGTGAGGAGCTCTACCGCATTCAAGGCTGGGGAGACCCCTACTTTTCCATCAATGGGGCTGGTCACGTTACTGTTTCCCCTCAGGGGGACCGGGGGGGTTCCCTAGACCTGTTTGAGCTAGTGCAAGCCCTGCAGCAGCGCAACCTGGACCTTCCCCTGCTGATCCGCTTCTCAGACATCCTTGAGGACCGGATTGAACGGCTCAATGCCGCCTTCGCCAAGGCAATTGCTCGCTATAACTACCCAGGAGTCTACCGGGGTGTATTTCCCGTCAAGTGCAATCAGCAGCGTCACCTGGTCGAAAGCCTGGTCAAATTTGGGGAGAGGCACCAATTCGGCTTGGAGGCCGGGTCAAAGCCAGAGCTCATGATTGCTCTGGCTAGCCTGAAAACCCCCGGTGCCCTGCTCGTTTGTAATGGCTACAAGGACCGTGAATACATCGAAACGGCAGTTTTAGCTCAGCGCCTGGGCCAAACCCCGATCATCGTCCTAGAACAGTTAGCGGAAGTGGACCTGGTGATCCAAGTTAGTCAATCCCTGGGCATCAAACCCACCCTAGGGGTGCGGGCCAAACTCAGCACTAGGGGTATGGGCCGTTGGGGGGGGTCTGTGGGGGACCGAGCTAAATTCGGTCTGACCATCCCAGAAATCCTGACCGCCGTCGAGCGCCTGACCCAGGCATCAATGGTTGACAGCCTGCAGCTGCTGCACTTCCACATTGGCTCCCAGGTGGCGGATATTCGAGTCCTCAAGGACGCCCTCGGGGAGGCTAGTCAGGTGTACGTGGAGTTAGCCCGCCTCGGCGCCAACATGCAGTACCTAGATGTGGGAGGTGGCCTAGGCGTAGACTACGACGGCTCTAAGACTAACTTCTACGCCTCCAAAAACTACAACGTACAGAATTATGCTAACGACGTGGTAGCCGAGATCAAGGAGGCTTGCGCCGAGCATAGTCTGCCGGTGCCCACCCTGGTAAGTGAGAGTGGGCGGGCCATTGCGTCCCATCAGTCGGTCTTGGTGTTTGACGTCCTCGGTACCGGGGAGGTGCCTACGGGGGTGCCTGAGCCAGTCCAAGCCGAGGAGCACCTGATTATCCGTAACCTCTACGACACCTACCAGTCCATCACTCCTGACAACTATCAGGAAATGTACCATGATGCTACCCAGTTTAAGGATGAGGCCATTGGCTCATTTAACCTAGGTTATTTTAGCCTGCGGGAGCGGGCCAAGGCCGAGCGATTGTACTGGGCTTGCTGTCATCGGATCCTTCACATTGTCCGCCAGCAGGACTACGTCCCCGATGATCTAGAGGACCTAGAGAAGGTCATGGCCTCGGTTTACTACATTAACCTATCGGTATTTCAGTCGGCCCCCGACAGCTGGGCAATTGATCAACTCTTCCCGATCATGCCTATCCACCGCCTTGACCAGGAACCAACCTGCCGGGGTACCCTAGCGGACCTTACCTGTGATAGTGACGGCAAGATCGACAAGTTTATTGACCTGAAGGATGTCAAGTCCTTGTTGGAGCTGCATCCTCTTATTCCCGGTCAGCCCTACTACCTGGGGATGTTTTTGGGGGGCGCTTACCAGGAGATTATGGGCAATCTCCATAATCTTTTCGGTGATACCAATGCCGTACACATCCACCTTACCCCCAAGGGTTACCACATCGAACAGGTGGTCAAAGGGGATACGGTGCGGGAGGTCCTAGGCTACGTCCAGTATGATGCTGAGGATTTGGTTGAGAGCATTCGTCAGCAAACCGAACTAGCCCTCCATGAGCAGCGGATTACGATCGCCGAAGCTCAACTGCTGCTGCAGACCTACGAGCGCTCCCTACACAGTTACACCTACCTAAGTAGCCCGACCTGAAGCTAGCTAAGATTCTTAATCTTAATTTTCTGGCGGGGACCCGAGCTGGGATGATACATTAGGGAGATCGGCGGTTTTCCGCTCGAAATTAATGGGAATCCCCAAAGAAACCCTCACCCACGCGCCAGAATTATTTGCCATGGCTCTCTCCCGTCAGCCCAGTAAAGTCGAGGGCATCAAAGAACGTAGTCAATCCCTGCGAGAGCCGGTAGCTACCGAGCTGCTGCAGGATACCCCTTGCTTTAGCGAGGATGGTCTGCAAATCCTCAAGTTTCACGGTTCCTACCAGCAGGACTACCGAGACCACCGGCAAAAGGGTCAGGCTAAAGACTACCAGTTTATGCTGCGTACCCGTAGTCCCGGGGGGTTTATCCCTCCCCAGCTTTACCTGACCCTAGATAGCTTGGCAGACCAGTACGGCAACCATACCCTACGGGCTACCACTCGCCAGGGGTTTCAGATCCACGGAGTCCTTAAACGAGACCTGAAAACAGTTATCCAAGCGATTATCACCAGTATGGGGTCTACCCTGGGCGCCTGCGGTGACCTCAACCGCAACGTTATGTGCCCCCCAGCGCCCTACCGCCGCCGGCCTGAGTACGACCTGGCCCGCCACTATGCCGAGCAGGTAGCTAACCTGTTAACTCCGGAAACCGGCGCCTACTACGAGATCTGGCTAGATGGGGAAAAGTCTATCTCTGCCGAAGCTAAGTCTGAAGGCCCCCTCTACGGTACTTACTACCTGCCTCGTAAGTTCAAGATTGCGGTTACGGTGCCGGGGGATAATTCCGTCGACCTGTTATCCCAAGACCTGGGCCTAGTGGTCCTAACCAATGCCCGGGGAGACCTAGAGGGGTTTAATGTGTACGTGGGTGGGGGCATGGGCCGGACCCACGGCAAGGAGGAGACTTTCCCGCGGCTGGCGGACCCCCTAGGGTTTGTTCCGGGACCTGATATCTACGACCTGGTGCAGTCAGTCGTTACTACTCAACGGGACTACGGAGACCGCACCGACCGGCGCCGGGCCCGGATGAAGTATCTGGTCGAAGATTGGGGCTTGGAACGGTTTAAAGCTGAGGTCGAGCGTAACCTTGGCCGGCCCCTGGAAGCCCCTCGGCCTCTGCCCGAGTGGCGCTACCTAGATTTCCTGGGGTGGCACCCCCAGGGGGACGGAAAGCTGTTTCTGGGACTGCCGATCGCCAATGGCCGCATCCTGGACCAGGAGGGCTGTCAGTTGAAAACTGCCCTGCGACAGATTGTTAGTCAATACCAGTTACCCCTTTACCTTACGCCTCACCAAAACCTGATCCTGGCAGAAGTCGACCCCCAAGACCAAGCGGCTATTCGGGCTCTCCTTAGGGGAGCCGGGGTAAAGGAGACGGTAGACTCCCTGGAAAGACTGGCCATGGCCTGCCCAGCCCTGCCCACCTGTGGTCTGGCCATCACTGAGGCTGAGCGAGTCATCCCCAGAATCCTCGAGCGGCTGCGCGGCCTGATGGGGACCCTCAGTCTGGGCGATGAAGGTCTAGTGGTGCGGGTCACTGGTTGTCCCAACGGGTGTGCTCGGCCCTACCTGGCCGAGTTAGCGTTGGTTGGTGTTGGTCCAGACAGCTACCAGGTATGGCTTGGAGCTTCCCCTGCCCAAACCCGCCTAGCCCAAATTTATCAAGAGCGTATGGACTTGGAGGCATTGGAGACCACTCTGGAGCCGGTTTTGGTTTACTTCCGCCAAGCTCGGGAACTGGAAGAGAGTTTTGGGGACTTTTGCCACCGGGTAGGCATGGATGCCATCAGCCAGTTTGCTGCCCAGTATGGTCTTGGCCAAGCGGTTTACGCTTCGGGTGCTTGCCCTGGTGGCCGGTCTTAGGGAGGAGTGACCGCCCCCGGGATAGGATAACTATCCGACCCGGGTACTGGAGTTAGGCTGGGCAGGTTAGCCGGTGCAGCCTGGAGCGGGGCTAAGTTACTGACTTCCCGCTCTAGGGTGGCGATAGAGATGTTGTAGCCAATTATTGCTGCTACCTGGTTTCCCAGGGCCTGGGTCAGGGCTGCCTCCTGATTGATTACATCGGTTTGGGTGCCGACCCCGGCCTGGAAGCGCAGCCGAGCTAGCCTGAGGGCTTCCTGGGCCTGCTGTACCGCTAGGGCTGAGGTCTGGATGTTCTGGGCATCTGCCTGGAGATTATAGTAAGCCTGCTCTATATTAAAGCGAATCTGATTACGAGTTGTGGCGAAGTTGGCGGCGGCGATCTCTTTACTTTTCTCGGCTTGAGCAGCCCGGGCCCGCGCCGCTCCCCCGTCAAACAGTTCCCACTGAACGTTGGCTTGGATGGAGTAGTTGTCACTGGCACTGGTGGTGTCAAACTGATTCGAGACGCCGTAGGTAGCCACTAAATTCACCTGGGGACCCAGGGCGGCTAGGGCTACCCGACGGTCTGCCTCACTAACATCCATTTGTACTAACTGCTGTTCTAGTTCGGCCCGATTTTTGTCGGCTAGAACAATGCTTTGCGCTAAGGACAAGTTCCAGGTCCCCACCACCTGTACTGGGTCAGCAGCACTCAAATTGACTAGCTGGGAAAGGTTAAGCAGTTGCCACAAGGTGCGACGGGCAATCTGCTGCTGACTGAGGGAATTGGTGAGACTTTGAACGGAGTTAGATAACTGCACCTGGGCCTGCAGCACGTTGAACCGGGTCCCTGTCCCAGCCCGTTCTTGGGCTTGGGCATCGTGGAGACTTTGTTGCGCATTGACTACTGCCGCTTGGTTGATGCGCACCTGGGCATCGGCATTCTGGAGATTGTAGTAGTCTGTCTTGACGCTCAGGAGTAGGTCTGCCTCTTCAACCTCTACGGCCAATTGGTTGTAACGGACCTGGTCCTTGGCGGCCCGGATCTGATTGGAGCGCGCTCCTGAGGTATACACCGAGTAGTTCAAGGTTAAGGTACCACTGGCGGTATCAAACAGGGTCGAGCCGGTCCCAGCCGAAACTGTGTTAAGGAGATTGGAGACCAGGGCCGAGGAGCTGGAAAAATTGGTATTAGTACTGCTTAGTTGAAATGATTCTTGCCGCTGGTACAGCAGCTCAACTCCCAGGGTCGGGTAGAGGGCAGCTTCAGCCTGTCTCAGGGCTGATTGACTTTGCTCAAGGGTTAAGTAGGCCGTGCGTAAAGCTAGGTTATTTTTCAGGGCCAGGGCTTCGGCTTGGGCCAGGGTGATCGGCTCGATTGCCTGCACCTGGACTTCCTGGGGTCGGGTGGGAAGTGCCAAGGGATTAGGACTAGGATCAAGATAGGGAGGAGTTTGGGCCCCGCAGGGTCTCCCCAGGCCAAATAAAATACTGACCCCAGTAATCGCCAGCAATCGCAAGGACTTCATAGAATTCTTAGGCTCTGGTGATTCGGAGCCTGGCTCCGAAGTTGCGCAGGCAACCTCACCTAGGATAGCGATTATTCGTAAGGATGGCGGGTAGGCCGGTATGGGTTTTACCTATCCAAGGATGGACCGGACTCTTGCTCAAGTTTAGTGGGGTACTTGTTTAGTGGGGTACCTGGGGCGCTACCCCAGGGATCAAAAGCTCGGTGGTAATCGGAGCCGCTAGCAGAGGAGGGGGGCAGCTAGGGAAGCGACCGACCTGGCGTTGGAGAGTGGCCAGGGAGATATTATAGTTTATCACCGCTGCTACCTGGTTGCCCTCCGCCCGGGTGAGGGCCTGCTCCTGCCTGATCACATCAGTTTGAGTGCTGAGGCCGGCGGCAAAGCTCAGGCGGGCCAGGCGGAGGGCTTCCTTGGCCTCCGCCACAGCTAATTGAGAAGTTTGGAGATTTTGGGCGTCTGCCTCAAGATTATAGTAGACTTGCTCTATACTAGAGCGAATCAGGTTGCGCTCTGCTGCTAGATCGTTGGCGACAATCGCCTCAGCTTGTCGAGCTTGGGCCGCCCTAGCGCGGGCTGCCCCCCCATCGAACAGTTTCCAGTTCACTTCGGCTCTCAATAAATATCGGTCACCAGTGCTGGCACGGTCAAAGTCGTTGCTTACATTGTAGTTCGCTCCTAGAGCTACCTGTGGTCCTAGGGTGGCTAGATCAGACCGGCGGTCAGCCTCATCAATTCCCATCAGGACCAACTGTTGAGCCAACTCGGCGCGGTTTTGGTAGGCCGCAACGATGCTTTTTTCCAGGGACAGGTTCCAGGTTCCTGCCACCTGCACTGGGTCGGAGGCCGCCAGGTTAACCGACTGGGAAAGGTTAAGCAGGGTCCACAGGCGGCGGCGGGCAATCTTCTGTCGGCTCAGAGAGTCAGTGAGGCTTTGCAAGGAATTGGATAGCTCCACTTGAGCAGAAATGACGTCTAACCGAGTGCCGATGCCGGTCTGCTCTAGAGCTTGGGCATCGTAGAGGCTTTGTTGAGCGTTGACTACAGCCCCCTGGCGGATGCGGACCTGAGCATCGGCATTCTGGAGGTCGTAGTAGTCCGTCTTAACCGCCAAAACTAAGTTGGCAGTTTGGGTTTCCAGAGCTAGTTGCTTGTAGAGGACTTGATTCCGGGCCGCTTGGATTTGATTGGCCCGGCCGCCGGAGGTGTATAGCGAATACTTAAGGGCTACCCCGCCGAAGGTTTGGTCAACCAAGGTAGACCCCCCCTGAGCGCTCAAGTCGCCCACAATCCGATTCAGAATGCTGTTAAGACCAGCCGAACTACTGAGGATCTCATTGACCGCTTGCGAGCTAGATAAATTACTGGGGACAGAAACCGTATTGGGCAAGGGGGTGAGTTGGAAAGACTCCCGGCGACGATACCTCAGCCCTAGACTGAACTGCGGATAGAGGATGGCCTGGGCCTCCCGTAGGGCCGACTGACTTTTCTCAAGGGCTAGACGGGCCCTCACCAGGTCCAAGTTATGAGCCAACGCTAATGCCAGGGCCTGGGCGAGGGAAATCGGCTGGATAATTCGGGCTTGGACCTGGGGGGCTCGGGTGGGCAGGGCCAGGGGATTAGGGTCTGGATTTATAGCGGGGAGTCCTTGGGCGTGGCAGGAATTTCCCATGCTCACTAGGATCCCGACCCCCATTGCCACCAATCGCAGAGATTTCATCAAAAGCTGGCGTTTCGCAGGGCTTTTCCCACGGGGTCAGGAGCGAGGGGGATTCACTTTGCTACGATCCATAGACGAACAAGCATCAGTTTGCATAGGGAATCGATGGTCAGTGTAGCATGTTGGCCCTATGGTCTAGGAGATGGTTCGGCGGGGGTCTGTCTACTAGTAGAGGTAGGCGCTCGGCGGATTCTCCTAGACTGTGGCTTGGCAGATATTAGCCCCCTGGAGCCCCGTCTACCGGAGGTGGACTTGGTATTGTGCAGCCATGCCCACGCCGACCACAGCCGTGGCTTACTAGCTCTACACTACCAGGCCCCGCAAATTCCTATTTATGCCAGTGAAGTAACGGTGCAACTGCTAGGCTGGGATTTTTGTCGGGCTCTGCCTTGGCGCACCCCAGTGGAGTTCCAGGAGGGGTTGAGCGCTGTTTTGATCCCGGCTGGCCACCTCCCAGGGGCAGCAGTATTCTGCCTGAGTTTTGAGTCCTTGACTGAACCACCCCAGGCTTACAGTCTCATGTACACGGGGGACTTTCTCCTGTCCAACACTCGCCTGGTAGATGGGCTGCGCCTAGAGGAATTACGCCCCTTGCGCCCAGATGTATTGATCCTTGAGGGCAGCCACGGTACCGCTCGTCACCTGCACCGCCGCCAGCAGGAAAACCATTTTGCCGAGCGAGTAAGTTTGGCCCTAGCCCAGGGTCAATCGGTGATGTTGCCCCTCCCGGCCCTGGGGCTGGCCCAGGAAGTCTTAATGATTCTGCGCAGTCATCACCTGTTTACAGGTCGTGACCTGGACATCTGGGTTGACCCAACTATCGCTGCCATGTGCGATGCCTATGTGCAAATTCTCCCTCAATTGCCGTCGGCAGTACAAAACTTTGCCCGCCATCAGTCCCTTTTTTGGGACCAAAAAGTCCGGCCCCGGATCCATCGCCAGGAGCTCCAGGGGGGAAGTGGATCAGCGCCGGGAGTCTTTTTACTCGAAAAGACTAGTTCCTGGCTTGCCTACTGCCGCCAACACCCCCGGGCCTGGTTGATCCTCCTCCCTGAGCGACCCGGATACCCTGTCTTGAGCCTAGAGAGGGCCCCAGGGGGACTAGAAACCTATCTCCTCTCCGAACATACGGATGCTCCTGGTACCACTCAACTTATTCACAATCTCCGTCCTCGCCATGTGGTGCTAGTCCATGGTACCCCGGAGTATCTTGGGGACTTGGCGGGTCTTGAGGAGCTCTACAACCGTTACCAAGTGCATCTGCCTAGAGCAGGGGCATTGCTAGATCTACCCCTGGTGGAGGAATTCCACCAGCCGCCGCCCACCCTAGTCAGTTATGAGGGAGAACTGACGGAACTAGAAACAATGATTACCATCACCCTGCCTAGCACGATTACCAGCGACACCCGCTGGGCCCAGTTTGCTGACACCGGTCTAGTGGAGGCCCACTGGCAAGGGGATGACTTAGTACTGAAGGGACTGTCCCAACGGGATTTTTTAATTCAGAGCTCCACCGCCCTCTGGCGGGAGGAGGGCAATACCTGTGCTAACTGCCAGCATTACCGGTCTCAGCGCTGCTGGAACCAAGCTTCCCCCCTCAGTGGCCTGCGGGTGAGTGGGGACGGCTATTGTCCTGCCCACGCCCGCCGGCCCCCCCCTCCCTAGGGTTTTACTGGCCAAACTCTCCGCGGGCCTGCTCCACCAGCTCGGCTGTCACTACCTCCAACCCTAACTCCCGAGCCAAGGACTCAATGTGCTGCCGGGCTTGGGGGCGGACGAAAAAGGGGATATTGTGGAGCTTCTCCTTAGCTTCAATTGTCCAACTCAGTTCGTCGTCCATAGGATTTGCCCCTGCAAGGTTCCTTATATTCTTAAACTGCTTGGATCCAGGGATAAATCTCGTAGCCAGTCCAGATACCCTGCTGCCAGTAGGGGTCTGACTCGATCAATTCCCGCACCATCTCAGCCGTCGGGGCTTCATAGATCCCCAACACCCGGGTCAGATCGGCTGTTGGACCGATGGTCAGTAGGAGGCCGGCTGCTTTCTGCCGGGCTAAACCTTCTAGGTGGGCTTGACGATAGGGGGCCCGACGCACTTCCACATCCCCACAGTAGGTCCCCCAGACAACGTATTTGGCCATGGAAGCTCTTGTTCCCTTTGGGAGAGTTTTTGGTTAGGCTTAGCTATAGATTTCCTACCTCACAATACCATGCCCTACTATCGTGCTATCGGTCTTGGCCTGCTGATCATTGGCGTCCTAGTGGTGGCTTTTAAGGTGTTGCCGGCCCTGGCGTTGGGGGAAGCTCAACTCTCCCTAGGCCGGCCCGCTCCTGATTTCACCCTCCCCACCAATACCGGCAGTGGCCAGGTCTCCCTCCAGGATTACCGGGGCAAATGGGTAGTGCTTTACTTCTATCCCAAGGACTTTACCCCTGGCTGCACCATTGAGGCTCAGCGCTTCCAACGGGATCTGCCCCGCTTTCAAGAACTCAACGCCCAGGTAATCGGGGTGAGTGCTGATTCCGTCGACTCCCACGCCAAGTTCTGCGGGGCTGAGGGGCTCAAGTTTCCCCTCCTTGCTGACACCGACGGCGCTGTCAGCAAGGCCTACGGCTCTTGGATGGGGTTTATTTCCCGGCGCCACACCTACATCATTGACCCTCAGGGAGTCCTCCAGGCCCAGTTTACTGGGGTTAATCCAGGGGTGCACAGCCAAGAAGTTCTAGACAAACTGATCGAGCTGCAGGGTTTCCAGTCAGCCTAGAAAACCCTAGCTGCCGGTCTCGGGTCTCCGTCCTAGGGAAGTTAGCGCCTCTAGGACCCGGCTGGCCTCAGTTACCTCCAACCCCAAGGAGCTACTCCATTCCTGGCCGGCAGGGATGATCGCTCGCTTAAACCCTAGTTTCTCCGCCTCCTTCAGCCGCAGGTCCAGACGAGAAACGGGCCGGATTTGTCCTCCTAGGCCGACCTCCCCCAGGACTACTGTCTGGGGGTCTACCACCTGGTCGCGGAAACTAGCGGTGACCGCCACCGCAATTCCTAGGTCAGCAGCCGGCTCCTCCACCTGAATCCCAGCGCAAGAAGCCACGTAGGCGTCTAGTTTCGAGAGGGGAATACCTAGGCGCTTCTCCAAGACAGCTAGGATCTGCAGGAGGCGGTTATATTCCACACCGGTGGTGCTGCGTCGGGGGGACGGGTAGCTAGTGGGGCTAACCAGTGCTTGCACCTCGAGGACTAGAGGCCGGGAGCCTTCACAGGTGACGATAGTGGCGATGCCCGGGGAGGGGTCCTTGCGATTGCCCAGGAAGACCCCTGCCAAGTCTCGCACTTCCTCAAGACCGTTCGGGAGCATTTCAAAGACCCCTAGCTCGTGGGTCGCCCCGAACCGATTTTTCACAGAGCGCAGCAGACGATAGTTGGCAAATCGGTCCCCCTCAAAGTAGAGCACCGTGTCCACGAGATGCTCAAGGACCTTGGGGCCGGCCAGGGACCCTTCCTTGGTCACATGGCCAACGATGAACAGAGTGATATGGGCTTGTTTGGCTAAACGCATCAGGGCGGCAGTACATTCGCGGACCTGGGTGACGGAGCCGGCGGTTGAGGATAGGCTAGCCCAGGTCAAGGCTTGGATACTGTCGATCACCGCCAGGCGCGGTTGCAGGGTTTGTAACTCCTGTAAAACCACTTCTAGGTCTGTCTCGGCTAGCAGGTATAGCTCCGGGGGAGCCGGGGTCATGCCGAGGCGCTGGGAGCGTAACTTTACCTGCTGGGCCGACTCCTCCGCGCACACGTACAGAACCCGGTGCTCTTGTCCTAGACGGTTAGCCACCTGCAACAGTAAGGTAGATTTGCCAATCCCTGGTTCTCCCCCAATCAAGACTAAAGACCCCGGGACAATCCCTCCGCCCAAAACCCGGTCTAGCTCCTGGTAACTGGAAGCTAGGTGCCTAAAGGTCTGCTCCTCAATTTCTTCTAGGGTCTGGGAAGTTCTAGTCAGGGACTTGGGGAGTCGCTGGTTAGAGGGTGTCTGCTCCACTAGAGAATTCCATGCCTGACAATTGGGGCACCTACCGTAGGTCTGAGGATAGGTAGCACCGCAGTGGCTGCAGATAAAAGAGTTGCGAATCTTAGTCATCGGCCTAGATAACCTTAAATAAACATGAAGAAAAAATCCGCTAGGCCTCCCAAGAGGCGGCAAATAAGGGATATTGACTGGTTTTGCGGCCCCCGAAACAGGTTAGAATCTCAATCATAAACCACAAAAATTAATCTATTGGCAGCTCAGGTTAAGGGGTGACCGTTGGACAATCAGAAAGAACGAATCCTCGTCGTGGATGATGAGGCCAGCATCCGTCGCATTCTCGAAACACGTCTATCAATGATTGGCTACGATGTCGTCACCGCGGCTGATGGAGAAGAGGCCCTAGAAGTGTTCCGCAAAAATGGGCCTGACCTAGTGGTTTTGGATGTGATGATGCCTAAACTGGATGGCTATGGAGTATGTCAGGAACTGCGTAAGGAATCCGATGTACCCATAATCATGCTCACGGCCCTTGGGGATGTGGCGGACCGGATCACTGGCCTTGAACTTGGGGCTGACGATTACGTAGTTAAGCCCTTTTCCCCTAAGGAATTGGAAGCCAGAATCCGCTCTGTCCTGCGCCGGGTAGAGAAAACTGGTAGTCTGAGTATCCCCAGTTCTGGAGTAATTCAGGTCAGCAGCCTGCGGGTGGACACCAATAAACGCCAGGTTTATAAGGGAGATGAGCGGGTGCGGCTGACGGGGATGGAGTTTAGCCTCCTAGAATTGCTAGTGAGCCGCTCTGGAGAGCCCTTCTCCCGCGGGGAAATCCTTCAGGAGGTCTGGGGCTACACCCCAGAGCGCCACGTAGACACTAGGGTAGTGGATGTGCACATTTCCCGCCTGCGGGCGAAGTTGGAGGATGACCCAAGTAACCCCGAGCTGATCCTGACGGCCCGGGGCACTGGCTATCTGTTTCAGCGCATTATGGAAGACTCCTAGACCCTGACTGGTCAGATAAACCCAGGAAGATTCGGGTAAAGGGGATTGGTGCGGACCAGGCTTTGATAGAATTGCTGAGGGTTATACAAATTTAGTCCGATGCAACTAAAAAGAGCGCGGGTCGCTGTCGATGCTATGGGGGGAGACCACGCTCCCGCCGAAATAGTCGCAGGGGCAGTTCAGGCCCAGGCAGATTTGGCAGTCCAGGTGCTTCTAGTGGGAGACCCCGACCAGATTCGCGCCAGTTTGCCCCCGACTAGCAGCTCGGCCATCGAGATTATTCCGGCCGACGGGACTATAGAAATGCACGAGGAGCCGCTGACGGCCTTGAAGCGCAAACGTCAGGCTTCTATCAATGTAGCTATGGGCCTGGTCAAGAGCGGCCGCGCCGACGCGGTAGTCTCGGCAGGTCACTCGGGGGCAGCTATGGCTGCTGCCCTGTTGGGTTTGGGGAGGTTCCCCGGCATCGACCGGCCGGCCATCGCCGCCGTCTTGCCAACGATCAAACCTGGCCACCCGGTAATGATTTTGGATGTGGGGGCTAATGTGGATTGCCGCCCCCAGTTCTTAGAGCAGTTTGCCTTGCTCGGGAGTATCTATGCCCGCCACGTTTTGGGGGTGCGGGAACCTAAAGTAGGGCTGCTTAACATTGGTGAGGAGTCTACTAAGGGCAACGAATTGGTGCTGCGTGCCCACCAGATGATCGCCAACAACCCCCGTATCCCCTTTGTCGGCAATGCTGAGGGGCGCGATGTTCTCTCGGGGAAATTTGACGTGATTGTCTGTGACGGTTTTGTGGGCAATGTGCTACTGAAGTTTGCCGAGTCAGTAGGGGGGGTAGCCCTGCAGATTCTCCGGGAGGAACTCCCCCAAGGTTGGCACGGTAAGGTCGGTACTCGGGTCCTCAGGCCTAACTTGCGCCGGATCAAGCAGCGCATGGACCACGCTGAACACGGGGGCGGGCTGCTGCTGGGGGTAGATGGAGTTTGCATTATCAGTCATGGCAGCTCTAGGGCTGGGTCTGTCTTTCATGCCATTCGATTAGCCAAGGATGCGGTAGATAACCAGGTCCTCGAGCAGATCCGCGCTTCCCATCCCGGGGGGCGGCCCCAGCCCATCACCGCCCGGGAGGAGTGCCAGTAATGCCGGGGGTAGCCCTGATCGGCTCTGGGTCGGCGGTTCCTAACCCCATTCTCAGTAACCATCACCTGACGCAGATGGTGGAGACCTCTGATGAGTGGGTCGTCACCCGGACTGGGATCCGGGAGCGCCGGGTGGCAGACAGTCAGACGTCCTTGGTGGACTTGGCAGTCCCGGCCGCCCGAGCAGCCCTGACCATGGCGGGGATAGCCCCTGAAGACCTAGACCTGATCATTTTGGCCACCTCTAGCGCCGACGACTTGTTTGGCAGTGCCTGCCGAGTCCAGGCAGCCCTGGGGGCCAACCGAGCCGTGGCTTTTGACCTGACGGCCGCTTGTTCTGGGTTCGTATTTGGCCTGGCAACTGCCTGTCAATTCCTGCGCACCGGTGCCTACCAACGGGTACTGTTAATTGGAGCTGACATTTTATCTCGCTGGGTCGACTGGCATGACCGGGGTACTTGCATCTTGTTTGGGGACGGGGCCGGGGCAGTCGTCCTCCAGGCCCAGGCCCAAGACCAGGTCTTGGGGATTGAACTAGGGAGTGATGGCCGCCTCAACGCCTGCCTGAATTTAACCTACCAGGCCCAACCCCAGACCTTAGTCCCTGGACTAGTAGTCGCCCAGGGAACCTATCGTCCTATCCACATGGATGGTCAGGAAGTCTACCGTTTTGCCGTCCGTCAGGTGCCCCTGACAATTGAAAAGATGCTTTTTCGTCACTCCCTGACCCCAGACCAGGTAGACTGGTTACTGCTGCACCAGGCCAACCAGCGGATTCTCAATGCTGTCGCTCAACGGCTGGGTATTCCCGCCCACAAAGTGATCAGTAACTTGGAGCACTACGGCAACACCTCTGCCGCTTCTATCCCTTTAGCCCTAGATGAGGCAGTACGCCAAGGGCAAGTGCAACCGGGCCAGGTGGTAGTGACGGCCGGTTTTGGCGCTGGTTTGACCTGGGGGGCAGCAGTTTTTCGGTGGGGAGTATAGAGCATGGGTAAGACTGCATGGATTTTTCCGGGACAAGGTTCACAGAACGTATGTATGGGCTTAGACTTGGCTCGTCTGCCCCAAGCTCAGGCTAAGTTTGCCCAAGCCTCAGAAATTCTAGGTTGGTCCGTCTTGCAGGTGTGCCAAGGAGAAGCTGACACCCTAGCTAGGACCCTATTCACCCAGCCTTGCTTGTACGTGGTATCTGCAATTCTGGCTGACTTGCTGTACGAGCGAGGGTATGCTCCGGACCTAGTAGCAGGACATAGTTTAGGCGAGTACGTGGCCCTCTATACCGCCCGGGCATTTGACTTCGCCACAGGCTTACAGCTAGTCCAAAAACGCTCCGAATTAATGGACCAGGTCTCCGAGGGAGTGATGGTAGCAGTGATGGGATTTGACCGTGCCCAGCTGGAGGCTAACCTAAGTCAGACCCCTGGGGTAGTCCTCGCCAACGATAATCATCTTACCCAAGTGGTTTTGTCGGGAACGGCGGCCGCCGTGGAACAGGTGGTGGCCGCCACCAAACCAAAGCGGGCGGTGAAGTTGGCCGTTAGCGGTGCTTTCCATTCTCCTCTGATGGCCCCGGCCGCTGCCCAGTTTGCCCCTTTCTTAGCTGACATTAGGTTTGCCAATGCCCAGATACCGGTAGTTTCTAACGTTGAACCGGTGCCTACTACCTGTGGTGAGGTGCTTAAGCGGCGCCTCCAGGAGCAAATTACTGGTTCGGTAAGATGGCGGGAAATTTGTGAACAGTTGGCCGCCGCCGCCGTAGAGCAAGTGACGGAAATCGGGCCTGGGAAGGTACTGACAGGCCTGCTCAAGCGCAGCCATCCCCAGATCGCCACCGTCAACATTCAGGGGCTGTCAGACTTGCCAGTGCGTGAGTTGGCTGTCCCCTAATGCCGACTCGTGAGCCCCTCTCGAGCCTGGTCCTCTATCACCTCTTTAAGTGGTTGGCCGTCAGTCCCACTTTTCGATTCTATTGTCGGGGGAGACTGTACGGTCAACATCTTGTCCCCCTCAGAGGCCCCCTCGTGGTGGTCAGCAATCACGCCAGTGACTTTGATCCGCCCCTGCTCTCGTGCTGTGTGGGCCGACCTGTAGCCTACATGGCTAAGGAGGAGCTGTTCCGGATTCCTATCCTCAAGCAGGCGATTCGGCTCTACGGGGCCTATCCAGTCAAACGGGGCCGCAGCGACCGGGCGGCCCTCCAGGCGGCCCTGAGTTATCTAGACCAGGGCTGGGCTACGGGAGTCTTTTTGCCAGGTACCCGCACCCCCGACGGCCGCATCCCTGAACCCAAGCTCGGGGCAGCCCTAATTGCCGCCCGAGCCCAAGCCCCCATGCTCCCCGTCAGTCTCTGGGGCACCCAAACCATTCGCCGGCGGGGTTGGCCGGCAGTCACTGTCCGCATCGGGCCCCCTATCCCGGCTCCCGTCTCCACCGAGCGTCAGGAGCTAGAGCGGGTGACAAGGGAGTGTGTGCAGGTGATCCACGGTCTCCACGACCTAGGTCGATGACTACCCGCTCCCCTTAAAAGCCATGCACCCCCTAATTCAGTCCCTACACGGTGGTTTGATCGTCTCCTGTCAAGCTCCCCTTGGATCTCCCCTCCACGAACCGGAGGTGATAGCGGCCTTGGGGGCAGCAGCGGTGCTCCGGGGAGCTGTGGGCCTGCGCATTGATACCCCAGCCCACATCCAGGCAGTGGTCCGCCGGCGAGTGCCGGTACCAATTATTGGGCTGTGGAAGCAAGCTAGCCCAAAATCCGAGGTGTACATCACCCCCCAGTTTGCCCAGGCCGCAGCCCTAGGGGCAGCAGGGGCGCAGATTATTGCCCTAGATGGTACCTCCAGGCCCAGGCCAGGGGGGGAAAGCCTGGCCGAGATCATCGCCCAAATTCATGGCCAAATCGGGGCATTGGTTATGGCTGATGTGGACACTGTGGACTCGGCCTTGGCCAGTGTAGCGGCGGGGGCTGACCTGGTGGGCACTACCCTCTACGGTTACACTCCAGCCACCCAGGACTGCCAACCCCCGGGATTTGATCTGTTAAGTACCCTCAGTCGCACCCTCCCCGTGCCCGTCCTCTGTGAGGGGGGGGTGAGTTCCCCAGCCATGGCCTGCCGGGCTCTCGAGCTCGGGGCCCACGCCGTGGTGGTAGGGACGGCGATCACGGGGGTTGACGCCCAGGTTCAGGCCTACTGCCGGGCTATGGTTGGGGAGAGCTAGGGGGTAAGACCGCCTGTAGGTCGGACCAATTTACCTGGTCCTGGGGTTGGTCGCGAATTACCTTGCCCTGGTCTAGTTGGATTAGGCGGGTACATCCGTGGGCTAGTAGGTTTAACTGGTGATTAGCCATGAGGATCGTTGTGCCCCGAGTGCTGGCTAATTCCTGGAGGACTTTGATCATCAGGGTCCCCCGACTGTGGTCTAGGGCCGAGGTGGGCTCATCTAAAAGCAGAACTAGGGGTTCCGTGATCAAGGCTCGCCCCACTGCCACTAGTTGACGCTGGCCGCCGGACAGCTCAGCCTGCCCCCGCCCTAGCCAGGCAGGCGGGATCTCCAGTTGCTCGCACCAACTAGTTAGGCGTTCCTGGATCACCCGGGAGTCTAGTCCTCGCAAGCGCAGGGGATAGGTAAGAGTTTCGCCCACGCTCATCCCCAAAAGGCTAGTTTCCTGGAGCACCAAAGTTACCTGCTGGCGTACCTGGATCACCGGTAGGCTCTGGAGCAGCTGCCCCTCCAGGTAGATAGTGCCTCGGGTAGGGTCCGCCAGTCGGTTGAGCAAGCGCAGCAGGGAAGTTTTACCGGAGCCATTGGCCCCCACCAGGGCTACTACTTCCCCGGCCGCCAGTCCCAAGGTCACGCCCTCAAGGGCCCAGGTGGGGGATTTAGGAGGCTTGAAACCCACGTCCTCAAGGCAAAAGCGCTCCACGACTAGGGTTCCGGCGCAGGTTTCTTGGTCCGGCTGCGCCGCTGCCGTGGCGGTTTGGGGGGGGCGGCTGGGGGCGGGCTTATCTGCAGCTGCGGCGGACTCAAGTCCAGCTGCGACTCGGAGAGGGTAACTTCCGGACCCGAGGGCTTTAGGGTTGGGGAAACCTCCTCCCCCAGACTGGCCGGCTCTTGGGCTGGCTGGGGGGATAAGGGGGGTTGCCCTTCAATCAAAACCCCAATCATGGTCCCCAGGTCTCGCCCCAACTCATGGCCCGCCGCTGCCCCTAGTTCTGGCTCTCCCACCACTATACCCAGGACCTCCCCAGCCACTTCTCCTACCACCTCGAGGGTTTTTTCAGCGCCGACCGCTTCCACGTCTGAGACTAGGTTGGGTTGGGAAACAGGCTCAGGGGTGGGTTCAGGATGATTCAGTTCGCTCACCATTTCCCGGCCCACTTCTGAGCCCACCACTTCTCCCACTAGGGAGCCCACCTCTTCTCCCACAACCAATCCTACCGGTCCCATGGCTACGCCCCCGACCACGGCTCCTACTAACCCCCCCACGATATTGCCCACTGACCCACCGGCCACGGAGGCTACTACGGTCTCTGCCAGGTCCACTTCCTTGGACGGCGGAGCCGCGGGGGCGGCTGGTAAGCTGACAGGAGCAGTTTCCAGAAGATGTGCTAAGTACGCTTCTAGTTTTTCTAGGGGTAATTCGGCGGCTTGGTAGTTGATAATTAGGGACTTGGCTTCGGAGTTGACGCGCACCCCCATAACTCCCGGGAGAACTGTTAACTGCTGGGGCAGCCAGGGGGAGTTTAACAGCCGTGGGGCAAGAATAAACCGAGCCCTTCCAGGGATGGAATGAACTAACGCACAACCCTTAGGGATGACCATGGCCTCGCCTCAAAATAGCTGGGGTGATATTTCAGAGCACCTGATGGGTGTAGGCATGCTGCTTGACATTGTCCTCCGGCCGTACTACGGGGGTGGAGTTTAAGACCCGCTTGCGCTCGACAGAGTAATTGAAATCAGCCCTAGTAGTACCTAGGGGGATAAGTTCGGCAGCTTCTGGTTTGGCTTGGTAGGTACGAGCTGCCGCTAGGGCACGCTCAGTAAAATCATCACACAGTTGCCCCTCAGGGCCGAAGGCTGCCCGCGCCCCCTCTGGGGTTGCCAGGCAAGCCAGGCTTGTCCCCCAGGCCCGCTTGTAGGAAGTCGGAATACCTTTGACTAGGGCCTCTAGGGCCGCTGAAGGAATTGGTTCGAGGATCTGTAAAGCCTTCACCTCCCCCTCCTCTTTAACAAAGCAGGTAGCCAAGCCGATGACTAGGTAACTGTCTGGGGTTAAGTCAGCCATGGGGGGGGAAGGGTGATGGGGTGGGCAATAGTATCACGACTCAACTATAGCTTATACCCGTTGGCCGTGACTGATAGCCTGGCGTTCCTCCTGGGTTAGGAGCCTAGGGGTCAGCCAAGGTAGCTAAAGCTGCCTGCCAGAACCCCATGATTTGGGTATGACAACCGTAGCGGCTAACAACGTGGTAGATAGATTGCAACGCCTTGCCCACCTGGCCACGGGCCAAGGCATTTTGCCGCACCATATGCATATACCAGGAGAAATTCACCGGTAGCTGCTCGTGGTATTGGTGGCGGGCAGCGGCGAAGTTGTCGAGGGCAGCGAGGATACAGTCAGCCCCGTACTGGGGTTGGGAATGGGTAATTTCAAGGATGCGCTCCGTAGGTAGTCCCCAGTACTCAAAGTCGTGGACGACGGAGGCATAAACTGAGGTTTCTGGACTGAGGATTTGGACCATGGGCAAGGGGGCCGACCAGTCAGAGGTAGATAACCAGGTGATGCCACTCGAGCAGCCGACAAGGAGTGTGCAGTACTTAGTTAACTCCGCGTTTTCGCAAAAGGTCAAGGAGCTGCCGTCAATGATCCGTGGGTGGGAACTTGGTAGGGCCTGATTGGAGGAGATGACTAGGGCGACATCATCGCGGGCAGCGACAACCCGGCGGGCAACCTCTAGGGCGTAGTCTGGGTTGACAAAAGACTGGCCACTGCGGGCAGCGGCCTCAAACAGCACCACCTGGGGAGTAGCCGGCAGGTGATGACGGCAGGCAAACTCTCGGACCCGCTCAACTTGGGTGGGGCTCAGGCGCATCACCGGGGCGATCGGCACCGTAATCGGGTGGGGGTAGCCGCGAAAGATTGAGAGTCGGACGGTGCCATCAAAGTTCTGGAAGTTATTGGGGTAGATCTGGGTAAGAAACACCTCATCGAAGAGGTTGTGGGTTTGTAATTGGCGGACTTCTTGTTCAAAGGCTTGCCAAGCGGCGTACATATCCCGGTGGCCCCCCATGGGCACTTCCCAAATGGCATCGATGTGGGGATTGTGCTCAATCACCGGACGACATAGGGAACTAATAGCCCACACCAGATGGCAGTCGGGGAAGTCGTGCTTGATCTGGCGGGCGACGGTGGTGGCGTACAGACAGTCGCCAAAGGCAGACAACTGGCCGAGCAGCACGCGCCGGCCGTAGTTGGCCGAGTGAGAGACGAATTCATAGTGCATGGGCAGGGCAGGTCATCATTGCGGCTAGGTCCTCCACCCTGGTGACGGGCTGCCACCCCAGGGCATTGATGGTTTGCGGATTAGAGACTAGGTATCGGTAGTCGGGGGTAAAGCCGGGAATGGGGATCACGTGGTCCTGCCAATCTAGCCCTACCCGGGAGAAACACAGCTGAGCCCACTCACCAATGGAATAGGCTACGCCAGTGCCGATCACTGCCTCTAACACCTGGTCTTGGCGGACCAGAGTCAGGACGCCTTGAACAATGTCACCGGCAAAGGCCCACTCCTTGCGCACCGCTGGATCACCGATGGGGAGCCTTTCCCTGCTGCCCCGGGCAATCCGGCGCGCTGCTGCTGCGATCACTTGGCTGATGTGCTTCGGGCCCCGGCGGGGACTTTCATGATGGAACAGATAACCTACATAGGCGGCAATACCTAGGGTCCTGTAGTAGCGGGCGGCGTAGACCGCTTGAATGCGAGCTACGGAGTAGGGGTCCTGGGCCGCAAAGGGGTCGGTTTCCCGGATTGGTTGCTGACGATTGAGAAACTGGGTGCCGCTGCCAGTGATAAACACCTTGGAGGTGGGGGAGTGTTGGCGCACGGCCTCCAGGATGTTCAGGGTACCCGTGCCGATGGTGTGATGATTGGCAAACAGATATTCATGACTGGTGGAGGAGATGGCAGCGAAGTTGAAGATGAACCGGGGAGCATGCGACCTGACAAGGGCGGCTACCTGCTCGTAGTTGGTGACGTCTGCGGGCACAAAGTTGCCAGAGCGCGATGTGCAGACTGGTTCTAGCCCCAGGTGTTGGCAGTGTTGGGCTAGGTAAAAGCCATCTTGGGAATTGGCCCCAAATATCAGCGCTTTCATCCCTGGACAAAAACCACTAGACCAAAGGTGTAGCTCAGGGAGGGGTCCGGGGAGTAGTAGTCAGGGCCGATCACCGCCTCTTGAGTTTCCCAGTCGATGTCTTGGACTAAATTCAGCCCTACCGAAGTACACGCCGTCACCAAGGTGAGGAGGCGCTGGCGGTCTAGGGGCTGCCAGGGGCGACCGTAGAGGTCGATGGTGGGCACTACAAGGGGTTCCCAGTAATCAAAGGTCACAAACAGCCGCCCCCCGGGGTGCAGGAGTCTGGCGGCCTCCCGGGCAAAGGCCTGGTAGTCGACCCCATGCTCTAGCACTGACAGACAGGTGATGTTAGTGCAAAAACCATCTGCTAAGGGAGTCTGCAGCAGGTCCCCGATTAGGTACTCAACTCCCCGCAGGGGCTGGTCGGGGTCGCGCAGGTCGATCCCGTACTTAGCCCCCTTGACCCCCTTGCGTAGGAGGTTCTTGAGAATGTAGGAATCAGAGCTACCCATGTCTAGGAAGTTGCCATCACCAATTTGGCTCACCAGGTGGGCTAGGTCCCAATCCTTGCACTTGAGGCTGTGGGAGGCGTACCCATTCCGGTATAAAAACTCGGTGCAGGTCTCCACTTGAGCGCGAGACTGGAGAAACTTGCATAGGTAGGGGGGACTAGGCAAGCTACCAATAATACCGGTGTTCAGGGGCGGGGCGGGGTCAGCGGTGCCCTGGGACCCCATACCCGGGAAAAACAACTTCTTGCCCCGGGGCGCGATCAGGTAATTGATGTTGTAGATGGTCTTGACTACTTCGTAGGAGATGGATTGGATAAAGTCCAGGTAATCTTGAAAGGAGGTGTTAAAGCGAGCCTGGAATTGCTCCTCGTACTCAAACAAGACCGGCATTTGGTGGGCTTCGATGGTTTGGCGGGCTCCCTGGAGGGTAAATAAATCGCTGCCCTGCACGTCCACCTTCATAAAACTGACCGGGCGGCGGATCTGCAAGTCATCAATCGCCAGGCACTTGACGCGCCGGCCGGCCTGGGCCCTCGGGTCTAGACCGTAGGAACCATAGGCGGAAAACTCTTGGAAGTCGGGGACGGGATAGGCCAGGTCTAAGCCGGTTTGATTATAGGTAGCCCCCCAAATCGCCCGGACGTTATGGGCCTGATTAAGATCGAGGTTTTGCTGCAGCAGGCTAAAGACAAATTCCTCCGCTTCGAAGGCAAAGACACTCCCCGTTTCCCCCACTAGTTGGGAGAAGATCAAAGACATCTGGCCGAAGCAGGCACCGACATCGAGGACCACGCTACCGGGTTGAATTATTTGCCTAGCTGCCTCGACCACCTCGGGCTCAAACACCAAGCCCTGACGCATGTGAAAGGCAATCACATCCTCCCTGGCCTCAGCAGGCAGGCAGTAGGTGCCGATGGGAGTGGTGTAAATGGCGAGAGCCGGTCCCTCTGGCTGGGTTTGGTTGCTCTGGCGGTACCTTTCGATCACTTGCATTTGCTCGGTCGGGGAGATGGGGGCCGGTTGGCCTAGGCGGGCCCCAATTAACCGGGCGTTCACCCGGTATACCTGATGCTCTGCCCGGGCCAGCCGTAACCAAAAGTCGTAGTCGGCGGCGTCGGTCAGGGTCTCATCAAAGCCTGCGCCGGTGGCCCTCCATGCCTGCCGAGTCCAAAATACCGCTGCCGGATAGAAAAACCGTCCTTGATACTTTTGTTCTTCTAGGTCGCACAATCTTGCCAAGGGCAGGGGGACCGGCCGCTCCACGGGCAAGTCTGGTTCCTGGACCAAGACAAACTCTCCGTCCGGCTGCCCCCGCCAGCCAGTCCCCCCCACCACCACATCGATAGGGTAGTGATCAAAGGCTAGGGCTACCTCCCAGAGGGTTTCCGGTAGGTGGATGTCCCCGGCGTCCAATCCAGCGAGGATGTCGCCGGTGGCTAACTTAAATCCCCGGTTGAGGGCCTCAGCCCGGGTGGTAAAGGATTCACTCAGACAAGCCTTAAACCGGTGCAGGTAGGCCCGGATCACCTCCACCGTTGCATCGGTGGAGCCCCCGTCAACCAGGATGCACTCCAGGTTAGGGTATCCCTGCAGTAGTAGGGAGCGGACTGTCTCCTCTAGGTAGTGCCCCTGATTGAAGGCAGTGATGACGACGGATATTCTGGGCAGCAGCCGACCGGAGGGGAGGGTAAAGGTGGTGGCTGGCCTATAGTTCCAAGGCCAGAGTTTCTGGTCGTAGAGGAGGGAGCCTTGGTAGCGGCGCAGGTGATGCTCAAGGGTAACGCGGAGGCCTTCAATCAGGTTCTGGGTCTGCTGGGTTTGGCTGTTGGTGTGGTCGTAGAGGGCTGTGAGGAGGTTAAGAGCATCGGCATGCTGACTATTCAGATGGGGGTAGAGCCCTTCCACACTCTTGACAGCTAATTGGATTTGCTCCTGCTGGTGGTCAAGGCGTTGGGTGAGGGTTTGTAAGTCTGCCTGGCGCGATTTGTCTAGGGTTAGGGGGAGGTGGGCTATATCGGCCCTGATCCTCTCGAACTGCTCCTGGAACTGGGCCATATCGGCCCTGATCCTCTCGAACTGTCCCTGGAGCTGGCTGAGGCTTGCCTGGGATGAGATAGCTAGAATCTCCGTGCGGTCTAGCTTCTCTAGGATCAGGTTTTTGAGCCTCTTGAGGCTCCTGAGGAAGTTGAGCAATGTCTAACCCTAAATTCCGATAATTTCAATTTCGGGCAAGGGAAAAATCATCTTTGTCCCTCCCCTAAGGGTATCGTGCTCCCTGGCTAAAAACTCTTGCCGGAAGTGCCACGGTAACACTAGGTAATAATCGGGTTTTAAGGCCCGCGATTCAGCCTCGCTAATAATGGGGATATTTGTGCCTAGGGTGTGGGCACCAAACTTGTCGGGATTACGTTCCGCCGCGTAGTCGATCAGGCGGTGGTCAATCCCACACCACTGCAGGATAGTGTTGCCCTTCGTGGAGGCCCCGTAAATATGAATGGTCTGCTGGTTAGCCTTGAGGGTGCTTAACAGGTGATTGAGCTGGTCACGGTGGAGATCGATGCGGGCCTGAAAGTTGCTGTAGGGCTTGTCGGTATCTAGCTCAAGATCGAATTCTTGCCGCCGGAGGTTTTGCAGCCGACTGAGGGCCTGTTTGTTCTTATAGCGAAAATTGTCCGTGTGGGTAGCCCAACAGCGAATGCTGCCGCCGTTAATGTCGTTGAGGGTAGCATCAAAGATTTTTAAGTCTGCTCGCTTGAGGGTATTTTCTAGAACTGCTAGACTATAGTACTCCAGATGTTCATGACAGATGGTGTCGTAGGAGTTCATCTCCAGCATCTTGGGCATGTAGGACATCTCAAAGATCCAGACCCCCTGATGGCTGAGAATACCCTTAATCCCCTTGCAGAACTCCACTGGTTGTTCTAGGTCATAAACCATGGCAATCGAGGTGATGATGTCAAACTTTTCCGGGGCCTGCTTTTTGAGCTCCTCGGACGGGAAGACATCCTGAATCACAGTGATTCCGGCCCCGACGGCTTGAACGGCGTTGGAGGGGTCGATCCCTACCCGACAACAGGATTCGGGGTAGTAGCTCAGCAGGGTGCCATCATTGCAGCCAATGTCTAGGACTGTAGGATGCTCCTTGTGGTCTACGGTGGCTAAGGCCTCCCTGACAATCTGCTGCAAGTGCTCCCGCATAGTCTGGTTAGTGCCCGATCTGTACCAGTAGGTAGAGTAGAGGATATCCGGCGGTACCGAAACTGCCATCTGCAGCAGTCCACAGGCTGACTCATCCCTAGTGGGGTTACAGCGCACCAGACTAGTGGATATTTGGCGTTGGGGTGGTGGTTGGCAGCCTGGCTTGACAAACAATCCCTGGAGGTACTGTTCCCCCAGGTCAATCACTTTGGTTAAGGAATCAGAGCCGCAGACGCGGCAGGTGGTTCTGTAGGTGACGTGCATAACTAGCCCTAGGACCCTGGGGAGATTTCTAGGACCATAGCTTGGAGGAGTTGATTAATCAAATCAATGAACCTATTGCGCTCCAGATTCAGGGTGGCCAGTTCTCGGATCACCTGGTCCTTCTCCTGGGCGGCCACCTGTTCAAACTCGTATACCTTCTCCTGAACATGCCACAGGCTGCAGTTGACTTTCGCCAATTCAGCCACCGCCTCCCCCATACTCCCCTGGGCCTCCCGCACCACACCAAAGCTGGGATTATAAATCTTGTTGGCCGCAAAGGTAAGGCGAGCAACGGGAATTTCTCCCTGCAAGGCTGCCGCTAGGTAAGCATCAATTTCAGCCTGCAGGTCCTGGGCTTGTTTATTTAAACTGGCCAATTTCTGCTCGTCGTCACAGTGCCACTGTTTTAATTTCACGACCGTGAGTTTGTCACAGATTGACCCGAGAGTTTCAGCCATGCTAATCAGATGCTAATTAAATCTGTTTATACTAATCGAGACTACGGAAACCGGTTTCATGTTACTCAGCTTAGTTCCAGAATGTCAACGCATCCCCCTCGTCGGCCTCTGGTTTGATGGCTGTGCCCGCCTGGAGTGACCTCCATGCCCGGCTGCACCAGCTGCTAAAAGCTCGTCAACTCCTACCCGCCGGGCAACGGTTGCTGGTGGCAGTTTCAGGCGGCCAAGATTCCCTGTGCTTGATCCGATTATTGCTTGACCTACAACCCAAGTGGGGCTGGCAGCTGGGGATTGTTCACTGCGACCATGGGTGGCGACCGGACTCCCAGGCCAACGCTGACCACGTGGCTGCCCTAGCCTGGGGCTGGCAAATTCCCTTTTATGGTCAAAGGGCAACTACAGTCACAACCACCGAGGCGGCCGCTCGCCAGTGGCGCTACCAGGTCTTGGCCGACACAGCCATACACCAGCGCTACGCCATTGTAGTTACTGGTCACACGGCTAGTGACCGGGCGGAAACCCTACTGTACAACCTCCTGCGGGGGAGTGGCAGTGATGGGCTACAGGCCCTCCAGTGGCAACGACCACTAGTGCCTGGGGTAACCCTGGTACGTCCCTTACTGGAGCTATTCCGGACCGACACAGCCCGGTTCTGTCAGGACCGGGGCCTGCCGGTCTGGACAGATACTACCAATGGGGACTGGCACTACCAGCGCAATCGCATTCGCGAGGAGCTGTTGCCCTACCTGCGAGAGCACTTTAATCCCCAAGTAGAGCGCCACCTAGCCCAGACTGCCGAGCTACTCCGGGGGGATGTGGGTAGCCTTGAGGTCTTTGTAGATCAATTGTACCATAAAAGTCGTCATCCCCAAGTCCCGGCCTTGCAGGTCCTGCCCCTGCGCCCGGTCGACTTGGGCCTGCAACGGCGGGTGGTGAGGAGATTTTTGCGGGAGTTTCTCAGCCACCACCCCAGTTTCAAACATGTCGAGAAGGTAACCGCCCTGATCAGGGCCCCCGGGGGGACCCAGACTGACCCCCTCCCCGGGGGAGCGGTGGCCAAAGTCAAGGAAGACTGGATTTACTTATTAGGCTAGTTACCAGCGTCGAGGGCATTGATTGCCTCGTGGATCTGATTAAGAATTCCCCACCAAGCTTCGACTTGACCCTGATGCCAAGACTCGGTCAGACAAGGGCGCAGGCGATTGAGAGCTTCTTGCCAACTCTGGAGGGTTTCTTGCCAGAGGTTCACCCGCCCCCAGTGCTCAGCTGCCTCGCGTTGTTTTTCTAGTTCTTGGTGTCTGAGGTTGGCCAACTCCTGCGCTTGGTCTAGGGGGCTGTACTGACTGAGGCGGGTTTGGCTTTGACTAATTTCCGTTTGCAGTTGGCGGATCTGGTGATGCAGCTGCTCGAGGGATTCTCGACCCTGGGTCTGGCGGGCAGCGACCCGGTCAAGAAAGGGGCGTAACTCTGACTCAAGGGCAGAAGCGGTATGAGGAGTCGGATTGGCGCGGCGATTGTAGATGGCCTGATGGGTCTGAAAGATTTGCGCCCGCTCTTGGAGACGTTGGCGTTGGCCAATCAGAGCCTCGTTCAGCAACTCATAATTTTCCTGTTCGCCCGATAGCTCAGCATCCAGTTGGATCTGTTCAAACTCGCTAGCTTGCTCCATGCGGACTTGCAGTTCTTGGATAGCTTGCTGTTGTAAAGTTAGCTCCTCCTCCTGGTCAACCACAAACTGGGAGACGTTTTCTAGCTCCTTGGCTAGTTGTTCGGTGAGATTTTTCAGCTCCTCTAGGGACATGTTTTCCAGAGCGGACACGTCGACGCTGGGGTCGAGGGTCTCCCCTTGACCTAGAAGGGCATAGAGGCCCTGGTAAAGCTCCTGCTGCAGTTGGAGTTGTTCTTGCCAGAGGTTCACCTGTCCCTGGTGGTGACCAAGGATCTGCTGCTGCTGGGCCAGCTGATTGGTATCCGCAGTCCAAGCTGTCAGGGTCTCGTAATAGGCTGACAGACGCTGCTCTAGTTCTCCCTGTTGTTGCTCTAGTTGGGCCTGGACTTGATAGGCAAGGGCACGCTCCTGGTCTAGACATTGCCAGTAATGGTCGAGTAGTTCCTGTTGGCCATCTACTAAACCGGTCAAATGGGCAGCAGCCTCGGGAGAGGCCACTGATTCAGACAATTGCCTGACTAGAACCCGGAAGTGTTGCAGTTTCTCCGGGTCAAGAGGCCGACTACCCTGGTGTTGCTGTTGCTCCTGCCGCAGGGCAGCCCAAGCCGCCTCCAGGTCCGCTTGGGAACTGGCTAGTTGCGCACTTAGGCGAGCATTTTCCTGCTTCTCCCGCTCTAGGCGCTCCAGCTCCCGCTCCAAGTTTTGTAGAGCCTCTTGACGGGCCTCCAATTCCTGTTCGCGCCGATTGAGCTCTTGGCCCTGATACATTAGGGACTCTTTCCACTGCTCAATCTCTTCTGCTTGGGTCTTGAATTTTAGTTGGGCCCGGGAGAGTCCCTGCAGCACTGAGGAGAGTTGCCGACCAGTTTCCAAGAATCTGGTTAACTGGCGGTTAGTGTTTAGTTCTATTAGAACTAAAGAACCACTGTTATGGTTGCTGACTTGGTCTGGGGAAACGGGGATTAACTCGTCGCCGGTGATAGATTCCCACATCTGTTCTGCGCGCTGACAGGACAGAAGCTTTAATTCTGCCTTGGTTCCCATAAACCCGGTTTTTTTCTGTACTTCCGCAAGATAAAGCACTAGACCCCCCGTCTGATAGGCATTCCAGTCTTGAAGATCAATTGGCTCAACCGAAAACCAGGCGGACTAGGCTGGCATTCTTTAGTATGGTTGGGAATCCGCACCATTATCTGCTACTGAGGCCTTCGTCAATAGAGTTTACTGCAGTTTATGATATCATGCTCCTCAGCTGTACTTGGCCCGCTCGACTTGGTCCGTCCGTCCCGCTTGCAGACCGCCTCCAGAGGGTGCAGCCCTAGGGGTTGGGAGTGTCGACTATGCAGATTGCTATAGACTTTGGTACTAGTAACACCGTCGTGGCCCGCTGGGATCCGGTCAGTCAGCGGCCGGAAGCCCTGATTCTGCCTGGTTTATCCCAGCAGCAGGTGCCTAATTACTCCTTAATTCCCAGCCTAGTCTACTTTGAAGACTCGCCTAGCTCTAGGGTGTTGGTAGGGCAGCAAGTAAGAGACCGGGCCCTGCACCAAGGTCAAGACCCCAGACTTTTCGCTAATTTCAAGCGGGCTATTGGTAAACCTAGCCTAGGATTTGTCCCCTCCCTAAATGGGGAGTCTCTGACCTTCGAGGCGGTGGGAAGTTGTTTTCTCACCCAGGTAGTGCAGGCAGTACGTTCTCTGCCTCTGCCAGTCGACTCCATCATCTTTACCGTGCCCGTAGACAGCTTTGAGGTTTATCGCCACTGGTTAGGTCGTCTCAGCCAAACCCTCGGGGTTGACCGGGTGCAATTGATTGATGAGCCGACAGCCGCTGCCTTGGGTCATGGAATCGGGAACCGGGAAACTCTCTTGGTGATGGACTGGGGGGGTGGGACCCTGGATTTGTCTCTGGTCAAGCTGCACGTTGGCTCCACCCAAAAACCCCAAGGATTTATCCTCAAGTGGGGGGATAGGTTCCTCGGCGACAGACCAGCCCAGAAGGTCAAAACCGCTCAAGTTTTAGCCAAAACCGGCCAGGATCTGGGGGGAGCCGACATAGACCACTGGTTGCTTGACTACCTATGTCAGACCCGAGGCCTGCAGGTCTCTCCCCTAATAGCCCGCCTGGTGGAGCGCCTGAAGATCCAGTTATCCTCGGCCCCGAGGGCTCAGGAAGTCTTCTTTTGTGACCGCACCTTTACCAGTGTGGATCTGTCCCTTACCCGCGGGGAACTAGAACAGGTCCTCACAGAGCATCAGCTTTGGCAGTCCCTGGAAACTAGCCTCAACCAGGTGCTGCATCAGGCCCGGCGCCAAGGGATTGAACCTGGAGATATTGACGGGGTGCTGTTGGTGGGGGGGACTGTGCAAATCCCGGCCATTCAGGCTTGGATCAAAGATTACTTCCCTTCCCTACCAGTCTATGGTCAAGCCCCCCTGACAGCTGTAGCTTTGGGAGCATTACACTTGAACCAGGGGATCCAGGTCCAGGACTTCCTACACCATAGTTACGGGATCCGCTACTGGGACCATCGCCGGCAAACCCAGGGGTGGCATCCTCTGATCCAGGCTGGCCAAGCTTACCCTATGTCCCAACCTCTGGACCTATTTCTCGGTGCGTCAGCGGAAAACCAATCTAGTCTCGAATTAGTAGTGGCTGAGTTAGGCAGCCAAACCTCAGCCCCAGAAGTCTATCTGGAGGGGGGCCGCCTGGTGACTCGCCCCAGCCAAGGGCTTCAGGTCCAACCCCTCAACGACCAGGCGCGGACCATTGCTAACCTAGACCCGCCCGGTTTTCCGGGTACAGACCGGGTGAAAGTCTCCTTCTGGGTAGACGCCCAACGCCAACTGCGGGTAACAGTCCTCGACCTGCTGCGGGGGGAAATTTTGGTCGAGAATCAGGCCCTAGTGGAATTAACTTGATTGCCCAGTTACATCCCTGGGCTAAGCTCCCCTCGCCGACGAAAATTCTTAGCCAGCCCCAGATCTGCCCAGGTAGTAACAACCTACACTAAGGTTTAGGTGTGGGAGGTACCTGGATTGTCTATTGCGCCGATCGTTTTGGTGACGGCTATCGTCATCCTAGGGGGTGTAATCGCTACGGTGGGAGACCGCCTAGGATCACGGGTTGGCAAAGCCCGTTTGAGTTTATTCAATCTTCGTCCCCGGCAAACAGCAGTTCTAATCACGATTCTGACCGGGTTAACCATCTCGGCCTCCACCCTAGGAGTTTTGTTTGCATCGAGTAAGGAGCTGCGGGATGGAGTGTTCAAGTTGGCCAAAATCAAGCAGGAGCTCCGGCACTCTGGTCAAGACCTCGAGCGTCTCCAGGCTCGGCAACAGGGGATGATCCGACAATTAGAGCGGTCTCGTACCGAGGAACTCATAGCCCAAAAAGCACTCCGGACTACTAATCTATCCCTGAGTCAGGCTCGCCAGCAGCAAAGGGTGACCGCCACCGTGCTGGCTAAGACACTCCGGCAGTTTTCCCTAGTTGCCAGGCAAACTCTTGCCCTCCACCAGGAAATCCATCGCCTGAAGCAAGAACAACTAAGCCTAGTCCAGCAACGCAACCAGGTCAGATCCGAAATCGCCCAGCGAGACCAGGCCTTGGCTGCGAGGGAGGCTCACCTAGTAGCCCTGCAACACCAACAGGCTAGGCTAGAAAGCCAGATCGTTCAAGTAGAACATGAGTATGATCTAGTCAGCCAAGGCTATCAGGACTTGCTGCAGGGGAATATCGCGGTGCAGCGGGGACAGCTACTCAGTGCAGGGGTATTAAAAATCACCTCGCCCCAAGAAGCCCCCCTGGCTATTGATCAAATCCTTCAGGTTGCTAACGCTAAGGCCCTCCAGCTGGTGCGACCCGGCACCTCGACTGTCGGGGAGCAGATTATTCAGATTCCTCAACAGGAGGTAGAACACCTAATTCAAGTCATTAGTGATGGTCGAGACTACGTCGTGAGCATCCACTCCCTAGGCAACTACATTGTAGGAGCTAAGGAAGTGCAGGTGGGGGCTGAGGTGAGCCTAAATCAGCTGGTATTTTCCCAGGGGGCTCTGATCGCCTCAACTACAATTGATGCTTCCCAGACCTCCCCCGACCAGGTGTTGAAAAAGCTTAATCTCCTATTTGCCTACAGTCAGTTTCGGGCCCGCCAAGGTGGCTTGCTAACTGACACAGTTCAAATTGACACCAATGTATTAGCAAATTTCATTAAGCAAGTGCAACAGTACCAAGGTAGGCTCCAGATTCAAGCTGTGGCCGCCAAACCGACCTATACAATCGGGCCTTTACAAATTAGCTTGGTTGCCCTCCACAACGGCCAGGTAGTTTTTCGCTCCCAGGCAACTGCCTCCGACTCACTTTAGCTGCCGAGGACAAAGCGATTCAAAGCCCGCCGGGTAGCAGCACTGGTGTGGGCAAGCTGGGCAATGCTCTCGGCTAGGGCTTCTGTCCACTGGTCTACCCCCACCTGGGTAGTTTTCAAGACTACTCCCCGCACCGACTTGGCAATGGTGGCGCGGGGGCCCCCCCGGGGTTGGCGCTCTAGTTGATACCGGAGGTCATCAAATTGCACCTGAATGGTTTCGACCGGGCGGTGGGAGGAGAAAAAACCCTGGCGACGAGTGACGGTGGTATGGCTGGGCAGGGCAGCCACTAATTTGACCGCCAGAAACTCCAGCAAATCCCCCGTCTCTTGGTCATCCATCCGCAGGGATGCCGCCAGTACATCGACTTCCAGGGCTTGGTCTAGGTCTTTATCCATGGCTAGGCTATGAGGATCACCTTCTAGTCTAGCTATCCTAACGGGGTTGAATCACCCCGAACCCCCCGTGGTTACGCTCGTAGATGACGTTGATTTCGTTAGTTTGAGCGTTGCGGAATACGTAGAAGTCGTGGTCAACCAACTCCAGTTGCTCCAGAGCTGCTTCAACGGTCATGGGGGGCATGGCAAAGTACTTATTGCGCACTACCTGGGGTGGCAACTCTGGAGAACGATTAGTCAAATCCGTTACCGTTGTCCAGTCTGCTCCGGGGAGCGCATCTTTAACCGGCACCTGCGCTTGGTGATCCAGCCGCTTTTCCTTGAACCGCCGCAGCTGCCGCGACAGCTTATCAGCTACTAAGTCAATGCTTGCGTACAGGTTCTCACTGCACTCTTCAGCTCGGATTACGCTCCCGTGGGCGTAGATTGTCACCTCAGCAATTTGGTTGGGGCTGATGCGGGGATTGCGGGCCACAGACAGGTTAACATCCACCTTCTGGGTTAGGTTCTGAAAATGGTTTACGGCTTTCTCCATTTTTTGCTGCACGTATTCCCGAATCGCTTCAGTAACCTCAATGTTTTTACCTTGAATGACTAATTTCATAGTCCACCTTCCCGTCTAGAGCCTAGGCCTCAATTCTATCCTGAGCCCATGTATCCTAGAAGACAAGAAACCTGAAGATATTCGTTAAATTTGTGACATTACGATGCTGTCGTTTATATTTGCCGGGCCGGGTGCCCTACCCTGTAGCCTTAGCCTGGCAAGAGCATCTGGTTAGTCAGCCAGGCCGGGCCCAAGAAGACGTCCTACTGCTCCTCGAACACCCGCCGGTCTATACCCTGGGGCAGGCAGCCCGGTGGGACTTTGTCTCCTTTTGCCCTGGGCAGTCTCCCTGGCCTATCTACCGGGTCAGACGGGGGGGGGAGGTTACCTACCACGGTCCAGGACAACTGGTGGGTTATCCCATCCTCAACCTCACGTTTCATCGCCAGGACCTCCACTGGTACCTGCGCCAATTGGAGGCAGTGTTGATTCGGGTGCTGCAGGCCTACGGTTTGGCTGCCCAGCGCCAGCCGGGTCTGACGGGAGTCTGGCTGTACGGGGCTAAGGTGGCCGCCCTAGGCATTCAGGTGAAACACTGGGTGACCATGCACGGGTTTGCCCTCAACGTCTGTCCTGATCTAGCGGGGTTTGCGTCAATTGTCCCCTGCGGAATTGCGGACCAGCCCGTCGGTAGCCTCAATCAATTTCTCCCTCGCCTGACGCTACCGGAGGTTATCCCCCTGGTGGCCGAGAGCTTTGCAGCGGTGTTTGGTCTTAAACTGGTCCTGGCTGACCCGGCAGATTTGCCCCAGGGAGGTTGGCAAAACCTGGTTGAACCAGAGACGGAATTTAAAGATCGTCAGCGGGACCTATCCTCCCCTCAACCCCCTTGACGATCCGCGAAAGATCACTCTTTTCGTCAACTCGAATTTGGGTAGGTGAGCCGCTGGTAATTCGCTCTAGGTTACGGAAGGAATCCTTGATGTCTGGACCTTGGCCGCTGATCGAGAATTCCCGGATCCCCTTCTCATGGGCGGAGCCACGCATCTTGAAAACGTTGATAGCTCGAGACATCTCACCGTGAACTTCCACGTACTGCAGCAGGATGATGGTATCGGTAATCGTGGAAATATGGGAGTCGGTTAGGGAGCTAGACCCCATAAACTGGTCACTGGTATTGGTGAAAAATCCTGTAATCCCTTCCTGTTTAGCAAAACCAGTCACCCCAATAATAAATTGACGAAAGGAGTTATCACTGACTCCCCGAGCCAAGGCAGACAGAGAGTCTACCGCCAAGCGGGCGGGCTTGAAGTCAAATATTTCTTCTTTGATAATTTGCAGGTGGTCTTCAAGGGAATCTGATTCTGGGTAGGCACAGATAATTTTCAGCAGCCCGTTTTTTTCGTATTCCTCAAAGTTGATCCCCCAGGAGGTAGCATTGCGAAATAGCTGAGCTCGAGACTCCTCATAGGCAAAAAAGGTGGCTTTCTCCCCGGAGCGACAAGCCTCTTCAATAAACTTACTAACTAGGAGGGTTTTACCAGTGCCGGTAGCCCCAGTGGCCAAGATAATCGAGTCACGGAAAAACCCACCTCCGCACATCTGGTCAAGGGTGGCAACCCCGGAGGAAACCCGCTGGTTTGAGGAGCGCTGGGTAAGTCGCATAGCCCCCAGGGGAAAGACGTTGACCCCCTGGTTATTAATAGTGAAGGGATATTCTCCCTTCATATGGGTAGTGCCCCTTAGCTTGAGAATCTCTACCGTCCGCCGCCGCCTTTCCCCCTGTAAAACATTGCGGACAATGATTACGTTATCGGAGACGAACTCCTCCACCCCAAAGCGGGCTACAGGCCCGTACTCATCAAGACGCTCCGCGGTCATCAGAGTCGTGATCCCCAGTTGCTTCAGCCGGGCTACCAACCTAAAGATCTCCCGCCGCACCACGGAGGCTGCTTCGTACTGTTGGAATACGGCTGTCATTGAGTCAATGGAAATCCGTTTGGCCTTGTATTTGCGTATTGCATACTGAATACGCTCAATGAGGGCTGATAGATCGAAGCTACCTACCACCTCCTGGCCCTCCGGGTCAGGGGATGCATCCAAGATAAACAAGCTCTCCTTGTCGATTAGGGCCTGTAAATCCCAGCCGAAGCTCCGAGCATTCTTAATGATATCGGCGGTGGACTCTTCAAAGGTGACAAATATTCCTGGTTCGTCAAAAGCTGTGATGCCATTGTAGATAAATTGAGTCGAAAAGACCGTCTTGCCCGTGCCGGAGGTACCCGAAACTAGGGTAGTTCTCCCTAGAGGTATGCCCCCATGGCTGACGTCATCAAAACCCTCAATTAAAGTTGGGATTTTCTGAACACTTTTTGCTAAGGAGTTAGCACTTGGGTGGTAAGGATTCATGTACAATCAGGGCGGTGGGATAAGTAAGCTTTTCAAAGCTGAATTGAGCTAATAAAACAATCAGAGTACACCCCTAGAGACTATCACGGCAGCTGCAAATAATGCACACAAATTATAAATTTTCTTCGTCCTCCCGCAACTCTTCGTAGAGTAAGTCTAAGCCAATCAGTACCTTCTCCCGGTCTGATAAGTCACCGATGATTTTACGCACAGGGGGAGGCAAAACCTTCGTCAGGGTGGGAATAGCCAGAATATTATCCTCCTCCGCCAACTGGGGGTTTTTGAGTACATCAATGACTTTAAGGATGTACACTCCCTGAAACTCCAACTCGAGGATGTTCTTCAGAGTTTTCAGCGCCCGCACCGAGTTGGGAGTGTTCCCGGCTACGTAGAGTTTGAGAATGTAGGTCTTTTTTAAGGGAATCATGAATAAGGGTGGCCCATAGGACAGTACTACTCAGGATCCTTGAGGAATGGAGCGTCGGTACATTTCACACAGGTGGGCGATCACGTCGATTAGGGTCAACCGATAATCTAACAAAATTTCCTCCCGGCGGCCTTCCATCTTGAGTTGTTTGGCAAACTGGTCCATTAAGTCCATATGAATCTGGACAATCTTAGAGACAGGCATGTCAGCGCAAAAGGCAGAATTCACAAAGTGATCGATATGGTCAGTGAGGCTACTGTCGTCAGTAAAGTACCGCAGAATAATTTGCCGGTAGTCTGCCTCTAGCTGCTTGACAAAGGCCTCCCGCTCCCCTGATGAGAGACGTCGGTAGAACTTGTAGGGGTCACGTTTGTAGTAGATGCCTAGGTATCCTAGGCGTCCCTGGAGGCGCTGGTTCAAGCGTTTAGTTCTGCCGGCAGTGGTCTCGGACGCCTTGTCTGCCGTGGGATTTAAGGCCAGAAAGCGGCAGATTGCCCTGGTAATCGAGCTTCCGAGGTCATCTTCTGGAGTGGACCACACCTCAGCCGAGTGGTAGGCGGGCTGGTAGCACACAGGGTCAGAGTCATCCGCTTGAATAATCAAAGCCGGCAGGAGTAGGGACTCCTCCCGTAGGGATGCCGTCAGTTGCGGTAAGTCGGGGCTGCTGCCTAGTACCAGACAGTCTAAGTTCTCATGTTCGTGTTCCATGAGGCGCACGAATTCAGGGGCTGACCGGCAGCAAGTCAGACTGTAATGGTCCTGGGGCAGCTGATGCTTCAGGGAAGCCTCCAGGTCTCCAGATGGCACAAAGGCGGCGATCGTCAGGGTAGAAGTCAAGGGTTTCAGCCGTGCGGAAATGTGCTGCCGTAAATCCAGGGAGCCAAAGGCGAATTTAGGTTAACTTTAGTAACCACCATAGTCAAGTCTAATTGCAAAACCCGTTCCTTGTCTGAGAAGAATGATTATCCTGAGGATAGGAATACCATCAGATTTTCCAACCGGCTTTTTGTAGGCCTTCATGACCACTTTTCCCCTGCAAGCCTTTTTAGAACCGGTGCCTACCTGTCGTAAGACCGATGGTCTGGGGCGCATCCTAGATGTTTTTCGGCAAGGGGAGTGGGACTCCCTAGTAGTCCTAGGGTCCTCCGGTGAACCTCTAGGGCTTTTGACTCTGCGCAGTGTGCTTCCTTACCTGCTGCGGGACCAAGGCGGGGCGGAGATCCCCCGTCTTTCCCCCTTGAATCTGGTGCCTGTTGACTGGTCCTTGGAGAGGTTTTGGGACTGGATGGAGAATCAACCCCTGCAAAAGGACGCCTGGGGGTTTGTTGACCGGCAGGGGAATTTCCTGGGCTTGTTAAATGTTCCCCAGTTCATGCAACAGGGGCCGGTTAAAAAGCTGGCTCTGGCTCACCACATGCTGGAAAAGCTGCCAGTGCCCCTAATGATCCAGACTAGTAATGGTCGCGTAGTGCTACAAAACTCCCTTTGGCGTCAGCAAGTAGGAGAGCTGCGGGACCCGGGCTGGCTGCAGCAGGAGGCCGCCCATCTTCTCGGCCACACCACGGATATCCCAGAAGAGGGGAGCTACTGTCGAGCTGGCAGTGAACCCCAAACCTGTATCTGCGTCTGTCCCCTGAAAAATGGCCAAGAGCGGGTCTGGCAATTCAGTCGGATTGCCCTTGACTTTATGCACGGTCCTGGGATGCCGGGTAATCCGGTGCGACAGTTAAGTAAATTCCAACTAGGAGCCCTAGAGCCAACGGCTCCCGACCCCCTCCTGGGAGCCGATCCAGAGGGGGCCCTCTGGTTAGTGATTGCCCTCGACCGGACCGAGGAACACCAGGCGGCCCAAGAGCTAGTTGCTAGGAATGCCGACCTAGTCCAGCTCAACAGCTTAAAGGATGAGTTTCTCTCGTGCATTAGCCATGAACTGAAAACCCCTCTGACGGCAGTTCTAGGTTTGTCAAGTCTGCTGCAGGAAAAACTCCTCGGAGACCTCAACCTGCGGCAGATGCGTTACGTGCAGCTCATCTACCAGAGCGGTCGTCAACTGAGCGGGATTGTCAATGATATTCTCGATCTAACAAGGGTTGAAACTGCTCAGCTAGAACTAGAGCTAGAAACCATCGACGTGCGGGTTCTATGTGAGCGAGTGGTTGTCCAAGCCCAAAGTCTTCGTGTAGAGAAGTTTGAAACCCCCCTCAGTCCTGAGGAGGTGAGTGAAGACCGGCCGATCCTCCTAGAGATTGGCCCGGGTATTGAGGAAATAGTTGCTGATGAGACTCGCCTGAGCCAGATGCTCACCAATTTGATTTCTAATGCTCTCAAGTTCACCGACAAGGCCGGGACTGTGGGCCTGAAGGTCAATCGTTGGCAAGATTGGATTGCCTTTACGATTTGGGATACGGGGATTGGCATTCCCGTCGATAAGCAGCACTTGGTGTTCCAAAAGTTTCAACAACTAGAGCATCCCTTAACCCGGCGATATGAAGGTACAGGCCTGGGGTTAGTTCTCACTCAACGCTTGGCCCGCCTCCACGGTGGGGACGTAACTTTCATTTCCCGAGAAGGTCAAGGTAGTGAGTTTACCCTGCTCCTACCCCCACAACCGGAGGGGGATGCTCCTAAGAATGCCCAACACGAGCCTAATCGACTAGCTTTGGTAGTGGAGGCTGCTGCCTGTTTTACGGAGGACTTACACCGCCACCTGATAGACCAAGGCTATCATGTCGTTGTTGCTCGGTCCGGGACGGAGGCCTTAGAAAAAGCCCGGCGTCTGCGCCCCTGTATTATTTTCATCAATCCTCTGTTGCCGATTCTTTCCGGCTGGGATGTTTTAACACTCCTGAAGTCTAACCCAACAACTCAACAGATCCCGGTGGTTGTAGTGGCCAGTCGGGGGGAAAAGAGCCGAGCCCTCAAACGCGCCGACAGTTTTCTTAACCTGCCCGTGGTGCCAGAGTCCCTGCGGGAAGTCCTAGAGCGCCTACCAGGAGCTAATCCTAAACCCCCTAGTCGTCAGCTCACCTTGTTGCGCCTAATTGTGCCCGGCTGGCATCCCGAGGAGGCGGCGGGAGATACTCCCTTGGCAGGCGAGCTACGTAATCTAATGCACACCCAAGACTGGCGGATTCTGGAGGCCGATGACCTAGACCAAGCAGAATTACTGACCCGGGTATGGCAACCCCAGGTGGTGCTCCTAGAGGAGATGGGACAGAAGCTCTCTGGGGATTATCTCGAACAGCTTAGTCAGCAACCGCTCCTGTCTAACTTGCCCCTAGTCACCACCAACGAAAGTGGAAAAACCATTGGTCAGGAGGTCCCCCAGCTTAAGCTGTTCACCTATTGCCACGACCAAGGCAGTCTCGCCCCAGATGCTTCTCTGCTTGGGGTGATCAGACAGGCCCTAGCCGCTAGTCTCAAGTGAATCCCTAAGCTCTAGGTTTTCTCCTCTCCTTGAGAACTATGGGCTTGAATCTCATCAGCTAGACTCTCGAAAAAGTCTGAGTCGGCAAACACATCGGCGTCGGCAAAGGAGGTTAGTTCCTCAAATACAGCTGCTTCCCGAGGGCTTGAATCTGTAGCTAGGGGATAGGGAGCAGAAAACAAGTTGGCTAATAACTCTTCGATACTGACATTGGCGGCGGCGGTGGCTGAGGGGGTTGAGTTATTGACGGCTAAGGGCCCCAGGGATTCATCTCGCAGACCAGAAAGCACCTCGGCGGCCGTGCCGGGGGCTTGGGGAACAGACTCCTCTTCCTCTGGCTCAGTTAGTAGGTCCATCAAAGATTGCCCCCGGGGGGGGGTCTGATGACTAGGAGAACTAAGCACCAAACCCGGACTGTCTAGGTCTGATAGGGTGTCTTCGCCAGGGTCAAGGTCCTCAATGCCATGGGCAGTCTGCTCTTGATCAAGGGCTTCGAGCTCGGCACCAATGGAACTGAAGGGAATCTCCATAGTGTCCAGCTCGTTGATCAGAAGATCAACGGTTTCAAAGCCAAATGCTTCGCTTGGGAGGGTCAGTTCTCCTTGCTCATCTACATCTCCCAGCTCGGCGGGGGCCAGTGTTACCGCGGGGGCTTCATCTCCCAGCTCAGTGGGGGCCGGGGACGGCACAAAGGCTGACTCCACCTCCGTCACTAGTGGTTTTGCCGCCGCAGGGCTGGGGATACTTGCCTCTTCTCGGCCCGGCAGCATGCCTGGCACTTGGATCCTAGTCCACACTTCCCATAGCTTTTGCAAGGCGGCCAAATTATCTAGAACTACTGTCCCTGCCTGGTGCACCTGGGACAGGTGGAAATCTTTCAAATTACTGTAATCATTACGCTCCAGGGCCGCGGCCCCAATTTGATGCTCTACTTCCCCCTCTAGGAGATTTATTTGAGTTTGCAGCCGCACAGCCAAGGGGTCTGCGTCGGGAGCAGCAACCCAGGTAGTGATCCTTAAGCGGGTTGCCTGACTAAGAGCCAAAGCAAAAGCCTGAGTAACGTTGCCGGCGATAAGTTCTTGCTCAAAGTCATTGCTGATTGCCATATCAGTGTGCCAGTAGACGTTAAGAGTTGACCTGGTCTTCGTATGTTGCAATTCTTAACAATTAAGTCGCAACCACGGCAGCCCTTGGGGTTGGCCGGAGCTAAGTAGCCTAAATACCCTCAGAAATTTCCTGAAAGTCATACTAGCCCCATTAATTACCAGTCTAAGGGCAAGGCCTCCACTATACCCTGTATCTTTGCCCCCTAGGGCTGCAGCTGGATGTCTCTGTCTAACTTGTTAAGAGCGTCTGGGGGGGCTGGCCAGATTGCTCTGGATACCTGATGTGGCCGATGACAGCAATTTCTCCCCTAGGCTTTGTACGTCCTAGCTTCTGCAGAGCCAAGACAGTCGAGGAGACTAGGAATCCGCCATAATAGACAGGGTCAAGTTACTGCCAAACTCTTCACTTATCTCCTAGCACTCCTATGACTCCCCCTCGAAAGTCTCTGGCTCGGCTGCGGCAGCTGCACCGTTGGTTTGCACCAATCATGTTCCTGCCGGCAGTTCTAACCCTGATCACGGGTACAATTTTCCAGATCCTCGACTTACAAAATCTAGCTGACCCCAACTATGACTGGCTGTTGGATTGGCACAAAGGACATTTCGGGCCAATAAACCTAGAAGTGATTTATCCGTTCCTTAATGCCCTCGGCCTGTTAGCTTTAGCCACGACGGGCCTGTCCCTGTGGTTTCAGACCCGCCGTCCCAAACGGCAATCCTCTGGTGGTTTAGACTAGGCGTCGTCGAGAGCAGCGATTCCCGGTAGTACTTTCCCTTCTAGCAGCTCAAGACTAGCACCGCCCCCAGTGGAGATGTGACTCATGGCACTGGCTAAGCCTGCCTTTTCTACCGCAGCCACAGAATCACCTCCACCAATAATCGTGCTAGCCCCCTGGGGGGTTAAGCTGGCCAAGGTACGGGCAATCGCTTCGGTGCCCTCGGCAAACCGGTCAAACTCAAAAACCCCCATAGGGCCGTTCCAGATGATTGTGCGGCAGTTTTGGAGAGCAGCCTGGAAAGTCCTCACGGAGTCTGGGCCGATATCCAAACCCATCCACTCTTCCGGAATATCCTCCACCTTGACGGTCTGGGCAGCAGCATCGGCGGCGAAACGGTCGGCTACTACCACATCCGTGGGTAAAAGCAAGGCTACCCCCCGCTGGGCAGCCTTAGCAGTCAAGGCCCGCGCCAAGTCTAGTTTGTCGGTCTCAACTAAGGACTTACCTACGGGCAGACCCTGAGCGGCAAAAAAGGTGAAGATCATCCCTCCCCCCAACAAGAGCTTATCCACCTTGTCAAGGAGAGCTTCGATTACACCGATCTTACTTGATACCTTCGAGCCGCCAATGATTGCCGCTAGGGGCCGCTGGGGGTTGTCAATCGCCCCTTGTAGGTATTGGAGCTCCTTGCCAATCAAAAATCCTGCCACTGATGGCTTGAGGAAGGCGGTGACCCCAGCGGTGGAAGCGTGAGCCCGGTGGGCAGTCCCAAAGGCATCGTTGACGTACAGATCGGCTACGGCAGCTAACTCCCGGGCAAAAGCTGGATCGTTAGCCTCTTCTTGAGGATAAAAGCGCACATTTTCTAACAGACCTACTTGACCGTCCTGAAGCTGGTCTACCATGGCCTTAGCGGCGTTACCAATGCAGTCCTCCGCAAAGGCGACTGGCTTACCAAGCAGCTCCTCAAGCCGCTGGGCAACAAGCTGCAGGCTATTTTTGGCCTTGGAAACCTTAATTTCCCCAGTAGTCTTGTCCACCTTGATCGGCCGGCCAAAGTGGCTACACAGAACTACCCGGGCGCCGTGGTTGCTCAAATACTCGATTGTCGCCAGGGCAGCCCTAATCCTGGTGTCGTCGGTGATTTGACCTTGGTCATCTACGGGGACATTAAAGTCAGCCCTGACCAGAGCCCGTCGGCCTGACAATTCGGCTGTGGATAAGCTTGCTAAAGCCTTTTTGGACATGTGATTCAGACTCCTAGGACCGTATCCTCCAATTTTCTACCAATCTGAGCCCTATGGATCATGATGCCTTGAGCACCCCCAAAATCCAGTGGTACCCGGGACATATTGCCCGGGCGGAGAAGACCCTCAAGGAGCAACTAAAGTGGGTGGATGTAGTCCTAGAGGTCAGAGATGCTCGCATCCCCCTAGCCACAGCCCACCCCCGCATGACTGAGTGGGCCGGCCAGCGCCCCCGGGTGCTAATCCTTAACCGCGTGGATATGATCCCTAGGGCTTCCCGGCAGGCTTGGCGGGATTGGTACCAGCGTCAGGGTCAATCTCTTCACCTAGTCAATGCCCGGGACGGGGAAGGGGTAGGGGGTCTAATTCAAGCGATGCAAGGCCTCGGCGCCCAGATCAACCAGAAGCGCTCTGGGCGGGGTCTGCTCCCCCGCCCCGTAAGGGCAGTAGTCTTGGGGTTCCCCAACGTAGGCAAATCAGCCCTCATCAACCGCCTCCTCGGGCGGCGAGCGACGGAAAGTGCTCGGAGGGCGGGGGTAACCCGGCAACTGCGCTGGCTGCGCCTGTCAGATCATATGGAACTACTTGACACTCCCGGGGTTTTGCCTGCTCGTCTACATGACCAGGGTGCTGCAGTCCGGTTAGCGATCTGCGAGGATATTGGCGAGGCAGCCTACGAAAACTATGCCATCGCCACTGCTCTAGTGAGTCTCCTGCACCAGTCCTCCAGCCAGGCTATCCTGGGGGACCGCTACGGGTTGGAATGCCGAAGCTCTGATGGTGAGCTGTACCTAGAAGCCTTGGCCAACAAGTCCTACCAGGGAGACCTTGAACGGACTGCTTGTCAGGTCTTAAATGACTTTCGCCGGGGTAATTTGGGGGCTATTTCCCTGGAAATGCCCCCAATATCACCTTAGGCCTCCGTTACAACCTGAGGAACACCCATACTGTAGTTAAGGGCACGGGTGTCTAAGTTGTAGGCAATTTCCCCCTTCTCCAGCAAACCCCGGATAAAGTGCTCCAATTCAGATCCAATCCGGCGCAAATTGTACTCAGTCAGGTCACTGCCTGCATAAGCCGCCACTTGAGCATCGAATTCCCGGTAAACCTTAGCCAAACTTTCGGCACTCCAAAGGAACTCATTGTCTGGATCCACATCCAGAGTCAGAGTATCTTCCCGAGGGGCCAGTTCGTCGTCAATCAGTTCAGCGGTCAGGATATGGACGTGACGGGTTGTACACTTTAGCAGCATAGCAGAGATAAAAATGGGGATCGGAAATATTCTAGACCTGTCCGCGCCAAACTCCCACCAGAGCTCCTTGCACTTCCACTCGGTCAGCACTGACCTCGACGGAATTGTAGCCGGGGTTGGCAGGCTTGAGGGTAATAGTGTTGCCCTTGGAGAAAAAGTACTTTAGGGTTGTGCCCTCACCTTCCACCCGTGCCGCCACGATGGTGCCACTAGGGAGCTCCTTAGGATCGGCTACTGGGCGCATAAGGACCACGTCACCAGGAGCAATCATCGCTCCGACCATACTGTCTCCGACCACCCTCAGGGCGAAGTACTGGGGTTGAGTGAACAGATGGGTTAGGTCGAACTGTTCCACATTTTCTGTGTGGGGCTCGACCATGGCCCCGGCAGCAATAGAACCAAGGATCGGTACCCCAGGGATACCATTGCGCAGCAGTCTTAGGGTCCGGGCTTTGCCACTAGTCCAAGTTACATAGCCCTTACGACGCAGGTGCTCAAGGCGACTTTGAACGGGGGCTGGAGAGCGCAGTTGCATCGCCTGCATCATCTGCCGAATTGAGGGTGGGTATTGATGTTCGCGAATGTACTGCACCAGCCAATCGTACAACTCTTGCTGGGCTTTCGTGAGGCTTTCCATAATCGAGTGGTCTCCTAATCCAAAGTATTTAGGACTTTAGTATTAAGGATATCACTTTCGTTTATGGAATGTATTAGCCTCAGCCTAGATAAATTTTTGGCCAGCCTCAGAGCTAGGGAATGTACCCCGGAGGACCGCCTGAATATTCCCGAGGCTGGCCGCTGCCCCCGCTAGGGGTACACAGGGAAGGATTAGGGAATGGAATTCTTCACAATTTGCAATGTACATTAGGATATGAAACCATGGTATCGGTGCATCTTGGGCTCTGGTAAGCTGACAACAAGCTCACCTCGAGTCAAGTCACCTCCGCTCTTGGGAATAGGTTCTAATCTGAGACCCCCCTGATTTTTACCCTCATCGGCACGAATGCTGCACCTGTATGACCCTTTATGCGTGAATGACCCAGCTGGCTTGGAAGCTGCCTACGAGCAGTGCCGCCAAATTACGGCTAGGTACTCTAAAACTTTTTACCTGGGCACCCTATTGATGTCGCCCTCCAAGCGCCGGGCCATCTGGGCGATCTACGTTTGGTGCCGTCGTACTGATGAGCTAGTAGACGGCCCGGCGGCCCAAAATACCACAGCTGAAACCTTAGATGCCTGGGAGTCTAGACTAGAGGACATCTTTGCCGGCAGGCCTAAAGATAGCCTAGATCTGGCTTTGACAGATACTCTCCGGCAGTTTCCCCAGGATATTCAACCCTTTCGGGATATGATCGCCGGTCAGCGTATGGACCTGTACCGCTCTCGCTATAACACCTTTGAGGAGCTCCATCTTTACTGCTATCGGGTGGCAGGAACAGTTGGTCTGATTTCTACCGCCGTGATGGGGATTGCTGACCCCTCCCCAGTCGTTCCCTGGAGTCGCGACCACACCCCCCTGATCCCCCAACGGGAGGCAGTTGCCTTGGGGATTGCTAACCAACTAACTAACATTTTGCGCGATGTGGGGGAAGACGCCCGCCGGGGTCGGATTTACCTGCCCCTAGAGGACCTAAAACTTTTCAACTATCCTGAGGCCGACCTGTTGGCGGGAGTGGTGGATGAGAGATGGCAAAGCCTGATGCAGTTTCAAATTCAGAGGGCTCGGAAGTTCTACGCCGAGGCTGAGCAGGGCATCTGTGCCCTGAGTGAAGATGCTCGCTGGCCAGTCTGGGCAGCCCTAATGCTCTACAGTCGGATTCTAGACCAGATTGAACGTAACCAGTACGATGTATTCCGGTACCGAGCCTACGTGCCCGGCCTGCAGAAAATCCTCTGCCTGCCGACCGCCCTGCTGCGAGCGCGGGTACTTTAGATTAAATCCATTTAGTTGGCGAATCAATTTAGCGCCGATGGCCTGTGACGATGTAGGCCACCCGCTGGCCGATATTGGTGGCGTGGTCTGCCATGCGCTCTAAATGCCGGATCACTAAAATCAACAGCACCACTGGTTCAACAACCCCAGGCACATCCCGCTGACCAGAAATTAGTTCGTACAGGGCTGCATAATCATCATCTACAGCGTCATCCTTGACCTTCACGGCTAAACCCATGTGGGCATCTAGGTTAGCTAAGGCCGACAAGCTCATGGCTAACATGGCTCGTGAGCGGTCGGCCATCACCTGGATTCTAGGCATGTAGGGAGATTCGGGATAGGGAAAAAGGCGCAGACCGATTTCCCCGAGGTCCTGGGCGTAGTCGCCAATCCGCTCTAGGTCTCTGACTAACTGCATGATCGCGCTTAGCAAGCGTAGGTCCTGAGACACCGGGGACTGCAGGGCGATCAGGCTGACACAATCCGCTTCGATCTGGCGGTACAGCTGGTCAATTAATCGGTCTTGGGCACTGATATTGCTGGCGGCCTCAAGGTTGCGCTCAAATAGGGCTTGCCTAGCCATCCAACAGGAGCTCTCTACCAGGGCTCCCATCCGCAAGACATTTGCCTGGGTGGCGGCTAACTGGCGGTCGAAGCTGGTACGAGTCGAGCGAGCATCAACCACAGGGCCACCCCCCGAGGGAGACTATCAACTTAGTATTTACACTTATGTTTACATGTTTATCTTGTATCTGGCAAGCTTACTCCCATCCTCAAGCCTCTGACCAACTCCAGTGCGGGTTAAGCTGGAAGTTAATTCTTCCCCAGCCTAATAAGCTCCTATGCCCAGAACCCAGCGCAACGAGAATTTTATTGACAAGTCTTTTACGGTGATGGCCGACCTGATTTTGAAGGTGCTACCAGCGACCCGCAAGGAGAAACAAGCTTTTGCTTACTACCGCGATGGTATGTCCGCCCAGGCCGATGGAGAGTACGCTGAAGCTTTAGAAAACTACGCTGAAGCCCTCACCCTGGAGGAGGACCCCTACGACCGCAGCTATATCCTCTACAACATTGGCTTAATTCATGCCAGCAATGGGGATCATGAACAGGCTCTGGATTACTACCACCAATCCCTAGAGCTGAACCCCCGTCTCCCCCAAGCTCTGAACAACATTGCTGTCATCTATCACTACCAGGGAGAAAAAGCGAAGGAAGCGGGTAAACCCGAGGAGGCCGAAGCTCTCTTCGATCAGGCGGCGGAATACTGGAAGCAGGCGATCCGTTCTGCTCCTAATAACTACATTGAGGCCCAAAACTGGCTGAAGACTACGGGACGCTCCCAGATGGACATTTACTTCTAGTTCTAGACTGTCTGCGGGCGACCCTCCTGGTCGTGATACGCACATAGGTCAAACCAAAATGTGGTGCCGACTCCCACTTCACTGACCAGGTGAACTTGACTGTGGTGTTTGTCAAGGATATTAAGGACAATCGACAACCCCAAGCCAGTGCCCTCAAGGGTGTGGACTCGGTTTTCGGCGCGGAAAAACCGCTCGAACACGGCCTTTTGGTCTTGCGGGTCGATTCCTATGCCGGTGTCTGACACTTCTACCCGGACCCGGTCGGAGTCAAAGGGGTAGACCCGGATTACCACCCGGCCTCCGGGAGGAGTAAACTTCAGGGCGTTGCCTACCAAGTTAGCAAACACCTGCAGTAAAAGGTCATAGTTGCCTAATACTGGCGCCAGAGGAGAGAACAGCTCCTGGGCGAGGTGAATTCCCTTATCCCGGGCGTTAAGTTGGTGGGTGCGCAGGATCTGCTCAACAGTCTGGGCAAGGTCTACTGCGTCTAAAGGGTAGCGCTGGGCAGATTCGAGGCGAGATAGATCGAGGACATCGTTAACTAACCGGGTCAGCCGGTCAGTTTCTCGATTGGCCGTCTCTAAGAACTCCTGCCGCTCCGCCTCCGACAGCTCTGGGCCGTAGTCGTGCAGTGTCTCAATGAAGGACTTGATATTGAACAGCGGTGTCCGGAGCTCGTGGGAAACATTGCTAATAAATTGGCTTTTGGCCTCATTCAACTGGACCTCCCGGGTAATGTCCTGGACGGTCATGGCAATTCCCTTAGTGTTTTCCCGGTACTGATCGAGGACGGTAGTTAGGAGGATGTACAGGGTACGAGGATGGGGCTGGTTGAGAGTGAGGCGGAACTCTGCCCCCTCAAGCTCTCCTTGGGCAAGCTGGCGCAAGGGCTGATGCAGTTGTTCTTGGAAGTTGGGGGGGAGGTGCTTAAGGATCGGGTCTCCCACCACGGCATCCCAACCGAAGATGCGCCGGGCAGTGGGGTTAGCCAAGACTAGGTTCAACTGGGTATCAAGCAAGACGGCACCGTCGGCAATGGTCAACATTAGGGTTTCTAGCTTGGCCTTTTCAGCGGTTAGCTCCTCAATGTTCTGTTCGTTATAGCGCTCTAGGCGCTCGGCCATTTCGTTAAAGCTACCGATCAGCTCCCCCAATTCTCCTCCTAGGGGCAGTTCTACTCGCTGGTGGAAATTGCCAGCGGCAATATTTTTTACCCCCACTAGTAGTTCCTTAATCGGTTGGGTCACGGTCAGAGCATTGAAGACTGCCCCAAGGATCATCATCACCCAGATGGAGACGAATACCGCGGTGGTGATGTCTTGAGTCAGGCGTGAAGAAGTGACCAGAGTAGGGTTGGGGTTGATGCCAATTGCCAGTACTCCCAGGTATTTACCTTCGTAACTTAAGGGTACGAAAACATCCGTTACCTCGCCGTCGGGGGTGTGGTGCTGACGGACCAGAGGTAGTTCTGAATTCTGGGCGTAGTCCTCGGGCAGTTGCATCCGGCGCCGAATAGTGAGAGAGTTCTGAACCTCCGAGTCAGAAAAGGGGATTCCTAGGGAAACTTCCCCAGCTGGGTCCGCGTAGAGTATGTAGCTGAGGCTAGAAGTACTGCTATAAAACTGGTGAGTGAAGCTGGCCATCTGGGTCAGCCTGTCCTCCCCTAGCAGGGGAGCCACGTTAGCCGCCAGGAGCAAACCCAGGTCTCGGCCAAACCGGGTGTCATTGAGGCGGGCATCCTCTTGAATAGTATTCACAGCCCAGAAGGTGAGGCTGCTCATGAGGATGGAAATTACCAGGGTCGCCGCGGCCATCAGCCGAGTTTGGAGCGTAACTCGGGCCCACCAGCGTCCCCACAGCTCACCAAGGTGACTTAGGGCAGTAATCAAGGTTTATACCTCGGGTAAAAAGGGACGGCGGGACTAAAAGTCGCACCAGAATCAAAGCCCCGGATTGGGTACAGCACAATTAACAGCATGCTCCCCAGCAGGGCGGCAACTCTAGGGAAGGTCACTTGCTTTACCTCACACGCTATCTAGCTGAGCACCGTGGAAAGGTAAGTGGCTGCCCCCTCAACTGTAGCAATAGCCTGCTCGTAGAGCATGCGAGTTGGCCCCAGCATACCGACGCTGCCGCCCGGCAGACCGCCGCGTTGGTAGCTAGCACTGATCAGAGCAAAGTTCTGCATTGGTTCTAGGGGGTTTTCAGCTCCAATCCAAACCCTCACTCCCGGTCGTGAGGGACTAGTAATCAGGGGCCAAATCTGCTCCTGTTCTCCCTCTAGGAGATGCAACATTGTCTGCAGTTGGTGGCCAGCGGCAAACTCAGGTTGGCGCAGTACCTCCGCTAGTCCACTGACGAGAATCTGGGTGTATTGAGCAGGGGCTTGATGACGTTGAACTAACTCCCCCAACAGCTGATGCAAAAGTTCTCCATAGCGGCTGAATTCCCGATCGATCATCCCCCAGTCCAGATTCCCCATTTCTGTCAAGGCCTTGCTTCGTAGATGCAAGTTCAGGAAATTAGCCAGTAACTCTAATTCCTTTCCCAGGCTTTGAGGTTCAGCAGTGGCCAGGGTAGCCGGCAAGGCCAGACGACAAGAGTGAGTCTCGTAGGTGTCAGTCACCAGAATAACTAGCAGGTGTCCCGGGTCTACCTGCAGTAGTTGCAGATGTCTTAGATAGGCAGGGTAGGGTTGAGGCGGCGTAATCAAGATTACGTAGCCACTCAAGCTAGCAAGGATCTGTGCTGCCCCCCGCAGGAGCAACTCGAGGATGTGCTCTTGTTGATGCAGCCGCTGTTGCAGGAAGCTCACTACCTGTTGAGCTACCTCTGGTACTGGTGTGAGCAGATGGTCTACGTAAATTCGGTAGCCAAAGTCCGAGGGGACTCGCCCGGCGGAGGTGTGGGGTTGATAGAGGAGGCCAGCCTTTTCCAAAAAGCTCATGGCGCTGCGAATGGTGGCCGGGCTCACCTTCAATTTGTACTCTTCTAGGAGGGTTTTGGAGCCTACAGGCTCTGCTGTGGCCACGTAGTGACGAACGGTGGCCCGCAGGACCTCCTGCTGGCGATGGGTTAGGGTAATGTCTGAATTCATAGCCGCCAAACACATCCTAGTGAAACCAAGATAGACCAAAAAAGTGTGATTTACCGACTTTGGCCGGTCTGTAGACGAAAAAGTTCCCCCACCAAGTATAGGGAACCGGCAACTACCACCAGAGGGGAATTAATGACGGCTTGATCCAGCGCTGGCCCTAGGCTTTCCCAAGCCTGGACTGACTTTAACTCACATAAGTCCTGAGCCTCCCCTGCCAGGACCTCAGGCTTGACACAACTGTGGCTGGGAACCGGTACCGCAAAAAAGGAGTCTCGCGGCCGCAGCAGAGTCCGCAGCATGTGTCGATAGTCCTTGGTGACGAGTGCTCCGAAGACCCAGTGAATTGGTTGCTGAAAGCGGTCTACGTGTTGCCGCAGGGCCAGAGCCGCCCCCGGGTTATGAGCGCCATCTACCAGAATCTTGCAGCCGCGCCAGCTAGACCACTGCAAGCGCCCCGGCCAGGAAGTTTTAGCCATGCCAGTTTGAATTGCCTCCTCAGTAACCTGCCAGCCCTGCTCCTGAAGGACTTTGATCCCTCCCAGGGCCAAGGCAGAGTTGACCAACTGTACTTCGCCAGCCAAGACTAGGGGATAGGTAAGCCCAGGGAACAGACTGACCTTAGCCCAGCCAGGTGAGATCTCCTGGGCGGGGGTGGGCCTAAGAATTCGACAACCTAGCTCCCGAGCCCGCTGGCTACACACGGCCTCAGCAGGAGCGGGCAGAGGACCAAGGACCAAGGGGCAGCCTGGTTTAAGAATACCGGCCTTTTCAGCGGCGATTTCCCCTAGGGTTGACCCTAGGACTTGACAGTGGTCGTAATCAATAGAGGTGATGACCGCCACTAGAGGGCTGTTACAAACGTTGGTGGCATCTAGGCGCCCCCCCAAACCTACCTCTATTACGGCCACGTCTACCTCCTGGCGGGCAAAGTAAAGCCAGGCGGCAGCGGTCAGCAGTTCAAACTGGGTTGCCCTGGCGGCGGATTTGGTGGCGATCACCGCTGCCAAAACCTCAATCAGGTCTGATTCCAGGACTGGCTGGTTTTGCAAACAGATGCGTTCAGTCCAGGACACCAGGTGGGGAGAGGTGTAGCGGCCTACCTGATAACCCGCTGCCGCCAGAATTGAAGACAGGTAGGCGCATACAGAACCTTTGCCATTGGTGCCGGCCACATGGATGACGGGCACGTGTTGCTGAGGGTTGTCTAACTCCCCTAATAAATCACGGATGCCCTCTAGACCAAGGCGGATGCCCGCATCTTGGTACGGGCGCAGAAGATCCTCAAGCTTAGGCATAGCTAGGCATTTTGTTAAACTATTAAGGCGTTAGCCATTAGATGCAAACACTCACGTAGTTACGGGGGACAACCCCCCGGGCGTGTGCTGTAGTCTAATGGCCAATGATAGCAATCATCCCCCCCTTGAGAATTTATGGTTTGGCCCTTTAAGCCCGCATGGCGAAAACAAATTGCCCGTCTGGAAATTTCCGGTGTGATCGCCAAGCCCTTGGCCAAGCGGGTCCTCAAGGCCCTCAAACTGATTGAGGAGCGTAAATTCCCCGCTCTCCTGTTGCGTATTGACAGTCCAGGAGGGACGGTGGTTGACTCCCAAGAGATTTATGGGGCCCTAGCGCAACTAGATTCCAAGGTAAAGATTGTCGCCAGTTTCGGCAATATTGCCGCCTCAGGGGGAGTGTACGTAGCTATGGGGGCCAGGCACGTGATGGCAAACCCGGGCACTATCACGGGCAGTATTGGAGTGATTCTCCGGGGTAACAATCTAGAGCGGCTGTTGGAGCGGGTAGGGGTTTCCTTTCAAGTCATAAAATCTGGCCCCTACAAAGACATCCTCACCTTTGACCGACAGTTGACTGAGCCAGAGCGCCAGATCCTTCAGGACCTGATCGATACTAGCTACCGGCAGTTTTTAAATACTGTGGCTACAGCCCGCAATTTGCCTGTGGAGAAGGTGCAGAGTTTTGCCGATGGCCGAGTGTTCACAGGGGAACAAGCCTTGGCCTTAGGTCTGGTAGACCGCCTCGGCACCGAAGAGGATGCCCGTCGCTGGGCTGCCGAGTTAGTAGGACTAGACCCGGCAAAGACCCCCTGCTTCACATTGGAAGAGCGCAAGCCCCTCCTCAGACGCCTAACTTCCCCCAGCCAGGCCATGGCGCCATCCCTACAGAGTGGTTTAGAGTGGCTGGAATGGGAATTGGCGACCAACGGACAACCCCTATGGTTATTCCGGCCGTGAGGGACTTCCCCGGGATTAGGAGCAGACATTTTGGGTGGTAACGTATAACATGGGTGATGATAGAGGCAGCCCAATTCCCGCCGGCCCAGTCTGGAGTTTTTTCCTTATCCCGAGGGGCTGTTTTAGGTGATACTCTCTGGTAAATCTAGGTTTGGCAATTACCTGCCTCACCCTTGAGGTGTGTCTAGGTACCGGGGACCCGCAAGGTTAATGTAGTTGATTATCAGGAGAGCCGCGGCGTGGGTTGGCGAGTGCGAGCGATTCGGGGAGCTACTACGGCAGCTGAAAATTCGGTTCTGGCCATTCGAGAGGCAGTCCAAGAGTTGCTCGATGAACTAGAAGCTCACAATTCCCTTGACCCGGAGGAGATTGTAAGCGTAACCTTTACGGCAACCCGGGACCTAGATGCCATTTTTCCTGCCACTGTTGCCCGCCAGCGGCCTCGCTGGTCTAATGTCCCTCTGCTGGATTTACAACAAATGTATGTGCAGGGGAGTTTGGAGCGCTGTATTCGGCTACTAATTCACTTTAACTGCTGCGACCCCCAGGTCCCCATTCACCATCCCTACCTCCGGCAGGCCAAGGACCTGCGGCCCGATTGGGGCTTGGCCCCCCAACGCTTGGACTATGCTAAACCCTTGAGCATTGGTTGCAACTTAAGCTCTACTTCGGCTAGTTCTGAGGCCGGGTCAGAGCCAGCCACGATCCCGGCCCCGGAAAATAACCGGGCCCGGTTGCCCTGAATTAAGGCTGAGCGGATCCCGACAATAAATTCCCCGTTGCCTTGGGCATCTGTCCACCCTAGGGGGGCCGCGTAGAGGCTGCGCTCAAAGGTTTCTATCCGGCGAATCAAGGCGCAGGCGGCCGCCCGGGGGCTACCTGCCATGGCCGGTGTGGGATGCAGATGCCCCAGAAGTTCTAGAACTGTCAGACCAGGGGGGACCCCAGCCTTAATTACCGTGTGTAGGTGTTGGATTTGGGCCAACTTCAGGACCAAAGGGGAGGTTAGGGGAGTAGTGCGCAATCCCAAAGCCTCCAGGTGTTGAATGATAAAGTCCCGGACTAGTTGGTGCTCTCGACGTTCCTTGGCAGCCACGAGCAGACTTGCGGCTAGGAGCTGGTCATCAGCCGTGTCTACCCCCCGGGGGGCCGAGCCAGCTAGGGCATCGGTGGTGAGTTGGCCTTGGTCCACCCGCAGCAGCTTTTCTGGACTGGCGCCGAGGAAAGTATGCCCCCGCCCGTTGCCGACGGAAAACACGTAGCAGGCGGGCTCCTGCTGCCGAAAATTAGCCAAGGAGGCGGGGCCGTTGAAATTCCCTGGCGCCGTCAGATCTACCGCCTGGGCTAGAACCACCTTGGTAAAATCCCCCCCCTGAATGCCCTTGAGGACCGTTTCTACCTGGTTCTTGAATTCTCGATTGGGATAGGTGAGGTGGTACAGGGAACGGCGCCCTGGGGTGGGGGCTTGATACCTCGCTTGCTGCAGGCGATGAAAGTCCTGCCAAGTTTGTTGGGCAAGGATTGCAATCTGGTCTTCGGCGCCTAAGCGCAGATTGATAATCCCTAGGTCTGGTCCATCGGTGCCTTGAGGAAATCTGATCACCTGCCAACGGGGCAGGAAAACCATTCCCCCTGGAAAGGGAGCCGGGAGGTGGGGCTGGGGAAAAAAGGTGAAACTAGAGCAAAAGTAAGGGCCTTGATAGGAGGGGGGCCCGGCCATGATCGTGTCAAGCAGACACCTACGAATGAAGTTCTGGACCGCCCGAAATCTTTCTGGACCCTGGACTTGGCAGCTGGCGACAGCATCAACCGCAGCCATGGTTAAAGAGTGCCGATGTTCTATATAAAAGTGGAGTCGGTTTGGCTGGCCAATGGTCTGCAACAGTCCTAGGGGGTCGGGGGAGTGACAGGGGCGGACCAAACTGACAAATTGAGGTCTACCCCGCTCCTGGACTACCTGTTGACACTGAAGGAGGAACTGGTGAAGGTGGTACTCGGTTTGAAACAGGTTGTCCTGAGGACATACTGCTGGCATGACGGGATGTATCCAACTATGTAGCACACCCTAGGTCTCATCTCGCCATTGGCGGAGAATAAGGAGGATATTTTGTGGCGCGCCGACTGGTCCTGGAGCAGAGAATAGGCGGAAGCAATTCCGAGGTTCACCGCCTATGATACCTCAGGGTCCGGTGGCGTTGTTTCCCTCCTCCGGGCCTTTACCTAGAGCTAACTAGAATAGAACTTGGGGCAGGGCCCTAGATTATACAGGGGGAGTTTGATGCGCATAGGTATTGTTGGTTTGGGGTTAATTGGGGGTTCCCTGGCCTGGGATTTGAGTTGTCTCGGCCATCAAATCTGGGGTGTCAGTCAGCGACCGGAAACTTGTGATCTAGCCTTGAAGCAAGGGATAGCCCATCGGGCCGGCACGGATCTGGCTTTGATGAACCAAGTCGAGGTGGTGTTTCTGTGTACACCCTTGGGAGTAATGGTGAAGACGGCCCTAGCCCTAGTGCCTCACCTACAACCAGGGGCGGTCCTGACGGATGTAGGCTCAGTCAAAGCTCCCCTAGTGGCGGCAATTGCCCCCCATTGGCCCGGGTTCATTGGTGGCCATCCCATGGCTGGCACGGCGGAGCAGGGCTTACAGGCGGCCCAATCCCAGTTGTTTCGGGACCGGCCCTACGTCCTCACCCCCCAGACCATTACTCCAGCCTACGCCCTAGCCACAATGGTGGAGCTGGTAGAACAACTCCAGGCCAACCTACACCAGTGCTCTCCCGAGCACCATGACCGAGCGGTAGCCTGGATCTCCCACCTGCCCGTGGTAGTAAGCGCTAGTCTCATCAGTGCCTGTGGTCAGGAGCCAGACCCCCAAGTGCTTAGTCTGGCCAGGGCCTTGGCTAGTTCCGGGTTTCGCGATACTAGTCGGGTCGGGGGCGGGAATCCAGAGCTAGGGGTAATGATGGCCCGCTTCAACCGGGAGGCTCTCCTGTCAGCCCTGGGAGAATACCAACAGGAGTTAGACCGGGCTTGTAAGCTTATTCATAGGGAAGACTGGGCCGCCCTGGCAGCATGGCTCCAGAGAGCCCACGAGGACCGCCCGCCCTTTATTAAGGACTGAGGTGCAAATCTGTAACTGCCCCGAGGCTGCTAGAGGAGACTAGGTGGGCATACTTGGCCAACACCCCTCGCCGGTAGCGGGGGGCGGGGGGTTGCCACTGCTGCCGGCGCTGGGATAGTTCCTCGTCACTAACCTGCAGTTCAAGGCGGCGATTAGGGGCATCAATGGTGATTATATCCCCGGGATTTACCAGGGCAATCGTTCCTCCCACGGCTGCTTCCGGGGCTACGTGACCCACAACCATCCCGTAGGTGCCCCCGGAGAACCGGCCGTCGGTGATCAAACCGACACAATCCCCTAGGCCGGCACCGATAATCGCGGCGGTGGGGGCTAGCATCTCCCGCATGCCGGGTCCCCCCTTGGGACCTTCATAGCGAATTACAATCACATCCCCTGGGCTGATCTCCCCCCGCAAGATTGCCGCTAAACAGGCTTCCTCCGATTCAAACACTCGGGCTGGGCCGGTGATGCAGGGCTGTTTCACCCCGGTGATTTTGGCTACCGCCCCCTCTTCGGCCAGGTTGCCCCGCAGGACAGCCAGGTGGCCTTGGGGATAAAGGGGTGAATCCCAGGGGCGGATCACCGCTTGGTCTGGACGCGGCTGCGGGGGAACATCCGCTAATACCTGGGCCACTGTCTGGCCAGTGATGGTCAAGGCACTGCCGTCTAAGCACCCGTGCACCAGCAGCATTTTCATCACCTGGGGAATGCCACCGGCCCGGTGGAGATCGGTAGCCACGTACTGTCCAGAGGGCTTCAGGTCACATAGCACGGGTACTCGGGCTCGAATCCGTTCAAATTCATCAAGGCTCAAGGGCACTTCAGCTGCATGGGCAATGGCCAACAGATGGAGAACAGCGTTGGTAGAACCCCCTACTGCCATGACTACGGCAATGGCATTCTCCAAGGCTGGGCGGGTAATAATATCTCGAGGCAGAATTTGCTGCCGAATTGCCTGCAGGAGAGCTGCCCCTGAGGCGCGGGCGCTATGGGCTTTTTCCTCATCTTCGGCGGCCATGGTCGACGAAAAACTCAGACTCAGGCCCATAGCCTCGATGGCTGAGGACATGGTGTTGGCGGTGTACATACCCCCACAGGAGCCAGCTCCCGGACAGGAGTGCCGTTCAATTTCCAATAGTTCAGCCGCCGAAAGTTTCCCGGCTCCGTGTTGGCCTACGGCCTCAAAGGCGCTGACTATGGTCAAGTCCTTGCCTTGGTAGTGGCCAGGTTTAATCGTACCCCCATAGACGAAGATGCTGGGGATATTCATCCGAGCCATAGCAATGATTGCCCCAGGCATATTTTTGTCGCAGCCACCAATAGCCAGGACCCCATCCATGCTCTGGGCATTGACGGCGGTTTCGATGGAGTCGGCAATTACCTCCCGGGAGACTAGGGAGTACTTCATCCCTTCTGTACCCATGGAGATCCCATCACTGACGGTGATGGTACCAAACATCTGGGGCATACCGCCGCTAGCTCTAATCCCTTCCTGGGCCTGGTGGGCGAGCAGATTTAGGCCTAGGTTACAGGGAGTGATGGTGCTGTAGCCGTTGGCCACTCCCACTAGGGGCTTATCAAAGTCAGCGTCACCAAAGCCTACCGCCCGGAGCATAGCCCGGTTGGGGGCTCTTTCAAACCCCTGGGTGATCACACGACTTCTAAAGTTGTCTGACATGGCAATAATTCCACTTGCAGATTTAAGGATGAGTAGAGTTTCCCGCTGGGGACCCTTTTAAACCTAGCAGGCTGGGGATGGATTCACAGGTAAATTTACCTGAAGGACCCGGGTGAAGCTAAGGATTACTGGTAACTTCAGCTCCCTGGGGCTTTCAGGCTAAGTATTTGAGGTTACCCGCCTCTACGCCAGTACCCATCTCCATGGTGAAGCGGTATATTTAGGGGCGAGGGGTGTTCCATAGGGCTTAGCAGTCCAGACTGCCACCAAAATTATCAACCAGCTCTTGACGGTTTCGTTTGCCCATGAACGTCCAAGAATTACTTAGGCAACATCAGGCTGGTCAGACTGACTTCTGCGAAGTAGACCTCAGTAATGCAGGGCTTGTGGGGGTAGTACTAGAAGGGGTTGACCTTAGTCGGTCTTCACTACAGCAAGCGGACCTGTCGGGGGCCAACTTTTCCCGAGCTAACCTGACGGGGGCTAACCTCAGCGGGGCAAAACTATTGGGGGCTAATTTGCGCGGGGCCCGGCTGATAGGGGTGCTTATGGAGGGCACCGACCTGACCTGGGCTAACCTCAGCGAAGCCAACTTAACTCGGGCTGATCTCACGGAAGCTAACCTGACCCGCACTAACCTCACGGAAGCCAACTTAACCCGGGCCAACCTCACAGATGCCAAACTGATTGGTGTCAACTTTACCGGAGTGGATTTGACCGGGGCTAGTCTCAACCAAGTGGACCTGCGGCGGTCCAACCTGCAGCAAGTAATTTTGGTACGGGCGGATTTGAGCTGGACTAACCTGATGGAGGCAATTTTAGTCGGAGCAGATCTATCGGGGACTACTCTCCAAGGGGCTAACTTTGCCCAGGCTGACCTGAGTGGTGCTAACCTGCGAGGGGTGAGCCTGGCTGGAATTGACTTGAGTCAAGCCAAGCTGGTGGGTACAAACCTGAGTGGTGCTGACCTTTCCGAAGCTAACCTGCAGGGGGTGAACTTGAGTCGGGCTAATCTGCAGGTGGCTTTTCTCGCTGGGGCACTATTGGAATCGGTGAACCTGCAGGAGGCCAACTTATCGGGGGCAGTGCTGATCCAGGCCAAAATCACTAAGGTCAATCTCCAAGGGGCAATCATGTGTGCCGCCAACCTAGAGAGAATTGTCTGTCGAGAAGTGGAAATGGTTAACAGTAACCTGCGGGGAGCCAATCTCCAGGGGGCAGATTTCCAGGGGGTAAACCTGGGCTGGAGCAACTGTCAAGGGGCGAATCTAGAGGGAGTCAATTTCACGGGGGCTGACCTAAGCGGGGTGGACATGCGTGGCGCCAGCCTATTGGGGGCCAACCTGACGGGGGTCAGCCTACGCCAGGCGGATCTGCGGGAGGTGAATTTGACCGCCGCCAACCTGGCCGGGGTAGATTTAGAGCAGGCTAATTTGCGCGGCGCTAACTTTGCCGGCGCTGATCTTAGTGGTGCTAACTTTACCCGCGCCAACTTGACGGGAGCTAACCTTTGGGGGGTGAAGATGCGGCAGGCGGTACTTAGGGAAGCAGACCTTGAGGGGGCAGACCTAGAGCAGGCAAACTTGGCGGGGACCTTCCTGCCCCGGGAGGAGAGGGGAGCCCCAGGAATAAAGGGATAGGGGGAGCCCTCTCGATCAAGCCTCAGCGGTTGGTTCCCGGCTAAACTAACAGCAGTCCTTGCCCTGCTATCCTCACCCCGTATGTCCCTAGCTAATCAATTTTCCAGTCCCCAAGTTGCTGCTCGCCAGGGAGTTGCCTTCCATCTAGCCCCGGGGTGGGGATGCCTAGAGGTTGCCGGTGAAGACCGGATTCGGTTCCTGCACAACCAAACTACAGCTAATTTCCAAGGGTCGCACCCTGGTCAAAGTTCGGACACCATTTTTGTCACAGCTACTGCCCGGATGCTCGACCTGGCTACGGCCTACCTGCTGCCGGACCGGGTGTGGCTATTGGTTTCTCCTCAACGCCGGCACAGACTTCTAAACTGGATGGACCGGTTTATTTTCCCCGCTGACCAGGTCACCATCTGCGACCTGACCCCCAATCTGGGAGTCGTGCGCCTCCTTGGTCCGGATAGCTCAGCCCTAGTAGCTGCCCTCGGGGGTGAGCCCACTCATCCCTCTGACCACCACTGGCAGACCACTATTGGCGGGATCGAACTTCACCTGGGAGCCGACTCAGGTCTAGCCTGCCCGGGTTACACCCTGGTAGTGCCTGGGGCCGAGCTTGCCTCCTTAACCGAAGCCCTAGCTAGTCAGGGGGCAGCCAGACTGCAGGCACAGGACTGGGAGCAGCTCAGAATTGAGCAGGGCCGCCCCCTAGCGGATGCGGAGGTCACGGAGGAGTACAATCCCCTAGAGGCTCGGCTTTACCATGCTTTGCACTTTAATCAAGGGTGCTACATCGGCCAAGAGACCATTACTCGCCTGAATACCTACCAGGGTGTTAAACAACGGCTCTGGGGAGTATGCTCAAGTGCTCTGATAGTTCCCGGGGCTAAGGTGTGGCAGGCTGAGGTGCCCGTCGGCGTGGTTACCAGTGTCGCCCCGGATGGCCGCCAAGGGTTAGCCTACGTGCGCACTCGCGCCGGGGGGGCTGGGTTAGAAGTGCTGATTGACCAAGTCCCTGCCACCTTAGTGGACCGCCCTTTTTTAGGGTTACCCCAAACTACCTAGGTCCCGCCGCCCGGAGCTGCAGATGGAAGCTAAGGCAAATCTGATACACTGGTCAAGAAAGTGCCTTGGCTATGGAACCAATTCCCCTACCTTCTCACGTTCACTACGAACTACTGCTACAACTTTTAGAAAAGCAAACTAGCTCAGCTATCAGTCTTTATCCAGCTTTACAAGCTCAGGTCCACGAGGTAATCATCACCTTACGTAAAGCCCTAGTGCAACAAAAGCACTTGGAGGAAACCTGTGAGCGGATGCACTTGCCGGTGGAATTTCATTGGTCTTTGAATCAGACGTCTGAGGGCGGTCCCTCCTAGGGGCAAGGCCAGGCCCGGACCCGTCTAAGTATGTTAATGGTCAGGAAGCGTTAATGAAAGCTAGTTTGGGCCTGAAAGGGATGGCCCTCCTGGTGGGGGCGGCAACACTCGTGTTAGTCTGGGAAAACCCCGCCCCAGGCCAGTGCCAGACCTATGGGGCACATCAGATAGCTCTCTGGGCCCAGAGGCGGGTATGTGGCCGCAAACAGCCCCCGTCTCCCCGTTGTCTGGACTTAACCGCCCTAGTGACCGCCCGACTGAGCCCAGCCATTCGTCAAAATACCCAGCGGCACAATTTTCTTCTGTTTAGCATTTACACTACCACGTTCGCGCTCCCCCCTGTAGTTCCGACCTATCACTTCTCCACCCTAGCCATCCTGGGGAATTTTTACACCTATGCCGAGAATCACTCCTAGGATTGTCTTATGAACGTTAGAGCCCGTCGAGTTGCCCGGGAACTTGCCCTCCTAGGAGTTGGCCAACTCTCCCCCAAAGCTCCCGGCGCTGATACCCAAACCATCGCTAGTCTTCTGGGAGCGGCAGTCCAGACCTTAACCAGTGAAGTCCACGAGCAACTAGAAAGGGCGGCCGCCCAAGTGCAGCAAGGGCGAGATTTGTTGGCGGACAGTGAGACCAAAGCCAATAGCTTACCAGAAGCCCGGGCCCGGATTGAGGAGTCTTTGTCAAGGGTCGAGGTGGCGATCAACCTGGTGTCTGGAGCCTTAGAATTACCAGAGGTGGTCCAAATGGCCAACCAAACCGAGGTACGGGCCCATAGCCTAGAGATATTGCAGCAACTAACCACTCACTGGGAGGAAGTAGATGGTCTCTTGTCTGCCTCCCTAGTTGACTGGCAACTGCATCGCCTAGCCCGCATTGACCAGGATATTCTCCGAATTGCCATCACGGAAATGCTCTACCTCCAGCTGCCGGTGCGGGTAGCCGTTAACGAGGCGGTAGAACTGGCGAAGCGCTATAGCGGCCCCGAGGGGTATCGGTTTGTCAATGGCGTCCTACGTCGGGTTGTCAATGCCCTGCCCTTAGGGGTCTCCTAGGGCCATGCTGGACCTAAATAAACTTGCCCCAGGCTTACACGGATTTGGCCAGCACCTTGCCCAAGAGTCTGCGGCTAATCGTCAGCGCCTAGAGCGGGCATGGGATTATTTCGGCCGGGCAACCCTCGCCCAGTCCGAGTTGCTTAGGCAACAGGCTCTCTGGCAAGACCGCCTAGGTTTCGGCGCCCCCATCCCCCTAGAACCCCTCGATCTGCGAGTTGATCTGCTGAGGGCTCCCCTGACCCATACAGTCCTGGCTACCGATGGCTCACAGATTGCCCCTACTCACCATGAGATTGCCTACTGTTACTTGATCAACACTGGTCGAGTGGCTCTTTACTACGGACAGCAACGTTACCCGCGCCTTGACAGCTTGCCGGAGTTATTCTACAAGCCCCAAGACCTCTACGCTTCTCGGCAGTGGGGAATTCGCACCGAAGAGTGGATGGGTTATCAGCGTACGGTCTCGGAAGCAAAGGCCTTGGGGGAGATGGCTAAGGAGCACTCGACGAGTGGTTGCCCTACCTTGGCGATTGTGGATGGGCCCCTCATCCACTGGTTTTTAGAAGCTCTCCACCCCCAAGCCCAAGCCCAAATCCTGCCGCCGATCCTCGAGGCTTGGGAAGAGTTGCGCCAAGCCCGGATCCCTTTGGTTGGTTATATCAGCGCCTCCCGCAGTCGCGAAGTCTTTGACTTTCTGCGCCTAGAGAGTTGTCCCTACCCGGAGCCAGATTGCGGCACCCACTGTCCAAGGGCCGGGAGTGGGGCTTCCCTCCCCTGTCAGATCTTTGAGCCCCTGCGAGACCCAGACCTTTGGCAGCTGCTGTTAAGTCCCGGGCAACGGGGTCCCCTGTGGCGCAGCCAGGCCCCAATCATGGCAAGCTATGGCCCTCATGAAGTCTACTTCTGTTACGCCCTGCTCGGCCAGGAGGTAGGCAGATTGGAAATGCCCGCCTGGGTGGTTGAGGATGAGGAATTATTAACCACTACCCTGAGCTTGACCTGGGCTCAAGTGGAGAAGGGTTGTGGCTATCCGGTTGCCCTCGCCGAGGCCCACAACCAAGCTGTGGTTCGGGGAGCTGACCGGAGTAGCTTTTTTGCTTTGCTAGAGCAACAGATGATCAAGGCTGGCCTCCGACGGGTAGGAGTCTCCTACAAGGAGGCCCGCAAGCGTGGCAGTATCGCCTAGAACAAGGTAAGCACGTAGATCAAGGTGAACAAAATTACCCAAATAATGTCCACAAAGTGCCAATAGATCTCCGCCATCTCGATCCCCACGTGCTTGTGGTCTGAGTAATGACCCGGGCGCCGTGAGCGCCAGAGCACTCCGAGAATCATCAGTAGACCGACAAAGACGTGCAAACCGTGGAAGCCGGTCATGACGTAGAAGCAGTTAGCAAACAGGTTAGTGGTGAGACCGTAGCCGAGGGAAAGGTACTCGTAGGCCTGGCCAGCTAAGAAGGTCGCCCCCATGACAGCCGTGAGCAAGTACCACCAACGCATCGCCACTACCTGATTCTTTTTGATCGCTTGATCCCCCAGGTGGATGACGAAACTGCTAGAGACCAGGATGAGGGTATTGATGGCTGGCAGGACTAATTCCACCTCCGTGCCTTCCGGGGGCCAAGCAACGGCAGCCCCCCGAAAGACTAGGTAGATGGTAAACAGGGCCCCAAACATTAGAGACTCTGAGACCAGGAAGGTTACCAGGCCGTAAACCCGGTAATCCGGATGGGCCTCGTGGTGGGCCGGGGCCGCGGCGGGAGAGGCCCCATCGAGGGTAGGGGGGGAAGTTTGCATAGGAGGGGAGAATTAGGAGGACTCCTTAGTCCCGTAGTCGTAGGGACCAACCGTGACTACCGGCAGTACCGGCCAGTTTTCCACCAGGGGCGGAGAGCTAGTAGTCCATTCTAAGGACAAGGCGCGCCAGGGGTTATCACCGGCCTTGGGCCCCCTAGACCAGCTCCAAATGGCATTAATCAGCAGGGGCAGGACCGATAGACCGAGCAGGATGGCGCCGAAGGTGCACAGGTGGTTGAGAAACTCAAACTGGGGATCATACATGGCTACCCGCCGGGGCATCCCCTTCATACCCAGCTCGTGCATGGGCAGAAATGTCAAGTGAGTACCCACAAAGGTCATGGCAAAGTGCAAGCGCCCCAGGGGCTCGTTGAGCATCCGGCCGGTAATTTTGGGGAACCAGTGGTAGATCCCCGCGTAGAGGCCGAACACTGAGCCGCCAAAAAGGACGTAGTGGAAGTGGCCGACAATGTAGTAAGTGTCGTGGACGTGTAGGTCAAAGGCAGGGGCGCCTAGGGTAACGCCACTGAGCCCACCGACCACAAACATTGACAGCATGCCAATGGCAAACAGCATGGCGGTGGTGAAGCGAATTTTACCGCCCCAGAGGGTAGCCACCCAGCCAAAGATTTTTACGCCGGTGGGAACCGCCACTAGGAGGGTAGAGACGGTGAAAAACAGTCGCATCCAAGGGGGAGTACCGCTGCTGAACATGTGGTGTACCCAGACAAACAATCCCACCACGCAGATAGCCAAGCTGGAGTAGGCAATCGCCTTATAACCAAAGATCGGTCGCCGGGCATGGACGGGGATCACCTCAGACATAATGCCAAAAATCGGCAGGATCATCAGGTACACCGCCGGGTGGGAATAAAACCAGAACAAATGCTGGTACATTACCACATCTCCTCCCGCTTCCGGGCGAAAAAAGGAGGTGCCGAAGTTAATGTCAAAGAACAGGAGAGTCAAACCAATGGCTAAAACAGGCGTAGAAAATAAGGCCAAGATTGAAGTGGCGAGCATAGCCCAACAAAACAGGGGCACCTCATCTAACTTCATCGAGGGTACTCGCATTTTCCAGATGGTGATCACGAAATTGAGGGACCCCAAAATCGATGAAGTCCCCACTAGGATGATGCTGAGGATCCATAGAGATTGAGCATGGCTAGCAGTGATCAGGCTCAAAGGCGGGTAGGCGGTCCAGCCGGACTGGGAGCCCCCAAAGAAAAGACTGGTCATGAGCAAGATGGCGGCGGGGGGATTCAGCCAGAAGGCGATCGCGTTAAGCTTAGGGAAGGCCATATCCCGCGCCCCAATCATCAGGGGGATCAAGAAATTTCCGAACCCACCAATGGCAGCAGGCACTACCCAGAAAAAGATCATGATCGTGCCGTGGTTTGTCAACAGGGCGTTGTATACGGCCGGGGCCAGAAAGTCTGAATCGGGGGTGTACAGCTCGGCCCGCATGCCCAGAGCCATTACTCCTCCCACCAGGTAAGAGAGGAAAGCGAGCACCAAGTACTGGATCCCAATTACCTTGTGGTCAATGTTAAACGTGAAGTAGTCGTACCACTTCCAGGCCGGAGGATGCTCACCCTGGGGGACAAGGGTTTGAACGGGGATTTGGGCTGGAGTCATAGGAGATGAGGGATTTAGTGCGGTAACTGAGCAAGAGTTTCCTGGGTGATGCCTAGATCTTGAGCATAGGAGGTCAGCAGAGTGCTCGGGGTAGCCTGGGCCACAGTCTGACCAGAGGCCTGGGCTACTTGGCTTTCAGTCAGCCAACGCTCGAAATCAGCGGGTTCTTGGACGATCACCCGGGTGCGCATACCGCCGTGGTAGGAGCCACACAGTTCGGCACAGACTACGGGAAATTCACCCGTCTTGGTGGCGATAAACCGCAGCTCGGTGAACTGACCCGGGAAAACGTCCTGCTTAATCCGAAATTGGGGGACCCAAAAGGAGTGGATCACGTCGTTGGCCGTCATTTTCAGCAGGACGTCCTGTCCGCGGGGCACGTGTAACTCTCCGGCCGTCACCTGCTGGTTGGCGTAGTTGAAGATCCAGGCAAACTGCAGGCCGGTGACGTTGACGGTAAGGTCGGGGGTGTGGTTTTCCTCAGCCATGGGTGCTCCCCCTAGGCCGTAGGTGGTGGCCGTCAGGGCGGGGGAGGTCTGGACCTCCAGGGGAGCAGCAAGGGCACTGCCCCGGCTATGGTGGTGAGCCATCATCATGCCAGAGCTCGGCAGGCCGCCCATGTCGCGGTACACATCTACACTGTAGACCCCTAGGCCGATGACGATGATGGCCGGGATCGCCGTCCAAAGAATTTCTAGGGGCAAATTCTCCCGCACCGAGCTGCCATCAGCGTCGTCTCCAGGGCGCCGGCGATAGCGAATGATAAAAACCACTATCGCCCCCTGTACTACTAGGAAGAAGGCTACGGCAATGGTGAACATGAAGTTAAAAAAACCATCTACTAGGGGAGCTTGGTTAGAAGCCTGCTCAGGAAAAAGACCGTGGTTCTGACCGACCCAGAAACTAATAGCAGTCACCACAATACCGGCAAGCAAAGTCCAAAAGGAGGCGGGAATTTCTTGCATCAGAAAGTTCTCCGATAAGCCACTGGGTGAAGTGTGGGGATGAAAGCACAGTGGCCCGTAAGCCATTCTACTCACAGCATAGTCTCTAACACCCCGTCTGGGGGTAAAACTTCAGATTTAATTCTGAAAGCCGGTCAGGGTTATCAGCCTCAGTTCCCTCGGCGTACCCAACCATTGATGGTGAAGCGGCCATCGGCAAAGTGCCGGGATGGACAGTGAATAGGCAGCACCTCGTGGAGGTAGTGACTGGGGAAAAAAATAATACTGTTGTCTATGATTTCTAGGTCCTGGAAAGAATCGGCGGGGACGTAGGTCTGATTCTCAACCCGACCATCGTAGATTCTCAGTTCCCCCCCCTGAAAACTTTTGGGTTGCCGGAAAAAATAGTACACGTAGGTGAGGACTCGGTCAGCAGTATCAGGACTACCATTGTCGTTGTGGATCCTGTAGAAGTTGCCGTGGTTGTGAGCGGTCAGCTGGGCTTCAATCTGGCCAATCGGAAACTCTTCTAGATTTAGGATACTAACGGCCTGGGGGACTAGCTGGCGCACCCGTTCCACCGCCAGGTTAGCAAACTTAGGGAAGTGGTGCAGCACTTGGGATTGTCGGTAGGCTTCATCACCGGTAGAGGTGGTGGTGGGCACAAAGGAGTTAGCTTGACTCAGGGCATAGCGGTAGAGGGCCTGGTGGTCCTTGGGAGCCAAGAATCGCTCAAAGCGGACAAACTGGGATTTAATGACCGCCGTGGGCGTCTGGCGAAGGCTAGCTGGAGCTGCCGGGCTCCTTGCTTCTAAGCTCAAGGGTGGGTCAGTCACTAACCCTAGGAGTTGATGGGCTGGAATGTAGAGCTGTCCTTGGGGGAGGGGGATTTGGAGTAGGCCTTGGGGGGCTTGGCCTTGGGCGTGGGCTAGGAGGATGTTAAATAGGCTGGTCAACAGCGGTGCATCCGGGCTCAGGTGCACCCTGTAGGTGTGACCGCTAGCTAGAAGAATCTGCACATGCACCAGAACCGGCTTAGCAACGGGGGTGAGGATGACCATAAAGGGACAAGGGCAGGAATTTTAGCTAGCTAAGACAGCAGTTTAAACGGGAAGCGCTAGAATATTCTCCTCTAATTAAAAGTTTCAACTAATCCTCAGTAGGTGCACAGTTATGGGTGATCAGCGAGTGCCAGTAGCTTTGGTAGGAGCCTCAGGGTACGGCGGAGTACAACTGGTACGGCTCCTCCTGGACCACCCCCGGGTTGATTTAGTATTTCTGGGGGGAGATAGCAGTGCTGGTCAACGCTTTGGGGATTTGTATCCTCATCTGGGTCACCGAGTGGATCTTAAAATCGAGTCGATTGACCCGGAGGTAATTGCCCAACGGGCCCAAGTAGTGTTTCTGGCTCTCCCCAATGGCTTGGCAAGTCAAATTGTCCCTACCCTGTTAGCTCGGGGCTGCCGGGTTTTAGATCTATCTGCAGACTACCGCTTTAAGAACTCCGAGGTTTATCAGGCCTGGTACGGTGGCCACCGCACTGACCACGACCTGCTGCAGTCAGCGGTCTATGGTCTGCCTGAACTGTTTAGCGCCGAGATCGCCCAGGCACGACTAGTGGGTTGTCCTGGTTGCTACCCTACGGCCAGCCTTCTGGCCCTGGCTCCTCTATTCAAACAGGGGTTGATCCTCCCCAACAGCGCGATTGTTGATGCCAAATCTGGCACCTCAGGGGGAGGACGCCAAGCCAAGACACCCCTTCTACTAGCGGAAGCAGATGGCTCTCTCGGCGCCTATAGCGTGGGCAGACATCGCCACACCCCAGAGATTGAGGAAATATGTAGTAGCCTAGCGGGCCAGGAGATCAAAGTTCAGTTTACGCCCCACTTGGTGCCCATGGTCCGCGGCATCTTAGCCACAGTTTACGCCAGTTTGCGAGACTCGGGCTTAGACCGGGAGGACCTGTTGACTATCTACCGAGCCTTCTACCGCAGCACAACCTGGGTAAGAGTATTGCCCGGAGGCACTTATCCCCAAACCAAATGGGCTTTGGGCACCAATCTATGCTATCTAGGTTTAGAAGTTGACTCTCGCACTGGCCGGGTGATTGTTTTGTCAGCAATCGACAACCTTATGAAAGGGCAGGCCAGCCAAGCCTTACAGTGCCTAAATATCATGATGGGCTGGGATGAACACACGGCTCTGCCCCAGTTGTGCTTTTATCCGTAAAGCTAGGTTTACTCCTCCCGTCTACCAGCAGATCTGTAGTCAGGACGGGGCTTGGCCTTGTTTACCCTGAGTTGCCGCCCCATCCACTCTGCTCCATCTAGTTCGGAGATAGCAGTGTCTTCTTGGGCGTCTTCCATCATTTCAACAAAGGCAAAGCCTCTCATGCGTCCAGTCTCACGGTCAATGGGCAGTACGACTCGCTTAATAGCTCCGTACTCAGCAAACACTGATCTGAGGTCCTCTTCGCTAGCTTGGTAGGACAGGTTACCGACATAGATGGTCATGGGAATGCGTAAAAATTGAACAACCGATACGGGCCAAGCTGAACCGCGGTCCAAGGACCACCGGCAAAACCAAGCCTAGATACCAGCACCTATCATAGCCTGATCTTGACCAGGAAAAAGATAACGTGGATTACAAAAAACTCCTCAACTAGCCCAATTTTCCCGGGCTAGGCCTTGAGGGCAAATACCCGCTCCATCACATCTGCGACTACCTTGTCGGGGGTTGAAGCCCCAGAGGTGACTCCGAGAACAATTTTACCGGCCGGCAACCAGTCTTCCTGAACAGTCAAGGGCTGGTGGAGGGGCTTGTGCTCCACTCGGTTACCTGGGCCAATGCGCTCAGCACTATCTATATGGTAGGAGGGGATACCTCGAGCCACGGCGATCTCTTGGAGGTGGGTAGTGTTGGAGGAGTTGAAGCCACCGACTACTAGCATCAGGTCTAGGGGCTCTTGCACCAGTTCCAGCATCGCATCCTGCCGCTCCTGGGTAGCGTCGCAAATGGTATTGAAGCTCAAGAAGTGCTCATGGAGAGCTTGGGGACCGTACTTACGCATCAAGGTGTGCTCAAACATTTTGCCGATGGCCTCGGTTTCCCCCTTAAGCATGGTGGTCTGATTAGCAACCCCAACCCGCTCTAGGTCACGATCAGGGTCGAACCCCTCGGAGCAGGCAGCGGCAAACTTCTTCAGGAAGGCATGACGGTCTCCCCCCTGCAGCATGTAGTCGCACACGTACTGAGCCTCTGCCAGATCTAGTACCACTAGGTAAACGTTAGCGAAGGAACTGGTGGCAATTGTTTCTTCGTGGTTATATTTGCCGTGGATGATGGAGGTGAAGGCGTGTTTTTTGTGTTTTTCCACTGTGTTCCAGACCTTGGACACCCAAGGACAGGTAGTGTCCACCATCGTGCATCCCTTGTGGCTCAGTAACTCCATCTCAGGCACACTGGCACCGAAGGCGGGGAGGATGACCACGTCTTGGGGAGTTACTCGGGAGAAATCCTTACGGCCATCAACTACCGGGATGAACTCCACCTGCATTTCCCTCAGGCGTTGGTTGACAGAAGGATTATGGATAATTTCGTTAGTAATCCAGATCCGCTGGTCAGGGAAATGCCGCCGAGTCTCGTAGGCCATGGCCACCGCGCGTTCTACTCCCCAGCAAAACCCAAAGGATTCAGCAAGGCGAATGGTTACATCTCCCCGTTCAAGGGAATAGTTGTGGTTGCGGATCAGCTGGACTAGATCACTCTGGTACTCTGTATCCAGGACAACAGAGACCTCCGCCTCCCGGCCGAAGCCCTGACGGTGGTAGTTCTCAGAGTGGTGGAGAGCGCGCTTGAAGGCTTTGGTGTCCATGGCAGACTGACAATACTCTCTGGCCATGCTAACACGATTGGGATCACCCCATAAGGATGGCAGCCCCAGTGTCTTTACCTGCTTCAGTTGTTTCCATATCTGACTCGTCTCGGTGCCCAAAGCCCGGACGTCTTCGGCCCATGCGGTTGTAGGTGGATCGTTTTCGGAACTTACGAGCGTAAGCTTGGTTACGCAGAGCCTTTTCTTTTTTGGGGTTGCGGCGTTTGGCCATGATCAACTAGCTAAATAGGGAATTCCCATTATGCCATTTTTGGTGGTCTGAAGGAAGCGTCCTAGTCTGGGCTACACATTTCAATCACCCGCAAGCGAGCTTGGTAACGCCCTTTGGTTAACTGGTTAGTAGTTTGCTGGCCTAAGTAAATCAAAAGACTTTTCAGTGCAGTGTGAGCCTGCAGGGGGGTGTAGCCAAACTTGAGGGCCAATTTCATGGCCCCTTGGTCAGCGGCGGTTGCCTCCCGCAAACCCTGCTCTCCCCACTGGCGTTGGTAGAGCCTATAGGCACCCAGACACACGGCTAAGAGAGCCAACGACAACTGCAGGACGTTTTGGGCACCAAGTTCCACCCCAGCTGCCCCCAGACCAACCACCAGCACAGCCAAGTCCCAAGGTAAACCAGGTACGGTCTTCTGTTCTATCCGAGCCACCTGATGCCAAAACAGCAGGTCTTGGTGGCCTCGACTCAGGTTCTGCCAACGAGTAGGGTTGATCTCAATGACACTTCCCTGCCCCCTTGTCCTCCTGGTCTTAACCAGCGGCGAATCTGGTGCACTGCGGACAACCGCCACTAGGGACTCTAGGGGGGGTGGCACCAGAGTTTTGAGCCGCTGCATTTCCGGCAAAGACAGGGGCTGGACTCGAGGACTAGTCATAAGGAACAAAACTATTATTTTTGTAGCTACAAGTATAACTAAATAAATCTGACCAGACAACCGTGTTCCCGGTGGTCATTGGCACTGTAGCTTAAGTAACTTTTATGCTCAATATCCAGGTTGACCGCAAGCGGTTTTAGACACCCGCAAATGGCGCTTGTCAGTTTCGGTAGTTGTCGCCCTCAGGCCTTGTGTTAGCTACACCAGTGGATTGTAAGACCGACGACAAAATGTATTTTCTGCTACCATTCCTTAACTCCCGGCTACACTTCAAAAGAATTTCGAAATTATGTTGCCATTTTTACAAAATCTTTTGGGTCGACCAATGTAGTATCTCGCCATCGCTAAAGACACCGTCCATTACTATTGGGGCTCCCTTGGATCATGGAAAAACCGGCAACCGCAGCCGTTAGACTCGAGAAATCACGACGGCACTACCACGCCTGGGTAGTGAATGAAACCCTGGAGGACTATTCCCTGCGTTACGCTCCCAAGTCCTTCCGTCGTTGGTCAGAGTACACCGTGGCCAACGCGGCTTTGGGGGGGATCTCTTATATGGCAGACTTTGCCATTGGAGGCTCAATTGCCATCAGCTCTGGTTTTGCTAATTCCTTCTGGGCAATCTTCATCTCGGCAGTAATTATCTTTGTCACTGGGGTGCCAATCGCCTACTATGCTTCCAAGTACAACATCGATATGGACCTGCTGACTAGAGGGGCAGGTTTTGGCTACATTGGTTCAACCCTGACATCGGTGATTTACGCCTCTTTTTGTTTCATCTTTTTTGCCTTGGAAGGGGCAATTATGTCCCAGGCATTGGAGCTTTATTTCCAACTTCCCCTGCCGATTGGTTATGTCCTGTGCACCATCGTGATTATCCCACTTGTGGTTTTTGGCATGACCCTTCTGGCCCAACTGCAAGTGTGGACCCAACCAATATGGTTGACGATGATGTTTGCTCCCTTCTTCGCCGTGCTCGTCAAGGACCCCAATGCCTGGAGCAACTGGATGAGCTTTGCTGGTAAGTCGCCGAGTGGCGCTGGATTTGACATTCTCCTTTGCGCCTCCGGAGCTGGGGTGGCCTTGTCCCTAATCGCCCAGATTGGTGAACAGGTGGACTACCTGCGCTTCATGCCAGAGAAGACCGAAAAGAACAATGGTAAATGGTGGTGGGCGGTGATTCTGGCTGGCCCGGGCTGGGTGATCCTCGGGGCATGGAAACAGTGGGCCGGTTCCTTTTTCACCTCCTTGGCGGTCTCGAACGGGATCGACATTGCTAAGGCAAACGAGCCAATCCACATGTACGTGGAGGGCTTCAAGGCTATCTTTTCCAACCCTGCCATTTACCTAGCCCTGGCTACCTTCTTTGTCGTCCTCTCCCAAATCAAAATCAACGTCACCAACGCCTACTCTGGTTCACTCTCCTGGTCTAACTTCTTCTCTCGTCTTACCCACGCTCACCCTGGCCGGGTGGTCTGGCTCATATTTCACGTTGCCATTGCCCTAACTCTGATGGAGTTGGGAGTGTTCAATACGCTCCTGTGGGTGTTGGGCTTCTATTCCAACGTGGCCATTGCTTGGGTGGGTGCCTTGGTGGCCGATCTGATCATCAACAAACCCCTGGGCCTGAGCCCCTCCTACATTGAGTTCAAGCGAGCGCACCTGTACAATTTCAACCCCGTGGGCTTTGGCTCCATGTTGATTGCTTCCGTGGTCTCGGTCATTGCCTTCTTTGGGCTGATGGGTCCGGGTCCCCAAGCTTTCTCCACCTTCATTGCCCTGGGGTTAGCTTTCGTCCTGTCCCCAATTATCGCCGTAGTCACCGGCGGCAAGTACTACATTGCCCGGCAAGATGAGCACTTCCACGACAACCCAGACGTGGCTGAATTGACCACCTGCTCCATCTGTGATTACCAGTATGAGCGGGAAGACATGGCCTTTTGTCCCGTATACGACGGACCTATCTGCTCCCTGTGCTGTAGTCTGGATGCCCAGTGCCATGACGCCTGTAAGGTTGCCCCCGCCGCCTAGGTCTTGGCTGGGGTGCCACCTATTTGCTCTTTTTCCTCTTTATCTAGGAGTTGTTTGTGCCTAAAACTCTGTTCAAAGTAGACCTAACCAAGCCGATGGACCAGCAGGAGTTACCTGGTCACAATCGTTGGCACCCTGATATCCCTGCTGCCGTCTCGGTTAATCCGGGGGATGTTTTCCGGATTGAGTGTAAGGATTGGACCGATGGGCAGATCAAAAATAATGACAGCCCCGATGACGTCCGCGATGTGGACTTGAGTGTTGTTCACGTTCTGAGCGGCCCGGTGTGGGTCAATGGCGCTCAGCCCGGGGATATTCTAGTAGTTGAGATCGTGGATATTGGGGCTTTACAGGGAGATGAGTGGGGCTTTACTGGCATCTTCGACAAGAACAATGGGGGAGGTTTTCTCACTGACCACTACCCCCAGGCCGCTAAGGCCATCTGGGACTTTCAGGGCATCTATACCAGCTCCCGCCACATTCCCGGGGTCAGATTTGCCGGCATTACCCACCCAGGGCTGATTGGCTGTGCCCCTTCCCCTGAGTTACTCAAGAAGTGGAATCAGCGGGAAAAGGAATTAGTTGACAGCACCTACGACCTGCGTTCCTACGGCACCGGCTTCGCAGGTGACAAGCCCGTATTGGCGGCCCTACCCAACCCGCAAAACGCCATTTTGGGTCAGCTTCCCGCTAGTGAATTTGCCCGGGTAGCCGCCGAGGGAGCCCGGACCGTGCCACCCCGGGAACACGGGGGGAACTGTGACATCAAAAACCTCTCCCGCGGTACCCGGATCTACTTCCCGGTCTATGTGGAGGGTGCCAAACTTTCCATGGGGGATATTCACTTTTCCCAGGGAGACGGAGAGATCTCCTTCTGCGGGGCAATTGAAATGTCTGGTTATCTTGACCTGCATGTTGATTTGATCAAAGGGGGAGTTGAGAAGTACGGCTTAGTGAATCCGGTCTTCAAAACCGGTCCGGTTGAGCCTCGCTACTCGGAGTACCTGGTGTTCGAGGGGATCTCCGTAGATGAGTTCACAGGCAAACAGTACTACCTTGATGTGCACGTAGCTTACCGCCGGGCTTGCCTTAATGCCATCGAGTACCTGAAAAAGTTTGGCTATACCGGTGAGCAAGCCTACTTGCTCCTAAGTTGTGCCCCCATTGAGGGGCGGGTCAGCGGGATCGTCGACATTCCCAACGCCTGTTGTACTCTAGCTATCCCCACGGAAATATTCGACCAGGATATACTGCCGGTTTAGGTTAATTGTCCTTGGGGGTCGGGATTCGGTCTCGGCCCCCCTTCTAGATTGTTGGTCCCATGCCTTTGTACGAATTTCGCTGTAATTCCTGTGGTACCTTTGATCTTTGGCGTACCATGGCAGAGTCTGCTGCCCCCGCCAACTGCCCCGTCTGCCAAGGAGAGGGAAGGCGGATTTTTTCTGCTCCCACCCTCCTATCAAGCCCCCTGCGTCCGAAGCGCCCTGACCCTGAACCTCGACTAGTCACTAAATCAAGGGATGAGGGGAAGCCCCGGGTTCATCAAGCCACCCACCGCCCTTGGATGATTGGCCATTAACCCGACCCTAAAACAACAACTCATCAAAAAAACTCTCTAGGGTTTCAACACCCTCCTCCTCCCGTCTTGCTTGTTCGTCCTTGGGTTTACCGCGTTCCTGGATGGACTGACGCGGGGGCTGGAGGCTTTCCTCGGAAGGCTCTTCCTCCCGGGAGGGGGCTAGGAACTCCAGAACTGGTTGCTCTCCCTGGGGAGCCGGCCAAATTTCTGCTAGCTGAGCATCTACCAGATTCTGGTGGGCTCTGATGTCGCTGATTAAAGTCTCAAGGGTGCCAATCCGTTGGGTATACTCCTCTAGGCGAGGGATAAATTGCTGGAGGTTGGTTAGAGAGTCTGCCAGGTTGGCTAACCCCTGTTGCAGACTGGCAATCTGCTGGGGTTCGGATCGCTGTTCAAACTCTTCCTTGAAGGCAGTTAACTGAGCCTGCCATTGACTCAAGGTGGCACAGAGGTCACTCAAGCGAACCAGCAGCTGACCTTGCTGAGCCTCTAGGGTGCCGACTAGAGGTTCCAAATGGTCTAACCGTCCAGTGGCAGTCTGGATCGTTGGTAGCTGGGACTCAAGGACCTCTAGCCGCTCGGTGTTAGTTTGGATAGCCGGTAGGAGCTGGTGGATTTCAGTTGCCGATTGCTCTAGTTTCATTAGGCTCTGCTGTAGGGCACTGATTTGTTCCGGCTCAGAGCGGCGGTTGAAACTCTGGCGCAGAGACTGCAATTGCGCCTCTAGGGTTTCCATCGTGGGAGTTAGCCGTTGGATGCTTTCCTTGAGAGCAAGGGATTGCTGCAATTGTGCTTGACGATCCAGCCACCCTAAACCTAAGCTCAGGGAAAAGGGCAGGACTGCCACGGCCACTTGATGGGTGATGATGGCAGCAACCGCGCCAACTGCACTCAGTAACAGGGATGGTAGTTCTAAAGTCTTATACATGGATTTTGGGTATTGATAAAGGTTGGCCAGCTAGTCTGGAGACCCTGCGAGCACTTACCTGAAGTGATAATTTGTGTGTAGCCCACACCAAACCTAGGGTCATACAATCAGAGTACCTAGCTGGCACCATGATTTATCCCCCCATCTTATCCCCCTAAGGTATCCGGCTCTCCCGAATTTGCCAGGGGCTCTTCAGGCCCCCAGATGGTTCACCAACAGTTGCTCCACTAAGTCCCTAGGGACCTGGTCGGTGACTATCGCCGAACCCAGGCCGGTGGGGAGCACAAATCTAACCCGCCCCGCCATGACTTTTTTATCCGTCTGCAGACAGGCAAGGACAGCCTGGGGCTCTAAACCAGTAGGCATAGGGATTGCCAAGCCAGCTCGCTCTAGGAGGGTCTGCTGACGTTGGTAGGAGGTTTGGTCCCACAGTCCTAGCTTCAGGGCTAATTCCCCCGCCAGGCCCATACCCAGGGCAACGGCCTCCCCATGGTTGATGAGGCGATAGTTGGTCAGGCTTTCTAGGGCGTGGCCGATGGTATGGCCGTAGTTAAGAATAGCCCTCAGCCCCGCCTCCCGCTCGTCCTGACCGACAATCTGGGCTTTGGCGGTGCAGGAGCGGGTTAGGACCACCTGTAGAGCCTCGGGAGTAAGGAGGTTATCGAGGCGGGATTGGGCTTCGAGATGGGTAAATAGGGTCTGGTCCCAGACCACACCGTACTTAATCACCTCTGCCATACCTGCGCGAAATTCCCGGCGGGGCAGGGTCTTGAGGACTTGGGGGTCAATAACTACCAGCCGTGGTTGATGGAATGCTCCGATCAGGTTCTTACCCCGGGGATGATTAACACCAGTCTTGCCGCCAATGGAAGCATCTACCATCGCCAGGAGGCTGGTGGGCACTTGGACCACCCCAATCCCCCGCAGCCAGGTGGCGGCAGCAAAGCCGGCCATATCCCCTACCACCCCACCCCCTAAGGCTACCAGGGTACTGGAGCGCTCTAATTGCTGGTCTAGAGCAGCGTCGTAGATCTTCTGCACAGAGCGGAGGGTTTTGTAGCGTTCTCCAGCTGGCAGTATACATACCCCTACGGAAAACCCCTGGGCTTCTAGGGACGTAACCACCTGCTGGCCGTAGTGACGCTGGAGGGTGGGGTTAGTGACCACCAGGATTTTGCGGCCTAGTCTCAAGGTTTGCAGGTGTTCGGCCAGGGAGGCCAGGACCCCAGGGCTGATGAGTACCTGGTAGGGGTTTTCAGGCAGTTCAACTGTGATCAGGGACTGCATGGAAAGAGCCGGGAAAGATGGTCGGCCCGGCGAGCCCATTCCAGGTCCTTGGTGGTTATGCCACCCTGGTCGTGGGTGGTAAGGTCAATGACGACCCGATTGTAGATGTTAGACCATTCCGGGTGGTGGCTTAGGGCTTCTGCCACCAGAGCTAGGCTGGTCATGAAACCAAAAGCTTCTACAAAGGAGGGAAAGGTAAAGACACGATGAAGCTTTTGGTGCTCAAGGGTCCAGCCAGGTAGACTCAGTAAAGCTTGGGCTAGTTCCTCATCGGATAGGCGCTGGGTCATGGTTAATCTTGGAGAGCATCCTTGAGGACGGTCCGGGCAGCAAGGTGGTTACGGGCAGAGGTGAGAATTTCGATTTCGCGCTCTAACCGGGCCGCCGTATCCTGCATTTCTAGTAGTGCTTGCTGCTCCCCAGCCACTCCGTAGAGGTTGTGGGCTACCCAGTAGGAAAGTTCTAGGGGGGATGTGGGAATATTATCCCGGGGTGACATGTCCTGGTCGGTGAGCTTAGCTGAGAGCCTGACTACATCTTGCAAAACATCATTTACCCGACTGGCTAAGATGTGGAGGTCTCGGGTGGCAGGCTGGTCTTCAATCCATTCCACTAGGCCTACCCGGTAGGGCTTCTCCCGCACGTAGTTTAGGACTCTAAACCGCTGTTGCCCCAGGGTAATTACCTTCATCCGGTCGTCAGGCAAAACTTGAACCTGGATTACTTCAGCACAACAGCCAACGGTCACCGGCCTATTCTCTCTGGGGTCCCACATCAGCACTCCAAAGCGACGGTCCCCCTCGAGGATGGTATTCATCATGATCCGATAACGGAACTCGAAGACATGCAAGGGCAGGGGGCGTCCCGGAAACAGGACTACCTCAGGCAGGGGGAACAGGGGCAATTCACGAACGGCGACGGAAGAACTAACCATTGTCAGGACCCGGGGCTCTGCGACTTCCATTGTAACGGATGGGTAACCCGATTAAGTCCCCAGTTTGACCTCAATATCCACCCCTGAGGGCAGATCTAGTTTCATCAAAGCGTCAATAGTCTTAGAGGAAGGCTGGTAAATGTCAATGATCCGGTAGTGGGTGCGCGTTTCAAAGTGCTCGCGGGAATCTTTGTCCACGTGGGGGGAGCGCAGTACGCAGTAGATGCGCCGCTTAGTGGGCAGGGGGATAGGACCAACGGCACTGGCATTAGTTCGGTTAGCCGTATCAACGATCTTTTCACAGGAGGTGTCAAGGAGGCGGCGATCAAAAGCCTTGAGGCGAATGCGAATCTTCTGCTGCTGAATAGTGACCATGGGATTAGTTGTCAAGGTACAAGGGAAGTTCTGTTAGCCATAGAACATGGCTAACAGAGGTAAACAGAGGGGATTACTTGAGGATCTTGGACACTACACCGGCCCCTACAGTCCGACCGCCTTCCCGGATGGCAAAGCGCATGCCCTGTTCGATGGCGATGGCGTTAATGAGCTCTACAGTCATCTTGATCCGGTCTCCAGGCATGACCATTTCAGCTGTACTACCATCATCGGCGGTGAAGGCATCGATGGTACCGGTGACGTCGGTAGTACGCACATAGAACTGGGGCCGATAGCCGGGGAAGAAGGGAGTGTGACGGCCACCTTCTTCCTTTTTGAGAATGAACACTTCTGACTCAAATTGAGTGTGAGGGGTGATCGAGCCGGGCTTGGCAATCACCATCCCCCGTTCGATGTCTTGTTTTTGGATCCCTCTCAACAGCAACCCGACGTTGTCTCCGGCCATGCCTTCATCCAGGATTTTTTGGAACATTTCCACGCCAGTGACGGTAGTGCTGCGCGTGTTTTTAATTCCCACCAGTTCTACGGTGTCACCCACCTTGATCTTGCCCCGTTCAATCCGGCCTGTGGCTACTGTGCCCCGACCAGTAATGGAGAAAACGTCTTCTACGGCCATCAGGAAGGGCTTGTCTACTTCCCGCTCAGGAGTGGGAACGTAGGCGTCCACCGCATCCATTAGTTCGTAGATCTTGTCGACCCACTCATCTTCACCCCGGGCAGTCTTAGGGCTGCTGGTCATCTTTTCCAGTGCTTTGAGGGCTGAGCCCTTAACAATGGGAATGTCGTCCCCCGGAAAGTCGTAGCTGCTCAATAGCTCGCGAATTTCTAGCTCTACCAATTCCAGGAGCTCCTCATCGTCAACCATGTCTTGCTTGTTCATGAATACGACGATATTGGGGACCCCTACCTGCTTGGCTAGTAGGATGTGCTCCCGAGTTTGGGGCATAGGACCATCAGCAGCAGAAACTACCAAAATCGCCCCGTCCATCTGAGCCGCGCCGGTGATCATGTTTTTCACGTAGTCCGCGTGACCGGGACAATCCACGTGGGCGTAGTGGCGGTTGGCAGTTTGATACTCCACGTGGGCGGTATTGATGGTGATCCCGCGGGCCTTTTCTTCTGGGGCAGCGTCGATTTCATCATACTTGCGGGCAGTAGCCTGACCCATGGCCGCCAGGGTCATGGTGATGGCAGCTGTGAGGGTAGTTTTGCCATGGTCTACGTGACCAATCGTGCCAATGTTGACGTGGGGTTTGTTCCGTTCAAATTTTGCGCGTGCCATGGATTCCTTTTTCCTTTGGGATGATCATCAAACGTTGCCTTTGCTTTTGGCGATAATGGCTTCTGCCACATTCCGAGGGACTTCGTCGTAGTGGCTGAACTCCATTGTAAACACGCCCCGGCCCTGGGTACGGGAGCGCACGTCGGTGGCATAGCCAAACATCTCAGCTAGGGGAACCTTGGCTGCGATTTTGGCGTAACCTTGGGCGGCCTTTTCCTGCCCTTCGATTTGGCCTCGACGGGAGTTGAGATCGCCCATAATTGTACCTAGGAAGTCTTCAGGAACTTCCACCTCAACCTTCATCACCGGCTCGAGGAGCACGGGGGACGCCTTAGTCACTGCTTCCTTAAGGGCCATGGAACCGGCGATCTTAAAAGCCATTTCTGAGGAGTCGACATCGTGGTAGGAACCATCCACCAGAGTTGCCCGCAGGTCAATCACTGGGTAGCCAGCAATAACGCCAGAGGTACAGGCTTCCCGGATTCCCTGTTCTGAGGGACCAATGTATTCTTTGGGAACCACCCCACCGACAATCTTAGATTCAAACTGAAACCCACTACCAGGCTCCCCGGGAGTGAGTTCGATCACCACGTGGCCGTACTGACCCTTACCACCGCTTTGGCGGATGAACTTGCCTTCCTGGCGCACGCTGCGGCGGATAGTCTCCCGGTAGGCCACCTGAGGAGCACCCACGTTAGCTTCTACTTTAAATTCCCGTAACATCCGGTCCACCAGAATCTCTAGGTGGAGCTCGCCCATGCCAGCAATCACAGTCTGATTGGTTTCCGGATCGATATTGACGCGGAAGGTGGGGTCTTCCTCTGACAGAGCCTTAAGGGCTTTGGAGAGCTTTTCCATGTCCTGCTTGGTTTTGGGCTCTACCGCTACGGAGATCACTGGTTCGGGAATAAACAGGGACTCAAGAATCACCGGTGATCCCTCATCACAAACCGTATCACCGGTCAGAGTGTCGGTCAAACCCGGGATTGCCCCTAGGTCCCCGGCCCGCAGTTCGTCAACGTCAATTCGCTCATCGGCCTTTAAAACGATCAGACGCGACACCCGCTCCTTTTTGCGCTTAGAGGAGTTGAGCACGTAGGTACCCTTCTTAAGTACCCCAGAGTAGACGCGCACGAAGGTGAGGCGGCCGACAAACTTATCCGCCATGATCTTGAAGGCCAAGGCTGCTAGAGGCGCTTCATCGTCTGCTGGCCGTTCAGCTACCGTGCCGTCGGGTAGGTTCCCCTGGATAGGAGGAATGTCTACTGGGGAAGGCAGATAGTCGATCACCGCATCTAGGAGGGCTTGGACCCCCTTATTTTTAAAAGCGGAGCCACACAGGAGGGGGACAACAGCACCACTAATGGTCCCTTGCCGCAAGACACGACGGATCTCGGCTTCTGTGGGCTCCTCACCCTCCAAGTATTTCGCCATCAGGTCATCATCTACCTCGGCTAGGGACTCGACCAGTTTGGTGCGGTATTCCTTGGCCAGATCCAGGACATCTTCTGGGATTTCAGTTTCGCGGATGTCAGTACCTAGGTCGTTAGCACTAATGTAAGCCCGCATGCGCACCAGGTCCACCAAGCCGCGCAGGTTATCTTCACTGCCAACTGGGATCTGAATCGGGACCGCGTTAGCCCGCAGCCGTTCCCGCAGTTGGTTGTAAACCCGATAAAAGTTGGCCCCAGTCCGGTCCATTTTATTGATGAAAGCAAGGCGAGGCACCTGGTAGCGGTCTGCCTGCCGCCATACAGTCTCTGACTGGGGTTGGACCCCACCTACCGAGCAGAAAACAGCGATCACCCCATCGAGGACTCGCATAGACCGCTCCACTTCGATGGTGAAGTCCACGTGGCCTGGGGTGTCAATGATGTTGATGCGATGCTCAGGCTCCCCAGGCTTGGGCTGGGTAGGATTTTGGGGGTCGCGGCGAGTCCAGGCAGTGCTGATGGCGGCAGCAGTGATGGTAATCCCGCGTTCCCGCTCCTGCTCCATCCAGTCAGTGACGGTAGTTCCCTCGTGAACCTCACCAATCTTGTGCACCACCCCAGAGTAAAAGAGAATTCTCTCAGTAGTAGTGGTCTTGCCGGCATCGATGTGAGCAGCGATACCAATATTTCGGACACGTTCCAGCGGGATGGTACGGACCACAGCTACCTCCTTAGACTTTGCCGCAGATGCTCGGGATAAGTTTCAAATTTCAGATACAGGCAGACCAGAAGGCCTCAGATTAGTAACGGTAATGGGCAAAGGCCTTATTAGCTTCAGCCATCTTATGGGTTTCTTCCCGCTTGCGGATGGCACTGCCAGTTTCGTTGGCAGCATCCATCAGCTCATTGGCCAGATGCAGGGCCATGCTCTTGCCAGAGCGTTGGCGGGCGTACTGAATCAACCACCGCAGAGCTAAGGCGGTACCGCGCTCAGGCCGTACCTCCATGGGCACTTGGTAGGTTGCCCCCCCAACCCGTCGAGCCTTCACTTCTACTAGGGGAGTAGCATTGCGAATGGCCTGCTGAAATACCTCCAGAGGATCGGCCCCCGTCCGCTCGGCGATCAAATTCATAGACTGGTAAACAATCCGAGCGGCCAGAGACTTCTTGCCCGATCGCATCACCCGGCGCACCATCATGGTGACCAACTGGTTATTGTAGACTGGGTCGGGGGGAATGGGACGCTTGGGTACGGCAGAACGACGGGACATAGGTAGAGTGGCTTAGTTGGCTTGGAGGGTACTTAGGAGGAGGTTACTTTTTCTTGGTAGCGGTTTGCTGCTGCTGTTTGGGCTGTTTGGCCCCGTACTTCGACCGGCCTTGCTTGCGGTCCTTTACTCCGGCCGTGTCAAGGGTACCGCGAATGATGTGGTACCGTACCCCAGGCAGGTCCTTGACCCGTCCGCCCCGAATCATCACTACGGAGTGCTCCTGCAGGTTGTGACCAATACCAGGCACGTAGGCAGTAACCTCGAAGCCGGAGGTTAGCCGGACCCGGGCAACCTTACGCAAAGCCGAGTTTGGCTTCTTGGGAGTTGTGGTGTACACCCGTGTGCAGACCCCCCGACGCTGGGGACAGCTCTTGAGGGCCGGAGACTTAGTCTTCCGCCGCACTTGTTCGCGTTCGCTACGAATTAATTGCTGGATTGTGGGCATGGGACAGGTAGGGGAGACCGCAACTTTCAACAGTCCTCGAGTATACCAAACTGAGGAATTTCATGTCAAACAGTTGCCACGGAGAAACTGTGACCGCAGGCGCAAGTCTGAACTGCTTGGGGGTTGTGAAACCGGAAGCTCCCCCCCATCAGATCCTCAGTGTAGTCCAGGTGCAACTGGGATAGGTGCTGCAGGCTGTCGGGGGCTATCCAGACCTCGAGGGCACTCAGGTGGTAGACTGCATCTCCTCCCTCCCCAAGGATATCGAACTCCATGGTATAGGTCAGCTGAGCACAGCTGCCAGGTACTAACCCTAATCTCAGCCGGGCGGGATTGTGGACCCGGCATAACCGCAACACCTCAGCTTGAGCCCTAGGGGTAATGGAGATCACTTATTCGGTCCGAGCGTAGTCGTCATGGAACCGGATAATGTCATCCTCCCCTAGGTACTGACCATTTTGAACCTCGATCAAGATTAAGGGGATCACCCCGGGGTTTTCTAGGCGGTGCACCGTGCAGGGGGGGACATAGGTGGACTGATTATTAGTCAATAAGGTTTCCTTATCTCCACAAACAACCCGGGCTGTACCGGACACCACAATCCAGTGCTCGCTACGGTGGTGGTGCATCTGCAGACTGAGGCGATGACCCGGCCGCACCTCAATGCGTTTAATCTTGTGGCCCGGCCCCTCCTCTAAGACCGTAAAGGATCCCCAAGGACGTAGCTCAGTAGCAGCTAGGCCCTGGGCAAGAGCAGCCGGAGGGAAGGGGGATTCCGAAGATGAAAGCATGACTACACATCTCCTCGCCATCATTTCTCCCCTCGCCAAAGGGGAACTGAATCCTGAGTAATTCAGACAGATCAAATTATATCAGAATACCAGAGTCAATCAGGAATCCCCGGCACCGGGGAGGGGGCGCAGAAATACCCCCAAACCATTGTGAACTCGGGCGGTGCTGCGCTCTGGCCGGTTAAGAATTGCGCCTCCCAGGTCTAGGGTAGAGGAACTACCGCCATCCAGGTTTAAAGCTTCTACTAACCCCAGCTGCTGCAGCAGAGGCACCATCTCTACTAGGCGTGGACCAGGGCCGTGGTAGCGGTGGCCAATGGCCACCAGAACTAGATTTCCGGCTCGATCAAGGCCAGCAGCCGAACGATAGGTCAGCTCATTGGCCAAGGCCGGGCTAAACTTTTCTGCCTCCCAGTCCAAGACATCCAAGCCGGCGTGCAGTAGCAAGGGGCCAGCGCCGATTATCTCTGGGAAGGAATCTAGCTCTGGCGGGACAGTAGTTTGCTCTAAGGTGACGGTTGTTCCTACTTGGAGGTTGGGCAGACTCAAGGAGCGCAAGACTAACAGATAACCGTCAGCCGGTATCGATACTGGGCCTAGGACCGGGGCTCGGCTAAGCACCTGAGCGTTGACTACTGTCACCGCGGTTTCCCCGCCACTTAGGGGCTGGTAGTAATTGCCCCAGGCACTACTGTAGCGAGCAATGCCGCCCTGGACATAGCCACTATTGAGGGACGCTAGGGGGATTCGTTCTCCTCCCCCGATGGTAAGAGTTTCCTGCCAGGCCAGACGGCTGGTAACATATTGCCCCTCGTGGTTCCAGGCAAGGACTGCTCGGTCAAGGATGGGACTGGAGATCCATTGACCGTCTACTTTGAGGGCTCCGAGGGGGCTATAGACTTTGCGATTGAAAAAGCCCCCATTAATTGCCGCCGCCGCTTGCCAGGTCTGAGCAATAGTACTTAGGGGAGCAATGCCTATTAAGGTGGCTGGATTACTCCAGATCGGCTGTACTTTTAAGCCAGCTTGGCGGGGGTTAATTTTGAGTAGATTAACCTCAAACTGCTCCGGCCCCAGGGTCAAACGCTGCTCCTCTAGCCCGAGAGCCCAAAGGATCCGACGGGGCTCCTGGGCAGGCGCATCCAGGTCCATCACCAGCCGGGGAGGGTTGGCCAGACTGAACACCCGGGACTGTCGGTTGGGGGCAATGGGTAAAGTGAGTACTAGGCCCTCAGGTCCTACCTTCAGGGTAGGTGGGATAGTCAGGCCTGGAGCAGGTTGGGCCTTAAAGCTAACCTGTAGGGCAGAGGCCAATTCCTCAGCCCACCACGGTGTGGGCCGGTCCAACTCAAGGACTAGGCGGCCAGCCTCAGGGTCGGCACGGACTGCCCGAATCTGGGCGGGTGGACTGTCTATGGCTAGGCGGTTGCCCAGGGGAGTCAAATGCCAGTCGGCGTTAGTGGCAAAGGCTGTGATGTCGAGGAACCGGTAGGTGGTCCCTAGCTGCGCCGGCAGGGAGATGGGGGCTGGGGAAAACCAGGCCACGGGTTGTTGTTCTGGTTGCAGAGTGCTGAGGAGTTCAAACCCCAGACATCGCACTAGGCCGCTGTCAGCTAAGCCAGTGTGCAGGGTAGTTGTAGTCGGATCGGACCACTGTACCCAGGGAGCCGGGCAAGCCTGGCCATTGACCAGAATTTCCGTCCCTTGGGTAGGGGTGAGGGCACTAGCTGGAGCGAGGGTCAAGACGAACCCCAAAAACCCTAGGGCGAGCCGGCGCAACCACTTATCAATAAATAATGACTTACCTGTCATCTCGGAGCCTCGGGAGTAGTTCCATAATGGATAATGAATATTCACAAGAAATTTCCTGCCCCTATGAACCACCACTACCCGCAGCCTACTCTAACCAATAATTCTGCCTCTGGGTATAGGGGACAACCTTGGCTGGTGGAGGAAAGGGATGCCTGTGGGGTGGGCTTGATCGCCGACCAGTACGGTCGCAGTACCCACGAGCTCGTGCAGCAGGCCCTAAAAGCCCTAGGCTGCCTGGAACACCGGGGGGGTTGCAGTGCTGACCAGGACTCGGGAGATGGGGCAGGTGTAATGACCCAGATTCCTTGGGACCTGCTCGGGTATCAGCCGGGCACTCTGGGGGTGGGCATGGTTTTTCTACCCCAGACTAATGCTGCTGCCGGCCGGGATTTGGTTGAACAAGTTCTTCAGGGACTAGGTTTAGTGATCCGGGGCTGGCGGGTGGTGCCAGTGCAGCCTCAGGTACTTGGTCCTCAGGCTCGTGAAAATCAACCCCAAATTGAGCAGGTATTTGTCGAGTCCCCCAGCGTTAGTGAAGAGAAATTGGAGCGGCTGCTATACCTCGGCCGCAAGAAAATCGAGAAGGCTGCGCAGAAGGCCCCTGGCCTAGAGGATTTATACTTATGCTCCCTGTCTCACCGGACAATTGTCTATAAGGGAATGGTGCGCTCCTCGGTGCTAGAGCAGTTCTATATCGACCTGCAGGACCATCGTTACCACAGCCCCTTTGTAGTCTATCATCGTCGTTTCAGCACCAACACCCTCCCCAAATGGCCTCTGGCCCAGCCCATGCGCCTGCTAGGACATAATGGCGAAATCAATACCCTACTGGGGAATGTGAACTGGATGATGGCTAGGGAAGCGGACCTAGCCCACCCCTGCTGGACAGAGGCAGACCTGGAGGGACTGCGGCCAATTGTAGACCCGGATAACAGTGATTCGGCCACCCTCGATAACTTTTTGGAGTTGCTGGTGCAGTCAGGCCGCAGCCCTCTAGAGGCAGTCATGATTGCGGTGCCGGAAGCCTACCGCAATCAGCCGGACTTGGCTGAGTATCCTGAGATTGTGGATTTCTACGACTACTACGGCGGGATTCAAGAACCTTGGGACGGGCCGGCTCTGCTGGTGTTCAGTGATGGCCGGGTGGTAGGAGCAGCCCTAGACCGCAATGGCCTAAGACCTGCCCGCTATACGATTACCCGAGATGGACTAGTGGTGGTGGCCTCTGAGGCAGGAGTAGTAGAGCTTGCTCCGGGGGAGATCCTAGAAAAGGGGCGTCTCGGGCCCGGCCAAATGATCGCTGTAGACCTAGAGGGCCACCAGGTCCGCAAGAACTGGCAAATAAAACAACACATTGCCTCCCAGGCCCCCTACGGAGATTGGCTGCGGGAACGGGTGCGCAAACTAGAGCCTCAGTCTTTCCGGGAGAGTCTTCAGGTCTCCCCTGGAGACCTACTCCAACAGCAAACCGCCTTCGGTTACACCGCTGAAGATATAGACATGGTGATTGGAGAGATGGCGGCCACCGGTAAGGAGCCTACCTTTTGCATGGGGGACGATATTCCCTTAGCGGTACTTTCCCATAAACCTCGGTTGCTCTACGACTACTTCAAACAGCGCTTTGCCCAGGTTACCAACCCTCCCATCGACCCCCTGCGGGAGAAATTAGTCATGTCTCTGGAGATGACTCTGGGGGGACGTGGTAACCTCCTAGAGGCCCAGCCAGAGCACGCCCGCGTACTCAAGATCAGTTCTCCCATCCTGAAGGAGTCAGAGCTGGCATCTCTGGCAGAGTTTAGCCTAGCTACCGAGACCTTGTCCACTTTGTTTGAGGTCAATCACAGCTTAGGTGCTGCCCTAGACCAGCTGAGCACTGCAGCCGCCAAGGCGGTGGTTAGCGGCAGCCGAGTCTTGATTCTCAGTGACCGGCAGCGGCCTGATGGCACCTCCGGCAGCGTCAGTGAAAGCTTCACCTACATTCCTCCTCTCCTCGCAGTTGGGGCTGTTCACCACCACTTGATCCGTCAGGGCTTGCGGATGCGGGTTTCCCTAGTGGTAGACTCAGCCCAAGTCTGGAGTACTCACCACTTAGCCTGCTTGATAGCCTACGGGGCTGGGGCTGTCTGTCCCTACCTAGCCTTAGAGACGGTCCGGCAGTGGTGGCATACCCCCCGAGTGCAAAGCCTGATGGAGTCGGGGAAGATTAAGCCGAGTTCCGTTGTCCAAGTCCAGGCTAACTACTGCCAAGCCTTGGCTGATGGTCTACTGAAGATCCTCTCTAAGATGGGTATTTCTCTGCTCTCTAGCTACCATGGGGCCCAAATTTTCGAGGCCGTAGGGATTGGCGGCAGTCTGCTCCAGGTTGGCTTTCGGGGTACTGCCTCACGATTGGGGGGGATAGACCTAGAGGACTTGGCTCGGGAGGTGGAGGCCTTCCACCATCAGGCCTTCCCCCACATGCGCACAAAGAAGTTGGAAAATTTTGGTTTAGTCCAGTACCGGCCAGGCTCTGAGTACCACATGAATAATCCTGAGGTGATCAAGGCTCTGCACAAGGCTCTGGCCACGAGCGAGTACGACCACTACCAGGTCTACAAACAACTCCTGGAAAATAGACCACCGACGGCTCTGCGGGACTTGCTAGACTTGCAGCCGGACCGGCCCCCTTTGGACTTGGCCGAGGTCGAACCCGTAGAGACAATTGTCCGCCGCTTCTGTACTGGTGGCATGTCCCTGGGGGCCCTTTCCCGAGAAGCTCATGAGACCTTAGCGATCGCTATGAATCGCCTAGGGGGCAAGTCTAATTCCGGGGAGGGGGGGGAAGACCCGGACCGCTACCTACCCCTAGGGGATGTAGACGCCACTGGCCACTCTCATACCTTTCCGCACCTTAAGGGCTTAGTAAACGGTGATACCGCTAGCTCCGCCATCAAGCAGGTGGCTTCCGGACGCTTTGGAGTCACCCCCGAGTACCTGATCAATGCCCAACAAGTGGAGATCAAGATTGCCCAGGGGGCCAAGCCCGGGGAGGGCGGCCAGTTACCTGGGCCCAAGGTCAGCCCCTACATTGCTATGCTCCGTCGCTCTAAGCCTGGGGTGACCTTAATCTCTCCCCCTCCCCACCACGACATATACTCTATTGAAGACCTGGCTCAATTAATCTTTGACTTGCACCATATTAACCCCAAAGCCCAGGTATCAGTGAAACTGGTGGCAGAGGTAGGCATCGGCACGGTGGCGGCAGGGGTGGCCAAGGCTAATGCCGATGTGATCCAAATTTCCGGTCACGACGGGGGTACCGGCGCCTCACCCCTCAGTTCCATCAAGCACGCTGGGGGGCCCTGGGAGCTTGGCCTAACTGAAGTACACCGGGTGCTCCTAGAGAATCAACTGCGGCAGCGGGTAATTCTGCGGGTTGACGGGGGTCTCAAAACCGGCTGGGATGTAGTGATGGCAGCTTTAATGGGGGCAGAGGAGTTTGGTTTTGGTTCCATTGCTATGATTGCCGAGGGGTGCATCATGGCCCGGGTTTGCCACACCAACAACTGCCCCGTGGGAGTCACCACCCAGCGGGAAGACCTGAGGCTAAGGTTCCCGGGTTTACCCGAGCAGGTGGTGGAGTTTTTCCATTTCGTAGCCATGGAAGTGCGCTCCCTGTTGGCCCGGCTAGGGTACTCCTCCCTGGAGGCTATCATCGGCCGAGGAGACCTGCTGCGGCAGCGTCCTGGGGTGCATCTGAATAAGCCCAAGGCTTTGAATCTCGCCTGCCTGCTAGAGCTCCCCGACACCCGCGCTGACCGTAGCTGGCTGAGCCACGAGGTGGTCCACGGGAATGGTCCGGTTCTGGAGGAGCAGCTGATTGCTGACCCGGAACTGGAGCAGGCCCTAAACAACCAAGGGAGCTTTGAGATTGGTCCTTTGCCCATAGTTAATACGGACCGTGCGGTGGGGGCGCGCCTGGCCGGTTTGGTGGCCCGGCGCTACGGCAACCAGGGTTTCACAGGTAGCATTACTCTCAAGTTTGTCGGCAGCGCCGGGCAGAGCTTTGGTGCCTTTAATCTCCCGGGGATGACCCTGCGCTTGGTTGGGGAAGCTAACGACTACGTGGGGAAAGGGATGCATGGTGGGCAAATCATTATCAGTCCAGCTGCCGGAGTCACCTACGATCCTGCCCAGAACGTCATCATCGGCAACACCTGTCTGTACGGCGCTACTGGGGGCTATCTATTTGCTCAAGGGATTGCCGGGGAGCGCTTTGCCGTGCGCAACTCCATGGCCCAGGCTGTCATCGAAGGGGCAGGAGACCACTGCTGTGAGTACATGACCGGTGGGGTGGTGGTAGTTCTAGGTCCGGTTGGCCGGAACGTGGCAGCTGGCATGACTGGTGGTCTGGGATACTTTCTGGACGAAGATGGGCGGTTTGTGCCCCGAGTGAATCGCGAGATCGTCCAGGTGCAGCGAGTCACCACCCCGGCAGGAGAACAGCAACTTAAGCAGCTGATCCAAACCCACGCGGACTTGACTGGCAGCCCCCGGGCAGCCCAGGTCCTCGAGAACTGGGCTGAGTATTTGCCCCGGTTTTGGCAGGTGGTCCCTCCTTCAGAGGCCAAATCTCCTGAAGCCGACCCGGCCACTGATAAGGTCTTGATTCCTGCTCCGTAATTTGGTTTCGTCGTATACTGTTAAGAATTAAAAATTTAGCTGATAGGAGAACTAATGCGGTTGGTAGAGGCACAACAGCCCCTCCTGGCATCTCCGCGAGACCTGTTTGGTCCCCCGGGAGCGTTTAATCCCACCTTGTTTTTGTTTCTGGTTGCCGTCAGTCTGGCAGCCCTTTCTACTTGGGGACACTGGCGCGGCGGTTGGCCTGCCTGGTGCTCCTTTGCTACCAACGTTTTAGCCTTGCACTTGGCGGGTACAGTAATTCACGATGCCTCCCATAACGTAGCCCATTCCTGGCGGCCCCTAAATGCTTTTCTGGGCCACGGCAGCGCCCTTTTACTGGGATTTTCCTTCCCCGTATTTACCAGGGTGCACATGCAACACCATGCCAACGTTAATGACCCCGAGAATGACCCTGACCACTACGTGTCCACAGGGGGACCCCTGTGGCTAATTCCGGTAAGGTTTTTCTATCACGAAGTATTTTTTTTCCGCCGCCGGTTGTGGCGCCACTGGGAACTCGGGGAATGGTTCCTGGGCCGCCTGGCGGTGGTAGGGGTAGTGGCTTTGGGAGTGCACTACGGTTTTGTGGGCTACGTATTTAATTTCTGGTTTGTGCCAGCTGGAGTAGTGGGGCTGTTACTGGGCTTATTTTTTGACTATCTCCCCCACCGTCCCCATCAGGAACGAGACCGATGGAAAAATGCTCGTATCTATCCCAGTCACCTGATGAATTGGTTGATCATGGGTCAAAACTATCATCTCATTCACCATTTATGGCCTTCTATTCCCTGGTACGCCTACCAGAAGGCCTTTGTGACCATGCGGCCCCTGCTCGAGGAAAAGGAATGCCATCTGTCCCTAGGGTTACATCAAGCCTGGGGAAGCTTCCTATACGATGTTTTTTGGGGCATCCGCCGGCGTCACCCCTCTAGTTCTAAAGCCCCAGGGGTCACACCGTAATCAAATCCAGGACCTCAACCACATGTGTTGATAAAAATCTTGGAGGGATATGGGCAAGCCCAGGTAAACTGGCAGCCAGTAGATGAAGCTGCCAGTGACCAGGAAAATCGCCCCCAAGGCCAAGCTGCGCACCCAACCCTGGGGATGCTCTAGACCCCTAGCTACTAGGTACGCCAGAGCCAGAAAGCTAAACACCACCGCTTCCATGTATAAGTAAATGAAGGTACAGCGGCGGACTGCGATCCAGGGCAGGTAGTTGGCGAGGTAGTTGACTCCTAGATAGAAGGGGATCAAAGGAAGGTGAAGGCGGCGCCGTACCAGGCAGCCCCAGACTAGCCCCAGCAGGACTGCTGCCATGGCCCCGGTAGACAACCACCACAGAAACGGGTTTCCCATGGCCACGATTGTGTAAACCACATGGCCCACGTTCTCGGGCAAGAGGGGGCCGTTGGTGGGCAGGGGGTCACTTAGGCTGCGAGCATTCTGATAGAAATAATTCATGGGCCGCAACATTAACGGCCAGGTATACCACTCTGAACAGTAGGGGTGGACCTGGGGGCCATTTCCCATGCTCAGATGGTATTGGAGCATCTGCCAGTGCACCTGCCAGAAGTTGGTGTCGCGGTTGATCTGCAGGTGAGGGATCCAAACCAGTACGTAGGTCAACACTGGTAGGACACCCAAGTTAGCCACCATGGGCAGCCAGGGGAGGCGGCCCCAATCTTTAGGTAGCTGTCCTCTCACCAGCCAAGTGCCGAGCCAAAAAACATAAATTCCCCCGAGGTAGCCTGCCCCATTCCACTTCACGGCGCAGGCAGCCCCTAAACAGACACCAGCCCCAGCAAGGCGCCACCACCGTTTTCCCCCCTTGCTCTCTAGGGCCACCAGAAAAAACCAGTTCCCCAACAGCCCAAAGAAGACAAGGTAGATATTGATCAGCCCGTAGCGGGACTCAACGAGGAAAAGACCGTCTAGAGCCATAAAAAACCCAGCGGTCAGGGCAAAGATACGCCGATGGCTCAGTTGGTAGGCTATGCCAGCGACTACTAGGGGCAGGAGGGTGCCGATGAAGGCATCCATCCAGCGATAAACCCAGGGGGGCCGGAGGGCTCCCGTCAGGGTGTTAGCTACCCCATCATGGCCGAAGGGAGCGTGGTCCCCCAGCCACATACCCAGGGCAATCATGTATTTACCGAGGGGAGGATGGGCATCGAATAAGGGCTTATGGGTTAGGTAGTCGTTGGCAAACTTAGGATAGTAGACCTCATCAAATACCAAGGTATTAAAACGGTCTAACCCCCAGAAGTGGAGAACCCCGGCCAGGAGAGTAAGACCTGCTAGAGCAAGGGGAAACCAATACCGAGACCAGGACGAAGATTCTAAAGCCATGTTCAGGCAAACCAAAACCAGTAGCATCCTAACTTGGTTTGCCCATCGGCGGTGTTGAGGAGTTGTATCTATCCCTAGGGGGCACAATCATTTATGATCAGATCTAGTTTGAAGGGGAGTAGCTGCTGGGGCTAAACCCAGCCCGCCATAGTCAACACACTGGCAGATTGCCTGGCTAGGGCGACAGGGAGTTCTGACCCGTCTCGGGCAGACAAACTTGGGAGCGAGACCTTCACTAAGTTCACACCTAGAGTGAGCTTGGTGAAGTGTGTTTATCCCCTCATCAAGCTCGTCTGGGTACATCCTCAGGAGTTTGATGAGATATGCTTCCTGCCCTCGTTGCTAGTCTGGTGACTATTACCCTCTTTGAGCTCGGGGATAAGAGTTTTTTCGTGGCGATGATTCTGGCGACTCGTCACCAGCGCCGCTTGGTTTTTCCCGGAGTACTCCTAGCCCTGGCAGTGATGACAGGCATATCAGTGCTCCTTGGCCACTTGGTCGCCTCCCTGTCAGCGTGGGACCGTCTGGTTATCCACTACCTGGAAGTACTGTTGTTAGTGAGCTTTGGTCTGAAGCTCCTTTACGATGCCTGGTACGCTTCTCCCACAGGCGATGAGGTGGCTGCCGCAGCTGAGACAGTAGACCGGGCAGAGGCTCGCTTCATTATCAGTCTCAAACCTAGCTTCGCGGTGGTGTGGGAGGCCTTCTACCTGACCTTTATCACTGAGTGGGGAGACCGGACCCAAATTGCCACTATTACTCTGGCTGCTGCTTACCAACCCCTAGGGGTGCTGCTGGGGGCCGTTCTGGGCCACAGTTTGTGTACTGGTCTGGCGGTTATAGGGGGGCGGATGTTGGCAGGGCGGATATCCGAGCGGGTGGTAATGGGTATTGGGGGAGGCTTGTTTCTCATCTTCGGACTTTTAACCCTCAGGGATGGAGCCTAAACCAAGCCTCCTGACAGCTACCATAGGTGAGGTGGCGCAGTCCCCCTGACGTAGTCTGCGTTTGTTTCCATTTAAGGCCATGCCCAAACGATTCTGGCAGCTTCTGGGCATCTATGTGCTCCTGACCATCCTTGCCCTCGCAATGCTGCTACCCCTGTTGTGGTTGCTGAGCACCTCTTTGAAAGCCCCGACGGAAAATATCTTCCAGTTTCCGCCGCGGTTCTGGCCAGCTCATCCCACCTTCAATAACTTCCTCCGAGTCTGGGCTACTAATCCTTTCGGTCGCTATTTGGCTAATAGCACCCTGGTAGCAGGTTGCACAGTGGGGCTAAACCTCCTGTTTTGCGCCTTGGCTGCCTATCCCCTTGCCCGCCTGAATTTTACTGGTCGGCAGGTAATTTTTTCCCTAGTCGTGGCCACCATCGCTATCCCCTTTCAGGTGGTTATGATCCCCCTTTATATCTTGATGGTGCACCTGGGACTGCGAAACTCCTATCTGGGGTTGATCTTGCCGGGTACCGCCTCAGCCTTCGGCATTTTCCTATTGCGCCAGGCTTTTCAGGGGGTACCTAAGGAACTGGAAGAGGCTGGCCGGATGGATGGCTGCTCCGAATTAGGGCTTTGGTGGCACGTGATGCTCCCTGCTATTCGGCCAGCTCTAGTCACCCTGGCAATTTTTGTGTTTATCGGCTCCTGGAGTGATTTTCTTTGGCCCCTTATCCTCCTTGACCAACCCCGACTGTATACCCTGCCCCTTGGGGTAGCAACCTTAGCTAGTAGCTTCTCCCTCGATTGGCGGCTAGTGGCGGCCGGTTCGATTATTTCGATTGTGCCGGCCCTAGTGGCCTTTGTTCTCCTGCAGCACTACGTCCTTCCCACCAATACTAGCAGTGGTCTGAAGGGGTAATAATTCTCATATACTAACTGCCATGATCCCTGTTTCTCCCGTTCCCTGGGTGCAGTTTCGCCCTCTGCCTGGCCACCTCAACCGCACGCCGGTGTTCAACAGTAATAGCCCCGAACTAGTTCAGGGAGATGGGATTCTCCTGTCTACCTTTCCTCCCGTGGGTAAGGCGGTGCCGGCTGCTCATCTTAACTATCCCCTCCAAGGTCGCTTCGACCTGTTTTTGCACCACGTCACTAGGGCCATCCCAGGGGGACGCACCCTTTACCTGGGGGTAATTGTAGCCAATCCTACTGCTCAGCCGATTACTTTAGCTATCCTCCAGGGTGCTAGCTATCTCACCCAACCAGAGGCACCTTTTATTTCCCTGCCTCCCCGGGTATCCAACCCCATGGGCAAGGTTTACGCCGGCCCAGGGGACCGGGTAGCAGATGAAATTTTACGCGGCCGGCGGCAAGCCCAGTGGCCTGCCCTGCTGGTCATCCCCCCTTACGGGACAAGGATGCTTGTAAATTTACCTGTCCCTGTAGACTCACCAAATTCGACTGCTAATGCCCGCTCCGCCCTGCTACGGTTGCGCAGTAATGGCCCCCTTTACCTAGCTAGTCTGGCCTTATACAGTCAAGCAGCCCCCACTTTAGCCCAGTGGGAGCAGGTCTTGGACCAGGACGGGTTAGTAACTCCCCGGGACCTGGCTCCTACTCCCCCCAATCAGACTAAGGGACCAGTAGTGTACGGACGGGTGGCGGGGGTGACCCAGGGCGACCGCTGGCAGGCTGAGATCACCGACCGTCCCCAGGCTTTTAGCCTGACTATTCCCAGTCCTGGGGAGAGTCTGCTCTATCCCATTAGTAGCCTGCCGGGGGCGACCTTAGGCACAGGCCAGATCCAAAGTGCCCCGACTGAGGTGCGCTACGGGGATACCGCCTACCTGGGTAACGGTAACTACGGGGTCGAATATAGCCTGACTATTCCCCTGCACAATCCCACCTCCGAGGCTCAAACCGTAACCATCAGTCTCCAGACCCCCCAGAAAAACGGCACTTTCTTGAGCCCCCCCGGCTCCCCCGTCTTCTGGCGCGGCACTGTCCGCATCCTTGACAACAATAACCAAGGTCAACCGGAAACCCACTACTACCACCTGGTGGAGCACCTGGGGGAAGCCTCCCCTCCCCTTGCCCGATTGCTCCTACCCCCAGGGGGGCGAAACTTGGTCCAAGTCGACTTTGTCTACCCTGCTGACTGTACTCCCCCTCAAGCTCTGAGGATCGAAACCCTACCGACCCCAACTCCTTAATGGACTGGGCCTCCCGCCCCAGGTTTTACCTTAGTCAAGAACAAGGACAGGAAAGCGCAGCCAAATAGTACACAGCCCATGACAAAAAAGCAGTCGTTGTAGGCCATGATGGTGGATTGGCGGCGCACGGTATTGTCGATTAGGGCGTAGACTTGGGATTGAATCGGGCTGGCCAGGGTGCTGTGACTAGTTAAAAAATTATTTAGCTGATGAATCCGCTCCTGGGTGTTGGGGTTAAATAGGGAAACTGCGTCCATCAGCCGTGCTGAGTGAAACCGCTCCCGGACTGACTCGAGGGTATCCAATACCGAGATGCCTACAGCCCCCCCCAGATTGCGCGCCATGTTGTACAGGGAGGAGGCAGAACCAATTTGTTGTGGTTCAATCCCAGCGGTGGCAAAAGAGGAGAGGGGAGTCAAGATCAGGGGCTGGCCCATAGCCCGCACTAGTTGGGCAGGGATCAACTCGACTACCCCGGTGTACTCGGTCATCGTGGTATTCATAAAGGCACTGATGGAAAATAAGGCAAAGCCGGCAGCCACCAAAAGCCGCAGGTCAAAGTGACTCATCAGGCGAGGGATAAAGGGAGTGATAAACAGCTGTGGGACTCCTGCCCACATGATTGTCAGACCGATCTGCATGGCGTCGTAGCCTTGCACCTCCGCCAAGTACAAAGGCAAAATAAAAGTGGAGCCGTAAAGGCCAAAACCAATCCCAAAGGCTTCTAAAACCGCCAGCCCGAAATTACGCCGTCCCAACAAACGCAAGTTAAGGAGGGGCCGAGAGCGCTGCAACTGGATGATCAGGAAAATCGGCAAAAAAATTGCCGATGTCAGGGCGGCATGTTGGATCTGGGCCGACCCAAACCAATCCTTGCGGTTCCCCTCCTCTAGGACAAATTCTAGGGAAGACAGACCCACGGCCATGGTGAGGATGCCCGCCCAGTCTCCGTTTTTGAATAGATCGGGGCGGGGGGGGCTAACAGGTAGTCCGTACAATACTCCGGCCATCAACAGCAAGCCCGGCACCACATTCAAGAAGAAGATGTATTCCCAACCGTAGTTATCCGTTAGCCACCCCCCCACGGTGGGGCCAAGGGAAGGAGCAAGGGTAGCGGAGATGGCGAACAAGGCAAAGCCGATCGGCCGCTTGGCCGGGGGCAGCAATGTGCTAACTACCGTAAAGGAGGTCGGAATCAGCACCCCACCGGTGAACCCCTGGACTGCCCGAAAGGCAATCATTTCCCCGAGGCTATGGGCCAACCCACAGGCAATGGAAAAAACCAGAAACAAGGCAGTATTTACCAGCAGATAGCGCCGCAGGGAGACTACCTGGGACAGCCACCCAGTCAGGGGGATGACGACAATTTCCGCCATCAGGTAGGCAGTGGAAACCCAGGAGCCCTCGTCTAAGCTTGCGCCTAGGGCACCGGTAATATCGTCGAGGGAGGCGTTGACGATCTGGATGTCCAGAATGGCCATAAACCCCCCCAGGAGAGTGGCTAAAACACCGATCCAGGTGCGCAGGCTCACCTGAGCCTTGGGGTCAGCAGTTAGGGCAGGCATAGGGAAGAGGGGGGAGTATCTACCTTTCAGGCTAACCTAAATTAATTACGGACATAAAATATATTCCCCTCTAGGGGAGGGTGAACCCCGACTGGCGGGCATCCTCATAAAACATCTGCACTGTTTCCCGGGATAGGTCCGTTAGGTCCTTGCCACGCAGGGCCAACTTGGCGATCAGGTCCTTACTGGCGGTGATAATCTCACAACCGCACTCCTGAGCCTGATAGATATTGAGTACCTCCCGCGTGGAAGCCCACAACAGTTCAGCCCGGGAATTAGCCTTAAGGATTTGAGCCGCCTTGCCCATGACTGGCATTGGATCCCGACCGGTGTCAGCAATTCGACCGGCGAACACGGACACAATAGCCGGCACCTGCGGGGAGAGGACTTGGTCAACAGCCCTCACTTGCTCCAGGGTGAGCACAGCCGTAATATTCAACTTCACTCCTTCCTGGGCTAACTGGCGAATCAGGGGGGTTGCGGTTTCCCCCCGGGTGTTGGTGACGGGAATTTTTACGTAAACCTGCTCACCCCAAGTACTAATACGCTTAGCCTGCCGATACATAAGGGTAAAATCATCGGCAAATACCTCAAAGGACAAACAGCGGTCTGGGATTAGAGTGACTACCTGGCGGGCAAAGGTTTCGTAATCCGTGATCCCGGCTCGGCGCATCAGGGTGGGATTAGTAGTAAACCCCTGCACTATCCCTTCCCGGTAAGCCGCCAGCATATCGTCCAGGTTAGCCCCGTCCGCAAACAGCTTGATGTTGATCATGCCCTATCCAAGAGTACAGTGGGGGCAGTGGGACTCGAACCCACACGGTATTACTACCAGCGGATTTTAAGTCCGCAGCGTCTACCATTCCGCCATGCCCCCAAGTTGACCTAACAATTATTCTCCCTCCAATAGACCCCTAAGCCTAGTCTCCTGCTAACCTAATTTAATTCCCTAATTCTAGACAACTTCACTCATGGCCAAGGAATGCAAGGTTTTGGTAACAGGGGGAGCAGGTTACATTGGCTCCCACGTGGTGTTAGCCCTGCAGGAGCGAGGCTACTCGGTAGTCATCCTTGATAACCTATCCTACGGCCACCGAGACCTAGTGGAGTCGGTTTTGCGGGTGCCCTTGATAGTAGGAGACATGCAGGACCGGTCCTTACTACAGCAGTTATTTACCGACCAAGCCCCAGGGGCAGTGATGCACTTCGCTGCCTTCACCTACGTCGGCGAATCGGTCCAGGACCCGGCCAAGTACTACCGCAACAACGTTATTGGTAGTCTGAACCTCCTAGATGCGGCCTACACAGCTGGGGTTGAGCACTTTGTCTTTTCCTCCACCTGTGCTACCTATGGCCTGCCCCAGACCCTGCCGATTCCGGAGGAGCACTCCCAAGTCCCTATCAATCCCTACGGTGCCGGTAAGCTGATGGTGGAACGAGCCATGCTAGACTATGCGGCTGCCTACGGTCTGGAGACAGTAATCTTCCGTTACTTCAACGCCGCCGGTGCCGACCCGGCCGGCCGCCTAGGGGAGGACCACAACCCCGAGACTCATCTAATTCCCCTAGTCTTGTTGAGTGCTCTAGGCAAGTTACCGGGGGTGAAAATCTTTGGCGAAGACTATCCTACCCCGGACGGCACCTGTATCCGGGATTATATCCACGTGGCGGACCTCGCCGCAGCCCACATCCTAGGCTTGGAATACCTGCTTGGGGGTGGCAAGTCGACAGCCTTCAATCTAGGTAATGGTCAGGGCTTCTCGGTGCGCCAGGTAATCGACACGGCCGCCCAGGTTAGTGGCCGGATTATCCCCACCTCCCCAGCTCCCCGGCGGCCCGGGGACCCACCGATCCTGGTGGGGAGCAGTGCTAAAGCCCAGTCAGTCCTAGGCTGGGTGCCCCAGTATCCGCAACTCGAGCAAATACTAGAGCACGCCTGGGCCTGGCACCAAAAGCGCCATGGCTAGTTGGTCATTCCTAGCAGTTTGCGCACATCCGTCACTTGACCAGTTACTGCTGCTGCCACCACCATAGCAGGGCTCATCAGGAGGGTGCGGCCGGTAGAGGAGCCCTGCCGGCCCTTAAAGTTACGATTGGAGGAGGAGGCGCTGATCTGATCCCCCTGGAGTTGGTCGGGATTCATAGCCAAACACAGAGAACACCCAGCCTGACGCCACTCGAAGCCAGCAGCTAGAAATACCTGGTCTAGCCCCTCCGCCTCTGCCTGGTGCTTAACCTGTTCCGAGCCAGGGACAATAAAAGCTTTTACCCCGGTGGCCACCCGCCGCCCCTGAGCTACCCGAGCAGCCTCCCGCAGGTCAGAAAGGCGGCCGTTGGTGCAGCTGCCGACAAAGCATACATCAACCCGAGTGCCCTGAATCGGCTGGCCCGGGCTTAGTTGCATGTAACGGTAAGCCTCCTGAGCGATCGGCTGGTCCGCGGGCGGGAGGTTCTCTAGGACTGGAACTACTTCATCAACGCCGATCCCCTGGCCCGGGGTGATGCCCCAAGTGATAGTAGGAGGAATGTTCTCAGCGGCGAAAACTACTCGGTCGTCGTACACAGCATCTTCATCACTGGCAATGCTGCTCCACCAAGCTAGTGCTTCATCCCAAGCCTTTCCCCGGGGGGCAAATTCTCGGCCCTGCAGGTAGGTAAAAGTTGTCGCATCGGGGTTAACGTAGCCACAACGGGCGCCTCCCTCAATAGCCATGTTGCAGATGGTCATCCGCTCCTCCATACCCATAGCCGCTAGGGTACTGCCGCCGAACTCGTAGGCGTAGCCGACTCCGCCCTGTACTCCCAGGTGCCGGATGACGTGCAGGATTACATCCTTGGCGTAAACCCCAGGGGGCAAAGACCCGTTAACTTCCACCCGCCGCACCTTTAATTTGGGTAGGGCTAGGGTTTGGGAAGCAAGCACATCCCGGACCTGACTAGTACCAATCCCGAAGGCAATGGCTCCAAAGGCCCCGTGGGTGGAAGTATGACTGTCTCCGCAGGCAATGGTCATGCCTGGTTGGGTTAACCCGAGTTCTGGAGCGATCACGTGGACAATCCCCTGCCGACCACTTCCTACTTGGTAAAACTGAATTCCGAAGTCTTGGCAATTGCGCTCCAGAGCCTGAATCATCTCCTCTGCCAACTGATCTGCAAAGGGGCGAGCCTGGTTGTCCGTGGGGATGATGTGGTCTACGGTGGCGACCGTCCGACTAGGAAAGGGCACGCTCAGGCCCCGCTCCCGGAGCATAGCAAAGGCCTGGGGGCTAGTCACCTCGTGGATCAGATGTAGACCAATGAAAAGCTGAGTTTGACCGGAGGGAAGGGTGGCAACAGTGTGCAGATCCCAAACCTTGTCAAATAGGGTGCCCTGGCTCATGGGGGTGATAATTCCTCGTGCAATTGGTGGCGACAGATTTCTATTGTAATCTGACCCCCAAAGTCAGGGATGGGGGGGGCGAGTTTAGTCAGCCGGACCCTCACCTGCCTCACCACCCCTTGGGCTAAAACCCCCTCGGCAATCGCTGCTGCTAGACGTTCAATTAGAGCGAAGCGAGCTGACCCTACCAGGGAGCGGACGTCCTGAATCACCCCCCGGTAGTCTAGGGTGTCCTCAAGGTGGTCACTACGACCTGCTAGGCGCAGATCCACCTCTAGGGCCAGGTCTACCGCAAACCACTGGCCTAGGACTTGCTCCTCAGGCAATAGACCAGTGTATCCGTAACAGTGCAAGGCTTTAATTTCAATCCAATCCATGGTCAGTAAACTAGGGATGACTTGTATTCAGCAGGGTCTTCACTATACTTCAACTTGGGATCGCCACTTTCAGGCCAGCTAGCCTAGCCGCCTACCTTCCCCAGCAGGGCCTTCACTATACTTCAACCTGGGATCGCCCAGGGGGAATTTGGCAATTTCCCCTGATCCTTGTGACAGGTTACGGAGATAAACTGTATAGGTGATAGTGAAAACTCTTGTAACACCCCCGCAATACCATGAGTGTAGTTAGCCAAGTGATCCTGAGAGCCGACGATGAGTTGCGCTACCCCAGCACCGGTGAGTTGAGTTTGATTCAAGATTTTTTCCAGACCGGCCTCCAACGGGTCCAGGTGGCCACCCGCCTGGCGGAAAATGAGCGCAAAATCGTCCAGGAAGCTAGTCGACAACTTTGGCGTCAGCGGCCAGATTTTATTGCCCCAGGGGGGAATGCTGCAGGCGAAAGGCAGCGGGCTTTGTGCTTGCGCGACTACGGCTGGTATTTGCGTCTTATTACCTACGGTTTACTAGCAGGGGACACTACCCCCATTGAGACCATTGGGGTGATCGGGGCCCGGGAAATGTACAACTCCTTAGGAGTGCCCGTGCCGGGTATGGCCGAAGCCGTACGGTGTCTCAAAAATGCTTCCCTGGAACTGCTCAGCGCCGAGGAAGGGGCCCAAGCTGCCCCCTACTTTGATTACCTCGTCCAGGCTCTCTCCTAACCCCCGCCGCACACCGCCTGGAGCACCAGGGCACTTGGATCCTGGGGGTCAACTGGGGTCATGAAGGGACCTGGCTTGTAGTCCTGGAGAAAACTCCAACCGTGGTGCTCGTAGACTTGCACTTGCTGAAGGCTGACGGTTTGGCTCGGACAGTCAAGCCGCCATACCGCCCGGCTCTTGACTCCAGCTGGTTCCTGGGGACCAGGGGCCAGTTTGGTTTCGAGCACCACGTCGTAGAGCTTGCCGGGCTCGATCACTTGGGTGCGACGAGGAGACCAGCGCACCTGAACTAACTCCCCGCCAATATTTTCCTGGTCTAGGTTTACCCAGTTAGGTAGTTGACGGATAGCCTCGGGGGTAAGCTTGGCTACCCCCGTCGGCGGGGGCGCTGCTCCTGCCAAGTTTGCCCCCAGCACCCCGAGGGTCAGGGCTACCCCCAGGTTCAGTAACAGTTTTCTGCCTAGTGCACCCATGGTAGTGTTTAGTAGGTTTTCATGGCCCGGTTGATCTCCCGCTGGTCCTGTCGGCGCTTGAGGTCCTCTCGTTTGTCGTGGAGTTTTTTCCCTCGACCCAGAGCTAGGGAAACCTTAACCCGACCATTTTTCATGTACATCTGGAGGGGGACCAGGGTGAGACCCTGCTGTTCTACCTTGCCAATTAGTTTGTTGATCTCCTGACGGTGTAGAAGTAATTTACGATTACGGCGCGGGTCGTGGTTAAAGAAGCTCCCAGCACTTTGGTGAGGGGAGATGTGGACGTTGATGAGCCAAATCTCCCCGTCTCGAATCAGGCCGTAACCATCGCGGAGGTTGACCTTCCCCTGGGAAACTGACTTGACCTCAGTACCTTTAAGTTCAATCCCCGCTTCGTAGGTTTCTAAAATCTCGTACTGATAGCGGGCCTGACGATTGTCGCTCAGGACTTTATAACCGGTGGAGGGGGAGGCCATGGCTCAGAACCGGCTGCGCAGGAAGGCTCCCAAGCGCTCCATACCCTTCTCAATCGTCGCTAAATCCGTGGCGTAGGACAAACGAATATGATCATCAGCACCAAAGGCAATGCCGGGGACGGCGGCAACTAGTTGTGACTCTAACAGGTCAGCACAGAACTCTAGGGAACTCTTGCCGGTGGCGGCGATACTGCAGAACATGTAAAAGGCTCCGTCTGGCCGAGGACAAGATAACCCGGGTAGGGCGTTGAGGGCTGATAACATCACCTGCCGCCGCTCACTGAAGGCGCTGCGCATCTGCTCAACACAGGTTTGGGGGCCCTCAAGAGCTGCAATTGCTCCGTACTGAGCAAAGGTGCAGACGTTGGAGGTACTGTGGCCTTGGACGGTGGTGGCAGCTTTGACCAGATCCAGGGGGCCGGCTAGGTAACCGACCCGCCAGCCAGTCATGGAGTAGGCCTTAGCAAACCCATTACTGACAATAGTCCGGTGGAAAATTTCTGGGTTTAGGGAGCCGATGCTAATGTGCTGAGCATTGTCGTAGACGATCTTCTCGTAGATCTCATCGGCCACCACCAGAATGTCCGCCGCTACCACTACCTGGGCTAGGGCCGTTAAATCTGACAAGCTGTACACTGCCCCCGTGGGATTCCCAGGGGAGTTGAGCACAAACAGGCGAGTCCGGGGAGTGATGGCCTCTTGTAGTTGCTGGGGGGTGATGCGATACCCGTGGGCGGCCTGGGTGGGCACTACCACTGGGGTCCCCCCCGCTAGTTTGACTATTTCTGGGTAACTTACCCAGTAGGGGGCAGGAATGATTACCTCATCGCCAGGGTCCAACAGGGCAGACATCAAGTTAAATAGGGAGTGCTTGCCGCCGTTGGACACGAGGACTTCCTCCGGATGATAGGTAAGGTTATTGTCCCGCTGGAGCTTGGCTACTAGAGCGGAGCGCAGCCTTGGCTCTCCGGCAGCCGGACCGTAACGGGTCTTACCTTGGTCTAGGGCCACTTGGGCTGCCCTCTTGATATGCTCTGGAGTAGCAAAGTCAGGCTCTCCAGCACTGAAGCTACACACATCTAGACCCTCAGCCCGCATGGCCTGGGCCTTGGTAGAGATCGCTAAGGTGAGGGAGGGAGTAACCTGACTAATGCGGGCGGCCAGTTTCATGGGCGTGGCTAAGCTAACTAACTAAAGTGGACTTTGTACAAGCGAAATAGCTCCGCCGGTTTGGTCGCGGCAGTTTTGCCCCCGCTGGCTTGAATTACCTGCTCCCAGGTGGCTAGGGGTTCTAGGAAGACTTCGGCGCCGAGGTAAGTCTCTAGAATAGCCCAGTTTTCAGCTAGGGGCTGGGTAGGATCCAGGATATCAAACACAAAAGATCCTCCCGGCTTGAGCACACGCTGAACCTGCCCGAGAACTAGCTGCCAGTACTCACACCGGTAGTAGCAGCTGAGGCCAGTAGCAATCACTAGGTCAAAGCTAGCGGGGGCTTGGGAGAGTTGATGGGCTGGCCCCAGAACTACCCCCTTAAACAACTTAGAGTTCAGTTGCGGGCCGCGAGCCTGTAAGCATTCCTGGGCAACACTACTCACCTCCTGGCCGTGGAAGTAGGCTCCCCACTCTCGCCAGGGGTAGACCAGGAAGCCGACCCCACAGCCGATGTCAAGGCAGTGCTGGTTTTTTTGGGGTTGTGCTAACTCCCAAAACGGGGAGACTAGACGGCTCTGGAGGGCCCCGGACCGATACTCCCCGTGGATAGGCATGTCAGTAACTTCCGCAGGCAGGTCAATCTTCTCGCCCCGGTACTCCCGGTTGAATCGCGCAGCCACCGCAGCTATCTGGGGCTGCCAGGGATCATCGGGGGGGGAAATTTCCTCAGGGAGGTGGTGCTTGCGTGCCAAGGTTTACCGAGACTTGGATTAGGGTTCGAATAAGGCGTGATTATCTATTGTAGTTGACTAAATCCCCATTGGCCCAAGGCAATTGCCCTTCAAGCAGCCGACAAAACACCTTAAACTTGTTAAGTGTCCTTGTATATCCTTTCACTGTGCCCAAGATACTGATAGCTGGCAACTGGAAAATGTATAAAACCCAGGCCCAAGCCCGGGAATTTTGCCAAAGGTTTCTCCCCTGTTTAGACCTGAATACCCCTGAGCGGGGGGTGGTCCTATGCGTACCCTTTACCGACTTGGCGGTAGTCAGTCAGCACCTGCACGGTAGCCGAGTTTTGCTGGGGGCACAAAACCTACACTGGGCAGAGGGGGGGGCTTTTACTGGGGAGATATCTGCCCCCATGTTAGTGGAACTGGGAGTGCGTTACGTAATTGTCGGGCACAGTGAACGACGACAATACTTTGGTGAGACTGACCAAACTGTCAATGGACGCTTACGAGCCGCCCAGGCTAGTGGCCTCACCCCTATCCTCTGCGTTGGAGAAACCAAGGACCAGCGGGATCAAGGGGAGGCTGAGGCGGTGATCCTTCATCAACTTGAAGTGGCCCTGGAGGGCATCGACCAAAATAATTTGGTAGTTGCCTACGAGCCCATTTGGGCAATTGGCACAGGTGATACCTGTGAAGCAGTCGAGGCAAACCGGGTAGTTGCTTTAATCCGCCGCCAACTGGCCAATCAACAGGTCTGTATTCAGTACGGCGGGTCAGTTAAGCCAGATAACATCGATGAGATCATGGGTCAGCCCGAGATCAATGGGGTACTAGTGGGCGGAGCTAGTTTAGAGCCTGAGAGTTTCGGACGCATTATTAACTACCTGCACCGATGACTCTGGTGCTCACCCAGCGCCTCCCTAGAGCCGAAGGCCAGTTTCTGCTGTTACCCTTGAGTGCTGAGGAGCGCTGTCGGCCCCGACAAATAGCCTACACAGCGGTGGGGGAGTTAGTGCGGCTTCAGCTGCCCCGGGGGATGCGTCTGGAGGATGGTGACCTGCTCGCTCCTCAGGCAGGGGCTCCAGCCCTGCGGGTACTTGCTCGACCCGAACCGGTGCTAACCGTTACCAGCTCCCAACCCTTGAGCCTACTGCGGGCTGCCTATCACCTAGGCAACCGCCACACCCCCCTCGAGCTTACACCGGGCTACCTCCGCCTAGCTCCCGATCCAGTCCTACTCTCCCTCCTAGAGGACCTAGGACTAGAAGTGATATCGGAGGTCCAGCCTTTCTATCCCGACCCAGGCGCCTACTACCACCCTTAACTTCCAGGGCGGGATGTCCAAATTCCGACCCAGACTAATTCACCCCGTAGTCCTAATAATAGTTATAATAAACTACCAGCCCGGGTTAATCACCAGACTGATAGCTTAGGTTGACTAAATTTTGCCTGGAGAGGGGAGTTCCTTGACAAACTTTCAAACTGGAGGTGCCCAGCTACGACCCAAGGTTGCCCGGCCGGCCCTGAACTTAGCTCGATTAGTGGAGCTACTAGGGGAGGTTCTGCAGACAGCCCCCCCTGGCAGTCTATGCTCAACCGGTGATCAGCATCTCCGTCTGACTACTGACAAGGTCTTCGCCCTACTGTTTCAGCACCCAGACTTCAAAACCCTGACTGACCCCGGTGAGGGCCACCCCTTTATCGTCAATTTTCCCCGGCCGGCCCCCCGCTCCCGCTGCCAGATGGGTGCTACCCTGCCTCCCGGTAACCAGGAGAGGCTGCCTAGGGCTCTAGACCGTCTCAGGGCCGCCATTGACCAGGAACTAACCGCCGCCTTGCCCACCCTCCCAACTCCCCTGTTGCAGGAGGGGGATCAGCTGCGCGCTTTAGCCACTCGGTTGAGGCTGGCCTACCGCTTCCCGGTGGCCCAACCGGTCAATCTCACACCCCTGAAACTGCAGACTGCCGCTGGTGCAAGTCAAGCCGGATTAGCCAGACTGATCACTGCCCGCGAACAGGTCGAAACTAGGGACCACTTTCCGGCAATGGTGCGTGCGATCGGTCACCACCTTGAGCAGGGGAGAGACTGTGAGCCAGAGCTGGTGGACCGGGCCTGCGCCAGCCTAGGGGTGCAACAGGACGACCCCACAAGTCAGTTATCTAGTTTTTGGCGCTTCCTCGAGGAACAAGTCCTAGGTCGAATCCGCCTGCGGATCGGCAACCAGATTATGGAGAATCTGGCTGGGAATATCCCTGCTAACGCCTGTACTGCCCATCAGGCCCTCTCAAGTTACATAACTCGAGTACTGGGTTTATTTAACCTAGTCCAACAGGGTGAGCCAGAGATGGAAATGTCTCCCCAATACGGGTTGCGGGGGCATTTCTCCCTGTGGTCTCAAGTGGACCAGGTGGGATTCTCCTATTGTCTGCCGGTGTGGATTGAACCTCAGGCCCAGATGTTCAGCTTCCAAGCCCTGGGAGTGGAGCGGGAGGTCAGTTATCGATTTCGGGTCAATGGCAATAACCCAGATAGTGGTCAAAGTACCTTTCTCGAGCGGCTGGCAAAAATCAAGACCGCCCTCCTAGAGGACTCGGGCAAGGTCCCCTACCTAGAATCCTCCCTAGCTCAACTAGTATTCTTAACCTTGGCTTTACCCAGGGGCGGGGGTTCCCTAGACCAGGACCTCACCCAACTCCTAGACAGGCTGAAAACTGAAGGCCGGGGACTCGTGAGGGAACTGCTAGCAGACTTGCGCCAGCAAGCGGGACTAGTGAACACCATTGCCCGAGCCCTAGTGGAAGTGTTACGGACTAAAGGCCGGCAGATTGTCGCCCAGACTAGGACCCAGGTCCGGGAGCAATTCATCTGTGTTCAAAGGGGGATAGTCAACTGGAGTCGCCTGGAGGGGGCCGAGCCTGGCACTAAGGACCTACTGATCCAAGCTACCAATCCCACCCATAGCCCCAGCGAGTGGCTTAGACAGGTACAAATTCGTAGCCGGCCAGAGGACCAACACCTCTTGTTTGCCATCAAGGTGGTCACCCGGATCGCCGAATACGATCTAGTACCAGAGGGCCCCCCCCTCCAGCTGCAGATTCAACGCCTTCCCACCCCCCAGTTTTTGCAGGTAGGTTGGGTGCCCAGCAACCTCCCGCTGGTCACCCGGGACTGGCTCCTACCGGGGGCGGTGCGGGTGGAGTACGACTACCGCTACCTGACCCGCTCTCAGCCCCAGGAGGAGGACCGCCAAAGGGCTCAAGCCCACGCAGTGGCAATTACCGCCTTTACCGTGCTGGTTTACACCTGTCTAGACTGCCTGCGGGCCCACCTAACCCTCAAGGCGCAGACCTGGACACTACTGATGCTGCGGTTTCAGGCACAAGGCCAGCCGGCCCCAGGGGGAGGCGCTGACTACGTCTACGCAGCTGCTAAGGCCATTAGTGCAGCTCTGGCCCAAGAGCAGCCCACCTTTTGCCAAGGGGTGATGATCGACAACCTAGACCCCCGCAAGCCTACCACCAAGTACGTCAAGGGTGGTGCCTTCCAAGCCTTAGCCTGTGCCTTTCCCTTGGGGATCAGTACCGGTTCGTTACCCCACCTGGCCAAGTTAGGTCTGGTCTCCTATGCCTACCGTCCCTGTGATGAATTGGGCCAAGCCAGTCACGGGGAGGAAAACTGCCTCTGTTGTACCCAAAGCTACAGCGCCACGGCCATCGACACCCCTTGGCCTGGGTACCGTTTGCAGCGGGAACACCGTGGTATTGATCTGACGGAAGGCCAGGCCGGTTTGCAGACCCAGAGATTGGTCAAGGAAGAAATCTCCCGGCTGGCTTCCCTCGGTTGCGAGCACATCATGCTGTTAGCCCACACCCGGCGGGAAGGACGGCGCCTGGGTCTATCCCCCTTCCCACTCCAATTTCTGCGGGAAGTTTACCAAGCCTTCCCTGGGTTAGTAATTTACCCTCTGCTGCGGGATGTTTTTCCCGTCACCCGTTTACACCGGCGGACCTCCCCCCAGGCTGCCTTCGAGGTCCCCTCAACCCTTGATCACGGGGCGCTGCTTGGTGGGCGCCCCGGGCCAGGAGTCATCCCCATCTATAGCTTTGCCACGTTGCACGTGGCGGAGGAGAGCGGCCGGCCCCAGTCGGGATTTTGCATGTATTCCTGGGTAGATGACCAACAACTCGGTAACTTGAATAACACCGAGCGACCCCGCCGCCACCTCCTTGACCCGGAAGGCACCTCACCGGTCCGCCCTTGTATTTTGGCTATGTTACGGGGGGTACACTTCCTCGAGGCCCAAAAACCTGGGCCAGTCCTAGACCCTTTCCCCTGGGTATCTCCCTCTACAATCGGAGCAGTGGGCGAGGTAGAATTTCTCCACGGCACCGCTGCCGGTACGATTGTGTTGAGCTATCCTGCGGTTCTGATGCATATTTCCCAAGTACTTCACCGGAGAGGTTCATGACCATCTCTTCTCGCTCCCGGGTGCAGCGGGTGCTAATGTTTACCTTAGTCTTCAATGTATTGGTGGCAGCTCTGAAGGCAGCCATGGGCTGGTGGACAGGGTCCTTGAGTCTGCTGGCGGAAGCTCTCCATAGCGTCACCGATGTCTCTAGTAATCTACTTGCCCTAGTTACCCATCAGTTGGCAGCCCCCGAGCCGGACCGGGACCATCCCTACGGCCATCAGAAGTTTGAGGCTGTCGGTACTTTGGGCATCGCTGTCTTCTTGGGAATTGCCTGCTTTGAGATCTTTCAGGGGGCGGTGGAGCGGATCACTAACCATAGCCAGACAGTATCCATTCCCTTGGGAGTTCTAGGGGGGATGTTACTGATTGTAGGGGGTTACACTGCCGTTTCCCTACTCGAGCGGCGGGTCGGAGAGCGTCTCAAAAGCCCCCTGCTCCTAGCCGATGCCCGGCACAACCTCAGTGACCTGTGGGTTACCATCGTGGTCATTGCCGGGCTAATTGGGGTGCATCTAGGTTATCCCTGGATAGACGCGTGGTTGGCTTTCCCCGTAGGGCTGCTGGTGTTCTGGAGTGGTTGGGAGGTAGTCGAATCTAGCTTGCCCTGGCTGGTAGACCAGATGGCCATTGCCCCGGAAGCCATCTATGCCCTAGCTATGGGGGTGCCGGGGGTCCTTAACTGTCATGAGATTGCTTCCCGCGGCATCGTCGGCCGGCAAGTGTTTGTGGAGATGCACCTGATCGTCGTTCCTACAGATGTGCCCAGTGCCCACGAGATCACCGAACAGGTAGAAGCCTTAATCGAAGAGCAGTACGGTCCAGCCCGGGTAATAATCCATGTAGAGCCCCCTGACTACATTTCTGAACAGATTAGTTTTGGGGACTCCTAGGCTGAGGAGACTTGCCTATCCCCCCTCAACCTGCAGATCACCTATAATTCTTTCCTAAGCATTTGCACAACTCCCCTATGTCTTCCAATTCCTCCCCCCGTTGGCGCCGAGCCTTGGTCTTAGGTGTGGCTGCCTTGGGCCTCGGTTACATGCTAGGAGGCTGTCAGAATCAGACCAGCCCAGGGGGGTCAGCCTCGGGGTTGCGGATTGGTTCTCTGTTGCCGGCTACGGGTGATCTAGCTTCCGTTGGCCAACCGATGATCAACGCCGTGCCCCTACTGGTAAAAACTGTTAACCGGTGCGGCGGGGTGAATGGCGCCCCCGTAACCCTGTTTGCCGAGGATGACCAGACAGACCCGAGGGCGGGAGCTGAGGCCATGACCAAACTGGCGGAGGTGGACAGGGTAGCCGGGGTTGTCGGTTCCTTTGCTAGCAGCGTTTCTAGTGCGGCAGTGGGGATCGCGGTGCGAGACCATGTGATGTTAATTTCCCCCGGCAGCACTAGCCCAGTCTTTACCCAGGAAGCAGCAGCTGGCAAATTCCATGGTTACTGGGCCCGGACAGTCCCCCCTGACACCTACCAGGCTCTGGCCTTAGCTGATTTAGCCTACCAGCGTGGGTTGCGGCGGGTTTCCACCATCGTGATTAACAATGACTACGGGGTGGGGTTTGAGCAGGCCTTTACCAAGGACTTCACCCGCCTAGGGGGTACTATCCTCGACCAAAGTCAACCGGTCCGCTACGACCCCAAAGCCACCACCTTTGACACGGAGGCTGCTGAAGCCTTTGCCAATCATCCCGATGGGGTGGCTGCCATCCTCTACGCCGAGACTGGTAGTTTGATCCTCAAGAGTGCCTACCAACAAGGCCTCAGTAAGGGCGTCCAGATTCTCCTGACAGACGGGGTGGACTCCCCTGATTTTCCGAAACAGGTGGGAGTAGCCCCCAATGGCTCCTATATTCTGGCGGGGGCCATCGGCACGGTACCGGCGGCCCACGGTAAGGCTCTGCGGGCCCTTGCTAAACTCTGGCAGGCTACCTACCATCGTCCCCTCAGTCCCTACGTTCCCCAGGCCTGGGATGCGGCCGCCTTACTAGTGCTTGCTGCCCAGGCGGCTCATGCAAACACTGGCGAGGCTATTCGCACTAGCCTGCGTCAGGTCACATCCCCCAGAGGGGTCCAGGTCACGGATGTATGCCAAGGCCTGAAGCTCCTAGCCCAGGGTAAGAAAATCAAGTACGAGGGGGCCAGCGGCAACCTGAACCTGGACAAAAATGGGGATGTGGTGGGCAGCTATGACATCTGGCGCGTCCAGCCAAACGGTAGGATCGTGGTGATTGGCCGGGTAGACCCCCACCTGTAGTCTCGTAGGGGAAGCTGCCCTGTGGAACTGATTCAACTTAGTCTTCAAGACCTGGCATGGGCAGCAGGTCTGATGGTCTTAGCGGTAGCCCTGTCGGCGTGGCAGAGCCTGGGTCTGGGAAAGAGTCTGGCCGTGGCTACTCTGAGGACAGTCCTGCAGCTGCTGATGGTGGGGTATATTCTCGGGTCCGTGTTTGCCTGGCAAAATCCCTGGTTGGTACTGGGGGTGATCCTATTCATGGGGGTGATTGCCGCCCGGGTGGCCGGGGGTAGGATTGGTTTAGCATCCCCCTGGCTTGGCCCCCTTGTATTTGCTGCGATTGCCCTCGGGACAGGGGTAACCCTGGTCTACACCGCGGCAGTGGTGATCCGGCCAAGCCTCTGGTACGACCCCCACTACCTGATTCCCTTAGCGGGGATCATGATCGGCAATGTCATGAACACTGCCGCTGTCGCCGGGGAGCGCTTGGCAAGCGTCTGCCGGTCTAGCCGCCTGGAGATCGAAACCCACCTGAGCTTAGGAGCAACCCCTGCTCAGGCTATGGGCTCCTACCGGCGGGAGGCTATCAAGGTGGGAATGATGCCCATCATTAACTTTATGCTGGTGGTGGGTTTGGTAGTCCTGCCAGGCACGATCACTGGTCAAATTCTGGGAGGAGTTGACCCTCTACAGGCCTCCCTTTACCAAATCCTGATTGCTTTTATGCTCGCCTCTTCCAACCTAATCGCAGCCATCATAGTTACGGAAGGTCTGTTTCGCCTCCACTTCAACCGGTCAGCCCAGCTGCGCTCCCCCTGATTTATGCCCTCAGAACCCCTCCTCTGGACCGTGGTCCGTCTGCTGCGCTGGGACAAGCCAGCAGGGCGACTGATCCTAATGATCCCTGCTCTTTGGGCCCTGGTCTTGGCGACCCGGGACCGGCCCCCCTTGGGCCTAGTTCTGGTGGTGGTAGTGGGTACTCTGGCCACTAGCGCCCTCGGCTGTATAGTTAATGACCTTTGGGACCGCCGCATTGATGCCCGGGTAAAACGCACCCAGGGCCGACCTCTGGCAGCTAAGACCCTGACAGTGAGGGTGGCGGTGGTGGTGGCCTTGCTCGCTTTAGTATGTGCAGCCACAGCGGCCTTTTACATTAACCCTGAGCGTGACCCCCTCAGCTTTGGTTTGTGTGTGGCGGCGGTACCGGTTATTCTCCTTTACCCCTCGGCTAAGCGCTATTTCCCTCTCCCCCAGCTAGTATTGGGGTTGGCTTGGGGGTTTGGAGTCCTGATCACCTGGAGTGCCGCCACCAACCGGCTAGAACCCTCTACCTGGCTGCTGTGGGGAGCGACTATCTGCTGGACCCTTGGCTTTGACATTGCCTACGCCCTGCCGGACCGGGAGGATGACCGTCGCTTAGGTCTCCACTCCGGAACAATTTTGTTTGATCGGCACGCGCCGGAGGCAGTCGGGTTGTTTTTCCTGGCCACTGCCCTAATGCTAGGGCTATTGGGGATACTAATGCACCTGGGCTTAGGCTTCTGGGGAGCCTGGGGGGTGACTGCCTTAGGTTGGGCTTGGCAGTACTCCCGGTTGCGCCTTGGGTCCTATCCACCAGTTTTTGAACAAAACGTTGGGTTAGGTTTTCTGCTGCTGATCGGTATGGCCAGTGGCCTCAGGTGAATCCCTATGGATGAGCTAATTCTGTTTTGGCACCGGCGGGACCTGAGGCTACAGGATAACCTTGGCCTTTACACCGCCAGCACCACTTCGCGGCGGTGGGCCGGGGTTTTTTGTCTGGACCCCTTGCTACTCGAGCCACAGGAGGTGGCCCCGGCGCGCCTGGCCTATCTGCTTGGCAGTCTCCATGCGCTCGGTGAAGCTTACCGACAGCTAGGTAGCTATCTATTCCTCCTCCGGGGAGCCCCAGAGCAGGCTCTGCCGACTCTGGCTCACGCCCAAGGAGCCCAAGGGGTATTCTGGAACCTGGATGTGGAACCCTATGCCCGGGACCGTGATCAGCGGGTCAGAGAGGCTCTAGCGGCTCAGGGGATTGCCGTACGGACCTTCTGGGACCAGCCCCTCCACTCACCCCTAGAGGTGCAAACCGGGGCTGGTCAGCCCTACACGGTGTACACGCCCTTTTGGCGCAACTGGAGTAGTCTCCCGAAGGCCACCCCAGTCCCACTGCCCTGCCCACCCCGGCTGATCGAGGGAGGAAATAGCCTGCCCGTCCCCACCCTGGCACAGTTAGGGTTCACCTGGACAGGGGAGCTGTTGGTCACCCCCGGGGCCACTGCTGCCCAGGCCCAACTAAGGGAATTTTGCGCCTACCGGATCCAGACTTACAAGGAACTGCGAGACTTCCCGGCCCAGGCAGCCACCTCCCTGCTGAGCGCAGCAATCAAGTTTGGCACCCTCGGGCCCCGGGAGATTTGGGCGGCTACCCAGGTCTGCTGGGAAGATAACCCCGGAGAGCCAGCCCGTATTGGCATCCAAGCCTGGCGCCAGGAACTGGCCTGGCGAGAATTCTACCAACACGCCCTTTATCACTTTCCTGCTCTGGCAACGGAGTGTCACCGGCCGCAACTGCGTAACTTCCCCTGGGAGAACAACCTGGACTATTTCCAGGCCTGGTGTGCTGGGGAAACAGGATACCCCCTAGTGGATGCCGCCATGCGCCAGCTCCGGGCTACCGGTTGGATGCACAATCGCTGCCGTATGGTAGTGGCAAGCTTCTTAACTAAGGACCTCCTGGTGGACTGGCGCTGGGGCGAGCGCTACTTTATGGCCCACCTGGTCGATGGGGACTTGGCGGCTAATAACGGTGGCTGGCAGTGGAGTGCCTCGAGCGGCCTCGACCCTCACCCCTTGAGAATTTTCAATCCCACTACCCAGAGCCAGAAGTTTGACCCAGAGGCTGAGTACCTGCGCATCTGGCTGCCTGAACTACGCTCCCTCGACCCGGAAAAGTTGGGCCAGGGCTTGATTACCCCCCTGGAGCGCCACCACTTGGGCTATCCCTCACCCATCGTGGACCACCACCGGCAGCAGTTACGCTTTAAGCAGCTTTACCAGGCCCAAAAGTCAGGGGGTGCGGGGGTCTAGAATATCTCGTAGACCATCTCCTAACAGGTTGAACCCTAGGACCGTGAGGACAATTGCCACCGCCGGCGGCCACACTAACCAGGGCTCGAGTACCAGAATTGAGGCATTAGTAGCCAGGGCCAAGAGGTTGCCCCAGGAGGGGTCTGGGTCTTGGATCCCCAAGCCGATTAAGCTCAACACCGCCTCGGCCTCAATAAAACTGGGAATGGCCAGGGTAGCAGAAATAATCACGTAGGTGGCACTCTGGGGCAGGATATGACGGGTGAGCAGCCGCATAGTACTTGCCCCCATAACTTGACTGGCTTGGACAAACTCCCGGGTCTTGGTCGAGAGCACCTGCCCCCGCACCACCCGGGCCAGTCCAGCCCAGCGTACTAGGGAGGTAATGAGTACAATCAAGAGAAAGCGCTGGGTACTGGAAAGCCCGGGGGGTAATACCGCCGCTAGAGCTACTAGCAGGTAGATACTCGGAATAGTCAAAAGCACCTCCACCAGGCGCATCACTAGGGCATCTACCCAGCCCCCAAAGTACCCGGCGATTCCCCCCATCACTAGGCCCAAAGGGAAAGTCACCAGGATTCCTACCAGGCCAATGCTCAGGCTTACCCGCCCCCCAAACAGCAGACGACTAAACTGGTCTCGCCCCTGCTCATCAGTCCCCAACAGATGTAATTGCCCAGGGCCAGTGGTACCGACCAGGTGATAGTTCAAAGACACACCTAGCCAATGGTAGCTAGGCCCTGGGACAAAGAAGCCGAGGGGGGAGGGATGACCCCAGTCTACCCTCAGGTGTCGCTCCCCGGTAGTTAGGTCCACGGGGCCCTGGGTAGTGGGGTAGACGTGGGGACCTACCCAGACCCCAGCTGGATTCCGCCAGTAGACCTGAGTGGGGGGGAGCAAGGAGCCGCCGGATTGAAAGCTGTAAGGGTCACAGGGGGCAATAAAATCTGCCCCTAGGGCAGTCAGGTAAAATATCGCCAACAGCATTGCTCCGTAACGAGCTAAGGGATTATGGTTAATTTGACCCCAAAAGTTCACCGCAGGCTCCACCGATGGAATACTCCAGTAGTGATGCTCATAGTTTGGCTCTGATTGACCAGGAAATAGGCAGTCACGAGTTTTCACCCACTGGCTATATTATTGTCCGGCAGGTGGTCTACGCTACTGGAGACTTTGACTATAAAGACCAAATAGTTTTCTCCCCCGAATCCCTCCACGCAGGGGCGGCGGCCCTGGCAGTACGTACGCCGGTGATCGTTGATTCGGGAATGGTGAGAGCGGGTTTGTTACCGATTATGGTACAAACCTTTGTCAACCCCCTCTACTGTGCCACCGAGGCCAATACTCGGCCGCAGGTGGGCAAGAGCGCCTCGGCTTGGGGCCTAGAAACCTTAGCTAAGCTCTACCCAGAGGGGATTTTTGTAATTGGCCAAGACCCCATGGCCCTAGCTATTCTCTTAGACTTGATGGAGTCAGGGGAAGTTAAACCAGCCCTGATAGTTGCTACTCCGCCCGTACTGCTGGCTGAAAACACGGTCAAGGAGCGCCTAGGAAAGACTACTGGGCCCTACATCTACACCAAGGGAGCCAAGGGGGGACCGGTAGTGGCAGCTACAATTATTAGTTCCCTGTTGCAGTTAGCGTGGCGGGTCTACCGGTCCTAGGCCTTAAGGGCCATGACTAGGATCTGAGCAATCTCGCGTAACTGTTGCTTATTGAAGTTCTGGATCAGTTGGGCCGCTACCGCTTTGGGGTCTTGGGGTAAGGGCAGGGCAGCAGCAGAACTTGCTAGCTGCTCCAGGGCGCTGCTGGGAACAATGCTGGCCGCGCGTTCAGCTTGGATCAAGTCGATTGCCTGTTTTAGGTCCCTGATCACTACCGGAGCCAGGGTCTTATAGGAGTTTTGGGGCTTGTCGATTGCTTTTTGGGCCAGGCGCACTATATCCTGCCAGGTCTTTAAGTTAGGGCCAATGGTAATAAACTGGTCGCATAAACTAACGATCTGGTGGCGAGTACCCTCATTTTCTGGTCCCTTAAATAGGGTCAACATTTGCCGCAGCTCATTGGTGGCCAAGGAGACAAAAAGGTTAGTGGAAACAGCCATTGAGGCAGCCTCAGCTTCTTTTTGTTCCTCTCCCCCCAGGAGGGTACCCAGGTGGGCCGCCAATTCTTTTAGTGTAGGTTCGTACTTGCGCAGTATGGTGGCGGCATCGTCCTCCTGCCAGCCAAAGGGCCCCTCAATACAAGCTGTCAACTCCCGGAGGGCATCTAATTCCTGCAGAAATAGGGTTTCTAACTGTTGGTCGATGGTGATGGGGTTTTCCTGCAGCAGCTTCAGGGCATCCTCTAGTTGGTGAGCGGTTTTCTGGATCGCCTGAAATCCGAGCATGGCTGCTCCCCCTTTCAGGGAGTGGGCGGCCCGGAATAATTCATTCATCCGCTCCTGGTCTTCCATCGTCGCCTGAAGTTCTAGAAGGCATTTTTCCATGGTTTCCAAGTGTTCCCGGGCTTCTTCCAGAAAATAGCCCACAATTTGGTTGTGTTGTTTGGCTGACTGCACGGTGGTGCTCCTCAAATTGACGACGGTTAGGTAATGCTCGGGAAGTAGGCTTGGGAATTCCCACCATTTTAGATTTATTTTAGGTTGCCCCCGAGGGATTAGTTTCCTATCTTTACGCGACTAACTATTTGCCCTAGCTATCTCCATCGGGAAATCTCCCCTTGGGGCTAAGTCTAATCCCAGGTATAATAGTTAAGCTGTCCGACTCGTAAATAAGTATCAGCAGACTTGCGCTCTCCCCCATGCTTCCCAAATCAATCTTCAGTGTACTGCTTTGGTTGTGTCTAACTGGGCTTCTGCTCATCAATCCCGGCGCCCCAGCTCTAGCCAACTTAGCTGATGACCACTACGATGGCAATATCTTTGCCCTTTACGCTGGAGACGGCTCTCTAGTACCTCCTAAGACCTCCCTTGCCGAAGCCCTCCGGGGGCCTAAGCCAACCTTGCTAGTGTTCTACGTTGATGACAGCCGCGATTGCAAAGAATACGCTGCTGTGGTCTCCCGGGTGCAGGGGATGTACGTCCACCGTTTAAATCTGCTGGCCGTAAGCCCTGACACTTGGTTGCCGCAGTCCCAGTACACGCCCCTCGAGCCCGGTTATTACTACCAGGGCCAAGTACCCCAAACGGTCTTATTTGATGGAACTGGGCACAAGGTGTTCAGCCAGGCCGGTAGCTTGTCCTTTGAGCAGCTTGGTCAGGCTGTCGCCGCCCTATTCCCTCCAGCGTCTTAGGGGCACACAATCTATACCCAGTTGGTCAAGGGCCCGGGCCACGACAAAATCTACCAAGTCTTCAATGGTCTGGGGATGGTGGTACCAAGCGGGGATAGCTGGGACAATTCGGGCTCCTGCCTCCGCAAGGGTAGTGAGATTGCGCAGGTGAATCAAACTAAAGGGGGTTTCCCGCGGTACTAGAACCAGAGGTCTTCCCTCCTTTAGCTGTACATCTGCCGACCGCTCCAGTAAATCTGTACTTAGGCCAGTAGCTAACTTAGCTACTGTACTCATGCTACAGGGGACCACTAACATCCCCTGGGTGCGATAGGAGCCACTGGCAATTCCCGCGCCTAGGTCTTGCCAGGGATGACAGGTAAGCTTCCCTCCCCCCTCGGCGCCAGACTGTTGCCGCCAAAATTGGGCTTGGGCAGGCCCCCCCCCGGGTAAAGTCAGACCGTACTCAGCCCTCCAAACCTGGTAGGAGGCACGGCTAGCCACCACTTCAATGGCTTGGTCAGCATTGAGCAGGTGTCGCAGGACTCGGAGGGCATATATCAGGCCTGAAGCTCCCGAAACACCCAGAATTAGGGGGCGCTGGTTCAAGATTCCTCAGCGGTCTCGACGAGGTCTAGCTCGGTTTCCTTGGTCTCGTCAGGTATGATCACAAGGTCTATCTGTTGACGGTAGTAGTCTACCCCTTTGACTTGGACCAGGACTTGGCCCCCGAGGCTGTATTGGCGGCGGCTGCGACGGCCCACTAGGGCCTGTTGACGGGCCCGATACTCGTACCAGTCATCCTTAAGGGAGCTGACGTGTACTAGCCCTTCCACCAACAGTTCCTCAATCTCCACGAACAGGCCGTAGGATTGGACTCCAATAATCAAACCGTGAAATATCTCGCCGGTGCGCTGTTCCATAAAGCCAGCTTTCTGGAGGCCTTCCATGTCCTTTTCCGCCTCTAGGGCTTCCTTTTCCCGTTCAGTTAAGTGTACTACTTGACTGGCAAACTGTTGCTCTAGGGCTTCGTGGACCTCCGGAGGGAGTACTTTCCAGGTAACTTTCCCATGACAGATGCTGCTGCGTAGGTCTGCCTGTTCCTTAGTCCTGGTGGAACGGCGGTCACGGCCTAAGGCAAACACACTCTTAAGGACCCGTTGGATCAATAGGTCTGGATAGCGGTGCAGTGGCGAGACGAAGTGAGTATATCCCTGGTCAAGGGCTAGGGCAAAGTGGGAGCGTGGGGTAGTGCTGTAGGAGGCGGGCTTGAGGGTCTCAAGCAACAGGTAGGTGAGCACCTTCTCTAGCTCGGATTTGGCAAAGGCCTGGGTGAAGTGCTGGTAGTCTTGGGGGCAGACCCCGTCCTCCTGCTCTAGGCGTAGCTCAATCCCCATGTTGCAGCCGAGCTTAGCTACCTCCTGGACGCTATCTAGGTTAGGTAGGGGATGAACCCGGTAAATCCCCGGTACCCCTAGGGCCTGCAGGTGACTGGCCACTACCTGGTTAGCTAATATCATCACCTCCGCCACCAGGGAGCGTACTGGCTGAATAGAGGAAACCACCATAGCTCCCATGGCTCCTTCATCGTCGCAGCGGAACTGAGCCTGGGGCAGGTTCAGTTCAAAGGCTCCCCGCCGCCGGCGCTGTTCTCCCAGCGTACCACTCAACTGGCGCAGGTTGCCTAGCCAATGGTGCAGGTCGCTACTCGGTTCTGCCTGGAGGATATCCCGGGCCTGGGCGTAGCTGAGAAACTCATCTACCTGCACTACCGTTGGTTGAATCTCAAAGGTAACGATTTCGCCGCTCGCGGTCAGGGTCAGCAGCACCGAAATGCTCAAGCGGTCCTGGCCAGGGATTAAAGCACAGCATCGTTCCGTAAGGTTAGCCGGCAGCAGGGGCAGGACCTGGTCCCCCAGGTGGACAGCGGTGGTGCGGCGTTCGGCCTCCTGGTCTAGGGGTGATTGGGGAGTGACAAAGTGGGCCACGTCAGCCACGTGAATCCCCAGCCGCCACAACCCGGAGGGTAGCTCCTCGAGGGTAATGGCATTATCCGAGTGGTTAGACACCCCTGGATCAAGGTTAGGCTTGAGAGCCACTGTGAACAGAGAGCGCAGGTCCCGGCGGGCAGCGAATTCCTCAGGGGAGATTTCTGCTGCGGCCTGGTCGGCAGCTAGGAGTACTTCGGCCGGAAAGTCCTGGGGCAAATCGTGCTTACAGCAGATGATCATCAGGTCCGATGCTGGTCCACTTTCGCTTTCTAGGCTCCGGGTGACCTGACCCACCGGACGCAGCTGACCAAGGGGGTAGCGCAGGATCCGCACGTGGACTAGATGGCCCTCTAGGGGGGCGAGGTCTTCTCCTTCTCCGGCCTCTAGGTCCAATTCAAATAGAAGCCGGTCATCTAGGGGGACGGCTTGGAATCCCTGGGGAGAACGCTTGACCCGGGCCAAAATCGAGGGGTTAGCTCGCTCTAGCACCAGGCGTACTTCCCCCTCAGGGCTGCGGCGGCGGCGGCCTTCCCGGGTCACCTTCACTAGTACCCGGTCACCGTTCCAGGCTGTCCCGACGTGGGTTTCACGGATGTAGATGTCCTCGGCCCCCTCCACTTCCTGAATCGCGAAACAAAAACCCTTACTGGAACAGCGCAGCTTGCCACTGACTAGGCCTTCTTCGGTCACTCGGCGATACTTCCCCCGCTCCTTAACTAGAATCTCTAACTTCTCCAAGGCATCTAGGCAAATCTGCAGCTGCTCCAGGGACCTTTTTGTAGTACAATTGAGCTTTTTTTCTAAAATTTTAGGGGCAACCAGTTTCTCGTCCGGAAAGTTGGAGAGCAAATCGGCAGGCGAAAAATCCATGAGGCGAACTGATCCTGTGAGTTAAGGCAAGGGCTGTGGGTGGAGGTATACAGCTAAGGATAATAGTATCAGATCCCCTGGGCCTGTTTTAGTTTCAGCGATTTTGCCGCCCTAACTACTGCGGTTAATCACATGCTCCGTTAGGTTTATCAGCGCTTGCCGGGAAACGGAGGCGGGTAACTGGGCTAGATTCTCGACCGCCGTATGGGCAAAGTGGACCGCTAGATCCCGAGCCCGCTGGAGGCCACGGCTGTTTTTGACCAGGGAGAGAGTTTGCTCTAGGTCTCCTTCCTGGGCAAATTCCCGCAGGATAAATTTCTCCAGCTGGGGATAGTCTTCCAGGGCAAATAGGACTGGGGCAGTTAGGTTGCCACTTTTGAGGTCGGAGCCGACCGGCTTACCCAGGACCTCAGCGCTGGCAGTAAAGTCGAAAATATCGTCGATGATCTGAAAGGCCAGACCCAAGTTGCGGCCGTAGTTATACAAATCTTGGGCAACGGGTTCCGGAGCACCGCTGAGGAGGGCGGCGGATTTGGCGCTGTTGGCGATCAGGGAAGCGGTCTTGTAATAGGTCTTTTCGAGATAAGCATCAATGGAAATGATGTCAAAGCGATTTAATCCCTGGAGGATCTCTCCCTCTGCCAGGTCCATAATCACCCGGGAGAGCAGTTTCACTACCTCTAGGTTATTGAGGTTCGCTAGGTACCAGGAGGACTGGGCAAACAGAAAGTCACCGGCGAGCACAGCCACCCGATTGCCGAAACTGCTGTGGACGGTGGCGATACCCCGCCGGACCTCCGATTCGTCTAGGACATCATCATGGACGAGGCTGGCGGTATGAATCATTTCGGTGATCTCTGCCAAGCTGCGGTGGTAAGCCGTCAGGTTTTGGTCCGGCATGGTAGCCCGGGATGCCAACAGTACCACTGCTGGTCTCAGGCGTTTCCCCCCAGCTCCGAAGAGATGGTCTGCCGCAGCGTGGAGGATAGGGTGTCCAGCGCTAACCAGTTTTTTTAGGTTCTCCGTCATCAGGGCTAAGTCTGCCTCGACGATGGCGGTGAGAAAGGGGGTGGCGGAGGTCATGGGATCCGGGGGAAGTTTACGAAATTTTACATAATCCTGTTCATATTTTAAGCTGCTGATTGCCCTTATGAACTCCTAGTTATGCCCATGGTCGTTTACCCTCCTGGACCTGGAGAACTTGAGGGCCTGTTGATGTGCTGCTACATAGTTTTATTTCCCCACAAACGCTTAACCTCCTGGCCCTGGAGGCGACGGTGGGTATCCCGTAGCAGAGCGGGAATAGCTAACTTTTCTGGGCAGCGGGGCAGGCAATCGCCACAGTCTGTGCACTGGTCTCCGGGTCGTCCGGGCACCCAGTGGCCAGCCTTGCCTAGCATTCCGTAGCGGTATTTACCGTACGGTACCATGTCGTAGGCAACCGTAAGGTTGCGCAGCCTCAGGACCTCGGGAATATGAATCCCTTCTGGACAAGGAAGGCATTGGTAACACTGGCGGCACAGGTCAGATCCGAGGGCTAGCTCCTGCTGCCGGCGCAATCGGTTAAGAATCCCCACCTCCTCCAGGGTCAAGGGGCCCTCCTGGTCGGCCACCGCCAGAGGCCATGCCAATTCTTCCGGGTTAGCTGGTCCTAAGCTAAGGGTAGTGATCCGGGAGTCCGCCAAGAGGAATCGATAGTTTAGGTGGAGGGGGGACAGGGGAGCGCACAGTTGCTCAAGTTGCTCCGGGGGAGTATAAAGAAGTCCTCCCTTATCGGCGGGGGAGATAATGAACACTCCTAGGTCCTGGGCTTGGGCGACATCGAGGGCTGGGGCAAGCCGCTGAAAGAACAGGTAGTAGTGGAGATTGACAAAACTAAATAGACCAGTGTTGATGGCGGCCAAAACCACCTCTAGGGGACCGTGAGTAGAAAAACCCACGTGGCGAACTCGGCCATCAGCTACTGCCCGTTGTACCCCGGTCATCCCCCCCCGGTGCAACCAGTCTAAGTGTTCCTGAGTGTTGAGGCCATGGACTGCCAAGGTGTCTAAATAGCCGCACTCTAGACGCCCTAGGGACTGGTCAATGAGCCGCTCCATGGTGTCAGCATCTCCCTGGGGGATGATTTTGGTGGTCAGGTAAACCTGCTGCCGCTGCGGGAAGCTGCGAAAAAACTGGCCCAGGTAGGTTTCACTAGCACCATAGGCCTGGGCGGTCTCTAGGTGGTTGATGCCCAACTCTAGGGCCCTGTAGATGGTAGCTAAGGCCATCTCCGGGGAGGCCAAACAGCGCATCACTCCCAGGGAGAACACCGACAAAGGTAACTCAGTTTTACCAAAACGCCGATAACGCATCTGGACTGCCCTCCTTTGGGTTACTCTGAGACTCATCCTCGAGGCAACTAGGAGGAGTGCCGCTCCTCATCCCAGCCCCCCCGTTGGATTAGGTCCTCTGGTCTGAGATTAGCCAAGAATTCACGGAAGGCCTGCTGTTCCGCCTCATCGGCCTCTTCGTCCACAGGGATTGAGGCGTCGGCAATCACTTCCTCAAATACCCAGATTGGCGCGTTGGCGCGTAGAGCAAGGGCAATGGCATCACTAGAGCGGGCATCCAGGTCTTTTTTCACCTCCCCTTGGCGGACAGTAACGACGGCGTGGAAGGTATTGTCCTGGAGGGAGTGGATCACCACTCGCTCCACAGTCAGGTCCCATTCCTTGAGGATATTGATCATCAGGTCGTGGGTGAAGGGCCGTAGGGGGACTTGATGCTTGTAGGCGTTGAAAATCGCCTGGGCTTGGTCCTGACTGACATAGATGCGCAAGGCTCGACGGTCTTGGGGATCCCGCAACAGCACCACAGGAATTCGGGTGGGGGGGTCGACAATCACCCCGGCAACTCTCATTTCAATCATGGTCTTAGCTTCCAGGCGCGGGGACACCGCTAAGGGTTAGTCTAGTTTCAATTATGGCCTGTGGAAGAAGGAATCACCTGGGAATGTTTACGGGTCTAGTACAAGTAATGGGCGTAGTCGAGACCCTAGGTGAGACACACCTGAGGATTTATCCCCAAGGAGACCTTGGGCAGCTCACCCTGGGAGACAGTGTCGCCGTAGATGGGGTGTGTCTGACGGTGGCTGACTTGGGGGGTGGGGGGTTTGGGGCGGTAGTTTCCCCGGAAACTCTCCAGCGGAGCACTCTCGGCCAGGGAGGTCGCTTGGTCAACCTGGAATTATCCCTACGGGTGGGAGACCGTTTAGGGGGTCACTTTGTCACCGGACATGTGGATGGGGTAGGCCACCTACTGGGGGTAACCGGGGCAGAAGCAGCCTGGATAATGGAATTTAGTACCCCGCCGACGGTTGCTCCCTATCTGGTTGCCAAGGGCAGTATAGCGGTGAATGGAGTTAGCCTGACCGTAGCTAACCTTAGGGAAGGGGGGGGTCAGTTTTCGGTGGCCGTCATCCCCCATACCTATCGCACCACTAACCTACAGTACCTAGAACCTGGAGCACCGGTGAACCTGGAGGGGGATATTCTGGCTAAGTACGCCCACAAATTTCTCTCCTCCCGGGCTATGGAAGAGGAAATCACCCTCGAGTTCCTGGCCGAGCAAGGGTACTGAAGTTTGCCCTGGGAGAGGTTTCCTAGGGATACTTATACAACTCAGTAGTAATATGTTCTTAGATTCTTTAGGGCATGGAGGTCGGCAACAGCGATGGATAAACAAATCACCATGAATGGTCTGGGTCGAGGGACGATTGTGGCTTGGGGGGTAGCTCTTTTGTTGGCGGGCTTTGGCTTGGGACGGGTACTGAGTCAGGTTAAGCCACCGACCGCGGCCCCTGTACTTCCGGCCATGGCAGTGCGCATCCTCCGGGTCTACCCCCACCCCCAGGGGGACTGCTTGACTCTCAGCGGCACCATCGCACCTCTACACAAGGCTGTCCTCTCCACCCGTTTGGCGGGGCTGATCACCTATTTGCCCTGGCACACAGGGGACCGTATTGCCCAAGGGGCCGTAGTGGCAAGAATTGATACCCAGGATATGGCAGGGCAAACGGCCGCCGCCCGGTCTAATGTTGCCCAAGCAGCAGCGGAGGTAGCCCGGATCCAAGCTACCCTTGAGCAGCTGCAGGCCCAAGCCCTCCAGAACCTGGCGGCCCTACACCTGGCCCAAATTAACCAGCAGCGCTCCGCCTGGCTGACGAGGGAAGGAGCAATTCCCCAAGCCCAGCTTGACCAAGCCAACGACACCCTAGCCGAGGCTAAGGCAGTTCTGGCCCAAACTAAGGCTGCCATCCGGCAAGCCCGGGCGGCCGTCAGGCAGGCCCAAGCTGCTCTAGGGCAAGCCCAAGCCCAGGTAGTTACTGCGCTGGCTGACCAAAGCTATGGCCAAGTGGTCGCTCCCTTTAACGGGGTGGTAACTGAAAAGCTAGCCTCTCCTGGTGAGGTTACTAATCCCTATTCCCCCAGCGGCACCGCCCTCATCAAAATCCAGGACTCAGACCATCTACAGCTAGAGGTACCCGTGCCGGAGCAAAACGCCACTGACGTCAAGCTAGGAGAGCCAATTGCGGTGCAAGTCGCTGGCCATAACTATCCTGGGCACATTGGTCAGATCGTCCCGGCCGCCGACCCCCAGTCCCGGACCTTCCTGGTTAAGGTCCCCCTGGACCGCCCCAGTGGTCTCATGGCAGGGATGTATGGACAGATTAACCTGCCCATCGCCGGTACTCGATCAGTCATCACTATCCCCCAGGCAGCTTTAGTACACCAGGGACAACTAACGGGAGTGTACGTGGTTGACCAGACCCACCAGCGGGCCGAGTTGCGGTGGCTAGAGGTGGGTAAGCCTGCTGCCGGACAGGTGCGGGTTTTAGCAGGCCTAGTGGGCGGCGACCAAGTCATCCTCACTCACTCCCCCCAGCTGCAAGATGGCCAGCCGGTCCGGGTCCTTTCTCAGTACAATTAAACTATATTCTCCCCCGCCATGACTAAACTGCCGCCTCCCCGGGGTTCCCTAGGCTTTGTGGGCCACCTAGCCCAGCGCTTCATTGACTCCAAGACCACACTCCTGTTGATCCTAGTTGCCCTGTTGATGGGTCTAGGGGCTCTATTCATCTTGCCCCGGGAAGAGGAGCCTCAGATTAGTGTCCCCATGGCGGACATCTTTGTCCAGATGCCTGGAGCCTCAGCGGCGGAGATTGAACAACGAGTCACCTATCCCTTAGAAAACCTCATTCGAGAGATTCCCGGCATAGAATACGTCTACTCCACCTCCAGTGCCGACAGCGCCCTAGTGATTGCTCGCTTCCAGGTCGGGCAAGACTCGGAAACCTCAATCACGCAGCTTTACACCAAGCTTTACTCTAATCTCGACCGAATTCCTCCGGGGGCCTCCCAGCCCCTGATTAAACCGCGCTCCATCGACGATGTGGCGGTCCTCACCCTCACCCTCTGGAGTGATCAGGCTGATGGCTTTATCCTCCGCCAGACCGCCGCCCAACTCAAGGAGCAGATCAAGGCAGTACCTACGGTCTCCCAGGTACACATTTTGGGGGGCCAAATCCGCACCCTGCGGGTAGACCTAGACCCAGTGCGTCTCAGCAGCTATGGCTTGACCCCCCTGCAGATTACCTCAGCTCTAGGTGCCGCCAACACCCAACCGGCCCGCGGTGATCTGACCGAGGACAATCACTCCCTGCTAGTGCGCACAGATGGTTTTCTCACCTCTGCCCAGGCAGTGGAGAACCTAGTGGTGGCTACCGGGGCTGGTCGACCGGTGTACCTGCGGGATGTGGCCACGGTGACCGATGGACCGGCGCCCCCAGATAGCTACGTCTTCTACGGCCAAAAAGGCCAAGGAGAGGGTGCAGCAGTCACCCTGGCCGTGGCCAAATTACCCCGAACCAATGCCATCCAAATGTCCGCAGCGGTCCGTCATAAGCTCGAGCTAATTCGCCCCCAGTACATCCCCGCCAATGTACACCTGACGGTCACCCGGGATGATGGCCGGGCAGCCGCTGAGCGGTCCAATCAGCTCCTGTGGCACATGGGTATTGCCGTCGTCTCAGTGACCCTGCTGATGGCCTTGGCCTTGGGGCAGCGGGCGGCCAAGGTGACGGCGGTGGCGATTCCGGTCACCCTGGCCCTCACCCTAGCTAGTTTTCTGGCCTACGGCTTCACCTTGAACCGGGTGAGCTTTTTTGCCTTGATCTTTTCCATTGGCATTCTAGTGGATGATGCCATCGTGGTAGTGGAAAACGTGGGGCGCCATCTGCAGTTACCAGAAAGCCAAAACCGGCTGCGCTCGGCTCCTCAGCGGCGCTCGGTCCTGCGGGCCATAATCCTGGAAGCTGTGGATGAGGTGGGCAATCCCACGATCCTCGCCACCCTAACTGTCATTGCCGCCATCTTGCCCATGGCCTTCGTCCGGGGTCTTATGGGTCCCTACATGCGGCCTATTCCCCTGGGGGCCTCCGCGGCCATGGTTTTTTCCCTCCTGGTGGCTTTCATCATAGTCCCTTGGGTGACCCTGCGGGTGTTTGCTGACGGCCACAACTTAGCTGGCCACGAGCAGGAGGACGCCCTAACCCAGCTATACCGCCGCCTCATGTACCCCTTGATTCATTTTCCCCGGCGGGGAGTAGCCTTTCTGGTCACGGTCACGGTGGTCCTAGTGTTGATTCTGGTAACTTTGGTGGGCTTTAAGTTGGTGATCTTAAAAATGTTGCCGTCGGACAACAAAAGTCAACTAGAGGTTCTTGTCACCCTCCCAGCGGGCACCGCCTTGGAAAAAACTGCCCTAGTTACCCAGGAGATGACCGCTTATCTAGAGACAGTCCCGGACGTACTCAACTACCAACGGTACGTAGGACTGGCAGCCCCCTACAATTTCAACGGTCTGGTGCGCCACTACTTCCTCCGCAGTGGTCCGAATGTGGCCGACTTGGTAGTTAACTTAGTCCCCGCCAGTGAGCGCCACCGCCAAAGTCATGCCGTGGCTGAATTGATCCGGCCGTCCCTCGCCGCCCTTGCCAACCAGTACGGGGCCCGCATTCAGGTCACCGAGAGTCCCCCGGGGCCCCCAGTCCTTGATTCCCTGGTGACGGAGGTTTATGGGCCAGACTACGCGGGGCAGATTGCCTTGGCCCGGGAAATTTTTACCACCTACAAACAAACCCCCGGGGTAGTGGACGTGGACTGGTATGTGCAGGCGCCTCAACGAGAGTATCACCTGGTAATCGACCGGCAAAAGGCGGCCCTGAATGGGGTGACGGTAGCGGCCATCAGTCAGACCCTCCAAACTAGCCTCAACGGAACGGTGGTGGGGATTTTACACGACCCAACCTCTCGGGAAGACGTGGATATCCGGGTGCGGCTGGCCATCCCGGAGCGCTCCCGGGTGGAGGACTTGGGAAACATACCAGTTCAGGGGTCTGATGGTCGGCTAGTGCCCCTCAGTGCCCTCACCCACCTCGTCAAAGCTACGGCCCCCCAGAGCATTTACCACAAAAATCTTGAGCCAGTGGTCTACGTCTTGGGGGATGTGGCTGGTCAGATAGAAAGTCCTATCTACGCCATGCTTAGCCTCCAACCCCAGATCAGTCGGCTGCCTACCCCTAACGGCAAAGCTCTAAAGACCTACTTTACAGAACAGCCCCCTGCAACTTTGGCCTACGCCATTAAGTGGGACGGGGAATGGCAGGTGACCTTTGAGGTATTTCGAGACTTGGGGATTGCCTTTGGTGTGGTGTTGATCCTGATCTATGCCTTGGTGGTAGGTTGGTTTCAATCCTTTGGCACTCCCTTGGTGATTATGGCGGCGATTCCCTTCTCTTTGATCGGCATCATGCCTGCCCACTGGTTGATGGGGGCTTTTTTCAGTGCCACCTCTATGATCGGGTTTATCGCCGGAGCAGGGATTGTGGTGCGCAACTCGATTATTCTGGTGGATTTCATTGAGTTGCGGCTAGCTCAGGGAATCCCCCTGGAGGAGGCGGTAATTGATGCGGGGGCAGTGCGCTTTCGCCCCATGCTCTTGACGGCAGCAGCAGTGGTGGTGGGATCAGCGGTGATTTTGGATGACCCCATTTTTCAGGGCTTAGCTATTTCCCTGATGGCCGGGGAAGTCGCTTCCCTCCTGATTTCCCGCTCTGCCGTGCCGATTCTTTACTACCTGTTTTGGCGCCGACGCCCCCGACCTCAATCCTGACCTAATTAACCCACGATGAACATCTCTACTGCTGCTTTGGCGCTGATCACCGACTTTTTGCAGGTCCTGGCCGAGGTCAGTCGGCTGCAGATTCTCTGCTGTCTGCGCGAGGGTGAGCAAAATGTCACCCAAATTGTCCAGGGCACCGGTCTGGGGCAGGCTAACGTCTCTAAACAACTGCAACTCCTAGCTAGGGCGGGCTTGGTTACCCGGGAGCAACGGGGTATCAAGGTCTACTACCAAGTGGCTAACCCGGCTCTTTTTGAACTATGTGATCTAGTAGGCAAAATCATTGCCAATCGGGCCCAGACCCAGGGAGAGCAGTTAAAGAAGCTTGAGTCCCTAGACTGGCGGAAGCTTGGCCACGAGTCCCTAGAATAGGGTAATTCCTCCCCACCTTTCCATGGACTGGAATCCCATTCTCTACGACCAAAGCCACAAATTCGTCTCTGACTACGGCGCCGATCTGATAACTTGGTTACGCCCTCAACCCGGGGAATACATCCTGGACCTAGGCTGCGGCACTGGCCACCTGACCAGCCAGATCGCCCAGGCAGGAGCCCGAGTCTTGGGTATGGACCGATCGGCTGCCATGGTTGCTCGGGCGCGTCAGACCTACCCACACCTGGAATTTACCGTGGCCGATGCGACTGACTTCCACTTTCCTGAGCCCTTCGACGCTATCTTTTCCAATGCTGCCCTGCATTGGGTCACGGCAGCCGAGGCAGCGGTAGTCTGTATGGCCGCAGCCCTAAAGCCCGGAGGCCGTCTAGTGGTGGAATTGGGGGGTTACGGCAACATTGCTCGGGTCAGCATGGCGATCCAGACGGCCTTTGCCCAGGTGGTGGGCCAGCAGGTGCAGGAGCGGCGCTACTTTCCCCGCCTCTCTGAGTACGCCACCCTCCTTGAGGACCGGGGTTTCTCCGTGCGCCGGGCCCAATTTTTCCCCCGCCCAACCCCCCTAGAGGATGGAGAATTAGGGTTGCGCCGTTGGCTTGAGCAGTTTGAGGAGGAAATCCTCAGGAATTTGTATCCCCCTGACCGGGAGGCGGTCATCCAGCACCTTGAGGCCACCCTGCGGCCAGACCTGTTCAGGGAGGGGAGTTGGGTAATAGACTACTGGCGGCTGCGAATTGAGGCCTTGCGATAGAATGGTGGTGAACTACGGTGGTAACTGAACCTAAGTGCACAAACCCACACCCATTGACACAAATCAACTAATGCGGCGGGCGGAAGAGTTAATTAATGCTGCTTCTAACCGCTATCGCATCACGGTCCAAGTGGCCAAGCGGGCTAACCAAGCCAACCGGGCCAGCCGTCGGCGCCGGGAGGACCACGATATTTCAGACGAGTCGGGGGTTAAGCCGGTCATGCGAGCCATCCTAGAAATGTCCGAGGAGCTAACCCAACTGGGTGTCAGTGACGTTCTACCCCGCTAGCTTCCCCTTCTAGTTTTCCTCCCTTCTCGGGTTCTCCTCTCCCTTGCCCATGACTACTGGTAACCTCCGTAATCTGTACCAACAGGTAATTCTTGAGCGCTACAAGAAACCCCGCCACCGGGGTAAGACCGACCCTGTAGATTGTCAGCAACGCGGGCATAACCCCTCCTGTGGAGACACAGTGGAACTGACCATCGCCTGGGATGAGACTGGTGAAGGAATTCGCGACATCAGGTTTGAGGGGGAAGGCTGTGCCATTGCCCTCGCCTCTACGGACCTAATGGCAGAGGCCCTGCGGGGCCGTGACAAAACTGCTGCCTTAGCTCTGGTGAATCAATTTCAGGCTATGCTGCGCGGCGAAGGAGAGCTGCCCCTGGAATTTCGTAAGCTCAACGTCATGCAAGGGGTCTCCCAGTTCCCGGTGCGCATCAAGTGTGCTGCCCTCCCCTGGCATACCCTCAAGGCAGCCCTGACCAACCCTAGCCAACCCGTCACTACCGAGGCCCCATGATCACCCCCCACAACTTTTGGTTAGCTTGGGAAGGTGCGGCGGTAATTACCGTGGTGGCGGCTTTGGGAGCAGCAGCTGGATTTGTATTTGGCTGGGGTATCCGCTTCCGGCTAGTAGGGGTCACGGGTTTCATGGGTGTACTGGCTGGGGGTCTCCTTGCCCTTAGTCTGGCCCCACCCCTGATGCGCTCCCTAGTTCCCGGAGCAGTCCACTACTCCCTGGTGTTTGATAACGGGGCTAACCAGGCGGTCATCGTCGTACCCCCAGGTACTGACCCCCCGGCGGTAGAAGCCACCCTCAGGCAAGCCGCTGGGGATCTGCTCCTGGCTCGGGGACGACTGCAGCGCTCTGGCCAAACTATCACTCTGCGGGCCCGCACTCTCCTGCACCCTCAACCGGGTGTCTCTCAGCCCCTCTATCTGGGAGAGGCTTACCCCCAAGCGGACGGCTCTCTTAAGGTCAACTCCCTGTCCCCGGTTGGCCCGGGATGACCTAGGCCACCTGTAGGCGTAGTTGACCGTAGATCAGGGACATATGCCCTAGGTGGTAAATCTCCTCAGCTGTATAGGTGTGACTGGGGTTGCTGGTGACCATGGCTAGATATTCGCCGTTAGGCCGGCGCACGATCAGGGCTGACTCACTGCCAGTGCGCACCACTAGGTGCTCAAACTCCTTGAGATTCAAGGAAGTCTTCAGCACCATGCTCAATCCCAATCCCACCACGGCCTGATAGACCCAGGTTTGTTGCTCCTGGTACCAATGGGAGTTAGTTAGGCATACCTTGAACAAACCAGTACGGTCGAAAAGGACTAGGGCAGTCTGTAAGGTAGATGGGGGAACAGTTGCAGTCATGGTGGCTAAAGACCTTTACGGAAGGTTCGTAGTTTTTTATACAGGACACTGTAGGGGAGTGTGAGAAGGCTTTGTGGATTAAGACAGAAAACTTAAATAATGCTTACGGATCTAATTAACACTTTTCTAAGTAAATAAACAAAATTTTACAAGTTGCCCCTTACCTGCAGTTGTCAGAGGGCTCTGAAGCCCCTCAGGAAGGTTTTCCCCCCGGCGGCTCCTAGGTTCAACCGCCACCTATACTGGGGGGAGACTATACAGCGGAAAACCATGGAGAGTTTAGATTGGTTGAGTGTGACCGCGGGGGGCCTGGCCGTCCTGATCCTAGTGGGGGGGATGACTATGATGTTTACAGGGATCTGGACCCGCCGGGACTGACCTATGAGGAGTGCACCCCTAGAGGCCCCGGTGCGGGTGGGGTTAGTGGGTACTGGCTATGCCGCTAAGCTGCGGGCAGAAACCTTCGCCCTTGACCCCCGGTCCCAGGTCGTAGCAGTGGCTGGCCATCAACCCGCCACCACCCGCGCCTTTGCCGATAGCTTTAACCTAGAACCCCTCTCCGCATGGGAAGATCTAGTCCGGCATCCCCAGGTAGACCTGGTGGTGGTGGCCACGGTAAACGCCCTCCACGGTCCGGTGATCCAGGCAGCCTTGAGTGCGGGTAAGCACGTGGTGGTGGAGTATCCCCTCGCCCTAGACTTGGCCCAGGCCTACGCTCTGGTTACCCTAGCTGAGCAGCAGCACCGCCTGTTACACGTGGAGCACATTGAGCTGTTGGGGGGAGTGCACCAAGCCCTGGTGAGCCACCTAGGAGAAATTGGTCCGGTCAGATCGGCTTGCTATCGCACCGTGGCGCCCCAAGCCCCGGCCCCCCGCCGCTGGACCTACCACCGGGAGTTATTCGGATTTCCTTTGCTTGCCGGTGTCTCACGGATCCACCGCCTCACCCACGCCCTCGGTCCAGTGGTCGCCGTCAGCTGCCAACTAGAGTACCAGGGTGACCAGGACCCCTACTTTTGCACCTGCATCTGCCAGGCCCAGCTGACCTTTGCCAGTGGCGCCACCGGAGAGGTCTTCTACGCTAAAGGGGAGGGGGTTGGTCCTGCCGAGCGGCTCCTAGAGGTCCAGGGAGCAGAAGGCCGGCTAGTGTTCGATGGGGATGAAGGGCATTGCCAGCGGGGGGAAAATAAGCAACCTTTGACCGTTAGTCCGCGCCGGGGTCTGTTTGCCCAAGACACCACCATGGTGCTAGACCACCTCACGGCGGGCACCCCCCTCTACGTCACCTTGGCGGGGAGTTTGGCGGCCCACCGGGTGGCAGATGGGGCTCGGCAAGCAGCTAGTTCCGGGGGGCTAGTTTATCTCTAGGCTGCCTCTCTAGCCAATTTGCATTAATTAGCATCCCTCAATGGCTTTTGCGATTGTCTAGGAAACTCAAGATGTTTTGTTCCTGCTTCAATGAGTCCTAGCAGCCGAGACTACTGGTTTTATGTTCTATGTGACTCCCTACAGGCACTGAGACTCTTTGCAGTGTATTAGATTAGATGATCTTAAAGCCCTCCCCTAGACCCCGCCCATGACCAACTCTCCTGATAAACTCGCCAAATCTGCCCCGTCCCGCCTCGACCAGGTCCTTTGGGGGGTGATCCTGGGCTTGGGATTGGCAGCCCTAGGGTTAGTGTGGAGTGGGAGTCATACCCTAGCTTGGGTGCGCCATTTTTCCTGGCAGGACCGGGTAATTGACGGTCAAGAGCGGGCCTTTATACTTGAGTTCAGTCGTCCTATGAACCAGGCAAGCGTAGCGGCTAACCTGCAGGTCGACCCTCCCTTAGGGGGTACCCTCAGTTGGGCCGGCCGGCGCCTAGCCTATACCCTGAGCCAGCCGGCCCCCTACGGCCAGCGCTACCAGATTACCCTGGCTGGAGCTCGTGACCTTTACGGTGCCGTGATGCAACCCTTCAGGGGCCAATTTAAAACCCCTGACCAGGCCTTCGCCTACATTGGCGTCACCGGGCAAGAACAGGGTAGATTGATCCTCTACAACTTCACTCGCCAATACAAGCAGGTCCTCACCCCCCCCAACCTGAGTATCGTAAGGTTTCAGCCCTACCCGCGGGGAGATAAGCTCCTGTTTGCCGCCTTGCCCCCGGGGCAACTAAACCTCAGCCGCCAACAACTCTACAGCGTCACCACAGGCTTAGACGGCCATCTCCCGGGGCATGTAGAACTAGTACTAGATAATCGTGCCTACGACAACCTCCAGTTTGAACTTTCCCCAGATGGTCAAACCATCGTTGTCCAAAGGGCAAGTCACAAGGACCTAGCGGCGCCCCGCCTATGGGTCCTGCGCCCCCACCAGCCTCCCCAACCCCTCAACAACAAACCCGGGGGGGACTTTAAGATCACTCCCGACGGCACGGACGTAGTGGTTGCCCAGGGTCAGGGGGTAGCGGTGTTGCCCCTCCAGCCCCAGGCCGAACCCCTCGACTTCTTGGCTCGTTTCGGTCAGGTACTGAATTTCTCGGCCGACGGCACCCAGGCTGCTATGGTGCAATTCAACCAGGACTATACCCGTTCTCTGTACCTGGTAACTAACCAAGGGGTCCAAAAGCAGCTCCTGCGTACCGGGGGCACGATTCTCCAGGCTATTTTTGACCCTACCGGTCATAAGTTGTACTGTCTATTTACCCAGCGCTTAGCGGGGGTATTAGACCGGGAGCAACCCTCCCTAGTGGTAATCAACCCGGCAACAGATCAAGTAACCCCTCTGGTCCTGCTGCCCCCTGACCAGATGGACTGGCACCTGAGTCTGTCCGGGGATGGTCTGCAGCTACTCCTGAGTGAAAGTCACTCGACCCAGGGGTACATCTGGCTGCTGCCCTTGGCGACTCAGCCTGGCCAAACTCCGCAACTGGCTAAGTTAGAGGTACTGCCCTTTTTGGGGGCAGTACCCCAATGGCTGTCTTAGGCAAAAAAGTCTTCAAACCAGCACAATTAAAATAATTGTTAGCTAGGTCAATATCCACCTGGAAAACATGATTAAATTAGGAACTCGTTTGCCACCCATAAAACCATGACTCAACGCCCCATCATGATTGGCATTGTCGGTGATAGCGCTGCCGGCAAGACAACGCTCACCCGTGGCATTGCCCAACTGTTGGGTCCCGATGACGTCACTGTAATCTGCACCGATGACTACCACCGCTACGACCGGCAACAGCGGGCCCGACTAGGTATTACCCCTCTGCACCCAGAGTGCAATTTCCTAGACATTATGCAGCAGCACCTGAACCTGTTGCGCACCGGTCAGCCGATCCTTAAGCCAGTTTACGACCACAAAACCGGCACCTTTGATGCCCCGGTCTACGTCAAACCCAAGCGGTTCGTAGTGGTGGAGGGGTTGCTGGGCTATTCTACCCTCGGTTGCCGTGGTGCCTTTGATGTCAAGGTATACCTGGCGCCGGCGGAGGAGCTGCGCCACAAGTGGAAGGTCAAGCGGGACACCATGAAGCGCGGTTATACCGAGGAGCAGGTGATTCTGGATATGCAGCGGCGTGAGCCCGACTCAGAGGCCTACATTCGACCCCAAAGACGCTGGGCGGATGTGGTGGTGTCTTTCTATGCTCCCCCAGACAATCCTAACCAAGACACTCAGCTCAACGTCCGCCTGGTGCTGCGGCCTACTCTCCCCCACCCAGACCTGCTGCCCTTAATCGAAACTAGCGCTGATACGGGGTCCTCCTCGGTGCGTCTGGGGTTAGACCGGGATATGGGTAAGCCGGTAGACGTGCTGGAAATTGATGGCCACGCCACGGAGGAAAGGGTCCGGCGGGTGGAGGAGTTGATTTGTGAGGACATGCCGGGGATGAGGCACGTGTGCGGCCGGGAGCCCAATCTTGAGGTGGGTAAATTGGTCACCACCACTGGTGAAGCGCTCCAGAGTTTTCCTTTGGCCTTGACCCAGTTGTTTTTGGTTTATCACGCCCTCAAGGCGGTGCAGACCTACTCCTTGAGTTAACCCAGGCCATGGCCCAGACCCTGGTGATCAAAATTGGCACCTCCAGCCTCACCCAGCCACAAACAGGCTCCCTGGCTCTAGCCACTATTGCCACCCTGGTGGAAACGGTCTGCCGCCTCCGCCGGGCGGGACACCAGGTGGTCTTGGTTTCCTCCGGGGCCGTGGGAGTAGGTTGTACTCGTTTGGGATTAAAGGAGCGGCCGCGGGTATTAGCCCTCAAGCAGGCGGTGGCGGCGGTGGGGCAAGGGCGCCTGATCCGGGTCTACGATGACCTGTTTTCTGCCCTAGACCAGCCCATTGCCCAAGTCCTCCTGAGCCGCATTGACCTAATCGAGCGGCACCGCTACCTGAACGTTCACCGCACCCTCAGGGAACTGCTGCGCCTAGGGGTAGTACCGGTGGTCAATGAGAACGACACGGTGGCTGTAGAAGAGCTCAAGTTTGGCGACAACGACACCCTGTCGGCCCTGGTGGCAGGACTAGTGCAGGCAGATTGGCTGTTTTTGTTGACCGATGTAGACCGGCTCTACTCCGCTGACCCCCGCCGCGACCAAGACGCCCAGCCCATCACCTTAGTTACCGAGATCGCCGACCTGCAGGTACAAACCGGGGGGGCCGGCTCTGCTTGGGGGACTGGGGGCATGGCCACTAAGATCACTGCGGCCCAGATGGCTACCGGGGCGGGGGTACGCACGGTAATCACCGAGGGGCGCTATCCCCAAAACATTGACAAGGCCCTGGCTGGGGAGCCGGTGGGGACCCAGTTTCTCCCCCAACCCCGCCCGAAAAACGCCCGCCAGTACTGGATTGCCCATGGTCTAGTGCCTGAGGGTAAACTGTACCTGGATGATGGAGCGGTGGTGGCCCTGCGGGAGCGCGGCAAGTCTCTCTTGGCGGCGGGGATCATTGGGGTGAAGGGAGAATTTCAAAGTCAGGAAGCGGTCCAGCTGTGTGGCCCTGGGGGCGAGGTGATTGCCCGGGGGTTAGTTAACTACAGCAGCTGGGAGATCGAGCGCATCCAGGGCCGTGCTTCGGACCAGATTGAAGAGGTTTTGGGCCGCCCCGGGGCAGAGACGGTAGTACACCGAGACAACCTAGTGCTGGGTGATTTTTAGGTAGTTTCTAGGCTTACACTAGCCTCCCCTTAGAAGTATTGATAAACAAAATTGATTAAAAAGACTAAAAAAAATATTTGCTCTTATAGTAGTACCCATCCTAGAGTAACGGTGTAGCTTTCAAGCCTCACCCATGGTCACTCGGTCTCAACTCCCCTCCCCCCGGCCCCAGCGGGCCCTCCAACGTCAGATCTTATTTCTGGCCCTGGCGGCCCTCAGTCTCACCCCCTGGTTCACCCCGGCCGCCGCCCTTGTCCTAGGGACGATCCTGGCTCTGCTCCAGGAAAATCCCTTCCCCAGGTTCAGCCGTGTCGGCTCTAAGTACCTCTTGCAGGCGGCAGTAGTGTTATTGGGCTTCAGCATGAACCTCCAGGAGGTCCTAGAGGCTGGGGCTCAAGGGGCGGTCCTGGCGGTCGGCAGTATTACCTTAACCTTGGGCCTCGGCTTCGTCCTGGGGCGTTGGCTGCAGATTTCCGACCGGGCTTCGGCTTTAATTGCCGTTGGTACTGCCATCTGCGGGGGTTCCGCCATTGCTGCGGTTAGCACCGTCATTGGGGCAGCGGAGGGAGAAATCTCCGTGGCCATGGGGACAGTATTCCTGCTCAATTCCGTCGCCTTGTTGACTTTCCCGGCTATAGGCCACGCCCTGCACCTGACCCAGGACCAGTTCGGCACCTGGGCAGGGGTAGCCATCCATGACATCTCAAGTGTAGTCGGGGCCGCCGCTCCCTACGGGATTCAGGCTTTACATACCGCTACGGCAGTGAAACTCTCCCGGGCTCTGTGGATTATCCCGGTTACTCTTCTAGCAGGTCACTGGTTTAGATCCCAGGCCAGCCCCCGAGGTCAGCAGAACTCCGACGCTGCCATCATCCTAGAATCCTTGCACGAACTGACCCTTACAGACACCCAGGAGCTGACTGCCCCAGCCAAGCCCACCCCCCTAGGCCGCCAGAGTTCCGCCATCATCCCCTGGTTTATTGGCTTGTTTATCCTCGCCTCCGTAGCCCGGACTCTGGTACCTGCCTTAGTGGCTTGGGAGCCCCTCCTGGAGACTGTCTCTACTCGCGGTCTGACTTTGACTTTGTTTTTGATTGGTACAAGCTTATCGCGTCGCCTCCTGCGGAGTGTGGGTTGGCGGCCCATGTTCCAGGGCATAATTCTCTGGATCGTGATCAGCATTACTTCCCTAGGAGTAATCCGCTGGGGTATAAGTTAAGTGGTGTTCACTAAGAGTTCTTAACAGTGAATATTTTGGAGTTTACCTTGGCAGTGGGGGTTGTCTCCCTGCTGGCGGGTTTTTTGGGTGCCCTCAGTGGTCTCGGAGGGGGTTCAGTTTTGGTGCCGGTGTTGACCTTGCTATTCGGGGTTGACCTGCGCTACGCCATTGGAGCCTCCCTAGTTTCGGTGATCGCCACCTCCTCTGGGGCAGCGGCCGCCTACGTCCGGGAGGGCTACACAAACATTCGGGTGGGGATGTTTCTCGAGGTAGCTACCACTAGTGGGGCCATCCTAGGGGCCTACCTGGGCAGCAAACTACCGACCCACGTGATCGGGATTATCTTTGGTATAGTACTTCTGTACTCTGCTTACTTATCTTTCCAACCACACCTAGACCACCTCGAGGGCCTAGGCCCAGACCCCCTAGCGGTCCGCCTACGTTTGGATGGGGATTTCCCCACCCCCGAAGGCGACCAGAAATACCACGTTCAGCACGTGCCGGAGGGATTTGGCCTGATGCTCTTGGCTGGAGTCCTTTCTAGCCTGCTAGGAATTGGGTCAGGGGCAGTCAAGGTCCTAGCCATGGACCAGATGATGCGCCTCCCCTTTAAGGTGTCCACCACCACCAGCAACTTTATGATCGGAGTCACCGCGGCGGCGGGGGCGGGGGCTTACCTCAAGGAAGGTTACATTCACCCGGGTCTTTCCATGCCAGTGATGCTTGGAGTGCTCATTGGTTCTCTGCTCGGGGCCCGGGTACTCATCCACCTGAAGGTTAAGTGGCTGCGCCTAGTCTTTGGGCTATTAGTGGGGGTCTTAGCGGCGGAAATGATTATCAACAGCATCACCGGCCGCATTTAGCGGGTATAGGAGGTTTATGAGGTCCCCATGGAGTGAACACAAAACAGAGTTGGTCGTCGGTACCCTGCTGCGCTGGGGGGTGATTGTTTCTGGGGGGGTAGTAGCCTTAGGGGGCATTGTCTACCTCGCCCGCTACGGGTCCTTACAACCGGACTACCATATTTTTCGGGGCGAAAGTCACCATTTGACCACCCTACCCGGCATCATCCATGACACCCTCACCTGGCACCGCCGGGGGTTATTGCAGTTTGGTTTAGTGATGCTGATCCTTACACCCATTGCTCGGGTAGCCCTGACGGCGGGGGTTTTCCTGTTACAGCGGGACCGGCTCTACATCGTCGTTACCCTATTTGTGCTGGCGATTTTGCTCTATAGCCTGTTTAGTCCGGCCTAATTAGTGACGGGCCGCAAACCAGGGCAGATCGATTAAACTCAGGAAAACTAAACCTCTGTTCAGGTTTTCCCTATGGGTGTGAAGCGGTTTCTGTCTATTGCCTTGCTGGTGTTTGTGCCCATATCAATCGCTGCTGAAGCTTTGCACTGGGGGTCCCTGGCAGTTTTTGTCACCTCGGCCCTAGCAATTGTCCCCTTGGCTATCTGGTTGAGCACCGCTACGGAAGAGGTGGCGGTGGTCACGGGTCCAACCGTGGGGGGCCTGCTAAACGCGGTGTTTGGCAATGCCACGGAGCTAATTATCGCCCTAGCTGCCCTGCAGGCGGGCTTAATAGACATCGTCAAGGCCAGTATTACCGGCACCATTATCAGTAATCTACTTTTAGCCATGGGTCTGGCGATGTTTTGCGGGGGCCTGCGCTACAAGGAGCAGACTTTTCAGCCCATGGTCGCCCGGGTGAATGGGTCTCTAATGACCCTAGCGGTGATCGCGATCCTCCTGCCGAGCCTGGTACTCAACAGTGCCCCGGGCCCGGCGGAGCCTTTGGGGGTGGCGGAGCTGTCGGTATTTGTGGCGGGGGTGCTCATCCTGGTTTACGGCCTGACCCTGCTATTTTCCCTGCGCACCCACAGTTACCTGTACGAGGTGAGTGTAGTAGACCTGGAGGAGGAGGTGGCGGCCCACAAGCCGAACCTGTGGCTGTGGTTGGGGGTGTTGGCGGTGGCCACGGTAGGGGTCGCCTACGAGTCGGAGATCTTTGTAGGGGTAGTGGAGGAGGCCACTAGCGGCCTAGGCCTGAGCCCCTTGTTCACCGGGGTGATTTTGCTGCCCCTAGTGGGGGGGGCGGCGGAGTACGTGACCGCGGTAGGGGTGGCCATGAAGAACAACATGGACCTGTCGGTGAGCGTGGCCATGGGTTCGAGCCTGCTGGTGGCCCTGCTGGTGGCCCCCCTGCTGGTGCTGGTGGGTCAAGCGATCGGTCAACCCATGGACTTGGGTTTTAATCTATTTGACATGGTAGCGGTGGCGGTGGCGGTGGTGATCGCCAACCTGATTAGCCTGGATGGGAATTCCAACTGGCTCGAGGGGGTGATGCTGCTCGCGACCTACTCCATCCTGGGGGCAGCCTTCTACTTTCAGCCGGTTTAGTCTGTGGTCATTAATACCCCCCTAGCGGCCGCAGCTAATAACCTCCCCCTTACCCGGGAAGAGCACCTAATACTCCTGGGGTTTACCGTTGCCCTGGTGGTAGTCCACCTGCTCTCTAGTTACGTGATTCATACCCTCAAGCACTCCCACCACGGCCTGCGGCTAGAAACTATCACCGTCTCCCTAGGGGGCGGGGTGGCAGTGGCTTACCTGTTCTTGTACCTGCTGCCCAAGTTAGACCAAACCCACCCCCGGTTAGCCCCCTGGAATCACCTAGTCATGCTGGGGGGATTGTTACTGGTACTGGGATTGGAGCACCTAGCCAAGTACCTGGCCGAGCAGCAGCCAGGACAAAGCGAGGCTGAGTTTACGGTGCCGGTGCACATCGGCCTGTTGGCTCTCTACAATCTGCTGATCGTCTACACAATCCCGGGGCAGCTGAAACTGGGATTAGGTAAAAGTGCTGCCTACCTGGTGGCCATGGGCTTGCACCTGTTTGGTGACAACTACTTCCTCGAGGAGAAGTTCCCCCATCCCTACCGCCGCTGGGGGCGCTACGTCCTGACTGGGGCAGTGGTAGTGGGGGGGATGGGGGCGGCCTGGGCCCCGGCCAATAAGTTAGTCACAGATCTGCTCCTGGCTACCTTGGCGGGTTTTATTATCTTGGGTATCTTTAGAGAACAGTTGCAGGAGCACCAGGAGTCTTCCTACCCCTGGTTCTTGACTGGTGCGGTAGTGTTTGGACTATTACTAATTACTTTCAAGGCCTAAGCTCCATGACTGTTGACCCCCCTTCGGTTAATCCCACTCCCCTAGCCATGCTCTTGGCCAATAACTCCCCCGAAGCCCTGCCGCGCCGGCCGAGTATTTCCCGGGCTTCAGTAGTAATCACCGTGGGGGTAGTGCTCTTGGGGTTAGGCATCTGGGGGCAGAATTTCTGGGTTACCCTGGGGGGTACCGGCCTAGCCCTGGCTGCCTCCTTGCCGATGCTGCTGCCGGTGGGGTGGCGGGCCCTGGTGACCCTGGTTACCGACCCCAGGCTAGCGCCGGTAATGGGGGTGGTGGGGGTAGCCGCCGGGGCCTTGGGTTTGGTGTATCTGACCGGTAATTTTAGCCGCCTGGTGTACTGGTTCACCCACCCCAGTTGGGACGCGGTGGGGGCCTTTGGGGAGGGAATTGTCGGGGCCTTTGGGCAGTTAATGATTGCCCTGCTGGCCTTGTACGTGGCTTGGCGACAGTACGTGATTGAGACTAATTTGACTACCCAGCAAAATCGGATTACCCAACAGCAGACTATCGACACCTATTTTCAGGGGATATCTGACCTAGTCTTAGATGAGCAGGGACTGCTCGAAGACTGGCCCCAGGAGCGGGCCATTGCCGAGGGGCGCACCGCTGCCATTCTCAGTAGTGTAGACGCCCAGGGCAAAGCGAAGATCCTCCGCTTCCTCTCCCATTCAGGTCTGCTCACCCCCCTAAAGCGAGACCGCCGTTTGGGCCGGGCAATCCTAGATGGGACCGGTGGTTACATGGAGGAGCGTGAGGAGGGGGTGCGGGTAATTGACCTGCGGGTAATGTTGGCGGGGGCGGACTTAGCCCATACGGACCTGCGCTGGACGGATATCAGTGACGCTAACCTAGTGGGGGCAAACCTCGGCGGCTGTGACCTAGTCAAGGCTAACCTAGCCCGGACGGTCTTGTTCAACGCCCGCCTCCAGGGGGCGGACCTGGACCGGGCGCGGCTGTTCTACGGCTCAGTCCAGCAGGCGAGTCCCCGCAGCCGCACTGTAGCCCCCGACTACACTACTGGTGCCCACACGGGGGCAGTAGTGGAGAATGCCGACTTTACGGGGGTCAAGCACCTATCGGAGGAGCAGAGGTATTACTGTTGTGCCTGGGGGGGCCCCAAGACTCGCCTGACGGTGCCGGGGGGATGTGAGGGGATACCCAACAAGCTTACCCAACCGGCCTCAGCGGTGCCGGACCACCACGAGTAGGGGTGTCTTACCGACTCAAGCACCTAGGCATTGCCCGGTGAGATGCCCTCCTGTGGGGTCTTTCGGGTAGTTTTCTGCTTCTGGCATTCATGGGTGCTATTTCTGGCATTCATGGGTGCTATACTAAATCCCAGGTCGCTCAAAGTTGCCATCAAGCCTGGTTGCTAGCTGATCCTGTATTAAGAGGCTGGAGGTCTACTGGCAACATGGCCTGTCGGGCTGGAGTCGGAGATTTAGCTATTCCTGATGTCAGTTACAACTGGATGAAACCTTTATGAGTGCCAAGCTTGTTAAGTTAGCCGAAGTGGTTCGGATGGCTGCTCGGACCTACGATGCGGGTCGTAGAGACACTGCGATTAGACTTATTAGTACAGTTACATCTAAATTAGAAATCTCTGAACGTCAGAAATTTCTAAGTATGGTGAATGATGACATCAGCAATTCCGGGATTAGGATTCATCTCCACTCAATCGTGATCGGCCATAGTGGGAAATCTGCGAGTTCGTAGAGGTTTCAGGCTCTCAAGAGGGCTCCAAGCAGCGTGGGCAGATTAAGATAGACCCTGGTTTAGTCCCTTCCCTCTGTCCCGACACGGCCGCAAGCCATATTCTCCCTCGACACTTAAGTAACATTTGTTCTTATCAAGGTGAACATACCCTAGGTCTGACACCCTCCACGGTGCTCAACTACGGTTTGGTCTTGGCTGTGTAAATCTGTCCAGGGTAGTTGTTGGTAACTACCCCTAGCTATATATCTCCTCATACTTACGGCGCAGATAGTTAACAAAAGGCTCCACCCGCAGGGGGCTGCCCGTGGCCCGCTGTAGGAGTTCCTGAGGTGTGTACTTAGCGCCGTGCTGATGGACGTGGGTGCGCAGCCAGGTTGAAATGGGGGCAAATTCTCCCCGGCGCACCCGGGATCCTAGGTCTGGTTGGTCTGCCTGGAGAGCTTCATAGAGTTGGGCGCTGATGAGGTTCCCGAGGGTGTAGCCCTGGAACATCCCGCCAATCTGGCCTCCATACCAGTGCACATCCTGGAGAATCCCCTCCCGGTCCGTAGGGGGGGTCAGGCCTAGGTCGGTTTGGTAGTAGTGGTTCCAGGCCGCCGGCAGGTCCTTAACCTCTAGGCTCCCTTCCACTAGAGCCAATTCCAGGTTGAAGCGGATCATCACGTGCAGGTTATAACTAACCTCATCAGCATCGGTGCGGATCAAACTACGGCGGACCTTATTCACCGCTCGGTAGAATTCCTCCAGGGAAACCGAGCCTAGTTGGGTGGGAAAGACTGCCTGCAGCTGGGGGTAGCACCACTCCCAAAAGGGTAAACTGCGGCCAATGAGGTTTTCCCAGAAGCGTGACTGACTCTCGTGCATCCCGGAGGAGGTGCCTTCTGCTAAGGGAGTACCCTCTAGGTGAGGAGCGATCCCCTGTTCGTAAAGGGCATGGCCCATCTCGTGGATGCTGCTAAAGAGGGCTTCCCCGAGGTTATCTTCCCGGACTCGGGTGGTAATGCGCACATCCCCGAGGGAAAACTTAGTCATGAAAGGATGGAGGGTCTGGTCTTGGCGGCCCCGCTCTAGGTCGTAGCCCAGGCGCGCGACCAGACGACGACTGAAAGCCAGCTGCTCGGCGGCGGGGAAGTACTGCGTAAGACACGCGTCATCCGGGGGGGGAGTAGCGGTAATCTCCGCTAACAGGGGCACTAGGTGCTGCCGCAGCTCGCTGAATAAAGCCTTCAGGTCCCGGCAGGAATAACCAGGGTCCTCCTCCTCAATCAGGGCGTCTAGGGGATGCTCAGCCTCGGGAAAAAAGCTAGCCAGGTCCCGGCTGAGGCGGAGGGTTTTTTCTAGGTAGGGTTGGACTAGGGCAAAGTCATCCTCGGCCCGGGCTTGGGCCCAGGCGGCGTAGGTGTGCGCTTGATGACTGACCAGCTCGCCAATAAAGGCGTTGGGGAGACGTCGGGCCCGCTGGTAGTGGCGCCGGGCTAGGCGCACTAGGGCCGCCTCATCGCTACCTTGGGGCCAGTCCCAGGTCCGCTCAAGCAAATCCCCCAGGGCCGGGTCCGTGAGCCGGTCGTGGGCCAGGCGCTGGAGGGTGGCCAGCTGGCGGCCCCGAGCCGCGGCCCCCCCGGGGGGCATGTAGGTGGCCTGGTCCCAGTGGAGTAGGGCCGCAGCGGATTGGAGGTCGTTAATCTCCAGAAGTCGTTGCTGGAGGTTTTGCCAGGGAAGAGACGTAGTCATAGACTGGTGGCTTACACCTCAAACTCTGGGGCGTAGTTCTGCAGTAGGCTGCTGATCTGCCGTAGGACTTCATCTGTGTTCGAGACCTGACCTAGGGGTTGCCGTTCAGGGAAGAATTCTGGCTGCTTGATACTACGGGCTACCGCCTCCTCGAGCTTCTCGTCAATTAGGGAGCGTAGTTCCCGCTGGGCCCGCTCCCGTTGGTAAGCAGCCCCCTCTTCCGTAGTGGCGTAGAGGGGAGGCAGGCGGTTGAGGGCGTAGGCGGCCACATCCCCGAGGTCGAGAAAGCGGCCATCGGCAGGGGACAACCTCGCTAGGTAGGCGATGGCCTCGGTGAGGACTAGCTCCTCCATGACGTTGATGAACTGCTTCTGGGGTACGGACCGGACCCCCCCGTCTAGGAGCGCTGCCATCAGTTGGTCGAGGGCCATGTAGTCTCGGGCGGCCAATTCTGTGTCGCTGTTGCAAAGGTTGCCAATTTCCTGCTCCATGGCCGGAGTCAAGTAGCCATTCTCCAGAGCCTGAGCAACAATCTCTTCGATTCCCATGGTAAACCTTGCCAGAAATCTAGTTACGTCCGACTCTACAACTAGCAGAGTATGACCCGGATTGGGAGGAAAATTAAGCTTTAACCGCCTGGGCTAGGAGCTTTTCGAGGGACTCCCCCTCCACCACTTCCGTGGTCAACAGTTGGTTGGAGATGGTCTCAAGCAGGTCACGGTTGGCCTTGAGGATGCTTAGGGCTTGCTGATGGGCCATCTCGACGATCTCCTTTACCTCCTGGTCAATAGCCATGGAAGTTTGGTCACTGACTAAGCGACGGGGATTAGGGACCTGGTCCTCTAGGAACTGGCTGCGGCTGCCCCGGTCGTAGGCCAAAGGTCCGAGGACTTTACTCATGCCGTAGGAGGTGACCATGCGCTCGGCCAGGTCCGTAGCTCGCTGCAGGTCATTGGCAGCGCCGGTAGTGATGCTGCCAAAAACGATTTCCTCGGCGGAGCGCCCCCCTAGGAGGGTAGCAATTTGCCCCCGCAATTCCTGCTCATCGAGTAAGAAACGGTCTTCCGTGGGGGCTTGCAGGGTGTAACCAAGAGCCGCCATCCCCCGGGGAACAATAGAGATTTTTTGGATACGGTTGCTGCCACCCATCTGGTAACCCACTAGGGCGTGTCCCACCTCGTGGTAGGCGACGATCTTCTTTTCCTTCTCCCCTAGGACGCGACTTTTCTTTTCTAGGCCCGCCACCACCCGCTCGATGGCCTCGTTCAGGTCAGCCTGGGCAACCGCTACCCGGCTGTTACGGGCGGCAAGTAAGGCAGCTTCATTGACCAGATTAGCCAGGTCTGCTCCGGCAAACCCAGGGGTCCGGGCGGCAATCTCGTGGAGGTTCACATCGGCCCCGAGTTTGACCTTTTGGGCATGGATTTGTAGGATCCGCTCCCGCCCGGCCAGATCCGGACGGTCTACTAAAACCTGGCGGTCAAACCGCCCAGGCCGCAGCAGAGCCGGATCGAGGATTTCAGGGCGGTTAGTGGCAGCCAGGACGATCACCGTAGCTCCGGAAGCACTAAAGCCGTCCATCTCCGTGAGCAATTGGTTGAGGGTTTGCTCCCGCTCGTCGTTGCCGCCGTAAAAGCCGCCGCTACTACGGGACTTGCCGATAGCGTCTAGCTCATCAATGAAGACGATACAGGGAGCCTCCTTTTTGGCCTGCTGAAATAGGTCTCGCACCCGGGCCGAACCTACCCCGACAAATAGCTCCACAAATTCGGAACCGGAGATACTGAAAAAGGAAACTCCCGCCTCCCCGGCCACAGCCTTAGCTAGGAGAGTTTTACCAGTGCCGGGGGGGCCGACTAGCAGCACTCCCCGAGGGATCCTAGCCCCTAGTTGGGTGTAGCGGTCCGGACTTTTCAGGAAGTCGACGATCTCCACTAGCTCCGCCTTGGCTTCGTCCACCCCCGCCACATCGGCAAAGGTGATCTTAGTAGTTTCTCCAGGGACGTAGACTCGGGCCTTGTTTTGGTTAATAGAGAGCACCCCCTGGCCCCCTCCAGGACCCCGGTTAGCGAGAAAGCGCCAGATCCCTACGAAGATAAGGGGCGGTACTACCCAACTGAGCAGATTCGTGAACCAGCCATTGCGCGGTGGGGGCGCGGCGGCAAATTCGATCCCGTTGGCCTCTAGCAGCTTCGGCAGGTCTAGGTCAAAGATGGGGGTTGTAGCCAGAATCTGGGCAGGATGATCGCCGCTGGCTTTCAAGCGGTAACGAATTTGATTCTGACCGATGGAGACCTGGTCGATGGCCTGGGACTCGACCTGGTGAATAAACAGGCTGTAGGGGACTTGGGGGATGGGGCTGCCAAATATCCCCGGGGCCACAAGGTTGATTAACAAGAACACACCCGCGGCTGCTAGGACAAGGTTGCCAATCTGGCGGGGGGTGGGGCGTTTGGGTTGGTCTTGGATCGCCATGGCAATGGAAGGAAGGTTTTGCTAAGAGGTTAGGTGCTCGGAGGGCTAGCCCTGGAGATTGCCAAGTGTAACGGAAACCTGAGAGACCTAAAGGGTTGCCAACCAGTCAAAGGTGCGGTCTAACTGGTCCAAGGTGATCAGGCCAAATTGCCACAGGACCATCGGTAAAGCAGTCAAGGTCTCGTTGGTGTAGCGTTGGGCTAGGCGAATGGCTGCCGGGGGCACCCCTAGGTCCTGTTCCAGAAAACAGATTAAACGCGCTACAGGGGGGGACTCCATGGGAGTTGGGGAGGAATGATTAGGCATTTGTTAAAAATTGTAACTAAATTTGTTAAAACCTGTCGGTTTCTCTCATTTTATCCAGACACCTTGGAGCATAAGGGTAAATCAACCCTCAAAACTGTGAAGAATGTTTTCGGCGAACTTTCCTAGACTTAGGGAACGGAGAGGGGGGGATTCGAACCCCCGTTGAGTTGCCTCAAAACAGATTTCGAGTCTGCCGCATTCAACCGCTCTGCCACCTCTCCACCTAACTACAGAGGACCCCAGGGGAATTACGATAATTCACCCAGGTTATTAGGAAAGAGGTCTATAACCTTAGGGCAACATATTCTAACATAGGAAAGTGACCTTTGAGGACGAAAGTAGGCAAAACTCTAAAAATTATTGTGAGTGGTCAGCCGAGGGTTAGCGGTCTTAGCCTAGGGCCCCCCAAGGGCCGCCGGCCTGGGCTCGGGGGGTCAAATCTCCCCTACATTAGTAGACCGCTGACTTTTCAGGTAGGCAATCCTAACAGCCGCCCCCACTAGCAGGTACAGCAAGATTGCCGCCGGAACTAGTTTTTGGTTCGGGAAGTTAGTTGAGGCAATAGCTATGCCCGGGTGGCGGGAGGCGCTAGACAGGGCTAGGACCGTGCGGTCCCTAGGGTCCGGTCCACCTGACCAGTGACCTGCCGCCAGCCCTAGGAGGGTAAAGCCGCTGATGACAACAATTGTCCCGTCGCCGATCAGGGACACTATCCCTGGCAGAGCAAGAACCAGAATGGGCAGAACCCCGACCAGCAGCAGCCCAGAGCCAATTAGGGCTACGGGCTTCGCTAGGCGCTCGGCAGCCCCGGGAAGGGCATTCTGGAGAGCAATGCCTAGAGCTAGCGGCCCTAGCACCGTGGTAAGGACAAGATAGGAGACTGGAGCCGGGGCCATATAGATGAGGGTTTTGAACCTTATTTCAAATAGCTCCACAGCAACGGGGACAAGCACGATTGCCAAGAGCGAGATAGCTACTAGCAGCCCAAGGGTATAGCTTTCCTTGCCTCCGGCCTGCAGTTGCTTCCTGGGTAGTCCGGGGGGAACCGGCGACACGGACAGCCCCACTAGAGCAATCTTGACCGCCGGATGGAGGCCTAGAACCGAGACGATTACTGCCGCCGCCAGGGGCATGACCATGTACATGGCTAGCAGCGATCGCCTGAGTTGCCGGGGGCGGCGAAACAGGGAGGTGGCATCTGGCAAGCTTGTCTTGAGACCTAGGGCCAAAACCACTAGAAAGATGCTCCCTTTGAGCATAAGTAGGATCAATTGCATGGGATTCATGGCAGGGAGGAGTAACTAGGCTGGTTTTCTAGGAGTAGCAAATCCCTTAACTAGAGTCCAATTAACATCCGTGAGCTTCATATTGGTCAGGTTAGCCCCCTTGAGGTTGGCAGCAGTCAATTGAGCTTGTGTCAAAGCGGCAGCGGTGAGATTCGGTATTGGTCAAATTTGCCCCCGTTAAATCTACCCGGCGGAAATTAGTCTTGGTTAACCTGGTTTTAGCCAGATTGACTCGCCGGCCGGCGGGAACCTCCGCTCCAGGTTAGCTCCCTGCAGATCAAACTTATCAAACCAAATCCCTGCCCCAGTCAGGGTTTCTTGGGCCCGGCCCGATGCTTACCACTTCCCCAACTGCCCGGGTTGTTACCGGTAGACTGACCAATTCTTGCAGAAGTGTTGAATCTAGTCATAAAACTTCATATTTTCAGTGAACGAGGGCGGCAGGCAGGAGATTGTAGCTCCGGTGGACAATAGAACAGCGGCGACTGGGCTCTAATTGCCAATAGCGAAACTTATCCAACAATCGTTGCCGATAAAACACCGAAATTTTCATCAACTGCAGAATCAGATAAGCAACCAATACCATATAGATTTGTATCGTCACTTCGTTGATGTCTTTACTAATCAAACTATCGAGACTGCAATGCATCTTCAAAAACTTCCACGAAATCTCGATTTGCCAGCGGTTACCATAGGTCTTACTAATCTCTTCATTGGTCAGTTGCCTCAAGTTAGTCGCCAGCCGAAACTCACCGCGATGCCCTAAGTCACAAAACCACATGACCCGATAGCGCTCATACTCTGAATCAGTTTTGATGTTATCTTAATTTGCACAACAAATTGGGTTTGAGTGACACTTGGTTCGTCGAAAAGTTCCCAACTTGCAAAGCTTCAATACATGATCCTGAGGCCATTTTCGAGAATCATGCTTTTAGCATTTTGAAACTTCTGGTGAAAACCCAGGTTACTCTAGGACATTCCCCAGGGGGCAGTTAACAACAATGATAAGCGGTAGACCGCGCTGTAATCATGCTAGGCTTCCCGACGGTAATCACTTTTGGTTCAATTACAATATAACCTTGTAATAGTTCTGAGGATAAATCCACTCGGTTTCCCTAGGTCCGTGAATTAAAATACCTGTAAAAACTGCATAGTTGTAAACAGAAGGGTCGACTGGGGTAAGAATGCGTTTCACGTCTTCAGCTATAATGACACAGGCTAGCTTGGTAATGCCTATCAAATCTAAAATATCACCGTAGTGCATAGCCGAAATGACCCTTTGCCGGATTATACATTGTTCCACATCATCAGGATCAATTTGAAAATTAATATAGCCGGAGTTGAGTTCTTTGATGATTGCGTTTAAGGAACCACAGGCGTGAGACATTTGTTTAATTCCCTCCCGGTAGACACTGCCAACTTCTCCTCCCTCTGAGATAGCTATGTGAGGCATGGCATAAAATACAAAATGTCCAATGCCATCAAGGGTGGGAGTGTGTTCTAGGATGGTAGTTACCCCAGTTCTTCCAGCCAAGACAAAACCACCAAAACTAGAAAAATCAAAGCTCTTCCCCCAATACCTGATTACTTCACTGCGCAAAGGAGAGGTAATTTCATCCCGGCAAGTTGCGATCACCCCCAGTGTATTCCCATCATTAAAACCCCATCGACTCAGGTCCTGTGAAGTTTGCTTCATATAATCCCTTAGGGGTAAAGCGCCGGGGAAATACCTGGTGAGTTGTTGCCAAAAACCTGGAAACGCAGAGGACTCGTAACCTGCAGACTCGGACATGGGGTGAACCTCAATCACATCAATCAACCTTACCTAAAACGGGAGAAACCTGGTGTTCCCTCGGGGGTTGAGTAGCCTAACTCTTTCCCTCGTGCTCAGCTAACTGCTGAATCAGCTTAGCTACCAGTCCAGTCCAACCGGTTTGATGGCTAGCACCAATGCCAGCCCCGTTATCACCATGGAAGTATTCATAGAACAGAATTAAATCGCGCCAGTGGGGGTCATGCTGGAACTTTTCCGTCCCCCCGTTCACCGGTCGATCACCAGTCGGGCCACTTAGGAAAATCCCGGTCAGGCGTTCTGATAATTCAGCCGCTACCTGCTTCAGGTTCATCATCCTCCCTGACCCGGTCGGGCATTCAACCTGGAAGTCATCCCCCAGATAATGGTGGAACTTTTGCAGGGATTCAATCAGCAGATAATTGACCGGGAACCACACTGGTCCGCGCCAGTTAGAGTTGCCCCCAAATAGTCCACTACTAGACTCGGCTGGCTCGTAGTCAACCTGAAACTCGCTGCCGTTGGCATGGAAGATGTAGGGATGGAGAGCATGGTAACGAGAAAGGGCACGGATCCCGTGCTGGCTGAGAAATTCTGTTTCATCAAGCATCTTTTCCAGGATGCGGCGCAGTTTGTCCCGGGAGACCAGAGCCAGCAGACGGCGGGCTCCAACCCCTGGAGTATGCATGCAGGCTACGTTCTGGCGCAGATCGGGGCGATTGTTAATGAACCACTCGAGACGTTTGCGGAAGTTGGGCAGTTGCTTAAGTAATTCCGGCTCGAGGCACTCTACGGCAAACAGGGGAATTAATCCCACCATGGAGCGTACCTTCATCTCAATCTGGCGGCCGTTAGGCAAATGCAGCACATCGTAGTAGAAGCCATCTCGCTCATTCCATAGGGCGGCCTCCATCTCACCGATGTGGTTCATAGCCTTGGCGATGTACAGGTAGTGCTCAAAAAACTTAGTAGCTATGTCCTCATAGACAGGATTAGTTTTAGCCAACTCCAGGGCAATTTCAAGCATATTCAGGCAGTACATTCCCATCCAACTGGTCCCGTCGGATTGGTCAATATATCCGCCGGTGGGGAGTGCTGAACTGCGATCAAATACACCAATGTTATCTAAGCCTAAAAATCCCCCCTGAAAGACGTTTTTCCCCGCCACATCCTTGCGATTTACCCACCAGGTAAAGTTGAGCATCAGTTTCTGGAAAACCCGTTCGAGAAACTGACGATCGGCCTGGCCGGTCATTTTTTGCTCGATCTTATATACTCGCCAGGTGGCCCAGGCGTGGACCGGGGGGTTAACATCCCCAAAGGCCCACTCGTAGGCGGGAATCTGGCCGTTCGGGTGCATGTACCATTCTCGGGTCAACACATCTAGTTGGTACTTGGCAAAGTCCGGGTCGATCATGGCCAGGGTAATACAGTGGAAAGCCAAGTCCCAGGCAGCAAACCAGGGGTACTCCCACTTGTCACACATGGAGAGGATGTCGTCTGTGTACAGATGAAACCAGCCGGCGTTGCGTCCTCCCCGGCGCTCGGCTGGGGGTTTGGGGGTAGCCGGGTCCCCCTTGAGCCAGTCTTCAACAATGTAGTGGTAGTACTGTTTACACCAGAGCATGCCGGCGAAGGCCTGGCGTTGGACACTGCGCCGCTGGGAGCTGAGGGGAAAGGGGGTGATGTGCTGGTAGAACTCCTCCGCCTCCTGCTGCCGCTGGGTCAAGATGAGGTCAAATTGTGAGCCTAAGGGAGCGGTTAGACCCCCTTGGTCACTCAGGCGCAACTGAATCGTCTGTGAGGCTCCTGGGGCTAGCTCTAGCTGGTAGTAAACGGCGGCCTTAGTGCCCCTCAGGGCCGAATTAACGGTATCTCCGCGCCCTTGGACGACGAAGTCATTAATGCCGTCCTTGACGTAGGAGCGGTTGGGGATGTCCGCTAGGCGCTCATAGTTAGTTTCGTTCTCTGTAAACAGTAGGGGTGAGGACTCCTTAACTCCCTCCCCTTGGGCGTAGAGCCAGCGGTTCCCTAAACTGGGGTGGGCGGCGGCAATGGTGAACCCGCTGTGGCTAGCAGGGATGGCTTCAAGGGTAGGTCGCTGGGAGTCGCTGTTCCATTCCCAGGTATTGCGGTACCACAGGGTAGGTAGCAGGTGGAGGGTCTGGGCCTCTGGACCGCGATTGCTCACCGTGATCTGAATTAGGATGTCCTCAGCCGACCCCTTGGCGTACTCAACTAACACATCAAAATAGCGGTCCTGATCAAATACCCCCGTGTCCAGGAGCTCGAACTCTGGCTGATGGCGGTTGCGCCGCCGGTTTTCCTCCACCAGTTGAGTGTAGGGAAAGGCCTGGTGGGGGTACTTGTAAAGGGCCCGCATGTAGGAGTGGGTAGGGGTGTTATCCAGGTAAAAGTAGTACTCCTTGACGTCTTCCCCGTGGTTACCCTCTGTACCCGTTAATCCAAATAGGCGCTCCTTAAGGATAGGGTCAGCCTGATTCCACAGGGCCAATGCAAAGCACAACCGCTGGTGATTATCGGAGATGCCAAGCAACCCGTCCTCTCCCCAGCGGTAGGCCCGGGAGCGGGCCTGGTCGTGGGTGAAGTAGTCCCAGGCTGAGCCTTGGGGGCTGTAGTCTTCCCGCACGGTGCCCCACTGCCGGTCACTTAGGTAGGGGCCCCAGCGGCGCCAGTGGGCTTGGCGGGTCCGGGCTTCGGCCAGGCGTTGGGCTTCGGCGGTGGGGGCTACCATAGTTTACGTTCCTTCATTTTCAAGAATATTTACTTATCCGGTCATGGTCCCCGGGGGGACCGCTCTTCTAACGCAGGCGCTCTAGGAGGTGGTCTCCCACCCGCAGGGCATTAGCAATGATTGTCAGGGTAGGGTTGACGGCGCCGCTCGAGCAGAAGAAACTGCCATCGGTCACGTAGAGATTATTAATCTCATGGGTGCGGCAGTTGAGGTCCAGGACTGAGGTGGCCGGGTTCTCACCAAATCGGCAGGTGCCCACTTGATGTCCCACCCCATCTAGGGGTAACCTGCCCGTGTAGGTGCGACCGGCTCCGACAAAGTAGGAACAGTTGGGCATGATCTGCTGACCACACTCTATGGACTGGAGAATTTCAATCCAGCGCTGCTCCAGCCGGTCGTAGGGTTCAGTGTTGTTTTCCCTGTAGTCGAGAATGATCCGCTCCCCCTCAATGCGCACCCGGTTGTCCGGGTCCGGCAGGTCCTCTACCGTTAGCCACCAGTCGATCGAATGGCTGGCCACCTCCTCCGGGGTCAAGGGGGCGTAGGCGCTGGCATTACCCTCTAGGGCTTCCTTGCTCACCTTACCGAGGGTTTGAATTTGTCCTAGGGGGTAGTGGTAGCCCGCTTCCCCCCAGTAGAAATCATTGATTGATAGGGTCTTTTGGAACTGGGTGGGATTGGGCTTCCTACTGACCCCGATGACGGAGCCGAGCACGTGCTTCATGAAGTGGCGGCCCACTAGGTCAGAACCATTGGCCAAGCCGCGGGGGTGCTGGTCGTTGGCAGACCTTAGCAGGAGTACTGAGCTATTGACGGCACCGCAGGCAAGGGCCACTAAGTCCCCGGAAAACCTTTGCCGGTGGAGCGCTCCCGAGGCTGGGTCCCGCAGCTCCACCTCAACGCTGGCGATCTCCCCTCCGGAGGGGCTAGTGTGCAGTTTCAGTACCTTAGCCTCTGTCAGCAGGGTGACATGACTCTGCCCTAGTACCGGGCGCACCGCGCTCACCTCGGCGTCGGCCTTGGCGTGCACCAGACACGGGAAGCCATCACAGGTGTTGCAGCGCAGGCACTCACTCAGGTAGCGCTGGGCCTCATTGAGGCGGATGCCGACGGGGGTGTGGTAGGGGTGAAGGCCCTTAGCCTTGAGGAGCTCGGCAATCTCAGCGATGCGGGGCTCGTGACTGACCGCCGGATAGGGGTAGGCGGCGGTGCGAAAGGGCTCCGTGGGGTCTTCCCCGGTGCTCCCGTGCACCTGGTAGAGCTGCTCGGCCTGCTGGTAGTAGGGCTCAAAGTCTGTATATTTAAGGGGCCAAGCGGGGGAGAGGCCATCCCGGTGCTCAAAGGCTTCAAAGTCTTTTTCCCGCAGGCGAAATAAAGCTGCTCCGTAGACCTTAGTATTACCCCCCACAAAGTAACTCATGCCGGGATGGAGCGGGTTACCATCCCGGTCGTACCAGACTTCCGGGTGGTGGTAACGGTCGCTATTGAAGACTGTTTTTACGTCCCAGTTTTCCTTCTCCCGGGGCAAAAAAGGACCCCGCTCCAATATCAGGATGTTCTTGCCGCTTTGAGCTAGGCGGTGGGCTAAGGTCCCCCCCCCGGCCCCCGTGCCGATAATGATTAGGTCGTAGTGGCCATCGGTAGACATGGGCTTGACTCCCGGCTGAGGAATTTTAAGGGATAGGCGGACCGGCGGGCAGAGACTGAATTGGCTTAGGAAGCACCCCCGGGGGCAAGAGTAAGCTGCTTCAAGTAGGTAGCTAGGGCACTGTTCGGCTGAACATCTGGGGGTTATTACCCGGCGGCGGGCAACTGCCGCAAAAAATACAGCGTTTATGGTTATCGTGGTTGAGCTTGGCGCACTTAACTGCCCTACGTCCCCTCAAGAAAACGTAGACCTCCGCCGCCCCTAGCATCCCCGCTACGGGAGCCGTGAAGTACACCCAAATGCCCGTCCAGGTGTGAGCCGGAATCGCTGAGGCCAGGGTGCGGGCGGGATTCATACTGGTGCCGGATAGGGGAGCCTCCAGGGTGATATAGATGGCGATCAAAATCCCCGCCAGTATCCCCGTCAGGGGGGCGAGTCTGGCTATGTTGGCAGCTACCAGGATAGTCAACATCAGACCAAAGGAGATCCCCAACTCCGCCCAGAAAGCTACCCCTACTCCCCCTATCCCCGGTACCGTGACTACGTAGTCAACCGCGGGGTTAAGGATGACCACCCCCAGAATCTTGGCTGCTCCCAGGATTCCCAGCCAACCCCCGACAAACTGGGCTAAGCCATAAAAGCAGGCGTCAACCGGTTTAACCTTACCCAACCACCAAAAAGTCAGGGTGACGGCAGGATTCAGATGGGCACCGGATTGTTTGCCCCAGGGGGAATAGACCAGGGCCATGGCTGTCAGGCCCATTACCGTGGCAATCATCAAGCGTCGCAGGAGGGGGCTGGCAATAGCCTGGTGAATCCAGGAGCTGGGATACTCAAAAAGCGCCGTGACCACACAGGCCGAGACCATGAACACCCCCAGGCCCGCCGCCTCCATTAGGTACTCCGGATAGTGGTGCCGCAGAGCCTGGGCGGCCACTCCCCAGGGGCTACTCATGGGCTAGGGATGACCGCCTCTAACACCTCAATGCCGGTGCGGGCTGCCATTTCTGGACATGGTTTATTGGCGTGCTGGAGGGTGGCTGAATTAGCCGGCTGCTTCAGGAGGCCGACGCTTTGGCGGCCATAGCGCAGCACTGTGGACATCCAGACTAGTTCTTCGACAAACCGTTCCATCCGGCGCTGATAGGTGGGCTTATCGATCAGCTCCCCGGCCTCATCAAACAGCTTTTGAACATTGCCGAAGTTGAGATCGTAGAAAATCGTCACCAAACCTAACTCCCGCATCACCGGCAGCAGGTTTTGGATTACCCGAGTCCCGCCAAAGGGGCCTGCCGACACCCCACATAGACCGACAGCCTTGTGAATGTACTCCTTCAGGCAAGTATCGAGTACGTGCTTAAGCAGACCGGGATAGCCGTGGTTGTACTCAGGCACAACCATAATCAAACCGTCCGAGCGCTCCATGGTCGCCGAGAAGTCAGGGTTCTTGAGCGGTTCCCCCACATCATCGGTACGGATGGAGATGGCCCGGATGTCAATTAGCTGGGTCTGCACGTCGGCGCGCTGCCCTAGCTGCTCAACAATGAACTTGGCTACAGGCTCACTCTGGCGACCCTGGCGGGGAGTGCCGAGGATAACAGGAATAAATAGGGGAGTTGCAGTCATGGTTACTGCTCCTGGTAGTTCCACAGCAGGCCGCCATCCACAAAAAAGGTACTGCCGGTAATGTAGTCGGCCTCGGCTGAGGCGAGGAACGCCACCAGGGAGGCCACGTCCTGGGGCTGTCCTAGCCGACCGAGGGGAATATTTTTCAGCAGCGCCCCCACCTTCTCAGGGTCCTGGAGCAGCTTAGTGTTGATAGGAGTTTCAATCGCCCCCGGAGCGACGTTGTTAACCGTAATCCCTAGGGGACCTAGCTCTACAGCCAGATTGCGGGTGAACATCTTCAGCCCCCCTTTGCTAAGGCAGTAGGCGGTGAAGTTGGGGAAGGGCAGGTCCTCGTGCACTGAACTAATGTTGATAATCTTGCCGGGACGCTTAGTTTCTAGTAGGTGCTGCACAAAGGCTTGGGTAGCAAAAAATACTCCTTTCAGATTCACATTCAGGACGGCGTCGTAGTCCGCTTCGGTCACTTGCCAAAAGGGGGCATGCTTCTCAATCCCAGCGTTATTGACAAGAATATCTAGTTTGCCGAAGTGATCAATACTCTCAGCAATCAGCTCCCGCACCATCCCCACATTACCCAGGTCGGCTTGAATGGTGTAGGCCTGAGAATTAGGGCACTCGGCTAGGTAACACCGCCCCCCGATGGCCTTGACCTTTTCGAGGGTTTCCTGGGCTCCTTCCGGGTGAGAGCGGTAGTTGATAACCACATCGGCCCCAGCCTGGGCTAAGCGCAGGACAATCCCCTGACCAATTCCTTGACTGCTACCCGTAACTAAAGCAACTTTACCTGCTAGCGTCATGGGCGTTCACCCTCGTAGATGGTTTGGATGGTTTCGTGCTTAAGCATTAGTTGCCGCCGATTTGCTACGGACGGCTTCGGATCTGGGAAGAGCGGGTCTATCAGAGACTTGTCCCACACCTCGCCCCAACCGGGCAATTGCCGCCGCCGCAAGCGCCCCGATCCTACCACGGGCCCCAAGACGACCAGATTAAAGTGATCAAAACTTTGGAAACTTTTCTGCAAAAAAGCCCCATTATCTGCCCCCCTCTATTCAAGACAGCTCAGTTAGACTAACCTGGGGTAGGCTCTCCGGCCTGCCGAATAATTAAGCAGAATAATTAGGTTGACAGAGGATGGGGAGATTTGCCACCCCGGGAGGCACCCTTGAGGGGCACTAGTTTACCTCCTCGGGTCAATTGCCAGTGGCGGCCCCGCCACTTGATCCTATTGCCCACTAGGCAGTAACACCAGATCCCAAAGCCGATCAAGTCCCACAGGGGCACTAGCCAGAGGAGTCGGCGGACCTTGGGGTCCTTGAGGCCCCAGGCTCCCATTACCCAGGCCATGACCAGTCGGACACTCCAGATTAGGCCTGCCCCTAGCCATCCCATTAGGGAACCGCCACTCCAGACCAGATAGACTAGACTACTGGCCAGACCATGGGTAAACCAGAGGCCAAGGTAGCCCCAGGGACGAGAGACGCGAGTACAAAGAGCCCAGCGTACTTGACGCCGGAACAGATCTGGTAAGCTCCGGGTAGAGATCACATGGTCGATTACGTAGTCACAAAGCACCACCTGATAGCCACTCTGGACCGTTAGATAGCCGATTTGGTAGTCGTCAGCCAGGCAGTCGGCGATCGCTGCAAAACCCCCAAATCCCTCCAGGACCTCCCGCCGCAGGGCGATGGTTGGTCCTAGGGCAAAGTCAATCCGCTGGACCTGGCGGGCCACCAGGACGCTGGCTAGGTAATCCGTGGAGATGCCGATTCCCTCCAGGTTGGCTACCCATCCCTGGGTAACCGGACGGTAAAGGCAAGTTACTGCTCCCACCTGGGGGTCCTGTAGCGGCCGGATCAAGCTTTGCAGATAGTAGGGATCAACTCGTACATCACTGTCGGCCAATACTAGGAGGGGATGTTTGGCGGCGGCCAGGGCATTATCTAGGTTACTGACCTTAAGATTTGTGCCAATGGTGCGCTCGTCAATCACCAACTGAATATCCCGGTGGGGAAAGTCCTGCGCAATTTGGTGTACTACGGCAATACAAGGATCGTTAGGGTCCTGAACCCCAAACACAATCTGGTATTCCGGATAATCCTGGAGGCAAAGGGAGGCAAAGTTTTCGTAGGTTTCCTCGTCTAGGCCGCAGATCGGCTTCAGAACTGTTAGGGGGGGCTGAAAGGGGGATTCAGGCTGCCGAGACTGCGGGTGGGAGAAAAAATTGACCGCCCCATAGATTGCTCCTAGGTAATAACAAAGGGCGGGAAGACAGAGAATTGAAAAAGACAGATAAGGGGCAACAGCGTCTAGGCTCATTGGGTCTCAATTCCCCTAACTATTAATTGACACCAGATAAATTCCTGTTCCAATGAAGATCATGCTAGCCCACCGGAGCCGAGTTACCTTCTCCTTGAGAATAAAGCGAGAACCTAACATATTCACTGGCTCTGTGAGGGCTGTAGCTGGCCAGACAAAGCTGATATCCGACCAGCTCAGCAGCGCCATCAGCATAAAGAAAGCGATGGTCATGCAGAAAATTCCCAGGGCCAGAGTCATATTTGAGGCAGCTCGCCGGGCCAACCGCAAAAGGTCTTCAAGATCAAGTCCCCTCACCTCCCCGACTTGCCGCATCCCGCGGGCTAATAACATACTCCCGGCACTGTCTGCCAACACCAGGATAATCAGGACCGACCACGTGCGTATCATCCCTGTTCCTGCCTAGGCTGGGGAACTTGGGACACCTTAGTCACGGTCGACCGCTTACCGTCGGTTAGACCGGCGAGCATGACCCCGAAAGAAATCAACAGCGTGCCGATCCAGCGAGTAGCGGCCACTCGCTCCCCCAAGACCAACCAGGCCATCAGAGTTGTCAGGACATAGCTAGAGGTCATCATGGGGAGGACATAGCTCAAATCCATCCGTGAGATGGCGATCAGGTACAGCACTAGAGCAACAATCTGAAAGGCAATCCCCAGCAAGATCCAGGGGTTGCTTAGAAAATGACCCTCCAGGGAGAGGATCCCAGACAGGTTCAGGGCTCCTGCTTGGCTCAGCTGATGCATCCCGCGACTTAGCCAGATGTTACCTAAAACCTGAAGCCAGACTAGGACCGCCAGGAGGGCAATATTTTTCACGCTGACCTAAAAGCCTCCTAGATTTTGACGGGCTGTTGCTCTGAGCTAACAACCGCAGGCTTGTGAGCTGCGGTCTGTTGTGAACGGCGCTCCCGCAGGTAGGAGAAGAACTCTTTTCCTTCCCGCAGCCGCCGCACCAGCATCTGTTGATCAGTTAGCATTTCTTGGACGATGGGCAGAATGGCCCGAGGCCGGAAGTAAAATCGCCTATACATTTGCTCTACTGCATCCTCGATCTCGTCACTGCTGAGGGTAGGGTAGTGCAGGGAAGAGGTTTGAATGCCAGAGTTAGCCACCAGAGTGCTATCGGCAAACCAACCGTTGGCCTTGGCCTGATTGTAGAGCTCGGTACCAGGGTAGGGAGCGGCGATCGACACCTGGAGAGTATGGGGATTGATTTCCTGGGCAAATCGGATTGTTTCTTCTACGGTTTCCCGGGTCTCAACGGGCAAGCCGATGATGAACGTGCCGTGAACTTTAATCCCCAGCTTGTGGCAGTTCTTCATGAACTCCCGCACGTGCTCTAGTTTGATCCCCTTCTTGATCCCGTTGAGGATATCTTGATTACCCGACTCAAATCCCACCAGCAACAGCCGCAGGCCATTGTCGCGCAGGGTCTTGAGGGTGTCGTAGTCTAGGGTAGCTCGGGCATTGCAGCTCCAGGTGAGCTTCAGACGTTTCATGTGTTCGCTGATGGCGATCGCCCGGGGACGGTCAATGGTGAAAGTATCATCATCAAACATGTATTCCCGGACCCGGTCCCCAAAGAGGGCCTTTGCCTCTTCTAACTCTCGGCCGACGGCCTCTGGACTTTTGGTGCGGTAGAGGTGACCACCGATGGTTTGGGGCCAGAGACAAAAGGTACACTGGGCCGGGCAGCCCCGTCCCGTGTAAAAGGAAATGTAGGGATGGAGAAGGTAACCAATGAAGTACTTGGTAATATCCAGGTCTCGAGCATAGACCGGGAGCACGCTAGGCATAGCATCCCAGTCATGAATTAGCTCCCGGTCGGGGTTGTGCTTAATCTCCCGGTCCCTGTCCCGGTAACTCAGGCCCTTGATCTGTTCCCAGGGTCTATCCTCTGCTAATTCCTTACAGGTGTAGTCAAATTCGTGGCGGCAGACAAAATCGATTACCGGATTGTTCCGGAGGGTTTCCTCGGGCAGCACCGCCACATGGGCCCCAATGAACCCCACTTGCACGGCGGGATTTTGCGCCTTGATCGCTGCCGCGCATTGTACGTCATTGGCCAGGGAAGGCGTGCTAGTGTGCATGACCACTAACTCGTAGTCCTTAGCGATTGCCAGCACATCGGCCACAGTCTGCCCGTGAGGAGGGGCATCCACTAGCCGACTCCCGGGTACTAGGGCCGCAGGTTGAGCTAGCCAGGTAGGAAACCAGTAGGACGTAATTTCCCGCTTAGCCTGATAGCGGGCACCCGCCCCCCCATCAAATCCGTTAAAGGAAGGGGGGCCGAGGAAAAGAGTTCGTTTCACAGAAGATTCCTCACACACTGTATTGATTCTGGGTCTGAGACTGGGCAGCAGTTAAGCTTTGGTACGAAAATAATCGGAACCTAACAGGAAGGCTTGCCTAGGGCTTTGTCCCTGCGTTTCCGGTGTCATCTTGCCCGTGGCCTTAACCAAACTAAGCACCTATTCTAAGGGTAAGAGACAGTAAGAAGTAGCAGGAAGACCAGTTCCTAAAGCCCTCAGCCCCGCATCTCCCCATCTAATTCCCACGGGGAGCGCTCCTCTACCTTAGCAGGGTGGCGTTTCGGCAACAGTTTTAAGGTATTCAGGGCCAGGGCGGCGACCGCTGGTAATAGTTGGGGCCGTAGTAACCGGGCATCGAAGCCACTCATCCGGTGCGCATTGCGCTCCAGGCAGGTGGCTAGAAATTGCTCAACCGTCAGATTGGCATCCACTATACTGCCGCCCGTAGCCGTGAACCCTGAGCCACTGCCCCCAGCATTGCTGCGAATTAGATTGATCAAGTTCCACAGGGCTCTGCCGTAATTCCAGGCAGTCAAGCCAGCGCGCAGGGGGGCTGCCCCTCGACCTCGATTTGTTTGTAGATAGGCAATCCAGTTCACAAAGAAGGTGATATGGCGAGCTTCTTCATCTAAGACTGGGTCAAAGATCCCGAGGATGGTATCAGGAAAGTATCCTAATTGACGACCGGTTTCAAACAGGCCAAAGGCGAAGAAGGAGTCAATACACTCCCCATAGCCGAACCTGATGAAGGCCGGCTCAATTTTGCTTGGGATCGGCTCCGGGGTTTGGTCCTGAACATCTAGCTGATAACGTTCAGCCATGAACTTGAGGAGACGAGAATGGCGAGTTTCTTCGTACCCTTGCAGCAGGACTGCTTCCTTGATCAAAGGATCTGTGATCGTCTCGGCAAACGTGTTGACCATCACACCGGCGCTAGTTTCGATCCGCACAGCCTCACCCCAAAAGGGAATTCCTCGGAGACGCTGCAGGGTAATGTCATCTAGATCAGGCCAGGGAAGGGCTTCCGGCTCATACTGCCGATGGCTGGCAATAAAACTTTGGCAGAATAATTCCTTGTGCTCTGGTGAACCAATTTTCATTTTTCCTCTTCCAGTTTGGGCAAGCGATCTAGGGGGACTATGACTGAGTGTAACGTCATCACCTAGGTACTTTTCCCCCACTCCCCCTGTAAGCCCCGACATGACCGGCCAATAGGACCCCTTGAGAGACCTTGGCCAAGCCTTAGGGGCGCCGGTAGCGGCCATCTAGCCCCCCTGTGGCCAGAATGTGTCCTTGCATAGCTTGTTCTACTTGGGCCTTGGTGGCTCCCGGAGGCAACCCCAGGGGGGTATCTAGGGCGTAGAGCTTAAAAAGGTAACGGTGGGTGCCGTGACAGGGTCCCCGGTAACCCAGCTGGCCAAAATCCGAGGTTCCCTGGAGGCTTCCTGGAGGGAGGGTGGGTTGGGGAGGTACCCCCTCGGGTAACTGGTGCTGGTAGGGGGGTAAGTTGTACACCACCCAGTGGCCCCAAGTTCCCCGGGGGGCATCCGGGTCATCAACGATCAGTACTAGGGCTTGGGTGGCGGGGGGTGGGCCATCCCAGATGAGGGGGGGTGAGCGATCAGCTCCATGACATGTGTACTGGGCGGGGATCAGCTGATGGGGGCCGAAGGCGGGGCTTGCCAGCTTGATCGTGAGGGGACCTGAGGCTTTAACTGACAGGCCGGTGCTGACCAAAAGACCCATCAGGATAGCCAGCGAGTACCGACGCTGGAGAGTGGCTAAACCGCGCTTGGGATCTCCTTTGGGTCGGTTTTGGAGGACTATCGGTTCTCCGCCCTGAAATCTTCCCTGGGTCTCCCTGATATGGGTCAACTAGAATAGGAAACCCGAGTATATCTAGGTAAGAACACTAAGAGTATCAAAAAATACCTATGACAGAGGCTAGGAATATCCATGTAACAATCGTCCTTTCAAATACAAGTCTCTCTCTGATAACCCTTACGATAGATTTATTGGACTAGAGAAATTGAGAGTGCACGTAAGTAATAATACTCTTGAGCCCGGTCTAGCGGAGGTTCTGCATGTACCCGCAACCTGCCTGGGGTGCCATGTTCGCCGCGCCGCAACAATCTTAACCCAGGTGTATGGGGATGCTCTCCGTTCGACCAGGCTATCGCAAACTCAGTTTGCCATGGTGGTGGCGATTCACCTGATGGGGGCGGTGACTTTCACCGGTTTGTCTAAACAGTTGTATGCAGACCAATCCACGATCACCCGCAACCTCAAGCTCCTTGAGCGGCGGGGATTGGTAGTGGTGAAGTATAGGGAGGACCGAAGGCGACGGTTAGTCTCCTTGAGCGCCGAGGGGGAAGCCCTGCTGGCCCAAGCCCTACCCCTGTGGGCAGAGGCCCAAGCTAAACTGATGAGTCATTTCGGTCAACGGAAATGGCAAACCCTCTTGACCCTGTTGACGGAAGTGACAACCGTAAGTTGATCGCAAGGAAAAGCTTTCGAAAAATCGAAAAATATATATACATGCGGTGATTACAGTAATCGCCCGGGTAGCTATGGCCCTCCTTCCTGGGCCCACCGCCGGCTAGCACTACCTCGGCCCACGACATGGCGCAGGGGGCTAAGCTGCCTAGTCTCGGCGGTGGGACTGCCCCGGCGTTTGGGCGGGGGGATTGGGGAACAGTTGATAGAGGTTCCTGCGCCTAGTAGACGGCCCCCCTCCCGCAAGGTTGACTAGAATTTAAGACGATTAGGCACGGCCTTCTGAGACAAAGTTCAACACCAGAGCCTTGCTAAGTTCCCGGTATTTCCCTGGCTAGATCCGAAAGAATTGCACTAACCCAAGGGAGACAAACCTGATGAACCGGATCGCTACCCGAGACGGCACCGAGATTTATTACAAGGACTGGGGTACAGGACAGCCCGTCGTCTTCAGCCATGGCTGGCCCCTCAACGCCGATGCATGGGATAGCTAGGGGGTTTTTGTGGCTGAGGGGGGCTATCGGGCCATTGCCCACGACCGGCGGGGTCACTACCGCTCCGACCAGCCCTGGAAGGGTAACGATATGGATACCTACGTTGATGACCTAGCCGCCCTGCTGGAAACCCTGGACCTTCGACGGGAGGCGGAGAGATTAGCCGCTACATTAGCCGGCATGGCACTGGGCGGGTTGCCAAGGTGGTGCTGGTGGGGGCCGTAGCCCCCCTGATGCTCAAGACGGCCGCTAATCCGGGTGGCGTCCCCCTGGAGGTTTTTGATGGCATACGGGCGGGGGTGGCTCGGGACCGCTCCCAAGTTTATCGGGACCTTAGTACACCCTTTTACGGAGCCGACCGGCCCGGGGCCCAGGTATCCCCAGGTCTCCTCGAGCAGTTCTGGCTATGGGGTATGCAAGTAGGCCTTAGGGGGGCCCTCGACTGTATTCGGGCCTTTTCCGAGTCTGACTTCACCGCCGACCTCCGGAGGTTCGACGTGCCGACTCTGATCATCCACGGGGACGACGACCAAATTGTGCCGATTGATATCACGGCCAGACTCTCCCACCAGCTGGTCAAAGATCCAATTCTCAAGGTCTATCCCGGTGGTAGTCATGGCCTCACCAGCACCCAACCGGAGCAGTTCAACGCCGACCTGTGGGAGTTTATTAGGGCTTAGGAAAGGGGGCGGGGCGCCCCTGGTGTAGTTCAAAAGTTCGCTCGCACTCCCCCTAGGGCTTGGGGAATCACAGGGCAGCGCTAGGCCCAGCTGCCCCTTGCCTGCCCCTGACTAATCCCCACCGGACTCCGGGGTAACCTGTTTCCCTTTTAAGCGGGGGCGCCTTGAGCAGCGGCAAGGCTGGCGCCTCCCCAAACTAGTTAGGCTTGGCCTTCCCTGCTGGCCGTACCCATAACCTTTGGGGATGGGTCCCGGAACATTTAGCGTGTGGCCGAGCCCGTCCTGGGGTGCGCAACAGTTTGCCCCCCGTGTCCGCCCTGGGGTTTCTGTTTGGTCTGTCCTTGGGTTGCCACCTCCGACAGGCTCAACCGGGAACAAAATCCGGAGGGACCTAAGGCTACTACGGAAATGGGCCAGGAGCTTTCCGGCTTAACCGGGGGCCTCCTATTGCCTTCCTGCGGTTCTCTGTAGACTTGATTAGTTGAGGTTACCCGGGACCACAAGGCACAGACCCAGGATTGGGGGCAGGCCAGAGACCAGCTGACGCCAGGACTGACCGGCATCCTCAGACAGAAAGACTTGCCCATCCCGAGTCCCAAAGGCGGCAAAGTCCCCCCAGGCATCCAGGCGCCCCGTGTCAATGTTGTCGGCAAACCACTCCGGCAGCCCTTGACTACACTTCTGGAAGCTACCGGCCTGGTCAAGGGAGCGCCGGTATACCGCCGCCTGCCCTCCGTGGGGGCCTGTGCAGCTGCTCATCAGGAGGGTATCTTGACCGACAGCCACCGCCCGGGCGTAGGAGGAGTGGAGGTTAGCCCGGTCGAAGGCCCAGGTATGGCCCCCATCGGTACTACTAGCTAACCCCTGGGCGGTGGCCGCTACGACCCAACCAGGCCGATGGGGAACCGTGCGCACTTCATGGACATCGGCATGGAAATCCAGGGTAGACTGCCAGGTCCGGCCCTGGTCGCTAGAGCGGATAATCCCCCCCACGTGCACGTTGACATACCATTCCCCCTCGGCCCCCAAGGCCAGGGACCTCACCTCCGGGGGGGCACCCCAAGGGGTATACCATCCCTGGTAGTCCTCTAGGTGCTCAAAGTGGTCTCGCGGTTGTAGGTCACCATCTACCAGCTGCAGCAGGTGAGCCTCAGAGGTACCCACTAGGAGCGTAGCCCCGAGGGGCCTCAGGCAGGTCAGCCGCCACTGGTGGCTAGCGGCCATGACTTGCCAGGTACCCTGCCAGGGGCGATACCAGATGGTGTTTTGATCAGTGATCGCCCACAGGCCAACCCCATCCGGGGCCAAGGAGGTAATGGAGTGGCCAGCCAACTCCGGGGGTTGGTCAGAGCTAAGGTACTCCAGCCCAGCGGCGGTGCCCACGAGGACCGATGCACCCGACGGCCGACTAGGTTGCTCCCCCAGGGCCAAGTGCGGTTCAAGTAATTTAGCCACGGCCACGACCTCCTGAGTTTACCTAACTTTTGTCCTTCTAACCCCATTCTAGGTAGGGGTCTAGGTAGCGGAGACGGGGGGTACTCGATTCTTCATACGGCCCTAGGGGGGCTATTTGGGCTATTTTACAGTTCATCCAAGAGCGGCAAATCCGCCCGCCAATCCTCGTCGTAGCGAAACACGAGCACTTCATAGCCGGCGGTGTATTTGAGGTCTTCGCGGCTGAGTTCATCCTGGTGCCGGCGCTCCGGGTGGTCGTGGGCTGCCCCGTCACAGAAAATCGCCGTTTTGCTTTGCCGATAGATAAAGTCTGGCTTAAGGTTGGCCTGGGGAATTAACTCCTGAGACACATCGGGTAGCTTCCTTCCCTGCCGATAGACCTCCCCGAGGAACTCGCGCTCAAAGTCAGACTGGGGGTCAGTGTGCCTAAGCAGCCACTGGTACTGCTCGTCTCGAGACGGACTAGGAGCATCGGCCCCCACCTGGCTAGTGGTCAGCTGCTCGAGGTAGGCCCTAATGGTGTGGCGGTCTAGGTGGGGATGGGCCGGTTGATTGTGGTAGGAGAGGAGGCAGCGGTAGCAGGCCTTGCCACAGCCCGCCTCGGGTTGCTCACCAAAGTGACAAATCTCCAAGGCGACCCAGGCTAGGTCCGCGAGGGTTTCCGGATATTGGAGGATTTGGGAGAGGACCCCAGCCCCCCCCTCTGCGGCCTCCCAAAACAGGAGGTAGGCCCCTTGGCCGAGCCATTCAGAATCTAGTTCGGCTTCCTCTAGCTTGAAGTGGATGCGGATCGCCTGCTCTAGGGCGGCCTGGAAGCTCACCTGGGCAGCCGGGTCTAGGCCCGAGGGTTTCATTAAAAGTACATTAGTTGTATCCTCCACCATCAGACACACTTCTGTGTCTGCACCCTCCTTTTCCCCCCAATCTCCCGACCCCGGGTCGAGGGCGAATCCCTTTGTCTTCCGTCGCGATAGCCCCCGGTTAATCCGCCAGAGGCTGGCGCTATTGGCGTAGGTAAGTTCTAGCAGTTTGGTCCCCTCGGGGGTGCTGGCAGTGACTGTTGGCTGGGGCACTCCAGTGAAGCGAAAGTGGGTAGTTACTTTATAGCCCGACTTGAGCCGCTCCTCCTCATCACAGGTGATCCGTTCCCGCCGGCGGGTCACCATGGTGTCCATGACCAGGAGATGATTGAGCCTATCTGCACCTAGGTGGCCTTGGCAGTGTTCACACAGGTCCCGCTGGAAGTCTTTCCCTTCGTGGAAGTAGCCGCACCCGGAGCACAGGGATGCCCGCCGATAACCGCTCGGCAGGCCCTGGAGGGGGAGGCAAGTTTTGCTGACCTGGAACTTTCTCCCTTCATAGTACAAGATATTTCTGGGGCCGAACTCCTGGATCGCCAAGGGGCGGGCCCGGGTAATGAACTCGCCACCGGTCTGGTTAGGAATGTAGGCCCGCACCGGCAGGCGGGGGAAATTGTAGCCGGGTAGGAACCCCTCACTGGCCAGGTAGCGGTAGGGTTGGAAGTCAAACTGGGACTGACTAGACCTCTTGGATTGTCCTACTAGTACATTAATTTGCCGTTCGGCCTCCGCTTGGAGGGTCCGGGCTTCCTCCTGCTGCCTTTGGGTCCCGGCACCGCGGCGGCAGCGGTCACCTGCCCGGCGCGCCTCCTGAAGTTGGGTATCGGCTTGGTGGTAGAGGCGGCGCCAGCGGTCGCAAGCCCGGTCAAGGCTGTGCTGGGCCTGCTCTAGGACACGACCGAGGAATTCCCCCGTGTACCAGCTGATTTTGGCAAGGTCCGCTTGGCAGAATTGGTCAGCGAGCAGGGCCTCAGCTGCCTGGAAACATCTGTGCACCGCCTCAGGTTTGAGGGTGAGCTGTTCCCTGAGGCTGGCCTTGAGGGGGTACTCATCTTGCTCTAGGTCGAGGACCTTATTCATGGAGTCGTCTAGGTAACAGCCCGTGTAGGCCAACCACAGGGAGTGGATATGGGCCTTGATCAGGTCTTGATTGCCTAGTTCCAGGCAAGGGGGGAGTACAGCCCCGGCTACCATCTGCTCCGGGCGCCGGAAGAAGTACTGGTCGTGACCGCTTTCCGCCGAGGCGTAGGTGAGGATCAAGGCCCCCTGGCCACTGCGCCCGGCCCGCCCACTGCGCTGGGCGTAGTTAGCCGGGTTAGGGGGGAGGTTGCGCAGGTGGACTACGCTCAGGTCAGCAATGTCGATCCCCAGTTCCATAGTCGGGGAGCAGAACAGGGCGGAGAGCTTACCCTTCCGGAAGTCAGTCTCCCGCGCTTGCCGCACTTCGTTGTTCACTTGACTAGTGTGCTCGCCGCCGACCTGGCCCTCGAGTTCCGAGTCCTGGTTGTAGAACTGCTGGAAGAATTGATTGACCGGGCGAGTCTGAGGCTTGTCCTCGCGCCCCGAGGAGAGGGGGTCAGGGGGCAGACTGGCCCACTTGCGGGCCTGCCAAACCAGGGAGCTCACCCGCACCTGGACCTGCTGGTCCTGGATCAGGAGAAAGCCGGCCTCGACTAGGGTGTAGACTAGGCCCTCAAGGAGTTCCTGGTACTCGGGTTCGACTAGGGCACCAGAGAGGTTTTGACTGGGCCAGGTAGTGGGGGCACACAGTAACTTGCCGATTTTGCTGCGGGCGGTGAGCTTGACCGTGGCATTCCCTGGCCCCCCCACCCAGGTGGCCCAGCGAGCCGCCTGCAGGTACTCGGAGTCGTCAAACCCCCAGGGCTCCCGGATCAGCTGCTGGACTTGCCGCTTCAAGGACTCAAGCTGGGCTTGTTGGAGATGGTAGGCGTCGAGGACCAGCTCTCGGCGCAGTCGGTCTAGGAAGACACGGCAGGCCCGATGACGCTCTTCGGGGGTGGCGCGCCTCAGCAGCGAATCAGTTGGCCACAGGGTGGCTTCCCCACAAACTGCCTCCAGGCCGTCGTACCCAATCTCTAGGAGGCCGCACTGCTCTAGGTTGGGCAGGGTAATCTGCCAGCCCCGGCGCAGATCCTGGTACAGGCGGTATTCAATTAGGCACTCCCAGGCCTGCTGATTTTTGCGGTCGTCGTTCCTCGTCTCTTGCCGGGCGTACTCTTGCTGAGGGATGTTCAATTCCCTCACCACTGCTGGCACTAGGTCTCGGTAGGTAAGCTGATCCTGGGTTTGGACAGCCCGGTTGAGGGCCCGCCGCAGGAGGCTAGTTTGAACAAAGTCGTTGAAGTGCCCGGCCTGGAGAGAGGCATCCTGACGGTTATCAGTGAAGCTGAGGATCTTGCAGGCCTCGGGATCCACAGCCCTACTCCGGCGCAGTTGCTCGACAGCGGTGACGCACAAAAGAGTGGTAGCCGTGCTGCGGCCGCCACTGCCGAGGGAGGCTAGGCGGTTGAGTTCCCGACCTTTTTGGGGGTGCAGGATGCCGCAGTTCAGGCACATGGCTAGGGGTGCGGACACAAACCAGCCCCTGACTCCGGAACCCTCGGGGGCAATTTGGCCGGTGGGGAGCACCTCTAGGGCTCGGGGAATCGAGGACTGATACTCAGGTTTAGGGACCTTGCCGCGCCTTTTAGTTTCCTTAAACCAGTTCTGGGGTAGGTCAAGCTCCTCCTCTAGCCCAGGCTCATTGAGGGTGAAGTAGCCCGCCTGGGAGTCTTGGTCCTCTAGGGTTCCATTGAGGGCACTAAGGGGGCGGGGCAAAATCTGATTGCGCTGGGGGTCGTAGCGCACGGCGTAGTAATCCTGACCGCACTCACGGCAGCAGAGTACAGGGTAGAGCAACCGGTCATCCGTGGTGCTGTACTGGCCCTCTAGGGTCAAGAACCGAGACTCCCGGGGCTCGGCGGTGGCGTAGACGTTGCCCCCCTTAGCGATAAACTGGTGTAGCCGGAAGGGGAGACTGCCTGTACTGCTGCCCCAGAGGAACAGACTCCTCAGGGCCTGGCGGCAGACCTCCGGGTCAAGACCAGTTTCGCTCGCCAGGCGGCAGGCTCCCTGGGCGAGGGAAATGGGGGTGCGGCGGGTCAGGTGGCCGTCCTTTTCCTCTAGGCCAAAGTTCATCTCGATCCAGGCCGCCAGGGGGTGGTCGCAAAAGCTAGCCTTGGTGCGCTCCGCAGACAAACCCTCTGCCAAAGCCTGGCGCAGTTGATCAGCGGTGGGGTCTGGCCCGGGGATGGTCCGCTGGAGGGTTTCGTCTATGACGTTGTCTGGGTCGATGGTCACCCCAAACAGCTTACTTGCCACCCGGGCTACTGTTTGGCGGCGCTCAGCCTGGTCGCCGCCGGTGGCCATGGTGGCACTGGTGCCGATGTAAAGGAGCTCCTGGCTATGACCCCGGCGGAGCTTACGCATCAGGAGGGCCACATCGGCCCCCTGGCGGCCCCGGTAGGTGTGCAGTTCATCGAGGACCACAAACTTGAGGCTGGGGCTTTCCACCAGACTCCGCTCCAGGTTACGGCTGAGCATCAGCTCCAGCATCATGTAGTTAGTCAGGAGGATCTGGGGGGGGTTAGCCTGGATCCGGGTTTTCTCCTGGAGGCTCTCTTGGCCGGTATAGCGCTCCACCCGGATCTGCGAGTTGGAGGAGTGCTGGAGGTATTTGTTAAATTCCTCCTCCTGGCTGTTAATCAGGGCATTTGTGGGGTAAACCAGGATTGCCCGGACACCGGGGCCGGGGTGGCGCAGCAGGTCGTCAAGGATGGGCACCACGTAGGTGAGACTTTTACCGGAGCCGGTGCCAGTGGTCAGCACGTAGGGTTCCTGGCGGCGGGCGGCCCGGAAGGCGCGCTCTTGGTGGTAATAAAACCTACGCTGCTGGAGGTAGGTGGGAAAGTAGTCCCGACAGCCCCGGTGGAGAACACCCTCGTCAATTAAGTGCTGCAGGCTGGCCCCTAGTTGGTAGGTGGGGCTGAGTTGGACGAGGGGTTCCGGCCAGAGAGCGCCCTGGTTAAATTGCGCCTCGATAAATTCCGCCAGGGCCGGGTCGCGCACGTAGACAAAGCTGGTGGTGTAGTCACGGTAGTCTTGGACGATGGCGTCGCGCAGCTGGAAGATGTCAAGGCAGGGTTTGGCCATGGTTGGGGGAGGTGAGGGGTTCTTAGCGGCAGCCCCCCGGCGCTGGCGGATCCAGAGGAGTAGTTGGTCAGCCAGGGCGGGGCTGAGGGTATCAGAGTCAATTAAGGCCCAAAAGTCCGCCACATCCCAGGTGGCCGGGAAGAGGTGATCGAGGGTTACTAGCTGGGAGGAGGTTAGGCAGGCTACCCCCCGGCAGTCTAGGTACGCCTGGCCCTGGGTGAGCGCGGCTTGAAAAGCTTCCTGGGTGCGTGGATTGTGCTTGAGCAGTTCTGGGAGATAAAAAGTTTCCATGGGGGTTAGGTTTGCCAGTGGGGGGGCCTGAGACCCGCCAGCAGGGGGGAAGGGTGACGGGCTGAACCGCACACTAGCAGCGCCCGCATGGCCCGGGAGCAGCCCACGTAGAACAGACGCCGCTGGGCTTCTACAGAGGCCTCTAGTTCCGGGTCCCCGGCTTTGGTACTGGGGAAAACCCCCTCCTCGAGGCCGGCGACCACCACAAAGGGGAACTCTAGACCCTTGGCGGCGTGGATAGTCAAAACCTTGACGTGGGGGTCATCCAGGTCGATCTGGTTGCTGGTGAGGAACTGGGCTTTTAGACCGCTTCGAGAGAGGCGCTCAGCCATCTCCTGACCCAGACTGGTATTCGGGCATAGGAGAGCTCCCCCAGCAAGGGGTAGGCGATGGTGTTTGGCCGCCCCCCGTAAGAACTCCGTGATGGCCTTGATTTCGTCTTCAGCCTGGTCCGTCAGCACCAAGAGCGGGGGTTCCCCCTGGCATCGAGAGGAGGTAGGAAACTCCTCAACTTCCCCGGTGAGGATCTGATGGCAGGCCGCCAGAATCTGGGCGGTGTTGCGGTAGTTTTGCTTGAGGATGAGGGTGCGGCCCCTCACCTGCAGTTCCTGGTGGATCTGGTTCCAGCTAAAGCCGCGCCGGTAAATAGACTGGGCAGCGTCGGCGGTTAGGTACACCCCTTCCAGATTTGGTACCAGGGCCAAGAGGAACCGCAGGGCAACCGGTGAGAGGTCCTGGGCTTCATCGATCACCAAGGCCTGGTAGGGGGGAGGCTCGCAGCGGGCTAACTCTAGGGCCCGCCACCGCATCTGCCCCCAGGTGATGTAGCCCCCCTCAGCCATCAGAGCCTGCCAGGTCTGGTAGACGCTCCAGAGGGCTTCCCGGAGTTTGGCTGGGAGGGGGGTTTTGCGGCCGGGGCGCTCTATCGCCAGGTAGTCAGCTAGGGTAGCGATCCCCCACCCCTCTAGGACTTCCCGGATCTCATCCCACAGGTAAGGCAGGCCGAGGCGCTCCAAGGACTGGAGACGGCCCTGGCGGTCAAACTCATGACTGCAAGACAACTCAGCGGTATGTAGGGCTGTTTGCAGCAAATTCTGGGCTTGGGCATCGGTGGCAAACTTGGGTTTACCGTGGGCCCGGCGAAAGTACTCTAGGGCTAAGGCATCCACGGTGGTTACCTTCACCCCCGCCTGGCCGGGGGGCTGCCCAAGGAGTTGCCTGAGCAGCTGCTCGGAGTAGGTGACTAGAGCTTTGGTATAGGTGGTAAAGAGCACCGACTCAAAACCCAGCTCAAGCAGCCGCCGCACCCGATGGATTGCCAGGGTAGATTTACCGGTGCCGGGGCCTCCCTTAACTAAAACCGGGCCTTGCCGACCAAAGTTCTGGAGTTTTTCCTGGTCAGGGTCTAGCTTGAGCAGAAAAGCGCTTAGACTACCCTCCACAAAGCGCTCTAGGTCCTCGGGTTGCTGGAGGAGGTATTCATGCTCAGTCAACACCTCCGGGAGGGCCTTGGAGTAGAGGTTGTCGAGGATGCGGCTAAGGTAGAGGGGGGGGACCGCCTGATCCAGTTCCAGCAGAGCATCAGGAGTAGGGGCGGCGATGAGCCCTGGCCAGTACTCGCGGGGGATTTGCCACTGGTGCAGCAGGTCTGGAGTGAGGGGAAAAGCCTCTGAGTCTGGCGCCTCTGGCTCGGTTGTTATCGGTGGCCCCTCGATGCTAGCAAGGGCCAGAAGCTCGTCTGGGTCAACTGTTATCTGTTGCCTCTCGGCCTCGGCAGTGGCCAGAAGTTGGTCTAGATCGACCTCTTGGGCTTGAGCAGCGGGTAAGGGGGGCGGCGGGCCGGCATCGGGAATTTTAGTTTTATAGGTGTGCTCATCGCGCTTGCGCACACTCAAAAACTTGATCCAGCCTTGATTTTGGCAGAAGAACAGGCGGTACTCTCCCACCCGGGTCCGGTAGATGTCTCCCTCAAAGCCTTTGACTTTTTCCACGTCTCCGGGCAGGTTGCCCGCCTCAGCCCCCAGGGCCTTGACTGTTTTAAACACCTTCCCTTGAACCGCTGGGGGGGACTTCAACAGCTCATTGAGGAAGGTGGAGGTAATGGTCAGGGCACGGGTGGTCATGGTTAGGGGGGACTCAGGTGGGGGTGTAGCGGTCTACCCTCAAGGCCTCGACAAGTTTCCGCATCGCAGTATCACCCAAGGCATTTACCCGATTGTAAATGTCGGTCAGGGAAGTAAAGGGGGTTACCTGACGTGCTTCTTTTATCGAGTTGACAAGTTTCCAAGCCGTTTGTCCCTTAATCCCAGCCTGGTCAAATCTGGCCTTATAGATCCTCAGACCTATTGGCAACCTTCAATAACTCTGGGTCTTGGTCGTAGGGTAGTAGATCCTGAGGTAGGTTTTTACGTTTCCCAGCTGGCTTGGGGGATGCTAAGGTCAGCTTCTCCAGTTGGTCTACTAGGCCCGTGATAGTCTTTGCCAGGGTGTGGATATCCTTCCTCATCTCGTTGAGCGCCTAGTCTAGGTAGCTTTCCACATTACTCAGGCGGTCCTCGATGCTGGTGGCCGCCGCTAGGGGGGTTGGGAGGGAGTCAGGGTAGAGGGCCTGAAGCTGTGCGACTGCTGCCTCTGTCTGCTCATCGGGCACTACGAAGGCATTCACCATTGCCGCCGCTTCGAGGTCTATCTCCTTAGCTCTAACGGCGGCATCGTAGGCCTTGTGACCCGCTATCACCTCGAGAGTATCCATATCGATCTGCCTGAGGATTAGGGGAGCTAACAGGCCGTCAGTGGCTAGGATATTGTTTGCCGACTCCTCAATTTCCTGGTGATTGAACTGGGAGCGAAGCACTGTACTGGTGACATTTTTTACTCTTACCATGGAGAACTTGTTCATCTGTTTGCTCCCGTCTTCTCCAAAACTTCATCGGCGAGTTGATGAAATTCCTGACTTGAGGCGGAACGAGCCTTATGTTTGAATATGGACCGGGGAGCGGGTATCGGCTCGCTCCAGGGCTTCTCATGCTTGAGGTTATCTAAACAATTGGCAAGATCAGTCCGTTCATAGATAATCGCATCGAGAAATTTAACGTGGGGATGCTTCCTGATAATTTCTTTTTTTCGGGGTTCTAGTATACTGCGCACATATCCAAAATTAGTGGATACCTTGGAGGGCAAGACCCCGAGAACTCTCAGGGGCTCCCTACCAGCTTCAAGGCGCTTGGGCTTGATCTCCTCCACAAACTCCTTAACAATCTCTAATCCATAGGTTGCGAAAGCCTTGAGGTCTGAAGGAATAATTAGGTAGTCAGCAGTCATAAGGGCAATCTTTGCGTAGACACCCTTGGCGGGTGGGGCATCGATGATGACCCAGTCGTAGTCAGACTTTACTTCCTGCAATTTTCTGTACAGGCGCAGCAAGATTTGATCACCATAGAAGGAGAGCTCACCTTGGTAAAAGAAGTCTCCATCTTGACTCTTTAGACCCCTAACAAGTTCAATGTGAGAGGGAATTATGTCAATTTCTGGGTCATTAAATCCATCTGATGGGCGAACAACTTCAGAGATGGGATGGAATTCCTCAGAACTGATAACGTGAAGAATATTGTTATATCTAATATAGTCTTCATCTTCGTCCTGAAACTTCATCAGGCCGGCGGCAAAGGTGGAATTAGCCTGCTCATCAATGTCAATCAACAGGACTTTCTTGCCCTTAATCCTTAGGGCGGCCGCCAGGTTAACTGCGATGGTGGTTTTGCCGACGCCGCCCTTGTTGTGGTAGATAGTAATGATTTTCACAGAGATATTCTAGTACTAATTAAGGTGGGTGGGCAACCCTGAATACTATAGACTATCCGGACTCGCATTAGCCGACTCTACTACTGATACTCCCCGGAGTTTAGTGAGGAGGTGGGTTTACGGCCAGGGCGCAGGGGGCAGAATGGCGATCCCCTAGCCCTCTTGGACTGGATAAGGTAGGCTGAACCGTTCCCAGAACTGGCGGCGGCCTGGGCGGTCAAAATCTGCTACTGGTGCAGCGGGGGGGGTGGGGGTCTAACCTCAAGGCCTTGACAAATTTAGGGATCGTTTTAGGACCCGAGCCCTTTACCCGATTGTAAATATCGATTAGAAGGGCAGGTTCTCGGGGTCCAACCTCAAGGCCTCGACAAATTTAGGGATCCTCGCAGGACCCAAGTCCTTTACCCGATTGTAGATATCGGTCAAGGAAGTAAAGGGGGTTACCTGACGTGCTTCTTTTATGAAGTTGACAATTTTCCAAGCCGTTTGTCCCTTAATCTCAGCCTGGTTAAATCTGGCCTCCAGATCCTCAGATGTATTGGCAACCTTCAATAACTCTGGGTCTTGGTCGTAGAGTAGTAGATCCGGGGGTAGGTTTTTACGTTTCCCAGCTGGCTTGGGGGATGCTAAGGTCAGCTTATCTAGTTTTTCTGCTAATCCCGTGATAGTCTGCACCAGGGTGTTGATATCTTTCCTCATATCGCGACTATCCTTCCTCATTTCGTCGAGGACCCGGCCCAGGTAATTTTCTAAATTACTCAGGCGGTCCTCGGTGCCCGCGGCTGCCGGTAAGAGGGTTTGGGCAGAGTCAGGGTAGAGGGCCTGAAGTTGTGCGACTGCTGCCTCTGCCTGCTCATCGGGCACCACGAAGCCATTCACCATTTCCGCCGCCCGGGGGTTGATCTCCCGAGCGCGGACGGCAGCGTAGTAAGCTTTGTGGCCCGCGATCACCTCGAGAGTATCCATGTCGATCTGCCTGAGGATTAGGGGAGCTAACAGGCCATCGGCAGCTAAGATACGGTTGGCTAACTCCTCAATTTCCTGATGGTTGAACTGGGAGCGAGGCACCTTACTAGTGACATTTTTTACTGTTAATATGTAGCATCTGTTCACCTGTATACTCCTGTTTTTGCTAAAATTTCGTCAGCGAGTTTATGAAATTCCTGACTTGAGGCGGAACGAGCCTTATATCTGAATATAGACCGGGGCGCAGGCAGTGGCTGACTCCAAGGGTTAACAGACCTCTGATAATCTAAACAGTGGGCAAGATCAGTCCGCTCATAGATGATCGAATCGAGAAACTTAACGTGGGGGTGCTTCCTGATGATTTCATCCTTGCGCGAGCCCAGTGTGCGGCCATATGCAAAGTTGGTAGATACCTTGGATGGTAAGACCCCGAGAATTTCTAGCCGCTCCCTACCAGCTTGGAGGCGCTTTTGGTCAATCTCCTCCACGAATTCCTTGATTATCTCTAATCCACTATTTGAGAAAGCCTTGAGGTCTGAAGGAATAACTAGGTAGTCAGCAGTTCCTAGGGCGATCTTTGCATACCAATCCTTAGCAGGCGGGGCATCAATGATTACCCAGTCATAGTCATACTTTGCTTCCTGCAATTTTCTATGTAGACGCTGCCAAATCAGATCACCGAAAGCGGAAAATTCATCTTGCTGTTTAACGAGTTCAATATGAGAGGGAATTACGTCAATTTCCGGATCATTAAACTCCTTTGATGGGCGGACAACCTCAGAGATAGGATAAAAATCCTCAGAACTGATGACCTGAAGAATGTTATTGCCTGCTATGTCGTCATCCTCTTCATCCTGAAACTTCATCAGGCCGGTGGCAAAGGTGGAATTAGCTTGGTGATCAATGTCAATCAGCAGGACTCTGTGGTCCTTGATCCTCAGGGCGGCGGCCAGGTTCACTGCGACGGTGGTTTTGCCGACGCCGCCTTTGTTGTGGTAAACAGCAATGACTTTCACAGAAGTATTCTAGTACTAATTAAAGTGGGTGGGCAACCCCAAATACTATAGGACATCAGGGCTCAAGTTGGCCGACTCCCGGGGAATTACTTCAGCCCCCTAAAACCCCAGTTGGTCCCAGGCCTCCAGGATCAGCCTCCTAGTGCGGTATTCCCCTAGCTGCTGAATTTCCCGCTCCTGCAGGAGGGGAAAAGTTTCACCGGGAAAGTCAGGCCCGTAGACCTCCCTGGGGTCTAGGAGGTAACGCAGGTCATCCCAGCTAAGGCCGTAGAGGTGGGCGTAGTAGGCGTCTAGTTCACTGCTAAGGCGCGCCTGGCGCTGGGGGTCCCAAGGGAAAGGAGGACCAGAGTAGCCCAGGTCCTGGGCAAAGGGTTTCAGGTCAAAGGTGGTGTAGGTGAGCTCGATGACCCGGGGGAGGATAAACGCTTGGTGGCCAGACTGGTAGGACTTGGGGGGCAGAACCGGCAGCTGCTGCAGGAAGGGGAAGGTCAAAGCCGTGCCGACTAGTTTCTGGCCAGCGACAAAATCCAGGACCAGGCTATTCAGGTTGGCCAAAAACAGGGCCTGAATGGGGTAACTCTTGGTTTCCAGGAGCACTAGGGCAATCTGATCGTCTAGGCCACCCTTGGCGGCGACCCGAAGATGTACAGTCCGCTCCCGAGGATTCGGGATCACCCGCTGCAACACCATTAGCCAGTCTCGCTGCCACCGCTCCCCTAACTGCTGCTCCACCGCCTGCCGGCTAATCAACTTACTCCCGGCCTCCCCCTTGAGGTTGACCAGGTCAACCTGCCAGGGGTTGTGCCCGCGAGTCTCATTTACCAACACCGGTGCCCGGGTGTAGATTTTCTTCAGCAGCTGGGCATCCCGGTCAGTGCGGGCTTGGGGCAGGCTGAGGGTGTTAGGACTAATCTGGTGTAGCTCTTTGATCGTGTAGCTGTGGTGTCGGCGCTCGTCCTTGAGGTCCTTGAGGGTTTGACAGTGAAAAACCAGATCCGGGGGGGTTGACTGGTGGGTGAGGGTCAAAATCCCAAAACCATCGGGGGCAAGGGATGAATCTAGCAGGGATGACTGGGCATCGAAGCCCCCTAGGCTCAACAGGTGCTGGTTTGATAGCTGGGTCCCCAGCCACTCCTGGGCTCTGGCCTCACCCAGAATACTCCCCGGCACCAACAGGGTAGCGCGGCCGCGGGTGATCCTCTGGGCAGTTTCCAGAAAGAGGGTATAGGTGTTTAGCTGCCCGGACTTAGTGTGCCTAAAGCGGCCGCTGCTGCGGATAAACTTGTTTTGGGCCTCCTCAGAGCGCTTAACTTGGCCGAATTGCGCCTCTAGGGCCGGATTGCGCGTCGGCATCAGCCGAATCAGCTCCTGCTGCTCCTCCTTGGTTTGGGCCTGCCTTACTGCTGGATCCCGGGCGGCAAAAAACCCGAACTCCCGGACCTGGAGTGACTCCCAGGGGGGAGTACTTACCACACAATCAAATCCTCCCCGCTCCCCGAACACCTCCGGGTATTCTAGGGGCCAGTGGAAAAACTGTTCCCGGAGAGCGGTTTGCTCTACTAGTTCCTGGAGAGCCGGGTCAAGGGGTTGGCCCCGCAGGAAGCGCTCTAGGTGCGTCCAGGTGGGTACTCGGTCAGTGTAGGTGCGGGTCAGGGGGATGAAAAAGGCCCCCACCCAGAGGTTACAAGCTTGGTAGTCTCGCAGGCCGAGCTGGCGGCCCTGGATGTATTGCTGGTGCTTGTGGTGCACCGCCGCCGGCTGGTCGTCCTTTAGGTCCCCTAGGTTGAGTAGGGCTTGGCGGTGGGCCAGCCGCCCGGGGCCCAGGTCAGGTAGGAGGCGGCGCTCCCGGTAGGCACCTTTGTTTGCTTCTCGCATTTGGGTGGCCACATGTCTATCATCAGCATTACCTGGCTTGTAGGCCTCATCAGGGATTCCCTGTTCTAGGCAGCCTAAGTCCACCACCCCCACCAAGGAGTTGCCGCACTTAATCCGGTGGTCCAGAAACATCATTGATAGACCAGGACAAAACCCCTCAATCCCTAGGGCTAACCTAGTCAGGTCTACCGCTAGGGGGTTGAGATCGACACCGTAGATGCACTGGCTAATCACCGTACGTACTGCTTGCCGCAGGGTTAGGGGGCTAGGGTCAGCTTCCCGAGCCTCGGCGAGTTTTTGGCCTAGGTAGCGAGCGGCCGCCAACAAAAACTGGCCCGACCCACAGGCCGGGTCACAGACCTTCAAGTCTAAAACTGCTTCCTCAGGTTCCCTACCGGCGGCTAACTTCTCGGCCAGCACTGGTTCTAGGGTATCTTTGACTATCTGCTTCACTAACTCTGGGGGAGTATAGTAGGCGGGACTCTTAGTCTGCACTTCCGGGGCCGCTATCAGCTCGAAGACCCACTCCTGCTGATCCAGGACCGGATAGAGGTCTAGCAGCCTCTGGTAGATGCTTCCTAGCTCTTCGGCCGCCAGGGCTGCGTAGTTGATCCGCCGGGGCTGCTGGTCCTGATCAAAAACCCCCAGCGCCCTAATGGCCCGGCGGAGGAAGTGGTTATCTAACTCCTGGAGCTCCTCGAGGGTCCCGGACCGAAACAGGTCGCTGTTCAGGGGAGGCAACCCTAGGAGCTGGCCTCGTTGGCGCTCATCAAACAGGGCGAAGGTGACCCGCAGCCCTTGCCACAGATCTGAGAAATTTTCTGGCCGGGGACTAGGCCGCTCGGCTTGACCCCGGAGGCGCTCAAGACTGTAGTACCGGCGGTAGATAGGTGCCTGGGGATGGTCAGCCGGCAGCAGGCCCTGAGCCTCCATCACCAGCAAAAACAGCAGCCGGTAAACTACCTGCAGCAATTGTCCGTAGTACTCCTGGGGGGTGAGGCCGCCCTGACTCAAGTGCTCTTTGAGAGTCCGGTTTTGGGGGTGCTGCAAAAACCCATTCCCCAGAATCTTTAGAGCTTCTACTACCCCCTCGCCTAGCTTCTCCCGTGCCCTTCCCCCCTGGTGTACTGACTCCTGGTAGAGGGCCTCTAGGCTGCCCCCGGGGCCAGAGGACAGGGGGAGTTGAGAGCGGTGGAAGAGGCGATAAAATAGACCAAATTCCGCCAGGTCCCCCTCGGTGAGGATTTGGCGTAGATCCACCTGTAGGTAACGGCTACCACTTAGGCAACCCGAGCTGCGCACCAAGCGCCACAGCTGACCGTTGGTGACCACCCCCCAGAGGGGGTCGGTGCAGTCGAGGTAGGTCTGGACTAGGGTCTGGGGTGATAAACCACCCTTGGGGGGCCGCCGGTCTAAATCCACCCCATCCCCGACGATGTGCACCGGCACACCGGCCGCCTGGTGGGAGATGGGGAAGCTCTGGCCGTGTACCTTGGTTTCGGTCAGGGGAGCTAGGGAGTAACCAAGGCTCTGGAGGAGAGGGATTACCCACTGGTCCTGGGTCAGAGGAGTGTCTGGGGTCAGGGCCCGCCAGCGGGTTTGCGCCTCCCCCCAGACTCTGGTGACCTGGTCGCTCAGCTTCCCAAGGTCATCACCCATAGCCATCACCAAGTCAAGACTCAAGAATCCCTGGACCGTAATCGCTCCCTTGATGGCCGGTTTCATACTCATGGGGGATTAAGGACAAATAAACCCAGGATATCTAGGGGCAGGTGGGGGAGCACGGTGACTTGTTCTTCCCGGGTAATACCCCGGACCCGGCGGTGGGCCTGAAGGACCGCCCGCGCCCGTTGGTCAGCTATCGCTGTCAGTTCAGGCGTCAATACCTCCAGTTTGCCGATCACCTCGGCTAGCTGCCGCTGCTTCAGCGCCGGGGCTAGATCCCCCGTGGGTTCGGCCTCCTCTAGAAGAGCCTGAGCCTGAGCGGGGTCTAGCCAGAGGGGGGCCCGGGGAGGCCCCGTAAAGCCAGCCGTGAAACACTCCTCTACCAAGCGCGGGCCGGCTAGGGGGCTGGTGAAAAGGTAACGGGCTCGCAGCAGGAGAATAGTGGTGCGCTGTTCGACTGCCCGGGTAATGGTGAAGCCGCAGCGGGCGGCGGTGGGGTCAGAGGCATTCTCCAGGGCTTCCCCGAGCAGATGCTGGGCTAGCCCCGCCACCAAGGGATGATTCCGGCCCACGTACTCCACCCCCGGGGGGGCCAGCGGGTTAAAGGTGATGAGCGGTGGCAGGCTGACCGGGACCTGGGGTAATGACCCCAAGCGCCAGGTAGAGCCCTTCTCTGGCACCAAGGGAGACCCCAGGCGCAGGCAAGCCGTCCGGACGAACTCCTCCACCAACTGTGGAGTACCTAGGACCTGATCTGCGGCCTGGAGCTCTTGCTCTACCTGCTCAGGCTTAATCCACCGCTGGGCAAACCGGGTCCGGCCGACCTCCTCTTGCCGGACCGCCTGGTCCCAGGTATAGTTTAGCTGCTCGGAGCACCCCTGACCCTGGTCAAGCAGGGAATCGAGCACTGCCCTGGCCACCGCTTCCCCTGCCTCAGGTACTGGCACGCTCACCCCTAGGGTCCTGTGGATCTCGATGGCTTTGCGAATGAGCACACTACGCAGGGCATCGTCTACGGGATTGCCCTGGCCGTAGAGGAAGTAACTGCTAACCTTAGGAACCCTTTGACCGTAGCGGTCTACTCGCCCTACCCGTTGCTCAAGGCGATTGGGGTTCCAAGGGAGGTCGTAGTGGATCACCGCCTGGAATAATTCCTGCAGGTTAACCCCCTCACTGAGGCAGTCGGTGGCCACCAATACCCGCTGGTCGTTGGCTTCTAGGTCCTGCAGGCGGGCGCGGCGCTGCTCCTGGTTTAGCTCCCCAGTAATGGCGGCTACAGCCACCCCCTCCCCGAGCTCGGCCTGTAACCGGTGGGCCAGGTAGTTAGCTGTGGCCAGGTAGCGACACCAGATGATTGGGGGGCGGGGGGGTGGGCCGAGTAACTCCCGCACCAGCTGCAGCAGGGCTTGGAGCTTGACGTCCCGAGGCCCCTGGAGGCCCTCAGCTAGGTGGACAAACTCCCGGAACTGGTCAGCCGGCTCCAGGAGGGGCGGGGTGTCGGTGTCCTGCTCGTCCTTGTCCAGGTAGGTCTCCGACAGCGACTCTAGGTCGGGAACCGGCTCAGGGATGGGGGGGCCGGCCCGTTTAGCAAGGGCAGCCACGGCGGCAGCAGGAGAGGACATGACACAGCGAATCACCGCCAGGGCAGACCAGTAACACCCCTGGCGTTGGGCATTACTCATCTGCTCCGTCACGCCCTGGATCAGACCCCGGGCGTAGGCGAAAACCTGGTCGTGCAGGACCCGGTACTCTTCAGACAGGGCGTAGGGTTGGTCAATAGACTCACGCTCGGGGAAAGGGGTCTGTTCCCCTTGACCCACATCCTGACGGCGGCGCTGGATAAAGTGGCTCTCCAGGTCAGCCTGCTGCTCGGGGGAGAGTTGGTCTAGATTCCACTGGGCAAATTCGGGCTTGAGCAGTCCTAGTAGGGATTGGAAAGAGGCCTCAATACCGCTGTGGGGGGTGGCGGTCAAGAGGATACAGTGGCGCGAGGGGTCCTTGGTTACCTCTTTGAGGAGTTGGTGGCGTTGCTGTTGCTCCCCAGTCCCATCCCCGGGCTGGGTGCTGGTGTGGGCCTCATCAACAATCACTAATTCTGGACAATGGGTCAGGAAAGGCGCGCGCAGACGCTCGCCCTTAACGTAATCAAGGCTGAGGATAAGGTGGGGGTAGTAGCCGAAAAGGTGTTCTCCTAAGCTGGGCAGGTCGCGCTCTAGGCGGCCGACAGTTTTGCTGCTGACCACCACCGGGTCAAGGTGAAATTTCTCCCGCAATTCCTGCTGCCATTGGTCACACAGGTGGGGTGGGCACAGGACGGCTAGGCGCCTCACCTCCCCTCGCTCTAGCAGCTCCCGGGCGATCAGGCCCGCCTCAATGGTCTTGCCGATCCCCACGTCGTCGGCGATCAACAAGCGGACAGTCGTCAGGCGCAGGGCCATGAGTAGGGGCACGATCTGGTAGGGGCGTGGCCGCAGGGACAGACGACCAAGACAACGTAGAGGACTAGTACTATCCCGCAGGCTCAGACGGGCAGCTGCAAGCAACAGTTGAGCGGCGCGGTGGTCTTGGGCTTGGTCCGGGTGGGGCAGAGGAAACTGGGCCGGGGCCAGGGAGTCTAGCTCCAGGGGAGTGTAGAGGCCGCAGACCTGGTCCTCATCCCCGCTCAGGGGCCGCAGCAGCACCAGATCAGGGATGTCGCCAGGTAGGACGGTCCAGTGGCGGCCCCTACAGGTGACCAGGGAGCCTGGGGTGGGACGAAAACTCTCCGCCATGGGTGTGCCAGTGGGGTACTACCCAAGAATTCTACCCTAAGGCCTCAGTACTAGGCTACCCACTGGCCCTGGGCGAACCTCAGAGCCATGGACACCAGCACTAAACCAAAAAATCCCAGCATCCCCCACCCCGCCGCCGGGTGGTTTTTTAGTTCTATACCTAAGGCCACACTGAGGGAGATAACCCCGTACCCCAGGCGGTTGAGGGAGATGGTGCTCCCGGAGGCCAGAATTAAGGCCAGGGCCAAGACGCCGTAGACCAGGGTAACCCTGGATAGGGTTTGCCGGTGGCGCCCTAGCAGGTAGGCCCCCCCGCCGATCACCATCAGGTTAGTCCAGGGGTCTCCCCCCACCAGCCACTGGACCAGGACTGCCAAACCCAGCAGAATCCTGGCCAGCCAGGGCCGGCGGCACCATCCCCCAGCCAGGGCCATCAGGGTCAGACTAGCCGTAAACAGCCACGGATGCCAGGGGTCCCTCAGGGCACCGGAACCGGCCCAGATTGCCCCGCTACTCACTTGCACCACCATCTTCAACCAGCCCGCCCAGTCGAACCCCAAGCTTGGCCGCCAAAACCGTTGGGCGTGGAAAAAGGCCAAGGGGTCCCCTAGATAAATCCAGCAGTAAAGACTAAAGAGCCCTATTCCCCCTAGGGCGGCCAAACCGGCGACGTAGGCCCTCCCAGGGTGCTTTTCCTGGTAGGCAGCGATCAGCAGGGCGGGAATCAAGGCCACCCCCGTAGGCCGGCAGGCGGTGGCTAGCATCCCCCACCCCGCCGCCGGAGCGTACTGGTGGCGGTCGAAGGCCCGCATGGTAGCACAGCTGCACAGCAAAAAGGCTCCTTCACTGTAGGCGACACTGGCGAATAAAGATAAGGGGCACCAGGCCAGCACCGCCGTCCCCCAGCGAGCTGTCCCCCGGTCGTAGCGATCTTCAAGCCAGTTGTACAGGTACCCCAGAGCCGCCAAGAAGGTCAGGTTATTCACCACTGGGGCGGCCACTTGAAAGGGTAACCCCAGATTCATCACCCCGCGACACAGCAGGGGGAACAGAGGAAAAAAAGCTGTCAGGGGGACTGGTCCTGGCTGATAGCCCATCTCGGCGATGGCAGCGTAGTATTGACTATCCCAAGCGGAAAACACTGCCCAGCCGGTTTTGGCTACCAGTTCCCCGGGAGCTAGGGGCAGCAGGGGCGCCACCCCCACCATGGTCCCCACCACCACCAGGCGACTCAGGCCCCCCACGGCCAGTACGTAGCCCAGTCCTGACCAGCGGTCTTTACTGCCCACCCCTACTCCACCGTTACGGATTTGGCCAGGTTGCGGGGTTGATCGACGTCTAGGCCCCGCAGGGCGGCAATATGGTAGGCCAGCAGTTGCAGGGGGATTACCGTCACCAGGGGGGAGATGACTTCCTCCACCGGGGGAATCGGCAGAATGTGGTCAAATACCTCCCCAATTCCCTGGGAGCCTAGGGGTGTTACCCCGATGAGCTGAGCGTCCCGGGCCTTGGCCTCGAGGGCGTTAGAGAGCACCTTCTCGTAGACCATCCCGGGGTTGGCGATGGCTACTACCGGCACCTTGGCGTCCAGGAGAGCAATGGGCCCGTGCTTCATTTCCCCAGCAGGATACCCCTCGGCGTGAATGTAGCTAATCTCCTTGAGCTTCAAGGCTCCTTCCAAGGCAATGGGGTAGTTAATCCCCCGGCCAAGGAAGATAAAGTCCTGAGTATCGGCAAAGCGATGGGCCAGAGTTGCGATGTAGTGCTCCTGCCCCTCCAAAATCAGCTCAATGGCCGCCGGCAGTTGCTGCAGTCCATGAAGGATCGTCGCGAGGCGCTCTGGAGCTAGGGTACCCCGGCGCTGACCGAGGTCTAGGGCCAGAAGGTAAAAGGCCATCAGCTGGCCGATGAAGGTCTTGGTGGCGGCCACACCAATCTCAATCCCCCCGAGGGTATCGATCAGCTGGGGCACCAAGTGGCCTAGGGTGCTCTCGGGACGGTTAGTTACCCCTAGGAGTCGGGCCCGGTAGGCAGGGGCGCAGTTGGAGCGGCGCTGACGCTCCAGGTCCAAAGCTCCTAGGGTGTCTGCGGTCTCTCCGGACTGGGTGACGCCGACGGTAAGAGTGTTGGGGCTCAAGGGGGGGGGCGCGTAGCGAAACTCCGAGGCGTAATGGACAAGGGTGGGGACACCAGCTAGCTGCTCAAGGAGATACTTACCTACTAGACTGGCGTGCCAACTGGTGCCGCAGCCGAGGATCTGCACCTGCTCTAGGTCTTGGTACCAGTCATCGGGCAAACCCAAGTGAATTGGACCGGGGCCTAGGTCCGGGGCGTAGGCCTGTAGACACGAGCGCACTACCCCGGGCTGCTCGTAGATTTCCTTGATCATGAAGTGCCGAAAGCCTTGTTTTTCCACCAGGACCGGATTCCAGTTCAAGTGGTGGGGCGAGCGGGTCAGGGGTTCCCCGGCGAAGGTGTACAGTTCCACACCGTTAGGGGTCAGGCGGGCTAGTTCACCGTTCTCTAGGGTGAGGACCTGGCGGGTGTAGGGGACCAAAGCTGGGGTATCCGAGGCACAAAACACCTCTCCTGGCCCAAACCCAATACACAAGGGGGCGTGTTGGCGCACTACTACTAGCTCTTCCGGGTAGTCGGCGCACAGGATTGCCAAGGCAAAGGCCCCCTGCAGTTGATTCACTACTAGGCGCACTGCCTCGAGGAGGGGGTGGGGATGGTCACGGGTTTGCTCCAGGTAGCTGCTAACCAAGTGGGGAATCACCTCCGTGTCCGTATCAGAGCGAAACTGGCAACCCCGCTCCTGCAGCTGGCGACGCAACTCCAGATAGTTTTCGATGATGCCGTTTTGGACTACAGCCAAGCGCTCCGGGGCATCTAGGTGGGGATGGGCGTTGTGTTCCTCGGGTTTACCGTGGGTAGCCCAGCGGGTATGACCTATGCCTACCCGGGCCGGCTCTGATTCGGGGGCGAGTTTGCGACGTAGGTTTTCCAGTTTGCCTTTGCTGCGCACACACTCAAGGGTATGGTTATGGAGGGTGGCTAGGCCGGCGGAGTCGTAACCCCGGTACTCTAATTTTTCTAGCCCAGTTAGTAAAACCTCCCGGGCTGAGCGTGGACCGATGTAGCCGACAATACCGCACATGGATACCTGACCCTCTGCAAGCTAAAAAAGCCAACTCCAAGGTAGCTCGATTCGCTCGACTTAGGCTAAACCGCGGCCATTTTTCCTGAGCTACCATGGGGCCTGGGGGAACAGGGGCTATCCCAAGTATCCCTCGCCCATCCTCAATGTATAGGAGCTATGAGTAAAGTTTGGTTCATTACGGGTTGCTCCCGGGGCCTAGGTAAAGCCCTCGCCCAAGCGGTGGTAGCCCGGGGAGACTCCCTGGTGGCTACCGCCCGCCGGCTGGAGACGCTTGAGGACCTTGTGGCCTTGGCCCCGGAGAGGGTCCGAGCCTACGCCCTTGATGTTACCGATGAACGGCAAGTTAACTCGGTGCTCTCCCAGGTTGGGGGACGTCTGGACGTGGTGGTGAATAATGCCGGCTACGGACTGGCGGGAGCAGTGGAGGAGGTTAGTGACGCCGAAGCCCGGGCCCAGTTAGAGACCAATCTATTTGGTGCCCTTAATGTTACCCGTGCTGTCCTGCCAGTCCTGCGCGCCCAGGGCAGTGGTCATATCCTCCAAATCTCCTCCATGGCTGGTTTCGTCGCTACCCCAGGCTTAGGTATCTACAATGCTAGTAAATATGCCCTAGAAGGATTCTCCGAGGCTTTGGCCCTTGAGGTAGCGCCCTTGGGGATCCGGGTGACGATCGTGGAGCCCGGACCTTTTCGGACTGACTGGGCAGGCCACTCCCTGGTTACGCCGGCGCGGAGTCTGCCGACCTACAATACCACTGCTCACCAGACCATTGCCACCCTCAACGGCTACTCGGGCAAACAACCCGGTGACCCGGCTAAGGCAGCCCAGGCCATGATTCAGGTGGTGGAGTCAGCCTCCCCACCCCTGCGCCTGCCCCTAGGGGAAGTTGCCCTGAACCGGATACGGGCTAAGTTAACGGCCATGACCCAGGAGCTAGCCACCTGGGAAGATCTGATTAGGGACACCTCCTTTGGCACGCCGGCCTAACTACCGCAGCTACATCCAATCCCAGCAGTGGTACGCCAAGCACCCCGCCTGGCTGCAGCGGGTCAACTACCGCTGTGGGATGTTTCCCTGGCTGCGCATTGGTAAGGGCCGGCCCTACGCCATCCACCACATGAACTATCGTCACCTGGGCTCGGAGGTCCTCGGCCGGGACGTGATTCCCCTGTCCCGCTTTGCCCATCGCCACGTCATTCACGGGCTCCTAGGCGGGTTTAAGCCCGCTGGCAAGCAACGGCACTTTCCTAACCTGGCCCAGCGCCTAGCTCACTGGTGGTGTGTGCAACGCTGCTGGTTCAAGGCAGTCTTGGGGATCATGGTCTTAGGAGGGGGTCTAGCTGGAGCAATTTTCCACCCCAGCTTGCGGTGCCCCCAGGAGATATGCCATAATCAGAAGCTACCTAGGGACGCATAGCTCAGTCGGTTAGAGCACCACGTTGACATCGTGGGGGTCACTGGTTCGAGTCCAGTTGTGTCCATGAGCCCTTGGCCGGTCTGCTGTTGCGGTCCCAAAAGTAACCGTCCTGATATCCTTGAATGGTGGGGGCCTCCTGGGCGAGGGCGAGGCGCTTCACAGCCATGCAGCAGTAATCAGCCTCCCGCTCTACCCCACAGAAGCGGCGGCCAAGTTTTTTGGCGACCACGCAACTGGTCCCGGAACCGAAGAAGGGGTCGAAGACCATCGCCCCTGGCTTGGAGCTGGCGAGGATCAACTTGGCCATGAGCTTTTCGGGTTTTTGGGTAGGATGGTCGGTGTTCTCCACCATAGACCAAAAGGGCACCGATAGGTCGGTCCAGATATTAGAGGGGCAGGTAAGGCGGTAGTTACCGTTCCCAGAGGGTTGCCAATCCTTAGCCGCCCCATTCCCTTGGCGGTAGGGGGCAACCACTTTCCTTTTTACCTTGACCGCCTGCAGGTCAAAGAAGTACCGGGGGGAAACCGTGCAAAACCAGATATCCTCAGCACAATTTTTCCAGTTGGCCTTGGCCCCCCGTCCCTTTTCCCGCTCCCAGGTGATCCGGTTGCGCACGGTAAAGTACTTCTCCAGCACTAGCTGGATACTGGTCGAAGAGCGCCAGTCACCGCACAGGTACAGGGAGGCGGTGTCCTTGAGGCAGCGGGGGAGCTTGCCCAGCCAGGATTCCAGCCAAGCCTGGTAGGCAGTCGGGGAGGTTTTGGCAAACCTTTGGGTGCCAAACTGCTTACGCAGATTGTAGGGTGGGTCGAGGATGGCTAGGTCAATAAATCGGTCTGGTAAGTAGTCGATGCAGGTGAGGAGGTCTTGGTAGATGAGCTGGTTCTCGATCTGGGCCGGGGAACAGGGAGCCTGGAGGGAAATAGTCTGGCCCAGGAGCTCCTCCTTTTCCTCGGGGTGAATGATTAGGGTGCGGTTGCGCTTAGCTCTAGTGCCCATGGTTTTCTCCCCGGTGGGTCAAGGCTACCCGGCCTGGGGATTGACCTTAAATCTAGACCAAGACTAACCCTGGGTGGGCGTGGTAGATTAAAATCTCTTCCCTCGGACAAGCCCCGCATGAGTATCGCCAATTCTCCCCCACCCACCCTCTACGGCATCAGTTGTGGCCCCGGAGACCCGGAATTGATTACCCTCAAGGGCTGGCGAGTGCTGCAGCGGGTGCCGGTAGTGGCCTTTCCTCAGGGAGGGGGGGGATGTCCAGGGCTTGCCGAACAGATCATTGCCCCTTGGATCGAAGCTCATCAAATCCAGGTACCCCTAGAATTTCCCTACCAACAGGACCCGCTGCAGCTGCAGCAGGCCTGGGGAGAGGCCGCAGCCCGGGTGGGGGTTTATCTGGAGGCTGGTCAGGATGTGGGGTTTGTATCCCTGGGGGATGTGAGTTTCTATAGCACCTTCACCTACCTAGCCTGGGCAGTCCACCAAAGATACCCCCAAGTAAAGGTTCAAGCCATCCCGGGGGTCTGTTCACCCCTAGCGGCAGCGGCCCTGGTGAAACTCCCCTTAACAAAACAGGACGAACGTCTCCTGGTTCTGCCGGCCCTCTATCACTTAGCCGACCTGGACACCGCTCTGGCCCAGGCGGAGGTAGTGGTTTTGCTCAAGGTAGGGTCTGTTTACCACCAGGTCTGGCGGGTACTCCAGGCGCGGGGGCTCTTGGAGCGCACGTACCTAGTGGTGGAGGGCAATCAGCCTGGGGAAACCATCTACTGTGGTTTGACAGAACATCCTCAGTTACAGCTGCCCTACTTCTCCCTGATGATTATCTACTGCGGCCGCAGCTAACTCGGGTAGGAGCACCAGTCACTCCAACTGCCCGGGTACAGTTTGCCTCCCTGGTAACCAGTCTGGGCGAGGGCCAGGAGATTCACGCAGGCGGTGACCCCGGAGCCGCAGTAAACGATCACCTCCGGGGCGGTGGTGATGTCTTCCCAGCGCTGCCGCTGGGCAGCTAAAGGCAGCAGGCCCCCCTGGGGGGTAGTTGACTCTAACCAGTAGTAGTTGAGGGCCCCGGGGATGTGGCCTGCCACGGGGTCGATGGGTTCACTCTCCCCGCGATAACGCGATGCTTCCCGGGAATCTACCAGTACCGTAGTGGGGGCGCGGCTCATCACCTGTTCCCGGCTTGCTACCAGTTGAGGTTGCACTTGGGGAGTGAACAGTCCCGGTCGAGGGGCAGGGACGGCGGTGGTGGTGGGATATCCCTGCCACCCTGCCCAGCCTCCCTCTAGCAGGGATACCCGCCCATGGCCCAGGTACTGCAGCAGCCACCACAGTCGGGCAGCGTAGGCAAAGCGGGAGTCGTCGTAGGCTACCACTAGGGTGGTGTCGCTTACCCCCAAGCCCCCCAGGGTAACCGCCAACTGGTGTGGATCTGGTAAGGGGTGGCGACCACCGTGGAGCTGTCGGGGCCCGGCCAGGTGTTGGTCGAGGGAGAGATAGTAGGCTCCGGGAATATGGCCTTGGTCGTACTCTTGCCGGCCCCGGTCGGGTTCGCCCAGGGCGTAGCGGCAATCGATCACCACTACCTGGGGGTCCTCCAGGTGAGCACTTAGCCAGTCGGCCTGCACTAGTAAGTCCACCGCCCTAGTCATTTTCTGTGCCTCAATCATCCCCTCCAACCTAGCACCTTGGCCCCCGCCCCCTAGACCAGGAAGTTACCCTCTGCTCCGGCTTGGCGGCTGCGGGTATCGTAGTAAAGCTCCGCTAGGGTGATCTCCTCAAGGGCTGCCTGGAGCTTGGTCTGCAGGCGGCCCCACAGGGCAGTAGTCACCCAGTCTTCTGGGTGAGAAGGGTCAGGGGCTTGGCCAGGGAAAAGCTGGAGGGTCTCCCCCACCGCCCGGAGGATCTGGCCGACGGAAATTTCGCCAGCCGGGAGGGCTAGGGCATAACCCCCCTGTACCCCCCGGACCGAGGTTACTAAACCTGCCCGCCTCAGCTGCGCGAGTAATTTTTCCAGGTAGGGGACCGGTAGCCCCTGACGCTGGGCAATTGCCCGGACCGAAGTGGGTTGGTGGGGAGCTTGCAGGCTCAGGTCTAGGAGGGCTTTGACACTGTACTGTCCGCGGGTACTTAATTTCAATGGGAGCCTCCCGGGTTAACTATGCCAGACGCCCCTGGGCCTTGGCAGCTACCAACGCCACGGACCGGCGCTGGACTGGCCTGGAAATTTCTGCCAGGGGTAGCAGGCGTTGCTCGGCGGTGAGGACGTTCACCTGGTAGGCTTGGCGGCTGGTCAGGTCAATAGCCGTTAGCCAGCCACTGCGGGGGTGATAGGCTCCCGTGTCAACTCCTAGCCAGCCCGGGCCTTGGGCCAATTCACCGGGGCAAATTCCCGGAAAGGTAAAGGTGATGGTGTGGCCGATGATTACCTGTTTGTCAGTGAAGTAGGGCTGAGGATGGTAGTGAAACTGGTCGCGAATCCAGCAGAGCTCCCGCTGGGTTTGGGCTCCTAAGGCCCGGCCCGGATCGAGGCCCGCGTGTACCAGCCAACTGTGGCCAAGGTCGTGGTATAGGGGGAGAGTCTGGATCCACTGGACGTGCTCGAACAACAGATCCACCTGATCCTCGTAACTCCTCAGGCTATCACTGCCGCCGTTGATGGCCCAGGTGTGGAGGGCCGCCGGCTCTACGGCCCCCCGGCCAAGGGCATCTAGCAGCATTACCTCGTGGTTGCCCACTAGGCTGTGGTAGGAGTTTTGCCGCACCAACTCCACTACCTGGGAACTGTGGGGACCCCGGTCAATCAGATCGCCGAGGAAGTACACCTCATCCTCCCGGCCCGGACCCACCGCCCCGAGGAGATTCAGCAGGCCCTGCCAGTGGCCATGCACATCCCCAATTACGATCTGACGGCAGCTTTTGGATAAGCTTTCAGTCTCAAAAGTATTCATTTAACGCATCGCAATCTTGGGGAACTACACCTCGTCTTTGTCTATATTCTCGCTGATGTTTGTCCCCTGGAATCTAACCAACATCTGTACCGGAGAACCATGGCACGATAGTTGATATAGCTTTCAGTTGGAGGTTTTATGTTCGCGACCTCTCATCCCCCCTTATCAATTCCTTCCCACTGCCTCCGGCCCGACGTGCAGGTCCTCCAACCCCGCCTGAGCCTCTGGCGCCGCCGTCTGCACCAGGAACCAGAGTTGGGATTCCGGGAGCAGGTTACTGCTCGCCTGATTACCGATGAGTTGACCGCCTGGGGAGTGCCCCATCAGGCGGGCATTGCTGAAACGGGGGTAGTAGCCACGATCACCGGGGAGCGGCCCGGGCCGGTGCTGGCAATCCGGGCTGATATGGATGCTCTGCCCATCCAGGAAGAAAACGAAGTCTCCTACCGGTCTCGCCGGGATGGGCGGATGCACGCCTGTGGCCATGATGGTCACGTGGCAATTGCCCTCGGTACTGCCTACTACTTAGCCCACCATCGTCAGGAGCTAGCTGGTACCGTCAAAATTATTTTTCAGCCGGCGGAGGAGGGACCAGGGGGGGCGCAGCCGATGATTGAGGCGGGGGTGTTGACCAATCCCCCAGTCGAGGCGATTATCGGGTTACACCTGTGGAATAACCTCCCCTTGGGCACTGTGGGGGTCCGCCCGGGGGCCCTTATGGCGGCGGTAGAGACCTTTGCCTGCGAAGTTTTAGGCCAGGGGGGGCACGGGGCCATGCCTCACCAAACCGTCGACTCTGTGCTAGTGGGGGCTGACATCGTCAGGGCCCTGCAGTCCATTGTCAGCCGCAACCTCGACCCCCTGAAGGCCGGAGTGGTAACCGTGGGAGAATTCCACAGCGGTACTGCCCTTAACATCATTGCTGACACCGCTTTTTTGCGGGGGACAGTCCGCTACTTTGACCCCTCGTTGCACAATTTCTTTCAGCCTCGTCTAGAGCAGACTATCGCCGGGGTCTGTGCCGCCCACGGAGCTAAATTCGTTCTAGATTACCAACGGGTTTACCCTCCCTTGGTTAATGACCCGTGGATCACCGACCTAGTCCACTCGGTGGCGACGGAGGTCTTGGAGGTACCAGCACGCCTAACTAGCGACTGTCAAACCATGGGGGGCGAGGATATGGCCTTCTTCCTGGAAGCGGTGCCCGGTTGTTACTTCTTCCTGGGGGCGGCAAACCCGGACCAGGGGTTGGCCTATCCCCACCACCATCCCCGCTTTGACTTTGATGAACGGGCCCTAGGACTAGGGGTGGAGATGTTTTTGCGTTGCTTAGCTAAACTAGCGGAGGTAAGACCTTGAAGAATCTGGTGACCATCCTGGCCCTTGGACTGCTCGCGACTGGAACTTTGGTACTAACGGTTTTCGCCGAGCAAAACATCTACGTCCTAGATGCCCAGGGAGTGCCTCGACTTCTAGACGTACACTTTCTGGTCTACTCCCTACCCGTCTCCCTGGGGATTGTCCTAGTTACCTGTGCTATAGCTGGGATACTGATGATGTTAGTGGCCCTCCTGCCGGTTACATCTCGCTGAATGTTTGAGAATTGTTTAAGATGCTTAAGGTTTGAGATAAGATGGTCGGAATACCTTTTTACTTAGCCTAAATGGCTCGGGGTGGCAGACAAAAGCCGCTGCGGAGGTTTCGCATGGAAATCTCGACACAAACAGTTTTTGGTGCAAGAAGGCTAATGGACCGGAGTGAGCAGCACGGGAAACATTCGTCTCTAAGGGAGCGCTACCTGTCTGCCTTGGTGGAGATGGAGCGTCGCCTGCTCACCCACGTGAAAGGCTGGAAGGACTACGATTACATCCTCGATCCCCTTGGTCAAGCTTCCGACATCAGTCACGTGTGTCTAGTTGAGAACTACTGGAACAACCTGGGAGAACTGCGCATGCGGCAGCAAGCCCGCTGGTGCTCGCCGACTCTCCCAGCGATGGTCAGCCCGCCCTGCTTCGATAATCTCCCTTATAGTCTTTTCCCCCAGGTTTATCAGTCCCTCAGTCAGGGGGAGCCCTACATGGGCCAGCTAATCTCCCCTGGGGACCCCCCAGAAACCCTTTCGGCCTTGATCTTACCCTTGACAATTCAGGGGGAATGGATTGGTTTTGTCGGCTTTGGTGACCGGACCCCAGAGCGAACCTGGAGCACAGCTGAGCTGACAATGCTCCGGGCGGCGGCCGCGGCCATATCCCTCCATCAGGAGCGTCAACGGGCGGAAAACTCCCTCCGGCAGGCAGAGGCCTGTTATCGTAGTCTGTTTGAGAACGCTGTCGGGGGAATATTCCAGGCGAATTTGGATGGGCATTACATAACCGCTAATCCTGTCCTAGCGCGGATTTATGGCTACGAATCCCCCGAGGAGCTGATCGAGGCCTCACCTAGCTTTTATGTAGACCCCCAGCGCCAAGAGCAGATTGTTGACCTCCTAGTACGCCACGGCGAAGCTAGAGCAGTGGAATCCCAGGCGCGTCGCCGAGATGGCAGCATTATCTGGGTGGCGGAGAATTTTTCCGAGCGTCGGGACACCTGCGGCAATCTCATTGGTTATGCCGGGACGGTGGAAGATATTACCCAGCGGCGGCAGGCGGAGGCGGCCTTACAGCGGCGTGACCGGTTGCTACAAGGGGTAGCTCAAGCTACCCAGCATCTGCTCACGGACCCCAATTACGAGACGACGATCCCGAAGGTGCTAGCTATTCTGGGGGCAGCGGCCGACGCGGACCGAGTCTACATTTTTGAAAACCATCCCCACCCCAACTCAGGAGAAATCGCCATGAGTTTGCGGTTTGAATGGGTAAGAGCCCCGGCCCGCCCCCTCACCGGCCCGCCCCCTTGGCAAAACCGTCCCTACTTCCCGGCCATGGGGCGCTGGTACGAAATTTTTGCTAAGGGAGAAGCACTCCACGGTTCGACTCTTAGTTTCCCCGCCTCCGAGGGCCAGATCCTAGTCCAGGATAATGTGGTTGGGGTGCTGATGATGCCCATATTTGTCGATAACCAGTTCTGGGGTTTCTTAGGCTTTGACCGCTGTCAAAGTAATGACCTGTGGTCTGGGAGTGAAATTTCCATCCTCCGGGCCACGGCCGCTAGTATTGGGGGGGCCCTCAAGCAGCAGAAGGCGGAGGCAATTATCCGCTACCAAGCGTTCCATGACCTATTGACGGGGCTGCCTAACCGGCGCCTATTCAACGACCGGCTGACCATGGCCCTGCGGCGAGCCCAACGCAACAGCCTCAACCTGGCAGTGTTGTTTCTAGACATGGACCGCTTTAAGACCATCAATGATACCCTCGGCCACGCTGTGGGGGACCTCCTGTTGCAACAGGTAGCCAAAAGGTTCTCTGGCTGCCTGCGTCAGGAGGATACCCTCGCTCGCTGGGGAGGAGATGAGTTCACCCTGCTGTTACCAGAGGTGGGGGGTCCTGAGGATGTGGCCCGGGTTGCCTACCGCCTGCTTGAGAGTCTTAATCCTGTCTTCGATCTAGAGGGAACGGAGGTTTACACCACCGGGAGTGCAGGGGTGTCTATGTTTCCTGAGGATGGACGGGACGGGGAAACCTTGCTACGCAACGCAGATGCGGCCCTGTATCGTGCCAAAAAACAGGGGCGTAACACCTACCAGTTTTATCTGTCGGCCATGAACTCAACCGCCTACCAACGTCTCTCCCTAGAAAACCATCTCCATCAAGCGGTGCAACGGGGTGAGTTCTTGGTACGTTACCAACCCCAGGTCAACATCAACACCTGGCGCCTGACCGGCCTAGAGGCTCTAATGCTCTGGCAGCACCCGGCTCTGGGCCTTCTGACCCCCGACGTCTTCATGCCTGTAGCTGAGGAAACCGGCTTAATTCTGCCCCTAGGGGAGTGGTTCCTCGGGCGGGTTTGTGCGGAGAGTGAAGTCTGGCAACAAGCTGGGCTGCCCAAGGTACCCGTAACTGTTGGCATCTCCCCCCAGTATTTTCAGCAACCCAGTCTGGGGCGGGTCCTATCGCAGGTACTTGCGCAGAAGGGAGTGGAGCCCGCCTGCCTGGCCCTAGAAATTAGTGAAGGGGCAATTTTGCAAAACCCCGAGACAGCCTTGGGGGTTTTGGCGGAACTAGGGCAGCTGGGGATTCACCTGTCCATCAACAGTTTCGGCTTTGGCCGCACCTTCCTAGAGTGCCTAAAACAGGTGCACGTTGACATCCTGAAAATCTGTCCCGCCTTTATCCAGGATCTGCCCACTAATGTCCAGGATGCCGCCATTGTGGCTGCCATCATTGCTCTGGGGCGGGGGTTAAATCTGCGGGTGGTCGCTGAAGGCGTCGCAAGTCCTTTGCACGTCCAAAAGTTGCTGTACCTCCAGTGTCAGGAAATCCAGGGTGACCTGTTGGGGTCCCCCCTAGGGATGGGAGAAATGATTGAGCTGCTGCAGGGAGGACCTAGACATCAAAACTTTCTCTACTGGCCTAAATCTCTCCTGGGTGGGTTCTAGGGCCCAAGGAGTTGCAGGGATTTAGTTGCCGATCTTTAATAATTTGTTACAATGGGAGAGTACTGGCACAAATAAGGACAAGCAACCATGCCCTACACCGTCGAAGATGGCAACAGACTCAACAATTTCGCCGTCGAGCCCCAAGTTTATACCTCCGAGCCCCCTACCCAAGCGCAAAAAGTAAAATACCTGGTCCTTGCTGGCCTAGGTTTGGCTCTTATCGGTGGTCTCTTGGCGGTGGCTGTATCGGTCTCGGCCATCAGTTAGACTGGTTTAGGGAGACTTTGGGGTGACACCACTGGAAAACTTGGCTTTAAACCTCAAAACTCTGTTTCCGTTTGACCTTGATGAGTTTCAACTGCAGGCTATCGGCGCTCTGGATGCAGGGCGCTCAGTGGTTGTCTGTGCTCCTACAGGTTCAGGTAAGACTTTGGTGGGCGAGTATGCTATCTATCGCGCCCTAGCTCGCAACCGACGAGTATTTTACACGACCCCCCTTAAGGCCCTTTCTAACCAAAAGCTGCGGGACTTCCGGCGTCAGTTTGGTCAAGAGCAAGTAGGTCTACTAACCGGTGACACCTCGATCAACCGCGAGGCACCCGTGCTAGTGATGACTACGGAAATCTTCCGGAACATGCTCTACGGCACCCCTATCGGGGAAGTTGGCACTTCCCTAAGTGGCGTGGAAACCGTAGTCCTCGATGAGTGCCACTACATGAATGACCGGCAGCGGGGCACGGTCTGGGAAGAGTCCATTATTTATTGCCCCCCGGAAATTCAACTTGTGGCTCTGTCAGCTACCGTGGCCAACAGTGACCAGCTCACGGAATGGATTTCCCAGGTCCACGGGCCAACGGATTTGGTCTACTCAGACTATCGCCCCGTCCCCCTCCAGTTTCACTTCTGCACCCCCAAGGGCTTGTTCCCGCTCCTTAACCCGGAGGGAACCCATCCAAACCCCCGCATCAAAGCCAAGACCCCCCACCCCGGGGGACGGCGAGACCCCAAGGCAGCCCCACCCGCTGCCTTCATCCTGCATCAGCTCTGGCAACGGGATATGCTGCCAGCTATTTACTTCATTTTTAGTCGCCGGGGTTGCGACCAGTCTGTCGCTAGCCTAGGGGGTCTATCCCTAATAAACCCGGCTGAGGCGGCCCTGCTGCGCAGCTACATCGACGAGTTTTTAGCCTCTAACCCTGAAGCAGCCCGGGATGGCCAAGTAGAGTCCCTCTACCGGGGGATCGCCGCCCATCACGCCGGCATCTTGCCCGCCTGGAAGAGCCTAGTGGAAGAACTATTTCAGCAGGGGTTGATCAAGGTGGTGTTTGCCACTGAGACCCTGGCGGCTGGGATCAATATGCCGGCCCGGACTACGGTCATTTCCAGTCTTTCGAAGCGCACTGACCAGGGACACCGCCTCCTCAACCCATCCGAATTTCTACAGATGGCTGGGCGGGCAGGCCGCCGGGGGATGGATGCCCAGGGCCATGTGGTCACGGTCCAGACCGCCTTCGAAGGGATTCGGGAGGCGGCCTACCTAGCCACCGCCGAGGCCGACCCCCTGGTTAGTCAATTTACCCCTAGCTACGGGATGGTGCTAAACCTCCTACAAACCCATACCCTAGAGGAAGCCCAAGACCTGATTGAGCGCAGTTTTGGTCAGTACCTGGCGGGCCTCTACCTCCAACCCCAAATTCAGTCCCTTAACCAACTAACTCGCCAACTCGAGCAGATCCAAACTGGCGCTCCGGATTTTTCCCTAGTTAAGGAGTACGAGGGTCTGCGGCAGCAAGTGAAGCAGGAAAAGCAACTGTTGCGCACCCTCCAGCAGCAAAACCTAGAGCTGCAGGCGGACGAACTAGCCCCGGCTTTGCTCTACGCCATACCCGGGACGATCCTACGCCTGCGCTCAGACCAGGCAGCGGTGCTAGTAAAACAAGTCCCCGGCTCAGGGCAGTTTCCCTACCTAGTGTGTTTGAGTGAAGATGGGGTCTGGCAAGTGACTAGGGTTACGGATGTGGTGGCCTTGCACGGGGAGTTTCCCTGTCTGCGCTCCGTAACTGCCCTGCCCTGGCCAGAGCAGTTGCGCCTGAAACCGGGGGAAACCTGGCCCGCCGATGCCCAAGCCCTCCAGGTGGCCGGACAGATCCCCCCCCTGCCAGCCCTGCGGGCAGCCCCAGAGGTACAGGCCCAGCAAGAGCGCCTTGAGGATTTGCAGACTAGGATTGACCGCCATCCCCTCCATCGCCATCCCGACCGAGCAACCTTGATCAAGCAACGGCAACAGGTCCAGGACCTAGGCACCAAGATCCGTGACCAGGAGCGCCAAATTGCCCTCAAATCCCACCATTACTGGGATGAGTTTCTCAAGCTTATTGCCGTGCTGCAAACCTTTGGCTGTCTGGAGGGACAAAAACCCACTCCCCTCGGCCAAACGGCGGCAGCCCTGCGGGGAGACAATGAGCTCTGGTTAGGATTAACCTTGGTCTCGGGCCACCTCGACCACCTCGCCCCCCACCACTTGGCGGCAGCGGCGGCAGCTCTGGTGACCGAGGTTTCCCGCCCCGACAGTTGGACCAGCTACCACCTCTCCCCGGAGACGGAGACGGCTTTGGGGGATCTGCGAGGGATCCGGCGGCAACTGTTCCAGACCCAGCGTCGCCATGAGGTGGTCATGCCCATCTGGCTAGAGGTAGAGTTAGTAGCCCTAGTGGAGCAGTGGGCCTTGGGGGTTGACTGGTCTACCCTGTGTGCTCAGACCAGTCTTGATGAGGGAGACGTAGTGCGGATTTTGCGCCGGAGCCTCGATTTCCTCTCCCAAATCCCCCACGTCCCCCACCTGGGCAGTCCTCTGGTGGAAAATGCCCGGCGGGCTGCCTACTTGATGGACCGTTTCCCAGTTAATGAGGCCGTATCCTAAGGTTCCTAGATGGTGTACCAGTAACCGTCCAGGGCGTGCCAGAGTAAATTAGCCATCAGACTGCAGGCACTCAGGGTCGGGGCTGGGGTGGACAGGGCTTGGATTTTATCCTTAAGTAGGGCCAGTTCGCCAGTGTTGTCTAGGTGGAGCCGAAAGTATTCTTGCCCAGGGGGAGGTACCAGGTCTTGGTAGTGGGTTTGTAGACCTTGGAGTTTGGCTGCGGCCGTGCGGGGCTGCTGGACTTCAAAGGCGTAGAGAGCCCCTAGGCAATCTGGGTAGCGGGCAAAAAGATGTCGGGCCGTGTCTCCCAGGTAGCCACCCTGGTCAGCTGGGGCTGTCACCCCCAGGCTTTGGGCAAATCGTTCCCAGGACTGAAAGTGCCGTTGCTCTTCCGCTGCGTAGGCTGGCTCAGCGGCCTGGGCCCACCCTTGGGGAATAGCGGCAATCAGCTGGGCGTATTCCTGGGCGTAGGCTTGCAGTTTCGCAACCGGCAAAGTCCCAGCGGACCAAGCTTGGTAGAAGGGGTGTTCGTTGAGGTCAAACCGGGCTACGGCAGCGTCAAGGGCAACGAGGAGGTCCATGGGTCCTGGGGGGTAGTATGATTTTATTGAGAATCGTTATCCGTCGGCTGGTTAGCCTGGGCCGTGGCAATAGCAGCCTGGATTTGGGGCAACTGTAGGAAAGTCTGGGCATCTTGTAGTAGCCGGCTGCCCCAGAGGTTTTCCTTGAGATACTTCAGGGAACCGTAGCGGGGGTCGAGCTTGAGGGCTGTTATCCCTCGGGCTATAGCCTGGTCCCGGTGGCCTTGGGTAAATAGGGCAACTGCCAGAGCCAGCCGGGGTTCGGTGGCCTTAGCGTCGATAGCACTGGCTGCTAACCAATGTTGCATGGCTAAACTAACCTCGCCCTTCTCGTACTCCACCAGGCCAATGTTGTTTAAGGCCGGCCAAAAATTGGCTTCCTGCTGGACTGCCTTTTGGTATTGAGCAATCGCCTGGTCGTACTTCTGTTGGGCGTAGAAGGTGTTGCCTAAGTCGAACAAAGCACCAGGACTTTTGGGGTCTAGCTGTAATCCAGCTTCCAAGGTGGCGGCCGCTTGGTTGTAGTGTTTTTGCTCGAAGTAGGTAGACCCAAGCAAAAACAACACCTGGGCATCCTTGGGCTGCAGGGCGAGAGAGTGCTTGAGAGCAGCCACTCCCTGGTCCAAGTTGTTGGCCTCTAGGTAGAGGCTGCCTAGGAGAGACCACACCTGGGGCACTTGGGGGGCTAATTGGGTAGCTAACTGGGCCCGGGATAAAGCCTGGTTGAACTGATGAAACTGAGACAACTGGACTGCTTGCTGGGCAAGGGTCAGGCCCTGTTCTTGCAGGGCTCCAAAGTCTGGCTGCAGGATGTGGGGGAGGAGAGCCTGGGCCCGGGCTGGCAGGGGCATCCATCCCCAACCGAGGATGCCGGCGAAAAGAAACCAGTAGGGCAGGCGACGTTTTAGCACGGTAGGGTCGCAGAAGAAGGTTTTGTCTATCCTATTCCATCCCCAGAGGAATTAGCAGGTCTGCTAGGAGTGCATTTGCTGGATTAAGGTCTGGAATGGTTGCCAGTCATCCCTCTGGTCAATGGCTTGCCAGACTTCCTCAATCACCGGCCGCAGGGGCACCACCCGGGGGTTAGCGGTCACTAGGGTCTGCTGGATTTGCTCCGGGGGCAGCAGTTTACAGGCTTGGCAGTACAAGTGTTGCCACTCCTCCCAGCTCTGGCCTTGCGGGCAGACAGCTTCAGGGTTGCCAGTCACCTGAGCCTGAGAGCGCAGGTGGAGAAAAAATTCGTGGTAGCCGATTTTATTCATGGCTATCCCTCGGAGGGTGGCGACCACTAAGTCAATGCCCAAGGAGGCCGGCAGGTCTTTGAACCCCAGGCGGCGCAGCAGACCACTGGTGTAGGCCTGGTGGTAGTGCTCATCAAAGCCGTCTAAGGCCGCCTCCATCATCCCTGGTTCTAGGACGCAACGGAGGGGGTACTGGAGCATTTGTAAATTCCAGCGGCAGACCCCCGGCTGGTTACCGTAGCTATAACGGCCGCTGTAGTCAAAGTAGGCAGCGGTAAAATCCGGGTCGTAGGTGGGGATAAAGGCGTAGGGGCCGTAGTCAAAGCTCTCCCCCGTAATTGACATGTTATCGGTGTTGAGCACCCCATGACAAAAGCCCGCCACCATCCAACTGGCCACCAGACGAGCCACCCGCTGCACCAGGTCGGTGTAGAAGCGCAGGTACAGATCCGGCCCTGGTTCCAGGTACGAATAGTAAATTTGAATCACATGATCTAAAAGAGGGGGAATCAGGTCCGGGCGTTGGATGTGGTAGAGGCGCTCTAGGGTTCCAAAGCGGATGTGGGAGCGACTACAGCGGACCATCACACTGGCCCGGGTAGGGGAGGGTTCGTCCCCCCGCCACAGGGAGTCACCGGTCTCGATCATAGTCAGGCAGCGAGAAGTACAGACCCCGAGACAGTGGAGGACCTCGGCCGCTAACACTTCCCGGACCCCCCCCTTGAGGGTCAGGCGGCCGTCCCCCCCCCGGGAGTAGGGAGTCGTCCCTGACCCCTTAGTTCCCAGGTCGTATAGTTCCCCGTCTTGACCGCGCAGTTGACCGTAGAGGAAGCCACGGCCATCCCCAAGCCGGGGGTTGTACTCACCAAACTGGTAGCCATGGTACCGCAGGGCCAACAAGGGCCTGTCCCCATGAAACTTACCTAGGGCTTCGATCAGGTCTTGGTCGCTTACCTGCGCGGGATCCAAGCCCAAAAGCTCTAGGACCGAGTCATTGCGCCAGCGCAGAATATGCCGGGGAAACTCGGCGGCGGTAACTAGATCGAAATATTCGCCCCCGAGGGATTCGAAGGCTCGCTCGTAGGTCAAGTGCAACAACGGATTGGCAATGGATGACATATGCTTGGCGGGGTAACTAGAATGAACTTGGAGTCAGCTTACTCAAACTTGTCATGGTGAATTACCTCCCCGAGACCAAGTCGGTCCTGAATCGAGCCTTTGGTCCTGCCCAGGCTACGATCGCGGGTACCCCCCTCGACCCCCAGGAATTGGCCCGTATGGATGCCTACTGGCGCGCCTGCAAGTACCTGATGGTGGGAATGATCTATCTCCAGGACAATCCCCTCCTGCGCGAGCCCCTACGCCCGGAACACATCAAACAGCGCCTGCTCGGCCACTGGGGGTCTAGTCCTGGCCTAGCCTTTGTCTGGGTACACCTTAACCGGCTGATCAAAAAGTATGACTTGGATATGCTTTTCCTGGCCGGCCCGGGTCATGGTGCCCCGGGGGTACTCGCGCCAACGTACCTAGACGGAAGCTATAGCGAGATATACCCGGACAAAAGTCAGGACCTGCGGGGCCTGAAGAAGTTTTTCCGCCAGTTTTCCTTTCCCGGAGGGATCGGCAGCCATTGTACTCCAGAAACCCCAGGCTCGGTCCACGAGGGGGGGGAATTAGGTTATAGTCTCTCCCACGCCTATGGCTGTGCCTTTGATAATCCGGACCTAATTAGCGTGGTGATGGTCGGGGATGGTGAGGCGGAGACCGGGCCCCTAGCCACCGCCTGGCACAGCAACAAATTCCTCAACCCCCGGCGGGATGGGGCAGTGTTGCCTATCCTGCACTTGAATGGCTACAAAATTAACAATCCCACTATCCTAGCCCGGATTAGCGAGGATGAGCTAGATAGCCTGTTCCGCGGCTTTGGCTACACCCCCTACTTTGTGGAGGGTTCAGAACCGGAATCAATGCACCAGGCAATGGCCGCTACCCTAGAGCACTGCCTTCAGGAGATTCGCTGTCTCCAGGCAGCGGCCCGCTCCGGGGAGGCTAACGGCCGGCCGCGGTGGCCAATGATAGTTTTGCGCACTCCCAAGGGTTGGACCGGTCCCCAGACCGTAGACGGCCACCAAGTAGAGGGGAGCTGGCGGGCTCACCAAGTTCCCTTGACGAAGGTCCGTCAGGACCCTGGCCAACTAGAACAATTGGCGGCCTGGCTGCGCAGTTATCAGCCAGAAGCTCTTTTTGACGAGCAGGGCACCTTGATCCCGGAACTGCGGGCCCTTGCTCCGGTGGGGGGGAGGCGCCTGGCTAGCAACCCCCATACCAATGGTGGCAACCGCCGTCCCCTGAGGATGCCGGATTTTCGCAGCTACACCTGCCAAATGCCGGGGCCCGGAGTCCTAGAGGCGGAAAACACTCCCCCCCTAGGTTTATTCTTGCGGGATATCCTCCGGCTTAACCGGGACAATTTTCGCGTTTTTGGCCCCGATGAAACTACCTCTAACAAACTGCAAGCAGTCTACGAGGTGAGCAAAAAAACTTGGATGGGCGAAGTTTTCCCTGAGGACGCGGATGGAGGAGAACTAGACCCTGAGGGGCGGGTGATGGAGATGCTCAGCGAACATACCCTTGAGGGTTGGCTGGAGGGCTACCTGCTGACCGGTCGCCACGGGTTCTTCTCTACCTACGAAGCCTTCGTGCACGTGATCGACTCCATGATCAACCAGCACGCCAAGTGGTTAGAGGTTTGTCGGAACTTGTCCTGGCGCAACCCGGTCTCTTCCCTGAACCTGCTTATCACCTCCACGGTATGGCGACAGGACCACAATGGCTTTACCCACCAGGACCCGGGGTTTCTTGACCTAGTCACTAACAAGAGCGCCGAGGTGGCTCGGATCTACTTGCCCCCGGATATAAATTCCCTCCTGTCGGTAGCTGACCACTGCCTCCGGAGCACTGACTACATCAACGTCATTGTCTCCGACAAGCAGACCCACCTGCAGTACTTGACCATGGACCAGGCGGTAGAGCACTGTACTAAAGGTATAGGCATCTGGGACTGGGCAAGTAATGACCAGGGAGCAGTGCCCGACGTGGTGATGGTGGGTTGCGGGGATATCCCTACCCTGGAGGCCTTGGCGGCCGTAGACCTGCTGCGGCAGCACTTCCCTTCCCTAAAAGTGAGGTTCCTCAATGTGGTGGACCTATACCGGCTCCAGCCCGCGAGCGAACATCCCCACGGCCTAACGGACCGAGACTTCGATTCCCTGTTTACCGAAAACAAACCCGTGATTTTCAACTTCCACGGCTACCCCTGGTTAATTCATAAACTCGCCTACCGGCGGACCAACCACAGTAACTTCCACGTGCGTGGTTATAAGGAAAAGGGAAACATTAATACTCCTCTGGAGTTAGCGATTCGTAATCAAATTGACCGCTTCAGTCTGGTAATTGATGTAATTGACCGAGTTCCCGGCCTCCACGGGGTTGGGGACCACGTCAAGGAAAAAATGCGCAACCAACAGATCCGCTGTTGTGCCTATGCCCATGAACACGGCATAGACCTGCCAGAGACCTCTCACTGGAAATGGCCCTACTAATGACTCTTAGAATTTGCCCCACTAAACCCTTTGCCGACCAATCCCCGGGTACCTCAGGTCTGCGCAAGAAGGTGACGGTTTTCCAGCAGCCCCACTACTTGGAAAACTTTGTTCAAGCTATCTTTGACACCCTCAAGGACTACCAGGGTCGCACTCTTGTACTAGGTGGTGATGGAAGGTACTACAACCGCACAGCCATCCAGACCATTCTCAAGATGGCGGCTGCTAACAGTGTTGGCAAGGTGCTAGTGGGACAGGCGGGAATTCTCTCTACCCCCGCCGCCTCTAATTTGATCCGCAAGTACCAGGCCTTTGGAGGTATTATTCTCTCCGCTAGTCATAACCAAGGCGGGCCAGGGGGGGACTTTGGGATTAAATACAACATTGGCAATGGGGGACCGGCCCCCAGCAAGGTAACTGAGGCGATCTATGGAGCTAGTAAGCGGGTTGATACCTACCGAATCCTAGAGGGGGCGGATATCCCCCTAGACCAATTGGGGTCCCACACCCTGGGGGGGATGGTGGTGGAAGTGATCGACCCAGTTAGCGAGTACAGTCAGCTGATGCAGTCGATCTTTGATTTTGATCAACTACGGGACCTGCTAGCGGGTTCCTTTCGGGTGTGTTTTGATGCCATGCACGCTGTCACTGGCCCCTACGCCCGGCACATTCTGGAGGAGACCCTAGGGGCCAGGTCCGGTAGTGTGCGCGCCGGAGTGCCCCTGGAGGATTTCGGGGGCGGTCACCCTGACCCTAACTTGGTTTACGCCCATGACCTGGTAGAGGTGCTCTTTGGCCCGGATGCCCCCGACTTTGGCGCCGCCTCCGACGGGGACGGGGACCGCAACATGATCCTGGGACGGCAGTTCTTCGTCAACCCCAGTGATAGTCTAGCTATCCTCACCGCCAACGCCACCTGTGTCCCCGCTTACCAGGCCGGCCTGGCAGGGGTAGCCCGTTCCATGCCTACTAGTCAAGCAGTTGACCGAGTGGCCTCCCGGCTGGGCATAAGCTGCTATGAAACCCCCACTGGCTGGAAGTTTTTCGGCAACTTGATGGATGCGGGTAAGGTGACCCTGTGTGGTGAGGAGAGCTTTGGTACAGGCTCTGACCACATTCGGGAAAAGGATGGCCTATGGGCAGTGTTGTACTGGCTGAGCATTTTGGCAATCCGCCGCCAATCAGTGGCGCAGATTGTCGAGGACCACTGGCGGGTCTACGGTCGCCACTACTACTCACGCCACGACTACGAAGGAGTAGACTCGGACCGGGCCCAAGCCCTGATGCAGAAACTAACTAGTCAACTGCCCTTACTCGCCCATCAAACCCTAGGCAGTTACCAGGTAGCCTACGCCGATGACTTTAGCTACGTCGACCCAGTGGACGGCAGCCTGACCCGTAATCAGGGGATCAGAATTGGCTTCGGCGATGGGTCGCGAGTGGTCTTTCGGCTGTCGGGCACAGGTACCTCAGGGGCAACTTTGCGGGTCTACCTAGAGAGCTACGAGCCCGATCCGGCTCGGCAACACCAGGACCCCCAAAAAGCCCTTGCCCCCTTAATCGGCTTGGCCCGGTCGGTTTCTAGTTTGCCTGAACTGTTAGGGCGAGAGCAGCCAACCGTGATCACCTAGGGCTCAGGAGTGGTGGTTTGGTTGAGGAGTTTCTGCTGCTGGGCCCGGAACCTGGCAGCGGCCGTGCCTAGGTCCTGGTTTTGCTCCTCTTGAAACTGACCGCTAGTCATGTTGTCCTGGGACAACCCCTGAATAACGTTCATGATTCCCGGGGTGACGCTGGAGGTCCCTCCGGGATTGAAGGGGTCATAGCCGTCAGAAGGCTGGAAATTCTGCAGGGGCTGGACGCTGCCGTCGTAAAGCTGGGCCTGGGCAGGCCGGGAGAGGGCTAAGACTATGGTCAGGCAGCCCAAACAGGCTAGGCATAATCCTCGGAAAAGATGGGTTCCCATAGGTTTCCTGATTAACGTCTAACACCAGCTTAACCTAGTCTCTTACCCCGCCTTCGCCGGCGCAACTCTCTTGGTTCTGCGGGCTCAGATACCTGTTGGTTGGCATTTGCAGTGTTAGGATCAAGCCAAATTGGGGATAAGTTGAATTGTACGACTTGCCTTTGATTCCCCCGTTGGTCTGGCGCTGCCCAACCCATGGCAACATGATTGGTTTTGGGTGGAGGACCGCTGGAAACCCTAGGGGCCCTCTGATTCTGCTTACTAAGGGGACCTGACCATGGTAAGTTGGCCGCAGAAAAGAAAATCTACCCCGAAGAGATCTTGGTTTCCCCTGCCCTCTTGGCTCCTGGTGGTGCTTGCAGCCACAGCCACAGCCGGGATCTACGGCTACTACCGCTACCAAGCAATGGACCTGAGCGCCCGGGCGATTGCCGACCAATGGTCCCGAGCTGAGAATATCCAAGAGCATCTTAGTCAGTACCTCCAGGATGCAGTCCAGCTCGACGAGACTGCCGCGGCCCTGGTTCCCCAGCACCAGGGTCAGTCCCCCCCGGTTGAGACCTTGATCACCGGGCTGCTCAAGTCCTCTCCCCAGAACATCTATGGTGTCGGGGTTTGGTACGAGCCCTACCACTTCTCGCCCCACCAACAGTACTACGGTCTCTACGCGCACCGGACCGACCACGGGGGCATGGCAATTACCCACCGGTGGGCGGCTAAGTCCTACGGGTTTACTGACCAGAATTGGTATAGGGAGGCTAAGCAAGGCCGGGGCAGGGTCGTTTTTGTCGGCCCCTACCTTGACCACGACTGGACCTACATCACCGCGGCGCGAGTCTTCTACAACCACTCCGGCCAAGTCCAAGGGGTAGTGAGTGTCGATCTCATCCGGCCAGATTTGGCCAGGGTGCTTAGCCAGCTGCAGGAGCCTAGTTACGAGCGAGTCTATTTGACGACGGCTCAGGGAAAGCTCCTGGCTTATCCCCAAGCCCAAGCCTTGTTGCAGTATCTCCACCAGCGCGGGGTGAAAACTAACCACCTCACCAGTGTGAGCGTGCGTCATCTGCAAAGCTTTCAACGCACTACCGGTTTGCCAGCCACCTTCACCGTGACGACATCAGTGCCCCTAACGGGGTGGGTAGTGCATCTGGAAGCAGACCGGGCTCAGTTGTTTCAAAACATTTACGGTCTGCGGAGCAGTCTGGCCGTCTTTGTGGTTGTGATGTGGCTGGCAGTTTTCCTGCGGATCCTGGTGGCACACCACCTGCAAACCTCTGCCAGCGAGGCGCAAAACCGGATGAGTGCCATCGAAGAGAGCCAGGCGGCGCTAAGGATCGGCCAGCAGCGTCTCCAGTCCAAGAACGAAGTATTGCTCGAGTTAACCAAGCTGCTAGACCCAGCGCAAAAAGACCTTAAAACCCTCCTCGAGTCGATTAGTCAGCAGGCCGCCAGCGCCTTGGGGGTTGACCGCTTGGGGGTTTGGCGCTTCAACGAAGACCGCACCGTTCTCGAGTGTCTAAACCTATGCAAGCAAGGGCACCACTCCCATGGCTTAGTGTTGCTGGTGGAGGCCTATCCAGCCTACTTTCAAGCCCTAGAGGAATTCCGAATTATTGACGCTGCCCATCCCTGGACTGACCCGCGTACGGCCTGTTTGGCTGGTGCCTACCTGCAGCCTCTGGGCATCACCGCCTTCCTGGGGGCACCGGTCCATCTGCGCGGTCAGACTGCCGGGATAGTTTGTTATGAACAGGTGGGGACAGAGCGGGAGTGGACTGACGAGGAACAACAGTTTGCCGCCTCCATCGCCGATCTGATTGCCCTGGGGATTGAGGCGGTGGAGCGCAACCAAGTGGAAGCCCAACTGGTGCAGTACGCATTCTACGACTCCTTGACGGGGTTGCCTAACCATATCTTCTTCCTTGACCACTTAAATCAATACCTTCGCCAGCAGCACCCCGAGCAACCCCAGTTATTCTCGTTGCTGTACATTGGTCTAGACCGTTTTGAGTCAGTGCGCCATAGCTTTGGTCACTTGATTGCTCAACAATTGCTAGTAGAGGTAGTAACCCGCCTTAAGTCCTGCTTCCAGGGTGACTATCTCCTAGCCCGGATTAATACCGATGAGTTTGCCCTCCTCTTGGAGGGAGTGAAGGTCTTGGAGGAGGCTGACCAGACTGCTAAACAAATTCACCAGGTCCTCAGTGAGCCCTTCAACCTGGGCAGCTACGAGGTTTTCACTACCATCAGCATTGGTCTAGTGCACAGCGATGTGAATTACTCCCAGGCAGATGAGTTTCTCCAGGCTGCTGACATGGCCATGCACCGGGTCAAGGCTCTGCGCACCGGCAGTTATTTAGTATTTGACAGCACCATGAGAGCCCAGGCCCTGGAGCGGTTTGAATTACACACAAGTCTGCGGCGGGCCCTAGAGCGCGGCGAGTTACAGGTGCACTACCAACCCATGGTATCCCTGGAGGACCGGCAGGTACTCGGGGCCGAGGCCCTCGTGCGGTGGCCCCACGGCCAGCAGGGTTATCTCTCGCCGAGCATCTTCATCCCCATTGCCGAGGAGACTGGCCTAATTGCCCTCCTGGGAGAATGGGTCCTCCGGCAAGCTTGCCAACAGCTCCTAGTCTGGCACCAGGTCCACCCCCAACCTCTGCTTATCAGTGTCAACGTCTCAGCTCTCCAGTTAGGCCAGGCGGATTTTCTAGGTCAAATTGACCGGATCCTCGCCCAAACCGGTGTAGACCCAGCCTACCTAAAATTGGAGGTTACCGAAGGCACAGTCATGGAAAACCCTGACTGGGCAGTTGAAAAACTCAAGCAAATCAAATCCCGGGGGATCCAGCTGAGCATCGACGACTTCGGCACGGGTTACTCTTCCCTAAGCTATCTGCGGGCCTTCCCCTTTGACATGCTGAAAATCGACCGTAGCTTTGTTTGTTGTCTGGACCAGGAGCCAGAAAGTCGGGAAATAGTCCGGACCATTGTTTCCCTTGCCCATAACCTGGGGATGCAGGTGGTGGCCGAGGGGATTGAGACCCTCAGTCAGGCAAATTATCTCCAAAGTATTGGCTGTGGATTAGGCCAGGGGTACTTTTTTTCCCCCCCACTAGACTGGGCGGCCATGGGCACCTTTCTGACTCGCCAGGGTTTCGCCCAGCCGGTCCTGCAAAGTATAAGCCGCCCCCTGGGTGGCTAAGATAAGTCCTGTAGCCTTGGCTTTCACCCCAGTGCTGAAAACTCTGATTGCTGATTTTCAGATTATCTTTGAGCGAGACCCCGCTGCCCGTAATTGGCTGGAGGTAATCTTTTGTTATCCCGGCTTTCAGGCCCTGATAATCTACCGCCTAGCCCACAGACTTCATCGCCTTGGAGTACCCTTTTTCCCCCGCCTAGCTTCCTATCTTGGACGGATGCTCACCGGAGTCGAAATTCATCCTGGAGCTACCATTGGCCGGGGGGTCTTTATTGACCACGGCATGGGAGTGGTGATTGGTGAGACAGCAGTAGTGGGGGACTACGCCCTCATCTATCAGGGGGTGACCCTAGGCGGCACCGGCAAGGAAACCGGTAAACGGCATCCCACCCTGGGGGAAAACGTGGTAGTCGGGGCGGGGGCTAAGATCCTCGGCAACATTGAGATTGGCGACAATGTGCGGGTAGGCGCAGGCTCCGTAGTGTTGCGTCCGGTAAACCCTAACTGCACTGTGGTGGGAGTCCCCGGACGAGTAGTCTACCGAGCTGGGGAGAAGGTAGGACCCCTAGAGCACGGTCAGATGCCCGATTCCGAGGCGGAGGTAATCAAGATTCTTGTAGCCCGGATTGAGGCCTTGGAGAAAAGGCTACAGAACCTAGAAAGCGAGGAAAATTCCAGGGACACGACTCCTATCGCCAACCCTCAATGCGACTTGGAAGACCGGGTGATTGAACAGTTCCTCCACGGGGCTGGGATTTAAACTCCCCAGGTAGGATTCGAACCTACGACCAATCGGTTAACAGCCGACCGCTCTACCACTGAGCTACTGAGGAATACAGGCAGATCTGATATTAGCGAGATTGAAGGAATTTGGCAAGGGGGGTCTAGGAATTTCCTTAGGGCTCTAAGCCATGTCTGAGCCGGGCCAGTTTAGCCTGGGCTACAGGGTCTAGGGAGTGGGCCAGAAACCGGCCGGCACTCAACCTGGTGGCGGGCTGTTGGCGTCTGAGGACTTGGCTAATCCCCTTCAACTCCTGCATCAGCCGCACCGCCGATATCCACTCGGCCCCGTAGCCAGCCACCACAAGGCTTTGAGCCCGGTCGGAGGTGGCAACAATCAGCCGCTGCAGACGGCGTTGGATCTGGGTCTTAAGGATTGCGCAGGACTTTTCAATATAAGTATCGGCGGTCTGACCGTAATCCGTGTAGTAGACCGACACTTGCGCCGTAATTATTTCTTCGCTAGCTTCGGAGCTTTGGTAGTGGGCATCAAAGACGACTCGCGTTTGATATCCCCGCAGGGCACTATAGTTGACCAGGGCTTCCACCAGCTGCCGCCGGCCCTCCTCTAGGCTCGGAAAGCGACGGCCGCAGTTATGCCAGGTGCCCAGTACGTTATAGCCGTCCACAAGCAAGGTTACCGGGGTAGAAGAGGGCTGAACCATGGGGTGGCCGCGGCAGAGCAGTGGTTATAGGATAACAAAAATTTACCAATCAGCCTAGTCACCCAACCCCAGTCCCAAGGACTAGCGATCCGCCCCCGCAGGTTTTCTGATACCATCTGGGGAAAAGTTAAAATTTCTTCACTCTTTCGGCATGACATTAATTATTGTGGGCGCCACCGGCACCCTGGGAAGACAGATAACCCGCCGGGCTCTCGATGAAGGACACAAGGTCCGCTGTCTGGTTCGTAGTCCCAAGAGAGCGGCTTTCCTCAAGGAGTGGGGGGCTGAGTTGGTGCAGGCCGATCTAATGCGGCCTGAGAGTCTGCCGGCAGCTCTAGAGGGAGGGACAGCGGTCATCGACACCGCTACTGCCCGACCAACGGAAAGTATTCGGGATTTAGATTGGCACGGTAAAGTTTCCCTGATTCAAGCCGTCAGGACTGCCCAGATCAAAAGGTTTATTTTCTTCTCCATTCTCCACGCCGAGCAATACCCCCACGTCCCCCTCATGGACATCAAAGCCTGTACGGAGGACTTCCTCGCGGAAACGGACTTGGACTATACGGTTTTACGCTGCGGGGGGTTTTTTCAAGGTCTGATTGGTCAGTACGCCATTCCTCTGCTGGAGAACCAGACCATCTGGGTGACTGGAGAGACTACCCCAGTTGCCTACATTGACACCCAAGATGCGGCCCGGTTAGTCCTGCGGGCCCTGGTAGTCCCTGAGACTAGTCGCCAAATCTTCCCCGTAGTCGGTCCGCGCTCCTGGAACGCTGCCGAAATCATCAAACTTTGCGAACGGATGTCTGGACGAGACGCCAAGGTGACTCAGTTGCCCTTAAATCTCCTGCGGGCTACTCGCTCAGTTGCCCGTTTCTTCGAGTGGGGAGGTAATTTATCGGACCGCCTGGCCTTTGCTGAGGTGTTAGCTAGTGGCAAGCCCCTTAGTGCCCCGATGCAGGAGGTCTACCGGATATTAGACCTGGACCCCCAAACGATCGGCACCCTCGAGGACTACTTGCGCGAGTACTTCGGGCGCATCTTGAAGAAGTTGAAGGAGTTAGACTACGGCCGCCCCGGCTCCCGTTCCAAGGCCCCCAAGAAAAGGAGCTAGGCTCCAGGTAATCTGCTGCCCCTGGGGACCTCCTCTTGTGAGGTAGTTTGATCTGCAGGCTGCAGGTGGACTATTTGCCGGGATCGTGTCATAATCAGCCGGTGAAACTGAATGTGAGCAGTTAGTATAGTCACCTAGTGAGTGCAGGGGGGGGTGATCGGCCGCGGAGGGTGGACAGCCCAGGGTAAGTGGAGTAAACACTTGTTAAAGTCTCGACTGCCGGGTCTTCTTTCCCTCCCCCCGCAAAAGTCCCTCAGCTAACCCTCCCCTGCTGAGTTTTTTGTTCCTATCCGTTAAGGCCTGCCCTATTTTCTGTGCCTAAAGTTGGGATTATCTACAACGACAGCAAGCCGGTAGCTTGTCAGGCGGTGCTGACCCTGGGGGAGGATCTGGTGGCTCGGGGGTGGGAAGTCTGCTTTGCCACTGGAGCGGGGGGGATTCTCGGCTACTCTAGTCCAGAAAAGCCCATCTGTCATACCCCGATTGAGAGTTTAGTCCCCCTGGGATTCGACGCCGAAATAGCTTTTGCCCTTGTCCTTGGGGGAGACGGAACCGTCCTGTCTGCTGCCCGGCAACTGGCTCCTTTGGGGGTGCCTATTCTAACCGTCAACTTGGGGCACATGGGCTTCTTGACCGAGACAGACTTGCAGCTACTGCCCCGAGCCCTAGAGAAGGTGTTGGCAGGAGAGTACACCATTGAATCTCGGGCTATGCTAGCGGTGCGACTGTACCGTCAAACCTACCGCCTGTGGGAAGCTCTCTGTCTGAACGAAATGGTCATTCACCGTGAACCCCTCACCAGCATGTGCCACTTTGAGGTAGACATCGGTGGCCACGCTCGGGTAGACATAGCTGCCGATGGGCTGATAATTTCCACCCCGACTGGCTCGACTGCCTACTCCCTCAGTGCCGGTGGGCCAGTGATTGCCCCAGACGTGTCGGTGCTCCAGCTTGTGCCCATCTGTCCCCATTCCCTAGCCTCCCGGGCGCTAGTATTCACCGACAGTGAGCCAATCGTCGTCTACCCCGCTAACCCCAATCGCCTAGTAATGGTGGTGGATGGCAATGCTGGTTGTTATGTTTTACCGGAAGACCAGGTGCACCTTGAGCGCTCCCCCTACGTTGTCCGCTTCATTCGCCTGCGCCCCCGGGAGTTTTTCCATGTCCTGCGGGAGAAACTAGGGTGGGGATTACCCCACATGGCCAAGCCCCAGACGGAGAATCAGGGGTGATTTAGCCCCCCCGGCGGTACTGCAGACCGGGCAGCTGAGTAGCCAGGCCGAAAAGCTCTAACTGGATTAGGGTGCTTGAGACCTGGTCGGCCGGTAAACCAGTGGCCTGACAGATCTGGTCAAAGGACTGGGGCTCAATGGTTAAAACCTGCCAGACCGGTTGTAGTTGTGGGTCCACATTGGTGATGGTTTCTGGCGGTGGTGGATCCAGGGCTGGCAGACCGCCTAGGGCTTCTAGGAGCTGGTCTTCCCCGAGGATCAGTTGCGCCCCCTGAGCGATCAATTCTAGGCAGCCTAGGGAACGGGGATTATCGAGGGAGCCTGGTAAGGCGTAGACGTCCCGACCGTACTCATTGGCAAGGCGAGCAGTGATGAGGGCTCCCGATTTGCTCGGGGCTTCTAGTACTAAAACCGCCCGGCTCAAGGCGGCAATGATGCGGTTGCGCTGGGGGAAATTAGCCTTGTCTGGTTTAGTGCCCCGGGGGTATTCGCTCAACAATAAACCCTGATTGGCGATCCGTTGGGAAAGCTGCTGGTGAGAGGCGGGATAGACCTGGTCCACCCCAGTGCCTAAGACCGCCCAGGTGTGCCCCCCGGCGGCCAGGCAACTGTGGTGGGCTGCCGCGTCGATACCCAGGGCCAGACCGGAAACGATGGTAAACCCCTGATGCGTGAGGGTAGTAGTCAGTCGTTCGGTCCAACGGCGACCATAATCGGAGGGGTCGCGAGTGCCCACTACCCCCACCGTTGGAGCAGAACTCAGGGCTGGTTGTCCCCGGTAGTAGAGTAGGGGTGGGGGGTCAGGGATTTCCCGCAGGAGGGGGGGGTAGTCGGGATCCGCGGGGGTCCAAAATTGGGGGTTACGTTCCAAATGCTCCCGCAGCAGTCCGGGGGGATCAAGTTTCCGTCGGTGCTCTTGGATAGCAGCCGACAACTGGGGACCAATCCCTTCTACGGCTTTTAGGCTCGGGGCCGGCAGCTCCCATGCGGTCTTCAGGGAGCCGAAGTGGTTATGTAGCCGACGTAGGGTCACAGGACCCAGGCCAGGGATCTGCGCCCAGGCTAACCAGTAGGCACGCTCTTCTAGCAACTTGTGGGGGGGTTAACGGCGACGGTTAAAGGCTAGAATCAGCCGGAGGATGAAGATGAACAGGTTGATATAGGTGAGGTACATGGACAGGGCAGCCGCCATATACTGCTCGTCACGATAGACTCGGGGCAGGATGTAAAAATCGACTACAGCTATACCAGCGAACAGGAGAGTGCCTACCCCAGAGATCGCTACTTCTAGCCAAGAGGGGGTGTACAATCCAAACAGACTAAACACCAACTGGCCTACAAGGACGACTACTAGGGCAATCAAGCCGAGGTACAGGGTCCGAGTCAGGGCTTGGCCATCCTGCTCCGACAGGTTAGACCCGATGGGGCTGGCAAGGACAAATGTGACCCCGCAGCCTAGGGCCGCTAGGGCAATGCCGTAGATTCCGACCCCGGGAGTACCTAGGGCTACGTAGACTAAGCCCGTGAGGGTATACCCGGACAGCAGACTATAGGTAGCTAGCATGGGCAAAGCTAGGGCGTTATTAGCGGCCTGGGCTGCCCCCCGCGCCGCAAAAAACAGCACCAACTCCAAGACTAAGGCTACAAGGAAGGTGGGCATAAACAACCCTGGATGGGTATTGATTACCCCCAACCCGCCGTAGGTGCCTAGGGTAGTCAGTAACAACCCGCCCCCGAGGTAGGGCAGAGCCCGGGAGATTACGTTGGGACCAAGGAGAGCCTGTTGTCTGGCACTTTTGATGTCCGTGAGGAAATTGCTATTGATGCTCATGGTGATTATCAATCCCTTTAGGAGCGAACGAGGACCACTCCTAGCCTATCGAATTTAGAGGCCTTCGGCCCCCTCAGAACAGGATAACTCATGGCTCAGAAGCCTACCTAGGGGCCTACGGTGACTGTTACCATGGACTCGGGATGGAGGAGGTCCCGGGCAGCCTGGTTTACTTCCTCCAGGGTGACGGCCTGGATCAGCCCAGGGAACTCCAGCAATCCCCGGGGGCCAAATCCGTACACCATGTTCATCAGCAGGGTTTGACTGAGGGAATCCGGGTGGGCTAACTCCACCAGATGGTTGCTCGCCAGGAAGCCCTGGGCTACCCGCACCTCCGCAGCGCTTACCCCTTGACTTTTGACTTCCCGCAGGAGGGCTAGAGTTTGGGCTATTGCCGGTTCTGTGTCCTCAGGGTCTGTTTGCATTTCGACTACAAAGGGGCCGGCGTGACGGCGAGCTTGAAAGTAACTATAGATTCCGTAGGTCAGACCCAGACGGTCACGGATTTGACTCCCCAGGCGACTAGTGAGGGTATCACCACCGATGATCTGGTTGAGGACCAAAGCTGCTGGGAAGCAAGGGTCTAGGCGACTGATGCCCGGATGACCTAGACAGGTAAGCGCCTGGGCCTTATTAGCTAGCCGGTGCTGGATTCGGGCTCCGACCACAGCAGGCCGACCTAGGGGCGCGGATGGGCTTTGAGCTCCCCCAGGCCAGGCAGCAAATAGAGCTTCGCAGAGGGTGTGCACGTGGTACGGCTCGAAATTCCCCACTAGGCACAGGTAGCTCCCCCCAGGACGGTAGTGGTTCCTATAGAACTCCCGAACCTCAGCTTGGGTAATCCGCTCAAGACTGGCCTGGGTGGGGAAGCCATGGTAGGGATGGCCGGGGCTGTACAGCTGCTGGTAGAGGAGGCGCTTGGCCAGCCGGCTTGGTTCGTCTAGGTCCACGGCCAAATTTACTAGGGCCTGCTGACGGGTCAACTCTAGTTGGTCGGCAGGAAAAGTGGCCTTTTGTAGCGCCCAGGCTAAAACCTCCAGCAGGGTTGACAGGTCGGCTTGGAGGGCTGCCCCCTGGATCAAGACCCCCTCCCGATAGGCCTCCAGGCTTAGATCCGCGCCACAGTCCTCTAGGATACGGTCTAGGGTAAGGGCATCAAGATTATCAGTGCCATTGAGGAGGTTTTCTGCAGTTAAGAAGGCTAGTCCCTCGCTGCCGCAGGGGTCGGCTTCGCTGCCGGCCGGGATGTACCCGCTCAAGGATACAGTGGGGGTACTCGAGTCGGGCACTAGGAGGAGACGCAGCCCATTATCCAAGGCAATGTCGGTCCACTGGCAGGAAGTGACTAGGGACTGGGGCCGGGGGGTTCGGGGCAAATAGGCAGCTAGCTGGAGAGGATCAATAAACTCCCGTGGGCAGAAGTCCTCGGTCAAGCCCCTTTCGGGGGGGCTGGTAATCACCGCAGACTGACCCTGGGTGGGAATTAGCACCCCGAGCACCTGCTGGTTGGGGGTGAGATAGGTAGCAGCTACCCGTTGAATGTCAGCCTTAGTCACCCGGAGTACCTGTTCTAGGTAGGCGGTACTGAATTTGTAGTCCCCAGTCTGGGTATGGTCATGACCGAGCTGCATTCCCTGACTGGTAATGTCCCGGGTTGCCAGTAGCATCCCCACCTCGAGCTGGCGTTGGGCCCGCCTGAGCTCCTCCTCCGTAACCCCGGTTGTGGCTAGGGCAGCTATGGTTTTGTCAATTCTTTGGGCCATGGGTTGCCAATCCTGGTCCGTTGCGCCGGTCACCGATAGGTGATACCACCCCCCCGCCCAGAGACAGGACACGTAGCTCTGCACGCTGCTGGCCAGACCCGAGTCCACTAGGCCCTGCTCTAGGCGGGCATTGCGTCCCTCGGTCAGAATCAGATCAAGCAGGTGCAAAGCCGGCACATCCTCGTGATGGATCGGCGGTAGAGGATAGAGAGCTATTAGCAGCGTGGCACTCCCTGGCTCTCGCAACACTAAAGGAGAGTCCTGGGGTGTGGCCTGGACCGGCTCAGGAGTGGGGGTTCGGGCACTTGTCCCCCGCAGGGGGCCAAAAATCTGCTCTATATCCCCCAAAACCTGCTCAGTCTCAAAGTCCCCCACTACTACTAGAGTGGCATTCCCCGGCTGATAATGCTGCCGGTAGTGGTGGCGGACCTGCTCCGCAGTCAAGGCTTCTACCTGTTCCCTGAGGCCGCCTACAGGCAAGCCGTAGGGATGATGGGGAAACAGCTGCCTCATGAGGCGGCGCTCAAGGCGATAGCCCGGATCATTCTCATACCCCTGTAACTCGGAGACCACAACCTTTTGCTCGCTCGCTAGGAGGTCAGCGTGGATCACAGTCTCCGTCATCCGGTCTGCCTCTAGCACTAGTAAAGAATGCATATGCTCTTTGGCCACCGTACTAAAGTAGGCAGTTTGCTCGTAGGTGGTAAAAGCGTTGGAATCGCTGCCTAGGGCATTGAACAAGTGGCCGAACTGGACAGGGCGACTCCTAGTACCCTTGAACATCAGGTGTTCTAACTGATGGGAAATGCCGTTTAAGGTTGGTTTCTCATCGGCTGAGCCTACCCGATACCATACTTGTACTGTGACAACGGGGGCCGTGGGAACCGCTTTCGCCAAAACCGTTAAGCCATTAGCCAAGGTGGTGGCATGGACTCCAAGCAGGGGGTCGGTAGGGGGCATAACTAACAATGCACAGAAAGTCATAAAACAGCGATGCACCGGAGCCCCCTATAGAGGTTGGGTTAGGCGCATCGCCGGTAAATAGGCTAATTTAAGCGGAACTAAATTGATGGGGTCTTAAAATTCAGGCTGACCCTTCATTATCGATTCTCATCCTGCCAAAGAATCTCTCAACATTCCCTTACCTTTAAGGATTTTTTCAGGTTTACCCGAGGCGCCCCCTAGGGTCATCTACCCTGGAGAGTGCGAAACAGCCAGAACTCTACCCGCCGCCAGGAGTAGGTAGGCTGACTCGCACCGGCTATGGTGATCGGTTCTACCAGGATCGTGAACATGTCTAGACGATTGCCCACTAACACGTCGGTGAGCAATCGATCCCCGACAATCCCGACTTGCTTATGGATGCGGTCGGGGTCCAGAGACAAGGCAGAGACGGCCGCGCGTACTTTCTGACGGGAGGGCTTACCTGCCCCGTGAAAAAAGGCGACAGGGCCCATTTCGGCCGCAATCTGGGCGATTCGGTGGCGATTTAAGTTGTTACTTACTAGAACTAAGGGTACTAGTTGACGCATCATTTTACCCCAGGCAATCACTTCCCTTGGTACCTGGGTGCTCTGCCAAGGCACAAGAGTCTCATCCACGTCTAAAATCAGTCCCCTGAGTCTATGTTGCTCCACCACCTCTGGCCCCAGACTCAAAATGTTCCCGGTTAAGGTTAGGTCGGGTTGGAGCAGATCAGCCCAAGGCATGGCGCCCTCTACCAAGTGTTGACATTTCTGGCAAGGTTTTGTTATATTTGTTTACAGTTAGCAACAATAGCTTAGAGGAGAACTCCCCATGATTATCTTGACAGCCCTGTTTCTAGTCGGGTGGGTAGCAGTGGCCCTGGTTGGTTCCCTGGCCTACTTTCTAGGTGAGCAGTCTAAACCTATTCACGAGCGCAACTGGCGCTCTAGCTCCTTTGAACGGCTTTCCCAAGGCCTCACGGGTGTAAGAATTGACTACAGCCAACGGGTACCTGCCGCCAGCCTGGACGCCTATGCTAGCGCCCAACTGCCCACCATCTAGATTCTACTGTCTCTCTCGTAGAAGTCTGAGATTGGCACGCCAAGCCGCCCCCGAGCCTGAACTTGGGGGCGCCGGCACAGGTTCTGGGTTTCACCGGGTACGCGGCAGGTCCCAGCCAAAGCAAAGTAGATAAATAGCTATCGCCGCTAGCTGCTGAAAGGTTATCAACACCACAGTCTTACTCAGGAAGCCAGCATCCACCTGACTATAGGCAGCCATCGACCCCCCCGCCAACACCGCTAGCAGCAGTAGAAAAAGGAGCCGGCGATGTTTGAGTCTCAGCATGTGAGTTTTCCTTGGGGATACTGTACTGACTCTAGGGTAATTGAACTAACTGCCAAAACCAGATGTGATCCTGAGATAGGCGAGTCAACTAATACTAAACCTTGTAGGACTCCAGGTCCCTTCCCCGTCTCTTGAGGAGAAAAATCTCCCGGTTCGCAGTCTGGGCGCAAGGGAGGACCTATTTAGCAGACCCGCTTGCACCCGACAGGGATTGGGTGAGAGCTCAAGGCTGTCTATGCGAAAAGCCCTTAGGCGAAGGCTAGGTACCAGAAGGCTATGAAACTGCCCACGTAGGGCACCAGAAATACCAGCAATATCCAGGGAGACTTGCCAAGCTTTCCGGCAATCTTCACCCAGGCAATAATGGCTTTGATGCCAGAAATAATGTTTACCAGAGGAATGAAAGCCAGGATCGTCCACAGCAAGGGCTGTCCTTCCTCTCCTGCCACAAAAGTCGGGTACAAACCGACGACAGGTATCCAAGCTAACCAGGCGCTTTGCACTCCAAGTCTACTAAAGATTTGCTGCGACGCGTAGGCACCGAAAATATAGGATGCTAGGCTGATTACAAGGGGAAGACGATGCATATATTCTCCAGTAGGATAGGCTTTCAGAGACTCTATCAGAATCTGATAGTTAGACGGATTAAGGTTTTCCTAAGACCACTTTAACTCTGTGTCCCCTAGTCCAATATTTATAGTCAAATTTTTAAAAACTAGCCAAGGACCGGTAAGCTAACCCTAACTGAAGGCGAGATAACCGAAAAATACGAATGTGCCAATGTAGGGCACCAAAAGTAGCAGCAGCAACCAGGGACTCTTGTTAAGTTTGCCAAGAATTTTGACCCAAGCGATGATTGCTTTGATGCCGGAAATAATGTTGACCAGGGGAATGACTGCCAAAATTGTCCAGAGCACGGGCTGTCCTTCCTCCCCTGCCACATAGGTGGGGTATAGGTTAGCTACTGGCACCCAAGCCAGCCAGGCGTTTTGCACACCTAGACGGGCGAAAATCAATTGAGACACGTAGGCGGAGAAAACGTAGGATGCCACGAAGACCAAAAACGTCAGTAACGTATCCACAGCACTCTCCTCCAGAACAACTTTCACATTCCCGCCCAATAAAGATAGCCACAACCTCCCCCTCCGATTCACCGGGACAGGCTTGGCTCTCCAGGGTCCTCCCCTCCACCGCTAACCTATTCCCCCCCAAGGGCAGGAACAGGTTAGACACCAATCGCTAATTAAATAAGCCCCGCATGATCCCGTCAACGGTTGAGAAGTTCTCAAGCAATAGGAAGGCTACCAGGGCACTACCGGTTGCGCCCAGGAAGAAGCCTCCTGTGAAAGCACTCCAGCCGGAGGCAGACTGCAGTTCATCCCCAGAGCTGGCATCAGTGTGAAAAGACACTAGACCGTAGACTGAAAGGCAAGCAGTGGCAATAAGAAGCAAAGCCAGACCGGAAATTAGGCCGCCTAGGTTAGCAACTTCGGAATCCCGCAGGGGCCCGAGTTTCACCCAGGGACCAATGATAAAGTATCCATGGGCAAGCCCAATCTCCAGTCCCCGGAGCAGTGGAGAGAGGCCTTTGCGGTAGGCTGGCAAGTTGCCAATGAAGGTTTTAGTAAATTCTGAGGCGCTAATAGGGGTAGACAGGTGGCCGGCAAAGGGGTCGCCGCCGTAGGGTTGAATCAGTCCAGTATCCTTGGCCATAGGTTTTCCTTAGAGTTAAGCTCTGCACAAGTGCTTTAGTGGCATTCTAAACAGTTAAGGGTCCTCCAACTGCAAAATTTTGCGGCAACTTCAGAAAAGTTTATCCGTGGTTAGTTTTCTAGGACTATATACGTATCATGTTTTTGCGCACCCTGCACCTGCAGCAGTTTCGTAACTATGCCCAGCAGACCGTTGACTTTTGCGCACCCAAAACTATTCTGCTCGGGGAAAACGCCCAGGGGAAAACGAATATCCTGGAAGCTGTGGAATTGATGGCTACCCTAGGTTCCCACCGGACTACTCGTGACCGGGAGCTGGTTAACACAGCAGCTACCCTGGCGCACGTAGAAGCCCAAGTGCAGCGGGAAAATGGCCCTCTGGAATTGGGTTTAGTACTGCGCAGTAATGGGCGGCGTACCGTTAGTCTCAACCGCGAAGTCCTGCGGCGGCACCTGGATTTCCTGGGCTCCCTCAATTTAGTCCAGTTTTCCAGTCTGGACCTGGAATTAGTGCGTGGTGGGCCTGAGCGCCGCCGCTCTTGGCTGGACCGGCTACTGACTCAACTTGAACCTCTCTACGCCCACATCCTAGGGGAATATAGCCGAGTGCTACGCCAGCGCAATGCCCTATTGCGCTCCCCTAATGGTCCCGATCCACTCCAGTTGGCAATTTGGAATGAGCAGTTAGCTGCCCTAGGGACCCGGGTAATCCGACGGCGACAGCGGGCTTTAGACCGCCTAGCTCCCCTCGCTAACACTTGGCATCAACAACTGAGTTTCGGCCAGGAATCGCTCCGGGTTGTCTATGCTCCCAATACTGGCCTTGGTCTAGGAGAGGCGGCCGAGATCGAGGCAGCTTTCCAGTCCCGGCTGCAGGAGCGCTCCAGTGCCGAACTGTACCAAGGCACCACTCTAGTAGGACCTCATCGAGATGAAGTTGAACTAATCCTTAACCAAACCTCTGCCCGGCAGTACGGCTCCCAGGGTCAACAGCGCACCGCCGTGATAGCCATAAAGCTAGCCGAACTACAACTGATTGCCCAGGTGGTGGGGGAGACTCCCTTGCTGCTTCTGGATGATGTCCTAGCGGAACTGGACGTCCGACGTCAACAACAGTTGCTCGAATCCTTAGGAGGAAGCTATCAAACCCTCATTACTAGCACCCACTTGGGGGCCTTTGCCCAGGAATGGTTGACCTGCGCCCAAGTGTTAATAGTTAAAGCGGGCCAGATCGTCCCGGGCTAGATTGTGCCGCTAGCCACTCAATTACCTGTCGTCCCAGTTTAGTGCCATCTAAGCGGTCAATTTCCCGAACCCCGGTGGGGCTGGTGACGTTAACCTCCGTCAGGTATCCCCCAATCACATCAATGCCTACAAATACCAGGCCATCTCGGGCCAGGGCTGGGGCTAACTGGGCACAAATGTCCCGTTCCCGGGGGGTGATCTCGGTGTGGACCACCCGGCCACCAACGGCCATGTTACTGCGGAACTCGCTGCCCGTGGGCACTCGGTTGACCGCTCCTATGGGTTCTCCTGCGAGGAGGATAATCCGTTTGTCCCCCTCCTGAGCCTCCGGGATATAGGCTTGGATCATTACCGGCAGGCGGCCTTGGTGAGTGCTAATTTCGATCAAGGAGTTAAGGTTGCGGTCCCCAGCCTCCAGAAAAAGGATCCCCTCTCCCGCCTTTCCCCCTAGGGGTTTTAGCACTGCCGATCCCAGGCGACCCACAAAGTCCCTGATTAAGGCTTTTTCGTGGGTGACAATGGTTTGGGGAATAGCCTGGGGAAATTGCAGCGCATACATTTTCTCGTTAGCCAACCGCAGTCCGGCCGGGGAGTTGATCACTAGAGTCTTCTGGGGATCAAGGTAGTCGAGGATATAGGTGGCAAAAAGGTAGGCAGTGTCAACGGGGGGGTCGGGACGAATAAACACAGCATCCATAGACTCCAGAAGCACTCGCTGGGACTCGCCGCACTCGAACCAGGGGATCGGGGGAACCCAGCGCTCTCCCAATAGTTCAACCGGAAACAAGCGAATTGGCCGGACCTCTGCCCAAGCCTTACTCTCCGCCACACTTAGGTATCTAGGCTCGGTGATCCACACCTCATGGCCTAATTCTTGGGCAGCTTCCATCAGGGCTACACTAGTGTCATGACCTGGGTCCAAACCCCGAATTGGGTCAATGATGAAAGTTATCTTCATGTCAGCAGGGGGTCAAGACCACCCTGGCGGTCTAGATCGTATAGATCATCACAGCCGCCCACGTGTTGATCGTTAATGAAAATCTGGGGCACAGTGCGCTGCCCGTGAGCTCTTTGAGCCATATTACCGCGTGCCCTCTCATCACCATCAACGCGATACTCAATATAGTCAACCCCCTTACGAGCCAACAAGGCCTTGGCTCGGATGCAGAATGGGCAGGTCTGCCATGTGTAGATTTCTACCTTTGCTACCATCAGAATTTCGAGTTTAATTTGAGATGGACAGTCTCTTAATTCTAAGCCTGTTAGTGCCCCTGGCTGGCAAGGATTTATGGGCACTTTTTGCTAAGTTAGGGAACTAGATACACGGCTTCGAGGCAGCGGCAGACCCTATGAATCCCGAACCCAGTGACTCCTTAGGTGAGGAGGAGGCGCAAATCGCCCCCGCCAGCCCTGAACCAGTTATTTACCAAAACCACTTCGCCGGGGTGATGGAATTACAGGCTCCTGTACCCCAGGTCATGGGTTACCTAGATAACCACAGTAGCTGGTTTCGTCGCTGTGCCCAACCCATGCAGGTAGAACCGATCGGCGTCAATGGTTATGACTTAGTCATTGGTCGGTTCGGAGCCTTCAACTACTATGTTGAGCCCCGGATCAGCCTATGTTTGTTGCCTCAAGAAGAGGGCATTTACCGCATTGAGACCATTCCCACTGACATGGCCTTCCAAGGGTACACCGTAGACTTTCAGGCGGCTTTAGGGCTAGCCGGAGCCTCCCCCGAGGTGGAAAGACCCCGGGAGGTGACTTGGGTGGATTGGCACCTAGACCTGCAGGTGGCGGTCTACTTTCCCCGGTTTATGCACCGGATATCCCGTCCCCTCCTGCAATCTACGGGCGACCGACTCCTCCGCCAAATTGTGCACTTGGTTTCCCGGCGCCTGACTACCAAGGTGCAGGAGGACTTCCATACCTCTGCGGGAATCATCACTACTGGGGTCCCCCACCGCAGCTTCAAACTAGGTTGAGGGGGCTTTAACAGGCTCCTGTAGTCTACAGAAGGGGCTCAGGGAGGTCCCGGTTCTCCCGCAGATGGTGGAGAAAATCAGGAACCGTATCAAAGTTAGGTACCTGACCCACCTGACAAGCCGGAATCCCCTCCGCCGGCGAGACATTCGCGCACACTTGCAACAGCAATTCACCGAAATTATCAAACACCTCATCCGGCAGAGAAAACTTCACCCGCTCCAGCTCGTAGACCAGAACCGGTAGCTTAACTGCCCCACTCCCAGGCACCGGTGAGGGCACCGCAAACAAGAAGCCACTCCCCGTAAAACCTGGGGGAGTTGGGAAGGGTGAATTAAACTGCTCAGACCCCCCTAGACCCCCTAGGACCGCATTAGCTGGGTCATGGGTGTAGACCAGGTAACTTGCCCCCTGGATTACTGACAGAGCCCCAGGCCCCCCATTATTGATAAAGTTCCCCTGGGCCACCAGGGTAATTGCTCTCCCCAGAGCCAGGGAAGATATCTGTACCCCGGTGGCAATCGTCAGATTTTGACTGCTCTCCATAAACACTTGGAGTGGCCCTTGCAGGTCAAGCACTGAGGCATCAACGTTGATGTTGCCGTTCGCAGCCGTAACTACCAAGGACCCAGGACTGTTGGAGCCTCCCTTAGCGATTGGGTCTGTAATTGTCAGGTCCCCGCTAGTAGCTGCTAGACTCACGGTCCCCGAGTAGATGAATACTCCTGCCCCACTAGCAGCTGAGTTACCGGTAATTGGGGTGTTAACTACACTGGTGCTGCCAAAGTTTTCGATCCCACCCCCATTGGTCTTGGCGGTGTTGCCGGAAATGCTGCTGTTGGTCAGGGTGGCGGAGCCGTGGTTCTCGATGCCGGCGCCGTTGGCGGAGAAGTTAGCGGTGAGGGTGCTACCGGTGACTGTAATTGTGCTGCTGTTTTCAATCCCAGCCCCGCTGTTGAGGGCGGTGTTGGCACTGATGGTGGTACCACTGACTAGGGCAGTGCCGCTGTTGTTGATGCCGCCGCCATTACTAAAGGCTAGGTTACGTTTCAGGAAGGACATAACCACGTTGAGGACGCCACCATTGCTGATGCCACCCCCGTTGGTCTTGGCGGTGTTGCTGCTGATGGTGGTGCCGCTGACATTAGCTGTGGCCCCACTGTAGTTAAGGATGCCGCCCCCAGCTCCAGTGGTGGCGGTGTTCCCGCTGAGGGTGCTGCTCAGGACATTGAGGCTGCCGTAGTTAGCGATGCCACCCCCGTTGAGGCTAGCGGTGTTGCTGCTAATCAGGGAGTTAGTGAGGGTCAGGGTGCCGTGGTTCTCGATGCCGGCGCCGTTGGCCGCAGTGTTGCCGCTGATGGTGATGCCGCTGAGGTAGAGGCTAACCCCACTCTTGACCTCGAGTCCCCCACCACTATTGCCGGCGGTGTTGGCACTGATGGGGGTACCAGATAGAGTCAATACTCCCGCATCGTAGATCCCACCCCCATTAATCTTGGCACTATTACCAGTGATGGTGCTGGAGGTGACTGTAACTGTGCCCCCGGCGTAGATGCCAGCCCCCTTGCTAGCCAGGTTGGCGGTAATGGTAGAGCCACTAACGGAGGCGGTGGCCCGGCTGATGGTGCTGTTGTAGATCCCGCCACCAGCTCCAGTGCTAGCAGTGTTGGCACTGATGGTGCTGCCCAAGACACTAAGGCTGCTGTAGTTGGCGATGCCACCCCCATTATTACCGGCAGTATTATCATTAATAGTACTATTACTGACCGTCAGGGTGCCAGCATGAACAATACCGTTAAAAATCCCACCCCCATTGAAGCTAGCCGAGTTACCGCTAATAGAACTACTGCTGACTGTCAGGATGGCAGCGTTGTCAATCCCACCTCCATTGAAGACAGCCGAATTATCACTAATAAAACTATTGCTGACTGTTAGGGTGCCAAAGTTGTAAATCCCACCCCCATACTGAGCCGAGTTGCCACTAATAGTACTACTACTGACTAGCAGGGTGCCATAGTTAGCAATTCCACCCCCATCTTTGTTGCTGGCGGTATTGCCGCTAATAGTACTACTGCTGACCGTCAGGGTGCCATTGTTAAAAATTCCACCCCCATCTTTGTTGCTGGCGGTATTGCTGCTGATAGTACTGCTGCTGACCGTCAGGGTGCCAGTGTTATAAATCCCACCGCCACTGTTGCTGGCCGAATTGCTGCTGATAGTACTGCTGCTGACCGTCAGGGTGCCAGTGTTATAAATCCCCCCGCCACTGTTGCTGGCCGAATTCCCACTAATAGTACTACTACTGACC